>CBDDGP010000001.1:0-18506 GCA_965227925.1 Wenzhouxiangellaceae bacterium
CGGCTGCCCCGCCCCGCCGTCGCTGGCCGCGCTGCGGCTGGCGGTGCACGCCGGCGGCGAGCTCGAGGTGCTGCGCAGCGCGCAGGGAAGAGCGAACGGACCGATCCGGTTGACGCCGGACAACGTGGTGCCGCTGGCCGCGCGTCGGCGCGTGCTCGAACGCCGCGCCTGAGCGGGCCGGTGGCGTGCGCAAACCCTCGCTCTGGACCGGCATCGTCTGTCCCCGACTGGCGCTGGAAGCCGCCGGGCGGATGCGCGCGCCGGACGAGAGCGCCGACGACCGACCGCGTGCCGCGCACGACACGGTCGGCGGACAGATCCGGCTGGTCGCGGTCGACGAGGTCGCAGCCCGGCTCGGCGTGCGCACCGGCCAGGCGCTGACCGATGCGCTGGCGATCGCCCCCCGGCTCGACAGCCAGCCGCGCGACCGGCGCGCTGAAGCCGCCTGGCTGGAGGACCTGGCGCTGGTCGCCTACGGGTTCAGCCACCAGGTCGCGCTGACCGGCGACGGCGTGGTGCTGGAAGTCGGCGGCAGCCGCCGCCTGCACGGCCCGCTGGATACGCTGCTGGACGCCCTGGTCGAGGCCCTGGCCCCGCTGGGCATGACCACCCGGCTGGGCGTGGCACCGGTGGCGGCGGCGGCGGGGCTGATGGCACGCGCCGGCGCCCGGGCCGAGACGCCGGATGCGCTGGAGCAGGCCCTGGCCGACTGGCCGATCGAGCGGCTGGAGCTGGCCCCGGCCGAGCGGCGCAAGCTCACCGGGCTGGGCGTCCAGCGCGTCCGCGACCTGGTCCGGCTGCCGCGCTTCGAGCTCGATCGCCGCCTCGGCCAGGGCGTGGGCCGGTACCTGGACCAGCTGCGCGGCCGCCTCGACACGCCGCTGGTCTACTGGCAGCCGCCGGAGACCTTCGCCCGCACCGTCGACCTGCCGGTGCCGGTGCGCCGAACGGACGCGCTGCTGTTCGCGCTGAACCGCGTGCTCGACGGGCTGGAACACTGGCTGCGCGTGCGCGACCAGCGCCTGACCCGCCTGCACGTGACGCTGGTGCCCGAGGACCAGGGGCCGAAGATCACCTTCTCGGCCGGTCTCGGCCAGCCGGGCTTCCAGCGCGACCGCCTGCTCGAGATTCTCAAGCTCAAACTCGAACCGATCCGCATCCAGTCCGACATCGAGACGCTGCGGGTCGAGGCCGACAGCGTCAGCGGCCAGCGCCCGCCGCAAGCCGACCTGTGGTCCGGCACCAACATCAACGATGCGTGGCCGGCGCTGCTCGACCGGCTGGAGGCGCGGATCGGCGAAGACGGCCTGTGCGGCGTGGCGCCGAAGTCCGACCACCGCCCGGAGAAGGCCTGGGCCTGGTCGAAGCCGGGCACCACCGCGGTCGCCGAGGACACCCCCGAACGCCCGGCCTGGCTGCTGCCCGAGCCGCGGCCGTGCCGGGCCGACGATCTCCGCCTGATCGACGGCCCCGAGCGGATCGAGACCGGCTGGTGGGACGGCCAGGACTGCCGCCGCGACTACTGGGTTGCGCACGATGCGAGCGGTCACCGGTTATGGGTGTTCCGCGAGTACAAGCCGCGCGACGGCTGGTTCGTGCACGGGGTGTTTGGGTGAGGAACAGGGACTAGGGGGCAGGGACAAGGGGCAGGGACTAGGGGGCAGGGATTAGGGGCTAGTGGGAAGGCGAAAGAGAGAGGGGCTAGGGGAAAGGGACTAGGGGCGAGTGGATGAAGATCAGGGACGAGGAGCTAGGGGCTAGTGAAACGCCCGCGTTGATAGGGCCCGTTCGCTGAACCGCCTTTCACTAGTCCCTGACCCCTGGTCCCTCGCCCCTGATCCCCATCCCCTGCTATCGTCGGACGCTGCCGACACCCCGGACCGCGATGAAACCGATCCTCGTCATTGTTGCCGCCGCCCTGCTTGCCTGGGGCGTCCACCGTTTCCTGCGCAGCCGCCAGCGCAAGCGCGCCGGCGCCACGCCGCTGACCGATGCCCAGCGACAGATCCTGCACGACAACGTCCCGCTGTACCGCCGCCTGCCCGACGACCTGAAGGCCAAGCTGGAATGCCATGTCCAGGTCTTCCTGTTCGACAAGCGCTTCCACGGCCTGCAGGGCCAGACCATCGACGACGAGATCCGGCTGACGATCGCCGGCACGGCGTGCATCCTGCTGCTGGGCCGCGACGACCTCGAGTTCGCCGACTTCACCAACGTGCTGGTCTACCCAGGCACCTTCGTCTCCGAGCAGAAGCACCACGACGGCCTGGTCGAACAGGTCGGCCAGCAGGCCCGGCTGGGTGAATCGTGGAAGCGCGGCCCGATGGTGCTGGCCTGGGACGCATCGGAGCACGGCGCCCGCGACGTCCACGACGGCCACAACGTGATCCTGCACGAGTTCGCCCACAAGCTCGACGAAGCGGACGGCGCGATGGACGGCGCGCCGATCCTCGAGCAGAAAAGCCATTACGTCAGCTGGGCGCGCACGATGCAGCCCGAGTACGATCGGCTGCAGGAACTCGCCGCCCGCGACGTCGAAACGGTCATGGACCACTACGGCGCGACCAACCCGGCCGAGTTCTTCGCAGTGCTGGTCGAGACCTTCTACGAGAAGCCGATGCAGCTGGAAAGACACCACCCGGAACTCTACGAACAGATGCAGCGCGCCTTCGCTGTCGATCCGCTGGCCTGGTGGAGCAGGGAACGCGAGAGGCAGCGCACGAATTCCGAGGACCCTCGATCATGAAGCGCTGGTTCATCACCCTGTTCCTGCTTGCGTTGCTCGGCCTGCTGGTCTTCGGCGCGCTGATGCTGGCCCGCCCCGAAGTGCCGCTGCTGGCGCCGGCCGGATTGATCATCGCAGCGGCCGCGCCGCTCGGCTTCTTCGCCTGGCTGTTCATCGGTGGACCTGCGCGCACGGACCGCCACCCGGTGCTGGTTTCGGCGATCACCGGGGTGGGCGCGGTGCTGAGCGCGGCCGCGGTCTACCGCTACGGCGAGGCGTGGAACGCGTACCTGGCCGGCGGGATCTTCGTACTGGTCGGCTGGATGGTCTACGTGCGCTGGTACTCGGTGCAGCCGGGCACGCCGAATGCACCGGCACCGGGGCAGCCGCTGCCGCCGTTCACGCTCGAAACCGGGGACGGTGCGTCGATCGACGCCGAAGCGCTGCGCGGGAAACCGGCGGTGCTGGTGTTCTACCGGGGCAACTGGTGCCCGCTGTGCGTCGCCCAGATCAGGGAACTGGTCGCCGCATGGCGCAACGTGGCCGAGGACGCCGCGCTGTGGTTCATCAGCAACCAGCGCCAGGCACAGACCCGCGCGATCGCGGCCAGGTTCGACCTGCCCGGCGCGTTCCTTCGCGACCCGGACGGCCTGGCCGCCCGTACGCTGGGCCTGCACGCGCCCGGCGCGACGCCGGCCGGTCTCGAGCTGCTCGGCTACCCGCGCGACGCGGCCGTGCCCACGGTCGTCCTGATCGACGCCGACGGCATCGTGCGATTCATCGAGGTGGCCGAAAACTACCGGCTGCGCCCCGATCCCGACGCCTACCTGACGTACCTGGAACGCCCGGCCCAGGGCTGAAGCCGGTTCAGTCGTCCGTCGGCGGCACCCTCGGCTTGTCCCCGTCCATCTCGACCAGGCCCATCGGATTGCCGGCCGGGTCGCGGAACAGGCCGAGAACCACCAGACCGGGCACTTCGAAGCGCGGCGTGTCGATGCTGCCGCCGGCCTTCTCGATCGCTTCGAGACAGGCGGTCACGTCCGACACGCCGACGTACAGCCGCTTCTCCTTTGGGTCGCGGCGGATCGCCGCGCGCAGCGGCTGCAGAACATCGAGTTCGATCTGACCGGTGGGCGTGAAACGCCAGTCGAAGATGGTCTTGTAGAAGGTCCGGAGCACGTCGTCCTCCGGGCCGGCGATATCGAGGAATACGATCGGGGAGGACATGGCGGCCTCGGGAATGAATCCGGCCCCAGTACACTCCTGCCCGGCGCAGATTTCAACCCCGATGGCACGAACGACCGTCGCGAACGACCATCGCCAACTTCCGTCGCGAACTTACGTCGCGAGCGGCTGCCGACGCTACTCCCGCGCGCCCGCGCAGTCGATGCACAGCGTGACGGCCGGATCGTTCTCGAGTCGGGCTTCGGCGATCGCCTCGCCGCAGTCGAGGCATTCGCCGAACTCACCGTCGGCCAGCCGTTGCATCGCGGACTTCAAGCGCGCGATCTGCTGCACCCTCCGTACTTCCGACGCTTGCGCCATTGCCTGTCCCTGGATGGCATCCATCCGCGACAGTCGCCCCTGGCGCGTCTGGTCCAGCTCGACCGGCTCGCGGTCCTCGCGCGAGGCCTTGCTGGCCGCCCGCAGCTCGGCAAGCCGGGCTTCGATCAGCGCCTTCCAGTCCACGTCACCCATTTCACGAGCCTACCGCAGCCGCGCTACGCTTGACCCAGGTTTCTCGAAGCAACCGATCGCAGCCCATGGAAATTCGCACCGTTCACGGCAACGCGCTCGCCTCCTGGCGCGACGAGGTCGCGACACTTCGCACGGCGGTGTTTCGCGACTATCCGTACCTGTACGACGGCAACGTGCGGTACGAACGCGAGTATCTGAAGACCTATCTCGACTGCCCCGACTCGATCACGCTGCTGGTGGTCGACGAGGACGGCGACGACGAGACCGTGGTCGGCGCGTCAACCGGCCTGCCGATGACCGCCGCCGACGCCGCGTTCCGAGCACCCGTCGAAGCCGCCGGTATCGACCCGGCCCGGGTGTTCTATTTCGGCGAATCGGTATTGCTTCCGGACTATCGCGGCCAGGGGATCGGTCACGGCTTCTTCGACCTGCGGGAGGATCATGCAAGGCGACTCGGCTTCTCGATCACCACCTTCTGCGCCGTCGACCGCCCCGCCGGCCACCCCAGGCGCCCGCCCGACTACCGCCCGCTGGACGAGTTCTGGCAGAAACGCGGCTACCGCAAGCGCCCCGACCTGCAGGCCAGCTTCGACTGGAAGGAAATCGGCGAGTCCGACGAATCCCCGCACACCCTGACGTTCTGGCTGAAGGGAATCTGAGAACGATTGAGGGAGGCGAGAAAAGCGTTTTCTCGCAGAGGCGCGGAGGCGCGGAGAAAGGCCAACACGGCACTAAGACCAGAAAAAAAATCGGAGCGCATCGACCACCGAAGTTCCGCATCAACCGGCGTTCTTCGTTTCGGCCTTTTTCTCTGCGGCTCTGCGCCTCTGCGAGAAAACGCATTTTCGATATCGCTTCAGAAAGGGACTTCAGCCCCTGCCCTGCAACAACACCGCCGCGACGAGACCGGCTTCGGGCAGGAGGCAGGCTTCGTCGACGAGTTCGCAGAAGGTCTCGGCCAGGTCGGGGTCGGCGTCTTCGAGGACGGTGAAGTCCTGGAAGACCAGCACCCAGCGCTTGCCCTGCTTCGGTCCGAGGGCGTTCAGGGCGTCGGCGAGGGCATCGAGGTTGAAGCCGAACCAGGCGGGCAATTCCAGGGCCTGGTAGAGCGCATGCATCAGCGTGTCCTTGTCGAACACCGGTGCGCGGTCGACCCGCACGGCCTCGTAGCCCGCCGCATTCAAGCCGGCGACGACCCGGTCCGCGTCCATCGGGTCGTCGAGGCGGACGATGCCCTGGCGCGCGTCGAGGTCGATGCCCCTCACGGCGGTCGGACCTCGATGGTCAGGCGGACGAAGCTGCGGTAGTGGTCGGAGGTGTACCAGGCGTCCCCGTCGCGGCCGATCACCAGCCGCTGCGGGCCGACGCCGCGCATGCCCGGGGTGCGGACGACGAACTCACGGTAGTAGCCGCGCGGCTTCGACGGCAGGCGCCCTTCCCGGTTCTGGAACGTGGCGCCGTCGTTGCGATGGCCGTCGGCTTCGCCGCGCTCGATCCGGGCGATCGCCGGGCCGAGGTCCATGTCGCCGCGCCACGCGACGCGTCCATCGCGGTCGCGAACGACGACATCGCGAACCACCGGCCCGCCGGAGTCTCCGGCCCGAGCGGATTCGGACGAAGACGCGCCGGACTGCGGAGCCGGCTCGAGGAGTTGCGGGTTTTCCAGCGCGATCCACGCGACCAGCGCAAGGATCAGCAGCGGCAGAATCTTCTTCAAGGGCTTCACCCTCGAGCCGGGGCGCCGTCGCCTACCAGCGATGGTAGGCCGGATGGCCGGGCTTGACGGCGACGAAACGCCCCGTACAGCGGTCGTAGACCGTTCCGTCGATGCTCAGCTCCGAGTCGACGGTGACGATGTCGCCGTCGACGTCGGTCGGCCAGGCCACGAGCGTCAGTTCGCGATCCGACGGGGTCGGACGCCGCAGCTGGACCTTGAACTCCATGGTCACGCAGCACGGCGGCGTGTCCAGATCGCGAGTCCGCGCGAGATGCCAGGCAGCGGTCCAGTTGCAGTGGCAGTCGAGAATCGCGCCGATGATGCCGCCGTTGAGCACGCCGGGGAACGCCTCGTGGTGCGGCTTCGGCGTCCAGCGGCAGACCACCCGGCCCGACTCGCTACCGGGCTCGCTAGCGGTCTCGTCAACGGTCTCGGGCACCGACCGGATTCGCAGGCCCTTCTCGTTGGCCGGCCCGCAGCCGAAGCAGGCGTTGTGCGGCGCAAAATGCTCCTGCAGTCCTGCGCCTTCGGGGAGCGTTACGGTCATCGTTTCGATCCAGTTGGTCCGTTCCGTACTTCGATCGGCGTAGCGGCTCGCGGTCTGCGGGGCCGGTGCCTGAACCTTACTCCGAAACCCCGCCCCGGGCCAGCTTCAGCGGATCGAGCAGCGTTTCCAGTTCCTCGCGGCTCATTCCGGTCGTCTCCATCGCCACATCGATGATCGGCCGCCCCTCCTTGTAGGCCTGCTTGGCGGTCGCCGCACCCTTCTCGTAGCCGATCACCCGGTTCAGGGCGGTGACCAGAATCGGGTTGCGGTCCAGCGCCTTGCGGATGTTGTCCTCGCGCACGGTGAAGGTGGCGATCGCCTTGTCGGCCAGCAGCGGGCAGATGTTGGTCAGCAGTTCCAGGCTCTCGAGCAGCGTGGCGCCGATCACCGGCAGCATCACGTTGAGCTGGAAGTTGCCCGACTGGCCGCCGATGGTGATCGTCGTATCGTTGCCGATGACGCGCGCGGCGACCATGCAGGTCGCTTCGGGAATCACCGGGTTGACCTTGCCCGGCATGATCGAACTGCCGGGCTGCAGCGCCTCGAGCTCGATCTCGCCGAGACCGGCCAGCGGACCGGAGTTCATCCAGCGCAGGTCGTTGGCGATTTTCATCAATACGCCGGCCAGGGTCTTCAGCTGGCCGGAGAGCTCGACCGCGCCGTCCTGGGCCGCGATGCCTTCGAACTTGTCGGCCGCCGATTCGAAATCGAAGCCGGTCAGCACCTTGAGTTCCTGGGCGACCTGCTCGCCGAAGCTGTCGGGTGCGTTGATCCCGGTGCCGACCGCGGTGCCGCCCTGGGGCAGGCGCTTGAGGCGGATCAGCGCCGACTCGATGCGGCCGCGGCAGGACGCGATCTGGCTGGCCCAGGCGCCGAGCTCCTGACCGAAGGTCACGGGCATGGCGTCCATCAGGTGGGTCCGCCCCGTCTTGACCGTGTCCTTCAGCGCACCGGCCTTGGCGCGGATCGCCGCTTCCAGGTGATCCAGCGCCGGCAGCAGCTCCTCGCTCGCGGCCAGGCAGGCCGAGACCTGGATCGTGGTCGGGATCACGTCGTTCGAGCTCTGCGACATGTTGACGTGATCATTGGGATGGATGCCGTCGTGCCCGGCGCCGGCGCACAGGTGGGCGATGACTTCGTTGGCGTTCATGTTCGAGCTGGTGCCCGAACCGGTCTGGTAGATATCGATCGGGAAGTGGTTGTCGACCTCGCCGGCAATCACCTGCTCCGCGGCCGCGGCAATGGCGTCGGCGTCGGCGGCCTCCATCAGGCCCAGCGTCTGGTTCGCTCGTGCACAGGCCAGCTTGACCCGGCCCAGGGACTGGATGAATGCCTTCGGCATCGGCCGTCCGGAGATCGGGAAGTTGTTCACGGCACGCTGCGTCTGCGCGCCCCACAGGGCATCGGCGGGCACGTCGAGCTCGCCCATGCTGTCCTTTTCAATACGAGAGTCGGTCATTTGGGAAACGGTCTGCGTTGGTTTGAAGGAATGCGGCGATTATAGATGCTGGGGCTTCGGCCCCCATGGAAACCAGGGGTCAGGGGCTAGGGGTCAGGGGCTAGTGGGGCAAGGATCGGGAGCGGCACTAGTCCCTAGTCCCTATCCCCTTTCCCCGAGTCCCTCGCTCCGCAATCACGCGAGCATCGAGCGAGCGTGATGCAGGGCGTCGAGGAAGGTGTCGATTTCGGCGCGGGTGGTGTAGCAGCCGAAGGAGACGCGGGCGGTGGCGGGCACGTCGAAGAACTGCATCACCGGCATCGCGCAGTGGTGGCCGGTGCGCAGAGCCACGCCGAAGTGGTCGACGATGGTGCCGATGTCGTTGGCGTGGGCACCGTCGACGACGAAGGAGATCACCGGGCCCTTGCGATCCGCGGTGCCGAGAATGCGCAGACCGTCGATCGCCTGCATGCGCTCGGTGGCGTAGGTGAGCAGGTCCTGCTCGTGGCCGGCGATCGCGTCGATGCCGATGCGGTCGAGGAAATCGAAGGCCGCGCCCATGCCGATCGCACCGGCGATGTTCGGCGTGCCGGCCTCGAACTTGTGCGGCAGCTCGTTGTAGGTGGTCTCCTCGAAGGAAACCTGCAGGATCATCTCGCCGCCACCCTGCCACGGCGGCATGGCCTCGAGCAGCGCCTCGCGCCCGTACAGCGCGCCGATGCCGGTCGGCCCGTACATCTTGTGCGCCGAGAACGCGTAGAAGTCGCAGCCCAGTGCCTGGACATCGACGGCGGTGTGCGGCAGCGCCTGGCAGCCGTCGATGACGGTGACGATGCCGCGCTCGCGGGCCGTGGCGCAGACCCGCTCGACCGGATTGACCGTACCCAGCGCGTTGGAGACGTGGACCAGGCCGATCAGGCGCGTGCGATCGGAGATCATCGCTTCGAGTTCATCGACCAGTAACTCGCCGCGCTGGTTGATCGGCGCGGGCCGGAGCACGGCACCGGTCTGCTCGCAGACCAGCTGCCACGGCACGATGTTGGAGTGGTGCTCCATGGTCGAGACGATGATCTCGTCGCCGGGCTGGAGCCGCGGTCGCGCCCAGGCCTGGGCGACGAGGTTGATCGCCTCGGTCGCGCCGCGGGTGAATACGATCTCGCGCTCGGAGGCCGCATTCAGGCCGTCGCGAACCTGCTGGCGCGCCCGCTCGAAGGCCTCCGAAGCCTCCACGCTGAGCTGGTGTACGCCGCGATGCACATTGGCGTTGTATTCGGAATAGAAGCGCGACGTGGCATCGATCACGCCCTGCGGCCGCTGTGCCGAGGCCGCCGAGTCGAGGTAGACCAGCGGCTTGCCGTGCACCGTCCTCGACAGGATCGGAAACTCCGCGCGCACCGCTTCGACGTCCAGCGGCGGGGATACGACTTCGTGTTCAGCTCGTGCCATGGTGGGTACTCCCGAAAAACAGGTGGGTCCACAGATAAACACCGATCAACACAGATAAACCCTTGGACTCGAGGACGTTTCGTCGGGCCATCTGGGACGGAAACCAGTCGACACGCTCGTTCCTGAAGAAGAGACCTAGAGAATCCACAGCGATCCGGAGTGCCAGCGTCGGTGCCCTCGCTTCGTTTTATCGGTGTTCATCCGTGTTCATCTGTGGACAAAAGCTTTCCTACGCCCGGTCCTTCAGCCGCTCCAGCAGCCAGTCCTTGATCGGGCCGGGTTCGAGGTCGTCGAAGGCGGCGGCGGCGAAGCCGTACTTGAGCAGGCCGACGGCCTCGGCGTCGGTCAGGCCGCGCGAACGGAGGTAGAAGCGCGCGTCGTCGTCGAGCTGGCCGATCGTCGCGCCGTGGCTTGCGGTGACCTCCTCGGCATGGATCTCGAGTTCGGGCTTGGTATTGATTCGGGCGCTCTCGCTGAGCAGCAGGTTGCCGGTGCTCATCTCCGAGTGACTGTCGTCGGCGCCGGGCACGATCAGGATCCGGCCGTTGAACACGCCGGTCGCTCGATCGTCGGCGAGAATCCTGAACACCTCGCGACTCCGCGTCGGGCCGACGTGGTGCTCGATCGCGGTGTGGTAGTCGGCGAGGGAGCGGTCGTTCAGCGTTGCGACGCCATGGATCGCGCCGGCGGCATCGGCGGCATCCAGCGAAACGCGGAGGTCCTGCCGGGTCAGCGCGCCGCCGGCGTCCGACGCGAATGCGCGGTAGGTTGCCCGCGCCGCCACGCGAACCGTCGCATGCTCGATCCAGGCCGTGTCGTGCCCGCAGCGATCGATGACGTGGGTCAGCGATGCACCTTCACCGAGCCGGATGTCCTGCACCGCATTGACCAGACCCGCCCCACCTCCGACCTGGACCGCGATCAGCGTCAGGGAGCTGTCCGAAGTCATTTCCAGGTGCAGGCGAGGATGGACGACCGATTCGAAGCCGGGATCGATGGTGTGCAGCACCACGATCGGCTCGGCGATCGGTTCGTCGATCACCAGCTTCCAACCCTGGCCGAGACGCGCGATGTTCAGCCAGGCGAACGCATCGTTCGGGCCGTCGGCGACCAGCGCGTCGAGATCGATGTCGTCCTCGACCAGGCCCGTCAACGTGGCGCCACGCGGCAGCCGCGTCGCCGCCGGGTCGACTTCGCCGTTGTGCACGTGGAGCACCGTGCAGTCGAACGGAAGCTCGGGCGGCGCGGGCCGCTCGCCGGCAACCTCGCGATCGCCGAAGGTCCGCTGGTCGAGCAGCGTCAGCGGCGTGTACTTCCAGTTCTCGGTCTTGCGGTGGGGAAAGCCGTGCTGCATCAGCACTTTCTGCGCCCGCTTGCGCAGATCGCCGAAGCCGTCGTCCGGCGCTTCGTCGATGGGGGCCAGTCGGTCGAGCAACGCACTCATCGCATTACGCTCCGGCCGTCTCGTCGAGGAAGGCATAGCCCTCGCGTTCGAGTCGTTCGGCCAGCGACTTGTCGCCGCTCTCGACGATCCGACCGTCGGACAGCACGTGGATCCGGTCCGGCTCGAGGTAGTCGAGCAGGCGCTGGTAATGGGTGATGACCAGGAACGAGCGCTGTTCGTCGCGCAAGCGGTTGACGCCTTCGGCGACCAGCTTCAGCGCGTCGATGTCGAGACCCGAATCGGTCTCGTCGAGCACCGCGAGCTTGGGCTGCAGCACCGCCATCTGGACGATCTCGTTGCGCTTCTTCTCACCACCGGAGAAGCCTTCGTTGACGGCGCGCTTGAGCAGTGCCTCGTCCATCTTCAGCACCTTCAGCTGCTCGCGCACGGCCTTGAGGAACGCCATGGAATCGACCTCCTCCTCACCGCGCGCCTTGCGCTGGGCGTTCAGGGCAGCGCGCAGGAAATAGGCGTTGTTGACGCCGGGAATCTCGACCGGGTACTGCAGCGCAAGGAACAGGCCGGCAGCCGCCCGCTCCTCGACCTCGAGGTCGGCCAGGTCCTGGCCTTCGAACAGGATGCGTCCCTCGGTGATCTCGTAGCCCTCGCGCCCGGCCAGCGTGTAGCCCAGCGTCGATTTGCCCGACCCGTTCGGCCCCATGATCGCGTGCATCTCGCCCGCGCCGAGCTCCAGGTCCAGGCCTTTCAGGATTTCCTTGCCGCCGACTTCGACGTGCAGATTCTCGATCTTCAGCATGTTGGTCGTTCCTTCGTCACGAGGGAAAAGGGACGAGGGGCTAGGGACTAGTCCCTGACCCCTTTCATCTAGTCCCTGTTTTCATTTATTCAGCCCACCGCGCCTTCGAGGGAGATTTCGAGCAGCGCCTTGGCCTCTACGGCGAATTCCATCGGTAGTTCCTTGAAGACTTCCTTGCAGAAACCGTCGACGATCAGGGCGACGGCCTCTTCTTCTTCCAGGCCGCGCGACTGGCAGTAGAACAGCTGGTCCTCGCCGATCCGCGACGTCGTCGCTTCGTGCTCGATCTTGGCGCTCGGGTTGGCCGATTCGATGTACGGAAACGTGTGCGCACCGCAGGTCTTGCCGATCAGCAGCGAATCGCACTGGGTGTAGTTGCGCGCACCGTCGGCCTTCTTGGCGACGCGGACCAGGCCGCGGTAGCTGTTCGAGCTCTTACCGCAGGAAATGCCCTTGGAGATGATCTTGCTGGTCGTCCCCTTGCCCAGGTGGATCATCTTGGTGCCGGTGTCGGCCTGCTGGTGGTTGTGGGTCAGCGCCACGGAATAGAACTCGCCCGCCGAGCGGTCGCCGCGCAACACGCAGGACGGATACTTCCAGGTGATCGCCGAACCCGTTTCCACCTGGGTCCAGCTGATCCGCGAATCGTCGCCGCGGCAGTCGCCGCGCTTGGTCACGAAGTTGTAGATGCCGCCCTTGCCGTTCTCGTCGCCGGGGTACCAGTTCTGTACGGTCGAATACTTGATCTTGGCCTTCTCGTGGGCCACCAGCTCGACCACCGCCGCGTGCAGCTGGTTTTCGTCGCGCATCGGCGCTGTGCATCCTTCGAGGTAGCTGACTTCCGAACCGGGCTCGGCGACGATCAGCGTGCGCTCGAACTGGCCGGTGTCGCGGGCGTTGATTCGGAAGTAGGTCGACAGCTCCATCGGGCAGCGCGTATCGCGCGGGATGTAGACGAACGAGCCGTCGGAAAACACCGCGGAGTTCAGGCAGGCGAAATAATTGTCGCGGTACGGCACGACCGAACCGAGGTACTCGCGGACCAGGTCCGGATGCTCCTTGACCGCCTCGGAGAACGAGCAGAAGATGACGCCGGCTTCTTTCAGTTCCTTCTGGAACGTGGTGCCGACGGAAACGGAGTCGAAGACCGCGTCGACCGCCACCCCGGCCAGGCGCGCCCGCTCATGCAGCGGCACGCCGAGCTTGTCGAAGGTCTCGAGCAGCTTCGGATCGACATCGTCGAGGCTCTTCGGGCGATCCTTCTGCTTCGGCGCAGCGTAGTAGTGGATTTTCTGGAAGTCGATGCCGGGCACGTCGAGCTTGGCCCAGTCGGGACCGGTCATCGTCTGCCAGTGATGGAAGGCCTTCAGCCGCCACTCCAGCAGCCAGTCCGGCTCTTCCTTCTTGGCCGAGATCATCGCGATGACCTCTTCGTTGAGGCCTGCGCCGACGGTCTCGGACTCGATGTCGGTGTAGAAGCCGGCCTTGTAGCGGCTGGTGATCAGCTGCTCGACCTGCTGCTGCGTGTCGGTCTGCATCTCGGTCTGGGTCTGGTTCATGGAGGATCCTGTTCCGGGTCGCATCAGGACCGGCCGGGAGCCGGGCCGGTTCGGGTGACGACATTCAAGCCCGGCGCCCGGCGGCCGCCCTGCGGCGTCGCCAGGTCGGCCAGGGAAAGCGAGGCCAGCGCCTGTTCGACGGTTTCGCCGATCCGACGCCAGTTGCCCCGCAGGCTGCAATCGTGTTCCCGCGCGCACAGCCCGGCGTCCAGGCCGCATTCGGTCAGGGCGATCGGCCCTTCCATCGCGCGGATGATCTCGGCCACGGAAATCCGGTCCGCGGCGCGCTGCAGGCGGTATCCGCCATGCACGCCGCGCACCGATTCGACCAGGTCCGAGCGCGCCAGGGTCTTGAGCACCTTGGCCACGGTGGGAGGCTCGAGCCGGGTGATTTCCGCGAGCTGCGCGGCCGATCGGCAGCCATCGAGATCGGCGGCCAGCTCGGCCATCAGCACCGTGGCGTAGTCCGTCAGTTTGCCGATTCTCAACATCGCGACGCCTCCTTGGAATGTGGTGGCGGCCGGTCCGCGGACCAACCCCGACCGGGTCTTCGAATCGTTGGCCGGATTCCCACCGAACGTCTAATCAAGACCAGATTGGTACATTTTAGCCGAAACGGGTCAACGCCGCTGTCCCGCCGCCCTGCCCGAACGCGCGGCCCACGCCACGCGGATGACGGCTGGAGGCACAATGCGGGGATGAACGACCGTGCCGACCCGACCGCAGAACCCTCCACCGGCGAGACCCCGACCCGGGCGGCCGCGGCAGACGC
Organism: Wenzhouxiangellaceae bacterium; assembly: GCA_965227925.1. Taxonomy (GTDB): domain Bacteria; phylum Pseudomonadota; class Gammaproteobacteria; order Xanthomonadales; family Wenzhouxiangellaceae. The sequence continues at coordinate 14,104 of CBDDGP010000001.1, forward strand.
GCGGGAGCGCGCCGCTCGCGAATTCGCCGAGGCCGCTCTGGGGCGGGCCGCCAGCAGCTGGGCACCGGCCTCGGCCGACGCCAGCTTCCGGCGCTACTTCCGGATCGTCGTCGACGACCGGACCGCCGTGGTGATGGACGCGCCGCCGGATCGCGAGGACCTCGATGCATTCATCGACGTGGCGCAGCGACTGGACCGCGCCGGCCTGAACGTTCCGGCCATCGAAGCCGAGGACCGCGAGCGGGGCTACCTGCTGCTTTCGGACCTGGGCACGACGCCCTACCACCATCTGCTCGACCCCTCGAATGCGGCCCGCCTGTTCGATGATGCGCTGGCCGCGCTGATCGACATGCAGCGGGCGACGGCGACCGACGGCCTGGCGACCTACGACGCCGCGCTGCTGCTGAAGGAGCTGGCGCTGTTCCCGGACTGGTTCCTGGCCCGGCACTGGCGGGTCGAGGCGACCGAGGATGAGCTGGACGGCTGGGAGATGGTGTGCATGACCCTGATCCGCTGGGCGCTGGACCAGCCGACGGTGTTCTGTCACCGCGATTACATGCCGCGCAACCTGATGGCGGTGGATCCTTCAAGTGCCCGGCGTTCGCCCGGCATCCTCGATTTCCAGGACGCGGTCCTCGGACCAATCGCCTACGACCCGGTCTGCCTGTTCCGCGATGCCTTCCTGAGCTGGCCGGAGCAGCGCGTGGTGGGCTGGCTGGAGACCTATCGCCAACGCGCCGCGGACGTGGGCCTGCCGGTGCCCGACGACCCCCAACTCTGGCGCCGGACCTGCGACTTCGTCGGCGCGCAGCGCCACCTGAAGGTGCTCGGCATCTTCGCCAGGATCCACTACCGCGACGGCAAGCCGCACTATCTCGACGACGCGCCGCGCTTCTTCGGTTACCTCGCCCACGCCATCGAGCGCAACCCGGAACTGGCCGAACTCGATCGCCTACTCGATGCCTGGCGGCGGCGCGCCGTCGACGCCTGACGGGGGTTCGCCCGTCGGCGGTGCCGCGGGCCCGGGCGGCCCTTTGCCGCCATCCCCCGGTCGGTCGGCCGGGGTGGCGTCGACCGCCGCTGCGCCGAACGAGGCCTCCGCCTCGGCCAGTTCATCGAGGAGCTCCTCCCGGGCCCGGTCGGCAGCGCCGAATACTGCCTGCTGGTCGGCGTCGACCCGGTCGGCCGGTTCGGCGCCGCGCACCAGCAGCGCCGGCGGCAGGAAGGTCGGCTGCATCGGCAGGGTCTCGTTTTCCAGGAACGCGAAGTTCGAATCGTCGGGCAGGTGCTCGACGGTGAACGACGCCGCCACCGCCGCGACCGCGATCGCGGTCCGACGCCACAACGACAGGTGGAAGGCCAGGTAGAGGATGCTCCAGATGTACAGGAACAGGACCAGGTAGCCGCGGGCCTCGGCCACGCCCTCGAGCAGCGGATAGACCGAATCCGAGGCGTTGTAGACCGCGACCTGGAGGCCGAGATCGAGCAGACCGGCAACGAAGAACAGCAGGATCAGCAGGCTCAGGTGGGCGACGAAGTTGCCGCCTCGACGAAACAGAACCGACAGGAAATAGATCGCGACCGCCAGGGCGGTGAATCCGATGATTTCCCACAGGTTCTGCTGAACCAGCTGCGACCAGCGGAACTCACCGATCGTCGTCATCGCGGACACGGCGATCTTGGTGATCGCATAGGCCAGCGCCAGCGCAACCAGCACCGCGGGCTTGCCCAGCCACAGCAGCAGCACCTCCGACCAGCGGATCCGCACCGCCGGCGGCACCGGGTGCTCGCCGAGCAGGATCCGGACTCGCGACCGGCCGATCAGGAACACGTCGCCGCTGGCGACCTTCTCCCGGTCGAGATGGGCTCGATGCCGGGGACGACGAATGCCGTTGACGCTGTCGCGGTCCTCGATCCAGAGGTCGCCTTCGCCGTCGAACACCAGCCGCGCGTGGGCGGCGTCGACGTGCTCGTCGGTCAGGATGACGTCGTTGTCGTAGCCGCGCCCGAGCCAGACCTGGTGCTGGTCGAACTTCTGCCGCTCGAGGACGTTGTTGGTCGTACCGAGCTGCTCGATCACGAGTTCCATGTGATCGACTCCATCAGGCGGGTGTGGAAACGCCGGGCCTGCTCGCGTCCCACGCCGGCCAGCGTGTAGTGGATGTAGACCGCCTCGGCGCCCTCGCGCTGGGCCCGGGTCACGAACAGCACGTCGTAGAGCCCGGGATAATCGGCGTAGGACCGGGCGCAATAGGTGGCCTTGAACGGCACCGGCGCCAGCGACTCCGGCGCGGTCCAGTCCTCGGTGCACTGGAACTCGGTGACGTCGTCTTCCCCGGTGCGGTTGAAGGCCAGGAAGCTGTTCTGCTCGAACACCCGCGACAGCTGCCAGTCGTTGAGGCTGTCGCTGGCGTACCAGGCGACCAGGATCTCGAGCGGCCCCGTATCCAGCGTGCGCGACAGGTAGATCCGGTCGTTGAGCGTGCAGTTCGATCGACTTTCGCGCCACGGCAGCTCCTCCATCGGCTCCCGGCCGCCACCGGTGCAGGACACCCAGGGCCGGATCTCGCGCGGAATCCGCAGCGGGCCGAACGGCTCCGGCGTCCAGTCGCCGGCCAGCAGGTCGTCGAGCATGGCGTCCTGGTGAGCCAGGATTCGGCCGGGGATTCCCGTGCGCAGATCGGCCAGCGAAGGCGGGCGCTCCGGCGCGCGCTCGATCAGCCGGACCAGGTTGTCGACGGGCACCAGGAAGCTCACCGAGTTGCCGGCGCCGGCGACGTTGATGCCGACCACCTCGCCGAGCACGTTGACCGCCGGGCCACCGGACATGCCCGGGTTCAGCGCCCCGGTGAAGTGGATGTTCTGGCGGTACTGGTTGGCCAGCAGCCCGTTGTAGGTGCCCGGGACGATGCTGATGCCGATGTCGTAGGGGTTGCCGAGCGCCAGCACGGTCGCGCCGTCGCGGGGCGCCTCGGCGGCCATCGCGAAGGGTTCGAGTCGTCCCGGCCCGGCATCGGCGATGCGGACCAGCGCGAGGTCGTGGAGGACGTCCACATCGAGCACCTCCAGCGGGCCCGAGTTGCCTTCGGCGTCGCGATAACGCAGGGCGTAGCGATCGGGATCGATGACGAACTCGGAGACGACGTGGTAGTTGGTGGCCAGCCGACCGTTTTCGCCGACCGCGAACGCACTGCCGATGCCGTTCTTGTTGTTGCTGATCCGGTCGACGACTTCGACCGTGAACAGGCCCGGCTTCAGCGCATCGAACAGCTCGCTGTACTCGGCGTCCTGCGCCGACGACGAGCTCGCGATCACGAACAAGACAGAAACCAGGCAACGGCTGGAAAACGGCATGCGGACAATTCCGGTCGGGACCTTCGAAGCGTACCGTACCGACCGTCCGCGCGGGTCGACGCGGGTCGACGCGAGGCGAACATCGATCGACCTGCCGACGAACCGGCTCCTCGGCGAATCAACCGATCAACGCCTGGTTCCGGCACCGCAAGCGTCTGCGGTGCCAGCTAGAATCCTCGACGAACCCCGACGGACGCCCCCTGCCATGCGCGCGATGATCCTGGCTGCCGGTCGCGGCGCGAGAATGCGTTCGCTGACCCGCGATCGGCCGAAACCGCTGCTGACGGTCGCGGGCCGTCCGCTGATCGAGTGGCAGATCGAACGGCTGCGCAGCGCCGGATATTCCGACCTGGTGATCAACACGGGCTGGCACGGCGAGGCGCTGCACTCGGCGATCGGGGACGGCCGGCGGCTCGGGGTGTCGGTGCGCTGGTCCGACGAGGGCTGGCCGGCGCTGGAAACCGCCGGCGGCATCCGGCGCGCCCTGCCGCTGCTCGGACCGGACCCGTTCCTGGTCGTCAACGCCGACCTCTGGTGCGATTTCGATCTGGGCCAGCTGAAGACGCTGGAGCCCGACGCCGACGCCCACCTGGTGCTGGTCGACAATCCACCGCACCACCCGGACGGCGATTTCGCGCTGGACGGGCATCGCGTGTCGGCAACGGGGGCGCCGAAACGGACCTACAGCGGCATCGGCGTGTTCCGGCCGGCGCTGTTCGAGGTCCTGCCCGAAGGCGCCCTGCCCCTGCGCCCGGTGCTCGACGCCGCCATTGCCGCCGACCGCGTCACCGGCGAACACCACGACGGCACCTGGATGGACATCGGCTCGCCGGAGCGACTGGCCGAGCTGGACGGGATGGTGCGGGGGGAAGGAACGGACTAGGGGTTGGACAGGAGGGGCGAGGGACCAGGGATTAGTAGAACCCCACTATCGGGCGGTTTCCTGGTCCCTTCGAGTCGGTGCCGGGGAAACGGGCGAGCGGCCAGGGACTAGGGGCTGGTAAAAACCCTCGCGATGATTGCACTCGTCCCTTTCCCCTAGTCCCTTT
>CBDDGP010000002.1:0-692537 GCA_965227925.1 Wenzhouxiangellaceae bacterium
ATGGTGCGCGGGTCGAGTCCGGCGCGCATCTCGGCGGCGGCAAAACCGCGCAGCGCGGGCAGGTCGAGGTCCGAGATCCGGTCCAGCTCGCGGCGCCGGGCCCAGTCCAGCAGCCGCTGCAGATCGCGCCGGTAGGCGTCGCGGGTGCGGGGGCTGAGGCGACCGGCGCGCTCGGCGTCGGTCAGGAACTCGTCGATCGCCGCGGCCAGTTCGCTTGCCGCGCCGTCGCCGTCAGGCGCTGCGGCGTTGCCCACGGTCGGCGGCCAGGGCCGCCAGGCGGCGCGCCAGCGTTTCGCCGAGCAGTTCGAGGAACAGCGTGCCCATGCCGGGCTGGAATCGATCGTCGGCCTGCGCGCCGATGACCAGCAGGCCGGCGTCTCCGATCGGAACCAGCGCCGCCGAGCCGATGTCGTCGGCCTCGTCGCCGAACAGCCAGTCGCGTTTCTGGCGGGTCAGTCGACCACACTCGGGCCGGCGCTCGTCGAGAACAGGCTGGAGCCAGTCCGGCACCTCGCTGTCCCAGGGTTCGACCAGCACGCCTTCGGCGGCCACGTCGGAAGCGACCCGCAGCTTGATGCGAAGCGTGTCGGCGCGGAAGTCGGCGCGCAGGCGGCGCGCCAGCTCGTCGAACAACTCGGCCGGATTCGAGGTGGCGGTCAGCGCCAGGGTCAGGGTGTGCAGTCGGCGCATCAGCTGCTCGTTCTCGCCGGCGATCGCGCCGAGCTCGGCCAATTGACGACGCAATCGCTCGTTTTCGTCGACCAGCCGCCGGCTGCGGAACTCGGTCAAGGAGACCGCGTCGTCGCCGACCGGCACCTGCAGTTGCTCGGCCAGCTCGGGTCGTTCGGTGAGAAAGTCGGGATGGTCGAGCAGCCAGGCCGCCACCTGCTCCGGTTCGAGCGGTCCTGCGGCCGGGGCGCCATCGGACGGCGAGCGAGCTTCGTCGGTCGCCTCGTTGGACGTCTTGTCGGACGTTGCGCCTGACGGATCGCTTGATGGATCGAGATTCACGGACTCGGGGCGGGGTTCGTTGCGGCGGTCGGCCATGCGATCGTTCCTTCGAAGACAACGCGAGCCGGGCCGGTGAGTCGGACCCGGGAATCTCCGGGAATCCAATCTACCACAACGATTCCGCCCGGCTGAACCACCCGGACCGGCGAGTCGACCGCGCCCGCGTCGATCAACGCGGCGGCGGCCGCACAGGCACCGCTTCCACACGCCGGGGTCGGGCCTGCGCCGCGCTCGTGAACCCGCAGGTCGATCCGGTTGCGGTCGCGGACGCAAACGATCCCGAGATTGAGCTCGGCGGCGTCCGGCTCCGCGCGCCGCGCATCGTCGAGTCGTTCCGGGTCCGGGGTCTGTTCGATCCGGAGCACGCGATGCGGATTGCCGAGACGGACGTCGCGCCGTCGCGCGTCGCCGGGGCCGAGTTCCAGCCCGGGCAGCTCGGCCGTCCATGCCGGTTGGCCGTCCAGCTCGCCTGCGCGGGCCAGGCGAACGCGGCCCGCCGGCGTGCCGATGTCCAGGCCGTTGCCCGGCAGCTCGCCGCGCGCATCGAGCCAGGCGGCCAGGGCCCGCATGCCGTTGCCGCATTGTTCGGCCGGGCTGCCGTCGGCGTTGTGGATCGCGACGTCGAAGGCGTAAGCGGAACGCGAGGGGTGGATGGACAGCAACTGGTCGAAGCCGATGCCGAGGCGGCGATCGCCGAGCCGGCGGAGCGCGTCGGGCGAGAGCGCCGGCGCCCCGGAGCGGAAATCGATCAGCACGAAGTCGTTGCCCAGCCCTTCGAGTTTGACGAACCCGAGGCCCGAGTCGGACCCGGAGGTCGGATCGGCCGGCTCGACCCGACTCATTCCGGCAGTCGGCCGCGCACCATCCAATGCCGGTCCGAGACCCGCTCGACTGTCAGTGCCAGGCCGGCATCGTCCAGTTGAGCGGCGACTTCGTCGGCGGTCCAGGCCGCGCACAGGCTGTTGAAGAAGTCCTCGCGCAGCACTTCCGGCTCATCGGCGGCGTAGCGGTCGACGAGCGCGCGGGCATCGTCCTCGTCGGCCGGTCGATCGAGGTCCATGACCTGGACGTAGGCGCCCGGCGCGCCGAGCTGGCAAACGGAAATCCAGAGCGCCGACGGCTCGGGCAGGTGATGAAGCAGGCTGTTGGAGACCACCGCCTGGAAATCGGCCTCGGGCAGTTCGGCGTCGGGCAGCCGGGCGAGCTGGAACTCGATCCGCTCGGCGAAGGGCGCGCCGCGTATGGCGCGCCGGGCCGCCTCCAGCATGTTCGGCCCCGCGTCCATCCCGACGATGTGCCAGTCCGGGAGTGCCGCGGCGATCCGCAGGCAGATGTCGCCCGGGCCGCAGCCCAGGTCGACCAGGCGCCCCGGCGGGGCGTCGCCCAGGGCCTCGCGAACCCGCTCGGCGAAGGCCTGGTTGCCCTCGGCGAAATCGGCCGCGGCGTACGCCTCGACCTGGTCCGTATCGTCCATCAGTTCGGGTTCGGGAATTCGCTTCATCGGAGCGCACTCGCAGCGCGAGGCTCGACACCGGAGCCGTCGCGCCCGTTGTCGGTCGATCCTTCCGCGAGGTCGTCGTCGCGCCCGTCGTCTGCCGGAGACGTGGCTGTCGGCGAGGCCTCCGGCGCTTCGTTCGAAGAATTGTTCGGAGAATCCGCGGGAAGGAACAGGTCGCCCTTCAGCCCGCAGCCTGCAAGCAGGATCAGCGCGCACGCGGCCAGCGCAGCGGCCGGAACGCGCCGTGCGGGCGGCGACGCGGGTCGAAGCGGGTCCAGCCGACCCGGTGCAGCGGTTAGAATCCGTCGCATGAGCAACCTCGATTCGGAACGTCTCGAATGCGTCGTGACCGACACCGGTCCGGACCCCGACGCCTGCGTGATCTGGCTGCACGGCCTGGGCGCGGACGGCCACGACTTCGAGCCGATTGTACCGCAGCTCCAGCGCACCGCCGCCCGGTCGATCCGCTTCGTGTTTCCCCATGCGCCGGTGCGTCCGGTCACCGTCAACGGCGGGATGGAGATGCGCGCCTGGTACGACATCGCCGGCATGGATATCGCCCGCGACCAGGACCGCGACGGCATTGCCGATTCGGTGGCGCGTGTCGACCAGCTGATCGATGACCAGGTCGAGCGCGGCGTTCCGGCCGAGCGGATCGTGCTGGCGGGCTTTTCGCAGGGCGGCGCCATCGCGCTGCGCTGCGGCCTGGCCCGGCCCGAGCGGCTGGCCGGTGTGATCGCCCTGTCCTGCTACCTGCTCGAGGCCGACGCGATCGACGACTGGTCGACCGGGTCGGCACGAGCCGCGCCGGTGTTCATGGGCCACGGCAGCATGGATCCGGTCGTACCGATGGCGCTGGGTCGTCACGCTGCCGAGCGGCTCGCTGCCGCCGATATCGACGTCCAGTGGCAGGCCTGGGTGATGGCCCACGGCGTGCACCCGGACGAGATCGCCGCCATCGATCGCTGGCTGGCCGAGCGGCTCGGAGTGCCGGCGTGAATCCACCGGTCGCCTGCCGGATCATGGTGGTCGACGACGAACCCCCGGCGGTGGAACGCATGGTCTCGCTGCTCGGCGCGGAACCCGGCGTTCAGGTGGTCGGCTGCGAGTCGCGCGTATCGCGGGTCGTAGAGCGCTGCCGCTCGCTGGCGCCCGACCTGGTGCTGCTCGACATCGAGATGCCGGGCACCAACGGGCTGGAGCTTGCACGCGAACTTCGCCGCCTCGAGCCGGCGCCGGCGATCGTTTTCGTCACCGCACACGACGACTACGCGGTCGACGCCTTCGATATCCCGGCGCTGGACTACCTGGTCAAGCCGGTCCGCGCCGAGCGACTGCGCACCGCGCTGGCTCGCCTGCGTCGGCGCGGGTCGGATGCTGCCGAAGGCGCCTTGTCGGCCCGGATCGGCGACAGGCTGCTGCGGATTCCGCTCGACCAGGTTCGTGCGCTGGTGTCTGAAGACAAGTGCACCGTGGTCCATGCCACCGGCGGGCAGGCACTCTGCGACGCTTCGTTGAAGGACCTCGAAGCCCGCCACGCAGATCGCTTCGTCCGAGTGCATCGGTCGGCGCTGGTCAGCCGACCGCACCTGCGGTCCCTGTATCGCGACGCGGAAGGCATCGAGCGTGTCGCGGTCGACGGGATCGCGCTCGAACCTGAAGTCTCACGACGCAACCATTCCGCCGTCAAACGATGGTTGACCGGTGGCTCGGCCGACGCGTCGGCCGGCACATCGTCCGATACGCCGTCCGATACGCCGTCCGACACGCCGTCCGACCGCAGGGATTCCACCAAGGGAGCTCCATGAATTCGCGCATCATCGCCACCCGCAAGAGCCGGCTGGCCCTGTGGCAGTCCGAACACGTTCGCGACGAACTGCAGGCCGCTCACCGAGGCCTGGCCCTGGACCTGCTGCCGTTGAGCACGCGCGGCGACGAGGTGCTGGACCGGTCGCTGGCCGAGATCGGCGGCAAGGGACTGTTCTTGAAGGAGCTGGAGCAGGCCATTGTCGACGGCCGGGCCGACCTCGCGGTGCATTCCTTGAAGGACGTGCCGGCACGCATGCCCGATGGGCTGGTCCTGGCCGCCTGGCTGCCCCGGGCCGATCCGGCCGACGTCTGGATCACCCGCGACGGCACCTCGATCGCCGAGCTCCCGGCCGGCAGCCGGGTCGGCAGTTCCAGTCTCCGGCGGATCCGTCAGCTCCAGTCGGTGCGCCCGGACCTCGAGATCGTGCCGCTGCGCGGAAATGTCGAAACCCGGATGAACGCCGTGTTCGAAGGCCGGATCGACGCGACGATTCTCGCTGCCGCCGGGGTTCGCCGGCTCGGCGTTGAACCGCGCCAGGCGCTCGAGCTGCCGCTGGAGACCTGGCTTCCTGCGCCCGGCCAGGGGGTGATCGCCATCGAATGTCGCGACGACGACCGGGAGCTGCACGAGCTGCTCGCGGCGGTCAGTTGCAAGACCACGCGCACGGCGGTCGCGGCCGAACGGGCCGTGGTCGATCGTCTCGGCGCGGACTGCCGGATGCCGCTAGCGGCGATGGCCCGCGTCGCCGACGGCCGGGTCCATCTCCGGGCTCGCCTCGGCGGTACGGCCGGCGTGCTGGTCGACGCGGAGATCGAGGGAGCGTCGGGCGACGCCGATGCGCTGGGTCGCGAGGCCGCCGAGCGCTTGCTGGCCTCCGGTGGGGCGGAAATCCTCGCCGAACTTGGGGTCGAGACGGAGTAGACGGGCGATCCGGTGATCGCTGCGGCCCGTTGCGAGCGGCGGAATCCGGTTCGGGCCGCAGGGGCTGGACAGGGGCCACGTGGCTATGCCACAATCGAGACCACGCGAAAAGGAATGCATGACGACTCGACCCTTCGCGGAACCGAAAAGGTTCGAACGCAAGATCACGATTTGCTTTTCCGGGTGTCGCCCACGACGTTGCTGATTGATGTGCGTCCCCCTACTGCCAACGCCAACACGCAAGCCCCCTGCACGTTGGTCGGCAATGTCAGACACCCGGAATCTATCCCAGAGGCCCGCTGCGCGCAGCGGGCCTCTTTTTTGTCGTCGACGCATGGGTCGATGGTTCCATCCATCGCCGTTGGCGTAGCACCCCGGCGACCCGCCCGTCCGGATCGACCGCGTCCTTGACCGCGGCCTCGACCCCGCCCCCGAGCACGCATGCGCTGGTGGTCGTGACCCGCGCTGCGCCCGACGACAGCGGCCTGGTCGAGCGTCTGCGTGCCGACGGATACGACGCGCTGGCCTGCCCGATGCAGCGACGGGTACCGATCGACGAACAGGCGCTGGCCGTCCGCTTCGACGCCCTCGGAACCGTCGATGCACTGGTCCTCACCAGTCCGCATGCCGCCGACGTCGCGTCCAGCTCGCTCGATGCCGAGCGCCTCCGGCGGATGCTGCTGATCGCACCCGGCGCCGGCACGGCGATGCGGGTTCGTCGTTCGGCGGGGCGCGACCTGGACGTCCGTTTCCCGCCAACGGGCGGAACCAGCGAGGACGTGCTGGAGTTGCCCGAACTGGCGGCCCGGCGCATCGCGGGGCGGCGGGTGGTGATCCTCGCAGCGCCCGGCGGACGACGCCTGATTGCCGAAACCCTGCGACAGCGCGGCGCCGAGGTGGTGCGCCTGTCGCCGTACCTGCGTGAGGCGCTTGAGCCGGCGGACGCGCTGGTCGAAGCGTTGGGCCGGAACCGACCTGTGATCACGCTGGTGTCGAGCGCCGCTGCCTCGAGCGGGCTGGATCACGCGCTCGGCGAACCGCTGCGGGCGCGCTGGCTGGCCGGCGGATTCGTGGCCTCGTCCGACCGGCTCGCCGACGTGCTGCGTGGGCTCGGCGCCGAGCGCGTCGTGGTGGCCGAGGGCGCCTCCGCCGACGCGATGCATCGGGCACTCCCGCGGCTCGCGGTTCGCTGACCCCGCCACCGCCGCAGTTCCGGTAGCATCAGGAGCTGGTCGAACCGCGAACCTTTCCGATGAGCGAACGCAAGTCCAGCGAATCCGATCCGGACGCTGCCGTTCCGGAGGCCTCCGGCGCCGCCGTAGAGGCCGGCGCCGCTGCGTCCGACGAACCTGCGGACCCGGCCAGCGACGGCGATCGAAGCCACGGCCGCAGTGTCGATTCGAGCCGCGATCCGGCGCCGACCCGGCGCAGCGGCGGCAAGGGCCTGGCCGTGGTCGCGCTGCTGGTCGCCATCGCGGCGCTGGCCCTGGCGACCCGCCCGTTCTGGAGCGGCAACGACGCGGACGATTCCGGGCCGACATTCTCCGCCGCCGACGCGCGCCAGCTGGACGCCCGGATGGCCGATCAGGTTGCCGACCAGGTGGCCGATCAGATCTCCGGTCGCCTCGAGCAGCGTCTCGATGCGCTGGAGGAACAGCAGGCATCGCTCCAGGTCCCGGTCGAGGATCCAGGGGCGGCGGAACGGACCGCCCGTGTAGAGGCGCTCGGTTCGCAGATCGACGAGCTCGGCGAACGACTCGATACGATGGCAGAGGGCGAGGCCCAGGTCGAGGCACTGACCCGCCGGATCGGCCGCCTCGAGGGCACTCAGTCCAGCGCCGAGGCCAGCCTGGAGGCCCGGATGGCGGCGCTGGAACAGCGTATCGAACAGCGCGTCGAGGGGCTTCAGCAGCGCCTGGGTACGCTCGGCGACGATCTCGAAGAAGCCGGTCGCGAGAGTGCACGGCGGCTGGCGCTGGTCCATGCGCGGGCGCTCCTGCTCCAGGGTCGGGACCGGATCGAATTGAACGGCGACGTGGATGCCGCACGAGCGGCCTGGTCGCGCGCCGCCGAGCGGCTGCGCGAGGCAGGCCCGGAGGCGTCCCGCTCGACCCAGGCCGTCGAAGCGCTGGACCGGCTTGTCGCGGCGGCGAATTCGCTCGAGGCCGTGGATACGGCGGGCCGGGTGGAGCGGCTGGATGAACTGGCGGCTGCGGTCGATGACTGGCCGGACCGGACCGGTTCCGGCGACGGCAGCGACGCCGATCGACCGGCGGCCGACGAGGCTAGTGACGAATCCGGCTGGCGCGATCGGGTCGGTTCCGCGTTCGGTCGCCTGGTCCGGGTCGAGTCCCTCGACGACGCGGCGCCGAACCCGGCCGAGGTCGATCGGGCCCGCGAGCGGATCCGCACGGCGCTCGCCGCCGCTGCTGTCGCCGCCGCACGAAAGGACGATGCGACGGTGAGCGTGCTGGTCGAACGTGCCGGCCGCGACGTGCGCGAATTCTTCGACGTCCGGGCCGGCGTCGTCCGGCAAGCGCTGCAGCAGCTTGATGAACTGGCTCGCCGACCGGCCCAGCCCCGCGTTCCGGCGGCCTTTGCCGTCGCCGTTTCGGCGGTCGACCAGGGCCTGGAGTCGACGCGATGAAACGATTCGCGGTCATCGTTACGGCGCTCGTGCTGCTGGCCGGTGCCGTGATCGGCGGCGCCTGGCTGGCGCCCCGCCTGCTCGAGGACCCGGGGCTGGTACTGATCGAGGTCGGCGGACTTCGACTGCAGATGTCGCTGCTGGTGCTCGTCGGCGCGGTGCTGCTGTCGTGGCTGGTGCTGGCGCTGGTCGTTGCCCTGCTTCGTGCGCCGGGACGCGCGGCCCGGCGTCTGCGCGAGGCCAGCGATCGGCGCAACCTCGATCGGGGCCTGATGGCGCTGACCGAGGGGCGCTGGGCCGATGCCGAACGCTCTCTGGGCCGTGCGCTGAAGCACCGGGACTCGACCGCCGGCTACCTCGCCGCGGCGCGCGCCGCCCAGGGCCAGTCGGCCGACCGGCGCCGCGATCTGTATCTCGAACAGGCCGATCGAAAGTTCGGCCAGAAGCACTTCATCACCCTGCTGACGCGCGCTCGGCTGCTGCTGGCCGACGGCCAGGCCGAAGATGCGGTGCCGGTGCTCGAAGAGCTGCACCTGAAGAAAAAGAAGCACGAGGGTGTGTTGAGGCTGCTGCTCCAGGCCTATCAGCAGACCGAGCGCTGGCACGAGATGCGCCTGCTGGTGCCGGCCATGCGCAAGGCCGACTTGGTCGACGCGGAGCGCGCCGACGGTCTGGTCCGGCTGGCCGCAGCCCGCGAACTCGCCGAGGCCGAGGACGTCGGCCAGCTCCAGGGCACGTGGCGCTCGCTGAAATCGCCGTTGAAGCAGCATCCGGAAGTGGTGGCCGCATTCGCGCGGCGGACCCTGGACTTCGATCGAGCCGAGCTGGCCGAGCCGGAGCTACGGCGATTGCTCACCATCGAACTGGACGAGGATCTGCTGGATCTCTACGCCGAGGCCGACGAGGCGGACCGGGCGGCCCGGATCCGGGCCTGCCGAGAATGGCTGAAGCAGTCTCCGGATGCGGCTGCGCTGCACCGCGCGCTGGGCCGCCTGTACCTCGACCATCGTGACGACGAACGGGCGCGCGAGCATCTGGAGCAGGCCGTTCGCGCGCGTCCCGACGCGCGCGCCTTCGCGGCCCTGGCGCGGGTCTACGATCGGGCCGGCCAGCTCGACGCGGCCACTCGCTGCTACCGCAATGCGCTGCGTCTGGAGCAGGGCCGCGCACCGGAACCGCTGCCACCTCCCGGCGTCGCCGAAACGGACTCGCGCTGACGGCCGACAGGGCCGTGCGCATGCCCACCGATGAACTGACCGGATCCGCGATGGCACAGCCGATCGCGGACGAATCGAGGCGAGCGCTCGAATCGATCGTCAGACGGCTTCGAGATAGTGCATGCTGAACAGGTCGTCGGGGTCGGTCCAGGTCCGGATCGACTCGAGCCCCGCCGATGCAGCCAGCGCCCGGAAACTCTCGATCGAATACTTATGGCTGTTCTCCGTGTGGATCGACCGGCCGGCGGCGAATTCGAAGCGCTGGCCGGCCAGTTCGATCGCGGTATCGCGACGGGCAACGAGATGCATCTCGATGCGTTCCTCGACCTCGTTCCAGCGCGCTTCGTGCTCGAAAGCGTCCGGCTCGAGCCGGGCGCCGAGTTCGTCGCGAAGCCGGGCCAGGAGATTGCGATTGAAGGCGGCGGTCACGCCTTCCGCATCGTCGTACGCCGCGCGCAGGGTCGAGGCCGCCTTGACCAGGTCCACCCCGATCAGGACTCCGCCTTCGGCACCCGCGATCCGGCGCATCCTGGCCAGGAAATCACCGGCCTCGGCGTGGGTGAAGTTGCTGATCGTCGATCCCGGGAAGTACACCACGCGACGCCGTGCCGGTGGATCGAGCTTCAGGACCTCTTCCGGGACCGGCTGAGTGTAGTCGGCCTGCAGCGGCCGGATCTCGATGTGCGGGAAGCGGCGGGTCAGTTCCTCGACCGATGCGTCCAGGGCTTCGCCGGAAATCTCGATCGGGGTGTAGGCCCGCGGCCGATCGCAGGCCCCGAGGATGCTGCGGATCTTGATTCCGGCGCCCGAACCGAATTCGACGATATGGGCCTCGGCACCGATCCGTTCCACGATGTCCTGCAGATGCGCTTCGTGCAAGGCCAGATCGGCGCGCGTGACATAGTAGTCCCCGGTTTCGCAGATCGCTTCGAACAGCGCCGATCCGCGCTCGTCGTAGAGGTACTTGCAGGGCAGTTCCGGCTGGGCGCGCCCCAGCCCCTCCACGGCGTCCCGCAGGAACGCCGCGCTCGGGTGTTCGGAATCCATTATTCGCTCCGGGCCAGTCTCAGACCGGTAAATTGCCAACGGTCGACAGGATAGAAGAAGTTTCGATAGCTGGGGCGAACGTGACCGCGAGGCGTGGCGCAGCTGCCGCCGCGCAGGACCATCTGGTTGGCCATGAACTTGCCGTTGTATTCGCCCACCGCACCGGGGGCGGGCTCGAACCCGGGGTAGGGCAGATAGGCCGATTGGGTCCACTCCCAGACCGAGCCGAACAACTGGCGCAGCGCGCTGCCGTCGATCGCCGACTCCGGGTGGTAGCGGCCGGCTTCGGCAAAGTGACCGTCGACCGGGGCGGCGCTCGCCGCGAATTCCCACTCGGCTTCGGTAGGAAGCCGGGCACCGGCCCATTCGGCGTAGGCCATGGCCTCGTAGAAGCCGATATGGGTCACCGGCTCGTCGGAGCGCCGCTCACGCCGTCCGGCCAGCGTGACCAGCGTACCGTCGTCGTGCCAGTACAGGGGGGCGCGCACATCGTGCTCTTGCAGCCAGGCCCACCCGTCGGCAAGCCAGAGCAGCGGTTCTCGATAGCCGCCGTCCTCGATGAAGTCGGCCCACTCGCCGCAGGTCACCGTTCGGGTGGCGAGGGCGAAGGGGTGATGGATCAGCACCCGGTGCCGCGGGGTCTCGTTGTCGAACGCGAAGCCGGGACCGGCGTGACCGACCTGGATTTCGCCTGCGTCGAAGGACTGCCAGGCCAGTTCGCCCGCTCGGTCCGACGAGGCGGGATCGGGGTGGCGACCCAGCGTCCGTCCGAGCGGGTTGTCCGGCATCGAGGCCTTGTAGTCCGTGAGGATCAGTTCCTGGTGCTGTTGCTCGTGGTTCAGCCCGAGAATCACCCGCACGGCAACCTGCGCGAGGCGGTCGGCATCGAGGCTGCCCAGCCAGTCGCTCATCGCCTGGTCGATCCGCATCCGGTAGGCGGTGACCTCCGCATGGTCGGGACGGGCGATCAGGTGGCGTCGGGCCCGGGGGTGCTGGCGACCGATGCCGTTGTAGTAGCTGTTGAACAGCTCGCTGTAGGCCGGATGCTGAGGCCGCCACTCGTCGATCTCGCGTTCGAGCAGAAAGGTCTCGAAGAACCAGGTGGTGTGGGCCCGATGCCACTTGATCGGACTGGCCTGCGCCATCGGCTGCAGGTTCTGATCCTCAGGGCCGAGATCGGCGACCAGGCGCTCGGTCGCGGACCGGACGGCAAGAAAGGCGTCGACCAGCGCAGTCGCATCCAGCGAGTCGGCGTCGATGGCATTGAAATCGGGTCCGGCGTTCGATGCCGGAGAGTCGAGAGCGGCCTGTGCGGTCATTCGTCGTCGTGCTCCGGTCCGGGAACCATTTGGGGCAAGTTCTTGTCCATCATAGGATAACGAGGGTGCGACAAACCGGCGCAGGGTGCCGGACTGCCTGAATTGTGTGGCCGAACTCGAAACATCGGGCGCCAAGCGTGAAATGCAGCCCAGAACGCGGCCGATCGATCGGCCCGGTATTCGCGGTGCCTGAATGAGGTTTTAACAGGCGTCTGTGAGATAATAGCACCCGTTATGCAACCCATTGATTACATTTGGCGAACTGAATTTATGAACCGATTTCTTCTCCCCGGTGTCGCGCTCTTCGGACTGATGGCCGGCCAGGCCGCCGCCCAGGTGCAATTGAGCATCGACGGTCAGTCCCCGCTTTCGATCGACAGCGACATCGCCGAGATCAGCTACCTGCCGGCCGCAAAGCGGCTGGAAGTGCGCACCAACTGGGACGATCTGCGCTGCGTGATCAATCCCCTCGGGCCGCAGGTCAGCCTCCCGATTCCGCAACCCGGCGACTTCGTGTTCGCGCTCGACAGCTACGACGGCGACGTGCTCGGTGAGTACGTGATCGAATCGGACGGGGCGATCAACCAGCTGCTGGCCGCGATCCAGGGCGATCCGGCCGTGCTCGAGATCGTCACCAGCGCGTCGCGCGTCGCCAATTGTGTCGGCGGCGAATGCGCGAACCTGGTCTGCGCCCCGGGCGGAACGCCCGTGTTCGGCGCCGGCTTCGAGCCGATCGTGGCCGACCTGGGCGTGGTCTGGGAAACGGTGCCGGCCGGCGAGGCGCTGGAAATCGTCGGTGGCGGCGCTTCACGCTCGGTCGTCCTGACTGCGAGCAACAGCGGCCAGCTCGAGGCCGACTCGGTGTTCGTCGACGTCGACGTTCTGGTGCCCGGCGACGGCAGCGTTCCGTGCCCGACCGTGATTTCCGGCGGCAATGGCTTCACCTTCGACGGCAACTGCAGCGGTACCTGGGACATCGGCACCCTGCCGGCCGACTCGCAGGTGCAAATGGAGCTGGCCTACGCCGCGGCGTCCAACGCACCGCTCGGCGCCTTGGCCGTTTCCGACGCCGTGATCGATGCGCCGTCGGTAGCCGACATCAACCTCGGCAACAACACCGACAGCATCGATCTCGAAGTCGTGCGCGAAGCCGAGCTGATCGTCGATGCCGTTTCGATTCCGGCTGCGGTCGTGGACCTGACCAATGGCCCCGAAGAAGTCAATTTCTCGCTGGCCGTGGACCCGGCCCGCGGGCCGTCCGACCTGACCAACGAAGTGGGCTTCCAGATCGTGCTGCCGCAGTCCGGTGACATCGTGTTCGATATTCCGGACGCCGACTACAATCCCGTCAGCGGCGTCTGGACCCCGATCATCGGCGGCCTGCCGGTCGAGCTGACCGGCACCATGACGGTCAATTCCTACGAGCCGGGCATGCAGAACTTCTGCTTCGGAATCCAGTCAGCGACGCCGGTGGATGCCGGCGTCGACGTATTCATTGCCGCCGATTCCGATCCCATCCGCTGCCTGGACGTGACCGGGCCCCAGAGTGTGGCCCTGACCCTGCAGTCCGTCGCGCCGGCCTCCGTGATCGCCGGCAGCTCGGCGGTCGGACCGGGCAACCTGCTGCACACCTTCACGCTGACCAACGAGAACGTCACCATCGACGGCGAGAACATCGGCGCCGACCTGACGATCGTCCTGCCGCCGGCGGGCACGACGATCGAGTCGATCGTCGCATCGGCCGGCCTGATCACCCAGACCGCACCGGACACCTGGAGCTGGTCGCTGGCGTTGCTGCCGGCCGGTCAGGCCGAGACCGTCGACGTGGTCTACCTGGTCGACGCTTCGACCGAAGCGCTGGACGTGGTCGCCTCCGGCGTCGGCAACCTGTCGGTCGACCCCAGCCAGGTGCTGGCCGATCCGCTGGAAACGGCATCGGTCACGACCATCGTGAATCGGGAAATCGACCTGGTGGTCACCTCCGGCGAATCGGCCGATCCGATCGCTCCCGGCGAAACCCTGGTCTACATCTTCCAGGCCAGCAACGTCGGACCGTCGGACGGATCGGACGTGACGATCGACCTGGCGACCGTTCTGCCGGCGAACGTCAGCATCGCCAACGTCAGTTCGAACTTCCTCGGCAGCTACTCGAACGGCGTGTGGACGATTCCTCAACTCGACGCAGGCGGCGCGATCGCTGCGGCGCTGACCGTCGAAGTCGACGTCGGTCCTGCTGCCTTGCCGGCGCCGAACGCGATCTCCGGCACCGCTACCGTGACCGGCAGCAACGAGACCCGAATCAACACCGCGAACGACAGCGCCTCGGAAACGACTTCGATTTCCGCAATCTGACGCTCGGCCGGAGCGACGGTTCCCGGTTCGGCCGGGACGTCGACCCGAAACGAACAACGCCGCTCGGTCGCAACCGGGCGGCGTTTTCGTTTGCACGCGGGCGGGACTGCCGCCGTGGGCCGGAGCGCCGTCTCGTGGTCGGGCAGGCGCCCCGTGGAAGCGCGATCAGTCGATGCCGTACTTGTCGAGCTTGTAGCGCAGCGAGCGGAACGTGATTCCCAGCCGACGCGCGGCCTCGGTCTTGTTGTAGCGTGCGTCCTTCAGGGCATTCTCGAGAATCCGCTTCTCGATGTTTTCCATGTAGTCGTCGAGGCTGCGATCGCCCGGATCGGTGGGCAGGTCGTCGCCGGTATTGAGCTGCGCCCGCTCCAGCTGCAGGTCGTCGACCTGGATCTCGTCGCCTTCGCACAGGGTGACCGCGCGCTGCAGGATATTGAACAGCTCGCGCACGTTGCCCGAGTAGGAATGCTTGCACAGGTCGTCGAGCGCGTCCGCGGACAAGGCCTTCGGTGCATCGCCCCACTGTTCGGCAATCACGTCGAGGAAGTGCTCGATGAGCAGCGGAATGTCGGAGCTGCGCTGTTCGAGCGCCGGCAGCACCAGCTCGATGACGTTCAGGCGGAAGTAGAGGTCGCTGCGGAAATCACCGGCTTCGACCAGCGGCTTGAGCGCCTTGTGCGACGCCGACAGCAGACGCACGTCGATCGGCGTTTCGTCCTTGCCGCCGATCGGCCGGACGCGTTTTTCCTGGATCACGCGCAGCAGCTTGACCTGCATGTTCAGCGGCAGGTCGGCGACTTCGTCGAGAAACAGCGTGCCGCCGTTGGCGGCGACGAACAGTCCGTCCTTGTCGCTGTCGGCGCCGGTGAAGCTGCCTTTCCGGTGGCCGAAGAACTCGCTTTCCATCAGCTCCGACGGGATCGCTCCGCAGTTGACCGCAATGAACGGTTCTTCCGAGCGCGGACTCAGGTCATGGATCAGGCGCGCGGCCAGCTCCTTGCCGGTGCCCGATTCACCGCTGATCATCACCGGCGCTTGGCTGCGGGCGAGCTTGACGATGGTCTGGCGTACGCGCTTGATGCTGTCGGAGCGGCCGATCATCCGATCGAGGATCGCGGCCTGCTGGTCGGAATCCTTGGCCGAGACCGCGCGTTCGGGGCTTGCCTCCTTGCCTTCGGACCCGTCGGCCCCCTTGTTCCTGGAGGGCGCGGTGGGCGTTTCTTGGGCCGGGGCGGACTTCTCGGCGTCGTCCTGCCTCAGCTTGATCGCGGTCCGGACCAGGTTGCGCAGTGCCTCCAGGTCGACCGGCTTGGACACGAAGTCGAAGGCGCCGTACTTCAGCGCGGTGACGGCGTCCTCGACCTTGCCGTAGGCAGTGATCATGGCCACCGGCAGGCTCGGCCGGTCGCGGTTGATCTCCTTGACCAGGCTCAGTCCATTGCCGTCGGGCAGGCGCATGTCGGTCAGGCAGAAGTCGAACTCCCCGGCGCCGAGCTTGCGGCGTGCATCGGAGAGATCTTCAGCCGTCACCACCTCGACGCCCATCCGGGTCAGGGTCAGGTCCAGCAATTCGCGAAGGTCCGGTTCGTCGTCGACGACCAGTGCGCGGGGTTGTGTCATGGCGATACCGATATCTAGTGAGGGCTCGGATCAGACATTGGCCAGTTTCGGGTGGACGGCGGCGTCCGCATCCTGGCCGGTTCTTCTCAGCAGGATACGGAAACAGGCGCCTGCGTTGGGAATCTGCACATACTCGAGCGGCGCGGCGTTGGCGTCGCAGAGCTGACGGGCGAGGAACAGGCCGAGGCCCGATCCCTGCTTGTGCGTGGTGAAGAACGGTTCGAAGATCTGGCTGCGTTTCTCGAGCGGAATCCCGGGCCCGTCGTCGATGATGTCCAGGGCCATCTCCCGATGACCGCGGATCGGGCTGAGCCGCAGCGTCAGCGTGGGTTCGTGGTTCTCGCTGCCGGCATGGCGCAGGGCGTTCTCGAGCAGGTTCCAGACGGCCTGGTGCATCTGACCGGGATCGACCAGCACGGTGATCGCGTTACGCGGCGCCTCGACCCGTACCCGGCTCGGCGGCAACCCCGCCTGGTCGCGGAACTCGTCGGCCAGCGTGCGCAGCCAGTCGGTGATGTTGACCTGCTCGATCTGGGCCCGCTCACGCCGCGACAGCTTCAGCACGTTCTCGACGATGTCATTCATCCGCGCGGTGTGATCGCGGATGATCTGGATCAGGCGCAGGTCCTGCTTCGGCAGGTCCGGCGATTCGCCGAGCAACTGTGCGGCGTGGCTGAGCGCGCCGAGCGGATTGCGGATCTCGTGGGCGATCGACGCAGAGAGTCGGGCCAGCGACGCCTGGGCCAGGTCACGGGCCCGCCGAGCGACCACCGAGGTGTCTTCCAGGAAGATCAGCGTCGCTTCGCCGAGCACGCCGGGTAGCCGCACGAACTGCGGCACCACGGCGGCCTGGGTGGCCTTGAGCAGCAGGCCTTCCTCTTCCGAGCGCCCGGTCTTGCGCCAGTGCGTCAACCGGTCGACCAGCGCCGGCGCGATCACGTTCAATCGTTCCTCGCTGACCGACGGGTTGCCGAGCAGGTACCACGCCGATTCGTTCATCTGCCGGACCTTCAGCTCGGCGTCGACCACCAGCACGCCGGAGCGCATGCGTCGGATGATCAGGTCGTTGACCTGCTCCAGCCCGACCAGGTCGTTTCGGCGGCGCTCGGCCAGCAGCTGGTATTCGCGGCCCCAGCGGCCGAGCAGGGAGCAGCCGAGCGCGGTGGCGAAGGATGCGATGCCGTAGATCGCCGCCTGCAGGACCAGCGCATCGCCGGAGCCCTGGCTCATGGCCAGCCAGGCCTCGCCGATCACGCCGAGCGAAATCAGCGCAGCGAAGAACAGCGCGGTGCGGATCGGAAGCAGCAGGCCGGCGATGCCGACGGTGAAGATCAGCAGGATGGCCAGGCCGCTGCCCAGGCCGCCGAAACAGTGCAGCACCAGCAGCAGGAGGACGATGTCCGTGGCCAGCGAGAAGCGGGCCAGCTCCTGGTACGGGAAGGTCGGTCGCCATTGGTAGTAGGCGAAGGAAAACGCGGCCAGGATGTAGGTCAGTCCCGTCGCGCGGGCCAGGAAAACCTTGTACTCGGCCTCCACCGCGGTGTTGAAGCCGCCGAAGGCCACGGCAACGATCACGCCGGCGAGCCCGATGCGGAACAGGGCGAGGTAGTTCAGCGACCGACGGGTCAGGTCGCGGTCGGCAGCGGTCTTCTGGAACAGGTCGCTCAAACGTGCCTCCCCGGGCCGTGGCAATGCCGGACGCGGTCGGTGCCCGCGAACGTCGCCACTATAGCCGATCGGCCGGTTCCGGCAAACGCCACGGCCGGGTCCCGGCCGTGCGGCGAAGGCGCCGTCGGCCCGCGCCGAGGTGGCGGTTTTGTTATATTTCGTCGGTTGCCGGGCGATGCTCTGTCCGGCCCGGCCGATCGAACGCGCAATCGATCGGTCGATCGACCCGTATCTTCTCCGAACCGAACAGGAAATCGTCATGAATTTTCATGAGTATCAGGCCAAGGCCCTGTTCGCCGAGTACGGCATTCCGGTGCCGCGCGGCGAGCTGGCAACCACGGCCGACGAAGCCGTCAAGGCCGCCGAAGCGGTCGGCGGAAACCAGTGGGTGGTCAAGGCCCAGGTCCACGCCGGCGGTCGCGGCAAGGCCGGCGGCGTCAAGCTGGCTTCGAGCCTCGACGAGGTTCGCGAGTACGCCGACACGATGCTCGGCATGTCGATCGAGACCTACCAGACCGGCGGCCGTGCGTTGCCCGTCGGCTCGGTGCTGATCGCCGAGGCCACCGACATCAAGCAGGAGCTCTACCTGTCGGCGCTGGTCGACCGCGGCCAGCGCGCCGTGGTCTTCATGGGGTCCGCAGCCGGTGGCGTGGACATCGAGCAGGTCGCGGAGGAAACCCCGGAGAAGATCATCCGGGTCGCGGTCGACAACGCCGCCGGCTTCATGCCCTACCAGGCGCGCCAGATCGGCTTCGGCATGGGCCTGAACTCCAAGCAGGTCCGCCAGCTGACCAAGATCATGGACGGCCTGTACCGGCTGTTCATCGACAAGGACCTGGCGATCGTCGAGGTCAACCCGCTGATCATCGACGGCGAGGGCAACCTGAGCGCGCTGGATGCCAAGATCAACGCCGACGGCAGCGCCCTGTTCCGTCATCCGGACCTCGCCGACATGCGCGACGAGTCGCAGGAAGACCCGACCGAGCTGGCCGCCAGCAAGCACGACCTGAACTACGTCACGCTGGACGGCAACATCGCCTGCATGGTCAACGGCGCCGGCCTGGCCATGGCCACGATGGACGTCATCAAGCTGGCCGGCGGCGAGCCCGCCAACTTCCTCGACGTCGGCGGCGGCGCCACCAAGGAACGCGTGACCGAGGCCTTCAAGCTGATCCTGTCCTCCGACAGCGTCGAAGCCATCCTGGTCAACATCTTCGGCGGCATCGTGCGCTGCGACCTGATCGCCGAGGGCATCATCGGTGCGGTCAAGGAGATCGGCGTCGAAGTGCCCGTGGTGGTGCGGCTGGAAGGCACCAACGTCGAGCAGGGCAAGCAGCTGCTGTCCGACAGCGGCATGAAGATCATCACCGCCGACGATCTCAACGACGGTGCAAAGAAGGCCGTCGAAGCGGCAGCCTGAAGGAATCTGAAATGAGCGTATTGGTCAACAAGAAAACTCGCGTGATCTGCCAGGGCTTCACCGGCTCGCAGGGCACCTTCCATTCCGAACAGGCCATCGAGTACGGCACCCGCCTGGTCGGCGGCGTCACGCCCGGCAAGGGCGGCCAGGAGCACCTGGGCCTGCCGGTGTTCGACACGGTCGACACGGCGGTCGAGGAAACCGGCGCCGATGCATCGATGATCTTCGTTCCGCCGCCGTTCGCGGCCGACGCCATCCTCGAAGCCGCCGATGCCGGCATCCGCATCATCGTCGCCATCACCGAGGGCATTCCGGTGCTCGACATGATGCGCGTCAAGGCCGCGCTGGCCGATTACGAGGACGTCACCCTGATCGGACCGAACTGCCCGGGCATCATCACGCCGGGCGAGTGCAAGATCGGCATCATGCCCGGCCGCATCCACAAGCCGGGCAAGGTCGGCATCGTGTCGCGCTCCGGCACGCTGACCTACGAGGCGGTGTTCCAGACCACCAACGCCGGGCTGGGTCAGACCACCTGCATCGGCATCGGCGGCGACCCGATCAACGGCATGAGCTTCATCGACTGCCTCGACCTGTTCCAGGAAGACCCGGAAACCGAAGGCATCATCATGGTCGGCGAGATCGGTGGCACGGCGGAAGAGCAGGCCGCCGAGTTCATCGCCGATCACGTGACCAAGCCGGTGGTCGGCTACATTGCCGGCGTCACGGCGCCTCCGGGCAAGCGCATGGGTCATGCCGGCGCGATCATCGCCGGCGGCAAGGGCACGGCGGACGCCAAGTACGCCGCGCTCGAAGAAGCCGGCGTGACCACGGTCCGTTCGCCGGTCGAACTCGGCACCGCCATCGCCGATCGCCTGAAGGGCTGACCGCGCCCGGCCCGGGACGGACCCGGGCCCGACGCCGCCGCCTCGATCGACGCCCGGAGACTCCCTGGGCACCTATTCCGCTCGCGTCGGCCGCCGGCGCGGGTGACCGTCCGTCCACCGCGGAACCGCACCGATGCTGAACATCGCTCTGGCCCAGGACGATTTCCTCGTCGGCCACATCACCGCCAACCGCGATCGGATCATCGCGTCCGCGGAGCGCGCCCGGGACGAACTCGGCGCCGACCTGATCCTGTTTCCCGAGCTGGCCCTGACCGGCTATCCGCCCGAGGACCTGGTGCTTCGCCCCGGGTTCATGCGCCGCACCGAAACGATGTTCCGCGAGATCGTCGAGCGCGTGCGCGGAATCGATGTCGTGCTCGGCTATCCGCGCGCCGACGGAGACCGCCGGTTCAATTCCGTGGCCTGGATCCGCGACGGCGAAGTGCTCGGCACTTACGACAAGTGGGACCTGCCGAACTATGCGGTGTTCGACGAGCGCCGCTATTTCGTCCAGGGCGATGCGCCGCTGGTCGTCGAGGTCAAGGACGTGCGCGTCGGCGTGCTGATCTGCGAAGACACCTGGGCGCCGGAAGCGGCCCGAGCGGCCCGGGACGCCGGTGCCCAACTGCTGCTGAGCTCGAACGCGTCGCCGTACTATCACGACAAGCACGTCGATCGGGGCGAGGTGCTGAAGGCGCGCCACGCCGAAACCCGCCTTCCGATGCTGTACCTCAACTGCGTCGGCGGCCAGGACGAGCTGGTGTTCGACGGTCATTCCCTGTGCATCGACGGGGACGGCGACCTGTCGCCGCCGGCCAGCCTGTGCGAGGACGTCCTGCTGAACGTCGGCTTCGATGTCGACTCGGGCCGGATCGACTACCGCCACTGGCCCGCCGGCGAGACCGATGCGCTGCCCGTGACCTGGCGCGTGCTGCAGCGCGGCCTGGCCGACTACGTGTTGAAGAACGGCTTCCAGTCCGTGGTGCTGGGGCTTTCCGGAGGCATCGATTCGGCGGTCTGCGCGGCACTGGCCGCAGACGCGCTGGGGGGAGACAAGGTCCACGGCATCCTGATGCCGTCGCGTCACACCAGCGAACTGTCGATGATCCTTGCCACCGAGCAGGTCGACCAGCTGGGCCTGCAGACGGACACCATCTCGATCGAACCGATCTTCCAGGCCAGCCTCCAGCAGCTCGAGTCGGCGTTCGCCGATCGGCCGGAGAACATCGCCGAAGAGAACCTCCAGGCGCGGGCCCGGGGCATGCTGCTGATGGCGCTGTCGAACAAGTTCGGCCACCTGGTCCTGGCCACCAGCAACAAGAGCGAACTGGCGGTCGGCTACAGCACGCTGTACGGCGACATGTGCGGCGGCTACAGCCCGATCCGCGACTGCCTGAAGGGCAGGGTCTACGACCTCGCCAACTGGCGCAACGCGCAGTCGCCGGCCATCCCGCAGGGGGTCATCGACCGGCCACCGTCGGCCGAGCTGCGCCCGGACCAGCTCGACGAGCACAGCCTGCCGCCGTACCCGCTGCTGGATCGAGTCATCGAGCTCTACGTCGAGGAAGACCGGCCGATCGCCGATATCGTCGAGGCCACCGGCCTGGACGAGGCGATGGTCCGCCGGGTCGCCGGCCTGGTCCTGATGGCCGAGTTCAAGCGCCGCCAGGGCGCGCCGGGTCCGCGCGTTACGCGCAAGGCCTTCGGCCGCGACCGTCGCTATCCGATCACCTCCGGCTGGCACGACAGCGGCATCAAGCGCTGACCGAACGGGCGGTCTCCGACTTCCGGCACACGACACGCCTTCGCCGTCGGGGCACAATGCGTCCGGGGATTGCACGTCGAGTAGCGCTGCGGCGCATCGATCCAAGAGCAGACCTGCAGGACCGATCTGACGAACCCATCTGATCAACCGACAGGACGAACTCGATGAACGATTTCACCTCGGCGTCCGAAGCAACGGATGAGCCGTTCGACAATCGACAGCGGCGCTTCGATTCGCTGCCGGACTATCGCGACCTGGAGTTCGAGCCGATCGCCGCGGGTTTTCGCGGTTACACCGTGATCACCACCCTGATCTGGTGGCTTCCGGTTGCGCTGGCGACTTCGGCGACGAACTTCATCCCCGCCGTGACTCTGCTGCCGGGCCTGCTGGCCCCGGCCGGCGTCGGCCTGCTGGCGCTGCTGATCGGTACCTACCGCTGGGTCGATGCGGGCCGCCGCGGCTGGGCGCTGCGCAACCATGACATCGCCGCGTGCGAAGGCATCTTCTGGCGCAAGGTCACGATGCTGCCGTTCGCACGCATCCAGCACGTCGAGACCTCCAGCGGGCCGATCGAACGCTGGAAGGGCCTGGCCCGGCTGAAGCTGTTTACCGCCGGCGGCATGACCTCGGACCTCGACATCATCGGCCTCGAAGCGGCGACCGCCGACACGCTGCGTGAACACCTGGCCGAGCAGATCCGCCTGCGCGACGCGCTGGCCGAGAGCGACGGTTCTCCGCCGGTCGAATCGGCGCGGGTCGAGCCGTCGTCGGCCGATCCGCTGTCGCATGGAGACCGGCCCGAATGAGCGACGCCGCGTCGAGGGACGACGCGTCGGCCGACGCCGGAGCACGAGATTGGCACCGACTGCCCAAGTCGGCGGTCGCCGCGCTGTACATCAGCGGCGCGCAGAAGGCCGTGCGCGAGAACCTGTTCATCTTTTTCGGTGCCGGCACCGGCGCGTTCCTGTCCGATTCCTTCGGCCTGCGCGAAGTCGGTCTGATTGCCGGCGGCCTGCTGCTGCTGGGCCTGCTGGTCACGCTCGTCTATCACCGGCGATTCCGCTTCCAGCTGCTCGACGACGCCATCCGCGTCCGCAAGGGCCTGTTCGAGCAGAAGGAGCTGAAGGTCCGCTTCGAGCGCGTGCAGAACGTCGCGTTCAGCCAGCCTCTCTACCTGAAGCCCCTCGGCCTGACCCGGCTGAAGCTGGAAACCCCGGGCGCCGCCGAGACCGAGGTCGAGCTACCGGGGATTCCGACCGCCGAAGCCCATGCGCTGCGCGACCGCATCGGCGGGGCGCGCGCACGGGCGACGAGCGGGGCCGGGACCTTAGACCCGTCCGGTGCGTCGGATGCAGCCTCGGCGAGCGGTTCGGCGACCGAAGCGGCGTCTCGCGCGTCGGCGGCCGACGCGAAGTTCGAGCCGAGCTTTGGCGACCTGTTCCGCTACGGCATGACCTCGAACCAGATCTGGATCGTCCTCGGCGTGCTCGGCGGACCGCTGGCCGAACGGATCGGCGGCCGGGTCGACGACGCGGTGGACTGGGCCGAGCAGGCCGGCGTGGTCGACGTCGACGCGTTGTCGTCGGCGCCCCTGCTGGCCGCGGCCGCGGTGCTGATCCTGATCCTGCTGTTCATTGGACTGGGGCTGGTCGTCTCGGGTCTGATCGCGGTGGTCCGGTTCCACGGCTATCGCCTGACCGGGGACGCGGAGCGCCTGCACGCCGAATACGGTCTCCTGGACCGGCGCGAGACGTCGTTGAAGCGCACCAAGCTGCACAGCCTGGAGCTGGTCCAGACCGCGTTCGGCCGGCTGCTGCGCCGGTGGCACGCAGTCGGTCACCAGGCGGCGCTCGACGCGATGAATCCGATCAACCAGGACAAGCGGTTCCTGGTGCCGGGGATTTCGCCCGATCGACTGCCGGCGGTTGCCTCCGAGATCGCGGCGCGCGCGTGGCGGAAACCCGAGTTCGAACCGATCGATCGGCGGTTCCGGCGGGTCTACTGGACGCGGCTCGTGCCGATTCCGCTGGCGATGGCCGCGCTGAATCACTACTTCGGGGCGGGCTGGTCCTGGCTGCCCGAAGCCCTCATCGCGGTGGCCGTGCTGATGGCGTTCCTGATCCACCTGCGCTGGAAACGCTGGGGTGTGCATATCGGTGAGGACGGTCTGCAGGTCCGCGAGGGGCTGGTCGGCACCAAGATCATCCTGTTCGAGGACGCGCGCTGCCAGCAGGTCAAGGTCACCACCAGCCCGTACCAGCGCCGCCACGGCCTGGCGTCGCTGGTGGTCCGCCTTCCGCACGGCGAGCGGACCGTGCCCTACCTGCCGGAAGCGCTCGCCGCCGAGTTGGCCAATCGGATGATGTACCGCATCGAGACCAGCACCCAGCACGCGCTGTAGAGCTCCGTCCGCCCGCGCATGGCCACGATCCGGCCCCTCGCC
This sequence comes from Wenzhouxiangellaceae bacterium, assembly GCA_965227925.1. Lineage (GTDB taxonomy): Bacteria > Pseudomonadota > Gammaproteobacteria > Xanthomonadales > Wenzhouxiangellaceae. Next base: position 23,626 of record CBDDGP010000002.1, read on the forward strand.
GTCCCATTGCGGTCAGATTGCGGTCAGATCGCGGTGGCAGACTGGGCTCCGGGTCGATCGCGAGCCGACCTCGATCCTGTGAGCACGGACTCTTCCCGCACGGACCCTGCCGTGAAGCCCCCTGCCAGAAAGGAACCTGCCATGACTGCCAAACCCGACCCGCTTTCCGCTCCGCCGTCCCGCCTTCGACGCGGATTCGTCCATGCCGGTCTCTGGGGACTGATCTTCGGGGTGATCGGTGCGGGGCTTGCGTTGCTGGTCCTTGCCGATGCGCCGGACGGTGCGCCGACGGGCCTGGGGATGGCGGCGTCGCTGGTCGCGCGTTTCGCGATGTTCGGCGTGCTCTGCGGCGCGCTGTTCGGGTGGGCCAGCGGCCTGCTGTTCGATGCGGAGCGCTTTGCGCGCACGGGCCGTGTGCCGGTGATCCTCGGCGGGGCGTTCGGCACCGCGCTGTTCGTGCCGCTGTTCCTGCAGACCATGAATCTGCTGTCCGGCGACGGGCTCGTGGCCTGGCGCCTGGTGCTCGACGATTCGGTCTGGGCGTTCTTCTTCGGCGGTATCGCGGCGCTTGCGTCGCTGGAGCTGGCACGCCGCCGTGCCGAGCCCACCCGAATTGCAGCCGACGCGCCGGAAGTGGAATGATGGCGGACACTTGACCGAGAGGACGCCGCCATGAACCTGCACTACCTGGAGATCGTCACGACCGAGGTCGATGCCACCTGTACCGCGCTGGGCCGGAGCCTGGGCGTCGAGTTCGGCGATCCGGTGGCCGAACTGGGCGGAGCGCGCACCGCTTCGCCGGACAGCGGCAGCGCGGTTGCTGAAGACATCGGAGTGCGCGCGCCGATGCGCGAGGACGAGGAGCCGGTCGTTCGTGCCTACCACCGGGTCGACGACCTGGAGCGGGCGCTGGCCGCCGCCGTCGAGGCCGGCGGGGAGGTCGCGCTGGGCGAGATGGAGATTCCGGGACGCGGGACGATCGCGATCTACATCCTCGGTGGCATCCAGCACGGGCTCTGGCAGGTCTGAATCGCGTGGATGCCTGCATTGCGCGCAAGCTCGCCCGGGGGTGGATCGAAGCCTGGCAGCGGATGGACCTGGACTGGCTGCGCGAGCACCTGGCCGAGGGCTTCGTCCACACCAGCCCCTTCGGTCGGCTGGAGGGGCGCGAGCACTACCTGGCCACCGTCGCGCCGCTGGCGCGCAAGAGCGTCTCCCGGCTGGAGATTCGGGACGTGATCGCCGACGGCGGTCGGGCAGCGGTGCACTTCGTCAATCACTCGGCCGGCGGCGAGATTCCGTCCTGCGACTGGATCGACGTGCGCCACGGCCGAATCGTTTCGGTTCGCTCGTTCTACGACACCGGCGCGCTGGGCCACGTGCTTTCCGACGACGATCGGCGTCGCCTGGACGACGACTGAACCGAACCCGGTCGACAGGCGTCAGGGCGAGCGTCACGACAGGCATCACGACAGGCATCACGACAGGCATCACGACAGGCATCACGACAGGCATCACGACGAGAATCATGGCGAGAATCGCGACAATGACCCGCACCTCCCCCGGCAGATTCACGCCAGGCTCCGTCAAGGCCGGCATCGGATGGCTTGTCGCGGCGGCGTTTCTCGCCTACGGCATGATCCGGCTCGTCGTCGGCGGGCTGCTGATCGCGCAAGCGGTCGGCGCGCTGGACTTCGCCGAGTTCCGGACGATCCTCGGCGAGGTCGAGACCTTCATCGGTGCGCGCACGGAGCGCCAGTGGATCGCATTCAGCCCGGCCGGTTACTTCGCCTATATCGCGACCATGGGGGCGGTGCTGACGGCCGGCGCGATCGGGGCCTTCCGGCGCCGGCGCTGGGGCCACGCGCTGATCGCGCTCTACCTCGTCCTGCACGCCGCGCTGTTCGTCAACTTCCAGGAGATCAACCCCAAGCTGATCAACCTCGGCGTGACCATCGTGATGCTGCTGGTCCTGGTCTGGGCGCGCCCTGCACGATCGGACGGCGCGCGATGACCGACCGCGAAGCCATCCAGGCGCTGGTGACCGAACTCTACTCGCTGGTCTCGGGCCCTGGCGACCGGTCGCGCGACTGGGGCCGCGAGGCCGAACTGTTCATGCCCCAGGCGCACATGATCCGCACGGTGATCGATGGCAGGGGCCATCCTCGGCCGGAGGTCATCCGCGCGGCCGACTACCCCGCGAACTTCGAGCGGAAGATGGGCGGCCGCGATTTCTACGAGGTCGAAGTGGACCGTTCCATCGAGACCTTCGGCACCATCGCCCACGTGTTCAGCACCTACGAGGCCTACGAGGATTCGGAGCGAAGGCGCTTGATCAAGCGCGGCATCAACTCGATCCAGCTGTACAAGGTCGACGGCGAGTGGAAGATCGCGAATATGGTCTGGGACGACGAGCGGGAGGGACTCACGGTGGCAGGTCGCAACGCCCCGAACGAGCGTTCCTCGTGATCCGGATCCGTTCGGCGACGGCCTCCGACGCGCGCGACCTGATGGCGATCCGTGTTTCGGTCAAGGAGAACGTGCTGACCCGGTCCCGCGCGGCCGAGCTCGGCATCGACACGCATTCGATCGCGGACATGCTCGGCCCGGGGCAGCCGCCTTCGCACGTCGGCTTCTGCGCCGAGGAGGGCGGTACGGTCGTCGGGTTTTCGATGGGCGATCTTCGCGATGGCTCGGTCTACGCGCTGTTCGTTCACCCCGAACACGAAGGCAAGGGCGTCGGCGCACGCCTGATGGCCCCGCTGATTGCCGCCCTGCAGCGCGCCGGCCACGAGACGCTGACGCTGTCCACGGAGCGCGGCACGCGGGCGTTCGCGTTCTACGCGCGCCAAGGCTGGGTCGAATGCGGTTCGAACGAAGTCGGCGAGGCGGTCATGACGCTTGCCGGCGCGGGCTTGTCGAGGTTCGACGAGGCGCGCCGAACGCGCCTTCGCCTGGTCCGACCCGATGGCCGCTTCGAGGCGAGCTACAGGGCCTACATCGAAGAGCTCGGCGACGAGGAACGCTATCCGTTCCCGATGGACTTCGACCCCGGGGATTTCGACGCCATGCTCCGGCGCATCGAGCGTTTCGAGCAGGGGGTCGACCTGCCCGAAGGCTTCGTGCCGAGTTCGACGTTCTGGCTGGTCGACGGCGACGAACTGCTCGGCGTGTCCAACCTCCGCCATCGCTTGAACGACGGCCTGCGGGCGTACGGCGGGCACATCGGGCTGGGCATCCGGCCGTCCCGGCGGGGGCAGGGGCTCGGCATCGAACTGCTGGCGCGAACGATCGAACAGGCTCGCGCGCGCGGCATCGGCGACGTGCACATCCACTGCCACGCCGACAACGACGCCTCGGCACGGATGATTCGCCGCGTCGGCGGTCGCGAGCAGCCGGAACAGGACTCGTCCGATGGTGAACGAGCGCTAGTGCGGTTTATCGTCGCAGTTCATTGTCGTGGTTCATCGTCGCGGGTTTGAAGGCCGCATCCTGAATCGAAGCCGCGAACCACGGAGGACATCCATCATGGACCGCCCGATCACGCACGAGGCCTTCGGCGACTGGCTCGACCGCTACGGCCGAGCCTGGATGTCCGAGACGCCGGAAGAGGCCGCGCCGTTGTTCTCGCCGGACGCGCGCTATCACTGGACGCCGCTCGACGCGCCCCTGCGCGGCCGCGACGTGATCGTCGCCGCGTGGCGAGGAGCCATCCGGCGGCAGCGCGACATCCGCTTCCGCTACGAGATCCTGGCCGTCGAGGGCGCCACCGGCATTGCCCATTGGCGTACCGCGATGGTGCGTCGGGCCAGCGGCGAGGCGATCGACATCGACGGCGTGCTGATCGCCGAGTTCGATGCCGCTGGGCTGTGCGAGTGCTTTCGCGAGTGGTGGCACAGCTCCGAACGCGACCCGGCCACGTAGAACGTCGCTGCTCCCGATGCGGGTCGCTTCCGGCGCGGCGGAACCGCCTCGCGAACGCAGGTCACGGGCAGGCCGGAATCGGCGTCCGCTCTGCTAACCTTCGGACTGCTTTGTCGCCGCAGGGGATCGACCATGGGGAGTGGCTTGTCCAACGAGTGGTACGCGGGCTGGGGAACGCTGTGCCTGATCAACGCCGGCCTTGCCCAGGGCAAGGGTCGCGGCGGCCTGAACTGGTTCCTGCTTTCGCTGCTGCTGGGTCCGCTCGCAACCTTTCTGATCGTGGTGCTCGAACCGCTCGATCGAGCCGACGACGCGGCCCGGGACTGACACGACCCGAGACTGACACGACCCGGCATCGACACGGCGACCGGACGTCCGGCAGCGGCCGAACCATCGACGGCGGGTGGGGTCGGACCTTCAAGCCGCGAGCGCGCGGCGCGCCGGGAGATCGCCATGAACGAGCCGGGTTTCTTGTCTCGATCCGAATCGCGGAATCCGCCGGGCGCTGACGTGCGACGGCGGGTCATCGGCGCGCTTTGCGTGGTGGGGCTCTCGGCCTCGGTCGTCGCCCAGCCCGGCGAAGATGGCCTGCACCTCGACGGCCTGGCGATACCGGGCGAAATCCGTGCGCACGGGGTCTACGGCGCGTTCGGGGTCGATGGCGTGCTGTCGTTCGACGACGGCTCGCTGTGCTGGACCGTCGAGGACGAGCGCGATTGCGCGCCGGTCGAGCTGATCGCCGGCGACGGCTACCTCCTGTTTTCCAGCGAACACCGCGGCGAGCGCGACGAGCGCATCGACTGGTCGGGCCGCTACGACGGCCGGACGTTGTCGGACGTGACGGTGCTCTGGACCCGGGTCGAGGGCGATGCGGTGCACGACCTGCTGCTGCCCGAGCGGCTGGTGCTGGCGTTCGAGCCGAGTGGCCCGGCCCCGGCTGGCGTCGACCACTGACGTCGGTCGATCCGCGGACCGGTCGGGTGGACCTCAAGGGCGGCCAACGATGACGAGACCGCGTTTCAGCGGCCCGTTCGCATTGTCCTCGGCGCGCGAGCGCAGGCTGTGGCTGCTGGCCCTGCTGGTGCTGGCGGTGATCTACGCCACCCTGGGCCTGGCCTCGACGCTGGCCGGCGCGCTTGCCGAGCGAGAGCTGCTCGACGAGGCGTTCATCCTGGCCTTCGCGCTGATCGGCCTGGCCATCGTGTTGCAGGGACTGGCCGTGGGTCGGCACGGCCTGGAGTGGGGCGTGCTGGTCGGCGTGGCCGCGGTCTGGCTGATGCTGTTCGTCCGCATGGGCATCCCCGAGCGCACCCACCTGATGGAGTACGGCGTGGTCGCGTTGTTGATCCAGGAGGCGTTGCTGGAACGGCGCAGGAACGGTGGCCGCGTCCCGGTGCCGCGCCTGCTTGCCGCGGTCGCGACGGCCACGGCGGGACTGCTCGACGAAGCCATCCAGGGGCTGCTGCCCAGCCGTGTGTTCGATCCGCAGGATGTGCTCGTCAATGTGGTGGCGGCCTGCATCGCCGTGTGCGGCTCGTGGGCGGTCGCGGGCGCACGCACGCTGGTCGATCGGCGACCGTGAGACCATCACCTTCATGAGATCGCCGGAATGAACGCAGGCAAGCCGCGCAGAACACGGGTCGTCGTGCTGCTGGCGCTAGCGGCCCTGTTCGTCACCGGCATGGTGCTTTCGTCGCAGCATCCAGCGGCGCGTTGCGCGCTGCTGCCGATGCTCGACGAACAACGGTTCGGCGACGAGCTGTTCGTGCACGCCGGCGTTGCCGATGACGATGCTCGCGCCTTCGAACGCCTGCTGCCCGAGGCGGCGAAGCGGATTCGCGACCGCTACGGGGCGCCGCGATCGGCGCCCCGCCTGTTGCTCGTTCCCGATGCCGAGGTGGCCGGGCAATGGGACGCCAATGCGACCGCAACGTTGCATCGCGCGCCCTGGGGCACGTGCATCGTCGTCGGACCGGACGGGCGCAACGTCGACGTGATCGCGCACGAGTGGCTGCACGCCGAGATTCAGCACCGGGTCGGGTTCTGGCGCTTCCTGCGCGAAATCCCGACCTGGTTCGACGAGGGCGCAGCGCTCACCGTGGACCACCGCGCGCCGTTCCTGCCCGCCAACATCGACCTGCCGCCGTCCGCCGTCGAGGCGGTCCAGGCGCTGGACCGCGGCGCGGCGTTCTTCCGGGGCGATGTGCGAACGCACTACCAGGCCGCCCGGCTCGCGGTCATCTCGCGGATCGATGAGGCGACGTTTTTCGATGATCTCGAACGGATCGCGGCCGGTGAAGCGTTCGAGGCGGTGTTCGCCCCGCACGCCGCACCGGCGCCGACCCGGGAGGCTCAGTAAGCGCCTTCGCTGTAGATCAGTTCGTAGCTGTGGCTGTAGATCTCCACGATGTTGCCGAACGGATCTTCCATGTAGATCATGCGATACGGCTTTTCGCCGGGGTAGTAGTAGCGCGGCTTGTCCATGCGCTTGCGACCGCCCGCTGCGACGATGCGCTCGGCGAGGCCCTCGACGTCCGGGTCCTGCACGCAGAAATGGAACACGCCGGTTTTCCAGTATTCGAAGTTGTCGTCCGGGTCGGTCTGGTTCTCGAACTGGAACAGCTCCACGCCGATCCGGTCGCCCGTGGACAGGTGCGCGATCCGGAACGAACTCCAGCCCGGACCGAACACGTCGGTGCACATTTCGCCGATCGCGCTGTCGTCTTCCTCGATCCGCGTGGGCTGCATGATGGTGTACCAGCCCATGACGTCCGTATAGAACTCGACCGCGCGATCGAGGTCGGGAACGGAGATGCCGATGTGCGAGAAGCTGCGGGGGTAGGCCTGGGGCATGGAGTCGTCCTCCGGTAGGAATGGAATGCGCTCAGGCTACCGGACGACCTGCATCATGTAAAATTATCATTCAATCTATAAATGATCATGTTCTGTAATGCTGAATCCCGATTGGCTGCGCACGTTCTGCACGCTCGCCGAGGTCGGCCATTTCACCCGCACCGCCGAGCGCCTGCACATGACCCAGTCGGGGGTCAGCCAGCAGGTGCGCCGGCTGGAAGACGCGATCGGCGTCGCGCTGCTGGACCGCGAAGGCCGGTCGTTCACCCTGTCCGAGGCCGGCCGTCGGCTGGTCCGCGAAGCGGAGCCGCTGCTGATGTCGCTGTCGGAGCTGCGCCAGCGCGTGGTCGAGGATTCCCCCCACGAGGGCGTGGTGCGGGTGATGTCGCCGGGCAGCCTTGGCCTGCGCCTGTACCCGCGCCTCCTGGACCTGCAGACGGAGCATCCGGGGCTGGTCGTCGACTACCGCTTCGCGCCCAACGCCGAGATCGATCGCCGGGTCGCCGGATCGAGGGTGGACATCGGCTTCATGACCGCCGTGTCCGCCCTGCCCGACGTGGCCTGCGAGCCGGTGTCGACGGAAGCGTTGCTGCTGGTCACGCCGGCCGATGTGGTCGAGCCGGAATGGGCAACGCTGGCCGGGCTGGGCTTCATCGATCACCCCGACGCCGCACACCACGCCTCGCTGCTGCTGGGCGCGAACTACCCGGAGTTCCAGCACGTCGACCTGCTCGAGTCGCGGGGGTTTTCCAATCAGATCGGCCTGATCCTGGAGCCCGTGGCGCGGGGCCTGGGCTTTACCGTGCTGCCGTCGCATGCCGTCGATGCGTTCGCCCGGCCCGAGTGCATCCGCGCCCATCGCCTGCCCGAACCGGTGCACGAGACGGTGTACCGCTGCGTGCACCGGCAGCGGGCCCTGCAGCGACGGATGCAGACCGTGTTCGACGCGGTGGATCGGTGGCTGTGACGACCTTGCCGCATCCGTCGTTCGGTTCGAGAACGGACATCGACGGACCGCCATCCACCGGGCGTACTCGATGAACCGCATCCACCCGAAGAAACTGCCCGGGAGCAAGTGGACCGCGGTCTCGCCCGAGCGGCGCGAGAAGCACTTCCTGGTCACCGAGGTCGAGTTCGATGACGACGGCAACGTGGTGTACTGCGTGCTGCAGGCCGTGCTGACCCGGCGTGAGCAGGCGATCGACTGGCGCGACCTGGCCGACGCCACGCGCTGGACGCAGGGCTGGAGCTAGCGACGGCGAGCCGGGTGCCCGGGCGTGAGGCCGGTCGCTTGCGCGTCGCCGAGGTGGCTGGGTCTCGGTTTTTCGAATCGTCGATGTAGGATGAGGCACGCGGACCCGGTGGCACGGCCATCGGCGCTTCGAGCGTGCATCGATCAATCCTGCACTGAACGATAGGGAGAAACGCCATGAAGACCGTACCCCTGTTCCTGACCGCCGTCCTGCTGGCGTCCGCCGCTGGACCGGCGAGTGCCGACGCGCACTCGGAAACCGACGGCGGGACACCCGCGATCCGGTCCTGGGTGGCCGATCGGGTCGGCCACCCGTGGGCCGGCCCCGCCGAGCTGTGGATCGATCCCGCGGGCAACGACACCCTGACCAGCGACGCCGAACTGGTCGCGGTCGACGGCGGACTGGACTACCGCTGGTCGTTCCGCGGCACCCCCCAGGAAGGCGAGCTCCGGTTCACCGGCAACGGCGCGACCTGGAAGGACAGCTGGCACCAGCCCGCTGCCGTCGAACTCGAGCCCGTGCGCGCCCACGGCGCGCTGTTCGCCGGCGAGTACAGCTACGAGGCCGGGACCGGCCCGGACTGGCACTGGCGGATCAAGCTGGTCCAGCGGCCGGACGACACCGTCGTGCTGCTGATGACCAACATCGCGCCCTGGGGCGAAGAGGTGCGGGCGGTGCGGATGGTGTTCAGCGACGTCGGGACGGCCCCGTGAAGTAACGCCGCAAGCGGCTGCTCGTGGTCGAGGGCCGTGGTGTGCGTCCGCTCGCTTCGCGCCGACCGATCCGAGGCTCCGGCAGGATCCACTTCGACCCGCTCGGCCCGTGCGCCGGCCGCTCCGCGCGCTGCACGCGCCTTCGTTATCCTCGGGGCATGAGTTCATCACCGATTCGTTCGATCCGCGACTTCCTGTTCTACTGGGCGGCGGTGTTCAAGGCCGCCGGCAAGAACTGGCTCGACAGCCAGGCGTTCATCTATGCCGCGGCGCTGGCCTTCTTCACCGTGTTCTCGATCGCGCCGGTGGTCATCCTGGTGGTCGCGATGCTCGGCCTGCTGCTCGGCGAGGACGCCGCCCGCCAGCAGCTGATGGAGCAGCTGGAGATGGCGCTGGGCCCGCAGGCGATCGGCGCGGTCGAGACGGCGATCGAGAATTCGCAGATCGAAAGCACCGGCATCTGGCCGACCCTGGCCGGTCTCGGCGCGACGATCGTCGGTGCGACCACCGTGTTCGCCCAGATGCAGAAATCGCTGAACCAGATCTGGGACGTCGCGGCCCGGCCGTCGCGCAACTCGATCTGGCTGTTCGTCAAGGCGCGGCTGCTGTCGCTGACCATGGTGCTGTCGATCGGATTCATCCTGCTGGTCTCCCTGCTGCTGGGGGTCGCGGTGCGTGCCGTGGTCGCCTACGCCGAGCAATGGCTGCCGATGCCGGGCTGGCTGCTGCTGGGCGTGGAGCCGGTGATCTCGCTGACCGTGGTCACGCTGCTGTTCGCGGCGATCTTCCGCATTCTCCCGGACGTGGTCCTGCGCTGGAAGGACGTGATGGCCGGCGCCTTCATCACCGCGCTGCTGTTCACCGTCGGCAAGTCACTGATCGCCTGGTACCTGGCCAGCACCGCCGCCGGCTCGGCCTACGGCGCGGCCGGCTCGTTGGTGCTGCTGCTGCTGTGGGTGAACTACTCGTCGCTGATCCTGCTGATCGGTGCGTCGATCTGCCGGGCGCACCTGGAGGCGCGCGGCAAGGCGATCCGCCCACGAAAGACCGCGATTCGCGTCCACCGCGAGCTGGTCGAGGACGACTGAGCCCGCAGCGCGTCCGCCGAGCTTCGCCGTCGTCCAAGGCGTCGTCCAGGGAGGCCCGCCAGGAACATCCTGACGCGCCGTCGTCGGCCAGGGCTGCCCGCCGCTTCGACCGGATGGATTACCCTCCATGGATCGAACGGGAGACTTTCCGATGAACGTATCCGACGTCCTCGAGCGACTCGACGCCGAGAAGAACGAGCGCGGCATGCAGCACTGGGAAAAGCTCGGCGACGGCGCGGCCGGCATGCGCAGCTTCGGCATCGGCCTGACCCAGCTGCGCAAGCTCGCCAAGCAGTTCGGCCGCGACCACGAGCTGGCCGAATCGCTCTGGGCGACCGATGTCTACGACGCGCGCGTCGTCGCGCTGCTGATCGACGAGCCGAAGAAGATCACCCGCGAGCAGGCCGAGCGCCAGGTCGAGGAACTGGCCGGCGGCATGCTGGCGCACGTGTTCGCCTCCTGCGACGCGACGCTGGCCAAGGCCCCGTTTGCGCTCGAACTGGCCGACGACTGGGTCCGAAGCGACGACCCGATCCGCCGGGACTGCGGCTACGGGCTGCTGTACGAAGCCTCCAAGTGGAAAGGAAAGAAGGCGCCGGAAGACGCGTACTTTCTCGGCCACATCGAGCGGATCGACCGGGCGATCGACGACGAGCCCGAGAACGTGCGCATGTCGATGGGCGCGGCGCTGATGGGCATCGGCAAGCGCAGCAAGGTGCTGAACCGCGCAGCCCTGAAGGTCGCCCGCCGGGTCGGGCCGATCGAGTTCACCAGCGCCAGCGGCAACTGCGATCCCTTCGACGTGGCCAAGCACCTGTCCGCCGAGCCGCTGCAGAAGAAGCTGGCGAAGCAGGGCTAGTCGCCGGTCCTCACGCTGCATCGAGCGCTGGCAAACGATGAGGAGAAACCGATGACCACCACCCCCGAGCACGATGCGCGCATCGCGACCATGACCTTCGCCGCGGTCTATCCGCACTACGTCACCAAGGTCGAGAAGAAGGGTCGCACGGTGGACGAGCTGCACCGGGTCATCGAATGGCTGACGGGCTTCGACGAACGCGAGGTGAAGCGGCTGATCGAGGAGGGCGTGACCTTCGAGCAGTTCTTCGATCGGGCGAACCTCAACCCGAACGCGGAGCTCATCAAGGGAACCATCTGCGGCTATCGCATCGAGGACATCGAAACGCCGCTGACCAAGCAGGTCCGCTATCTGGACAAGCTGGTCGATGAACTGGCCCGGGGAAAGAAGATGGACAGCATCCTCCGATCCGGCGACGGATGACCGACCATGACCCGGTGAATCGACCTCGGCCGATCGGACGAGGCGGCGCACCCGAGTGTGACAACTGCGAACCCGCACATCGAATCGAGGCGATTTGCTCCGGATTTCGCAATCAGGCACGATACAAGAACGATTTAGTCAAACTACAAGCACGATACAGGGGCGGCGAGCGTTGACGGTCCAGGGGCAGACCGGGTCATCGAGCCGAACACTCCTGCCGGCTCCGACCGGGCCGACATGTCGTCACTGCGTCGTTGCGGGGTCGTGTCCGACGTCTCACCCACGGGCGGACCGGTTACGAAGCGATGAGCACTGTCGGTTGAACCCGCATCGTACGGACCGGTCTCTTCTTCTGAATCGAGGATGACACTGTGAACAAGAATGTGACGCCCAAGGAACTGGCTGTGCGGTGGTTCGAAGAGGTCTGGAACCGCCGGTCGGCCGATGCGATCGGGGACCTGATGGCAGCCGATGCCCGCTGCCATATGGAAGGCAGTGAACTGGTCGGGCCGGAGGCGTTCTGTGCAATGCAGAACGAGCTGCTGGAGGTCTTTCCGGACCTCGAAGTGCGGGTCCTGCGAGCCATCTCGGAAGGAGACGAGGCCTGTGTTCTCTGGGAGGCCGCGGCCACCCACGGCGGGAAAGGATTCGGCCTCGAACCGACCCAAGAAGCCGTGAGATTTCGCGGGACGACCTGGTTCCGCATCGTCGACGGGAGGATCGTCGAGGGTTGGGACTCGTGGAATCAGGGGGGACTCCTCGCGTCGTTGGCGACCGCGCAACGGTAGCAACCGGGTCGACCGGAAGCCGCGGCGACCGCCGCCGCCCGCTGGCGGATTCTTCGGCTGCACGAGCAGCGCCCGCTCCATGAACCGGAGGCCTCAGCCATCCAGCGGACTTCGCGCCCCCAGCGCGCCGCGCTGGACCACGTGGGTGTAGATCATCGTCGTGCGCACGTCGGCATGCCCCAGCAACTGTTGAATGGTCCGGATATCGGCGCCGGACTCGAGCAGGTGGGTCGCGAAGGAGTGGCGGAACACGTGGCTGGTCACCGGCTTGCGGATCCCCGCCTGCCGTGATGCCTTCTTGATCGCCCGCTGGATCGAGCTGGTCAGCAGGTGATGGCGTGCGATCCGCCCGCTGCGCGGTTCCCGGCTGACGCGCCGGGCCGCGAATACGAACATCCAGGCGGCCTCGAACTGCGCGTTCGGGTACTTGCGCGCCAGCGCGCGGGGCAGAAGCACCCCGCCAACGCCCCGCTCGCGATCGCGCCGGGCAACGGCCGCAGCGCGCTCGATCTGCGCCGCCAGCGGCTCGACGCAGCGGTCCGCCAGCACCGTGATCCGATCCTTCGCCGCCTTGCCGTCCCGGACCGTGATCGTCCGTCGTTCGAGGTCGACGTCCTTGATCCGCAGGGCCGCCGCCTCGCCGACGCGCAGGCCGGAGCCGTAGAGCAGGCGCACGATCAGGTCGTGCGGCGGCTGCAGCTGGGCCAGGATCGACCGGATCTCCGCCACCGTCAGCACCACCGGCACCCGCTGCGGCCGCTTCGCGCGGACCACTTCGTCCAGCCAGGGCAGATCGATCTCCAGCACGTGGCGGTACAGGAACAGGATCGCGTTCAGCGCCTGGTTCTGCGTCGCGGCCGCGCAGTCCCGCTCCGTCGCCAGGTGGCTCAGGTACGCCGTGACCTCCTCCGCGCCCATCGTCTCCGGATGGCGCCTGCCGTGGAACAGGATGAAGCGCCGGACCCAGTGCAGATACGCTTTCTCGGTCTTCGGGCTGTAGTGCCGGACGCGAATCAAGCGCCGCATACGGTCCAGCAGTTTCTCGGCCATGGCCGTCCGCTCGTCTGTGCTTCGCACCAGTCGAACGCAGCGAAGAGCGTCCCGCCATCGGACATCGGCTCGAATCGGCGTAGGAAACTTGCGCGCTAAACAGCCTTCATGCAGGATATGTACGCAGGGCGAGCGGGGTAGGGTGTTGGAAATCAGCAACTTGAAGCCAACCGGCGACGAAAACACGCGGACTAACGCGCCATTTCGCGCGCCTACTCGCTACACAGCCCTTTCGTCACATATTTCATAGTTATGCAGCCAAGATTGATCGCGCTTTTCGTTGGACTAGCCTTGAGTGGCTACAGCGCTGCGTTGCCAGTTTGTCCGAGCGCCCATTTTCAGCCCGTCACCTACTACGGCCAAGCTCTTGGCGGTGCGGAGGTAGTAACGGAACACGATGTTGCCAGAGAAACCGAGCGCTACGAGCTCCAATTGGTAATGTACTCGAGCACTAAGCCCGCGTACTTGCCAATCTGGGTCATATCTGTTCTTGTAAACCTCGAAAGCTCATACCGGGTTGTTCTAACTGAAGCTCGTCGCCAGGAGGCATCGGAAGAGATCGAAATCGTAGAAACTGAAGCACGCTTGGATTCCTCTCTCGCTTCACGATTTGTGGAACAGGCTTCAATTTCCCTATTGGATACACGCTATCCAGAGTCGCCGTGCTTCGAAGCATGGCTAGACGGGTATTATCTTCAGCTTTTCGTGCCGGGCGTTCCGGGATACGGGGATTTGGCCGGAGAGGCATATATTCCCGTTGAAGGATCGGTCCCTTCGATGATTGAGGATGTTGCAAGAGCCCTCAAAGCCTACGTCGAGAGATCGGATAGCGAACAGTCGGTCGAGGAGGCGGTAGATAGAATTGAGCTGCATAACAAATCGCTCAAGAGCGTTTCGGCCTTTGGCCTCAACCGGACGCGCTTTCGCGCGCCGCTTAGCTAAGACGTTAGCTGAAATGAGCCACGTGTTCAGATCGCTATTCATGTTCCTTGCGCTTTTAGGCGCTAGTCGCACGATCGCCTGCTCGTTTTCCGCTGGCTACGAATCAATGGAACTAGCCGCTGTAAGCACCTATGAGTGGGAGGAAGACCTATCGCTCCCGCCACCAACAGGACTCCAGCTAGAGCTCCTGCGAGGCTCCGATGATGGCAACGGAGGATCGTGCTCTGATGCTGGCGCTGTGACACTCACGTTTTCAGGCCCGTTGCCTGAAGATGTTGCAGGAGTCTCGGTGTCTTCTCCAGGCGGCTATTTGGCGGATGTGCTGCCGCAGAACCATGTCCTTCCATTACGAATCGGTGGTGAGTCGGTGTTGCGGTTCGTTTGGCTGGATTGGCCCCGCAGAGAGTTGGGTGAAAGCCTAGAAGTGAGATTCCTGTTCAAGGACGGAACAAGGACGCCTCCATTAGTGTTGGATTTGAGCAATCGAGGAATTTCAGCTAACAAGGCGCTCAAGTTTTTTCCGGCCCTGGCGGGCCTCCACCGGACGCGCTGGCGCGCGCCGCTTAGCTAAGACGTTATGAATCTATGAGCGATAGAGATCTTAGCTTTGGATCCCTTGCTGAGGCGGTCGTGGGCCTTACTGGAGTTATCGTGCTGGCCGTGACCATTTCCAGCGGGATATGGGTATTCGCACCAGCATTCTTTCTAGAAGGTGACTTTGGTTATGACGCACTCTACTTCCTTTTCTATCCAGTCATTTCTGTGCTCGTAGGGCTTGCGCTAATAATCGGACGGCGACCTATCGCAAGATATATCGTAGGAAACGACGGAGCTTTCGCGGTTAGTTCAGACTCGGCCATGAGAATTGCTGTTTCTATTCTCGGTTTCTACTTTCTTACTGATGCAATCGTCGAACTCTCAAGGTTGACGACTAACTACCTCGTTATCGGTAATTTCCTCGATCCGGGTGGTTCAGTTTCGGCTTCGCTTGTGCAAGTGGCGCTTGGTTCAGGCCTTGTCGTTTGCTCTGGTCGATTGTCTTCTCTTGGGCTTAGGTAGATGATTCATAACAAAGCGCTCAAGATCTTCCGGCCCGCTGGGCCTCCATCGGACGCGCTACGCGCGCCGCTTAGCTAAGACGTTATGCCGCGCAAGCGTTGATGCATAAATCATGACCATGCTCATGGACCTGCCTCTCATCGTCCGGTTTCCTGGTCCAGAGCAGGCAAATCGCCAAGAGGTCGGGGGCAAGGGCACGTCGTTAATTCGAATGATCGCAGCCGACTTGCCGGTTCCGCCGGGTGCTGTGCTCACAACGACGTTCTTCGCGCCCTGGTTCGAGGAGGTCAAAGCATCCGCTACATGGATCGCGCTTTGCGAAGCGGCCTCAGAGGAGCGGGGGCATTTGTGCACCGAGCTGAAAATGCACGCGCAGGCTCTGCCGCTAACGGCGACCCAGCACGACGCGCTGGCGATGGTGCGTCGAGACCTTGGGGGGCTACATGATGAGGCGCGCTTCGCCGTGCGTTCGTCATCGCCGGAGGAAGATCTGACGGTGGCCTCCTTCGCCGGAGGCTACGAGACTCGGCTGGGCGTTCATCCGGACGACCTAGAGGTCGCGGTGCGTGCGTGCTTCGCGTCCAGCCTCGATGTCCGCGTGTTTACCTACAAGGAAGCGCACGGCTTCGACGTGGATGAGCCGCGGATCGCCGTGGTCGTGCAGCAACAGATCGACAGCGAAGTCGCCGGCGTCGGGTTTTCCCTTAATCCCACGACGAACGACTACGACGAAGCCGTCATCGCTGCGAACTGGGGACTCGGGACGTCCGTCGTCGACGGGCAGGTCTCCCCTGATCACTTCGTCGTTGACAAGGTGGAATGGCAGGTTAAGGAGGCCATACCAGGTGACAAGCACGTCTCGGTGTGGCTGAGTGACGACAGGGGCACCATCGAACGGGAGAATGAACACGCGGCGGAACGCGCTCTAACCGATGATCAACTCCGCGAGCTGACGGAAATGATCTGCCGGATCGAAGCGCTCTACGAAAGGCCGGTCGACATCGAGTGGGCCTACGCCGAAGGCGATCTCTACGTGCTGCAAGCGCGCCCGATTACTACGTACGTGCTGCTTCCGCCGGAGATGGTCACTGAGGCGGGCACGCCGAGGCAGCTATACGTAGACGCGGCCCTGTCGAAAGGCCTGACCACCAACGCGCCGATCTCGCCGCTGGGGCTCGACAACATGAAGAGCCTGTTCTCGGCAATCATTGCATCGCTAGCCGGTCCTGTGAATCTGGACGCCGCCCCCCATGAGGCGCTGGTCTTCTTCGCGGGTGGCCGGATGTACATGAACTACTCCAACATGATGTGGATGGCCAGCCCCAGGCTGCTAGCGAAAAGCGCCACCCCCACCGATGCCTTGATGGGCGAGATCCTGGCCAACGTCGACGCACAACGGTACCGTGCCGCCACGAGGCCACCGTGGGCGAGCCTCCGACTCCTCGGGCTCATTCCCCGCATCTTTTGGAATATGCGCGGCTTCTTCCGAAACGTGCTCCGTGCTCTTCTGGCTCCGGAACGTGCCAACCGTGCGTACCAACGCACGATCGAGGCCATCTTCCGGGAACTGCGCGAGCAGCTCGACGACGGCCTTCCGCTTGACGTCATCCGACGCACCTACGAGGCCCGGATGGCGCACGAGGTGTTCAACATTATGATGCCGGTCGTCGTCGTCGGGATGATGCCGCCGAGACTTGCAGTCGCTGGAAGGGGTGCCGAAGTTAAAGCACTTGCGGACAAGCTCGCGTCGGGCGCGACTGACAACGTCGTCGTCGAGATGGGAGTTGCGCTGTACCGTCTGGCCAGGCTTTTAGATCAATCTGAGTTCGACAGCCTGGACCGATTGTCTAGACGGATCGAGCAGCGCGAGCTGTCGCAGGAGTTCCTGAGTGCGTGGGACAAGTTCCTCTCGGAGTTCGGCTGGCGCGGCCCGCAAGAGACGGATGTGGCAAGTCCACGCTACGCGGACGACCCGCGCCTCGCCCTGCAGCAGATGTCCTACATGAGCGGCGGCGACGAGCGCTTCGACCCGGCGGCTGCGCACCAGCGCCTGGTGGAGGAGCGGCAGCATGCGTACGAAGCGCTGCTGCAACAATTGGGGCCTCTGCGACGGACACTGCTGCGGTGGATGTACCGGCGCATCGGCCTGTTCGCCGGCACCCGTGATACGCCCAAGCACCTCCTCGTTCTGTTCAACTACGTCATTCGCAAACGTGTGCTGGCCGAGGGCCAATGCTTGGTTCGGGAGGATCGCCTTGACGCCGCTGAGGAGGTCTTCGGCCTGACCTTCGACGACCTGGAGGCGGCGACCCGGGATCTGTCGCTAGACCTACGCGCGATCTGCTATGACCGCACCCGCTTCCACAAGAAGCTGAAGACTCACGTGACGACGTTTCCGGCGGTGATCGATTCGCGTGGTCGGATACAGCGCCCACCACCTTGTGAGGAGGCGCCCGGTCTACTGAGCGGCATGCCTGTGTCGCCCGGCGTGGTGGTCGGGCCGGTGAAGATCCTCCACACGTCCCACGAGAAGCCCGTGGAGAGAGGCGACGTGCTCGTCGCATACACCACCGATCCAGGATGGACACCCCTGTTTGTAAACGCCGCTGCCGTCGTGCTCGAAGTAGGTGGAATCCTCCAGCATGGGGCTGTCGTGGCACGCGAGTACGGCAAGCCGTGCGTAGTCGGCATCGACCAGGTAGTGGCGACGCTTCGCGATGGGGAGCTCGTCGAAGTGGACGGGACGGCAGGGACCGTCCGCATGCTGTCGCGAGGATGAACGAACCGGAGCATCTGAGTAAGTTCAATAGTAAAGTTTGAGTCGTATGGCTACGCACGAGCGCGGCGAAACTAATCGCTGAAGCCAGCAATGGGCGCGGCGGCCCTGCCTTGTTCGGGAGGAGTGTCTATGATGCTGTAAACGAACACTCTGCCGTCAGCCCATTGCGGCTTAGCTCTATCGTTATGCAGAAAAAGGAGAACCTATGTCCGCATCGACACAAAATTCGCAGGCAATGCTGAAGAGGCATTGGTTCTGGTTGGCAGCAATGATGGTCGTTGGGACCAATGCCCTTATGATCGCCGCTGACGGTTGGCACGCTCCACAAATCAAGGAGTTCGGCGTTCTATTCGATTCCGTCTTACTCATTCCGGCGCTCTACCTAATCTGTTATCGCAGTTTGGGCAAAAAAGCGGTCGTTCGTGCTATCGCTTTCGCGTGCCTCGGGGTTTGGGTTGCCGGCCACGTTGTTCCAGATGCGCATCATTCTCTTCTCAGCCAAATCGGCTGGCTACGCTATGTCGGTCTCGGTGTTCTAATCATCATCGAAATTCGCCTCGCGATCGAGATTTGGCGGTTGGCCTTTCGCAATCAAGACGAAGATGCGAGCCAGGCCATTCAACAAAAGGCAGAGAGCGAAGGTGTGCCGCCGTGGGTTGCGAAGCTCATGGCTGCAGAAGCAGAATTCTGGAAAAAAGCGTGGCACATGCTTCGCAGGCTTCTGGGCCGCTCAAGCTAAGCTGGCATTACAATCCATCGCAGCGGTCCCCACAATGCGCCCCCGGTGACCGTACACGTTAGGCGCCCCATCCGAAGACAACCGTCGTGAGAGAACTGTTTTACTACATCGCGGCAACGATCGACGGGTTCAACGCGCGCCCCGACGGGTCGTTCAACGAATTTCCTTGGGATGACGAGTTCATCAATGCATTGAGGGAATCGTATCCCGACACGCATCCCGCCCCGATGCGTCCCGGTGCCACGCGCAGCGGCAACGTGCGTTGCGATGCCGTACTCATGGGTCGGGCGGCATGCGAGCTCGGGTCCCAGCAGGGGCTCAGCGACCCGTATCCTACGCTGTGAACCGCCCAGGACAGAGAGCGCCAACCATGAGTCGATTGCGATGATCACCGGCGAATGCTTCTGCGGCGCGGTGACGTACAAGATCTCCTCGCCGCTGGTCAACGCGAGGAGCTGCCACTGCTCGCGCTGCAGGAAGGCCTTCAGCGGCGCCGGCTCCGCCTACGCGGAGGTTTCATCCCCCGATGGCTTTTCGTGGGTCCGGGGGCGCGAATTGCTGTCCACCTTTTCGACCCACGAAGACTGGGGCATGCAGTTCTGCAGCCGGTGCGGTACCACGTTGTGCGGGACCTATCGGGGAACGATTCACGGGGTGACCCTGGGCACCGTCAACGGCGACCCAGGGGTTCAGATCGAGAAGCACATCTTCGTGGCGTCGAAGGCGCCCTGGGATCATATCGGCGGCAGCGCCCCGCAGTTCCCGGCGCAGGATGAATGATGCCGGGCGGTCGAGCACGGGCGAGACATCAATCTCCAATCCCCGATGCCGGTCCATCGATTATCGTAGGTCCTCGACCAAGGGATCAGCGGAACGAGGGACAGGATGGACACGCGCATCAGCATGATCACGCTCGGCGTCCGCGATCTTGAAGCGGCCATCGGCTTCTATCGGGACGGGTTCGGATTCTCCCGGATGGACTCGCCCCCGGAGGTCGCCTTCTTCACCCTAGACGGCACCTGGCTCGGCCTGTACGGACTCGATGCCCTGGCCGAGGACGCGGGCGTCGCGCCGGACCGCCGCGGGTTCCCCGGCTTCTCCCTTGCGCACAATGTCCAGTCGGAGGCCGACGTCGACGCGATCCTGGCCCGGGCCTCGGACTGCGGCGCCACCATCACGCGGGCAGCGACCGCGACGAGCTGGGGTGGCTATGCAGGATATTTCGCCGACCTCGACGGCTACCTGTGGGAAATCGCATTCAATCCGCACTTCAGGGTCGGCCCGCCGCCGTCGGCGTGAGCCGCGGTCTATCGGGCGTGAGCCGGAGTCTGCCGGCCGAGCCTCCGCCGATGCTCGCTTCGGGGCCGAACTGGTTCGCGGCCCGGCCGGCGCCTATACTCCAAGCCTATTTCACTGAATCGGGAGTCCTGCCGATGTCGCGCCTTGCCTGTCTTGCCCTGTCGCTTGCTCTATCGCTTGCACTGTCGCTTGCCTTGTCTCCGACGCTCTCGTTCGCACACGATCCGACCGACGCCCACCGTGCGCTGGTCGAGCAGGCCTACGCGGATTTTGCGGTCGGCGATGTCGAAGCCTTTCTGGCCATTCTCGATGAAGACGTGACGTGGACCGATGCGGAGGGCTATCCCTATGCCGGCACCTACGTCGGCCCGGACGCGCTGATGCAGGACCTGATTGCCCGAATCGGCGCCGAATGGGACGACTACGCGGTGATCGCCGACGCCTTCGTGGCCGACGGCAAGCGCGTCGTCGCGATCGGCACCTACCGCGGCACCTACAAGGCGACCGGACGCAGCGTCGAGGCGCCCTTCGCCCACGTGTGGACGATCGAGGACGGCAAGGTGGTCGCGTTCCGGCAGTTCACCGACGCTCCGCCCTGGCAGCGCGCGGTTGCGCCCTGACCGGAGCGCAGGTCGTCGATGAAGATCGCCGCCGCGACGCTGTATCACTTTCCTGCTTCGCGCAGTGCGCGGGCGCGCTGGGCGTTGCACGAAACGATCGGCGACGACTTCGAGCTTCGGACCGTCGAGCTGTATCGCGGCGAGCAGTATCGCGACGACTTCGTCGAGAAGAACCCCAACCACAACGTCCCGCTGCTCGAGATCACCACGGAGGACGGCGCGGTCCATCGCATGCTGGAAAGCGTGGCGATGGTCGAATGGCTGGTGGACGCGTTTCCCGCCAAGGGGCTGGCGCCGCCGGCCGGGCCTTCGCTGGCGCGCGCCGACTACCTGCAGATGCTCCACTTCGGCGGCAGCTGGATGGACATGATGCTGTGGCAGGTGAGGATCCACGAGCACGTGCTGCCGTCGGACCAGGCCGACGACCGGACGATCGAGCGCTATCGGCGCAAGTTCGTTGATGAAGTCGAGCCGCAGCTGGCGGCGCGGCTGGAACGGAACGCGTTCATCTGCGGCGAGGCGTTTTCCGGGGCCGATATCGTGATCGGCCACAACGTGACCTGGGCGCGGGGCTACGGCCTGTGCCGGGACGAATTGTATCGCGGCTACCTGTCGCGCCTCTCGAAGCGCCCCGCGTTCGGCAAGGCCTTCGACGATGCGCACCGCTTCAGCGCCGAAGTGCCGGGCAAGGACAGGAATACCCGATTCTCGGGCTGAATCAGGTCCGGGGCTGCGCGGCGAACGGCTTGGGCATCGATCGTCCCGGAGCGATGAGCAGTACCGCGTCATCCAACGCGTCGACGGTGCGGTGATTCTGGTTGAGGTCAATGCGGTAACGCCTCACGACGATCGTAAGAAGTGAGAAACAGTGTGGAAAAAGTGAGAGAAAGCGACGTGGCGGACTATCTGAAGGCGAGGAAGCGTGTTGATGTATCGATCGGTGAGTCCGCGCGCATCATTCGGGAGCTGCAGGAGCTCAGCCAGAACGAGCTTGCGGAACTGAGCGGGATTGCGCAGTCGACTATCTCCGTGATCGAACGCGACCGCGCGAGCCTTTGGGCCGAGCGGGCGAAGGCATTGGCGCGCGCCTTGAAATGCCAATTAGCCGTGTTGCTTTTCCCTGGCTGGGACGTCGAGCATGAAACCGCGGCCTGACCGGTCTCGGAAACCTGATCCGGCTGCCTTTCTGATCGTCGCCGGCGCCCGTTCCTGGGCAATCGCAACCCGACTGCGGCGCAAGGCCCTTCGTTTCCCATGAGCACGACCAGCCTCTTCGTTGAACTGATCGTGATCGGCGTAGGCGTCCTGCTCTGGCTCTTGCTGCTTGCCGCTTCGATCTTCGGACTCTCCTGGTTGACGGAATTCGATGTGGTGATTCTGGTGGCTGCGGTTCCTGTTCTGGCGGTGGTCTACGTACTCGGAATCATCTGGGACCGGATCTCGGACTGGATCTTCCAGCGTCTGTGGGCCGACGATCTCAGAAGTGCCTACTTCGATGACCTTTCGGCCTACTACAACGCGCGCCGCACGATCATCACCGGGTCCGAGGCTCTGTCGAACCTGCTGGAATACGGTCGAAGTCGCCTCCGAATCTGCCGAGGCTGGACCCTCAACGCCTTGGCCGGCGCGGTCGCGCTCAATGTGTTCGTCTGGACCGGAGATCCGGATGACTTCGCGATCAGCCGAGCGCTGCTCTCGGCCCTCGGAACCGGCTTCCTGCTCGCTCTGTCCTGTGGGGCGTGGTTCGCATGGCGCAGCCTTGCGGCGGCCGAGTATCGGAAGATCTCCCAGCAATCCGTTTACCTGCAGACGGACGACGCGGCCGGCGACTGATCCGATCGACTGATCCGATCGACTGATCCGATCGACTGATCCGAGCGACCTTCCGGGCGGAGGCGCTCTGCCGAATCGATCCTCGGGCCCGGACTCAGCCCGGAACCCTTACCTCCACCCGATCCCGACCGCGGCGCTTGGCTTCGAGCAACGCGCGGTCCGCGCGCGCGAACCAGCGATGGAAGTCGTCGTCCATTGCGGCTTCGCTCAGCCCGATGCTCACGGTCACCCGTTCGCCCGCCACGGTCAGTTCGGACCGCAGCGTGGCGCACAGGGCGTCGAGCCGGGCGCGCGCGTCGGCGAGCGCGGTGTCGGGCATCAGCAGCACGAACTCGTCGCCGCCGTAGCGGGCCACGACATCGGTGGCGCGCGTTTCCCGGCGCATGAGCGCAGCCAGCTCGACCAGGGCGCGGTCGCCGGCCGGGTGGCCGTGGGTGTCGTTGATCTGCTTGAAGCGGTCGAGGTCGACCACGGCCAGGCAGCTCGGGGTGCCGCGCTGGGCCAGCGCCAGCTCGCGCCCGGCCTGGAAGATCAGCAGGTCGCGCGAGGTCGCGCCGGTCAGGCTGTCGAACATCAGGCGCTCGCGCAGCTGCTCGTTGTCCGAGGCCAGCAGCGGCAGGGCGAGGCCGAAGTAGGCGGTGGTGGCGATGACGGCGATCGCGAACTGGTACACGAAGACGAACTCCGCCAGGCCCAGCGCGCCCAGCAGGATGACGATCAGGAAGCTGACGGCGGCGAGGCTCACGGCCGTTCTCAGCGGCGATTCGGAATGGGTCAGCCACATCTGCGGAATCAGCAGGAAGAAGATCAGGAACGCGCTCTCGACCGTGCCGAAGCGCTGGGCGGCGAGCATGGCGGCGGCGGCCACGGCCATGCCGACGATCAGCTTGAACGCGAACGAGCCGGTCAGGCTGTCCTTGCGCACGCCGTCCAGCGGCTCGATCCAGAAGGCCGGCGAGCGGACCAGCTTGATCAGCAGCACGCCGCAGAGCGGGCCGAGCACGATCAGGGCGACGAAGTCACCGATCCAGAACGCAAGCCAGGTCCCGGCGATGGCCTCGGCATCGAGCAGGTTGAACACCACCAGGCTGGTGATGACCCCGGCGGTGGTCGCCATGGAGGCCGCGATGGCGATGCCGAGGAAGGCGATGACGATGCGCGGCAGGCTGTGCTGCTGGCGGTCGGCCACGCGACGCAGGGCCGCGGCGCCGAGGCCGTAGACCCCGATGTGGACCACCGCATTGGCCACGCCGCCGCCGATGATGTCGGGCCAGCCGGCGGTGATGTCGTAGAGCCAGATGGACCAGAGCGTGGCCAGGAAGTTGGCCACGAACAGCGCGGGCACGGCGCGCAGGCCGATCACGAGCAGGGCGGCGAAGGTCAGCGCCGAGGGCGGATACCAGACGCTGGCGTGGGCGGTGAACTCGGCCAGGTGGCCGAGGCCCCAGACGGCCAGCCAGACCGCGCAGAGCGCGGCTCCACCGAGCCAGCGCGACACGGTGGATTCGCTCACGAAGCCGGTGGCGCTTCGCCGGGAATGGTTTCGATCGCCCAGTAGTACAGGCTGCCGTCGTCGCTGCCGCCGACGATCGCGCGGCCGTCGGCCGAGATGGCCATCGGCCAGTTCATCGTCCGGGTCTCCTTCGACCAGACCGGTTCACCGGTCGCGTTGTCGTACATGTAGAAGTGCCCGGCGCTCTCGTTCACGCCGTTGCCGTGGTCGGGCTTGCCGTCGGTGGCGGTGGCGAAGGCGCCGGCACCGTCGAGGCTGATCCCCGGGTTGACGCCGAACGCGGTCGGTTGGATCCACAGGAAGTCGGAGGCAATCGTGCCGCCGGACTGCGTCGAGGCCAGCGAGTACACGACGCCGCCGGGAGGTGGTTCGGCCTCGGCGGTCGCCGGGTCTCCAGCCCCGCCGGCGCCTTTCAGGTTGGCGCCGACCGCAACGTGCACGGTGCCGGTGCTCGAGCCCGAGATGGCGAAGCCGTAGGCCAGCGAGAGGACCTGGCCCTGCGGCAGCCGATCGCTTTTCGGCGCGAAGCGCCAGGCCGGTTCCGAGCTCGCGTTGTCCTGGAAACACACGCAGCTGCCGTCGTGCAGGCTGCCGCCCCAGGCGCTGCCGTCGGCAGTGATGGCCACGCGCATCACGCCGCTGTCGAACGGGGTGACCTGGTGCGAGCTGAAGCCGCTTTCACCGATCTCGAGCCGGACCAGCTTGCCGGTGGTGGCGTTGTTCGCGCCGTAGGTTCGGGACGCGGCCACCGCTCGCTGGCCTGCGCCGTCGATCATGACGCTCTGGACATCGGCCTGGTCGCCGACATCGAAGGTGTCGAGCTGTTCGAAGTCGAAACCGTCCTTCGCTCCGTACAGCGCGACGGTGCTGCCGTAGCAGGCGACCAGGCGGCTGCCGTCATTACTCAGGCTGACTTCGTTGACCCGGCCCGGCGTCGATGTCCCGAGCAGGGGGACGATCCGCATCGTGTTCGGCGGCGCGTCGGGATGGATGCCGTAGACCCGGAGAAAACCCTCGTTCTCGGAGACTGCGCCGCCGGCGGCGAGGGTCGAACCGTCCTCGCTGATCGCGACCCAGTACACGCCGTGCTCGATCGCCGTGTCCGAAACGGGAACCGAAACCAGCAACTCGCCCGAGCCGTCGTAGCAGTAGATCTCGAAGTTGCCGCTGACGTCGGGGCCTCGCTCGACCCAGGTGCCGCAGACCACGCGGCTGCCGTCCGACGTGATGGCGCAGGTGTTGATCTGCTTCTTGCTGGCGGGAACGCGGGTCCACCTGGGTTCGGAGGGAATGGCGGTGGTCATGGCGAATCCGGGTCGGTGGGCGCTTCGCGATTCTAGTTCATCGGTCCGCGCCGGGCGGGGCCTTTCAAGGGCCGGTTGCATGTCCTCGGCGCCGGCGCTTATTCTGGAGCGGGAGTCGGAGCGGGCCGTCGCTGTCTCGACCGTTGATCGACCAAGGATCGACCACGGACCGACGACAGATCGACGACGGCCGAGCTGCCGCCGCATCAAGGGATGGACCTGCGCCTCGGGCAGTCCGGGGCAAGGACGTCGGCCATGACCGAGAGGTATCGCGTTGCAGTCGTCGGCTCGGGCCCGGGCGGGCTGAGTGCGGCCGCGCGGGCGGCCGAGTACGACGCGAAGGCGGCCGGCGAGGGCCCTGATCAAGACTCCGGACGCGCGCCGACCCACGTTCTGCTCGAAGCCTTCGACAGCCCCGCCAAGACCATCCATCGCTACCAGAAGGGCAAGCACGTGATGGCCGAGCCGGCTTTCCTGGACCTGCGCAGCCCCCTGCGCTTCCGGGCCGGCACGCGCGAGATGATCCTGGACTGGTGGCGGACGGGCCTGGAGGAGAAGCGGGTCAACGTGCGCTTCGGCGCGGAAGTCACCGGCATCGAGGGGACCCGGGGCGAGTTCCGGATCGCGCTGAAGAACGGCGAGGTCGTCGAAGCCGAAACCGTGATCCTGGCGATCGGCACCCAGGGCAACCCGCGCAAGCTGGGCGTGCCCGGCGAGCAGGCGCCGTTCGTCGACTACCAGCTCGACGACCCCACGGCCCACCGCGGCGAGACGATCGTGGTGGTCGGCGCCGGCGATGCGGCGATCGAAAACGCGCTCGGGCTGGCGGCCCAGAACCGGGTGTATATCGTCAACCGCCGCAGCGAGTTCGCGCGCGCCAAGCAGGGCAACCTGGACGCGGTGCTCAAGGCGATCAACGACCCGGGCATCGACTTCTCCTGCTTCTACGAGAGCAACGTCAAGCGGGTCGAAGCGCCGGCGAAGGCCGGCGAGACCGGTGCCATTGTGCTCGACACCCCCGAGGGCGAGAAGCGCGTGGCCTGCCACCGGATCATCGCGCGGCTGGGTGCGGTGCCGCCGCGCAAGCTGGTCGAGGCCTGCGGGGTCGCCTTCCCCGACGATCGACCGACCGCGCTGCCCGAACTGAGCAGCACCTACGAGAGCAACGTGCCGGGGCTGTACGTGATCGGCGCGCTGGGCGGCTATCCGCTGATCAAGCAGGCCATGAACCAGGGCTTCGACGTCGTCGAGTACATCCACGGCAACGACGTCAAGCCGGTCGATTACGAGCTGCTGCGGCTGCAGTTCGCCGGGCTGCCCTACGTCGCCGATCCGGAGGAGATTCTCGATCTGTACCAGCAGCGCCTGCCGATGTTCCGGCGGATGAACGCGCTGCAGTTCCGCGAACTGGTCCTGGAGAGCCGGGTGATCGCCAGCGTGCCGGACCGGGAAACGCGGCACGATGCGGAGGCCGAGGCCCGGGCGGTCGAAGAGGACCGCTGGCGGCAGCTCGAGGAACGCCACGAAAAGCACCTGCAGGAACTCGAGGCGGCCGGCGAACCGATCAGCGACGCGGACCGCGCCCCGCCGGAGCGGCCGCGATCGACCCGGCTGGTCGAGGAGGGTGCGGCGATCTATCGCGACGGCGACTACACCAGTTCCTTCTACACGATCGCCGAGGGCGAGGTGCGGATCCAGTACGAGAGCGACGGTCCGGTCTACACGCTCAAGGCCGGCCAGTTCTTCGGCGAGATGAGCCTGATCTCCGGCCGGCCGCGCAGCGGCTTCGCCGAGATCGGACCGGGCACCATCCTGCTCGAGACCCCGCGTCGGATGATGATCAAGGTGATGAACTCCAACGAGGAGGTCAAGCAGGGCATCGACCGGATGTTCATCGTGCGCGCGCTGCAGAAACACTTCGCGCCCGACCTGCCGCTCGACGAACTGCGCAGGATCGCCGACCGGGTCGAGCTCTGCGCGTTCGCTTCGGGCGAGGCGATCTACCGCGAGGGCGACCCGGGCGATGTGCTGCATCTGATCCGCAGCGGCACCGTGGCCCTGACGCGCGAGGTCGACGGCCGGCCGATCGCCATCGATCACGTCCAGAGCGGGCGGATCTTCGGCCAGATGGCGCTGATGAGCGACCCGACGCGGCGGGAAACGGCCGTGGCGGCGGTGCGCACCGAGACGATTGCGCTGAAGAGCCCGGAGTTCCTCGCGCTGCTGAACCAGGACCCGCAGCGCATCGCGGAGATCCAGCGCCAGACCCAGCACCAGCTGAAGCTCGAAACCCTGCTGGGCTCGATGCCCGAGGGCGGCAGCATCGTGTCGTTCCTGATGGCCGAGGGTCTCGGCGAGGCGACCAACGCCATGATCATCGACGAGGACCTGTGCGTGGGCTGCGACCACTGCGAGAAGGCCTGCGCCGAGACCCACGGCGGGATCAGCCGACTGGACCGGAGCCGCGGCGCGGGCTTCGCGTCGGTGCAGGTGCCGATCTCCTGCCGCCACTGCGAACACCCGCACTGCATGAAGGACTGCCCCGTCGACGCGATCCACCGCGCGCGCAGCGGCGAGGTGTTCATCGACGACTCGTGCATCGGCTGCGGCAACTGCGAGACGCACTGCCCCTACGACGCGATCCACATGGCGCCGAAGCAGCGCGGCAGGACCGGCCTGCTGTCCTGGCTGCTGCTGGGGCTGGGCCCTGCGCCCGGTGAAGCGCTGTCCGAGGCGGAGAACCGGGCGGCCAAGGAGGCGTCCGGCAGCGTGGCGGTTAAGTGCGACGGCTGCATGGACCTGGCCGGCGGCCCGGCCTGCGTGCGGGCCTGCCCGACCGGCGCGGCGATCCGGATCGGTCCGGACCGCTTCCCCGAACTGATCATGAAGCGCTGACCGCATGCACCAGAACCTGCTGCGCTATCGCAAGCGACGCTACCTCCGGGTGGCGTGCGTGCTGCTGGTCGCGAGCGTTGCGGTGTACCTGACGCAGGACGGCGACCTGCCGCCGAACGGCGGAAGCTGGCAGGGCTACACGCTGGGCACCGTGGCCGCGCTGCTGGTCGTCTGGCTGTCGCTGCTCGGCATCCGCAAGCGCAGCTACCGCTCGACCACGGGCACGGTGGAAGGCTGGACGTCCGCCCATGTCTACCTCGGGACCGGGCTGCTGGTCGTCGCCACGCTGCACTGCGCGTTCCAGTTCGGCCTGAACGTGCACACGCTGCTCTACGTGCTGATGGCCGGCGTGATCGTCAGTGGATTCTTCGGCCTGTTCGCCTACATGAATTATCCGCGGAAGCTGGCGCGGGTTCGCTCGGGCCGCCGACGGAACGACTGGCTGGCCGAGCTCAACGCCCTCGACGCCGAAATCCAGCAGCGCGTTCGGCGCAGCGACGCGACGACCCTGGCGCTGGTGGAAAGCGCGCTGGACCGGACCCGGCTCGGCGGCGGCGTGCTGGCGCAGCTCGGCGGGCGCGACCGATCGCTGGTGCTCGACCCCGACCCCGGCCGGGGGCACGGCGAGTCGATGCTGGTGCCCAATCGCGACCAGGAAGTGGTGATCGACCACCTGTCGGCGGGCATCCCGAGGGCCGGGAAGCGCGACGAGGCGCTGCTGCTGCAGGACCTGCTGCGCCTGTTCGGGCGCCGCCGCAGCGTGCTCCGTCGCCTGCGCCACGACATCCGCCTGATGGGCTGGCTGAAGGTCTGGCTGTACGTCCACGTGCCGCTGACCGTGGCCATGCTGGCCGCGCTGATCGTCCACGTCCTCGCCGTGTTCCTCTACTGGTAGCCGCCGTGCAGACCCTGCTGCGACATATCCATACCGACCGCAAGGGCCGCGAGGAAGTCGACGAGCGGGTGCTGGACGAATCCGTCATCACGGTCGGTCACGGCGGTGACCAGTCGATTCCGCTGCGCGATCCCCAGGTGGCGCGACGGCACCTCGAGCTGCGTCCGTCGGCCAGCGGCAAGGTCCGCTACCGGATCGTCGACGGTGCCGCGTCGATCGCCGGGGCAACCCGCCGGCGCGGAACCCTGAAGCCCGGCGACCGGATCGAGCTCGGCCGCCAGGCGATCGTGATCGGCCCGCCCGAGGGCGGCTTCGACGCGGTGCTGGAGGTCGTCACGGTCGAATCGGACCGACCGGTCGGGGCGGCGACGCACCATCGCATCGAGCTGGCCCAGGCCGGGCTGGGCATGCGGCGTCCGGCCTGGATGCTGGCGATCGCGGTGCTGCTGCTGTTCCTGGTCGTGCCGTTGGTCGGCTATTTCTGGCCGGAGATCGGCGACGACCTCCGACGCAATCCACTGCTGCCGTCCGACCACGCCTGGTCGTCGGGACCGCTGGCCGGCGTGCACCACACGCCCGAGATCGGCCTCGACTGCCGGGCCTGTCACCAGACGCTGTTCGAGCGCGCCCCGGACCGCGCGTGCCTGGACTGCCACGCGGACGTCAGCGGCCACGTGGACGTCGAGGCGGTCTCGGTGCCGATGCTCGACGACCTGCGCTGCGCGGCCTGCCACCGCGAGCACCTCGAGCCGTCGCGCCTGGTGCGCGAGGACGCCGCGCTGTGCGTCGATTGCCATCGCGCCCCGGGCGAACTGGCCGTGGCGCTCGGGTCGCACCCGCTGCCCGAGCTGGTCGCCGGCTTCTCGCGAACGGATCACCCGCCGTTCCAGCTGGCCCTGCTCCGGCTCGACTCGCCGGGCGACTGGCGGATGGAGCGCGTGCCGCGTTCGACCCCAGGCGTGATCGAGTCGTCGAACTTGAAGTTCCCGCACGATCTCCATCTCGATCCGAGCAAGGTCGAGTCGCTGAGCACCGGCGAGGCGCTGGCGTGCGCGAGCTGCCACGCGCTCGGAACCGACGGCGAGCACTTCCGGACCCTGAGCATGGAAGCGGCCTGCCAGGACTGCCATTCGCTGTCCTTCGACGATGATTTTTCACGCAAGCAGTTGCCCCACGGCGACGTCGAGTCGGTGCTGATCGCGCTGGAGGAGCACTACATCCGCAAGTACGCCGACCCGGAACTGCGCAGCGGACCGGCCGAGCGCGGCCGGCGCCGGCCGGGGCGTTCCCGCAGCGACGAGACCTGCGAGGGCACGGCGCTGGAGTGCGGCCGCCGCCAGGCGCTGCAGGAAGCGACCAACCAGTTCTCGCGCTCCGGCTGCGCGACCTGCCACGAGGTCGGCACCGATCCGGCCCGGCCGTACCTGGAGCGCTGGACGGTGCAGCCGGTTCGGCTCGTCGACGACTGGTATCCCTACGCGGGCTTCGACCATGAAGTGCATCTGACGCGCAGCCGCGCTAGGATGGACGAGGACGTCGCGTGCAGCGCCTGCCACGCGGCCGAGACCTCGGCGACGAGCGAGGACGTGCTGATTCCGGGCCTCGACAACTGCCTGGCCTGTCACGGTCCGAGCGGGGCGGGCGAAACCACGGTGGCGCTGAGCTGCCGCGGTTGCCACGACTTCCACCTGCCGTTCCGCGGTCCGATGCGGGCGCACGACGCTGTTGAGGGAGTTCCAGGCGGCGGAACGGTCAGCCACCTTCTTCGAGAGGGGGAGCCGCCATGAACGTGCACCGCCCGATCTTCGGCAGGATTATTGCCAGGATCCTCGCCAGGGTCCCCGGCCTGTTCCCCGCCGTGCTGGTCGCGCTGCTGTGCGCCCCGGCGGCCGCCGATGGGCCGGGCCCCGACGGGTCGTTTTCCGGCGAGGGCCACCGGCAGCGGCTCGAACTCCTCGAGCAGCGCTTGCTGCAGGACGCGCCGGTCTCGAACCGGATGGCGCTGCGGGGGCCGCGAGCGCCGCAATCGTCGGGATCGTCGGGGTCGGTCAGCGGCCCGCGGCTGGTCGAGGCCGACAGCCAGGCGGTGATCGCGCGCGCCGTGCACCAGGCGCAGGCGCTCGGCGCGGTGGCCACGGTCGCGGTCGTCGACCGGGTCGGCAACGTGCTGGCCGTGTACCGGACGAGCGGAACGCCGGCCGACGTCCTGCTGACCACCACCGGACCGGGCCAGGCGACGGTGGACGGCGGGCTGGAGGGCATCGTGCTGCCGGCGGCGGTCGGCGGCGACGCGCTGGCGGCGATCGCCAAGGCGGTGACCGGCGCCTTCCTGTCGACCAGCGACGGCAACGCGTTCACGTCGCGCACCGCCAACCAGATCGTCCAGGAACACTTCAACCCCGGCGAGTTCAACCAGCCGTCCGGTCCGCTGTTCGGCGTCCAGTTCAGCCAGCTGGCGTGTTCGGACTTCATGCTCGCCCATGCCGGCGGGGCGTCGTCGCCGGGGCCCCAACGGTCGCCGCTGGGCCTGTCGGCGGACCCCGGCGGACTGCCGCTGTACAAGGACGGCGCGCTGGTCGGCGGAGTAGGGGTCATGGCCGACGGCCAGTACGGTATCGACAGGAACATCCTGGATTTCGACCAGGACGTCGACGAGCAGATCGCGCTGGCGGCGACCTTCGGCTTCACGCCGCCCGACGACATCCGCGCCGATCGGATCACGGTCGAGGGCAAGACCCTGCGCTTCACCGACGTGGACGTCGGCGACCTGCCGGTCGACCCCGCATCCGCGCCCGCCTTCTCGACGTTGGGACCGGGCGACGGAGGGCTGATTCCGGTGCCCGGCTACAACGACGGCACGATCCGCGAGGGCACGGTGTTCGGCACGACGCCGTCGGGCGTGCGCGGCGCGGACGCAGGCCTGTTCCCCGATCGCGACGCCTTCGTGTTCGTCGATGGCGCCGACCAGAACCGCTTCCCGCCGACCGCCGGCACCGACGCCTCGGCGCTGACCGCCGAGGAGGTCCGCGTGCTCCTCGACGAGGCGCTGGGCGTGGCCAACCAGGCACGCGCCCAGATCCGCCGGCCGCTGGGCAGCCAGGCGCGGGTTACCGTGTCGGTGGTCGATTCCAACGGCGAGGTCCTCGGCATCGCGCGGACCCGCGACGCGCCCGTGTTCGGGTCCGACGTCTCGCTGCAGAAGGCGCGCACGGCGGCGTTCTTCTCGTCGACCGGGGCCGGGGCGTTCCTCGAGAGCGTGACCGAGCCGACCGTGTACCTGGACGACGGCCTCGCACCGCGCCGGCTGGTCGATATCCCCGACTACGTCAGCGCCGTGCGGAGCTTCGTCGGGACGAGCGCGCTGGCCGACGGCACCGCGTTCTCGGACCGCGCCGGCGGCAACCTGTCGCGGCCGTTCTTCCCCGACGGCATTCTCGGCACCGATGCGGGGCCCTTCAGCAAGCAGGCCGGCGAATGGAGCGTGTTCTCGACCGGCCTGCAGCTCGACCTGGCGATGAACGGCATCGTCCAGCACATCGGCTTCGTCGCCGGCCTGTTCCCGGCCGAGACGCCGAACAACTGCGTCGGCGTGGCGCTCGGCGCGGGAACCTCCGAAGCGCCGGGACGCAACATCGCCAACGGCATCCAGATCTTCCCCGGCAGCGTGCCGATCTACCGCGGCGACACGCTGGTCGGCGGCATCGGGGTCTCGGGCGACGGCATCGACCAGGACGACATGATCGCGATCCTCGGCGTCGACCGGGCGTCGCAGCGGCTCGGCGGCAACGTGAACAACGCGCCGTCCGCGATGCGGGCCGATCGACTGACGCCGCGCGGCGTTCGCCTGCGCTACGTGCAGTGCCCGTTCGCGCCGTTTCTCGGGTCGAACGTGCAGGAGGTCTGCAGCGGCCTGTAGCCGAGGGAATCGACCGCGGCCCGCAGCCCCCACGGGAGCGAGGCCGGGCCAGCGAGCAAGCGAACGGAAGAGCCGGAGAGTAAACGCGGGGGCGAAGAAGCGGAGAGAACCGCGCAAGGGTCGGGAGCCCGACCGGGAGGGAGCCATGCAGTCACGCATCGACGGGGAACGGAGCGCAACGGAAGGATCGGTCGTGCACGAGACCGCCGCGCGCGCGCCGCTGTCCGGCGCCCGACTGGCGACGATCGGGCTCGTCGTCGCGCTCCCGCTGAGCGTCGCCGGCGAGACGGTGCCGGCCGGCCACGAGGCCGCGTCGATGTACGGTTCGACGGCGATGGAGTCCGCCGCCGAGCCGCAGGAACGGCGCCGGCCCACGCGCAGGCGCCGGCCGAGCGAGCCGGAGCCGGAGACTGAAACTGAGACTGAGACGGAGCAGGACCCGCCCGCCGACGCCGATGCGCCCGAACGACCGACGCGCCGCCGGCGCCCCGGCGAGCGCGAGCGTGACGAGGTGCGAGGACGGGTCGAGATCGAGGAACGACCGGTCCTGCCCCTGTCCACCTCGCCGGTTCCGCGGCCGGGCGTCGATCAGTTCATCGACCCGGTGCCGCTGCCGGACCGCTGGCGCATCGTCGACGCGTTCTACGACGAGCGCTGGTGGGACCCGTACAACCGCAATCGCTACAAGGGCGATACGCCGATCCACGGCGACGACTGGTTCTTCAACGTCACCGCGATCTCCGACACCTTCGTCGAGGTCCGCAACCTGCCGACGCCGGTCGGCGTGCAGAGCGCCGACGGATCGGGGGCGCTCAACGTGTTCGGCGGCCAGGACCAGTTCGGCTTCGTCCAGAACATCGGCGCCGAGTTCGTCTACTACAAGGGCGATACCGTGTTCCGGCCGCCGGACTACGAGTTCCGCTTCACGCCGGTGATCAACTACAACTACGCGCAGGCCGACGAGATCCTGAACCTCAACGTCGATCCGCGCGACGGCACCACGCGCCACGACCACCACGTCGGCATCCAGGCGGCGTTCTTCGACTACCACATCCGTGATGTCTCGGAGCAGTACGACTTCGACAGCATCCGGATCGGCATCCAGCCGTTCAACGCCGACTTCCGCGGCTTCCTGTTCCAGGACGACCAGCTCGGCGTACGCCTGTTCGGTACGCGCCGCAACAACGTGTTCCAGTACAACCTGGCCTGGTTCCGGCGGCTGGAGAAGGACATCAACAGCGGCCTGAACGACGTCGGCACGGCACCGCGCAAGGACGACCTGATCGTCGCCAACCTGTTCTGGCAGGACATGCCGAAGCTGGGCTATTTCTCGTCGTTCCTGCTGGCCTGGAACCGCAATCGCGAGGACGACGAGATCGTCTTCGACAGCAACGGCTTCATCGCCCGGCCGGCCTCGATCGGCATGGAACGACCGCGCAAGTACGACGTCGGCTACCTGGGCTACAGCGCCGACGGCCACATCGATCGTTTGAACCTCACCGGATCGGCCTACTACGCCTTCGGCACGGAAGAGAACAGCGTCTTCACCAACGACAAGAGCGACATCAGCGCCTTCTTCCTGGCCGCCGAGGCGTCGATGGACTTCGACTGGCGGCGCATCCGGGCTTCGTTCCTGTACCAGTCCGGCGACGACGACCCCTTCGACGACACGTCCGAGGGCTTCGACGCGGTGTTCGAGAACCCGCAGTTCGCCGGCGCCGACACCAGCTACTGGATCCGCCAGGCGGTGCCGCTGGTCGGTGGCGGCCGGGTCGCCCTGTCGGGGCGCAACGGGATCCTGAACTCGCTGCGCTCGAGCAAGGAGCTGGGCCAGTCGAACTTCACTAACCCCGGGCTGATCCTGCTCGGCGTCGGCGGCGACTTCGACGTGCTGCCGGAGCTTCGCTTGTCGTTCAACGCCAACCAGCTGTGGTTCGACGAGACCGGCGTGCTCGAAGTGGCGCGTAACCAGGCGGACATCGGACGCGAGATCGGCACGGACCTGTCCGTCTCGGCGATCTGGCGGCCGACGATGATCCAGAACGTGGTGTTCCGCCTGTCCTATGCCGCGCTGATTCCCGGCGACGGCTACGAGTCGCTGTTCCCGGACGACGACACGCCGCAGAGCCTGCTGCTGAACATGATCCTGACGTACTGAGCATCCTGACCCATCGAGCGAGGACGACACGATGACTTCCAGGTCGTTCGACAACGATTCACCGATCCGCCGGGCCTGCGCGGTGGCCGGAACGTGCTTCTTCCTGCTGGTCGTGCCGAGCGCGGTGCTGCTGAAGGTGGCGCTGGCGGCCGGCGGCTATTCCGACCCCGTGGACCGGGCGTACCTGTTCACGCCGCCGGCGCCGGAGTCGCAGAGCGCCGAGCAGGTGCAGGCCAAGAGCGCAGGCTGCATGAGCTGCCATCTGGAAACCGATCAGCCGAGCATGCACGCCAACCCGGCCGTCAAGCTCGGGTGCACGGACTGCCACGGCGGCGACGCGACGCGAATGCTGCCGGCCGGTGCGGCGGTCGGCGACGAGGCCTACCGGCGGACCCTGGAGATCGCCCACGTGCTGCCGCTGTATCCCGACGAGTGGCACACGCCGAGCAGCGCGAACCCCGAGCGCACCTACACGCTGCTCAACCACGAGAGCCCCGAGTTCATCCGGTTCATGAACCCCTCGGACTACCGCGTGGCGCGCGAAGCCTGCGGCGCCTGCCACCTGGAGATCATCCACAAGGCCGAGCGCAGCCTGATGGCGACCAGCGCCATGCTGTGGGGCGGGGCGGCCTACAACAACGGCATCCTCGACCAGAAGAACTACATCCTCGGCGAGGCCTACACGGCCGACGGAGAGGCGGCCCGGGTCACGGCACCGATCGAACCCGACGAGACCATGCGCGCGCTCGGCATCCTGCCCGAGCTGCTGCCGCTGCCGGCCTGGGAAACGATCAAGCCCGGCGATCACTTCCGCGTGTTCGAGCGCGGCGGCCGCAACAAGCTCAGCCTGTTTCCGGAAACCGGCAACCCCAACCCGACCGGCCGCATCGTGCTGCTCGAAGAGCCGGGCCGGCCGGACATTCGCCAGTCCAATCGCGGCCCGGGCACCGGCGCGCGCATTTCGGTGCCGGTGCTGAACATCACCAAGACCCGCCTGAACGATCCGAACATGTGGTTCATGGGCACCAACGACCAGCCCGGCGACTACCGCAACTCCGGCTGTGCGTCCTGCCACGTGGTCTACGCCAACGACCGCGACCCGCGCCACTCGGGCCCCTACGCCGCCTTCGGCCATCGGGGCGAGACGCAGACCGCGGACCCGACGATTCCCGACGGCGAGTCCGGCCACCCGATCGAACACGCGTTCACGCGGTCCATCCCGACCAGCCAGTGCATGGTCTGCCACATGCACCAGCCGAACATGTTCATGAACAGCTACATGGGCTACACGATGTGGGACTACGAGTCCGACGCCCCGCACATGTGGCCGGAGGAGCAGCGCTACCCCGATCCGGACGCCATGCGCGCCGTGCTCGACCGCAATCCGGAGGGCGCGGCGCCGCGCGGCAACTGGGCCGACCTCGACTTCCTTCGCCAGGTCTCCGAGTTGAACCCGGAACTGAGCGACACGCAGTTCGCCGATTACCACGGCCACGGCTGGAACTTCCGCGCCGTGTTCAAGCGCGACCGCGAGGGCAACCTGCTCGACGACGACGGCAATATCGTCCCGAACGACGACCCGGAGAAGTTCGACCGGGCCGTGCACCTGTCGTCGATCCATCTCGACGTCGGCATGCACTGCGTCGACTGCCACTTCGCCCAGGACGCGCACGGCAACGGCCACATCTACGGCGAGGTCGCCATGGCGATCGAGATCGAGTGCGTCGATTGTCACGGCAATGCGGATGCCTACCCCAACCTGCGCGCGTCGGGTCCGGCCGCGCTCGAGGGCGGTACCGACATGAGCCTGCTGCGCACGCCCGACGGGCGGCGTCGCTTCGAGTGGGTCGGCAACGAACTGATCCAGCGCTCGGTGATGGATCCCGACCTCGAATGGAGCCTGAGCCTGGTCCGGGATTCGGTGATGGAAGGCAGCTCCGGCTACAACGAGAAGGCGGCCCGGGCAAAGCTGATGAGCAGCGACATCTCGACCCAGGAGTGGGGAATGGGCGTCGAGCCCGACATGCGCGCCCACCCCGACGAAGAGATGGAGTGCTACGCCTGCCATACCTCGTGGACGACCAGCTGCGGCGGCTGCCACCTGCCGATCGAGGCGAACTGGAAGACCGACCGCCTGCACTACGAGGGCGGCCCTTCGCGCAACTACTCGACCTACAACCCGCAGGTCGCGCGCGACCAGACCTTCATGCTCGCGCGCCAGGGCGAGCAGCAGGGCGGACAGTACGCGCCGGCGCGGTCCTCGTCGGCGCTGGTGCTGTCCTCGACCGATGCGTTCCGGCAGAAGATCTACGTCCAGCAGCCGCCGATCTCGGCGGCCGGGTTCAGCTCGCAGGCCATGAACACGCATTTCCCGCACACGGTGCGCAAGACCGAGA
This sequence comes from Wenzhouxiangellaceae bacterium, assembly GCA_965227925.1. GTDB lineage: Bacteria > Pseudomonadota > Gammaproteobacteria > Xanthomonadales > Wenzhouxiangellaceae. Next base: position 60,925 of record CBDDGP010000002.1, read on the forward strand.
CCCGCGCGTGCAGCGACTGCCACCTGTCGGAAGACAACGACAACAACGCGATCGTCGCCCAGACCCTGATGCTGGGCACCAACTTCCTCGACTTCGTCGGCTACCACGCGTGGGTGGGCGGCGACGGCGAGCTGTCGGCGGTCCAGGTCACCGAATGGGACGAGCCGCAGGCGGTGATCGGCAGCTACCTGCATCGCTATGCCTACCCGGACTGGCACGCTGAGCACGTCGAGCGCGATCGCGAACTGGAGACGGCGCACCGCCATTCCGCCGGCCGCGTCGGCTGCATCCAGCAGCGCGGCGAGTACCTGTTCACCGCGGGCGGCGACGAGGGCTTCCGCGTCTACGACATCGCGTCGGTGGCCAACAAGGGCTTCTCCCAGCGCATCGTCTCGGCGCCGTTCAGCCCGCTCGGCCAGGACATGCGGGTGGGGTCGGCGAACGCGACCTGCGTCGACCTGGTGACCACCCAGCCGATCCACCCGGACCGCAACGAAGGCGAGCTGATGCGCGAGGTCAACGAGGAGCAGCCGTTCGCGCCGATCTACGACTACGCGGTGGTTACCGACGCCGACGAAGGCCTGATCCTGGTCGACGTCAACACGCTGTCCGATTCCGATCCGCGCAACAACGACCTCGAGCGCGCACTGACCTGGAACGAGGGCGGCGTGCTCGACGGTGCCCGCCACCTGACCATGGCCGGCAACCGGGCCTACGTCACGACCGATCGCGGCATCGCGGTGCTCGATCTCTCGGCGCCGCTGTCGCCGCAGGTCGTATCGACGATTCCGCGGACCGGCGTCCGGGCCACGACGCTGCAGTTCCGCTACCTGTTCGTGGTCGATGATCGAGGCCTGTCGGTCGTCGACGTCACCGACCCGGCTCGGCCGGAGATCGTCGAGGACAACACGATCGCGCTGGCCGACGCGCACAACGTCTATGTCTCCCGGACCTACGCCTACGTGGCGGCCGGACGCGACGGGCTGGTGATCGTCGACGTCACGCGACCGGAGGCGATGCAGCTCGTCGATCGGTTCACCGCCGATGGGGCACTGGTCGATGCACGCGACGTGGTCGTGGCCTCGACCAACGCTTCGCTGTTCGCCTACGTGGCCGACGGCCGGAACGGACTGAAGGTCGTCCAGCTGACTTCGCCGGAGCTGCAGCCGAACTTCTACGGCTTCAGCCCGCGGCCCAACCCCGAGCTGATCGCTGCCTATCCGACCCGCCGGCCCGCGCTGTCGCTGTCGAGGCCGCTGGAGCGCGATCGCGGCGTCGACGAGACCGGCGGACAGGTCGCGGTGTTCGGACGCAAGGGCGCGCGTCCGCTGACCCTGGACGAGATGCACAACCTCTACCTCGACGACAACGGAGCCCCCTGGTTCGTCAGCGACGAGATCGACGATGCGCGGGATGGCGGGCGGGACGATGGGTCGGACGACGGTCTGGATGACGGACTCGAACTCGGCGAAGGAATCGGCGAAGGAATCGGCGACCAAATTGGCGACCAAATTGGCGACCAAATCGGAACCGACATCGTGGGTTACGACGAGGGCGCAAGCGGTCGCGGGGCGGACCATGACTAGGCGCTGGACCCCGGGCGTTCTCGCCGCCGGGCTGGTCCTGCTGACCGCCAGTGCAGGCGCCGCGGCCCAGCCCCTGCCTGCCGACGGCGCCGACCTGCACCTCGGCCCGGCGACCTGCGCGACGTCGGTCTGCCACGGCAAGGTCACGCCCGACGAGACCTCGAACGTGCTGCTCAACGAGTACCGCACCTGGTCGAACGACGACTACCACGCGCGCGCCTATACGGTGCTGCGCAGCGACGAGTCGAGGCGGATGGCCGAGCGACTCGGACTCGGCAACCCGACCACGGCGAAGATCTGCCTCGATTGCCACGCCGACAACGTGCCCGTCGAGCGCCGCGGCGAGAAGTTCCAGATCAGCGACGGCGTCGGCTGCGAGGCCTGCCACGGCGGTGCCGAGCGCTGGATCGAGTCGCACGCGGAAGACGGCGCGACGCACGCCGACAACCTCGCCCGCGGCATGTATCCGACCGAGCGGCCGGAGGCGCGGGCGAGGCTGTGCCTGTCGTGCCACGTGGGCACGGAGACGAAGTTCGCTGACCACGACATCATGGCCGCCGGCCATCCGCGGATGAGCTTCGAGCTGGAGACCTTCACCGTCAACCAGCCGGCGCACTACGTCATCGACGACGACTACCGCGAACGCAAGGGCGAGATCGACAGCGTGACCATGTGGGCGACCGGCATGGCGATGAAGGCCGAGCGCCAGCTCGACCTGATCCGGTCCGAGCTGTTCTCCGGCCACGGCCTGTTTCCGGAGCTTGCGTTCTTCGACTGCCACGCCTGCCACCACCCGATGGACGCGCTGCGGATGCACGGCACGCCGGTCACCCGCGGACTGCCGCCGGGCATGGTCCGGCTCGACGACAGCAGCTTCCAGATGCTGCTCGCGATCGGCGACGTGCTCGATGCGCAGACCGGGGAGCGCCTGCGCGAACGGACCCGGGGACTGCACACGGCGACGACGAGGGGGCGTGAGCCGCTGCGCGCTGCGGCCGACGCGCTTGATGCTGCGGTCGACGACCTGCGCCGGATCCTGGACGAGCGCGACTACAGCGGGCAGGACCTGCGACGGATGCGCGCGGTACTGGTCGAGCGCGCCGGGCAAGGACGCTACGGCGACTTCACCAGCGCCGAGCAGGCCTTCCTGGCCGTGGAGACCCTCAGCCTCGTGATCGGCGACGCCGACGGACTGGGCCCTGCGCTCGACGCCTGGTTCGAGACCCTGGCCGACGAGCACGACTTCGACCCGGGTGCCTACGCGTCCGTCGCGCGGCGGGTCGGCGCCGGCCTGGGCTGACCCGCGCGGCGCCGGCCCCGGCGCCGGTCCGCTACCCATCTGGCACGAATCGACCGCTGCGGTAGAATCGTGACCGTCATCACGCTCGGACACCCCGTCTGCAGGTTGCCATCATGAGTGCGCGCGGTTCCCGCCCCGACGAGACCTCGAACGATCGTTCCGACAAGGCGTCCGAAGCGACGTCCGACTCGGAATCGCATGCCGGCCGTTCGCCGCAGGGTCGTTTCGTCCTCGAGCATCAGAAGACCCGCCGGAAGACGCCCGTGCAGGGCACGATCACCGTCGGCCGTGGCGCGGAGCGCGAGCTGGTGCTCGACTGCGTCAAGTGCTCCCGGCTGCACGCCGAATTCCGGATCGAGGGGGCCGAACTGCGCGTCGAGGACCGGGGGTCGACCAACGGCAGCTACGTCAACGGCCGGAAGATCGGAGAACCGACCGTACTCGGCCACGGCGACCTGGTCCAGTTCGGCGACGATCGCTTCCGCGTCATCGACGTCGAGCAGGAGAGTACCCAGCCCGACGCGGATCGGACCGTGGTCGCGAGCGGCGGCGACCTGAATGCGCTGCTGGGCGACGATGCCCCGTCCGGCGCCGACTGGCCGGACGGCTCGGAGGAGGCGGTGTCCCGGCATGCCGGGCACGATCGCCCGGACTCGCGACGCGAGGATGCAAAGATTGACGCTCGGTCGTCGGACGGTGAGGCCATGCGGTCGTCGCAGGGGGCGCTGGATGCGGCGATCCCCGGAAGCTGGGCCGACGCCGACCAGCTCGAGCAGGCGTCGCACACCTCGATGCTGATCCACGAGGAGATGCTTGCGCCCGAGCACGAATCGCCGTCCCTGGATCCGGAGATCGCCATCGCTCGGGCGCGCGAGCACGCCGGGCCGGATCGCCCGATCCTGGTCGGGCTCAACGAGTCGGTGATGGGCGTGATGTTCGAACTCGACGCCGGCAAGGACGCCACGGGCAAGGATCGGAGCAAGTGGGAGATCGGCCGCGGCGAGCGCGCAGACATCGCCATCGATGCCGACAGCGTCTCCGGTCGGCATTGCCAGCTGGTTCAGGACAAGGGGCGCTGGAAGATCGTCAACATGATGTCGGCCAACGGCACCTTCGTGAACGATCGCAAGGTCCTCAGCGCCTACCTGCAGCCCGGCGACGTGATCCGGATGGGCAGCGTCGAGCTGGTTTTCGACGCCCGGGTACGGGGTGCACGCCGCCGCAAGCGGACCGGCGCCTCACCGGCCGATGGCCGATCCGCCCTCGGCCGCCTGCTCACCGCCCCGTTCCGCTGGCTGGGCCGGATCTTCTCGCGCAGCTAGTGCTAGTGCGAACGCCCGCGGCCGAACGAGCCCGGGCCCATCGACGACACGGTCAACGCCGGCCTGCTTCCTCGGGCGGATCCCGTCGGGGGCTGCTATATTCGAGCCGCTTCCACGCAATGGCCCCGACGTGACCCCGTCCCCGCGCTACCGGATCTGGATGCTGCTGCTCGTGCCGCCCGGTCGCTTCGGGCGCTGGTGGTCCGCGCTGATCCTCCTCGTCGCGGGCGCGCTCCTGTTCGGTGCCGCCGGCCTGCAGATCGTCCAGCATCCGGCCTACGACGGACAGTTTCCCTGGTCGATCCCGGTCTTCTTCACCTGCGCGGTTGCCTACATCGTGCCGATGTTCCACTTCATCACGATGCGCACGCACCAGTGCCTGGACACGCTGGAGTCCTACGTGCCGTCGGTGCAGCGACGGGCCGAACTGCGCGCGGCCATCGACCGGCGCTCGCTGGCGTGGACGCTTCGTTCGGCCGGTGCGGCGGTGGTGCTCTGGCTCGTCCAGAGCCGGCTGCTTTCCGGCAGCTGGGACAACGTCTGGACCGGTCTGACCGCGAACTTCGCATCCAGCGTGTTCGCGTTCGGGCCGCTGTTCGTCTGGCTGACCATGTACGTCGCAATGAGTGCCCTGGTGCAGAACGCGCTGACGTACCGCCGGCTGGTGCCCGAGCTTGCAACGGACATCTTCGAGCCGGCAAGCTACATGCCGGTCGGCAGCATGGCCGTGACGTCCACGCTGGTCTCGCTCGGTGGAATGGCGCTGATGTCGATCATGTGGCTCGGCGGTCCGATCGACTGGTGGACGACGCTGCCAGGGCTGGTGATCTTCGCGCCGTTCGTCGTTCTGCTGCTTCTGTTGCCCGTGGTGCCGCTTCATCGCAAGCTGCTTGGCCAGCGGAAGGCGGCGGTCGAAGACGCGCAACGAATGCTGCGGCGGGCGCGCGAGTCGAAGGTGCACGACGACGCCTCGATGATGCGGCAGTCCGCGGCGCTGTCGCTGCACCGCGACGTCGCGCGCCTGCCGGTCTGGCCCTTCGACATGGGCGCGGTGACCCGCTTCATCGCCTACGCGGTGATCGTGCCGCTGACCTGGGCCGGCGCCGCGCTGATCGAGATGCTGGTCAACGCGCTGGTCGAGGCGGGCTAGGCGCGGGAACCACCGGACTGCGATCGCGCCGGTCGCATCCGCGATCCGGCGCAGGCGAGGCGATTTCCTACGGCGCTTCACGGCGATTTCCTACGGCGATTCGCGGCGATTTCCTACGGCGATTCGCGGCGATTTCCTACGGCGCGCAGCGGCGATCTCCTGTCGACTGCGCCCGTGCTCCGGGCTACCGTGCCCCGAGTTGCCCGACCCCCGTTCCGGCCGACCCTCGAGCCGGAGATGCCGTTCGGTCCGGAGAGCCCCCGATGTCGCACCTGCCCCGAATTCGCCGCGTCGCCCTGTGGATGATCGTTTCCGCTCCGATCGCCTTTGCCGTCGCCTACCTCGGCTTGCCGTCCGAGCGCACGCTGCTCGTGACGGGGTTGGACGGCTCGGCCATCGAGGCCATGCAGACGAATCCGGTCGGCATCGAGCGCGTGGATCGGTCGGTCCCGGGCCGTCTCGACCGGATCCAGGACCCGTTCTCCCGCGTACGCCGGCTTGGGCCCGACGAAACGCTCTGGCGGCTGCCGCCTCGATCCTGGGCGGCCGGGCTGGGGTTCGGCGACGATCTCGACGCGTGGGGATTCGTGCCCGGGGACGGGTTCACGTTCGAGCGCAGGCCCCATCGTTGGGCGGACCCCGTGTTCGTCGCGCTGCTTCTCTCGGGTGGTCTCTTCGGACTGCTTCGGACACCAGGTCGACCGGCTACTCCACCCGCTCGTTGATCCGCAGTTCGATCTCGCCGTCGTCGACGGTGATCGCTTCGCGTACGCCCTGGAAATCGCCCGGTGAGGCCGTTGCGTTGCCGCTGGCGCTGATCCGCGCGGTGACGTTCCAGGTGTCGAAGCTCGACAGGTTCATGTTCGGCGCCATGGCGTCGGCGTCGGTCAGGGTGACGGTGCGGGGGAGGGCGGCGGCCGGAAAACGCTGGACCGCCAGCGGCATCGGCGGCCCGTTCAGCGCACGGGCGAACACGAACACGGTCTCGTCGCCGGACACGGCGCCGGCGAGTTCGGGGGCCAGTTCGACGGTGACGACGAGCGCCACGCCAGCGGCGGCCGACGGAGCGGATGCGGCGTCGTTTTCGGCGTCCCGGTCGGCGACGTCGCGCGCTCCGCCATCGGGCGTCGACACGCCGGTCATCGCGTGGGCGCCGGTGGCCAGCGCCGTGCGGGCCCGCGCCATCTGCTCGTTGACCTGGTCCTTGACCCCGCCGGCCGGCAGCAGCGCGTCGAGCCGCTCCCAGTCCGCCAGCGCTTCGCGAAAACGGCCCTGCTGGAACGCGCCCATGCCCGACAGCCACAGGGCCTTCTGGTTGGTCGGGTCGAGTTCGACGGCACGGTCGAGCAGCGCCGCGGCTTCCGGCGGCATTTCGGGTCGGCCCGAGGCGAACAGCAGCGTTTCGGCCAGTTCGACGTGGGCGAAGGAATCGTCGGGCTGCAGGAACAACACGCGGCGCCATGCGGCGTCGGCGGCGGGCCACTGCTGCAGGTTCTTCCAGATCAGCCCCATCCGAGTCCACGCTTCGACGTCGTCGGGGTTTTCGTTCACCGCGGCGGCCAGGTCGCCGAGCACCTCGCGGACCTCCGTGGCGCGGGGATCCATTGGCTCCAGGGCCTCCGGCGTGCCGGCGACGCGGTAGACCAGGACCACCAGCACCGGCACCAGCACCACGACCAGCGCCGCGGTGAGGCGGTGGTCGTTGCTGCGGGGCACCGAGTCGAGCTCCTGTTGAAGCGCGTCGCGCCGGCGCGACCATTCCTCGGCCGGCAGGTCGTCCTTCAGCGCCTCCAGCGCATTCAGCCGGGCGCGGACGGCGCGGGCTTCGGGCGCGCCGCGCAGCAGCGGCACGAGAACGAAGGCCAGCGCAAGCAGGCAGGCGAGCGCACTCAGGAACAGGAACACGTCAGGCGGTCTCCGGAGGTTGGGTCAAGGGAATCGTTCAGGGGATTCGGTCAGGGCCGTCTTTGGTCAGGGCTGTCTTTGTTCAGGGCCGTGTTTGTTCAGACATCGGGCGGACGGTCGATCGAACGATCGTCGCCAGCGTCTTCGGTCCGCCCGCTCGTCGACTCGGCCAGCCGGCGGCGCTGGCTGCGAACGATCAGCGCAGCGAAGATGCCGCCGACGATCAACAGCAGCGGTGGGCCGGCCCACAGCAGTACGGTGTGGGCGGCCAGCGGCGGGTTGTACAGCACGAAATCGCCGTAGCGGTCGCGCATGAACTGGCGGATCTCGTTGTCGGCCCGGCCCTCGCGGATCTGCCGGTAGACCGCCTCGCGCAGGTCGGCGGCCAGCGGCGCATCGGAACTGCCCAGCGCCTGGTTCTGGCACACGGTGCAGCGCAGTTCGTCGATCAACGCGTGGTAGCGCTGGCGCTGGGTCTCGCTGGCGAATTCCAGCGGCTGGATCGGGTTCTGCGCCGCGGCGGTTGCGGCCACGACCAGCAGCGCGGCGACGAATGTCCGAGTAGCGTGCGTCATTGCGCTTGCTCCGCCAGCGCGGCCAGGCCGCGGCTTCGCTGCATCAGGTCGGCAAAGCTCTCGGCGTCGATCGGACCGGTGTGCTTGTGCCGGATGATGCCGTTGTGGTCGACCAGGAAGGTCTCCGGCGCGGCGACCACGCCGAGGTCGATCACCAGGTCGCTGCCGTAGTCGACGACCTGAAGGTCCCAGCCGTCGCCGAAGCGTTCGAGCCAGCGCAGGGCGTCGTCGCGTTCGTCCTTCCAGTTGATGCCGACCAGCGGCACCGGCGCTTCCTCGCCCAGGCGGACGATGAACGGGTGCTCGATGCGGCAGGCCGGGCACCAGCTGCCCCAGACATTGATCAGGTAGGGACGGCCGGCCAGGGCCTCGTTGGTGATGGTGCGGCCCGGATCATCCAGCGAAGGCAGGGCGAAGTCCGGCACCGGCTTGCCGATCAGCGGGCTGCGGATCAGCTGGCGCTCGTCGGCGGTCTTCAGCCCGGTGAACAGAAGGACCAGCAGGACAGCGAACAGCAGCAGCGGGACGGCGAGCAGCCGGGTCATGCCGCGGCCTGCCGGGTTCGGCCGACGGCCCCGTCGGTGCGGGTCATCGCGTGTTGCGCCAGCCGGCGGTAGCGCGGGTCGGTCGCGGCCAGCAGTCCGCCGACCAGCATCAGCACCGCGCCGCCCCAGATCCAGCGGATGAACGGCTTGACGTGGACGCGGATCGACCAGGCCTCGCCGTCCAGCGGCTGGCCCATGGCGATGTACAGGTCGCGGAACACACCGGGCTTCAGCGCGACCTGGGTCATGATCTGGCCCGAGCGGTAGTAGCGACGCTTCTGCGGCGTCATCGCGGTCCAGGGCTCGCCGTTCTTCAACACGGTGAAGCGGGCCTCCTCGGCCGACCAGTTCGGGCCCTTGACGGTCGCGATCTCGTCGAGGCGGAAGGCCAGACCAGCGGTTTCGACGGTCTCGCCCGGCCGCATCGCGAAGTCCCGCTCGGCGGTCGACGACTCGACCATGGCCACCCCGATCACGAACACGCCGACGCCGAGATGCGCGGCGACCATGCCCCAGTGCCCCCGCAGCAGGCCCGAGGACGATGTCGCCGCGCGGGTGACGAAGGCCAGCGCGCCGAACACCAGCCACAGCCCGCCGATCCAGCCGGTGACCGCGCGCAGCGTGAACGCGTCCAGCGCCCAGGCAACGACGATGCCGCCGACCACGGCAACGATCGCCGGCACGATCAGCGGCTGCAGCGCGCGGCCGACCGTGTCCTGTTTCCAGCGGCTCATCGGGCCGAACGGCAGCAGCAGGACCAGCGGCGTCATCAGCAGGATGAACATCGCCGAGAAGTAGGGTGGGCCGACCGAGACCTGGCCCCAGCCCATGAAATCGTTGAGGATCGGAAACAGCGTGCCGAGCAGGACCATCGCAGCGGACACCACCAGCAGGAGGTTGTTGGCCAGCAGCAGGGTCTCGCGCGAGAACCAGTCGAAGCCCTCGCCGGCGGCGAGCTTCGGCGCGCGCAGCAGGAACAGCAGCAGCGCGCCGCCGGTGACCACACCCAAGAACGCCAGGATGAACAGCCCGCGCTCGGGATCGTTGGCGAAGGCGTGGACCGAGGTCAGCACGCCCGATCGAACGAGGAAGGTGCCGAGCAGCGACAGCGAGAAGGCCGCGATCGCCAGCAGCACGGTCCAGGCCGGGAAGGCGTTGCGCTTCTCGGTGACCGCCTGCGAGTGGATCAGCGCCGTGCCGACCAGCCACGGCATGAACGAGGCGTTCTCGACCGGATCCCAGAACCACCAGCCGCCCCAGCCCAGCTCGTAGTAGGCCCACCACGAACCCAGCGCGATGCCGCCGGTCAGGAACGACCAGGCCGCAAGCGTCCACGGTCGCGACCAGCGCACCCACTCGCGTTCGACCCGGCCGCCGAGCAGGCCGGCCACGGCGAAGGCGAAGGCCACCGCGAAGCCGACGTAGCCCATGTAGAGCAGCGGTGGGTGGAAGATCATGCCCGGATCCTGCAACAATGGGTTGAGATCGGCGCCGTCGGGCGGGCCGGGCAGCAGCCGCTCGAACGGGTTGGAGGTCAACAGCGTGAACAGCAGGAATCCGATCACGATCCAGGCCATGACGGCCAGCACCCGGGCCAGAAACGGGCGGCTGAGCGACCGGGAAAAGAGAACCACGGCGATCATCCAGCCCGACAGCATCATCACCCACAGCAGCAGCGAGCCCTCGTGACCGCCCCACACGGCGGTGATCCGGTAGTGCACCGGCAGCAGCAGGTTCGAGTGGTTCGCCACGTAGGCGATGGTGAAGTCGTTGAGGACGAACGCGGCGACCAGGGCGCCGAAGGCGGCAACCACGAACACGAACAGTCCGACGGTCAGCGACGGCGCCAGGCTCATCAAGCGGGCATCGTTGCGCCAGGCGCCCAGTAGCGGCAGCGTGGCCAGCAGCACGGCCAGCACCAGCGCGACGATCAGCGCGATCTGGCCCAGCTCGCCGAGCATGCCGTTGATCACGAGCCGGACTCCGTCGACGAGTTCGGGCCGGGGTGGCCCGCTTCTTCCAGCGCCCGGATGACCTCGGGCGGGGTGTAGGTCTCGTCGTGGCGGGCGAGCACTTCATCGGCCTCGAAGCGGCCGTCGCGCAGGTAGCCGTGGGGCGATCACGCCCTGGCCCTCGCGGAACAGGTCCGGCAGGATGCCGCTGTAGGTCACGGGCACGTTGTTGCGGCCGTCGGTGACCTGGAACTGGACGTCCAGGCTGCCCGGCGCACGGACCACGGTGCCGTCGGCGACCAGTCCGCCGAGGCGGAAGCGGCGCTCGGAGGACAGCTCCTGTTCGGCCACGTCGGTCGGGCTGACGAAGAACATCACGTTCTGGTTCATCGCGGTGATCGCCACGGCCGTGGCGACGGACATGCCGACGAGGATCAGGACGACGATCAGCAGGCGGCGCTTGCGGGTGCGGGTCATGGTGCGTCGTTCTCCTTCAATGCGTGCGCCGCGCGCCCTTCCTCGAGCTGCTCGCGGATCTGACGGACCAGCCGGCGTCGGCGAACCCACGGCGCCGCGAACTGCCACGCGCAGACCGCGGCGAACACGCCATAACTTGACCAGACGAAGGCCGCGTAGTTCAGCTCGGGGAGGATCGTCGACATCATCGGAATTGCGCTGCTCGTTCGATCGGATCGGTACCGGCCGCGGGATCGAGCCCGGGCGCCAGCTCGCGCTGCACCCAGCGCTTGTGCTGGTCCTGGGCCAGCAGAAGGTTGCGGGCGCGGTCCAGCAGCGCGGCGCCGAACAGGAACTTGGTGCCCAGCGTGGTCCAGATCAGCGGCGGGATCATCGACGGATGCATCGACGATTCACCGAACACGCGGATCGTCTGGCCCTGGTGCAGCGTGGTCCACCATTCGACCGAGAAGTGGGATGATCGGCAGGTTGACCAGCCCGGCGATGACCAGGATGGACGCAACCCGTGCGCCCTTGCGCGGGTCGTCGTAGGCCGAGTACAGCGCCATGATGCCCACGTAGACGAACAGCAGCACGAGCATCGAGGTCAGGCGCGCGTCCCATTCCCACCACGTGCCCCACATCGGCTTGCCCCACAGGGAACCGGTGACCAGGCAGATCAGCGTCAGGCCGGCGCCGATCGGGGCGGCGGCCATGGCCATGATCTCGGCGGTGCGGATGCGCCAGATCAGCGCGATCGCCGCCAGCACGGCCATGATCAGGTAGCCCAGAAGCGCCTGCCAGGCCGCCGGAACGTGGATGTAGAGGATGCGGGCCGAGTCGCCCTGCTGGTAATCCGGTGGGACGACGTAGAGGGCCAGGTAGACGCCGTACAGCGTGCAGGCCAGGAACGCCGCCCACAGCCACGGCGCGACGCGGCGCGCGAACACGCTGAACACGGGCGGGGACCCGAGCTTGTGGAACGCCAGTTTGATCGACTGCCAGATCATTCGAGGTTCATCTTGATGGCGGCCCGGACGCCGATCGGCGCCAGGGTCAGACACACTATTGTAAAGGCCGCCAGGAAACCGAGGTGAGCGCCGGGGCTGAACCCGTCGGCGGCCAGCTGGACCGCGCCGGCGGCGAAGATCAGCAGCGGCACCACCAGCGGAAACACCAGGACCGCCAGCAGCGCGCCGGCGCCGCGGGTGGACAGGGTCAGCGCCGCGGCCAGCGCCCCGATCAGGGTCAGCGCCGGCGTGCCGATCGTCAGGCTCAGCACCAGCGTCCCGAGCGCGGCGTCGGGCAACTTGAGCATCAATCCCGCCAGCGGGGAGAACAGCACCACCGGCAGTCCGGTGACCAGCCAGTAGGCCAGCAGCCGAACGTAGACGGCCAGGTAGCCCTCACGCTGGCCGACGAACCACTGCTCGAGCGAGCCGTCGTCGTAGTCGGGACGGAACAGGTGTTCCAACGCCAGCAGGCTGGCCAGCAGCGCCGCGACCCAGATCATGCCGCCGGAGAGCCGGGCCAGCAGATCGGGCCCGGGTCCGACCCCGAGCGGAATCAGCACCACCACCGCGAACAGGAAGAACAGGGGCAGCAGGGTCTGGTCGATCCGGCGGAACGCCAGCCGCAGGTCGCGGACCAGCAGCGCACGCGCCTCGCGCAGCGCGCTCATCGATCGACTCCCGAAGCCGTCACGGCGGCGACGACCGCATGACGGCTCAGACTCGCGTGCTCCGGAAAGCGCTGGTGGGTCGCCAGCACCACGGCGCCGGTCCGGTCGGCAACGTGGTGAGCGATCAGCCGGTCGACGATCGCGCAGCCGTCGTCGTCGAGGCTGGCGTAGGGCTCGTCGAGTAGCCAGACCGGGCTCTGTCGCACCAGCAGTCGGGCCAGGCCCAGGCGACGCCGCTGGCCGGCCGAAAGCGCGCGGGCCGGGCGGCGGCCGAGGCCGGCCAGGCCGACCCGGGCCAGGGCCTCGGCGACCGCCCGCCCGGGCGGGCCCATCGCGCGCTCGAACTCCAGATTCTCGCGGCAGGTCAATTCGTGCTTGATCGCCGGAAGGTGGCCGACCAGTGCGCAGTCCGCGCTGGCCGTCCGAGTGCCGGCGGTCGGCCGGATCACACCGGCCAACGCGCGCAGCAGGGTGGTCTTGCCGGCGCCGTTGCGGCCGGTCAGGGCCAGCACGTCACCGGCCCGCACGGACAGGGTGACCGGCTCGAACACCGCTTCGCCGGCGCGCTCGAACACCAGGTCCGACGCCGTGAGCAGGGCGGTCATCCGGCGTTGTCTCCCGCAGGCTCGCTCGACGTGTTTCTCGGCAGCGGGACCAGCTCGGCCGGGCCGCCGCCGATGCCGCAGACCACCGCCGCCTGGCCGAAGCGCCGGGCCAGGGCCAGGCCTTCCTCGAGCCGGCGCACCTCGACCAGCCGGCCCTGTTCATCGGGCCAGCGGCCGCGGGGGTCGATGTGCCGGGTGGTGCCGCGCACCGGAATGCGCGCCTCGGCGAGCGCTGCATCCAGTTCTGCGCGCTTGCGCCGGTTGGCGTCCTCGTCGCGCGAGCGGGCGCCCGGATTGTCGGGCGTGACGATCATCCACTGGCCGCCCGGTCCACGAGCGCTGCCGGTCTCGGGCCACTCGATCCGTTCGCCGATGCGCACGTCCACCTCGGCGCCGCCGGTCAGGCGGACGCGGTAGGTGGTGGCCATGAAGGCCTCGACCAGGGTCGTGGGCAGCGGGGCCGGGGCGGACGGCATCGGTCGGGTCTCCGGGACGGTTCGGTGAGGTCGTTGCGGTATCATCCTGCGCGGCCGGACGCGTGGGCTCGACGGCGACCCTGTGCGCATGATCGTCTGCGCGGGCCCGGCCCCGGGAGCGATGTCCTTCAATGCCCCCGGTCCGTATCGACGATCCGTCTCGTGGATTTCGTATCGTCGATTCGAATGGCCAATTCTACCCGCCCCACACCCCGGGATTCATCGATGCACTCTTACGACTACGACCTGTTTGTGATCGGCGGCGGCTCCGGCGGCGTTCGCGCCGCGCGGATCTCGGCCGGCCACGGCGCCCGCGTCGGCCTGTGCGAGGAATCGCGCCTCGGCGGCACCTGCGTGATTCGCGGCTGCGTGCCGAAGAAACTGATGGTGTTCGCCAGCCAGTTCTCCGAGGCCTTCGAAGACGCGGCCGGCTACGGTTGGAGCGTCGGCGAGACCCGCTTCGACTGGCCGACGCTGGTCGCGGCGAAGGAAAAGGAAATCACCCGTCTCGAAGGCGTCTACGGGCGGCTGCTCGAAGGGGCCGGCGTGACGGTGCACGAGGGCCGCGGGCGGCTGATCGACGCGCATACGATCGAGGTCGGTGAACGCCGCTTCACCGCCGAGACGATCGTGGTCGCGGTCGGCGGCCGACCGACGAAACTGGACATCCCGGGCGCCGAGCTCGGCATCGTCTCCGACGACGCCTTCGACCTGGCCGAGCAGCCGAAGGACCTGCTGATCGTCGGCGGCGGCTACATCGCGGTCGAGTTCGCCGGCATCTTCAACGGCCTGGGCACCCAGGTCACGGTCGCCTATCGCCGCGACCGCGTCCTGCGCGGTTTCGACGACGACGTGCGCCGGCTGGTCGACGCAGGCATGCGCCAGCGCGGGGTCGAGATCCGCACCCGGGTCGCGCCGGCCCGGCTGGAGCGGACCGACGACGGCCGGGTCGAGGTGACCTACACGGACGATTCCACGGCCCGCTACGACCAGGTGTTCTTCGCCACCGGCCGTTCGCCGTATGTCGGCGAGCTGGGCCTCGACAAGGCCGGCGTGAAGCTGGGTCGCAACGGCCGGATCGAGGTCGATGGCGACGGCCGCACGTCGATCGAGAACATCTTCGCGGTCGGCGATGTGACGGACCGCATCCAGCTGACCCCGGTGGCGCTGGCCGAGGGCCACGCCTTCGCCGATACGCAGTACGGCGGCATGCCCCGCCAGGCCAGCCACGAGAACGTTCCGTCGGCGGTGTTCAGCCAGCCGCCGGCGGCCAGCGTCGGCCTGGCCGAGCACGAAGCCCGGGAACGATGCGAGCGGCTCGATGTCTATCGTTCCGAGTTCACCCCGATGCGCTACACCCTGGCCGGTCGCCAGGAGAAAGCGCTGATGAAGCTGCTGGTCGACGCGGGCAGCGACCGGGTCCTCGGACTGCACGTGGTCGGGCCCGATGCCGGCGAAATCGTGCAGGGCTTCGCGGTCGCGATCCGCGCCGGTTTGACCAAGGCGGACTTTGATCGCACCATTGGCATTCATCCGACCAGCGCGGAAGAACTGGTCACGATGCGCGTTCCGGTCGACCCGGCGACGTGATCGTGGCGGCGAGTCGCTCGGGACGTGAAGTGTTGGCAGGCAGATGAATCCGGCACGCGGCTGGATTCGCAGAAAATCAAATGGAGACGGTAGTCCATGAAGCAGTTCAATTCAGGATTCGTGTACGCGATGGCGGCTGCGCTGCTGGTTGCGGTTGTCGGGGGACCCGCCGCGCTGGCGCGAAGCGAACATCCGGTCGGCGGAGCAAAAGCCAGTGAGCCCGGGACCTACATCGTGCGCCTGGCATCGGCACCGACCCCGCAGTTCCGCGGGGGCACGATCGATACCTTCGGTGCAGACGGTCGCAAGGTCAGCAAGCGATTCGCACCGACCGCTCCGGAAGTCACCGGTGCACCGGTGCTGGATGCTGATCTGCCGGCGGTGGTCGAGTACGCCGCCCACCTGGACGCCGAGCGCGGCGACGTGCTTGGCCGCGCTGAATCGGCGCTGGGCCGAGCACTGAAGCCGGAGCACGTCTACCGGCATGTTCTCAATGGATTCGCCGTCGAACTCACTGCCGCCGAGGCTGAGGCACTGGCGGCTCTTCCCGGTGTCCGCTCGGTCGAACGGGAGTTCGTCCACTATCCAATGACCGACAGCGGACCGAACTGGATCGGGGCCGATCGGTACTGGGCCGGCCAGTCCGGAGTCGTCGCTCCGAATCGCGGCGAAGGGACCGTGATCGGCGTCGTCGATACCGGAATCAACTGGGATTCGTTCTTCTTCGATGAGACCCGACCGGGGGCACCGCAGATCTCCAATCCCCGTGGGCAGTTCTACGGTCTCTGCAGCCAGCCCGGCGTGCTCTGCAGCGACAAGATCATCGGCGTGTACGACTTCACCGATGAAGGCACGAACGGCAAGGACCCCGATTCGCACGGTTCCCACGTGGCCAGCACGGCGGCGGGTTTTCCACTTTCCTTCTCGTTGAACATCGCCGGGCAGTCGATCTTCTTCTCCACCTCGGGGGTCGCGCCGAACGCCAGCATCATTTCCTACAAGGCCTGCGAGGACAATCCGGACCGCGGGACCTTCACTTGTGCCGGCTCCGACACCAGCGCGGCGCTCGAGCAGGCCATCGTGGACCAGGTCGATTCCGTGAACTACTCGATCGGCGGTGCGCCGTTCGATCCCTGGGCGGGAATTCGCCAAGGCTTCTCGACCAGCGAAGAAATCTTTCTCAACCTGCGCGCTTCGGGTGTCGCTGCCGTCACTTCGGCCGGCAACTTCGGTAGCCGAGGTGAAGGGTGGGTCGGCTCCCCGGCCAATGCGCCGTGGGCGTTCTCCGTGGCGAACGCCACCCACGATCGAGTCCTGGCCAATCGGCTGTTCAACGTATCCGGCGGCGATTTCGCGCTCGGTGCGCTGACCGGGCCGGGATTGACCGGCGGCACCGACATCGTGCCGATCGTCTATGCCGGCGACTTCGGCAACGCCTTGTGCGGCACCGGCACCGCGGAGCTCGGTTCGAGCTGTGCCGCCAACACGGGTGCAACCAACCCGTTCGCCCCGGGCACGTTCAACGGCGAGATCGTGGTCTGCGATCGAGGTACCTACGGCCGGATCGAGAAGGGCCGCAACGTTCTCGATGCCGGCGCCGGTGGAATGATCCTCGCGAACACGCAGGCGCAGGGCGAAAGCGTCAACGGTGATGAACATTGCCTGCCGGCGATGCATGTCGGGGCCGACGACGGTGATCGGATTCGCGACTGGTTGAGTTCCGGGTCGGGTCATCAGGGACGGCTGACCGGGACCCAACGCGTCGTCGATGATGCCTTCGGCGGACGCCTCAACACGTCAAGCTCGCGCGGCCCGTCGGTCGGCGCGACAGACACGATGAAACCGAACGTGACCGCTCCGGGAACCGATGTCATCGCTGCTGGCGCGGAAAGCGAGAACTCGATCGCCTTTCTGACCGGAACATCGATGTCCTCGCCTCACGTTGCCGGCGCGGTGCTGCTGCTGCGTCGGTCCCACCCGGACTGGGGCCCCGACCAGATCTTCTCCGCGCTGGAAACAACCGCGGACCCGCAGCGCGTGACCCTGGACGATGGCAGCCCCGCCAGCACGATCGAACGGGGTGCCGGTGGCGTCCAGGTCGATCGCGCATCTCGCATCGGATTGTTCCTTCCCGTCGGCATCCAGGCATTCCTGGACGCCGACCCGGCCGAAGGCGGTGTTCCCGGCAACCTCAACCTTCCGGGCATCGTCAGCGATTTCTGCCTGAATACTGAAACCTGCACGTTTACACGCGTCCTTCGCGCCTTGGGTGCAGGGGATTGGACCGTGACGACCGAAGGGCCGCTGGATGTCCAGGTATCCCCGAGTTCGTTCAGCCTTGCGGCGAATCAGGAAATCACGCTGACCGTTTCCATTCGTCAGGGCGCTGCCGCGCTCAGCGATTGGGGCACGGGCAGCGTGGTTCTGACGCCGGCCGGCAACCAGTTCGTCGAACAGCGTCTGCCCGTCGGCGCCTACGTGGCCGCAGGCTCCTCGCCGGGCCCGCAGGAGCTCTCCGGGGTCGAATCGAATCGCGGTCGCGATTCGATCGTGATCGACGAACTGGGCGAGCTGGACGAGATGGTCTTCCGGACCAGTGCGCTGGTCAAGCCGGAGCGTCGCACGCTGTCGCTTCGCAACGATCCTTCGCCGTTCAATCCGTTCGACAACGGCACCGGCGTCGATGTCCGCTTCTTCGACGTCCCGGAAGGCACGCTGCTGATCGATGTCCAGACGCGCGCTTCGGGTGCACAGGACGTCGACCTCTATGTCGGTCGAGACTTCGATTTCGACGGGGAGGCGTTCTTCGACGAGATCGTCTGCGAGTCGACGACCCCCGATGACCTGGAATCGTGCCAGATCGAGGCACCGGCGCCCGGTCGCTGGTGGGTGCTGGTGCAGAACTGGGAGGGTTCGTCACCCGGCGTCAGCGACACGATTCCCTACGACTTCGCCATGCTGGAAGAAGCGCTGGATCCCAGCCTCGTCGTCTCCGGTCCGGGCACCCACGACGGTGGTCCGTTGACCTTGCCGCTGTACTGGGACCAACCGGCGATGGAAGCCGGCGAGCAATGGGTCGGCGCGGTCGGCGTATCGTCATCGCCGGATCAGGTCGGCGACGCCGGCGTGATCCCCGTGAGCATCCGCCGCACCGGCCCGAACACCCCGCAGGTCACCCCCCTGTTCGAAGGCCAGGACTACACGCTGGTGATCCCGCCGCAGACCGAGCACGACCTGGCGTTCATCGACGTGCCGTCCAGCGCCGCGACGCTGACCGTCCAGGCCGACGGACCGCTGACCGGGATGTCGCTCCGGCGCCTCGATTTCTCGATGGTCGGCACGCCGGTCCAGCCCCAGCCGGCGACCGAAGTCGCCGTCGGGTCGCAGGCCGGTGGCACCTGGACCGTGGCCGCCCCGCCGAGCATCCAGCCGGGCCGCTACTTCGTGGTCATGGACAACGCCAGCAATGCCGAGGCGCAGGTCACGGTGACCGCCGAGGTCGGTGAGTTGAACGCCAACCAGCCGCAGCTGGGCCTGTGGAGCCCGCGCGACCGCCTGATCAACCAGGGCATCGAGTACCAGGTCGCCGGCAACAATGCCTTCGTCACCTGGTACACCTACGACGAGGACGGCCTGGCGACCTTCTACATTTCCAACGGGGCGCCGCCGGGGCTGAACAGTTCGTACTTCAGCCAGCCGATCTATCGGGTGACCAGCAACGGCATCCGCCAGACCGTCGACGTGGTCGGCGAGATCCAGGTCACGGCGCTCGACGAACGCGAGCTGATCTTCGCCTGGCGTCTGAACGGCTACCACGGCGCGGAGATCTTCACCCCCGACCACAACAGCGACTGTCCGCTGGTCGACGGCGAGCGCCAACAGCTGCTGGGCCACTGGTTCCCGGCGGAATTCCGCGAAGGCGGCGTGACGCTGCTCTACACGGCGGTCGCCGAGGCCTGGGTGCGCTACTACTTCGACGTCAGCGGCCAGCCGCGCTGGGTGTTCGCAGGCAACGAGGTCCAGGCCACGATCCCCGGCGCCAAGGCGCTGGACGTGCTGGAGTTCCGCGGCTGGTGCATCTACTGCGAAGAGACCGACATCACCAACAGTTCGGTCGGCGTGCTCGAGCGGGTGTTCGACGGGCTGGAAAGCCTCCGCGAGGTGCTGTCGTTCGAGGTCGGTGCGCCGATCGACACGGACTACGCCACGGACCGCACGCTGTCGCGCCTGTCGAACGTGGGCACCTGCCCGAACTGACGCCGGACCGCATCCGGTCCGTCCTCGAACCCGGCGCCGGCCTTCGGTGCCGGGTTCGTTCGTTCCGGCGGGCGGAGCCCCGAACGCGGCGGCAGGGCCGGTCGATGGGGGGTGTACGGGCGGGTCGGTCGCGTCGACGGCGCGGGGGGCGTACAATGACCGCCCATCCAATGCAGCGAGACGGTTCCGCCTCTTGAAATCCGCCGACAACGCCGAATCCGTCCAGCGCCTCCGCGACCTCGCCGTCGCCGTGCTGGAAGATGCCAAGGCGCAGGATCTCCAGGTCTTCGACCTGCGCGAACGAAACACCTTTGCCGACTTCATGATCGTGGCCAGCGGCACGTCCAGCCGCCAGATCAAGGCCATGGCCGAGCGCATCTCGCTGAAGCTCAAGTCCCTGGAGCTGCCGCCGCCGCTGGGCGTCGAGGGCGAAGAGGGCGGCGAATGGGTGCTGGTCGACCTGGCCGACGTGGTCGTCCACCTGATGCTTCCGCAGACCCGGGCCTTCTACAACCTGGAGAAGCTCTGGGACGCCTCGATCCGCGAGCGCCCGGCCCAGACGCTGTAACGTCGCTTCGATGGACCTGGTGCTGATCGCCATCGGGCGGCGGATGCCCGCCTGGGTGGCCGAGGGGTTCGAGGAATATCGCCGCCGCCTTCCGCCCCACCTGTCGCTTCGCCTGATCGAGCTCGACGGCGGCCGGGGCAGTTCCGAGATCGAGATCCGCCGCGACGAGGCCGCAAGGCTGACGTCGAAGATTCCCGACGGCGCGCTCACCGTCGCCCTGGACGGGCGCGGCAAGCCCTGGTCCACCGCCGACCTCTCGACCCGGCTCGAACGCTGGCAGATGGACGGCCGGCCGGTCGCCCTGCTGGTCGGCGGATCGACCGGCCTCGACGATGCCGTGCTGTCCTCGGCCGACCAGCGCTGGTCGCTGGGTCCCCTGACCTTGCCGCACATGATGGTCCGCGTGCTGCTGGCCGAGCAGCTGTATCGCGCCTGGGCGCTGAGCAGCGGCCACCCGTATCACAAGTAGACGCTACGCTAGCGCCATGACCTCGACCGACCGCACGCCGCGCCTGATCCTCGCCTCCGGTTCGCCGCGGCGGCGAGAGCTGCTCGGCGTGCTGCAGCCTCGCTTCGACGTGATTCCCGCCGATATCGACGAGACCGCCCGCGACGGCGAAGCGCCCTCGGACTACGTGCGGCGCATGGCGCGCGAGAAGGCCGCAGCCGGCGCCTACCCCGAGTGGACCCTGGGGGCCGACACCAGCGTGGTGCTCGACGGCGCGATCCTCGGCAAGCCCGTCGACACCGACGATGCGATCGCGATGCTCGAACGACTGTCCGGGGCCTGCCACCGGGTCCACTCGGCGGTGGCCCTGCGCGGACCGGACGGCGAGACCGACGAGCGCGAGTCGATCACCGAGGTCGAGTTCGCGCCGATCGACCCGGCGTGGATCCGCCGCTACGTCGCCACCGGCGACCCGATGGACAAGGCCGGCGCCTACGGCATCCAGGGCGCACCCGCAGCATGGATCCGCCAGCTTCGCGGCAGCTACTCGGGCGTGGTCGGCCTGCCGCTGTTCGAGACCGCCGATCTGCTGCGCGCCGCGGGCTTCGAGCCGGCCTGAGCGGGCGCGGGTCTGCATCCCCGGATGCTATGCTCCAAGCGCGCCTGCGACGGCCGCCGACGACGAACTGCCCGACGGATTCCGGCGACTTCGATCGACCGGCCGTGGTCTGCCGGTAGCGACGGCGGAAGCATTGACTCATGCATCCCCGCGATCGTCGTTTCCCCGGTCGACCGGCGTGTGACCCGACTCTCCCAACCTGCGAAGACCCGCCCGTGAGCAATGAACTGCTGATCAACGTGACGCCGTCGGAGAGCCGAGTGGCGCTGGTCGAGAACGGACTGCTCCAGGAGCTGCACCTGGAGCGCGCCGACGACATCAGCTACGTCGGCAATATCTACTTCGGCCGCGTCGAGCGCGTGCTGCCCGGCATGCAGGCCGCGTTCGTCAACATCGGCCTGAGCCGGACCGCGTTCCTGCACGCCGGCGAGATCGCACGGCCGCGCCCGGAACTGTCGACCGCGCTGGACGATGAACTCGGCGAGCCGGCCGTTCCGCCGATCGGCGAGCTGATCCGCGAAGGCCAGGACGTGCTGGTCCAGGTGGTCAAGGACCCGATGGGGTCGAAGGGCGCGCGCCTGACCACCCAGCTCAGCCTGCCGTCGCGCTACCTGGTCTACCTGCCGGGGGTGCGTTCGGTCGGGGTGTCCCTGCGGATCGACAACGAAGACGAGCGCGCCCGCCTGCGAGGCCTGGTCGAGCAGCTGATGTCCGAGAACGGTGCGGGCGGCGACTCGAGCGGTCGCGCGCCGGACCGCGGTCAGGACGCTGACGCGGTCGACGAGACGGGCGACGGCACGGATGGCGGCCGGCACGACGAACACGCCCGCGACGAGGCTGCCGGCACGGCCAGCGGCGAAGAGATCGGCCTGATCCTGCGCACCAATGCCGAGGGCGTGGAGATCGATGCGCTGCGCCGCGATCTCGACTACCTGCGGCGGCTGTGGCGCGACATCGAACAGCGCATGGCCGGGTCGCCGAAGCCCGGCGACTGCATCTACGAAGACCTGTCGCTGCCGCTGCGGGCGATCCGCGACCTGATGCACGGCGGCATCGACCGGGTGCGGATCGACGATGCGAAAACGCTGCGCCAGGCCCAGGCCTTCGCCGGCACCTTCGTCGCCGAGTGGGCCGACCGGATCGAGGCGCACGGCGGATCCGGTCCCCTGTTCGACCTGTTCGGGGTCGAGGACGAAATCACGCGGGCGCTGAAGCGCGATGTCTCGCTGAAGTCCGGCGGTCACCTGACGATCGATCAGACCGAGGCGATGACCACCATCGACGTCAACACCGGCGGCTACGTCGGCGTGCGCAACTTCGCCGAGACGGTATTCAAGACCAACCTGGAGGCGGCCCAGGCGCTGGCCCGTCAGCTGCGCCTGCGCAACCTCGGCGGCATCATCATCACCGACTTCATCGACATGGACGTCGACGAGCACAAGCGCCAGGTGCTGCGCACGCTGACCCAGGCGCTGGCTCGTGATCCGGCGCGCAGCACGGTGTCGGACATCTCGCCGCTGGGCCTGGTCGAGATGACCCGGAAGCGCACCACCGAGAGCCTGGAGCACCGCTTGTGCGAGCCGTGTCCGCACTGCAACGGGCGCGGATGGCAGAAGTCGGTGGAGACGGTCTGCTCGGAAATCTTCCGCGAGATCCTGCGCGCGGTACGCCAGTTCGAGACCGGTCAGTTGATGGTCATGGCGCCGCCCCAGGTCGTCGACAAGATTCTCGAGGAACACACCCGGACCATCGCCGAGCTGACCGAGCAGCTGGGGACCACGATCCGCTTCCAGCCCGAGGAGCAGTACGGGCAGGAACAGTTCGACGTCGTGCTGCTCTGACCCGGGGTCCGCTTTGAGCACGGGCACGCCCTCCTCTTCGCCGCCGTCGACCCAGCGCCGCCCGCGACGGCGTCTGCGCAGCCTGCGGCGGGGGTTCTGGAAGCTGGTTGCGGTCGTGATCATCGTGTCGGCGGCGCTGGTCAGCATCGGCCGCCTGCTCGCGCCCTACGCCGACGCTGCCCGACCGCTGGTCCAGGACATGCTGTCCGAGGCGCTGCAGCAACCGGTGCGGATCCGCGAGATCCGCGCACGCTGGCCCCGCATGTCGCCGGAAATCCGCCTGCTCGGCCTGGAGGTGGGCCCGGTCGATGCGCCGCTGCTGCAGATCGACCAGGCCCGGCTGCAGCTGCGGCTCTACAACCTCCTGCGTCCGGCCCGCAATACGGTCGGCCTGGCGGCACTGGGTCTGGACATTGCCGCCGTACAGGACCCGGACGGGCGCTGGAGCTGGCAGCTGGAGCAGGGCGGTCGGGTCGGTCGGGGCTGGGAGCGCGCGCTGACCGCGGGCGACCTGACCCTGCGCGATGTCGGCATTCGCGTCGATGCGCGTGATCTGCCGCCGATCCGCCTGCGCGTACCCGAGGCGGCGCTGGCCCGCGACGGCGCCCGGATCGCCGCCCATCTGCTGGCGATTCCCGAGGGTCTGGACGGGCGTAAGGACCCGCGGGAGGACGAGCCCCTTGGCGAGTCGATCGCCGACTCGAGCAGCGCAGTCATCGACCCTTCCGACGATTCGTCCATCGTCTTCTTCAACGATCGCTCCGACGATGCATCGAACGGCAGCCCGGGCAGCGCATCCACGGCGCCCTCGACCGGAACCCCGATCGAGATCGGGCTGCGCCTGGACCTGCCCGACTCGGGTCTGCGCGCGGTGCGGGCGCATGCCCGAATCGACGAACTGCACCTGCCGCCCGTCGACGACGCGTCCGAAGGCCTGCACGTGGCCGGAGAGCTCTGGCTGGACTGGACCCTCGAGGCCGGCCTCGACGCACGCGGCGACCTGGACCTGGAGCGTCGGCTCGATGGGGAAGTTCTCGAACGACTTGCGCTGTCGCTGCTCGCTGAACGCCGCGGCGAGGCGCTGACGATCGACCTCGAAGGGCGCGACCCCGAGCAGGACGAGCCCTGGTTCGACGAAGCGGCGATCGGGCGAAGCCCGGATCACTGGGCGCTGGCGGCCGGACGCATCGACCTCGAGCGCCTGCATCGGTGGACGGCGCCGCTGCGCCAGCGAACCGCGCTGCCGGCGTTCGAGCTGGCCGGCACGGTCCGCGACCTGGCCCTCGGCGGAGATCGAAACGGCCATCTTCACGCCGTATCGGGCGTGATCGAGGAGTTCGACATGGCGCTCGCGTTGAGCGAGCGGGCCGCCGGTCCGCTCGTCGCGCGCGTCGAGCGGCTCGAGCTCGGGCTGGATGGAGACGCGTTGGTCGCGCATCCTGACGGCGTGCTCGGCCTCGATTGGCCCGGGCTGTTCGACCGACCCGTGCGCTTCGACGACGTGGCGGGCTCGGTCCTGCTGCGGCCTTCGTCGCTCGAGTTTCGCGACCTGGCGCTCGACCACCCCGATCTCGCGCTGGCCATCGACGGGGGCGTGTTCGATTCCGGCGACGCGGTGTCCGACGCCCTGTTCGTCGATCTCGTCGTCGACACACCGCGAATCTCGACCGATGCGCCGGCCGGTTGGATTCCGCGGCGCGGCCTGCCACCGAGGACCCGCGCATGGCTGGTCGACGCGCTGGTCAAGGTCGAGCGGGCCGAGGCCCTGACCACCCTGTTCGGCGCGCCGCGCACCTGGAAACAGGGTCTGGCCGACGGCGGACTGAACAGCCGGATCGCGTTCCGCGGACTGGACCTGGCCTACGCCGACGGCTGGCCGGCGGGCACCGGGCTGGACGGGCGCGTCGAGTTCCTCGGCGAGTCGATGAGCGCCGTGGTCGACGCCGGCCGGATCGCCGGTACAGCGCTCGCCGGTCCCCGGATCGAGATCCCCCGCCTGCGGCAGGCCGAGCTCCTGCTGCTGCTTGAAACCGCCGCAGGAACGACTGCCGGCGAACTGATCGAGCTGGTTCGGGCCCTGCCGCTGGACGCAGCGCGACCGACGCTGGAACGATTGTCGGTCCACGGCGACGCGGCCGCGACCGCGCGCGTGACGCTGCCGGTCAAGCGCATCAGCGACTGGCAACTCGAGGGCGAGGTGGTGTTCGACGACGCGCGCATCGATTGGCCGGTGCCGGCCTACCGGGTCGACGCCCTGACCGGCTCGGTGCGCTTCGGCCGCGACGGCTTCGGTCCGTCGACGCTCGACGGGCTGCGGGCGGGTCGGCCCGTGGACCTCGAGATCGCGGCCGATTTCCAGCCGAAGTTCGAGCTGCGCCTCGGCGGCAAGTGGCCGCTCGCTGCGGCGGTGCCCGACGACCGGCCGGCGGCTCTCGCGCCGTTGCTGGCCGACGCGTCGGGCGCATCGCGCTTCGATGTGACGATCCGCGGTGCGGCCGATCCGGGCGCCCCGCTGTCGGATTCATCGTCGATGGTGACTTCAGCAACGACGGCAGCATCGCCTTCAGCCTCGATTGCAACAACGACGTCGGGCGCATCACCGGGCCCGGGCGTGGAGGGCGACGGCGAAGACCCTACGGCGGGGGAAGCCGACTTCGGCGCCGCCGCATCGGTCACCGTCGACAGCGACCTGGTCGGTCTGGCGCTGGACTGGCCGGCGCCGCTGGACAAGCCGGCGGAGGCCCGATGGCCGTTCCGGTTCGAGGTGCTGCTGGACGAAACCGCCGGCCCGGCGCCGATCCGCTTCGACCTGGTCGACCGGGTCGAAGGTCTCGTCCGCACCGGCAATCCCAGCACCGACAATCGCGGCACCGGCCAGCTCGGTCTCGGTCTCGGCGAGGCCGACGCCACGCTACCGACCGCCGAAGCCTTCCGGGTCGTCGGCGACCTGGACGCGCTGGACCTGTCCGGCTGGGTCGGGCGGCTGGCGGCGGGGGGCGGAACCGGCGGGGCCGATGACGATACCGATGGTCCGACCTCCGATCCGGGATCCCTCGATGGCGGAGGCGGGGGTGTGATCGACACCGACGCGGGCGTCGAGCTGGCCCTGGACGCGGCCGTCGACGGCTGGCTCGATGTGGCGATCGGGGATCTGCGCTTCGATACCGCCTCGCTCGGACCGGTCGCCGCGTCGCTGGGCCGCGAATCGGACTACTGGCGGCTGGTGCTGGACGGACCGGCGCTGGCCGGGCGGTTCCGCCTGCCCGCCGAGGGCAACGGCTCGGTGGTGGCCGACCTGGAGCGACTGCACTGGCCGCGCCCCGCCGACGTCGAGCGGACCCCGGGACGGCCGAGCCGCATCGATCCGCGCGACCTGCCCGAGATCGATGTGCGGATCGACGACCTGCGCTACGGCGACCTGGCCCTGGGGCGCTTGTCGGTCAACACGCACGCGGCCGCCAGGGGCCTGGAAATCGAGCAGTTCTCGATCGAGCACCCGACCCTCGGCCTGACCGGCGGCGGTCGCTGGTGGCGGCCGGCCGATTCGGACCAGCCCAGGACCCGGGGCCGGTTCCGGATGACCGCCGACAGCCTCGGTCAGGTGCTCGCCGATGCCGGCTACGACATCGCGCTGCAGCGGGGGCAGTCGGTCGTCACGCTCAGCGGCGGGTGGCCGGGAAGTCCGCTGGATTTCACCCTCGAACGCTTCGAGGGCCAGCTGGACCTGGCGATCGGCGACGGTGTGATTCCCGAAGCCCGGGTCGGCGCCGGTCGGCTGCTGGGCCTGGTCAGCCTCAACTCCATCCCCCGCCGGCTTCGGATGGACTTCACCGACGTGTTCGCCGAGGGACTGACCTTCGACCGGGTCGCCGGTCATTTCGAGCTGGCGCAGGGCCGAGCGGTGACCGACGACCTGGTGATCGAGGCGCCGGCGGCGATCGTGCAGATCCGCGGCGAAACCGACCTCGCCGAACGGACCTACGACCAGACCCTGATCGTCCAGCCCGGGGTGGGGTCGACGCTGCCGATCATCGGCGCGCTGACCGGCGGCCCGATCGGCGCGGCGGCCGGCGCGGCGCTGCAGCAGCTGCTCGACAAGCCGCTGCGAGGCATTTCCGAGGTGCAGTACACGGTGACCGGTCCATGGGACGATCCGCTCCTCGTCCCGGTCAGCGCCCGCGGCGTCGAAGGCCTTCCGGGGACGGAATCCGCCCCCGACACCGCCGAGGGTGGTTGAATCAGCGGCCATTGCCCGAATATCTGGACTCTGCGCGATCGAGAGCTCCATCCAGAGTCCGATGATGATCAGTCCACAGATGAACACGGATCAACACGGATAATGCAGGTGTGCTGTTCGGCTGATCGGGTCAAGGACAAGGAAGCGATCCGTCTTGCGGGAACCCGAGATTCCAGCCTACGGGCTCGGGAGTCGGGAGAGAATCGAATGCTTGTCGACGCTCGGCTCTGAATCGAAAGATCATCGCTTCTCCGGTTTGTTCATCGGTGTTCATCGGTGTTCATCGGTGTTCATCCGTGGACACACAACGAATTTTCTGGCCGGCGCCGACCAGCGGCGCTCCAATCTCGGCGACGAATGCCCCGACGATTTGCGCAACGATTGGCGCAACGATTGGCGCAACGATCGCCCCGACCCGAGTACCCTGACGACATGCTGCAACTGGCAACCGACCATCTCCTGACCCCGGCCGAGCTCCAGCCGGACGATCTCGATCGCGTGCTGGGCCGCCTGGTGGCCGGTGCGGTGGATCTCGGCGATCTGTACTTCCAGCATCGCCAGACCGAGACCTGGAGCCTGGAGGACGGCATCGTCAAGGCCGGCGGTTTCCACATCGACCAGGGCGTCGGCGTGCGGGCGATCGTCGGCACGGGCACGGGATTCGCCTACGCCGACACGATCAATCTGCCGGCGCTGATGGAAGCGGCGGGCAGCGCGCGCTCGATCGCCCGCAGCGGGACCTCCGGCAGCCTGCCGGTGGCCCGTCCGGTGCAGGCGCCGGCGCTGTACTCGCCGGACAATCCGATCCTGGCGCGCGATTCGGCCGACAAGGTCGACCTGTTGCGCACGATCGATGCCTACGCGCGCTCGCTGGATCCGCGCATCAGCCAGGTCAACGTGTCGCTGGCCTGCCAGTACGAGTCGGTGCTGGTGGCGGCCAGCGACGGCACCCGCGCCGGCGACGTGCGGCCGCTGGTCCGGCTCGATGTGCGCGTGATTGCCGAGGAAGGCGACCGGCGCGAGTCGGGCAACGCCGGCGGCGGCGGTCGCTACGCCCTTGATGAACTGATGCAGCCCGATGCGTGGCAGCGCCTGGCCGGTGAGGCGGTGCGCCAGGCTACCCTCAATCTCGGCGCAGAGGACGCGCCGGCCGGTCAGATGACGGTCGTGCTCGGGCCGGGCTGGCCCGGCGTGTTGCTGCACGAAGCGATCGGGCACGGCCTAGAAGGCGACTTCCACCGCAAGGGCATCTCGGCGTTCAACGGTCGGATCGGCGAACTGGTCGCGACCGAGCACTGCACGGTGGTCGACGACGGCACGCTGGCCGGTCGGCGCGGTTCGCTGTCGATCGACGACGAAGGCACCCCGACCTCGTGCACCACGCTGATCGAGAACGGTCGCCTGACCGGGCTGATGCAGGACAAGCTCAACGCGCGCGCAATGGGCATGAAGCCGACCGGGAACGGTCGCCGGGAGTCGTTCGCGCACCTGCCGATGCCGCGGATGACCAACACCTACATGCGGCCCGGCGACCACGACCCGGAGGAAATCCTGGCCTCGGTGGACGACGGCATCTACGCGGTGAATTTCAACGGGGGGCAGGTCGACATCACCTCGGGCAAGTTCGTGTTCGTCGCCTCCGAGGCCTACCGGGTGAAGAACGGCAAGGTCGGCGCGCCGTTGAAGGGCGCGACGCTGATCGGCAACGGACCCGATGTGCTGACCCGGGTATCGATGGTCGGCAACGACCTGGAGCTGGACGCCGGCGTCGGCGTCTGCGGCAAGGACGGCCAGGGCGTGCCGGTCGGCGTCGGCCAGCCGACCTTGAAGATCGACGGTCTGACCGTCGGAGGGACGGCATGAGCGCCATGAGCGACACGATCCAGCGCGGAGCGCACGAACTGCTCGACGACCCGAACGGTGAGCAGGCGCTCCTGACCGACGTCGCGACCGACGTCCTGCGTCGCGCCCGGGCCGGCGGCGCCGACCAGGCCGAGGTCAGCGTCAACTCGTCGCTGTCGCGCGAGGTCAATGTCCGCCTCGGCGAGATCGACACGCTGGAGGAAGCGCGCGACCGCGGCGTCTCCATCACCGTCTATCGAGGCCGGGCCAGCGGCTCGGCGACCACCGGCGACCTGTCGCCGGACGCGCTGGGCCGGGCGGTCGAGCAGGCGCTGGCGATCGCGCGCCACACTCAGACCGACCCGGCCGGGGGACTGGCCGAGGCCGACCGGATGGCGTCCGCGATCGAGGATTTCGATCTCTGGCATCCCGAAATGCCGGAGATGACCGCGCTGATCGAACGGGCGAGGGCGATCGAGGCGGCCGGCCGAGCGGTCGATTCCAGGATCGACAATTCCGAGGGCGCGGGCGTGTCGACCTCGGCCGCGGTCGGGGTCTACGCCAACTCCCACGGCTTCGTCGGCGCGCGTCGTTCGACCCGGTTCGGCCAGAGCTGCGTTCTGGTGGCCGCCGACGACGACGGCATGCAGCGCGACTGGGACTGGGACGACCAGGGCCGGTTCGATGCGCTGGCCGATCCGAGTGCGACTGGGCGCGGTGCCGCCGAGCGAGCGTTGCGGCGGCTGGGCGCCCGGCGGGCGCCGACCGGTCCCACGCCGGTGCTGTTCACGCCCGACACGGCACTGGGGCTGGTCCGCCACCTGATCGGTGCGGCATCGGGCGGCAACCTGTACCGGCGATCGAGTTTCCTGCTCGATCGCCAGGGCGAGGTCCTGTTCCCCGATTTCGTCCACATCGACGAGCAGCCGCACCTGCGCGGGGCGGACCGCTCCAGCTCCTTCGACGCCGAGGGCGTGGCCACCGAGTCCGCGCCGCTGATCGACGCCGGCCGGCTGGCCCGCTATGTATTGTCAAGCTACTCGGCGCGCAAGCTCGGCCTGGAATCGACCGGCAATGCCGGTGGAGTGCGCAACCTGCTGGTGCAGCCGGGATCGTCCGACCAGAATCAGCTGATCCGCGAGATGGGTCGTGGCCTGGTGGTCACCGAGGTGATGGGCCAGGGGGTCAACCTGGTGACCGGGGATTATTCACGCGGCGCCTCGGGCTACTGGGTCGAGGACGGCGAGGTCGCCTGGCCGGTCGAGGAGATCACGATCGCCGGCAACCTGCGCGACATGTTCGCCGGGGTTCGTGCGCTGGGCGCGGACGTCGAACGGCGGCGCAATGTGCAGACCCCGTCGATCCTGATCGACCGGATGACCGTGGCCGGCGACTAGCCTGCCGGTGACGGGCCGGGCGAGGTCGCCCGGCCGTCGCGTTGTTGCCCGCCCGTTGCGGGCCTGTCGTCGGCTGCCGATCAGTCGGAAGCGTCTGCGGACGACTCGTCGTTCTGGCGAATGCCCTCGATCGACAGGATCATTTCGACCGTTTCGGCCGGGCCGAGGTCGTAGGTGATGCCCCAGTCTGCGAGGGTGAGGGTGGTGGTGCCGTGGAACCCGCGCCGGAATCCGCCCCAGGGATCCTCGCCGGCGCCGGTCTGTTCCACCTCGATGTCCACCGACCGGGTCTGGCCGAGCATCGACAAGTCGCCGGTCAACCGGTAGCGGTCGTCGCCCAGCGGTTCGAATGCGGTGGACCGGAAGCTCGCCACCGGATGCGCCTCGACCTCGAGAAAGTCCTCGCTGCGCAGGTGGTCGTCGCGCCGCTCGAGATTGGTATTGACGCTGGAGGTGCGAATCTCGACCTCGACCGAGCTGTCCTCCGGCGCTTCGGGATCGAAGGTGAAGCCGCCGTCGAAGTCGTCGAAGCGGCCGTACAGCCACGAAAACCCGAGGTGCGAAACCTTGAACTGGACGAAGGCGTGCATTCCGCGCGTGTCGATCACGTACTGCTCGGGCGAGGCGGCGATCGGGCCGGCGGCGGTCAGTAGCGAGCCGCACAGCGCGGCGGCGCCAAGTCGTTGTCTGGTCATCGGTTCGACTCCATGTAGATGAGGTGAGAGAGGAAGGGCGCCGGATGGCCGAGCCGCTGGCGAAGGTGAGCCCCGAGCCTCGGTTTTTCGCTCGATCGCCGCTTCGAATCGGTCTCTGACCGGCCATCGACCGGCCATCGATCTGCCACCCGTCGGCAGTCCGTGGCGCCCTGCAGACTATCGCAGCGGGGCCGCAAGGCGGCCGTGAATGTCGGGGCCGCGCTGACGTGAACGTCGGGCCGGGTTCGGGCGACGCGTTGCGCCGGACGCCGCGCGCGCCTATCCTGACGCCCGCCGCCGGCCGAAGGCCCGTTCGATGCATCGGGCGCGTCGGCCATCGCGCGCTCGAAGCCGACGCGGCCCACCTGGCCCGAGGCCATCGCGCCATCGCCATCCGACCCACAGACCGAGGAGACCTTGCATGCATCCGGACCGACGACCGCTGATCGCGGGCAACTGGAAGATGAACGGCTCGCAGGCCATGACCCGGGCGCTGATCGCGGACATCGCTGCAGCGCTGGACGAGAACGGCAGCGATGCGGACGTCGTGGTGATGCCGCCGTTTCCCTATCTGCTCGCCGCCCGCGAAGCGATCGGGGATTCTACGATCCGGCTCGGCGCGCAGGACCTCAGCGCCGAGGCGCCCGGCGCGCACACCGGCGACGTGGCCGCCGCCATGCTGGTCGACTGCGGCGCAACGATGGTGCTGGTCGGCCATTCGGAGCGGCGAGAAGACCATTCGGAGACGGACGAGGACGTGGCCGTGCGCTTCAAGGCGGCGGTCGAGGCCGGGCTGGTGCCGGTGCTGTGCGTCGGCGAGACGCTGGCCCAGCGCGATGCCGGAGAGGCCGAGGCGGTGATCGGCGCGCAGGTGGATGCGGTCGTCCGGCACGCCGGAATCGCGGCCTTCGAACAGGCGGTGATCGCCTACGAACCGGTCTGGGCGATCGGCACCGGTCGGACCGCGACGCCCGACCAGGCGCAGGAAATCCATGCGTTCATCCGAGCCCGACTCGCCAACGATGATGCTACAATTGCGGGCCGCATTCGGATTGTCTACGGCGGCAGCATGAAGCCCGGCAACGCGCCGGAACTGCTGGCCTGCGAAGACATCGACGGCGGCCTGATCGGTGGTGCATCGCTGGATGCAGCGTCGTTCACGGGCATCGTCGGGGCTGCAGCGCGCTGAGGCGGCGGCAGCGCACTCCGATCGACGCCGGCCGGCCATGAGCCCGCCCGGCGGCGACGGCTGCGACGACCCGACAACGAATTCGACGACGACGGAATCTGACGACGAATGTTTACTGTATTGATCGTGTTGCACGTCCTGCTGGCCGCTGGCCTGATCGCCATCGTGCTGGTCCAGCGCGGGCCGGGTGCGACCATGGGTGCTGCGTTCGGCTCCGGTGCATCGGGCACCGTGTTCGGCTCGCGCGGCGCGTCCAACTTCCTGACCCGCACGACCTCCTGGCTCGCGGTCGGTTTCTTCGGCATCAGCCTGACCATGGCGGTCCTCGCCGCCGGTGGCAATCGCGAAGCGACCGACGATCTCGGCGTGGTCGGCGCGCTGGAATCCTCGGCGGCCGAGGCGGCGGACGATTCCGACGCGGCGGTCGATGCGGTCATCGAGCAGCTCGATTCCGAGCCGCGCGAATCTTCGGGCGACAGCGAGGCGCAAGCCGGCGAGGTCGATGATTCGACCGCAGCCGCCGACGACGAGCCGTCCGAGGTCATCCCGGAGCCCCCGGTCGACTGACCGTTTCGGTCGGCCGAGTTCCGAGCAACGAGTTTCACGTCGTGTTCCTGCCGAAGTGGTGGAATTGGTAGACACGCTGTCTTGAGGGGGCAGTGGCCTAACGGCCGTGCCGGTTCGAGTCCGGCCTTCGGCACCAGGTTCACGACGTAACGTTTCGATGTACCGATCGATGTCTTGATCGAAGGATCGATCGACAAGCCGACCGATGCTTCGTTCGATCGATGGTCCGTTCGATCGATCGTTCGATCAGAAGGTCGAGCAAGAACGCGATCGACGGATCGATCGCCGGTCCGGTTCACGAAACGACCGATTCACGACAAGACGAAGGCTGCATGCGATCCGCCCGGAGCCGCTGGGTGCATCCCGTGCCATTCCTCCCCGGTCGAGTCGGGGACGAGCAGTGAGCGAGGCGAAATGCTGACCGAATACTTTCCGATCCTGATCTTTCTCGGCGTCGCGGCCGGCATGGGCGTGGCCCTGCTCGCGGTCGGCGGCATTCTCGGGCCGCGTCGACCGGACGCCGAAAAGCTGTCGCCCTACGAATGCGGCTTCGAGGCCTTCGAGGATTCGCGCATGAAGTTCGACGTGCGGTTCTATCTCGTCGCCATCCTGTTCATCATCTTCGATCTCGAGATCGCCTTCCTGTTTCCCTGGGCCGTCGCGCTCGACGCCATC
Organism: Wenzhouxiangellaceae bacterium; assembly: GCA_965227925.1. Classification (GTDB taxonomy): domain Bacteria; phylum Pseudomonadota; class Gammaproteobacteria; order Xanthomonadales; family Wenzhouxiangellaceae. The sequence goes on from CBDDGP010000002.1 coordinate 94,403, forward strand.
GGCATGACCGGCCTGATCGCGATGTCCGTGTTCCTGGCCGTGCTGGTGATCGGCTTCATCTACGAATGGAAGAAGGGCGCCCTGGAGTGGGAGTGAGTGGCATGAACACGATTGCTGAACTGAACCAGGTCGACGACATCCTGCGTCCCGATGCGGACGCAAACCCGCTGCTGTCGAAAGGCATGGTGACCACCTCGGTCGACGCGCTGGTCAACTGGGCACGCACCGGCAGCATGTGGCCGATGACCTTTGGCCTTGCGTGCTGCGCCGTCGAGATGATGCACGCGGGCGCTTCGCGCTATGACCTCGATCGCTTCGGCGTCGTCTTCCGGCCCAGCCCGCGCCAGTCCGACGTGATGATCGTCGCCGGCACGCTGTGCAACAAGATGGCCCCGGCGCTGCGAAAGGTCTACGACCAGATGCCCGACCCCAAGTGGGTGATCTCGATGGGCTCGTGCGCCAACGGCGGCGGCTATTACCACTATTCCTACGCGGTGACCCGCGGCTGCGATCGCATCGTGCCGGTCGACGTCTACGTCCCGGGTTGCCCGCCGTCGGCGGAACAGCTGGTGTACGGGATCATCCAGCTGCAGAAGAAGATCCGCCGAACGAATTCCTTCATGGCACCGGCCGCATGAGCGCATTCACCGAACGCAACCAGACCATCGCCCGGCGCGTCGAGGACCTGCTCGGCGATCGCGTCGCCTCCGTGCGCGAGCAGGCGCGCCAGCTGATCGTTGAGCTCAAGCCGCGCGACTGGATCGACAGCTGCACCAAGCTGCGCGACGACGAAGCGCTGGGCTTCGACATGCTGATGGACTTGTGCGGGGTCGATTATCTCGGCTACGGCGACGATGAATGGGAAACCGCCGAAGCCTCCAGCACGGGCTTCTCGCGCGGCGTCGATCACCTCGGACCGGGGCGCTTCGACTGGGCCGATCGGCCCGAATCCGAACGGATTCCCAACCGCTTCGCGGTGGTCTGCCAGCTGTTGTCGACCACCCACAACCACCGTCTGCGCCTGCGCTGCCACCCGGAGGAAGCGGACTTTCCGAGCCTGCCCTCGCTGGTCGAGGTCTGGGCGTCGGCGAACTGGTACGAGCGCGAGGCCTTCGACCTGTTCGGCATCGTGTTCGAGGGGCATCCGGACCTGCGTCGCCTGTTGACCGACTACGGCTTCATCGGCCATCCGTTCCGCAAGGATTTCCCGCTGATCGGCAACGTCACCGTGCGCTACGACGAGGACCGCAAGCGCGTGGTCTACGAGCCGACCGAGATCGAGCCGCGGGTGCTGGTGCCGCGCGTGATCCGGCGCGATTCGCGATACGTCGGCGATCAGCTCGACCGCCGCGAAGGGGGGCTGTGACATGGCCGAGATCCGCAATTACACCTTGAACTTCGGTCCTCAGCATCCGGCCGCGCACGGGGTGCTCCGCCTGATCCTCGAAATGGACGGCGAAGTCGTCCAGCGTGCCGATCCGCACGTCGGACTGCTGCACCGGGCCACCGAGAAGCTCGCCGAATCGAAGCCGTTCAACCAGTCGATCGGCTACATGGACCGGCTCGACTACGTCTCGATGATGTGCAACGAGCACGCCTACGTGCGCGCCATCGAGCAGCTGCTCGGCATCGAGCCGCCCGATCGCGCCCAGTGGATCCGGACGCTGTTCGACGAAATCACGCGCATCCTGAACCACCTGATGTGGATCGGTGCCAACGGTCTCGACCTCGGTGCCATGACGCTGTTCCTCTACGCCTTCCGCGAGCGCGAGCAGCTGATGGACGTCTACGAGGCGGTCAGCGGGGCGCGCATGCACGCGACCTATTACCGGCCCGGCGGCGTCTACCGTGATCTGCCGGCGGAGATGCCGAAGGTCGAGGAGAACCGGTTCCGCAAGGCGTCCGACGTCAAGCGCCTCAACGAGTGGCGCGAAGGGTCGATGCTGGACTTCCTCGACGCGTTCATGGCCGACTTCTTCGACCGCGTCGACGAGTACGAGACCCTGCTGACCGACAACCGCATCTGGAAGCAGCGCAACGTCGGAATCGGCGTGGTGTCGCCGGAGCGCGCCCGCCAGCTCGGCTTCGCCGGTCCGATGCTCAGGGGCTCGGGTGTGGCCTGGGACCTGCGCAAGAAGCAGCCCTATGCGCGATACCGCGACGTCGATTTCGACATCCCGGTCGGCGTCAACGGCGACTGCTACGACCGCTACCTGGTCCGGATCGAGGAAATGCGCCAGTCGGCACGCATCGCCCAGCAGTGCATCCGCTGGCTGCGCGACAACCCCGGCCCGGTGATGGTCGGCAACTACAAGGTCGCGCCGCCGTCTCGCGAAGAGATGAAGGACGACATGGAAGCGCTGATCCACCACTTCAAGCTGTTCACCGAGGGCTACTGCGTCCCCGAGGGCGAGACCTACGCCGCGGTCGAGGCGCCGAAGGGCGAGTTCGGCTGCTACCTGATTTCCGACGGCGCCAACAAGCCGTTCCGCGTCCACCTGCGCGCGCCGGGCTTCGCCCACCTGTCGGCAATGGACGAAATGGCGCGTGGGCACATGCTGTCCGACGTGGTCGCGCTGATCGGCACCCAGGACATCGTATTCGGAGAGATCGACCGATGAGTTTCCAGGCCCACGAGAGCCCGGCGGCCGGCAAGGCCGAACTATTGAGCGACGCGACCCGGTCGACGATCGACCACTGGAAGACCAAGTTTCCCGATTCGCTGGAAGGCCGACGCTCGGCGGTCATCCAGGCGCTCTACGCCGTCCAGGTACAGAACGACGGCTACCTGACCAGCGACCTGATGGACGCGGTGGCCGACTACCTCGAGCTGCCGCCGGTCTGGGTCTACGAAGTCGCGACCTTCTATTCGATGCTGGAAACCCGGCCCGTCGGCCGCAACTCGATCTCGATCTGCACCAACATCTCCTGCATGCTCTGCGGCGCCGACAAGGTCGTCGACTACATCGAGAAGAAGCTGGGCACGAAGCTGGGCGAGACGACCTCCGACGGCCGCATCTTCCTGAAGGTCGAGGAAGAGTGCGTCGCCGCGTGCACCGGCGCGCCGATGATGATCATCAATGGTCACTACCACGAGAACCTGACCGAGGAAAAGATCGACGAACTCCTCGACGGGCTCGAGTGATCCAGAAACCAATCGTTTTCCACAGATGAATACGGATGAATACAGATCGGAAGAACCGGCCCTCCATCGGGGCCTGTCGACACGGCGGATGATCCGCGGTTCTGCGGGCTCGCTTGGCACCGGGTCGGGAAAGTATCCGTGTTCATCCGTGTCCATCTGTGGACATGAGGCATTTGCTAATGGCTGACCACAACGTCTGTTTCACGCATCTCGACGAGCCCGAGTGCTGGTCGCTGGAGGCCTACCGCAAGCACGGTGGCTACCAGGCGTGGGAGAAGATCCTGGCGGAGAAGACCGCGCAGGAAGACATCATCGAGGAGGTCAAGAAGTCCTCCTTGCGCGGTCGCGGCGGCGCCGGTTTCCCGACCGGCCTGAAATGGTCGTTCATGCCGCGTTCGGCGCCCGGCCAGAAGTACCTGCTGTGCAACTCGGACGAATCCGAGCCCGGCACCTGCCACGACCGCGACATCCTGCGCTACAACCCGCACGCGGTGATCGAGGGCATGGCCATCGGCTGCTACGCGATGGGCGCGACGGTCGGCTACAACTACCTGCGCGGCGAGTTCCACCACGAGCCCTTCGAGCGCTTCGAGGCGGCCCTGAAGGAAGCCTACGAGGCCGGCCTGCTGGGCAAGAACATCAAGGACTCGGGCATCGACGTCGATGTCTACGGGGTGCTCGGCGCCGGCGCCTACATCTGCGGCGAAGAGACCGCGCTGATGGAGTCGCTGGAAGGCAAGAAGGGCCAGCCGCGGTTCAAGCCGCCGTTCCCGGCCAACTTCGGCATCTACGGCAAGCCGACCACGATCAACAACACGGAGACGCTCGCCTCGGTGCCGGCGATCCTGCGCAACGGGGCGGACTGGTTCCTGAACATCGGCAAGCCGAACAACGGCGGCCCGAAGATCTTCTCGGTGTCGGGCCACGTCGCCCGACCGGGCAACCACGAGATTCCGCTCGGCACGCCGTTTTCCGAGCTGCTCGAGATGTGCGGCGGCATGCGCGACGGCAACGCGCTGAAGGGCGTGATCCCCGGCGGCTCGTCGATGCCGGTGCTGCCGGCCGACGTGATGATGGACATCACGATGGATTACGACGCGCTGCAGAAGGCCGGCTCCGGGCTGGGCTCCGGCGCCGTTGTCGTGATGGACGAGACGACCTGCATGGTCAGCGCCTGCACGCGGATCGCGCGGTTCTACTACGCCGAGTCCTGCGGCCAGTGCACGCCGTGCCGCGAAGGCACCGGCTGGATGTACCGCGTGCTCAAGCGGATCGGTGACGGGCAGGGGCGACCCGAGGACATCGACCTGCTGGCCTCGGCCGCCGGCCAGATCGAGGGGCACACCATTTGCGCGTTCGGCGAAGCCGCCGCGTGGCCGGTCCAGGGCTTCCTCCGCCACTTCCGCCACGAGTTCGAGTACTTCGTCGAACACAAGCGTTCTATCGTCGCCGACAAGCTCGGCGCCGCGGCCTGACGCGATTCATTTCGTCCACAGATGAACGCAGATGAACACAGATTGACACGGCAGAATCGATTCCGAAGCGAATCGAGGGCCGCCTGCCCGGTAGGCATCGATCGCCGAAGCGACGATTCGAAGGCCTTGATCCGTGTTCATCCGTGTTCATCCGTGGACAACAAGAGCTTCAACTGAGACCGAACATGGCAACAGTCGAAAACAAGCCGGTGGATACGGTGACGATCGAGGTCGACGGCCGCGAGCTGGAAGCGCGCAAGGGCCAGATGATCATCGAGGTCACCGATCGTGCGGGCATCGAGATTCCGCGCTTCTGCTACCACCGCAAGCTGTCGATCGCGGCCAACTGCAGGATGTGCCTGGTCGACGTGGAAAAGGCGCCGAAGCCGCTGCCGGCCTGCGCCACGCCGGTGGCCGACGGGATGAAGGTGTTCACGCGATCGCGCCGCGCGGTGGACGCGCAGCGCGGCGTGATGGAGTTCCTGCTGATCAACCACCCGCTGGACTGCCCGATCTGCGACCAGGGCGGCGAGTGCGAGCTTCAGGACCTGGCCATGGGCTACGGCCGATCGATCTCGCGCTTCACCGAGCGCAAGCGCGTGGTCAAGGACAAGAACCTCGGCCCGCTGGTCGCCACCGACATGACCCGCTGCATCCACTGCACCCGGTGCGTGCGCTTCCTCGAGGAAATTGCCGGGACCGCCGAACTCGGCGGCGTGGGGCGGGGTGAGAAGACCGAGATTTCGACCTTCATCGAGCGCAACATCGACTCGGAGCTGTCGGGCAACATCATCGACCTCTGCCCGGTCGGCGCCCTGACCAACAAGCCGTTCCGCTACTCCGCCCGCGCCTGGGAAATGTCGGCCCGGCCGTACATCGGCACCCACGACTGCGTCGGTTCGAAGCTGCACTACCACGTCCGCCGCGGCGAAATCATGCGCACGGTGCCGCGCGACGACGAGGCGGTCAACGAGTGCTGGCTGGCCGATCGCGACCGGTACTCGCATTTCGGCCTCGCGGCCGATGATCGCGTGACCCGGCCGATGATCAAGCGCAACGGCGAGTGGCAGGACGCGGACTGGTCCGACGCGCTGGACTTCGTCGCCGATCGCCTGAAGGCCACGATCGACGAACACGGCGCCGACCAGGTCGGGGTGCTTGCCTCGCCGCGGGCGACCAGCGAGGAGTTCCGCCTGCTGCGCAGCCTGGCCGACGGCCTCGGCACGCCGCATATCGATCATCGCCTGCGCGTGACCGACGACCGCGATCCGAACCTCGGTCGGGCGCGGCTGGATCGGCCGTCGGAAGAACTTTCCGCGGCCGACGCGGTGTTCCTGGTCGGCAGCCACCTGCGCCACGACCAGCCCATCCTGAACCACCGGGTCCGCAGTGCCTGGCGCGCCCACGGCGCCAAGGTGATGGACCTGAACCCGATCGCATGGGATTTCCCCTTCGACCTGGCCGCGCGCGTCATCGTGCCGCCGCAGCAGATGGTCGCCGGGCTCGCCCGCGTGCTGCACGCGGCCTACCAGGCGGCCGAGGCCTCCGTGCCCGACAGCGCCGTGGGTCGGTTCATCGCCGATCACGTTCCGGACGAAGCCTCCCGGGCCGTTGCCGACGCGTTGCGTGATGCCGATCGCGGCTTCGTGCTGCTCGGCGACGTCGCGCTGACCCATCCGCAGGCCGCGATCCTCCGGGTCCTGGCCGACGACCTCTGCCGCGTGCTGGAAACCGCCCGGATGTTCCTGCCCGGAACGGCCAATTCCGAAGGCGCCTGGCGAGCCGGCGCGGTTCCCGGAGTCGACGGCTTGTCCGCCGCCGCCCAGATCGCATCGCCGCGCAAGGCCTACATCCTCCACGACCTGGAACCGGAGTTCGACCTGCCCGATCCGGCCGCGGCGCGCGCCGCGCTGGGCCAGGCCGAACTGGTGGTCGCCTGTGTCGCGTTCGCCGGCACCGACCTGCTCGACACCGCCGATGTGCTGCTGCCGCTGGCCGCGGCACCCGAGACCGACGGCAGCTTCGTCAATCTCGACGGTCTGCGTCAGATCGTCGATGCCGTCGGCAAGGGGCCCGAGGCGGCTCGGCCCGGCTGGAAGATCCTGCGCCGGCTGGGCGAGCGTCTTGACCTCGATGGCTTCGATTTCACCCACCTGGGGCAGGTCGCCCCGGTGTTCGACGAGTCCGACGCCGAGAGCCCGGACCTCGACGATGAAGCCTTCGCTTCGGCCGACGACGGCGAGGATGCCCTCTGGCGCGTCGGCGTGGTGCCGATGTTCGGCGGCGACTCGCTTCAGCGCCGCTCGAAGCCGCTGCAGGATACGCACCACGCCGAGAATGCCTACGTGGTGCTGCACCCGTCGGCGCGCGATTCGCTGGGGCTCGGCCAGGCCGATCGGGTCCGGGTCATCCAGGGCACCGAGCGGGCGATCGCTCCGCTGCGCTACGACGACGGCGTGCCCCCGGGCGCTGCGTGGCTGCCCGCCACCAGCTGTCTGTCCAGCCGGCTCGGCGCGTCCTGGGCGCCGCTCAAGCTCGAAGCCGCGGACGCGGAGGACGACCGATGATCGACCAGCTGACGGTGCTGGCCTGGACGGTCGCCAAGATCCTGATGATCATGGTGCCGCTGATCCTGGCCGTGGCGTACTACACCTATGCCGAGCGCAAGGTGATCGGCTACATGCAGTCGCGCGTAGGCCCGAACCGGGTCGGGCCGAAGGGTCTGTTCCAGCCGTTCGCCGATGTGTTCAAGCTCCTGCTCAAGGAGGTCATCGTCCCGGCCAACTCGAACCGGTTCCTGTTCATTCTCGCGCCGATGCTGACCCTGGTTCCGGCCTTTGCGGCCTGGGCGGTCGTGCCGTTCTCCGATCGCCTGGTCCTGGCCGATATCGATGCCGGTCTCCTGTACATCCTCGCCATGACCTCGATGGGGGTCTACGGCGTGATCGTCGGCGGCTGGGCATCGAACTCGAAGTACGCCTTCCTGGGTTGCCTGCGTTCCGCGGCCCAGATCGTGTCCTACGAGATCGCGATGGGCTTCGCGCTGGTCGGCGTGATCATCCTGTCCGGCAGCCTGAACCTGTCGGCGATCGTCGACGCACAGGGCGGCGGCATCCTGAGCTGGTTCTGGCTGCCCCTGTTCCCGCTGTTCGTCGTCTACTTCATCTCCGGCGTGGCGGAGACCAACCGTGCCCCCTTCGATGTCGCCGAGGGCGAATCGGAAATCGTTGCCGGTTTCCACGTCGAGTACTCGGGCAGCGCCTTCGCGCTGTTCTTCCTGGCCGAATACGCCAACATGATCCTGATCTCCGCGTTGACCGCGCTGCTGTTCTTCGGCGGCTGGCTGAGTCCGCTGGCCGGCGTGCCGGTCGTCGGTGAGCCGGGTCCGCACTGGTTCCTGATCAAGACCTTCGGCTTCATGTTCCTGTTCCTCTGGTTCAGGGCGACCTTCCCGCGCTATCGCTATGACCAGATCATGCGCCTGGGCTGGAAGGTCTTCATCCCGATCACGATCGTCTGGATCCTGGTGGCCGGTCTGTTCCGGGTCTCCGGGCTCTACGGAGGTTGACGATGCACGCTGTACGACAGTACTTCCAGTCGCTGATGCTTCTGGAGCTCTTCAAGGGCTTGAACCTGACCTTCCGATACTTCACGCGGCCGAAGTTCACGCTGAGCTACCCGGAAGAGAAGACGCCGAAGTCGCCGCGGTACCGCGGCCTCCACGCGCTGCGTCGCTATCCGAACGGCGAAGAGCGCTGCATCGCCTGCAAGCTGTGCGAGGCGGTCTGCCCGGCGCTGGCCATCACGATCGACTCGACCGAGCGCGAGGACGGTAGCCGTCGGACGACCCGCTACGACATCGACCTGTTCAAGTGCATCTACTGCGGCTTCTGCGAAGAAAGCTGTCCGGTGGACTCGATCGTCGAGACCGATTTCACCGAGTACCACTTCGAGAACCGCGGCGAGAACATCGTCGACAAGCAGCAGCTGCTAGCGCTGGGTGATCGGCTGGAGCCGCAGATCGCCGCGGCCAAGGCTCGGGACGCGGCCTATCGCTGACGCCGGGCAACGCGGGATCAGGGCCCGCCCGGCGCTTGACTGAACCGAAACGAGAGGGAAACGAGTTCGAAGATCGAACGGCTGCCGTCGAAGCGCGGAACCGGCCGAACGGACTGAACCGGAACTGAAATCATGCCAATCATCGAAATCATCTTCTACCTGTTCGGTGGCGTGCTGACGCTGTCTGCGCTGAGCGTGATCACCTCGCGCAACCCGATCTACTCGGTGCTGTTCCTGGTGCTCTGCTTCTTCTCCGCGGCCTGCATCTGGCTGCTTCTGGAGGCGGAGTTCCTGGCCATCACGCTCGTGCTCGTCTACGTGGGTGCCGTGATGGTGCTTTTCCTGTTCGTGGTGATGATGCTCGACATCAACCTGGCCGCGCTCAAGGCCGGCTTTGCCCGCTACCTGCCGGTCGGCATTCTGGTCGCGCTGGCCATGGCCGCCCAGTTGTTCATCCTGATCTGGTCGCGCGGTCTGGAAAGCAATGTGCTGATGCCCAGGGCGGAAGGTGAGGGGAGCAACACGCGCGCTCTGGGCGAATGGCTCTTTACCGAATACCTCTATCCTTTCGAGATCGCCGGCTTCGTGCTGCTTGTCGCCATCGTGGCGGCGATCATGCTGACCCATCGACGCCGCCCCCAGACCAAGTACCAGGATCCATCGCAGCAGGTCCGTATCCGGCGCGAAGAGCGGGTCCGCCTGGTCCAGGTCGATTCCGAGGGAGGGGACCACTGACATGCTCACTCTTGCGCATTTCCTGACCCTGGGCGCCATCCTGTTCTCGATCGGCGTGGCCGGTATCTTTCTGAACCGGAAGAACATCATCATCCTGCTGATGTCGATCGAGCTGATGCTGCTGGCGGTCAACATGAACTTCATCGCCTTCTCCAGATTTCTCGACAACATGGACGGCCAGGTCTTCGTGTTCTTCATCCTGACCGTCGCTGCCGCCGAGGCCGCGATCGGCCTGGCCATTCTGGTCGTGCTGTTCCGAAACCGGCAGACGATCAACGTCGAAGACATCGAGGAACTCCGGGGCTGATGCGCCCGGCTGTCACGCGAACCGAACGGACGAACTGACGAGTGGATATCAAGACCGTATTGCTGCTGATCCCGCTGCTGCCGCTGGCCGGCAGCGCCATCGCGGGGTTGCTGCGGCACCCGATCGGGCGCACCGGCGCTCATACCGTGACCATCCTGGCCGTGGCCGGTTCGTTCGCGCTGTCGGCGTGGGTGGCCTGGCAGGTGTTCACCACCGACTGGCAGGTGCTGAACTACACGGTCTACAAGTGGGCGGTGGTCGACGGAATCGACCTCGAGGTCGGGTTCCTGATCGACTCGCTGACCGCGCTGATGATGGTCGTGGTGACCTTCGTTTCGCTGATGGTCCACGTCTACACGATCGGCTATATGAAGGACGATCCCGGCTATCAGCGCTTCTTCGCCTACATCAACCTGTTCACCTTCGCGATGCTGATGCTGGTCATGGCGAACAACTTCCTCCAGCTGTTCTTCGGCTGGGAGGCCGTGGGCGTGGTGTCGTACCTGCTGATCGGCTTCTACTTCAAGAAGGAATCGGCGGTCCGGGCCAACCTGAAGGCCTTCCTGGTCAACCGAGGTGGCGATTTCGGCCTGCTGCTTGGCGTGGCCGCGGTGCTGATGTACATGGGCTCGCTGGACTACGCCGAGGTCTTCGCGGCAGCGCCTTCGGTCGCCGGTGAGACCTTCTCGCCCTTCGGAAGCGTCGAGTGGTCGGTGATGACCTTCATCTGCATCTGCCTGTTCATCGGTGCAATGGGCAAATCGGCCCAGGTGCCGCTGCACGTCTGGCTGCCCGATTCGATGGAAGGCCCGACGCCGATTTCCGCGCTGATCCACGCCGCGACCATGGTCACCGCGGGCATTTTCATGGTCGCGCGCCTTTCGCCGCTCTACGAGCTGTCGTCGACCGCGTTGAGCTTCATCCTGATCATCGGCGCGACGACGGCGCTGTTCACGGGCCTGATCGGCATCGTGCAGAACGACATCAAGCGGGTGGTGGCCTACTCGACGCTGTCGCAGCTCGGCTACATGACCGTCGCGCTGGGCGCATCGGCGTACTCGGTGGCGATCTTCCACCTGATGACCCACGCGTTCTTCAAGGCGCTGCTGTTCCTGGCCGCCGGTTCCGTGATCATCGCCATGCACCACAAGCAGGACATGCGCGAGATGGGCGGCCTGGGCCGGATCATGCCGATCACCGCCGCCACCGCCTGGATCGGTTCGCTGGCGCTGATCGGTTTTCCCTTCTTCTCCGGCTTCTTCTCGAAGGACCTGATCATCGAGTCGACCAAGCTGGTCGAGCGCACCGGCGGGTCCTACGCCGTGTTCGCGGTCTACGCGGGCGTGGTGGTCACGGCCCTGTATACGTTCCGAATGCTGTACCTGACGTTCCACGGCAAGCCGCGGGCCGACGAGGACACGCTGTCGCACGCCCACGAATCGCCCTGGGTGGTCACTGTACCCCTGGTGCTGCTGGCGATCCCTTCGCTGCTGATCGGCTACTTCACGGTCGAGCCCCTGCTGTTCGGCGGTGCGCTCTCCGACGCGATCTTCGTCGATCCGGCCAACGATCCCGTGGCCGAACTCGGCAGCCATTTCCACGGCGCGGCGGCGTTCGCCGTCCATGGCTTCGTCACGCCGGTGTTCTGGCTGGCCATGCTGGGGGTCGGCCTGGCCACCTGGATCTACCTGTTCCAGCCGTCGATCGCCTCGAGCATCAAGAACCGATTCCACGGGCTGTGGCTCGTGCTCGACCGCAAGTACGGTTTCGACGAGTTCTACCAGAACGTCATCGTCGGGGGCGGCATGGGCCTGGCGGGCTTCCTGTCCAAGCGCGGCGACCGCATGATCATCGACGGCTGGCTGGTGCACGGATCGGCGCGCCTGGTCGGCGCGGTCGCCAATCGGGTGCGCAATGTCCAGACCGGCTTTCTCTATCACTACGCGTTCGCGATGATCATCGGCCTGGTGGCCCTGGTGTTCGCGTTCGTGCTGCTGAAATGAACAATTTCCAAGGTTGATTCGCTGATGGGTGTCATGAACTGGCCGCTGCTGAGCCTCGTCGTCTGGCTTCCGATCCTGGTCGGGTCGGTCCTGCTGTTCGTGCCCGAGGCGCGGACCTCGCTGGGCCGCGGCCTGGCGCTGGTCGCCAGTCTCGCCGCGCTGGCCCTGTCGCTGGTCCTGCTCGGCGGCTTCGAGCTGGGAACCGCCGCGTTCCAGTTCGAGGAGAAGACGACCTGGATCAAGGCCTTCGATATCCACTATCACCTCGGGGTCGACGGCTTCTCGCTGCCGCTGATCGCCCTGACCGCGCTGACCACCGTGCTGGTCGTGATCGCGGCCGGGTCGGTCCGGACCCGGGTCAACCAGTACCTCGGCGCGTTCCTGATCCTGTCCGGGCTGATGAGCGGCATGTTCGCGGCGCTCGACGCGATGCTGTTCTACGTGTTCTTCGAGGCGATGCTGGTACCGATGTTCCTGATCATCGGCATCTGGGGCGGGCCGAACCGGATCGTCGCGACGATCAAGTTCTTCCTGTTCACCTTCTTCGGCTCGGTGTTCATGCTGATCGCCCTGATCTGGTTGTACCTGCAGGCCGGCAGCTTCGCCATCGCCGACCTGCACCGGCTTCCGATCGGACTGGAGGCGCAGATCTGGGTCTTCCTGGCGTTCCTGATCGCGTTTGCAGTCAAGATCCCGATGTGGCCGGTCCACACCTGGTTGCCGGACGCGCACGTCGAAGCACCGACGGGCGGGTCCGTGGTGCTGGCGGCCGTGATGCTGAAGATCGGCGGCTACGGCCTGGTCCGCTTCTCCCTGCCGATCGCGCCCGACGGCTCGGCCGCCCTCGACTGGCTGGTGATCGGCCTGTCGCTGGTCGCGATCGTCTACATCGGGTTCGTCGCGCTGGCCCAGCAGGACATGAAGAAGCTGATTGCCTACAGCTCGATCTCGCACATGGGTTTCGTGACCCTGGGCCTGTTCCTGGCCTTCGCGATCGCGCGCAACACCGGTGAGCTGACCGGGGCGGGGCTGGGAATTTCCGGGGCCATGGTCCAGATGATTTCGCACGGCTTCATCTCCGGTGCGATGTTCCTCGCCGTCGGCGTGCTCTACGATCGGATGCACAGCCGGCAGATCGCCGACTACGGTGGCGTCGCCAACACCATGCCCTGGTTCGCGATGTTCGCTGTACTGTTCTTCATGGCCAACTCGGGCCTGCCGGGCACCAGCGGGTTCGTCGGCGAGTTCATGGTCATCCTGGCCGCCTTCAAGGCCAACATCTGGTTCGCGTTCTTCGCCGCCATGACCCTGATCCTGGGCGCAGGCTATTCGCTGTACCTGGTCAAGCGCGTGTTCTACGGTGAAGCGGGCAACAAGCAGGTGGCCGAACTGCGCGACCTGAACGGCCGCGAGTGGATCGTGCTCACGGTGCTGGCCGTGTTCACGCTGGGTCTCGGCGTCTGGCCGTATCCGCTGATCGAGATGATGGAACCCTCCGTGGCCAACCTGGTTGACCACATCACGACAACGAAGGTCGATTGATGAGCGTTTCGGAACTGCAGCTCGCGCTGCCGGAAATCTTCATTGCCGCCATGGCCTGCGTGGTGCTGGTCGCGGACCTGTTCGTGACCGAATCGCGGCGTGGCCTGACCCACACGCTGGCGCTGATCGTGCTGGCCTTCGCGGTGATCATCACCCTGCGGATGCTGACGCCGGTTGGCGAGAGCGTGCTGGCGTTCAGCGACACCTTCGTCCGCGACCGCTTCGGCGACATCGTCAAATTGTTCTCCTACCTGGTGCTGATGGGCGTGTTCGTCTATTCCAAGCACTTCCTGCGCATGGCCGGCCTGTTCAAAGGCGAGTTCTACTCGCTCAGCCTGTTCGCGCTGCTCGGCGTGATGATCATGATCTCGGCCGGCAGCCTGCTGACGGTCTACCTCGGTCTGGAGCTGCTGGCACTGTCCAGCTACGCGCTGGTCGCGCTGAACCGCGATTCGGCCAGCGGCGCCGAAGCGGCGATGAAGTACTTCATCCTCGGATCGCTGGCCTCGGGCATCCTGCTGTTCGGCATGAGCCTGATCTACGGGGCGACCGGCACGCTGGCGCTCAACGAAATCTCCGTAGCGCTGGCGCAGGCCGCGTCCGGCGATGCGCTGCTCGCCTTCGGTTTGGTGTTCCTGGTCGTCGGCATCGCCTTCAAGCTCGGGGCGGTCCCGTTCCACATGTGGCTACCGGACGTCTATCAGGGTGCGCCGGCCGCAGTCACGCTGCTGATCGCCTCGCTGCCGAAGCTGGGCTACCTGGCGCTGGCCATCCGCCTGCTGTCCGACGGCATGGGGCCGCTGCACGGCGATTGGCAGGCGATGCTCGCGGTGCTGGCCGCGCTGTCGATGATTCTCGGCAACGTGGTCGCGATCGCGCAGTCGAACTTCAAGCGCATGCTGGCGTACTCGACGATCTCGCACGTCGGTTTCATCCTGCTCGGCCTGCTGGCCGGCACGGCGGCCGGCTACGCCGCAGCGACCTTCTACACCATCGTCTATGCCCTGATGTCGGCCGGCGCGTTCGCCATGATGATCCTGCTGTCGAACCAGGGTGTGGAAGCCGAGAACCTCGACGACTTCAAGGGTCTGGCCAAGCGCAGTCCGTGGTTCGCGCTGATGATGCTGATGCTGATGTTCTCGCTGGCGGGCATCCCGGTCTTCGTCGGCTTCTTTGCCAAGTGGCAGGTCATCGCTGCCGCCATCCAGGCCGGATTTACCGGCTTGTCGATCCTGGCCGTGGTTACCGCCGTGATCGGCGCGTTCTACTACCTGCGGATCGTCAAGCTGATGTACTTCGACGACCCGGAGAACAGCGCTCCGGTCGATGCACCGTTCGATTTCAAGACGGTGCTGTCGATCAACGGGGTGGCGATGCTGGCGCTGGGGATTTTCTCGAGCGGGCTGATCAGTTTGTGTGTCAGTGCCTTCGGCTGAGGATGTCGTCGTTCCGGTTTTGATCCTTAGTCCGGGGCGACGCTGCTTCTGAAGCAAGACCAACCCACACCCGAAAAGCGTTTCGCCCCGCGCTTCGCGCTTGCGGGCGACCTTCTTTTGTCAGGCGCGACAAAAGAAGGCAAAAGCGTCCCTAGAAGCCAGGCGAAGGGAGGTGGGAGTTTCTTTGGGAAGGCCCGGGCGCCAGAAATCACGGGTCGGCATCGGCTGAGGGGAAGCTGTAGAGCGCAACCTCCGGGGTTACCCACGGTGGGTTTGGGTCGAGAATCGACGGTATAAAGCACTTGAGTCACTGGGTTTGCCCACCTGGGCGAAGAACCTTCGATCGCTGCTCGGGTAGCCGAAAGCTGGCGCTTTATACGCTTCTCGTGTCTCAGCGCAGTAAGCCATTCATTGCGCCGATTACTAGCCTAACGGGCAACCCCGACCGGTTCGCACCGCTTGTAGAAGCGCTTTTGGGTACTTTTGAGGCGATTGTCAAAAGTACCTCGCCAGCAAGCGGGCGCAGCCCGCGTGGCGAAACGCCTTTGATCCTGATCTTGGTCTTGATTTACGGCGACGCTGCATCGGAAACGAACCAACCCCGAAAAGCTTTCGCCCCGCGCTGCGCGCTTGCGGGCGACCTTCTTTTGTCAGGCGCGACAAAAGAAGGCAAAAGCGCTCTTCAGAAGCCAAGCGGATGGAGGTGAACTTTTCTTTGGGGACGCCCGGGCGCCAGAAATCACAGGTCGGCATCGGCTGAGGAGAAGCTGTAAGGCGCAACCTCCGGGGTTACCCACGGTGAGATCAGACCGATCGTCGACGATAACGAGCACTCCTATACGAGGGGTTTGCCCGCCTGGGCAAGGCACCTTCGATCACTGCTCGGGTAGCAGAAAGCTGGCGCTTTATCCGCTTCTCGTGTCTCAGCGCGCTGAGCCATTCATTGCGCCGCGCCGTTGCCTGACGGGCAACCCTGCCCTGTTCGCACGGGGTGAAAAGCGCTTTTGGGTACTTTTGAGGCGACTGTCAAAAGCACCTCGCCAGAAAGCGCGCAGCGCGTGGCGAAACGCTCTTGACGTTCGCCGGCACGACGGCCAGATTCACGCTGCGCAGCCCGCGTGGCAAAACCCTTGAGACGTCCACCGGCACGACGGCCAAATTCACGCCGCGCACGCCACGTGCGAACGCGACCCACCGTAGTCAGCCGGTCGGTCGCCGCCCCCCGCTGATGCGCTCGATGCCCGCCAGGTCGGTCCGACTCTCCACCGAATTGAAGTCAGCCGCGGCAAGCAGGCCGCGCACGGCCGGCGCCTGGTCGTGGCCATGCTCGAGCCACAGCCAGCCGCCCGGCGCCAGCCGCTCGTAGGCCTGCGCGACCAGCGACCGGATCAGCGTCAGGCCGTCGCCTTCGTCGGTCAGCGCGGTTCGAGGTTCGAAGCGGAGGTCGCCCCGGGCCAGGTGCGGGTCGCCTGCGGCGACGTAGGGCGGGTTGCTGACCACGGCGTCGAACGGCCCGGCCATGCCGGACAGGAGATCGGCGCGGACCAGCGAGACGTTGTCCGTACGCAGGTCGCGGCGATTGGCTTCGGCGATCGCGAGCGCAGCCTCGGAGAGGTCGGTCAGGACGACCGACCAGTCGGGCCGCTCGGTCGCCAGCGTCAGGCCGACGCAGCCGGACCCGGTGCCGACGTCGATCACCCGCGCGGCGGCGGGCAGGTCCAGCGCCAGCAGGGCCTCGACCAGGTGCTCGGTCTCCGGTCGCGGGATCAGCACACCCGGCTCGACCCGGAACGAGCGGCCGAAGAACTCGCGGTGGCCGAGCAGGTAGTGGATCGGCTCGCCCTCGGCTCGGCGTGCGAGGAGGTCGTCCAGGCGGGTAGCCTCATCACTGTCCAGGCCATGGTCGCCGTGGGCGAAGACCCAGGCGGTGCTGCGGTGCAGGACCGCAGCCGCCAGCTGCCGGATTTCGTGGAGTGCGATCCGATCGGCGTAGCGATCGATCAATTGCTCCAGGCGAGTCCGACCCGCGGCGCTCGGTCCGTCCACGTCAGGCGTTCGACGGATGACCGTCCGGGTCGTCGCCGCGCTGCCGGCGGCCGAGCAGTCTCCCGGCGAGACCGGCGAGGTCGTCGCCGATCAGGTACAGGATCGGGATCAGCGCCAGCGTGATCAGCGTGGCGAAGATGATGCCGAAGGCCAGGGAGACGGCCATGGGGACCACGCCCTGGGCCTGCAGGCTGCGCTCGAAGAACACGATCGGGGCCAGCCCGAGGAAGGTCGTTGCCGAGGTCAGCAGGATCGGTCTAAAGCGCGCGCGCGCCGCCTTCAGCGCGGCGTCGATCCTCGATTCGCCCTGCTTGCGGTGGGTGTTCACGAAGTCGACCAGGATCAGGCTGTCGTTGACCACGACCCCGGCCAGCGCGACGATGCCGAAGATGCTGATCATGCTCATCTGCATGCCGAGCAGCCAGTGGCCGAACACCGCACCGATGAAGCCGAAGGGAATCACCGACATGATCAGCAGGGGCTGCAGATACGAGCGCAACGGAATCGCGATCAGCGCGTAGATCAGGAACAGCGTGAGCAGGGTGCCGGTGAACAGCTGGCGCTGGATGTCCTGCAGCGCTCGAGTCTGGCCCGAGAGCCGTACGTCGACGCCGGCGTGCCCGGCCAGGATCGAAGGCAGGATGTCCTGGCGCAGTTCGCCGATGATCCGGCCGGCTTCGGCCAGTTCGCTGTCGACCCGGCCGGTCACGCTGATCGCGCGCTCGCCGTTGTAGCGGCGGATCGACGACGGGCTGGTGCCCTCGACGACCTCGGCGACCGCACCGAAGGGAACCTCGTCGCCGTTCGGCGTGCGGATCCGCATTTCCTCGAGATAGCCCTCCGAGGTTCGCTGCTCCAGCGGGTAGCGAACCATGACCCGGACATCGTCTTCGCCGCGCTGGATGCGCTGGACCTCTTCACCGAAGAACGCCTGGCGGACCTGGCGACCCAGGGTCTGCTGACTCAGGCCCAGCACCTCCGCCTCGGGCTTGATCTCGATCTGCAGTTCGCGAAGGCCGACCTCGAGGCTGTTGCGCACGTCGTAGGTGCCCTCGTAGCCGAGGATGGCCTGCTCGAGTTCGTTCGCGGCCGATTCGAGTTGCTGGAGATCGCTGCCGACCAGCTGGAAGGAGATGTCCGGGCCGTCACCGCCGGGACCGCCGGGGCCGCCGATCTGCAGCGTGCGTGCGCCGACGATCTGGCCGACTTCCTCGCGCCAGCGGCGCTCGATCTCGGTCACGTTCAGCCGCTCGTCGTCGGTGCGGCGAAGTTCGACGATCAGGTTGCCCGAGGTCTCCGAGCCCGACCACATGTAGCGGGTACGCACCACGGACTCGTCGAGGTCGAATTCCGCCTGCATCCGCTCGTCGACCCGGCGCAACGATTCCGACAGGTGATCCATCGCGCCGAAGGTCACGCTCGACGGCGTGCCCTCGTTCATCTCGAGCTGGGCCCGCATGAAGTCGCCGGCGACGTCGGGGAAGAAATCCCACTTGACGAACGGGCCGGCGACGAAGCCGATCGACACGATCAGCGCTGCGACGAAGCCGGCCAGCGCCACGTATCGGGCGCGCAGCATCCGCCGCAGCACCGGCAGGTAGGCGCGGTCCGCGAACTGGTACAGGCCGTCGGAGAAGCGCCGCTGCATCCGGATCAGCGGGTTGCTCGTATTCTCGCCGTAGGTCCGCACCTTCATGTGGGCCAGGTGGGCCGGAAGGATCAGCTTGGACTCGATCAGTGACATGGCCAGCGCGATCACCACCACCCAGCCGATCGGCGCGAAGAACTGGCCGGACACACCCTCGACCATCAGGATCGGGGTGAATGCGGCGATCGTGGTCAATACGCCGAACGTCGCCGGCACGGCGACCTTCATCGTGCCGTTGACCACGTTGTCGATCGAATGGCCTTTCTCCCGGATCTCCGTGAAGGCGGACTCGCCGATGACGATCGCGTCGTCGACCACGATGCCGAGGACCACGAGAAAGCCGAACAGGCTGATCAGGTTGATGGTCACGCCGGCCAGCGGCAGCGCCCACATCGTGCCGGCGAACGCGACCAGCAGGCCGACCATCACCCAGAACGCGAGCTTCAGGCGCAGGAACAGGGTCAGGATCAGGAACACGAGGAACGCGCCGGCCAGCAGGTTCTTGGTCATCATGCCGAGCCGGTCCTGGAGGTAGTAGGCCGAATCGGCCCACCACGCGACGCTGACGCCGTCGGGCAAGGTCTCCTGCTTGGCCTCGATGAAGGTCCGCGCCGCTTCCGACGCGGCCAGTGCGTCCTGGCCGCCGGTGCTTACGACCCGGATCGCGATCGCCGGCTGGTCGTTGTGGCGGGCATAGAAATCGCGTTCGACGAAGCCGTCGTCGATTTCGGCGATGTCGTCGAGCAGCACGCGCGAGCCGTCGGGGTTGGAGCGCACGACGATGTCGCGGAAATCCCGGCCGACGTAGGCCTGGCCGACCGTGCGGACCAGGATGTCGCCGCCGGCGGCCTCGATCCGGCCGCCGGGCAGGTCCAGCGACGAGGCGCGGACCGCGCTTGCGACCTCGGACAGGGTCAGGCCGTAGGCGCGGAGCGTCTCCTCGCGGACCTCGATGCCGATCTCGTAGGGACGATCCCCGAGCAGGTCGGCCTGGGCCACGTCGGGCAGGGCGACGAGTTCGGTCCTGAGCTGGCGGGCGACCTCCTTCAGGGTCCGCTCCGGGACCTCGCCGAACACGCTGACGTAGACGACTTCCTGGGTGAACTGGTTGCGTCGGTAGGTCGGACGCTCGGTCTCGGCGGGGAAGGTGGAGATCGCGTCGACGCGGCTCTTGACCTGGTCGAGCACCTCGATCACGTCGTATTCGGGCAGCACGTCGATCCGCACGGACCCCGAGCCCTCGCGGGCGGTCGCGACGATTTCCTCGATGCCCTCGACGTCCTCGACGGCTTCCTCGATCTTGATCAGGACGCCCTGTTCGACGTCCTTCGGCGTGCCGCCCCGGTAGGGCACGCTGACGCTGATCGAATCCAGCACGATCCGCGGCTGCACTTCCTTGGTGATGGTGATCGCCGACCAGATGCCGCCGGCGACCAGCGCGGCCATCAGCAGGTTCGCGGCGACCGCGTTGTGGGCAAACCACGCAATGATGTTGCCGTACCAGCCGCGGTTCATTCGATCGTGTCCTCGGCGTCCGAGCCCGTCGCTTCATCGGCGGTGGTGGCGAACTCCTCGGCGGGCAGCAATCGGAGTTCGGGCTCGGCCGATACGTCCTCACGGATCCGGAGGCGCAGCCCCGGAACCGGTGCCGGAATGGCGGTGGTCACGATCCGGTCGTCGGCGCCGATCGCATTGTCGATGTAGACCCGGTCGGAGGTCTTGCGGACGATGTCGACGGTCAGCACCTCGAGCTCGTTGTCGGCATTGGCGACGTAGACCTGGTTGCCGCCGTGCACGGCCTCGGCCGGCAGCACGACCAGGCCCTGAGCGTCGCGGCCGGGAACGGCCGCCTCGACATAGGTGCCGATCGGGAGGGCGCGCTGCGGCCCGTCGTCGTCCAGCGCATAGGGGTCCGTGATTTCCGCGACCAGATAGGTCAGGCGGGTGTTCTCGTCGACCACGCCCTCGGTCCGGACCAGGGTCGCCGGCCAGCTCCCGGGCCGGCCGGACACGGTCGCGGTCAGCGTCACCGGGCGGCGCAGCGTATCGCGCTGGGTCGCCGACGGCAGGTCCAGGAAGGACAGGTCGCGATCGGACATCGGCAGCCGGACCTCGGCGACATCGGTGGCGAAGGTGGCGCCGAGCATGCTGCCGGCCTGCACGAACTGGCCGAGATCGGCATCCCGGCGCACCACCATGCCGTCGTAGGGCAGGCGGATCCGGGTCCGCTCCAGGTTGCGCCGGGCGCGCATCACCGCGGCCTCCTGGGCCTGGACGGCGGCCTCGGCCCGGGCCAGCTGGGGCAGGCGCAGGGTCAGGTCGCTGGGCTCGCGCTCGGTCCCGTACAAACGCTCGAAATCGGCCCGCGCGGCATCGGATCGGGCCTGCTCGTCGGCGAGGGTGGCGCGGGCGGCGGCCAGGTCGGCTTCCGCGGCCAGCAGGGCGGCTTCGTAGTCGCTGGGGTCGATGCGCGCCAGCTCCGTGCCGGCCTCGAAGAATCCTCCTGCATTGAACGCTTCGGCCAGGGACACGATGCGGCCGGTCACTTCGGACACCACCGTGGTCTGGTTGCGTGGCTGGACGGTGCCCTGGCCGGTGACCACGAAGCGGTCGCTGTTGACCGTCGGCCGGATGACCTCGACCAGCATCGAGGCCGGCTCGGCCGTCCGTCGTTCCGGACGCTCGTTGCCGGCGAGCATCAACAGGAACAATGCGATCGCGGCGGCGATGATCACGAAGGGAAGAGCGTAGCGAATCGGTTTGGCCATGGTCACGGGTGCTGGAGTTCGGGGTGGCGTGATGATGGGCGGATTCTTCCACGCGCCGGTGAGCGCGGCATAGTGCCGGAAGGCATGGGCCGAACCACCCGCTCGCCCGGCTCCGGGCCGGGCGCTGCCGCAAGGGGTCCGACCGGGTGCGCTAGAATACGTGCCGACGACCGAAACGGACCGATTCATGCATTCCCGCCCCAAGCACGACGGCATCCACCTGAAGACCTCCGGCGAGATCGAGGCCATGCGTGTCGCCGGCCAGCAGGCCGCGAGCGTGCTGGCCATGCTGCGCGAGCACGTCCGGCCGGGCGTGACCACGGGTGAACTCGATGCGATCGCGCACGCCTACATCGTCGACGAGCTGAAGGGCATTCCGGCTCCGCTGAACTACCGCGGCTTCCCGAAATCGATCTGCACCTCGGTCAATCACGTGGTCTGCCACGGCATTCCCGGCGACCGTGCGCTCAAGGACGGCGACATCGTGAATATCGACGTGACGGTCATCCAGGACGGCTGGCACGGCGACACCAGCAAGATGTTCTACGTCGGCGAACCGTCGATCAAGGCGCGTCGGATCTGCGAGGTGGCGTATCAGTCGATGGTCACGGGCATCGAGCTGGTCAAGCCGGGGGTCACGCTCGGCGACATCGGCGCGGCGATCCAGAAGTACGCCGAGGGACAACGATGCTCGGTGGTCCGCGAGTACTGCGGCCACGGCATCGGGCGCGGCTTCCACGAGCCGCCCCAGGTGCTCCATTACGGACGGCCCGGCGACGGCGTTGTGCTCGAGCCCGGCATGACCTTCACGATCGAGCCGATGGTCAACCTCGGCAAGCCCGGCACCAAGCTGCTGGCCGACGGCTGGACCGTGCTGACCAAGGACCGGAGCCTGTCGGCGCAGTGGGAGCACACCATGGCCGTGACCGACGACGGCGTCGATGTCCTGACCCGGTTGCCCGACGACCCGTTGTGATCGACCGCCTGCTGGCCCCGCCGGCATCCCGGAACTGCCTCGACCTGCGGGCACTGCAGGCCATCGACCCGTCGCCCGAACGGCTGTCGCGCGAGCTGGGCGCGGCGCGGCGCCACGCCGACGGCGTGCTGGCCGGCCAGTTCGCGGCCGGCAGCGATATCCGAGACCTCGTCCAGGCCCGCGCCTGGGTCATCGAACAGCTGGTGCTGACGGCCTGGCAGGCGTTGATCCCCGGGTCGGCCGAGCTGGAGCTGATCGCGGTCGGCGGCTTCGGCCGCGGCGAGATGCATCCGCATTCCGACACCGACCTGCTGATCCTCAGGCCCGACGAGGCGCCGGGGCCCGAGCGGGCGCTGGAAGATTTCGTCCGCGTGCTCTGGGACGCCGACCTGCATCCGGGGCACGGCGTTCGCACCGTCGCGGAGTGCATCGCGGCGGCGGGCGAAGACGTCGGCGTGGCGACCAATCTGATGGAGTCGCGGCTGATTCACGGTCGCGGTGCCCTGTTCGACGCGATGCGCGCCGGCACCGATGCGCCGGCGCTTTGGCCGGCCAACGAGTTCTTCGCGGCCAAGTTCGATGAACAGCAGCGGCGCCACGATCAGCACGAGGACACGGTCTACAACCTCGAGCCCGACCTGAAGAACGGGCCCGGCGGCCTGCGCGACGTGCAGATGATCGCCTGGGTGACGCGGCGCCACTTCGGGACGTCCACCCTGCACGGGCTGGTCGAACACGATTTCCTTTCGGAGCGCGAGCACGAGGAACTGGTCGAATCGCGCAATCGCTTGTGGGCGATTCGCTGGGCGCTGCACGAGATCGCAGGCCGAGCCGAGGAACGCCTGCTGTTCGACTATCAGCGCAAGCTGGCGGCGCGCTTCGGCTTCGAGGACGCGGACGGCAATGCCGCGGTCGAGGCCTTCATGCAGCAGTATTACCGCACGGTGATGCGGATCGAGCGCCTGAACGAGCAGCAGCTGCAGATCTTCGAGGAGGAGCTGCTCGCCGGACGCAGGCATCTGCCCTCCTATGCGATCGACGACACCTTCCGGGTGACCCACGGGTACCTGGAACTGGTCGACGAGCAGGCCTTCGTCCGCCAGCCGGACCTCCTGCTGAAGCTGTTCCTGGTGCTGGCCGACGACGAGGCGATCCGAGGCGTACGTGCCTCGACGATCCGCCTGATCCGGGACCACCTGTACCTGATCGACGACGAGTTCCGCACCGACCCGGTCCACCTCGACCTGTTCCTGCGGCTGCTGCGACGCGAGCGACGGGTGTACTCGCAGCTCGAGCGGATGAACCGCTACGGCGTGCTTGCGGCCCTGCTGCCTGCCTTCGGTGCGATCACCGGTCGGATGCAGTTCGACCTGTTCCACGTCTACACGGTCGACCAGCACATCCTGTTCGTGATCCGGAATCTGCGCCGCTTCGCCTATCGCAAGTACCCGGAGTCGTTCGCCCGGGCGATGGACGTGTTCGAGCGCATCGAATGTCCCGAGCTGCTCTACCTCGGCGCGCTGTTCCACGATATCGCCAAGGGACGGGGCGGCGACCATTCGGAACTCGGTGCGGAGGACGCGCGGACGTTCCTGGATCGGCTGGAACTGCGCCAGGAGGATCGGGAGCTGGTCGTCTGGCTGGTCGAGGAGCACCTGCTGATGTCGATGACCGCGCAGCGCCAGGACATTTCCGATCCGGCGGTCATCGACCGCTTCGCGCGCGCGGTCGGGACGCAGCGCCGGCTCGAGTACCTCTACGTGCTGACCGTGGCGGATATCGCCGCCACCCGACCCAAGCTCTGGAACTCGTGGAAGGATTCGCTGCTCTGGGAGCTGTTCACGGCGACCACCGAACGCCTGGCCGAAGGCGAGGCCGCGCTCCAGGATCGTGCCGAACTCGCCGAGGAAATCCGGTCCGAGGCGCTGGCCGTGCTGGAGGGCGAGGGCCTGGATCGGGACACGGCCGATCGCCTGTTCGACCGGTTGCCCGTCGACGGCCTGGTGCGGCTCGACGCCGATCAGCTGGCCTGGTCGGCCGGACGCGTGCTCGAGCGGCCGGAGCGTCCCCGGGTGGCCTGCAGAAACCTGGCCGACAAGGGCATCACCGAGGTGTTCGTCCACGCCGACGACTTCGACGGCCTGTTCGCGATCACCGCGCGGGAATTCGATCGCATGGAGTTGAACGTGCTTGCCGCGCGGATCGCGACCACGCGGGATGCGCGAAGCTGGAACGTGTTCCAGTTGATGGACGCGAACGGCGGCTGCATGAACGAATCGGACACCCACCGGCTCGAGCGCGCGCTGGCCGCCCAGCTGACCAGCCGGGACATCCGTGCGTTGCCGGGTCGACCGATTCCCCGCCGGCTTCGGCATTTCCTGACCCGCTCGGAGATCGTGGTGGAGGCCCAGGACGGCCTGACCCGGCTGGACATCGCGACGACCGATCGCCCGGGCCTGCTGTCGGCGATCGCCGAAGCCCTGCTGGCTGCGGATCTGCGTCTGCACGATGCCCGTATCGCGACCTTCGGCCAGCGGGTCGAAGACGTGTTCAAGATCTCGGACCGAGAGGGCCGACCGCTCGACGCCGAGCGTGCGGCCGACCTGGAACGACGGCTCCGCGATCGCCTCGATCCGGCCGAACTGCGGCCGGCCCATGAATCCACAGGAGACCCCCGATGAGCGAACTGGAATCGACCCTCCGACCGGTGATCGAAGAGGCCTGGGCGCAGCGCGATACGCTCGGACCCGGTCGCTACGAACCCGGGCTGCGCGACGCGGTCGATCGCGCGCTGTTCGGGCTGGAGCGCGGCGACCTCCGGGTGGCCACACCCGGCAACGACGGCTGGACCGTGCACGAGTGGTTGAAGCAGGCGATCCTGCTGCACTTCCGGATCACCCACAACCGCGTCATGCACGACGGTGGACGTCGCTACTTCGACAAGGTCGCGCTGCGCTTCGCCGGCGACGACGATCCGATCGACGGCTGCGGCGCCCGCCTGGTGCCGGACGCGACCGTTCGCCAGGGTGCGTTCATCGGCCGGGATGCGGTGCTGATGCCCAGCTACGTCAATATCGGCGCGTGGGTCGGTCCGGGCAGCATGATCGACACCTGGGCCACGGTCGGCTCCTGCGCACAGATCGGCGCCGGGGTCCACCTGTCCGGCGGGGCCGGGATCGGCGGGGTGCTCGAGCCGCTCCAGGCCCAGCCCACGATCATCGAGGACGGTTGCTTCATCGGCGCGCGCAGCGAGGTGGTCGAAGGCGTGATCGTCGAGAAGGGCGCGGTGATCGGCATGGGCGTGTTCATCGGCCAGAGCACCCGGATCTACAACCGCGAAACCGGTGAGGTCACCACCGGCCGCGTGCCCGCCGGGTCGGTGGTGGTCGCCGGCAGCCTGCCGGCCGACGACGGCAGCCATTCGCTCAATGCCGCAATCATCGTCAAGCAGGTCGACGAGAAGACCCGGGCCAAGACCTCGGTCAACGAACTGCTGCGTTCGGCGCGCTGAGGCGGTGACGATGAAGGTGTTCGGAATCAGAACGTGCGACAGCTGCCGGAAGGCTCGCCGCTGGCTGGACGACCAGGGCATCGAGTACCTCTGGGTCGACCTGCGCGAGGACGGTGTGACCACGGCCGACCTTCGGCGCTGGCTGAAGAACGTCGGTGCCGAAGCGCTGGTCAACCGGCGATCGACGACCTGGCGCCAGCTTCCCGAAGAGGACCGGCCGGCACTGGAGCCGGTCGCCGTGCTGCCCGCGTTGCAGGCCCATCCGACACTGGTCAAGCGGCCCGTGTTCGAGCGCGGCGGCGAGGCCCGGGTGGGCTTTTCCGCCGAGGTACGCGACTGGCTGGAGAACGCATGAGCGACGACGTTCTGTCCCTGACCCGCGACTTGATCCGGCGCCGGTCGGTCACGCCCGACGACGCCGGCTGCCAGGACCTGCTGGCCGAGCGCCTTGCGGCCGCCGGCATGCAGATCGAGCGCCTTCGATTCGGCGAGGTCGACAACCTGCTGGCCCGGCACGGAACCGGCGAGCCGCACCTGCTCCTGCTTGGCCACACCGACGTCGTGCCGCCCGGCCCCGAGGACGACTGGACGTCGCCGCCCTTCGAACCGGTCGAGCGCGACGGCCAGCTCTACGGACGGGGTGCGGCCGACATGAAAGGGTCGGTGGCCGCGTTCGTGGTCGCGATCGAGCGCTTTCTCGCCCAGCGACCGGCGCATCGCGGCACGCTATCGCTCCTGCTGACCTCCGACGAGGAGGGCCCGGCGGTCGACGGCACCGTCCGGGTCGTCGAATGGCTCGAACGACACGAGGCCTTGCCCGATCACGTGCTGGTCGGCGAGCCATCGAGCAGCCGTGCGCTCGGCGACGTGATCCGGATCGGCCGGCGCGGCAGCCTGCAGGGGGTGCTTCGGGTTCGCGGCGTGCAGGGACACACCGCCTACGCCGATCCGGCCGACAACCCGGTCCATCGCGCAGCACCGCTGCTGGCGGCCCTGACGGCGATGCGCTTCGACGACGGCGACGAGGCCTTCCCGGCCACCCGCCTGCAGGTCTCGAACGTTCGCGCCGGGACCGGGGCCGAGAACGTCACCCCGGGCGAGATCGAGATCCGCTTCAACATCCGGCACAACCCGAATTCCAGCGCCGAGGCGTTGGAGGCCCGCGTCCGGTCGATCATCGAAGACTGCCAGGCCGGAGAATGGACGCTTGAATGGCGAGTTTCCGGCGCGCCGTTCGGACCGGCCGCGGGACCGCTGGTCGAGGCCGTCGACGCCGCCTGCCGTGCGGTGCTCGGTCGCGCCCCGCGGCCCGACACGGGCGGCGGCACGTCGGACGGTCGCTTCTTCGGGCCGCTCGGCATCGAGGTGGTCGAACTGGGTCCGGTCAATGCGACTATCCACCGGGTCGACGAGCGCGTCGCGCGGGACGACCTCGAGCGCCTGCCCGAGGTCTACGCCCGGGTGCTCGCAGCGCTGCTCGGACCGGCGGGCTGATCGCATGGCGCGCTACACTCTGCCGCGACAGATTCGCGCCGAGCTTCCGGGAGTCGAACGATGCGCTTGATGATGGGCGTGCTGATCCTGCTGCTGCTGGTCCTCCAGGTCGGGCTGTGGCGTCAGTACGGTCAGATCGGAGACCTGCGCCGCCAGGTCGAGGAACAGCTGGAGCGCAACACCGTGCTGCGCGAGCGCAACGATGCGCTGGCCGCCGAGGTCGCCGACCTGAAAAGCGGGCTCGAGGCGGTCGAGGAGCGCGCCCGGGCCGAGCTTGGACTGGTCCGCGACGGTGAGCGATTCTTCCTGGTGGTCGATCCCGACGACCTGCCCGAAGGCCAGACCGATGCGTTGCGCGAACTCGAGACACTGCCGGGCTCGACCGGGCCGAATCCTGCCGGCGCGCCGGCTCCCGCCGCCGAACCGACCCGCTCCGAACCTTACGATCCTGAATCCACAGATCGCGACGAGCCACCGGCGGATGGCTGATCCGCGGTCCAGCGATCCGGCGGCCGGTGAGGGCGGGCGCGGGGAGCCGCCGCGCGCCTGGGGCGGTCCCGCGGGCTCCGGAGCCATCCGCACACGGCCCGAGGACTTCCGCGTGATCGAGGACGTGGGCTACGCGGCCAGCGGCTCCGGCGAACACCTGTGGCTCGACGTCGAGAAACGGGAAGCCAACACGATGGACATTGCCCGCAGGCTGGCCGACCACGCCGGCGTGCCCCTGCGTTCGGTCGGCTTCGCGGGGCTGAAGGACCGCAATGCCGTGACCCGTCAGCCGTTCACGATCCAGCTGCCCGGGCGCGACGACCCGGACGTTGCCGGATGGTCCGACGACACGCTGCGGGTGCTGTCGGCGACTCGCCATTCGCGCAAGATCCAGCGCGGTCGGCTGGCCGGTAACGCGTTCGATCTGGTCGTGCGCGAGATCGACGGGGATCGCGCTGCGATCGAGGGCCGCCTGGCGTCGATCCGCGACGGCGGCGTGCCGAACGGCTTCGGCGAGCAGCGATTCGGCGGCAACAACATCGCCCGCGCCTATCGGCTGTTCCGCGGCGAGCTGCGCCGCAAGCCGTCGCGCGCCAAGCGCGGCTTCTACCTGTCGGCGGCACGGTCGCTGATCTTCAATCGAGTGCTCGAGGCGCGGATTCTCGATGGCAGCTGGAACCGCAGCCGGGCCGGGGACCTGCTGATGCTCGACGGCACCCGGTCGGTGTTCGCGGCCGAGACCGTGGACGAGGCGCTGGCGGCCCGGATGGCCGCACAGGACGTCCATCCGACCGGGCCGATGGTGGGCGAGGGCGGTCCGGCTCCGACCGGCGAGGTCGCCGAGGTCGAGACCGCAGTGATCGAGCAGCACGCGGAGCTGGCGGTCGGGCTGCGGCGATTCGGCCTGTCCGGCGAGCGTCGACCGCTGCGGATGCGCGTGCTGGACCTTTCCTGGCACTGGCCGGCGCCCGATGCGCTTTCGCTGTCGTTTCGCCTTCGGCCCGGTTGCTACGCGACCGCCGTGCTGCGCGAAGTGCTTGAATACCGGGACGCCAGCCACGATCTGGGCCCGTCATGAGCGTACAGCCCCACATCCAATGGCGGAATGCCAGGACCACCGCATGAAGTACCGACTGAAAGGCGCGTCCGGCCCGATGACCGGTCGGACCTTCGACATCGGCGACGGCGTGTCGATCGGCTCGGCGGCCGACGCTGACATCCGGGGCAATGAGCTCCTGGCGCGCCACGCCCGCATCCGCGTCGACGACGAGGCGCTGGTTCTCGAAGCCGAGGGTCCGGTCGAGGTCAACGGCGAAGTCGTTCGCCGCCGCGCGCTGGAATCGGGCGACGAGCTGCGCTTCGAAACCCTGCGCTTCGTGCTCCAGGCGCCCGGCCTGAAACCGGCCCGGGTGCTCGAGCCGGTCGAGGCGAAGGGCTCCGGAGGCCGTCTCGGCTGGGTGCTGGCCGCCGCGGCCGCCGCGGCCTCGGGCGCCGCGGGCTGGTGGTTCCTGCTCGGCCCGGGAAGCGGCGTCGGCGGATGACCGGCGCGCGGGCCAACGACGGCTGGCGCCTGTGCGTGGCGCCGATGATGGACTGGACCGACCGGCACTGCCGCTATTTCCACAGGCTGCTGGCCCCGTCGGCCCGTCTGTACACGGAAATGGTCACCACCGGCGCGGTGCTGAATGGAGACCGCGAGCGTCTGCTGGGCTTCGACCCGGCCGAACAGCCGGTCGCGCTGCAGCTCGGCGGCTCGGATCCGGCAGACCTGGCCCGAGCCGCCAAGATCGGCGCGGACTGGGGCTACGACGAGATCAATCTCAATTGCGGGTGCCCGTCGGACCGGGTCCAGAAGGGCCGCTTCGGCGCCTGCCTGATGCTGGAGCCGGAGCGCGTGCGCGACGGACTGGCGGCGATGCGCGAGGCGGTCGACGTGCCGGTGACGGTCAAGACCCGGATCGGCGTCGACGACCACGACAGCGAGGACTTTCTGCATCGCTTCGTCGAAATCGTGGCCGGGAGCGGGGTCGACACGTTCATCGTCCACGCGCGCAAGGCGTGGCTGAGCGGCTTGAGCCCGAAGCAGAACCGCGAAGTGCCGCCGCTCGACTACGATCGCGTGGCTCGCTTGCGGACCGCGTTCCCGGCGTTGCGAATCGTACTCAACGGCGGCGTGGTCGACGCCGAGCACGCGACCGAGGCCATGCGGGACTACGACGGCGTGATGCTGGGACGTGCGGCGTATCAGAGCCCCTGGATCCTGGCCGAACTGCAGCGATCGCTGGATCCGGCGCGGGCGCCGGTCGACCGGGCGTCGGTGGTCGAGGCGATGGCCCGCTACGCCGAACGCGAGCAAAGCCAGCGGGGGGTGCGCCTGCAGTCCATCGGGCGCCATATGCTGGGCCTGTTCCATGGCCGGCCGGGCGCGCGGGGCTGGCGCCGCGGCCTGAGCCAGCGGATGCACCTCGAAGACGCCGATTCGACCCTGTTCGGCCAGGTTCTGCCTCCGGACGCGGCGTTCGATCGGACCCACGGAGACGCCGCGGCCGTTTAGAGTCTCCGGCAACCCGCTTTCCGGCCCGAAACGCTATTGACACGGGCCGTCAAACCCTCTAACATTCTCGTTCTTCGGCAGACCGCAAATGCGCGGTCTGTCGTTTGTTTTCTAAAGGTTTGGAAAAATGGCGACGATCAATCAGCTGGTCCGCAAGCCGCGGCGCCCGAAGCAGTACAAGTCGAACGTGCCGGCCCTCGAGGCCTCGCCGCAGAAACGCGGTGTCTGCACTCGCGTGTACACCACGACTCCGAAGAAGCCGAACTCGGCGCTTCGAAAGGTCGCTCGTGTGCGCCTGACCAATGGCTACGAAGTGACGAGCTACATCGGCGGTGAAGGTCACAACCTTCAGGAGCACTCGGTGGTGCTGATCCGCGGTGGTCGAGTCAAGGATCTGCCGGGTGTGCGTTATCACACCGTGCGCGGAAGCCTCGACACGGCCGGCGTGACGGATCGCCGCCAGGGCCGCTCGAAGTACGGCGCCAAGAAGCCCAAGAGCAAGTAACAAGATCGAGTTAGTAACAAGATCAAGTAACGAGAAGTAAGAAGGACAAGACGGATGCCTGGGAGCCGGAACGGCCGCAGGTCCGAAGAATCTGAATACGGAAATCAACTATGTCCCGTAAGCACTCAAATTTCCAGCGCGACATCCTGCCGGACCCGAAGTTCGGTAGCGAGCTGCTGACCCGCTTCGTCAATATGGTGATGAAGGACGGCAAGAAGTCGGTCGCCGAGCGCATCGTCTACGGTGCGATCGACGAGATCGAGGCCAAGGGTCACGCCGAGCCGATCGAATTGATCGAAAAGGCGCTGGAGGCCGTTGCGCCCGCCGTCGAGGTGAAGTCCCGCCGAGTCGGTGGTGCCACCTACCAGGTGCCGGTCGAAGTGCGTCCGCGCCGTCGTCAGACGCTGGCCATGCGCTGGATCATCGATTTCGCCCGCAAGCGCGGAGAGAAGTCGATGCCGAAGCGGCTGGCGGGCGAGCTGCTGGACGCCGCCGAAGAGCGCGGCAACGCCGTGAAGAAGCGGGAAGATGTTCATCGGATGGCCGAAGCCAACAAGGCTTTCGCCCATTATCGCTGGTAAGGCCTGGTTGGGTCTGGAGTAGATCGTGTCTCGCAAGACATCCATCGAGCGCTATCGGAACATCGGGATCATGGCCCATATCGATGCGGGCAAGACCACGACGACCGAGCGCATCCTGTTCTACACGGGCATCTCGCACAAGATCGGCGAGGTGCACGACGGCAATGCCGTGATGGATTGGATGGAGCAGGAGCAGGAGCGAGGCATCACGATCACTTCCGCCGCGACGACCTGCTTCTGGAACGGGATGGACAGTGATTGGCCGGACTACCGGATCAACATCATCGACACGCCGGGGCACGTCGATTTCACGATCGAAGTCGAGCGCTCGCTGCGCGTGCTTGATGGGGCCGTCGCGGTGTTCTGCGCGGTCGGCGGCGTCGAGCCGCAGTCCGAGACGGTCTGGCGCCAGGCGAACAAGTACGAAGTGCCGCGCATGGCGTTCGTGAACAAGATGGATCGCACCGGCGCGAACTTCACTCGCGTGGTCGGCCAGATCAAGGATCGCCTGGGCGCTCGCCCGGTTCCGATCCAGCTTCCGATCGGCGCCGAGGAAGAATTCGAAGGCGTGGTCGACCTGGTCAAGATGCGCGCGGTCTACTGGGACGCGGAAAACATGGGCACGACCTATGAAGCCCGCGATATCCCGGCCGAGCTGGCCGACGAGGCCGTCAAGGCGCGTGAGTTCATGGTCGAATCGGCCGCCGAGGGTTCCGAAGGCCTGATGGAGAAATACCTCGAGGGCGGTGCGCTCAGCGAGGAAGAGATCGTTTCCGGTCTCCGGGCCGCAACGCTGGCCAACGAGATCGTGCCGGTTCTGTGCGGCACCGCGTTCAAGAACAAGGGCGTGCAGGCGTTGCTGGACGCGGTCGTCCAGTACATGCCGTCGCCGACCGAGGTCAAGGCGATCCGCGGCCTGACCGAGGACGAGGAAGAGGCGATCCGGAAGTCCGACGACGACGAGCCGTTCGCGGCCCTGGCGTTCAAGATCGCCACCGATCCGTTTGTCGGCTCGCTGACCTTCTTCCGGGTCTACTCCGGCGTGATCAGTGCCGGCGACACCGTGTTCAATCCGATCAAGGGCAAGAAGGAGCGCATCGGTCGTCTGCTGCAGATGCACTCGAATTCGCGCGAGGAGATCAAGGAAGTCCGTGCCGGCGACATCGCCGCGGCGGTCGGCCTCAAGGACGTGACGACCGGCGACACGCTGTGCGATCCGTCCAACGTGATCACGCTCGAGCGCATGGAGTTTCCGGAGCCGGTGATTGCGGTGGCCGTGGAGCCGAAGACCAAGAGCGACCAGGAAAAGATGGGCATCGCGCTGCAGAAGCTGGCGCAGGAAGATCCGTCGTTCCGGGTTCATACCGATGAAGAATCGGGTCAGACCATCATTGCCGGTATGGGCGAGCTTCATCTCGACATCATCGTCGATCGCATGAAGCGCGAGTTCAAGGTTGAAGCCAACGTCGGCAAGCCTCAAGTGTCCTACCGCGAGACGATTCGCAAGGGCGTCGAGGCGGAAGGCAAGTTCGTGCGCCAGTCGGGCGGGCGCGGCCAGTACGGTCACGTCAAGATCCGCCTGGAGCCGCAGGAAGAAGGCGCAGGGTTCGAGTTCGTCAACGAAATCGTTGGCGGCGTGGTCCCGAAGGATTACATCGGCTCGGTGGCCAAGGGCATCGAGGAGCAGCTGATGAACGGCGTGCTCGCCGGATTCCCGATGGTCGACGTCAAGGCCGCGCTGTTCGACGGCTCGTACCACGAAGTCGACTCGTCGGAAATGGCGTTCAAGATCGCCGGTTCGATGGCCGTCAGGGACGGGGCGCTGAAAGCCAACCCGGTCCTGCTCGAGCCGATCATGAAGGTCGAGGCGGTGACGCCGGAAGATTACATGGGCGATGTCATGGGTGACCTGAACCGTCGCCGCGGCCTGGTCCAGGGCATGGAGGACGCCGCGTCCGGCAAGATCATCCGTGCCAACGTGCCGCTTTCCGAGATGTTCGGCTACGCGACCGACCTGCGTTCGATGACGCAGGGTCGTGCGAACTACTCGATGGAGTTCCTGCACTACGCCGAGGCCCCGAACAGCGTGGCCGACGAAGTCATCAAGAAAACCGCATAAGAACGCGAGAGGAATCGTTCCATGTCCAAGGCTAAATTCGAACGCACGAAGCCGCACGTCAACGTCGGCACGATCGGTCACGTCGACCACGGCAAGACCACGCTGACGGCGGCCCTGACCAAGGTCTGCGCGGAAGCGCGCGGCGGTGAGTTCAAGGCGTACGACCAGATCGACAACGCGCCGGAAGAGCGGGCTCGTGGGATCACGATCGCGACCGCGCACGTCGAGTACGAGTCGGATGCGCGCCACTACGCGCACGTCGACTGCCCGGGGCACGCCGACTACGTGAAGAACATGATCACCGGTGCGGCGCAGATGGACGGCGCGATCCTGGTGGTTTCGGCGGCCGACGGCCCGATGCCGCAGACGCGCGAGCACATCCTGCTGGCGCGCCAGGTGGGTGTTCCGCAGATCCTGGTCTACCTGAACAAGGCGGACATGGTCGACGACGAAGAGCTTCTGGAGCTGGTCGAGATGGAAGTCCGCGAGCTGCTGTCGAGCTACGATTTTCCGGGCGACGACACGCCGATCATCACCGGTTCGGCGCTGAAGGCGCTGGAAGGCGACGATTCGGACATCGGCGTTCCGTCGATCCTGAAGCTGGTGTCGGCGCTGGACGAGTACATTCCGACGCCGGAGCGCGACACGGACAAGCCGTTCCTGATGCCGATCGAGGACGTGTTCTCGATTTCCGGCCGCGGTACGGTGGTGACGGGCCGCGTGGAGCGCGGGATCGTGACGGTGGGTGACGAGCTGGAAATCGTCGGCATCAAGGACACCACGAAGACCACCTGCACGGGTGTGGAGATGTTCCGCAAGCTGCTGGACCAGGGCGAAGCGGGCGACAACGTGGGCGTGCTGCTGCGCGGCACGAAGCGTGACGACGTCGAGCGCGGCCAAGTTCTGGCCAAGCCGGGCACGATCACGCCGCACACGCACTTCGAAGCCGAGGTGTACGTGCTGAGCAAGGAAGAAGGCGGCCGTCACACGCCGTTCTTCAAGGGCTACCGTCCGCAGTTCTACTTCCGCACGACCGATGTGACGGGTGCGGTGGAGCTGCCGGAAGGAACCGAAATGGTGATGCCGGGCGACAACGTGAAGATCCAGGTCGAGCTGATCGCCCCGATTGCCATGGAAGAAGGTCTGCGTTTCGCCATCCGTGAGGGTGGCCGGACCGTGGGTGCCGGCGTGGTGGCGAAGATCCACAAGTAATCGCGCGGCACCGGCACGGCTCGCCGCTGGCGGGCCCTGCCTCGAGTGCTTTTCCGCGGCCGAGACGGCCGGGAAAACAAGTGTTCTTTGACAGACTAAAGGCGTAACGGCAATGGCCGAACAGAGAATTCGTATTCGTTTGAAGGGCTTCGACCACCGCTTGATCGATCGCTCGACGCAGGAAATCGTCGAGACGGCCAAGCGAACCGGTGCCCAGGTTCGCGGTCCGATTCCGCTCCCGACGCGGAAGGAACGCTACACGGTGCTGACCTCACCGCACGTCAACAAGGACGCGCGTGACCAGTATGAGATTCGCACCCACAAACGTCTGATGGACATCGTGGATCCGAACGACAAGACCGTGGATGCACTGATGAAACTCGATCTGGCCGCCGGTGTGGACGTCCAGATCAAGCTGTACTGACAAGGATAGGCAGTCATGGCAATTGGAATCGTAGGACGGAAGCGAGGCATGACCCGGGTCTTCACCGAAGACGGCACGGCCGTTCCGGTGACCGTGGTCGAGGTCGCCCCGAATCGCGTGACCCAGATTCGCGACAACGATCGCGACGGCTACGCGGCCATCCAGGTCACCACCGGCAACCGCCGTGCGTCTTTGGTCTCTCAACCCCAGGCGGGTCATTTCCGCAAGGCCGGCGTCGAGCCGGGCGAGGGGCTCTGGGAATTCCGAATCGAAGCCGCGGACGGCGAATTGCCCGAAGTCGGCTCCGAGATCTCCGTGGACCGTTTCACCGACGGTCAGA
Source organism: Wenzhouxiangellaceae bacterium (assembly GCA_965227925.1). GTDB lineage: Bacteria > Pseudomonadota > Gammaproteobacteria > Xanthomonadales > Wenzhouxiangellaceae. The sequence goes on from CBDDGP010000002.1 coordinate 129,772, forward strand.
AGGTCGACGTGACCGGCACCAGCAAGGGCAAGGGCTTTGCGGGTGTGATCAAGCGTCACAACTTCCGCATGCAGGACGCCACGCACGGCAACTCGCTGTCGCATCGCGCGCCGGGTTCGATCGGCCAGTGCCAGACGCCGGGTCGCGTCTTCAAGGGCAAGAAGATGGCCGGACACATGGGCGCCGAGCGTGTCACGACGCAGAACCTCGTGGTCGTCCGAGTCGACAAGGAACGAAACCTGCTGCTGATCCGCGGCGCCGTACCGGGCGCGCCCGGCGGCCACGTCGTGGTCTGCCCGGCGGTGAAGGGCTAACAGGAAGGAACGCAATCATGGAACTCGCAATCACAGGCGGCAGCAGCAAGATCACGGTGGACGAAGGCGTTTTCGATCGCCCGTTCTCCGAAGCGCTGGTGCACCAGGTCGTGACCGCGTACCTGGCCGGCGCTCGCGCCGGAACCAAGGCCCAGAAGAACCGCTCGGCCGTGGCCGGCGGTGGTCGCAAGCCGTGGCGCCAGAAGGGCACGGGCAACGCCCGAGCCGGCACCATCCGCAGCCCCCTGTGGCGCAGCGGTGGGGTCACCTTCGCGGCCCAGCCTCGCGATCATTCGCAGAAGGTCAATCGCAAGATGTACCGCGGTGCGATCAAGGCCATCCTGTCCGAGCTCGTTCGGCAGGACCGGCTGGTGGTCGTCGATTCGCTGGGCATCGACGCGCCGAAGACCGCGGCGCTCGCCGAACAGCTGAAGTCGCTGGGCGTGGACAAGGGTCTGATCGTCGACGCGGAACTGGATACCAACCTGTTCCTGGCCAGCCGGAACATCCCCGGCGTTTACGTGGCCACGGTCGACCAGATGGATCCGGTGAGTCTCGTCGGCTCCGACAAGGTGGTCCTGACCACCGCTGCGATCACCCGCATCCAGGAGTGGCTGGCATGAACAAGGAACGCATGTATCAGATCGTGCGCATGCCGCACGTATCCGAAAAGACCGCGCGGCTGCAGGCCGACTCGAACCAGTACGTGTTCGAAGTCGCCAAGGACGCGGCCAAGGACGAAATCCGCCAGGCCGTCGAAGGGTTGTTCGACGTCCAGGTCGAGAACGTCAGCGTGGTCAACGTGAAGGGCAAATCCAAGAGCTTCCGGATGCGTCCGGGTCGTCAGAAGAGCTGGAAGAAGGCGTATGTGCGCGTTCAGGCCGGCCAGACGATCGAACAGCTCAGTGCAGATTAACGAATAGCCGGGAAAGCAAGCATGGCAATCGTCAAGGCAAAACCAACTTCGCCGGGCCGTCGTGGCCTGGTACGCGTCCGCCACGATCACCTGTGGAAGGGCAAGCCGTACCAGTCGCTGACCGAAGCGAAGTCGTCGACCGGCGGCCGCAACAACAACGGCCGGATCACCACCCGTCACCAGGGTGGCGGGCACAAGCAGCGCTACCGCGTCGTCGACTTCAAGCGTGACAAGGACGGTATTCGCGGCATTGTCGAGCGGATCGAATACGATCCGAACCGCAGCGCGCACATCGCGCTGGTCAAGTATCTGGATGGTGAGCGTCGCTACATCCTCGCACCGCGCGATCTTCGTGCCGGCGACGAGGTGCAGAGCGGCTCGGAAGCGCCGATCAAGCCGGGTAATGCGATGGAGCTGCGCTCGATTCCGGTCGGTACGACGCTGCACAACATCGAGATGAAGCCGGGCAAGGGCGGCCAGATGGCGCGCTCGGCGGGTTCCTCGGTGCAGCTGGTGGCCCGTGAAGGTCGCTACGCCACGCTGCTGCTGCGCTCCGGCGAAATGCGCAAGATCCTGACCCACTGCCGGGCCACGATCGGCCAGGTCTCGAACGCCGAGCACAACCTGGAAAAGCTGGGCAAGGCCGGCGCGAAGCGCTGGCGCGGTGTGCGCCCGACGGTCCGTGGTGTCGTGATGAACCCGGTCGATCACCCGCACGGTGGTGGTGAAGGTCGGACTTCCGGCGGTCGCCACCCGGTCACGCCGTGGGGCGTTCAGACCAAGGGCAAGCGCACGCGGACCAACAAGCGCACAAGCAAGTTCATCGTTCGCTCGCGTAAGAAACGCAAGTAACAGGAAATCGCAATGCCACGTTCACTCAAGAAAGGCCCGTTCATCGATCACCACCTTCACGCGAAGGTGCAGGTCGCGCTCGAGTCCAACAGCAAGCGTCCGATCAAGACCTGGTCGCGCCGCTCGATGATCATGCCGGACATGGTCGGACTGACGATCGCCGTTCACAACGGGCGGCAGCACGTGCCCGTGCTGATCAACGAGAACATGGTCGGCCACAAGCTGGGCGAATTCGCCCCGACCCGGACGTTCAAGGGTCACGTGGCTGACCGCAAGACGAAGTAAGGATGGGACTGTCCATGGAAGCGACTGCAAAACTGCGAGGCGCGCGGATCTCGGCTCAGAAAGCACGGCTGGTTGCGGATCAGGTCCGCGGCATGCCGGTGGAAAAGGCCGATGAACTGCTCAGCTTCAGCAACAAGAAGGGCGCGCACATCGTGCGCAAGCTCCTGCTGAGTGCCGTGGCCAATGCCGAGCACAACCAGGGTGCGGATATCGACGAACTGACCGTCAGCCGCATCATGGTCGACGAAGGCCCGACGCTCAAGCGCGGCCGGGCTCGTGCCAAGGGTCGATACACCCGGATCCTCAAGCGCACGAGCCATATCACGATCACGGTCGCGGAGAAATAAGGAACTGTTATGGGTCACAAGGTACATCCAACCGGTATTCGCCTGGGCATCTCAAAGGATTGGGCTGCTCGCTGGTACGCCGAACGTGAAGAGTTCGCCGCGAACCTGAACAGCGACCTCGCTGCGCGCAAGTTCATCGACAAGGAACTGGCGCAGGCCGCGGTCAGCCGCGTTCACATCGAGCGGCCGGCCAAGCAGGCCCAGGTCACGATTCATACGGCGCGTCCGGGCATCGTGATCGGCAAGAAGGGTGAGGACATCGAGCGGCTGCGCCGCAAGCTGACCGACATCCTCGGCGTGCCGACGGCCGTCAGCGTCAGCGAGATCCGCAAGCCGGAGCTCGACGCAAAGCTGGTCGCCGACAGCATCGCGCAGCAGCTGGAGCGCCGCATCATGTTCCGCCGTGCGATGAAGCGCGCGGTCGGCAACGCGATGCGCCTTGGCGCCCAGGGCATTAAGGTCCAGGTCGGTGGCCGCCTGAACGGTGCGGACATCGCGCGGTCGGAGTGGTACCGCGAAGGCCGGGTTCCGCTGCACACGCTGCGCGCGAACGTCGATTACGGCGTGTCGACGGCGAAGACCACCTACGGCGTCATCGGCGTCAAGTGCTGGGTCTACACCGGCGACGTGTTCGATCTCCACGCCGAGAAGCAAGAAGAGAAGTCGTCCGGCAAGGGCGGTCGGGAGAACTGAGATGCTGCAGCCGAAACGAACCAAATTCCGTAAGACGCAGAAGGGCCGGAACCGCGGTCTCGCCCAGGTGGGCAACAAGGTCAGCTTCGGCGAGTACGCGCTGCAGGCCACGACCCGCGGGTTCATCACTGCGCGACAGATCGAGGCGGCCCGTCGAGCCATCACCCGTCACGTCAAGCGTGGCGGGAAGCTCTGGATCCGCGTGTTCCCCGACAAGCCGATCACCAAGAAGCCGGTCGAGGTGCGCATGGGCAAGGGCAAGGGCAACGTCGAGTACTGGGTTGCCCCGATTCAGCCGGGCCGCGTCATCTATGAAATCCAGGGCGTCAGCGAAGACGTCGCACGGGAAGCGTTTCGCCGTGCCGCCGCCAAGCTGAGCGTCAAGACGACGATTGTTGCGAGGTCGCTGTAATGAAGGCGAAGGAAATCAAGGGCAAGTCCGAGCAGGAACTCAAGGACCTGCTGGTGGACCTGCGGAAGGAGCAGTTCGAACTGCGCATGGCGCTCGGTACCGGTCAGCTGACCGAGCCGCACAAGCTGCGCCAGGTGCGCCGTGACATCGCGCGCGTCAAGACGGTATTGAATCAGCCGCAGGGTGAACAGGCATGAGCGAGAACAACGAAACCAAGCGCGTCGAGCACGTCCAGACCGGGAAGGTCGTCAGCAACAAGATGGACAAGACCGTCACCGTGCGTCTGGAGCGCATGCTGAAGCATCCGCTGTACGGCAAGTACATCCGCCGGTCCAGCAAGGTGCACGCGCACGACGAGAACAACGAGTGCAACGAAGGCGATACCGTGCGCATCGCGCCGGGCCGCCCGCTTTCCAAGACGAAGAGCTGGAAAGTGGTCGAAATCGTCGAGCGGGCGCAGTAAGCCGGAGCGGAGCAGATAATGATCCAGATGCAGAGCAGACTGTCGGCGGCGGACAACAGTGGGGCCCGTGAGCTGATGTGTATCAAGGTGCTGGGCGGTTCCAAGCGTCGCTACGCCAACATCGGCGACGTGATCAAGGTCACCGTAAAGGACGCCATTCCGCGCGGCAAGGTCAAGAAGGGCGAGGTCTACAACGCCGTCGTCGTTCGCACCCGAAAAGGTGTTCGTCGCCGGGACGGTTCGCTGATCCGTTTCGACGGGAACGCCGCCGTGATCCTGAACAACAAGCTGGAGCCGATCGGTACCCGAATCTTCGGGCCGGTGACGCGTGAATTGCGCGGCGAACGGTTCATGAAGATCATTTCGCTGGCACCGGAAGTGCTGTAAGGAGTTCGAGAGATGGAACGCATTCGCAAGGGTGACGAGGTCATCGTGATCGCCGGACGCAGCAAGGGCCAGCGAGGCCATGTGCTGAAGGTCCTGGCGGACGATCGGTACCTGGTCGAGAACGTCAACATGGTCAAGCGTCACATGAAGCCGGATCCGCAGCGCCAGCAGCCCGGCGGTATCGTCGAGCGCGAAGCGCCGATCCACGGTTCGAACGTGATGCTGTACAACCCGGCCACCGACCGCGGTGATCGAGTCGGGTTCAAGATGCTGGACGACGGGCGCAAGGTTCGCGTGTTCCGTTCGACCGGTGAAGTCGTCGATATTTGAGGCCAATGAGATGAGCAGGTTGCAGGAATTCTATCGGGACACGGTCGCCGGCCAGCTGAAGGAAAAGTTCGGCTACGCCAACGTGATGCAGGTCCCTCGGATCGAGAAGATCACGATCAACATGGGTCTGGGCGAAGCCGTGGCCGACAAGAAGGTCATCGAGAAGGCCGTCGGTGATCTGACGAAGCTGTCCGGTCAGAAGCCGATCGTGACCAAGGCCCGGAAGTCCGTCGCCAGCTTCAAGATCCGCGACGACTATCCGATCGGTGCCAAGGTGACACTGCGCAGCGAGCGGATGTACGAATTCCTGGATCGCCTGATCAGCATCGCGCTGCCGCGCGTCCGCGACTTCCGCGGAATCAGCCCGAAGGCGTTCGATGGCCGGGGTAATTTCAACCTCGGCGTCCGGGAGCAGATCATCTTTCCCGAAATCAATTACGACGAGGTCGACGCGATCCGCGGAATGGATATCGCGATCACGACCAGCGCAGCCACCAACGAGGAAGGCAAGGCGCTGCTCGAGGCGTTCGGCTTCCCGTTCCGCGCACGCTAAGGAGTACTAGGAACCATGGCCAAGAAATCAATGATCGCGCGCGACGAGAAGCGGTCCGAACTGGCGGGCAAGTACGCCGCAAAGCGGGCCGAATTGAAGCGCATCATCGCAGACCCGGACGTCGACTTCGAAGAGAAGCAGGCGGCCATCTTCGCGCTGAGCAAGCTGCCGCGCGATTCCAGCCCGGCTCGCGGTCGCAACCGCTGCCAGCAGACCGGTCGTCCGCGCGGCTACTACCGCAAGTTCGGCCTGGCGCGCAACAAGCTGCGTGAAGCGGCGATGCGCGGAGACATCCCCGGCCTGCGCAAGGCCAGTTGGTAAAGAGGACGAACGAACATGAGTATGAGTGATCCGATTGCCGACATGCTCTCGCGCATCCGTAATGCGCAGGAAGTCAACAAGAAGAGCGTGTCGATGCCGGTGTCGAAGGTCAAGATCGCGATTGCCGAAGTGCTGAAGGACGAGGGCTACATCCTCGACTTCCGGACCAACGGCGAAGGCGTCGAGGCCGAGCTGGAAATCGACCTGAAGTACATGAACGGCCGAGGCGTGATCGACACGCTGCGCCGCGTAAGCAAGCCGGGTCGCCGGCTGTACTACGCAGCCAGCGACATTCCGCGCGTCCAGGACGGACTGGGCATCGCGATCATCAGCACGTCCAAGGGCGTGATGAGCGATTCGTCCGCTCGCCGCGAAGGTCACGGTGGCGAAGTGCTCTGCACGGTCGCCTGACGGGAGTTTCGAAGATGTCGAGAATTGCCAATTATCCGATCGAGCTGCCGAAGGCGGTCCAGTTCAGCCAGGACGGTCAGACCGTCCGGGTCAAGGGCCCCAAGGGCGAGCTCGAGTTCAACCTCCATCCGACGGTGGAGATGTCCAACGACGACGGCATGCTGAAGTTCGCGCCGGGGGCCGATGGCACCTCTGCGATGGCCGGTACCATGCGTGCGCTGGTCAACAACATGGTCGTGGGTGTCACCGACGGCTTCGAGAAGAAGCTGAACCTGATCGGCGTGGGGTATCGCGCCCAGGCGCAGGGTGCCAAGCTGAACCTCCAGTTGGGGTTCAGCCATCCGGTGGAATTCGAAGTTCCCCAGGGTGTGACGGTCGAGACCCCGAGCCAGACCGAGATCGTGGTCAAGGGCGCCGACAAGCAGCTGGTCGGTCAGGTCGCGGCCAAGATCCGCGCCTACCGCCCGCCCGAGCCCTACAAGGGCAAGGGCGTGCGTTACGCCGACGAGCGTGTCGTCATGAAGGAAGCCAAGAAGGCCTGATGCAAGGACGCATTGACATGAGCCAGAAGAACGAATCCCGACTCCGCCGAGCCCGCAAGGCGCGTGCCCGAATCGCCCGCGGCGAAAAGCCGCGCCTTTCGGTGTTCCGCTCCGGCCGGCACATCTATGCCCAGGTCCTGACGGCCGAGGGTGACCGCACCATCGCGGCTGCTTCGACGGTCCAGGCCGACCTGCGCAAGGACCTGAAGTCGACCAGCGATCGCGGAGCGGCCGAGGCCGTCGGCAAGAGCATCGCGGCCAAGGCGCTGGCCGAAGGCATCGAGGAAGTCGCCTTCGACCGCTCCGGTTTCAAGTATCACGGTCGCGTGAAGTCGCTGGCCGACGCTGCCCGTGAAGCGGGTCTGAAGTTTTAATCGACACGATTTTGGACAACTGATATGGCGAGAGATTACGAACGGTCCGACGACTTCATCGAGAAGCTGGTCGCTGTCAACCGTGTGGCCAAGGTGGTCAAGGGTGGTCGTCAGTTCGGCTTCACGGCGCTGTCCGTGGTCGGTGACGGCAATGGAAAGGTCGGCTTCGGCTACGGCAAGGCGCGCGAAGTGCCGCTGGCGATCCAGAAGTCGATGGAGAAGGCCCGCCGGGACATGAAGCGGATTCCGCTGAACAACGGCACCCTGTGGCACCCGGTGAAGTCGCGTCACAGCGGCTCGCGGATCTACATGCAGCCGGCGTCGGAAGGTACCGGCGTGATCGCGGGTGGCCCGATGCGAGCCGTGTTCGAGGCCGTCGGTGTCCACAACGTCCTGGCCAAGAGCGTCGGTTCCAACAATCCGATCAACCTGGTCCGCGCGACCATCAAGGGCCTGGAGGCAATGGCGTCTCCCGAGTCCGTGGCGGCCAAGCGCGGCAAGAGCGTCGAGGAGATTCTGGAAAACCATGGCTAAGAAGAATCCCGGCCGCGTGCGCGTGACCCTGGTCCGCAGCCCGAACGGCACCATTGGAAAGCATCGCGAAACGGTGCGTGGACTCGGACTTCGGCGCATGAACCATAGCGTCGAGCTCGAGGACACCCCGGCCGTTCGCGGGATGATCAACAAGGTCCAATACCTGGTGAACGTCGAGGACGTCTGACGTCCTGCGCGGTCACCGAACTCCGATTGCATAGACGGAAACGAACATGAAACTGAACAGCATTCAGCCAGCCGACGGTGCCAAGCAGAGCCGTAAACGCGTGGGACGCGGTATCGGTTCCGGACTGGGCAAGACCGGCGGTCGCGGTCACAAGGGCCAGAAGTCCCGCTCCGGCGGTTTCCACAAGTCCGGTTTCGAGGGCGGCCAGATGCCGCTGCAGCGCCGTTTGCCGAAGGTCGGATTCAACTCCGCGGTGAATCGCTTCACACGGGAACTCCGGCTGTACCAGATCAACCAGCTCGATCTCGATACGATCGACCTTGATGCGCTGAAGAATGCCGGCCTCGTGCCGCGTTCGACCCGTCGGGTCAAGGTGATCAATACCGGTGAGCTGACCGGTGCGGTCACGCTGAAGGGAATCGAGGCTTCGGCCGGTGCGGCCAAGGCGATCGAAGCCGCCGGGGGCAAGGTCGAATAATGGCCTCGGGTCCTTCGCAGATGGCGGGAATGCTCGGCGGCATGGGTCGGTTGACGGAACTTCGCAACCGGCTGCTGTTCGTGCTCGGCGCGCTGGCGGTCTACCGCCTGGGCACCTTCATTCCCGTGCCCGGCATCAACCCGGACGCGCTGGTCCAGCTGATGGATCAGCAGCGCGGGACGATCGTGGACGTGTTCAACATGTTCTCGGGTGGTGCCCTGGGCCGGTTCTCCATCTTTGCGCTGGGCATCATGCCGTACATCTCCGCGGCCATCATCATGCAGTTGATGAGCCACGCCATCCCGCAGCTTCAGCAGCTGCGCAAGGAGGGCGAGGCCGGTCGCCGCAAGATCACCCAGTACACGCGGTACTTCACGGTGGTTCTGGCCCTGTTCCAGTCCTTCGGTGTGGCCGCTGCATTGCAGGCCCAGAGCGCCGGGCAGGGCCTGGCCGTGGTGATGACACCAGGACCGAGCTTCATGTTCGCGGCGATCGTTACCCTGACCGCAGGCACGGTGTTCCTGATGTGGCTGGGTGAGCAGATCACCGAACGCGGGATCGGCAATGGCATCTCGATCATCATCTTCGCCAGCATCGTCGCCGGCCTGCCGGCTGCGGTCGGCAATACGCTGGAACTGGTCCGGACCGGGCAACTGGGCCCGCTGCTGGTCCTGTTCCTGATCCTGCTGGCCTTCGCCGTGACCGCGTTCGTGGTGTTCGTCGAGCGGGGCCAGCGCAGGATCACGGTCAACTATGCGCAGCGCCAGGGTCGCAAGGCGTACCAGAACCAGTCGACGCACCTTCCGCTGAAGGTGAACATGTCCGGCGTCATTCCGGCGATCTTCGCCTCCTCGCTGGTGCTGTTCCCGGCCACGATGAGCACCTGGTTCGGCCAGGCCGGCCAGTCGACCTGGCTGCAGCGGATCGCCGACCAGCTCTCGCCCGGTCAGCCGGTGTACGTGCTGCTGTTCGGCGGGCTGATCGCGTTCTTCTGCTTCTTCTACACCGCGATCGTGTTCAATTCGCGCGAAACGGCGGACAACCTGAAGAAGTCGGGCGCGTTCATTCCGGGGATTCGGCCCGGGCGTCAGACGGCCGACTACATCGACTATGTGTTGACTCGACTGACCGCCGTGGGCGCGGCCTATCTGGTCGCGGTCTGTCTGCTGCCGGAATTCCTGATCATGCGCTGGAACGTGCCGTTCTACTTCGGCGGAACGTCCCTGCTCATCATCGTGGTGGTGACCATGGACTTCATTGCGCAGCTCCAGGCGCATCTGATGTCGCACCAGTACGACAGCCTTCTGAAGAAGGCGAATCTGAAAGGTTACGGACGCTCCGGTGGAGTCGTCCGCCGCTGATTGGCGATTGAAATGGGGCCCGTTGTCGGGTCGCCGGAAACGACGTAGAGGAAAGGACAATGAAGGTTCAGGCATCGGTCAAGCGAATCTGCCGAAACTGCAAGATCGTGCGCCGCCGCGGTGTGGTGTTCGTGATCTGCACGGATCCGAAGCACAAGCAGCGCCAGGGCTGACCCGAAGGGTCGCCCAGGGCTTGGAAACCGCATAGAAAACTGCTAATATTGCCGGTTTGCGTCGAGCGGGTTCGCTCGGCCAGGCCAGCAGCCGGAAATCACGAGGAACGCATTCATGGCTCGTATCGCAGGCGTCAATCTGCAGCCAAACAAGCACGTCTGGGTCGCACTGACCCAGATCTACGGCATCGGTCGTACGCGCGCGTACGAAATCTGCGACACGACCGGTGTCGCCCCGACCACCCGGGTCCGGGAGCTCACCGAGGGCGAAGAGGAAAAGCTTCGTCAGAAGGTCGGCGAGTTCGTCGTCGAGGGCGACCTGCGCCGCGAGGTGGGCATGAACATCAAGCGCCTGATGGATCTGGGCTGCTTCCGCGGCCTTCGCCACCGGCGTGGACTGCCCGTACGCGGGCAGCGAACCCGTACCAACGCGCGCACCCGGAAGGGCCCGCGTCGTCCGATTCGCTGAGGACTGAACAGTTATGGCAAAGCAGACCGCCAAGGGCAAGAAGAAGGTCAAGAAGACCGTGATCGACGGCATTGCCCACGTGCATGCGTCGTTCAACAACACGATCATCACGATCACCGACCGGCAGGGCAATGCGTTGTCCTGGGCGACCTCCGGCGGCTCCGGGTTCCGGGGTTCCCGCAAGTCGACGCCGTTCGCGGCCCAGGTGGCCGCCGAGAATGCCGGCCGCGCCGCGCAGGAATTCGGTCTGAAGAACCTGGAAGTCCGGGTCAACGGACCGGGTCCGGGGCGCGAGTCCTCCGTGCGTTCGCTGAACGCGCTGGGCTACAAGATCACGAACATCATCGACGTCACGCCGATTCCGCACAACGGCTGCCGTCCGCCGAAGAAGCGCCGAGTCTAAGCAGAACCACTACCGAACGAGCGACATCGAAATGGCACGATACACTGGACCGACCTGCAAGCTGGCTCGCCGCGAGGGCGTCGACCTGAGCCTGAAGAGCCCGGCGCGCAGCCTGGATTCGAAATGCAAGCTCGAGCAGCCGCCGGGGCAGCATGGGGCCGGGCGCCGTCAGCGCCTGTCCGACTATGCGCTCCAGCTGCGCGAGAAGCAGAAGGTGCGCCGCATGTACGGCGTGCTCGAGAAGCAGTTCCGCAACTACTACAAGAAGGCCGCGCAGCAGAAGGGCGCAACGGGTGAAAACCTGCTTCGCCTGCTGGAAGGCCGCTTGGACAATGTCGTCTACCGGATGGGGTTTGCAGTGACCCGCGCCCAGGCGCGCCAGATGGTCAGCCACCGCCTGGTCGAGGTCAACGGCGGAATCCTGAATATCCCGTCCGCGCAGATCGCGCCGGGTGACAAGGTGGCCGTCCGCGAGAAGGCACGCAAGCACCTGCGCGTCCAGGAAGCTGCCACCGTGGCCAAGGACCTGGACATGGTCGCGCCGTGGTGCGAGTCCGATCTGGACAAGTTCGAAGGCACGCTGAAGAGCCTTCCGGACCGCGACGATCTGCCGCCGGATATCAACGAGAACCTGATCGTGGAGCTCTACTCCAAGTAATCAGTACCGACCGGCTCGCGCCGCGATCCGGTCGACGGGTTCCGCACCGGTGTCAACAATCAGCTAGACGAATTTGAGAGAGGCATTCATGTCGAGTGCGTATTCATTGATCGAAAAGATGCTCAAGCCCAAGGGCCTGATCGTCGAAGAACTTTCGCCGCGCCGCTCGAAGGTGACGCTGGAGCCGCTGGAACGCGGGTTCGGCCACACCCTCGGCAATGCGCTGCGTCGCGTGCTGCTGTCGTCCATTCCGGGCGCTGCGATCTCGGAAGCCGAGATCGATGGCGTGCTGCACGAATACACCTCGGTGGAAGGTCTGCAGGAGGACATCGTCGAAGTCCTGCTGAACCTGAAGGGCGTCGCCGTGCGCATGCACAATCGCGATGAGGCGACCCTGACGCTGACTGCCGACAAGGCCGGTGCGGTCACCGCTGGCGACATCCAGGTCAACGACGACGTCGAAATCGTCAACCCGGATCACGTGATCTGCACGCTGACCAAGAAGCAGAAGCTGCACATGCAGCTGAAGATCACGCGTGGCGTCGGCTACCAGCCGGCCGCGACTTTGCGCTTCAACGAGGAGGAGTCCCGTTCGATCGGTCGCCTGCAGCTCGACGCATCGTACTGCCCGGTCCACCGCGTCGCCTACAGCGTTGAAAGCGCACGAGTGGCGCAGCGCACCGACCTCGACAAGCTGGTCTTCGATATCGAGACCAACGGCACGCTGTCCTGCGAAGACGCAGTAAAGCTGGCTGCGAGCATCCTGGTCGACCAGATGTCGGTGTTCGTGGACTTCATCGCTCGCGACAAGGACGAAGAAACTCGCGACGAGCAGTCCTTCGATCCGGTGCTTCTGCGACCGATCGACGACCTCGAACTGACCGTGCGTTCGGCCAACTGCCTGAAGGCCGAGCACATCCAGTACGTCGGCGACCTGGTCCAGCGCAGCGAGACCGAGCTGCTCAAGACGCCGAACCTCGGCAAGAAGTCGTTGACCGAAATCAAGACGGTCCTGGCCGCGCATGATCTTTCGCTGGGGACCCGGCTGGAAAACTGGCCGCCGTCCAACCTTGCGCGCGAATCTGTTTAAGGAGAATCACGATGCGCCATCGCAAATCGGGCCGCAAGCTCAACCGCAATTCGTCGCACCGCCAGGCGATGTTCAAGAACATGGCGTCGAGCCTGTTCAAGCACGAACTGATCAAGACCACGCTGCCCAAGGCCAAGGAACTGCGCCGGGTGGCCGAGCCGTTGATCACCATGGCCGGTGAAGACACGGTTGCCAAGCGCCGTCTGGCCTTTGCGCGTCTGCGCGACAAGGAAGCGGTCGGCAAGCTGTTCAGCGAGCTGGGTCCGCGCTATCGCGAGCGCCCGGGCGGGTATGTTCGTATTCTCAAGTGCGGGTTCCGCGCCGGCGACAAGGCCCCGATGGCCTACGTCGAGCTGGTGGACCGGCCGGGCGCCCCGGGTTCCTAGGCGGGCGCCGAGTAACGCTTTCCGGTTGATACCGGAGGTTCAGGAAGGCCCGGCGCTTGCGCCGGGCTTTTTCTTTGGGCCAGGCGTTCCGGTCACCGGCCGCTGCACGATCGCGCGTTACAATCCGGTCGTCTTATCCGGAGTGGGGCCATGCGCAAGTTCCTGATCTTCCTGTCCGCGTTCCTGATCCTGCTGCTGGGACTCTGGGGGACGGTCGTGCTGATGCTCGACGAGGACCGGCTCAAGACGCTGGCGATCGAGCAGGTCGAACAGCGCACGGGCCGCAATCTCACGCTCGACGGGCCGCTCGAAGTCCGGCTGTTTCCCCGCATCGAACTCGTGGCCGAGGACGTCACGCTGGACGGCCCGCCGGAACTCGACGGGCCGCCCCTGTTCACCGCCGATGCACTGCGGATGTCCGTCGCGCTGTGGCCGTTGATCCAGAGCGAGATCGAGACCGGTGCGCTGACCCTCGAAGGCGCCGAAATCCAGCTCTACACCGATCGCTCCGGCCGAACCACCCTGGATGGGCTGCAGCAGGCGGCAGCGCCGGCCGATGGTTCGACCGAAAGGCCGACCGATGGGAGCGGCCAGCGGCCCGAAGTCTCGGTCGAGGCGATCCGTCTGAACGACGTACGGCTGATCGTTACCGACGAGCGGACCAACTCGGTGCAGCAGTTCCTGATGGAACGCTTCGAACTGGATGCCTTCCGCTTCGATACGCCGGTTCCGTTCGTGTTTCGCGGCCGGATCGGTGATCCCGCGACGCTCGAGGAGATCGAGCTCGGCGGCACGATTCTCGTGCCAGCGGGCGACGGACCGATCCGCATCGACGGCATCGAGCTGTCGGCGCGCAGCGGCGAGTTGACGATGGGCATGACCGGCGACCTGCTGGTCGAGACCGGAACCGTGGTCAGCGCTCGTTTCGACGATGGGCGCGTCCGTCTGGCCGATCAGCAGCTCGACGTATCGGCCACGTGGCGCGGCACGGCGCGGCCAAGCGTGACCGCCGAGGTTCGTGGCGACGCGCTCGATGTCGACGCGCTTCTCGCTATGCTGGCGAGCGGCACGGACGAGTCCGCCGATCCCGATCAGCCGTCGCCGCTGCTCGCACTGCGTGACATCGACGTCGATGCCGATCTCGAGCTCGGACGAATGCAGATCGGCGGCCTGCCACTGCGCGACGTCCAGGCCGAGCTGACGGTCCGCAACGGCATCGCCACGCTCGACCCGCTGGAAGCAGGTCTTCAGGGCGGCGCGGTGGCCGCCACGGGACGGTTGGACCTGAACGCCGAGCCGGCCCGGGTCGAGATCCGGCCGCGCTTCGACCTTGAGAGCCTGTCGGATGCCCTTGCACCGTGGGGCCTGGACCGATTCCTGACGGGGGCCGGTTCGCTGGACCTGGCGCTGACCGGACGCGGCCTGACGCCGAACGCGTTGCTGGCGTCGCTGGACGGTCAGGGTGCCTACGATTTTCGCGACGGCACGATCCGGGGCGTCAACCTCGACGGCATGATCAGCGGACTGGCCGCGCGCGATGTGGCTGGCGCCGTTCGCAGCGGGGTGGGCGGCAGCACGTCGTTCCGCGAATTCACCGGACCGCTTCAGGTCGACAACGGCGTCGTCGATCTGAGCGGTCTGACGCTGTTGACCGAGCAGCTCGGCGTCGGCGGATCGGTGCAGCTGGGTCTGGCCGATCTCTCGCTGAACGGCCAACTGAGGCTGGCTGGCGAGCGGTTGCAGCGAGTGCCCCTGCAGCTGGGCGGCACCCTGACCGCGCCCCAGCTCACACCGGATGTCGGCGCGGTCGTGCGCGACGAGGCCGAGCGGCGGGTCATGGACTTCCTGCAGCGGCGGCTCGACGGTGATGACGAGGACGGCGAGCCGGATTCGGATTCGGACTCGGATGCGGATGCGGGCGGTGACGGCCCGACCGCACCCGGCAACTGACAGCGCTTCGATGGACTCCTCCGCACGGCCGAGCGCTTTGCCGGCCGGCCCGGCGCCGCTGCTCGCCGGACTGGGCGCCTTCGGGCTCTGGGGCGGCGTGCCGCTGTACTTCAAGCTGGTGGCCGCGGCCGGCGCGGACGAGATCATCGCCCATCGGGTGCTCTGGTCGGTCGCCTTCCTAGCTGCGGTGCTGCTGGTCAGGCATCGAGGCCGGCTGCGGTCGGCCGTGCTCATCTCGCCGCGCGTCGCCGGCGCTCTGGCGGTCTCCGGTGCGCTGGTGGCCGTCAACTGGCTGATCTTCGTCTACGCCGTGAATACCGATCGCGTGCTGTCGACAAGCCTCGGCTATTTCATCAACCCGCTGGTCAGCGTGCTGCTGGGTACGCTGGTCCTGCGGGAGCGGATGCGGCCGGTTCAGGGGCTCGCGGTTGCGTTGGCGGCGATCGGCACGGTCTACCTCGCCGTCCAGGTCGGGCGTCCGCCGTGGCTGGCGCTCGGCCTGGCGGTGAGCTTCGGCCTCTACGGGCTGGTCCGGAAAATCACCGACGTCGGCCCGATGGTGGGGCTGTTCTGGGAAACACTGATGATGACGCCGGTGGTCGCGCTGTGGTTCCTGTTCATCGCCGACGCCGATGCGCTGGTGTTCGCTGGCGAATCGCGCACGCTGGATCTGCTGATGGCCGGTACGGGGCTGGTCACCGTGGTGCCGCTGGTGCTGTTCGCGACCGCCGCGCGCGGACTTCCGCTGATCACGGTGGGCCTGATGCAGTACATTGCACCTTCGATCTCGTTCTGCCTGGCCGTGTTCCTGTTCCGCGAACCCTTCACCTCCGATCACGCCGTGACCTTCGCCCTGATCTGGTCGGCGCTGGCGTTGTACACCGCATCGGCGGTCCGCCACGCTCGCCACCAGCGGCGCCTCGCGCGCCGGCCGACCGCGCCGGCCGAGGTCCAGTCGTGAGCGCCGTCGATCCCACCCGCGACCGGTCGCCCAGTCGCAACGTCCGGTCGCTGCGTGCGCTCGGGCCGTTCATCGGACGCTACCGCCTGCAGATCGGCCTCGCCGGCCTGTTCCTGGTGCTGGCAGCCGCCGGCACCATGGCCATCCCGGCCGCGGTCGGGCAGGTTATCGATCGCGGCTTCCTTGCCGACGATCCGGCGACCATCGACCGGTGGTTCTGGCTGCTGTTCGGCGCCGCCACGATCATGGCGGTGGCCGGAGGCCTGCGCTTCTACTGGGTGTCCTGGCTGGGCCAGCGCATCATCACCGACCTGCGCGAAGCGGTCTATCGACGGGTGATCCGGCTCGGCCCGGAGTTCTTCGCCTCGACCCGGACCGGCGAAGTGCTGTCACGACTGAATACGGACACCACGCTGGTCGAGTCGCTGATCGGCTCCAGTGCCTCGGTCGCGATCCGGAACCTGCTGATGCTGGTCGGCAGTTCGGCGCTGCTGGTGATCACCGCGCCGTCGCTGGCCGGGGTCATCGGCGGCATGATCGCGCTGGTCTTCGTGCCGGTCGCGGTCCTGGGCCGATGGGTGCGCCGCTTGTCGCGGCGCGCGCAGGACGCGGTCGCCGAGTTTTCCGCCCACGGCGACGAAACCATCAACGCGGTCTCGACCGTCCAGGCCTTCGCCCAGGAAGCGCGCGAGGCCGATACCTTCCGCGGGCAGGTCGAGGACGCCTTCGACGCGCAGCGCGACCGGCTGCGGGCGACCACCGTGCTGATCGTGATGGTGATCCTGATGACCTTCGGTTCCGTGACCTTTGTTCTCTGGCTCGGCGCGCGCGAAGTCCTCGACGGCACCCTCAGCCCGGGCCAGCTCAGCCAGTTCGTTCTCTACGCGCTGCTGGCGGCCGGATCGACCGCGTCGCTCAGCGAGGTCTGGGGCGGCGTGCAGCGAGCCGCCGGGGCGATGGAGCGCCTCGCCGAGCTGCTCGAGGCCGACGATGCGTTGGTCCGCAACGCTTCGCCCAAGCCGCTGCCTAAAGGACCGATCGGACTTCGCTTCGACAACGTCGATTTCGCCTATCCGTCGCGGCCCGACCAGAACGTGCTGCACGGCCTGTCCTTCGAGGTGCGGCCGGGCGAGACCGTGGCCCTGGTCGGCCCCTCGGGTGCCGGCAAGAGCACGATCTTCCAGCTCGCGCTGCGCTTCTACGATCCGGTCGCCGGTACCATCTGCCTGCACGGGTCCAGTGACGCGGTCGATCTGCGCGACCTCGATCCGGTCGCGCTGCGCGACGGCATGGGACTGGTCAGCCAGGACATCGCGCTGTTCTCCGGCACGGCGGCGGACAACATCCGCTACGGACGGCCCGATGCGGCGCTCGAGGCGGTGCAGGAGGCCGCGCGGCTGGCGCACGCACGGCCGTTCATCGACGCCCTGCCGGAACGGTTCGACGCATTTCTCGGTGAGCGGGGCGTGCGCCTTTCCGGCGGTCAGCGCCAGCGCATGGCGATCGCGCGGGCGCTGATCAAGACCCCGGACATGCTGCTGCTCGACGAAGCCACCGCCAGCCTCGATGCCGAGAGCGAGCGTCTCGTCCAGCAGGCCATCGACGAGGCGAGTCGGGACCGCACCGTGCTGGTCATCGCGCATCGCCTGGCCACGGTGCGCCGGGCCGACCGGATCCTGGTGATCGAGGACGGTGAAGTCCGCGCCGAAGGCACGCACGAGGAGCTGCTGGAGCGCTCGCCGCTGTACGCTCGCCTCGCCCGGCTGCAGTTCGCCGATGCGGCGGGGGAACCGATCGCCGCCGAAGGAATCGAAGGCTGACAAGCGCCCGAACTCAAGCGTCTGAACATGAGCGCCCCAAGTCAATGACTCGAACCCCGTACCCGGAGACCCGACCGATGATCCACGTCCGTACCTCGCTGTACTCGAAGATCCTGACGATCCTGCTCCTCGGCGGGTGGATGCTGCTGACCGCCGGCTGCGCCACGACCAAGTCGGATACGGTGCTGATCGCCGACGCGCGCGCCGCAATCGTTCGTTTCGTCGACCGCGATCCGGGCCTGCGTGACTGGGTCGACCATGCGCATGGCTACGCCGTGTTCCCGAGCCTGGGCAAGGGCGGGCTCGGCGTCGGCGGGGCCTACGGCAACGGCATCGTGTTCGAGCGCGGCGATCCGCTCGGCCGCACGCGCCTGATCCAGGGCACGGTCGGCTTCCAGATCGGCGCCCAGAACTTCGCCATGGTCGTGTTCTTCCAGGACGAAGCGGCCCTGACCACCTTCCAGCGCGGCAACTTCGAGTTCTCCGCCCAGGCGACCGCCATCGCCGCGTCGGCCGGCGTGGCGGCGACGACCAGCTACGAGAAGGGGGTGGCCGTGTTCATCCTCGGCCGCGGCGGCCTGATGGCCGAGGCATCGGTGGGTGGGCTGAAGTTCGATTATTCGGGCTTGTGAGCCGGGGGCGGCCGGCAAGCCGCTTCTCTTAATTCTCGTGATTTCGTAGCCCGGGTAAGTGAAGCGCACCCGGGGCAGTCGCGTGTGTCTGAGAAGCAACAGCGTTTCGCCCGCCTGCTGCGCAGGCTTTCGGCGAGGTCCTTTTGTGGCGCGGAATGTCATGACAATCGGTACCCAGAACCGCTGCGCGAACATCGCCGCCGGGCTGCGGCCAGCCCCCCCGGATCAAGTCCGGGGCAGGCTCTGCGATGCTCGGTGCGAGCGGGGCAAGAAGAACTCGCTTCGCTCAGACACCTCTTTGCCTGGTTCCGCTCACCCCTCCGCTTCTCGGCGGCGCTGACGGCGAGGAAGTCAAAAGCCAACCAATGCCGGGTTTGGCAGATTGCTTTTTTCCGTCATCGCAGGCGTTACCCGGGATCCAGCGTCTCCGATCGAAACCCAGAAAGTGGCTGGGCCCCAGAATCGGATCGGGGATAACGGGCTTGGGGTCGGCGTCGGGTTCGGTCTGCCTGGAAGGCGCCGAGTCTCGCAGGGTCGCGCGGAGGAAGGGGTTCCGCATGTCTGAGCGACGGGAGCGAAGCGACCGGAGCGAGTTCGGAATCCCCCGCGCGGCCCGAGAATCGAGGGAACCCGCGAAGCGGGCGCCTTCCCGGCATGAGCATTTTTGGTTCCTTTTGTTGCGACAAAAGGGACTCGCATCAGCTCGCGCAGCGAGCGGCGAAACGTCTTTGATCTCGGTGACGCAGAGTGGCAGACCGGTGTCGAGCAGGCGGGTGAATTGAATCTATCCGAGAAAAGCCCAAACCAACCCCACCTTGACGCCCACCCGTCAGACTGCCCAAGTGAAACAGAAAAACCTCCTCGAACCCTCCGCCGGCGGCCTGTACTGCGCCGCCGGCGACTTCTGGATCGATCCCCTGCGTCCGGTGCCGCGCGCGATCATCACGCACGCCCACGCCGACCATGCGCGCGGCGGTTCGGAGGCGTACCACACGGCGGAGTCGAACAAGGCGATCCTCGCCGCGCGGATCGGCGCTGGCGCGGACGAGGGCGATCGCGATTCGGCCGAAGACGACACGTTGCGCCCCGACCATCACGGCCACGCCTGGGGGGAGGCCTTCGAGCTCGGCGATACGCGGGTGACGCTGTTTCCGGCGGGCCATATCCTCGGCTCGTCGTGGGTCCGGATCGAGTCGGAGCAGGGCACCTGGGGCGTGTCGGGCGACTTCAAGCGGGCCCCGGACCCGACCTGCGACGCCTTCCAGCCGGCCGCCTGCGATGTCTGGGTCACCGAATGCACCTTCGGGCTGCCGGTCTACCGGTGGGCCGAGCCGTCGTCCGTGATCGACGAGATCGAGGCGTGGTGGGACGAGTGTCGGGCGGAATCGCGGCCCGCGGTGCTGTTCTGCTACGCCCTCGGCAAGGCGCAGCGGGTGCTGGCCGAGCTGGTCGCCCGGCGGCCCGCCATGCGGGTCTGGCTGCACGGCGCGATGCGACCCCTGACCGATATCTACCGCGAGCAGGGAATCGCTTTGCCCGCGACCTCGCTGGTGAGCGAGGCGGAGGCGGGAGAGAAGTTCGCCGGCGAGCTCGTGCTGGCGCCGCCGTCGGCGGCCGGCTCGACCTGGATGCGCCGCTTCCCGAAGCATTCCGCCGGCTTCGTGTCGGGCTGGATGCGGATTCGCGGCAATCGGCGGCGGCGCGGTTACGATCGCGGCTTCGTGTTTTCCGACCACGCGGACTGGCCTGCGTTGATCGACACGGTGGCCGACCAGAACGCGTCGCGCGTGATCACGATTCACGGCAACGGTGAACCGCTGGCCGGCTACCTGCGTGCGCGGGGCATCGGCGCCGAGGCCTGGAACCTGCGCACGAGCCTTGCGGGGGGCGCGTGAAGCGCTTCGTCGAGCTGTTCGTCGCACTGGATCGCACGACCGCGACCAACGCCAAGGTCGCGGCGCTCAACGCGTACTTCGAGGCCGCACCGCCCGCCGACGCGGCCTGGGCCGTGTATTTCCTGACCGGCCAGCGGCTGAAGCGGCTGGTCAACACGCGCGAGCTGCGCGAGTGGACCGCCGAGAAGGCCGGCCTGCCGCTCTGGCTGGTCGAGGAAAGTTACGAGCACGTCGGCGACCTCGCCGAGACCATGACCCTGCTGACGCCCGAACCTCGGGGTGCCGACGCCGATCTTCCGCCGCTTCGACACCTGGTCGAGGAGGTCGTGCGCCCGCTGGGGGAACTCGACGACGACGCGCGCAAGGCCGCGGTGTTCGAACAGTGGGACGGATTGCCGGACACCGCGCGCTTCCTGTTCAACAAGCTGATCACCGGCGCGCTGCGGGTCGGCGTGTCGAAGCGGCTGGTCACGCGCGCGCTGGCCGAGGTGGCGGGCGTCGAACCCGGTCAGATCGCGCACCGCCTCATGGGTCGCTGGCCGCCCACGCCGGACGCGTTCCGGGCGCTGGTCGCGGCAGAGGGCGAGGGCGAGCCGGATCCGGCGACCCCGTATCCGTTCTTCCTTGCATCGCCGCTGGAGGCCGATCCGGAATCGCTCGGCGAGGCCGCCGACTGGCACGCCGAATGGAAATGGGACGGCATCCGTGCCCAGCTGATCAAGCGCGAGGGCGTGCACTTCCTGTGGTCGCGCGGCGAGGATCTGCTCAACGGGCGGTTCCCGGAGATCGAGGCGGTCGCCGACGCGCTGCCGGACGGCACCGTGCTGGACGGCGAGATCATGGCCTGGGACGACGCCGAGGACCGGCCGATGCCGTTCTCGGTGCTTCAGACCCGGATCGGGCGCAAGAAGCCGGGCCCGAAGACCCTGGCGAAGGCGCCGTGTGCGCTGCTGGCCTTCGACCTGCTGGAGCACGGCGGCCAGGATCTGCGCGACCGGCCGCTGGGCGGGCGGCTGGCCCGGCTGCGGGAGGTGGTCGGCGCGGTGGATAACGCGATCCGCTGCCCGTCACCGGTGCGCTTCGACGATTGGACGGCGCTGCCCGAACTCCGGGCGTCGAGCCGCGAACGCGGGGTCGAGGGCCTCATGCTCAAGCGCGCCGATTCGCCGTACCGGGTCGGCCGCAAGCGCGGCGACTGGTGGAAGTGGAAGGTCGAGCCGTACACCTTCGATGGCGTCCTGCTCTACGCCCAACCGGGCCACGGCCGGCGCTCGAACCTGTTCACGGACTACACCTTCGCGGTGCACGGCGACGACGGCCTGGTCCCGGTGGCCAAGGCCTACTCGGGCCTCACCCAGAAGGAGATCGAGGAGCTCGACCGCTGGATCCGCCAGAACACGAAGGAGCGGTTCGGGCCGGTGCGCTCGGTCGAGCCCGTTCACGTGTTCGAACTGGCCTTCGAAGGCATCGCGCGGTCCGGTCGGCACAAGTCGGGGCTGGCGCTGCGCTTCCCGCGCATCCACCGCTGGCGGCGCGACCTGGACATCGCCGGCGCCGACCGGCTCGCGGACCTTGAGCGACTGCTGTCCGATTGAGGCCTTCCTGGCCAGCCGCGGCCAGCAGGTGCAGGCGTTCCAGCGCCGCGCCTGGCAGGCCTATGCGGACGGCTCCAGCGGCCTGGTCCACGCGCCGACCGGTAGCGGCAAGACGCTGGCCGCCTGGGGTGGGGCGGTGCGCGAGCTGCTCGGCGGCCCCGGCAGGGGCCTGCAGTACCTTTGGATCACGCCCCTGCGGGCGCTGGCCGCGGACACCGCAAGAGCGCTCGAGCTGCCCTTGCGGCATGCCGGGGTCGACGACGCCGTAGCGCTTCGGACCGGCGACACCTCGGCCTACCGCAAGAAGAAGCTGATGGACCGGCCGCCGCCGGCGCTGGTGACCACGCCGGAGAGCCTGGCGGTGATGCTCAGCTATGCCGACGCACCGGCGCGGATGAAGAGCCTGCGCGGGGTGTTCGTTGACGAGTGGCACGACCTGGTCGATTCCAAGCGCGGCGTGTTGCTGCAACTGGCGCTGGCCCGCCTCCGGGGCTGGAACCCCGGCATGAGGATCTGGGGGCTTTCCGCGACCCTCGGCAACCTCGAGGAAGCGGCCGCGGCGTTGGTCGGGGTGGACACCGAGCCGGTGATCGTCGCCGGCGAGCTCGATCGACCGGTGGTGCTCGAATCGCTGCTGCCCGAATCCGTCGACCGCTTCCCGTGGGCCGGCCGGGTCGGCATCCGCCAGCTGAAGGCCGTCATCGAGCGGATCGGCTCGGCCGAGTCGACCCTGCTGTTCACCAACACCCGGTCCCAGGCCGAGATCTGGTTCAATGCCATCGAGGCGGTCTGCGACTGGCCGGACCGGGTCGCCCTGCACCATGGCTCGATCGCGCGCGAGCTGCGCGAACGAGCCGAGCGCGGACTGGCGGACGGCTCGCTGAAATGCGTGGTCGCGACGGCCAGTCTGGACCTGGGCGTCGACTTCTCGCCGGTGGACCAGGTCCTCCAGGTCGGCAGTCCGAAGGGCGCGGCCCGATTGATCCAGCGCGCCGGGCGGTCCGGCCACCGCCCCGGCGGTACGGCGCGCATCGTCTGCGTGCCGACCCACGCCCTGGAGATCGCCGAACTGGCGGCGCTGCGCGAGCGTCTCCGCACCGGCCGCGTCGAGCCGAGATCGCCGCTGAAACTCGCCCTCGACGTTCTTGCCCAGCACGTGGTCACCGCCGCGCTCGGTGGCGGCGCGGACGCCGATGCGCTGTTCGACGAGGTTCGGACCACCCACGCCTTCGCAGGACTCGAGCGACGGCAGTGGCGCTGGGTGCTGGACTTCGTGATCCGGGGCGGGCCGGCGCTCGAGGCCTACCCGGCGTTCCAGCGAGTGATCGAAGATCGCGGCCGACTCCAGGTGCCGAATCGACGGATCGCGATGCTGCATCGCCTGAACATCGGCACGATCACCGCCGACGGTGCGCTGAAGGTCCAGTTCCAGAAGGGCGGCTCGCTCGGCATGGTCGAGGAACGGTTTCTGACCCGCCTGCGGCCCGGCGAGCGCTTCGTGTTTGCCGGCCGGGTCCTGGAGCTGGTCCGGATCCGCGACATGGTGGCCTACGTGCGCGCGGCGAAGACCAACAAGGCCCAGGTGCCTGCTTGGCAGGGGGGGCGCTTGCCGCTGTCCACGCTGCTGGCCGATGGTCTGCTGGAGCTGTTCGAGCGCTTCGCCGCTGATCGCTTGCCGGCGTCCGAGGAGGCGCGCGCCGCGGCACCACTCCTGGCGCTCCAGCGCAGCGTCTCGGCGCTGCCGGCGCGCGATCGCCTGGTCATCGAGGGCGTGAGCAGTCGCGAAGGACACCATTGGTTCGTGTTCCCGTTCGCCGGCCGCCTGGCCCACGAGGGCCTGGCGGCGCTGCTGGCATGGCGGATCGCGCGCGATCGTCCGGTGACGTTCTCGATCACCGTCAACGACTACGGCTTCGAGCTGCTCAGCGGCGATCCGGTCGCGCTCGGCGAACGCGCCTGGCGCGCGCTGCTCGATCCCGACGACCTCGAACGCGATATCGTCGAGAGCATGGACGCGGCCAACCTCGCGAAGTACCGCTTCCGCGACATCGCCCGGATCGCGGGGCTCGTCCAGCAGGGCTACCCCGGCAAGGGCAAGGCGATACGCCAGATCCAGGCGTCGAGCGGATTGATCTTCGACGTGCTGTCCGAGCACGACGCCGGCAACCTGCTGCTGGACCAGGCTCGCCGCGAAGTGCTCGAGGCCCAGTTGGAGGTGTCGAGAATCCGCCATGTGCTGGAACGGAGCCGGGACCAGGTGCTGGCGTTGAACGCACCCGAGCGCCTGACTCCGCTGGCTTTTCCGCTGTGGGCCGACCGCCTGCGCGCGCACCTGTCCAGCGAGGACTGGCAGGCCCGGGTCGAGCGCATGCTCGGGCGCCTCGAGAAGAGCGCATCGGACGCCGCATGATCATCGAACTCGCAGACATTCGGCTGCAGATGCGTCCGGACCGCTCGTTATGGTGGCCCGCTCGCCGGACCGCGCTGGTTGCCGACGTCCATCTCGGCAAGGACCAGGTGTTCCGGCGCTCCGGTGTGGCGATTCCCGGCGGGGTGCTCGACGCCGAACTGGCCGCGCTGGACGCGCTGCTCGAGGCGACCGGGGCCGAGCGACTGGTGGTGCTCGGCGACTGGGTTCACGCCGCGCCGGCCGGCGACGACGACTGGCCGTTTGCCATCGAGCGGTGGCGCGCGCGTCACGCTTCACTGGACCTGGTGCTGGTCGCCGGCAATCACGATCGGGGCCTGGCGCCGTGGCTGGAGCCGTGGCGCATGACGCCTTGGTCCGACGGCACGCGGGTCGACGGCCTGGAGCTGCTGCACGAGGTGTCGCTGGACGATCCGCCGCCGGGCCTGTCCGGTCACGTTCATCCGGTCGTTCGGCTCGGCCGCCGGGGCGATCGGCTGCGGCTGCCGGCCTTCGCCCGCAAGAACCAGCACCTGATCCTTCCGGCCTTCGGACGATTCACCGGGGGCGGAGACGGGCTGGATCGCCGCGGCTGGTCGTTCTATCCGGTCAGTCCGGACCGGGTGTTCGAGCTCGAGCCTTGTTCCCGTTCGGGTTCCGGTCCCGGTCCCGGCGCCGGATGACCTCGGCCTCGACTTCGAGCAGCACCTCGCCGTGCGCATCGAGGAATTCGATCCGGACCGTCCGACCGGGGGGCAGCGGCGTTCTCGCCTGCATCAGCATCAGGTGCAGGCCGCCCCGTTCGAGCGTGACCCCTTCCCCGGGTTCGATCACCAGCCGGTCCACGCGCCGCATGCGGGCCATGCCGTCCTCGTGGAAAGACCGATGGAGCTCGACCCGGCCGAAGCCCTCTGCGCGGGCCGATGCGATCGAGACCGGCGCGCTGCCGTCGTTGACCAGGGTCATGTAGCCGGCCAACATGGGCGCAGCGGGCGGCGCAGCGGGAATCCACGGGTCCAACGCCCGCAGCCCGTCGCCTGCGAAGGCATCGAGTACCATCAGGAACAGCAGGGTCGTGATCGAACGGCGGAGCATCTCGATCCTCCAGTCAGCAATGCGTCAGCGATTGAATCACCATTTTATCGCGCCGGCGTGCGCGCACCGGGAGACAGCCATGGATTTCACGCCGTCCGATCGATCGAACGAACTGGCGCATCGCATCGAGGCCTTCGTCGAGCAGCGCGTGCTGCCGCTCGAGGCCGAACTGCTCGCGGACCCACCGTCGGACGAACGCTGGCAGGAACCCGGCGCGGTTCGCGAACTCAAGGCGGAAGCGCGCGGCGAAGGGCTCTGGAACCTGTTCCTGCCCGACCGCGAGCTGGGCGCCGGGCTGTCGAACCTCGACTACGCGCCGCTGGCCGAACGCATGGGCCGGTCGCTGCTTGCGCCCGAGATCTTCAACTGCAACGCACCGGACACGGGCAACATGGAGGTGCTGTACCACTACGGCTCGGACGACCAGAAGGCCCAGTGGCTGCAACCGCTGCTGGCTGGCGAGATCCGCTCGGCGTTCTGCATGACCGAGCCCGACGTCGCGTCGTCGGACGCGACCAACATGGAGGCCACGGCCAGGCTCGAGGGCGACCGGGTGGTGCTGGACGGGCGCAAGTGGTGGTCGACCGGCATCGGCCATCCGCGCTGCCGGGTGCTGATCTTCATGGGGTTGACCGATCCGCGTGCCGAGCGCCACCGGCGGCACTCGATGGTGCTGTGCCCGGTCGACGCACCGGGCGTGAAGATCGAGCGGATGCTCCACGCGATGGGCTTCGACGACGCCCCCTACGGCCACGGCGAGGTCAGCTTTTCCGACGTCCGCTTGCCGGCCTCGAACATCATCGCCGGCCCCGGTCGCGGTTTCGAAATCGCCCAGGGCCGACTCGGACCCGGGCGCATCCACCACTGCATGCGGCTCATCGGGCTCGCCGAACGGGCGCTGCAACTGGCCTGCAAGCGCGCGCTGGACCGGACCGCGTTCGGCAAGCCGCTGGCGAAGCTCGGCGGCAACGCCGAGCGCATCGCCGATGCCCGGATCTCCATCGAGATGGCCCGCCTGCTGGTGATGAAGGCGGCCTGGGCGCTGGATACGCACGGCATCCGCGGCGCGATGAGCGAGGTTTCGCAGATCAAGGTCGCCGTGCCGACCATGGCGCAGAACGTCATCGACCTGGCGATCCAGCTGCACGGAGGGGGCGGCATGTGCAACGACTATCCGCTGGCCGCCGCCTTCGCCGGCGCCCGCGCCCTGCGCCTCGCCGACGGCCCCGACGAAGTCCACCGCATGCAGGTCGCCCGCGCCGAGTTCAAGAAGTACCTCGGGTGAGGGCTTCGGTCGGGTGTTGGTGGCAGCGCCCTTTAGATGATGGACGCAAAGGCGCGGAGGGGCAAAGGACGCAAGGAAAGACCTGGAACAAGAAAAAGAAAAGCAAAGCGTTTTCTCGCAGAGACGCGAAGCCGCAGAGGAAAAGCAGAGAGCTGTTTTGATGAAAGAAGGGAAGCCAACGCACTCGGGCTGAATCGCCTTGGTTCAACTGTCTTTTCGGGGTTTCTCTGCGTCTCCGCGTCTCTGCGAGAAAATCCCTTTCCGTTTTTCGCTTTTTGGAAGGCTTTTCTTCGCGCCCTTTGCTCCTTCGCGCCTTTGCGTCCATCTTCTAAAGGCGGATTGCACGATGCCAGACAATTCAATCGCGAGACGAAACCGATGAGTTCGAAGGAAGCCAGCGTGATCGACCAGCCGCGCGCGGTGCGGGAAGAGGATCGCTTCGACGAGGCGGCGCTGGATGCGTGGTTGAAGGAGCGGATCGACGGTCTCGAAGGCACTCCCGAGGTCGAGCAGTTTCCCAAGGGCGCGTCCAATCTCACCTATCGGCTCCGCTACGCCGACCGCGACCTGATCCTGCGGCGGCCGCCGGCGGGGACCAAGGCGAAGTCCGCGCATGACGTGGTACGAGAGTACCGGATCCAGAAGGCGCTCAAGCCGGTGTTTCCCAAGGTCCCCGAGATGCTCGCGGCCTGCGAGGACCACGACGTCATCGGTTCGGACTTCTACGTCATGGAGCGATTGCAGGGGATCATTCCCCGCGCCAACCTGCCGAAGGGCCTGGCGCTGTCCGAGGACCAGACCCGGCAGCTGTGCCGCAACGCGATCGATACGCTGATCGAGATGCACTCGGTCGATCTCGCGTCGGCCGGCCTCGACGGCCTGGCCAAGGGCGCAGGCTACAACCGCCGCCAGATCGACGGCTGGTCCGGACGCTTCCGCAAGGCCCGGACGTGGAACGTGATGAAGGGCGAGCGCGTGATGCGCTGGCTGGATCGCCACTGCCCCGACGAAGTCGCGATCCGGCTGATCCACGGGGATTACCGCTTCGACAACCTGGTGCTGGATGCCGACGACCCGCTCCGGATCGTCGGCGTGCTCGACTGGGAGATGGCGACGCTCGGCGACCCGCTGATGGATCTCGGCAACGCGCTGGCCTACTGGGTGCAGGCCGATGACGACCGGGTGTTCCGCGCCTTCCGCCGCCAGCCCACGCACCTGCCGGGCATGATGACCCGGCGCGAGGTCGTCGACTACTACTGCGAGGCGATGAACCTGTCGGCCGAGCGCTGGGCCTTCTACGAGGTCTACGGTCTGTTCCGCCTCGCGGTCATCGTCCAGCAGATCTACTACCGCTACTACCACAAGCAGACCCGAAACCCCGCCTTCCGGAACTTCTGGCTCGTCGCGAATTACCTGTTGTGGCGCTGCGGCCGCGTCATCCGCCGGTCGGGGATGAAGTAAGACGCTGGCTTCGTTCCGCTTCAGTGCCTCTGCCCTTTAGAGGATGGACGCGAAGGCGCGAAGGGGGCAAAGAACGCGAAGAGAAGCCGTTCAAGGAAGTGAAAAGCGAGAATCGGAACGGCGTTTTCTCGCAGAGACGCAGAGCCGCAGAGAAAAACAGGGCGATTTGAAAACCAAGCAGGTGATTGAGTGCGCCTGCGGAGAGGGTGGCGAAGTCGCAACGAGGATCAAAAGGGATTCTCTCTGCGTCTTCGCGTCTCTGCGAGATAACGCTTTTGACGTTCCCCCAATCAGACTGTCTTCGCGCCCTTTGCTACTTCGCGCCTTCGCGTCCATTCTCTAAAGGACGCTGACGAAGAGCTCGATCAATACCTCGATCAGCCCTTGCCGCGGGTTCGGGTCTTGTCTTTCTTGGCGTTCTTTTCGAGGAACTGGATGATCAGGCCGGCGACGTCCTTGCCGGTGGCGGATTCGATGCCCTCGAGACCTGGAGAGGAATTGACTTCCATCACCAGGGGACCGTGGTTGGAGCGCAGCAGGTCCACGCCGGCGACGTTCAGGCCCATGATGCGCGCGGCTCGAACGGCCGTGGAGCGTTCTTCGGGCGTGATCTTGATCAGGCTGGCGGTGCCGCCGCGGTGAAGGTTGGAGCGGAATTCGCCCGGCTTGGCCTGCCGCTTGATCGCGGCCACGACCTTGTCGCCGACCACGAAGCAGCGAATGTCGGCACCGCCGGCTTCCTTGATGTACTCCTGCACCATGATCGAGACGTTCAGGCCCATGAACGCCTCGAGCACGCTCTCGGCGGCCTTCTTGGTCTCGCACAGGACCACGCCGATGCCTTGCGTACCTTCCAGCAGCTTGACGACCAGGGGGGCGCCGCCGACCATTTCGATCAGGTCGCCGATGTCGTCGGCCGCGTTGGCGAAGCCCGTGACCGGCAGGCCGATGCCGCGGCGCGACAGCAGCTGCAGGGAACGGAGCTTGTCGCGCGATCGGGTGACCGCGACCGATTCATTGAGCGGAAAAGTGCCCATCATCTCGAACTGGCGCAGCACCGCGGTGCCGTAGAAGGTGATCGACGCGCCGATGCGAGGAATCACGGCGTCGAACTGGTCCAGCGTATCGCCGCGATAGTGGATCGACGGCCGATGCGACGCGATGCTCATGTAGCAGCGCAGCGTATCGACCACCCGGACTTCGTGGCCGCGTTCTTCGGCCGCCTCGACCAGGCGCTTGGTCGAATAGATGCTGCGGCTTCGGGAGAGGATCGCGATACGCATGGGAGTCACTGTGGGTTCGGGCTCAGTCGAGGCGGGGTTTGCCCTGCAGGAACGTCCGGGCCGGATACACCAGCGCGTGGTGTTCCATGGCCGTCCGCCCGAGCAGCATTCGATAGCGCATTCTCTCACGGTCGGCTAGCGTGATGTCCACGTCCCAACGGGCGTGACCGATCACGATCGGCGTGCGGATCGTGTAGCGGCGCTGGCGCTCGCCGGAGCTGGAGCGCACCCGGCGGGTGCCGACCAGGCGGGCGTCGCAGGCGTGCCAGCCCCCGGGGTCGGGGTGCCCGGTGAACACACGGAACCGGACCCGCGTCTCGCCATCGACCTCGAAGGCCTCGACATCGATCGCGTGCAGTGCGCAGCTCTTCGCGCCGGTATCGACCCGGGCCCGCAGGCGACGGATACCGAGCTCGGGCAGGGCCACCCACTCGCAGGCCCCGATGATCATGGTCGGCGAGTCGTCGTGACCGATCACGCGAAGTGCTCGTCGAGGTAGCGGTGGACTTCCTTCTCGATCGTCGGTTTCAGGAACGAAACGAAGAAATCGAGACGGGCATTGACGTGGACGCAGTGCTCGTCGACCCGGATCGAGCCGTTGCAGCCGGAGCGCTCGAACAGCAGCACGTCGTCGTCCCAGCCGTAATCGACCGAGAACTTTTCGGCCAGGTCGCGGGCCAGGTCGTCGGCGATCTGCTGCGCCGTGGCCAGGTCGTGGCGGTGCGTCTTGCGGATGTCGATCGTTGCCATCGGACAAGTGTACTAGGAAGGGACTAGGGACTAGGGACTAGGGACTAGGGGCTAGGGGCTAGGGGCTAGGGGCTAGGGCTAGGGGCTAGGGGCTAGGGGCTAGGGGCTAGGGGCTAGGGGCTAGGGGCTAGGGGCTAGGGGCTAGGGGCTAGGGGCTAGGGGCTAGGGGCTAGGGGCTAGGGGCTAGGGGCTAGGGGCTAGGGACCAGTGGGCAGGGAGGACGCCCGCCGCACCGCCGGTTTTCACTCGCCCCTGACCCCTGACCCCTTTCCCCTCGCCCCTGCCTCACAAGGAGATTCTTGGCGGCAGGAGGACGCTGGCGAGGATCATGCCGGCGGTCAGCGCGATGGCGATCATGCCGGCCAGGAAGGCGGTCTCCAGGCCCGACAGGATGTCGTGACCGACGATCGCGGCCAGGCTGCGCATGCCGATGCTGCCGGGGACCAGCAGGATCAGCCCGGGCAGCAGCATCACCGATCCGGGGCGGCCGGTTACGCGGGCGAACAGGTTGCCGGACAGGGCGACGAACAGCCCGCCGAGAAACGCGCCGAGCACCGGCGAGCCGGTAATGCCGCCGAGGCTGGAGCCGGCAAACGCGATCATGCAGGCCAGCAGGATCCAGACCCAGTCGCGCAGCCAGGCCTGGAACAGCGCGACGAAGCCGATCGCGGCCATGCCGAACCCGACGAAGATCACGCCCGGCGGAAGCGGTGAGGGGTCGTTCAACGTGACCGGTCCGACCACCCACTGGCCGGCCGCACCCCCCGCAGCCAGCCCGAAACTGAGAAACGCGAAGATCGTGATCGTCGCCAGCATCCGTGAGGAGCCGGCGACCAGGTGACCGGTCGCGAGCTCGCGGGTGGAGATGGTCAGGTCCATGCCCGGAATCAAGGCGATCATGCCCGCGATCACCGCCGGCATCAGCGCGGTCCGACCGTCGTAGCCGCACCACACCGTGCCGATGAACGTGACCAGTAGCGCGGCCACGGGCGTGACCAGGCGAGCCAGGTCGGGCCCGCGCTTGAGCAGCATCACGCACAGTCCGGTCAGGCCGCCGAGCACGCCGGCGGTCAGCATTTCGCGCAGGCCGCCGCCGATCACGGAGCAGGCACCGGCCGAGACGGCCATGAACGCGACCAGCAGCGGCAGGCCGCGATAGGCGGGAGGACGCTGGTCGATCTCGCGCACTCGCCGGTCGGCTTCGATCGGGTCGAGCACACCGGAGGCCAGTTGTTCCATGACGTCGGTCAGTTCCGACAACTTTCCGAGGTTCGATTCGCCGGGTTCGACGCGAGCGAGGTAGACCTGCTGGCGGGTGCCATCGCCGAGCGAAACGATCAACGCGGTCGGCGTCGAAAAGAATTCGCAGCTCAGCCCGAGGCGCTCGGCCATGACCTGCATGGCCGTTTCCAGGCGGTGCGCCGGCGAACCGGCGTGGGTCAGCGCACGGCCGAGGTTGAGCACCAGCGTCGCGTAGGGGCTGGCCTCGAAGGACTGGGCGTCGTCCGCGGCCGTGGCGTGGATCGGGGTCATGGCGTCGAAGCGCAGGGCGGAGCGCCTGCGCGGTGCGGATTCAGTCGCGATCATACGTCAGGCCATCCGGCGTCCGGCAATCCAACAAGGTCCTGTCCGCGCGCGGCGAGGAGCGCCGTCGCAGCGATCGCCACATCCGGCGGCTACCATCGCGGCTACCATGAGCACTCATTCCAATCGAGCGTCCCCCGGTCGATGAAACGCGAAGAAATCGATTTCCCTCCCGAGCACGAGGCGCTGCGCCAGGACGTGCGCACGCTCGGCGGCATGGTCGGAGAGCTGCTGCGCGAGCAGGGCGGCGAACCGCTGTTCGAGCGTGTCGAAGCCGCGCGTGAGGCCGCGATCGCGCGCCGTGCCGGGGAATCCGAGGCATCGCTGGAGCCGTTGTGCCGATTCGATGACGGCAGCGCCGCGGCGGAGTTCGTCCGCGCATTCGCCGCCTGGTTCCGGGTCGTCAACCTGGCCGAGCAGGTCCATCGCATTCGCCGCCAGGACGATCGGGCCGCCGCCGGGGAGCCCCAACCGGAGAGTCTCGAGGCAGTGCTCGCGGCGCTTCGAGACGACGGCCTCGAGCCCCGGGAGCTCGCCGAGCTGCTGGAACGGATCCGGATCGAACCGGTGCTGACCGCCCATCCGACCGAGGCCACACGGCGCTCGATCCTCGAGAAGGAACAGCGCATGGCCGGCTACCTGGTCGAGCGCACGAACGAGCGACTGTCCGCGCGGGCCGGACAGCGCCTGATCGACCGGGTCCGGATGGAACTGACCATCGCGTGGCAGACCGCGGAGCAGGCCGAGAAGCGGCCGACGGTGGCCGACGAAGCCGAACACGCGCACTACTACCTGGCCAACGTGCTGTACCGGATTGCGCCGGTGCTGCACGAGAACCTGGCCGAGGCGGTCCGATCGGTGTGGGGGCAGCCCGTCTCGCCGGCGCGACTTCCGACGCTGCTGCGCTTCGGCTCCTGGGTCGGCGGCGACATGGACGGCAACCCCAACGTCGGCGCCGACACGGTGCTCGACACCCTGGCCGAGCAGCGCCGGCAGGTCATCGGCAACTACCTCCGCGAAGTCCGGCGTCTGAACCGGTTGCTGAGCCAGACCGACGGCCGGATCGATGTTTCCGAGGACCTGGCCGGTCGGCTCGCCAACGCGCGTGCCGAGTTGGTCACGACCGCCGAGACCGTTCCCGGCCGTCATCGGGACATGCCTTACCGGGTGTTCCTGTATCTGGTCGAGGCGCGATTGCGGCGCACGCTCGACGATGCGGAACACGGTTATCGGTCGCCGGACGCGTTCGCCGACGACCTGGCCGCGATGGCCGACAGCCTCGACCGCCATCGCGGACGAAACGCCGGCCTGTTTCCGGTCCAGCGCCTTCAGCGACGGGTCGAGATCTTCGGTTTTCACCTGGCGGCATTGGACCTGCGCGTGGATTCAGGCGACCTGCACGCCGCGGTGGCCGAGCAGCTCGACGACGACGGCTGGCCGGACCGGTCCGTCGACGAGCGCCGCCGCGTGCTGCTCGATCGTCTCAACGATCCCGGAGGCGAAGGCGGCAGCGGTTCCGCGGCCGCATCGGAAGGCGAGCATCCGGTGTTCCGCCTGCTGGCGGCGGCGGCCGAAGCGCGCCGCGTCTACGGCCGGCGTTCGGTCGAGACGCTGATCGTCAGCATGAGCCGCAACGCCGACGACGTGCTGGCTGCCTGGTTCATGGCCCGCCGTGCCGGTCTGGACGACGGCGCGATGGACTTCGTGCCGCTGTTCGAGACGGTCGATGATCTCCAGGCGGCCGAGGGCGTGATGGACGGATTGCTCGAAGAGCCCGCCTGGCGGGCCCTGCTCAAACGCAGAGAGTCCCGTCAGACGATCATGCTGGGCTACTCCGACAGCAACAAGGACGGTGGCCTGGTCGCGTCGCGCTGGTCGTTGCA
Source organism: Wenzhouxiangellaceae bacterium (assembly GCA_965227925.1). Taxonomy (GTDB): domain Bacteria; phylum Pseudomonadota; class Gammaproteobacteria; order Xanthomonadales; family Wenzhouxiangellaceae. The sequence continues at coordinate 163,312 of CBDDGP010000002.1, forward strand.
GGACGCCCAGCGCCGGTTGACCGAGCGGTTCCGGCAAGCCGGCGTCGGCCTGACCCTGTTCCACGGTCGCGGTGGAAGCATCGGGCGCGGCGGCGGCAAGACCCACCGCGCCATCCTGGCCGCGCCGGACGGAAGCGTCGATGGGCGTCTGCGTCTGACCGAGCAGGGCGAGGTGATCCACCGGAAGTACGCCCTGCGCCCGATCGCGGTGCGCAACCTCGAGCAGATGACCGGCGCGGTGCTCCGCGCCAGCCGACGGGATCGACCGCACGGCGATGCGCCGGGCCCCTGGCGCGCGGCCATGGCGGCCCTGGCCGACCATAGCCGGTCGGCGTACCGGGCGCTGGTCTACGATTCCGAGGGGTTTTCCGGCTACTTCCGTGCCGCGACTCCGATCGATGTGATCGAGCGGATGCGGATCGGTTCCCGTCCTGCATCCCGGGCCGCCGATGCGGGAATCGGCGGTCTCCGCGCCATCCCGTGGGTGTTCGCCTGGGGTCAGAGCCGCCACGCGCTGCCGGGTTGGTTCGGCCTCGGTTCCGGACTCGAAGCGGTCGCCGGCTCGGCGGGCGAACAGGCGCTGCGCGACATGCTCGAAGGCTGGCTGTTCTTCCGTACGATCCTCGACGACGCCGAAATGGCCATGGCCAAGTCCGACCTGGGGATCGCCGAGCGGTACGCGGCCCTTGCGGACGAGACCGGAGAGCGGTTCTTCCCGATCATCAGGACCGAGTTCGACCGGACCCGCGACTGGATCTGCCGGCTCAAGGACCAGCGGGGACTGCTCGACGGCGATGCCACGCTGCAGCGCTCGATCCTGCTGCGCAACCCCTATATCGATCCGATGAGCTTCGCCCAGGTCGACCTGCTCGCCCGCTGGCGCGCCGGTGGACGCGAGGACGCGGGGCTGGAACAGGCGCTGGTTGCGTCGGTGCACGGCATCGCGCAGGGCCTGCAGAATACCGGGTGAGGGGGTATGGACCAGGGACTGGGGGGCGTCGGGGCGCGGGTTTTGCTTGTCCCTGCCCCCTTCCCCTGGCCCCTCGCGGGCGTCAAGCCGGCGCAGACCCCTTGAAGGTTCCGAGAATCACGACGGTCTTGCCGGAGGCGCGCAGCATGCCCTCCTCTTCGAGCGACTTCATCACCCGACCGGCCATCTCGCGGGAGCAGCCGACGATGCGCGAGAGCTCCTGGCGGGTGATCTTGATCTGGGTGCCCTCGGGATGCGACACGGCGTCGGGTTCACCACACAGGTCGATCAGCGTCCGAGCGACCCGGCCCTGGGTGTCCAGGAAGGCCAGATGTTCGACCTTGCGACGCGTCTGCAGCAGCCGCTGGGCCAGCTTGGCGCCGATCGCGGTCATGACTTCGAGCGCATTGTCCTTCAGGTCGCCTTCGAGCAGCTCGCGCAGGTGAGCGTAGGAAATCTCGGCCAGCTCGCACTTGGTCCGGGTGCGGACCATCACTTCACGCTTGCCGGGCCGCATGAACAGGCCCATCTCGCCGATGAAGTCGCCGGGGTTCAGGTAGCTGAGAATCAGCTCCCGGCCGTCGTCGCCTTCGGTCGAGACCGTGACCGAGCCTTCGATCACGTACCAGAACGATTCCCCGTTGTCCCCGGGACGCATCACCGTGGCCCGCGCCGGAAAATGCTGGCGCTTGCAGTACTCGAGGAATCGATCCATCGCCACGCGATCGACCGGATAGAACTGTGGATCTCGCATCAGTCTCGTCCTGATAACGGGTGGGTGTGCGGACCAACGCCGCAATTCCCTCATTATGAAGCGCCACGCGGGCTTGTCAACGTTCGCAGTCGGGCGCCGCAATCGGATCCGGAGTGGAGTCGACTCGACGGTCCAGCGGGATCGGGGCTGCCGTTCGCCGGTGCCGTCGATCGGACCATCGATCGAACCCTTGATCAAATCCTCGATCGGCGCCGCATCCAGGTCCGGTCTGATGGATAATGGGCGATTCGCATCGCTCGATCCTCCGCACCACCGACCGGGACCGCCATGGCAAAGCGTCGAATCCAGCTGCACGGCTTCAACAATCTGACCAAAGCCCTCAGCTTCAATATCTACGACCTGTGCTACGCCACGACCGATGAACAGCGCGAAGATTATATCGCCTACATCGACGAGGCCTACAACGCAGAGCGGCTGACCCAGATTCTGACCGACGTTTCGCAGATCATCGGCGCCAACATCCTCAACATCGCGCGCCAGGACTACGATCCGCAGGGCGCGAGCGTGACGATCCTGATCGCCGAGGGACCGGTGGAGCCCGGCTCGACCATCTCGAGCGCCGCGCCGGGACCGTTGCCCGAGACCGTGCTGGCCCACCTGGACAAGAGCCACATCACGGTCCACACGTACCCCGAGAGCCATCCACACGACGGGATCTGCACGTTCCGGGCCGACATCGACGTGGCGACCTGCGGGGTGATTTCACCGCTGAAGGCGCTGAACTACCTGATCCACAGCTTCGAGTCGGACATCGTAACGGTCGATTACCGGGTCCGCGGTTTCACGCGCGACGTCAGGGGGCGGAAGCACTTCATCGACCACAAGATCACGTCGATCCAGGACTACTTCAGCCGCGACACCAAGAACGCGTACGAGATGATCGATGTGAACGTGTACCAGGAAAACCTGTTTCACACCAAGATGTGCCTGAAGCAGTTCGAGCTCGACAATTACCTGTTCGGGCTGGATGCCGACGACCTGCCGGCCGCGCAGCGGCGAAAGGTCGAGCGCCGCCTGAAGAAGGAGATGCAGGAGCTGTTCTACGGTCGCAACCTCTGAGGTCGCAACCTCTGAGGTCGGAACCTCTGAGGTCGGAACCTCTGAGGTCTCAACTTCTGAGATTGAATGTAAAGGGCCGCAAACTCTCGGGACTCTACCCCCAGCGTCGCACGCTGCAGGGGCCGCGGATCGTAGCCTGGAACTCCGGGCAGCCGGCCGTGGTACTCGGGACCCTCAGATTCGGCTGGCGAGCCGCTTCATGATTCCGGCGGTCAGCGCCATGACCCCCTGGACCGGCGTCGGGAGCCTTGCCGCTCCGGCCTCGTGGGCCAGGTCGGCATGGCGCGCCTCGTCGATTTTCATCTGCTCGACGATGGCACGCGAGCGCAGGTCGTTCTCGGGCAGCCGGTGGAGATGGTTCTGCAGATGGGCCTCGACCTGGCGCTCGGTGGCCTCCACGAATCCCAGACTCCAGCGGTCGCCGGCGGCGCCGGCCAGGGCCCCGATCGCGAACGAACTCGCGTACCAGATCGGATTGAGCCGGCTCGGACGATCGTCGAGTTCACGCAGACGGTCCGCGCACCAGCTCAGGTGATCGACCTCCTCGGCAGCCGCCTGCTGCATCTCGGCGCGTACGCCTGCGGTGCGCGCGGTCGCCGCCTGTCCCGCATACAGCGCCTGGGCACAGACCTCGCCGGTGTGGTTGACGCGCATCAGCCCGGCGATCTCGCGGCGCTGCCGCTCGTCGAACTCGGGTTCGTCCGCGTCGGCACCCGGCCGGGGACGCTCCGCGGCCGGCGCCGGGGCGAGGACCACGCGCAGGGCCTGGTCGAGTTCGGAAAGGACGCGATCACTCAGGGACTGGTTCATGGCGGAATCGAGACGAACGGTCAAAGTTCACCTCAAGTCTACCGCCGCGTCGTCGTCGCGAGTTCGACCGGTGACCACGCGGCGTCGCCGGTCGCTTTGCTATCCTGCCCGGCTTTCCAGCGGGGAGCCCGATCGATCGGACCCTGCATCCACAAGAATCCGGAGACATCGATGATGACGAAAACGGCTGATTTCAAACATGCTCTCACGACCCTGGCGGCCGCTGCGGTCCTGACGGCCTCGGGGTCCGCGGCGGCCGATTGGACCGGTTCGGGCGAGCTCGGCCTGGTGTTCGCCCGAGGCAACAGCGATACGGAAACGGTCAATGCAGGCTTCGAGCTGCAGTACGAGCAGGAGCGCTGGAGCAATACGCTCAAGGCCAGCTACCTGCGCTCCGAGAATGACGGCGAGCTGGATGCCAGCCGGTTCGTGATCTCCAACAACACCCTGTACGATCTGACCGAGCGCAGCTACCTGGTCGGTTCGGCGCGCTACGACAAGGACAAGTTCTCGTCCTTCGAGTACCAGGCGACCGCCGGCCTCGGATACGGGTACCGGATCCTGGATGGAGAGTCGCACACGCTGTCGGTCGAAGCCGGCCCGGGTGTCCGGTTTTCCGAAGAGCGCGATTCCGGTGAATCGGAGACCAATCTGATCGCTCGCGGCGCGCTCGATTACGCGTGGAAGATCTCGGAGACGGCTCGGCTCGAAAACGCCTTGCTGGTCGAATCCGGCTCGTCCAACACCTTCCTGGAGAACGCACTCTCGCTGGAGGTCGCGATCAACAGCGCGATGTCGCTGAAAACCGGCGTTGCGGTGCGTCAGAATACCGACGTCGCCGCCGGTCGCGACAACACCGACGTGCTCAGCACGGTCAACCTGGTCTACAGCTTCGACTGACTCCGAGACATCCTCATCGTGGCCTACTACCGCAAGCATCTGTTCTTCTGCACCAACCAGCGCGCCGAGGGGGCCGACCGTCCGTCCTGCGCCCAGTGCGGCTCGCCCGAGCTGCGGACGTGGATGAAGTCGCGAGTCAAGGAACTCGGCCTGGCCGGTGCCGGCGGGGTCCGGGTCAATACTGCCGGGTGCCTGGACCGCTGCGAGCTCGGTCCGGTGCTGGTCGTTTATCCGGAGGGCGTCTGGTACACCTACATCGACGAGGACGACCTGGAGGAAATCCTCCAGTCGCACGTCATCGAGGGCCGGCCGGTCGAGCGTCTGCGCCTGCCCGATGCGCCGGACGCAGGGACCTAGATGCCGATCCGCGCCCTGCCGGAGCACCTGGTCAACCAGATCGCGGCCGGCGAGGTCGTCGAGCGGCCCGCTTCGGTGGTCAAGGAGCTGGTGGAGAACAGCCTCGACGCCGGGGCGCGGAGGGTCCGCGTCGATATCGAGGGCGGCGGGCAGCGACGAATCCGGATCACCGACGACGGTCACGGCATCCCCGCCGACGAGCTGTCGCTGGCGCTGCACCCGCACGCAACCAGCAAGATCGAGCGCCTCGAGGATCTCGAGGCGGTGGCCAGCCTCGGGTTCCGCGGCGAGGCGCTGGCCAGCATCGGCTCCGTGGCTCGATTGGACCTGTCGAGCCGCGCCAGCGGGGCCGATGGCGGCATGAAGCTGGTCGCCGAGGGCGGTCGGGTCGGCGAGCCCGAGCCGTGCCCGATGCCACCGGGCACCGTGATCGACGTGCGCGACCTGTTCTTCAACACGCCGGCGCGGCGCAAGTTCCTGAAGACCGAACGCACCGAATTCGGACACATCGACGAATGCATCCGGCGGCTGGCGCTGGCCCGGATGAACTGCGCGTTCGAACTGCACCACAACGGACGGGCGGTCCGTCGCCTGCCCACGGCCGACAGCGATGCAGCCCGCCAGCGCCGGGTCGAGGATGTCTGCGGGCAGGGCTTCATCGATCACGCGCTGACGGTGGAGTCCGAGCACCAGGGCCTGCATCTGTCCGGCTGGATCGCGCGGCCGAGCTTCTCGCGCAGCCAGGCCGACATGCAGTTCTTCTTCGTCAACGGCCGGCTGGTCCGCGACCGGCTGGTCACCCATGCGGTTCGCCAGGCCTATTCCGACGTGCTCTATTCGGGCCGCCATCCGGCCTACGTGTTGATGCTCGAGCTCGATCCGGGGCGGGTCGACGTCAACGTCCATCCGCAGAAGACCGAGGTCCGCTTCCGCGATGGCCGGACGGTGCACGATTTCCTGTTCTCGATGATCCATCGCGCGCTCTCGGAGACGCGGGCCGGGGCCGCGCCGGGCCGGGAGGCCTCCGGATCGGCCCATGGAGAGGGGTCCGGTGCGACGAGCGGACCGGCGGCCGGTCGGATCGGCCTGGCCGGGTTCGACAGCCGCGACGACCGCGACCGCCAGGGCGGGCTGGGCCTGCCGGTGGCCGAGGCGGTGCAGCGCTATGCTGCCCTGGCGCGGTCGCCCGGGGGCGGGGATCGCCTCGCGCCGTTGCCGGCCGACGGCGGCGACGCCGAGATTCCGCCGCTGGGCTTCGCCCTGGCCCAGATCCACGGCATCTACGTGCTGGCGCAGAACGCCCGTGGCCTGGTCCTGGTCGACATGCACGCCGCCCACGAGCGAATCGTCTACGAGCGGATGAAGGCCTCGTGGCAGGAAGACCGCGTTCGGGCGCAGACGCTTCTGGTGCCCGAGACGCTGGCCGTTTCGGCGCGTGAGGTCCGGGCCCTGGAACTGCACCAGGACGCATTGCACCGGCTCGGCTTCGAGCTGCAGCCGGCCGGCCCGGAAAGCGTGCTGATCCGAGCCGTGCCGACGCTGCTTGCTACTGCCGACAGCCACGCGCTGGTTCGCGATGTGCTGTCCGACCTGACCGAGCTCGGCGATACGAAGCGGGTCGAGCAGGCGATCGATGAATTGCTTTCGACCGCCGCCTGCCATGGCTCGGTCCGAGCCAACCGGCGGCTCAATGTCGACGAGATGAACGCACTGCTGCGCGACATGGAGCGCACGGAGCGCTCCGATCAGTGCAACCACGGACGTCCGACCTGGGTCGAGCTCGACCTGCAGCAGCTCGATCGGCTTTTCCTGCGCGGCCGCTGAGCCGGCGATCGATGCCTTATCCGTCGCTTGATGGGTCCCGGTGGCTGGACGGGTCGCTGGACACCTCGCTCTGGCTCGGCGCGTCGTCGCCGCTTGCGGAGCGCCTGCGGGCCAGCAGCGGGTGGCCCCGGCCCTCCATCCAGACCAGGATCTCGTAGAAGGTCCGGATGTTCTCCACGTAGCTGGCCGCCTCGTACCCGCGGGCATAGCCGAAGCGGGTCTGCGAGAAGTAGCGCTCCTGGGTCAGCAGCGGCAGCCGGTCGCGCACGTCGACCCAGCGATCGGGATCTCCGCCCTGAACCTGGGTCAGCACCCGGGCATCTTCCAGGTGACCGAGACCGATGTTGTAGGCGGCCAGCGCGAGCCACAGACGGTCGGGGTTGTCGATCCGCTCCGGAAGCCGTTCGATCAGCGAGACCAGGTAGCGGGCACCACCGGACACGCTCTGGGCGGGGTCGCGCCGGTCTTCGATGCCGATCTGTCGCGCGGTCTGCAGGGTCAGCATCATCAGTCCGCGCACGCCGGTACGCGAGACCGCGTCCGGGTCCCAGTGCGACTCCTGGTAGCTGACCGCGGCCAGCAGCCGCCAGTCCAGTCCCGTGTCCTCGGACGCTTCTTCGAACAGCGGCCGGATGCCGGGGAGCCGCTCGCGCATCTGCTGCATGAAATTGAACGTCCCGACCGGTTCGTAGTTCTCGACGTGGCTGTAATAGCGCTCACGCAGACTGCCGATCAGCGGCGCCGTGCGCTCGGCGGCGAAGAACTCGCGCATCGCCTGGGCCAGCGTATCGTCGTCGCCGAGCCGGGTGGCCCAGGCCAGGGGCTGGGGCGGGCCGATTTCGAAGGCGCGGCGCACGGCAGGAAAATAGCGCCGGTTCAGGTCGAAGATGTTCGAGTCGAGGATGGTGAAATCCAGTTCCTCGTTGCTGACGTCCTCCAGCAGATCTTCGATGCTGGCCTCCGGAAACTCGGACCACTCCAGCCCGAGCTGCTGTGCCCAGTCCTCGAGGAACACCTCGTAACTGGTGCCGTCGAGGATGCCGAGTCGACCATCGGCCAGGTCGGCCACCTCGCGCGGTCGGCGCGAGCCGCGCCGGTAGACCACGACCGGTTCGACCTGCTCGTAGACCGGTCCGAAACGAAGATCGTCCAGCCGATCGACGCTGCGCGAGAGGTTCGCCGCGAGGAAGTCGCCGCGGCCGGCCAGCAGCGCCGGAACCAGCTGCTCGATCGACGGCAGTGCGACCACTTCGAGCGGGACGCCGACCGCGTCGGCGAACGCGCGTGCCAGGTCGTACTCGAAGCCGGACTCGCCGTTCGGACCGAGGTAGTAGGTGGTCGCCCCATTGATCGTCAACATCACGAGCCGGCCGCGGTCGCGGATCCGCTCCAGCTCGGTCGCCGGGTCGTGGCCGGACAGCGCGCCGAGCACCAGGGCCAGCGCCAGCAGGCCGCGCAGCACGGGTCGGCCGCGCAGTACGCGGAACACTCGACTCGGGTCTTCGGCTCGATACTCGGGGTGCACGGACGGTCGGCCAGCTGAGCGATCGGAAGGGAGCCCGTCGCCCGTTATACTGCAAGCGTACGCGGGCGTGCCGGAGCGGCGATCTGCTAGACTACCGCGCTCTTCGCGGCCCCGGCGTCATCGGCTTGAGGTCGCCCGACCCCGTACTCCTGCCCATGGATGCCGACATGAGCGATCCGATCCGCACCCGATTCGCGCCCAGCCCGACCGGGTTCCTGCACATCGGCGGCGCCCGTACCGCGTTGTTCTGCTGGCTGGCCGCACGGGCCACCGGCGGCGATTTTGTCCTCCGGATCGAGGATACGGACCGCGAGCGGTCGACCGCCGATTCGGTGCAGGCGATCCTCGACGGCCTGGCCTGGCTCGAGTTGACGCCGGACGAGGGGCCGTTCTACCAGTCGGAGCGGATGGCGCTGTACCAGGAAACGGCCCAGCGCCTGCTCGACGAGGGCAAGGCTTATCGATGCTACTGCTCGCGCGAGCGGCTCGACGCGTTGCGCGAGGCGGCCATGGAAAAGGGCGAGAAGCCGCGCTACGACGGCCACTGCAGGGACCTGCCCGCGAGCGAAGCTCCGGACGGGGTGGACCCGGTGATCCGGTTCCGCAACCCGGAGGAGGGCTCGGTGCGCTTCGTCGACCGGGTCCGCGGCGAGATCGAGATCGCCAATGGCGAACTCGACGACCTGGTGATCCAGCGCGGTGACGGCACGCCGACCTACAATTTCGCGGTGGTCGTCGACGACCTGGACATGCAGATCAACCTGGTCATCCGGGGCGATGATCACATCAACAACACCCCGCGCCAGATCAACCTGTATCACGCGCTCGGGGCGCCGGTTCCGGAGTTCGCGCACGTGCCGATGATCCTCGGCGACGATGGCGCCCGCCTGTCCAAGCGACACGGCGCGGTCAGCGTGATGGCCTGGCGGGAGCAGGGCTACCTGCCCGACGCGCTGGTCAACTACCTGGCTCGGCTGGGCTGGTCGCACGGCGACCAGGAGCAGTTCTCGCGCGATGACCTGATCCGACTGTTCCGGATCGAGGACGTCAACCGCAAGGCCTCGCGCTTCGACACCGAGAAGCTGAACTGGTTGAACCAGCACTACTTGAAGGACACCCCGTACGAGCGGGTCGACCCCGAACTGAAGTGGCATTTTGCCCACCACGGGCTCGACCCGTCCATGGGGCCGCCGCTGCAGGACCTGCTCACGGTCCAGCGCGAACGCTTCGAAACGCTGGCCGAACTGGTCGAGCAGAGCCGCGCCTTCTATGCCGATTTCGAATCCTTCGAACCGGGCGCGGCCAAGAAGCACCTGCGTCCGGTCGCCGCCGAGCCGCTCGGGGCGGTACGTGAACAGCTGGCGCACTGCACCTGGGACGTCGAAGCCCTCGGCCGCGCGGTGCACGACACCGCCGAGGCGCTCGGCGTCGGCATGGGCAAGATCGGTCAGCCGCTGCGGGTGGCCCTGATGGGGCACGGCAGCTCGCCGTCGATCGACCAGACCCTGTGGTTGGTCGGTCGCCAGCGCGCGCTGGACCGGATCGACCGAGCGCTGGCGTTGATCGCCGAACGAGCGGCCCAGGCCGGCTGACGCGGTTCCGTCCCGGGCTTTGCATTAGAATCGACGGATGCAGCCGGCTCGCGTCATCGAGGAAGTCGAACAGCGCTGTGCGCAGGACAGCCTGAGGCTGACGCCGACCCGTCGTCGGGTGCTGGAGCTGATCCTGGCCGCCGACGGACCGGTCAAGGCCTACGACCTGCTCGACCAGCTCAAGGCCGAGCAGCCCTCGGCTGCACCGCCGACGGTCTACCGGGCGCTGGAATTCCTCCTCGAACACCACTTCATCCATCGGCTCGAAACCCTGAACGCGTTCGTCAGCTGCTTCCACCCGGAGCATCGCCATCAGGGCCGCTTCCTGATCTGCGAGAACTGCGATGCGGTCATCGAGCTGCCCGAGCGGGTCAGCACGCCCGAGTTGACCGAGTTCGCGGAATCGCGCGATTTCAGGCCGACGCGCCAGGTGCTCGAGATCTACGGCGTCTGCAGCGACTGCCGCCAGCGGTCCGGCTGAGCGCCACACCGAGCTCATGTCGCGCCGCGAGAAGCTCTACCACCTGCACGATATCCTGCGGCAGCGCCGAACGCCGATCTCGCGGCAGCTGTTGATGGACGAACTCGGCTGCAGCCAGGCCACCCTCTACCGACTGATCGCCGAACTGCGCGACGTGCTCGGTGCACCGCTGGAGCAGGATCCCGAGACCCGGCACTTCTTCTACGATCGTTCGCTGGCCGGCAGTTTCGAGCTGCCGGGTCTCTGGATCAGTCCCGAGGAGCTGCAGGCGCTGCTGACCGCGCGCCAGATCCTGGCCAACGTACAGCCCGGTCTCCTGCAGGACGAGCTGGTCAACCTGCAGCAACGGATGAGCCAGCTGATCGACCAGGAAGGTATCGATTTCTCCGAGCACCCGGAACGCATCCATATTCGTCACGACGCCGGCCGGCCCGTGCCCGGGCGGCTGTTCGAGGACCTGCTCCAGGCCCTGTTCAAGCGGCGACGGGTGGCGATCCGGTACCACGGCCGGCGCCGCAACGAGGTCAGCGAGCGAACGGTCTCGCCGCAACGCCTGACCGCCTATCGCGACCGCTGGTACCTCGACGCCTGGTGTCACGATGCCGAAGGTCTGCGCAGCTTCGCGGTCGAACGGATCCAGGCGCTGCGTTCGGTCGACGCGCCGGCCGAAGAACTCGACGGCGACGCGCTCCGGGCCCACTACGACGGGGCCTACGGCATCTTTTCCGGGCCTGCCGAGCATCGCGCCCGGCTGCGGTTCTCGCCCGAGGCGGCGCGCTGGGCGGCCGATGAACACTGGCATCCGGAGCAGCAGATCGAGCGCCGGGACGACGGCGCGGTGGAGATTTCGCTGCCGTTCGGCTCCAGCCGCGAGCTGGTCATGGACGTGCTCCGCTACGGCGCCGATGTCGAAGTCCTGGCGCCGGATTTCCTTCGCGATCAAGTCGCCCACGCGGCCCGCGCGATGGTCGAGCTGTACGGTGAGGCGCGCGCGGCGCAGCGGCGCAAACGGTCGAAGGCGGCGCAGGAGCCGGCGTCATGAAGCCGCCGTGCCGCCGCCTTCGTTCTGTCATGGATCGGTCATCGGCCGCTGGTGGAATGGCGGGACGATCCGGATGAAAGCGACACGGCCGATGGACAAGAAGGTACTGGTGGTCGAGGACGACGAGGCGATCCGCGACATGATCGGGTTCAATCTGAAACGCAGCGGCTATGAGGTGATCGAGGCCGGCGACTGTCAGACCGCCCGCGTGCGGGTCGCCGATCATCGGCCCGATCTGATCCTGCTCGACTGGATGCTGCCGGACAACAGCGGCGTGGAGTTCGCGCGCAGCCTGAACCGCGACGAGCTGACCCGGGCCATCCCGGTCATCATGCTGACCGCTCGTTCGACCGAGGACGACAAGGTGCGCGGCCTGGACAGCGGCGTCGACGATTACATCACCAAGCCGTTCTCGGCCCGGGAACTGCTGGCCCGGATGCGCGCCGTGCTGCGTCGCGCGTCGCCGGAAGGCGACGGCGACGAGGTCACCGCCGGCCGACTCGTGCTGAACCTGGCCTCGCACCGGGTGCTGGCCGGCGACCAGCCGATCGAACTCGGACCGACCGAGTTCCGCATGCTGAAGTTCTTCATGACCCACCAGGACCGCGTCTACAGCCGGGCGCAGTTGCTCGACCACGTCTGGGGCGGCGGGGTCTACGTCGAGGAGCGCACGGTGGATGTGCACGTGCTGCGCCTGCGCAAGGCGCTCGCGCCGCACGGCTTCGACAAGTACCTGCAGACGGTGCGCGGCGCCGGCTACCGGTTCTCGCCGGACGCGGCGGACGGCTGATGCGCACGGCCTGGCTGTCGGAGTTCCTGTTCCTCGGCCTGTGGGTCGGGCTGGCGGCACTGTCCTGGCTGCTGTTCGGCGGCGCTTTGGGCTGGTGGCTCGCCAGCGCCTTCGCCGTGACCAGCCTCCGCCATATCCGCCAGATGCAGCGTCTCGAGGGCTGGTTGCTCAGCGGTCGACGCAGCCAGCCCCCACAGTCCTGGGGCGTGTGGGGCGAAGTGTTCGAACACTACTACCGGCTGCAGCGGCGCTACACCAAGCGCAAGAAGCGGCTCGCCCGCGTGATCCGTGAGTTCCGCGAGTCGACGGCTGCGATGCCGGACGGCACGCTGGTGCTCGACACGGACTGGCGCATCACCTGGCACAACAGCGCCGCCGTCCGGCTCCTGGGCCTGGCCGGAAATCGCGATCTCGGGCAGCCGGTCACCAGCCTGCTGCGCGCACCAGCGTTCGAACAGTACATGCGCGAAGGCGACTTTTCCCGGGCCGTGGAGGTCGCCTCGCCGATTCGCCTCGGCCACCTCCTGGCGGTCCGCGTGGTGCCTTACGGTCGCGGTCAGTTCCTGCTGCTGGTCCGCGACATCACCCGGATGCAGCGGTTGCAGAACATGCGCCGCGACTTCGTCGCCAATGCCTCGCACGAACTCCGCTCACCATTGACCGTTCTCGGCGGCTACCTCGAGAACCTGGCCGACGACGATTCGATCCCCGAGGTCTGGGCCGGGCCACTGGCCGAAATGCAGGCCCAGTGCGGCCGGATGACCACGCTGGTCGACGATCTGCTTGAGCTGTCCCGGCTCGAGACCGACGCGCCGGGCGAGCCGGACGCGCAGCCGGTGCCGATCCCGCACATGATCCGGCGCATCGTCGGCGCGGCCGGGGCGCAGTCCGACGCCCCGCCCACCATCGAGGTCGACATCGACGAGGGCCTGGGCCTGGCCGGTATCGAGAGCGAGCTCTACAGCGCCTTTTCCAACCTGGTATTCAACGCGGTCCGCTACACGGAGCCCGGCGGCCGGATCCAGGTCGACTGGTTCCGCGACTCCGACGGATCGGCGCGATTCCGGGTCACCGACGACGGAATCGGCATCGAGGCCCGGCACCTGCCGTTCGTGACCCAGCGCTTCTACCGTGTCGATCCCTCGAGGAGTCGATCGCACGGCGGCACCGGGCTGGGCCTGGCGATCGTCAAGCACGTGCTCCAGCGCCACGACGGCCGGCTGACGGTGGAATCGGAGCCGGGCGAGGGAAGCGAGTTCTGCTGCGAGTTTCCCGCCCACCGGGTGCGCTCGCTGCAGGCGGAATCGGCGCGCGCCTGAGTCCTGCGCGAAACGTCATGGTGCTGTAACATTTCCGACACACCCTGTGCGCCTCGTAGCGATTGTTGTTGCGCTTGTTGTCGCGGCAATTGATGTTGCGACCCATGCTGTCGCGCTCGTCCTGGCCAAGGACCAGCGCCCGGTCATCGGCGCGTCATCCGCGGTCGCTACGCTCCTTACTTTTACCCAATTCGAGGTGACAGCAATGAATCTGAGGCAGACGAGCATGGGTCTGGCGGTGGCGTTCGCCTTCGCCCTGGCCACCACGGCGCAGGCCGACGTCGATCCGGCGCTGCCGGACTACGAGCCGGTCTCCGGCGTGTCCGGCAATCTGTCGTCGATCGGGTCGGACACGCTGAACAACCTGATGACGCTGTGGGCGGAGGAATTCGCCAAGATCTATCCGAACGTCAATATCCAGATCCAGGGCGCCGGTTCGTCCACCGCGCCGCCGGCTCTGACCGAGGGCACCGCGAACTTCGGGCCGATGAGCCGCCTGATGCGGTCGAACGAGATCCAGGAATTCGAGGAGCGCTTCGGCTACCCGCCGATCCCGGTCGGTGTCGGCATCGATACGATCGCCGTGATCGTCAACAAGGACAATCCCCTGAACTGCATGTCGGTGCCGCAGGTCGACGCGATCTTCTCGGTCAGCCGTCGCTGCGGTGGCGTCGACGACATCACGCGTTGGGGCGATCTCGGGCTGGAAGGCGCGTGGTCGAATCGCGACTTCACCCTGTACTCGCGCAACGCCGTGTCGGGCACCTACGGCTTCTTCAAGGACAACGCCCTGTGCGGCGGCGACTTCAAGCCGGGCATCAACGAGCAGCCGGGTTCGGCCTCGGTGGTGCAGGGCGTGTCCGAGTCGCTCAACGGCATCGGCTATTCCGGCATCGGATACATGACCTCGAGCGTCAAGGCGCTGGAGATCGCTGGCGAGGCCGACGGCGAGTGCGTCGCGCCGACGGCCGAGACCGCCGTGGCCGGCGAATATCCGCTGTCGCGGCTGCTTTACGTGTACGTCAACAAGCCGCCGAACGATCCGCTGTCTCCGCTGGAGCGCGAGTTCTTCCGTCTGGTGCTGTCGCGCCAGGGCCAGGAAGTGGTGGCGCGGGACGGCTACATTCCGCTGCCGGCCCCGGTGGCCGAGCGGATTCGTGCCGAGCTCGACCTGTAAGCGTCTGTCCGGAGCCGGCGCGTTCGGTCGCGCCGGCTCCGCTTTTTTTCTGCAGTTTCGATGACGGAACGGTCGGCGGACCCGATTCGCCCGTTTTCTTCCACGACTTCTGATCGGCGCCTTCGATGAACGACCCCGGACAACCGGTCCTCGATTCCAAGCAGAGTTTCCTGCCCAGCGAACAGGCGATGGCTCGGCGCCGGCGGCGTCGTTATCTCGCCGATGGTGCGGCCCGGTGGATGGTTCGCGCCGGCGGCGGCGGCGTGGTGGTCGCGCTGACCCTGATCTTCGTCTACCTGTTCAGTGAAGTGCTGCCGATGCTGCGCGGCGCCGACGTCGAAACCGCCGTCAGCTACCCGGTCGAGTCGACCTTCGGCGGCGACGTCGCCCAGCTGGCCCTCGAGCGGTACGACGAAGTCGGCATGCGCTACGACCGCTCCGGCACGCTGACCTACTTCGAGCTGGCCGGCGGGGGCGTCCTCGATCGCATCGAACTGCCGGTGCCCGACGGCCTGGACGTGGTCGATTCGGCGATGGCCGAACCGCGCGCACGACTCGCGGCGTTCGGGCTGTCGAACGGCACCGCGCTGCTGGTCCGCCACGAGATCCGGCTGGAGTTCGAGGGCGAAACGCGCCGCGTTCTGCCCGATCCCGGCTTTCCGCTCGGCCGGGAGCCGCTGGTCATCGATCCCGAGGGTCGGCCGCTGACCACGCTGGCCGTGCAGCAGGCCGGCGAAGACATCGGCGTCGCGGCGCAGACCGAGGACGGGCGCCTGCTGCTGGTCCGGTTCCGGACTCGGACCGCGTTCCTGACCGGCGAAACCGAAGTCACTCGCCAGGCCTGGACGCTACCGGCGCCGAGCGGACGCATCGACGCCCTGGAGCTGACCGCCAATCTGTGGACCCTGATCGGCGCCCACGCCGATGGCCGACTGCTGTACTGGGATATCTCGCGTCCGGCCGACGCTGTGCTGCGCGACGAGCTGCGCGCGGTCGAAGCCGACGAATCGATCACTGCGATGCGGATGCTCAACGGCACCTTTTCCTGGGTGATCGGCACGTCCAGCGGCCGGCTCAGCCAGTGGTTCCTGGTCCGCGACGAGCGGGCCGATGCCGGCGACAATATCTTCCGCCTGACCCGCGTTCGCGAGTTCGAGACGCACCCCGGTGCGATCACCGGCATCCAGCCCGAATACACCCGCAAGGGCTTCGCCGCGGTCGACGACGCGGGCGGCCTGGGGCTCCACTACGGCACCTCGGCCCGGACCATGTACCTGGAGCCGATCGCCGAGGATCCGCTGGTCGCGGTCGGCGTCTCGCCGGTCGATGACAAGCTGGTCACCGAATCGGTGTCCGGAACCCTGGCCGTGCATGATGTCCGCAACAACCATCCCGAGTCCTCGTTGAAGGCGCTGTGGGGCAAGGTCTGGTACGAAGGGCGCAGCGATCCGGAGTTCGTCTGGCAGGCCTCGTCGGGGGCCGACAGTTTCGAGCCGAAGTTCTCGCTGGTGCCGCTGACCATCGGCACCATCAAGGCGGCGCTGTTCGCGATGCTGTTCGCCGTACCGCTGGCGATCGCGGGCGCGATCTATACCGCCTACTTCATGGCGCCGAAGCTCCGGGGCTACGTGAAGCCAACGATCGAGGTGATGGAGGCGCTGCCGACCGTCATCCTGGGCTTCCTGGCCGGCCTGTGGCTGGCACCGTTCCTCGAGAACCACATCCCGGCGGTGTTCACCGTGCTGATCGGTCTGCCGCTGTCCTTCCTGGCCATCGCGTTCGCCGTCAGTCGGCTACCGCGCGACCTGCGCTCGCGCATTCCCGACGGCTGGGAGGCCGTGATCCTGCTGCCGGTCATCGCACTCGTGGTCTGGGGGCTGGTCGAACTCTCGCCGCTGATCGAGATCGCCTTCTTCGACGGCTCGATGCGCCAGTGGTTTACCGACGTCGGCATCACCTACGACCAGCGCAACGCTCTGGTGGTCGGCATCGCGATGGGCTTTGCCGTCATTCCGACGATCTTCTCGATCGCCGAGGATGCGGTGTTCACGGTGCCGCGTCACCTGACCCAGGGGTCCCTGGCGCTGGGTGCCACGCCGTGGCAGACCGTGACCCGCGTGGTCCTGCTGACCGCGAGCCCCGGCATCTTCTCGGCGGTGATGATCGGCTTCGGCCGGGCCGTCGGTGAAACCATGATCGTGCTGATGGCCACCGGCAACAGCCCGGTGACCAACTTCAATATCTTCGAAGGCATGCGGACGCTGTCGGCCAATATCGCCGTCGAACTGCCCGAGACCGCGGTCGATTCGACCCACTACCGCATCCTGTTCCTGGCCGGCCTGGTGCTGTTCGCGATCACCTTCCTGGTCAACACCATCGCGGAGCTGGTTCGCCAGCGCCTGCGCGCCCGGTACAGCAGCCTGTAGGCGGAGCCATGAGCCTGAACGCAAACAAGCAGACGACGCGCGCCTGGTTCAAGTCCGGCGATCCCTGGGTCTGGATGATCGGCGGCGGACTGGCGATCTCGCTGATCATGGTGCTGGGCCTGATGCTGCTGATCGCGGTGCGTGGTTTCGGTCATTTCTGGCCGGCGCCTCTGATCCAGACCACCGCCACCGTCGATGGCGAGACCCGCCCGGTGCTCGGCGTGCTGACCAACACCGAGGAGCAGCCGGCCCAGCGCCTGCGCGAGGCCGGCCTGTCGATCCCCGACGACGAATTGCTGGTCACCCGCCACCTGTTCAAGCTGGGCAACCGCGACATCACCGGCCGCGACTTCGTCTGGTACCTCGACGCCGCGCTGGGCGAGTGGACCTACCCCGAAGAGGCGATGCGGATCGAACGCCGCGAATGGGGCAACTTCTACGGCTTTCCCGTGGCGCTGGAAACCGACGGGCAACGGATCGAGGGCGAGTCGCTGTGGCCGGCGCTGCAGGAGTCGATCGAACGCTCCAACCGGCTCCACGAGGAGATCCGGTCGCTGGAGAAGGGCGATATCGGCGCGATCAACCGCGGGATCGAGCAGATCCGGCTCGAGCGCCGGGCGATGGACCTGCAGGGCGTCGAGGGTGCCGAGCGCAGCGCTCGAGAGGCCGATTTCGAGGCACGCGAAGCGGATCTGGACCGCCGCTTCGCCGACATCCGCGCCGAGCGCAACGAGTTGATGACGGCCAATCAGCGCGACACGCTGATCGCGCGCACCGCCGACGGCACCGAGGCGCGCATCCCGCTGGCGAACATCGTCATGGCATCGCAGAACAACGCGCTCGGTCCGTTCGGCAAGCTGGCGTTCTACGGCCACCGGATCAAGGACTTCCTGACCGGATTCCCGCGCGAGGCCAATACGGAAGGCGGCATCTTCCCGGCGATCTTCGGCACCGTGGTCATGGTCCTGATCATGTCGGTGCTGGTCACGCCGTTCGGGGTGCTGGCGGCGATCTACCTGCGCGAGTACGCCCGGCAAGGCACCGTGCTGAAGATCATCCGAGTCTCGGTCTACAACCTGGCCGGCGTGCCGTCGATCGTGTTCGGCGTGTTCGGGCTCGGCTTCTTCGTCTACCTGCTCGGCGGCTCGATCGACGACCTGTTCTATCCCGAACGCCTGCCCGCGCCGACCTTCGGCACGCCGGGCCTGTTCTGGGCGTCGCTGACGCTGGCGCTGCTGACGCTGCCGGTGGTCATCGTGTCCACCGAGGAAGGCCTGGCCCGGATTCCGCGGACCATTCGCGAGGGTTCGCTGGCGCTGGGCGCGACCAAGTGGGAGACGCTGTGGAAGGTTGTCGTGCCGCTGTCGGCCCCGGCGATGATGACCGGGCTGATCCTGGCGGTGGCACGCGCGGCCGGTGAGGTTGCACCGCTGATGCTGGTCGGCGTGGTCAAGCTCGCCCCGAGCCTGCCGGTCGACGGCCAGTTCCCGTACGTGCACCTCGAGCGCAAGATCATGCACCTGGGCTTCCATATCTACGACGTCGGCTTCCAGAGCCCGAACGTCGAAGCCGCGCGTCCGCTGGTCTACGCCACGGCGTTGACGCTGGTGCTGCTGATCCTCATCCTGAACCTGAGCGCGATCGCCATCCGCAACCGTCTGCGCGAGAAGTACCGCGCGGAAAGCGATTGATCGCCGCCGTATCCGGAGTACATCGACGATGGAAACCTCCCCAATGAACGAAGCCGAAGACCAGGCCCCCGGCTCGGTGTCGAACAGCCTGTTCGACGAGAACCGCCAGACCCTGGACATCAAGCGCGAGAAGGTCTGCATCGAAGTCCGCGACCTCGACCTGTACTACGGCGGCGACCAGGCCTTGAAGAACGTCAACCTGAAGATCGCCCACAACCGCGTGACCGCCTTCATCGGCCCGTCGGGGTGCGGCAAGTCGACGCTGCTGCGCTGCTTCAACCGCATGAACGATCTGATCGACATCTGCCGCATCGACGGCGAGATCCTGATCGACGGCAAGAACATCTACGACCGGGACATCGACGTGGCCGAGCACCGGCGCCGGGTCGGTATGGTGTTCCAGAAGCCCAACCCGTTTCCGAAGTCGATCTTCGAGAACGTGGCCTACGGACTGCGCCTGCAGGGCGTCAACGACAAGCGCAAGCTGGCGGAAGTGGTCGAGCGGGCGCTGCGGGCCGCGGCGCTGTGGGACGAGGTCAAGGACCGGCTCGACGACAATGCCTTCGGCCTGTCCGGCGGCCAGCAGCAGCGGCTGGTGATTGCCCGGGCGATCGCCATCGAGCCCGAGGTGATCCTGCTCGACGAGCCTTGCTCGGCGCTGGATCCGATCTCGACCGCCAAGGTCGAAGAGCTCATCCAGGAACTGAAGAACGACTACACCATCGTCATCGTCACGCACAACATGCAGCAGGCTGCGCGCGTATCGGATTTCACCGCCTATATGTACATGGGCGAGTTGATCGAATTCGACGATACGGCCAAACTGTTCACGAACCCGCGCCGCAAGGCGACCGAGGATTACATCACCGGCCGCTACGGCTGACGGCCCAGTTCGTCGCGGACGCGCCGCAGTTGCAGGGCGGCCCGCTCGCGGTCCATCGCGCCGAGGCAGTGCGGCGCTGCAGGAGCCAGACCATGGAAAAGACCTTCGATCAACACATCTCGCGTCAGTTCAACACCGAACTGGAGAATCTCCGGCAGAAGATGATGACCATGGGGGGCATGGTCGAGGAGATGCTCAAGCACGCGGTCCAGGCCGTGATCCATGCCGACACGGAGCTGGCCGAACAGGTGATCGCCGCCGACGATCGGGTCAACCGGATCGAGAAGCAGCTCGACGAAGAATGCACCCTGGTGATCGCTCGTCGCCAGCCGGCGGCCAGCGACCTGCGGCTGATCTTCGCCATCATCAAGGCAATCTCCGACCTCGAGCGGATCGGCGACGAGGCCGAGAAGATCGCACGCTGGGCGATCGCGCTGGCCGACGCTCATCGTCCGCGCAACGATTATCGCGAGATCGAGCAACTCGGCGCCAACGTGCTGGAGATGCTGCGCAAGGGCCTGGACGGGTTCACCCGGATGGCCCCGGAGACCGCAGTCGAGATCATGCAGCAGGACAAGAAGGTCGATCAGGACTACGAGACGATCTTCCGACAGTACTACTCCTACATGGTCGAGGACGCCAAGCAGATCCGCCGGATCCTCGACGCGTTGCTGATCGCCAAGTCGCTGGAGCGGATCGGCGACCACTGCAAGAACCTCGGCGAGTACATCGTCTACCTGGTCGAAGGCCGCGACCTCCGCCACGAATCCGTCTCCGAATTCGAGCGACAGGTCCGGGAAGACTAGGACCGCTAAAAAAAGGGGAAGGGGCCAGGGCAGAGGGACTCGTGCGGCTGCGGTCTACCGCGCGGTCCGACCGAGCCCATCACCAGCCCCTAGTCCCTGACCCCTGGCCCCTGGTTCCAAACGATCCTTCTCACGTTCTGAGAAGGCGGCCCTGCAGAGTGGTCTCCAGCCTCGCAGCTCGGAGATTCCCATGCAGTCGTCGCTCTCGTTCGTTGACTCCCCGGCCCGGCCGTTTCCGACCCGTGTTTCGCCGCGCCGCCCGCGGTCCCGGCGCTCGACCGCTGCCCCGTCCCTGTCGCCGGTCCCTGGCCAGGGACCGACGGGCGCGTCGGCGCACGAGCGTCTCTCTGCCGGCGCCCCCGACACCGCGATTCCGGACCCTGGACCCACGGGCGACGAGAACCAACGGCGTTCGATCACGCTGCAGGTGATCCGCGACGGCACGGGGCTGGCAGGACTGGCCCTGTGGGCCTGGGCCTGTCTGCGCCTGCTCGGTGCCGGTTGACCCCGGCGGCTGATTCTAGACCGCTGATTCCAGACGGATGATTCCAGACGGCTGATTCCAGACGGCTGATTCCAGACGGCTGATTCCAGACGGTTGATTCGAACGCGACGGCCGCGCCGCCGCCGGGACTTCAGACCTCGACTTCGGCGAGGTTGCCGTTGGCTTCCAGCCAAGCGCGGCGATCGGCCGAGCGCTTGCGCGCCAGCAGCATGTCCATCAGCTCCTCCGTGCCCGCGTCGTCGTCGACGGTCAGCTGCAGCAGGCGGCGCGTATCGGGGTCGATGGTCGATTCGCGCAGCTGCAGCGGATTCATCTCGCCGAGGCCCTTGAAGCGGGTCTCGGAGATCTTGCCCTTCATGCCCTCGGCCTGGATCCGGGCCAGCAGGCCGGACCGCTCCGCCGCGTCCAGCGCATAGAAGGTCTGCTTGCCGACGTCGATGCGGTACAGCGGCGGCATGGCGATGAAGATCCGCCCGGCGTCGACCAGCGGCCGGAAGTGCCTCAGGAACAGGGCCGAGAGCAGGGTGGCGATGTGCAGGCCGTCGGAGTCGGCGTCGGCCAGGACGATGATCTTGCCGTAGCGCAGCTTGGCCAGGTCGTCGCTGCCCGGGTCGACACCGACGGCGATCGCCAGGTCGTGGATTTCCTGGCTGGCCAGGACCTGCCCGGGGTCGGTCTCCCAGGTGTTCAGGATCTTGCCCCGGAGCGGCAGGATGGCCTGGAACTCGCGATTGCGTGCCTGCTTGGCCGAGCCGCCGGCCGAGTCGCCCTCGACCAGGAACAGCTCCGTTTCCTCCAGGTCGGTCGACGCGCAGTCGGCCAGCTTGCCGGGCAGGGCGGGGCCGGCCGTGACTTTCCGCCGGGCGACCTGCTTGCGCGCCTTGTTGCGCTTCAGCGCGTGTTCGATCGCCAGCCTGGCGATCGCCTCGCCGTCGGTGGTATTGCGGTTCAGCCACAGCGAGAACGCGTCCTTGACCAGCCCGGATACGAAGCTGGTCGCCTCGCGCGACGACAGGCGCTCCTTGGTCTGGCCCGAGAACTGCGGTTCGCGCAGCTTCACGGACAGCACGAAGCTCAGCCGCTCCCAGGCGTCCTCCGGCGCCAGGCGGACCCCGCGCGGCAGCAGGCTGCGGATTTCGCAGAACTCGCGCAGGGCCTCGATCAGGCCCGTGCGCAGGCCGTTGACGTGGGTGCCGCCCTGGGGGGTCGGGATCAGATTGACGTAGCTCTCGGTGATCAACTCGCCTTCCGGTACCCACGAAAGGGCCCAGGCGGCTTCCGTGTCCTCGCCGCTGAACTCGCCGGTGAACGGCGCGTCCGGCACGCGCTCGACGTCGCCGAGCGCCTCGACCAGGTAGTCGGTCAGGCCGTCCTCGTAGAACCAGGCATCCGGCGCGTCGCCGTCGTTGCCCTTCTGACGATCGTCGAGCGTGATCGTCAGGCCGGGGCAGAGGATGGCCTTGGCGCGCAGCAGGTGCTTGAGCCGCGGCCGGGAGATGTTCGGCGAGTCGAAGTAGTTCGGATCGGGCCAGAACTGCACCGTGGTCCCGGTGTTGCGCTTGCCGACCGCGCCCACGGTCTCTAGCGCCTCGGCGGTCTCGCCGGCCTCGAAGGCAATGGTGTATTCCTGGCCGCCGCGGCGGATCCGGCACTGCAGGCGGGTCGACAGCGCGTTGACCACCGACACGCCGACGCCGTGCAGACCGCCGGAGAAGGTGTAGTTCTTGCCGGAGAACTTGCCGCCGGCGTGCAGCCGGGTCAGGATCAGCTCGACGCCGGGCAACTTGTGTTCCGGATGGGGGTCGACCGGCATGCCTCGGCCGTCGTCGGCCACGCTGACCGAGCCGTCCTCGTGCAGCACCACGTCGATCCGCTTCGCGTGCCCGGCCAGCGCCTCGTCGACCGAGTTGTCGACGACCTCCGCGACGAGGTGATTGGGCCGGGTGGTCTCCGTGTACATGCCGGGGCGCCGGCGGACGGGTTCGAGTCCCTGCAGGACTTCGATATCGGCGGCTTGGTACTGTTCGGCCATGGGCAACTCGGTGGGCAACTCGCGCGGCGACGTCAGTCCGAAAGCCTACCCGAATCGACGTGGAGCCGGTTGCGGATCGAGCACGCGGACCGACCTCAGGCGTCAGGGCTCGTGCGTCAGGGTCGGCACCGTGCCCTCCCTGACCGGGACGACCGGTCGACGGGGCCGGAGCGGGGCACGCCCGGTCGGTCAGCCGTCGAGGACCAGCTCCTCGGCCGGTTCACGCAGGTTGTAGCGCGAGGCCATCGTCGCACCGTAGGCGCCGGCGTTGCCGATCAGCAGCACGTCGCCCTCGCGGCTTTCCGGCAGCAGTCGGTCCAGGCCGAGGACGTCGCCGGTCTCGCAGATCGGGCCGACCACGTTGAACACGTGCCGGCCCGGCTCGTCGAGCCGACTCAGATTGACGATCTCGTGCCAGGCGCCGTACAGGGCCGGGCGGATCAGCGAATTCATGCCGGTCGCCACGCCGACGTAGCGGACCTCGCCCTTGCCCTTCAGCTGGGTGACCCGGGCCAGCAGCACGCCTGCGGCGGCGACCAGGTAGCGCCCCGGCTCCAGCCAGATCCGGACGTCACGGTTCAGGCCGCGCTTGATCCGGGCCAGGCCGGCATCCAGCGCCATCAGGTCCAGCGGCAGCTCGTCGGAGCGGTCGGGGACGCCGAGGCCGCCGCCGAGATTGATCACCTCGACCGTGGGCAGGTCCATGGCCACCGACATCAGCGTTTCCAGCGTGCGCTCCCAGTTGTCGGGGTGCAGGATGCCGGAGCCCGTGTGCGCGTGCAGGCCGCGGATGGTGATGTCGTGGGCGCGGGCCAGGCGGAGGGTGCGATCGAGTTCGTTCAGCGGCACGCCGAACTTGGCGTTCGAGCCGGCCGTGCGGACCATCTTGTGGTGGCCGAGGCCGGACCCCGGATCCAGGCGCAGGAACACGTCGCGGCCGGCGAAGTCCTCGCCCCACTGCTCGAGGATCCACGGGTTGTCGATGGTCACGGTCACACCGCGGTCCAGGGCGTCACGGTATTCGGCGCGCGGCGCGAAGTTCGGCGTCAGCAGCAGATCGCCCGCGCTCGATCCCTCCACAGCGTCCAGCGCGCGGCCGGCCTCGGCCATGGACACGCATTCGATGCCCAGCCCCTCGCCGGCCAGCGTGCGCAGGATCGCCGGGTGCGGATTGGCCTTCATCGAGTACAGCACTCGATCGACGGACTTCAGTTCGCGAAGCCGCCGCGCGGCGCTGCGGACTTCATCCAGCGCGTAGAGATAGGCGCAGTCGCGGCCTTCGAGCGCCTGCAGGAGTTCGTCGGCGCGGTCGGACCACCACGGTCGGCGAGCCGATGACGCGGTCTCGTCGCGCGCCAGCTGCTCCCAGCTCGGGCCGAACACCGAGTCGCCGCCGACGCCGCCGGGGATGATCTGTTGATGCAGCTGCTGGACCAGCCGATCGGCGTGACGGGCCTCGACCACGAAGCTCAGGTTCAGGTCGTTGGCGGCCTGGCTGACGAGAAAGATGCGGCGCTGCTCGAACACCTCCAGGGCCGGACCGATGCGGTGGAGGATCGTGCGGATCCCCAGTCCGACCAGGCTGACGCTGGCGCAGTCGGTGCGGATGTCGACGGTGCAGAAGCGGCCCAGATCGGCCGCCAGGCGTTCCAGCGTGGCCGGGTCCGTCGGATTGGCGCCCGGGTCCAGCGTGACCGTGACGTTGGACTCGGAGGTCGACACGAGATCGACCGACAGGCCGTGCGATCGGAACACGCCGAACACATCGGCCAGGAAGCCGACCTGTTGCCACATGTCCAGGCCTTCCATGGTCACAACCGTGATCCCGCGTCGCTGGACGATGGCCTTGACCTGCGCGCCGTGTTCATGGGCATCGGGGGTGATCCGCGTGCCGGTCAGCCCGGGCCGATCGGTCTGCCGCAGCCAGAGCGGGATGCGGTGCTGTTTCAGCGGGATCAGCGCGCGCGGGTGGAGTGCCCGGGCGCCCATCGCCGCCAGCTCCATGGCTTCGCGGTAGCTGACGTTCTGGAGCAGGCGTGCGGCCGGAATCCGGCGCGGGTCGGCGCTGAACAGGCCCGGCACGTCGGAGAAGATCTCGACCCGGTCCGCGTCCAGCACCGTGCCGATCAGCGCGGCGCTGACGTCGGACCCGCCGCGCCCGAGCAGGACGGTGGCGTCCTGGCCGTTGCGCGCAATGAAGCCGGGGGCAATCCAGGTCGCGCCGCGCCGGCGCAGGCCCGCTGCCGCGTCGGGATCGGGCCGGGCCGCGCATTCCGCCGCCAGCCAGTTCGATCGCGACGCGCGCTTCGAGCCCGGGTCGGCGACCAGCAGATCGCGGCTGTCGAGCCAGCCGACCGAACGACCCAGAGATTCGAGGATGAGCGCGCCGAGGCGACTGGACAGCAGTTCGCCGGTGGCCAGCACTTCAGCCTCGATCGCCGGGTCGGGGTGCCGGGCATGGCGGCCCAGCGCATCGGCCAGCGCGAGCAGATCGGGCTCGATCGTCGAGTCGACGCGCGCGGCCTCGAGGTTGAGGGCGCCAGCCAGCCGCTGGTGGCGGCTGCGGAGTTCGTCGATCAGTGAATCCGCCGGCGGATTTGTCGTGGAATCGGTCGGTGACGTCGGCGCGGGCGAAGCTTCAGACGACGCCAGGGCCTGCGCCAATCGGTCGGTCACACCCTTCAGTGCCGATACGACGACCACGCAGGGGGCGCCGGTCGCCGCGACCTCGTCGATCCGCTCGGCGATCTCAACCCAGTTGGCCGGCTCGGCCACCGAACTGCCGCCGAATTTCAGCACGCGCCAGCGCGGGGTCGGGGCGCTTTTCGCACTCGGCGCGAGGGGGGCGGGCGCGTCGTTCACATCTGTCATGAAGGCGGGTTCCGTTTTGGCGGTATTCTCGTGACGCAGTTCAAGGTTCGGAGCGCATCCGGCGAATTGCACTCAAGGGGCAGTTGCGGCAGTATTGGGGTGCTGCATCCGAGCATTCGGTCCGGGCCGGTCGACCGACCGTCCGGGCCTCCCATTGTAAGCCGTTCGAATCGAGCACGAATCTGAGGACTCCCAGGATCATGAATACCCGTCATTTCCGTCGACTCGCGTCCGTCGTGGCGCTGCTGGCCGGCGCGGCGCTGCTCGCGCCGACGCTGGTTTCCGCCCAAGAAGCACTCTCGCCTGCCGACGAGCAGGGGCGCTACCGCTACCTGATCACGCTCGATGATCGCGGCCTGCTGCAGCGGGGCGTGCTGCCGGGCAAGGGTGAGGTCGCGGCGACTCGCTCGCCGGCGTTCCTGAGCGCCCAGGCCGAACTGCAGTCGGCCCAGGCCGACGCGCTGAACGACATCGCGCAGGAGCTCGACCGCGACGTCGAGGCGTCGCACCGCTTCCTGGTCTCGTTCAGCGGGCTGGGCGTGCGCCTCACCCAGGTCGAAGCCGAACGCATCCGCGCGATGCCGGGTGTGGCTTCGGTCGAGCGCGAGCGCGTCTACCAGCTCGATACCTATCGCGGCCCGGGATTCATCGGGGCCGACAGCCTGTGGGACGGAACGGCGGCACCGCTGCCCGGCCAGTACCGGGGCGAAGGCATGATCTCCGCGATTCTCGATTCCGGCATCAACACCGACCACCCGTCCTTCGCCGATGATCCGGCCTGCGGATTCGGCGTCGGCGGCACGCCGAGCAAGCTGCTGTCCGCGGTCGACTGCTCCTCGTCCGATGGCGCTGGCCGCTGCAACGGCGGGAATCCGGAAGACACCAACGGCCACGGCACGCACACCGCCAGCACCGTCGCCGGCAACCTGATCGACGACTCGGTGACGCCGCCGCCGAGCATTCCGCAGCCGTTCACCGAAATGTCCGGCGTCGCGCCGTGCTCGCACGTCCGTGCCTACAAGGTCTGCCCCGGCAGTTCCTGCCCGGGCTTCGACATCCAGGCCGGCATGGATACGGTGCTGCTCGACGGCGACGTCGAAACCATGAACTTCTCGATCTCCGGCGGCGCCAGCCCGTGGCTCGACAACGATCGCCGCAAGCTCGACCTGGTCGACGCCGGCATCTTCGTCGCCGCCTCGGCCGGCAATACCAGCACCGGCGTGCCCAACCCGGTCGGCCAGGTCAACCATCGCGGCCCCTGGGTGATGAGCGTTGCGGCCTCGACCCGTGACGGCGATTTCGAGGGGCTGATGTCGATCACCGGCCCGGGCGCCCCCCCGGCCGCAACGCAGAGCGTCGACATGCTGCCGGGCAGCGATTCGCCGCTGGGATCGCAGCTCGTCGATCATCCGATCCGCCGCGATACCAATCAGCCGGCCGGTATCGAAGGCTGCGCGAACGACACGCCGCCCGTTGCGGGTTCCGTGCCGTTCCCGGCCGGCTTCTTCAACGGTTCGGTTGCGCTGATCCAGCGCGGCGGCTGCTCGTTCACCCGGAAGATCAACAACGCGGCCGCCGCGGGCGCCGACATGGTCGTGATCTGGAACAACACCACCGGCACGATCAGCATGTCGACGCCGGGCCAGGTCGCGACGCCGGGCTACAGCATCCAGGAGGCTCCGGGCCAGGCCATCGCCAACTTCGTCGATGCCAACCCGACCACCGCGACCATGGACTTCGACCTGGTCCCGTCGCAGGGCGACGTGCTGGCTGGGTTCAGCCTGCGCGGACCGACCCAGTCGCCGCTGGAGGACCTGCAGAAGCCGAACATCACCGGTCCGGGCGTCGCCATCTACGCGGCCGTCGCCGACCCGACCCAATACGGCAATCTGAGCGGGACGTCCATGTCCAGCCCGCACGTGGCCGGTGCGGCCACGCTGGTGCGCCAGGCGCAGCCGGACTGGAACCCGATGGAGGTCAAGTCCGCGATGCAGATGACCGCGACGGGCGATGCCGGCACCAAGGAAGACGGCTCGACCGCCTGGGACTGGGATGACGTCGGCTCCGGCCGGGTCGACCTGACCGCCGCGGCGCTGTCCGGACTGGTCATGGTCGAGACCACCGCCAACTTCCTGGCTGCCAACCCCGGCGCGGGCGGCGACGTCAAGACGCTGAACCTGCCGTCGGTTCGCGACCGCAGCTGCTCGCCGAGCTGCACGTTCACGCGGACGGTCTCGGCCGGCCAGTCGTTCCCGACCAGCTGGTCTGTGACCACCTCGGCGCGCGGCGGCGACATGCTGATCGAGGTCACGCCGACCAGCTTCACGCTGGATGGACGCACCGACATGATCTTCGCCGACGGACTCGAGGACACGCCGATTCCCGTGCCGGTCGCCGAGCAGGAGTTGACAATCACGATCTCGAGCGTCGTTCCGGGCGCGATCCGCTTCGGTGAAATCATTCTCACCGAAGACGGTGGCTTGACGCCGTCGGCGCGAATCACGGCCGCGGCCGAGAATTGATCGAGTTCATCGTTTGTCGCGAGCCGACGAAACATGGACGATGATCGGACGAGAACGGCGCCCCCGGGGCGCCGTTTTCCTGTCCGCATTCCGGGCCGAGGTCCCCTAGTGCGGGGTGGTGTCCAGTGGTTCCGATGAATACGATAGGAAAACGACGGCACACGGTGCCATACTGCACGGACCACCGGAAGGGAAGGATTGCATGACGGACCGGTTTTTTGCGGTCACCCACCTGGGGCGGGTTCGCTCCAGCAACCAGGATCGGGTCCTGACGCGGCCCGACGAGGGACTCTGGGTGGTGGCCGACGGAATGGGGGGACATGCCGGTGGCGCCGAAGCCAGCCGGATCGCCTGCGAGGCGGTCGAGCAGGCGGTGACCCACGGCATGGAACTGATCGACGCGTTCGAGGTGGCCCACTCGCAGGTCCGCATGGCCCAGGCCGAGGACGAGGAGCACAGCGAGATGGGCACGACGCTGGTCGCGGTGCGCGAGCACGGCGACGGCTACGAACTGGGCTGGGTCGGCGACAGCCGCATCTACCGCTACTCACCGAGCGACGGCGTGCTCGAGTGCCTGACCAGAGACCACAACGTGGCCTCCAAGCTGCTCGATTCCGGGCGGATCACGCTGGAGCAGGCCCGTTCCCATCCCCAGCGCCACATGCTGACCGACTGCATCGGGCAGCGTGACGGCCTGCCGACGATCGAGATTTCCGAGCACCGCTGGACGCCTG
This sequence comes from Wenzhouxiangellaceae bacterium, assembly GCA_965227925.1. Taxonomy (GTDB): domain Bacteria; phylum Pseudomonadota; class Gammaproteobacteria; order Xanthomonadales; family Wenzhouxiangellaceae. Next base: position 192,403 of record CBDDGP010000002.1, read on the forward strand.
GCGAACGACTGCTGCTGTGCACCGACGGCCTGACCGGCGAAGTCGAGGACGAGGTCATTCGCGAGACCCTGTCCAACGGGGCCGACCTGGAACGGATCGGCACGTCCTTGACCGAACTCGCGCTGGACTCCGGCGGCCGCGACAACATCACCCTGCTGGTGCTCGACGCTCCGCGCTGAAGCGCCTGGCTCGATCCCCTCGGTCGCTGGACATCGCGGGACGTGGTAGGCTCCGCGCGTCACCTTGGTAGGGGCAGCGATGACCATCCCACGATCGAGCGCTACGCCGACGCCCAGACCGCGTCTGTTCTTTTTTCTCCTTCTCCTGATTTGGTCCACGGCATCCCTCGCCGACGGCCGCATCGGCCCGTTCAACGTCTACGTCATCGACGGCCGTTTCGCGGACCCCGACCGGACGAGCACGCTGTATCGCATCGACCCGGATACGGGCGAGGTGCTGGAGACGATCGGGGATACGGGGCTCAGATTGAACGCGATCACGATGTGGCCGGAGGGCTCGAGGATGCTCGGGGTTACATCGGCGGATGAGCCCGAGTTTCCGGATCATCTGGTCGAGATCGACCAGGCCACGGCACGCATCGTGCAGTCGATTCCGATTCACGACGCATCCGGCAGGGTGCCCAACGGCGACCCTCCCGCGCCGGTCACGCCGTTCGACTTCCAGGACATGGCCGTCTTCGAAAGCCGGAGCGGCCACGTCTCCCTGGCCCTGATTCGTCGCAGCCCAGCCGGTGACGGCAATCAGGAGGAGGTCCTCTGGGAGTCGGACGAGGCGCCAGAGGGCTCGCTCCCGGGCGGGGACGTTCGGCCGATGATCTGGGCGGGTTATCTATCGTCGGGTCTCGGCCTGTCCGGGCAGTTCGGGATCGCCAATGCGGATTGGGATCAGGTGCCGAGAGGGACGCTCCACGGGGACGTGGCCATGCTCGGGTGTACCGATGCCGAATCGTCCCTGGAAGCGCCTCGCTACGGAGGGCCGCCGATCACCCCTCCGGAGCCCGATGTCGGCGGGCCGCTTCCCCACCCGAGTTGCTTCGCTGCCGCGCTGCGGATCGGCATCAATCGCTGGCTCGGCGTCATGCTCGAACCTGGCCAGGGCGCGCTTCGGCGCCTGGCTGTGCTCGAGTTGGAACCTGCCGGTCCGCTCGGTGGAACGGACGCGATCGATCTCGAGGACCTCGGCCCGCTACCCGACGATACCGTCGGCATCGCCTTCGGCCCGGCGTTTCCGGTCGAGCCGGTGCCGGCGCTGTCACGGGTCGGGCTGATCGTGCTGTTGGCCATGGTCGCCCTCATCGTCGTGCTTCGTGTCCACCGGCAGCAAGGCGAGGGCGAACCATGATTCGCGCCGCTCTGATCTTCGCTGGCGTGCTTGTCTCAGCGGTCTCGAGCGCCAACCACGGCAGTATCGGAGCATTCGACGCCTACGTCATCGACGGACGCTTCGCCGATCCGGACCGGACCAGCACCCTGTATCGAATCGACCCGGACACGGGCGAGGTGTTGGAGACGATCGGCGATACGGGGCTGCGCTTGAACGCCATCACGTTCTGGCCGCCGACCTCGTCGCTGCTGGCGACCACATCGCTGGATGATCCGGTTCTTCCCGGCCATCTGATCGAACTCGACGCCGTCGACCTGGAGTTTCGAAACCTGGGGGAGTTCGTTCCCGCCAGTAACCTGCCCGGACCGATCGGGCCGTCCGACATGCTGGATATGGCGGCACTGGAGCGATCCGCAGGCAACTACTCTCTCGCGTTTTTCAGAGCGGCTCACCCAGACGACTTCGGTCCTGGCCTTCGGCTAGCGGTGACATCGGGCGCCGGCGCTGGGTTGCCCAGTCTCGCCATCGAACCGTTGACCCCCGAGGCGGCTTTGCCCGGCGGTTTTCCTGACGGGGTTTACGGATTGGCAATCGCCAACTGGATGGACGACAACTATTTCGACCTGGCGATTGCAGGCTGTAATGTTGCGCCTGTTTCTCTCGTGTTTCCACCGCCTCCTCCGAACGGCGATCCGCCGTTGCCCAATCCCGGGGTCGAGCTTCCCCATCCGACCTGCTTCGCGTCGCTGGCTTCGACCCACGAACAAGAGTGGCTTGCGGTAGGGACCGACGAACTCGAGTCCGCGCCGCGCCGCCTCGATCGCGTCATGCTGAATGACGGTCAGGCGACGACTGATGAACTCGGAGCGTTGCCCGACAACACGGTCGGCATCGCCTTCGGCCCGGCGTTTCCGGTCGAGCCGGTGCCGGCGCTGTCACGGGTCGGACTGATCTTCTTGCTGGCCCTGGTCGCGCTCGTCGCTGTACTTCGTGTCCGTGGCCCGCGGCACAGAAACGCATCATGATCCGCTCAGTTCTGCTTCTCACGATCCTGTTCGCCGCAGCTGCTTCGAGCGCCAATGACGCTCGGATCGGCCCCTTCGACGTTTACGCCATCGACGGCGGTTTCGCCGATCCGGATCGCACCAGTATGCTGTATCGCATCGACCCGGAGACTGGCGAGGTGGCGGAGACCGTGGGGGATACCGGGCTGAGGTTGAACGCGATCACCTACTGGCCCCTGACCGGGAGCATCATCGGGGTGACGTCCTCGTCCGATCCGGATTTTCCGGACCACCTGGTCGAGATCGATCACAGGACGGCGAGCGCCGACGCCTACGATGCACTCCAGCTCATCCAGGGACAGCCCGACGGGCCGATCGAGTTCGCGGATCTTGCTGCGTTCAGAGATCGCTTCGGTGAGCTCTCGCTCGCCATGATCCGGTCCGAAGGTCTGGGCATGAGTCCGTCACGCGACATTCTCTGGCAGACCCTGATGGTCCGGGACGACGGCCGGCCTCGGGCCTTCGTGCGGCGCCTGTATTCGTTCTCTCAGCTTGGAAGGGGACCTTCAGGCATCATTGGCATCGCTGCCGCAGACTGGACTCCCGAGTACGTCGGTCTGGCAACGATCGGTTGTTCCGAAGCCGGGTCGCGGATCGAGCCGCCTCCGATCAGCGTCTTACCCCCGACTGCCGGTGAGATGCTGCCCGATCCGACCTGCCTCTCCGCTGCGCTTCGCATTGACGGGCAGACCTGGATCGGGGTCTACACCAATCCATCGCAAAATCCGCCGCGGCTGCTCGCACGAATGACCCGCACCGGTCAGGACGCGGAGATCGAATACCTGGATCGGCTGCCCGACAACACCGTGGGCCTGGCCTTCGGGCCGAAGAGGCCCGCCGTTCCCGTCCCCGCGCTCTCGATCGGGAGCCTGTTTCTTCTACTCGTCGCGGTTCTCGGCTCGGTCGTCTTCCGAAGGGCGCCATCGAGTCGTTGAGCCGCCGAAATCAGGTTCAATCCCCGACATCGGTGTCCTGAGGCGGGACGTCCGGGGCGAAGTCGAACGAGTCGTAGTGCAGGTGGTCCTCGCTGACCCCGCGCGCCAGCAGGGCCTTCCTGGCGCTGTGGACCATGATCGGCGGGCCGCTCATGTAGATTTCGTAGGCCGACAGGTTGCGGTGGTCGGCCAGCAGCGCCTCGTGGACGAAGCCCGTGCGACCCTCCCAGTCCTCGTCCGGTTCGCTGAGCACCGGCACGAAGCGGAAATCGTGATGGCGCTCGGCGATGTCGGCGATCAGCCCCCGGGCGTACAGGTCGGCTTCGGTGCGCACGCCCCAGTACAACGTGATCGGCCGGTCGTCGCCGGCGGCCAGCAGGTCCTCGACCATGGCCTTCAGTGGCGCGAAGCCGGTGCCGCCGCCCATCATCAGGATGGGACGCGGGCTGCCGAGCCGGACGAAGAACGTGCCCAGCGGGCCTTCGAAGCGCACGATCTCGCCGGACTTCATGTCGCCGAACACGTGGCCGGTGAAGCCGCCGCCGTCGACGTACTTCACGTGGAGCTCGATGAACTCGGTCTCGGCCGGGGTCGAGGCGATCGAGAACGCGCGGCGCTTGCCGCCCGGCAGCAGGATATCGATGTACTGCCCGGCGAGGAACTGCAGCCGCTGGCCGCGCGGCAGCTTCAGCCGAAGCCGGCGCACGTCGGGGGTCAGGTCGTCGATCGCCTCGACGCGGGCCGGCATCATCCGCACGGGCAGGTCGGCGACCTGCTCGATCTCGCGCGCCTCCAGCGTCAGCGCCGACTCGGCCGTGGCCTGGCAGGCCAGGACCTGGCCATCGGCAAGGTCGTCGTCGGTGAGCGCCAGCGGCGGGTTGAACGGGTAGGCCACGCGTCCCGACACGAGCCGGCACTTGCAGCTCGCGCAGGTGCCGTTCTTGCAACTGTAGGGGAGGATGATGCCCTGGCGCAGGGCCGCGGCGAGCACGGTCTCGCCCGGGCGGGCCTCGAAGCGCCGCTGGCTGGACGCCAGCGTCACGGCATGGGGGTTCGGGTTCGGGACAGACATCGTTTCCTTCAATGTTCAGGCAGCAAGGTTCGGGCCGCGAGGCTCGGCAGCAATTCCGGACCGGGCGCCGACGCCCGGTGTTCAGCCCGGTAAAATACAGGATTCGACATCGACGATTCGACGACGCGTCCGCTCGCCCTTCCGACAGGCCGGCCGCGTGCCCGAATCGCCGTCCTGTTTCACCGAGCGGCCCCGCATCCCTTGACCTCCGAATCGACATCGCAGGACGCGCCGCCGCTGCCCGAAGCGGAGCCGCCGATGGCCGAAGTCCGACCGCCGCGCATCTGGCGGCTGGCCCTGCGCGCGCCGATCCTTCTGCTGGCTGCGCTGATCGGCATCCCGGTGCTTCTGCTGGCGCTGCTTCCCGGCATCCGCGATCTCTCCGTGGCCGGCCAGCCGCTGGCGCTGCGGGTCCAGCGGCGCTACGCGCGGATCCTGCTGCGCACACTCGGCTACCGGCTGCGGATTCACGGCGAGATGCCGGGCGGGGCCTGCCTGGTCGTCGCCAACCACATCAGCGGCTTCGATATCCCGGTGCTGCACGCGGTCGCGCCGCTGTGGCTGGTGGCCAAGCACGATATTCGCAACTGGCCGCTGGTCGGTGCGCTGGCCCGAGCGGTCGGCACCATCTTTATCCAGCGCGGGTCGGAGGACTCGCGACGGCTTGCGGCGCGGCGGATGACCGCACTGATGCAGCGCGGTCGCATCGTCGGCGTGTTTCCCGAGGGTGGCATCCACGCAGGTCGCGGCATCAAGCGGTTCCATCCGCGCCTGTTCGGGCCGGCGATCCGGGCCGGCGCGCCGGTGGTGCCGATGGCGATCCGCTACTGGCGCGACGGCGACCTGCACGACGAGCAGGTGTTCGGGCCCGGCCTGGGCTTCGCCGACCTCGTGATCGCTGCCCTGGGCCGGCCGACCGCCGACATCCAGGTCCGGATCGGCGCGGCGATTCCCACGCACGATCGCGGAATCGATCGTGCCCGCAACGAGATCGCGCGCGAAGCGCAGCGCCGGGTCACGGAAATGTATCGCCATGTCGACGACTGATTCGATCCGTTCGCCCGGTCCGTACGCCCCGGCTGGCTGGCTGGCCAACCCCCACGTCCAGTCCGTGCTGACGTCCAGCCCGATGCGCAAGCTGAAGGTCCGGCGCCGTTCGCGCGGCTACCGAAAGGCCAGCCGGGACGAAATCCTGACCGCTTCGGACGGTGTACGCCTGCTCGGGCACCGAACGCCGCCACCGTCCGGGCCGCCCGGACCGAACGGCGGCCTGGTCGTGTTGCTGCACGGCTGGGAAGGCAGCGCCGAGTCGAATTACCTGCTCGACGCCGCCGTTGCGCTGCACGAGGCCGGCTTCGAGACCTTCCGACTGAACTTCCGCGACCACGGCGATTCGCACCACCTCAACGAGGGTCTGTTCCATTCCTGCCTGCTCGAGGAAGTCCTCGACGCGGTCGGGCAGGTGGCAGGTGCCCATCCGGGTCCGGTCGGCCTCGTCGGTTTCTCGCTGGGCGGGAATTTCGCCTTGCGGGTCGCCCGCAACGCCCCGGCCCACGGGTTCGAGCTGAACCGGGTCGTGGCGGTCAGTCCGGTCATCCGGCCCCGGCACGTCCTCGATGCGCTGGCCGACGGAGTGCCGATCTACGAGAAATACTTCGTGCGCAAGTGGAGGCGAAGCCTGAAGCGCAAGCAGCGCCTGTACCCGGAGCGGTACAATCTGCAGGAGTGGTTCCGGCATCGGAATCTGGCCGATCAGACCCGGTCGCTGGTCGAGGCGTACACCGACTTCACCGATCTCGATGCCTACCTCGAAGGCTACTCCATCGCCGGCGACTACCTCGCCGGGCTGGAGACCTCGACACTGATCATCACCGCTGCCGATGACCCGATCATCCCGGTGGGCGACTTCGAGGCGCTGCCGCGCCCGGCCGCGCTCGACCTGGAGGTGCTGGCCCACGGCGGTCATTGCGGATTCCTGCACAACTGGCGCATGGACTCCTGGATCCAACAACGAATCGTGAGTGAACTATGTCTGCACCTGAACGCGACCTGAGCCAACAGGCCGCCAAGCTGTTTTCCGAGCGCCGCTTCAACGAAGCCGAGCGCCTGTTCAAGCGCATCGTCGACGCCGACGCCGGCAACTACCAGGCGCTGATGATGCTGGGGCTGTGCCGGCGCGGCATGAATCAGTTCGAGTCGGCGTTGAAGTGCCTCTCCCGCGCCGCCGAACTCGGTGACGGGAGCGCGGCGGCGCACTACTACCACGGTCGCCTGCTGGCCGAAATCGGGCGCGAGGACGAGGCTCGCGAGGCGCTGGCCCAGGCCATCGCCCTGGACCCCAATCACGTTGAAGCGCGGACCCTGGTCGGTGTGCTGTCGATCCACCGCGGTGACCTGGCGCGCGCGATCAGCGAGCTGCGCGTCGCGCTGCGGGCGCGCGCCGAGCACGTGCCGGCGATGGCCGCGCTGGCGCGCGCGCTTGTCATGAGCGGCGAGACCGAAGAAGCCCAGGGACTGGCAACGCGGGCCGTCCAGCTCGACCCGGACCAGCCGTCGGCGCAGGACGCGATGGCGCGGGTCTACATGGCCCAGGGTCACCTGGACTTCGCCGAGCAGTGCTTGCGCAATGCGCTCAAGAAGGCCCCGGACGCCGGCGAACTCCACGGCGGCCTGGCCACGCTGCTGCGCCGCAAGGGCCAGGACCGCGAGGCGCTGAACCACTACCGCGAAGCGATCCGCCGCAACTACGGCGGCGCCGGCGTCGTGCTGGCCGCGATCGGCTGCCTGTCGCGGATCGGCGATCACCAGCAGGCCTGGCAGCTGGTCGAGCAGGCCCTGGCCAAGTGGCCGAAGGATCGCACCCTGACCCTGCGCTCGGCCGAAATGCTGTTGCTCAACGGCGATCCGGCCGCGGCGCGCGAGCGGGTCGAGCAGGTCGACGACGGCATGGGCGATATCGCGCTGTTCAAGGCGCGCATCGCGCACGCCCTCGGCGAGACCGAGCCGGCCCACGCGAAGCTGGAGAGCCTGGTCGCCGACCCGCAGCCCGAGATCGCGCGCGAGGCGCGCCTGATGACCGCCCGACTGAAGATGCTGGACCGCGAGCTCGACGGCGCGCGTAACGCACTGCAGCCGCTGATGGAGTCGGCGACGCCGGATCCGGACGCGGTGCTGACCTGGGTCGAGGCCTGCCGTTACCTGGGCGAACACGAGCAGGCCTGCGAGCCCCTGGAGCGCCTGCTGGCGTCCAGCGAGGCGTCGGAACAGGATCGCGGGCGAATGCACCAGATGCTGGCCGATCTCTACGACAAGGCCGATCGACCGGACGATGCGGCGCGGCACATGGCGCATCCCGGCTGGCAGGCGGCTCCGCATGCGCGCACCCTGGCGCCGCAGCACGCGACCGGCCTGATCGATCAGTGGCTGGACCACGACTGGCGCGCGGAGGAGTTCGAGGTGCCGGCCGACGACTTGCCTCGACTGGTCCTGATGGCCGGCTGGCCCGGCGCTGGCCGCGAACTGATCGCGGCTGCACTGGCGGCCCACTCCTCGGTGCGCCGGCTCGATCCCGAGGGCGCGCGCCGCCGGCGCGAGGCGCTGGATATCCCGATGCCGCCGGGCGAGGCCGAGGGCCTGCCCGAGGCCACCCTGCATACGGGTCGCCGCCGCTTCATGCGGGGCTTCGAGGGCAGTCGCGACGCGGGTCCGGTGGTCGACTTCGGCTGGTGGGAAGGGACCGCGATTCCGGTCCTGGCCCGATACTTTCCGGAGATGGTCGTGTTCAAGCCCGAGGTCGATGCGCGCGACCTCGAACTGTTCTGGCGGCTCGGCGGCTACGCCGCGATCGACGAGCTCCGGGCCGCGCATGCCCAGGAGGAGCAGCTGTGGCAGCGCATCGGCGATCACCTGCCGATCCGCATCGTGGACGTGGCGCGCAGCGATCTGGTCAACGACCCCGAACGCGCGGTCCAGGCCTTGGCCGACGCGCTGGGGCTGGACGTCGAGCCCGGCATGGTCGAGGCGCTCCGGGCTGCGGCCGCCCAGTGGCGCCTGCCGCCCGAAGGCCGCTGGCGTGCCTATCCGTCGGTGATTGCAGACTCGAGCGGCGAGTCGAGCGGCGAGACGGGGGCGGCATGACCCGCGAGCCCGCGATCAACGTGCTCGGCGGCGAACTCGAGCCCTGTTCGAAGGATCCGCTGACCGGGTTCTTTCGCGACGGCTGCTGCAACACGTCGGAGCAGGACGCGGGCTGTCACACCGTCTGCGCCGAAGTCACCGATGATTTCCTGGCGTTCAGCCGCTCGCGCGGCAATGACCTGTCGACGCCCAACGCCGCCTTCGGCTTCGCCGGCCTGAAGGCGGGGGATCGCTGGTGCCTGTGCGCGGCGCGCTGGCTGGAGGCCGCGCGCGCCGATTGCGCGCCGCGCGTGCATCTGGAGGCCACCCACCGCAAGACGCTGGAGACCGTGGCCCTGGACCTGCTGCGGACCCATGCGGTCGGCCACGAGCACTGAGGCTGTCATGGCGCTGCAACACTCCGGATCGGACCATCGAGTATCCTCGGGCGCCATGAGCGCGAATCGCCCGACCCGCGTCCTGCTGGCCGCCGCGCTGGCCCTGGTTGTGGCCGCCTGCTGCCCCGGCGAGCAGGTCGACGAGCGCGGCTGGCCGAACGAGTTGGTGCTGGGCCTGGTGCCGGCGCTGGAAGCGGACGCGCTGGTCGACAACCTCGATCCGCTGGCCGAATACCTCGAAGCCGAGCTGGGCGTGCCGGTCACGTCGTTCGTGCCGCAGGACTACACCGGCCTGGTCGAGGCGCTCGGCGCCGGCCGGGCCGATATCGGTATGCTGCCGCCGTTCGCCGCGATGCTGGGTCAGCGCCGCTACGACCTCGAGCCCATCCTGGTGTCGACCCGCAAGGGCGAGACCGGCTATCGCACGCAGTGGATGACCAACGATCCCTCCGTGTGCAAGGAGCCGCCGGTGGCCGTCGAGCGCACCTGCGAGACCCGTGCGGTGGGCCGCGAGGACGTCACCCGCACGTTCCTCAGCTGCGAAGGCGATCTCGAACAGGTGCGCGGCGCGTCGGTGGCCTTCACCGACCCGAACAGCACCTCCGGCTACCTGTTTCCCGCGGTCCAGCTGATGGACATGGGCATCGACCCCGAGCGTGACCTGAACGGCCTGTTCGTCGGCGGCCACGACGCCGCGGCGCTGGCGGTCTACGCCGGCGACACCCGCTTCGGCGTGGCCTACGACGATGCCCGCAACATGATCTGCGATCAGTACGCCGACATCGGCGAGAAGGCGATCGTGTTCAACTTCGCGCCGATGATCCCGAACGACGGGGTCCAGCTCCGGCCGGGTCTGCCGGCCGACCTGCGCGAGGCAATCATCGATGCCTTCCTGAAGCTGACCGAGGAGCAGGCGCACCTGCCGGACGACGAAAAGATCCTGTGGGTGCTCTACGAGATCGACGGCTTCCAGCGCTTTGAGCCCGGGCTGTACGACCCGGTCCGGGGTGCCTACGAGATCGTCCGCCAATAGGCCCTTCTTCTTCGAGGATCCGTCCTCCCAGGAACTCCATGAGCGAATCACAGTCCCCATCCTCGAGCCGAGCCGGCACCGGAGCGATCCGGTTCCGAGATGCCGGTATCGTCTACCCCAACGGGGTGGTCGGCATGAAGAACCTGGACCTCGAGATCCGGCCCGGGGAATTCGTCGTCATCGTCGGTTCCTCCGGGGCCGGCAAGTCGACCCTGCTGCGCGCGATCAACGGGCTGAATTCGCTGACCAGCGGCACGGTCGAGATCGACGGCGAGCGGCTGGACACCGGGTCGAGCCGTCAATTGCGCCAGCTGCGCAAGCGGGTCGGGATGATCTTCCAGGACTTCCGCCTGGTCAAGCGCCTTTCGGTGATGTCCAACGTGCTGATCGGCCGGCTGGCCCACGTGCCGGGCTGGCGCGCGATGCTGAACCTGTGGCCGCGCGGCGACAAGGAGATCGCGATGGACGCGCTGAAGCGGGTCGGGATCACCGACAAGGCCTGGGTCAAGGCCAGCCAGCTGTCCGGTGGCCAGCAGCAGCGCGTCGGCATCGCGCGTGCGCTCGCCCAGCAGCCGGCGATCATCCTCGCCGACGAGCCGGTCGCGTCGCTGGACCCGGTGACGACCCACCAGATCATGAAGGACCTGGTCCGCATCAACCGGGAACTGGGCATCACCACCCTGGTCAACCTGCATTTCCTCGATCTTGCTCGCGAATACGGCGAACGGATCATCGGCCTGCGCTTCGGTGAGCTGGTCTACGACGGCTCGGCGAAGACGGTGACCGACGAGGACTTCCGCAACATCTACGGTCGCGATCTCACCGCCGACGACCTGGTCGAGGACGATGCTGTCGACGACCGGGCGGACCCGGGCCGGGACTAGGGCGGTGCGACGTCATCCGAAACCATTCGAGCGGGCCGCGACACGGTCCGGGGAAGGGCGATGAGCCTGCCGACGAAGCCGCCACGTAACTGGCCGCTGTGGATCGGCGTGACCGCATTGCTGGCGGTGATGACCGTGTGGTCGGCGAACGGGATCGGATTCTCGGCGACGGAGCTGGCCTGCAATATCGCCGGTGGAACGCGCCTCATCGAAGAATCCTGGCCGCCGGACTTCGCGTTCCTGCCGCGCCTGGCCGGGCCGATGCTCGAGACGCTCTACATCGCCATCATCGGCACCGTGGTCGGCGGCATCCTGGCCATCCCGGTCGCCGTGCTGGCCGCCCGCAACCTCACGCCGAACCGGCCGACCTGGTTCGTCGACCGCAACTTCATGAACATCCTGCGGACGCTGCCGGACCTGTTCTGGGCCATGCTGTTCGCCACCGCGGTCGGTTTCGGACCGGTCGCCGGAGCGCTGGCGCTGACGGTATTCACCGTGGCGGTGATCTCGAAGCTGTACTCGGAGTCGCTGGAATCGATCGACATGGGGCTGCCCGAAGCAATTCGCGCGGCCGGCGGCAGCTGGCTGCAGATGATCCAGTTCGGCGCGCTGCCGCAGGCGGCCCAGCAGTATGTCAGTTATGCGCTGTATGCCTTCGAGCTCAACATCCGCGCCTCGGTGGTGCTGGGCCTGGTCGGCGCGGGCGGCATCGGCATGATTCTCGAGACCCAGCGAGCCAACTTCGAATACGAGCGGGTGACCATGATCATTCTCGCGGTGCTGGTGGCCGTGCTGATCATCGAAGAGGTCAGCGAAGCGATCCGGAAGCGCCTGACATGACCTCGCAAAGACCCGAACGACCGCCCACCGCTGTCATCGATCCGCTCAAACGGCCGGGGCCGCCGATCGGCTTCGGCACGATCGTGACCTTCATCATCGCCGCGCTGTTCGTCGGTTCGCTGGCCGCGATCGGCTTCACGCCCGAGCGGCTGATCGAAGTGCCGTCCGGCGTCGCGCGCGTGCTGTCGTTCTTCTGGCCGGCCGACATGGCCTATGGCTGGGATCGGGTCTTGCCGGCCATCGTCGAATCGATCCAGATCGCCTGGATCGGCACGATCATCGCCGCCATCCTGTCGCTGCCGCTGGCCCTGTTCGGCTCCCGGGTGCTGTTTCCGCGGGTTGCCCGCGGCGTGAAGCTGATCTCCGCCACGGCGCGGGCATTCCCGGAAATCCTGCTGGCGATCTATTTCGTGCCGATCGTCGGTCTCGGCGCCTTCGCCGGTGCGCTGGCCATCGGCATCTCGTCGGTGGGCATGCTGACCAAGCTCGGCGCCGAAGTGGTCGATTCGCTGGACTTCGGCACCGTAGAGGCGGTCGAGGCGGCCGGCGGTTCGCGCCTACTTGCATTGCGCTGGGCGGTCCTGCCCGCGGTGCTGCCCGAGATCGTCGCCCATTGGTTGTTCCGCTTCGAGCTGAATATCCGCGCCTCCGCGGTGCTCGGCGTGGTCGGTGCCGGCGGGGTCGGGGGCGTGCTGCTGAACACCCTCCGCTACCGGCATTTCGACAAGGCGGCCGCGGTGCTGATCCTGACCATCCTGGTGGTCCTTGCGATCGACATGCTGTCCGGCGAGATCCGCCGCCGGATCATTCGCAGCTGATCTCGTTGCGCCGGCGGCTGGACGCGATCTCCACCGCCCCCACGCTAGACTCGTGCCATGACTGAACTCGCAGAAACAACCGCCCCGGCGCTGCGCCGCGTCACCCGTGAGGTGCGCGAGGCGCGCGAGGACGGGCTTTCACCGCTGGCGACCCGCGTGATCGACTCGCGCGGCCGGGACGTCGAGGAGACGCCCGACCCACTGCGGACCGCGTTCGAGGTGGATCGCGACCGGATCGCCCACTCCAAGGCCTTTCGCCGGCTCAAGCACAAGACCCAGGTCTTCATCAATCCGGAGGGCGATCATTTCGTCACCCGGATGAGTCATACGCTTCAGGTCACGCAGATCGCGCGCTCGATCGCCCGCGCGCTGGATCTCAACGAAGACCTGACCGAGGCCATCTGTCTTGGCCACGATTGCGGTCACACGCCGTTCGGCCACACGGGCGAGGCCGCGCTGTCGGAGTACGTCGATGACGGCGAGTGGCTGCATTCCGAGCAGGGCGTGCGCATCTTCCGACTGCTCGAGCCGAAGAACCTGACCTGGGAGGTGCTTGACGGCATTCGCGCGCACACCTGGCGCGTGAATCCTCCGCCGCACACGCCGGAAGGCTGGGTCTGCCGCTTCGCCGACCGGATCGCCTACCTCAATCACGACCTGCTCGATGCGCTGCGCGCCGGCCTGGTCTCGCACGAGGACCTGCCGGGCGACGTCACCGGAGTGCTCGGCGACTTTGCCGAGGATTCCTGGATCGGCTGCATGATCGACGCGGTCATCGACGAGTCCGTCGAGCGAGGGCAGGTAAGGATGCGTAACGACGTGCTGCAGGCCATGCGGACCTTTCGCGAGTTCATGTTCGACCGGGTCTACCTGCGGCCGGAAGCGACCGCCCAGGCCGATCGGGCCAAGGTGGTGATCCACCAGCTGGTCGACCACCTGTGCAAGCACCCCGCTGAAATCCCCGCGACCTATCGGCGGGAGGAGGCCGAGATCCTGCTCCAGGTGCTCGACTACGTGGCCGGCATGACCGATCGCTTCGCATTGACGCTGCACGATCGCTGGTTCCGTCCGCGCGGGCTGGTGTGATCGGTACGGGGCCGTCCATCGAGCCGATCGATTCCGCCGACTCGCCGCGGCGCTCGCCTTGCTCGCCCGGCACCCACCGTGGCTGAACGCCCATCCGCTGCGACGGATTCGATCACGGAGCTCGAACAGGTCTACCGGACCGACTACGAAATCGGCCAGGACAATGTCGAGCGCCTGGGGCTCGACATGCACAACCCGGTGTTCTTCGTCAGTGCGGGACTGATCGTCCTGTTCGTGCTCGTGTCCCTGCTGTTCCCGGGCGAGGCAAAGACCGGACTCGAAGCGGCCAAGGCATGGATCCAGGTCGTGTTCGACGGCGCGCTGCTTTCGGCCGCAAACGTCGCGCTGGTGTTCTGCCTGGTGCTCCTCGTGCTACCGGCAGGGCGCATCCGGATCGGCGGTGAACACGCCCGTCCCGAGTTCTCGCTGCTGTCCTGGATCGCGATGCTGTTCGCGGCCGGGATCGGGATCGGCCTGATGTTCTGGGGCGTGGCCGAGCCTGCCGGATATTACACCGACTGGTACGGCACGCCGCTGGACATCGGCGGCTACTCCGACGAAGCACGGCGGGCGGCGCTGGGGGCGACGCTCTACCACTGGGGCATGCATCCCTGGGCGATCTATGCGGTGGTCGGGCTTTCGCTGGCCTTCTTCGCCTACAACAAGGGCCTCCCACTGACGATCCGTTCGACGTTCTACCCGCTGCTGGGCGACCGGGTGTGGGGTCCGATCGGCAACGTGATCGATACGCTGGCGGTGCTGGCGACGATCTTCGGCCTGGCCACGTCGCTGGGCTTCGGTGCGCAGCAGGCCGCAGCCGGGCTCGGCTTCCTGTTCGGGCTGAGCGGGGGGCTGATCGCCCAGCTGGCCATCATCGGTGGGGTCACCGGGCTGGCGCTCGTCTCGGTGCTGCGCGGAATCAACGGCGGCGTCAAGCTGCTTTCCAATATCAACATCGTGCTGGCGCTGCTGTTGATGTCGTTCGTGATCGTCGCTGGTTCGATCACGGCGTTCGGCGCCAATCTGCTCGAGACGGTCGGCGGCTATGCCCGCTACATGCTGCCCTTGAGCAGCCCGATCGGGCGCCAGGACGAAACCTTCTATCACGAATGGACGATCTTCTACTGGGCCTGGTGGATCTCCTGGTCGCCATTCGTCGGCATGTTCATCGCACGCGTTTCGCGGGGTCGGACGATCCGCCAGTTCCTGGCTGCGGTCCTGTTCGTTCCGACCGCCATCACGGCGATCTGGATGGCCGCCTTCGGGGGCAGCGGCATCGACCAGATCGAGGCCGGCATCGGATCGCTGGCCAACGGCATCGGCGACGATGCACTCGTGCTGTTCCAGATGCTGGAGAACCTCCCGCTGGCTTCGATCACGTCGATGCTCGGCATCGTCCTGGTGCTGGTCTTCTTCGTGACCTCGTCGGATTCGGGATCGCTGGTGATCGACTCGATCACCTCTGGCGGCAAGACCGATGCCCCGGTCACCCAGCGCGTCTTCTGGGTGACGATGGAAGGGGCGATCGCCGCGGTGCTCCTGTCGCTCGGAGGCAAGGCCGCGCTGGATGCGCTGCAGGCGGGTGCGGTCAGCACCGGGCTGCCGTTCACCTTCGTGCTGCTGATGATGTGCGTCAGCCTCGCCCTCGGGCTGCGCCACGAGGTCAGGCTGGCGCGCGCGCGTGCATGATCGATCTGCGTGCACATCCGGCAGCTTGCTTGCCGAACCGGTCGTGTTCTCGGGGTTCGTGATGGTGGTGTGCTAGGGTCGTTGCATCACTCACGGAGGATTTCCCATGGCCGAAGCGGATCACCGGATCGGGGCGCGGCCAGTCACCCATCCTCATCCATGGATAGCAAGTGTCCTGTTGACGCTTGCCCTGATCGTGGCCGGTCCGTGCCTTGCCTCGTCCGACGACGTCGAATCGATCAAGCGGCAGGTCACCGAACTGCAGGAGCAGCTCGACCAGCTTCGCGCACGGCTGGCGACGCTGGAATCGTCCGAGGACGGTGAAGCGACGGGCGAGCTCGACCCCGGGATCGCGGCGGCGCCAGCAGCGGCTTCGGATTCCGCGTCGAATCCGGCCGCCAGCGTTCAGGCCGAGAACGTGGCCGGCCTCGACGAGCAGATCAACGCGCGGATCGACGATCTTGCGCCCGAGATCGAGTTCGGGGGCGCGCTGCGGCTGAATTACGCGTGGCGCGACTACGACGACGTCAACAAGGACCGGGTCGGCGATTTCGAGCTGGAACTGTTCCGGATCAATGCCCGAGGCACGGTCGGCGACGTCATCCTCGACGCCGAGTGGCGTCGTTACAACGATTTCCAGGCGATCCATCATGGATGGGTCGGCTACGACTTTTCCGATCAACTCCAGGGCCAATTGGGTATCACCCAGGTGCCTTTCGGCATTCTCCCTTACGCCAGCCATGGCTTCTGGTTCGGCGGCACCTACTACCTCGGGCTGGAGGACGATTACGACACGGGAATCAAGTTCATCCACACGCCCAACGAGGACTGGACCTTCCACTACGCGTTCTTCAAGAATCCCGAGTACGCCAACGATTCGCGCGCCGGCCGCTATTCCTTCGACCTGGTCACCGGTGGTGAGCAGCAGAATTCCGAGATCAACCAGTTCAACCTGCGCGCAGAACGTCATCTGGACTTCGGCTCGGATCGCACGCTTGACGTAGGGCTGAGTCTCGAGGGCGGCGAAATCTACAACGAGACCACGCGCGGAATCGGCGAGCGCTTCGCGGTTGCCGCCCACGCCGACGCCCATCTCGGCCCCTGGAATCTGCAGCTACAGGGCATCCGCTACGAATTCGAGCCCGAGAACCCGGACGGCGTCAGCGATGACTTCGTCCAGACCGGCGCGTTCGCATTTCCGTTCCTGATGGCGGCCAAGGCCGACGTGCTCAGCGTCAACGTTGCGCGCGACCTGCCGGTCCGGTTCGGCCCCATCACCGGCATGACCTGCTACAACGACTTCACCTACATCCATCCGGATGTCCGCAACAGCGCCGAATCGATTCAGAACGTGACCGGCTGCTCGGTTGCCGCTGGCGGCATCTTTGCCTACTTCGACTGGATTGCCGGCAAGAACATGTGGTTCGCCGGCGGCGACGGAATCGGCAGGAACGCAACGACCGCGGACAAGTGGCGTTCGCGTCTGAACGTCAACATCGGCTTCTACTTCTAGCGGCCAACGGCCAGCCTTTCAGTGTCAATCATCGACTATTCGTGCAGTACATCGCGGAGGACTCTTGAGCACAGAAACCAAGATCACGAAGGAATCGCTACAGAAAATCGAAGAAATCTACGAGACCGACTACGAGATCGGCCAGGACAATGTCGAGCGCTGGGGCTTCGACATGCACAATCCGGTGTTCTTCGCCAGTTCGGTGTTGATCCTCACCTTTGTCCTGCTCTCCCTGATCTTTCCCGAGAGTTCGAAGACCGTGCTCGAGGCCACTCGGACCTGGATCCAGGAAGTGTTCGACTGGCTGTTCCTGTCGGCCGGCAATCTGTTTGTGCTGTTCTGCCTGGCGCTGATCGTCCTGCCCGTGGGCCGTATCCGCCTCGGCGGCGAGGACGCCCGGCCTGAATTCTCGGTCGCGTCCTGGTTCGCGATGCTGTTCGCCGCCGGAATGGGCATCGGCCTGATGTTCTGGAGCGTTGCCGAGCCCGTCGGCTATTTCACGGACTGGTTCGGCACGCCGCTGAACGTGGAGGCACTGACCTCCGAAGCGCGGGAGGCGGCGGTCGGTGCGACGATGTACCACTGGGGTCTGCACGCCTGGGCGATCTACGGCGTGGTCGCCCTGTCGCTGGCCTTCTTCGCCTACAACAAGGGCCTGCCGTTGACCATCCGGTCGACCTTCTACCCGCTGCTCGGGGACCGGGTCTGGGGTTGGGTCGGAGACGTGATCGATACGGTCGCCGTGCTCGCGACCCTGTTCGGGCTGGCGACGTCGCTCGGCCTGGGCGCCCAGCAGGCCGCCAGCGGGCTGTCCTTCCTGTTCGACCTGGAGGGTGGCTTGCAGACCCAGATCCTGATCATCGCCGGCGTCACCGCCGTGGCGGTCGTCTCCGTCGTCCGCGGTATCGACGGTGGGGTCAAGCTGCTGAGCAACGTCAACATGATCTTCGCCGCCTTGCTGCTGCTGTTCGTAATCGTTGCAGGCTCGATCACTTCGTTCTTCGCCAACCTCGGCGACACGGTGAGCGGCTATGCGAAGTACATCCTTCCCCTGAGCAACCCGGTCGGCCGCGACGACACGACCTTCTACCATTCGTGGACGGTCTTCTACTGGGCATGGTGGATCTCCTGGTCGCCGTTCGTCGGTATGTTCATCGCTCGCGTCTCGAGAGGACGTACCGTGCGCCAGTTCCTCACCGCCGTGCTGATCGTGCCGACGGTGGTGACCGTGATCTGGATGAGCGCATTCGGCGGCAACGGACTCGACCAGGTCGAAGCTGGCGCGGGCGAGCTGGCCGAAGGCATCGGTGATTCGTCGCTGGCGCTGTTCCAGATGCTGGCCGAATTGCCGTGGACCGCGATCACCTCTTTCCTGTCGATCTGCCTGGTGCTGGTGTTCTTCATCACCTCGTCGGATTCCGGGTCCCTGGTGATCGACTCGATCACGTCGGGCGGCAAGATCGATTCCCCGGTGCCCCAGCGCGTGTTCTGGGCGACGACCGAAGGCGTGGTCGCCGCCGTGCTCCTGGGCGTCGGAGGTAGCGCCGCGCTGCAGGCTCTCCAGGCCGGTACGATCAGCACCGGCCTTCCGTTCACGCTGGTGTTGCTGGCGATGTGTGTCAGCCTGGCCCGGGGACTGCATCACGAGCGCAAGCTGATGGACTACCAGGACGCCGTGCAGACCTGACGGCGATCGACGCGAATCGAGGTGGCGCACGTCAGGCCGGCCCGCGGGGATCACCTCCTTCGATCTTGAACGTGCAGGCAACCCCGTGTGGCTGGTGCACGATCCGGTCCTTGTCCGCACTGGAGAGCAAACGCTGCCGAATGCCTGCACAGGGGCAGCGTCCGACCGGTTCACCGGTTTCGAATCGATCATCGATGCCTTGCCAGCGCCCACGGCGCTGGCGATAATGGGCCCGACGCGGGCGTCGTATAACGGTGATTACCTTGGCTTCCCAAGCCAAAGATGACGGTTCGATTCCGTTCGCCCGCTCCATTCCTGTCCCGGAACGCAGGTTTCCGGGCTCCGGATCCTCGACCGAACCGGGTGGTGAGCGCGGGCTTGCGCCCGAAGCGATCAATCCGGGTCCTCTCCAACGACGTTCGTCATCGCCTCGACCAGGACCGGGACCTGGGCGACCGGGATCGACCACACCTGGATCAGGCCCTGCGCCTGCGCCCCGAACGGACGCGTGGAGCTGAACAGCAACGTCGTTCCGTCCGGGCTGATCGTCCCCGCAAAGTCGCTGGCGGCGGAATTGACCACCGGGCCGAGATTGACCGGCCGGGTCCATCGGCCGTCGGTCCGGGTCGAGACGAACAGGTCGTCACCGCCTTCACCGCCGCGGTCGGCGTAGGTCATCAGCATCAGCTTGCCATCGGGGTGGATCCAGGAGCCGGCGTCGCGGCCCGCCGAATTGATCGGCTCGGGTAGGGCACGGGCGCGCAGAAATCCCCCGGCACCGTCGCTCGGGGCCAGGTAGATGTCGCGTTCACCCACACCATCGAGCCGCTCGGTCCAGAAGTAGAGATCGCCGTCCCGGGTCAGCACCGGCGCAGTTTCGTTATTGACGAACCGCAGCTGACGCACATCGCCGCCGCGGATCCGGTTGATGTCGGGCTCGTCCAGGGGCACCGGCCGGGCGGCGGGATCGCGCAGATCCAGACGGTAGAGGTCGAAGTCCTCGTAGACATCCCGATCCGCGTGACGAGGGCGATTCGCTGCCCAGGAAAACAGCAGCGCGTCACCGCTGGGCGTCACGCTCGGGAAGTCGACCCTGCGACCCGCGGTCTGCGGTACCGCTTCGGGCGCCGTCCATCCGTCCGGTCCGAGCGTGGAGCGCTTGAGCTGCTGCGGGCATTCCCAGATGGGCGAACATTCCGACTGCGCGAAGTACAGGGTCGAGCCGTCGGGGCTGAAGGCCGGTGTCAGGGTGATCCGACCGTCCTGGCCGAGCGCGTCGGGTTCGAAGCGCTGCGGGCCGACCTCGTCGGCATGCGCCGTCATGCCGACGGCGAACAGGCCTGCGAATAACGGATTCGATAGCGTTCGGGTCATGATTCGGTACCGGCGAAGTCCAGGCTTCACTCTACGGGCCGGTTCGCGCCGGATGCGACGATTTCCGAAGGCAGAGTGGTGTTTTCCGGCGATTTCAGGCAATCTCGTAGCGGATTTCTCCGAACGGCTGCCATGACCGACCTCGACGTCTTCGATCGCCGCATCCTCGAACTGCTGCAGCGCAACAATCAGCGGACCTTCGACCGGCTCGGAGAGTCGATCGGCCTGTCGGCCACCGCGGTCCGCCGCCGGGTCCGGCGCCTGCGCAAGCTCGGAGTGATCCGTGCCGACGTCTCGTTGCTCGACCCGAGCGCCCTGGGCATCACCGTGATCATCTCGGTCCGCTTCGAGAAGGAAAGCCACGCGACCTACGAGGACTTCAAGACGCAGATGCTCGCACTGCCGGAAGTCGCCCAGTGCTACACGGTGTCCGGTGACGTCGACTTCATCGTCATCGCGCATCTGCCCGACCTTTCGACCTACGACGATTGGATCGGCCGTCATCTGCTGTCGAACCCCGCGATCGCGCGATCGGACACAAACATCGTGTACTCGAGGGTCAAGTTCGAGACGGCGATTCCGGTGTAGGTGAAGGAGAACCGCGCACGCGGCCGCTTTACGGGCGAGCGCCGAGCGCACGGTTTGCAAGATTCCGTGAGGTGCACCGTATCGCCATCGATCGAGCGACGCCCGTGGCAGGGCCGGTGGTCCGAGAACGGCGATCGGGAAGGGCGACGGCGTCGAGGAGCGCGTCCGGGCGGCGGGCCCGGAGCCTCATCAATGTTCGAACGTGATGCCTTCCGCGAAGGCCAGCGTCGAGTCGGTCAGCGCCTTGAGATCGTAGCCCCCTTCCAGCGACGCGGCCAGGGCGCCGCCGCAGTGACTGCGGGACAGGCCGCGCAGTTCGTGGCCGATCCAGAAATAGTCCTCGTCCTTGAGCTCGAGCTGCGCCAGCGGATCGCGCCAGTGCGCATCGAATCCGGCCGAGACCAGGATCAGATCGGGCTGGAAGCGGTCGAGCGCGGGCAGCAGCCCGGCCAGCCAGGCATCGCGGAACTGGTCGCTGCCGGAGCCGGGCGGCAGGCCGGCATTGACGACGTTGGGCGCGACGGTCAGCATCGGGTCCCCGGTGCCGGGGTAGAGCGGGTGCTGGTGGCTGGACAGGAACAGCACGTCATCGCGCCCCGCGAGGATCGCTTCAGTGCCGTTGCCGTGGTGGACGTCGAAGTCGCACACGGCCACGCGTCGCACGTCGGGCCGGTTCAGCGCTTCGGCAACGGCCAGGGCAATGTTGTTGTAGACGCAGAAGCCCATGGCCCGCCCGGCCTCGGCGTGATGGCCGGGCGGACGAACTACGGCGAAGGCCGCGAGGCCTTCGTTCAACGCGCTGCGCGCGGCCTGACAGGCACCGCCGGCAGCTCGGCGGATCGAGTCGAAACTGCCCGGTCCGACGTGCGTATCGCCGTCCAGCGAGATCGATTGCCGGTTCGAGTCGATGCGTTGCTCTACCGACGCCAGCTCGTCGAGATAGGGCGCGCGGTGCACCTGGGCGAGGAGCCCGGCAGCGACGCGCTCCGCTTCGCGCATGTCGAGTTCGTCGAGCTGGGCAAGCCCGTCCAGCGCGGCCTGCAGTCGCTCCGGACGCTCCGGATGTCCCGGCAGCGGGTCGTGGCCGGCGCACGCCGGATCGGTGAATACGATCAGGGAATGAGCGCTCATCGCCGGCTCAGCGGTCGCGGTCGTGGTCCCAGAGGATTTCGCCGATGCCCGAGGCGCGGGCGACCACGCGCGAGACCACGAACAGCAGGTCGGACAGCCGGTTCAGGTAGCGCACGACCGCGTCGTTGACCGCTTCGTGGCGAGCCAGGGCGATCACTCGGCGCTCGGCGCGGCGGCAGATGGTGCGCGCCAGGTGAGCCTGCGCCGCGGCCGGGCTGCCGCCGGGAAGGATGAAATCCTTCAGCGGCGGAAGGTCGCCATTGAGGCGGTCCAGTTCGGCTTCCAGTCGTTCGATGTGGCGATCGCCGATCAGCGAGGTGTCGGGCATGCAGAGCTCGCCGCCGAGATCGAACAGGTCGTGCTGGACATCGAGCAGCTTGGAGTTCAGACCGTCGCTGTCGGCGTGGTCGGTTCGCAGCGATGCGATGACCACGCCGATCGCGCTGTTGAGTTCGTCGACGGTGCCGTAGGCCTCGACGCGCAGACTGTCCTTCTGGGTGCGGGATCCGTCGCCGAGAC
The DNA here is from genome assembly GCA_965227925.1 of Wenzhouxiangellaceae bacterium. Taxonomy (GTDB): domain Bacteria; phylum Pseudomonadota; class Gammaproteobacteria; order Xanthomonadales; family Wenzhouxiangellaceae. Next base: position 214,494 of record CBDDGP010000002.1, read on the forward strand.
CGGTGGTGCCGTCGTCACCGGTGCGGGTGTAGATGCGGGAAAGGCGGTGGCCCATGTGCACTCCGGGACTGCAATCGGGGAAGCCCGCCATTCTAGCTCACCAGGTGCGTCGCGTCGGGGCGGGCAGGCGTCGATCGAGCAACGCGCCGATGGCGCGGTCGAACGCCCCGCAGAGCGTTGCACGGCCGATCGGTTACCCTTGAGCTCGAACCCGTGAACCGGTCCCGACCGAGAGATCCGCAATGACCATCAAGTCCGCCTACCCGTACTACCTGGCCAACCGTCCAGTCGAGGCCAACCAGGACCTGGAGGTCGTCGACAAGCACACCGGTGAGGTGGCCACACGGGTCGCACAGGCGGACGACGCGACGGTCGATCGAGCGATCGCGGCCGCCGTCGATGCGGCGCCGGCAATGGCCCGTCTTCCCTCCCACCGCCGCCGCGACATCCTCAACGGCTGCGCGGATCGCTTCGAGGCGCGCTTCGACGAGTTGGCCGAGATTCTGCTCGTCGAAGGCGGCAAAGTGATCAAGGACGCTCGGGGGGAAGTCCAGCGCTTGATCGACACGTTCCGGATCGCCGCCGAGGAGGCGACCCGCATCGGCGGCGAGGTGCTGCCGATGGACATTGCCGAGCGCTCCGAGTCGTTCATCGGCTTCTGGAAACGGGTGCCGATCGGCCCGGTCTCGTTCATCACGCCGTTCAATTTCCCCTACAACCTCGTCGCCCACAAGATCGCCCCGGCAATCGCGGCGGGCTGTCCGTTCGTGCTGAAGCCGGCGGAAAAGACGCCGGTCGGCGCCCTCGTCCTGGGCGAGATCCTGGCCGAGTTCGACCTGCCCGAGGGTGCGTTCTCGATCCTGCCCGTGCCCCGCGAGGACGCCGCGAGATTCACCGAAGACGAGCGGATCAAGCTGATGAGCTTCACCGGCTCGGACAAGGTCGGCTGGATGCTCAAGAGCAAGGCCGGCAAGAAGCCGGTGGTCATGGAGCTGGGCGGCAATGCCGCCTGCCTGGTCGACGCCGACGCCGATGTCGACGACGCCATCGCGCGGCTGGTGTTCGGCGGCTTCTACCAGTCGGGCCAGAGCTGCATCTCGGTGCAGCGCGTCCTGGTCCACGACGCCGTCTACGACGCGGTCCGCGACGGACTCGTCGACCAGGTCGGGGCGCTGAAGGGCGGCGACCCGCGCGATCCGGAGACGTTCGTCGGTCCGCTGATCAGCGAGGGTGACGCCGAGCGGGTGGTGGAGTGGATCGCCGAGGCGGTCGACGCCGGTGCCACCCTGCTGGTCGGCGGAGAGCGCGACGGCGCGATCGTTCGCCCTTCGGTGCTCGAGGGCGTGCCCGACGATTGCCGCCTGTTCACCGAGGAGGTGTTCGGGCCGGCGATGATCCTGGAGCGCTTCGACGATTTCGACAGCGCATTGGACCGCATCAACCAGTCGCGCTACGGCTTGCAGGCCGGGCTGTTCATCCGCGACATCGGCAAGATCCGCAAGGCGTGGGACGAACTCGACGTCGGCGGCGTGGTGATCAACGACGTCCCGAGCTTCCGTGTCGACCACATGCCGTACGGCGGCGTCAAGGATTCGGGTCTCGGCCGCGAGGGTGTCCGGTTCGCGATCGAGGACCTGACCGAGATCCGGCTGCTGGCGATCCGGGGCTAGGGCTGGGGAGCAGGGTTCAGGGGGAAGGGGAAAGGGGCTAGTGGCCTGGGGCTGGGGGTTGGTGTTCCGGGAAGGATGTTCGGGGGGTCGGCACGCGGGCGAGGCCGTCGGCGCTCCGTCAGGTATCCGGCGGCGCACGGCGTTCGCGTTAATGTGAATCATTCGCGTTATACTCCAACTGAACTCAATCAGGAATCCGCGCCGATGCTCTCCATGCTTGCCCGTGCTGCCGTGACGCTGCTCGCTCTCCTTGTCCTATCCGCATGCTCTTCCGAGGATCCGGCCGATCGAGGGGACGCGGAATCGCCGTCGCCGGCCGATGCGCCGATGCTCGATTCCGGCGACGAGGTCGCGACCACCGACCCGGAGGAAGAACCCCGGCTGGTCGTCTATACGTCGCGCCAGCCGCACCTGGTCGATCCGCTGTTCGAGCGGTTCACCGAGCAGACCGGCACCGCGATCGACTACATCAGCGACAGTGAAGCCGCGCTGATCGAACGGCTCGCTGCCGAGGGAGAGGCCACCCCGGCCAGCGTGCTGATCACCGTCGATGCCGGAAACCTCTGGTTCGCCGCCGACCGCGGCCTGCTCCAGCCGATCGAGTCGCAGCAGCTCGAACAGCGCGTTCCGGCCTCGCTTCGCGATCCCGACGGCGAGTGGTACGGCCTGTCGATCCGGGCCCGGACGCTGGTCTACCACCCCGACCGGGTCGACCCCGAAACCCTGTCGACCTATGCCGCACTGGCCGACGAAGCCTGGGCGGGGCGCCTCTGCCTGCGGACCTCGCGCAAGGTCTACAACCAGTCGCTGGTCGCGATGATGATCGAGCGCCTCGGCGAGGAGCGGACCGAGCAGATCGTGTCCGGCTGGGTCGAGAACCTCGCGACCGAGCCGTTCTCGTCCGATACCCGCCTGATCGAGGCCATCGCGGCCGGGCAGTGCGACGTGGGCTTGGTCAACACCTACTACCTGGGTCGGCTGCAGAAGGAGGACCCGGAGTACCCCGTGGCCCTGTTCTGGGCCAACCAGGACGACAGCGGTGTCCATGTCAACGTGTCCGGCGCCGGGCTGACGGCCGAGGCGCCGGATCCGGATCTCGGCCAGGCCTTGATCGAATGGCTGGCCGGCGACGAAGCGCAGGCCATGATGGCCGGCTCCAATCTGGAGTTTCCGGTGGTCGAGGGCGTCGCCGCCGACCCCGTGGCCGAGGCCTGGGGATCGTACGTCGCCGATTCGATGAATCTCCGCGTGGCCGGCCAGCGCCAGGCCGAAGCCGTGCGACTGATGGATCGCGCAGGCTGGCGTTGACCCGACCTTCGCCGCGCCCGCCGACCGCGTTCGCCGCCCGGTGAACGGGGGGCCGGCACCGATGACCGCGCCGGCGGATCTGCCGCCGGCGCAGTCCCGGCCCCGCCAGGCGCGCCGGCGTCCCTCGCCGCGCCTGCTGTTGATGGCGCCGCTGCTGGCAGTGGTCGGCCTGCCGTTGCTGATGCTGGCCTTCAGCTGGCTGCAGGTCGACGGCGAGGTCTGGAGCCATCTGTCGACCTGGCTGTTGCCGCGTCTGATCGGCCACAGCCTGCTCCTGCTCGGCGTGGTCGGCGCTGGCGTGGCCGTGCTCGGCGTCGGGCTGGCCTGGCTGTCGGCCTGTTGCGAGTACCCGTTGCGGCGCTGGCTGGATCCGCTGCTGATCCTTCCGCTGGCGTTTCCGACCTACGTGCTGGCGTTCATCTACCTCGGCCTGCTGGATTTCGCAGGGCCGCTTCAGACCGGGTTGCGCGAGTCCTTCGGTGCGACGCCTGCCTGGCTCGCCGCACTGGCCCGCCCGGCCGGCGTGCTTCCGATCCTCGTGCTGGCCTTCTATCCCTACGTCTACCTGCTTGCTCGCGCGTCCTTCGGCGCCGGCGGGCTGGTGGCCTTCGAAGCCGGTCGCAGCCTGGGCGCCGGACCGGTAAGCGTGTTCCTGCGGGTCAGCCTGCCGGCGGCGCGGCCGGCGATCGTCGCCGGACTGGCGCTGGCCCTGATGGAGGCACTGGCGGATTTCGGTGCAGTGTCGATCTACGGCTTCGATACCTTCACTACCGCGATCTACCGGACCTGGCTGGGCCTGTTCGATCTGCGTGCGGCCACCCAGCTGGCCTCGCTGCTGATGGCGTTCATGCTGGTCCTGGTGTTTGCCGAACGCGCCAGCCGCTCGGCCCGGATCCGGCGCGCCGAACGGAGGACCGTGCCCAATCGCATCGTGCTGCGCGGTGTCCGCGGCTGGGCCGCGACCGCGCTGCAGTCGACGGTGCTCCTGGTCGCGGTTGCAATCCCGCTGGCCCAGCTGCTGGCATGGTCGGTGCCGTCGATGGGCGACATGCTCGACGGGGATTCGCTGCGTCTGATCGGGAATACGGTGCTGCTGGGTGCACTCGGCGCCGCCGGCGTAGTGGCCGGCGGTCTGGTTCTGCTGCTCGCCGGCTATCGGGCATCTCGGCGGTTCACGCTGCTCAGCGAACTGGCCGCCAGCGGCTACGCGATTCCCGGGACGGTGCTCGCCGTGGCGATCATGCTGGCCCTGACCGGCGTCGATCGGGTGCTCGAGACCACCCTGGCCGGGGGGCTGCTGGCCCTGTTGCTGGCCTACCTGATCCGCTTCGTGCGGGTCGCCTGGGGCCCGCTGGAAGGCGTGGCTGCCCGGATTCGGCCCGAGCTGTTCGAGTCTGCGCGCAGCCTCGGCGCTTCGCGCTGGGAGCGGCTGTGGCGGGTGATGCTGCCGCTGCTGCGTCCGGGGCTCGTCACGGCGTTCCTGCTGGCGCTGGTCGAGATCGCCAAGGAGATGCCGGCCACGCTGATGCTGCGCCCGTTCGGCTGGGACACGCTCGCGATCCGCATCTACGAGTTGACGGCCGAGGGCCAGTGGGAGCGGGCCGCGCTGCCCGCTCTGGTCCTCGTCGCGCTCGGCGCGATTCCCGCCGTGCTGCTGATGCGCCGGATCGGCGGTCGCGCAGTCGATCGCTGACGGGGCGATGGCCGTTTGGGCCCGCCGCAGTCATCGGAGCGCGCCGGCTGGGTGGCCGGGCGGGTTTCAATCCTGCGCTCGATACGCTCTTGATCCTCCTTGCCTGTTGCTCGAGAACAAAACCAACCCCCAAAGGCATCTCGCCCCGCGCTTCGCGCATGCGAGAGACTTTCTTTTATCAGGCGCGACAAAAGAAGGCAAAAGCGCTCTTCAGAAGCCAGGCGGATGAATGTGGGTGTTTCTCTGGGAAGGCCGGGGCGCCAGAAATCACAGGTCGGCCTCGGCTCAGGAGAAGCTGTAGAGCGCAATCTCAGGGGTTACCCACGGTGGATTCGGGTCGATGGTCGACGGTAGGAATCGCCTCCGTCTAGTGGCTTTGCCCACCTGGGCGACACACCTTCGATCACTGCTCGGGTAGCAGAAAGCTGGCGCTTTATACGCTTCTCGTGTCTCAGCGCGCTGAGCCATTCATTGCGCCACGCCCTGTCTGACGGGCAACCCCGCCCCGTTCGCACGGGGTGAAAAAGCGCTTTTGGGTACTTTTGAGGCGACGGTCAAAAGTACCTCGCCAGAAAGCGCGCAGCGCGTGGCGAAACGCTTTTGATCCTGATTTTGGTCGTGATCCGCGGCGATGCTGCATTAGAAACCAACCCCAAGAGCTTTCTCCACGCGCCCACTGCGCGCGCCACCGTGCGCCTTGCGTCGCGCCCGCGCCACGGCCCGCGTGACTCGAGTCAAATCCAGCACGCTTCCCGGCTACACTAACCGGCTGCTCCGACAAGACCTTCTCGAAAGGCTCACCGAGACGCCAATGGCCGCAAAGACTCCCCTGTACGACGCCCACCTCGAAGCCGGTGCCCGGATGGTCGAATTCGCCGGCTGGTCGCTGCCGATCCGCTACGGCTCGCTGGTCGAAGAACATGCGGCGGTGCGCGAGCGCGCGGGCATGTTCGACGTGTCGCACATGACCGTCGTCGATGTCGAGGGTGAGGGCGCACGCGAGGGACTCCGGCGACTGCTGGCCAATGACGTCGACAAGATCCGCGAGGACGGCCAGGCCATCTACGGCTGCATGCTCGACGACGATGGCGGCATCATCGACGACCTGATCACCTATCGCATCGAATCGGGGTTCTACCGGCTGGTGGTCAACGCCGCCACCCGCGAGGGCGACCTGGCCTGGATGAACGAGCGTCTGGCCGGTGAGGATGTCTCCATCCGCGAGCGCGACGACCTGGCCATGCTTGCAGTACAAGGGCCGCAGGCACGCGCGATCCTCGCCGATCAGCTCGGCCTGCCGGCCATCGAGGACCTCAAGCCGTTCCGCTCCATGGTCCACGGCGAGTTGTTCATCGCGCGGACCGGCTACACCGGCGAGGACGGCTGCGAGATCGTGCTGCCGAACGGACTGATCGGCGACCTGTTCCGATCGCTGCTCGATGCGGGCGTGGTGCCGTGCGGACTGGGCGCGCGCGATTCGCTGCGTCTCGAAGCCGGGCTGAACCTCTACGGCCAGGACATGGATACGGCGACCACGCCGCTGGAATCCAACCTGGCCTGGTCCGTCGCGTTCGAGCCTGTGGATCGCGACTTCATCGGTCGCCGTGCGCTCGAAGCCCAGCGCGAAGGTGGGGTCGATCGGAAACTGGTCGGTCTGGTCCTTGGGGCCGGCGGCATTCCCCGCGCCGGGGCCCGCGTGATTACCGCCGACGGCGATGGCGAGGTCACCAGCGGCGGCTTCGGGCCCACCGTCGGCCGGCCGGTGGCGATGGCCCGGATCCCCGCCGGGGCGACCGACCAGGTCGAAGTCGAACTGCGCGGCAAGCGTTTGCCGGCGCGCGTCGTCAAGCTGCCGTTCGTGCGCAACGGACGGGTTTCCAAGGGCGTCCTGGCCGACGGCGAAGACGCCTGACCTGATTGCCCGGTCCGCTCCGGTACGCTGACAAGCCCGGGGCCGGAAGGCTAGAATCCAGAACCTGTTGTGTTTTCGAATCGAGGACGTCGAGATGAGCGAGATTCCGTCGGAACTGCGTTATGCGGATAGCCACGAGTGGGCCGAGTCCCAGGACGACGGCCTGGTCCGGGTCGGCATCAGCGACCATGCCCAGGAGCAGCTCGGCGACCTGGTATTCGTCGAGCTCCCGGAAGAAGGCGCGGCCGTGACCCGCGGTGAGGCCTGTGCAGTGGTCGAATCGGTCAAGGCCGCGTCCGATATCTATTCGCCCGTCACCGGCGAGGTGGTCGCGGTCAACGGCCTGCTCGAAGATTCGCCCGAAACGGTCAACAATGATCCCTACGGCGACGGCTGGCTGTTCACGGTCAAGCCCGAGGACGAGGGTGAACTCGACGAACTGATGGATGCCGAGGCGTACGGCGAGCATCTCGAGGACTGAGGAATCCTGCCGGCGCGGCCGGCGGCCGAATTCCGTCCCGGCGGGCGATCCTCGCTGTCGGCACGCGACCGGTTGTTCCTGGTTTTTTCCTGGTCGTTCCTGGATTCGAACCCAACTCCAAAGGCATTTCGCCACGCGGGCTGCGCCCGCTTTCTGGCGAGGTACGTTTGACCGTCGCCTCAAACGTACCCAAAACGCTTCTAAAACCGGTGCGAACGGGGCCGGGTTGCCCGTCAGGCAAGTGTGCGGCGCAATGGATGGCTCAGCGCGCTGAGACACGAGAAGCGTATAAAGCGCCAGCGTTCGGCGACCCGAGCAGCGATCGAAGATGTTTCGCCCACGCGGGCAAACCCGCCGGATGCAAGTGCTGCCCGATGCCGACCATCGACCCGCATCCACCATGGGTAACCAGGGAGATTGCGCTCTACAGCTTCTCCTCAGCCGAGGCCGACCCGTGATTTCTGGCGCCCCGGCCTCCCCGGGAGAAACTCCACCTGAATCCGCCTGGATTCTAGGGAGCGCTTTTGCCTACTTTTGCCGCGCCTGACAAAAGAAGGTCGCCCGCAAGCGCGAAGCGCGGGGCGAAATGCCGTTCGGGGTTGATCTTGATTCCAGGCAAAAAAAGAACAATCGAAACCAGTCCACCACCCGGGCATCGCCCGCGCCCCGCTGCGACGATCAATAGCTCCAGCCCGCCTTCCGATAGACGAACCCCAGCAGCCATGCCGGGCCGATCAGGAGGAATTGCAGGTCCTTGAAGAAGCTGGGTTTCCGGCCCTCGATGTGGTGACCGATGAACTGGCCGATCCAGCTCAGCACGAACACGGCGAGACCGATCTGCCAGAGCGGGATCGCAACGCTGGACTCGATCAGCGCACACAGGCCCAGGCACAGCAGCAGGAAGACGCCCAACCCGATTCCCAGGGGGATCGACAGGGCGAGGTACCAGGCCTCGGCCAGGATCGCCATCACCACCGCCCAGTTCAGCCAGTCGAACGGCGACGGGATCGACCAGATCAGTGCGGTCACGCTCCAGACGATCAGCGGCACGCAGATCCAGTGAATCCGCTTGTTGGTCGGGTTGCGGTGGCTGTGGCCGTACTCGCGGAACCACTCGTCGGCGGTGCGCATGAGGCGTCTCCGGCATTCGTCAGTAAGCACAGTCTGTCCAGTGTCCGGCTGGCGTGTCAACCGCTCCCGGTGCCGGTCGGCCGGGGCGCTGGCGTAAAATGGCGGACATGAGCTTCAAGTACTTCGGCACCGACGGTATCCGCGGCCGGGTCGGCGAATCGCCGATCACCGCGGAATTCGCCCTGCGCCTCGGTTGGGCCACCGGCCGGACCCTGGCCGAGCAGCAACGGGGTCCGGTCCGGGTCGTGATCGGCAAGGACACCCGGATCTCCGGCTACCTGTTCGAGTCGGCGCTCGAGGCCGGCCTGGCCGCAGCCGGGGCCGAAGTTCTCCTGCTCGGGCCGATGCCGACCCCGGCGGTCGCCCACATGACCCGGTCCATGGGCGCGGCGGCGGGCATCGTGATCTCCGCCTCGCACAATCCGTATCACGACAACGGCATCAAGTTCTTCTCCGGCAATGCGCAGAAGCTGCCCGACGCGGTCCAGCAGCAGATCGAGCGGGCGCTCGAACTGGACATGCACCACGTGGCCCCGGAAACGCTGGGCAAGGCACGTCGGGTCGACGATGCGAGTGGACGGTACGTCGAGTTCTGCAAGGGGACGCTGCAGCACGGCGTGCGCTTCGACGGCCTGAAGCTGGTCGTGGACTGCGCCAACGGCGCAACCTTCCGGATCGCGCCGCACGTGTTTCGCGAGCTCGGTGCGCGGGTGGTGGCGACGCACTGCGAACCCGACGGCCTGAACATCAACCGCGATTGCGGTTCGACCCACCCCGCCGGCATGGCCGCAGGCGTGGTCGCCGAGGGCGCCGATGTCGGGATCGCGTTCGACGGCGACGGCGACCGGGTGATCCTCGCCGACGCCGCCGGCAACGTGGTCGACGGCGACGGCATCCTGTATGCGCTGGCCCGCAGCCGTCAGGCCGCCGGTGGCCTGTCCGGCGGCGTGGTCGGCACGGTGATGAGCAACTACGGGCTGGAGGAAGCCTTCGGCCGGGACGGAATCGAATTCGTCCGAGCGAAGGTCGGGGATCGCCACGTGCACGAGGCACTGGTCGAGCGCGGCTGGACCCTGGGTGGCGAAGCGTCCGGTCACATTCTCAGCCTCGATCGGGCCAGCACAGGCTGCGGCATCGTCAGCGCGCTGCAGGTGCTGGAGGCCATGGTCGCCAGCGAGCGTTCGCTGGCCGAGTTGATCGGCGAGCTGCACATGTACCCGCAGGTGATGGTCAACGTGGCGGTCGACGGCGCCGATCGCCGGGTGCTGCATCAGCGAGCGGCGATCGCCGAGGCGATCGACGACGCCCGGCGATCGCTCGACGGCCACGGACGAATCGTCCTTCGGCCGTCCGGCACCGAGCCCGTCGTCCGGGTGATGGTCGAGGCGAGGGAAGAGCCCCGCGCGAGGCAACTGGCCACATCACTGGCCGACATCGTACAGAACGAAGCACGACGAACGGATACGAACCATGGACACTGAACGTTACGGCATCCCGGTCCTCGACCTGGAAGACTTTACCGGCAGGCGCGACGCGTTCACCGATGCGCTCGGTGCCGCGTACCGCGAGTACGGCTTCGCGGGAATCACTCACCACGGGCTGGACGACGCGCTGATCGAGCGCGCCTACGATCGCTTCAAGGCGTTCTTCGCCCAGCCGGCGGAGGTCAAGCAGGCCTACCACCTCCCGGGCAAGGGCGGCGCGCGCGGCTACACGGGCTTCGGCGTGGAGCAGGCCAAGGACCACGATGTGCCCGACCTGAAGGAGTTCTGGCACGTCGGGCGCGAACTGGACGACGAGGACAGCAATCCGCATCCCGACATCCTGCTGCCCAATCTCTGGCCCGAGGAGGTCGACGGCTTTCGCGAGGCCTCGCTGGCGCTGTACGGCGCGCTGGACAATCTCGGTCAGCGCATGCTCTCGGCGATCGCGATCGATCTCGGCCTGCCGTCGAACTGGTTCGCCGACAAGGTCGACCTCGGCAACTCGATCCTGCGGCCGATCCACTACCCGCCGATCCGCGATGCCGTGCCCGGCGCCGTCCGCGCCGCTCGGCACGAAGACATCAATCTGATCACGCTGCTGATCGGCTCGCGCGAGCAGGGCCTGGAAATCCTCAGCAGGAAGGGCGAGTGGATTCCCGTGACCACCGTCCCAGGCACCATCATCGTCAACGTCGGCGACATGCTGCAGCGCTTGACCAACCACGTGTACCAGTCGACCACTCACCGCGTGGTCAACCCGCCGGGGGATCTGGCGGCCAAGGCGCGTTACTCGATCCCGTTCTTCCTCCACCCGAACCCGGACTTCGTCATCGAGACCTTGCCGCAGTGCGTGACGGACGACAATCCGAACCGCTATCCGGAATCGATCACCTCGCACGACTACCTGATGGAACGCCTCCGGCAGATCAAGCTGGCCTAGCCAATGGAGTTTCGTGCTCACGCGGAAAGACAAAAACGAATTCAGTCCACAGGTGAACGCAGATGGACACAGATGAAAAGCCTCGAATCATCTTGGCTCCGGTTCTGTTGGCTAGTGAGTCTTGAAGGCTCGGCAACGGAACGAAAATGAACTGCCACGGAATGCGAAGGGCCGCGATCCGTCGGCGGAGAGTTGCTTTTCCCCGAGCTTCTATCTGTGTTTATCTGCGTTCATCTGTGGACAGAAATCGGCCCTTGATTTTCGGTACGAGCCCTACTGTGATTCCTGTTCGTCCACGCCCCAGGTGCGGGCCATGACGAGGTACGTGAACGACGCAGACCAGGTGATCAGCATGAAGCCGGTCAGGGCCTCGGTACCGGCGAGGAAGCGGATCGGGCCGATCGCGGCGAGGTCGCCCCAGCCGACGGTGGTGTAGGTGGCGGCCGAGAAGTAGACGTAGTCGAGGAAGGAGAACTCGTCGTAACCGAGGACGTCGCCGAAGTCGCCCGCCACGTCCAGCAGGAAATAGCCGCCGGCGAACAGCCAGATTTCGGCCACGTGGGCGAGCAGCAGGGCAAACATGACGAACAGCAGCGTGCGACGGCCCGGTCGGTGCCGGTCCGCACCCCGGGTCTGGCGGTTCACGTAGCGATTCACGTGGCGGTTCAGGGCCGCGATGATCTCGTAGTGCAGAACGACGGCCAGCGTCACGAGGCCGGCGGTCGTCAGCGCGACCACCCACTCGTTGACGCCGACCTCGCCGAACATCGCCTCAGTCGACCACGCCCAAGTCGCGCCCGACCTTGACGAAGGCCTCGACGGCGCGTTCCAGGTGCTCCTGCTCGTGCGCCGCGGAGATCTGCAGCCGGATCCGCGCCTCGCCCTTCGGAACGACGGGGTAGAAGAAGCCGATCACGTAGATGCCCTCTTCGAGCAGCGCGTCGGCCATCTTCTGGGCCAGCGGTGCGTCGTAAAGCATCACCGGCACGATCGGGTGGTCGCCGGGCTTGATATCGAAGCCGGCGTCCGTCATCGCATTGCGGAAATACTTCGTGTTGGCGGCCAGCCTGTCGCGCAGTGCAGTGGATTCGTCGAGCATCTCGAACACCTTCAGGCTGGCTGCGACCAGCGGTGGCGCCAGCGAATTCGAGAACAGGTAGGGCCGCGAGCGCTGGCGCAGAAGATCGATCACTTCCTGCCGCGCGGTGGTGAAGCCGCCCATACCGCCGCCGAGCGCCTTGCCCAGCGTCGAGGTGATGATATCGACCTTGTCGAGCACGCCGTGATACTCCGGCGAGCCGCGCCCGGTTTCGCCGAAGAAGCCGGTGGCGTGGCAGTCGTCGACCATGACCAGGGCGTCGTACTGCTCGGCAAGCGTTGTGATCTGGTCGAGCTTGGCGACGTAGCCGTCCATCGAGAACACGCCGTCGGTGACGATCATCCGCGTCCGCTTGTCCTGCGTCTTTTTCAGCGCATCTTCGAGCTGGCCCATGTCGGAGTTCGCGTAGCGGTGCCGCTCGGCCTTGCAAAGCCGCACGCCATCAATGATCGAGGCGTGGTTCAGCGCATCGGAGATGATCGCGTCCTCCGGCCCCAGCAGCGGCTCGAACAGCCCGCCATTGGCGTCGAAGCAGGCCGCGTACAGGATCGTGTCGTCCTTGCCGTGGAAGTCGGCGATAACGCGCTCCAGTTCCTTGTGCAGGTCCTGGGTGCCGCAGATGAAGCGCACCGAGGCCATGCCGAAGCCGTGATCGTCGAGCGCGTCCTTGGCCGCCTGGATGATGTCGGGGTGATCCGCGAGGCCGAGATAGTTGTTGGCGCAGAAATTCAGTACTTCTCCGCGTTCCTTCGTCTGGATCGCGACGCGCTGAGGCGTCGTGATCTGTCGCTCGCGCTTGTACAACCCGGCCTGGTCGATCTCCTTCAGCTCGGCTCGGAAACGTTCGTAGGTCTTGGCGTCGGACATTCGGTTACCTCAGAGTTCTCGAAAAACATTCTGTCCACAGATAAACACAGATGAACACGGATGGAAACGATGGAAATGGCCCGATACGAGAGCGTTCGATTCTTCAGGAATTCGCCAATTCTCCGCTTGCTGTTGGAAGTGATCCTCCCACGTCTTCCCAAGTCGACCGCTTGCTTGTCAGGACGAGTTCTCTGCTATCCGTGTTGATGCCCTATCTGTGTTTATCCATGTTCATCCGTGGACAATGAAGTTTTTAGGCCGCGGGCTTGATTTCGCCGGTCCAGTCGCAGACGACCTTGCCGCACTGGCCCTGGGCCATCAGCTCGAAGCCGGTCTCGAAGTCGTCGATGGCGATCTGGTGGGTCAGGGCCTTCTCCAGCGGAAAGCCGGTCAGGACCATCTGGGTCATCTTGTACCAGGTCTCGTACATCAGGCGGCCGTAGATGCCGTGCATCTGCAGGCCCTTGAAGATCACCTTGTCCCAGTCGATGCCGGTGCCGGCCGGCAGGATGCCGAGCAGGGCGACCTTGCCGCCGTTGTACATCGCCGACAGCAGGTCGTTGAAGGCGTGCGGATTGCCCGACATTTCCATACCGATGTCGAAGCCGTCGATGTCGAGTTCGTCGACCACGTCGAGTAGGCGCTCGTTCTTGACGTTGATGGTGCGCGTCGCGCCCATGTCTTCGGCCAGCTTCAGGCGGTAGTCGTTGACGTCGCTGATGACGACGTGGCGCGCGCCGACATGGCGGGCGATGCCGGCGGCGATGATGCCGATCGGCCCGGCGCCGGTAATCAGCACGTCCTCGCCGACCAGGTCGAACTGCAGCGCACAGTGCGCGGCGTTGCCGAACGGGTCGAAGAAGGCGGCGAGCTCGGAAGGAATGCCGTCGGGAATCGGCCACAGGTTGGTGGCCGGCACGACGACGTACTCGGCGAACCCGCCGTCTCGATTCACGCCGATGCCCTCGGTGTGCGGACACAGGTGCGGGCGGCCAGCGCGGCAATTTCGGCATACGCCGCAGACCACGTGACCCTCGGCGGAGACCCGCTGGCCCTCTTCGTAGCCGCGCACGCCGACGCCGATCTCGGCGATCGTGCCGACGAATTCGTGGCCGATGACCAGCGGTGGCTTGATCGTGCGTTTCGACCAGTCGTCCCACTGATAGATGTGCAGGTCTGTGCCGCAGATCGCGGTCTTGTGCAGCTTGACCAGGACCTCTCCGGGGCCCGGAGAGGGGACCGGGACCTCCCTCAGTTCCAAACCGGGTGCCGCGGCAGGCTTGACCAGGGCGCGCATGGTCTGGGTCATGGCAGGTACTCCAGCGTGATGTATCTCCCCATTATACGAGCCTGGCCGTCGATTCCCGGACGGTCTCGACGCCTTGTCACGCGGGTGCGACGGCCCCAGTTCATGCTATCGACCTGCTGAAAACCGGAATCGCCATGTCCCGCGCGCCGCGCTTGTTGATCGGAATCGTCGTCGTCCTCCTCGTCATCGGGGCGTTGTTCGGTCTGCGCTACTTGCAGCTTCAGCGCCAGCAGGAGATGATGTCCCAGGCGCCGCCGCCAGCCCAGGTGCAAGCCGTGGCCGTGGCCGAACAGCGCTGGCCGGCCTCACTGAGCGCGATCGGCGGTCTGCGGGCGGTCAACGGCGTGCGAGTGTCGAACGAGATCGCCGGCGTGGTCGACGCGATCGAGTTCGAATCCGGCCAACGGGTCGAGGCGGGCGATCCGCTGGTCCACCTCGACGACGAGACCGATCGGGCCGCCCTGGAAACTAGGCAGGCGGAGGCGCGCCTGGCCTCGCAGCAGTTCGAGCGCTTCTCCAACCTGATCGGCCAGGACGCCGTGTCGCGCGCGCAGTTCGACGAAGCGCGGGCCAACCGCGAGGCCGCGGAAGCCCGGGTGCACGAGCAGGAAGCGATCGTGGCGAAAAAGACCGTGCGCGCGCCCTTCGATGGGGTGCTCGGGCTGCGCCAGGTCGATCTGGGGCAGTTCATCCCGGTCGGCACGCCGATCGTCGAAATCAATCAGCTCGACCCGATCCAGGTCGATTTCACGATCGGCGAGCGTGACCTGCCGCTGGTCGAGGTCGGCGATCCGGTCGAGGTCCGCGTCGCGGCCTATGCCGAAGAGGTCTTTGCCGGCGAGGTCCTGGCGATCGAATCCTCGGTCCGCTCGGCGACGAGAACCGTCGAGGTCCGGGCCCGACTCGACAACCCCGACGGCCGGCTCCGGCCGGGCATGTTCGCCAACGTAACGGCATTCCGGCGCCAGGTGCGCGACGTGGTCACCGTGCCGCGCACCGCGATCTCCTACAACACCTACGGCGATTTCGTGTTCGCTCTGCGTGAGCAGGACGGCTCGACCACGGTCGAGCGGGTCCAGGTGAGCACCGGCGAGGTCCGCGATGGCCAGGTCGAGATCGTCGACGGCCTCGATCCGGGCACCCGCGTGGTCGCCGCCGGCCTGCTCCGTCTGCGCGCGGGCCAGCCGGTCGAGCTGACGGATGACCGCGAGAACGACTCCGGCACGACATCCGGGTCGGACGCGGCGGCGGAGCCGCGCTGATGCGCTTCACCGACCTGTTCGTTCGGCGGCCGGTGTTGTCCACGGTCGTCAGCCTGCTGATCCTGCTGCTCGGTGCGCGGGCGGCGCTGGAGCTGGAGGTTCGCCAGTATCCGGAGCTGCAGAGCACCACGGTCACCGTGACCACGGCCTATCCCGGTGCCGATTCCGAACTGGTCAAGGGCTTCATCACCACGCCGCTGCAGCAGGCCATCGCCGAAGCCGAAGGCATCGACTTCCTGGCCTCGACCAGCGGCCAGGGCGTTTCGACCGTGCAGGCGCGGATGGTGCTGAACTACGACGCCAACGACGCGCTGGCCGAGATCCAGGCCAAGGTGGCCAGCCAGCGCAACGTGCTTCCGGAGGCGGCGCGCGACCCGGTGATCACGTCGACCACCGGCGAATCGACCGCGCTGATGTACATCGCTTTCTTCAGCGAGTCGATGCCGGTTCCGGAGATTACCGACTACCTGATCCGCGAGGTCCAGCCCAGGCTCCAGGCGCTGCAGGGTGTCGGCAAGGCCGAGTTGATCGGACGGACCTTCGCCCAGCGGATCTGGATCGATCCGCAGCGTCTGGCGGCGATCGACCTGACCGCCCGTGAGCTGATCGACGTGCTGCTGGCCAACAACTTCCAGGCCGGCATCGGCAACACGCGCGATGAGCTGGTCCGGATCGACCTGTCGACCGACACCGACGTGTCCGACCCGGAGCAGTTCCGACGCCTGGTCATCAAGGAAGACGACGGTGGGATCGTCCGCCTCGGCGACATCGCGCGGACCGAACTGGGCTCGCAGACCTACAGCTCCATCGCCAACTACAAGGGCCAGCCGTCGACCTACGTCGCGATCGAGATGGCGCCGGGCGCGAACCCGCTGCAGGTCGCCGAGCGCGTCCGCGCCGAGCTGCCCGGCATTCGTGATCAGCTGCCCGACGGCCTGGCCGTCGAACTGCCCTACGACGCGTCCGAATTCATCGATCAGTCGATCGACGAGGTGATCAAGACCCTGATCGAGGCGGTTCTGATCGTGCTGGTGGTCGTGTTCCTGTCGCTGGGGTCGCTGCGCGCTGCGCTGGTGCCGTCGCTGGCCGTGCCGCTGTCGCTGATCGGCGGCGCGCTGATCATGCTGCTGTTCGGCTTCTCCCTCAACCTGCTGACCCTGCTGGCTCTGGTTCTGGCGATCGGACTGGTGGTGGACGATGCGATCATCATCGTCGAGAACGTGCATCGCCACATCGAGGACGGTGAGACCCCCTTCGAGGCCGCGCTCAGCGGCGCTCGCGAGATGGCGACCCCGGTGATCGCGATGACCACCACGCTGATCGCGGTCTACGCGCCGATCGGCTTCATGGGCGGCCTGGTGGGCGCGCTGTTCACGGAGTTCGCCTTCACGCTGGCCGGCGCGGTGCTGGTCTCCGGCGTGGTCGCGCTGACCTTCTCGCCGATGCTGTCCGGCAAGGTGCTGAAGGCGAAGAGCGACAACGGCGGACGCTCCCGCTTCGAAGGCGCGGTGGAACGCAACTTCGAACGTCTGTCGGGGGGCTACCGGCGTGCGCTGGCCTGGACCCTCCGGTCGCCGGTCGTCGTGGTCGTGCTGGCGCTGCTGGTGCTGGTCTCGATCGTCGGCATGTTCCGCTTGAGTCAGAACGAGCTGGCCCCGACCGAAGACCAGGGCATCCTGCTGTATTCCGGCACCGCGCCGCAGACCTCCACCCTGGAGTACCTCGAGAAGTACGGTCAGGAGTTGCAGACGCGGTTCGAAGGACTGCCGGGCTACGACGAGAGTTTCATGCTGCTCGGCGCTCTGTCGCCGAACACGGTGTTCGGCGGCTTCAAGCTCGCGCCATGGGACGAGCGGGAAATTTCGCAGTTCGAGGTCGAGCCGATGCTGCAGCAGGCCGTGGGCGAAGTGACCGGTCTGCGCACCTCGGTGTTCACCCGCCCGTCCATACCCGGTGCCGGAGACGGCCTGCCGGTCCAGTTCGTGATTACCAGCGCGCAGTCCTACGACCGGATCGTGACCGTGGCCGATGAACTGCTCGGCCGAGCGATGCAGAGCGGCATGTTCATGTTCCTGCAGAAGTCGATCGACTTCGACCGGCCGATGACCCGCGTGCTGGTCGACCGTGACCGGGTCGCCGACCTGGGGCTGTCGATGGCCGATGTCGGTCGCGAACTCTCCAGCCTGCTCGGCGGCGGCTACATCAACCGTTTCAACATGCAGGGTCGGTCATACGAGGTCATACCGCAGGTCGAACGCGTTTCGCGCGCGACCGCCGAAGACCTCTCGAACTACTACCTGCGTGCCGACTCGGGCCAGCTTGTTCCCCTCGGCACCGTGGTCTCGTTCGAATCGGTGGTCGAACCGTCGCAGCGGACCCAGTTCAATCAGCTCAATTCGCTGGCGCTGGAGGGCGTACTTGCCCCCGGCGTGGCCATGGGGGACGCGGTGGCGTTTCTCGAGGGCGAGGCCGCCGAGCGGTTCCCTCAAGGCTTCGGCTATGACTACAAGGGCCAGTCCCGCCAGTTCAAGCAGCAGGGCAGTGCGCTGGTGATCACCTTCTTCCTGTCGCTGCTGGTGATCTACCTGGTGCTGGCTGCGCAGTTCGAGAGTTGGCGCGACCCGTTCATCATCCTCGTCTCGGTGCCGCTTTCGGTCGCCGGCGCAATGGCCTTCATCATGCTTGGCTTCGCCAGCATGAACATCTATACGCAGGTCGGGCTGATCACTTTGATCGGAGTGGTGTCGAAGAACGGCATCCTGATCGTGGAGTTTGCCAACCAGCTGCAGATCGAGAAGGGCCTCGGCAAGCTCGAGGCGGTGCTGGACGCTGCCGCGATCCGCCTGCGGCCGATCCTGATGACTTCGGCGGCGCTGATCGTGGCCATGATTCCGCTGCTGATCGCAACCGGCCCCGGGGCGGAAAGCCGCTTCGCGATCGGGCTCACGATTGCCACAGGCCTGGGCATCGGCACCGCGCTGACCCTGTTCGTCCTGCCGGCCTTCTACCTGCTGCTGGCGCGCGACCACGCGGCAAGGGCGGAGGATTGATCGAGATCATCGGGCCCCGGAGATCGAGTCGCACGAGAGCAGAACAGCGTTTTCACGCAGAGACGCAGGGACGCAGAGACCGACTGGAAGAATGAATGCACGCTACTGGTGGTTCGTCAATCAAGTGGAAGGCGTCTAGCCTCACTCGTTGGCCGGAATCCAACCCGTCGAACTTCGGGTTTGCTTTCGCCGTTCTCTGCGCCTTCGCGTCTCTGCGAGAAACCGCCTTTGACGAATCGAACCTTGGTTTCGTCGAACTCGACACGAATCGTGATGCTGCACTTCGGTGCGTTCGCATGAAGTTTGCGGCGGGCGACCACACTATTGCGTTGGAAACACGACGAATTGGAGAGAATGGAAATGAATATCCTGATGGTGCTGACTTCGCACGACGAACTGGGCGATACGGGCGAGAAGACCGGGTTCTGGCTGGAAGAGTTTGCCGCGCCGTACTATGCGTTTCTGGACGCCGGCGCCGAGGTGACGCTGGCGTCGCCGAAGGGCGGTCAGCCGCCGCTCGATCCGAAGAGCGATGACGAGGATGCGCAGACCGACGCCACCCGACGCTTCAAGAGCGACCGCAAGGCCCAGGACCAGCTGGCCCGCACGCACGCGCTGGTGGAGATGCACGCCCGCGATTTCGACGCGGTGTTCTACCCTGGCGGTCACGGCCCGATGTGGGATCTGGTCGAACACCCGGTCTCGCACGCGTTGATTGCAGCGTTCATCGACGCGGGCAAGCCGGTTGCGGCCGTCTGCCACGCTCCTGCCGCCCTGACCGGCGTAAAGACCGATGCGGGCTACCTGGTCGCCGGCAAGCGCGTCACCGGGTTCACCAACGCCGAGGAAGAGGGCGTGGGCCTGACCGAGGTCGTGCCGTTCCTGCTGGAGAACCGGCTGAAGCAGCGCGGCGGCCAGTTCCGCAGCGGTGAATCGTGGGGACCCTACATCGAAGTCGACGGCCTGCTGGTCACCGGCCAGAACCCGGCCTCCTCGGAACCCGCTGCCGAAGCGCTGCTCGAGCTCCTGCGCAAGTAGGAGTTTCGATCTTCAAGAGGCAAATGCGGTCTCTCGCAGAGACGCGAAGGCGCAGAGAAAAACGCAAGCGAGAGTGAGCGGCTGGCAATGTTTCGGTTGTTCACTGGATTTCGAAGATTTCTCCAGATTTTCAGGAATCTTCTGACAGACTTGCCTTAGCTACTTTAGCCCCTTCTTTTTTCCTTGCTCTCCGTCTTCGCGTCTCTGCGAAAAAACGCTTTGCCTGCTTCTGGATTTTCGCCGTGCCAGTCATCCAACGATCAGGACACGGAGGCCGATGCGCGGCCCGACCCTGCCATTGGTCCCATTGCTCCGGCCAGCCGCGCGTGGCAAGTTGTGCTGATCGACAGCCGGCCGCCGTGGAGCGGGTGAGGAGCGGGGCATGGGTCAGACGCGCAGGGATCTTCTGAAGGTCGGAGGGCTGGGCCTGGGCGCGGCTGCGCTTTCCGGCCTGGGCATGCAGGCTCCGGCGCAGGCAATGGCGACGGTGGCGAAGGCCGATCGGCCGCTTGAGCTGCTGATCCTCGGCGGCACCGGGTTCACCGGGCCGTTCCAGGTGCGCTACGCGCTCGCTCGCGGCCATCGGGTCACGATCTTCAATCGCGGCAGCAAGTCGCTGGACTGGCCGGGGCCGGTCGAGGAGCTGGTCGGCGACCGCAACGACGGCAACCTGTCCGCGCTGGAAGGCCGCAGCTGGGACGTCTGCATCGACAACCCGACGACGCTGCCGTTCTGGGTACGCGATGCCGGCCGGGTCCTGGAGGGCCGGGTCGACCACTACGTCTTCACCTCGACCCTGTCGGTCTACGCCTCGAATGCCGAGCCGGGCGCCGACGAGGCCGCCGCGCTGCTCGAGTACGAGGGCGAGGACAGCATGGCCGAGACCCTGGAGAGCGTGCGCGCGAACATGGCGCTGTACGGCCCCCTAAAGGCCGAGTCCGAGCGCGAGGTCGCCCGCTGGTTCCCGGACCGCCATACGATCGTCCGCCCGACGCTGATCGTCGGCCCCGGTGATGCGACGGACCGGTTCACCTACTGGCCCGTGCGCATGGCGCGCGGCGGGCAGGTGCTGGCCCCGGGCAGCGGCAAGGACCCGGTCCAGATCATCGACGCGCGCGACCTGGCCGAGTGGACCGTGCGGATGGCCGAAGCGCAGGCGGCCGGGGCCTACAACGCCGCCGGCCCGGACTACCGCTTCACCTTCGACGCCATGCTGCACGCAATCCGCGCGGTCACCGGCGTCGCGGCCGAATTGAACTGGGCGCCGGCCGAGTTCCTGGCCGAGCAGGGCATCAACCCCTGGTCCGACATGCCCGTGTGGATTCCGTCCGAGGGCGAGTACGCCGGTTTCGCCCGCCGTTCGAACGCCAGGGCCATCGACGCCGGCCTGACCTTCCGACCCTTCGCCGACACCGTCGAGGCCACCCTGGCCTGGTTCCGCGACCAGCCCGAAGACCGCCAGTCCCAACTCCGCGCCGGCATCACCGCCGAACGCGAGGCCGAAGTGCTCCATGCCTTGCGGGCGTAGTCGACGTGATCGAGCTTTGACAAGCTAGATGATGAGCGCGAAAACGCGAAGAAAAAACAGGATCTACAAACGCTGAAAAGGCAAAGGCGTTTTCTCGCAGAGACGCGGAGCCGCAGAGAAAGGCAACAAACGAAAGAAGGGCTTTCCGGCAAGATTGAGTTTCGGAGGGGTTGATTCTGGCGCGGATCGGGTTAGCGAATTTCAATCAGGTTTGCATTCGTTCATGCATGTTTCCTCTGCGCCTTTGCGTCTCTGCGAGAAAACGCCTTTCGTTTTTTCTGTGGGCTCGTCCCCAGAGGCTTCCATCCATCCGGACCCGGCGTTGGATGTAAATCCTAGTCGGTCAGCAGGATGCGCTCGGCTTCTCGATAACGCGCCACGGTCTGGTCGATGATGTTCTGGGGCAGCTTCGGGCCCGGGGCGGTCTTGTTCCAGTCCAGGGTCTCGAGGTAGTCGCGGACGAACTGCTTGTCGAAGCTCGGCGGGCTGATGCCCAGCCGCCACTGGTCCTCGGGCCAGAAGCGCGACGAGTCGGGCGTCAGCACCTCGTCGATCAGGTAGAGGCGGCCGTCGGCATCGGTACCGAACTCGAATTTGGTGTCGGCGATGATGATGCCGCGCTCGCGCGCGTAGGCCCCGGCGCGGAGATAGATCGCCAGGCTGATGTCGCGGACCCGCACGGCGAGCTCCGGCCCGATCAGTTCCTGCATCCGATCGAAATCGATGTTCTCGTCGTGGTCGCCGACCGCGGCCTTGGTCGACGGCGTGAACACCGGCTCGGTCAGGCGTGCCGCCAGCTCGAGCCCGGTCGGCAGCTCGACGCCGGACACGGCGCCGGTGGCCTGGTAGTCCTTCCATCCCGAGCCGGCCAGGTAGCCGCGGACGATGGCCTCCACCGGCAGCGGCGTCAGCGCGCGGACCAGCATCGCGCGCGGCGCGAGTTCGGCGGCCAGCTCGGCGTCATCGAGGATTTCGGTCAGGTCCCCCGCCAGGTCGTCGCCGAGCAGGTGATTACGGACCAGCCCGTCGAACTGGGTGAACCAGAACTTCGAGATCCGGCTCAGGATCGCGCCCTTGTCGGGAATCGCGTTGGGCAGCACCACGTCGAAGGCGCTGAGCCGGTCCGAGGCCACGATCAGCAGCCGGTCGTCGTCGACCCGATAGATATCGCGCACCTTGCCCTGGTGCACACGCTCGAGCGGCGGGACGGGATAGCTCACGGGGGGCTCTCTGACGGACGGGAATGCCGGGATTATAAGGGTGGGCGGGCTCCGGTCGGGTCCGGATGGCGCTGCCCTGTAGATGATCGGCGCAACTACAAGGGGGGGCGAGGAAAAGCAAGAGCGTTTTCTCGCAGAGACGCAAAGACGCAGAGGAACGACTGAATTTCGAACGGGAGGCCACCGGTGCCGGCCGCCCCTCGATGTGGGGCAGCATGAGTTGTCATCTATTCCTGCCCCTGCCAGCGACACTTGAATTCGTTTCTGTCTTTCTCTGCGTCTCAGCGTCTCTGCGAGAAAATGCCTTTCGGTCGTTGCTGTTTTCTCATAGAGCCCTCCAGCCCAAGATAGGGCCGCCGTTGCTCGAACAAGTCGCGACGCCCGCACCCGTGACGGCAATGGGCGACAATAGGGGCCTGATCCAATCACGCCGGAACTCCGTCATGTCGCAGCAATCACTGGTCATCGCGCCGTCCATTCTTTCCGCCGATTTCGCTCGCCTCGGCGAGGAGGTCGAGACCGTGCTCGCGGCCGGGGCCGACTGGGTGCATTTCGACGTGATGGACAACCACTACGTGCCGAATCTGACGATCGGTCCGATGGTCTGTCGGGCGCTGCGCGACTACGGCATCGAGGCGCCGATCGACGTGCATCTCATGGTCAAACCGGTCGACCGGATCATTCCGGACTTCGCCGAGGCCGGTGCGACGACGATCAGCGTGCACCCGGAGTCCACCGAACACCTCGACCGCACCCTGGGATTGATTCGCGAATCCGGCTGCCGGGCAGGGGTGGTGTTCAACCCGGCCACCCCGCTGGACGTGCTCGACTGGGTGATCGACAAGGTCGACCTGGTGCTGATCATGTCGGTCAATCCCGGTTTCGGCGGTCAGTCGTTCATTCCCGCAGCGCTGGACAAGCTGCGCATGGCGCGCCAGATCATCGACGACTCGGGCTACAAGATCCGCCTCGAGGTCGACGGCGGGGTGAAGACCACCAACGCCGGTGAGGTGATCGCGGCCGGCGCCGACACCCTGGTCGCCGGATCGGCGATCTTCAACGCCGAGGACTACCGCACGGTGATCGAGCAGATGCGCGCCGCCGCATCGGTCTGACGCCCGGCGGGGCGAGCCCGCCGCGACCGGCAATCTGCAATAATCGCCGGTCGCCCCGGCCGACCGCCGCCACGGTCGCCGGAACCGACCCTCAGTTTCGTGGACCCACCCCGTGGACGCATCGCCGTGGACCTGAACGAATTCGAACGCTATCGCGCCGAGGGACACACCCGCATTCCCGTGTGGCGCTCGGTCGCGGCCGACCTCGATACACCGCTTTCGGTGTACCTGAAGCTGGCCGACGGGCCGAATTCGTTCCTGCTCGAGTCGGTCGAGGGGGGCGAGAACTGGGGCCGCTATTCGATCATCGGCCTGCCGTGCCGACGGGCCTACCGCGCCTCCGGTCGGCACTTCGAGGTGCTGGAGCACGGCCGGGTCATCGAGACCCGAGACGACGTCGATCCGCTGGACGAGATTGCGAAGCTGGCCGAATCGGTTTCGGTTCCCCGGATCGACGGGCTACCCCGGGTCGGTGGACTGGTCGGTTACTTCGGCTACGAAACCGTCGCGCTGGTCGAGCCCCGGCTGGATTTCTCGGGACTGCCCGATGCGCTCGGCGTGCCGGAAATCCTGCTGCTCGACGCCGAGGAGCTCGCCGTATTCGACACGCTGGCCGGCCGCTTGTACCTGATCGTCCAGGCCGACGCGACCCGCGACGACGGCTACGACCAGGCGGTTCGGCGGCTGGACCAGCTGAGCCACCGCCTGCGCGCCGGCTCGCCAGGCTATCCGCACCCGGTGGATCTGCCGGTGCCCGGTGAGGACGATTTCGAGTACGGCTTCGAGCAGGCCGACTTCGAGCGGGCCGTGGGCCGGATCAAGGACTACATCCTGGCCGGCGACGCGATGCAGGTGGTGCTCAGCCAGCGGATGAGCGTCGACCTGGCCGCACGGCCGTTGGACGTCTATCGTGCGCTGCGCGCGCTGAATCCGTCGCCGTACATGTACTTCTTCGATTTCCAGAACGACGACGGTCGGAACGGCGGCGAGAGCTTCCAGGTCGTCGGCTCCTCGCCCGAAGTCCTGGTCCGGGTCGAGGACGACGAGGCGCTGGTCCGGCCGATCGCCGGTACCCGCCCGCGCGGACGCGACGAGGCCGAGGACCGCGCGCTGGAGGTCGAGCTGCTGGCCGACCCGAAGGAGCGCGCCGAGCACCTGATGCTGATCGATCTCGGCCGCAACGACATCGGTCGGATCGCCGAGATCGGCTCGGTCGAACTGACCGACCGGATGATCATCGAGCGCTACTCGCACGTGATGCACATCGTCAGCCAGGTCCGAGGCACGCTTCGGCCCGGCATGGATGCGCTGGACGTGCTGCGGGCGACGTTCCCGGCCGGCACCCTGTCCGGCGCGCCGAAGGTCCGGGCGATGGAGATCATCGCCGAGCTCGAGCCGGTCCGTCGCGGCATCTACGCCGGCGCGGTCGGCTGGATGAACTGGCAGGGCGACGCGGACTTCGCGATCGCCATCCGCACGGCGCTGGTCGCCGACGGACGCATCCACCTCCAGGCCGGCGCCGGCATCGTCGCCGACTCCGATCCGGCGCTCGAGTGGGAGGAAACCATGAACAAGGGCCGTGCGCTGATCCGCGCGATCGCCGAGGCCAGCGAGGGCATCCGATGAAGGTGCTGATGATCGACAACTACGACTCGTTCACCTACAACCTCGTCCAGTACCTGGGCGAGCTGGATGTCGAGGTCGCGGTCCACCGCAACGACGCGATCGATGTGCAGGGCGTTCGCGACCTGGCCGCCGACGCCATCGTCCTGTCGCCGGGTCCGTGCACGCCGAACGAGGCGGGGGTGTGTCTGACCATCGTCGATGAACTGGCCGGCAAGGTGCCGATTCTCGGCGTCTGCCTGGGCCACCAGGCCATCGGCCAGGCGCTGGGCGGAAAGGTGGTGCGCGCGCGCCAGGTGATGCACGGCAAGACCTCGCGGATGCACCACAGCAACGAGGGCGTGTTCCGGGGGCTGGACAACCCCTTCGAAGCCACCCGCTACCATTCGCTGATCGTCGAGCGCAAAAGCTTGCCGGACGCGCTGGTCGAAACCGCCTGGACCGCGGCGAACGACGACGACCCGACCGCGCGCGACGAGATCATGGGCTTCCGCCACAAGCACTGGCCGCTCGAAGGCGTCCAGTTCCACCCGGAGTCGATCCTGACCCGGCACGGGCACGACCTGTTGCGGAATTTCCTGGAGCGTGTTTGAGCCGTTGGGAGAGAAGAAACTAGGGATCCACAGATGAACACGGATGAACACAGATTGTCCAGTTCAGGGAATTTATCCAAGAGCGTCGGTCAGCCTCGACTTGCGGGCGCGAGATTCAGGGTCGGATAGGGTCCGTCACGCAAGTCAGGTCAATTCGAACACCGTTTGAAGCAGGCTTTTTCGATAAACAACTGATCTCTGCATATTCAATCCGTGTTTATCCGTGTTGATCTGTGGACAAACACGCTTTTTGATCCAGACCAAGAACGATAACGACATGACCCAGACACCGATTCAGTCCGCCATCGCCACGGTCAGCGGCGGCTCCGATCTCGACGCTGCGGCGATGCGCTCGGCGATGCATCAGATCATGGCCGGGGAGGCCACGCCGGCGCAGATCGCCGGGCTGCTGGTCGGGCTCGCGGTCAAGGGCGAGACGGTCGAGGAGATCGTTGCTGCCGCCACGGTGATGCGCGAACTGGCCAGCGGCGTGACCGGGCTGGACGGGCCGCTGACCGATATCGTCGGCACCGGCGGCGACGGCGCGTCGCTGTTCAACATCTCGACCGCGTCGGCGTTCGTCGCCGCGACGGGCGGGGCGCGGATCGCCAAGCACGGCAATCGCTCCGTGTCGAGCAAGTCCGGCGCGGCCGACGTGCTCGAGACCGCCGGCGTCCGGCTCGAATTGACGGCGGACCAGGTGCGCGAGGCGGTCGACGCCTTAAACGTCGGCTTCCTGTTCGCACCGGTCCACCACAGCGCGATGCGCCACGCGGTGCTGCCGCGGCGCGAGATCGGCGTGCGCACCATGTTCAACCTCCTCGGTCCCCTGACCAACCCGGCCGGCGCCACGCGCCAGGTGCTCGGTGTGTACGACGCCCGCTGGCTGCGCCCGCTGGCCGAGGCCCTCGGCGAACTGGGCAGCGAACACGTGCTGGTGATCCATTCCGAGGACGGGCTCGACGAATTCTCGATCGCCGCCCCGACCCGCGTCGCCGAGCTGAAGGATGGCAAGGTCCACGAGTTCGTGTTCGATCCCGCCGACGTCGGCCTGACCGGTTCGCTGGACGGGCTGGCGGTCGCCAATGCCGCCGAGAGCCTGGCGATCATCCGCGAAGCGCTGGGTGGCGCCTCCGGACCGGCGGCCGACATCATCACGCTCAATGCCGGGGCGGCGCTCTATGTAGCCGGCGCGGCCGATTCGCTGGAAGGGGGCATCGAGCGAGCACGCACGCTGCAGGCCGACGGCAAGACGCTGGAACGGCTCGAGGCCTACGCGCTCTGGTCACAACAATCGTCGCAGCAGGCATGAGCGCCGGTACGCCGTCGGTCCTGACGAAGATCTGCGCGACCAAGCGCGACGAGGTCGCCGCGCGCCGCGCGAAGCGGTCCGAGGCCGAGCTGCGCTCGCGGATCGATGATCGACCGGCCTGCCGCGACTTCCACGGCGCGCTGGCCGAGCGCGTGGCCCGTGAAGAGCCCGCGATCATCGCCGAGTTCAAGCGCGCCTCACCGTCGGCCGGCTGGATCCATCGCCACGCCGATGCGGCCGCGGTGGCGCGCGCCTACGAAGAAGGGGGTGCCGCCTGCATGTCGGTCCTGACCGACGTGGACTACTTCCGCGGCTCCGATGACGACCTGCTGGCCGCACGGGGCGCCTGCGAGCTGCCGGTGATCCGCAAGGACTTCGTGGTTGATCCCTACCAGGTCTACGAGACCCGGGCCCTGGGGGCCGACGCGATGCTGCTGATCGTCGCGGCGCTGGACGACGCGCAACTGTCCGATTTCAGCGCGCTGGGCCGCGAGCTGGGCCTGAGCGTGCTGGTCGAAGTCCACGATCGCGAGGAGATGGAGCGCGCCCTGCAGGTTCCCGGCCACCTGCTCGGCATCAACAACCGCGACCTGCACCGCTTCGAGACCCGGCTGGAAACCAGCGAGCAGCTCGCCCCGCGCATTCCCGCCGATCGCGTCGGGGTCTGCGAATCCGGCCTGAATACCCGCGCCGACATCCAGCGAATGCAGTCCGCCGGCCTCCACGCCTTCCTGATCGGCGAAGCGCTGATGCGCGGCGGCGATCCGGTGGCGTCGTTGCGGGCGTTGCGGGGGCTTTGATCGAGTGACCGGGCGCGATCCCAAGATGGTGGGCGCGAAGAAAAAAGCCTCCGGCTGGGAAAGGCAAGAGCGTTCTCTCGCAGAGACGCAAAGACGCAGAGGAAGAGCTGAAGTTGTGGCTGGCGGCCAATCGAATTCTGCCGACCCGGCACGCATCGGATTTTTCACTCGATAAATCAATTGCTTGTAAGAAACTTTCCCGATCATTTCTCGGATTTCTCTGCGTCTCCGCGTCTCTGCGAGAAAACGCCTTTGCCTGTTCGGCACAAGCAGACACTTGCCTTCTCCTTCGAGCCCATCATCCGGAAAAGCGCGAGCATCGCCTCTCCAGCCCTCGACCTGCGCTACGCTTGAGAGCCGGGACCTGACAGGCAACAAGCAATGGCCGATGTGGATACGGAACTGAGCGAAAAATACGGCAAGCTGGTCGAGCGGTTGCGCGCGACGTTCGATGCCGGGGTGACGCGGCCGCTGGACTGGCGCCGCTCGCAGCTCGATGCGATGAAGGCGATGCTCGAGGACAACGAGGGCGTGATCGCCGAGGCGTTGGCCGCCGATCTTTCGAAGCCGCCGCAGGAGGTTGTGCTCGGCGAGACGGCGCTGTTGTTCGCGGAAATCCGCCACGCCCGGTCCCGCCTCGAGCGCTGGGCGCGGCCGCGCAAGGTCGATACGCCGATGTTCGCCCAGCCGGCCACGAGCCGGGTCCGGCCCGATCCGCTCGGCGTGGCCCTGATCATCGGCGCGTGGAACTATCCGCTGCAGCTGACCCTGGCGCCGCTGATCCCGGCGATCGCGGCGGGCAACTGCGCGGTGCTGAAGCCGTCGGAAGTCACGCCCTACACGTCGAAGATGATCTCCAACCTGGTCCCGCGCTACCTGGATCGGCGCGCGTTCGAGGTGGTCGAGGGCGCGGTGGCGGAAACCACGGCCCTGCTGGCCCAGCGCTGGGATCACATCTTCTACACCGGCGGCGCGGAGGTCGGCAAGATCGTGATGAGAGCCGCCGCCGAGCACCTGACGCCGGTGACGCTGGAACTCGGCGGCAAGAGTCCGGCGATCGTCGACGACAGCGCCGACCTTAAGTCGGCGGCTCGGCGCCTCGCCTGGGGCAAGTCGCTGAACGCCGGGCAGACCTGCATCGCGCCGGACTACGTGCTGGTCTCGCCGAAGCGCCGCGACGCGCTGCTCGACGCGCTGAAATCGGAGTGGCAGGCGATGCTCGGCGATGATCCCTGCATCAGTGACGACTATGCGGCGGTGGTCAACGAGCGCCACTTCAACCGCATCGCGGAGTTGATCGAGCAGGGCACGGTCGCGATCGGCGGACGGGCCGATCCCGAGACCCGGCGCATCGAGCCCACGGCACTGGTCGATCCGGACATGAACGCCGCCGTGATGACCGACGAGATCTTCGGCCCGGTGCTGCCGGTCATCGAGACCGACAACCTGGACTCGGCCATCGCGTTCGTCCGCAGCGGCGACAAGCCGCTGTCGGCCTACCTGTTCACGACGTCGAAAGCCGCCGAGAAGCAGTTCCTGGACGAGCTGGCCTGCGGCAGCGTGTGCATCAACGACGTGATGATGTTCATGTCGGTGCCCGAGCTTCCGTTCGGCGGCGTCGGCATGAGCGGCATCGGCCAGTATCACGGCCGGGCCGGCTTCGACCGCTTCAGCCACCTGAAGTCGGTGATGAAGCGCGGGCGATTCCCGGACCCCTCGATCCGCTACGCGCCATACTCGGCGCTGAAGACGAAGTTGCTGAAGTGGTTTGCGTGAATGAAGGCAGGGGCGAGCGGAAAGGGGCTAGGGGAAAGGGGCTAGGGGAAAGGGACTCCTGACCCCTGACCCTGCCCCTGACCACTAGCCCCTGACCCCTGACCCCTGACCCCTGACCCCTGACCCCTGACCCCTGACCCCTGACCCCTGACCCCTGACCCCTGACCCCTGACCCCACCAGCCAAGAACGCGACCATCCCCATGCCCGAATCCTTTCCGCGCTTCCACCTCGCGCTTCCGGTCACCGACCTGGACGCGACGCGCCGCTTCTACACCGACCTGCTGGGCTGCCCCACCGGCCGCGAGTCGTCGCGCTGGGTCGACCTCGACTTCTTCGGCCACCAGCTGGTCCTGCACCTCGTCAAGCCCGACCAGCATCCAGCCGCCGCCTCGAACGCGGTCGACGGGCACGACGTGCCGGCCGGGCACTTCGGGCCGGTGCTGGCGTGGTCCGACTGGGAAGCGCTGGCCGACCGGATGCGCCAGCGGGGCGTCGAGTTCCTGATCGAGCCCTACGTCCGGTTCGAAGGCAAGGCCGGCGAACAGGGCACCTTCTTCGTTCGCGATCCGAGCGGAAACGCGCTGGAATTCAAGACGTTCCGGAACATTTCCAAGCTGTTCTCGACCGACCTGGATTCGCCGTCCTGAATCGCTGAGCCCGGCCTGCTAGGCTTTCGGCTCCTCTTCGAGCCCGACTCCAGCCATGGCCCCTTCGGACGCTGCGCCGCGCGCGGCCGGCATCGACGAGACGATCGATGCCTGGATTTCCCCCATCGCGACCTTCGTCCAGGACCTGATCCTGTTTCCGCTGCCGCTCGGGTTGGCCGAGGTGCCCTTCGTGGTGCTATGGCTGGTCGGCGGCGCCCTCCTGTTCACCCTGTATTTCCGCTTCGTCAACGTGCGCGGCCTGGCCCAGGGGTTCCGCCTGGTCCGCGGCGACTACGACGACCCGGCCCACGCCGGGGAAGTCACCCATTTCCAGGCCCTGGCCACCGCGCTGTCCGGAACGGTGGGGCTGGGCAACATTGCCGGCGTCGCGATCGCGGTCTCGGTCGGCGGCCCGGGCGCGGTGCCGTGGATGATGCTGGCCGGCTTCTTCGGCATGGCGTCGAAGTTCATGGAGTGCTCGCTGGGCGTCAAGTACCGCCACGAGAACGACGACGGGACGGTCTCCGGCGGTCCGATGTGGACCCTGTCGCGGGGCCTGGCCGATCGCGGGCCGGTCCTGGCGAAGCTGGGTGCGGTCTGTGCGGCGGTCTTCGCGGTGTTCTGCATCGGCGGATCGTTCGGCGGCGCCAACATGTTCCAGGCCAACCAGAGCTACGAGCAGTTCGTCGGCATCACCGGCGGTGAAGCCTCGTGGTGGGCCGACAAGGGCTGGCTGTTCGGCCTGATCCTGGCCGTGCTGGTCGGCCTGGTGATTCTCGGCGGTATCCGCTCGATCGCCCGGGTGACGTCGAAGATCGTTCCGGTGATGGCCAGCATCTACGTCGGCGCCGCGCTGTTGATCATCGGCCTGAACCTCGATGGCGTGCCCGCGGCCTTCGCGCTGATGTTCTCCAGCATGCTCGGCATCGACTCGGTTGCCGGCGGCGCCCTGGGCGTGCTCGCGGTCGGGTTCCAGCGCGCGGCCTTCTCGTCCGAGGCCGGCGTGGGCTCGGCCGCGATCGCCCATTCGGCGGTCCGGACCGACACGCCGGTGACCGAGGGCCTGGTCGCGCTCTACGAGCCGCTGGTCGACACGGTCATCGTCTGCACCATGACCGGGCTGGTCATCATCCTGACCGGGGTCTGGGACGCCGGGTCGGGCATCAGCGGCGTGGAGTTGACCAGCCGGGCCTTCGGCAGCGTGCTCGACGGCTTCCCCGTGGTGCTGGCGATCGCCGTGATCCTGTTCGCCTACTCGACGATGATCGCCTGGGCGTACTACGGAATGAAGGCCTGGACCTACCTGTTCGGTCGCTCTCCGGCCAAGGAACTGGCCTACAAGCTGCTGTTCCTGGTGTTCGTGGTCATCGGCACGACCATGGAACTGGGCGCGGTGATCGGCTTCTCCGACGCGATGATCCTGGCCATGGCGTTTCCGAACCTGCTCGGCATGCTGTTCCTGATGCCGGAGGTGCGGCGCGATCTCGAGGCCTATCGGCGGAAGCTGGCCACCGGCCGGGTGCGCCGGCGCCGCTGAGCGGAGGTCAGCGCCCGCTCGGGCGCAGGCCCGCAAGCCCGAGGCCGACGGCGACGAACGCCGCCAGGCTGCCGCTCAGGAGAAGCGCGGCGACCAGGAGTTCGATCGCCTCCGGGCCTTCCGTACTGCGTGAAGCCAGCGGCGTCAGCCGACCGGCGCCGAAAGCCGCGCCGAGCAGGCATCCCAGCCAGTTCGTGTACAGGGCGTAGAGCCAGGCCACGGCGTTCCAGTGCAAGGTGCGCGCCGAGAGCTCGAAGATCGACCAGGCCGCGGCCAGGGCCATCAACCATGCGCCGCCGAGCAGGGCGATCGTGTGCGCGGCAAGCGCGAGGCGCGGCAGCGGCAGGCTCGGGCCGACCAATCCGGTGACGAGCCCCAGGAGCGCGAGGACCAGCGCGTGTGCGGCCAGCGATCGGTTCATGGGCGAAGACTCGTGAGTGGACGATGGGCCCCGAGTATCCCGAGTCGGGCCGACGCCCGCAACCTGAGACACGCGCGTCGAATTCCGCACCTGGCGCGGTAGGCCCGCGTATCCTTGCGCCATGTCGCTCCTGACCCTGATCGATGTCGAATTCGCCGTCGGCGGCCCGCCGCTGCTCGACGGCGTGAACCTGTCGCTGGAGGCCGGTGAGCGGGTGGCCGTGGTCGGCCGCAACGGTGCCGGCAAGTCGACCCTGCTGAAGCTGATCGACGGCACCGTCCAGCCCGACGGCGGCGAGGTCCGGGCGATGAAGGGCACGCGGATCGCCCGGCTGGACCAGGACGTGCCCGACGACGATCCCGGTACGGTGTTCGACGTGGTCGCCCGGGGGCTCGGCGAGCTCGGCGGCTGGATCCGCGACTTCCACGCCGAGGCCGAGGGCGACGCGCACCCCGATCGGCTGGCGCGCCTGCAGTCGAAGATCGAGGCCGCCGGCGGCTGGGACGCCGACCTGCGGATCGAGCAGGTGCTCGAGCGCCTGGGCCTCGACGGCTCGACCCGCTTCGGCGCGCTGTCCGGTGGCTTGAAGCGCCGCGTGCTGCTCGGTCAGGCACTGGCCGCACGGCCCGAGGTGCTGCTCCTCGACGAACCGACCAATCACCTCGACATCGACGCCATCGAGTGGCTCGAAGAACTGCTCAAGGGCTACGACGGCGCGCTGGTGTTCATTACCCACGACCGCCGCTTCCTGAAGGCACTGGCCACGCGCATCGTCGAGATCGATCGCGGTGCCCTGACCTCGTGGCCGGGGGACTGGGGCAACTACCTCCGGCGACGCGAGGAGCGGCTGCACGCCGAGGAGCTGGCCCACCGCGAGTTCGACCGCCGCCTGGCCGAAGAGGAAACCTGGATCCGCCAGGGCATCAAGGCGCGCCGCACGCGCAACGAGGG
The DNA here is from genome assembly GCA_965227925.1 of Wenzhouxiangellaceae bacterium. Lineage (GTDB taxonomy): Bacteria > Pseudomonadota > Gammaproteobacteria > Xanthomonadales > Wenzhouxiangellaceae. The sequence continues at coordinate 247,262 of CBDDGP010000002.1, forward strand.
TCGCGTGCGAGCGCTCGAGCAGATGCGGCGCGAGCGGGCCGCACGGCGCGAGCAGGTCGGCCAGGTGAAGATGGAAGTCTCGGAGGCCGGTCGCTCCGGCAAGAAGGTCATCGAGGTCGAGCACCTGTGTTTCGGCTGGGGCGGGTCGACTGAAACCGGCGCGCCGCTGATCGACGACTTCTCGACGACGATCTTCCGCGGCGACCGGATCGGCCTGATCGGAGCCAACGGCAGCGGAAAATCGACGCTGCTGAAACTGCTGCTCGGCGAGCTCGAGCCCGACGGCGGCGAGGTTCGCCTCGGCACCCGGCTCGAGGTCGTGTATTTCGACCAGCAGCGCGCGGTGCTCCGCGACGACTGGACCGCGGCCGAGAACGTCGGCGACGGGCGCGAGTTCGTCACCATCAACGGTCGCGACCAGCACGTGATCGGCTACCTCGGCGACTTCTTGTTCTCCCCGGAGCGCGCTCGTGCCCCGATTTCCCGCCTGTCCGGCGGTGAGCGGAATCGCCTGCTGCTGGCCCGGCTGTTCGCCCGGCCGTCGAACCTGCTGGTCATGGACGAGCCGACCAACGATCTCGACGCCGAGACGCTGGAGTTGCTCGAATCGCTGCTGGCCGACTACCCGGGCACGCTGCTGCTGGTCAGTCACGACCGTGATTTCCTCGACAACGTGGTGACCGCGACGCTGGTCATGGAGGGCCAGGGCCGCGTCGGCGAGTACGTCGGCGGCTACAGCGACTGGCAACGCCAGCGCCAGGCGCGCAGGGAGCCGCCGAATTCGCTGCGCGCGTCGTCGAGCGGGTCCGCGCCGGCGTCGCCGAAGGCCGCCGCCGGGTCGAAGAAGCGGAAACTGACCTACAGCCAGCGCATGGAACTCGAGGCCCTGCCGGCGCGTGTCGAAGACCTCGAGGCCCGGATGGCCGAGCTGACGGAACGGCTCAACGACCCGGACCTGTATGACCGGCCGGCCGAGGAGATCCGCCGCGTCAACGAGGACATCACGTCCCTCCAGGCAGAGATCGATGCCGCGTACGCCGCCTGGGAGTCGCTGGAAACCGATTCCTGAGCCACCGATTCCTGAGCCTGTGAAACGCCGGTAGCCGTCTGCCTATACTGGATTCGTCCGCCGGCGCGGTGCCGGTGGGCCTTCTCGTCGCATAACAACCACACCAATTCAGGGAGAACGGACGATGGGCATGGTCAAGGAATTCAAGAAATTCGCGATCAAGGGAAACATGGTCGACATGGCCGTCGGGATCATCATCGGCGCGGCCTTCGGCAAGGTCGTCGCCTCGCTGGTCAAGGACGTGATCATGCCGCCGCTGGGTCTGGCGATCGGCGGGGTCGATTTCAACGAACTGGCGATCGTGCTCAAGGAAGGCACCGATGAGGCCGCGGCTGTGGCCATCGGCTACGGCGCATTCATCCAGACCATCGTCGATTTCCTGATCGTTGCCTTCACGATCTTCGTCGCGGTCAAGGTGTTCAACTCCATGAAGCGCAAGGACGACGAGACTCCGGCCGTGCCGCCGAAACCCAGCGAAGACATCGTCCTGCTGCGCGAGATCCGCGACTCGCTGGTGCAACGCGATCCCCGCTAGACGCGACGGGTCGACCAAATCGCGCTTGGTTCGCGCTAGGCTTCGAGGCTGTTTCCCAACGGAGTCGAAGTCTCGATGCGATCCGCAGGCCTGATCCTACTGCCGCTGGCCCTGGGGCTGGCGGCGCTCGCCGTTGCCCAGGAGCCCACCGGGCGAGGCGCGATCTTCTTCCATCCCGACGGCGCGTCCTCGGCGCACTGGGAAAGCGCTCGTATGCGCTACGTCGGCCCGGACGGCTCCCTGAACTGGGACCGCTATCCGTACGCCGCGCCCTACCGCGGACACATGAGCGATCGCCTGGTGTCGACGTCGAACGGCGGCGCGGTCTCTCACGCCACCGGAACGCGAGCCCACGCCGGGTCGTTCGGGCTGGACCCGGACGAGCGCGAGATGGTGTCCGCCGACGGCAGCACGCGGACCATTGTCGAGGCCGCGATCGAGACCGGCATCGCCACGGCGCTGATCCAGACCGGCTCGCTGATCGAGCCCGGCACCGCCGCCTTCGTCGCCGAGTCGCCAAGCCGGGGTCGCTACGAGGACATCGCGCTGCAGGTGGTCGAGTCCGGCGTCGACATCCACCTCGCAGGGGGCGAACAATGGCTGCTCCCGGAGGGCGTGCTGGGTCGATTCGGCGTCGGGCGGCGGACCGACGGGCGAAACCTGGTCGAGGAACTCGAGGCGGACGGCTACACCGTGGTTCACACGCGCGAGGAGCTGCTGGCACTGCCCGACGACGTCGATCGGGTGTTCGGCGTGTTCGCCGAGGACCATTCGTTCTTCGACGAGTCCGAAGAGGACCTCGCCGAACGCGGGCTCTCGCCGTATCTCGAGTCCGCGCCGAGCGCGGCGGAGATGACCCGGTTCGCGCTCGATCGCCTCGCCGGCGATGAGGACGGGTTCCTGATGATCATCGAGGAAGAGGGCTCGGACAATTTCTGCAACCGGATGAATGCGTCGGGCTGCCTGGAAGCCCTGAGGCGGGCCGACGATGCCGCCGGGGTGCTGCTGGACTACGTCGAGCAGAATCGCGACACGCTGCTCGTCACCGCAGCGGATTCCAGTGCGGGGGGCATGAACGTGATCGACGTGCCGAGCGGGTTGCAGCGGGTGCCGGAGCGGGATCCGTCCACCGGCGGTTTACTGGATGGTGCGCAAGGCACCGGTTCGGTTCCGTTCATGAGCGCGCCGGATGCGTCCGGTCGGCAATTTCCGTTCGCCATCGTCTGGGCTTCGGGCGGCGACCTGGGCGCCGGCATCGTCGCCCGCGGCGCGGGTTGGCAGGCCGATCGATTCCTCGACCCGGCGGGCGTGGAGAACGTCGACATCTACGCCATGCTGTACGAAACCCTGTTCGGCCGGCCGCCGGCCAGCGACTGAGCTTTGGTGCGTCGTTCGGCCTGGGTGGCTGCGTCCTCTAGATGATCAGCGCGAAGTCGCAAAGGCGCGAAGAGAAGATCCGTTTGGTTGGAAAACAGATGGCACGACCCGATCGCGGCGGGCGACCCGGATAGTAAAGGGCGCCAGTCAGCGTCGTGGCTTGATCAAGAGGTACATCAAGGATTCAGGAGCGCCGTATCCAGCGTTTTCCTATCTCTTGATGAATTTGATTCTCTCTTGGCGCCTTGGCGTTTTCGCGCCAATCATCTGCCGTTGAAGTTGAAGCTGAAGTTGAAGTCGACTTCAACAACGCCAACGCCCGGCGGGGCCGGGCGTCGGGAATGAATGGGCAGCTCGTCAGGTGATCGGGATCAGGGTCAGCTCGACGCGGCGGTTCTGGCGACGGCCTTCGCGGCTGCCGTTGCTGGCGACCGGATACTCCTCGCCGTAGCCCGAGGCCTCGATGCGGACCGGACGGATGCCGCGGTTGATCAGGTACTCGGCCACCGTTTCGGCGCGGCTCTCGGACAGGCGCTGGTTGTAGGAGTTCGGGCCGGACGAATCGGTGTGGCCGTCGACCACGAGCACCGTCTGGTCGTACTCCTCGACGACCAGGGCGACCGAATCGAGGACGTCGAAGAACTCCGGTCGCAGGCTGGCCGAATCGACGTCGAAGGTGACGTTGCCCGGCATATTGAGAATGATCTGGTCGGCGCGCCGGGTCACGCTGACCCCGGTGCCCCGCAGCTGCTCGCGCAGCGCGGCTTCCTGGCGATCCATGTAGGCGCCGACGGCCGCACCGGACAGCGCGCCGATTCCGGCGCCGATGGCTGCCCGCTCGAGGCGGTCTCCGCCGCTGATCGCGCCGATCACGGCGCCGGCGGCCGCGCCGATCGCGGCGCCGGAGCCGGCGCGCGAGGTTCGCTCTTCGCCGGTGTACGGGTCGGTGGTCGCACAGGCGGCCAGAGCCGCGGCCAGCAGGAGCGCCAGCAGGGGTTTAACGGTGATCGGATGGTTCATCGCAGTCTTCCTGTCGATTGGATGGGGACGATTGCGAGCGATCTTGCCCGCTTCCGCTCCGCCCATGGGGCAGGCAGAAGGACGGATTTCACGGTTCCGGTGACGGAATGGGATGTCCGTCTCTTGATCCGTGACGGCGATTGTAGACCTCGGCCGGTTCAGCCGGTTTCGGACACCAGGTCGGCGTAGTCGTCGTGGCGCCGGATCCATGCCGCGACGTACGGGCAGCGGGGCACGACCCGGAAGCCGTGCTCGCGGCAGTGGTCCAGCGCGTAGCGGGTCAGGCGCGACGCGATTCCACGTCCCTCGACCGGCGGCGGTACGTAGACCCGGGTCATGGTCATCACCCGGTCGGCGAGGCGGTAGTCGAGGACGCAGCGATGGCCGTCGACCTCGGCTGCGAATCGATCGTCTTCGGGGTGGTGACGTACGTCGAGCTGCATGGCGGTGGTCCTCAGTACAGGTAGCGGGTGCGGATCGTCGCCGGAATGTCGTGCAAGCGCCGCAGCACCGGTCCCGCGTCGTCGGTCTCGACATCCATGACGACGTAGCCGACGTCGGGCAGGGTCTGCAGGTACTGGCCGACGATATTGATCCCGGCCTCAGAGAACGCGTGGTTGATCGCCTGCAGGACGCCGGGCTCGTTGCGATGGATGTGCAGGATCCGACGCGCGGTTGCGTGGTCGGGCAGGTTGACTTCCGGAAAGTTCACCGCCCCGGTCGACGAGCCGTTGTCCGAATACAGCGTCATCTTGGTGCTGACGTCGAGGGCGATGTTCTGCTGGGCCTCGAACGTGCTGCCGCCGATGTGGGGGGTCAGCAGTACGTTGTCGAACTCGCGCAGTTCGGACACGAACTCCTCCTCCTTCGAAGTCGGCTCGGTCGGAAACACGTCGATCGCAGCGCCTCCGATGCGGCCCTGGTCCAGGGACTGGGCGAGGGCGGGGATCGACACCACCTTGCCGCGCGAGGCATTGATCAGGTGCGCGCCGGGCTTCATCCGGGCCAGTTCACCGGCGTCGATCAGGCCGCGCGTGTCGGCCGTGTCCGGAACGTGCAGCGAGACCACGTCCGCTCGCTGGAGCACCGCGTCCTGGCTGTCGGCCGGCTCGGCATTGCCCAGCGGCAGCTTGCGCACGATGTCGTAGTACAGCACGCGCATGCCCAACCCCTCGGCCAGGATGCCGAGCTGGGAGCCGATGTGCCCGTAGCCGATGATGCCCAGCGTCTTCCCGCGGACTTCGAAGCTGGCCGAGGCCGTCTTCAACCACTCGCCGCGATGGGCTGCGGCATTCTTGGCCGGCACGCCGCGCATCAGCATCACGATCTCGGCCAGCACCAGTTCGGCCACCGAGCGAGTGTTAGCATACGGCGCGTTGAAGACCGGAATGCCGCGGTGTCGGGCTTCGGCAAGATCGACCTGGTCGGTGCCGATGCAGAAACAACCGATGGCCGTCAGCTTCTCGGCGGCGTCCAGCACGCGCTCCGTGACCCGGGTGCGGGAGCGGATGCCGAGGAAGTGCACATCGGCGATGCGCTCGACCAGTTCGTCGGCGGACAGCGCCCCGGACACGGATTCGACCTGGTGATAGCCGGCGCTATTGAAGCACTCCACGGCCCGTTCCGAAATGTTCTCCAGCAACAGGATGCGGATCTTGTCCTTGGAAAGCGAAAGATTGCGCTGCGTCATGGCGAGGCGGCTGCGATGCGGAGGAACCTGAATGATAGTCGACCCGATGCCGCACCGAAGCACGGCCGCGTCCGTCGAGCCGGTGTCATGAGCCGGCCGGCAGGCGTCGAGTTCGTCGACGACCCGTCTGCGCTCGAGCACTACGGCCGCGACTGGACCCGGTTCTGGCCGCCTTCGCCGAGCGCGGTCGCGTTCCCCCGCAGCACCGAAGACGTCGTCGACCTGGTCGCCTGGGCACGATCCGAGCGCGCAGCGCTGGTGCCGTCCGGCGGCCGGACCGGCCTGTCCGGCGGCGCGGTCGCCGCCGCCGGCGAAGTCGTGGTGTCGTTCGACCGCATGCGCGAACTGGGCACGCTCGATACCACCGAGCCGTCGATCGTCGTCGACGCCGGGGTCGTCGTCGGCGACGTGCAGCGGCGCGCGGCCGAAGCGGGCCTCTACTACCCGGTCGACTGGGCCGCGGCCGATTCCAGCCAGGTCGGCGGGTCGGTGGCGACCAACGCCGGTGGCATCCGCGTGCTGCGCTACGGCATGACGCGCGATTGGGTCCGGGGCCTGACGGTGGTGACCGGCCGCGGCGAGGTGCTGGAACTGAATCGTGGGCTGATCAAGAACAACGCCGGGCTCGACCTGCGTCACCTGCTGATCGGCAGCGAAGGCACGCTCGGATTGATCACGCGCGTCACGCTGGGCCTCACCGACGCGCCGCCCGAGCGGTCCGTGCTGCTGCTGGCCTTCTCCGGTCTCGACGCCGTGATGCCGGCGTTCCAGTCGCTGCGGAGCGGCCTCGATCTTTCCGCGTTCGAGTTCTTCGATGCCGCGAGCGTCGAGGCGGTTCGGATCGCATCCGGGCGGGCGTTCCCGCTCGACGAGGTCGCGCCGTTTCACGCCGTGGTCGAGTTCGACGACCCGGACGGAACCCGCCAGGACCAGGCCCTTGCGGTGTTCGAAGCGCTGGTCGACGCCGGTCACGTGGTCGATGGAACGATCAGCCAGTCCGGAGCCCAGGCCGAGGAGCTCTGGCACTGGCGCGAGGCGATCAGTGAATCGATTGCCGGGCGGACGCCGTACAAGAACGACCTCTCCGTGCGGATTTCGCGCGTTCCGGACTTCCTGCGCGCGCTCGATGACCTGGTCAAGGAGCGCTACCCGGAGTTCGACGTCGTCTGGTTCGGCCACATCGGCGACGGCAATCTGCACATGAACGTCCTGAAACCCGATGCATGGACGGTCGACGACTTCCACTCCGCGTGCGAGCGATTGACGCCGGCGGTGTTCGAACTGGTCGGCCGGACCGGCGGCAGCCTGTCGGCGGAGCACGGCGTCGGGTTGCTCAAACGCGACTACCTGGCCGCGATCAAGCCGGCCGCCGAGATCGAGTTGATGCTCGAAATCAAGCGCGCGTTCGACCCGGACGGCATCCTCAACCCCGGTAAGCTCTACCCGCGCAGCCCGTGAAGGGGGCGCCGCTCAACAGGCCGCCGATCGCGGCGCGATACCTGCTGCTCCTCGCGGTCGCTGTCGGCGCTGCCGGGCCGCTGCGTGCCGAGGCACCGGACCTGGCGCGCGCGCTGGCCTTGCGCGAGCTGGCGCCGGTCCGGGCCTGGTTGGCGGAGTCGCCGGAACCTGGTGCGCTCGCCTGGCGCGCGCGCGTGGCGCTCGCCCGGATCGAGTCCCCGGAGACCGCCGAGGAGCTGCTCGGTGCAGCGCGCGCCGCGCATCCCGACGACGCCGGGCTGATCCTGCAGCAGGCGGCCCTGGCCCTCGACGAACTCGACGGCGCCGACGGGCGATTCGAGCGGATGCGCGAGGCGAGGGCAGTGGGTCGGCTGCTGGACCGTGCACTCGATCTCGATCCCGATCATGCCGAGGCGCTGACTGCGGCGATCGATTTTCATCGACAAGTGCCGCGCATCGCCGGCGGCCGTGAGGAGCGGGTGCCGGCATTCGTAGCCCGCCTGGCCGAGGTCGACCCGGCTCGTGCGGCGAAGGTCGAGCACGACGCGCTGCTGCGGGCCGGCCGCGACGTCGATGCGCTGGGTGCGATCGAACGTGCAGTTCGGCTGGACCCGCTGCAGCGGCCAGGCTGGCAAGTGCAGCAGGCGGCAGCCTTGGGCCGGGTCGGGCAGATCGACGACGCGATCGCGCGGCTCGAAGCACTGGTCGCCGAACACCCCGGATACGGGCCGGCCCGATACCAGCTGGGCCGGTGGATCAACGCCGGCGGCGGACCGCCCGAGCGGGGAATCGAGGCGCTGGAGCGCTACCTGCTGATGCCCGACTGGCCCGGCGATCCCGGCGTGGCCGAGGCGCTGGTCGAGCTGGCCGCACTGAAGACCCGGGCCGGCGACGCCGGAGGCGCTCGGCGCGCCCTCGACCAGGCGCGCATCCTCCAGCCCGGGCTGTTCTCGGATGACGGGGCAAACTCCGTCAGATGATGAGCGCGAAGGCGCGAAGGCGCGAAGAGAAAAGCAGGAACTCTTGGAAACGCCGGGACGGGCTCGATGAGACATTCCGGACCCGGTCCGAGATCTTTCATTCGAGGTGATCTGCGTCTGGTTCCAGCCCGGTTCGCCGATCGGAAGCGAGAACCTTCTTGACGTAATTTTTTTTGTTCGCTGAGTGTCCGCGTTGGTTCTTCTCTCCTTGTCATCTTCTCTTATTTCAGTTCTTTTCTCTCTTCGCGCCCATCAGCTAAAGGCCGTTGCCCGGAAGACGGCCCCCGCCCGTCAGTCGCCCGGTGGGGAGCGGTCCTCGAGGACGAGCATGGTGAGCTTCGCCAGCGCGACCTTGCGGCCATCGCCGTCGTCGATCCGGATCTGCCACAGGTGGGTGGAGCGGCCGAGGTGCACGGCCTCGGCGTGGGCGACGATCGTCGTGCCGGGGCGCACCGCGCCGAGATGGTTGATCGCGAGTTCCAGGCCGACCGCGGCGCGTCCGCTCCCGTCCAGCATCATTGCAGAGGCGGCCGATCCCACGCTTTCGGCCAGCGCGGCGCTGGCGCCGCCGTGGAGAATGCCCATCGGCTGCAGGTGGCGGGAATCGACCGGCATTTCGGCGACCAGGACGCCGTCGCCGGCCTGGACGTAGCGGATGTCCAGGGTGTCCATCAAGGTCTTGCTACGTTGCCCATTCAGGCGCTCGATCCAGTCGTTGAAATTCATCGCTCGTCGTCTCCCAGGTTGAATCGCTCGGCAGTTGGTTCGAATCTTGCACTCACGAAGGCAGGAACTGCTGGAAGGGGGTTGGGTGGTCCCGTGCAGTCATGACCTCTCCGAACAATCAGATCGCTCGCGAGTGCCGACCGTTGTTGATCGACGATGTCGAATCGACCGCTTTGCCACCGTCGCTGGCCACACTGCGCTGGGGTCTGGCGATGCTGTTCGCCGGCATGATGTTGACGCTGGGCGTCACCTTGAGCCTCGCTGCGCCGGACGGTGGGTTCCGGAGCCCGACCGCCGGTCCCGTACCGGCGATCGCGCCGGTGGAGTCGGCGCGACCGTCCTGAACTGTCCTCGTCGATCGACGGCGACCCGCTCAATGGGCGCTGTCGTCGTCCCGGGCCTCGAAGCCTTCGATCAGCGTCTGCTGGACGTTCGGCGGCACGGCTTCGTAGTGGCTCAGTTCGACCACGAATCGGCCCTCGCCTCCGGACATGCTCTTCAGTTCGGTCGGAAAGTCGCTGATCGATGACAGCGGCACGGCGGCATGGACCGCTGTCTGCCCTCCGCGCTGCGACTCGGTGCCCTGGATCCGGGCGCGCTTCGAGGCGAGCAGGCCGGTGAGGTCGCCGAGCACCGTATCGGGAACGCTGACGTCGAGCGTGACCACCGGCTCGAGCACCTGCGGACCGGCGGCGGCGATCGCTTCGCGAAACGCCTTCCGGCCCGCGATCACGAACGCCACTTCCTTCGAATCCACGCTGTGGTACTTGCCGTCGTGGACCGTCACCTCGATGTCCTGCATCGGATAGCCAGCGATCGCCCCCTCGTCCATGACCTGTCGCACGCCCTTTTCCACGGCGGGGATCAGTGCCGTGGGAATCGCGCCGCCGACCACTTCGCTCTGGAAGCGAAAGCCCTCGCCGCGGCCGAGCGGCCGGATGCGCAGGAAGACCTCGCCGAACTGGCCGGCGCCGCCGGTCTGCTTCTTGTGCCGGTAGTGCCCCTCGGCCGGGCGCGTGACCGTCTCTCGGTAGGCGATCCGTGGCGGACGGGTTTCGACCTCGACTCCGAAGCGCTTGTCCATCCTCTCCAGCAGGATACGCAGGTGCATCTCGCCGAGTCCGCGCACCACGGTCTCGTTGAGTTCCTGGTGATGCTCGACCTGGATGCAGGGATCCTCCTCGGCCAGTCGGGCCAGCGCCGAGGCCAGTTTCTGTTCCTGGCCTCGGGTCTTCGGCTCGATCGCCAGGCCGTACATGGGCTGCGGGAAGTCGACCGGTTTCAGGTAGTAGTGGTCTTCGTCGTGGTTGTCGTGGAGGATGGTGTCGTACTCGATCTCGTCGATCCGCGATACGGCGCAGAGATCGCCCGGGATGGCGTCTTCGGTCTCGATGTGTTCGCTGCCGTGGATGCGGTAGAGGTGGGCCACCTTGACCGGCTTGCGGGCATCGCCGAGCAGCAGCGAATCGCCGGCACGGATGCGCCCCTGGAAGACCCGGAAGACCGACAGTTTTCCGGCGTAGGGGTCGTTGATGATCTTGAACACGTGGGCGACCGCATGGGCGTCGGGGTCCGGCGTCGCAGGAACCTTTTTGTCCTCGCTGCCGACCCGGAAGCGCGGGGGATTGCCTTCCAGCGGGCTCGGCAACAACCGGACGATGAAGTCCAGCAATTCCTCGACTCCGGCCCCCGTGCGCGCCGACGTGAAGCAGATCGGCACCAGGTGACCCTCGCGCAGGGCCAGTTCGAAGGCATCGTGCAATTCCTCGCGATCGATCGTGTCGCCGTCGAGATAGCGAGCCATCAGGCCTTCGTCGGCCTCGATGACCTGGTCGCGAATCTCGTCGTGGGCTGCGGCCAAGGAAAAGATATCCGTATCGCCGGAATCGTGGAAGAAGCAGTCGCGCACCGTCTCGCCATGGTCGGCCGGCAGGTTGACCGGCAGGCATTGCGGCCCGAACTCCTCGCGCAGGTCGCGAACCACCGCTTCGAGATCCAGGTCCTCGGCATCGATGCGATTGACGATGATCATTCGGCACAAGCGGCGCTGGCGGGCGCGGCGCATCAGCCGGCGGGTCGACGACTCGACCCCGTTGCTGGCGTTGACCACGATGGCCGCCGTTTCGACCGCACTCATCGCCGCCAGCGCGGGCCCGCGAAAGTCCGGGTCGCCAGGCGTATCGATCACCTGGATCTCGTGTCCGTCCTTCTCGATGCGTGCAAGCGAGGTATCCAGCGAATGGCCGTACTGCTGTTCCAGTGGCTCGAAGTCCGACAGGGTGTCGCCCTTCTCGACGGTGCCGACTTCGCCTTTCACGCCGGAGGCCAGCAGCAGGCGTTCGAGCAACGTGGTCTTCCCGGAACCGGCGTGGCCGAGCAGGGCGAGCGTTCGGATGGCGGAACTGGACCGGCTGGACATGGCAACTCCCTGCGTGGCTTCTCACCGCATCGATGGACGGATGGCCATCGTACTCCGGTTGTTCGGGGCGCTCAAACCGCGGCCAGCGGGGGTGAGGTTCACCCACCGTTCAAGCGAGGTTCAGAACGGATTCAGCAGCAGGTCGGCAGACTGGCGCCGCATCGTCGAACCCGGCCCGAGGCCGAAGGAGCATCATCGTGAGCACTCGTATCGTTGTTCTGACCGCCGTGCTGGTCGCGGCCGCTGCCTCCGCCCCGCCCGCTGCGGCATCGCATCGTCACGTCGAAGTCGTCCGCGCCCCGGTGGTCGATGTTCGACCCGTCCACGTCTACGAGGAGATTCCCGTGGAGCGCGATGTCTGCTGGCAGGAACTACGCCGGCGCGGCCCGGACCCGGCCGCAGGCGCCATTGCCGGGACGATCGTCGGTGGCGTCATCGGCGGCGTGATGGCCGATCGTGTGGGCGATCGGGTGGGCAATCGGGTGGGCAACCGGTACGGCGACGGTCGCGGCCAGCGGGTCCTGACCCTGGCCGGTGCGGCGCTCGGCGCCGCCGTCGGTCACGAGATTGGCCGCCACATCAGCCGCGAGATCGGCCACGACATGGGTCGGAACCACGGTCATCGCCGGGTGGTGCCGGTTCGGCGCTGCGAGGTCGAAGTGCACTACGAAACCCGCGAAGTGCTGGTCGGCTACGACGTCGCCTACCGGTACGGCGGTCGCGTCCGCCACGTCCGCATGGACGACGACCCGGGCCGCTTCATCGACGTCGAGGTCGAAGTCAGGCCCCTGCGCTGACCCCGGCGGCGGGCCGGACGGCCGGGCCGCTGGGCCGCCGCTGCGGGCCAGGGTCGATTCGGAGACAATGGGAGCACTGTCTGAAGGAGTCGATCGTGTCCCGAGACTCAGCGCCCCGAGTGATTGCACTGACCGGCGGTATCGCCAGCGGCAAGACCGCCGTCTCCGACCGCTTCGCCGCGCTCGGCGTTCCGGTCATCGACACCGATCTCCTGGCCCGCGAAGCCGTTGCCCCGGGCCGTCCGGGGCTGGCCGAGATCGTCGATGCATTCGGTGTCGACCTGCTCGATGAACGGCAGGCGCTCGATCGCCGCGCGTTGCGCGAACGCATCTTCAGTGACGCGGACGCCCGGCGACGATTGAACGCGATTCTTCATCCCCGGATCGAGCAGGCCGCTCGGAACGCCATCGAACAGGCCGGCTCGGACCCGCAGGTGCGCTACGTGGTGCTCGTCGTCCCGCTGCTGGTCGAGACGGGTTTGTTCGAAGATACCGATCGCGTGCTGGTCGTCGACGTCCCGGAGACCGTCCAGCTCGAGCGCCTGGCCGGCCGCGACGGAATCTCCGAGGACCAGGCCCGTGCAGCACTGGCCGCCCAGGCCACGCGCGAGGAGCGCCTGGCCATCGCCGACGACGTGATCGACAACACCGGGTCGCTGCAGGCGCTGGACGAAGCCGTCGAGCGCCTCGATCGGAAATATCGGGCGTTGGGGGAAGGGGCTAGGGGAAAGGGACTAGGGGAAAGGGACTAGGGGAAAGGGACTAGGGGAGAGGGGCTAGGGGAGAGGGGCTAGGGGAGAGGGGCTAGGGGAGAGGGGCTAGGGGAGAGGGGCTAGGGGAGAGGGGCTAGGGGAGAGGGGCTAGGGGAGAGGGGCTAGAGGGGCTAGAGGGCAAGGGCTCGGGTTGAAGGGGTCACCAGGCACCCGGTCGAGGCCCCGCAGTGGTCCGGCTCGCGCGGCGAGCGCTACGCTCCACCGGTTTCACTAGCCCCTGACCCCTTGCCCCTGACCCCTTTGCCCTAGCCCCTTTGCCCCTCCCGTGCCCCTTCCCCTGGTCCCTGCTAAACGCCCAGCCAGAAATTCACGACGCGGTCGCCGTAGACCAGCACCAGCCAGCCCGCGGCGGCCAGGAACGGGCCGAAGGCGATCGGGACTTCGCGCCCCATGCGGCGGACCGCGATCAGGACGAGGCCGACGATCGCGCCGACGGCGGAGGCCAGCAGGATGATCGTGGGCAGGACCTGCCAGCCGAACCAGGCACCGATTGCTGCGAGCAGCTTGAAGTCGCCGTAGCCCATGCCTTCCTTGCCGGTCGCCAGTCGGAACAGGTGGAACACCGACCACAGCACGAGGTAGCCTGCGGCGGCCCCGATCACGGCCGAGGTCAGGTCGATGAACAGGCCGTCGATGTTCAGTAGCAGCCCCAGCCACAGGAGCGGCAGGGTGATCTGGTCGGGCAGCAGCTTGTGATCGAGATCGATGCCCGAACCTGCGATCAGCGCCCAGGTGAACACCAGCCCGGCCAGTCCCGCCGGGGTCGGCCCGAGGGCGGCGATGACCGCGACCGACAGGATCGCGGTGAGCAGTTCGATGATGGGGTAGCGCGGCGAGATCTTCGTGCCGCAGTCCCGACAACGGCCGCGCAGGACCAGCCAGCTGATGACCGGGATGTTGTCGTAGGCGCGGATGGCGTGGCCGCAGGTCGGGCAGCGCGAACGGCCGGTCGCGACACCGGCGGGCGGATCGCTCGGATCGGACGTACCTTCGGAGGAGTCTCCCGGAGTCAGCTCGAGCAATTCGCGGCACTGGCAGCGCCAGTCGTGGAACAGGCGCGCCGGCAGGCGCAGGATGACGACGTTCAGAAAGCTGCCGACCAGCAGGCCGAGTGCGAACGTCAGCCCATACAGCGCGGCCGGATGGAGGACGGCGAGATCGGTCATGTGGAACCCCTTCGACGGGTACTGCGGACGCCGGCGTCACCGATGTCCGTTCGAGCCGGTGTGCTCCGGCCCGCGGGCCGGAGCGAATCCTCGTGCGCGATGTGCTGCGTGGCGCCCGGTTTACATCACCGCAGCCATCTGGAAGATCGGCAGGTACATGGCGACCACGATGCTGCCGACGATGCCGCCGACCAGAACGATGATGAACGGCTCGAGCAGGCTGGACAAGGCGTCGACCGTGTTGTTGACCTCTTCCTCGTAGAAGTTGGCCACCTTCAGCAGCATCGCATCGAGCGAACCGGCTTCTTCGCCGATCGCGGTCATCTGGATGACCATCGGCGGGAACAGGCCGGTCTGCTGCATCGCCAGCTGCATCTGGTGACCGGTCGCCACGTCGTCCCGGATCTGCAGCGTTGCGTCGGCGAACACGATGTTGCCGGTCGCGCCGGCCACGGTCTTCAGCGCGTCGACCAGGGGTACGCCGGCCGCGAAGGTGGTCGCGAGCGTGCGCGCGAACCGCGACAGCGCGGCCTTCTCGAGCACCGACCCGATGATCGGAAGCTTGAGGCTCGCCCGGTCGATGAAGTGGGCGAACCCGCGGCTTCGCTTCTTCAGGGCGATGATTCCGGCGATGCTGCCGCCGACGATGATCAGGTACAGCCAGCCCTGTTGCTGCATCGATTCCGACAGCGTGACGATCAGGCGGGTGAACGCCGGCAGGTCGGCCCCGAAGCTGGCGAAGATGGACTCGAACTGCGGGATCACGAAGATCAACAGGATGGCGGTCACGATGATGGCCACCGCAATCACGGCGGCCGGATAGAACAGGGCTTTCTTGATCTTGCCCTTGATCGATTCGATGCGCTCCTTGTAGGTCGCGATGTCGTCGAGCACCTTGTCGAGCACCCCGGCGCCTTCGCCGGCATTGACCAGATTGATGTACAGCTCGTCGAAGTAGACCGGATGCTTGGCGAGCGCTTCGGCCAGCGTTGCGCCCGATTCGACGTCGACCCGGATCGTGCCGATCAGCTTCTGCAGGCGCGGGTTCTCCGCGGCCGCGCCGATGATGCCGAAGGCCTGGACCAGTGGGATCCCGGCGTTGAGCATGGTGGCCAGCTGGCGGGTGAAGATCGCGATGTCGCGCGAGGAGATCCGCTTGCCGGCGCCGCCGAACAGCGGCTTGGGCTTCTTGCGGATCCGGGAGGGCGTGATGCCCTGCTTGCGCAGTTCGGCTCGGATCAGCGTCTGGTTTCTCGACTGACGTTCGCCCTTCAGGGTCTTGCCGCGCTTGTCCTTGCCTTCCCAGACAAAGGTTTCCAGCTCGTCGCGGGTGGTTGCTGCCATCAGACGTCTCCTCTCATCGCGGTCTACTTGTCCCCCGAACTTCCTATTTTCATGCACATACGCGCGAATTACAACGTCTTTTCAAGATTGCGCCTCGCGCGGGCGGTCACGCATCGGCCGCCACGGCGTGAAGCGGGTCCGCAAATGCGCCGGCGGACCGTTCGCTGGGCGGCGCTCCCGGCCGATGCCTCCACCGCCGAGCCGCCCCGCGGCCGATCATTCCGCGCGCGGCGGGGTCGGCACGCCGCGCGGCGGAAGCAGACTCTCGATCAGCATCAGGGCGATCCCGATCACGATCGCCGAGTCGGCGATGTTGAACGCCGGCCAGTGCCAGCCGGCGTAGTGCACATCGATGAAGTCGACCACGTAGCCGAGGCGAACCCGGTCGACCAGATTGCCGATCGCGCCGCCGAGCAGCAGCATCAGCGCTGCCGGAAGCGCCCGGGCCTGGAGTGGAATTCGCCACAGCCAGGCCAGCAGGAACACCGAGATTCCGGACGCCACGACGATGAAGAAGATGCGCTGCCAGCCGTCCCCGTCGGCGAGGAAACTGAAGGCCGCGCCGGTGTTGTGGGCCAGCGTGAGATTCAGCCACCCGGTGACTTCGACGGGCCGATAGAGTTCGAGACTCGCCGAGGCCAGGGCCTTGGTCCACAGGTCGAGGACCGCGATCAATGCGGCCAGCAGGAGCCACGCGGCATAGCGCGGCAGCGTCATTCTCGGGTGCGTCGTGTCCATGGCGAGTTCAGCCCCAGCGCCGTTGTTCGCCGTCGCCGGTCACGTTCTCGACGCAGCGACCGCAAAGCTCCGGGTGGTTTTCATCGACGCCGACGTCGGGCCGAAGATGCCAGCAGCGGGTGCATTTCACGGCATCGCTGGGCCGCACCGTCACCCGCAGCGAGCTGCCGCCGACCGCAGCAATCTCGTCGGCGTCCTCGACCGGCCCCAGTTCGACCTCGGCGGTGAGCAGCAGGAAGCGCAGTTCGTTACCGATGGCTTCGAGGTCTTCGGCCAGCACGCCGTCGGCGTCGAGGCGGACCACCGCGGCCAGCGACGAGCCGATCACCTTGTCGCGTCGAAGCGTCTCGAGACGCGGGCCGACCACGTCGCGAACCGCCCGGATACGCTCCAGCCGCTCGCGGTCCGCGTCGTCCATGGTCGCCAGGCCGCGGTACCAGGTGGCCAGCATCACGGTGTCGCGAGGCTGGGCGTCGGTCGGTTGCGGCATGGCCTGCCAGATTTCCTCGGCGGTGAAGCTGCAGACCGGAGCCAGCCAGCGCGTCAGCGCTTCGAGCACGTGCAGCATGGCGGTCTGGGCCGAGCGCCGGGCCGGGTGCCGGCGCGGCAGCGTGTACAGCCGGTCCTTGATGACGTCGAGGTAGAACGCGCCCATGTCGATCGAACAGAAGTGGTGGACGCGCTGGTAGACCTGCCAGAAGCGATAGTCGCGATAGGCGTCGGTCACGTCCTGCTGCAGCCGCGCGGCAAGGTCCACCGCGTAGCGATCCAGCGGCAGCAGCTCGTCGACCGGCAGCGCATCGGCCTGCGGATCGAACCCGTCGAGGTTGCCGAGCAGGAAGCGCGCGGTGTTGCGAATCCGGCGATAGGCGTCGGCCACCCGCTTGAGGATCTCGTCGGAGACGCTCATTTCCTGGCGATAGTCGGCGGCGGCCACCCAAAGCCGGAGAATGTCGGCGCCCAGGGTGTTCATCACCGTCTGCGGCGCGACGACGTTGCCCTGCGACTTCGACATCTTGCGGCCATCGGCATCGACCGTGAAGCCGTGGGTCAGCACCGCGCGATACGGTGCCTTGCCGTGCATCGCCACCGAGGTCAGCAACGAGGACTGGAACCAGCCTCGGTGCTGGTCGGAGCCTTCGAGGTACAGGTCGGCCGGGCGGTCGAGTTCGTCCCGCTGGTCGAGCACGCAGTGGTGCGTCACGCCGGAGTCGAACCAGACGTCGAGGATGTCGGGCACGGTCTCGAAGCGTTCGCCGTCGACGCCCAGGCGGGCGGCGATGTCGTCCTCGTACCAACCGTCGACGCCCTCGGCCTCGACCAGGTCGGCGAAGCGCGCCAGGATCGCCGCCGAATCCGGGTGCGGCTCCTGGGTCTCGCGGTCGATGAACAGGCCCAGCGGCACCCCCCAGGTGCGCTGGCGCGAGATGCACCAGTCCGGACGATTCTCGATCATGCCGTGGATTCGTGCCTGGCCCCAGTCGGGCACCCACTGCACGCCCTCGATCGCGGCCAGCGCGTCGCGGCGCAAGTGCTGCTGATCCATCGAGATGAACCATTGCGGCGTGGTCCGGAACGCGGTCGGCGTCTTGTGCCGCCAGCAGTGCGGATAGCTGTGGTCGAAGTTCTCGACCTTCAGCAGGGCGCCGCGGGAGGCAAGCAATTCGACCAGCGCCTCGTTGGCTTTCCAGACGTGTTCGCCGCCGACGTGTGGGGTGTCGGCCACGAACAGGCCGCGCGCGTCGACCGGATTGACCACCGGCAGATCGTAGCGACGGCCGATGTCGAAGTCTTCCTGGCCGTGGCCCGGCGCCGTGTGGACCGCTCCGGTTCCGGTTTCGGTCGTGACGTGATCGCCGAGGATCACCGGCACGTCGTAGTCGTTGAACGGGTGGTTCAGCCGCAGGTGCTCCAGCCGTGCGCCGCGCGTCGTGGCCAGGACCTCTGCTTCGCGCAGGCCGACGCGATCGACCACCGCGTCGCGGAGATCGGACGCCAGCACCAGCCGCATCACGCGGTCGTCGTCGAGGCGACCTTCGACCAGCGCGTAATCGAGTTCGGCGTTCACCGCCACGGCCTGGTTGGCCGGCAGCGTCCACGGCGTCGTGGTCCAGATCACCACGCCGCTGGCTGCGCCGACCAGCGCGTCGGGGGCCAGGTCGAACGCTTCGGCCAGGCGCTCCGGCGCTTTCGCCTCGAACAGCACGTCGACCGCCGTCGAGGTCTTGTCCTGGTACTCGATCTCGGCCTCGGCCAGCGCCGAGCCGCAGTCGAAGCACCAGTGGACCGGCTTCACGCCGCGCTTGAGGTGGCCGCGCTCGACGATGCGCGCCAGCGCACGCAGCATGTCGGCCTCGAAACTGAAATCGCGGCTGGCGTACGGGCGGTCCCAGTCGCCGAGGCCGCCGAGGCGCTTGAAGTCCTCTCGCTGGCGCTCGATCTGCTTGCCCGCGTAGTCCCGACATTTCTGGCGGAAGCTCCGTGCGTCGATCTTCTGGCCGACCTTGCCGGCCTTCTTTTCGACCTGGAGTTCGATCGGCAGGCCGTGGCAGTCCCATCCCGGGACGTAGGGCGCGCGAAAGCCCGACAGCAGTGCCGAGCGAACCACGAAGTCCTTCAGGATCTTGTTCACCGCGTGGCCGATATGAATGTCGCCGTTGGCGTAGGGCGGGCCGTCGTGGAGGATGAAGGTCCGCTCGCGCTCGGCGGTCTCGCGCTGGATGTGACCGTACAGGTCGCGGGCGTACCAATCGGCCAGCATCTGCGGCTCGCGGTTGGCCAGCGAGGCCTTCATGGGGAAGTCGGTCTTCGGCAGATTGATCGTGTCTTTGTAATCCATGGTCTCGCAGGAGTTCGGGCGGCGCGCCGGGCTCGGCTTTGTATTGTCGCCGCTATTGTCGCCGGTTTTGCCCCCTCAGGGTCGCGCGCCGAGCGTGCGCCTGGCCTGGTCGGCATCGACATGCATCCGTTCGGTCATCGCAGCCAGGTCGTCGAAGGGCAGTTCGGGCCGGATTCGATCGACGAACTCGACCTGCAGGTGCTCGCCGTAGAGGTCGCCGTCGAAATCGAACAGGTGGACTTCGAGCAACCAGTCTCGGCCCGCCACGACCGGACGCTGGCCGAGGCTGGCCACGGCGGGGTGATCGTTCAGTCCGGCGCCATGGACGCGGACCGCGCAGACGCCGCTCAGGGCCGGCGGTTCGGCGACGCGGAGATTGGCGGTCGGAAACCCCAGTGTCCGACCGATCGCATTGCCGCGGATCACCCGGCCCGAAATTGCGTAGGGTCGCCCAAGCAGACGCTCGGCGGTGGCCAGATCGCCGTCGCCCAGGGCCTCGCGCAGCCACGACGAGGAAATCCGTCGTGCGGACTGCGGGTCGAG
The DNA here is from genome assembly GCA_965227925.1 of Wenzhouxiangellaceae bacterium. Classification (GTDB taxonomy): domain Bacteria; phylum Pseudomonadota; class Gammaproteobacteria; order Xanthomonadales; family Wenzhouxiangellaceae. The sequence continues at coordinate 266,736 of CBDDGP010000002.1, forward strand.
CACAGCCGGGACCGCCTCGACCTCGAACCCGAAGCGCCGCCCGAAGGTGCGCAGCGCGTCGACGTCCCCGGCGGCCCGGTGACCGAAGCGGAAATCCTCACCGACCACCACCCGTCCGGCGCGCAGGCCGCGGGCCACGACATCGGCTGCGAAGGCTTCGGGCGACAGCGAAGAGAACGCGGCGTCGAAGCGCATCGGCGCGATCAGCTCCAGTCCGAGCTCGCGGCCGACGCGGACGCGGTCGCGCAGTTTCATCACCCGGGCCACCGGCCGTTCGGGCGCGAAGAACGTTCGCGGCAGCGGCTCGAAACACATCAGCCCGGGGCGCTGGCCATGCCCGGCAGCAACGACACGATCGATCAGCGCTCGATGGCCCCGGTGCAGGCCGTCGAAATTGCCGATCGCCAGGGCGGTCGCGCGCGGGTCGTCGTCGCCGAGCGGTGGATGTCGAAGCAGCAGCATGCGGCGAGTGTAGCGGCGGCGCGTCGCTCGGGGGTGGTGCCCGGCGCCGGAGAGGCCCCCGACCGGCCGGGTCCGGTCGAGGGTCTAGCTGTGATCCGGCCGAAGCAGCTGGCGAGGCCGCAGCCCGAACGCCAGCAGGACGGCCGCGTAGACCGCCGCGCCTCCGCCGACCGCGAGGACGATCCAGGCCACACGCTGGGCGAGCCCGGCGGCCAGCCACTCGCTGGCGGCCGGAACCGTCAGCGTCAGCGCCAGGCCCATTGCCACCACCCCGCCGACGGCGGCCAGTACGATCCGGCGGCCGGCGGCCGGACCCAGGCCCTGGCCGTCGAGGTGTCGCCACAGCAGCCAGGCATTCAGCCAGGCGGCCGAGCCGGAAGCCAGGGCGAGGCCGGCGTGGGCACCGGGCTGCGCGGCCAGGGTCGCGAACAGGCCGTTGCTGAAATCTCCGCCGGTCTGCCACGCAACGATCGCCAGCACGAACGCGAGGTTCAGTCCCATGTTGACGACCAGCGCGATGATGCCGATCTTGACCGGCGTCGCGGTGTCCTGGCGCGAGTAGAAGGCGGGTGCCAGGATCTTTACGCCGATGAACGCAGGCAGGCCGATGCAGTAGGCCAGCAGGGCCAGCGCGGTCATCCGGACGTCCAGTGCGCTGAACTCACCGTACTGGAACAGGGTGGTCGCGATCGGTTCGGCCAGCAGCGCGAGACCGACCGCTGCCGGCATTGCGATCAGCACGCCCCAGCGCACTGCCCAGGTGAGCGTCGAGCGGAACGCGTCGACGCTGTTGCGGCTGTGCTGCGACGACAGGGTCGGCAGGATGACCACCGACAGCGCGGCGCCCAGCAGTCCCAACGGAAACGCCATCAGACGGTCGCCGAAGTACAGCCAGCTGATGCTGGCCTCGAACAGCAGCGAGGCGATCACCACGTCGAGCATCAGGTTGATCTGGGCGACCGAGGACCCGAACAGCGTCGGCAGCATCAGGCGGAGGATGCGACGGACGCCGGGATGGCCGAACAGCGGCTTCGGTCGCGGCAGCACCCCGTGGCGGGCCAGCGCCGGCAGTTGGATCGCCAGCTGCAGCACGCCGGCGGCGAACACGCCCCAGGCGAGCGCGGTGACCGGTTCGTCGAAGCGCTCGGCGAACAGCAGCGCGGCCGCGATCAGGCTGACGTTGAGTAGCGCCGGCGTGACCGCGGGCAGGGCGAACCGGCCGAGCGTGTTGAGCACGCCGCCGGCCAGCGCGGTCAGGGCGATCAAGGGCAGGTAGGGGAACGTGATGCGCAGGAGATCGCTGGTCAGCGCCAGTTGCTCGGGCTGGTCGGCGAAGCCCGGCGAGATCAACCGGATGACCAGCGGCGCGGCCAGCATGCCGGCGGCGGTCAGGGCCAGCAGCGCCGCCATCAGGCTGCCGGCCGCGGCGTCGATCAGGGCGCGGGTCTGAGCGTGGTCGCCTCGTTCGCGGTATTCGGCCAGAACCGGGACGAAGGCGAGCGAGAACGAGCCTTCGGCGAACAGCCGCCGGAGGAAGTTCGGGATCTTGAACGCGACGAAGAACGCGTCGGTGGCCGCCGATGCGCCGAAGGTCCGGGCAAGCACCGTATCGCGGACCAGGCCGAGGACCCGGGAGATCAGCGTCATGCCGCTGAACGACGCGGCCGAGCGGGCCAGGCTCACCAGGAATCCTGCGCCGTGCCGCCATTGACAGGCAGGCGAATCAGGGCGATACTATGCGGCTTGATTTTTGTCATTTTTCGATCGATCTTCTTCGGTTGGGCTGGAATGGGCTCATGGTCGGTTCGGCCATGCGTCGGTTCGGCTAGATGGCTTCCGATGGATCCGGGTTCAGCTGTACCCGGCTCAGCGGGGATCGAGCAGTCGGTACTGAATGATCAACCGAGAATCATCTGAACATCAGAGTTTCTGAACATCTGACGTTCTGAACATCCGGAATTCGCGAGATTAGGAGCAGTTCGTGGCCAATAGTGCATCTGCGCGCAAGCGCGTCCGTCAGTCGGAACGGAATCGTCAGAACAACGCGGCCCAGCGGTCGTACGTTCGCACCATGATCAAGAAGGTCGTCAATGCGGTCAAGGCCGGCGACAAGTCGGCAGCCGAGGCCGCGTACAAGGCGGCGGTTCCGGCCATCGACAAGTCCGTGTCCAAGGGCATCATGCCGGCCAACAAGGCCGCGCGGCACAAGTCGCGCCTCAACGCGCACATCCGCGCGCTCTGAAGCCCGGCCCGGTCAGGGGCGACCTGCCGCTGACCCGAGCAACCCGATCCTGAGACGCTCGGTTCGACCATGGGTCGGGCCGAGCGTTCTTGCGACCGTATCCAGGTCGCGCAGCAGCGCCTGTGACGCCGGCCGGTTCTCGGCCACCGCCCGCAGCAGGCGCGCCTCGGCGCTGCGCCATTCGCTGACTTCGATCTCCTCGCTGTAGATGCGTTCGCATTCGGCGGCGGCAGCAGCGGCCCCGGCGAGGCCGCGCTCGGTGCGCATTGCCGCCTCGCGGCAACGACCTTCCGCCAGGAAACGCGCCGTGCTCGCGCCGACGCTCTCCAGCCTGTCCAGGGCCTCGTCCAGTGCGTCGACTCCACCCGGCTCAGAGGCGGCGGCCGTCAGGGCCCGATCCATCCTCGCGATCTGGGTAAACAGGTGGTCCGGGCCGACCTGCTCGGCGAATCGTTCGATCACCCGCTCGATTTCCTCCCGCGCCCGTGCATGGCGGCCCGCCTCGCGCTCGAGCCGCGCGCGGGCCTGCAGGCCTCGCGTATAACTGACGCTGTCGCGGCCCTCGAAGCGTTCGATCATCGCCAGTCCCTCGGCGATGTGCCGTTCGCCCTCCTCGATACGGCCGGTCAGTACCAGCAGGCTGCCGAGGTTCAGGTGCATCGCGGCCAGCGCGCCCGAGTCGCCGTAGCGCTCGATCCGGCGGCGCAGCGTTTCGCGATACAGCGCCTCGGCGTCGGCCAGGTCACCCCGCTGGTGGCGCAGACCGGCCACGTTGCCCATCACCGTCAGCGCGCCGGGGCTGTCGGCGCGATCGAGCTCACGCCAGTTGGTCAGCGAGCGCTCGAGGTAGGGCAGGGCGTCGGCATTCCGTCCCAGGTAGATCAGCGTGGTGCCCAGGTTGTTCGCGGTGGTCGCGCGCAGCCGGGATGGGCCGGGCAGGGTTCGCGCCAGCCGGTGGGCCTCCTGCAGCGTGTCGATCGCTTCTTCCCAACGACCCAGGCCGCGCAAGGCCTGGCCGCGAATCTGCAGCGTATCGGCGATGTAGGCGACGCTCGAGGAGGACGTGCGCTCGCCCAGCCGCTCCAGCGCCCGATCGGCCAGCGCCACGGCTTCCTCCGAGCGGCCCTGGCGCAGGCGGATCTGGGCCAGGTCGGCCTGGACAAACGCGGTGACCCGGTCGGTTTCTGCGCCCCCTTGCTGCAGGACCGCCTCGAGCAGCGGTGCGGCGGCTTCGAAGTCGTCCAGCGCGATGTAGATTTCGCCCAGGAACGCCTGCATCGCCGCGCGGGTTTCCGGGTCCTGCGCGTAGAGCTGCTCGGCCAGCGCGGCGGACTCGGCCAGCAGGCCGCGCGGGTTTCCGCGTGACTCGCCGCGCCGCTCGTCAACGGTCCCGTCGGGACGGTCGTCGGCCTGGCGGCCGGCTTCCCGGAACAGCAGCACCATCTGTTCGCGCAGCAGGGCGAGTCGCCGGGCCTCGTACAGCGCCGCATCGCGCTGCTCCCGGACCTGCTCCGCCTGCCAGGCGAGGGCGGCCGATGTGATCACCACGCCGACGGCCGTCAGGCCGAGCAGGGCGGCGGCCAGCCGATGGCGTCGGGCCCACAGCGAGAAGCGGGCGACGGCGCCGGTCCGCTGGGCGCGAATCGGGCGGTCTTCGAGCAACGCGAGCAGGTCGTCGCCGAACTCGGGCACCGAGCGGTAGCGCTCGGCGGGATCGGCACGCATCGATCGATCGAGGATCGCGCGCAGCGCGCCGGCTCTCCGGCCCGGCAGGTCGCGCTGCGCGGGCGGGTCGCCGGCGCGGCCGGGTCGGCCGGTCAGCAGCCAGCGCAGCAGCGCGCCGAGGGCGTAGAGATCGGATTGCGTCGAGGCTGGATCGCCGGCCAGCTGCTCCGGCGCCGAGAAGGCCGGCGTCAATGCCGACAGACCGTCCTGCTGGCTGTCGTCGGTCACCAGGCGCGCCACCCCGAAATCCAGCAGTCGCATCCGGCCGTCGTCGGTCATCCGGACATTGGCCGGCTTGATGTCGCCGTGGACGACCCGGCGCTGGTGCGCGTGCGCGACTGCGGAGGTCAGGTCGACGAACCGGCGAAGGGTTCCGGCCGGATCGGCAACCAGCGCGTTCCGGCAGTCGGTCAGGTCGCGGCCCTCGATCCACTCCATGACCAGGTAGCCGCGGCCGTCGTCGAGCGTGCCGCCGTCGATCAGACGCGCGATGCCGGCGTGATCGAGCCTCGCCAGCAGCTGGCGTTCGACCGCGAGGCGTTCGGCCAGCCGCCGGTTGGTCGATGTTCGGATGAACTTGATCGCGGCCTGCATCTCGAACGCGCCGTCGGCGCGCTCGGCCCGGTAGACCTGGCCCATGCCGCCTCGACCGATTGTCTCGATCAAGCGCCAGTCGCCGATGCGCGTTCCTGCGGGCATCGGTTCGTCGCTGGCGTCGAGGGAAGACAGCGCGGCCGCGCCGACTCGCCCGAAGGCGGTCATGAAGACATCGTCGTCGGGGTCGGCTGCCGCGGCCAGTCGGGCGAGGTGGGCATGCAGGCGGGGATGGCTGCCTGCGAGCCGCTCCAGTCGGGTCCTGCGCGCGGCTTCGTCCAGGTCGAGCAGGTCGTCGAACAGCCGGTCGAGCAGGCGACGGCGGTCCGGCGTCAGGCGCGCGGGGCGCTCAGCCATCCGAGCTCTCCTTCGCCAGGTCGGCAAGCAGTGCCCGAGTGCGTTCGGCTTCCGGGTGATCCTCGCGGCCGTGGACTTCGGCGAAGGTGGTCAGCGCACGACGAGCCCACTCGCGCGCCGATTCGATGTTGCCGCGCGCGCGGGCGAGGCGGGCCAGGCCTTCCTGCGAGATCGCCACCTCGGAATGCACGTCGCCCAGCAGTTCTCGCCGCATCGCGTAGGCGGCGTGCAGGCGGGCCTCGGCCTCGTCCGGACGGCCCATCTCCATCGCCAGGATGCCGAGATTGTGCAGCGTCGAGGCCACGGCGTAATGCGATTCGCCGAAGCGCGTCCGGGCGATCTCGAGAACCTCCAGCAGCACCTCGTGGGCCTCGTCGAGTCGGCCCTGGTCGCGCATCACGAAGGTCATCGCGTTCAGGCTGGCGCCGATGTCGGGATGCATCGGGTCGAGTACCTCGCGCCGGATCGCCAGGGCCTCGGACCAGTAAGGCTCGGCGGCATCGAGGTCGCCCTGGCGCCACTTGAGGATGCCGATCGAGTGCAGCAGCCAGGCCGTGCGCGGGTGGCGATCGCCGTAGAGGGTCCGATAGCGCTCCAGCACGCGCAGGTAGGTTTCTTCCGCGGCGTCGAGTTCGCCCATCGATACCTGGGAGTCGGCGACGCGATAAAGCGCATCGGCGGTATCGGGGTGGTCTTCGCCGAGCAACTGCAGGCGCATCTCCCAGGCTCGCTGGAAGTGGTCGCGCGCCTGCTCGTGCTGGTCGCGGAGCGCGAACACCGAGCCGAGGTTGCGCAGCACCAGGGCTTCGCCCCGGCCGCCCTGCTCGATTGCCTGGTGCATGGCCAATGCCCGCTCGTAGTAGGTCTCGCTGGCGGTCAAGTCCCCCTCGGCGTAGGCGATGTTGCCGAGGTTGTTGAGCGTGTCTGCGCGCTCGGTTCCTGGTTCCGGCGGCAGGAGATCGAGAGCCTCTTCGGTCAGTTCGCGCGCCTCGGGGTAGCGACCGGCTGCGCTCAGCAGGTCGCCGAGTCGGACGCGAATCTCGGCGCGCTGGACCGGGGTCGCGGCCGGGTCGGCTTCGGCCTGTGCCAGCGCGCGACGCAGCAGCGGCTCGGCGGCGTCGTAGTCGCCCAGGGCCCGGTGGACCCGGCCCAGCGTGCCGAGCACGCGGGTCTGCACGCTCGGCTCGGCATCGAGCTCGTCGATCCGTTCCGTCCCGAGCGCGACCAGCTCGCGGGCGGTCAGCTCGCGGCCGCGGGCCCGTTCGGGGTCGGCCTGATCGAACAGGCCGACCAGGAAGTCGGTGACGCGCTCGGCGGTGGCGGCCTCGACCTCGGCGCGGTCGCGTTGCTCGATCGCGATTCGTCCTTGCCAGGCGATGCCCGCGACGCCGGCGATCATCACCAAGAGGCAGAGACCCGCCAGCGTGACGCCGGCCCGGTTGCGCCGCACGAAGCGGCCCATCAGATAGCGCCGACTCGCTGGCATCGCGCTCAGCGGCCGGAAGGTGCGGAACGCCTCGAGGTCACGCAGCAGTCCGTTGACCCCGTCGTAGCGCGCATCCGGGTCGTCTGCGGTGGCGGTCGCGACCAGGGCGGCCAGTTCCTTGCCCCTGGAATGGACGGCGCGCAGCCGATCGAGGCGGGCGTCGGCGTCGTCCTCGCCCGGGGTGCGACGGGTCAGCAGCCAGTACAGCAGGGCGCCCAGTGCGAATACGTCCGCCTGGGGCGTCACCGGCTCGCCCCGCTTCTGCTCCGGCGCGGCGAAGGCCGGGGTCAGCGCGGTCAGCCCGTCGTCCGCGTCGTCGCCGAGCAGTCGGGCGACTCCGAAGTCGAGCAGCCGCGCGCGGCCGTCGCGCGCCACGCGCACATTGGCCGGCTTGATGTCGCCGTGGACGATCCGGCGGCGATGAGCCTGGGCTACGGCATCGGCCAGCTCGGAAAAGGTCTTCAGCCGTTCGCCGATTCCGGGCTGCGTGCCGACCCAGTCGCCGAGATCCGCACCGTCGATCCATTCCATCGCCAGCCAGGCCCAGCCCTCGTCCGTCACGCCGCCGTCGATCAGCCGGGCGACGTTCGGATGGTCGAGGCGAGCCAGCAGGCCCCGTTCGATCTCGAGCTGGCGGACAAGGGCCGGATCGAGCCGACGAATCAGTTTCAGTGCGACCTGCATCTCGAACGCGCCGTCGGCGCGTTCGGCCCGATAGACCAGGCCCATCCCGCCCGCTCCGGCGGGTTCGATCAGGCGCCAGCCGGCGATCCGCGTGCCGATCGGCAGGCTGCATTCCGGCGCGTCGTCGGGTAGCGCGTCCCCGCGGAGACGTTCGAACAGGGTCTGGAGGTAGTCGGTCGGTGCAGTCGAGGCCTCGACCAGTCGAGCGACGTGGGCATGGATGCGGGGGTAGCGTCGGCCGAGGGCCTCGAGGCGCTCGGTGCGCGCCAGCGGATCGAGATCGAGCATCTCGTCGAGCAACGCGTCGACCCGCCTTCTGCGCTCCGGCGTGAGCCGTCCCGGTCGCGCGGGTTGTTGCGGAGTCGGCGGCATCGAGTTCCGGTCCAGTGCAAGTCGCCCGACGGCCGGGATCGACCGTCGGGCGTGAGTATAGCAGCGGGCCGCGGGCCGTTCCGGCGGCGAACGGATCGTCGCGGAAGCCCTACAGGGAAGGGTCTACCAGCCCGTTACGCCGGGAAGATCTTCCGGCCAGGAGACGATCACGCCGAGCATCAGTTCGCGCGTCTGGCCCGGCGCCAGCTCGAGGTCCCAGGCGATTCGACCGGGCTGGTCGTCGATGTCCCGCCGGTCCGGCGCGGTGCTGCGATCGGTCAGGCGGACCTCGATCCGATCGTCGCGCGAGACCGGCAGCTGATCCAGCACCGTCAGCGAGACCGGACGCGAATGCCGATTGGTGATCGCGATCCGGTGTTCACGCAGTTCATTGACCGTCTTGCTCAGCAAGCCGGTGACATCGCGCTCCTGGCGAACCAGTTCGTAGTCGATCTCGATCCGGTCATCGACCCCGAAACTCGATTCGATCACGGCCCCCGGCGCGGCGCCGGCGAACGCGCTGCGGCCCATCGAGGCACCGTCCTGGAACAGCTGCACCGGCCCCGGCGGCAGCGCTGCATCGCCGGTCCACTCGGCCTCGACGAAGGTCCATGCGGCCGGCTGGCGGCTCGGTACCGTTCGTGCCGCGAGTTCGGCCGCGAGGGTTCGCTGGTCGAGACGGAAGCGGTGCGGCTGATTGTCCGAGGGAATCTCGACCCGACCTGGGAGGTCGTAGCGTTGGGTCAGGGTCGGGCCGGACAGTTCGGCCTGCGCGTGACCGGCGGCCTTGCCGGGCGGTGGCGCTTCGGCAAAGCGGGCGACGTCGGCGGCGGACTCGGCCGCGGCGCGCGAGCGGAGTGCCTGCGGTGCCGGCTGCAGCACGTCGATCCACCACGGAAACAGCTCGGGCAGGGCGCCGCCGCTGGACGGCCGGGCCAGCGAAACCGCGACCCGGGCATCGGACCAGTCTTCGCCGGTGGCCTGGCGAACCTCGGCCGACTGAACCAGCGTCAAGGCCTGGTCTTCCGTATCCAGTCGCCACTCGTACACTGGCCGCCACGACGCGCCGCCGACCGTGTAATCGAGCGTGAAGCGAGCCGAACCGGCGTTCGGGGCGTCGACTGCGATGCGCAGGCTCAGCCGGTCCTGCTGCTGGTTTCCGAGGTCCGCAAGCTGGCGCTGCAGCCGCTCGATGTCCTCGCTGAGTGCGGCCTGCTGCTCGAGCAGCTCGCGACGCTCTGCGTAGACGCGATCGGCCTGTTCGCCGAGCCGGTCGAGCTCGGCGAGCAGGTCGCCGGGCGACGGGGCGTTGTCGCCCGACGCTGCGACCACGCGCTGCAGCAGGCTGAGCTGGAGGTCGCGCGCGGCGATCCTGTCGGCCACGTCGGCGCGCTCGGCCTCGAGCGCCCCGATCCGTTCGGCCAGGTCGCGCGCGGCCGGATTGACCCGCTCGCTGCCGCGAACGATGTCGAAATCCAGCGCACCGATCCGAAGGCCGTCCGGCCCGGTCGCGCCCACGCGGAGGCTGTCCCGGTCCAGACCGATCGGCAGATCGTCGATCAGCAACTCGGAAGCGTCGGGGCCGACGCGTTGGTTGATCACTCGGGTCACGCCGGCTCGATCGGGATAGACGGTCACCGTGTCGACGGCGGCTGTCGCCGGGGGCGTCGCGATCACCAGGGCAGCAACGACCAGGTGCGCGGCGATCAGGCTGGCGGCGATCAGGGTCGATGCGTTCCGTCCCAGAATGGTCTCCGCCGGACGCGCCGCCTCGGCGGGCCGGGTCTGCGGTCGGGGACGGGCGGTGCGTTGAGCGGCGGACGTCGGCATCGAGATCTCCTTGGGCGGCGGGAATCCGGGACCGGCGATCGGGATGCCGGTCAGGCCGTTGGAGTCGATCGCCGGCTCAAGGTTCCGCAGGATCGGTGTCGTCGCCGTCCGAGCGTTTCGGCGACTCCTTGTCGTTCGAGGCCTGGGCACTGTCGTTCGAGGCCTGGGCACTGTCGCGCGAGGCCTGGTCATCCTGCGGGGGCTGGTCCTCGCGATCGAGGATGTGGCGGGCCATCTGCTGGATCAACGATTTCAGGCCGTCGCCGCTCAGCGACGAGATGCCGTACGCCGGACCGTCCCACTGGAGACGATCGACCAGGTCCGCCACGGCCGCGTCACGATCCTCCTCGGCACGCTGGTCGAGCTTGGTGACAACCAGCCAGCGCGGCTTGCCGGCCAGCGCCTCGTCGTAGCGGGCAAGTTCGGTTTCCAGCGCCCGGACCTGGTCGGCGGGATCGCTGCCGTCCAGCGGATCGATCTCGGCCAGGTGCAGCAGCAGCCCGGTCCGACCGAGGTGCTTGAGGAAGCGATGGCCCAGCCCGGCACCCTCGGCGGCACCCTCGATCAGGCCGGGTATGTCGGCGATGACGAAGCTGCGGCCCGGTTCCAGCGAAACCACGCCGAGGTTCGGATGAAGAGTGGTGAACGGGTAGTCCGCGACCTTCGGGCGGGCCTTCGACACGGCTCGGATGAACGTCGACTTGCCGGCATTCGGGAATCCGAGCAGGCCGACATCGGCCAGGACCTTGAGCTCCAGCTGCAGGCCCCGGTCTTCGCCGGCCGTGCCCTCGGAGAACTGGCGCGGGGTCCGATTGACCGACGACTTGAAGTGGATGTTGCCGCGGCCGCCGACGCCGCCGCGGGCGACCAGAAGCCGCTGGCGATGCTCGGTCAGGTCACCGATCAGCTCACCGGTCTCGGTCGCTCGAACCTGGGTGCCGAGCGGAACCCGGACGATCACGTCCTCGGCCGATTTGCCGGTCTTCTGCCGCCCGGAACCGGGCTGGCCGTTGCGGGCCTGGAACAGTCGCGCGTGGCGGAAATCGACCAGCGTGTTCAGCCCGGAATCGGCTTCCAGCCAGACGCTGCCGCCGTCGCCGCCGTCACCGCCGTCCGGGCCGCCCTTGGGAATGTACTTCTCGCGCCGGAAGCTGACGCAGCCGTGGCCGCCGCGGCCTGCGCGGACTTCGATCGTGGCTTCATCGACGAATTTCATCGGCGTCTCTCGGTGACGGGATCTGCGGTGACGGGATCTGCGGTGACGGGGTCTAGAGCGACATGGCCCGCGGCGACGGGACGCGGGACCCGAGTTGCAACGATGGTTACAACAATAGCGCACGAAAAAGCCGGCGCAGGGCCGGCTCTTCCGGATTCGGATTGACCGAAGACCTTACTCGGTCGGTTCGATCGATACGAATTTCCGCGCGGGCTTGCCCTTCTCGCGGAACACGACCTTGCCGTCGATCAGGGCGAACAGCGTGTGGTCGCGGCCGATGCCGACGCCGTCACCGGCGTGGAAGCGGGTGCCGCGCTGACGGACCAGGATGTTGCCTGCGTCGACCTGCTCGCCGCCGTAGCGCTTGACGCCCAGGAACTTCGGATTCGAGTCGCGGCCGTTGCGTGTCGAACCGCCTGCTTTCTTATGTGCCATTGCTCAGCCCTCGATGCCGGTGATCTTGAGTTCGGTGTAGTACTGGCGGTGGCCCATCTGCTTCATGGAGTGCTTGCGCCGGCGGAACTTGATGATCCGCACCTTGTCGCCGCGACCGTGCGCGACCACTTCGGCCATGATCTTGCCACCATCCAGGGTCGGAGCGCCGACGCGGATGTCGTCGCCGTCGGCGACCATCAGCACCTCGTCGATCTCGACCGAGGAACCCATTTCGGCCGGCAGTTTCTCGACGCGCACGACGTCGCCGGTCGAGGCCTTGTACTGCTTGCCACCGGTTTTGAATACCGCGTACATGCTGGTTAGCTCCAGAAAATGCGTGACTAAAGAGCGGGAATGTTATCGGAAACCGGCCGCCGGGTCAATATCCCGTCGCGGTCCGGTTCCGTCCCCGGCGCCGTCGCCGGCACGCCGGGCGCTGGTATCCTGTGCGCGTTCCGGGGCAATGCCCCTCGGCCGGCGCGGATGCGACCCCTCTCGACCGCTCGACGACCACCCGACGACCACCCGACAACCCGGAGTTCACGTGGACAAGGCAGCACCCAAGGACAGCAACGGCGCCCGCAAGAGCGTGGACTTCTTCCGCGGGTTCCTGCGCAACCCCGGCCAGGTCGGCTCCGTGATCCCGAGTTCGCGCTTCATGGAGCGCCGGATCATCGACTTCTCCACCCTCGAGAATGCGAAAGTGGTCGTCGAACTCGGCCCCGGGACCGGCGGCACGACCCGCGCGCTGCTCGATGCAATGCCCGCCGACGGTCGCCTGCTGGCGATCGACCTCGAGCCGCGGTTCACCGCGATCGTCGAATCGATCGGCGACCCGCGGCTGATTGCACATACGGGCAGCGCCGCCGACCTGCCGGCGATCCTCGCCGAGCATGGCCTGACGGCGGCGGACGCGGTGATCTCGGGGATTCCGTTCTCGACCATGCCGGGGACGATCGGTGCAGCCATCCTCCAGGCGGTCTGCGACAGCCTTGCGGAGACCGGTGTATTCGTCGCCTACCAGTTCCGGGCGGAGGTCGCACGCCTGGCTCGGCCGGTGTTCGGCGAGCCGAAGCGGTCCGCATCGGTGATGCTGAACATCCCGCCGATGCGGATCTGGCAGTGGATGCGCCCCGGGCCCCACTGACCCCGACCGAGCCCCTTTCTTAAGGTCTGTCGCGCACTGCGCCTGCTTTCGATCGCGCATCCTTTTGCGCGTGTTTCACCCCACCGGGTATAGTTGCAGGTTTAGCCGACCGGCGGGACCCGTATCCACGTGGACAAGATCACCCTTCGCGGAGCACGCACCCACAACCTGGCCAACATCGATCTCGAACTCCCTCGCGATCGTCTGATCGTGTTCACGGGGCTTTCCGGGTCGGGCAAGTCCTCGCTGGCGTTCGACACGATCTACGCCGAGGGCCAGCGCCGCTACGTCGAGTCGCTGTCGGCCTACGCTCGTCAGTTCCTCTCGATGATGCAGAAGCCGGACCTCGATCACATCGAGGGGCTGAGTCCGGCGATCTCGATCGAGCAGAAGGCGGCCAGCCACAACCCGCGCTCGACCGTGGGCACGGTGACCGAGATCCACGACTACCTGCGCCTCATGTATGCCCGCGTCGGGACGCCACGGTGCCCGGAACACGGCGAGACGCTGGATGCCCAGACCGTCAGCCAGATGGTGGACACGGTCCTCAACCTGCCCGAAGGCACGCGAATGATGCTGCTCGCGCCGGTGGTCCGCAACCGCAAGGGCGAGCACGCAAACCTGCTCCAGGAACTCCGGTCCCAGGGGTTCATCCGGGCCCGGATCAACGGCCGGGTGGTCGACCTCGACGACGGTGTGCCGACGCTGGAATTGCGCAAGAAGCACACGATCGAGGCCGTCGTCGATCGCTTCAAGGTTCGCGATGACCTGGCCCAGCGGCTCGCCGAAAGCATGGAAACGGCGCTGGCGCTCACCGATGGAATCGCCGTGGTCGCGCCGATGGATTCCGACAGCGAGCTCGGCGAGCTGCTGTTCTCGGCACGCTTCGCCTGCCCGGTCTGCGACTACAGCCTGCCGGAGCTCGAGCCTCGGATGTTCTCGTTCAACAATCCGAACGGCGCCTGCCCGGCGTGCGACGGCCTCGGCCACAAGCAGTTCTTCGACCCGAACCGGGTGGTCGGCAATCCGGAACTCAGCCTGGCCGGCGGTGCCGTGCGCGGATGGGATCGGCGAAACGCCTATTACTTCCAGATGATCCAGTCGCTCGGGCGGCACTACGACTTCGATCCGGAGACGCCGTTCGGAGAGCTGCCGCAGAAGGTGCAGGACGTGATCCTGCACGGCTCCGGCAGCGACAAGATCGCGTTCCGCTATTTTGCCGACGGCGGCAGCCAGACCCGCAAGCATCCGTTCGTCGGGGTGATTCCGAACCTCGAGCGCCGCTACCGCGAGACCGATTCGCGGGTGGTCCGCGAGGAGCTGTCGCGCTACATTTCCGAGCAGGCCTGTCCGGAATGCGGTGGCCAGCGGCTCAATGCTGCGGCCCGCAACGTGTTCATCGCCGAGCGGTCGCTGCCGGAGGTTTCGGCCTCGTCGGTCGAGCAGTGCCTGGCGTTCTTCGAGCAGCTGGACCTGGACGGCTGGCGAGGCGAGATCGCCGGGCGGATTCTCAAGGAAGTGCGCGAGCGACTGCAATTCCTGGTCAACGTCGGGCTGGATTACCTGACGCTGGACCGCCAGGCCGACACGCTGTCGGGCGGCGAAGCCCAGCGGATCCGGCTGGCCAGTCAGATCGGCGCGGGCCTGGTCGGCGTGATGTACGTCCTCGACGAGCCGTCGATCGGTCTGCACCAGCGCGACAATTCACGCTTGCTGGAAACCCTGACCCGCCTGCGCGATCTCGGCAACACGGTGATCGTCGTCGAGCACGACGAGGACGCGATCCGCACGGCCGACCACATCGTCGACATCGGGCCCGGCCCGGGCGTGCACGGGGGGCGCATCGTGTACTCGGGGCCGCCCGACGGCATCGAGGCCTGCAAGGAGTCGCTGACCGGGGATTACCTGTACGGGCGGCGCGAGATCGAGGTGCCGAAGAAGCGCACCAAGCCGAAGGCGAAGCGCATCTTCCGGCTCGACGGGGCCACCGGAAACAATCTGAAGAACGTCGATCTGGAAGTCCCCGCCGGGCTGTTCGTGTGCGTGACCGGCGTGTCCGGCTCGGGCAAGTCGACCCTGATCAACGACACCCTGTACAAGCTGGTGGCGCGCGAACTCAACGGCGCGTCCGAAAATCCGGCGCCCTACGTCCGTCATTCCGGGCTCGATCTGTTCGACAAGGTGGTCGACATCGACCAGAGCCCGATCGGCCGCACGCCCCGCTCGAACCCGGCCACCTACACCGGTCTGTTCACGCCGATCCGGGAATTGTTCGCCGGCACCGGCGAGGCCCGTTCCCGCGGCTACAAACCGGGCCGGTTCTCGTTCAACGTCAAGGGCGGCCGCTGCGAGGCCTGTCAGGGCGACGGTATGGTCCGGGTCGAGATGCACTTCCTGCCCGACATCTTCGTGCCCTGCGATGTCTGCCACGGAAAGCGCTACAACCGCGAAACGCTGACCGTCCACTACAAGGGCAAGAACATCCACGAGGTGCTCGAGATGACCGTCGAGGATGCGCTGCCGTTCTTCGATGCGGTGCCCGCGGTGGCGAGAAAGCTGCAGACGCTGATGGACGTCGGCCTTTCCTACATCACGCTCGGACAGTCGGCGGTCACGCTGTCGGGCGGCGAGGCGCAGCGGATCAAGCTGGCGCGCGAGCTGTCCAAGCGCGACACGGGCAACACCCTGTACATTCTCGACGAACCGACGACCGGGCTCCATTTCCACGACATCAAGCAGCTGCTGGGGGTGCTCCACCGGCTGCGCGACGAGGGCAATACGGTGGTCGTGATCGAGCACAACCTCGATGTGATCAAGACCGCGGACTGGATCATCGACCTGGGCCCCGAGGGCGGTGTCCGGGGCGGCACCATCCTGGCCACCGGCACGCCCGAACAGATCGCCGCGGAGAAGGACTCCTGGACCGGGCGCTACCTGGCCGAGATGCCGGGCATCAAACGGCGGCGGCGCAAGTCGGCCTGAGCGCCGTCTCCCCGCCGCGGTGTTGACGAGTACACTGTAGGTCCAGGCACCGGACAGCGAGGTCCGGTTGTTCTGAAAAATCGACTGCAAGGGGTTGAATCATGTCGGATTTCAGTATCGAACTCGACGTTCGCTGGGGCGACGTCGACTCCTTCGGCCACGTCAACAATGCCGTGTTCCTGGCCTACCTCGAACAATGCCGTAGCCTCTGGATGGACAGCGTGCCGTGTCATTGGCAGGACGGCGATACGGGCCCGGTGGTGGCCAACGTCAACATCAACTACCGGCGGCCCATCCACTGGCCCGCGCGGCTCGAGGTGACCCTCAGGCCGGAATCGCCGGGTCGCTCGAGCATCAAGCTGCACGGCGAAATCCGTTCGGTCTCGCGGGACAAGGACGTCCAGCCCACCCTGTTTGCCGACGCCGCGGTGACGCTGGTCTGGATCGACAAGGCCAGCGGCGAATCGGTGCCCCTGCCGGCCAGCATTCGCGAACTGGCCTGATCGCGATGCGATCCGGCGGGGCGAGGGAGCCGCGGACCGGCGCCATCCGGCGCCTCCTCGAGCCGCCCGACGAATTGATGTTGGAAGCCGGTGCGATCGGCGAAGTACTGGTCGCAAGAATCCGCCTGGTGGTCGTCAGCCTGATCGTTCTGATGCCGCCGATCGCCTGGCTGAGCGGAGCGCGGATCGAGGAAGTGGTCACCGGCGGCGCGATGGCTTCCGTGGCGATGGTCTTTGCGGTGGTGCTGTTGCGCAAGGTCCGGCGCGACGGGGCGGCGGTTCGCTGGCGCTTCGTGTCAGCGGCCTTCGATATCACGTCGATTTCGCTGGTTCTTGCGTTGTTTCTGGTCCAGGGCTTGCCGCACGTGGCGATCAACAGCCGGGTGGTCTACGAGCTCTACCTGGTGTCGATTGCGGCGACCGCGCTGCGGGGCGATCGCCGGGTCTGCCTGTTCGCTGGCGGGTTGGCGCTGGTCCAGTACGGTGCGGTCATTGCCGGGGCGGTCGGTTTCGGTGACCTGAACGATGAGTCCTGGGCGCCGTTCCGCTACGGATTCCACAGCTGGGGCGACCAGGTGTCGCGGTTGATCCTGATCGCGGCGATGACGCTGCTGGCGCTGGCCTGCGTTCATCAGACCCGCAAGCTGCTGCAGCTGTCCAGCCAGGATCGGCTGACCGGCATTCGCAATCGGGCCTGGCTGGACAGTCGCCTCGAGCGCGAACTGTCAGAGGCCGCGCTGAGCCGTCGACCGCTTGCGCTGGCGATGATCGATGTCGATGCATTCAAGGTGTTCAACGACCGCTTCGGCCACCTGGCTGGCGACGCCGCGCTGCATGCGATCGCCCAGCGGCTCGCCGAGCGGACCGAACGGCCGGGCGTGGTCGCGCGCTACGGCGGTGAGGAATTCACGGTGATCCTGCCGGACGTGGACGCGGCGGATGCGGGACGGCGGCTGGACGGTCTGCGCGCGACGTTCGAATCGGACCGGATCGATCTGCCGGGCCTCGCCGAACCGGTTGCCTCGCCGACGCTCAGCATCGGCGTGGCCGGGTGGTCGACCGGAGACTCTGCCGAGGAGCTGATCGACCGGGCCGACCGGGCCCTGATCGGGGCCAAGCGCGCCGGCCGCAACCGCGTCATGGTTGCCGAGCGGGACGAGGACGGGGGCTGAATCGGCGGCAGTGAAGTCGGCTCGATCCGCCTGCGAGCGCCGAACTGGTCCGAAGCTTGCCGTTGTGTCAGGATTGAACGGGGCACATCCGCCTGTTCTCAACCAAGGAGGGAGTCATGCATCAAGTCGATCGCCGTGCACCGACGCACCTGTGGATCGTCGGCGTCCTGTCGCTGCTGTGGAATGCCATGGGGGTGTTCGATTACCTGGCCACCAAGCTGCGGCTGGATTTCTACATGAGCATGTTCACGGAAGAGCAGCTGGCGTACTTCTACGGTCTGCCGGCCTGGTTCAGCGTGTTCTGGGCCCTCGGTGTCTGGGGTGCGCTGTTCGGCTCGATCGCGCTGCTCCTGCGCCGACGGTGGGCGGTCGGGCTGTTCGCGGTATCGTTGGTCGGCATGATCGTCGGCAGCGTGTACACCCTGTTTCTCAGCGAAGGGGTGGACATCATGGGCACCGGCGGTGCGATCTTCTCGGCGGTGATCTTCGTGGTCGGCGTGTTCCTGCTGGTCTACGCCAGAAAGATGGCCGACGCTGGCGTGCTGCGCTAACCGGGGCTGAGCGGTTTCCGATCCAGCGTCGTCGCATCGCCTGCTAGGCTGCGCCCATGGATGCGGTTCGAATCGACAAGTGGCTGTGGGCGGCGCGGTTCTTCAAGACACGATCGCTCGCCCAGGCCGCGGTCAGGGGCGGGCACGTGCAGGTCGACGGCAGGAGCTGCAAGCCGGCTCGCTCGATCTCGGCCGGTGATCGATTGACCATCACGCGCGGTGATGTGGTGTTCGTGGTCGACGTGCGGGCGCTGTCCGAGCGGCGCGGCCCCGCGCCGCAGGCCCGCGAGTTGTACGCCGAGACGGATGCCAGTATCGCCGCGCGCGAACAGCGGGCCGAGCAGCGTCGCCTCGCCGGCAATGCCGATCCCGGACGCCGTCCAGACAAGCGGCAGCGTCGTCGCATCCGTTCGTTCAGCGGGAAGACGTGAGGCCTGGTGACCGATCGCGAACCGGCCTTTTTCGCGCGTTGGTCTCAACACCTCCGGCTCGGGGCAGGGTGCCGGAACGAACAACGCCGGGCAGGGCCCGGCGCTGTGCGTGAACGGTCGGTCCCGGAACCCGGATCGAACCGGATCTCCTGGGGCCGATGCCGGAGCGGGCGTCAGCCGGTGACCTGGCCCGCTTCCTTCTCGGCGTCGGTCGCTTCGCGGATGTCGCGAACGGTAACGGCGAAGTTCAATTCCTTGCCGGCCAGATCGTGGTTGGCATCGATCGTGACCTGCTCGCCCTCGATCTTGGTGACCGTGACGACCAGCGGACCCTGGGCGGATTCCGCGTTGAACTTCATGCCCGGCTCGACCTTGTCGATGCCGGCGAACGCTTCCATCGAAACGGTCTGGACGAGTTCCTGGCGATGGGGGCCGTAGCCCTCGTCCGGCTCGACCTTGACTTCGAGCTCATCGCCTTCGGTCTTGCCTTCCAGCGCCTTTTCCAGGCCCGGGATGATGTTGCCGTGGCCGTGCAGGTAGGCCAGCGGTTCGCGACCTTCCGAGGTGTCGATCACCTCACCGTCGGTGTCGGTCAGGGTGTAGTCGATCGAGACCACGGTATCGGACGTTGCTTGCATGACAAAAATCCTGTCGTTGAAGAAGTAGACCCCACAGGATAACACCCTGAGGTTTGCGACCCCAGCAGCGGTTCCGTAGCCGGCCGTGATCTGGCAGGATGGACCCATTCCCTACCGGAGCGCTGGAATGAATTCCTTCAACCGTCCGCCTCGCCCGGCATCCCGGGACCACGCACCGTCCACGGCGTCGCGTTGCGCGAACGGGGCCCTGCACCGCATGCTGCCGGCGCTACTGGCCATGGCGCTGCTGCTCTCCGGCTGCGCGACCAGCCCGTTCGCCGACAGCGGCGCGGTCGTCGCGAAAGGCCCCGCCGACGCGCTGCGCGGCGAGATTCAGCCCGGTCAGCCGGTGTTGTGGGGCGGCCGTATCGTCGGAGTCGTCAATGCCCAGGAGGCCACCGAGCTCGAGATTCTGGCGCTTCCGCTGGATCGAGCGGACCGACCGCGCGCCTCGGCCGAGGGCGGGGTGCGATTCGTGGTGCGCTATCCGGGATTCCTCGAGCCGGTCAACTACGCCCCCGGGCGACTCCTTACGGCGCTGGGTCGCTTCGTGACGGTTGAGACCCGCGCGGTCGGAGAATTCGACATCGAGCAGCCGGTGATCGACGCCCGCCAGATCGAACTGTGGCCGATTCGCGATCCCCGTCCGCAGACCCAGTTCGGTATCGGCGTCGGCATCAGGCTCTGACAGGCAGGGGAGAGGGGAGAGGGACGAGGGGCGAGTGAGAGGCAGGGGAGAGGGACGAGAGGCGACGGGACCGCTCTTCGCTCCACGCGTCTACTCTCCCCTTTGCCCTTACCCCTTTTCCCTTCCCGGCACGCCGTGCCGGGCCAACCCCCAGGCCACGTGCTCCCGGACCAGGCCGGAGGGGTGATCCGCCCGGGCGCGCAGCGCATCGATCACTTCCGGTGAGGTCGGCGCGTTGCCGAGGCCGACGGCGAGGTTCCGCAGCCAGCGTTCGTGGCCGATCCGTCGGATCGCGCTTCCCCGGGTCCGGTCGAGGAATTCCTGCTCGCTCCAGGCGAACAGATCGACCAGCTTCGGCGCGTCGAGGCCGTCGCGGGGCGTGAAATCGCGTTCGTCGGTGAAGTCGGCGTAGCGGTTCCACGGGCAGACCGCCTGGCAATCGTCGCAGCCGTAGACCCGGTTGCCGATCGCGCGGCGAAACTCCTCCGGAATCGCGCCCTTCAGTTCGATCGTCAGGTAGGAGATGCATCGCCGGGCGTCGAGCTGGTAGGGCGCCGTGATCGCGTCGGTCGGGCACACGTCGATGCAGCGACGGCACGAACCGCAGTGATCGCGCACCGGCGCATCGGCCGGCAGCGCCAGATCGGTGTAGATCTCGCCGAGGAAGAACCAGCTGCCGGCCTGCCGGTCGAGCAGGTTGGTGTGCTTGCCGATCCAGCCCAGTCCGGCCTTGACTGCCAGCGGCTTCTCGAGAACGGGCGCGGAATCGGTGAACACCCGGTAGCCGAAGGGACCGATCCGGTCTTCGATCCGGCCGGCCAGCGCCTTCAGTCGCGCGCGCAGGACCTTGTGGTAGTCGCGACCCACCGCATAGCGCGAGATGCATGCGCGCTCGCGGCGCGCTGCCAGCTCGAGCGGATCGCTGGCGGCTTCGGGCAGGTAGTCCATCCGGACCACGATGACCGAACGGGTTCCGGGCACCAGGCGGTCGGGCCGGGACCGCTTGCGGCCGTGCCGCGCCATCCATTCCATCTCGCCGTGACGGCCGTCGGCCAGCCAGGCGTCGAGCCGGCGCTCCGCGGCCTCGAGGTCGATGTCGCTGATGCCGATCTTCTGGAATCCGAACTCCCGGCCCCACGCGCGGAGATCGGACTTCAGTCGCGCCGCGTCGAGCGTCGAATCGTTCTTATAATCGGTGCCATGCGACATGCTGACGGAGTATATCGGGCCGAGCAGGCCCGAGCGATCGACGCACGCGCGATCGACGAGCTGGGGATCCCGGGCGGAGAGCTGATGGAGCGCGCCGGCCGGGCCGCATTCGAACGGCTCCGGGAACGGTTTCCGCAGGCCCATCGGATCGTCGTGGCCTGCGGCGGCGGCAACAACGGCGGCGACGGCTACGTCGTGGCCTGGCACGCGCGGGCCGCCGGACTCGACGTTCGCCTGGTCGCCCTGTCCGACCCCGACGGCCTGGGCGGGGAGGCCGCGGCGGCCTGCGCGGCGTGGCGTCGTTCCGGCGGCGCGATCCACGGCGCCGATTCGCTGGCCGCCAATCTGTCCGGCGCCGATCTCGTGGTCGACGCCGTGCTCGGCACCGGCCTGGACCAGGACGTCCGCGAACAGACCGCTGCGCGGCTGCAGACGATCAATGACGCTCCGGCCGAGGTGTTCGCGCTGGACGTCCCGTCGGGCCTGAATGCCGATACGGGCCAGCCGATGGGCGTCGCGGTTCGCGCCGATGCAACCGTGACCTTCATCGCGATGAAGCGCGGTCTGCTGACCGGCACGGCCGGCGACTGGACCGGGGACCTCACCCTGGCGTCGCTGGACGTTCCCGAGCAGGCCTTCGACGCGACCGAGCCGGACGCCGAGCGGCTCGACGCCGACGTGGCGGCGCGCTGGCTGACCCCGCGGCGCGCCTCGACCCACAAGGGCCAGCTCGGCCATGTGCTGGTCTGCGGCGGCGACCACGGCATGCCCGGCGCCGCACTGCTGGCCGCTCGCGCAGCGCTGGAGGCCGGGTCGGGGCTGGTGTCGGTCGCGACCCGGGCGGCGCATGCGGCGGTCATGGCCTCGGGCCTGCCCGAGGCGATGTGGACCGATGCCGAGGACGGCGAGCGACTCGACTCGCTGGCCGAACGTGCCGACGTCATTGCGCTGGGCCCCGGCCTGGGTCGCAGCGACTGGTCGCGCGCGGTCTGGGATCGGCTGGTGCAGCGGGACACGCCGCTGGTGCTGGATGCCGACGGTCTCAATCGCCTGGCCGAGGGGCGCAACGGCCGGCGCCTCGAGCGCGACGACTGGATCCTGACTCCGCACCCGGGGGAGGCGGCGCGATTGCTCGGCGTCGACGGCGCTGAAGTTCAGCGCGATCGCTTCGCGGCGGCCCGTGAACTGGCCGGGCGCTACCACGCGGTCGTCGTTCTGAAGGGCTTCGGAACGCTGGTCGCCGCCCCGGACGGCCGGCTGGCCGTGTGCCCGTTCGGAACGCCGGCCATGGCCACCGCCGGCATGGGCGATGCGCTCACCGGTCTGCTGGCCAGCCTGCTCGGTCAGGGGTTGGTCGCCTTCGATGCCGCACGGGCCGGTACCGTGCTGCACGCGCGCGCGGCCGAGGTCGCCGCCGAGGGTCGGCGGCAGGTGCTGGCGGGTCGGGTCATCGATCGGCTCCATCGCGTTCTGCCGCGATGAGCAAAGCGTACGAGATCCACCGTCCGGTCGGCGAGCCGGCGATGGTGGCCCTCGGCGAAGCCCTGGCTGGGCGGCTGGGTCCCGGCCGTCGGGTCTGGCTGTCCGGCGACCTGGGCGCCGGCAAGACCACGCTGGTCCGCGGCGTGTTGCGCGGGCTCGGACATCGGGGACGGGTCAAGAGCCCGACCTACGGCCTGGTCGAGAGCTACGATCTCGCCGACCTGTCCGTCCACCACCTCGACCTCTACCGCCTGACCGATCCCGAGGAGCTGGACTTCATCGGACTCGACGACCTGGTCGGTGACGGTTCGCTGCTGCTGGTCGAATGGCCCGAACGCGGCCGCGGCATGCTGCCCGAGGCGGACGTCACCATCCTCATCGAGCCGGCCGACCCAACGGACATCTCCGCCGGGCGGAAGGTGACCGTGGAGGGGCTAGGGGAATAGATCAGGGACCAGGGGAAAGGGGGCAGGGGCTAGTAGAACCATTGCCAGGATCCAGCTAGTCCCTGTTCCCTTTCCCCTGGTACCTGCTTCAATCCCATACCCGAATCACGCCTTCCTGGACGGTCGAGGCGACCAGCGTTCCGTCGCGGGTGAAGATCTGGCCGCGGTTGAAGCCGCGGCCGTCGCCGGACGACGGGCTATCGAAGGCGTACAGCAGCCAGTCGTCGACCCGGAACGGCCGGTGGAACCACATGCCGTGGTCGAGGCTGGCCATCTGCACGGTCTTTTCGCCGAAGGGCAGTCGGTGCGGCATCGTCGCGGTGCCCAGCAGTTCGTAGTCGGAGACGTAGGTCAGCAGCGTGCGGTGGATTTCCGGGTCGTCGGGAAGCCGGCTCCAGGCGCGCATCCAGAGATGCTTGCGGGGCGCACGCTCGGAGGGGTCGATCAGCTTGGGTGGTTCGACCGGTCGGAATTCGAACGGCGGTTCGTGGGCCAGGAAGCGGCGCATCTTCTCCGGCACGCGGTCGAGCATCGACCGATTGATGTCGACCAGTTCGCTCAGGCCGTCGGGTCCGTCGACATCGGGCATATCGACCTGGTGCGACGGTCCGTCTTCGGACCGCTTGAACGAGGCCGCCAGGTTGAGGATGGGGCGGCCGTGCTGCAGCGCGACCACGCGTCGGTTCGAATAGCTGCGGCCATCGCGCGAGCGCTCGACCTGGTAGACCACGGGCCGATTGAAATCACCGGGTCGCAGGAAGTACGCGTGCAGCGAATGGGGCACCCGGTCGTCGACCGTGCGATGCGCCGCCGACAGCGCTTGGCCGAGAATCTGACCGCCGAACACCTGCGGCGAGCCGATGTCGTGACTGCGGCCGCGGAACAGCTTGTCTTCCAGGCGCTCGAGTTCGAGCAGTTCGACCACGCGGGCCAGTACGGGATTCATTGCAGGTGTCCTCGGCGTGCTGAACGAGCGGCTCCCGCGGCGCTCCGGGTCGGATGCAATCCTGTCGCCGACGATCAGCGTCGCTCGCGACTCGCTTCCGGTCCGCGGACCGTACCGCAGCAGAGCGCACAGGGTACCCCGGTCGGTCGCTGCATCGGGTACCTTGAAGCCTGGTGTTCGAAGACTCGAGATTCCATGACGACCTGGTTGGTGGGCAATCCGGCTGCGGGCGACGGTGATCGCGGCGTCGAGTTCTGGCTCGAACGGCTCCGGGACACCGGTGTCGAGGTCGACGAAACGATCGATCCAGGCGGCCTGGACGATGCCGCGATCGGTCGTGACGACCGGGTGCTGGCGGCCGGCGGAGACGGCACGGTACAGGCGGCGGCCGGCGCCTGTGCGCGCGCCGGCGCGGTGCTGGCGGTGCTGCCGTCGGGAACGGCCAACGACTTTGCTCGCAGTCTCGGCCTGAGCGGCGATCCGGACGAGGCCTGCCAGGCCGTGGCCGACGACCGTTGCGTGGCCGTCGACCTGGCCCACATCGAGGCGAGCGGCGGACGCCGGGCGTTCGTCAACGTGGCCCACATGGGACTCGGCGCGGAGGCCAGTCGCGCGGTCGAAAACCGCGACAAGAAGTGGTTCGGCGGATTCAGCTACGCGGGGCGGTTGATCGAGCGATGGCGCGAGCACCGCGGCACGCGCGGCAGACTGCGCTGCGACGATCGGGTCTTCGTCGGCCGCTGGTTGGAGATCGCGGTGGCCAATGGTGCGTTCTACGGCGGCGGCAATCGCGTGCCCGAGGCCG
The DNA here is from genome assembly GCA_965227925.1 of Wenzhouxiangellaceae bacterium. Classification (GTDB taxonomy): domain Bacteria; phylum Pseudomonadota; class Gammaproteobacteria; order Xanthomonadales; family Wenzhouxiangellaceae. Next base: position 291,139 of record CBDDGP010000002.1, read on the forward strand.
TCGTCGACGATGGCGCGCTCGAGGTCTATGCGGTCCGCGCCGACCATCCCTTGCGACTGGTCTGGACGTTTGCCGCGGTCAAGCTGCTCGGACCGGAGCGCTTCCGCTCGCCCAAGCTCGTCCACCAGCATTGCACCCGGGTCGGTCTGGCGACGAAGCGACCGATGGCGACGACCGCCGACGGCGAGGACCTCGGCGAGACTCCGATCGAGATCGAGCTCGAGGCCGGTGCCCTGACCGTGGTCTGCGGCCCGGGGCCGGGCGCGTTCGTGGCATCCGCGCACGCGTCGGATGGCCCTGCGCCGTCGCAGGAATCCACGAACGAGGACGCAGCATGAGCCTGATCCGCGACGACGACGAAGCCTGTCTGATGGAAGTTCATGCGCGCGGCGCCGAGTTGCTGGAACGCTATCGGGAGCTGCTCGAGGACGGTGCTCCGTCGCCCGGCCTGGCCGAGGCGCTGGGTCGCGTCGTCAGTGACCGCCGGACCTGTCTGGAGCAATTGGCCGCACGGCTCCGATCGCGCGGCGTCCTGCCCAGTGCCGGCGACCCGGATCGGGCCTGGGTCGAGGCGTCGGCCGACCTGCTCGGCGCGGATACGGCCGCGCTGGGCGAACGCCTCGTGGCCGCCGAGGGACGCTGGCGGGACACCCTGGATGCGGCCCTGGACCAGGCCGTGGAGCAGTCCTGGAACGATGAGGATGCGGCCGTTCTCGAGCGGCTGTCGGAGCACATGGACGACTGCATCGAACGGTTGAAATCGGCTTCGCGCTGATCCGTGCACCGACGCGGCTCACGCGAAACCCGCCTGTCATCCCGAGCCGCCTACAATTCCTCCCATGATGTCTCGACGACCGTTCATTCTTCCCGCAATCTCGGGTCTTCTTCTTGTCGGCGGTCTTGTCGGCCATGCGACCCTGGCCGCGCCGCTCGCGTCCGTGCCCGCCCGGCCGGCATCGACCGCGGACGGTGAAACGCCGGCCCGGTGGTACCGCACGGGTCGGGCCGAGATCGCCCGCATGCGCGAGCGGACCGGCGCCGGAACGGCGCGCAACCTGGTGCTGTTCATCGGCGACGGGATGAGTCTGGCGACGATCAGCGCGGCGCGCATCCTCGCCGGCCAGCGTGCCGGCGGACCGGGTGAGGAGCATTCGCTGGCGTTCGAGGGCTTCGAGCACCTGGCGCTGGCCAAGACGTACAACACCAACCAGCAGACGCCCGACTCGGCCGGCACCATGACGGCGATGGCGACGGGGGTGAAGACCTTCGCCGGCGGCATCGCCGTGGACCAGATTGCCGAACGTTCCGACTGCGCGTCGGCCGTCGGCCGCGAGCGGGTCTCGCTGCTCGATCTCGCCCGGCGCGCCGGACTGGCGACCGGCATCGTCACCAACTCGCGCATCACGCACGCCACGCCGGCGGTGCTGTACGCCAAGTCGCCCGAGCGGCGCTGGGAGAGCGACAGCGGCCTGTCGCCCACGGCCCGTGAGCTCGGCTGTCGGGACATCGCACGTCAGTTGGTGGAGTACGACGTCGACGGATGGTTCGACGTGGTGTTCGGCGGCGGTCGATCGGGATTCCTGCCCGCCGAGGCCTTCGATCCCGAGTACCCGGACGAGCGCGGCTGGCGGCAGGACGGCGAGGACCTGACCGAGCTCTGGCGAGAGCGCTTTCCCGAGGGCGCCTATGTCTGGAACCGCGAGCAGTTCGATGCATTGCCCGAGCAGCACGACGGCCCCGTGCTGGGTCTGTTCGAGCGATCGCACATGCAGTACCGCCACGACACCGACCGCGACGGCGCCGGCGAGCCGTCGCTGGTCGAGATGACCGTCCGCGCCCTGGACCTGCTCCAGCGACGTGCATCGAGCGCGGCCGCAGACGACCGCCGGAGCGGTTTCGTGCTGGTCGTCGAGAGCGCCCGAATCGATCATGCCCACCACGTCGGCAACGCGTTCCGCGCGCTCGACGAGACGATCCTGCTGTCCGAGACCGTCGCTGCGGTGCTCGACCGCGTCGATCTCGACGACACGATGATCGTGGTCACCGCCGATCACGGGCACGCCCTGACCTTCGGCGGCTACGGCGGTCGCGGCAACCCCATTCTCGGCCGCACCCATGGACCCGGACCCCGGGGCGAGGCGCCCCGCCTGGCGCGGGATGTCGACGGAAAGCCGTTCACCACCCTGAACTACATCAACGGCCCCGGGTTCCGGCCCGGTCCGCGACCGGACCTGGAACGCGGCGAGCCGCGCGACCCCGACTATCGGCAGGAGGCGGTGTTCGGCGTCTCCCAGGCCACCCACGGCGGCGAGGACGTCGCCGTCTACGCCGCCGGCCCCGGGGCCGAGGCGCTGACCGGCTCGATCGAGCAGCACCTGATCTTCCACGCCCTGATCCAGGCCCAGCCGGCGCTGAAGGACGCCGCCGAAGACCTCACCGGCGAGTCGGGGATGCCGGAATGGAGGAAGATCAGGGACTAGGGGAAAGGGGGTAGGGGAAAGGGACTAGGGGAAAGGGACTAGGGGAAAGGGACTAGGGGTGTAAGGCGCCAGCGGAAACGAGACGCCGCGACAGCAAAACGAGACACGCATTCTAAGCCGATTCCGCCCCGTCCGGCCGCCGCGATCCTGAAAGACCGTCGGGGTGTCTCGAAAGCCGCCGAAATCAAGGGCGAGTTCCGCTAGTATGCTGGAAGCGGAACCCCCATCCGCGAGTCGCCCGGCCACCCTACCTATTGCCAACGCCAACGCAATGGCCGGGCGGCGACTTCGCCCGTTCATGCCTGTTGCAGGGGCTCTGCGAGGGCCAAGCCAATGGCCTTCAGCACGCTGGTTCTAGCCCTCCCCGGATTTGCACGGATCGCCAAGATCAAGCAGACTCAGCCTCGTAATTGAGACAGCGAGAACCGATAGAACTGAGGAGAAGGGTGTGATGGCAGCTTCTATTCGATTCATCACTCTGGTGCTTGTGCTGGCGTGCCTGACTGGCTGCGATTCGGAGAGAGTCAGCGTCGCTAAGGCGGCCGTCAGGGATCAGATGCGAGACCCTGGAGCTGTTGAATTTCGAAACGTAAGGGACACCGGTGAGGTGATCTGCGGCGAGGTGAACGCGAAGAATGGATTCGGCGCGTACGTTGGATTCAGACCCTTCTACGCCACTGGCGCTTATCCCTCCAGACCAAAGGTTGTTCGAGAGGACGACGACCGAGCCTACGCAAACTGGCTGGCCTTGTGCCGATGATCGATGAATGGCCAGACGTGCGGGGAATCGCATAGCTACAGGGCCTCTGCAATGGTCAGGCCGCCGGCCTTCATTTCGCCGTCCAGGTCGGTGTACTCCTGGAACGACTCGACGAACCCGAACACTGTCGAGACCCCGGCCCTTGTCGGCCGGGACGGCCGGATGATGAGTCCGATTGGCAGGCCGGTGGCCGCGATTCCGATGACCTCGGTCATCGTGCGCCGCACCTCCGCGGGGGACTCGTTGACCTTGTAGAGCCCGAGAATCTCGATTTCGAGGCTAGACGGTGAGGCCAAGGTGCCACCGACGATCTCCAGATCTGTGGAGCTGGCGGTGAAGTGAACGAATCGTCGACCGTGCCCTGCCTGAAGAGAGAAGTTGAAGTTGAGGGTGGGCGGATTTATCGACGACCCCTGGCCCTCGATTCGGCACCGGTACTCCAGCAGATAGTTGGCACCGCTTTCGAGAGCTCCGGAGAAGGTCACCACGTCCTGGTCCTCGCCTGACGGCATCGTGAACGGCCCGGAACCAGATCCCGACCAGCGGCCAAATGCGATTGTCGCCGCGGGCAGCTGGACTCGCTCCTCTCCCGAGGGGTAACCGTGCATCAGCGTTGGATTCAGGGTCCTGTGGTTGATCCGAATTCGACGGTACTGCGAGCCGCGCTGGGGCACGATCTGGCCGCTCTTCGTTGGCTGCAGCACCGAGGTCGTGAAAGGCGTCACGCCGTACCCCGCATCGACGGTGTCGAGGCCCTGCACGACCTTTGCAAACTGGATGTAGCCGATGGAGATCGACGAGCTGCTGGCGAACGGCGTCACCCGCATTCGCGTGGTCTCGACTTCCTCATCGAACACGGCAACCAGATGGGTCGGCGAGAACTGAGTTGCCTCTCCAACGTAGAGTTCGAACGCGACCTCCACCCAGCTGGAGCCACTCCAGCGCTCGACGGTCAGGATCGGAAGCTGAGAGAAGATGAGCTGGTTGGTCCCCCAGAGGCACACCGCTCCCACTTGCTCGGTGCCGGTCCAACGGAACTCCATGACCGAGTATCCGGCACAGGTCGCCTTCGGCTCCAACTGTGGAACCAGAATGTTGTCGGGAACGTCCAGCCGACCGTCGTCGATGAACGTGTCGAGGCGGTCGTTGGCGTCGTCGTAGAGGAAGATCGCACCAGAGGAGTTCATCGGGTTATCTCCAAGCCAGGAGGTCAAAAAGGCGGCCGAGGTAGCGCCGACGTGCGCCGACAACGACCAGGTCAACGCCGGCGCCGAATCCGTACTCCGGGACGGTGAGGCGGATCTTGTCGCCGGGTTTGATCGCGACCTGCCTCGGAACAACAGCGGGGATGGTCACGAACTGCCGCCGCTGGCCGGCGATCGCGGCTGTGCGATCGCGCTCCCGGACGATGCTGGTCTCATCCTGCAGACGGCTGTTGAAGATGCAGCGGTCGTGCGCCCACGAATAGAACGGGTCGAGGTCGGTTCCATCGCCCCGCGCGATCACCCGGAAGTCCGCAGCCGCCACCTCCTGCTCGTTCATGGTGGCGACCGCGCCGGCGCTGGTTTCCTGGTCGATTGGGCGGTGGTTCTCCTGCCCGCCGTAGGTGTCCGTCAGGCCCCGCATGTAGTCGTCAGCGACGGTGACGTTGCGACCGCGCTGGATCATGCTGCCTGTGATCTCCAGCACCGGGTCGCCGGAGATCGTCGATGGATCAACCAGCCGGCCGAACCTGATGGTCTCCGTCTCGTCGACATACCAGTAGCCCAGGAAGGGCGCCAGCAACCGATCGAGGATATCGGCGGTGTCGACGGTCTGGGTCAGGTAGTCGCCGAGCTCGTGCGGTCCGATCGCGGTCGATAGCGCGTCGAGCCCGGCCTGATCGATGCCGCCGGTCCACCCCGCAAGATCGAGAACGTAGGGGACCAGGTCGGCGAGATCCGTAAGGCCGGTCTCGACGGGCCAGTAACGAACCGAGTTTAGCGTCCACTGGGTATCGGTGCCAGTGAACAGCGACCCGCCGAAGATCACTTTCAGGACCGGTCCGCCCGCCTTGAAGTAGTACGTGCCATCGGCGGTAATCGGACCTTGCACAGTGACCAGCTCGCCGGTGCTGTTGTAGAGCGTCAGGTTGCCGATGTCGGCAGCGTCCGACGTCCCGATCGTCAGGAACCCGAGCTGGTTTGTCCAGCCGGAGACGTTGGTCCAGTCGAGCCGGATCCCGTACCACCGACCAGGGATCAGGCCGAGGTTTCGGGCGAATCGCGGCGCGGTGCTCTGGATCCCACCGAATCCGCTGTCGCGATTGATAACCGTGAGTCGGCTGGTCGAGAGATACCGCTCGAGCTTTTTCTCCGGGCTGGCGATGTTGTCGTTGGCCAGGGTGTAGCCGGTCGGTTTGTTCGAGGTCCAGCTCGTGAAATCGCTGTTCGCGCCGGCGTTCTCATGGCCGCTGCTCGGATAGCCCGACGGCAAGTCGGCCGTGGTGTGACCTTCCTGCTTCTGCGGCGCGGTGAACGTCGCGGTCACGATGCCGGCCGGCGTAATCAGGAACCGGAATCCGCGCTCGGTGTATTCGTACTGCGTCACCAGCGCCGGGTTGGCGTTGGAGGCGACCACGTCGAACTTGGCGACCGGGCCGATGTTGACCGCGTACTCGATCGTCGGCGTTTCCTGCTCCAACACGGCTCCGGCCTGGAAGCATTTTCCGAGCCCGACCGGAACCGGCCGACCTTCCAGCGTGGAAATCGGCACGCTGGACTGGTAGAAGTCGGTCTGCCAGGTAGTGCGCAGTGCGACATCGGGCGCGAGGAACTTCACCCGCAGCGTGCGCTCCTCGGTCGCCTCGACCACGTCGACGACCAGCTTCGCTTCCTCGGTGAAGGCCCCGAACGCCTGACCGCGTCGGCCGACGAGGATCCGGGCCGGCTTGTCGCGCGTCTCCGCATCGATCAGCCAATCGAGCCGGCGATCGCCATTGGCGATCTCGATCGCCGCGACGCCGGACTCGGTTCTGCTGTTCCAGATCCACACGCCGAACTGGACCTGACGCTCGGGCGTTCCTACCAGGATCGCCCGGATGTCCGCCGAACCGGCGACCGGCTGGGTCGACACGCGAACCAGCTCGTCACCCGTGCCCGGATCGGCAGTCAACTCAAGGACGAGGGTGTCAGGATCCGCCACAACGACCTCCGCCACGGGTCTGCGCGCCGATGAACCCGCCGCCGTTGCGCTCGTCCTTCAGGTCCGCGATCGCGCCGACGTTGGCGTAGTCGGCGGCCACAACAGCCGCGGTCAGCTGCTGCACGCCTTCGGCGATGCGCTCGAGCTGGCGTCGGGCCTCGACGTCCACGGCCGGAGTGGAAGCCGGCGCCCGCACGTTGACCGGGATCCCCGTTCGCGCCAAGAACTCCGATACCGGGTTCGGCAAGACCAGCTCGCGGCCAGCCTCGCCCGCACGGATCACGCTGTCGGTATTCACCCAGCCGCCCTCTGCGAACGGCGGGGGCTCTGGCGCTGGCCCGGCTGTCGGCGGATCCGGGTCCGGAATCGCGCCGCTCTGGATCAAGACTTCTCGGATCGCGCCGGCAACGCTGAGCAGGTCCTTCGAAGTCTGCGAGATGATCGCGAGCGTAGCGTTGCCTTCGAGCAGCGTCGAGTCGATCGACTCCAGCTGGTTCAGCTGCGCGTTCGACTCCATCACCAGGTTATCGAAGTAGGCAGCGAGTGCATCGCCGGTCAGATTCGGCAGCTCGCCGGTGAGTGTCTGGATCAGGTCACCGATGCTGACGCCGAACTCCGACCCGATCTCGTTGGCAATTTCCGAGGGCGTGCGGCCGGAGATCTGAGCCAGCAGCCCGATCTGGTCGACGATTTGCGTGGCGAGCTGGATCCGCTGCAGCTCGGTGAGCTCGTTGACGATCGCGCCGGCCGCCTGATTGATCGTGCCGACCGTCGGCGGCCGCTCGTTCGGCGGCGGGTTCTGCGGGCCGGCAGCCTGCAGGTCGGCCAGGCGCGCCAGCACCGCCTCGAACTCGGCCGGGTAGATCCCGACGCCGCCGGTGAAGTCCTGCAACTCGGCGAGATACTGATTGACCAGGTCCGGCAGCGCTTCGAGCGCGTTGAGGTCGCCCCCCTCGGCCGCAGCGAATGCCTGGTTGAGCTGGCTGCGTGCCTCATTCAGTCGATCCTGCGGGTTCAGGGGCGAGAGTGAAGACAGCAGCAGGTTGTCGACCAGCTCGCCGATGCGTTCTAGCGCGGCCATCTCGCGGGCGTAGCGATTCTCGACCGCGGCGGTGATATCGCCGATCTGCCGGATTTCGGTCGATGCTGACGCCGTGGCCTGGCCGGAGAACTGCGCGAAGATGTCGGTCAGGCTGGCTCGAAGCGCGCCGGCGAGCTGTTGCATGGCCAGCGCCTCGCGCTGCCGAATCCGGCCAAGCAGTTCCTCGGATCCACCGAGCTCGCGGACCCGCGCAATCATCTCCTCGGTTTCCTGACGAAGGTTGCGGAACTCGACGCGGAACTCGGACCGTGTCAGCGAGAAAATGTCGTCCTCGACTTGGCGCGCGATGTCGGCCAGCTCGCGCGCGGCGTCGCTCGACTGGCCGCGCGCGTCGGCGAGCTCGCCCTCGGCGTCGATCAGGTCCGCGATCGCATTGCCGGCCTCGAGCAGGATCGCGAGATCCTCGGGCGACAGGGTGCCGGCCAGCTCGTCGAACAGCGCCCGGAATCCCTCGACCGAGGCGATCTCATCGGTCAGGTCGATACCGAGATCGCCGAGCAGCGAATCGGCGCGGCCGCGGGCGGATTCGGCCCGGGCCCTGGCGCGCTCCTCCTCGGTGAAGAAGACGTCGAACACCCGGCCGAAGCTGGTCGCCAGCTGTCCGGCGTCGTCCCCGAAAAACGCGACAAGATCCGCGCCGAAGCGGACAAGCCCTTCGCGGCTGTCGGCGAACCGAACGCCCAGCAACGCTTGTGCTTCATCCAGCGTGCCGGTCACCGCCACCAGGCGGTTGAACGTCTGGATCAGCGGCTCGGCACCCACTTGAAGCTCCTCGAGGAGCTCCAGGGTTTCGAGCAACGCCGGCGACGACAGCGCCGCCGCCTCTTCAGTGCCTTCCAACACCTCATTGAACGTCTTGATCGCGTCGGCCGACTCGCGGACCTGTCGAGGAGGCTGGACCGGATTCGGGCCGCCGCCATCGCCAGGCGGAATCGGAGCCGGACCTGGTCCGGCCGGATCCACAAGACCAGGTCCGAGGCCGGTGCCGGATCCGCCGACCAGGCCGAGCCCGCGACGCAGCGTCAAGGCTCGATCGATCGCAAAGGCGGCTTCGAACCGCGCTAGCCGGTCCTCGAGCGTCGCGCCGCGCCGGATAAACGATGCGATGCCGGCGTCGAGTGCGTCGACCAGATTGTCGAAGACCGTGGCGATCAGCTGCTCGATGCTGGCCCCGTCGGACCGGCTGGAGAACTTGACGTCGTCGATCTCGCGCTGGATGGCCGCCAGCAGTTCGTCGTCCCGGACGATGCCGGCGATGCCCTGCGCGAACTGCTGCAGGGTCCGGATCACCGCATCCTTCGTTCCCTGCTCAAGCTGGCGGAAACCGATCTCCAAGGTGCCGATCGCGGTCTCCAGGACCTCGTCGATGCCGAGGTCGAGATTGACGTTTCGGCCGGAGACCTGGAATTTCGGCGTCGACGGCTGATCGATCAGCGACCCGATCAGGTTGCCGATGCTCGCGCCCGCCTGAGCCCCAGCCGGGTTGCCGCCCGAGACGATCGCACCGATCGTGGCGCCGATCGCGGTGGTGATTGCCTGAACCGTATTGCCCTCGATCGCCTCACCGAGCGCCAGCGCAAATCCCCCGGCCACCGCGCCTAGATTCTTCTTCGCGGCATCGGAGAGATCGAGCTTCTCGAGGCCCTCGTTGAAGCCGCGCTGGACGACTTTCTGCAGCCCATCGATCACCTGCTCACCACCCGCCGCACGGAGGCTCCTGGCGAGCGCATCCTGCAGGTCTGCACCTTCGATGATCGAGCGGCCGAAGTTCGCGGCTAGTTGGCCGACCTGGTCGTTATCGCCGGGACGCGCCGGCGTGACGGTGAACCCGGCAATCTCCAGCGCGATGCGGGCTGCGTTCTGGCCCAGCTCGGCCATCCATCGCGCCAGCGCCCGGAACTCCCGCTCGCGCTCGTCAGTCAGGCGGTCGAGCTCGTCATTGATCGTTTCGATCTGCCCGGCCACGTCCTCGGAGGTCAGGCCCAGCCCGGCCAGCTGCGCGTCGTTCAGCTCCAGAAGGGAATTCGCATCCTCGAGGAGTCCGAGCAGCTCACGTTCGCGCGCAGCGAATGGGTCACGGGCGGCGACTAGGTCATCGGTCGCGCCGACCAGCCGTTCGACCAATTCGGCCTGACGCTTCTGCGCGAGCTCAAGCGCTTCCTGCCGCGCTGCCTCGGCCGCCAGCGCGCGCTGAAGCCGGTTACGCGTCTCGATCTGAGCGCGCACCGCTTCGGTGTTGGCGGTCGTTCCGTCAGCCGCATCCTGTTCGGCAGCGGCCGCCAGGAGCAGCCCATCGGCGTAGTCGCGGGCGGCGTCTTCGCCGGCGACCAGCTCGATGACCTGCAGGCGGAGCTTCTCGATCGATTCGTCGAGGATCGTGGCGAACTTCTCGGTCGGCCCTACCGGTCCGCGGAGTGCGTCGCCGTAGCGTTGCAGTAGCGGTGCAGCGAAGTCCGCAGCGGCGCCGAGCCCCCGGATCAGCAATGCCAGGTCGTCGTAGTTGGCCTGACCCGACAACTGCTGCGCCAAGCGCAGCTGTTCGTTGATGACAGTCAGCCGGCTCTCGAGGTCCTGCTCGAGCTGAGAAGGCCCGGAGGAAGAGATCCCCGACGCCCCAATTCCCTGCATGCGCACGCCGCGAGCGCGCCGGAGTGCGGCCTCTACTTCATCAGCTTCCGCTTGTAGCGCCTGCATCTCGCCTCGGATCGAACGAAGCGACCCCGGATCATCGAGCAGGTCAATCGCCTCGCTGAGCCGGATCACACTGTCGCGAGCGGCATCGGTTGGCGATGCCAACGCTTCCATCTCGCGGCGTGACCGATTCAGGAACGGGATCAGATCATCACCAAAGATCGCGGCCAAACTCCCGACCGCGATCGTTAGACCCAGCGGCCCGCCGAAAAGCGCGAGCAGGCCTCGTCCCGCTACTGCCAATCCTCTTGTGGCTGCAGTGGTCGCAAGCAGCGACACATTCACGGCATTCAGAGCGCCGCGCTTGGCAAGCAGTGCCGCGACGTTCTGCATCGTCACGGCCTGTCCAACGCGAGACACCGCAACGTATCGACTCAGCGCGACGACCAGCACCGCCGCGACCACGTCAGCCGCGATCCCGAGGTTCTCGGCCAGGAACTCGATTGTCTCGGCCAACTGGCGGCTTGCACCGATGCCTTGGTCAGCCTCGCCGATGTAGAGCGTGACCTCGTTGCTGAGCGTCTGCCAGGCACGCGCGATCGTCGGCGGGATCTCTTCGGCCTGGCTCTTGAGCGCATCGGCCTGCGACAGCAACGCATCGGTCACGATCTCGGTCGTCAGCGCGCCCTGGAGGGCCATGTCGCGGAGCTCGCCCGTCGTGACATTGAGAGCGCGCGCCAACGCTGCAGCGATCTCAGGCGTCTGCTCGGTTACCGAGTTGAACTCTTCGCCACGCAGAACGCCGCTGGCCAGGCCCTGCGAGAGCTGGGTCAGCGCGGCGTCGGCCGACGCCGCCGAGGCACCCGAGATGAGCACGGCGTTCGAGACCGCCTCGGTCAGCTGCAAGCCCTGTTGCAATGCCTCTTCCGTGCTCCTGCCGGTGGATTGCAGGGCGCGGATCGTTCGGGTGGCCAGGTTGGCCACCGAGCCGAGGCTTTGGCCCGTATCGTTGGCCACGCTGCGGACCCGAGCGAGTGCCTCGGCCGTCTGGTTGCCGGAGTCGGTGACGAGATTCAGGCGGGCGGAGAGTTCGGAGTACTGATCGGCTCGACGCCCCAGCTCGCGCGCCACGAAACCCGCGCCGATGGCTCCGACGAGGGCCTTACCAGCGCGCAACGCTCGCTGCTCGAGGGTCTGGAGCTTGCGAGCGCTGTTGTCGACCTGGTCGGCCTGGCGCTTGAGCGCGCGCTCGGTCTTCTGGGAGGACTGCTCGAGGTTCTGGCTGAACTTCTGGACCGAACCGTCCGCCCGCTTGACGGCGCCCTCGAGGCGAGAGCCGTCGCCATCCAGGACCAGCTTGACGGTGAGGTTGTCGGTCATCGCTTCTTTGATTCCTCGGCCATCATCAGGCGGCGCTCATCGACGTAGGCCTGGTCGAGGTGCTGCACCTGGACCAGGCGCGCCGGGGTCAGTTCGATGCCGAGGATCTCGGCGATGGTCCGGATCTCGATCGCATCGATCTCGACCGGCACCAAGCCGGCCATCGAGGCGATGACCGGTTTTCGGCAACGACGCCAGATCCAGAACGCATCGATGCAGGAAACAAGGAGTTCGATCGGCGGCTCTTCCCGGACCTTCGGCGTGTACGGCCGGATCCCCGCTAGCCGGTACTGCCTTTCCGCTTCTTCCCTTTGCGCTTCGGACTCTTTCCTTTCCGGCCGGAGACGGGCCCAGCGCCGGCCGACCTCAGCAAGTTTCCCAGGCCGGCCCCGCCACGCTGGTGGACCTCATCGAACTTGGCCTGGATCGCCTTGCGGAAGCGCGGCTCCTTCAGGCAGTACTCGCGCGTCTGCGCCGCGTCGAGAAGGCCGCCGTCGGCGGTCTCGATCTCGAGCCGTTCGGGACGAACGAAGACCCGCTCGATCAGCGGAACGATGTCGGAGGCGGTGTCTTCGTCGAGGTCCTCGGCGGCGGCCTGGACGTCGGCCAGGGCCTTGGCCTGGTCGTCGGGCTTGGTCTTCGAACCGGCCTTGTCGAGCATTCGGATCATCTCGAACAGCGGCCGGATTTCGTCGGCGACCTGCTCCTGGTAGGACTGGAGCTCGTCCGGGCTCAGGTCCTTGAACACGGCGACGAATGAGATCACGAGATCCTCATCGACCTCGGTCGGATGCGGGAGCGAGACGGTGACGCTGCGCTTCCATTCCTGCTGCAGCTTGATCCGCGTCGTGGCCGGCGCGGCCTTGTCCTGGTTGGTGTCGGTCATGGCTGAACGGTTCCTGGCGGGGTGAGTCGCTGGTAGTGGATGACGCCCTGGCAATCCGGCGGCTTCGGGCTCGGCTGAGGCAGCGGGTCGCAGTCGTCGGGAAACGCAGGCAAGTGGTAATACATGCGAAGCGTTCCGTCGCCGGCGATCGGCGGCCCGATGGTGATCGCGCCGACCCGCTCGCCGATGTCGACCTCTACACCCGGCCAGGCACCGGCCGGCAGATACACATCGGCCGTGCGCTCACCGGCCTCGAGCACGTCGGAGATCAGCCAGACCTGACCAGGGCCGTCGGGTTCGTAGTTGAACAGCACCACCACCGCGCCGGCGGCCCGGTGCGGCTGATCGGGCCAGGCCGAAATCACGATCCCCTGGCCAGGCAGCGTCGGCGAATGCCAGTGCCCGGCGTGATGCGGCTCGAGCTGGGCCCAGGCCGGGTTGAACGCGGCGATCGCCGCCAGGGCGGTCAGGCCCGCAACGATGCCGGCGAGGACGCCGGCAACGCCCGTGAGCACGGCCCGGAACATGCTCTGGTCGCGGCTCCACATCAGCGAGCGCCCGATCACGAGGAGGACCCCAAGCGGAGGGTGTAGTCATCGAGCATCCTGAACGGAACGTCCCAGCCCTTGTAGCCGCCGTCGATCTCGACGTTCTGCGGTTCGCCGAACTCGGTCGTGGCGCTGGTGATCTCGACGGCCTCGGCCGCCGTACCGGTGCTCAGGCCCAGGAAGAGCGCCTCGGTCGCCCGAGTGCTCGCCAGCGTTCGAAGATCCTTCGTCGCCACGAGCGGCCGGTGACACCGGAGAGTGCCTGTCACGCTCCGGGCAGTGTGCCCCACGATGCCCCCCTCGGAGTGGTAGCTCATGTTCAGGTCGATACCGGGGTCGATATTGATCGACACGACCTCCAGCGCCGTGCCGCCGACTGACGCCAGCATCGACTCGACGGTGAGCGGCTGCGGGGCCTGGAAGGCGGAGACGTCGTCGCTCGGCACCGCAGCCTCGGCGATCGACTCGATCAGGCCCATGTACTCGAACTCGGCGCGCAGGTAGTTGTTGATCTCGGCCGCGATCGAGGTCAGGCGAGACCGCCCGCTCTTCGCGCGGTAGCGCTCGCCGTCCCAGAAGAACTCGGCCGAGGCGGATGCGAAACCTTTGAGCACCGGCGAGTACTCAGCGCCGGCCGGCGGGCCGGCGTCGAGCACTTCGGCGTGCCCGGCATTCAGCAGCAGCGCCGCGTGCGGCGCGGCGTTGCCGGCCGTGGCCGCGCCCGCCAGTTCGATGCCGCCAGTGATCGTGACGCGGCGTCGCGTCTGGACCGAGGGTCGCGCGCCGCCGTCGGGCTTGTCGATCTCCCGCGTGAGCGGGTCTTCCTGGATCTGCGCCTCGCCGTTGAGGATCTGCATCGCATCGGCGGCCGCCAGAGTTTCGTAGGTGCCTTCGACGGACTCGGCCTTGAGCCGCAAGGCGCGAACGTCAATGAATTCTCCGCTCATCGTCTCGTCTCCTTACTTGCCGGACTTGCCGGCGGTGGATTCCTTGGCGTCGCTCTTCGCGCCCGCCTTCTCGGCTTCGGCCTTCGCGATCGCGGACTTGCCCGGATTCGGGGTCTGCGGCTTGTCCTGGCGAACCAGCTTGTCGCCCTTGCGGACGTAGCGACCGCCAGTGCGCGGACGGGGCTTGGTTTCGGTCTTCTTGCTCATGGTCGTGGTCCTTATCAGGCGTTTCGGATCGTGTATTCGGTCGCGAAGTTGTCGCGCCACCAGAGGGTCGAGTGCTTGAAGCCCATCGCGCCTCCGGTGCCCTGGAGAACGGTCGGCCGGCCTTCGCCGTCCGGGTGCGTCCAGCCGACCAGCGCGGCCCGGATCTCGCCGATCCGGGCCGCCAGCTCATCGAGCTTGTCGGCGGAACGCTTGCTGGCCCGGTAGTCGCGAAGCGCGACCACAACGCCGAAGATCGCGGTCGAGCGCTGCCGGATCCTCATCGAGGTATCGGCCCGGGCGCCGATGCGGTCGGAACCCATCAGCACATAGGCGGCCGGCGTCACCGGTGAGGTCGATTTCTCCGCCTGCTCGAGGTCGGCCAGGCCGCCGATGAACTTCCAGCCCGTCAGCTCGGCGTTGAGCCGGTCCATGACCGGCCCGAGGCGGAGCGGACCGTAGAGCGCGCTCATCGTCAGAAGTCAGCCAGCGAACTCTTCGTGAACTGCCGGTCGCAGTCCGACTTCGTGCCGATCGGGCCGGGCCCTTCCGGCGAGGGATCGTCGGAGCCGAGCGAGACCTTGCCGTCGGCGATCGCGGTCAGCGTCTTGACGGAGTCGCGGTAGCGCTTCTCGATCTCTTCGCTGGCCCGGTCGTCGTGCAGGTAGTAGCGCGCGATGTTGCCGGTCAGTCGGACCAGGAACCCAGGAACGGGATCCAGCGGCAGCGTGTAGCGGCTGGCAAGGTAGCCGTCGACCTCTTCGCTCGCGTCCGACAGCGCCTCGTCGATCCGGGCGACACCTTCGGTCGCCGCCTGGATCTCGTCGGCGGTCCAGGCCGAGGTGTCCTCGGCCAGGATCACGGCCCGCATCAACGCCGGCTCGACCGCGACGAGCTCGTCGGGCGGTGCGACCTGCGCCAGCTCCTCGGAGCCGAAGCGGTCGAGCAGATCGGCGGCGACCAGGTACACGTCAGACCGTCAGCGTGTCGCGGTTGGACTCGATGGCCTTGTCCGAGATCCCGCCGACCTTCTTCAGGTCGTCCAGCGACTCGAAGGCCCGGCCGTCTTCCTCGTCGCGCCAGGCAACGATATCGGCGGCCGTCTTCTCGCCGATGTACTTGGCGGCCTTCTCGATCTCCTCGGCCGAGGCGGTGTTGATGTTGACGCGGTCCGACGTCGAGCCGCCCGAGGTCTTGGCCTCGGGCTTCGACTCGCCCTTCGCCTTGTCGGAGCCCTTCGGCTTCGAATCGGGCTTCGCCGAGGTCGCCGGCGTCACCAGGGCGCCGAGCTTCTCGACGTCCTCGTCAGCCACCTCGAAGCTCGGGCCGTCCGGGCGGCGGATCTTGCCCCGATACTTGATCGGGGTCGTGGCGTGGTAGCGGCTCATCAGGAGTCATCTCCCGCGCCGGTGATCAGGTAGCCGGCTTCGGCGCCTGCAATCACCGGAGCCGCGTCGTCGGACACGCCGTAGATCCAGCTCTTCGTCGACTCTTCCCAGTAGGGCGTCTCGACCAGCGGATGGCCTTCGACGAAGTAGGTGTAGCCGTAGCTAGGCTCCTCGGCGTCGACCGACCCGACGGCCGCGTAGGCCAGGACCACGCCGTCGCCCCAGGCGTCGGAGAAGGTGTCGCCGGAGCCGGCCTTGACCGCGCCGCCGACCAGAACGCGCTCGATGCCCCACAGCTGGGCGAGGATGTCGGCGGTCGCGAAGTCACGCGAGGTGTGCTTGATCCGGTCGATGATCGAGGGGTGGTGGCGCAGAGCCTTCATCGCCTTCGCGGACACGATGGCCAGGTTCGGGTACATCCCGATGCTGGCCCGAATCGCGTCGCGACCTTCCTCGATATCGCCGTTGGGCGTGCTGGTGCCCGGCTGGGTCCAGCGGTCCCCGGCGGTCAGGGTGACCTTGTTGCCGGCACCGTAGTTGGCCGGGTTGGTCGCCAAGGCGGCCTGCTTGAACTCCATGTTGTTCTGCAGGATCCGCATCCCGGACACTGCGGCGCGGTTGCCCAGGTTGATGCCAGGCACAGCCTGCGCATCGACGCCGAGCTCGCGCGGCACCGGGCGTTCCACAGCGCGCGGGACGATCGAGTACGGCTGTCCGGCATGGCCGGCGGTCACGCGCTTGACGGTGCTGCCCGGTGCGCGATCGAGGTCGTACTCGCGGAAATCTTCCTTCCCGAATTCGATGATCTTGCCGGCGTACTGCATGACCGGGACGCGCGGGAAGAGCGCATCGCCGACCAGGCCGGGCTGCTTGTAGCCGCGTGCCGCCTCCGAGATGACCGGATCGACGACGCGGTTGGCTTTCATGGACTGCTGGGTCATGGGTTATCGCTCCAGGTCAGGTTCAGGCGGACGGAAGGACGAGGACTTCGATGCGATCGCCGTCGGCGCTGGCCGCCTCGAGGGCGATGCCGACCTTCACGCCGGCAGAAAACGCGACGGCCTTGCCGCCGGCGCCGACTTCGACGGCTGCGCCCTTGGTGATGGCCCCGCCGGCGACGACGACGGCCGTGCCAGCCACGGTGACCGGGAACTGGTCGCCGGACTCGGCGTCGGTTGCGGCAACACCGGCGGCCTCGCCGGCAGCCGTGGCCGTGACGCCCGCGAGGGTGACGAAGGTCTCGGCGGCGATAACGCCGGCCGCCAGGACCGAGAGGTTCAGGATGGATTTCGACTGCATGGCAGGGTCCTCGTTACGGGTTCTCGGTGGCGGCCGCGGCTTCGGCGAAGTCACAGTTGTGTTCGCGCTGGTAAGCGCGGGCCCGGTTGTAGTGCTCGGCCCGAGCCGGATCGACCAGGGTTCCGCTCGGCGCGCTGAACTGCGCGGCGGTGGTCGTGGTGTCCTTGCCAGACTTCTCGGAGAAGTTGACCTGTTCCGGGAGCTCAAGCAGGAACTCGCGGAGCGCGTCGGCCGACGTCTTCTTGACCGTCTGGCTGCCCTCCGCGAATTCGATCTCTTCCGGCTCGTCGCCGTCGATCGCGGTCAGGATCTCGGCGACCCGGTCCTTGTGGCGCGGCAGGATCCGGCCGGAATCGGCCAGCTGCTCGGCGAACTGCACGGCACCTTCACGCCGGCGCGTAGCAGCGGCGTCCTTGGCGGCCTTTTCCTGCTGCTGGATGCGCTGCTCGCGCTTCTTCAGCTCGGCCTCGCGGGCCGCCAGATCGTTGGCGTTCTGGGTCATTTCGTCTTCCTCAGAGAAGTGGGCAGAATGGTTGCGGTCGTTCTCATCCATCGAGAACGCCTCCTCGACCTGGTCGATCGTCCAGGCCGGCAGCACGTCGTCGGCGCTCTCGCGCCCGTCGCGCTCGATCAGGTAGTCGCGGAGCCCGCGGAACAGGCGGACGATCGACCACCGGGCCGAGCCGACGTCGATCTCGTCGAACTGGACCCAGTCGTCGCCGTCGTCGAATTCGGCCGCGGGAAGGCCCTTGATGGCCGGCGGCTGCGCGCCGAGGAAACCGATGTGACGCGGATACCAGACACCGGGCTTCGGATTGCGGGGATCGTCGGGCGGGTACAGGGCGATCGAGTGCTTCTTGAACGCCCCCGCGCGGACCATCTCGGCAAAATCGGGGTTGATCTGGTCCGGGATCAGCTGCAGCTCGCCGTTCTCCAGGCGAACGCCCCTGATCCAGCCGAAGGCCGGTGCGTTGTCCTTGGGGTGGCCGATCGTGATCGGCGCTTCGTGCAGCTCGACGGAGTAGGCGTCCGCCGTGGCCTGAAGGTCAGACTCGGTGAATTCCCGCTCGACGCCACTGGAGTCCAGGAAGCGGCCGGGCTTGAGGGCGATGATCGGATTCATGGCCACAGGTTCGGCCACGATCCGGATTAGAGATAGATGAAGCGCTTCTCAAAAACAAGCGCAGGAGAACCTGAGGAGCTTTGCTTTTGAATCTTCGCAAATTCATTCCTGCGAAGATCGGGGCGCTGAACTGGAGTTAGCTTGAGCCGGTGCTATGAATCCAATCGACCAGGGCCTGAAGATCATGCGCCCAGAAAATCGTCAACCCTCTTCCTTGGGCTTCTTTAAGATTCCCCAATGCGTAGACCCCGCTCAGTACGGCTCCGGCCACTACTTGGAGGCTGCCAAAATCCGAGCGCCATACCTCGGCTTTGACTGCAGCATCGTTGTTCAATCGTTTGACGGAGTTCGTAGAGGAATTCGATACCTTACATTCCAACCCCAACGTCCTGCCGTCGAAGAGTCCAACGATAAAGTCCGCCTTCCGGGAGCCGAGATAGCTCTCAGAACAGAATTGCTTCGGGCCGGGGGCGTCACCTAGAGTCTTAACCCTGCGAGTTGGGACTTTCTCGAAACCGCTTCTTGTTAGCTGGGTTTCTACTCTGAGCTCCTGAATTCTCTTGCCTTCGTTTCGCCTCGCGGTCTCCACTCGCCTCATCGCAAGCAGCGCAGATGTGGCAAGAACGGCGGCTTGTCGATCTGACTCGCTTGGATCCCAATCGGTATTCACCCAAGGGAACCGCCTGCGGTCATGCCAATCACGCATGAATGTAGCTACGGACTTAACAAGCTTGGGGTCACTCTTGAGCTTGGTGGATGACAACGACTTTGCCTTCATGAGAACCTTCAGGTCATCTTCCGAAACCGGCGGACCGGAGAGATATCGAAAGACTTCTCGCTTGTCAGGATCACTCATTAGATCGACTATGCAGCCATCGAGGTCTGTCAAGTCAACCGTTTCCTCCATCACATCTTCGACTACACCTTGGTAGTGATCGAACATCTCCAGATACATCTCCAAAGGCTCGGTGTATCTGGAGTCCCGGAAGTGGCTCTCCGCTTTAAGGCGATCAGACTCGAGCTGATGATCTGACCAAACTGGAGGAGTCGTCACGGGATCATCTCCGCGAGAAGCTCTGGCGAAGGGATGGGAATCCTCTCCATCTCGCGTGGCTCAAATTTGGTGAGCCCTCCGGAGTAAACACGGCCGCCACTCAACGAAGAAGAGCCGCGCAGATATCTAACGAGCTGATCGATCGTTCTCTTTGCGAGCTTCGTTCTCGGGTAAATGCCGTGAGCGATATTCAGGTGGCGTGCCTCTGCGCGGTTGAGGACGAATGCGGGCGGGCGACGAGCCATATAAGTCGCGAGTATTGGTGCTGGATCACGCAGGCCGACTGACCACCAAGCCGCGCGATGCGAAGCTGTATAGCTCTTTCTTGCGCCCATCCCCTCAGCAGTCTTTAAGAATCTGTATATCGCGCGCCTTTCTTGTCCCTCATAAAGGGACAGGTCTGTTGGAAGATCGATTACTCGCCGTAGTCCTGCTGGATTCTGAAGTACCCGGCCAGCCCGAAATAGCTCGAGCGCTTTTGTCACCGTCGGCAATTTGACTGACTCGGGAAGTTCTTCGCTGTGATCACCATCGATCCAGATATGGTTGGCGCCAGTTACTTGACCGCGATGGACGCGGCACAGCTCTCCGAGCTCAATGAACCCTTCCGGAATGACGCGAGCCTTTCGGGTGAAATGTGACCAGCGCGGTTCGGCAATCAAGCGCTCGCGGCGAACGCGCCTGCCACCGGATAGGTGGTCCAGGTGCTCAAGCTTGTTGATCCTCGCGAATCGCGCGGACTTGGGGGCGTCGTCCACCTTAAATGTGGTAACTGCTCCGGTCGTCTGTGTGCCCGGGAACGGCTCAGCCTTCGGCTCGATCAAGAACACTGCCTGGCCACCAAGACGCTGCAGAAAAAGCTCGCGGACCAGCTTGCCGTAGTTCACATCCAGCCACTCAGCGGCGGTGATGAAAGCGCCGAAATCGCCTGGTTTGGCTTTCTGCGCCACTGCCAAGAAGAAGTAAACATGCAACCCTGCAAGTTTGCTTGCCTTTAACCCCAACCGACTAGATTCCTGCGCCAACCAGTCCTTCCACTCGGGTGCAATTTGGTGATGGCGAACGTACGGCGGATTGCCAATGTAGAGAGTTGCCCCTTCGATCTCGGCAAACTTCGCCGACCGAAAATCCTGTACGAGCACATCAGCCCGCTTGGCCATGCCAGCAACAGCGAGATTGGCTCGAGCGATGAGCGCCGCCAAGGGATCAGTTTCTACGCCGATTAGTTCAGCTTCAGGGAAGGTTCGGCCACCTGCGAGCAGGAACCTCGCGGACCCGGTGCCAGGATCCACAATGCGAGTTGGACTCGCTGCTGATTCTGCCCACGCCAGCATGGCTTCAACGATCGGAGCCGGTGTGTACACAGCCCCGTCGATCCTTCGCGCTTCTGGTGAGCGCAGCTGGCAAAACGCCTGGCCAAGCGGATCCGCACCCTCCGCAATCAGGTCCCGACAGGCTCGAAGCACACGCTGAGGGACCTTCTCCAAGCGCCGAGTCAAGTTTCGCTCTTGAGCAGATAGCCGGCCAACATCCTTCGCCCCGACTGCAATTGCCAAGCTTGCCAAAGCCCGCTCTGACCGAACAATTGGCGTGCTGATCGTAAGATCCTCGACCGAAGAGGGCTGTTTTTCTGCGGGGCCGGCCAACGCCGCTTCACTGATAGGATCTAGGCGGTGAATCATTCTAATTTATCCCCAAAATCAGTTCGATAAGCGTCATTGCCGCCTGACCATTGGGTTCGTCGCTGAAACCCGCCGCAATCAGGTACCGAGAATTCTGCCGGATTAGGCGCGCCGTCGCAAACTGGATCGCGCGCCGATTTTCAACATCGTTGCAAAGCCGTTGCACTCG
The DNA here is from genome assembly GCA_965227925.1 of Wenzhouxiangellaceae bacterium. Taxonomy (GTDB): domain Bacteria; phylum Pseudomonadota; class Gammaproteobacteria; order Xanthomonadales; family Wenzhouxiangellaceae. The sequence goes on from CBDDGP010000002.1 coordinate 311,975, forward strand.
GTTGCAAAGCCCCCTGAACCTAAATTCGCGGGCCGTGGCAGCGGGGAAGGCCCCAAAACGCCTCAGAGGCGCTCTCAGGCGGCCGCGTCCCGGAGGTGCTCGAGGGCCAGATTCAGGATCTCGGTCTCGTCCTCGTCCGACAGTCCGAGGAACGGTCGAGCCGGGATGTTGCGGTCGGGGTCGCCAAACTGGTGGGTCGGGCCGTAGATTCGATTGGTGCCGAACTCCAGGCCATCGCTGTCGGCCTGGTAGGCCAGCTGATCGCGCAGGAACGTGCTCAGCACCAGAATCTCCTCCCCGCCGCCCTTGCGGGCTTTGCGCCGGGCATAGCGCGGGCTCAGCGGCGTCCAGGGATTGCCCTCTGGATCGACCTGCGCGTCGAACCGGCCGCGCGCTGACAGCTGCAGGTACTCGCCGATGTCCTGATGCAGCAGCCGCATGTCGCCGCCGGCCTGGCGGAGCTCGCGGAGCCGTTTCTCGACCTCCTCGAGGCCTTCCAGCCGCATCGATACGAGTTCGGTGGCCATCAGTTCACCACGCCCGGCCAGTCCGGCGTGTTGTCGACGACCTTCGGATAGTCCGCTGCAAGCTCCGGGCAGCGCCAGCGCGTGCCCAGGACCGCGGCCATCTGCTCGCGCGAGCGGAGCGGATCGTCGACCGGAAAATCGGCCGGGTGCGGGTGGATTCCGACGCTGCCGTCGGCGACGATCACCTCGATGATGTCGAGCACGCGCGCGGCGAGGTCGCCTTCCAGCGAGCCGGTTTCCGGATCCCACTCGAGCTCGCTCTCGAACTCGTTGGTGCGCAGGTTGTGCAGGGAGAGCTTCATGGGCGCCACCGTAGCAGCAGGCCGATCGCCAGCTCAAGCAGTTCGCGATCCCCTTCGGCGAGTTGCGCGAAGTCATCCAGCCGGTCGCCCAGGACGCGCTCGAACGTCATGGTCATCACCTCCAGCGCGCCCCCAATCGTTCCGTTGTCGGGGTACTCCTTGCCGAAGTACGGGTTGATGTAGTCGTCCGGCCGGGCGCGCTCGTTGGCTCGGTAGGCCCAGTTCCCGGTCAGGACCGAAAGCCGCTCGAGGTCCTCGCCGCCGGTGCGGCGCCGGTGCAGCTGCTGGAAGTAGGCGTCCAGCCCGGGAAGCGCGTGCTGGACGCGGTGGGCGTACTCGTGGACCGCGCTGCGCACGCTGTTGGCCGAGATGAACCCGTCGCGCGGCTCCACGTCCACCAGGTTGAACAGCGGCACCCGTGTGACGCCGGGCACGAAGTCCGGCTCGATGGTCAGCTGGAACGCGCGCCCCGGATCGAACAGGACCCGGAGTCGGCCATAGGCGTCGGTCGCGGCCACCCACTCCTTGGGGAACCGCGCGGATGCCTGGCGGACCAGCGCCGCGCCCGCGCCACCATTGGCGACCGCGGCCTCGGTGCCGCCATCGATCGCGTCCATGATCCGGGCCTTGAGCCCCTTCCAGCCGCCCTCCGGCGTGCCGGGGATCAGCCAGCCGCCGGAGTCGATGAACTCGCGGCCGGCGTCGATCATCTCGTCGATGGTCAGCGTTTGCGCAGCGGTGATTTCGGCCGGCCCCGGCTCATCCGGCAGGCGCGGCGGAGGCGGCGCCGGCGGAGGCGTCACGCCACCGCGCGGGATCCGAGCGTCGCCGGGGCGATGGGCAAAGCCCGGATCGATGCCGGCCGGTACGTCGACCGTGCGCGGCGTCGGACCGCGGGTTCCCACCGTCACGGTCTCAATCTGCGTCGACCAGGCGGGCGGTTCGTCCAGGATCTCCAGGCCGAGTCGCTCGGCGTCGCGCTCGGAGATCATGAACTTCTTGCAGCTGCATCCCCAGCCGTTCGGCGGGCTCCAGGACGCCCACCACGGGTGATCGAGGCGCAGGACCAGCCCGTCCAGGCGAAGGTGCTCCGGCCGCGGGTCCCGGCTGCCGCCGTGGCGGTACAGACCGTAGGGCCGGCGGCGGCGTAGCGCCGGGTCGGCCATCTGCGCCTCGCGGCCGGCGGCGTAGCTGGTTCGCAGGTTGGTGTCGTAGATCACCCGCGTCCGCCAGTTGCGGCCGCCGTTGTAGGCCCAGCCGGTGCGGGCGATGATGGCGTCGAAGTCGCGCCGGAACTGCTGCAGCGTCGTGCCCTCGCTGATCGCGCGGTCGACGGCCGCACGGAGGTCGGCCAGCAGGTCGTCGCGGGCCGCGCCGGCGACGACGAAGGCGGTGTCGTGCTCGTTGCCCCAGACGTCGGTCCAGGCCGCGGTCGCGACGTTGACCTTGCCGCGGAAGTAGGCGATCTGCTCGAGGAACGGCAGCCGGGAGAACGCAGCGGAGGTCATGGCCGATCAGTAGCCGCGAACGATGTCGTACCGCCCGGCCAGGTGCGCGGCCGCGCGGGCCGTGGCGATGAGCTCCACCAGGTCCGACGCGTCCACGTCACCGAGGCCACGCTCCAGCCGGCCTTTCAGGTCCTCGAGCGATTCCGCGGCGGTCATCTCGTCGCGGAGGCCCTCGATCCAGCCCTCGATGATCGGGTCGGCCGCTTCCTGCAGCTGTTCGATCTGGCCGGCGCGAGCGTCCGTCGTGCCGACCGAGCCGCCGTCCTCGGCGAACTCGGCCGAGCCCGGCTCGCCGGCCGGCCGGTCGCCCCGGGTGTCGACGTAGTCGCCCGAATAGTGCTCCCGGACGTAGTCGATGGTCGGGCGGAAGCCCATCCGGTCCAGGCGCTCGTCGCGCTCGCTGCGCGCGTCCAGGTCGTCCTGCTCCTCGATCACGCGCCGCACGATCGGCGGCTGGGCGTTCGGAAAGTTCCAGGAGGTCAGCCAGCGCACCGGGCCGCGGCTGAAGGATTCGTCGATCAGGTCCGCGTCGGCCTTCACCAGGTCCTCGCGGGTTTCGGCCTGCAGGTCATCGCCGCCGAGCCGGCCGGGCGTGCCCTGCGTGCTGGCGGTCTGGCCGAGGATCGCCTTGGCGATCGCCGCGTCCATGTAGCTGCACAGCTTGTCGTAGTCAGCTGTCCCGGATCGAGCGGCCTCCAGAAGTTCGACCTGCATTGAATCCGGGATCACCACACCGGAGTCGGCCTGGATCGACTCGAGCGCGCGCAGCAGCTTGCCACGGTCCTCGCTCCTCGAGCTGTCCGGGAACTTGCCGACGGCCGTCGGCATCCCGAACTTTTCCAAAAATAGCAACCAAAACTTGATGCCGTTGCGCTTGAAAAGCGCCGGCCAGTAGCACCAGTGGGCTATGCCCAGGCCGTAGGGCTCGTCGTCGTTGTCGTGGCCGGTGGCGAAGTGCCAGAAGTATGGCGCCGGCGCTTCCTCGCCCTCGGTCATGTTCGAGCGGGTCAGGAGGCGCAGCTCGCCCTGCGGCGTGAACCGGAACCGGCGGCGGTTGCGGACCTTGATCTTGTCGATCCGGATCTCCGAGCCCTCCCGCTTGTAGATCAGCTCCGAGACCGCGTAGCCGTACCAGACGCCGTAGAGCATCATGTCGGTCACCCGGTCCCAGCCGACCGCGTAGAGCTGCTCGCGTATCGAGTCGGCCGCGCGCCGGTCCAGGTCGGAATCGCCGCCCGGGATGACCTCCCACTCCTTCGAGGTCACCGCGCGCCGCCGTTGTTCGTACAGCGGCCCGGCCTGCGCGTCGGTCAGCAGGTGCTCGTAGATTCGCACGTCGCCGCCGGCCGAGCGCAGCGCCAGCACCGGATCGCTCGGCTGGAGCAGCGCGCCGGAGTAGCCGCGCGTGATGTCGCGGCCGTCGCCGGTCGTGGCGATCTCGGTTCCGATGTTGGGAGTGTCCACCATGTCGATCAGCCCTCAGCGATTCCTCTGACAGTGCCCCAGCCGACGCTCGTCGTTCCCGGGCGACCGCCGATGCTCGCGCGCTCGCCAGACGACAGCGAGTCGAATTCAACCGCCGGCTGCCGGCTGGCCCAGTGGCCCAGCAGCAGGGCGATGCCCGCATCGCCGTGGCGCTGGCCCGAGCTGTCCTTCGTGCGCTTCTCCTTCAGCCGCGGGACACCGCGACGAACCTCGAAGGCGCGGAGGTCCTCGAGCACCTCGGCGTCACGCGGGTACTCGATCGACCCGTCTTCGTGCGCGGCCTTGAACGGAGCGGTGTGGTCCCGATACCAGCCTTCGGTGAACATCACCTGGTGGATCCGGGTCGCGCCGTAGCGCTGCATGGCCACCTCGGCCAGGTAATGGCCGTTCCCGCGGGCGTCGAGCGCCCCGTTGGCGAACCGCGGCAGCCCGTCGATGATGTAGAACAGCACCTGCTTCTGCTGCTGGAACGGGCAGTTCCGGAGCTCGACCAGGAACGGCGTGCGGCAAACCAGGCCGGTCGTCGTCTGGTTCGGCGCCATCACGGTCAGATCGCCGGTGCGGCCGAAGTCCTCGCCGATGCCGGAGCGGAGCTTCGGGTCGAGCTGCTCGAGCAGCGGCCGGACGTGCTCGTCGAGCCAGTCGGCGAGCTCGGCCTCGCGCCGGGCCTCGGGCCAGGTCACGAAGTCCTCGGCCGGCGGCGTCCACCGCAACACCGGCGCATCGATCATGCGCGACTCGATCAGGTCCCGTGTCAGCCAGTCCCCGGAGCTCTTGCGCGGGATCAGGAACAGCTCTTCGTCCGCCGCGTCGCCGTAGAAGTCGATGATCTCGCCGCGCCAGCGTCGCTCGCCGTCGATCGACCAGGTCTCGCCCTTCATCTTGCAGATCCGGCGATACAGGCCGTCCTCGAGGGCTTCGTCGAAGTCGATCGAGAGCAGCGCGTACTTCGACTTGCCGGCCCGGATGTCCTGGACGATGTGGTTGAATTCGTTGTCGACGCCGTCGTGGGTCGAGATGACCAGCACCTTGCCGCCCCAGATCAGCAGCGCGAGCGCGGCCTTCAAAAGCTCCTTCAGGTCATCGTGGAAGGCAGCCTCGTCGACGATGACGTAGCCCTGCCGCCCGCGCAGTGAACGCGGCCGGCTGGCCAGCGCGACGATCTCGAACCCCGATGCGAAATTGATCCGGTATGCCTGGATCTCGCGGTCGCCTTCCTTGCCCGGCTCCTTGAACAGGAACTCATCAACCGCGCTCGCGCCCTGGTTGAAGGCCTTGGCCCAGGCCGCGCAGGTGTCGATGAACTCCCGGGCCATGTCCAGGTTGTAGCCGATGTAGAGCGCGTCCATGCCGCCGGCAGCTTTCTGCGCGCCGGCGGTCAGGACCGCATCGGCACCGATCGCCCAGGTCACACCGATCCGGCGCGACTTCTCGCAGACCGTGACGGGATGCGTGGCCGTGGCCTGCATCACCGCTTTCTGGTAGTCGAGGAAGATGTCCTCGTCAGCGACGTCCGGGATGTTGGCCGCGGCGGTCGTGCTCATCGGATCCCCAGGACCTTTTCTTTCATCAGCTTCACCACGTCGGACGACAGCCCGGCCGTAGCCGCGGCTTCTTCGACGGCGTCGGCCGCCTCGGACGCGACCTGCTCGCGGATCTTGATCTCGCGCTCCAGCGACAGTTTCTCGGCCTGCGCGATCTCCTTCATCGCCTTGGCCAGGAACATCAGCTGGTTCGGCGGAACGGCCTCGTCGCTCTCGTTCATGTGCATGGAGGTCTGCACGGCGACGGTCTTGAGGAGCTCCGCGACCAGCTGGCCGACGTCGGAGTCCGGCTCGCTGCCCAGCTTGTCGATCCAGACCTTCGACAGCTCGCGCGCCTCGCGCACCCGCTGGAAGTGCTCTTCGAGCGTCTTCTTGTACCGGTGCACGGCCGACCGCGACGCGGTCGCGCCCATCGATTCGATCTGTTCGACGATCTCGTCGATCGTGGCGCGCCCGTCCCGGATCGCGGCATCGACCGCCTTCTTGACCTTCGGCGGCAGCCGGGTAATCGAGCTCTTTCGGCCCACGGCGCTACTCCGGCCGCGGCCGCTTGATACCGGCCACGGTCACCAGGCCGGCCTGGATGTCCTCGCCGCGACGGGTCAGGGTCGCGACGGGCAGGTCGCCGGGACGCTTGAGTGAGACGTAATCCAGCTCGGCCATCCACTCCAGGTCGGCCAGAATCTGCGACTCACTTGCTCGATGGCCGAGGTCGTTGAGCGCCATGCTCAGGAGGTGGATGTTGCCGGTGTAGCCGTCGAGCTGGGCCAGCACCTTCAGGATGGTCAGGCGGCGGTCCTCGCGGACCAGGTCTGCGAACGAGCTCATGGCTTGCCCCCACTTCGCATCAGGTGGTCGGTGATCAGCTGGACCGATTTGTCCAGCGCTTTGAGAGAGCCGTCAACGTTCTCCAGCTTCGAAGACACCGCAGCGATGTCCGAGTGCCCAGGCAGGGCGCTGACGCGCTGCTGCAGCGCTTCGAGCTCCTTCCGCAGCGCTGCATTCTTGCCCTCGGCCCGGCCGGCGGACCGCTCGAGCTCGCGGATCTCACTCCTGAGTTCCTTCTCGAGTTCGTCGTGGCGCTTGCGGATGTCGGCGTCGGCGGCCTCGCGCTCCGCCTTCAGTTTCTCGATCTGCTCCTGTGCGCTGCGGTTGCGTGCCATCCACCAGGCGTAGATGCCCACGGCGATGGTCGCAAGCCACTGGAGCAGGTCGATCACGACGCGGACCTGGTTCCAGTCCGTGGCGTTGGAGTCAATCATCGGTAGCGGTTTCCTTCGGTGGCGTCTTCATCAGGCCGCGAAGCGCGGCCCGGTCGGTCTCGGCGAGCTCGATCGTGGCGTAGGCCTCGGGCGCGAATCGGACCACGCAATCAACTAGGTCGGCCGGCGGCCCCGGCACCAGCGGTGCCAGCGACTCGATCCGGTGGTCAGGGACCGGGATCCAGACCAGTGACGGGATCTCGACCGGCTCCGGTCGCACGAAGATAGGCGGCGTGCAGGCCGACAGCGACAGCGCCAGGCAGAGGCAGATCACCGCACGCGGCAAGATCGGGATCGTCATCGACGGCGGCTCGAGCTTCATTCTGGTGGTCCTCGGCCCGCGCGCGGATCGCGGCGAGCTGGTCTTCGAAGAGGATTCGGTCGGCGGCGGCGGACTGCTCGACGGCCGCGAACTGACCGGTGCATTCATTCAGCGCGGTGCTGAGCTTGTCCACGGCCTCGGCGGCCGTCTTGTTGGTTCGGTGCGCGGTGTCGAGGCCCGTTTCGGCCGCGCTGAGCTTGCCGATAGCGTTGGCCGCGCGGATGGCCTGCCAGACCGCCGCGCTGCTTGCCGCCGAACCCCACAGGATGAGCAGCGCCAGCGCCCATGACCGCGGATTGGCCGCCGCGATCACGGCTCACAGGCCGCCGAGAACGGTCGGCCTGGCCAACCGGCAGCGACGTAGCGGGGCTCCAGCTCGCACAGAATCCGTCTCGAGTAGTGGCGGGACTCCCGGCAGGCGATCTGCGACCGCAGGCAGTGGGCCTCGACGCCATGCCACCAGCGATCGTCCGGCGCACCCGCAAGCCGAGCGGCTCGACGCTCACGATCCACCCAGCCAGGCCCGCCGACGTAGCCGGTCAGCGACGCGGCCCAGCGGTCGGCGTCGGATCGCCACCGGCCGGCCTCGCGTTCATACAACCACGCGTTGTAGGCCACCATCGCGCGGATCGACCAACCCGGGTCCCAAGGCGCGGCCGGGCGCAGGTACGGGTAGCGCTCGGCCATCCAGTCCGCGGTCGCCGGCGTGAACTGCGCCAGGCCGATCGCGTAGGGCGATCGCGCCGTCGGTCGCCACGAGGATTCAGCGTGGATCTGGGCCGCCAGTCGGGCCACGGGCGCCTCGGAGCCGAACGCCTCGGTCGCTGCGGTCTGCAGTGCAAAGCCCCAGCGCGCAGGGACCTGCGGCAATTCCGCCGCGTGAGATAGATCCGGAACCGCCGCTGCAGGGAGAACCAGGAAGAAACCCCAGAGCACGGCGGCCCGGAAAGCGGTCAGCGTCTTGCGCTTCATGGCATCAGCGCCGCGCTTATCAGGCAGGCGGCCACCAGGAGGACGCGGCGAATGGAGGCGAAGATCTCGGCGTCCTGGCCCTGCTGCTCATGCGGTCGGCCGTAGGGGAAGATCCAGCGGTCGAGCCAATAGCCCAGGTAGCCGGCAAGGGCCAGCTTGCCGAAGCCGTAGAGCACGATCACGGCGGAGATCTCGGAACTCAGGAAGGTGATGGCCAGCAGCGCGGCCGCGACCAGCGCCACGGGCCAGGCCCGGAAGAAGCCGAGGACACGATCCAGCACGGAATCACCGCCCACGGTTGCAGCTCTCGATGTTCATGGTCGACCCTCGCATAGATGAAATGGGAAGCCCGAAACGGGCGCAATTTCATCTTGCCGAGCAGGTCGGATCAGAGATAGATGAAGCGCTTCTCAAAAGCGCCAGGCTGGAGGGATGGAGCGGAGGGACCGGCGAGAGGCGTCCGGCGCGGTGGCCGCGCCGGACCTACACAGGGCTCTCAGGCGGCGTCGTCGAACAAGCCGCGCTGCTTATGATGACGCCGGGCGCGCTCTTCTGCAACGATAGTCTGGATCTGACGGATGGTCAGACCGTAGCGCGCGGCGAGCTCTTCCCGGTTTCGGCCAGTGTATTCCCGCCAGATTTGCGCGTTGCGGATGCTCGCACTGACCCGATCGCAGACCGGGATGTAGTATTGCGTTCCGCCGTAGGGATCGGCGATTGCAAGGGCCACGCAAAGCGCCGGCAGCTCGCCTGCATCGTCATCGATCAGACCTTGCCGCTTGAGCTCCCGGTCGATGATCTCGGCCAGGTGGAGCAGCGTCTGGGGCCAGCCGGACCGATCGATCTTGTCGAGCCCGACTTCCTCGAGTTGTTCAGCGAGCGTCTTCGGCATTCCGGATCTCCTCGACCTGTCGATCGCGCTCGGCCGCGTCGATGAACCCGGCCTCGAATCGGTAGTTCACCGCGTCGATCGCGTCCTCGAGCCGAGTCCGCTTGGCCGCTTCGGGCTTCGGCGGCGGACGCTGGCCCTTGCGCTGCTCCTCGTCGCGCTCGGTCTCCCAGCGGCCTTCGGCGCGCGCGTACTGGTCGGCAACGATGGACTTCAAATAGCCGTGACCGTTCAACGGTCGGCGCACCTGGCGTTGCCCGAGCTGCGCGATCGCGGCAGCCCAGACCGTCGGCGACGGTCGTATCCGGCGACCCTGCTCGACGAATCCTTCGCGGACCAGCTCGACGATCTCCTCGAGCAGCTTCGCCACCCGCGACCAGCGGAGTCCCTGCTGCTGCGGCCGGAAGTAGGCTAGGTACTCGAACACCGGCGTCGTCAGCGTTTCCGGCAGGCGGCCCATCTGGGCCATCGCCTGGCGAGCGGCCTTGTCGTTCAGGGCAGCGTCGATCGAGAACGCTGCGCCACAGCTCGGACAGGTCAGCTTCATTCAGACCGCTCCGATTCGCTGTAATTGATCAGCTCCCAAGTGGGATGAAGCGGCAGTGGCCTCCCACAGCCGAATCGAACCAGCACATGCGCATTTCGCGCGCCCACTACTTCGCCGAAACGATCGCCTTCGAACACAACGCTGTCGCCCTTCCGGAAGTCGGTTCCGTACGTGGCGTTGATGTAGCCAAGTCCGCTCAGGCTCATTGGGCGTCCCTCTCAGCGTGGACGAATGACGCGTTGACCGTTGCATCCTTCGTCCGACTCAGCGCGACCCGAAGTCCGGGATGGCTCCGATCCGCATCCGCGCCAATCAGCCGGAGCGACTTCGGCCAGCCCTTCACATAGACCCGCTGGCCGTACTCCCACTCGGAACCGTGGATGGCGTTGAAATCCTTGATTTCCTCGCGCCCGATCCGCCGACGCTGGTCGTACTCGAGCGCCGCGATGATCTTCGCGAGCTCGTCGCTGTTGCAGAACTCCAGCCGCTCGCGCTTGACGACCCGCTTGGCGATGCCGTCGCCGTAGCTGTCGGGCAGGCCGGCATCGGCCAGGTACGCCCGGATCTTGCTCATCTGGGCCCCACGCCGCCGAGCCGGCATATCGAGTCCCGGCCGCGGCCGACGTGGCTTGAAACCCCGTGACTGCAGGTGCTCCAGCACCCGCTTCCGGCCGTGCGCATCGAGCTCGGCCGAGCTCTTGACCCGTGCGACCGTCCACAGCATCGCCCGGTAGTCCTCATCGCTCAGCGCCAGCTGCTTCTTGGCGAGGTGGATCTTCGCCAGGTCGGCGTTGCGCGGCGACTTCGGGCGCGGACCGGCCATCAGGCCGCCCGCCCCAGCTTGCGCTGCCAGTCGTCCGGCAGCCGGGCCCAACCGGAGTCGGTGAGATGCGCCCACCGGTGACCACGGCGGATCCGGATCTCGACCAGGTCGTCATCGGCCAGCGGCTTGACCAGCGCGTGCGGGAATCGAGTGCGGCCGCCGGTCAGCGTGACCAGGTCCCACGGCAGCGAGCCGGGCGTCTCGGCCGCGACCAGGTTTCCCCGGCCGGCCTCGATCAGCGCCTGGAGCTGCTGCTGGGAGAGTCGGCGGCCGATGCTCACGCCGCCTGCTCCCAGTCCGCGGCCTCGGCCAGCAGCGCGCCGACCAGCTTGTCGACGTCGCTATCCACGGTCCGGATCACGACCTCGTCGCCGGTCTCCTCGACCTTGCAGCCCAACGCCTTGATCGTGGCGATCGGCACGTTCGCCAGGGCCTTCTTGTTCGGCGACTCGGTCACCCGGATGCAGGTCTCGGCGAGCTCCGGGTGACGGCGCTTGATCAGCAGGATGGTCCGGGCCGGATCGTCGATCACGATCTTGCCTTTGGCCTTGCTGAAACCGACCCGGACGCCGTCGATAACGACGGTCTTCGGCTTCTCGAACAACTCCGGGTGAGCCTCGATCAACGCGGAGAGCTTGTCCCGCTGTTCCGCTGCATCGGCAACGGCCGAGCGGATGCCAGGCAAGCGGCGCCGCTTCAGCTTCTCGATTTCCTCGTTCAGGTCACTGACCCGGTCGGCCAGCAGGTCGTGCGCGCGCTTGAAGGCGCGGGTCTGGAGTTCGATTTCGGTCATCGTGTCGTTCATGGTGGTCCTCGTTGAATTCGTTTCGGTGGTAGTCAGGCGGCTCGGTCGCTCGGATCCTCGAGCCGAATCTTTAGCTGGCCGGCAAGGTCCGGCAGCGACACCCGGCGCATCGCCGCGACCTGTTTGAGGCTGCACATCGCTCGCGAGTACAGGAACTTGCAGGTTTGGTTGAGCTCGGCATCGTTCTCGGCCATGTAGTAGCCGGCCGAGGGATGGGCGCACACGTGGTGCCCGTCTTCGCGAAGCTCGACGACGAGCTTGCGGATCCGCCGCTCCTCGCTTGGGCCTGCCTCGCGGCCGTAGACGGCCAGCGCCAGGCCCTGGACGTCCGCGCCGTTGTCGGCACCCACGTGACGCGCCAGGCAGGCGAGCAGCCGCTCTCGTTCTCTCTTCGTGGTCTCGAAGGTCATTGCAGGTTCTCCGGCTTGTGCTCTTCGACGCCCTCGGCCAGTACGCGGAGCGCGGCGTTGGAATCGGCCTTGCAGACGGTCAGCAGGGCCTCCAGAAACGCTGCGAACACCGCGCCGGTCGGCTCGAAGGTCCGGACGGTTGGCTGAGGCAGGGTGCCGGGCCGGTCGGGATCCGGAACCGGCGGCAGCGGCGCGCCCTTGCCATCACCGTGGACCTCGGCGGACTTCCGCGCCGGCGTGTCGGACTCCTCGTCGCCCCAGCCCAGGCCCTTGGACTTCGGCGCCGCCGATCGGCCCTTGCTGGTTAGGAAGTAGCCCTTGTTTTTCTTCTCGACGCGGCCGCTGTCCTTTAGCTGCCACAGCGCCTGGTAGACCTGCTGCCGCTTCTCGGCCAGCTGGCTCGCCTCGAACAGCGCGCCCGCCTCGATGCCCGGACCGGCGTCGATCAGGTCGAGCAGCTCTGATGTCAGGCCGATCGCCCCGCTCACGCGGCACCCCGCAGCCCGTCGATCGGCTCCTGGTCGATCATCGGGATCGGTTTGTCGATCCGGTACTGCGGCCCGGTGTAGGTTTCCCGCGTCGCCACGGTTTCGGTCGAGACCAGGCGTGTTAGGGCTAGATCGACCTCGGCCGGGGCCATCGTGTGGCGGCAGGAACGCCGCACCCGGAAGAGGCCAACCCAGCCGCCGATTCGCTCCAGCGCGGTAAGCACGGTGGCCTCGTGCTGCCGGTGTAGGCGCTCGATCGGGACGACCGGCGCGGTCACTTTTCACCTCTCGCCGTCGGAATCGGCTCGGAGAACTGGCCCATGTCCCAGGCGTGGACGACCAGGGCATCGCAGCGCAGGAGGCCGATGTAGCGCTCGGACGGGATGGTCTGGGGCGTCACGCCGGCCTGCAGCTGGATCACGCGCCAGACCATCGGTGCGTCCGGGTCAATCGAGGCGTGTAGGTGCAGGGTCTTCCCGATCAGCTCGACGGCGAGGATCTCCGCGCCCTCGGGCAGCGGGAACTGCACCCGCGAGAAGCCGTCGGCCGAGAAGCCGGGCACGGGCTCGACCTCTTCGACGAGCCAGTTGACGGGAGACGCGGCCGCGACGGCCGAGAGGGCGAGCAGCAGGGCTGCGGAAAGGATGGTGGAAAGAATCTTCATGGTCAGAGTTCCTGGTGAGTGATGACCGGCGCGCCAGCCCAGGCGCGGACAGTTCCGCGCACCGGGTCGCCGCCGGTGTAGTGGTAGGTTTCGGTCTTCGGGTCGTAGTAGCCGGACTCGACGGCCATTTCCGATTCGAGCTCGTACTCGACCAGCAGCAGCAGGTCGGCCCGGCCGAACGGCCGGGTCGACGAGTTGTAGAAGCAGACCTCGCGGACGATCACGGCGAGCGCTCCAGCTGCCGGGCGTTGACGTAGGCGTAGGCCGAGCCGTCGGCGTTGATGAACAGGTAGTAGAACCGGCCGCAGCTTGGGCACTCGGCCGGGCGGTCCATCGTCGGATGTACCTCGACCTCGTGCTGGTCTTCGCAGCGCGGGCAATCGACGGTCTTGACCTGCCGGCCGCGCTGCTTCGCGGCCTCGAGCTCGGCCTGGTGAAGGTCGCGGCGGGTCACAGGAGCACGGCCGTCGATCAGGGCCCGAATGCGAGCCTTGCCTGCGTCGGTAACGGTGCACCCGAAGTACGGCTGTCGTTCGGTCCCGCCGTGAGGGGCGGCTTTCGGCTCGCAGATGACGATCAGTCCGGGACTTTCGCGTTCGATCTCCCTGAGGTCGGCCGCGAGGCCATAGGCATAGACGTCCGCGCCTTCGGCTACAGCCTGAAGGGCTTTCAGCTCGCGATCGCGGTTCACGCCGCCACCCCCGTACCACTGCGTTCGACCCCGAACGCCCGCAACCCGTCCGGATCCGGCGTGCGCTCGACGCGCCAGCGCACCTGGCATCCCTGGAACTCGGCGACCTTCGTTTCGTAGCGCTTGCCCCGGATCGTCTCGATCATGTAGACGGCTGAGGGGAACAGCTTTGAGGCCGCACGGTCGGCCTGGACCCAGATCACCGGGCGAGCGCCACCCAGGGCGATTGATTCGATCGTGCAGCCGCGCTGCGCGACGGCCCGCGCGACCAGGGCCGCGGTGTCGGCCTGGACGATGAGAAGATTCGACTGGTGGTTCATGCCGCACCTCCGAGCCGCTTCCAGGCAGCCTTGATGTCGGCGCAGCTCACCGGCCGCTTGTCGCCGGCGGCGTACATGCTGGCCAGCCGAATCGTCTTCGACAGGCTGCGCAGCCCGCCCGGCGTGGTCGCGATCTCCTGCAGCTTCTTCCGGCAGTCCTTCACCTTGATGCCCCAGGCGTCGATCACCGCGTCGGTGTCCTCCTGCGTCGCCTTTCCCAGGCGCAGCCGCTGGCCGACCCGCGAGTACAAGCGGTCGAGGTAGGCCGCGCGGTTGCCGCCGGTCATCGTCGAGAAGACCTGCTCATTGCCCACCAACGCCAGGCCGCAGCCGGTCGCGTCGTGGATCGAGCGCATCTGGTCCAGCGCCTTGGTATCGAGGTTCTGGGCCTCATCGATGATCAGCAGGCCGTAGGTGCCGGTCATCTTCTTGACGATCGCCCGGTGCATCCGGGCTGCACCCGAGGCCAGCGGGATCCCCAGCGCCTCGGCGACGTTCTCGAGCGCCGGGACGACGCTTCCGTCGGCAGGCGTCGCCGTGGAGACCCAGACGTTCGGGCTCCGGCGCCGGTAGGCCCGGATCGCTTCGGTCTTGCCGACGCCCGCGCCGCCGTAGACGACCACGATGTCGCCGGCGATATGGCCATAGCTCAGCGTGTCGATGATCCGCTCGGCCGTCGGCGTTGAGATGTAGCCCGGCGCTTCCGGCAGCGCATCGTTCGCGGCCTGGCGCTCGGCGATCGTGTCGAGGGCCGCCTGCAGCTTGCGGGCGACCTCGGCGTTGTCGCCTTCGTACTTGTCGGCCATCCAGCGACCGACCGTCGATGCCGAGGTGCCCGCGATCCGGGCGAGCTCGGTCTGGCTCATGCCGCCTTCGATCACGGCGACGACCTTCTCGCGAAGGGCGCCGGCTTCAGGGCTCAGTTGCGTCACGTTGTTCATCCGATATACTCCTGGTTGGTGGTTGCTGCCCCTTCCGGGGCGGTTACTCGGGCCTCCGGCGTTCCAGCGCCGGGGGCCTTTTTGCTCTGGGGCTCCGCTACTCGAAGTCCTGCGCGCGACGTAGTCGCCGCACCTGTGCGCGGAGCTTCTCGTCGTAGCCGTCGTTCAGGTCGTCCGGGCCCGGGTTCACGTCCGAACCGGCAACCTTCTTGCCGAACACCGGCGCGACGACCTTCTGATCGATCGGGCCATCCGGCTCGGGTGGCGCTGGCGAGCGTCGAAGCCGCTTGACGGCCTCGGCCGACTCGAGCTCCTTGAGCGCGGCCCGGTGCTTGCGCTTGTAGGCCGACAGCCGCTTCTTGTGCTCCTTGGCCGCCGCCTGATCAATGAACCCGGTGTCGTCGATGCAGGCCGCGATGCAGATCTGTCGGCCGTCCTTGGTCTCGACGATCACGCCCTTGTGGAGGTCTTCCTGGTCGAACCGGACGACCAGCGACTGGCCCATGTAGGGCGTCAGCGCCTCGTCCCAGTAGCGGTTGCCGGCGAGGTGGATCTCGCCCGTCGGCTTGCGGGCCTTGATGCCCACGGCCGCCAGCATCCAGAGGTGGCGCTGCTGCGCGGTCGCCCGGCGGAGCGCCTTGTTCTGGAGGCCGTCCTTGAAGGTCTGGTCGAAGCTCCGGCCGTTGCACACACCGCCGCGTCGGCCGGGCTTCGCGTTCAGCATCGCGACCTGCTGCGCGACCAGGTCCTCGAAGACCTCGATCGGCATAGCGCGCTCGCCGTAGTTGGAGGGCTTGGCGTCGGGCGAATTGCCGACGTAGGCGCCCTCACAGAGGATGTGCCGGGACACGTGCTCGGCCACGTCGCCGAAGTAGCGCTCGATCGGCTTCGACTGGCCGTGCCCTGGCTCGGCCCAGATCACCGGCACCGCCAGCTTGGTCAGGATCCCGACCGGGTCGTCCGGCAGGATCGTCCCGCGGAAGCGCGTCGGCGTCCCGCCGGTCAGGTACTTGTTGGCGAAGGCCCGGCCGTTGTCGAACAGCACCTGGTCCGGGATCCCGATGTTCGTCAGCATCCGGCCGAGGCTCCGGCGGACCAGGTCGCCGGATTCCGCCTTGCCGATTTCGTAGTCGAGCAGCTTGCCGCTGTAGACGTCCTGCCAGGCCAGCATGATTGGCCGGCCGACGTGCCCGTCCGGCCAGCGGCACATCACGTCGAACTTGTGGCCGTCGGCGTTGACCAGGTCCATCGATCGCAGCGCCCGGCGATCGCGCCGCTGGTGCGGGTAGATGCGTTGCAGTGCAGCCGCACCCTCGCGCGCCAGGATCCGCACCGGCTCCGGGATCCGGCCGCCTTTCTCCGGCGGCCCGAGCCAGCGCTGCAACGTGCGATCGCAGGGCATCGTCAGGCCCTTCTTCTTCGCCACCTGGCGCGCCCGGTAGATGCAGGCCGAAGCGGCCGGCGCCGACGGGCGCAGGTAGTCGTTGGCGATCAGGTCCCAGATCTCCGGGTCGCAATCCGCCCGGTTCTGACCGCCGCGCTGCTGCGGCGCCAGAGCCGGCAGCCAGTCGCTGCGGTGGTAGCCGCCATCGACCAGCGCCTGGTGCCACTTCTGGACCGTCGAGCGGCCCTTCCGGACCATCTGACCCGCGGTGGTCCAGGCGCGCCGCGCGGAGACGCCGCTGTCGATCAGGTCGAGGCCGGCGACGACCGCCTTCAGTCGCTCCTCGGCGGCCTCCTGCTGGTTCCTGGTGAGGCGCCGGAAGTTCTCCCACAGCGCATCCGGGTCATAATCCGCGGCCGCCGCCTCGCCTTGACGTTTCGAGGCGGCGGCTGCGGGGGCAGCGGGAGGGAGCTGCCCGTCGATCCGAACTTCGTCGGACCCGCCGGCGGTGGATGAGGTCGCCGGACTTTGCTTGTGGCGGCGCAGCAGCACGGCCGCCTTGATCTCCTCGGGGAGTGCGTCGATTCGGTAGAGCCGTTTCGGGCCTCCTTTCGCCCGCACCTGCTTGCCCTCCCACTCGTTCCTGCTCGCGCGGAGCTGCACGGCCCGAACGGTGACGCCGGTCGACTCAGCGATCTCGGGAGCGTCCGCGAAGTTCTCGTCGATTCGGCTCATTGGCTGATCTTCTGCAGGACGTTGGAGCGGTGCTTCTTCAGGTCGGCGACCGCCTGGTCGATCCGCGCGACCTCGGCCAGGAGCGCCTGCTCGCCAAGCAGCACGCGGCCTCCCCGGGCCCGCGCCAGCAGGTGAGTCAGCGCGAACGACTCGGTCACGACCTCGAACGCGGCCGCGTACCGAAAAGGGAAGTTGTGGTCCTGGCGGGATTCGCCGGTGTAGGCGTTCAGCATGGCCTGGGTGATGTCGCGGCCCGTCAGGTCGCTCATCCGCGCGGCGATCTCGGCGCGCGTGATCGGCGCCTTCGAAATCGCTTCGTTCAGCGCATCTCGAAGCTCGATGTCGAGATCGACCATGCCCTCGCGCGGCGTGGGCGCCTCGATCTCGGGGTCGAAGAGCTCCAGCGTGCGCTTGTCGCGAATCCGGCGGGCCATTGGCTACGCAGCCTTGCTTTCGTTGCCGTTGACACGGCTTCGAGCGGTGCGACAATGGCGTTCAGCGTTCCAGCGCTTCGCCATCGCGGCACTTTTCGCGGAATTGGTGGCGATCTGGTTGCCGTCCTTGTCGTACCGGCTCGGCCAGATCTTCATCGGGTGAACACCGATCGCGTCCGCGATCAGCCGCTCGGCCTTAGGGTAAGGCCTGCGGAGCGCGATGCAGAGAGCGGTCTCGCTGTAGCCGTGATGAGCGGACAGCGCTCGAAGGGACCAGCCGCGCTTTTCTAGGGCGGCCTTGATGTCGGCTTTGTGCCAGTCGCCCTTGCGGGCTTTTTTTGATCGGTTACGGGTCGTCATGGAGTGCAATGTACACACCGCAAATAGTGCTGTCAACCTGTTTGCAGTGTTCGCACTTCGAAGCGCGAACACTTGGCGTGGTGCGTAACCAATAACCTATTGATAAAGGTAGAAAAATGCCGAAGTGCGAACAAGAAAACTTGGATTCTGGCGATGTTCGCACTTCGAAGGCTGAAAGTGCGAACCTAAATACAGTGTTGCCCGGGCGGCTGAAGGCGATCCGATCGGAGCTTGCAATGTCACAGCCCAAGATGGATGAGCTTCTGGGTCTCGGAAAGCGCTCGTGGCAGAAGTACGAGGCTGAAGGGGTAATGCCTGGCGCAAGAGTCGTGGAGGCACTTGCGCGCGAGGGTTGGAACGCGAACTGGATTCTGACCGGAGACGGCCCCCGGCGACTTCACGAGCTGGGTTCGGCTCAGGGTCCTACGGTGTCTTCTCCAGCTGACTACGCCGGGCCTTTGGAGGCGATCTCGCTACGGACCGCGTGGCTGGAGGGGCGCGGCATCAGCCCAGAAAACCTAGTAACGGCAGTGTTTCCGGACGATACGATGGCGCCGACGATCGAGAAAGGCGACCTGGTCCTGGCGGACAGGGCCCGCGCCGAGCTGAGCGCCAATGGCCTGTACATGGTGGAGCAGATGAGGCAGCGGACCGTCGTTCGGCTGCAGCTTGAGCTCGACGGCCAGGTCACCCGGCTCATGGACAACGCGAAGTTCCCCAGTCCTCCGATGCCTCGCGAGAAGATCGAGCCTTACATCATCGGAACGGTCTTCTGGATCGGCGGCGAGCGGTAGCCCTGCAACGCCGCTGCAGATTCCCGGCAACGCCGCCGCAGATTTCCGGCCGCGTCTCATTCCTGATGGCGAAAATCCCCGATTCCCCCGATTTCAGCCCTCGCGTCTCATTTTGACCCTCGAGCACCCCGAATCCGCCTCGATCCGCTGAAAGGCCCGTATTTACTGGCCTCGTCCCCCTAAATCCCGCCTCATTTCGTCAAATCCCGGCTCACCTCGGCTGTCTCATTCCCACTGTCCACCCACAGGGGGAAGGGACTAGGGGGAAGGGACTAGGGGGAAGGGACTAGGGGGAAGGGACTAGGGGGAAGGGACTAGGGGCTAGTGGGGCAGTAGAAACGCCCGCGGCCGGGAATGCACCGGTGTTACTAGCCCCTGACCCCTCGCCCCTAGTCCCTGCCTCTCACTGATTTCGCGTGCGCAGTGCGCCGCGACCGCCGTCGACGGCAACGATCTGGCCGGTGATCCAGTCGGCATCCCCGCCGAGCAGCATGGCGGCCATGGCGGCGATGTCCTCGGGCTGGCCGTAGCGGCCGCGCGGATGCATGCTGGCCAGTCCCTTGGCCATCTGCTCGCTCGACAGCAGCTTCCTGGCGATGCCCGTCTCGGTGATGCTCGGCGCGATGGCGTTGACCCGGACCTCGGGCGCCAGTTCGGCGGCCAGAGCGCGGGTCAGGCCCTCGACGCCGCCCTTGGCCGTGCTGATCACGCTGTGATTGGAGAAGCCCTGCTGCACGGCGACGGTGGAGAACAGCACCACGCTGCCGCCGGCTTTCTTCAGCCCCGCTTCCAGCGCCTTGACCGACAGCGCCGCGCCCAGGGTGTTGAGCCGGAAGGCTTCGAGGTGGTCGTCGGCGGTGGCCGATTTGACCGGCTTGAGCACGATCGACCCCACGCAGTAGGCCAGCCCTGCGATGCCGTCGCCCGTATCGGCCTGGCCGAGAACATCATCGATCGCATCGGAATCGGTGACGTCCAGCGAGGCCGTCCGCGCGCCGGTGGAGTCGGCCAGGTCGGCCAGTGAGTCGGCGTCGCGTGCGGTCAGGAACAGTTCGGCGCCGTGCTCGGCCATGCGGCGGGCCAGGGCCTCGCCGATGCCGCCGTGGGCGCCGAGAATCACAACAGGTGCAGTCATTCGGAACACTCCGAGCTTGGAAACGCCGGTCAGCGTACCGGGCCGCGATGAGGATTCCGTAAGCCTCGACCCGGGTCCCGGTAGCTGGGCCGGAAGTGACGCCTTCGGGCCACTCCGGATCCGGGGCCAAGAAAGAATCGGCCATAAAAACACAACCAAAACAGCTATTTAAAATGTTCCGTGGCGGCTTGGCTCGGTTGTTGCATCTGTGGTCCTGCAACGCCGCTCGCGTTGCCCATCGGCCGAACCATACCGTCGAAGGGCGAGCCGGCGGACCCACGATCCGAGCGAGGACAGGGGAATGAGCAACATCGAATCGAACCCGAACACCGACTCCGTCGCACAGCCGCACGTCGGCGCCGATCACGGCAATGTGTTCGACCTGCGAGAAGGGCGCGCGGCGCAGCGCGAACGCGTGCTGTTCGTCGATGATTCGCGCCTGATCCGATTTGCTGCAAGCCGCGGCCTGAGTCCGCGCTTCGAGGTGGAGCTGGCCGAAGACGGCGTGTCCGCCTGGCAGGCGCTGCACGCCGCGCCTGGCATCCGTGCGGTGATCACCGACCTCAACATGCCGCGGCTGGACGGCGTCGGACTGATCGAACGCATCCGCGCCTCCTCCGTCGATGCCATTCGCGACCTGCCGATCCTGGTCGTGACCAGCGTCGAGGAATCCGTCGGCCGGCAACGTGCGCTGGAGGCCGGCGCCAATGACCTGGTGCCGAAGCCGTTCACGGACCGCGACCTGGCCGACCCGATCGGTCGCTACCTGGCCGCCGACCGGCCCGACTTCGAACGCGCCACCGGCGCGACCGAACACGGCAACGTCGAACGGCGTCGCCCCGGTTTGCTGCTGCGCACCGAGCAGGCGTTGATGCTGCACGCACGGCACGATCTCCCGCTGTCGCTGGTCTACGTGCGGTTGTTGAACCACGCCCGCATCGCTGGCCGCTGGGGCAACGCCTGGGCCGAGGCAACCATGCGCCACGTCGAGCGGCTCGTGGCCGACCGGGTGCGCGTCGAGGACACCGTGGGCCGGAGTGCGCCCGACACGTTCACGCTGGTCCTGCCGGCCACGCCCGAGTCCGGAGCCGAGCTGTTGCGCGAGCGGCTGGATCGGGCGTTGCGACGGTCTCCGGCACGTTTTCCGTCGGGCTCGATCGGCCTGGAGCTGCGCACCCAGGTGCAGTCGCCGGGCGCGATCCGCGACGCCGAGCGGCTGCTGGCGATCGGCATGCTCCGGCTCGACGCACCGAAGGTCGCACACCTTTCCGAGCGCATGGGCATGCGCGTGAACGCACCCTCGAGGTGACTGCAATGACTTCATCGACAACGAGTCGCGACACCGTTCTGTTCATCGACGATTCGCGCCTGATGCGCTTCACCGCACGCAAGAGCCTGTCCGGTGACTACGAGGTGGTGCTGGCCGAAGGCGGCGACGCTGCCATCGATGCGCTGGCGACCAACCCGGCGATTGTCGCAGTGGTGACCGACCTGATGATGCCGGATACCGACGGCTTCGACGTGATCCGCCACGTGCGCGGCTCGGACGACGAACGAGTCCGCGGCCTGCCGATCATGGCGGTGACCGGGTCGACCGTCGAGGGCGACCGCCTGCGCGCGCTCGAGCTCGGGGCCGACGATCTGATGACCAAGCCGTTCCGTCCGGCGGTGCTGCGCGAGCGCGTGGCGAGGCTGCTGGCGGGCGCCCGGGAGGCAGCACCCGCGGCATCGATCGTGGGTCCGGCGGTCGGTCCGATGGACAAGGCCGGTTCGATGAACCCTTCCGATGCCGGCGCGTCCGACCGGTCGACGGAGCGCTCGTCGCAGCGACCGGCAGATCGATCGGGCAATCCTGGTGGAGAACGGCGCATCGATGTACCGGCCGCGGCCAACGTGGAGCGTTCGCGGGTCGGCTTCGTCGAACGCCTGCGCCAGGCGCTGGCGCTGCACGTCCGCCACGATCTGGAGATCGCGCTGCTGCACCTGCGGCTGAAGAACGCGGCCGACATCGAAGCGGACCTGGGCGGCGGTCTTCTCAATGCGCTGATGCGCCACCTGGAAACCGAGCTGGTCGAGGCGGTGCGCGCCGAAGACACGGTGGGACGGACCGGCCGCGATCACTACACGGTGCTGTTGCCGGCCACACCGCTCGACGGCGCACGGCGCCTGCGCCAGCGAGTCAAGGATGCCCTGGGCGATCACCCGCGCCAGGTGCGCGGACGGTCCGTGCGACCCGAGATCGTCGCGATGATCCACGTGCCCAAGCGTGATCTCGACGCCTCCGCCCTGCTGGTGCGGCCTGTGGCCGGGGCGGGCGGGGACCGCCGGACGGCGGCGGAGCGCCCGCAACTCCGTGCCGTGCCCGACGGGGACGGCGGCCCCTGAGCCTGCGCCGGCTGCACGAAACCGCGTCGTCGGCAATGGACGAACAGCGCCGGGCCGCCCCTGGGGCGCGGGCGGCGCAACCCGCGACCGCGTATCGAATCCACCCCTGAATCCGTGCATGGCGCACAGTTGCCTTCAGCTTGGCACGGCGCTTGAATATATAGCGGGAGGGCGCCGACCCGTCGAGCGCCCGCTCCGACCTCAATCGCACGGATGGTGGAACACGATGGCGAATGCAAGCAACCCGGCCGGCAAGATCCTGTTCGTCGACGATTCCCGTCTGATGCGCTTCTCCGCGCAGAAGTGCCTGGCCGAACGCTTCGACGTGGTGCTGGCCGAAGACGGCGAATCGGCCATCCGCGCGCTGGCCGAAGACGCCGACATCCGCTGCGTCGTCACCGACCTGATGATGCCGGGGATCGACGGCTTCGGTGTGATCGAGCACGTTCGCAGCTCGGACGACGCGAAGCTGCGCGAGATGCCGGTCATGGCGCTGACCGGTTCGGAGTCGGCCGAGGATCGCCGCCGGGCCCTGGATCTCGGCGCCAACGAGATGATGACCAAGCCGTTCAGGCCGCCCGCGCTGCTCGATCGCGTCAGCCAGCTGCTGGCCGTGGACGACGCGCCGAAGCCGCGCACTTCGAGCATCGAGGTGCCGAGCGCGATCAATATCGAACGCGACCGGTCCGGGTTCCTGGGTCGTCTGCTCCAGGCCATGGCGCTTCACCTGCGCCAGGACCTGCCGATCTCTCTGCTGCAGGTCCGCCTCAACGCCGTGAGGGTCGAGAACGGATCCCGGGTCAAGCTGGAGGGCTCGGTGCTGAAGGCCATCATGCGGCAGCTCGAGACGGTATTGCTCACGACCGTGCGGATCGAGGACACGATCGGCCGCACCGGTAGCGACCACCGCACGCTGCTCCTTCCGGGGACGTCGGCGGAAGGCGCACGCGCACTGCGTGAGCGTATCCACAACGCGGTGGCCGATTACGCCTTCGAAATCCAGGGCCACAAGCTCGACGTCAAGCTCGACATTTTCCTGCATGTTCCGGACAAGAGCATCGACCCGGAAGAGCTGATCGCCTACGTCCCTTCGGATGACGACGACGGCAGCGTCTTCGGCAAGCAGGTGCGCCAGGTCAACGAGTAAGCGCTGCACTACGCTTGCGGGATGCCGCAGGCTGCTCTTCGCGCGCAAGCGCCCTCCAACAGGCTCCGGGCTCTGCCGAGGGGCTTCCCTGACTCTTCGCTGGCAAGCTCACTCCCACAGGCTCGAGGCTTCGCTTGCCGACGGTCTGTTGGAGGCCGCTCGCGGGCGAAGGACGGGGCAGCCGGGCGGTTCGCGCGCAAGCGCCCTCCAACAGACTGGCAGCTTCGATCGATGGGGTTCCTGTTGGAGGCCGCTTGCGGGCGAACGTCCGATCCGACCGGCCGTTTCATCTTCTTCGCGCGATCTCGGGCCGGTTCAGTTCCGGATGGCCATCGTTTATGATCGTAGCCAGTGGCCTTCGACAGAAGGCGCACCGTGCGGCCGCCGTCCCGGGCCGAGGGCTGGAGAGGACCATGCTGGATATGCAGGAGCGTCGCGACGACACCCGGACCCGGAGCCGCTCACGCGTGCTGTTCGTGGACGACTCCCGTCTGATGCGGTTCGCCGCCAAGCGCTGGCTGGAGCAGCGCTACGACGTGGTGCTGGCCGAAGACGGCGAAGAGGGCTGGGACCGCCTCTGCAACGACACCCAGATCCGCGCGGTGATCACCGACCTGATGATGCCGGGCATCGACGGCGTGGAGCTGATCCGGCGAATCCGCAGCGCGCCGATGACCCGGGTCCGCGAACTGCCGGTGTTGGTCGTGACCAGCATGGAAGAACGCGCCGGCCGCGACCAGGCGATGGATGCAGGCGCCAATCGCCTGGTGCCGAAACCCTTCACCGCCGAGGACCTGATCGATCCGCTGCAGATCTTCCTGCGCGACGACGAGCAGGACGAAACCGGCGCCTACGCGCCGCCCAACATCGAGCGCAATCGCCTCGGCCTGCTGTCGCGGATGCGTCAGGCGACCAGCCTGCACGAGCGCCTGGGTCTGCCCTGGTGCATGCTCCATGTGCGCCTGGAGAACCGCAAGGAAGTTGCCGATCGTATCGGTGCGCGCTGGGGCGAATCGCTGATGCGCCACCTGGAACGCGCCCTGCTGCGCGAGGTGCGGATCGAGGACTCGGTCGGACGCAGCGCGACCGATACCTATTCGCTGCTGCTCCCGGCCACACCGGAAGACGGAGCGCGTCTGCTGCGCAATCGCCTGCGTCGATCGATCGGTCGCCAGCCGGCTCGATTCCCCGGCCGCTCGCTGGACCTCGAAGTGAGCTTCTGCATCCAGATCCCGCAATTCGGAGACGAGGCCGAGGCCCTGCTGCAGGAAGGGCTGGCTCGCCTCGACGCCCCGGCCAACGTGACCCCGCTGCGGTCGCCTGGCACGTTCTGAGCGCGAGCGGGCCGAGTGGCGGCCCCGCTCCGGACACCACCCGGCGCCGTCCGAGCCCCGAGCCCCAAGCCCCAAGCCTTCCGTGATTTTTCGATGATCCCGCTCGATTGCCAGTACGCTCGTCTGCCGGAGGCCGTCTGGTCCGCCCAGGAACCGATCCCGGTCCGGGCCCCGGTGCTTCGCGCCTACAACAGGGCGCTGGCCTCCGAGCTCGGCATCGACGAGCAGCGTCGCGCCACCCTGGCCGAGCTGTTCGGCGGCAACCGCGTCCCGGAGTCCGCTCGGCCCCTGGCCATGGCCTACGCCGGTCACCAGTTCGGCCACTTCGTCCCGCAGCTCGGCGACGGACGCGCCCTGTTGCTCGGCGAGCTGGCCGATCGCCGGGGTCGGTGGTTCGACCTGCAGCTGAAGGGTTCCGGCCCGACGCGCTTCTCGCGCGGCGGCGACGGCCGCGCAGCGCTGGGTCCGGTGCTTCGCGAGTACCTGGTCAGCGAGGCCATGCACGCGCTGGGCGTGCCGACGACGCGAGCACTGGCGGCGGTGACCACCGGCGAGTCCGTGCAGCGCGAGCAGCCGCGGCCCGGCGCGGTGCTGACCCGCGTCGCGCGCAGCCACGTCCGGGTCGGCACGTTCCAGTATTTTGCCGCGCGAGGCGACCGCGACAGCGTCGAGGCGTTGATCGACTTCACGCTCGAGCGGCTGGGTGTCGATCGCGGACCGAACCCCGCGCTGGCGCTGTTCGACCACGCCGTCGAATCCCAGGCATCACTGGTCGCAGCGTGGATGAGCTTCGGCTTCATCCACGGCGTGATGAACACCGACAACTGCGCGCTGTCCGGCGAAACGATCGATTACGGCCCCTGCGCGTTCATGGACGAGTTCGATCCGCAGCAGGTGTTCAGCTCGATCGACCGCCACGGCCGCTACGCCTACGGCAACCAGCCGATGATCGCGAACTGGAATCTGGCGCGCCTGGCCGAATGCCTGCTGCCGGAAGTCGATGACGACGAGGCGGTTGCGCTGACCCAATTGAACCAGCGGCTGGAGGCCTTTCCCGCCCGCTTCGAGGGGCACTGGCGCGGGCGCTTCGGCGCCAAGCTCGGCCTGGTCGACGCGACCACCGAGGACCAGGCGCTGATGCATACGTTCCTCGACGCCCTGCACGCGGGTCGTGCCGATTTCACCCTTGCGTTCCGGCACCTGGCCGAGGCCATCGAGGACGGGCCGGCCGTGGCGCTTCGCGCCGGACTCGACGGCGCGGGCGCGCTCGACGAATGGCTTCCACGCTGGCGTGCGCGCCTGGCCGAGGAGGGTCGCTCGCCGGCTGTCGTGCGGGCGGCGATGAACGCGGTCAATCCCGATCGCATGCCCCGCAACCACCTCGTCGAACGCGCCATCCGCGCGGCCGAGGACGAGGGTGACTTCAGCGTCTTCGAGCGGCTGCAGGCGGCCTGGGCCCGTCCCTTCGAAACCGACCCGGACTTCGCCGACCTGCGCGACCCGCCCGAAGACCACGAGCGCGTGCTGCAGACCTTCTGCGGGACCTGATCAGGATCGCCCGGCGAAACCGGCCTTCCACCGGAACCCCTGTAGACCGATCCGGGCCTGTCGGAGTGAGCTTGCGAGCGAAAATGGAGTCGGAGGATACGCTCGCAAGCTCGCTCCCACAGGCTCCAGGCCTCGCTTCATGACCCGGCGATTCGCCCGCAAGCGGCCTCCAACAGGAGTGCGCGGGATCGGAGCCTGGAGCCTGTTGGAGGGCGCTTGCGCGCGAAGGGGTTCCCGAACCCGGCGGTTCGCTCGCAAGCTCGCTCCCACAGGCGGCGTTTCTGCTTCGCCCGCAAGCGGCCTCCAACAGGAACTCCGTCGATCGGAGGCGTGGGTTTGCAGGCGCCTGCCTGCACGCGATCAGTTTCGAGATGACCGGTCACCCGCAAGGCTCCTTCGCACGGGAGCATCGACTTCCCGTCGGGTGAGAAACACCTGCGCGCAGCGCCCGGGCCGGGTCCTGCTACGCTGTCCGTGGGGACATCCTGCAAATGGGAGCGTGTGATGACGCAGATCGATCGTTCGGAGACCCTCCGGGTCTCAGCAATCGTCCGGATTTGCGCAATCGTCCTGCTGACGGTCGGCGCCACGGCGGCCACGGCCGTCATGCGCAGCGCCGACGGCGTCGGCCAGGTCGCGATCGTGCCCGTGTTCACCACCGAGAGCGGAGTGGATACGTTGCTGAAGATCGACGCCCGCTGGCTGCCCAGCGGCGCTGTGAACCGGGACGCCAGCGTGGTCCGGGTCCAGTTCCGTGGGCCGGATGGCGCGGCGCTCGAAGCCTTCAACGTCTACCTGTCCGGACCGGAGTCGTGGATTGCGGCCGTGACGGCCGGGCCCGACGGGCCGCAGCTGGTGATTCCCGACGAAAGCTGCGTCCTCGGCGACTCCGGGGGTGCCCCGCCAGTCGTGGTCCAGTCCGGTGTGCCGATTTCCGGGGCCTACGGCTACCTCGAGGTGCTCGAAATGGGCACGGTGCCGACTGCCGAAGAGAGCCCCTACACCTGGATACGAGCGCGCGAGTGCGACGCGCTGGCCGGCGAATTCGCCGACGGCGATTGGGCGGCGAACGCGAATGCCGGCGTGACCGCACCGTCCGGTCGGCTTCGCGTCTCCGCGTCGCTGATCGACGTCGAGCGGGGCACGCAGTATTCGACCGGCCCGGTTCACCTGAAGGGGTTCCGCGACGCGCCGTTTCACGTCGCGCCGCAGGACGCCTACGGCTTGGCCGACGCGCGGGACTCGGGCACGTCCAGCGGCGCAACGCGCAGCGTGGTCTGCCAGGACGAGTGCACGACCGAGGAGTGGGCGACACCCATCGATGCGGTCGCCTCGACCCTGATCGCGCAATCGCTGGAAGCGGACTTCGTGGTCAACGACTCGATCCGGGCAAGCTCGATCGCGCTGGTGCTGGGACCGCTGGAACCCTACTACCCCGAAGGCCACCCGGCGACGGATTCACGCTTCGCGCTCTGGCCACGGGGCACCGACCCGCTGGGCGTCGGGGTGCCGTGCATCATCACGCCGCCTCCCGGCAATGTCTGTCCCTACCTGCCGTTCGGCGGGCCGGCGGTGCTCGACGCGATCTCGATCGAGCCGCCGCCGGACGACACGCCCGTTCCGGAAACGGTCCCCATCCTCGGGTTGCCGGGCGAGTTTCCGATTCGCCAGTCCTGGCTCGACGCGAACAGCACGACCGGGATTCCGGCGACGCTCGACTCCGGCGCGATCTGGATCTTCGGGCTGGGCGGCCAGTGGCTGACCAGCAACGACGGCACCCGCTACTTCGGCCAGCCCAACCTGATGATCGTGCTGACCGAGCTGGTCAACGGCCAGCTGTTCGACGACCAGGGCCAGTCGATCCGGTCGAACTACGGCGAGACCTCCGTGGCGTCCCGCTACCTCGAGTCCGAGGAGCCCGCGGACTAGAGCGCTCGGGCTTTCGCTCGCCGGCTCGCTCCCACAGGGGGATCGCCCTCGAGGTCGGTCTCCAGAAGACTGCCTGCAGGCGACGGTTCCGATTGGACAGGTCGCGGGCAAGGCCCGCTCCCCTAGGCGGTTTTTCCATTCGCCCGCAAGCGGCCTCCAACAGAAACCCCAACGATCGAAGCCGCCAGCCTGTTGGAGGGCGCTCGCGCGCGAAGGGGTTCCCTAACCCGGCGGTTCGCTCGCAAGCTCACTCCCACAGGCTTCAGGCTTCACTTCATGACTCGGCGGTTCGCCCGCAAGCGGCCTCCAACAGGAACCCCGTCGGTCGAAGCCGCGGGCCTGTGCGGGGCTGCCCCCGAGGCGTCGGGTTACGCTGGAAAGGTTGCGGGCACAGGGCCTGCGCCCACGTCGGTTCGGCGCCGGGGCGGACGGGTCGGAAAGGAGATGGTGGCTACGGGTGGACTTGAACCACCGACCTCAGCATTATGAGTGCCGCGCTCTAACCAGCTGAGCTACGTAGCCACGGGGAAGCCGCGTATTGTTGCGTGCGGCCCGGGGCTTGTCAATAGGGCGGGGCGGGTCAGCGGAAGGCGCGCTCGGCGTCGAAGCCGTCGGTGACGATCTTCGGCGTGGTGCCGAGCAGTCGATCGGCCAGCACGTCGGCCGAGCCCGCGGCCATGGTCCAGCCCATGGCGCCGTGACCGGTGTTCAGCCACAGTCCGTCGAGCGGCGTCGGGCCGATCAGCGGCGGGCCGTCGGCGGTCATCGGACGCAGGCCGGTCCAGTCCTCGCCGCCGGCCCGGATCGAATCGGCCAGCTCGGGCAGCAGCGCCGAAGCGGCGTCTTTCAGGATCGCCAGCCGTTCCGGGTGCAGCGTGGTGTCGCCGCCGGTGAAATCGGACAGGCCGGCGATGCGCAGGCGGTTCGGGCCGAGACGGGCGGTGACGAAGCGGCGCGCGAGGTCCAGGATCGGCAGCCTCGGCGCCGGGCCGTCGCCGTCCACGCGCAGCGTCATCGAATAGCCCTGGACCGGGTAGATCGGCACCCGCAGGCCGAGCGGTGCGAGCAGTGCGCCGGTGTCGATGCCGGTGCAGAGAATGGCGCGATCGGCTTCGATCAGGCCGTGATCCGTTTCTATTTGCGTCAAACGTCCGTCAACGTGCCGGACCGATTTCACCCGATGGCCGAGCCGCAGCTCGGCGCCCAGCTCGCCGGCGCGGCGTACGGCTTCGCGGCTGAAGCTGCGCGCATCGCCGGATTCGTGGGCCGGAAACAGCAGGCCGGCGTGGAACTGGTCGGCGACCGGCGCCAGGGCAGGTTCGAGTCGGGCCAGGGCGTCGGGATCGAGGGTGTCGAACGCGACGTCCGTGTTGCCGATCCGGCGCCGCAGCTCGACGGCGTCGTTGAGGTCGGCCGGGCTGCGGTAGAGCTCCAGCGAGCCCTCCGTGACCTGGTCGTAGGCGAGGTCGTGTCGCTCGCGCAGCGTGGAAAGGCACTTGCCGGAATGGACGGCCAGGCGAATGCAGTGCGAGGCGTTGACGTAGTAGCGGCCGGGCGTCGACTCGCGCAGGAAGGCCGTGCCCCAGCGCAGCAGGCCGGGCAGGGCGCTCAGGCGGACCCGGTACGGAAGGTTCCTGCTGAAGACGGCGCCGAGCAGGCGCTGCGCGGTGCCGGGCGGGTTCCACGGCTCGGCGTGGCCCGGCGTGATGCCGCTGCCGTTGGCGAAGCTGGTGCCGAGGCCGGGCTCGGGCGCGGAATCGAGCAGGGTGACGTCCGCGCCGCGCTCGGCCAGCACCAGCGCGCTGGTTGCGCCGACCACGCCGGCCCCGATGACGACGATCTTCATGCTGCGAAGGATACCGCCCATGCGGACTGCATGGCGTCTGCGGACGGCCGGATCGAGGCCCGGATGAACCCAGAAAAAAGGACCGAACGCGTAGCGAACGGCGCCTTATGTGGCGTCAAAGGTCGCGATCAGGACGGCATCGTACTGCCGAACTCCGCCTTGTATCGAGCCTTCAGGTCGGCCGGGTCCAGCGCGTAGCCCTGCGGCGCGTTGTGGGCGATCTTGATCGACCCCATCAGCGACCCGAGGCGCGCGGCGTCGATCGCGTCCCAGCCTCGCTCCAGCCCGTACAGCAGGCCGGCGCGGTAGGCGTCGCCGCAGCCGGTCGGATCGGCGATGCGCTCGGGCTTGACCGCCGGAATCTCGGCCTCGCCGTCGGCGGTCAGCAGCTTCGAGCCTTCCCCGCCGTGGGTCACGATCAGGCCGCCCTTGAGGCCGGCGAGCGCTTCGCCGCGGGTCCAGCCGGTCTTCTTCGCGATCATCTCCCATTCGTAGGAGTTGACCGTCAGCCAGTCGGCGTTGGCCACCAGTCCGCGCAACTCGTCGCCGTCGAACATCGGCAGCGCCTGGCCCGGGTCGAAGATGTGCGGGATGCCGCCGGTCTTGAACTGCTCGGAATGGTCGAGCATCGCCTGCTTGCCGTCCGGCGAGATGATGCCCCAGGCCACCGACCCGTCGCTCGGCACTCTGTTGCGATGGTTCTCGTTCATCGCGCCGGGGTGGAAGGCGGTGATCTGGTTGTCGTCCAGGTCGGTGGTGATGTAGGCCTGGGCGGTGAAGTGGTCGTCGTCGCGCAGCACGAACCGCTGGCTGATGCCGAGCTCGTCGAGCCGGTCGGCGTAGCGGTCGAAATCGGCCCCGACCGCGGCCATCGGCAGCGGCGTGCCGCCGAGCTGCCGCAGACCGTAGGCGATGTTGCCCGCGCAGCCGCCGAAGTTCCGGTGCATTTCCGGGACGAGGAAGGCGACGTTGAGCATGTGGGTCTTGTCGGGCAGGATGTGGTCCTTGAAGCGCTCGGGAAAGACCATGATGTTGTCGTAGGCCAGCGAGCCGCAGATCAGGATGGACATGGAAGAAGACGTCCTGGTGTCGAGTCAGCGCGACAGTATAACGAAGGCTTAACGCCCGACCGGCGACGCTGGATCGGTCGAGTGTGACGCGCTTCGCGCAAGCGGTCCCGGGCAAATGCCGATCGAACGCCGATCGGGGGCTGAAGGGCTGGACGTTTGGCGTACACTACGGCGCACGCATGCGCGACCCTTGCCCGCCCCAGGCAGTGGTCGTCTCGGTTCCACTCCCCAGTTGCCGGTATTCCATGTTCAAACGTCTGCGCGGTCTCTTTTCCAACGATCTTTCCATCGACCTCGGCACCGCCAACACGCTGATCTTCGTGCGTGGCCAGGGCATCGTCCTCAACGAACCCTCGGTGGTCGCGGTCCGGATGGATCGTGGACCCGGCGGCCCGCAGAACGTTGCGTCGGTCGGCATCGAGGCCAAGCAGATGCTCGGCCGCACGCCGGGCAACATCCGCACGGTCCGGCCGATGAAGGACGGCGTGATCGCCGACTTCGACATGACCGAGCAGATGCTGCAGCACTTCATCAAGAAGGTGCACAGCTCGCGGTTCCTGCGCCCGAGTCCGCGCGTGCTGGTCTGCGTGCCGTGCTCGTCGACCCAGGTCGAGCGGCGCGCGATCAAGGAGTCGGCCGAAGGCGCCGGCGCCCGCGAAGTGTTCCTGATCGAGGAACCGATGGCGGCGGCGATCGGCGCCGGGATTCCGATTCACGAAGCGCGCGGTTCGATGGTGCTCGACATCGGCGGCGGCACGTCGGAAGTCGCGGTGCTTTCGCTCAACGGCATCGTGTACTCCAACTCCGTGCGCGTCGGCGGCGACCACTTCGACGAGGCGATCATCAACTATGTCCGCCGCTCCTACGGCACGCTGATCGGCGAGGCCACGGCCGAGCGGATCAAGCTGGAGATCGGCTGCGCCTACCCGCTCAACGAGACCCGCGAGATGGAAGTCTCCGGCCGGAACCTGGCCGAGGGCGTGCCGAAGATGATCACGATGAACTCCAACGAGGTGCTCGAGGCGCTGAGCGAGCCGCTGTCGTCGATCACCAGTGCGGTCAAGAACGCGCTGGAGCAGACCCCGCCGGAGCTGTGCGCCGACGTCGCCGAGACCGGCATCGTGCTGACCGGCGGCGGTGCCCTGCTCAAGCAGCTCGACAAGCTGCTGATGGAAGAGACCGGCCTGCCGGTGATCATCGCCGAGGATCCGTTGACCTGCGTGGCGCGCGGCGGCGGCCGTGCGATCGAGATGATGGACGAGAACCGCGGCGACTTCTTCTTCCCCAGCTGAGCCGGGCAGCGGTGACCCGGGCACCCAGTGAATAGTCCGTACGCCCGCCGCGCGTTGCTCGGGGCCGGCGGCGGCACCGCTCGATTGATGGCGTACGCGCTGCTGGCCATCACCCTGATGGCGCTGGATTTCCGCGGCCGCTACGTCGACCGCGTGCGCTCGATGGCCGGCCAGCTGGTCGAACCGCTGGTGCTGCTCGTCGACCTGCCCTTCCAGGGCGCCGAGCGCTTCGAAGACTTCTGGTCGCGTCGCGGCGAACTGGTCGATCGCGTGCGCAACCTCGAACGGGAAGCCGTCGAACGCGAGGCCGCGCTCGGCGAGCTGGCCGACCTGGCGGTCGAGAACCGGACCCTGCGCGCGCTGCTCGATGCGGGCCGTCGGATCGATCGCACCTACCTTGCCGCCGAACTGGTCAACATCGACCTCGACCCCTTCGCCCACCGCATCCTGGTCAAGCGCGGTCGTGCCGACGGCGTTGCGGTCGGCATGCCGGTGATCGACGATCGCGGCGTGCTCGGCCAGGTCGAGGACGTGTTCGCCGCCACCGCCCGGGTGATCCTGCTGACCGATCCCGATCACGCCCTGCCGGTGCAGGCCCTGCCGGCGGGGGAGCGCACGATCGCCTACGGCACCGGGCGGGTCGACCGGATGCGGCTCAACGACCTGCCGATGAATACCGCGCTGGAGGTCGGCGACCTGGTCGTGACGTCCGGCCTCGGCGGGCGGTTCCCGGCCGGGCTGCCGGTCGGTCGCGTGGTCGTGCTCGAGCGGCCCAGCGGCGAGCCCTTCGCACGCGCCGACGTCGAGCCGCTTTCGGCGATGGACCGCAACCGCCTGGTGCTGATCCTGGAGGCCGAGCCCGGGCCGTCCGCGGTCGAGCCCGCCAGTTCGGTCGTGCCGGACGAGACGGCGCTCACCGCCGACGGTTCCGGCGAAATCGAAGCTGCGGACGACAGCGCGACCGGCTCGACGAACGATGGCGACGATGCAGCAACGGACAACGGCGGCGATGCGCTGACGGACGGGTCCGCAGCCGACGACGAAAACGCCGCGGACCCGGACGAGGTCGGCGGCGACAGCGACCCACGCGAGGGCGGGGCGTGAGCCGCCGCGACGAGCGCGACGGTCCGCTGGTGTTCGCCGGCTCGCTGCTGGCCGCGCTGGTGCTCACGGTGGTGCCGCTGCCGGACCTGCTCGAGCCCCTGCGACCGTATTGGGTCGCGCTGGTGTTGATCTACTGGCATCTCGAATCCGGCCGCGTGCACGGCCTCGGCGCGGCGTTCGGCCTGGGCCTGCTGCTCGACGTGCTGACCGGCACGCTGCTGGGTCGCCACGCGCTGAGCCTGGTCGTGCTGAATTTCCTGGTCGGGCGGTTCCGCAACCGGATCCGCTTCTTCCCGCCCTGGCAGCAGGCGCTGGCGGTCGGCGCGTTGCTGCTCAACGATCGCATCGTGCACCTCTGGATCGTCGGCCTGCTCGAGCGGACCTGGCCCGGCTGGGCGTTCTGGCTGCCGCCGCTGGTCGGTGTCGCGCTATGGCCCTGGCTGTTCCTGCTGCTCGACGCGCTGCGCTCGCACCGACGGGGTGCGCGGGCATGAAGCGCTGGACGACCGGAGCGATCGACCCGCTCGATGCGCGGCGGGTCGACCGGCGGCTGCTGATCGTCACGCTGCTGATGCTGGTCTCGCTGCTCGCGATCCTCGGCCGCTTCGCCCAGCTGCAGCTGGTCGGCCACGATGCATTCGCCGCGCGAGCCGAAACCAACCGGGTCCGGCTGCAGGCGGTGGCGCCGAACCGCGGCCTGATCCTCGACCGGCACGGCCGGGTGCTGGCCGAGAACCGGGCCGCCTATCGACTGGTGATGGTGCCCGAGCGGGTCGACGATCGGGTCGGGGCGCTCGCCCGGGTCGATGCGCTGGTCGGCCTGAGCGACGACGAGCGCGAGCGCTTCGCGCTGGATCTGACGCGCAGCCGGCCGTTCCAGCCGGTCACGCTCAAGACCAATCTCAACGAGGACCAGGTCGCCACGCTGGCGCTGGAGCGTCACCAGCTCGACGGGCTGGAGATCGAACCCTACCTGACCCGCCATTACCCGCACGGCGAATTGCTGGCTCACGTGGTCGGCTACGTCGCGCGCCTGGATGCCAGCGACCTGGCCCGACTCGATCCGGATGAATACCGGGCCACCACCCACACGGGCAAGACCGGCATCGAGCGCCAGTTCGAATCGCGCCTGCACGGCCGTTCGGGCATCGAGCGGGTCGAGACCAATGCCCAGGGCCGGGTGGTGCAGGTGCTGGATCGCACCGACCCGGTTCCCGGCGAGGACCTGCGCCTGAGCATCGACCTCGACCTGCAGCGCGCCGCGATGCAGGCCCTGGATACGTCGTCCGGCGCGGTGGTGGCCCTGGATGTCGCCAGCGGCGACGTGCTCGCGCTGGTCAGCAAGCCCGGCTACGACCCCAACCTGTTCGTCAACGGCATCTCCTCGGACGACTACCGCGCGCTGCTCGACAACCCCTACCGGCCGCTGTTCAACCGGTTCCTGTCCGGCGGCTACGAACCGGGCTCGACGATCAAGCCGTTCATCGCGCTGGCCGGTCTCGAGGCCGGACTGATCTCCGCGGACACGCGGGTGTTCTCCAGCGGGGTGTTCCGGCTGCCGGGCCACTCGCGCGAGTATCGCGACTGGCGCCGCGGCGGCCACGGCTGGGTCGATCTCGAAGCGGCGCTGGAGCAGTCGGTCAACGTCTACTTCTACCAGCTCGCCGCCGATCTCGGCATCGATACGATCTCGCGCGAACTGGCGCTGTTCGGTCTCGGCCAGCCGACCGGCATCGACCTGCCGGGCGAGTACGCCGGCGTGCTGCCGGGACGCAGCTGGAAGCGCCGGACGCTGAACGAACCCTGGTTCCCGGGCGAGACCGTGATCACCGGGATCGGCCAGGGCTTCACCGTGGTCACGCCGCTGCAGCTGGCCGCGATGACCGCAGCGCTGGCCGGGCGTGGGCGCACCGCACCGCCGCGGCTGGTCGATCCGGCCGGACCGGTCCAGGTGATCGAGCACGCGCCCGCCGACTGGCAGACCGTGTTCGACGGCATGCAGGCGGTCATCTACGGCAGCCGCGGAACGGCGCGTGCGGTGGCCGACCGGGTGCCCGTACCGATCGCCGGCAAGACCGGAACGGCCCAGGTGTTCGGCCGCCCTCAGGACGGCGAGGGAGAGGAACGCGAGGACCTGCCCGAGTTCCTGCGCAACCACGCGCTGTTCATCGCGTTCGCCCCGGTCGCAGCGCCTCGGATCGCGGTCGCCGTGGTCGCCGAGCACGGCGGCGGCGGGGCCACGGTGGCCGCGCCGATCGCCGCCGAGGTGCTGGCCCGGGCGCTCGGCGGCGATGCGCCCGGCGAGGGTGAGATCGACATGCCGGACGTCGTGACAGACGACGTGACGAACGACATGACGGACGACATGACGGACGATCCGACCGTCGGCGGGACCGACGACCTGACTGAGGACCGGCTAGCCGACGCCGCGGGACGTGGCCGATGAGCACCGGTCCGATCGATCTGCGCCCCGGCCTGCTGCGCTTCGACGGCTGGCTGCTGGGCCTGCTGGCAGCGCTGATGGCCTTCGGCCTGCTGGTGCTCTACAGCGCCAGCGACGGCAGCACGGCCCTGGTGCTCCGGCAGGCGGTCCGACTGGGCGTCGGCGGTGTGCTGATGCTGGTCGCCGCGCAGATCCCGGCCAGCGCCTACCGTCGCTGGGCGCCGTTCCTGTACGCGGCCGGCATCGTGCTGCTGATCTGCGTGCTGCTGTTCGGGGTCGGGCGCGGTGCGCAGCGCTGGCTGGACCTCGGCTTGCTGCGCTTCCAGCCCTCGGAGATCATGAAGATCGCGGTGCCGTTGATGGTGGCGACCTGGATGCACCAGAAACCGCTGCCGCCGACGTTCAAGGACTTCACGGCCTGCGCGGTCCTGATCGGCGTGCCGACGGGGCTGATCGTTGTCCAGCCTGATCTCGGTACGTCCGTGCTGGTCGCGGCCGGCGGCGTGATGGTGCTGTTCCTGGCCGGCGTGCGCTGGCGCTGGATCCTGCTCGGCCTGGCCGGGCTGGTGGCGGCGATGCCGCTGATCTGGAGCAAGCTGCACGACTACCAGAAGAACCGGGTGCTGACCTTCCTGAACCCCGAATCGGATCCCCTGGGCGAAGGCTGGAACATCATCCAGAGCAAGATCGCGGTCGGTACCGGCGGGCTGAGCGGGCGCGGCTGGATGGAAGGCAGCCAGTCGCACCTGGAATTCCTGCCCGAGCCGCACACCGATTTCATCCTGGCGGTGCTGTCCGAGGAGTTCGGCTTCCTCGGCGTGGCGGCGGTGCTGCTGCTGTACGTGGCCATCCTGCTGCGGGCGATGCACCTGGTCGGCCAGACCCGGGGAGTGTTCGGACGGATGCTCGGCGGCAGCCTGGTGTTCCTGTTCTTCGTCTATCTGCTGGTCAACGCCGGCATGGTGTCGGGCCTGCTGCCGGTGGTCGGCGTGCCGCTGCCGCTGATCAGCTACGGCGGCACGTCTGCGGCAACGCTGTTGACCGGCTTCGGTATCATCATGGGCCTGTACAGCCGTCGGAAGCTGATGCGATGACGGGCGTCGTGCGGGTCGGGGTGGGGCATCGATCGACGCCGCCACCCCGCGGGGCCCGGAATGCGGGCGAGTTCTTCGACGGAGTGACAATGCGAAACCTTGTTTCCCATGGAATGGCACCGGTGATCCTGGCCGCTGCGCTGCTGTCCGCACTGACGACGGCAGTCCCCCTGGCCGCCGCATCCCTGGCCACCCAATCGGCCGAAGGCGCGAGCAGCGAGCCGCATCCGGGCGCCGAGGCCTTCGTCGGTCGCGTGGTTGCCGAACACGGGGTCGACGCCGACCTCGTCCGCGCCGTGCTCGGCCGGGCCGAGTACCAGCAGGCGATCATCGATGCGATCACCCGGCCGGCCGAGGGCAAGCCCTGGCACCAGTACCGGCCGATCTTTCTCGGCGAAACGCGGATTCGCGCCGGCGCCGAGTACTGGAACGAGCACCGCGAGCTGATCGACCGGGTCGCCGAACGCTTCGGCGTGCCGGCTCCGTTCGTGCTGGCGATCATCGGGGTCGAAACCAACTACGGAACAATCACCGGCAGCTACCGGGTGGTCGACGCGCTGGCCACGCTGGGCTTCTACTACCCGAGGCGGGGCGCGTTCTTTGCCCGCGAGCTCGGCGAGTACTTCCGGCTGGCCGAGGAAGAGGACCTGCCGCTGGAGGAGGTGCGCGGGTCCTACGCCGGCGCGATGGGGCTGGGCCAGTTCATTCCGTCGAGTTACCGCGCCTACGCGGTCGATTTCGACGATTCCGGCTCGCGCGACCTGTGGCAGTCGCTGCCCGACGCGCTGGGCTCGGTGGCCAACTACCTGCACGTGCACGGCTGGCGGCCCGACGAGCCGACCGCGCTGCCGGTCGCTTCGGTGCCGGCCTCGCTGGACCGCGAGTTCCCGATCAAGCCGGTCGACACGCTCGCCGATCTCGCTACGCTCGGGATCGAGTTCGACGCCGGCGAGCTGGCCGGCGACACGCCGGCAACGCTGATCGAGCTGGAGGGCGAGGGCGGACCGGAGTACTGGATCGGCCTGACCAATTTCTATGTGATCACCCGCTACAACCGCTCACCGCTCTACGCCATGGCCGTTTCGCAGCTGGCCGCGGCGATCGCCCGCGAGGCCGGGGTCGAGCAGGGACCGAGCCTGACCCCTTACGCCGGAGCCGCCGGCCGATGAGCCTGGAGCACGGCTCCGCCGGGCGCGACGCCGGAACGGCGGCGGCGAGCCGATGGCTGCGGGTCGCCGCGCTGGCCGCCCTCGTGGTGCTGGTCGGCTGCGGCGGTCGCGAACTGCGCGAACCCGCCGACGGCGCGGGCCGGCCCATGGACCCGAGCCGGATCGAAGTGCCCCAGCCGCGTCCCGAGCCGAGGGCACGCTACGGCAACCACTCGCCGTACACCGTGCTCGGCCGGACGTACCAGGTGCTGCCGACCGCCGCCGGCTACCGCGAGCGCGGCATCGCCTCCTGGTACGGCAGCAAGTTCCACGGCCGGCCGACCTCGTCGGGCGAGCCGTTCGACATGTACCGCGTTTCGGCAGCGCACAAGACGCTTCCGTTGCCGACCTGGGTCGAGGTCACCAACCTCGACAACGACCGCACGCTGGTGGTCCGGGTCAACGATCGCGGACCGTTCAAGGAAGGTCGCATCATCGACCTGTCGTACGCCGCCGCCGTGCTGCTCGGCGTGCTCGAGACCGGCACGGCGCGGGTCGAAGTGCGCGCCATCGCCCAGCGGGAGGTGCCGGCCGACGCGGTCAGCACGCCGCGCGAGCTTCCGGTGGTGCTCCAGGCCGGTGCCTTCTCGCGCGAGCGCACCGCCGAGGACGTGGCCCGCCAGCTGCGCCGGGCCGAGATCGGCGACGTGCGGATCGAGCGCGGCCGGGCCGCCGGTCGCCGGGTCTGGCGGGTCCGCGTCGGCCCGGTCTGGGAGGCCGCGCACGCCCAGGCGTTGGCCCGACGGATCATCGCGCTGGGCCTCGAGGTGCCGGTGTTCGTCTACCCTTGAGCGCGACCCGGAGTACGACCGAGAGCGCGGCCGACTTGAAGCCGCCGTCCGACGCCCCGACTGCACAGTTCGACCCGGATGCGATCGAACCGACGCGCCGGTCGACGTTCCAACCCCACACGTAACCGACCGACAAAGGCGACATGACCCACACCAAGACACTCCTGTTCTGCTTCGGCCTGCTGCTGGCGCTGGCCGATCGCGCTCCGGCCCAGGTGCCGATTCCCGCCGCCCCGGACCTGGCCGCGACCAGCTTCGTGCTGCAGGACTTCCATTCCGGCGAGATCATCGCCTCGCGCGACCCCGGGATGCGGGTCGAGCCGGCCAGCATCACCAAGCTGATGACCAGCTACGTGGTGTTCCGCGAGCTTGCCAACGGCAACCTGACGCTCGATGAAAAGGTCCGGATCAGCGAGAAGGCCTGGCGCACGGAAGGTTCGCGGATGTTCGTCGAGGTCGATACGGAAGTCAGCGTCGAGGACCTGCTCAAGGGCGTGATCATCCAGTCGGGCAACGACGCCAGCGTGGCGCTGGCCGAGCACGTGGCCGGCTCCGAGGCGGTGTTCGCGCAGATGATGAACGCCGAAGCGCAGCGCCTGGGCATGACCGGAACCAGCTACGAGAACGCGACGGGCCTGCCGTCGGAAGCGCATTACACGACCGCGGCCGACGTCGCCACGCTGTCGCGCGCGCTGATCGCCGAGTTTCCGGAGTACTACGGCTGGTATTCGCAGGCCGACTTCACCTACAACGACATCCGCCAGCCCAACCGCAACCTGCTGCTCCGGCGGGACAATTCGGTCGACGGCCTGAAGACCGGGCACACGGAGGCGGCCGGCTACTGCCTGGCCACCTCGGCGGTGCGCGACGGCATGCGCCTGGTCAGCGTGGTGATGGGCACGGCCAGCGAGAACGCGCGCGCCGAGGCCAGCCAGTCGCTGCTCAACTACGGCTTCCGCTTCTTCGAGACCTTCAAGCTTTACTCGGCGGGCGAGGAGCTGACCCGGGCCGAGGTCTGGAAGGGCCGCGTCGACGACATGGCGCTGGGCGTGCCCGCCGACGTCTTCGTGACCGTCCCGCGCGGCCGCCAGGACCGCCTGAGCGCCGAGCTGGTCGTGCCGAGCCGCCCGGTCGCGCCGTTCGAGGTCGGCCAGGCCTTCGGTTCGCTGCAGATCACCTTCGACGGCGAACTCGAGCACGAGCAGCCGCTGGTGGTCCAGACGGAGGTTCCCCGCGCCGGCTGGTGGGGGCGCACCACCGACGGCATCGGCATGTGGTTCGGCGGACTGTTCGGCGGCGATGACTGACGACGACCTGACCCTCGACGCCGAAGGCGCGCTGGAATTTCCGTGCCGCTACCCGATCAAGGCGATGACCCGCACCCGCGAGCAGGCGCTGGACCAGGTGCTGACCGCGATCGCCCAGCTCGAGGTCGGCTTCGACCGCGAGCAGGTCACCGTACGGCCGAGCCGCAACGGACGCTTCCAGAGCATCACGGTCGAGGTCGACGTGGCTTCGCGACGCGAGCTCGAGGCGGTTTACGCCCGCGTGCGCGCGCTCGACATCGTGGTGATGACGCTGTGAGCCGCCGGCCGTGAGCGATCGCCGAACCGTGCTCCTGCGCTGGCTCGGCCGGATGCCCTACGAGGCCACCTGGCAGGCGATGCGCGACTACACCGATGCGCGCGGCCCCGACAGCCCCGACGAGCTCTGGCTGCTCGAGCATCCGCCGGTGTTCACCCAGGGCCTGGCCGGCAAGCCCGAGCACGTGATCGCGCCGGGCGACATCCCCGTGGTCCAGACCGACCGCGGCGGCCAGGTGACCTACCACGGTCCGGGTCAGCTGGTGGTCTATCCGCTGCTGGACCTGGAGCGCATGGGCCTGGGCGTGCGTTGCCTGGTCCGTGACCTGGAAGAGACGGTGATCCGCCAGCTCGCCTCCTACGGCCTGAGCGCGGCGCGCAAGGATGGCGCGCCGGGCGTCTATGTCGACGGCGCCAAGATCGCGTCGATCGGGCTGAAGGTCCGGCGCGGCTGCACGTATCACGGTCTGGCGTTCAACATCGACATGGACCTGTCGCCGTTCGATCGGATCAATCCCTGCGGCTACGCGGGCCAGCCGATGACCACGCTGGACCAGCGCGTCGACGGCGTCGACTTCGCACGGGCGCGGACGGATTTCGTCGCCGAGCTGTCCCGGGTGCTGGGGCTTGACTGCCGCGAAGCGCCGCCCGATGATGGTTCTCACAAGGTCTTGTCCGACGTCGGCTAGCTTGGTGGCGTGGGCCTGCTGGCCCGACCTCCACCCCCTGCCGCCCGGTCCTGCCGTTCGCGTGCAGGAAAAAATTGAAACTCGAACCGCCCCGCACCGGTCCCAGAACTCATGAAGATCCTCAACGCAGCCTCCGCATTCGCACTCGCCGCCGGCCTGGCCGGGCTTTCGTTCGCCAGCATCGAGCCGATGCCCGACCCGCTTTCGCCGGCGGTGGAACACCGGTTCGCGACCCAGTTGACGACCCGGTTCATGGGCAACTTCCACTACCGCCGGATGGCGCTGGACAACGAACTGTCCGAGCGCATGTTCGAGCAGTACATCGAGTCCCTGGACCCGAACCGGATGTACTTCACGGCCGCCGATATCGAGCAGTTCGAGGCCTACCGGACCGGCCTGGACGAAGCGCTGAAGATGCGCGATCTCGACCCGGCCTACGCGATCTTCAATCGCTACCGGGAACGCGCGCTGGAGCGGATCGACTACGCCCGGCAGCTGCTCGACGGCGACTTCGATTTCAGCGTCGATGAACGCTACGAGTACGATCGCGAAGACGCCCCCTGGATCGCGTCGCAGGCCGAGATGAACGACCTCTGGCGCAAGCGGGTGAAGAACGACTGGCTGGGCCTGATGCTGGCCGAACGCGAAGTCGACGACATCCGCGAAACGCTCGCCGAGCGCTACGGCAACATCGAACGCCGGGTGCGCGACTTCAACGCCCAGGACGTGTTCCAGTTCTTCATGAATTCCTACGCGGTGGCCATCGAGCCGCACTCGTCCTACATGTCGCCGCGCCTGGCCGAGAACTTCGAGATCTCGATGAAGCTGTCCCTGGACGGGATCGGCGCGCTGCTCAGCGTGAGCAACGAGCACGTCGAGATCCAGGAGATCGTGACCGGTGGACCGGCCGATCTCGACGGCCGCCTGCAGCCCGGCGACCGCATCGTCGGCGTGGCCCAGGGCGACGAGGCGTTCCAGGACGTGGTCGGTTGGCGTCTCGACGACGTGGTCGACCTGATCCGCGGTGAACGCGATACGGAAGTCCGGCTCGAAGTGCTGCCAGGCGATACGGGCCTGAAGGGTCCGACCAAGATCATCGACATCGTCCGCAACGAGGTGAAGCTGGAAGAGCAGGCGGCGTCCTCGTCGATCGAGGAGGTCGAGATCGACGGCGAGATGCGCCGCATCGGCGTGATCGACGTGCCGGTGTTCTACGTCGACTTCCGCGGACGCGCCCGCAACGAACCGAACTACCGCTCGTCGACCCGCGACGTGCGCCGGCTGATCCATGAACTGCGTGCCGAGGGCGTCGACGGCCTGGTCGTCGACCTGCGCAACAACGGCGGCGGCGCGCTGATCGAGGCGACCACCATGACCGGCCTGTTCATCGACGAAGGCCCCGTGGTCCAGGTCCGCGACAGCCGGGGCAGCGTGCAGGTCGAGCAGGACCGCGAGCCGGGCATGGCCTGGGACGGTCCGCTGGCGGTGCTGGTCAACCGGGCCAGCGCATCGGCCTCGGAAATCTTCGCCGCGGCGATCCAGGACTACGGCCGCGGCATCATCATCGGCGAGCCGACCTACGGCAAGGGCACGGTCCAGAACCTGCTCAACCTCGACGACTACTCGAACAACCTCGACGAGATGCGGCTGGGCCAGGTCAAGCTGACCATGGC
This sequence comes from Wenzhouxiangellaceae bacterium, assembly GCA_965227925.1. GTDB lineage: Bacteria > Pseudomonadota > Gammaproteobacteria > Xanthomonadales > Wenzhouxiangellaceae. The sequence goes on from CBDDGP010000002.1 coordinate 354,453, forward strand.
GCAGTACTTCCGCATCAACGGCGGCTCGACCCAGAACAAGGGGGTGCTGCCCGACATCCGCCTGCCGACCTACGGCGACCCGGACGAGTACGGCGAGTCCGCGCTGGACTACGCGCTGCCGTGGACCGAGATCACCCAGGCCGATTTCCGGCCCGTCGCCGACCTCGCGCCACTGGTGCCGCTGGCCGAACAGCGCCACCTCGCGCGTCGCGAGAGCGACTCGGACCTGCGTGACCTGATCGACGAGTTCAGCGAGTTCGAGGCGCTGTCCGACCGGACCTTTGTGTCGCTGCTCGAAGACGAGCGGCGCCGCGAGTACGAAGAGGCCGAGGCCCGCCGCAAGGCGCGTTACGGCGGTCTGCATGCCGGCGACGACGGCGATGCCGACGTCGATGGTGATGTCGATGGTGATGTCGATGGTGATGTCGATGGCGATGTCGGCGGCGACCCGCTCGCGAACGAAGACTCCGGCACCGACGACTCCGCTGACCGCGGGTCGGCCGACGACGACGACGGCGAGGCGGCCGAGGACCTCGACGTGTTGCTGCGCGAATCGGTCCGCATTCTCGCCGACCTGATCCAGCTCGACGCCGGTCAGCACCGGCTGGTCCAGGCCACCGATCTGCAGCTGCCCGGCGACGGCAGCATGGACTGAACGCCGCGGTTCCTGCCGTGGCCTGTCCCGACCGGCGCCGGACAGCACCGTCCGGACTGCTGCGACCGGCCGAAATGGCGCGACCCGATCGACGCGGTCGATCAGCGCGAACATTGTCGCCAGGGTTCGCGCGAAGAGCGGCGCGAAGCTTGCTGCAAAGATCGGCGCAACGATGAGCGCGCAGATTCTGCGCGTGGCCGTGCCGGTTCCCCTGCACGGCCTGTTCGACTATCTCCCGCCGCGCGCCGGTGCCGTCCCGGAACGCGGCGATCGCGTGCTCGTACCCTTCGGCCGCCGCCGGCTGGTCGGCGTGGTGATCGAGCGGCGCGCCGACGCTTCCGTGGCCGAGACCCGGCTGAAACCGGTCATCGAGCGACTGGAAGGCGGGCCGGTCGACGACGAACTGCTGGACCTGCTGCGCTGGGCGACGCGCTACTACGCCGCGCCGCCGGGCGAACTGGTCACCCATGCATTGCCGGCCGCGCTGCGACGCGCCGAGCCGTTCCGCACGCCGCCGCCGGCGTACCTGCGCCTGACCGAGGCCGGCGGCACCGCCGAGCTGGGGCGCGCGCCGCGCCAGGCCGATCTGGCCGCGGCCCTGCGCGACGGCCCGCAACGGCGCGACGCGCTGATCGAAGGCGGCCACCCGGCCGACGCCATCCGCCGCATGCTCGGTGCGGGGCTGATCGAGACCTGCGACGCCCCGGCGCCGGCGCCCGAACCCGGTCCCGAGCTGAACGCCGAACAGCGCGCCGCGGTCGCCGCGGTGCTGGCCGCCCGCCACCGCTTCGCCGGTCTGCTGCTGGCCGGGGTGACCGGCAGCGGCAAGACCGAGGTCTACCTCCAGGCCGCCCGCGCGGTCCTGCGCCGGGGGCGTCAGGTGCTGCTGCTGTTGCCCGAGATCGGCCTGACTCCGCAACTGGTGCGGCGGGTCGAGCGGCGGCTCGGCTGTGCCGCCTACGTCTACCACTCGGGCCTGTCCGACGGAGAGCGGCTGGCCACCTGGGAGGCGGCCCGCAGCGGGAAAGCGAAGGTCCTGATCGGCACCCGCTCGGCGGTGTTCCTGCCGTTGGCCGAGGCGGGGCTGATCGTGGTCGACGAGGAACACGACGGCTCGTTCAAGCAGTTCGATGGCATGCGCTACCACGGTCGCGATGTCGCGGTGATGCGCGCCAGTCGACTCGGGATTCCGATCGTGCTGGGCACGGCCACGCCGTCGCTGGAGAGCCTGCACAACGCGAACCTCGGGCGGTACACGCGGCTGGACCTGCCCCGGCGCGCCGGCAAGGCGGAGCTGCCGCGCTGGCGCATCGAGGACCTGCGCGGCGCGACCCGGCGCGAGGGCCTGACCGAATCGCTGGTCGATCGGATCCGCCGTCGTCTCGAGGCCGGCGAACAGGTGCTGGTCTACCGCAACCGACGCGGCTTCGCGCCGGTGCTGATGTGCGACGAGTGCGGTTGGCAGGCCGATTGCACGAGCTGCAGCGCGCACCTGACCTGGCACCGCAAGGCCGGCCGGCTCAGCTGCCATCACTGCGGCCACCAGCGCGCCGTGCCGCCGCGCTGCCCGGACTGCGATTCGCCGCGATTGACGGCCGCCGGCAGCGGCACCGAGCGCATCGAACACGCGCTGGCCGAGCACTTTCCCGACGTGCCGGTCCACCGGGTCGACCGCGACAGCATGCGCGGCCGCGACGAGTTCGAGGCGCTGCTGGCCGAAGTGGCCAGGGGCGAGCCGTGCATCCTGGTCGGGACCCAGATGCTGGCCAAGGGCCATCACCTGCCCGGCATCGGCCTGGCGGTGGTCCTGGACGCCGACGTCTCCTTGTTCAGCGGCGATTTCCGGGCGCCGGAACGGCTGGCCCAGACCGTGTTCCAGGTCGCCGGTCGCGCCGGTCGCGAACACCCGGGCGAGTTCATCCTGCAGACCCGCCACCCGGAGCACCCGCTGGTGACCGCCATGGCGGCCGGCCACTACCTGAAGCTGGCGGAACTGCTGCGCGCCGAGCGCGCCGCGGCCGAATTGCCCCCGGCCTGGGCGCTGGCCATGGTCCGCGCCGAGGCCCAGCAACCGCCGGTCGCGCAGCGCTTCCTGGCCCGGACCGCCGGCATGATCGGCGATGCCTCGATCCGGGTCGCCGGCCCGCTGCCGGCGCTGCTGCAGCGCCGCGCCGGACACTGGCGCTACCAGCTCTGGCTGATGACGCCGGATCGCGGCAGGCTGCAGCGCGTGCTCGCCGAGCTGCAGCCGCTGATCCAGGAACTGCCCGAAGCGCAGAAGGTGCGCTGGCATATCGACGTCGATCCGCTGGAGCTGTAGGGCAGGGTAGAACCGTTCGCGCGCAAGCGCCCTCCAACAGGAGGGACTCGACCTGTCGTTTTCCTGTTGGAGGCCGCTCGCGGGCGAAGTGTTGTCCGAGGCGATCTTCAACGGGCCCTTCGCGCGCAAGCACCCTCCCACAGGCGCGAGATCGGGGCCGCGGATCTGCTTGTGTGGGAGTGTGCTTGCGAGCGAACGGCTTCGAGGCCGAAAAAAAACCGCGCCGGGCGGGCCGGCGCGGTTGTTTAAGCGCGTGTGTCTGCTGCTGTTTCGGCCATTGCGGCGGGGGCGACCCGCCGGGTCGCGACTCAGCCGTCGCTGTCGTCCTCGTCGCCGACGGTGGCTTCGAGCGAGTAGCCGAGCGAGAGGGCTTCGCCGCCCTTCGGCGGATGCACCCAGATGACGCGCACGCCGTTGCGTTCTGCGGCGCGGTCCACCTGGTAGACGTACAGGTCCGAGCGGGTCGGTCCTTCGCTCGAGGCGGTGGCATTGTGGCCCGCAGTGGTGGCGCAGCCGCCGAGGCCGAGCGCTGCGACCAGTCCGATCGATGCCGCCGCAGCGGCCGTGGTCAGCTTCCGGTTGGGTCCAGTCATGTCATGCTCCTGCCCGGGTCGGGCGAAACGGTCTGGAGACTCCATCCTACGCCTGCGCCGTGACCGTCGCAACGAGGGGCTCAGCCGGTCTCCTGGCTTCGCGCGCAGCCGCCACGCCTCGGATCGGCCGCGGCGTCGTCGTCCGCCACCGCATGGACGCCGCCGAAATACAAGCTGGGCTCGGGCCAGCGACGGGTCGATTCCGGGCGGGCATCGAGCCAGGCGGATACCGGATCGGGCCATTCGGGGGCAGGATGTTCGACGGCCAGCCGCTCGCCTTCGAGGTGGATCCGAGGCGCCCGGATCGCGTCGCCCAAGTCCATGCCGAAGTGCATCAGGTTGGCCACGACCTGGGCGATCGCCGTGCGGATGCGGTTCGATCCGCCGCTGCCAAGCAGGATGCGCCGACCGCGATGGGCCACCAGCGTCGGCGCCATCATCGAAGCCAGCCGACGGTTCTGCGGCCAGTTGTGGAACCCGGGCCGGTTCAGGTCTTCCTCGCCGAGCATGTTGTTGAGCATGAAGCCGGCGCCCGGGACGACGCGACCGCAGCCCTCGCCGTTCGACGCGGTCAGCCCGGCGAAGCCGCCCTCGGCGTCGCGGATCGAGATGTGGGTGGTGCCCTTGCCGACCCGCAGTTCGCCGTCGAGCGCGCGCCAGGTCTGCATCAGTCGACGGCTGCAGGCCAACGCTTCGGGCTGTTCGAGGCGGCGGCGGTCGTCCTGGCTCGAGCGCATGGCGGCCAGCAGGGCGTCGAGGTGGGGGGTCGAGCCGAAGCCCGTGCCGTCCGGCAAGCGGCGCTCCAGCGCGGAGGTCATGAGGGCGACCATCAGGCCGCCGAAGGCCGGCGGCGGGTTCGACCAGATCGTCGCCTCTCCGACGCTCCATTTCATCGGCCGGCGCCAGTGCACGCGGTAGCCGGCCAGGTCCGCGAGCGCCAGATGCCCGCCGTGCTGCCGCGAATCCTCGGCGATCGCCCGGGCCTGCTCGCCGTGATGCATGGCGTCCGGCCCGTCGGCGGCGATGCGCTCCATCCAGTCGGCCAGCGGCCGGTTGCGGACGACGGTGCCGGTCGCCGGCAGCGGGGCGTCCTGCGCGGCCAGGCCGAACAGGGTCGCGGCCTCGGGCGTGGCGCGCACGATCGGCTCCAGGATTTCGAGCGCGCAGGCCTGGGTCGAGGTCAGTGCGCAACCGCCCCGCGCCAGGCCGACGGCCGGCTGGATCAGCGTCGACATGGGTCGCGTGCCGTAGCGCTCGGCCAGCGCGAACAGGCCGGCGACCATTCCCGGCGTGGCCACCGCACCCATGCCGACGTGGAATTCCTGCACGTCGGTGCCGAAGTTGCCGTGGATCGGATAGAACTCCAGGTCGTCGAGCCGCCGCCGGCGCGGCGTCTGGGCGAAGAAGTCGGCGATCACCGGTGCCCTGCCGGGCCGGCGGATCAGTGCGTGGCCCCCGCCGCCGGGCGAGCAGAAGATCGGTTCGACCACGCACGCCGTCCAGGCGGCGGCGACCAGCGCGTCGACCGCATTGCCGCCGTCGCGCAGGAGGTCCAGTGCAGCCGCGGTCGTCTCGGGATGGCCGCTGGCGACCCGCGCGGGAGTGGGATTCGACATCGCGCCATTCTGCCGTGGACTTGTCGGGATGTGAACCGCGTCGCATCAAAGGGCTGGGCCGGCCGATATACTCGATGCTCCACTCGAGCCAGGAGAGACGCGATGCAAAAAGGGGCTTTGCTGGCGATCCTGGCGATCGCCGTACTTCATGCTGGGCCGGCCTCGGCGCAGATTCCCGCCGATGTGACGCTGGACCCGGTGCCTGGCCTGCCCAACTTCTCCACCCCCGTGGGCCTGAAGCACGCCGGCGACGGCAGCGGTCGGTTGTTCGTGGTCGAGCTCGGCGGCACCGTGCGCGTGATCGACGCCGGCGGGTCGGTGCTTGCAACCTCGTTCGTCGACCTCGGTTCGCGCGTGACCTCCGGCGGCGAGCGCGGTCTGCTGGACCTGACGTTCCACCCGAACTACGAGGTGTCCGGCGCAAGCGGCGAGGGCAAGTTCTATCTGCATTATTCGGCCGGGTCGGTCCGTCCTGCGGGAACCAGTACGGGCGATACGGTCATCGCCGAATTCACCGACAATGGCGATCCGGATACGGCGGTGACGACGCCGGACCGGATCATCCTGACCGTCTCGCAGGACTTTTCCAACCACAACGGCGGCCAGATGCGCTTCGGGCCCGACGGCTACCTGTGGATCGGCCTCGGCGACGGTGGAAGCGGCGGCGATCCGTGCAACCGGGCCCAGACGCTGGATCCGGCCGATATCCAGACCGGAGGCGGCTGCGGCAGCGACGAGAGCGTCGCGCTGCTCGGCAAGATGCTGCGGATCGATGTCGACACCACGACGCCGGCTGGTTCGAACAATCTGTGCGGAGCCAACGGCGACGGCTCGGCGGAGTACGCGGTGCCCGGCAGCAATCCCTTCGCCGGCGGCGCATCCAACTGCGGCGAGATCTTCTACTTCGGCCTGCGCAACCCCTGGCGCTGGAGCTTCGATCGCCAGACCGACGAGGTCTGGATCGGCGACGTGGGTCAGAACCAGTGGGAGGAGATCGACCTGGTGCCGGCCCCGCTCGCACGCGGACAGAACGCGGTCGACCTCGGCTGGCGCTGCTACGAAGGCACGTCGACCTACACCACGGCAGGTCCCTGCCCGACGCCGGGCACCCTGTTCCCGGTCATGGAATACAGCCATTCGGCCACGGGCGGTTGCTCGGTCACCGGCGGCTATCGATATCGGGGTCCGATCATCAGCCTGCGCGGCGAGTACATCTTCGGCGACTACTGCACCGGCGAGATCTGGTTCGGCGACGACAACGACGGACCCTGGGCATTCGAGACCTTCGACACGATCGGCTTCGGCCTGCGCTCCTTCGGCGAGGACGAGGAAGGCAACGTCTACGCCTTCGACGGCTCGACCCTGCTGCGCTTCAACGGTGACGTGACCGATATCGTATTCGCCGACGGCTTCGAGAGCTGACGCCGTGACGCTTCGGGTGATGGCGCTGGTGGTGGCCGGGCTGCTGGCGCCGCCGTCGATCGCCCAGACGGTGACGCCGCAGCCGGCGACCACGATCGATCCGATCGTGGTCGCCTATCGATTGCTGGACGACGGATGCTTCGCCCGGATCCAGGACGTTCAGGTCGCGGTCGACGGTGCCGAGATCGAGATCGACGTGACGGTCGTCCCGTCGAGTTTTCCGGGTCGTTGTACGCCGCCGGTTCCGTTGGACCTCAATCAGAACCTGGGGCGGCTCCCGGTCGGCGACTACGAATTGACGATCACGGGCACGATCGTCGACGCCCCGTTCGATCCGGCGACGGCGAGCTTCAGCGTCGGGCCGAGTCGGTTCGGTGACCTGGCGGCACCGATCCCGGCCTTGCGTCCCTGGGGACTCCTGCTGTTGGGTCTGCTGGTCGGATCGGTGGCGCTGGTCCGGCTGCGCGTTCCCGACTGAGCCGCCGGCTTCGCTCGCAAGCTCACTCCCCTAGGCGGAGCGCCTGGCTCGAGTGATCTTCTGTGGGAGGCCGCTCGCGGGCGAAGGGTTGGAGTATCCGCCGAAGTTCGCTCGCAAGCGCCCTCCAACAGGCAGAGGGTCTTGCTCGAGCGGTTTCCTGTTGGCGGCTGTTTGAGGGCGACGGGTCGGGGTACCCTAGGAGTTCGCTCGCAAGCTCACTCCCACAGGCAGAGCGCCTGGCTCGAGCGATTTCCCGCAGGCCGTCGCCGGACGTCGCTGCCTTCCATGAGGAGACTCCCCGATCTGCCCGCAGAGGGTGAATCAGGCCTCTGGCTGTGGGAGTGAGCTTGCGAGCGAAGGGAATCAGCCCTCTCGCTGTGGGAGTGAGCTTGCGAGCGAAGAGGTCAGGCCCCTGGCTGTGGGAGCGAGCTTGCGAGCGAAGCGGTTCAGGCCAGGAGTCGCCCGGCAACGCCAGCCTCCCCGGGGCCATTTGAAGCCCGATGACTACTCCACCGCCTCGAAGCGATTCGCATCCCGGTTCTTGCGCACCTTGCGCGGGTCCCAGACGCGCCCGTTCATCGCGATCCAGACGCCGGGGTCCAGGGCCTGGACGGCGCCGACGGCGCAGCCGATATTGAACACCGCGTCGGAGCCGATGAAGCGGGCCGGGTTCAGGGCCCCGGTCAGCACGATGACCTTGTCATCGACGCCTTCGAGCACCTTCGCGGTGTCGGTCATGGTGTCCGTGCCGTGCGTGATCAGGATGTGTCCAGCCTCGGAGGCATCGACCGCGCGGCGAATCAGTTCGCGATCGCGGTCGTTGAGCTGCAGGGAATCCTTGCGCAGCAGCGGCTGGACCTGGAAGCGGAACGCGACCTTCATGTCACCGAGGATGCGCGCGATCTCCGGCTCGCCGATCTGGTAGTCGGACTTCTCGTCGTAGTAGATCTTGTCGATCGTGCCGCCGGTGGTGATGACCTGCAGTAGCTTCACGGGCATACCGTTTGAAAAGTAGGTCGGCTATTTTCGCCGATTCACGCCCTCAGCGTGGGCGCCGCTTGGTCCGCATCGTGGCCTCGGCGGCGAGCGGGTCGTCGGGCCAGGGGTGCTTCGGGTAGCGACCGCGCATGTCCCGGACCACGTCCGGATAGGCGTTGGCCCAGAAGCTCGCCAGGTCCGAGGTCACCGCGACCGGGCGCTGGGCCGGGGACAGCAGGTGCAGCACGACCGGCGCCCGGCTGTTGGCGATCCGGGGTGTTTCGGTCCAGCCGAACACGGCCTGCAGCTTGACCTTCAGCGCCGGCCCGGGATCAGCGCCGTAGTCGAGGCGAATGCGCGAGCCCTCGGGGACCTCCAGCGCGACCGGCGCCTCGCGGTCGAGCACGGCCTTCGCGCGATGGCCCAGGCGATGCTCCAGCGCCGGGCGCAGGTCGAGGGCGGCGAGCTGCGTCCAGCGCGAGATGCCGGGCAGGAACGGCCCGAGCCAGACTTCGAGCTCGGCCAGGAGCGTCGCGTCGTCGAACGCCGGCCAGTCCTCGTGGCCGTGGCGGCGCAGCCATTCGATGCGCTGGCGGAACGCCGACGTGCTGCCGGCGTCGAGCGCGTCGAGGCCGCGTTGGCGGACCGCTTCGAGCAGCCCCTGGACGATGGCGTCCGGGTCGTCGGTCGCTTCCGTCGACTCCTCGAGAACGAGCGCGCCGAGGCGCCGTTGGTTCCGGACCACGACCGTGTCGCGCGCGTCTTCCCAGTCCGACCGGGTCACCGGCTCGATGTGCAGCGCAGGCTCCCCTTCGAGCTCGTCGCGCGTGACCCGGGCGGCCAGAAAGATCTTCGCCTCGCGTTCGCGGCCGTCGAGTTCCGCTGCGACCAGGAACTCGCACCCGGCCAGCGGGTCGTCGTCCGGCAGCCAGGCCCCGCGGCCGTTCGCCAGCTGGAATCGCGCCGGCCCGCCGGGACGGCGCATCGCGATCCGGTCCGGCCAGGCCAGCGCGAGCAACCGCCCGGCCGCCTGCGGCTCGATCGCATCGTCGTCGCGCCGCCGGGCCAGCCGCTTCATCAACTGCCTGGCCTGGTGCAGCCGGCCGCGGTGCGCGTCGGGTGAGTCGGCTCCAGCGAGGGCGTTCAGACGGGCTTCGAGGTCGCTGCCGGCGCTGCGAGGCAGCGGGTCGCGGTCGGACAGCAGCGCCGCCAGCGCGGCGGCGGTGCGGCCGAGGCCGCGCGCCCGGCCGCCGACCAGCAGCTGGGCGAGGCGCGGATCCAGTCCCGGTTCGAGCAACGCGCGGCCGTGCTGCGTGATCCGGCCGCCGTCGTCCAGCGCGTCGAAGGAGCGGAGCAGATCCACGGCCTGGTTCCAATGGGCGCGCGGCGGCGGATCCAGCCAGTCGAGTTCGGCGGGGTCGGTCGCGCCCCATTGGGCCAGCTGCAGCACCGTCGGGGCGAGGTCTGCATCGAGGATCTCCGGTGGAGAATGCGGACGCAGGCGCGCCTGTTCGCCTTCGCTCCACAGGCGGATGCAACGACCGGGCTCGATCCGCCCGGCCCGGCCGCGGCGTTGCCCGGCCGACGACTTCGACACCCGCTCGGTGACCAGTCGCGTCATGCCCGAGCCGGGGTCGAAGCGCGGCCGGCGCTCCAGCCCGGCGTCGATCACGATCCGCACGCCCTCGATGGTCAGGCTGGTCTCGGCGATTGCCGTGGCCAGCACGATTTTCCGGCGTCCTGTCGGGGCCGGGGCGATCGCGGCGTCCTGTCGCTCGGGGGGCAGTGCGCCGTACAGCGGGCAGAGCTCCGTGTCGCCCGGCAGCGCGCCGGCGAGCCGCGTTTCCACGCGCCGGATCTCGGCCACGCCGGGCAGGAACACCAACGCCGAGCCCGGCTCGGTGGTCAGCGCTTCGCGCACGGCCGCGGCGGCCGCGTCCTCGACCCGCTGGTCGCGGCGCGGGGGGCGATGGGTCACGTCGACCGGAAAGCTGCGGCCCCCGCTGGTCAGCACCGGGGCGTCGTCGAGCAGCCGGGCCAGGGGTGCGCTGTCGAGCGTGGCCGACATCACCACGATCCGCAGGTCCGGGCGCAATGCAGCCTGGGATTCGCGCACCAGGGCGAGGCCGAGATCGGCGTTCAGCGACCGCTCGTGGAATTCGTCGAACAGGACGCAGGCCACGTCGGCCAGTTCGGGGTCGGCCTGGAGCCGGCGCAGCAGGATGCCTTCGGTGATGACTTCGATCGCCGTATCCGCGGACACCTCCGATTCGAAGCGCGTGCGGAAGCCGACGGTCCGACCCACCGGCTCGCCGAGCTGTCGGGCCATGAATCGCGCCGCGGACCGGGCCGCCAATCGGCGCGGTTCGAGCATGACCAGCGCCCGGCCCTCACGCCAGTCCGCATCGAGCAAGGCGATCGGTACGCGGGTGGTCTTGCCGGCACCGGGCGGCGCCTGCAGCAGGGCGCGATTCGTGCGCTGCAGCACCTGCGCAAGGTCCGGCAGCAGGGGATCGATCGGCAGGGGAGACGACGTGGTGTCGGAAGCCATTCGGGCAGGATATCCGACCGACCGGCAACCAGCGCTGGCCGTCTTGCGCCCGGCGAACTACCATGGGCCGATGCGAGCGGATTCCTCGACCCACGCCCCCTCCCGGCGACCGGCCATCCTGGCCGGATTGCTCGTGCTGGCAGCAACGCTGCTCGTCATGAGCCGCTTTCAGCAGATCGAGGAGGACCGGCGCGCGCAGATCGAGCGTGGGCTGACGCTGCAGCAGTCTGCAGCGATGCGCGCGCGCATCGAGCGCGAGCTCAATGCCACGCTGTACCTGATGAATGGCCTTTCGGCCTACGTGTCCGCGCACGAGGACCTGCTCGAAGGCGAGCGGGTCGAAGGTGTTCTGCGTGCCATCTACCGCAACAGCCAGCACCTGCGGAATGTCGGCCTCGCGCCGGACAACGAGCTGCGCTACGTCTTTCCTTACGAAGGCAACGAAGCCGCGATCGGGCTCCGCTACGAGGACGTGCCGGAGCAATGGCCGGCGGTGCAGCGCGCCATGCAGGAACGAAGCACGGTGATGGTCGGCCCGATCGACCTGATCCAGGGCGGTCGTGGTCTGATCGTCCGGACCCCGGTCTACCTCGAGGACGGGCGGTACTGGGGCGTTCTCACGCTGGTGATCGACAGCGAATCGCTGTTCGAGGCGGCGGGATTTGCGGAGTCGGCCGACGGGACGCTTCATGCCCTGCGGTGGGCGCCGCCGAGCGATCCGGGGGCGCCGATCATCCGTGGCGATCCGGATGTATTCGATCGCTCTCCGGTCATCCAGCAGATCGTGGTCCCCGGAGGCCAATGGGAGTTGGCTTCCCTCGATATCCAGGCGGCCGAAGACCTTGCCGCCAGCTCGCCGCTGCTGCGAATTACCGGCTGGTTCATCGCGCTGTTGCTCGCAACGCTGGCCTTCCTGCTGGTCGATCGGCGGATTCGGGCGGCCTGGCAGGCGCTGCATGATCCGCTGACGCGGCTGCCGAATCGTCGGATGTTCCGGACCCGGATCGAGAGGATTCTGCGCACGCGCTCCGCCAATGGCAGCCGTCTCGCGGTCGCCTACATCGACCTGAACGGCTTCAAGGCGGTCAACGACACCCACGGGCATTCGGTTGGCGATCGGGTGCTGGCCGAGGTGGCGCGACGGCTGGCCGATCGCGCGGAGAGCGGCGAAATGGTCGCTCGACTCGGTGGTGACGAATTCGCGATGTTGATCGAGCGCGCGGAATCCGATGATGCGGTCCGCGCTCGGGTGGACGAGCTGCTCGAGGGGATCGGCCGGGCCGCCGCGGATCTCGCCCCCGATTGTCCCCTGGGGGCCGCCGCAGGGGTGGCCTTCCACCCGGACGATGGGGACCGGGTCGAAGTGCTGCTCGCGGTTGCGGACCAGCGCATGTATGCCGACAAGCGCACGGCGCCGGAGCCCGGCGACGACTGAGTCGGCTCCGCGGCCGTGAGATTCGCGCAGGCCGCCAGTACAATTCGGGCATTGGGAGCCAGGGAGTCCGCATGAGCCAGTCTCGTGCCCGCCAGTTGAATCGCGCCGAGGTCGTCGATCGGCAGTTTCTCGATCACCTCGACGCACTCGAGCGAGATCCTCCCCGGGGCGAACGATCGGGCGTCGACGACAGGGAACTGCTCGAGCTGTTCGACAGCCAGCTCGCATCGCGTCAGCTCGACCTGATGGCGCGCGTAAAGCGCCAGGAGAACAAGGTCTTCTACACCATCGGGTCCTCCGGGCACGAAGGCAACGCGATGGTCGGACGGGCCACTCGCGCCGGCGACCCTGCATTCCTGCACTACCGTTCCGGGGCGTTCGTCGCCGAGCGCTATCGCAAGCTTCCCGAGGCCGATTTCATCCACGACACCTGCCTGTCCTTCGCCGCCGCCGTCGACGATGTGGCGTCCGGCGGACGGCACAAGGTCTGGGGGCACCGCGGCCTGTGGATCATCCCCCAGACCTCGACGATCGCCAGCCACCTGCCGAAAGCGGTCGGCACTGCACTCGCCATCAGCCACGGCCGGCGGATCGATCACCCGCTGCCGGTACCCGACGACGCGATCGTCGTCTGCAGCTTCGGCGACGCCAGCACCAACCACGCCACCGCACAGTCCGCCTTCAACACCGCCGCGTGGACCGCACACCAGAGTCTGCCACTGCCGATCCTGTTCGTCTGCGAAGACAACCGGGTGGGGATTTCGGTGCCGACCCCGGCGCAGTGGATCGCAAAGTCCATGGCCGCGCGCTACGGCATGGAGTACCGCTACGCCGACGGCCTGGACCTGGCCGCAGGCTGGCCCGCGGTCCAGGACGCGGTGGCCTTCTGCCGCGGTCGCCGCCGCCCGGTGTTCCTGCACATGAACACGACCCGGCTGATGGGCCATGCGGGCACCGATTTCGAGATCGAGTATCGACCGCCGGACGAGCTCGAGCGCGAAGAACGGTTGGATCCATTGCTGACCTCGGCTTCGCGCCTGGTCGCCCGCGGCCTGACCACCCCGGCCCGCATCCGGGATCGCTACGAGTCGCTGCGGCGGCAGTGTCTCGAAGAGGCGGACCGGGCCGATGCGCGACCGCGCCTGACCGCGATCGGTGACGTGGTCCGACCGCTGGCGCCGTACTCGCCCGACGAGGTGGCCAACGAAGCCGGTCGGGTCGCATCGCAGGCCGAGCGGCAGGACAGCTTCGGCGGCACCCTGCCCGAAGACGATGCACCGCGCCACATGGCGATCCAGATCAACCGCGCGCTGAACGATCTTCTTCTGAAGTGCCCGGAGGCGCTGGTGTTCGGCGAGGACGTCGCGCGCAAGGGCGGGGTGTACACGATCACCAAGGGCCTGTGGAAGCGCTTTGGCCAGGCGCGTGTGTTCAACACCCTGCTCGACGAGACCACGATCCTGGGCCTGGCCCAGGGCTACGGCACGATGGACTACCTGCCGATTCCCGAAATCCAGTACCTGGCCTACTTCCACAACGCCTGCGACCAGATCCGCGGCGAGGCCTGCTCGCTTCAGTACTTTTCCAACGACCGGTTCCGCAACCCGATGGTCGCGCGCATCGCCGGACTCGGCTACCAGCGCGGCTTCGGCGGCCACTTTCACAACGACAACTCGGTCGCCGCCCTCCGCGACATCCCCGGCCTGGTGGTCGGCTGTCCGTCGCGCGGCGACGACGCGGCCCGGATGCTGCGCACGCTGGCGGCCCTGGCCACCGTCGACGGCCGCGTCACCGCGATCATCGAACCGATCGCGCTGTACATGACCAAGGACCTGTACGCGAAGGACGACGGTGAGTGGTGTTTCGCGTACCCGGAACCGAGCGACTACCTCGAGCCCTTCGAGCCTCGCATCTACAACGAAGACGCTACGGACCTGCTGGTCGTCACCTATGGCAACGGGGTGCTGATGGCGCTGCGCGTGGCCCGGGAGCTTGCCGAAGCCCGCAGCGTCCGAACGCGCGTGCTCGACCTGCGCTGGCTCAAGCCCCTGAACGTCGAGGCCGTGGCCCGACACGCGAAGGCCTGCGCCGCGGTGCTGGTCCTCGACGAGGGCCGCCCGGACGGCGGCATCGGTGAAGGCCTGGTCACGGGCCTGGTCGAACACGGCGCGGCCGACCGACCGATCCGTCGCGTCACCGGCGTGGATTGCTACATCCCCTTGGGCGACGCTGCGAACCTGGTCCTGCCCGACGAGCGGCGGGTCCGGGCCGCAGCCGAGACGCTGCTCGGCTGACCGGCCTCAGCGCAGATCGAAGTCGATGAGCTGTACCGCAGTGGTCGGCAGGTCGTCGAAGGCGTCCGGGTCGATTCGCCATTTCTTGATCGCTCGTACGGCGGCGCGCCCGAAGCGAGGATGGGACGCGGCGAGCGGAAGGGTTGCTACGACGCTGCCATCCCGATCGATCGCGAAATACACGTAGGCCCAACCGGGCCGGCCGTTCTCCCACATCGCGCGCGGAAACACCGGGCGGCGGCGCTTGACGACGTCGTCGCCGTCGAAGGCCCTGTTGTCGTCTCTGGCGAGGTCCTCGGCTACGAGCGGGTCGAGATACTCGGCAAGGAAAGTGCGTGCCCGGAGGTCCGCTGCCGCATGGCGGTCCGAATCCAGCGACTCGGCGGCCTGGACGGCCATGTACAGCGACCATCCCCCCTGTAGGTCTTCCATCTCCAGGTCGCCGAGCGCGGCGTCGACTTCCATCGCGACACGGGCCCACGCGTAGGCTTCGATCCACTGCTTCCGCTCGTAGTGGTGCAGCGCAAGCACGCGTGGCGCAAGATTGTGGCCCAACCGCGCTGCATGCTCCAGCGCCTCGACCGCCTCCCGATCGTGTCCGGCTGCACCCAAGCCCAGGCCTCGAACGAGTTGGTTCCAACGACCTTGCTCCTCAGGGCTCTGCAGCGCGGCCAATTCATCGAGGTCGCCGTTTACGGCGCGACCCATCTGCTCGATCCGCTCCGACGGCGGACGCGGCTCGGAATCGGCGCCGATTTCACTCGCCGTCGCCAGCGTCCCGAAGGCGAGACCCATCGCCAGAACCGATATGGAAACGAAACGCACGGTCAATTCCTCAGGCCGAATTCGACCAGCTGGACAAAGCCCCGGTCGAGGTCGCCCTCGTCGAGGGTCGAACTGTCGATCTCCCAGTGCTCCAGGGCGGCTTCGGCGCGTTCCGAGAACGCGCGATGCGTCTGCGCGATCGGTAGAACCCGCGCGACTTCCCCATCGGCCTCGAACTGCATCATCAGCAGGGACCAGCCGGTCTCCCTCGAGTACGCCTCGTCGCGCGGGTAGGTCGGCGCACGTCGCTTCTTGAACGCCGGGCCGGAGTACTCGCGGTCCGGCGTATCGGTGGTCAGGGCGGCATACCAGCGCGCCACGACCTCCTCCGTGCGGCGATCGGCCTGCGGGAACTGCTCTTCCCGGAGGTTTCTCGCCGCCTGCTGCGTGAACTGCCAGGTCCATTCCATCGGCCACGCCTCCTCGTCGATCTCCTCGTCGCGCTCCTCCTCGGCTTCGTACTTCCGGACGAGCATCGCGAGTCGGCCCCAGGCGTAGGCGTCGATCCAATCGTGGCGCTCGACGTGATGAACAACGCGAAGCCAGAGCGCCGGCAGGTAGCCGTTCTCCATGGCCGTTTCCATCAGTTCCAGCGCGCGCACATCGTCGCGCGTCTCGCGGTGCGCGATGGCCGCGACCAGGCGCATCGGTTCGCTGCTGTCGTGGCGCTCCAGCAGGCGGGCCGCCGAATCGAGGTCGCCATCGAGCGCACGCTCGGCCAGATCGAGCGTGGACTCCCCGCCGAACGACGGGAGCGGAATTCCGATCGCTGAGGCCAGCGTCAGGGCGAGCAGGATGGAGGACGTGGTCGAGTTCATGAGCGGTACCTCTGGATTGCAAGTTCGGAGGTGAACCCATGCACGGCCGATCCGGCGACCTTCGCCGGGGCTTCGTACGGTTTCATGTTCACCAACGCCGCCCCAAGCGTACCGAAAAGGGCCTGACGATCTCAATAGGAAATCGACTCGATCGGCCGCGAGTAGGGACGGGCCCCGGTGGATCGAGCACCCGATGGGCACTCCGGGGGATCGAGACCGGGGCGGTCCCGGTCGAGGGCCTCAGTCGAGGGTCCCGCCGATTTCGACGTGGAACCAGGCGCCGACGGTCAGCAGCAGGGTCCACCACGCGGCGATCACCAGCACCGCGCCGCCGAGGGCGCCTGCGGTCTGGCGTCCGGGGGACTGGTGGCGGAGCACGATGTACTGGATGAACAGCGCAGCGATCGGCAGCACCCAGGCGAGGATGCCGTTGGCCTTGATCATGTCTTCGGGCATCCAGAAATCGGTGACGTAGCGCCAATCGATCCAGGCCCAGGCGGCGAAGCCGAGCACGATCAGGACGATGTTGGCAATCGCCCAGTTGCGCCAGGGGAAGCGGGGTGCGTCACGAGAGGGAGAATCATTCATTCGCGAATGATGGCAGATCGGCGTGGACGGGTGGCCTCCGCCGAACGAACAGGCCCCTTGCATCGACGCCGCGGCGTCGGGATCGCCGGGCATCGTCTATGCTCGGCGCTGGCCCTGCGCTCCGAGATCGACGTGCCCCGAGACCGAATCCCCGTCCGGCCCGCCGATGACCCTGCGCCGAACACGATGCCGCAGCAGCGCGCTGGTGGCCGCCGGCCCGAGCCGGAATCGACCGAACGGAACGTGACGGACTGGCTGGATCATCTGCAGACGGCGCTGGTCGTGTGCGATTCCACCGGCGCCGTCCGGCGGATGAACGCCGCGGCCGAGGACCTGCTCGCCGTGTCGGTGGGTCGGGCCACGGTCGACCCCGCGTTCCTCGAGGGCTTCGCCGAATCGGGACTCTCGGCCCTGATCGAGCGGGTTCGCGACGACGATCGCGCGTTGGCGTCCCAGGACCTGGCCTGGCCGTCGAGGGGCGGGACCGAGTGGGTCGATGCGCGAGCCGCCCCGATTCCGAACGGGGAGATCCTGCTGGAATTGCAGGACGCCGCCCCGAGGCGGCGCGCGATGCAGGACCGCAGTCGCGAGGCCCGCCGGGCGCTGTCCAGGCGCGTGATTCGGCAGCTGGCCCACGAGATCCGCAACCCGCTCGCGGGTCTGCGCGGCGCGGCCCAGCTGCTGGCTCGTCGGTCGATCGATCAGGACGGGCAGGAACTGGCCGACATCGTGTGCGACGAAGCCGATCGGCTGGAACGCCTGGTCGAGGACCTGCTCGGCGGGTCCCGGCCGCTGGCGTTGGTCGTCGGCAACGTGCACGCGCCGCTGGACCGGGTCGTTCGCCTGCTGGCCGCGGCACCGTCCGACGCGAACGATCGTCCTTCGGGCGACGCATCGGGACGGCGGCGTCTGGTCCGGGATTTCGACCCCAGCCTGCCCCACATTGCGATCGACGAGGAACGCCTGCACCAGGCCGTGCTGAACCTCGGCCGCAACGCCTGCCAGGCCGGTGCGACGCAGATCATCTTCCGCAGCAGGGCGGCCAGCGGCGTCAGCCTCAACGGCGTACCCCGCCGACTGGCCGTCGCGATCGAGATCGAGGACGACGGACCCGGCGTGCCCGACGATCTGGTCGACTCGCTGTTCTTTCCGCTGGTGACCGGGCGGCCGGACGGCACCGGTCTCGGCCTTTCGATCGCCCAGGACATCGTCGATGGACACGGCGGCGCGATCGATCATGAACGGCGCGCCGATCGGACGGTGTTCAGGATCCTGTTGCCGGTGCCCACCGGACCACGGTCGACCGACCGCCCGGGCGCCCCGGAATGACCGGCACCCCGCGCACGATCTGGATCGTCGACGACGACCCGTCGATCCGACGCGTGCTCGATCACGCGCTGCGCCGCCCGGGTCGAACGGTGCGGTCCTTCGAGTCTGCGGATGAGGCGCTCGCGGCGCTGCAGGCCGGGGCATCGGTCCCTGACCGCCCGGACCCTGAC
The DNA here is from genome assembly GCA_965227925.1 of Wenzhouxiangellaceae bacterium. GTDB lineage: Bacteria > Pseudomonadota > Gammaproteobacteria > Xanthomonadales > Wenzhouxiangellaceae. The sequence continues at coordinate 372,525 of CBDDGP010000002.1, forward strand.
CGCCCGGACCCTGACCGCCCGGACCCTGACCGCCCGGACCCTGACCGCCCGGACGCGGTGCTGACCGATCTGAGGATGCCGGGCACCGCCGGCGATGCGTTGATCGGAGCCACGAGCGCACCGGTGATCGTGATGAGTGCATACGCCGACCTCGACGCAACCGTGGACGCGCTGAAGGCCGGCGCGTTCGATTTCCTGCCCAAGCCCTTCGACATCGACGACGCGATCGGGCTGGTCGAGCGCGCCCTGGACGCCGACGCGTCGGCCCTCGAAGGCCATCGAATGTCCGCGCCTCCGGGGCTGGTCGGGGAGAGCCCGGCCATGCGCGCCCTGTTCCGCGCGATCGGCCGACTGGCCGGCAGCTCGTTGAACGTGCTGCTGACCGGTGAGTCCGGCAGCGGCAAGGAACGCATCGCCCGCGCGCTCCACGATTCCTCGCCGCGGGCCGATGCGCCGTTCGTGGCCCTGAACGTCGCCGCGCTGCCGGCCGAATTGCTCGAGTCCGAGCTGTTCGGGCACGAAGCGGGGGCCTTCAGCGGCGCCGATGCGGCCCGGCCGGGCTACTTCGAGCAGGCCGACGGCGGCACGCTGTTTCTCGACGAAATCGGGGAGATGCCGATGGCGCTGCAGTCGCGGTTGCTCCGCGTGCTCGACGAGGGCTGCTTCTACCGACTCGGCGGACGGGCGCCGAAGCGGGTCGACGCCCGCGTGCTCGCCGCGACGCATCGCGATCTGGAGCGTGCGGTGGCCGAGGGTGCGTTCCGCGAGGACCTCTTCCATCGCCTCAACGTCGTTCCGCTGAAGGTCCCGCCGCTGCGCGATCGCCCGGACGACATCGCTCCGCTGCTCGACCATTTCCTCGACCGCGCCGCCGAAGAAGTCGGCGTGCCGCCCAAGCGCCTGAGTCGGGGCGCCCGCGCGCGATTGGTGACGCACGACTGGCCCGGCAACGTGCGCGAACTCGTCAACCGGTGCCGTCGCTGGACCGCGCTGGTGCCGGGAGCGCGGATCGGTGAGGACGACCTGGAGCTCGATGTCCGGGCGGAGTCCGTGGACTGGAGCGCGGCGCTGCGGATCTGGGCCCGCAACCGGCTCGCCGAAGGCGGCGGGGCGCTGATGGGCGAAGCGATCGAGCAGGTCGAACGCGTGCTGATCGACGAAGCCCTGAAGGCAACCGGTGGACACCGGTCCCGTGCCGCGCAGCGGCTCGGCATCGGCCGCAACACGCTGAGCCGCAAGCGAGGGGATTGAGCGCACCGTCCCGGTGCAGCGTGATCGTTTCGTGCACCGCCCCGGTGCGACGGGCGACCGTCGTCTCGTGCCGACGCCCGTATTCGCTGGCCTGCGCGAGCTGGCACGAAGCTTGCTACTCCCGGAAACAGCATCGCCTTCGATGCGGTCCATGAATCGCCGGGAGACCCTCCGATGAAACTGATCACCGCCATCATCAAGCCGTTCAAGCTCGACGATGTCCGCGAAGCGCTGGCCGAGGTCGGCGTGCAGGGCATGACCGTCGGCGAGACGCGCGGCTTCGGGCGCCAGAAAGGCCACACGGAACTCTACCGCGGTGCCGAGTACGTGGTCGATTTCCTGCCGAAGATCAAGCTCGAGATCGCCGTCCCCGACGAACAGGTCGAGCGCGTCATCGAGACCCTGACCGAGACCGCCAGGAGCGGACGGATCGGCGACGGAAAGATCTTCGTCACCGCGCTGGAGCGCGTAGTGCGGATCCGCACCGGCGAGGAGAACGAGTCCGCCCTGTAAGAGCGGCAGATTGCCGAGCCGCATCGATCACGACGTCCCCGGGTTGAGGAGCCCCCAATGACCGAATTCGAATACGCCCTGAATACCTTCTACCTCCTGGTCTGCGCCGCGCTGGTGATGTGGATGGCGGCCGGGTTCACCATGCTCGAGGCGGGCCTGGTCCGTGCCCGCAACACGGTCGAGATCCTGACCAAGAACGTGGCGCTCTACGCCATCTCCTGCCTGATGTACTTCCTGGTGGGGTACCAGCTGATGTATCCGGGGGAAGGCGTCAACGGATTCTGGCCCGGCATCGGCTTCGGCACGTCGCCGGAGCATGCGCTCGGCGACGTCATCGGCGACGACGGCGCGGCGACGTACTCGACGTTGGCCGACTTCATGTTCCAGGTGGTGTTCGTCGCCACCGCGATGTCGATCGTTTCGGGGGCCGTGGCCGAGCGCATGAAGCTCTGGGCGTTCCTCGCTTTCGCCGTCGTGATGACCGGCATCATCTACCCCTGGCAAGGCTACTGGTCCTGGGGCGGCGGTGTGCTCGACTCGATCGGCTATTCGGACTACGCCGGCGGCGGGATCGTCCACATGGCCGGTGCCTCCGCGGCGTTGGCCGGTGTGCTGATGCTGGGACCCCGCGCTGGAAAATACCGCCCGGACGGTCGCCCCCGGGCCATTCCCGGGGCCAACCTGCCGCTGGCCACGCTGGGCACGTTCATCCTCTGGATGGGGTGGTTCGGGTTCAACGGGGGATCCGAACTGGCCATCAACGGCTTCGAATCGGCCAACAACGTGGCACGGGTGTTCGTCAACACGAACCTGGCGGCTGCCGCCGGGCTCGTCGGGGCGCTGCTGCTGGCGCGTTGGGTGTTCGGCAAGGCCGATCTCACCATGGCGCTCAACGGGGCGCTGGCGGGTCTGGTCGCCATCACCGCGGGACCGGCGGCGCCGGACCCCGGTTCGGCCGTCCTGATCGGTGCCTCCGGCGGCGTACTGGCGGTGGCGTCGATCGTGGCGCTGGACCGGGTCGGCATCGATGACCCGGTCGGCGCGATTTCGGTCCACGGCGTCTGCGGCATCCTCGGCCTGATGCTCGTGCCGCTATTCGATGACGAGGCCACGTTGTTGGATCAGGTGACCGGCATCGGCCTGATCGGCGGTTTCGTTTTCGTCCTCAGTCTCGGCGTCTGGGCGGCCCTGAAGGTGACGATCGGCATCCGGGTTCATCCGGACGACGAGCGGGCGGGTCTCGATTTCGCGGAATGCGGAATGGAAGCGTATCCCGATTTCACCCATTCCGATTGAATGCATGCCCATGGGCGTCTTGCGATTGAACGCATGACGATGGACTGCACACGCCGGTGAGGGAATCCGCTGACGGGCAATCCCGTCGGCGAACGGCAGGCTGCGATCGGATCTGCGCCGGGATGGAACGGAACGCCTTTCGAGCCGCGTTGCCCGGAAGGCATCCGAACAGGTCGCAGCGAACGCGATCCGGCGCGCCTGGAAGGGCGGCAGCCGGGGATGGTTGACCTAGGTTAATGACCGTCGCTGGGCCGGCAGGCACACTTCATCCGGGCTTTCAATCGAGGTCTCCTCGTGGACATTCTTCGAATCATCCTCTCCATTCTGCTGCCGCCGCTCGGCGTGTTCCTGCAGGTCGGGATCGGTGCGCAGTTCTGGATCAACATCCTGCTGACGCTTCTGGGGTACATCCCCGGCATCGTGCACGCGGTGTGGATCATCGCCCGGCGCTAGGAAGCCAGGGCGCCAGGAAGCCTGGCCGGGCCACGGCGGGCCGCCGGATCCCGGCGCGGCCTCGCCGAGGCCGGCGCGGTGGGCCGGGATCATCGATTGCGGTCGATCTACGCGACCCGTAGCCAGCCCGGCAGGCTGCCGATCGGGACGCCGCCCGTTCCGACCACGGTTCGATACGACGGTACCGGCCCTTTCGCAGCATCCATTCGAAGCACCCTCTCGAGTTTTTCTCTGGAACTACTCACTCGAATCACTGACTCGAACCACTGACTCGAACCATCGAGGTGAAATTGCATGAGTATCTATCGCAAGCTGAAGAACGATCATGATCGCCACCGTGACCTGATGCGTCGGATCGCTGATACGTCGGGCGACACCGACGAGCGCCAGCGCCTGTTCGACACCCTGGTCGAAGAGGTCGAGTCGCATGCGGCTGCCGAGGAGCAGACGCTCTACTCGGAGCTCATCGAGTCGGTCGACGGCCAGCCGCAGACGCGTCACAGCGTTGCAGAGCACAAGCAGACCAGCGACCTGCTCGAAGAACTCCGGTCGACGGACATGAGCAACCCGGCCTGGCTGATGACCTTCAAGAAATTCCGCGATGCGCTCGAGCATCACATGAACGAGGAAGAGAACGACGTGTTCGATCTGTCGGAGGATGTGATCGACGATGATCGAGCGGTCGAACTCGGCGAGAAGTTCGAAGGACGGAAACAGGTCGAGAAGCAGCGGATCGAGGGCTGATCGCCACTCGAGCTCCCCGCTGGGATCGCCTACGGAAGCGGGCCGGCCCTGTGCCGGCCCGTTTTCGTGTCCCGGTGGGAGTCCCGACGGGACGCCATGCGTCCGGAAGCTTCATGGCAAGGGGTTCGATGACTTCCGGCTCAGGCGCCGTTCAGGTTGGGCCCGGATAATCGATGCCTCGCAAACGATTCGAAACGAATCGTCCACGAATCGAAAACCAATCCACGATCGAGTCAGGGAGAGTTCGAATGATGAAGACTGCAAACCGGGTGCTCGCGATCCTGCTGCTGCCGATGGCGCTGTCGGGCTGCGTTGTCGCGATCGGCAACGACAGCGATCGGCGCGATGACTGGGCCAAGCTGGAGCGCGAGAACCGCGAAGCGATCTCGATGCTGGAGATCGGGATGCCGCGCGCCGAGGTGGAAGCCCGGATGCCGCACCCGCCGGCGATGAGCGAGGCATTCCCGATCGACGGCGAAGCCTATACGGTTCTGTTCTATCGAACCCAGCGGGTCGAGGGTGACGGGCACACGACCCGCGACGAGACGACCCCGGTGATCTTCGTCGACGGCATCCTCGATGCCTGGGGCGAGTCGGCGTACGTTCGGTTGACGGGTTCGCCCCTGTCCCCGGTGCGCTGAGCTTCCATTCGCTGAACCTGCCCACGCCTCATGGACGATTCCGCGGTTCGCCCCACGGCGACCGCGGCGGTCCGAGTCGATCCGGCCCGGTCCCGTTACGATCGCGAGCTGTCGCTCGTCATCGGAATGAAATTGAAATCTCCGGACGGGTTGTGTAGTTTTCATCCTGATAGGGGCTCAAACCACACAACGGCAGATCATCGGGAGATTCGAACATGCGAATTCCGCACAACAGGGCGCTGCTCGCGGCGTCGATCTGTGCCGCGCTCGCCGGCACTTCGGCCCATGCGGCCACCTTCAACGTCACGACCAACGCCGACGCCGGCCCGGGCAGCCTGCGCCAGGCGCTGGCCGACGCCAACGCGAACATGGAAGCCGACACGATCGAGCTGTCGGCGATTTCCGGCCAGACCATCACGCTGTCGAGCGGCCAGCTCGAAGCCAGCTCCGCCCCTGACGACATCACGATCAACGGCGCCGGCGTGACGATCGACGCGGCCGGCGGGTCGCGCGTCCTGTACGGCTACTACACCGACCTGACCCTGAACGACCTGACGCTGACCGGGGGCGTGGTTTCCGGTGGCGGTGGTGGACTTGCCGATGCCGGCGGCGCGCTGCTGCTCTACCTCGGCACCCTTGCGATGGACAACTGCACGGTCACCGGGAACTCCGCACCCATCGGCGGCGGTGTCGTCGCGCTCACCCTCGGGGATGCGACGATTTCGAACTCGTCGATTTCCGGCAACACCGCATATCAGAATCTTGGCGGGGTCTACCTGGCCGGCTACGGCACCATGACCGTTTCGGATTCGACCATTTCGGGCAATACAGCGGGAACCGCTCCGCGGGGTGTTTCTCCGTTGCTGACCGGTCGGTCCTCCACCAGCGAGTTCACGCTGCCGTTCGAGGCCCCGCTGCTGCAGCGCGGCAAAGGGGGCGGATCCCTGGCAGCAGGTCAGATCGCAGGCTACGACGTGGTCGTGGAACGCACGACAGTCACGGCCAACGACGCGGTCGGCGCCGCGGGCGGACTCTTTCTTCAGGGCGGAAACGTGACGATGGCAGATTCGACCGTTTCCGGGAATTCCTCCGGCAGCTTCGCCGGTGGGGCGGTGCTGTACGCGCAGAAATACGACGCGCTGCTGTCGAACTCCACGATCGACGGAAACTATGCCGGTGATCTCGGCGGCGGGGCCTATATTTCCGCCGCGGGTTCATCGACGATCGAGTTCTCGACGATCACCGGCAACAATACAACCAGCTCGGGCGGCGGCTTCTACTATCTTCAGGGAGGTTCCGGCCTGCAGCACAACGCGACCATCGTCTCGGGCAACACGGCGGCCTCCGAGCCCGATATCGCGATGGATCCGGCCGCAACGATCAATGCGGAATTCTCGCTGGTTGGCGTGGCACCGACCAGCGGGACCCTGAACGCCGACGCTGCCACCGTGTCGTTGCTGGGCATGGATCCGCTGCTGGATCCGCTGGCCGACAACGGCGGTCCGACCCAGACCCGCCAGCCGGCCGGCGGCAGCCCGGCCATCGACGCGATCCCCAACGGCAGTGTGGGCTGCGGCGGCGCCGTGACCACGGACCAGCGCGGGCAAGCCCGACTCTTCGGTTCGGGCTGCGACATCGGTTCGGTCGAGTCCGGAATCGCCGGCGTGACCGGTCTCCCGGTGCCGACCCTGGACCGGATCGGCCTGCTGCTGATGTCCGGTCTGCTCGGGATTGCCGCGTTCTTCGGCGTCCGCAGTCGATCGAGGCGCGAGTCCTGACTCCAGCTCCATAGCAAGAACGAAGCGACACGGCCGGGGCCTCCCCCGGCCGTTTTCGTTCTCCGGCTCCGGCGTTCTCGTCGACCCCGCAGGTCAGTCCGTTCGGCGATCGACTCCATGCCCGGTTCGGTCGCCGATGGTGGTGTGTTCGAACCAGCGCACCCGGCGCTCCAGGCCGCGAGCGGTTCGGCCGACGTAGACGAATTCCAGTCCCGGTCGGGGCCAGACCGCCTGGCGCAGGTGACGCGCGAAGGACGGATTCTCCAGTTCGAGGTACACCCCTCCGGCGCTCTGCCCGGGATGCTTCCGGCTGTAGTCTTCTAGGGCCTGGACGGCGAGGAACAGCAGGCGGCGAACGATGAATCCGCTGCGAAACGGCGGTGCGACGAAGGTCCGGTAGTAGTAGAGCTGTTCGCCGAGGTCCGGCACCATCAGGTCGACCGCGGTGCAGACCCCGGCGATCTGCTGGTCGGTGCGCGCGACCGCCACGACCTGATCGACGCGCTTGCGCGCGGCCTGCTCGTCGCGAATCGCGCCGTGTTCCTGCCAGAACGCGACGATGCGATCTCGGGTCGCGTCGTCGAGCCTCTGCCAGACAATGTCGTAATCGAACGAGGGCATGGTGTATTGGCCCGGTGTCGGGAAACCGGTATGGTAGCGCCCCAGTCATGGCACGGGAACACGCGGTGAACGAGTCGACCGACAGCGGACAGCTTACGCCGGAACAGCAGGCGAAGAAGGCCAAGGCCGAGGCCGAGCAGAAGCGGCGCGAGGCGTTGGCCCAGCGCATCCGGGAAAACCCGGGTGAGGCGCTGAAGAGCGAGTTCTCGGCCAGCTTTCTGACCCTGCTCGACAAGGGCCGATTGAGCATCGCCGTGTCGACCTACCAGGCCGGCCAGGTGGTCCTGCTGCGCGCCGACCAGGGCAAGCTCAACACGCACTTCTGCTCGTTCAACCGCCCGATGGGCATCGCCGCGAAAGGCAACCGACTGGTGATCGGCACCAACAACGAGGTCCACGAGTTCCGCAATACGCCGGCCGTCGCGCCGAAGGTCGAGCCGAAGGGGCGCCACGACGCCTGCTTCATTCCGCGCTCGACCCATTACACGGGCAACATCGATATCCACGAACTCGATTTCGCCGGCGACGAGCTGTGGATCGTCAACACGCGCTTCTCCTGCCTGTCGACGCTGGACCTGGATCACAGCTTCGTCCCGCGCTGGCGCCCGCCGTGGGTCTCGGCCTACGCGATCGAGGACCGCTGTCACCTCAACGGGCTCTGCGTCGTCGACGACCGGCCGCGCTACGTGACCGCGCTGGGCCGCACCGATACTGCCGGCGGTTGGCGAGCGAACAAGAACGCCGGGGGGCTCCTGTACGACATCGTGCGCGACAAGGTGCTGGTCGAGGGGCTGTCGATGCCGCATTCGCCGCGTTGGTATCGTGACCGCGTGTGGTTCCTGGAATCCGGCTACGGGGCGCTGTCCTGGTACGACCCGAAGACCGCGAAGACCGAGCGCCTGGCGCAGATGCCCGGGTTCACGCGGGGACTGGATTTCGTCGACAAGTACGCGATCGTCGGCCTGTCGCAGGTACGTGAAACGAATACGTTCGAAGGAATTCCGATCACCGCGGACGGCTCCGAGCGGCGCAGTGGCGTCTGGATCATCGACCTCGAAACGGGCGAAACGGTCGGCCTGCTGCGATTCAGCGATGCGGTGGAGGAGATCTTCGCGGTCAAGGTGCTGCCGGGCCTGACGTTCCCCAGCCTGCTCGAAGCGGGTCACCCGTTGATCGGTACCTCGTACGTGCTGCCCGATGACGCGCTGAAGGAAGTCGCCCAGCCGAGTGCCTAGCCCCTGCCTGGTCGGGTGGCCGGGCCTGATTCCGGGCCTGGTTCAGGATCCCGTCCGGACTGTACGGTACCCGCAAGCGGCAATCGGGCGTGACGATGGGAATGACGATCGGCATGACGATCGGCATGACGATCGGCACAAGCGCGATTCACGACAATGGCGTACGGTCCGCGCCCTGTGCGGCATTCCGCCGCGATCCGACCGAGTTCAGGAGTTCCTCATGAAGATTCAACCGCTTGCGGCCCTCTCGGCTGCGATTCTCGCCGCCCTGGCCCTGACCGCGTGCTCCAACGATCCGGACGCGCCGTCCGACCCGGATGCCGGCGCGGCTCCGGGGGTCGCCGAGACCACGGATGCGCCGTCCGCGGCCGCACCCGGCAACGCCGACGACGGCGCCGAGGTCGGAGAGGCCACCGCCCGCATCGGCGATTGGGGCATCGATGTCGGCGGCATCAGCGAATCCGTGGCCCCGGGCGACGACTTCTTCGCCTACGTCAATGCGGCCTGGCTCGAGAACAACGAGATTCCGGCCGGCTTCTCGCGCTACGGCGCGTTCGCCGAGCTGTCGCTGGAATCGGAAGAGCGAGTGGCCGAGATCATCGCCGAGGCCGCCGAGGCCGACGCCGATACGGGAACGCCGCTGCAGCAGATCGGCGCCATGCACGCCGCCTACATGGACACGGACCGGATCGACGAGCTCGGGCTGGACCCGGTCCGCGACGAGCTCGATCAATTGCTCGCGCTGGACGATCACGAGGCCGTTGCCCGCTGGATGGGACGGCTCGGCACCGGATCGATCATCGGCGCCTACGTCACGCTGGATTCGGGCAATCCGGAGCGCTACCTGGTCCATCTCGGTCAGAGCGGACTCGGCCTGCCCGACAAGGACTACTACGAGCGCGATGACGAGCCCTTCCCCGGCCATCGAGCGGCCTACGTCGACTACATCGCGGGCACCTTCGAGCGCGCCGGCGTCGAGCGCCCGCGCGAACGCGCCGAGGCGGTGATGGCCCTGGAGACCTCGATCGCCGATGCGCACTGGACCCGGACCGAGCGGCGCGATCGCGAGGCCAACTACAACCTGATGAGCCTCGACGAGCTGAAGGCCTTCGCTCCGGGCTTCGACTGGGAGGCGTTCCTGGCCGAGCAGGGCTTCGACGGCATCGATCAGGTCGTGGTCGGTACCGATACGGCAATCCAGGAGCTGGCCGCGCTGTTCGCCGTCACGCCCGCGGAGACCTGGGCATCGTGGCACAGCTTCCATTTCCTGAACAACACCGCGCCGCTGCTCGGTGACGAGTTTGCCGATGCCGCGTTCATGCTCTACCAGAAGCGCCTCAACGGCGTCGAGGAACAGCGTCCGCGCGAGAAGCGTGCGATCCAGTTCGTCAGCGGGCGGATGGGCGAGCAGGTCGGCGAAGTCTACGTCGCCCGCCACTTCCCGCCGGCGTCCCGCGACCAGATGCTGGAACTCGTCGGCTACCTGCGCCAGGCCTTCGACGAGCGGCTGAACGCGCTGGACTGGATGGATGCCGAAACCCGGCAGGAAGCGCTGGCCAAGCTGGCCGCGTTCACGCCCAAGATCGGCTACCCGGATCGCTGGCACGATTACACCTCGGTCGAGATTCGCCCTGACGACCTGGTCGGCAACGCCCGTCGGCTCGGCGAATGGTACCGGGAGGACGCGGTGGAGAAGCTCGACGAGCCGACCCGCCACTGGGAGTGGTTCATGAGCCCGCAGACGGTGAATGCCTATTTCTCCTCCTCGCGCAACGAGATCGTCTTCCCGGCCGGCATCCTGCAGGCCCCGTTCTTCGATCCGAACGCGGATCCGGCGGTCAACTTCGGCGGCATCGGCGCGGTGATCGGACACGAAATGGGTCACGGCTTCGATGACCAGGGCTCGAAGTCCGACGCCGACGGTGTCCTGCGCAACTGGTGGACCGGTGAATCGCGCGAGCGCTTCGAGCGCCTGGCCGACCAGCTGGTCGCCCAGTACGAGCAGTACGAGCCGGTCGAGGGCATGACGATCAACGGCCGGCTGACGCTGGGCGAGAACATCGGCGACCTGGGCGGCCTGGCGATCGCCTACCACGCCTACCGCATGTACGTCGACGAACACCAGGACGGTGAGGCGCCCGTGCTCGACGGCTACACCGGCGACCAGCGCTTCTTCATGGCCTGGGCCCAGGTCTGGCGCAACCTGCAGACCGACGAGTCGCGCCGCTCGCGCCTGATCAGCGATTCCCACAGCCCGCCGGAGTATCGCGTCAACGGCATCGTCCGCAACATGGACGCCTGGTACGACGCCTTCGACATCGGCGAAGACGCCGAGCTCTACCTCCCGCCGGAGCAACGCCTGAGCATCTGGTAATCCGGAGCACCGGGTCATCCCAAGCGCCGAGCACCCCCCAAGGCCGCGGCCCCGCCCGCGGCCTTCTTATTTCTGAGGAAACGTCCTTGGGCGATCAATTCACCAACGGCTGAAAAGCATGTTCTCGCAGAGGCGCAGAGACGCAGAGGAAAAAGCGATTGCCTGTTTGAAGTCGTTCGGTGCTCTCGGGAAGAAGGCGTAGAACTGAGGTTTTGAAGTCGTTGTCGAGCTGCAATCAACGTTCAGGGTTCAGATCACTAAAGCACTGGTATCTCGGTTTCCGGGTGTTCTCTGCGCCTCCGCGTCTCTGCGAGAAAACGCTTTTCTGCCTTACCTGGAGCGCGGGGAACGGAAAAGTCAGAAGCCGTGGACGCTGAAGCCGCCGTCGATGGGGAGGACCTGGCCGGTGATGTAGGCGGCGCCGGGCATGCACAGGAAGGCGATGGCGGCGGCCACTTCGTCCGGGCGGCCGATCCGTTTCAGCGGAGTGCGGGAGAGCACCTCGGCCAGGTAGTCCGGATCGGCGAGCACCTGGCCGGCCAGCGGGGTCTCGATGTACCACGGTGCAACCGCGTTGACCCGGATGCCGTCGACGGCCCATTCGCAGGCCAGGTTGCGGGTCAGCTGGTTGATCGCGGCCTTGCTCATGGCGTAGGCCGCGCCGGTGCGCAGGTGAGTGTGACCGGCCACCGAAGAGACGTTGACCACGCAGCCGGCGTCGGCGTGGCGCAGCGGGCCGTACAGCGCGCGGGTCAGCTCGAAGGCACCGAGCAGATTGGTACCCAGCACCGACGCCACATCGTCCGACGCCAATTCAATCGCCGGCTTGCGGATATTGAACCCGGCGTTGTTGACCAGGATGTCGAGCGTCTCGGTGGCGTCGAGCAGGCGATCCAGCGCCCGTCGGCGACTGTCCGGGTCCGACACGTCCGCCGCAAGCGCGTGCGCTCGGGCGCCATGACCGCGGAGCTCGTCGACGCGTTCGTCGAGTTCGGCCTCGCTGCGAGCCATCAACCAGACCTCCGCGCCGCGTTCGGCCAGCGTCCGGGCGGTCGCCCAGCCGATGCCTCGGCCTCCGCCGGTGATCAGGGCGCGGCGGCCGTCGAGTCGCCATCCGGTTGCTTGAATCGTCATCGAATCCTCGTCGCGGGCGGGCCGGTCGCTGCGGGCGCGGGCCGGACTGCGAACCCGTACAATGTGCAGTCCGAACCACAACCGGGCAGGGTAGACACAGCATCATGGTAGACCAGTATTCGGATCCGAAGGACCAGTACCCGGAAGAAACCCGCGAGTGGCTGGAATCGCTGGAAGCGGTGATCGACCGTGAGGGCGCAGAGCGTGCCCATTTCCTGCTCGACAAGCTGGTCGAACTGGCGCGCCGCTCGGGCGCCCACCTGCCGTTCGACCTGACCACCGCCTACGTCAACACCATTCCGCCGGCGCGCGAGCCGAACATGTCCGGCGACGGCGCGCTGGAGCGCCGAATCCGCTCGATCATCCGCTGGAACGCGATGGCCATGGTGGTCCGCGCCGCGCGCCGCGGCGGCGAGCTTGGCGGCCACATCGCCAGCTTCGCCTCGGCGGCCACGCTCTACGACGTGGGGTTCAACCATTTCTTCAAGGGGCCCGACCATCCGGACGGGTCCGACCTGGTCTACATCCAGGGGCACTCCTCGCCGGGAATCTACGCCCGCGCGTTTCTCGAGGGCCGGCTGAGCAAGGACCAGCTCGACGGCTTCCGGCAGGAAGTCGACGGCGAGGGCCTGAGTTCCTACCCCCATCCCTGGCTGATGCCTGATTTCTGGCAGCTGCCGACGGTCTCGATGGGGCTGGGCCCGATCATGGCGATCTACCAGGCGCGGTTCCTCAAGTACCTGACCAACCGGGAGCTGACCGACGCCAGCAAGCGCAAGGTCTGGTGCTTCATGGGCGACGGCGAGTGCGACGAGCCCGAATCGCTGGGCGCGATCTCCCTCGCCGGCCGCGAAAAGCTCGACAACCTGGTGTTCGTGGTCAACTGCAACCTGCAGCGGCTGGACGGTCCCGTGCGCGGCAACGGCAAGATCATCCAGGAACTCGAGGGCGTGTTCCGCGGCGCAGGCTGGAACGTCATCAAGGTCATCTGGGGCTCGTACTGGGATCCGCTGCTCGCCCGCGATACCAAGGGCCTGCTGCGCAAGCGCATGGAAGAAGCGATCGACGGCGAGTACCAGAAGTACAAGGCCATGGACGGCGGTTACGTCCGCGACCATTTCTTCGGCGCCTACGACGAGCTGAAGGAAATGGTCGCCGACATGAGCGACGAGGACATCTGGCGCCTGAACCGCGGCGGCCACGACCCGTACAAGATTCATGCCGCCTACCATGCCGCGACCCATCACGAGGGTGCGCCCACGGTGATCCTGGCCAAGACCATCAAGGGCTACGGCCTGGGCCAGTCGGGCGAGGGCATGAACATCTCGCACCAGCAGAAGAAACTGGACGACGAGGGCGTGAAGTATTTCCGCGACCGCTTCAACGTGCCCGTGCGCGACGAGGACCTGGCCGAGGTGCCGTACTACCACCCCGGTGCGGACTCCGACGAGATCCGCTACATGAAGGAGCGCCGGAGCACGCTCGGCGGGTTCCTGCCGCAGCGTTCCAGCGAGGCGCCGAAGCTCGAGATTCCCGAGCTCGAGGCCTTCGAGACCGTGCTCAAGGGCTCCGGCGATCGCGAGATCTCGACCACCATGGCCTTTGTCCGGGTGCTGGCCGTGCTGCTGCGCGACAAGAACCTCAAGGACAACGTGGTGCCGATCATCTGCGACGAGGGCCGGACCTTCGGCATGGAAGGCCTGTTCCGTCAGATCGGTATCTACGCGCCGTTCGGTCAGCTCTACGAGCCGGTCGATTCGGACCAGCTCGCGTTCTACAAGGAAGACAAGGCCGGCCAGGTGCTGCAGGAAGGCATCACGGAAGCCGGCTCGATGAGTTCGTGGATCGCAGCGGCGACCAGCTACGCGTCGAACGGCCTGCCGATGATTCCGTTCTACGCGTTCTATTCGATGTTCGGATTCCAGCGGGTCGGCGACCTGGCCTGGGCGGCCGGCGACATGCGCGCCCGTGGGTTCCTGATCGGCGGCACTTCGGGCCGGACCACGCTCAATGGTGAAGGCCTGCAGCACGAGGACGGCCACAGCCACGTGCTGGCCGGCACCATTCCGAACTGCGTGACCTACGACCCGACCTTCGGCTACGAGCTCGCCGTGATCCTGCACGACGGCCTGCGCCGGATGTACGCCGACCAGGAAGACGTCTACTACTACATCACCACGCTGAACGAGAACTACAAGCACCCGCCGATGCCGGAGGGCTGCGAAGAGGGCATCCGCAAGGGCATGTACCTGCTCAGCGACGCCGGCTGGGAAAAGGGCGATCGCGAGCGGCGGGCGGTGGTCCAGCTGATGGGCTCGGGTGCGATCCTCAACGAGGTGGTCGCCGCGGCCGAAATCCTCGAAGAACAGTTCAAGGTGGCCAGCGACATCTGGTCCGTGACCAGCTTCAACGAGCTGCGCAAGCAGGCCGTCGCGGTCAACCGGTCGAACCGCCTGCGACCCGAACAGCAGGGCGAACTGCCGTACATCAGCCAGCTGCTGATGGAGCGGGAGGGCCCGGTGATCGCGGCCACGGACTACATCCGCAGCTACGCCGACCAGGTGCGTGCGTTCATTCCGCACCGCGATTACCTGGTGCTCGGCACCGACGGCTTCGGCCGCTCCGACACGCGCGAGAACCTGAGAAAGTTCTTCGAGGTCGATCGGTACCACATCGCTTACGCAGCATTGGCGGGCCTGTACCAGCGCGAGGAAGTCAGCCGTTCCGAGCTCTTCGCCGCCCGCGACAAGCTCGGCATCGACCCCGACAAGCCGCTTCCGACTTCGGTATGAGGGGCAGGGACGAGGGGCCAGGGGAAAGGGACTAGTGGCCAGGGACCAGGGGCCGGTGACCAGGGACTAAGCGCGAGGAAAAAGCGAAGCGCCACTAGTCCCTGACCCCTGACCCCTTTCCCCTTTTACCCATCGATCGACGCACGGAACGAGACGAACGAGAGACATTCAGCTGATGGCAACAACGAAAGAAATCCGCGTTCCCGATATCGGCGACTTCGACAAGGTGCCGGTGATCGAGGTGCTGGTCGCCGAGGGCGATACGATCGAGTCCGAGCAGTCGCTGGTCACGCTGGAGTCCGACAAGGCGACGATGGAGGTGCCGTCGCCGGCGGCCGGCAGGCTGGTCAAGCTGTCGGTGAAGGAAGGCGACGAGGTGTCCGAAGGCGACGTGATCGGCGAGATGGAGCTCGATGACGAAACTTCGGACGGAAACAGCGACAGCGGGTCCGACCAAAGCGGTTCCGAAGCACGGAGCGGCGAATCCGAAGACGACGGCGACGCGTCGAAGGACGGAACGGACGACAAGAGCCGCGCCGAAGAATCGGGCGCGACGTCTTCGGATGGATCCTCCGACGCTGGGTCCAGCGATCTGTCGGATGGCGGCTCGGAGACGATCGAGATCCGCGTCCCCGATATCGGGGACTTCGACAAGGTGCCGGTGATCGAGGTGCTGGTCGAGAAGGGCGAGACCGTCGAGGCCGAGCAGTCGCTGCTGACGCTGGAATCCGACAAGGCGACGATGGACATCCCGGCCCCCGAGTCGGGCACGCTGGTCGAGCTCGACGTCGGGGTCGGCGACGAGGTGTCCGAGGGCGACGTGATCGGCCGGATGAAGGTTTCGAGGTCGAGCGGTGCCGAGGAGGGCGCCGGGTCCGAGCGCGACGAAGCGTCGGATGATTCCTCGAAGTCCGAAGGGTCGAGATCGTCGCCATCGTCGCGGTCGGACGAATCAACGGCGAAGGAATCGCACGCATCGAAGTCCTCCGGATCCGGCGCCTCGAGCGAAGCCTCGGCGACCGGGTCGTCCGGCGACGACGAGCTGAATCCGCCGCCGGTGCCGTTTGCGGAGATGGGTCGCGATCCGTCGTCGATCCCGCACGCCTCGCCGGCGGTGCGCAAGCTCGCGCGCGAGCTCGGCGTCGACCTGACCGGGGTCAAGGGCAGCGGCGCCCACGGCCGGATCACCGAGTCGGATCTGAAGCAGCACGTCAAGTCGGCGATGAAGGGCGACGGTGGGCGTGGGCCGGCAGCCTCCGGCGGCGGGCTGGCGGTGGCCGATGCGCCGAAGGTCGACTTCGCGAAGTTCGGCGAGGTCGAAGAGAAGCCGCTGTCGCGAATCCAGAAGATTTCCGGACCCAATCTCCACCGGAACTGGGTGTCGATCCCGCACGTCTCGCAGTTCGACGAAGCGGACATCACCGAAATGGACGCGTTCCGCAAGGCCAGCAAGGCCGATGCGGAAGAAGCGGGCACCAAGATGACCCCGCTGGTGTTCCTGATCAAGGCCGTGGTGGCCGGCTTGAAGAAGTTCCCGAAATTCAACACCTCGCTGTCGACCGACGGCCAGTCGCTGGTCTGGAAGAAGTACTTCCACGTCGGTGTGGCCGTCGATACGCCGAACGGTCTGATGGTGCCGGTAATCCGCGACGCGGACTCCAAGTCCCTGCTCGACCTGGCGCACGACCTGACCGACCTCTCGGGCAAGGCGCGCGACGGCAAGCTGTCGCGCGATGAGATGACCGGCGGCTGCTTCTCCATTTCCAGCCTCGGCGGCATCGGCGGAACGGCGTTCACACCGATCATCAACGCACCGGAAGTCGCGATTCTCGGCGTATCAAAGGCCGAGACGAAGCCGGTCTGGACCGGCGAGGCCTTCGAGCCGCGGCTGATGTTGCCGCTGTCGCTGTCCTACGACCACCGCGTCATCGACGGCGCCGACGCCGCCCGCTTCACCCAGTACCTGGCCCACGTCCTCGGCGACATCCGTCGATTGATGCTTTGATCGGCAGGAATCAGGGAAAAGGGGAAAGGGACTAGTCCCTGGCCCCTAGCCCCTCTCCCCTGCATCCCCGGCCCGGGCGCCGACCCTCAAAGACACGAAGACCACGAACCATGGCAGAGAAAACCGAAATTCGCGTCCCCGATATCGGCGACTTCGACAAGGTGCCGGTGATCGAGGTGTTGGTGACCGAAGGCGATGTGATCGAGGCCGAGCAGTCGCTGCTGACGATGGAGTCCGACAAGGCCACGATGGATCTGCCGTCGCCGGCCGCGGGCAGGCTGGTCGAGCTCAAGGTCAAGGAAGGCGACGAGGTCGCGGAAGGCGACGTCATCGGCGTTCTCGAGGTCGAAGAGGCCTCGGCCGACGCGGACGACGATGGCCCCGCGGACTCCAGGGAAGGCGCGAATTCGACCTCCTCGTCGGACCGAGAATCCGCCTCGCCGGACGACGGGACTCCGGATTCGGAATCCGAGCGCGAGGGCTCGTCGTCCTCCGCGTCCACGACCAACGAATCGTCCGCCGCTTCCCGGTCGAGCGACGCGCCGTCCGATCCCGACTTCGACCTGGTCGTGCTCGGCGCCGGGCCGGGCGGCTACACGGCCGCGTTCCGGGCGGCGGATCTCGGGCTGAAGGTCGCCCTGATCGAACGCTACGAATCGCTGGGCGGAGTGTGCCTGAACGTCGGATGCATTCCGTCGAAGGCGCTGCTGCATGTCGGCCAGGTCATCGACTCGGCGGCCCACCTGGCCGACCACGGCGTGTCCTTCGGCGAGCCGGAGATCGACCTGGGCAAGCTGCGTGAATTCAAGCAAGCCACCGTCGACAAGCTGACCGGCGGCCTGGCCGGAATGACGAAGAAGCGCAAGGTCGAGGTGATCACCGGCGTCGGTGAGTTCCGCTCGGCCCACGAGATCGCCGTCGAGCGCGAGGGCGAATCGCGGACGGTTTCGTTCGCGCAGTGCATCATCGCGGCCGGGTCGCGGGTGATGCGGATTCCCGGCATTCCCTGGGACGACGAACGCGTGATGGATTCGACCGGCGCGCTGGAGCTGGCCGAGGTGCCGGACCGGCTGCTGATCATCGGCGGCGGCATCATCGGGCTGGAAATGGCCTGCGTCTACCGCGCGCTGGGCTCCAAGGTCACCGTGGTCGAGATGATGGACCAGCTGATGCCGGGCGCCGATCCGGACCTGGTCAAGCCGCTCAAGCAGCACCTCGAGAAGCAGGGCGTGGCGTTCCATCTGAAGACGAAGGTCGAGGGTGTCGAAGCCGCTGATTCGGCATTGACCGCGACCCTCGACGGCGAGAGCGCCCCGGAGACGGCCGACTTCGATCGCGTGCTGGTCTGCGTCGGCCGCCGTCCGAACGGCGATGTGATCGCGGCGGACCAGGCCGGCGTCGAAGTCAGCGATCGCGGTTTCATCGACGTCGACGGCCAGATGCGAACGAACGTCAACCACATCTTCGCCATCGGCGACCTGGTCGGCCAGCCGATGCTGGCCCACAAGGCCAGCTACGAGGGCAAGGTCGCCGCCGAAGTCGCCGCCGGCCACAAGCGTGCCGCCGATGCGCGGACCATTCCCTCGGTGGCCTACACCGACCCCGAGGTCGCCTGGGTCGGCGTGACCGAGCAGCAGGCGAAGAACCGGAGCCTCGACTTCGGCGTCGGCAAGTTCCCCTGGGCGGCCAGCGGGAGAGCGCTGGGGATGGATCGCTCCGAGGGCTTCACCAAGCTGCTGTTCGACGAGAAGAGCGGCCGGGTGATCGGCGGCGGCGTGGTCGGCCTGCATGCAGGCGACCTGATCGCCGAAATTGGCCTGGCGATCGAGATGGGCGCCACGGCCGAGGACATCGGCCTGACGATCCACCCGCATCCGACCCTGAGCGAGTCGGTGATGATGGCGGCCGAGATGTTCGAGGGAACGATCACGGATCTGTACGCGCCGAAGAAGAAGTAGCGCAGGCACGAGCCCTTCGGGCACTGGATCGTCAGGGAGAGGCGGAATTGCCAGGGAGAGGCGGAGATGGGGCAGGACACGGGGCACGATCGCAAGCCGTGGCACCGGCACTTCGAGACCGTCGGATCGATCACCGCAATCGTCATCGGCATGGCTGCGCTGTACGTGAGCTGGGACCAGGGGCGAGTGATGCGCGACGAGGTCCGCGCTTCGGTCTGGCCGGCGGTTCAGGTCGAGGGGTACGTGGACCGGTTCGACGGCGGCACGAGGATCGGATTGAAGCTGCACAACGCCGGGGTCGGGCCCGCGCGGATCGAGCGGATCACCGTTCATCACGACGAGGACGTCGTCGCGGACATGGATGCGCTGATCGAACTCATGCCGGACGGTGCGTCGCATGCCGTCCAGGTCGCGACGGGTCGGATCATGGCGGCCGGTGAAATCTACAATCCCTTCGAGCTCCGGTACCCGGCCTCGGTGCCCCTGTCGAATGTCGACGCGGTCGAACTGGTCCAGGCGCTGAGCCGGAGCTGGTCGATCGAAGTCTGCTACTGCTCCGTGCTCGATCAGTGCTGGGTCGGCGGCGACCGCGAGGTCGGGCAGCGGGAGGTGGGCACCTGCGATGATCGACCGGGGTCGTCCTTCTGAGCGTGCTCCGCCCGCAGACACTTGATCTGGGTCGCCTGGGTCGCGCGGACAGGGCCGTTCCAGTAGACTCCGACCGGTCACGGCATCGAGGGCGCCGCGACCTTCAGGCAGACGGAGACCCGAACCCTTGAAGCACGGACCGATCAACTCCAGGATGCTCGTGTTGGCCTGGCTTTTGCTGATGGCCAGCGGCGCGCTTGCGCAGTCGGTTGTGATGCTGCCTGAGCGCGGCGCAGTAGCGCAGCTTCAGGAGTCTGCGCTGCTGCGAGTCGATGACTCGACGCTCGAGACCCTGGCGGATGTAATTGCGGCCACCGACTTTCGACGGTTGCAGGATTTCGAGTCCGCTCCCGAAGGACCCTTGTGGTTGCGAATCCCGCTCCAGGCGCCGGACGCAAACGCAGGGCCTTGGGTGATTGAGATCAAGCGCCGGTTCTTCCGCAGATTCGAACTCTACGTCCCGGACTCGGCTGGCGGGTATACGCGCTACAGCAACAGTCTCTCCGAATACCATCCCGTCGACGTACTGGCCTGGCTCATGGTCTACCCCCTCGACCTTGCACCCGGTCAGTCTACGGAACTGATCATCCGCGTCGAGACTCTCCAGAATTCGTTGGATCCGTTGGACATCTCCGCGCAAAGTGAGCTCGAGCATCTGGCCGATCGCGCGACCGCCATGTGGTCGTTCGGACTCTATTTCGGCGCTGTTATCGCGCTCGTGTTCTACAACCTGGTTCTTTATCTGAATCTGCGCACTCCGGGGCACCGAATGTACGTGGTTGCAATGACCACCGTACTCTTGTTCATGGGCGTGGATTCCGGACTCGTCCAGAGCCTTCTGCCCGATGCGCTTCGGGAACGTGAGTTGTTGCTTGCCGTGTCGTTGAATTGTCTGATGATGGCGGCCACGATACGGTTCTTCCAGGTCTTCGCGAGTGCAGCCGAACACATCCCTCGATTCAGCCGAGGGTTGAGCGTTCTCGCGCTGATCTTCCTTGCCCTTGCTGGCGTCTCGGCGGTCGTTCCGCTCGGCTCGACCGTAGTGCTCGCCCCGGTCGTACAGGCGATTTCGACGTTGACCGTAGTGGTTCTAGTGAGCGCTGCCGTAATGGCGGGTCGTCGTGGCTCGAGCGCTTCGTGGATTTTTCTCGCCGCCTGGTCCGCTTTTCTCGGCGGTGGTGTAGTTCGCTCCCTGGTTGGTGCCGAGGTTCTAACGCGCACACCGGTGACCGAGTACGCGGTCTACGTCGGCAGCGTGCTGGAAGCGATGATCCTGGCGCTTGGTCTCTCGTATCGCGTCGGTCAGTTGCGAGAACAACGTATCCGCGCGGAGCATGAGCAACACCGGGCCATGACCCTGGCCAACCAGGATGCCTTGACCGGTGCCTACAACCGCCGCTTCTTCGAGAACTACCTGAAAGCGATGATGGAAGACGCCCGGCACGCGGAGATCGAAGGTGCGTTGCTGCTGCTGGATATCGATCATTTCAAGCAGGTCAATGACACCCACGGACACGAAGCCGGCGACATGATATTGCGCTCGCTGACCCGTCGGTGCCTGCGCGAACTGCGCGACGGCGACGTGCTCTGCCGCCTCGGCGGTGACGAGTTCGCGATCGTGTTGCGATCGCTCAGCGGCGCGGCCGCCGTCGAGGTCGCGCGGCGGATTCATCGAGCGGCGACGGAACGCCCGGTCGATTACGATGGAACCCGGATCGAGTTGGCGGTCTCGGTCGGCGTGTTGGCCGAACTGGACCGCGACCTGGACCGGTCCGAAGCCCTCCGGCGCGCGGACCGAGCGCTCTATCGGGCCAAGGAACAGGGTCGAAACCGGGTCGTGCGACACCGGGACGCGTAGCGCAGGTCTCCGCGCCGCAATCTCAATGATGTCAGGGGAGAGTTCATGACGGATCAGGAACACGCCGTGCTCGACACGGCCATCATCGGCGGCGGAGCCAGCGGCCTGTACAGCGCATGGCGGCTCGCCGGCAGTGGAACGGACGGCACAGCGATCAAGGTGTTCGAGGGCAGCGAGCGCACGGGCGGTCGTCTGTACTCGGTCTGCCTGAAGGACGAGCATTCGATTCCGGCAGAGCTCGGCGGCATGTTCTTCAGCGATGCCCAGGACCTGGTGTATCGCCTCTGCAAGGATGAACTCGGCTTCGACCTCCAGGCCGTGACGCCGGAGGCGGACTTCGCGTGGTTGCGCGCGACCCGGTTCCGGATGGCGGATTTCGCCGAACCGGGCCGGATTCCGTACCGACTGGCCGACGACGAAAAGAACCTGCAGCCGCACGAGCTGCTGCTGCTGATCGTTCGCCGCATCGCGCCGGAGATCGACACGGTCTGGCCGTTCGAAAAATCCGCTTCGATGGCCGACACGGTCGCCTACCTGCGAACCGTTGAGTTCGACGGCCGGCCGCTGCACGCCTGGGGCTTCTGGAACCTGGTCGCCCGGGTGGTCAGCAACGAGGCGCGCCTGGCGCTGGCCGATGTCGAGGGCACCTACGCGCTGTTCTCGAACTGGAACGCGCTGGACGCGGTGTTCTCGACCCTGGCCGATCTCGTCGGCAACTGGTTCCGGCTGGCCGACGGCTACGAGCGGCTGCCGGAGCACCTGCGCGCCCGCGCCGAAGCCGTCGGCGTGCGGGTCGAGACGGGTGCGTTCGCAACACGGGTCCGGGCCGAGGCCGACGGCACCCAACGCATCGAGTTTGCCGACGGCCGCCCGGCGGTTCGCGCCCGGCGGGTGATCCTGGCGCTACCGTCCGGGGCGCTGGAACGTCTGGAGTTCGACGCCGACCCGGCCATGCATCGAGCCCTGGACGCATCGTTCGGCACGCCGGCCTGCAAGATCTTCATGGTGTTCGACGAGCCCTGGTGGGAGCAGGTGCCGGACGGACCGGGGCACATCGAACTGGGGCACTTCTCGGCGTCGCACACGGACCTGCCGTTGCGCCAGTGCTTCTATCTGGGCCAGGACCCGGCCACCGGGGACGGTCTGCTGCTCGGCGCCTTCGGTGACGAGCGCGCCGTATCGTTCTGGCCGCCGCTGATGCGCGAGGACGGTCGCGGCGTCGAATTGACCACGCGCTTGCCCGAGCGCGCGGCGACCGAGCTGTGCCGGCAGCTGTCGGAAATGCACGGCGTCGACGTGCCCGCACCGGTTGACGGCATCTTCGTCGATTGGGCCGCGCCGCCGTACTACGCCGGCTGGCACGCCTGGGCCCCCGGCTGGAAGAGCTGGGAAGCGGCGGCCACGTTGCGCGGCACCGCCGGAATCCACATCTGCGGTGAGGCCTACAGCGCCTACCAGGGCTGGGTCCAGGGCGCACTGACCTCGGCCGAGGTCATGCTGCAGCAGGCGTTCGGCCTCGACGCCCCGGAGTGGCTCGGCCCCACCGACTGCCTGGCCCCGTATTCCCTGGCACCGGATTCCCTGGAACCTAGTACCGACTGACCCCGAATCGAACGATTCGATTCCCATCCACCCACCGAGAGGAGAACCACGATGTCGAAGGAAAACCTGAACACGTTCATCCGCACCATGGCCGAGGACCCGGAAACGCGCCAGCGATTCAAGGACGATCCGGAGGCGGTCATGGACAAGCATGACCTCGCCGAAGAGCACCGCAAGATGGTGCGCGACGGCGACAAGGACGGGCTGCAGAAGGAAGCGGGCGCCGAAGACGCCCACATGAACTTCCTCGTTCTCTGATCGAGCCATGGCCACGTCGGCCGGCCGGCTCAGCGTGGTCGGCACCGGCATTCGGCTTGCCGGACAGCTGACGATCGAGACCCGCCACCTGGTCCGCCAAGCGGACCGGGTGTTTGCCGTAATGGCCGATCCGTTCTCGCTCGGCGTCCTGCGCGACCTGAACGTGAACGCCGCTTCGCTGCAGGTCCACTACGCGAAAGGGCGTGCGCGCGACGAGAGTTACGAGCGAATGGTCGAGACCGTGCTCGATCCCGTTCGTGATGGCGAGCACGTTTGTGCGGCCTTCTACGGCCATCCGGGGGTGTTCGTGTGGCCCGCCCATGAGGCGATTCGACGCGCCCGCGCCGAAGGCTTCGAGGCCACGATGTATCCGGGCGTATCGGCCGACGATTGCCTGATTGCGGATCTGGGCATCGACCCGGGCGTGTCCGGCCTGCAGACCTACGAGGCGGCCGACTTCCTGGTCCACCCGCGTACGATCGATCCGCGCACGCCCCTGGTGCTCTGGCAGCTGGCCGTTCTCGGCGACCTTTCGCGGTCGACCTTCGAAACCGACCCGGCGTGGGTTCGCGCGCTGGCGCAGGTCCTGGCCGAAGACTATCCCGATGATCACGCGGTGACGGTCTACGAGGCGGCCGTCGGCCCGTTCGACGACACCCGGATCGAGATCGTGCCGCTGAAGCGATTGCACGAGCTCGAATTCACCCAGGCCTCGACGCTGTTCGTGCCGCCCACCGGCGTTCCTCAGCCCGACGAGGACCGCCTCCGCCGCCTCGGCCTCGACCCCACCGGCCGCGCCGAAGCCGCCTTCCAGAAACACCGCCGGGGTTGAGGGACGCAGAAGCGCTTGCGCTTGCAGAACGGCAAGTAACCTTGGGAAGTCAAAAGCGGTTCTCGCAGAGACGCAAAGACGCGGAGAAAAGAAAAATTCGGGAACGACCATTGCTCCGCACGTCGTTCAAACCGAACCGTGCGCTCGAATCCCTTTCCTCTTGTTTTTCTCTGCGTCTTTGCGTCTCTGCGCGAAAACGATTTTGAAGGTTCCGTGGAACTGGCCCCGAAGACTCAGCGAGAGCGCCGGAGGTGGCCGCGGCCCTGGAGGGTGGGGTCCAGGCCGAGGTCGCGGCTGTGTTCGACGAGGAGGGCGCGGGCGCGGGCGCTGCGGGTGGCGTCGGCGGGCAGGGCGAGGTAGTCGGCGTCGTCGGCCAGCAGGGCGGCCAGCGCACCGGTGACCTGGGGGGCGGCCATCGAGGTGCCTCCGAAGGCCGCCCAGCCGCCGCCCGGCACGGTCGAAATGATGCCGACGCCGGGCCCGGCGACGTCGATCGACTCGCCGCGACAGCTGAAGTTGGCGATGAAGACCGGATCGGCCCGCAGGCGGGCATCCTCCGGGATCCGGTGGGCCGCCAGGGTGCC
Organism: Wenzhouxiangellaceae bacterium; assembly: GCA_965227925.1. GTDB lineage: Bacteria > Pseudomonadota > Gammaproteobacteria > Xanthomonadales > Wenzhouxiangellaceae. The sequence goes on from CBDDGP010000002.1 coordinate 397,102, forward strand.
GGCCGGCGCCTGGTCGAGCCGGCCCAGAGCCGTGACCGCGACCGCTTCGGCGAGCGCGGCCGGGTACTCTACCGGGCCGGCGGTGTTGCCGGCCGCGCAAATCACCAGCGTGCCCGCTTCGACTGCGTCGAGCAGCGCATCGGCAACCACCTCCGAGCGGCTCGCCGTGCCCAGGCTCAGGTTGACCAGGTGACAGCCCCGGTCGTGCACAAGCACGTCCAGTGCGCGCGCCATATCGCCCTGGTGGGCGCTGCCGTCGGGGCCGAACACCCGGAACGAATCGAGCCGCGTACCCGGGGCCAGCCCGGCGTAGTCGCGTTCCTCGGTCGGCCGGGCACCGATCGCCCCGGCCACGTGGGTACCGTGGCCGCGATCGTCACCGCCGTCGGCACGGTGAGCGCCGTCGAGAAAGGCGCCCAGGTTGTTCGCGTGCGCCAGCGCCGGGTGGTGTCCCAGCCCCGAGTCCACCACCCCGACCGCGATCCCCGACCCCCGCTTCAGATCGACCGCATCAAGGCCGGCTTCCCGATGCCACCAGCCCAGTCCGCGCTCCGAGGCCGGCAGCCGCGCGAGCCGGACCTCGATCTCCGGGCCGGTGTGATGGTCGACGACCTGCGGCCACCATTGGGATGCCGGCGCGACGGCCAGCTCCAGCAGCGGTCGGTCCGGGTCGTGATCCAGCCGAGCGACTCCGTCAACGTCGGTTCGGGTTGCCGCCTGGACGCGGTCCGAGACCGCTCCGAAGTAGGCGAAGACATCCACGTCGGCCACCGGCAGGCCGGTTTCATCGAGGACGTGGACCACGAGCCGATCGGCGCCCTCGCGCAGGAGCGGTACGGAAATCTCGTGCGGCAGCGCCCGGCCCGTGTCGCTGGCGTGACGGGCGCGGATGAAGTGCGGCACCACCGGTTCGCAGATCAGCTCGGGATGCCACTCGGTGGATCGGACCTCGTCGTGGTCGGCCGCGAATCGGGCCACATGACGCGCGGTATCGTGGTGCGGTTCGTGGGTCCGGATGTCCTCGGCGATCCGGGCAACGTGCCGGTCGAGGGCATCGGCCATGACCGATCGTGCGGCATGGTGCTCGTGGTCGTGGCGCTTTCCCGCGCGCCGGTGGGTCAGAATGAAATGCGGCATCCGCGCATCATCGCCCGCTTGGACAAGGGCGTAAAGACCCGGGCATCGATCGCTCCGGCCAGACGATGCGCGCGTAGCGGAGTAGGGGTTGAAACTTTCCAGGGCAGCCGACCGCGAACCCGAAAGGCGTTTTCTCGCAAAGACGCGGAGACGCAGAGAACTGAAAATTCACGAGGCAGATGACCCGGTCCACGCCCGTTTTCCAGAGTCCGGTCAATGCGTTCGTGGTTGCCGGAGCTGTTCTGAATCTTTCTCTGCGTCTCTGCGTCTCTGCGAGAGAACCGCTTTCAGGCCGGTCTGCTGTTTCCGAACCCGGGTTTGTCCCTCCCCTTGCGTCTTCGCGCTCATCATCTGATCAACCCTGGCGAGGGTCCAACCGACATGGCTACCGCACTTCCGGATCGGTCGACTCGCGGGTCGATTAGAATGCGCGCTGTCCGGTCCATGCTAGAGAACCCCGATCGCTTCTTCCGACGAATCCAATCTGCTGCTGCGCGTTGCGAAGTCCTCGAGTTCGCGGGCGACCTTCGTGCGCTTCGCCTGCGTCGGCGGTACGATCGCGATTCTCGATGCGGGGCTGCTGTACCTGCTCAAGGACCTGCCGCCGTTCAATGTCTACACCGCGCGGCTGGTCTCCTACTTCTCCGCGATGTGTGCCGGCTATGTACTCAACCGCTATTTCACGTTTCACCACCTGGAGCGCGCCCGGGTCCTGTGGGACGAGCTGCTGCGCTTCTTCAGCGTCCACGCCTTCGGTGGCGCCCTGAATCTCGCCGTCTACGCGCTGATCGTTACCCTTGCCGACCGCCTCGAAGTCCGCGGCTGGGTCGCCCTCTTCGCGCCGCTGTTCGGCGTGTGGATCGGCGGCGTGGTCGGCATGTGCTTCAACTTCTGGATGTCGAAGAAGCATGTGTTTGGAGGGGAGAGGGACTAGGGGTCAGGGACTAGTAACCCCGCTTCGATCGAAGCCTCCACTAGCCCCTGACCCCGAGTCCCTTCTCCCTTTTCCCTTCCCCCTGTTCCCTACCCCAGCGTTGCGTCCAGGAACATCATCACCGCGAAGCCGCCGAGCAGGGAGAAGGTGGCGATGGTCTGGTAGCCGCGACGATGGGTTTCGGGGATGATCTCGTCGGAGATGATGAACAGCATGGCGCCGGCGGCGAAGCCCAGGGTGAACGGCATCAGGGGACCGGCCGCCGACACTGCGGCCGCGCCGAACAGCCCGCCGATCGGCTCGGCCAGGCCGGTCAGCGCACCAACGGCGAAGGCGGCGGGTCGCGAGTATCCGACGGCCAGCAGCGCCACTGCGACGGCAAGGCCTTCCGGAATGTTCTGCAGCCCGATGCCGATGGCCAGCGAGACGCCGTTGTCGACGTCGTTGCCGGCAAAGCCGACCCCGACGGCCATGCCTTCGGGAAAGTTGTGCAGGGTGATGGCGATGATGAATAGCCAGATCCGGCCCAGCGAATCGACATCCGGGCCTTCCCGACCGACCACGAAATGTTCGTGCGGCACGAAGCGGTGGACCAGGTGCAGCGCGACGGCGCCGGCCAGCAGGCCGGCGACCACGACCAGCACCGCGCGCTGGGTGCCGCCGAAGTACTGTTCGCCGTAGCCGATGGCCGGAAGCAGCAGGGAAAAGAAGGACGCGGCCAGCATGATTCCGGCGGCCGCGCTGAGCAGGCCGTCCTCGAGACGGGGCGAGAGCCTGCGGATGGCGAACACGCCCACGGCGCCCAACGCCGTGCCCAGCCCGGCGAGCAGGCTGGCAAAGGTTCCGAGCAGGATGATGTCGGTCGGACTCACGAACGCTCCGATGGCAGCAATGAACTCGTCGCGAGCTTACCCGGCCGACGCGAAGGTGAGACGCCGGCGTAGGGGTCGTTCAGTGACGGTTGGATCGGGAGGGGCGCGAGGCCGTTGAATCGGGCTTTTCCCGGCTCGCGTCGCTTTCGTCGAGCAGCATGTCGATCGGTGCCGGGTGCGCGATGCCATAGCCCTGGCCGTAGTCGACGCCGATGGATCGGAGCGTAGTCAGGATTGCGTCGTTCTCGACGAATTCGGCGATGGTCCGCATGCCCGCTTCGCTGGCGATCTCGTGGATCGCCTTGACGATTGCGCGATCGACCGGGTTGCGATGGATGTCGCGCACGAACAGCCCGTCGATCTTGATCAGGTCGACCGGCAGCCGCTTGATGTACTCGAACGACGAGAGTCCGGTACCGAAATCGTCGAGGGCGAACCGGCAGCCGAGCTGGCGCATGCGCGAAATGAAGCCGTGTGCCTGGTCGAGATTGCGGATGGCGGCGGTCTCGGTGACTTCGAAGCACAGGATCGACGGATCGAGCTCGGGATGCCTTCGAAGCCGCTCCGATACCTCGTCCAGCAGCCCGGGGTCGGCCAGGCTGACACCGGACAGGTTGATCGAGCAGGTCGCGATTCGGTCGAGCGCCTGGCGGTGGCGATCCAGCCATTCCAGCGTGCTGCCGATCACCCAGCGGTCGATGCGCCCGACCAGGTTGTACCGCTCAGCCGCGGCGAGAAACCGGCCCGGTTCGACCACCGTTCCATCGCGGTCGCGCATTCGGACCAGCACCTCGAAGTGCAGTGACGAAGCACCGTCATGGAGCGCTTCGATGCGCTGTGCAAACAGTTCGAGCCGGTCTTCGTCCAGCGCCTCGTGGATCCGACTGACCCAGCGCATGCTGCCTTCGAGCACATCGCTGCGCATCGCGTCGGCGGATCCGATGTGGATGCTGCCGCGCTGTGTTTCCTTGGCCCGATAGCAGGCCGCATCGGCCGCGCTCAATGCTTCCCCGGAGTCGCGGATGTCGGGCGTCAGCGCGATGATTCCGGTGGAGGCCTGGATACCGAACCGTTCGCCCCTGCGCTCGAAGCGGAACGTGCGGATGTGCTCGGCGATATGCTGCCCGATATCATCCAGCGGCTTGCCCCGGTCGATGTCGACCAGTGCGGCGAATTCGTCGCCGCCGACTCGGGCGATCGCAAGCGCATCGGGCAGGGCGTCTTCCAGCAATCCGGCAAACGCGCGTAGCAGCTCGTCGCCGGCCAGGTGGCCCTGGGTGTCGTTGATCACCCGCAGGCTGTCGATATCGAGCAGGCAGACCGCGAAATGAGCCTTGCGCGTGCGCAGGTCCACCAGCGCCAACTCGGTGGCGGCCTCGAAGCCGACCCGATTGAGCAGGCCGGTCACCGCGTCGTGGTCAGCCAGGTAGCTCAGATGATCGGCCTGGTCGCGCAAGCCGGCGGTCATGCGATCGAGTTCACGCGCCAGGTCGCCGAGTTCGTCCCGGCCGCCGTCGTCGAAGTCGACATCGAAGCGGCCCTGACCCACCTGGCGCGTGGCCGTGATCAATCGATCGATGCGTCTCAGCAGCAGGGAGCGCAGCAACAACCAGAAGCCGATCGCGATGGTTACCAGCAGCGCGGTTCGCCGCAGCATGCGCTCATTGAGCGCGGCCTGGTGTTCGGCCAGCATGTCGGACAGGTCGTAGACCAGGTACAGCGCCCCGGAACGAACCGGCATCAGTTCTCCCGGCTGCACCCGCATCTGGACCGGGAAGCGGCCGATCAGCCGCGAGCGGTCCGGGTCGGTCAGTACCGCCACGTTCAGGTTGCTGCCGAACGGCACCTCGCGATGGAGACCTGCCGTGGTCGGCTCATCGACGAAGCGACGTCCGGCCAGCGAGCGGCCGGACGAGAATCGGATGGTGCCATCGGGCTCGACGAAGTGGATTTCCCGCAGGGTCGGGATCGCGATCGCGCGTTCCAACGCCGCCCGGGCCTCGGCGAAGTCGCGGTTGCGTACCGCGGCTTCGACCTCGGCGGCGACGAAGGATGCATTGGATCGCAGTTGCTGCTCCGAGACCTTCAGCAGGCTCTGCGATATGGCGCGGAGTTCGAAGGTCCACGCCGACGCCAGGATCATTGTGCCGACCGCGAGGATCAGCAGCGGCACGACGAATCGCAGCGGAAAACGCAGCGTCATCGGCCGATCAACGCGCCAGCGCCCGGTCGACCACGCGGCGATCCAGCAGCGGCTCGATGCTTGGTTTGGCGACCAGGAGTCCTTCGCGCAGCATCACGTCGCACTGGGTCTGCAGACCCCGCACCACGGGCCCGTCGCGGTCGTCGAAGATCGCCCGGTTCTCGGTCAGCCCGAACAACTGCACCGCGTCCAGGCTGGCCAGCAGGTCGTCGGCCTCCAGCGCGTGGCGACCGGCGAGCGCCTCGGCTGCGAATTCCGGCCGTTCGCGGAGCGTGGCCAGGCCTTGATCGAACGCTCGCACCAGGTCGCTCAAGGCATCGAGCCGCTGATCCACCACGGCCGCCCGGGTTACCACCACATCGATGATCTCGTAGGGAATCCGGTCGCTGCCGAACAGTTGGCGCGCGTCCCGCGCCAGCAGGAAGGAGCGGGTCGGATCGTAGGTGATCACGCCGTCGACGTCCCCGGCGAGAAACGCCTGGGCCTGGTCGGGCGTGTCGAGCTGGACGATGTCCACGTCGTCGCGGTCGAGGTCCAGCTCCTCCAGCGCGCGGATCAGCGTATAGGTGCCGAGCGGCGCGGCTTCGACGCCGATCCGGCCGCCGCGCAGGGCGTCGGCCGTTTCGATGCCCGGTCGTACCAGCAGGGCGTCGCCGCCGACGCTGACGTCGATGAAGTACACGATGCGGCTATCGGGGCGCTCGGCGAGCGTACTCAACGCGAAGTGGCTGGTGATCAGCATCGCGTCGACCAGGTCGTAGCGGAATGCGCGCACGGCTTCGGCCGGGGTCTGGAACTCGACCAGATCGATCCGCTGGAGGTCGAGACGGCCGGTGACGCGGGCCAGTTCGACCAGGTCGTAGGGGGGCCAGGGCAGGGTCGCGACCCGGAGCGGAGGTTCCGGCGCCGAGCAGCCGACCAGGGCGATCAGCCATCCCGCCAGGATGCACGGGAGAATCCTGGTCGCCCCGGCGACGCGGCGCCGGTGGTCGTGTTCGATGGTCAGAGACATAGCGCACCCCTACTGCAACGACAGCGCCGACCGTTCCGTATACAGCCTAGCAGACGTTCCGGGGCGCCGACGCGACGTTCACCCCTGTTCGAGCAGGCGTCGCAGGTCGATCACGGCCGCGTTGGCGCGCGCAATGTAATTGGCCATGACCAGCGAGTGATTGGCGAACATGCCGAACCCGCCTCCATTCAGCACCATCGGGCTCCACAATGGGCGCTGGCTGGCCTCGAGTTCGCGGATGATCTGGTCCAGGCTGGCCTCGGCATTCTTGTCGCGCAGCACGGCGGCGAAGTCGTGGTCCAGGGCCTTGAGGAAATGGATCAGGGCCCAGGTTGTCCCACGCGCTTCGTAGAACACGTTGTCGATCCGCAGCCAGGGCGTCTTGACCCGCACTTCGCGGCCCAGATCGCTGGATGGCCGGGCCGCGGCGTCGCCGGACAGGTCCGTGTTGCGGCGCCGGTCGCCGACGCTTGCCGACAGCTGCTGTCCCATGTTGCCCAGTCGTTTCTCGACCAGGGCCAGGTATTCGCGCAGGTTGTCGGCGCGGTCGTAGAAGCGTGCCTCGCCGTCGGGGGACCCCAGGCGGTCCAGGTAGTCCTCCAGCTGCTCGATGCCCTCGCGATACTCGCCTTCGGTCGACGGCAGCCACCAGGAGCCGTAATCGAAACTGAACTGCGGGTCGGCGATCGCCAGTGCACGGTCCTCGGCCGACTGGGTCTGGGATCGGCTGAAATCGTTGCGCAGCGTGCGCGCGAGGTCCCGGGCCTGGAAGATCACGCCGACTTCCCACGACGGCATGTTGTCGAGGATGATCCAGGGCGGCAGCATGTCGTTGTTCAGGTACCCGCCGCGCTTGTGCAGCAGGGTGTCCATGACCTCGATCAACGCGTTGGTCGTGACGTAGCCGGTCACCAGGTCGTGGCCTTCGCGCTCGGCCCGGGCCTCGGCGCGCGTAAGCGGATCGAACCGGTCCGGCTCGTGATCGAGCCATGCGAGATACGCGGTGCAGAGCACCAGCACGGCAAGCACGGACAGCGTCAGCCAGCGTCGCCGGCCGGTTCCGATCAGGGTCTGCATCAGGCGCATGGGAAGGCTCCCGGACGAGAACCGGACACCTTGCTGGACTCCCGCCCGTGGCGCAAGTGCCGGAAGTCCCGGGCCGCGGTCCGCGCCCGCGGCTCCGGTCGTGCACGAAGCCGTGGCGAATCGGGCCGTCGGATGCTAACGTTGCGCGTCCGGGGGACGTGTTGGCGACGGTAACCGCGCCCGCCGCCCGGTTGCATGTCCGGTGGCTTCTTTCCGGACCCCAGCGTGGAGTCGATGAGGAGAGTCGAATCATGGAAAGCAGATCTTGTTCCAGAAGGATGAGTCGTCCTGTCCGCCTCGGGCTCGGGGCACTTCTCGTTGCATTGCAGGCGCCGGTGTTTGCGGCGGTTGCGGTCTTTACCGTTCCCAACGGCCTCGAGAGCACCGAGGGCGATTCGAGCAGCCCCTTGCCGCTCGGCGACGCGACCGCGTGCAGTAACGGATTCCGTTACCAGCAGATCTTCAACGGCGATCAGGGCATCTTCGGCACCATCGGCTCGATCGCCTTCCGTCTCGACGGCGGCGAGTCGCCGGTGGGACCGCTGACGCTGCAGAATGCGGTCATCAGCCTGTCGTCGACGAATCGCACTGCGGCAACGATGAGCGCGAACTTCGACGATAACGTCGGTCTGGATCGGCAGGTGGTCTGGAACAGCGACCTGGAGCTGATTGCCGGGACCGACGGCATGGGGACCAACCCGTTCGACCTGGTGATCGTCGATGGCGGCGGGTTCGACTTCGGTGACGAGGGCGCCAACCTGTTGCTCGACATCACCGTCGAGGGCTGCCCGCTGGGCGCGTCCTTCGAGACCGACGCCGTGGCTGGCGACGCAGACACCAAGGGCCTGTTCGCCGGCGACCGTGATGCGGCCAGTGGCACCTTCGCCGACGGCCTGGTCGCCGAAATCGTGGCTTCGACGCCTCCGCCGGTGCCGCCCTTGTACGATTGCCCGGCCGGCGGCGGCGGCGATCTCGTTTCCCGCGGCATCATTGTCGAGGATTACCCGACCGATGGACTGGGCCGCGTCACGCTGACGTACTCGTCGAATACGCCGGGCTTCTATGTGGTCGAGCTGATCGCTCGCCAGGACCAGTACGACGGCGCGATCATCGGCGCAGAGGCCCAGGCCTTCACGATCGAGGACGCCTCGGACGAGCTCCCGCAGACCTTCGACTTCCGCAATGCGCCGGTCGGAGTCGGGACCGACGTGACCTTCACGCACCGGATTCGCGAACAGCCGGCAGGCAGCACGCTGTTCTACGACATCGGAACGGGCAGCTGTTCGGGCATTACCCAGACCGTGGGCACCTCGCCGCCGGTCGATAGTTTCCGTCGTGATCGGGTCGGCATCCTGGTCACCCCGTCCGATGGCGACGTCCGTCGACGCGGCCTCGGCGGCAACTGGACGGTCGTCAACCGCGCTGCCGAAGGGTTCATGATCGATGTCACCGACCGGAACCAGCTGGTCGTCATCTGGTTCACCTACGACGACGACGGTACCCAGCAGTGGATGATCGGGACCGCCCAGGACTTCCCGGACAACGATGTCGGGATGGACCTGTTCAAGACCGACGGTCCGACCTTCGAGCAGATCCGGCAGGCCGGGTTCAACAACGGCACGATCAATATCGAGCCCTGGGGCCGCATGTTCATCCGCTTCGACTCGTGCGACGAGGGGACGGTGGCGTTCGAGTCGACCACGGGCTTCGGCTCGGGCGAGTTCCAGATCGAACGCATCTACGAGACCGAGGACAACTTCTGCCGCTAGGCCGAAGCTCCGTCACCGGATCGAGTCGACGATTCGTTCCAGCCTTCGCGGGCGCCCGGCCGACCGGGCGCCCGCCGTCTTTCCAGCATCGCCGTAGTTCGGCGCCGGAGCCTTGCCGATGGCCTTGAGTTCGACACCGTACCGGGTCCGGATGTCCCTGAGCGATACGGACCGCGGCCTCTACGGCGAGCATTCGTTCACGATCGCTCGCCACCCGTCCGAGACCGAGCTGCGGATGACCGCCCGTCTGCTCGCCTGGGGGCTGTGGTGGGACGAGCGGCTGGCCTTCGGGCGCGGCCTTTCGGACGTCGACGAACCGGCCTTGTGGCGCCATTCGCTCGACGGCCAGGTCGAGCACTGGATCGACGTCGGCCGACCCGATGCGGACCGGATGACGCGCAGCGCCCGCCACCAACCTCGGGCGTCGGTGCTGGCCTACGGGCCGGTCGAGATCTGGCGGGATACGGTCGTGCCGAAGGTGATGAACCTGCCCGGCCTGGACATCGCCGTGCTGCCTCCGGACGTCGACGCGCTGGCCGACGACCTGCCACGGAAAATCGACTGGTCGCTGATGATCGCCGACGACGTGCTGTATGTCGGCGACGCCGAGGGTCAGCACCAACTGCCGCTGGAGTGGATCAAGCGGGTCGGGGGCCGCTGAACGGCATGGCATCGACGCCGCGCAGTACGGATCGGTTCAGCTCCCGTCGATCTCGTCCTGGATTCGATCGATCGATTCCTTGACCAGGTTCTTGTCGATGCTCTCGACAACACACTCGAGCGTGGCATCGTCGAGATCGTCGCGAAGCATCCCGAGGAAGCGAGGATCCGCGATCAGCGCGAGCTGATCGAATTCATTGCGGGCACGTGCCGTCTGCAGGTGATCGGCCAGTTGTCGCGCGAAAGTCTCGGCCTCGATGCGCTGCGCCGCACCCTTCTCGCGTGTGTCGGACAGGGCGTGGCCGTGCGACTGGTCGACACCGCCGCTGCGATCGGTCTCCAGTTCGTGGCCTTTCTTTCGCGAATCGGGATGATCGAACGCCTCGATCTCCCGCAGCTCACCGCGCGGTGCCGCGCGGACGAACAGTCGCGCTCGTGCCGATTCCGCAACCAGGATCCACTGCGTTTCCATGCGTTGTCTCCTTCGATGATGGTGGCCTGTTCAAAGCCTAACAAATGCGCCTGCAGGACCGGGATGTCTCCCCTCTCCGGTGGCCTTCTACGTGTCCCTCCGGGTAAGGTATGCTCCTGCCGATAGCTCGACGAAGTGCGTGACCAGGGGGGTGATCGAACGTCATGACCGACTCGACCCGGAGAATCACGCGCCTGCTGCGGGCCTGGAGCCAGGGTGAATCGGACGCGGGAGAACAGCTGCTTCCGCTGGTCTACGAGCACCTACAGACGATTGCACGTCATCAGTTCGCCGGAGAGAGCGCGGGCCACACACTGCGACCGACGGCGCTGGTCCACGAAGCCTTTCTGAAACTCGACGCCTACGGAGTCGAATTCAATGATCGCCGACATTTCTATGCGCTGGCTTCACGCACGATGCGCCACATCCTGGTCGATCATGCCCGGGCCCGCAGCCGGGCGAAGCGAGGCGGAGACCGTGTCCGCGTAACGCTGCAGGACGCCGGCGTTTCCACCGAGGCCCCGGACGTCGATCTGCTCGATCTCGACGACGCGCTTTCGGCGCTGGAGCAGGAGAATCAACGTGTTGCACGGACGATCGAGTTGGTCTACTTCGGCGGTCTGTCGCGCGATGAGGCGTCGAGCCAGCTCGACGTCTCGCCACGGACCCTGGATCGCGACCTTCGCCTCGGTCGCGCCTGGCTGAGGATGCGACTGACGTGAGCAGATTGTCGTGGGACCGACTGGAATCGCTCTTTCACGAAGCGCTCGAGCAGCCCGAGAGCGAGCGTCTCGACTGGCTCCGGCAAGAATGTTCCGGTGACGACGAGTTGTTCGAGCAGATACGAGCCTTGCTCGAGGCCGACGCGGACAGCGGCCCGACCCTGCGGGCCGGCATCGAGGCGTCGATGGATGCACTCACCGATTCGGCACAGGCATGGCGCGGACGGAGCCTCGGCCCGTGGCGCATCATCGACTCGCTCGGCGAAGGCGGTATGGGCAGCGTCTTCCTTGCCGAACGCGACGACGACGAGTACCACCGCAAGGTCGCGATCAAGCTGATCCGCGGATTTCCGGATCCGGCCAGCCTCGAGCGGCTGAGGGGCGAGCGTCAGATCCTGGCCGATCTTCGCCATCCGAACATCGGCGCCATGATCGACGGCGGCACGACCGAGGACGGCCAGCCGTACATCGTCATGGAGTATGTCGACGGGCAGCGCATCGACGCGTGGTGCCGCGATCGAGGCGTGGGCCTGAAGCAGCGCATCGGACTGATCCGGACGCTCTGCGACGCCGTCCACCACGCGCACCGCAACCTGATCATCCACCGGGACCTGAAGCCGGAAAACGTGCTGGTCAGCGACGACGGCCGGCCGGTGCTGCTGGACTTCGGCATCGCAAAACTGCTCGAACAGGACCCGAAGGCCGGGCCCGACGAGGCGCCGACCCGCCACGTGCGGTTCTACACGCCCGGCTTCTCGTCGCCGGAACAGATGCAGGGGCGGCCCGTGTCCACCTCGACGGACATCTACAGCATGGGCCGCATGCTCGCCCTGCTGCTGGACGAGTCCGAGGCTGCGGTCCCCGGCGATCTGCGTGCCATTGTCGAGCGAAGTACGGCGGAGCGTCCGGATGCTCGCTACTCCAGCATGGCAGCGCTGGGCGAGGACCTGAGCCGCTTCTGCGACGGCCTGCCCGTGCACGCCGCGTCCGGTCGCTGGCGCTACAGCGCACGCAAGTTTCTGGTTCGATACCGCTGGCCGGTCGCCGCCGCGCTGGCGATCGTGCTGTTGGGGGCGGGCATGGTGCGGCAGATCGTGCAGGAGAGCGAGCGATCGCGCCAGGCCGAGCAGCGGGCCCTGGTCGAAGCCGCCAACGCCAACCAGGTGCTGGAGTTTCTCGTCGGTCTGATCGAGGCCGCCGGGCCGGGCTCGGCGCGTGGCGAGGCGGTCACGGTCCAGCAGGTGCTCGCCGAAGGCCGGGACCGGATCAGCGCCGAGGCCATCGAGGACCCTGCTCTGCGAGCCCGCACGCTGTTTGCCCTGGGCAGCGTCTATCGAGCCCTCGAGAACTACGCGGCTGCCCAGGACTTGCTCGGGGAGTCCGCGCGCCTGGCCCGATCGCTCGGCGACGTGACCGGTGAGGTCCGGGCGCTGAACGTGCTGGGCATGAGCGCCGTGTTGAGCCACGACCGCGAGATCGCCGAACCGGCGCTGGAGCGCGCGGTGGCGCTGTCCCGGGCGCACCCCGAGATCGACCCCGGCGAGCGGGCCAGCGCGCTCAACAACTTCGGCCTGTTCAAGCTCGATTTCGACGAACTGCGGGCGGGCCGCGACCTGATCGCCGAAGCGCTGGAGCTGCGGGAGGAGGCCGGCCTGGCCGAGCGGCGGATCGCGACCTCGTACCACAACCTCGGCGAGGCCGACGACCTGCTCGGCGACCACAGGCAGGCGATGGAGTGGTATCGCCGTGCGCTGGAGATCAAGTCGCGGACGATCGGGCGCATGCATCCGTCGTACGCCAACAGCCTGAACGGCCTGCAGCTGTCGGCGGGCAACGTGGGCGAACACGACGTGCGCCGTCAGGCATTGGAGGAGCAGCTCGAAATCCGGACCCGGATCTTCGACGCCGACGCGCCGGTGCTGTACCGCGACTACAACGAACTGGCCGGCCTGCACCACGACATGGGCCGCTTCGAGCTCGCGATCGAGAACTACCAACGAGCCAGGGAGCTCGACGCCTCGGCCGAGGACGGCGGCTCCAACGCCTGGCTGCTGACCAACAACATCGGTGCGGCGTACAAGGACCTGGGTCTGTATCCCGATGCCGAAGCGCTGGTCCGCGAATCGATCCCGCTGCGCAGCGAACGTTTCGGCCCCGACAGCACCACCACGGCGCGCGCTCGCCACAATCTGGCCCGGATCCTGCTGCTCCAGGGCCGACACGACGAGGCACGCGAAGAAGTCGACTTCGCGCTCGAGGTCCGCCAGCGCGAACTGGGCGACGACCATCCGGATACGGTGAGCAGTGCATTTCTGGTTCTGCGCATCGAGCAGGCGGTCGAGCCGACGGCCGACCGCCTGGAGCGCATCCTGGCGCTGGTCGACCGACTGGCCGAAGCGCGGAGCGAAAACAATATCGGCGTGCTGGCCGCGCGAACCGCGTACGCACGCCTGCTGGTCGACCAGGGCCGCCTCGACGAGGCCGATGCGCTGCTCGAGGGCCTGATCGAGCGTTACCGCACGCAGCTGGTCGAGGGCCATCCGATGGCCGAGACACTGCGCCTCGACCGGATCCGCATCGACCTCCTGCGCGGACGCCACGAAGCCGCCGAGGCCGAATTGGCCGCCGTTCGCGAGCCCATCGTGCACACGTTCCCGCCGGAATCGGTCTACCGCGATCGCCTGCGCTGTCTCGAGCAGGGCCGCGCGGACCGGGCCTGCAGCGGGTAGCGCCCGGCCCCGGGAGCGCGGCGCTTTCGCTCAGCGTATCCATTTCACACCCTTACGCTCACTGGAACGACCGGGTCGACGACCACCGCGCTCCACGGCCGCATCGATCGATGGGACCAGCACCCGCATGCGAGGCCCGCCAACTCCGATGGCGAAGTCGACGCCCGTTCGACGCTTGTTTCCCTGAAGGACATCATTCAGGGAGAACGGCATGCAACAGCAAGACGCGCCGCCGCCCGTCGGGCGGCCGGGCACGAGGTTGAATCGGTGGGGCGTTTTCGGGCCGGGGACCGTCGTCGCCGTCGCCCTCCTGAGCGCCGGGGGGGGCGAAGCGCTGGCCGATCGACCGTCTTCGGAGACCCTGTCCGCTGGTGTCGCCGGCATCGAAACGCCGTTCGAGCCCCGCCAGGGAGCTTTCGGCACGGGCCTGTGCGCCGATCGCTCCGGTGCGGTTCAGGAGGTGGACGATCTCGCCGCCGCACTTCGCGCCTTCGTCGTCGACGAGGACCGGCTCGAACCGGCCGCACGTCAGCTGGCGATCGAGGTGGTCGGCGAACTCTCCGCGCTGCCCGTGGCGCAGAAGCAGCAGATCTGCAGCGATCTCGACGCCGCCGGCGTCGGGGCCCGGACGATCGAGGAGATCAACCAGGCGATCGCCCGGGAAGCCGGCCGTTCGCGTGCGCCCTCCGGGTGCATCGGGCTGGAGACCTATCGCGCGATCCTCGGCGTCGAGACCGTGTTTCTTTCGCTTGCTCAGGCGGCCCAGGGCCTGTGCGACGCCACCGCCTGCTACGACCCCTTCGATACGCCCGGCCTGTGCGCCGTGTTCTGCGTGCCGCCGCCCGTGTTGAACGGCGCCGCCGAGATCATCGCGACGCGCCGGGACATCTCCGACAAGTGTGCCGATGAAACCCACGAGGACCTCATGGATGCGGCGCGTGCCGACGGAGGCTTGTTCTTCGCGCGCCTGTCGGCGTCGGTCAACGCCGCCCGGCTGGCCGCCGTCCTGGCGTCTGACAACGGGGCCAGCGATGAGGATCTGCAGGACGTCGGGGACGAAGTCGAGGACCGATTCGACGGCACGGGCGGCCGTGCGGCGTCCAACGGCATCGGCCCCGATCTCGATGCGCTGACCGTCGCGCTGGCGTCGAGCGCGCAGCAGCAACGCGATTTCGAGCGTGAAGCGATCGAAACGAGGATCGAAGCGGCCATCATCCAGGCCCTGCCGGTCAGCCGGCTGCAGCTGCCCGCCTCGCAGGGCGGGCTGCTGGAGCGCGTGCGCGAGACCGTGGCTGGCCGTATCCAGTCGGCGGCCCAGGTCGGGTTGCCGGTGGAGGGAGCGCTGCAGGCGTTCCGCCAGGCCGATCGAGCGTTCAATGAAGCCCGCTTCAAGGACGCCTACGCGGCCTACATCCAGTCCTACGGCGCGATCGGCGCGCTGCGCAGTCGCCAGGCCGTCGACCGTGGAGGTGAACGATGAAGATGTCGAGGATCGCAGCATTCGTGATCGGGTTCGGTCTGTCGGTCGGCACGGTGCAGGCCGAGTGTCCGGGGGTCGCCGAGGATCGACTCGTCGATCTCCTCGGCACGCTGGCGCTGATCGGCGAGCAGGTCGACGTATCGATGGAGCAGCCGATCGAGGCGTTCTCGCAGAACGTCGGTCTGCTCCGGCAGGCCGCGCTGGAGAGGGATGACCAGGCGCTCGAAGCCGCCTGCATGTTGATGACGCGCTACCCGTCGCTCGAGCCGGCGCTGGAAGAAACCGCGCGGCGACTGGCCGACCCGAAGATGGCTCGGTGGCTGGCCGAAACCCAATCGATCAAGGGGTCGAGCCGGGATCCCGCCCTGACGCTCAATTGCTTGACGACCGGTGAGTTCGTGGCCCTGCGCACGACCGTGTTTACGCTGCGGATCGCCCTGTTCGGGCTGCAGGCCGTCTGCGATGGGCTCCAGTGCTTTCCGACCCGGGTGTGCCAGCCCTTCTGCTTCATTGCCCGGCCCGTGCTCGGCGTCATCATTCCGATCTTCGAGTCGGGCCTGGCCGTCGATGCGCTGAACTGCAGCACCCGTCATTCGAAAGAGATGGAACTGTGGTGCGAGGACGAGCTCGGCGCGTGCGGTGCCGGCCGCCGTTCCACGTCGACGCTCGCCGAGACCGAGCAGCTGTTGCGCGCCGCCGTCGTCCCTGAGATCCAGTCGCTGTCCGAGGACGTCGCGACCACCACCACGCTGCAGTCCACGCGCGACCTCCTTGCCGAGCGCTTCGAGCGGACCGAGCAGCAGATCGAAGGCATCGGCGAGATTCTGCAAGCCGATATCGCCGGCCAGTCGGCGTTCACCGATCAGACCCAGCGGCTGGACATCGAAGTCCAGCTGGCGGGGTCGCAGACCGGGGTGCCGGTGCAGTTCCTGCTGCCGGCCGCCGCGGGCGGCCGACTCGAAGAGGTGCGCGAGACCGTTGCCGACGCCATCGTTCGCACCATCGCCGCCGGCCTCGACGTCAACGACGCGCTGCTCTTCCTGCGCCAGGGCGACGCGGCGCTGAACGAGGACGACTACGCGCAGGCGTTTTCCGCCTATCGCCAGGCCTACCAGGAGACGACCCGATGATCCGTTCGATGCTTGCCATGTTCCTTCTGGCGGCCTATGCGTTCGATGCGAGCGCGCAGGTCGTTCCCCGGCTCGGTCAGAACCAGGTCCGCGAGGTGCCGCTCGGGATGGGCGAGACCCTGCGTCGCGCCGGCCGGTCGGTCCCCGCCATCGAGGACCTCAACCTGGACAGCGACGATCCGGACGTCCGTCGGTTCGCCGTGGCCTGGGTCCAGCGCTACGAGGACCTGGACCTGTTCCAGCAGTACGACGCGCTGTTCGTCGCCATCGTCGATGCCGAGGGCGATCCGATCGCCGGGCCGCAACGGCTCGCACAGTATCGGACCGACGATCGTCGACTGAGCAATCCGGCGATCGCCGCCGACCAGGAGGGCTATTTCACGGTCGTCTGGTCCGTTGCCCGCTTCGATAGCTCCGGCGGCACGCGGGACTTCAACCAGGCCCTCCATGCGCGGACCTTTCGTCCGGAAGCCGACGACGGTGGCTTGTGCCCCGCCGACGGTGAGCCGGTGTTCAGCGATGGGCCCGAAACCGTTGTGCTCGATACGCAGTCCGTGGGCCTCCTCGACGATGCCCCAGGCCGCTGGGATGCGGTCCGGCTGCAGCGCAGTGATGTGGATGTCGGCATGAGCGCGATCGGCCAGACCGTGATCGCCTTCGCCGACCAGCGCGCCGTGCCGAACTGGGGCGTGTATGCGCTTTCGACCCAGCTCGACATCGCTTCACCGCTTCCCGATCCGGCGACCTGGTGCAGCGTGCCGCACGCCAGCCTGCTCCCGGTCGAGGAGCCGCTGGAAGTCACCGTGGGCGCCGAGTACGAGGTCGCGCCGCGCGTCGCCGTGCAGCCCAATACGGGACAGTCGGTCGTGGTCTGGCGCACGCGCGGCGGTGCGATCGAGGCGCAGCGGCTGAACCTGGCCGGGCAACCGGTCGGTGAACGGATCGTCGTGGCCGAGGCGCCCCGGTCGATCCAGGAAAGCGTGCACGCTCCGGACGTGGACTACGACAGCACGGGGTTCTTCAGCGTGACCTGGGAGCGCTCGCGCTACCGGAACGCGGATGCGACCCTGGATGCTCGCAGCGAAATCCTGTTTTCCCGCTTCGACGGCAACGGCAACGCGGCCGAGAGCGGACTCCAGGTCGACGTCGACGCCGGAGACCAGTTCTCGACGCTTCGGCACCTGCGCTCACCGAGGATCCGGACGCGAGATCTCGATGGCGATTTCGCGGTCGCATGGGGTGCTTCGCGGACCGAATGCCCTCTCGATTTCACCTCGATCGAAAACTGGTTCGTGCGCCTGGCTGCCGGACCGACCTCGTGTTCCGAGGGGCAGAACGCCAGCGGCGGCATCCTCTGGACGGACCCGAATCGTGGTGGAACGTGCCAGGTCGAGTACGCGTCCACGCAGCCTAGGGACGGTGCAGACTGTCGGGTGCAGGTGGACCTGGTGCCGATCGACGAAGAGGTCCCGATTCTCGGAATCTCCTTCGACGGGGACCTTCCCATCCGCTGGGACGACTTCGACGGCGGTGCCAACAACACGAAACGCTTCGACCTGCTGTTCGGCGATCCGCCGTTCCTGGTGAACGGCTGCGCGCAACTCCGCTACTCCACGCCCTACGGGTCACGATCACGGCTGGTCGAACTGCAATGCAGCCAGGCCGATCCGGACGATTGCCTGAGCTGCGCCGAGCTGTCATCGCGCGCCGCCGAGCTGTTGAGCGAAGCGGAAGGCGTGAGCGATGAGCCGGGGCGATGGAACGGGGGTGGCTCGCCGCGAACGTTTTCGGCCGGGCAGGATGCGCAACTTCGCTGGTTCTACCGGAACTGGCGCGCCGACGAGGCGACGCCCGTGGGCCCGATCGTGGTCAACGAGGCGGCCGGGCGCCGCGGACCGCCGGGCCTCGGCATGGGGCGCGACAGCGACATGCTGGTCGGCTGGCTCGCCGACGGCGCGCCGCTGGCCGCCGGCGGGAGCGGCCAGGCCCTGCGGACGCAGAACCTCGCCGGACCGGTGGAGCTGACGATCAACGATGTCGGAATCCTCGAGGGCCCGCTGACCCGCGCGACCGCGAACTTCACGCTGACGGCGAACAAACCGTACCCCGCACTGTTCGGCGAATGCACGCCGGAACCGTCCGTGGAGCTCCTCACCGCCGACGATACGGCCGAGTTCCTGCGCGGCGATTACGATCGCACGGGCGCGAACCTGGGCTTCGGGGACGGCTGCACCCAGCCGTGGCCCGGGGCGCTGCCGTTCTCGGTGCAGGTCCGGGACGACGAAGTGTTCGAGGACACGGAGTCCTTCTTCATCAACCTGTCCGACGAGAGCAACGCCATTGTGGTCCGTCGCCAGGGCATCGGCGCGATCGTCGACAACGACCTCCCGGCCGTGGTGATGGCGCCGGAAGACGCGGTCGAGATCTGCGAGGACGGCAATGTTCCGATCTCCGATCCGCCGGGAACGCCGCCGTGTCCCGACCGGCCGCCGCGCGATTTCGTCGAGGTCATGGTGATGCTCGATGACCCGCAGGAAGTGGAAGGCTCGGTCGAGTTCCAGACCTTCGACGGGACCGCCTTCGGCGACTTCGGGGCGGCGATCGCCGGGGCCGACTACGAGGGGGTGTCCGGCGAACTCCAGTTCCTGCCGGGCTCGGTGATCGGTTTCCTTTCGATCGACCTGGTCGACGACGGCTTCGCCGAACTGACCGAGCAGTTCTTCGTCGAACTGACCGGTGTCGACAATCTGACGCTGCCGGCCGACCCGGCGCTGCTCAGCGTCGCCGTCAACATCCTCGACGACGACACCTGCGCCACGCCGCCGGCCTGGCTCCTGCCGGATCCGAGCGCGAACGCGCCCGATGTGCTGAGTCCGGGGGGCACAGCGGACGAACGGACCGGCTATTTCTGCGTCGTCAACCCGGAAGGCTTCGAAGCCTGCCCCTGGCGGTCGCAGCTCGAGCTCGAACAGGGCGAAGAGGTCTGGATCGCGCTCACCGATATCCCCTTCGATGCACCGCCGGACGGCGTGACCGCAGCCGAGGTCCAGGCGGCGCAGGACGCCTGCTCGGCGGTCGTTGGAACGACCGCAGCCATCCGGTACATCGGCGAGGAGAACCTACCGGATCCGACCGACCCCACCGTCAACGGCCGTACCCAGGACATCGCGTTCATCAACGGCGATGTGCTGCCTGCGATCCGTACCGTGGTGCAGGACGGCGGCGACTGCCGGCCCAACGCCAGCCCGGGCGTGCTGGACTTCCTGCCGGTCGGAGGGGACGCGACGGTCGCGGTCGATTTCGACGGCCAGGCCGCCTGCGAGTTCTACGGCTGGGACGTCGAAGTCGACGTCGGAGCCCGGGACTGGCTGACGATCCAGGGCGCGTCGTCCAACGGCTCCTTCAGCGGGGCCGGACCCGGAGAGTTCGAGATCGAGGTGGCGCCCTACGCGCCCGACAGCGGCCCGGTGGCGGCGCGCACGGGCATCCTCCTGGTCGACGGCGCCGTGGTGGAGGTCGTCCAGGAAGCGCCCTTCTTCGACCACTACGACGACGGCGTGCCGCCCGATCCGATCGGCTGGCGCTACACGGAGCCGGATGCCTGGTCGGAATCCGGCACGCGCCTGACGGCCGACACGCTCGGCCGGGCCGAGGTGATCGCAGATCCGGCGTTCCCGGGCTGCTCCGAATGCCGGGTCGAGACCGACCTGCGCTTCGATTCCTTCGGCAAGGGTCGCGCGACCGTTTACATGTGGTGGCGCAGCGAACAGGAGTTTCTTGCCCTGACGGCCGATGAGTTCTTCGACACCTGGACGCTGGTGCAGCGAGTGAGCGGCACCGATCATGTGCTGCGGACCTTCCAGTCCGACATCCTCGTCGGCCCCGAGTATGCCGTTCGGATCGATTTCGAGGAGCGGTCCGGGCAGCCGTTGATCCTGATCGACGTCGGTGGCGAGCCGATGTGTCCGGAACCGGGACCCGGCGCCACACCGTGCACGCCCTGGGATCCCGACCCCGACGATCCGGCCGTCGAACCGGTGGTCGGCTCGGGAACGGTCGGCTACGCGGTCGAGCAGGCGACGATCAGCTTCAACCGGCTTCGCGTGATCCGGGCGGACCGACCGGCCGTTCCCGTCGGCACGATCTTCAGCGACGGCTTCGAGTAGCCCAATCCGCCGCCGGCTCGCTACGGTGCGAACCCGGTACACTCGGTCTCCGGCCCCCGGAGACCGTTTTCGATGAGTTCCTCCAGCACCGAGTACCGCTCCGTTCGCATCGAGCGGCCCGCCGATCACATCGCCGAACTGGTCCTGCAAGGCCCCGGCCACGGCAACGCGATGGGCCCGGATTTCTGGCGCGAGTTTCCCGAGGTCGTGGCCGAGCTGCAGGCCGATCGCTCCGTGCGCTGCCTGCTGCTGAGCGGCGACGGCAATCACTTCTGCTACGGCCTGGACCTGCAGGGCATGGCCGCTGAAGTCGGTGCGATGCTGAACGACGGCGCGGCCGGCCGGTCCGCGATCGTCGAGCAGGCCGCCGAGATGGTCCGCGGCTTCGATGCACTCGCGTCGGGTCGGCTGCCGGTGGTGGCTGCGATCGACGGCTGGTGCATCGGCGCCGGCATCGAGCTGCTGTGCGCCTGCGATCTCCGCCTGGCGACCAACGACGCCCGGTTCGCGTTGAAGGAGGTCCAGGTCGGCATGGTGGCGGATCTCGGCGGCCTCGGTCGGCTGCCGTTCCTGGTCGGTGAAGGCTGGACCCGCGAGCTGGCGCTGACCGGCGAGCCGGTCGATGCAGGCACCGCGCTCGAGATCGGGCTGGTCAATCATGTCTACGGTGACCGCGACACGCTGCGCGCCGAGGCGCTGGCCCGCGCCGAACGGATCGCCGCCAACCCGCCGCTGGTCGTTGCGGGAATCCGCCAGGTGCTCGACGGGCGGATCGCGGGTTCGGTGAAGTCCGCCAACCGCGAGGCGGCGACGCTCAACGGCCTGCTGATGCAGTCCGAGGACTTCGCCGAGGCGATGAAGGCGTTCATGGAAAAGCGCGCGCCGGAGTTCAAGGGCCGATGACCGACCATCGGACCGACGCCCCGGGACCGGGCGACGAGCGCAGCGGCGAGCCCAGCAAGACCCAGCGCAAGAACGAGGCCCTCGAGCTGCGCGACCTCGGCCGGGCGCTGGCGGGGTTGCCCGAGGCGGATCGTGCGGCGCTGGACCTGCCCGAGGCGCTGCGCGAATCGATCGATCGCTACAACGCCATTCGCAAGCACGGCGCGAAGAAGCGCGAGCTCCAGTACCTCGGCAAGCAGATGCGCAGGATCGATCCGGCCCCGATCCGCGCTGCGGTCGAGGCCCGGGAGGCCGGATCGCAGGCCGAGGCCGCGGCGCTGCATCGCGTCGAACGCTGGCGCGAGCGGCTGCTCGAGGACGACGCGGCGGTCACCGCGTTCGTCGAAGAGCATCCCGACTGCGACGTCCAGCAACTGCGCAGCCTGGTCCGGGCCGCGCGCCGGGAGCGCGGCGTCGATGACCCGGAATCGAGGCACGGAAAGAACTATCGAACCCTGTTCCGTTTCCTCAGGGGGCAGGTGGGCTGACGGCTCGAATCCGTTTGTCCGGGTGCTATGCTTCCCGGGCTGGTCCGAACCCGCTTCGCAGGCCCATTCCTTGTACTACGCAGCCGCTTGCCAGACCGACTTCCCGGCGCCGCGGCACCGCGACGAAATCGCGGTGCGCACGCGCCGGATGTGCGAGATCGCCGAGCAGACGATCGTCGGCTACGAGCCGTTCTTCGACGTGCGCCTGCTGGCGTTCCCGGAGTTCGCCCACGCCGTGCCCATTCACGACGATCCGGCGAAGCTGCATGCCGATCTCGCGGTGGAATTGCCCAACGAGCATACCGAGGCCTACGCGAGGCTGGCCGCGAAGTACGGCTGCCATATCCAGACCGGGTCCTTCCTCGAGCGCGACGATCGCTTTCCCGGCGCGGTGTTCAACACGACCGCGCTGGTCGGGCCGAGCGGCGTGCTGGCGACGTACCGCAAGCTCAACACCTGGATTCCGTGGGAGGTCCACACCAGCCCGCACGACCTGCCGGACTATCCCGACGACATCTTCCCGGTGGTCGATACGGAACTCGGCAAGCTGGGGGTCGCGATCTGCTACGACTGGTTGTTCCCGGAAACGATCCGCGAACTGGCCTTCCGCGGCGCCGATGTGCTGATCCGCGTGTCGGCGTACATGGATCCGTGGGGGACCCAGCAACCGATGGACTGGTGGACGATGATCAACCGCACCCGCGCGCTGGAGAACACCGCGTTCGTGCTTGCCGCCAACCAGGGCGCGCGCATGGAGCACTACCCGCCGTTTTCGTGGCCCGGCGGCAGCATGGCGGTCGATTACGACGGCCGGATCCTGGCCCAGGCCGATCCCGGCCCGGGCGAAAAGGTGGTCGTGGCACCGATCGACATCGATGCGCTTCGGGCCGAGCGCGCGCGCCGGCGCGGGCACGATATGCGCAGCCACCTGCGCACGTCGGCGCACGGCTACATGCAGCGCGATTACCTGCCACCGGCGGGCCGCGGGCCGATCTCGATCGACTCGCTGAACGAGCGGATCGAACGGGGACGCAAGCGCGTGGGGAGCGACGCCGAGTGAGCGCCGCGGCCCGCATCGGCATGGTCGTTCTGCTCGCTGCCGTGCTGACCGGCTGCGGGTCCGACTCCGGGTCCGACCGGTCCCCGACCGACGTCGAAATCGCCCGCAACAACGAGGGCGTGGCGCTGATGGGCCAGTACCGCAATGAGGAGGCCCGCGCGATCTTCGCCGAGCTGGGCGCGGACCGGTCCGACTGGTTCCAGGTCCGCGTCAACGAGGCGATCGCGACCCTCAACCGCCAGAACGAGGGCGACGAACGGCGCGCGCTGGCGATGACCGAAGCGGTGCTGGTCGACGATCCGGGCAATCCCGCCGCCGCATACGTGGCCGGCCTGATGCATTTCTACCTGGGCGACGCCGACACCGCGCTGGAGCGCTTCTCGACGGTTCGCGCGTCGCGACCGGACGATCCGCACGTGGTCTATTTTTCCGCCCAGGCGCTGGCCCAGCTCGATCGGCACGACGAGGCGCTGGCGCTGTACCGCACCGCGATCGAGCGCGACCCCTATCTCCGCAGCGCGTACTACGGGGCCGCGCTCAGCCTGCGCCAGCTCGGCGACGCGGACGCCGCGCGCGCGATGCTGTCCGATTACCAGCGTTTTGCCGACAATCCGCGCGCGCACCTGGCCGAGTTCCGCTACACCCGGATGGGCCCGCTGGCCGAGGCCCAGGCCATTGGCCAACCCGGGCGTGCGGCGTCGACCGAGCCACCGTCCGGTCCGCTGTTCGCCGAGCCGGTCCGCCACGGGCCCATCGAGGCGGTCGGCCGCCCGGTCAGCCTGACCACCGCAGACATCGACGGCGACGGCGCCCAGGACCTGTTGCTGGCCGCCGGAAGTTCGCACCCAACCCGGGTCTGGCTGCAGCGGAGCGGCGGCTTCGAACGCGATGAGGCCCATCCCCTGGCCGGTATCGACGACGTCGACGCCGTGGCCTGGGGCGTGCCCGACGTGTCCGACGAGCTGGCGGTCTACCTGTGCCGGGCCGGCGAGAACCGGATGCTGCAGCGCAGCGGAACGGACTGGACGCCGACCGGCGATGAACTTCTGGCCGACGCCGGCGCCTGCGCCGACGTGGCCGCGCTGGACGCCGACCACGACGGCGACCTGGACTGGTGGCTGGCCAATGCCGACGGACCCAACGAGCTGCTGTCGAACAACCTCGACGGCAGCTGGCGGCGACTGGCCGACGAGGCCGAGCCGCTGCTGGCCGGGCACGCTCGGCCCTCGTCGCAGCTGCTGGTCACCGATCTCGACGGCGACGGCGACGCCGACCTGGTCACGCTCCAGGCCCAGCCGCCGCACCAGGTGCTGGTCAACGATCGCCTCTGGCGGTACCGCGAGGCCGAAGGCTTCGAGGCCTTCAAGGCGCACCCGTCGACGGCGGTCGTCGCCGGCGATCTCGATGCTGGGGGCCGCAACCACCTGTTCACGGTCGATTCGGCGGGCGACCTGCTGGAGTGGCGCGCCGGAAGCGACGGCGCCTGGTCGTCGCGCCTGCTGGTCGACGACGCCACGCGTGACCCGGCCCACGCGGGTCTTGCGGTGCAGGACTTCGACGGCGACGGACGGCCGGACCTGCTGCTGCACGACGGCGACGGCTTCCGCGTCTTCGCCGTTGCCGAGGGCGAGGGCGAAGCCGAGGTCCAGGTGCTGACGGACGAAGCGATCGCACTCCGCGCCCTGGTGCCGGTGCTGCTCGACCCGGCACGCGGTCCCGCGCTGGTCGGCCTGGTCGCCGACGGGGCGTCCAGCGTGCTGACCTCGTGGCCGGCGGGGCCCGGTCGGCACGGGTTTCTCGCGCTCGCCCCGAGCGGCCGTTCGGACGCGGCCGACGGCATGCGATCGAACCCGTCCGGAATCGGCACCGAGATCCTGCTGCGGGTCGGCGACCGGTGGACCCGGGTCGACGCCTACGGCAACCACTCGGCGCGGGGCCAGAGCCTCCAGCCGATCGCGCTCGGCCTCGGCGGCGCCGACCGCGCCGACTTCGTCCGCCTGCAGTGGACCGACGGCGTGCTGCAGACCGAGATGGCGCTGGCCAGCGGCGAGCTCCATGCGGTCGCCGAGTACCAGCGCCAGCTGTCCAGTTGCCCGGTGCTGTTCGCCTACGACGGCGTGCGCTTCGAATTCGTCAGCGACGTGCTCGGGGTCGGTGGGATCGGCTTCCTGATCGAGCCCGGACGCTACGCCGAGCCGCGGCCCTGGGAGTTCTATCGTTTCCCCGACGGCAGCATGCAGCCCGATGGCGAGGTCTATCGATTGAAGATTGCCGAGCCGATGCAGGAGATTGCCTACATCGACACGGCCCGGCTCGCGTTCTACGACCTGGCCGAGGGCTGGAACCTGGTGCTCAACGAGCGCATGGCCACCGGGGCGCCCGCCGTCGACGGTCGGCCGCTGTTCTTCCGCGATGGCGAGACGCTGGTTCCGGAGCAGGTCCGGAACGAGCGCGGCGAGGACGTGCGCTCCGCGCTGCTGGAGGCCGATTTCGAGGCCGCACCGCCGGGCCCACGGGACCCGCGCTTCCTCGGTCGCCTGGTCGGCGATCACGAACTCACCCTCGAGTTCGGGCGGGTGATCAATCCGGCAGGGACGGCCCCGGTGCTGAAGGCCTCAGGCTGGGTCGAGTATCCCTATTCGCAGACGGTCTTCGCCGCCTGGCAGGCCGACGCCGACTACAGCCCGCCGACGCTGGAAGCGCGGAACGAAGCGGGCTGGCACGTCGTGCATGAGCACTTCGGCTATCCGGCCGGCATGCCGCGCGAGATGGCGCTGCCCCTCGACGCGCTGCCGCCGGGCACCACGGCGCTGCGGCTGCGGTCCAACCTCGAGATCTACTGGGACCAGTTGAGTGTGGTCTACGCCGAGGACCCGGGCGAGGCGCTGCTGGCCGTGCACCGCGTGGCACCGGAGCGGGCGCGGCTGGCCAAGACCGGCTTCGCCCGGCGCGACACGCTGGCGCAGCGCCGGCCGTGGTACGACTACCAGCGCCGGTCGGCGTTCTGGGACACGGAGTATCCGGACGGCTACTACACCCGCCTGGGCCCCGTCGATCCGCTGGTCGGCGAGGCGGATAACGCGCTGGCCCTGATCGGGCCGGGCGAGGAGCTCGACCTGGCCTTCGCCGCGCCCCCGCCGGTCCCCGATGCGCGCCGGGTGGTCGTGCTCGATATCCGCGGCTTCGCCAAGGACATGGACCTCTACACCGATACCGGCGGCCGCGTCGGCCCGTTGCCGTCCACCCTCGGCCTCGGCGATCCCGAGCGGCGTGAGCAGCTGCACGCGGAGTTCATGACGCGCTACAAGGGCGGCTTCTGATGACGGCAGCGCCGAGGCGCCCGCGTCCGCGCAAGGCCGTTGGTCCGCGGCTGCGCATCCTGCTGGTGGCGGTGCTGATCGCGTTCGCGCTGCTCGGCGTGAACTCCGGCTACCTCGCCTCGGTCACGCTGACCGAGTGGTGGACCGGCTCGACCTTCCAGGGCTACGCCTACCAGGTGATGTTCCTGTTCCACCTCGCGGTCGGCCTGGCGATCATCGTGCCGCTGCTGCTGTTCATGGGCCTGCATGCGGCGCGGGCCTGGCAGCGGCCCAATCGCCGCGCGGTCTACGCCGGCCTGGGCCTGATGGGGATCGTGCTGGTGTTGCTGGTCTCCGGACTGATGCTGGTGCGCTTCGACTTCTTCGAGCTGCGCGACCCGCTGGTCCGCGACGCCGCCTACTGGGCGCACGTGATCACGCCGCTGCTGGCCGTCTGGGCCTTCGTGCTGCACCGGCTGGCCGGGCCGCGAATCCGTTGGCGGATGGGGCTGAAGGTGGCCGCAGCCGGTGCCGTGTTCGTCATCGCGATCGTCGTCCTTCAGGCCCAGGACCCGCGCCAGTGGAACCGGCCGGGCGAGTTCGGCGAGGCCGATTTCACGCCGGCCCTGACGCGCTCGGCGACCGGCCAGTTCATTCCGCCGGAAACGCTGATGATGGACGGCTACTGCCAGGGCTGCCACGCCGATACCCACGCGCAGTGGAGCCAGAGCGTCCACAAGTTCGCGTCCTTCAACAACCCGGTCTACCTGTTCGCGGTGCGTAACACCCGGCAGCATTCGATGGAGATCGACGGCACGATGGACGCAGCGCGGTTCTGCGCTGGATGCCACGACCTCGTGCCGCTGCTGTCGGGCGCGTTCGACGACCCGAACTTCGACGACGTCAACGATCCGACCTCGCAGGCGGGCATCACCTGCACGGGCTGCCACGCGATCACCCACGTCAACAGCGTCCGCGGCAACGGCGATTTCACCGTCGAGGAGCCGATCCACTACCCCTTCGCGCAATCCGACAACGGGTTCCTGCGCTGGGTCAACGCCCAGCTGATCAAGGCCAACCCGGGCTTCCACCAGCGCACCTTTCTCAAGCCGCTGCACGAAACGCCCGAGTTCTGCGGCAGTTGCCACAAGGTGCATCTGCCGGAACAGCTGAACCAGTACAAGTGGCTGCGCGGCCAGAACCACTACGATTCGTTCCTGCTCAGCGGCGTGTCGGGCCACGGCGTGACCAGCTTCTACTACCCGAACGAGGCCGAGCCGAACTGCAACGGCTGCCACATGCCGCTGCTGGAATCCGACGACTTCGGCGCCGACCGCAACGACGACAGCGGTCGCCTGACGGTGCACGACCACCTGTTCCCGAGTGCGAACACGGCGATCCCGTACCTGCTCGGGCTGGAGCCGTCGACGATCGAGGCCCACCGCGAGTTCCTCGACGGCTCGGTCCGCGTCGACCTGGTCGCGCTACGCGCCGACGGCGAGATCGACGGCGAACTGATCGGGCCGCTGCGCCCGGACGTGCCGACCCTCGAGCCGGGCCGGAGCTACCTGCTCGAGGCGGTGCTGCGGACGCTGACCCTCGGCCACGTGTTCACCCAGGGCACGGCCGACTCCAACGAGGTCTGGGTCGAGGTCGAGGTGCTGCACGAGGGCCGGATCGTCGGCCAGTCCGGCGGCCTGGACCGCGAGCGCCACGCCGTCGACCCCTGGAGCCACTTCGTCAACGTCTACATGCTCGACCGCGACGGCAACCGGATCGACCGGCGCAATCCCGAGGACATCTTCACGCCGCTGTACAACCACCAGATTCCGCCGGGCGCGGCCGACGTCGTCCACTACCGGCTCGACGTGCCCGACGGCCTGGACGGCGAGCTCGAGGTGCGCGTGCGCCTGAATTACCGCAAGTTCGACGCCACGCTGATGGCCTACGTGCAGGGCGAGGACTTCCGAGCCAACGACCTGCCGATCGCGGTGATCGGCGAGGACGTGGTGACCTTCCCGGTCGGTGCCGGCGAATCGAGGATGACCGCGCCGGTCGGCATCCCCGAGTGGCAGCGCTGGAACGACTACGGCATCGCGCTGCTGCGCAAGCCCGAGCGGCGCCAGCTGCGCCAGGCCGAGGAGGCGTTCCGGCGCGTCGAAGCGCTCGGCAGCGCCCACGGTCCGATGAACCTGGCCCGGGTCTACCTGGCCGAAGGCCGGCTTAACGAGGCCGGCGATGCGCTGGCGCGTGCGGCCGCGCACGATGAGCCGCCGGTGCCGTGGTCGATCGCCTGGTTCTCCGGCCGTCTGCTGTTCGAGCGCGGCCGCTTCGCCGACGCGCTGGAGCAGTTCACGGCCCTGGCCGAGACCCGCTTCAACGAGGCCCGCCAACGCGGCTTCGACTTCTCGCGCGATTACCGGCTGCTCAACCAGATCGGCGTGACCTGGCTGGAGGTGGCCGGCCAGCAGGGTGTCGAGGCGGACCGGCGGGCGGCGCTGGAGGAGGCCGGGCGCTGGTTCGACCGCGCCCTGGCGCAGGACCCGGAAAACGCCGAGGCCCACTACAACCTGGCCCGGGTCCACCGCGAACTGGGCGATGCGGAGCGCGCCGAACGGCACGCCGCGGACTACCAGACCTACCGGGTCGACGACAATGCGCGCGACCGGGCGATCGCCGCGGCGCGGCGCGAGAACCCGGCCGCCGACCACCTCGCCGATCCGGTCGTGGTGCTGGACCTGGATCGCCCCGGTCGCGATGCCTACCCGCTGACCGGCCCCGAAGTGGAAGCGCAACGGAAACCGATCCATGACTGATCGCGACGACCGGCTCCAGCATCGAGGCGCCGACCGGCCCGATGCGCTGAACGAGAGCCTGGACGAGGGCTGGGAGGACAGCGCCGACGACCGCGTCATCGGCGTCGCGTTCCGCGCCTCGCTGATCGCGCTGCTGGCCCTGCTCGTGATCGCGGGTGCGATCTGGGGCCTTCGCTCGTGGCTTTCCGGTGGCGAGGCCGAGCCGGTCGTCGAGCCCGACCGGGACCTCGACCGCTTGCTGCGTGTCGCGCCGGTTCGCGATGCGCCCAGGGCGGCCTGGCGCGATGTCGCTGCCGAGGTCGGCATCGATTTCGTCCACGTCAACGGCGCGACCGGCGATCGCTTGCTGCCCGAGACCATGGGCGGCGGTGTGGCGGTGATCGACTTCGATCTCGACGGCGATCCTGACCTGCTGTTCGTCAATTCCGGCCACTGGCCCGACGCGCCGGTCGGCGCCGAGCCGGTCGACACGCTCCGGCTCTATCGCAACGACGCCGGACGCTTCGTCGAAGTGACCGACGAGACCGGCCTGGCCGGCGCGCACGGCTACGGCATGGGCGCTGCGATCGGCGACGCCGACGGCGACGGCCGCGACGACGTGTTCCTGACCACGGTCGGGCCCAACCGGCTGTTCCTGAACCGCGCCGAGGGGTTCGTCGATGCCACCGATTCGGCCGGGGTGTCCGGCGGCGAGGCGGCCTGGAGCACCAGCGCCGGCTTCTTCGACGCCGACGCCGACGGCGATCTCGACCTGATGGTCCTCAACTACGTCGAGTGGTCGCGCGAGATCGATTTCGAGGTGGACTATCGCCTGACCGGGATCGGCCGAGCCTACGGTCCGCCGAGCAATTTCGCCGGAAGCCAGCCGTACTTCTACCGCAATCTCGGCGACGGCCGCTTCGAGGAGGTCGGTCTCGAGGCCGGACTGCACGTGACCAACCCGGCCACCGGCGAGGCGGTCGGCAAGGGCCTGGCGCTGATGCCCGCCGACCTGGACCGCGACGGCGATCTCGACGTGATGGTCGCCAACGACACGGTTCGCAACTTCGCCTACCTGAACCGCGGCGACGGCACCTTCGAGGAGGCGGGCACGCTGCTCGGCCTGGGCTTCGACCGCAACGGGCTGGCCACCGGCGCGATGGGCATCGACGCGGAGTTTCTCGACGACGAGGCGATGGCGATCGGTATCGGCAACTTCGCCAACGAGATGAGTTCGATGTACGTCAGCCGCGACGGCGTGTCCTTCGCCGACGAGGCGATCGGCCGCGGCATCGGCGCGCCCTCGCGCGCGGCCCTGACCTTCGGGCTGTTCTTCCTCGACTACGACCTCGACGGGCGGCTCGATTTCCTCCAGGTCAACGGCCACGTCGAAAACGAGATCCACCGGGTCCAGGCCTCGCAGCGCTACGCCCAGCCGGCCCAGTTGTTCTGGAACTGCGGGCCCGACTGCGCGCCGCCGTTCGTGCTGGTACCTGCCGAGGCCACCGGCGACCTGGCGCGGCCCGTGGTCGGGCGGGGTGCGATCTACCTCGACTTCGATGGTGACGGGCGGCTCGAAGTCCTCGTCACCCAGATCGCCGGGCCGCCGATGCTGCTCGATCGTGGTTCGCCCGCTGCATCGTCGGAGCAAGCACCCGACCCATCGAACGCCGACGCGCGCTGGCTGCGCGTTGCGCTGGACGGCCCGCCCGGCAATCCGCGCGGTATCGGCGCGCGCGTCGAGATCGAAGCCGACGGCCGGCGCCAGGTCCGCTCCATCATGCCCACCCGCAGCTACCTGTCCCAGGTCGAGCCAGTCGCCACCTTCGGCCTCGGCGAGGCCGGGCGCGTCGACCGGGTCACCGTGACCTGGCCCGACGGCACGACGAGCGAGCGGACCGGCGTCCCCGCCGACCGGGAACTGCGCATCGCCATCGACTGACGGGCCGGCGGGTCGGCGGTGAACCTTTCGGGCGGCCGCGACGTCGTCTGTACAGGAGCCGCCGCAAGGACCGTCATGCGACAAGCCGAACACGATCTGCTGGTGCTCGATGCCCGGGCCGGACGGCGCGCCGCCATGGACGCCCTGGTCGCCCACCACCACCTCGACCTGGTCCGCTACGCGACGAGCCTGTGCGGCGATCTCGCCCTGGCGCGCGACGCGGTCCAGGACGCCTGGCTGACCGTGACCCGGCGCCTCCGCAAGCTCGACGATCCGCGCGCCTTCCGCAGCTGGATCTACCACGCGGCACGCTGGCGGACGCTGGACCTGGTGCGGCGGCGCCAACGCCGGGCCGAATCGTCGATCGACGACGTCGAACCGGCGGCCCTGGCCGCGCCGGACGGGGATCGCGATCGATCGCTTTCGATCGACGCGGCACTCGATGCCCTGCCGCCGGTCGAGCGGGAAACCCTGCAGCTGTTCTATCGCCGCGGCCTCGCCTTGCGCGAGATCGCCCACGTCCACGCCGTGCCGGTCGGTACCGTCAAGTCCCGGTTGCACCGCGCCCGGCGTCTGTTGCAAGACTCACTCGAAGGAGAACGGACATGACCATCGACGACAGGATTCGGGAAGAACTCGAGCGGCGCGACGCCGACATCCACGAACTGACCCTGCAGGAGCGCAGTCTCTACGGCGCGATGTACCGCGTCTTCACCGGCGGTTGGCGCCGCTGGGCTGCGTTCGCCATGCTGGTCACGCTCGTGTTCGTGGGCATCATGTTCTGGAGCGGCTACGAGTTCTTTACCGCCGGAAGCCTGGACGAGCGGGTGTTCTGGGGCGTCATCGTGTTGGGCGCCTCCAGCGCGGTCAGCATGCTGAAGCTCTGGTTCTTCCTGGAAATGAACATGGAGCGCGACCGTGGCTGGACCGCCCGAGAACTCAAGCGGCTCGAGCTGTCGCTGGCCGCGGATCTCCAGGCCGCTCCGAACGCGCACCGCACCGACCCATGAACGAAGGACCTAGAGCGCACTGCGGAGCGCGTCGCAGACCCGGTCCTGGTCGTCCTCGGCCAGGCCGGGATACAGCGGCAGCGCCAGGCTGCGCGAGCCGATCGCCTCGGTGGCCGGGAGCCGATGCCGCAGGCGGTCGGCTGCATAGGGCGGAAACCGGTGCGCCGGTTCGAAATAGATGCCGGTCTCGATGTCTCGGCCGTGCAGCTCGGACCGTACGCGATCCCGTGCCGCCCCGTCGGCGACGCGGATTGGAAAGGTGAACCAGCTGATCGTGTCGCCGTCGGCGGCCGGCGCCGGAAGCTCCAGTCCGGAGATTCCGTCCAGTCGCTCGAGGTAGCGCATCGCGACCCGGGCACGCTGGTCCAGCGAGTCGTTCAGGCGTTCGACCTGCACCCGGCCCACCGCGGCCTGCAGCTCGGACAGGCGCGCGCTGAGCCCGGCCCGGCGCGGATGGCGGGTGCCGGAGATCGGGTCCAGGCCCTGGTTGCGCAGCTGGCGGCAGCGGGTCTGCAGGTCGGAGTCGTTCAGCGTGATCATGCCGCCTTCGCCGGTCGCGATCGGCTTGTTGGGGTAGAAGCCGAAGGTTCCGGCGTCGCCCAGCCCGCCGACCGGCCGTCCCTGCCAGCGGGCGCCGATCGCTTCGCAGGCATCCTCGACGATCCGGATTTCCCGGCCTTCGACCTGGCGCCGGATCGCCGCCATCGGCGCCGGTCGGCCGAACAGGTGGACGACCAGGATCGCCCGGGTCCGTTCGGTGATGGCCGGGCCGATCGCTGCCGGATCGATATTGCACGTCGCCGGGTCGATGTCGACCAGGACCGGCGTGGCGCCGCTGCGGGCGATGGCGTTCAGCGTTCCGATGAAGGTGTAGGCGACCGTGATCACCTCGTCGCCGGGACCGATTCCGAGCGCCTCCAGCGCGATCTGCAGCGCGCTTGTCCCGGAGTTGACGCCGATGCCGAAGCGCGTGCCGGCCAGCGCGGCAAGGTCGGCCTCGAACCCGGCCAGTTCCTCGCCCCGGCTCAGCACACCCGAATCGAGCACGCGCCGAAGGGCTTCGGCCTCGTCGCGGCCGACCCGGGGTCGCGCCAGCGGAATGCGCGGGTCACTCACGGCCGGAACGCCGGCGGGTCGCCGTCGACGAGTTCGGCGGCGCGCTTGATCCGCAGTCGCTCGTCGATCGGGGTCTCGGCCAGCACGCGGGCGATGGTCTCGCCGGCGTTGCCGTCACCGTAGGGGTTGCTCATGCCGTCCAACGAGGCCCGGAACGCCGGGTCCAGGGCCCGGGCGATCGCGCTGCCGATCGCGTCGGCTTCGCCGGCGCAGTCGATGATGTTCGCGGCCCGCTCGCGCTTGTCCTGGCGCATTCCGATGTTGACGCAGGGCAGGGCCAGCGACGGGGACTCCATGATGCCGCTGGACGAGTTGCCGATCAGCGCAGCGGCGTTTTCGAGCAGGGTCCAGTAGTCGAGGTGGGCCAGGTTGGTGAAATAGCGGGCACGCGGATGGTTGCTGCAGAAGGCCCGGATCGCGTCGAGGATCCTGGCGTGCCCCGTGTCGGCGTTCGGGTGGCAGAACACGATGGGTCGATCGCTCATCGGATCGAACTTCTGATCGGTCTGCTGATCGGCCTGCAGATCGGTCGAGCCGAGCGCATCGAGCAGCGCGCGCGCATCCGCCGTGGGGTCGTCGGCCAGGGTCACCGGATGCATGGCGATCACCAGCGGCGCCGGGTCGAAGGTCAGCGCAAGTCGGCGCTCGAGGTCGGCGCGGCTCGGCAGCTCGCTGCGCACCAGGTGATCCAGCGACGGCGCGCCGGTCCGGTGTACACGCCAGGCGGCCTCGCCCATCGCCAGCACCCGGCGTCGTGCAGCGGCGGTCGGTACGAAGTGCAGGTGGGCCATCTTGGTCAGCGCGTTGCGTACGGCATCGTCGATCGCGCCCTCGCTGACGTCGCCGCCCTCGATGTGGGCGATCGGGATGCGCAGCGCCAGCGCCACCGAGGCCGGCGCGAGCATTTCGTAGCGGTCGGCGATCAGCAGCAGCAGGTCGGGGCGCAGCCGGCCGAGCACGTCGGCCAGCGACAGGGTGGCCAGCCCGATCGACTTGGCCATGCCGACGTCGCTGTCGGAATCGAGCAGGCATTCGAGCGCCGTCTCGATGGCGAAGCCGTCCTCGGCGAACGCGCTTACGGTCTCGCCGAACCCGGGCGCGAGGTGGGCGCCGGTGGCGATGATCCGCAAATCGACATCGGGCCGGTCCTGGAGCGCGCGGAGGACCCAGAACAGGTGCCCGTAGTCCGCGCGCGAGGTGCTGACCACCGCGATGCGGCGCGGCGCGGTGGGGCCGTTTGACGGGTCGGTCGTCGGGTCGGTCGTCGGGTCGGTCGGTTTGGCGGCGTCGGTCACGGTCGGATCGGCATCCAGGCACGGGCTCGTTCGACCCCGATTGTCCGGTATCCTGACCGGCTTCTGGTGAACGATCCCGCTTCGCACATTCCGGCCCATGCATCTTTCGTCCCGCCTTCTGGTTCCCGCCGCGTTCGCCGCGGTGGTCTCCGCCGCCCCGCCGAATGCGGCGGCGGTGTGGTTCGTCGATGGGTCAAGGGAGGCCGGGCTGGCGTTCGACTACGTCAACGGTGCCGAGGGCCGGTTCTGGTTCCCGGAAATCATGGGCGGCGGCGCGGCCCTGTTCGATTACGACGGCGATGGTCGGTTGGACCTGTACCTCGTCCAGGGCGGCCGCTTCGATCCGGACGCGCGGCCGAGCGATCGGACCCGGGGCGATCGGCTGTACCGGAACGTCACCGAGCCCGGCGGCCCGATCCGCCTCGTCGACGTCACCGGTGAGGCGGGCATCGACGCCCGCGGCTACGGCCAGGGCGTGGCCGCGGCGGACTACGACGGCGACGGCGATACGGACGTGTACGTCCTGAACGTCGGCCCCAACCAGCTGTGGCGCAACAACGGCGACGGAACGTTCTCGGACGTCACCGAGTCGGCCGGCGTCGGCGATCCGAGCTGGAGCGTGAGCGCCAGCTTCGCCGACGTGACCGGAGACGGGCGCCTCGACCTGATGGTGGTCAACTACGTCGCCTGGTCGTTCGAGGATCACCGCGACTGCCGGGCCGCCGGCAGCAGTCGGCTCGACTATTGCTCGCCGTCGGCGTACCCGCCAGCGCCGGATGCGCTCTACGTCAACGAGGGCGACGGACGTTTCCGCGACGCCTCCGGCGCGGTCGGGCTGAGCGCGGCTCCGCAGCCCGGGCTGGGCGTGGTCGCCGAGGATTTCGACGGTAACGGTCGGGTCGATCTGTACGTCGCCAACGACGGCACGCCCAATCAGTACTGGCTGAACCCGGACGAGGGGCGCTGGGTCGACGAGGCCTTCCTGGCCGGCAATGCCGTCAACGCCTCGGGCGCGGCAGAAGCCGGCATGGGGGTCGATGCCGGCGACGTCGACGAGGACGGCGACGTCGACCTGTTCGTCACCCACCTGGTGCGCGAGACCAACACCCTGTACCGCAACGACGGCCAGGGCTGGTTTACCGACGCGACCGCGGGCAGCGGCCTCGGCCCGCCCAGCCTGCCCAGGACCGGATTCGGTACGGCGTTCGTCGATTTCGATCGCGACGGCCGGCTCGACCTGTTCGTCGCCAACGGCGGCGTCGTCAGCGACGTCGTGACGGACAACGGGACCGACGACAATGCCGACGGGCAATCGGCCGAGTCCGACGGGCCCTGGCCGTACCACCAGGCCGACCAGCTGTTCGCCGGCGGCGCGGACCGCTTCCGCGATGTCACGGCCGAAGCCGGCGCGGCGCTGCAGGTCGAACGGACGGGGCGGGGAGCGGCCTTCGGCGACCTCGACAACGACGGTCGCGTCGACGTGGTCGTGGCGAACAACCGGGGTGCCGCGCAGCTGCTGCGCAACGTGACCGCCGCGGACCCGCACTGGATCGGCGTCGACCTACGCGATGCCGACGGCGGCCGCGACGCGCTGCCGGCCAGCGTCCGGGTCGTTTCGTCGCAGGGACCCCGCTTCGCCGCCCGTGCCCGAAGCGACGGCTCCTACGCCTCGGCCAACGACCCGCGCGCCGTGCTCGCGCTCGGCGAGCACGGCGGCCCCGTCGATCTCGAGGTCCGTTGGCCCGACGGCCAGCGGGAACGCTTCGCCGGTCTCGAGGTCGATGCTTATCATGAACTCGTGCGGGGCCAGGGTGCCCCGCCTCCATCTGCAGAAGAGTGACTCCATGAAACGAATTTCCGATGTCCTGCCGGCCCTGCTGGCCGGCGTTCTCGCCTTCGCCCTCGTGACCAGTGCTCCGGCGCAGGACGATCGCCTGCCCGAGGTGCCGGCCCCCGACCTGAGCGATGCGGCCACGCCGGTGCGCGACGCGTTGACCGAAGCGCGCAACGCGATGGCCGACCTGCTCGACAACACCGAAGAACCGATCACCCGGGCCAATGCCTGGCTGGCCCTCGGCGACGCCTATTTCGCCCACGACTATCTGCCCCAGGCCGGTGCCGCCTGGCGCCAGGTCGAGGCGCTGCAGCCGGGCCGCTCCGACCTGGCGTATCGGCTCGGGGTGCTGGCCACGCTGGAAGGCGATGCCGAGCGGGCCGTGGAGCGCTTCGGCGAAGCGCTGGACCAGGCGTTCCCCGAGGTGATGGTGCCGGGCCGGATCCGGCGCGGTCGGGCGTTGCTCGAGCAGGGTGACGTGCTGGCCGCCCAGGCCGACTTCGAGGCCGCGCTGAGGCTGGCACCGGACGCCCCGGCCGCGTTGGGCGGCCTGGGCCGGGCCGCGCTGGCCGATGGCCGGGCGGAGGATGCGGTGGACCTGTTGAGCCGGTCACTGTCGATCGATCCGGCCGGTACGCGGCTGTACTTCTCGCTCGGCCAGGCCCTGCGCGATCTCGGCCGGGTCGACGAGGCGCGCGTCGCGCTGGACCGGGCAGGCGAAGGCGAACCGACGATCGACGATCCGATCATGCTGCGCATCCAGCAGCTGTCGCGCAGTCCCCAGTTCTATCTCGAGGCCGGACTCGCGCAGGCCGATCGCGGCGATTTCGATGCTGCGGTCCAGATGCTCAGCCGGGGTGTGACGCTGGCGCCGGAGGATCCCGACGTGGTGGCCGCCTACGGCAAGGTGCTGGCTCGCGCCGGGCAGTACGAGCTGGCCCGCAATGCGCTGCGTCAGCTCCGCGAGCTCGGCAGCATGAGCGCGGAGGACTGGGTCGTGCTCGGCCAGGTCGAAGCCCTGACCGGATCGTTCGAGCAGGCGCTCGGCGCCTACGCCGGTGCGCTGACCCTGCAGCCAGGAATGCCCCAGGCACTGGAAGGTCGCGCCCGGATCTGGCTGCACGAGGGGGACTTCGATCGAGCCGAAGGCCAGTTCGCCGAATTGGCCGAGCAGGCCGACGAGGCGGCCGAGCGCGCCCGGATGCTGTACTGGCAGGGCATGACGCACCTGGCCCGCGGCGACTGCGCGGCGGCCCTGGCTCCGCTCCAGGCCGCGTTCGACGCGTCGGCCCCGCGGGACTCGGCGCTTCTCTCGGCGCTGGCGCGGATGCGGGCCAGCTGCCTCGACACCGACGCCGAGGCGCTCGCCGAAGCGCTGGCGTGGAGCGAGCGGATCTACGACGCCCGCCCCGGGCTGGCGTCGTCCGAGACCCTGGCGATGGTCGAGGCCGCACGCGGCCAGTTCACCGATGCGGTCGATCTGCAGGCCGCCGCCATCTTCGAAGCACTGAAGGCCGGCGAACTGGAACGACGCTCGGACCTGCAGGCCAACCTGGCCCGCTACGAGGCCGAGCAGACGGCCGAGCGGCCGTTCGCGCCCGACGACCCGCGCTTCCGGCTCGATTGAGCGTTGCTCGATTGGCTGCGGGCCGATCGACTGCACGGGAAGCGCTTTGGCTGGACTTCATCGGAGCGACCCGGCGTCGCGAATCGACCGGGCGTCCCCTGAAACGGAACGCGGCCGGGAAGGCCCGGCCGCGCGCGGTCGATGGACGGTCCGCCGATCAGCGGGTGGAGGTTTCGCGCCGTCGCAGGCCGAGCCAGCCGAGCAGGCCCATCACGCCGCCGAACAGCACCAGCCCCCAGCGTCCCAGCGTGGGGATCGCGATCGCTTCTCCCGCGCTGCCCTGGAGGTTCACCGTGTCCGGTGAGCTCGGTGCATTGCTGAGAATGTCGAAGCTGGAGACGTAGGCGCCGCTGGCGGCCGGGTCGAAGCTCACCTGGATGTCGCAGCTGGCCGACGGGCTCAGCGTGAACGGCGGGTTCGAGCACAGCGCTGCACCGCGGGTTCCGAAGGTCAGCGAGAACGGCGGTGCCGGGTCGCTGATCGACGTCACGTCCAGCCCGACCGAGCCGGTGTTGGTCAGCGTGACCAGCGCGGTCCCGCCGACGCCCAGCGAGATCGTGCCGAAGTTGACGTCGTTGGTGCTGAGGCCCACCGTCGGCGTGCCGACGCCGGTCCCCGACAGGTCGATCGGATCCGGCGAGGTGCTGCCGTCGCTGGTCACGTCCAGGGTCTGGGTCGCCGGGCCGACGGCGGCGGGCGTGAACGTGTAGTCGACCGTGCAGGTCGCGGTCGGCGCCAGCGTGAACGGCGGAGCGCCGCAGGTGCCGCCGGCCGCCGCGAACGGGGCCGCAGCCGCATCGATCGCGCTGACCACCACGTCGACCACGCCGATGTTCTCCAGCGTTGCCGACTGCGGTGCGCTGGTCGATCCCACCGTGACGTTGCCGAACTCGACCGGATCGGGCGTGATGTCCAGCTCTCCGAGCGCGCCTTCACCGGTCAGCAGGAAGGTGTCGGGCCCGTCGCTGTCGTTGGTCGTCAGCGTGATGTTCAGGCTGTCGACGCCCACGGCGATCGGCGTGAAGGTGAAGTCCAGCGTACAGCTCTCGCCGTCGCCCAGGCTGAACGGTGCGCCGCCGCAGGTGCCTCCGGCGGCGGCGAAGGAGCCGCCGGCGGCGCTGACGGCACTGACGTCGAGCTGGCCGCCGGTGTTGGAGATCGTCACCGATTGCGCTGCACTGGTTTCGCCGACCTTCTGGATGCCGAAGTCGAGCGGGTCCGGCGCGATCGCGATGTTCGGCGGCAGTTCGCCTTCGACCGCGCCCATGTCCGGCGCCGTTGCGGCCACGCGCGGGAATCCGACGCCGCGCTGGTCGAAGTCCGGCGGCGGCGTGAACGCTGGGTCGCCGGCATCGATGACCGGGCTGGTCGGATCGGGCAGGTGGGTCAGGGTCGGTCCGCCGTTGTCCTGGAGCGGGCCGAGCACAGGGTCCGCGCCGACCAGGTTGTTCGCGCCGGTAATGGTGGCCTGGCTGTCGTCTTCGATCAGCGTGAAATCGGCGTAGGCGTAGCCGGAGATATCGAAGCCGTTGTCGGCCACGATGCTGCTCCGGAACGTCGCGCCGGCGTAGTCGTTGATGGACACGCCGTCGGCGCCCCCCCCGCGCGTGCCACCGGTGACGCTGTTGCCCGCGATGGTCGCGAACGACGCGTCGAGCACCAGCTCGTAGGAGCCGCGCGTTGTCGCACGACCGTCCCGGTCGCCGTCGTCGCCGTTGATCGTATACGCCACGCCGCGAAGCTCGATTCCGCCACCGCCGTAGTTCGCGGTATTTCCGCTCACGGTGCTGTTGGTCAGGGTCAGGCCGCGCGAACCGCGGGCGGCCGCAGCCAGTCCACCACCGAAGCCGGACTGGTTGCCGCTGATCGTGGTGTTCTCGATCGTGACTTCACTGATCAGCCGGTTGTAGTAGAAGCCGCGTTGGGCCTTGCGTTCCGACGACTCGGCCCGGCCGGCCCTGCGTCGATGATCCCGCAGCGCGTCGCCGCCCGAGCGCGTCAGGCCGCCGGTCGACTCGCCGAGCCGGGGCGGACCGTAGAGGCCCTCCGGCGTGAACGCCGCGACGCCGCCGCCGAGGCGGTCGGCGGTATTGCCGCTGATCGTGCTGTCGCGGACCGTCAGGGACCCGTACGGCGAGTCGTAGATGGCTTCTTCGTTCAGCAGGGCGAGGCCGCCGCCGACGCCGACGCCCGGGCCGCCGCGCATCGGCATTGGCGGGGCCGCCGTATTCCCGCTGATCGTGCTGCGCTCGATCAGCACGTCCGAGCCGTAGCTCTCGAACACCACCAGCGCTCCGCCACCGAGTTGGCTGGAATTGCCGCTGATGGTCGTGTCCCGGATGGTCAGCCCGCCGAGGCCGTAATCGTTGGCGAACAGGAGGCCGCCTCCGCCGCCGGCGTTGCCGCGCCCGCGGACCGGACCCTGGGATTCGACCCGATTGTCGAGGATCTGGCTGTCGGCGATCAGGATGTCGTTGATGTCTTCCTCGCCGTACAGGAACAGGCCGCCTGCGGCGCGGCGCGCGGTGTTGTCCCGGACGGTGGTATCGGTGATGGTCAAGGTGCCGAGCACGGCCGATCCATAGGACTGGCTGCTCAGCGCGTCGGCGTAGAGGGCCAGTCCGCCGCCGGTCGTCGCGGAGTTCGACGCGATCGTGGTGTTGGAGATCGACAGGGTGCCGCCGTAGTTGCCGCGGTCGATCGAGACGCCGCCGCCCAAGCCGGATGCGCCGTAGTAGACGCCGCCGAACGAACCCGCGGAGTTGCCGGTGATCGTCGACAGGTCGATCTGCAGCAGGTCGTCGCTGTCGCTGCCGTTGAAGAGCACGCCGCCGCCGTCGTACTTGGCCTGATTGTTCGACACCGTGGTGCCGGTGATGACCAGTTCGCCGCCGAACTGCGCGATGCCGCCGCCGTTGCCGCCGCCATAGTTGTAGAGACCGCGATCGCCGCGACTGCCGTGCTTGCCGGCGTCGCCCGCATCCGTTCCCGGTGCTCGCAGGGCGTAGTACGCATAGGCCTCGTTGTTGGTGATCACCGAGTCGGCGATCGTCAGCCGGCTGGTCGCGTAGCTGCGAATCGCGCCGCCGTCCTCGCGGTATGCGAAGCCTTCGGTCAGGGTCAGCCCGGAAATCGTCACCGTCGATGCGGCGGCGTCGATGTCGAAGATCCGCGAATCGTTGTCGCCGCTGATCGTCAGGTTCGCCGCCCCCGGTCCGTTGATCTGGACATCGTCGGTGATGTCGAGATCGCCGCTGGTCAGGGTGATCGTCGTGCCGTTCAGGCTCGCGTCGAAGTCGATGAAATCAGTGCCCGGTGAAGCGTTCGCATCAAGAACGGCCTGGCGCAGGGTGCCGGGGCCGCTGTCGCCGCCGTCGGTGACCGTGAAGCCGCCGAGCAGGCCGGTGAACTCCGCGCGTGCGGCGTCGCCGAAGATCGGTGCGCGGCTCGCAAGCGCGGTCGAGCGCTCCAGCGTCCAGTCGCCGCCGCGATCGGCGTGGCCGGTCGGATCGTCCGAGGCCCAGACCGGCACACCGGTCAGCCGGCTGAGGGTTTCGATGAAGTCGGTGCCGCGATTGCCGGAGGCCACGTCGCAGCCGTACAGCACGATGCCGCCGCGGGCGTCGCCGAACCAGCCTTCGAGACGGGCGGCGAATCGATCCAGTTCGCGCTGCGTGACCGCGCCGCCGGCGAATCGCAGTTCGCCCGGCGCACCGTGCGTGACCAGGTGCAGTTCACGGGTGCCCGGATGGGCGGCCATCAGGGCCGTCAGCGCGCCGAGCGGGTCGGCGTCTTCGGACAGTCGCGCAATCCTCGCGCCGGCCGGCAGTCCGGCCAGCAGCGCATCGCCGTCGGCGACGCCCGGATCGATCACCACCAGCGCCGCAGGGCCGTGGTGGGCATCGCTGACGGAAGCGGTCGCCGTGGCGCCGTCGTCCAGCGCCAGCGCCGGAAGCGCCGGCAGGCCGCCGGCGGCCAGACCGAGGGAGGCCCAGGCCGCAGGTCGGCGCAGGGACGTAAGAGCCTCACGCATCGCAGCGTGCAGGCGGGACGGTCGAATCGTTCCGGACATCGCAGGAATCTCCCTCGGCTGTGCACCCCATCGCGATGGATTGGATCCAGATCGCGTCAGGACGCTGAATATTTGATGTATGTCACAACTTCCCCGGGTGGATAATAGGCGGAACGTCCTCGCGAATCAATTCCTTCGATGAAACTACCCGCCGAGTTCCTGCAGCTGCCGCTGCGTTTCGATGCCGCGCGGCTGCAGGCCGAGATCGACGACGTGCCGGCGTCGGCGTGGCGCCCCCACCCGCAGGGCTTCGCCGACAACGACGCCTTGCTGCTGGTCACCGCCGGCGGTGGGCAGAACGACGACCTGTCCGGCACCATGGCGCCGACCCCGGTGCTGCAGCGATGTCCTTACCTGCAGCAGGTGATGGCCTCGTTCGCCACCGTGATCGGCCGCTCCCGCCTGATGCGCATCGGCGGTTCCGCAGAAGCCCAGCCGCATTTCGACGAGAACTACTACTGGCACCAGCGGATGCGGATCCATGTGCCGATCCGGACCTCGCCCGGCGTGCGCTTCCACTGCGGCGAACGAGCCGTGCACATGCAGGCCGGCGAATGCTGGGTCTTCGATACCTGGAAGATCCACAAGGTGACCAACCCGGACAACGCGCCGCGCGTGCATCTGGTCTGCGACACGGTCGGATCGGGTCCGCTCTGGGACCTGCTGGCCGGTTCCAACGACCCGTTCCATCCGCGCTCGGACTTCAGCCCGGGAAGCGTTCCGTACGCGCCCGGTGATACGCCACCGCTGCACTTCGAGACCACCAACGCGCCAGCCGTGATGACGCCGTGGGAACAGGAAAGCCTGATCGCGGCCATGCTCGACGACCTGCGCGCGGCCGATCCTCCGGCCGAGGTCGAGCGCCAGTTGCAGGCTCTCCTCGAGCGGTTCCGGTTCCAGTGGCGCGGGCTCTGGGCGCGCTTCGCTGCGAGACAGGAAGGGCGGGTGGCGTATCGGCGTGCGCTCGACGGGCTCGGCGAACGACTCGAGGCCTTCGCCGGCCAGCTGCACTTTCCGAACGGTGCCGACGTCGTCGGCGTGTTGAAGAAGGTGCTGATCGGCAGCGCGCTGGGGACGGCCGCTCCGGCATCGAGGCCGGCCGCCGCGGCGACCCCGCGCAGGAAGCAGGTGCCCGACGGCGTGAGGATGGGTCGGCCGATCGTGATCGCTGCAGCCCCCCGGTCCGGCAGCACGCTGCTGTTCGAGACGATGGCCCGGTCGCCGGCCGTGGTCACGGTCGGCGGCGAAAGCCACGGCGTGATCGAGGGCCTGCCCTCGCTCAACCCGGCCCAGCGGGACTTCGCGTCCAACGCGCTGAATGCCGCCGACGCGGATCCAGGGACGATCGACGCCCTTCGCCAGCGCTTCGTCCAGGCGGTGACCGTGCACGAGGGCGGTCAGGGCCTGGCCGAAAAAGGCCCGGTCGTACGGCTGCTCGAGAAAACGCCCAAGAACGCGCTGCGGCTGCCGTTCCTGAAGCAGGTCTTTCCCGGGATGCAGCTGGTCTACCTGGTGCGGAACCCGCGCGAGAACATCAGCAGCATCATCGACGCGTGGCGATCGGGCCGCTTCGTGACCT
The DNA here is from genome assembly GCA_965227925.1 of Wenzhouxiangellaceae bacterium. GTDB lineage: Bacteria > Pseudomonadota > Gammaproteobacteria > Xanthomonadales > Wenzhouxiangellaceae. The sequence goes on from CBDDGP010000002.1 coordinate 440,533, forward strand.
ATCGCGAGCTGCCCGACTGGGCCGGACCGCCCTGGTCCTTGCTGCTGATCCCGGGATGGCGGGACCTGCCGGCCGACGATGTGGCGACGATCGCTGCGCGCCAGTGGCAGGCCGCGCACGAGGCGATCCTCGATGCGATGGAGGGCGGCGCCTACCACCGAGTGGTGCCGGTCCGCTACGAGGCGCTGGTCGACGATCCGGGCGCTACGTTGACGGACCTCTGCTCGAAGCTGGACCTGGCGCCGCCCGCGCTCGACGGCGAGCTTCCCCTGTCGCGCCACACGCTGACCCGGCCCGACCCGGACAAGTGGAAGCGCAATGCCGAGGCACTCGAGCGCGTATTGCCCTCGATCGAGCCGACCTGGCAGCGCATCCAGCGATGGATGGACGCCGCCGGCTGATCAGCCGGCCAGGCGCCAGCCCACCCAGAGCATCGAGAAGGCCACCAGGAACATCAGCCCGATCCAGGACAGCGCCCGCAGCGCCGGCCCCGGTCGTGCGTGTTCCGGCGTCCAGCGGCCGGTCAGCAGTCGGAGGTTGAGCCAGGCCACGATTGGCGCGGCGAGGAAGGAGACCGTGGTGATGAAATCGATCAGCGCCGTGAAGCGGGCGCCGAACAGGGCGATGACCACCAGCGCACCGGTCACGATCAGGGCCAGGCCGGCCAGGTAGAGCGCTCTGTGCCGGGCCGGCTCGGGGCGGTCCGGGTTCTCGTTCGTCGACGCGGCCTGCTCGATCATGGCCCGCAGCACGCGCGGGAACGCGTCGATCACGGTCAGCGTGGTCGACAGCATGGTCGCGAGTGCGGCGCTCGCGATCAATGGACGCGACCAGTCGCCGAGGCTGCGGGCATACAGGTCGACGAACTGACCGGCGAACCCCACGGCGCCGTCGGCGAACTCCGATCCGCTGCCGTACATGGTGAGTGCGCCGAGCAGCAGGAAGGCCAGCGCGAGCAGCGTGGCGCCGACGTAGCCGATGTGAAAATCGACCGCGGCCTCGCGCAGGCTCGGTCGATGCCCGGTCTGGCGCATGCGCTCCACGGTCCACAGGGAATGCCAGGCCGCCGCGTCGAGCGGGATCGGCATCCAGCCCAGCAGCGCCAGGACGAACGCCAGCGTGGCCCCGGTCCGCAACCGGTCGTCGGTCAGGCTCGCGGCGAGACGCTCGAAGCCCGCGCCGTCGGCCGCCGCGCCGAGGGCGAGGGCGACCGCAAGCAGCGTGACCAGGGCGAGGCCGGCCATGATCACCTTCATGATCCCGTCCAGCGCCCGGTAGTGGCCGAACACGAGCAGCGCCGTGCACGCGGTCAGGACCAGCAGCGACAGCGACGTGGCCGACAGGTCGAGGCCGAACAGCAGGCCGGTCAGTCCGGCGGTCACCAGCGTGACCGCGGCGCTGACGATGAACATGGTGCTGACGGTCAGCAGCGCGAACAGCGCGAGTGCCCATCGCCCCATCCGTCGGTAGCCGGCGACCAGGCTTTCGCCGGTGGCCGCGGCGTAACGCGGTCCGAACTCGAGAAACGGGAACTTCAGTACACAGCCGATCACGACCAGCACGGCAAGTGCGAGGCCGTATTCCGCGCCGGCGCGGGTCGACTGGACGAGGTGGGACACGCCGACCGCCGCGCCGGCCATCAGCAGGCCCGGGCCGATCGCGGCGCGCAGGGTGGAGGCGGTGCGGGGTGCGGTCATCGGACTCGGTCGCTCGGCAAAGCGCGTACCTTGCCCGAACTCGGTCCCGCTGCGCAAATCGCGGATCGTGAATCAAGCGATCGTCTCGTCATCGCGTGTTCGCGTTTTCGGGCCAGCGAATCGTCGATCGGAACGCGACCGGTGACCCGCGGCCTCCCCGATTCGGGTACGCTCTGCTTTCGAACGGGGGAAGCCTTGTGCCGCTTGCATTCGCGCGGAGCCTGTTCATATCATACGAGGGCGAATCCGAGCCGCTGCCCGTTTCCGGCCGGAGCCCTACATAAATAACGACCGACAAGCTCAAGCTTCGGGGAGAAAATCTGATGAAGTATCGTCTGATCCCGGCGTTCGCGCTGGCGCTGACCATCCTTGCGGGTTGCGGCGGCAGTTCGAGCACCGACCGCGCGGTGCCGACCCAGCCGGCCACCAATCCGGACGGCGGCCTGACCACCGACACACTGACGGCTGTCTACGATCCGTCGAATGGTGTCCTGCCCTTTCCCATCAACCTGCTGCTTCTCGGCACGACCGACCTGACGCTGAACATCCCGGTCGCCGATCCCACGGACTTCAGCGATCCGCAGGTCGCGCTCAACGCGCTCGACGGCTTCAGCACCGTCACTCCTTGGAGCTTCTCGTTCACCGACCAGATCAACGCATCGACGGTCGTCCCCGGCTCGACGGTCCGCATGTTCGAAGTGCAGCTGGTTCAGGGCAGCATCGCGGTCCAGCAGGTCAACCGTGAGCTGACCCCCGGCGCCGAGTACGCCACCTCGGTCACGTCGAACGGCCCGGATGGCGCTTCGATTGCCATCGTGCCGCTGGTGCCGCTGCAGGAACTGACGGCGTACATGGCGATCGTCACCAACGGCATCGAGGATCCGGCCGGCAATATCGCCACGCCCTCCCAGACCTACTTCATTTCCAAGCGCACCGATCCACTGGTGACCGCAGGCGGCGTCAGCACGGACCCGCTTCTCGATAACGCCACGGCGCAGGCGCTCGAGCCGCTGCGGCAGCTGACCAACTCTCGCGAATTCGCGGTTTCGGCCTTCGCCGGTATCCCGCGCGAAGACATCGTGCTGTCGTGGACGGCAACCACCCAGTCGATCACGCCGGTGCTGAGCGTGATCCGCTCGACGCTGTCGCCAACATCGGCCCAGGTCGCGCCGACCGGTCTGACGACCGCCGACGTGCTGCCGCCGGGCGCTTCGCCGGGCATCGCCGACGTGCTGATCGGCGTCGTCGAACTGCCGTACTTCCTCGGCGTGCCGTCGGCGGAGAATCCGACCGCGCCGTTGAACCAGTTCTGGGAAGCCGCGCCGGGCAACTACATCCCGCCGTTCGATTCGCTGGGCCTGGATCCGACCTCGACCAACGTCACGGTCGCCAACCCGCTGCCGGTCGAACGCGCCCGCCAGGTCGCACCGATCCTGGTGACCGTGCCGAACGAGTTTTCCGGCCAGGTCAAGCCGGCCGGCGGCTGGCCGGTGGTGATCTTCCAGCACGGCATCACGGGGAATCGTTCGCAGGCGCTGGCCATTGCCGACACGCTGGCCTCGATCGGCTTCGCGGTGGTCTCGATGGACCTGCCCCTGCACGGCATCACCCAGACCGACCCAACGGACCCGAGCCAGCCGCTGGCCGCCCTGTACATCGGCAACACGCCGTTCGCGGCGATCCCGGGGGCGACCGAGCGGACCTTCGATCTCGACCTGCAGGACAACGCCACCGGCGCGCCCGGGCCGGACGGCAACATCGACAGCTCCGGCACGTACTTCATCAACCTGCAGAGCCTGCTGACCGCGCGCGACAACAATCGCCAGGCGCAGGTCGACCTGTCGACGCTTGCGCTGAACATTCCGAGCATCGATGTCGACGGCGATTCGCTGCCGGACTTCGACGGCTCGAACATCAACTTCACGGGCCTGTCGCTGGGTTCGATCGTCGGCACCGCGTTCCTCGGCGTCGAGCCGACCGTCAACAACGCGGTTCTCTCGGTTCCGGGCGGCGGCATCGCCAACCTGCTCGCCGGATCGCAGACCTTCGGCCCGGTCATCCGCGCTGGCCTGCAGCAGGCCGGCGTCGAACCGGATTCACCGGACTTCTTCCAGTTCCTGGGTGCCGCCCAGACGGTGGTCGATTCCGCCGATCCGATCAACTGGGCCCAGGTCGCCGTGCAGAACAACTCGATCCTGCTCCACCAGGTCGCCGGTGACACGGTCGTTCCGAACGCCGTGCCGGGTGCGCCGCTTTCGGGTACCGAGCCGCTGATCCGCGTGATGGGCCTGGACCCGATCACCGGCACCACGCAGGACCCGATGGGCATTCGCGGCGCAACGCGCTTCACCGCCGGTAGCCACGGCTCGCTGCTCGATCCTTCGGCGAACCCCGCGGTTACCGTCGAGATGCAGGGCCAGGCGGCCAGCATGATTCTGTCCGGCGGCACGACGGTGGTCGTCACCGACACGTCCGTCATCCAGACCGACTGAGCAAGGGAGATCGATTCATGAAGAACCTCAACACCACGACAGGGCTGCCGCGTCGTTCGCTGCTCGCCTCTGCCATTGCTCTCGGCCTGGTTGCCGGACCGGCGGCCGCGGTCGACCTCAGCACCGGCGACGTCAGCATCAGTCTCGACACCACGGTGTCGTACTCGATGGGCATGCGCGTAGAAGAGCGCGACGAGGACCTGGTCGCCAAGTCCGTGTTCAATCCGGCGATCTCGTTCCTGCCGATCGAGCAGCAGATCGCGGCGCCCGGTCGCTTCTCGGCCAACTCCGACGACGGCAACCTGAACTTCGACCAGTACGACCTGATCTTCAACCAGGCCCGGATCACGTCCGAGCTGGAGATCGGCTACAAGAACTACGGCGCATTCGTTCGCGGCAACTACTTCTACGATTTCACGCTGAACGACAAGAACCGGCTCAGCGAAGACGCGAAGAACTTCGTCGGCGAGCGCGCACGCCTTCTCGATGCCTACGTCTACGGTGATTTCGAAGTGGCCGACAAGCTGCTGACCGTGCGCGTTGGCCGCCAGGTGGTCAGCTGGGGTGAGTCGACGTTCCTGCCCGGCGGCATCAACGTCATCAACCCGGTCGACGTGTCGGCCATCCGTACCGCTGGCGCCGAGTTGCGCGATGCCTTCGTGCCGCTGGGCATGGTCTATACGTCGCTGGAGCTGACGCCGAACCTGTCGGTCGAAGGCATCTACATGTACGAGTGGGACCGGGTGGAACCCGAGCCGGCCGGTTCGTACTTCTCGACCAACGATTTCGCCACCGACGGCGGCCAGTACGCGATGCTCGGCTTCGGCCTGCTGCCGGACGATCCGCTGCCGCTCCCCGGTTGCGGCGTCGATCCGCTGCCGCAGAGCTGCTTCCCGCCCGGCAACCTGCCGCGCGGACTCGACGATCGTCCCAGCGACACGGGGCAGTACGGCATCGCCTTCCGCTACTTCGCGCCGTGGCTGAACGACACGGAGTTCGGCCTCTACTACCTGCGCTATCACAGCCGCCTGCCGGTGCTCAACGGCCAGGCCGTGACCAGCTCCGACACGTCCACCGGGCGGGTCAACGTGGTCTATCCCGAAGACATCGATTCGTTCGGGGTAAGCTTCAACACCACCGTGTTCGATACCTGGGCGCTGCAGGGCGAGGTCAGCTATCGTCCGAACCTGCCGCTGCAGATCGACGACGTCGAGTTGCTGTTCGCCGGCCTGTCGCCCCTCAACGCGGTGATTCCCGAGCCGGCGCTGCGCTTCAACAGCCAGCTCGGCCAGTTCGCGCCGGGCGAGGTCATCCAGGGCTACCTGGAACGCGAGGTCTCCCAGGCCCAGTTCACGCTGACCAAGCTGTTCGGGCCGAACAACCCGATCGGCGCCAACCAGATCGCCTTCGTCACCGAGTTCGGCGCCACCCACGTCTGGGACCTGCCGAGCAACAGCGAACTGCGCTTCGAAGGCCCCGGCACCGACACGGGCGGCGGATCGGGCAACCAGCTCACCGGCGGTGACCTGCGCAACCCGGTGACCACCACCGACGGCTTCGCCACGCCGTTCAGCTGGGGCTACCGCCTGGTCGTTGCACCGACCTACAACGCGGTGTTCGGATCGGCCTGGAACATGACGCCACGGCTGGCCTTCAACCACGACGTGACCGGCACTTCGCCGGGGCCGGGCGGCAACTTCATCGAGGGCCGCAAGTCCGTTTCGCTCGGGTTGGGTTTCTCCTACCTGTCGAACTGGCGAGTCGATTTCGGTTACACGAATTTCTTCGGCGCCGGCACCAACAACCTGATCGGCGACCGGGACTTCGTCTCGGGCTCCATCAGCTACTCGTTCTGACGCGGAGGATTTACGGATGACGAATCTGACCAAGAAAACGATCGCCCTGCTGCTTGCAGCGGGACTCGCCATCGCGCTGGCCGCGTGCAGCACCACTCCGGACGAGTCGATGGACGCCGAGCAGGCCGCGGCCGAACAGGCCGCCGCCGAGCGCGCCGAAGCGGAAGCGCAGCGCGCGGCCGCTGAACGTCGCGCAGCCGAGCAGGCTGCCGCTCGCGCCGAAGCCGAAGCCGAGCGTGCGGCCGCGGAAGAAGCCGCCGCCCGCGCAGCGGCCGAACGAGCCGCAGCCGAAGAAGCGGCGGCTGCTCGAGCCGAGCGCGAAGCCGCCGAGCGGGCCGAGGCCGAGGCGAGGGCCGAAGCCGAACGCCGTGCCGCTGAAGAAGCCGCCGCTGCGGAAGCTGCTGGCCGTGCCGAGGCCGAAGCCGCTGCAGAAGCCGCCGCAGAGGCCGAGGCCGAAGCGGAACGCGTGGCTGCCGAGCAGGCCGCTGCTGCAGAAGCCGAAGCCGAAGCCGAAGCCGAACGTCGTGCTGCCGAACAGGCGGCCGCCGAGGCCGAGCGCATGGCTGCCGAGCAAGCGGCCGCCGAGGAAGCCGAGCGAATGGCCGCCGAACGCGCCGCCGCCGAAGCCGAAGCGCGTCGCCAGGCTGCTGCCCAGGCCAGCGCATCGGCCTCGACCGGAAGCGCCGACGCGGGCGCCGCCGAGGGCATCATCGCGGATAGCCCGCAGAACGTCGCGCGGCTCGGCAATGACCTGACGCCGATGGGCTCGCCGCGTGCCGGCAACGCGGCCGGAACGATTCCTGCCTGGACTGGCGGTCTGACCCGGGACGATTGGCCGGCCGGCTTCCAGCCCGGCGACCGGCATCCGAACCCGTTCGCCAACGATCGGCCGGAGTTCGTGATCACGGGCGAGAACTACCAGGACTACGCCGACCAGCTGTCGGCCGGTCAGATCGCGACCTTCGAGCGCTACCCGGATACGTACTACATGCGCGTCTTCCCGACCCGCCGTAGCGCGTCCTTCCCGGAGCGCACCTACGAAATGTCGATCCAGAACGCGTCGACGGCGCAACTGGTGTCCGACGGCGAAGGGGTGACCAACGCAGCCGAGGGCTTCCCGTTCCCGATTCCGCAGAATGCCTACGAGCTGATGTGGAACCACAAGCTCAAGTACAAGGGCACGGGCGGTACGCGGTACAACAACCAGGTCGCACCGACGGCCGGTGGCAACTTCCAGCTCGTGAAGCTGCGTGAGGAAATCCTGGGCCTGTACTACAAGGAAGGCGTCACGATCGCAGACACCAACAACATCCTGCTGTACTTCTTCCAGGAAGTTGAATCGCCGGCTCGCCTTGCGGGCAACATCCTGCTGGTCCACGAGACCCTCGACCAGATCCAGCAGCCGCGTCAGGCATGGATCTACAACCCGGGGCAGCGCCGCGTCCGGCGCGCGCCGAACGTCGCCTACGACAACCCGGGCACGGCGTCCGACGGTCTGCGCACCAACGACATGACCGACATGTTCAATGGCGCGATGGACCGCTTCGACTGGGATGTGGTCGGCAAACGGGAAATGTACGTGCCGTACAACTCCTACGGCGCGCACGGTTCCGATGTCACGCCCGAAGACCTCGTCATGGCCGGCCATCTGAACCCGGAGTACATGCGCTACGAGTTGCATCGCGTGTGGATTGTGGAAGCCACCTTGAAGGAAGGCACCCGTCACATCAACTCGCGCCGTACGTTCTACATGGACGAAGACTCCTACCAGATCCTGTTGATCGATCACTACGACCAGCAGGGCGAATTGTGGCGGGCCTCGGAAGCGCACTCGATCAACTATTACGAAGTGCCGACCTTCTGGACCACGATCGAGACCCACATGGACCTGCTGTCCGGTCGCTACGTGGCCGTGGGGCTGGATAACCAGGATCCCGTCAATACCTTCAATGTCGAACTGGCGCCGAGCAATTACACGCCGCAGGCGCTGCGCACGCGCGGTCGCCGATAGGCCCGCTTCCCGCTCCGCGGGTACGTACCACGCGGCCGGTCCCCCGGACCGGCCGCTTTCGTCACGCAGTTCCGCCCGGAGTTGTCGATGAATGACCTTTGCAGATCCGCGATCGGAGGAGCGGCCTTGCTGTTGGCCGTCCCCGGTTTTCTCGTCGCTCAGGACAACGCGTCCGACGAACCCGCTCGCGACAACAACCCCGAGCCCGCGCTCGAAGCACGGCTGGCCGATCAGAGCTTGCTGCTCGACGTCATCCGCTATGACGACGGGTTCGTCGCGGTGGGCCAGCGAGGTCATGTGCTGCTGTCCGACGACGGCCGGAGCTGGTCGCAGGCCGATCGAGTCCCGGTCCAGTCCACGCTGACCCGCATCGAGCGCGAAGGTCGGCGCCTATGGGCGGTCGGCCACGACAGTGCAATCCTCTCCAGCGCCGACGGCGGGCGCACCTGGTTCATCCAGAACTGGGACGAGGAGGCCGAAGAGCCGCTGCTCGACGTCGAGTTCCTGACGGCCCTGAAAGGCTTCGCGGTCGGCGCTTACGGCCGGTTCATGACCACCACCGACGGCGGCGTGACCTGGGACGCGGAGCGGATCGAGGATCGGCTGGTTTCCGAGGCCATCGACTGGGGCGAACTGGCCGGCGACGAGGCCGGCATCGACACCATGCCCGAGGATTTCGAGATCGACGCCAACGTCGAGACCGACGACGGCGAAGACGTGTTCGTCGACAAGGGCTGCTACGAATTCTACGAGTGCCACCTGAACGACCTGCTGGTGCTCGAGGACGGTCGCCTGATGATGGCGGCCGAACGAGGCTTCGGCTACCGCTCGGAAGACGGTGGAGAGACCTGGGAGAGCTTCCGCTTTCCCTACTCGGGCTCGATGTTCGGTCTGATCGAACTGGACGGCTGCATCATCGCCTTCGGCCTTCGCGGGAACATCCAGCGGAGCTGCGACTTCGGCGACCGCTGGGAGGCGCTCGACTACGGCGGCGACCAGACCCTGATGGGCGCGACCCAGCTGCCCGACGGGCGCGTCCTGATCGTGGGTGCTGCGGCCAGCCGCGTGACCATCGATGATGATGGCGCGATCGAGCAGACGGTCGACCGGCTCGGCAGCGACTACGCGGCTGTGCTGGTCCAGGGCGACCACCTGATCCTGGTCGGCGAAGACGGGGTGCGCCATGAATAAGCCGACAGGGTTCAACCTCCGGGTCGCCGACGGCATCTTCGCGCTGCGGCCCCTGATCCTGCTGCTGTTCATCGTCGGCACGGCGGTGATGGCCTACTCCATGCTCCAGCTGCGGGTCGATGCCGGTTTCAAGAAGCAGCTGCCACTCGATCACGAGTACATGCAGACCTTCCTCGATTACGAGCGGGAGTTCGGTGGCGCGAACCGCATCATGGTCGCGCTGATGGCGCGCGACGGCGAGATGTTCACGCCCGAGTTCTTCGAGGCCTTCGAACAGGTCAGCAATCGCGTCATGCTGCTGCCGGGCGTCGAGCGTGCCAGTGTGCGCTCGATCTTCACGCCGAATGTCCGCTTCGTCGAAGTGGTCGAGGACGGGTTCGCCGGCGGAAACGTCATTCCCGCTGATTTTGCGCCGTCGCCGGACATGTTCGAGCGCGTGCGTTCCAACATCATCAAGTCCGGCGAGGTCGGCCGACTGGTGGCCGAGGATTTCTCCGGGGCGATGGTCTGGGCCAACCTGGTCGAGGGCGACGTGCAGGTGCCGGACTACGACCCGGACAACCCCTGTACCGATCCGGACCGGTTTCCCCAGCCCGACGACGGCAGCCTGAACTACCAGCAGGTGGCCTGCTATCTCGACAGCATCCAGGACGAGTTCGAGAACGAGACCCACAGCGTCCACATCATCGGCTTCGCCAAGATCGTCGGTGATATCGCCGACGGCGCACGCGGTGTCGTGACCTATTTCGGCGTCGCCTTCGCGATTACCGCGTTGCTGCTCCTGCTGTATTCCAAGTCGGTCTGGCTGACCGTACTGCCGCTGGTCTGTTCGACCACCGCCGTGATCTGGCAGCTGGGTTCGCTCAGCCTGCTCGGCTTCGGCATCGACCCGATGAATATCCTCACGCCGTTCCTGGTGTTCGCGATCGGGGTCAGTCACGGTGTGCAGATGATCTCCGGCTGGACGGCGGAGAAGTATTTCGGCGGTCGCTCACCGTCGGGTCTGCACCAGGACGGAATCTCGCTGGAGTCGATCGAAATCGCCTCCAGCATCGATGCGGCCAAGGCCACCTTCGCCCGGCTGCTGGCACCGGGTGCGATCGCACTGCTGTCCGATACGATCGGCTTCCTGACCATCTTGCTGATCAATATCAGGATCATCCAGGAACTGGCCATCACCGCCTCGATCGGTGTGGCGATCATCATCTTCACCAATCTGATCCTGCTGCCGCTGCTGCTGTCCTTCGTGCGGATGCGCAATGGCGAGAAGTTCCGCGAGCGGCAGTTCGCCAAGGCTGCGCGCACGTCCCTTGTCTGGCGCTTCGTGGCATCGTTTACCCGACCCGGCGTGGCCGCCGTGACGCTGGTCATCGGGATCGCGCTGTTTGCTGGCGCACTGTACAAATCGCAGGACATGCAGATCGGCGATTCCGAGGCCGGCGTACCCGAGCTTCGGCAGGACGCGAGATACAACCAGGACGCCCGGCTGATTTCGGAACGATTCTCGCTGGGCACCGACCTGATTTCGGTCATCGCCGAGACGGTCCCGCAGGCTTGTACCGAGAATCCCGAGATCATGGACGCGATCGATGATTTCTCCTGGCAGATGCGCCAGGTCGACGGCGTCCAGCAGGTGATTTCGCTGCCGATGGTGGCCAAGGTCATCAACGCCGGCTGGAACGAAGGCAATCTTCGCTGGCGCGTGCTTCCGCGCAACGTGTTCATCATGCGCCAGAACCTGCAGAACATCGAGACCTCGTCCGGCCTGCTCAATCGCGACTGCAGTGCGATGCCGGTGATGATCTTTACCGAGGATCACAAGGCCGAGACCATTTCACGGGTCGTCGATCGGGTCAAGGAGCTCCGCGGTCAGCTGATGAACGAGTCGCTCGAGTTCCAGGATCCCCAGGGGGTTCCTTCCGACGCGGAGCCGGGTGCTACCGCGGACTGCAGCGGTGACCTGTGCTTCCGCCTGGCGACCGGCAACGTCGGCGTGATGGCCGCGACCAACGAGGAAGTCCGGGCCGCCCAGACCCCGATGCTGTTGTACGTCTACGGGGCGATCATTCTGCTCTGCCTGATCACCTTCCGCTCGGTGCGCGGCACGCTCTGCATCGTCCTCCCCCTGGTCCTGGTCAGCTACCTGGCCTATTCGCTGATGGCGTTCATGGGCATCGGGCTGAAGGTCAACACCTTGCCGGTGGTCGCGCTGGGCGTCGGCATCGGCGTCGACTACGGCATCTACATCTACAGCCGCCTGGCCAGCCACCTGAAGGAAGGGATGCCGCTCGGCGAGGCCTACATGCATACGCTGAGGCTGACCGGCAAGGCGGTGTTCTTCACCGCCATCACGCTGGCCGTCGGGGTCGGCACCTGGCTGTTCTCGGAACTGAAGTTCCAGGCCGATATGGGCGTGTTGCTGGCCTTCATGTTCATCTTCAACATGATCGGCGCCATGCTGCTGCTGCCGGCCCTGGCCCGCTGGCTGCTTCGTCCCCGCGAAGCGACCTGATCGAGCGTCGGCCCGGGTCGTTCGACGGCCCGGGCCGCTTCGCTGCCCGCCCTCCCTCCGCATGACCCGGAACGACCCACTCGCCCTGATGTTCAGCGGCGGCAAGGACTCGGTCGCTGCGTTCATGCGTCTCGGCCGGTCCGATCGGCCGCGCTGGCTGGTCACCACCTTCAACGAGACCAACGATCGGGTCGCCCTGCACGGCACGCCGATCGGGCTGCTCCGTCTCCAGGCCGACCGTCTCGGCGTTGCGCTGGTCGAAATCGCGCTGCCGGCGGACTGCGACAACGCGACCTACCTTGCGCGTGTGGCCGATGGGCTAGCACCGTTGCAACGAGAGGGGCTCGCCCGGATCGCGTTCGGCGACCTGTTCCTCGACGACATCCGCGAATTCCGCGAAGGGCAGTGCCGTGATCTCGGGCTGGTGCCGGCATTTCCGATCTGGGGAGACGATACGGCGTCGTTGGCCGAGCGCCTTCCGCGCGAAGGGCTCGATGCGCGCGTCTGCTGCGTGGACACGGAACGGGTCGCTCCGGCCGCGCTCGGTCGCCGCTGGACCCCGCGCTGGCTCGCCGATTACGCGCCCGGCGCCGACCCTTGTGGCGAGAACGGTGAATTCCACACCTTCGTGGTGGACGCCCCCGTGTTCCATGCCCCGATCGCGGTACGCTCGGGCCGCACGGAGCTCAGTCGGGGCCGATTCTGCATGCTGGATCTTCAGCCCGCCTGAACGTCTCCAGGCGGTCGCACAAGGCCGTAGCGCCGTCGAGCAGGCGCGTCGTCGGGCGGACCAGCGAATCTGCGCCGACCTCCAGCACCCGTCCGCATCGGACCGCAGGAATCTCCGTCCGTGACGCCCAGGCCGCGGCTGCCTCGGCGGGGCCCCGATCGGCGCCGACCAGAATGACATCCGGTGCGGCGTCGACGACCGCCTCGACGCCGACGGCCGCCGCCTCGACGTCAAGCTCTTCGAACACGTTCCGGGCGCTGCACAGGGCCAGGACCTCGTTGAACACGTGACGCCCGCCGAGGGTGAACAGGGGCCGCTGGCTGACCTGGTAGAACACCGTGATCGGGGTCGTACGCCCAGGCAGGGATCGCAGGCCTTCGAGCCTCTCGTCGAAGCGCCTGGCCGCTTCGTCGGCCACCCGGGACGTCCCGGACAGGCGCCCCAGTTCGCGGATCGCGTCGCCGATCTGCTCGAGCGTGCGGATCTCGATCGGGTGGACCGTGAGGCCCAGCGCCTCGAGTTGACGACGACTGGCAGGCGGCGTACCGCCGACCCACGCGATCGCGTCGGTGGCGCCGAGCGAAAGAATCGTTTCGGCGTCGAAGCGGAACGCGTCGCCGATCCTCGGCAGGTCTTGCGCCCGGGGCGGATGGTCGCTCCACTCGACGACGCCGACCAGGCGGCCGCCGGCGCCCGCATCGAAGGCCAGTTCGGTCAGGTGCGGTGCCAGGCTGACGATGCGCGGACCGGCGTCATCGTCGGCCCGGAGCGGGTCGGGGACTGTTGCTGCGATCGTTCCGCAACACAGCCGGATTGCCAGCCCGAAGGCAGCAAGCAGGAGCGCCGGCCGGACCGGATGCGCCATGGGAAGGCCATGCCGGATCATGCCGAGCCTTTTCCCGACGTCTCCTCGTCCAGGGCGCACTCGACCGAGTCCAGGTCCTCCAGGGGCGCCAGGCAGCGGCGTCCGAGACAGATCCAGGCGCGGGTGCGGTCGGTGTCCGAAGCGGCCTGCAGCGTCGCCGGCAGATCGTCCAGCCCGGGCGGCACCCTCAGGACGTCGCGGTCGAGCCGCCGACCCAATCGTTGCGCCCAGTCCCGCGGCGGACTCCCGGGTCCCCCGATCACGACCAGGGGGCGGGTGCCCTCGAGACGTCGCTGCGCCCTCAGCCATGTCGCGTGGGCCGCCGGAGACTCCTGCACCGCGGAGCGAACCGCATCGACCGCTTGCCGGGCCCGGTCCAGGCGAGCGGCGTCGCCGCTGCGGTGGGCCAGTGCGATCCAGCCGAGTATGGCCAAGGCCGCCCCGGACGGGACCGCTTCGTCGACGTCGGCGCGCGGGCGCATCAGAATCGTCGGCCGGTCGTGGGCAATCAGGCCGAAGCGGCCCGTGTGCGGCTCGAAGTATTCGCGCTCGATCCAGTCGGCCAGACGTTCGGCCAGCTCGAGTCGCTCGGGATCGAAGCGCGCATCGAGCAGAGCGATCGCTGCATCGAGCAGCGCAGCCAGGTCGTCGAGCAGCAGCGGATGCTCGGCCCGTCCGTCGGCGAGCACCGCGGCGGGCGGCTCCGCCTCGAGCAGCCCGGACACCGTGCAAGAGAGCGTTCGGTCGGCCCGATCGATCCAGTCATCGCGGCCCAGGGACCGTCCTGCACGTGCCAGCGCGGCGGCCGCCAGACCGTTCGACCCGGCCCGGAGCTGGTCGTCGCGCGCCGGCCCAGGCCGACGGCGGCGCGCTTCCAGCAGCGCAGTGCGTGCTCTGTCCAGCCGGGTGAGGGTGGTGCTCGCGTCACGTCCGGCCTCGGCCAGTTCGGCCACCGAGCGGGCCTGCACCAGGTGCCAGAAGCCGCCGGGAAGATTGCTCGGTCCGTCGAGGCCGAATCGTGCTTCGATGAGTTCGCGATCCGGTCCGTCGACCACGTCGTCGAGGTCGCTCGGTCGCCACCGGTAGTGCGCGCCTTCTTCGACCCGGACCTGGTCCGGCTCGAGCGAGGCTTCGGGGTCGAGGTGCTCCTCCGGCACTGCGCTGTCGGCGTCGAGTGCGGTGGCGAAGCCGCCGCTGTCGAGCGCCAGATCGCGCTGGAGAAACGCGACCGTCCGTTCGGCCGCCCCGGACAGTTCCGGATCGCCCCAGCGCGCCGCCGCCGCGGCCAGCAGGTCGAGCAGCTGGGCGTTGTCGGTCAGCATCTTCTCGAAATGCGGGATCTCCCAGGCGGCGTCCACGCAGTAGCGGAAGAAGCCGCCGCCGAGCTGGTCGGCCAGGCCGTTGCGGACGATCGCGCGCAGCGCGTCGAGCAGCATCCGCTCGGCCGTCGGGTCGTCGACGCCGCGCTCGGCGAGCCAGGCCAGCAACGGCGGCTGGGGAAACTTCGGTGCATCGCCGAAACCGCCGTGGCGGGTGTCCTCGCGGGCTTCGAGTTGGCCGATCAGGGTGTCGTCGGGCGCCGGGGCGTCCGGGTCGCCGTCGGCCGAGCGGGCGACCAGCAGGCCGAGCGCATCGACCACCCGGCGGTTCTGCGCCTGCAGGGTGTCGCGCTGCTCCAACCAGGCCCGGTGGACGCGCTCGAGCAGTTCTCCGAAGCCGATCAGGCCGTGCCGGGCTTCGGGCGGAAAATAGGTGCCGGCGACGAACGGCGCCAGGTCGCCGGGGTCGAGGAACGCGGTCAGCGGCCAGCCGCCGCCCTGTCCGCTGAGTAGCTGGTGGGCGAGCTGGTAGGTCCGGTCCAGGTCCGGGCGGGCTTCACGATCCACCTTGATGTTGACGAACCAGGCGTTCATGCGCTCGGCGATCGCCGGGTCGTCGAAGCTCTCGTGCGCCATCACGTGGCACCAGTGACAGGCGGCATAACCGATCGAGAGCAGGATCGGCCGATCGCTGTCGCGCGCCTCGCGCAGGGCCTCGTCGCCCCAGGGATGCCAGTCCACGGGCTGATCGGCGTGCTGTCGGAGATACGGGCTGGTCGCGTCGCGAAGACGGTTGGGCATGGTGGATGCGCGCTGCGGGACGGCCGACGAGGATACCTCAGGGGCCGTTCGACCACCGGCCCGGGCCGGTGGCGAAGCCGATACAATCCAGACTGTTTCTCGCCCCTGCGGATGCGCGCCTCAGCATGTCTTCTCCAGCGATTCTCGTCGATATCGACCCGGTCGCCCTGGACCTGGGGCCGCTCCAGGTCCACTGGTACGGCGTGACCTACCTGCTGGCGTTTGCGGCTGGCTGGTGGCTGCTGCGGCGCAGGGCCGCCCGACCGCACTGGCCGATCGAGCCGGTCCAGGTCGGCGACTACCTGTTCTGGATCATCGTCGGCGTGATCGCCGGCGGCCGGCTCGGCTACGTGCTGTTCTACGGCCTCGATCGGTGGGCCGACGACTGGCTGTTTCCAGTCAAGATCCAGGACGGCGGCATGTCGTTCCACGGGGGGCTGATCGGTGTGCTGGTGGCCATGGCCCTGTATGCCCGGCACCTCGGCATCGGCTTCCTCCGGCTCGGCGATTTCACCGCCCAGGTGGTGCCGTTGGGCCTGGCCTTCGGCAGGATCGGCAACTTCATCGGCGGTGAGCTGTGGGGCCGCCTCAGCGACGCGCCCTGGGCCATGATCTTTCCGAGCGCGCTCGATCGGAGCTTCGCCAGCGAGGCGGCGCTCCGAGCCGCCTGGCGCGCCGGCGAGCTGGACGCCTACGCCCGCCATCCATCGCAGCTGTACCAGGCCGCCCTGGAAGGGTTGCTGCTGTTCGCCATCGTCTGGATCTTCGCCCACCGTCCCCGGCCGGCCGGCGCGGTCGGCGGCCTGTTCCTTGCCGGTTACGCGGTGTTCCGCAGCGTCGCCGAGCTGTTCCGGGAGCCCGATGCGCACCTCGGCTTCATCGCCTTCGACTGGTTGACCATGGGCCAGCTGCTGTCGATCCCGATGTTCGTTGCCGGCGTCGCGCTGGTGGTGCACGCCTACCGCCGCCCGCACCGGGAGTCATTGCAATGAAGGCCTATCACGACCTCCTGACCCATGTCCGTGACCACGGGCTGGAGAAGAACGACCGGACCGGAACCGGGACCCGCAGCGTGTTCGGCTACCAGATGCGCTTCGATCTCGACGACGGGTTCCCGATGGTCACGACCAAGAAGCTGCACCTGCGCTCGATCATCCACGAGCTGCTGTGGTTCCTGAAGGGCGATACCAATATCGGCTACCTGAACGCCCACGGCGTGTCGATCTGGGACGAATGGGCCGACGAGCGCGGCGACCTCGGCCCGGTCTACGGCAAGCAATGGCGGGCCTGGCCGCTGCCGGACGGTGGCACGCTGGATCAGATCGAGCGGGTCGTCGAGCGGATTCGCCGCAAGCCGGATTCGCGCCGCCACGTCGTTTCGGCGTGGAACCCGGCCGAGCTGCCGGATGAACACATCGAACCGCACGAGAACCCGGCGTTGGGACGCATGGCGCTGGCGCCCTGCCACACCATGTTCCAGTTCTGGGTGGCCGACGGCCGGATCAGTCTGCAGATGTACCAGCGCAGCGCCGACTGCTTCCTCGGCGTGCCGTTCAATATCGCGTCCTACGCGCTGCTGCTGTTGATGGTCGGCCAGGTGACCGGCCTGAAGCCGTGGGAGTTCATCCACACGCTCGGCGATGCGCACCTCTATCGGAATCATCTCGACCAGGTCGACGAACAGCTCTCGCGCGAAACCTACCCGCTGCCGACCATGACGCTGAACCCGGCGCGGACGCGCCTGGAGGACTTCGTGTTCGAGGACTTCGAACTCACCGGTTACCGCTGCCACCCGGCGATCAAGGCGCCGATTGCTGTTTGAATCGCCGAATGAATCGCCGAATGAATCGCCGCATGAAGCCCGCCATGACGACAGACGCGACGACAGACGCGAAGAGCCGGGCCGCTGACCGGGACCGCTCCGCTCACGAGTGTGCGAGGCGCCGATGACCGACCGCAGCGCAACGGCCGATCGCGCCCGCCCCGATATCGTTCTGGTCGCCGCGCTGGCCCGAAACCGGGTGATCGGGGTCGACGGCGAGATGCCGTGGCGCCTGCCGGCGGACCTGGCGCATTTCAAACAGCTCACCCTGGGCCACCCGGTGATCATGGGACGGGCGACCTTCGAGTCGATCGGGAGGGCGCTGCCCGGGCGACGCAACCTGGTGCTCAGCCGCTCCTGGACCGACGCGCCGAGCGGCGTCGAGCGGGCCGGATCGCTGGACGAGGCGCTCGACCGTCTGGATCCCGAACTCCCGGCCATGGTGATCGGCGGCGGTCAGCTGTACGCGGAAGCGCTGCCACGTGCCGCGGCGATGGAGCTGACCCTGGTCGACGCCCGGCCCGACGGCGACACCCGTTTTCCGGCCTGGCGCCGGGTCGACTGGCGGCTGCGGGCGATGCAGGCGCACCCGGCCGACGGCGCGAACCCCTATCGCATGGTGTTCCTGTCGCTGACCCGGAACACCCCGGTGGAGATGGCCGATGACGAATGAACCGATGACCGGAGCGACGAGACGGGGGGCCGCCCGCGGCCGATCCCGTCGCATGACCTGGCTGCCGCTGATCCTGACCGCGCTGCTGCTGGCCACCGGCTGCCAGGCCTCCGGGCCGTGGGTCGAGGTCGGCGGCCAGCGCTATCGGGTCGAGATCGCCGATGACGACGCGGAGCGCGCGCGCGGGCTGATGTTCCGCGACGAACTCGGCGCCGAAGCCGGCATGCTGTTCCTGTTTCCGCGCGAAGCGCCGCGCGCGTTCTGGATGCGCAATACGCGAATCCCGCTGGACATCGTCTACATCGACGACGAGCGACGGATCGTGGCCTGGTCGCTGGACACGCCGCCGTGCCGCACCCGCCGCTGCCCCAACTACCCCAGCGGAGAGCCGGCGCGCTACGTGCTGGAAGTCAATGGCGGGGAGATGAAACGCCTGGGGGTGGAGATCGGCGATCCGGTGCTCTTCGGCCAGGTGCCCGGAGAGGACGACGGCTGAACCGTCGGCGGGCCGGCGCGGGAAGCGACCGCTGGGTCAGGACGCGTCCTTTTCGCCGGGATTGCGGCCGGTCCGCCGCTCCGTCCGCCAGTCCTTGAAGCTGCCGATCAGCAGCGTGGCGATCAGCAGCAGGATCTCGTCGACGAACGGAAACGGATCGGGGATGAGGACGTTGAGCACGAACAACGCGGCCCCGATCAGCATCAGCGTCGGGAAGCGGCGACGTTCGAGGAAGCGGCGGAGTCGGGACCGGATCATGACGGTTCGGATCGTAGCATCGGCCTGGCGCACTGGGTACGCTCGTCGCGGGATGCGACTGCAGGAACCTGTTCTTGTCCCGATCGAACCACGGGTCCGGGCATTGATCGAATCCGAACCGGACCGGGTGTCGATGCGAAGCGGGCCTTTCGAAGCGAAACGAACCAGGAGCCGAACGGAATGAACGAGGTGGGACCATGATGCCGAGGGCGTCGTTCGCAATCGCGAACCTGGCCGGGCTGGGCCTGACCGTGCTGGGGCTGGCCGTGCTGGGGTTGACCGGATGCGGCGGGCCGACCGAGCTCGACGCGGAAGAGCGCGCCGCCGCGGCCGAAACCCTGTATCCGCAGTTCGAGCGCGTCCATGGCCGAGCACTGCCGGCCGTCCCCGAGGGCCTGGAGGCGCGGCTCGCCGAGCTGATCGAGCGCCTGCGCGAGGCCGGGGCGGACCTGCCGTCGACGCTGGACGTCGTGCTGACCGTCGAAGCCGACCCGGATGCGCTGTGCCTGGCCGGCGGGCGGATCGTCATCGGTCGCGGTCTGCTCGCGTGGCTGCAGAGCGACGACGAGGCGGCTGCGGTTCTGGCGGCGGCCGGCAGCATGTGTCGCGGGGCGGATCGGGCCTGGCGAGCGGGCGCTTCCGCCGGCCTGCCGACCGACCAAGCGGACGCGTTGCGCAAGCTCCGCTACATCGACGTGCGCCTGGACGACAACGCGGCGCTCTATCGCCAGGCGGTGGCGAAGGCCTGCGACGGCGAGTGCGCGTCCGAGCTGCCCTCGCAGCTGGGACGGGCAGGGTTCGACGGCGAGGCCTTCCGCCGCCTGGTCCATCGACTCAGCGTCGAGCGGCCCGAGTCCTTGTGGCTGGAGCGGGTCGGCGGCGCGGTGGCCAGCGCGGAGGCCGACGACGTCAAGGCCGGCGACTGGAGTGGCCTGGCCGATCAGCGCGACGGACTCGAGCACCTGGCGGTCGTTCGGCGCGAAATCGGCCGCGGCCGGCTCGATCGCGCCTACCGCGCCATCCTGGCGGCCGGCAGGACTCTGCGCGACGATATCGACGGGCGCTACCTGCACGCCGAGCTGGACCTGCGAAACAACCACGCCTACTACGCTCGCGACCGGCTCGACGATCTGATCGCGGCAGGGCACCGCCTGCCGGACGCCTATTTCCTGCGGGGCTGGATCCTGGCCCATCTGCGCGAGATCGAGGACGCCGAGGCTCTCCTCGGGCCGGAGATGGCGTTCCTCCCGCGTGCGCCCGGGCTGTACGAGCTGGCCGTGCTCCGGGTCCGGCAAGGCCGCGACGACGAGGCGGCGGCGCTGCTCCAGCGCGCCGACGAGGCCGGCCCGACCGCGCCCTATGCCGATGCGATCGACACGATCGAGCAGCTGATCGAGCGCCGGAGGCGCTGAAGCGATGCGTTTGCTGCAGGTCACCGATTGCCACCTGGCGTCCGATCCCGACGCCGACTACCGCGGCGAGTCGGCGCAGCGCAACCTGGATCGGCTGACGGTCGCGGTGAGCGCCTTCGCGCCGGACCGGCTGGTGCTGACCGGCGACCTGTCCGAGGACGCCAGCCCGGCGAGCTACGAGCGGATCGTCGACTGGGCCAGTGGGTTCGCCTGTCCGGTCGCCTGGATTCCCGGCAACCACGACGACCGCGCGCGGATGCAGGCGCCGTTCGATGCGGCGGGCTGGGACGCGGGGCCGGTGGTGGAGGCGGGCGGCTGGCAGCTGCTGCTGCTCGATTCGGCGTGGGTGGACGAGCCGGCCGGTCGGCTGACTCCGGACCGACTCGAGCCATTGACCCGGCTCGACGCGACGCGGCCGGCCGGGGTGTTCGTCCACCATCAGCCGGTGCCGGTTGGTGCGACCTGGATCGACAAGGTGCCGCTCGAGGAACCGGACGGGTTCTGGAAGGCGGTGGAAGACGCGAAGGGGGTCCGCTTCGTCGCCTTCGGTCACGTCCACCAACGGTTCCGCGGGCAGCATCTCGGCATCGAGTGCCTGGCCGCGCCGTCGTCGGCGGCGAACAGCCTGCCGGGAATGCCGCGCTTCACGCCTGGCGAGGCCGCGCCGATGGCGCGCTGGTTCGTGCTGGGGGACCGGGGGTGCTGGACCAGCGGCTTGATCGGCGCCTGAGGCGAGGCCGGGGTCCGGCGAGCGAGGCCTTATTGGCCGGCACTGGCCCGGTCGATCAAGTCCGGTCGATCAGAATTCGACCATCTCGAAGTCTTCCTTGCCCGCGGCGCAGTCCGGGCAGACCCAGGATTCGGGCACATCGTCCCAGCGGGTTCCCGGGGCCAGGCCGGAATCCGGGTCGCCGAGTTCCTCGTCGTAGATCCAGCCGCAGACCACGCACATCCATTTCTTGAAGGGTTCAGCTTCGCTCACGGGTATCCTTCCAGACTTCGATCAGCGCGACATTCTAAAGAAAAGGCATCGCCGATGCGCTCACGTCCGTCCGCCCTGTACCTTCTGACGCCCGACGGGCTCTCTCGCGACGCTCTTCTGCATCGCTGCCGCGCCGCGCTCGCCGCCGGCGTCGATTGGCTGCAGTACCGCGCCAAGGACGGCGCGGACCCGCAAATCGCGCGCAGGCTGCGAGTGCTCACCCAGCAGGCGGGTGCGCGCCTGATCATCAACGACGACCCGGCGCTGGCCGCGGCGGTGGGGGCCGACGGGGTCCACCTCGGACGCGACGACGGCTCGCTGGCCGATGCGCGTGACCGGCTCGGTCCGGACGCGCTGATCGGCGTGTCCTGCTACGACGACCTCGACCGCGCCGAGCGGCTTGCCGCGGCGGGCGCCGACTACCTCGCCTTCGGCGCCGTATTCGCGTCACCGACCAAGCCCGGCGCGGTGCGCTGCCCGCTCCGGGTGCTCGGCGAAGCCCGGCGCTTCGGCCGGCCGGTGGTCGCGATCGGCGGCATCACGGCCGACAACGCCCACGAGGCGCTGGCTGCCGGCGCCGACCGGGTCGCGGTGCTGTCCGACGTGTTCTCCGCGCCCGACGTCGCGGCTCGGGTCCGGGCGTATCCACGCGCGGGCTGAGCGCGGTCGCGGTCGGTGCCGAAGGTCCGCGCGGGCCAACGGTCGTCGCATCGGTGCATTACCCTTGACCGCCTGACCCGAACCTCTTCGAGCTAAGCGATCCTGCAATGAATCACACCCAGAGTCACGAGCTGTTCCTCCGCGCCCGTGCCCGCATCCCGGGCGGCGTCAATTCACCGGTCCGGGCCTTCGCCGGGGTCGGCGGTGACCCGGTGTTCTTCGAGCGCGCCGAGGGCGCCTGCCTGTTCGACGTCGACGGCCAGCGCTACATCGATTACATCGGCTCCTGGGGGCCGATGATCTGCGGCCACGCCCACCCGGCGATCATCGAGGCGGTGCAGCGGGCCGCGGCGAATGGATTGAGCTTCGGAACCCCGAGCCCGCACGAGGTGACCATGGCCGAGCGCCTGTGCGACCTGGTGCCCGGACTGGAGCGGGTGCGGATGGTCAACTCCGGCACCGAAGCGGCGATGAGTGCACTCCGCCTCGCCCGCGCGGCGACCGGCCGCAACCGCTTCATCAAGTTCGAGGGCAACTACCACGGTCACGCCGACAGCTTCCTGGTCAAGGCCGGCAGCGGCGCGCAGACGCTGGGCGTGCCGAATTCGCCCGGGGTGCCGGCGGCGCTCGCCGAACTGACCCTCAACGCGACCTTCAACGACCTCGACTCGGTCCGCACGCTGTTCGAGCAGTACCCGGACGAGATCGCCTGCGTCGCGGTCGAGCCGGTGGCCGGCAACATGAACTGCGTGCCGCCGAAGCCCGGGTTCCTCGAGGGCTTGCGCGAGCTGTGCGACGAGTACGGCAGTGCGCTGCTGTTCGACGAGGTGATGACCGGCTTCCGGGTCGCGCTCGGCTGCGCCCAGCAGCTCTACGGCGTCACGCCCGACCTGAGCTGCTTCGGCAAGGTCATCGGCGCCGGGATGCCGGTCGGGGCCTTCGGCGGCAAGGAAAAGTACATGCGGATGATCGCGCCCGAAGGTCCCGTCTACCAGGCCGGCACGCTGTCGGGCAACCCCGTCGCCATGGCCGCCGGACTGGCCAACCTGGACCTGATCACCGCACCCGGCTTCTACGATGCGCTGACCGCGACCACGCTCCGACTGACCGAAGGCATTGCGGGCGCGGCGCGCGACGCCGGCGTGCCGATGGCGACCGTTGCCGTCGGCGGCATGTTTGGCCTGTTCTTCACGGAACTGGAGCGCGTCGAGAACTTCGAGCAAGCCGCGGCCTGCAACATCGAGAATTTCAAGCGCTTCTTCCACGGCATGCTCGAGGCGGGGGTCTACCTCGCACCCTCGGCGTTCGAGGCCGGCTTCGTGTCCAGCGCCCACGGCGACCGCGAGATCGAAGACACGATCGCCGCGGCGAGAACCGTGCTCACAGCGATGGCGGACGCCTGACGCTACGTCGAGCCTGCCCCGCGACGTGCGCGGCGCACGACTGCCTCAATCGAGGAACAGGTCCGGCGCCAGCGTTCGGCCAGGCTCGATCGCGTAGCGGTCGAAGTCCGTGACGCCGTGCGCGCGCAGCACGTCCTCGTCGATCAGGAACTCGCCGCTGCGCTCGCCCGGCGGCGAAGACAGCACGGCGTGCGCGGCGTCGGCCATGATCGCCGGACTGCGGCAGTTCGCGGGGTCGACCGCATCGCCCAGCATCCGCAGCGCGGCGGTGGCGATCACGGTGCGCGGCCACAGCGCGTTGACAGCGATACCGCGATCCTCGAACTCACGGGCCATGCCCAGCACGCACAGGCTCATGCCGTACTTGGCCATGGTGTAGGCAACGTGCGGTGCGAACCACTTGGCGTCCATGTTCAGCGGCGGAGACAGATTTAGAATGTGGGCGTGGTCGGAGCGCTCGAGGAACGGCAGGGCGGCCTGGGAACACGCAAAGGTGCCTCGGACGTTGACGCCGAACATCAGGTCGAAGCGTTTCATCGGCACCGCGTCGGTCGGCGCCAGGTAGATCGCCGAGGCGTTGTTGACCAGGATGTCGATTCCGCCGAAGGTGTCGGCCGTCCGCTGCATCGCGTCGGCCACCGCCTGCTCGTCGCGGATGTCGACCTTCAGCGGCAGCGCCTTCCCGCCGGCCTGTTCGACCGCCTCGGCCACGCTGTGAATGGTGCCCGGCAGCTTGGGATGCTTGCGGTCGGACTTCGCGGCGATCGCCACGTTGGCGCCGTCGGCGGCCGCACGCAGCGCGATCGCCTCGCCGATGCCGCGCGACGCGCCGGTGATGAACAGGGTCTTTCCGGACAGGGTGCTCATGATGCTTCACCGAATTGCATGCGGACCAGGACGGCAGTGTAGCCGTTGGCCCCGGGTGCGCGGAGACCTCGGTGCGTGAGGCGCTGCAGGCGCTGACCGAGCAGCTGGCCGTGTCGCCGGAGCTGCTGCTGGCCGCCGGGTTCCTGGTCGCGTTCGTCGAGGCCCTGGCGATCGTCGGACTGCTCGTGCCGGGCATCTTCCTGCTGTTCCTGATCGCCGCGCTGGTCGGCTGGGATCCGTCGATGATGGTCGCGATGAGCGCGGCCTTCGCACTCGGCGCGATCGCCGGCGACGGCCTGAGCTACGCCCTGGGGCGGCGTTACCGGGCCCGGCTGGCCGCGCTGCCGCCGACGTCCCGCAGCGGCCGATGGATGGCCACCGGGCGCGCCTTTTTCCGGCGCCACGGCGGACGCAGCGTGTTCATCGCCCGCTTCCTCGGTCCCGTCCGGCCGATCGTTCCGGTTGTCGCGGGCTCGCTGGGCATGCCGGCCGCGGCGTTCGTGCCGCGGATGGTCGTGGCGTCGCTGCTCTGGGCGCCGGCGATGGTGATCCCCGGGGCGCTGTTCGGCCAGTCGCTGGAAGTGGCGGCCGATTTCGGCACCCGGGTCGTCGTGCTGCTGCTGCTGGCCGTGCTCGGCGGCTGGTTGCTGGTCGCGCTGGTCCGCGGGACCTACGCCTGGGGTTCGCGGCGCAGCACCTGGTGGTTCAAGCGACTCGGTGGCTGGTTGCGCCGTCATCCCCGTTTCGGCCGCCTGGCGGGGCCGCTGCTGGTCCCCGGGCAGCGCGAAGTGATCCCGGTGCTGGGTCTCGCCGTGATGCTGCTGCTGTCGTTCGCAACCCTGCTCACGGTGTTGACCCTGGCGATCGTCAACGCACCACCGGCCCTGTCCGAGGCCGTCAGCACGGTGTCCGGCTCGGCAACGCTGTCGGGCAGCCTGCGCACCCCGTTGGTCGACCCGGTGTTCGTGGTCCTCGGTCTGGCCGGTTCGGCGCCGGTGGCGATTGCGCTGGCGCTCGGCGTGGGCCTGTTCCTGGCCTCGGCGCGCCGCTCGGTCGCGCTGGTCCACTGGCTGCTGGCCGTGGGGCTCGGGACCGCGCTGGCGCAGGGCCTGGACGGCCTGCTGGGCCTGCTGCCGATGCGGGTCGCCCGGCCCGACGTGGCCTTTGCCTCGCTGGTCCTGATGCACGGCTTCGCGGCAGTGATCGTGGCCAAGGACCTGGCCGCGACCCAGCGCAAGTGGCTCTACCTGGCCGCGACGGCTGCGCTGGTCCTGATCGGCTTTGCCCGGCTGTACCTCGGCCGGGCCGATCTCTACGCACTAGGCGTCGCCGCGGCGCTGGCGGTGACCTGGCTCACGCTGGTCGGGATCGCCTACCGGGTCCGGGCCCGACCGGCCCGGACGCGCTCGGCCTGGGCGCTGGTCGGCGTGTTCGTGATGCTGGCCGCCGGCGGCTCGGTCGTGGCCAACGGCATGGGGTACTCGCGCGTGCTGCAGGGGGCAGCAGAAGGGGCCAGCGGTGCGAACCGTGGCCGAATCGTGCTGGTGGGCCCGCAGCCGGGACTGTGAAGGCAACGCGCTGCCGCGCCGGCGCACCGTGTTCGGCGATCCCTCCGTGCAGGTCTTCGACGCCCAGGTCGCGGTAGACGCCGAGGTCTTCCGGGCCGCCCTCGACGACGCGGGCTGGCAGAGCCTGCCGCCCCTCGGTGCAGGGGCGGTCCGCGCGGTGCTGGCGCGGCGCACCGACCCGGATCGCTTGCCGCACCTGGCGCGGGACTTCAACGGCCGCACCCAGGAGATCGCTCGCCGCCTACCGCTGGGCGACGAGCGCTGGGCGCTGCTGCGGGCGTGGCGTTCGGGGTGGCAGCTCACGCCCGATGGGCGTCCGGTCTGGCTGATCCAGGTGCGGGTCGTGGCGCCGACCACGGTCGCCGGCCTGTTCGCGACCTGGCGCCGCGACGAAGCACGCAGCGGCGAAGGGATGGCGGCGCTGCGCCGCGCGGGCTCGGGCTGGCGCTGGCGACCCGGCGAGGACGAGGCGGTCCTGCGGGCCGATGCCCGGAACGCCGAGGCGCCCGGCCAGCGACCGGGTCCGGATTGACTCGGCGAACGCGCCGGTCGAGATCGGTTCAGTCGGGGACGGTGTCGCCGCGTTCGTCGGGGCCCAGCAGCCAGCACAGCGCACGCAAACGTTCTTGCGGGTCGGAGACGGCCAGCAGTTCCTGCGCCTGCGGCGTTTCGAGCGGCAGGACGCCGGCCAGCGCCATGCCCAGCTGACTGGCATTGTCGGGCTCGACATCGGGCAGTTCCGCAGAGGGCAGCCGCGCGACGATTTCGCGGAACAGGCTCTCCAGCGCGGCGAACTCCGGTCCGATCGAGCGCGCCGGTTCCGGCGCGATCCACTCGACGTGGCCGACCAGCAGGCCGTTGTCGCGGGCCGAGGTGCGGTGGATGCGGAATCGTCGCGTTCCGCGAGCGCGGATGCCCAGCAGACCGTCCTCGAGCGTCGAGAAGTCCTCGATCACGGCCTCCGTTCCGATCGAGGCGTGGCGGGCGCTCCGCTCGTCGGTGGCCGGCTCGACCATGACCACGCCGAAGCCACGGCCGGTGCGCGAACAGTCGCGGACCAGTTCGAGGTAGCGGGTCTCGAAGATTCTCAGCGGTAGCGGCGCGCCGGGGAACAGCACGAGCTGCAGCGGAAACAGCGCCAGTTCCTCGAGCGCGTCACTCACCGGTTTCGCCCGCCAGGAATCGCTGCTGGACGTTGCCGAAGCCGCGGTTGCTCATGAACACCACGTGGTCGCCGGGGCGCGCGTTCTCGCGCAGGTCGGCGAGCACGTTACCGAGCTGACGGCGGAAGCGGCCGCCGGCCTGGAGCTTGTCGAATACCTCGCTCGGGTCCCAGTCCAGCGTGTCGGCGGAGTGCATCACGACGTAGTCGGCGGCGGCCAGTGCCGGCGCCAGCTGATCGAGGTGGTGGCCGCCGCGCATGGTGTTGCTGGCCGGTTCCAGCGCGACCAGCAGCCGGGCCGCGCCGATCGAACGGCGCAGGCCTTCCAGGGTCAGGCGGATCGCGGTGGGGTGGTGGGCAAAGTCGTCGTAGACGTGGATCCCGCCGACGTCGCCGAGGTACTCCATCCGCCGCTTGACCCCGCGAAACTCGCGCAGCGCCGCAACGGCCGCGCCCGGATCGACGCCCGCTGCCGTTGTGGCGGCGATCGCGGCGACCGCGTTCAACGCGTTGTGGCGGCCGCTCTGGCTCCACTCCAGCGAGCCGATCTCGTCGTCGCCGCGGAAGAAGGTCAGCTGCCGGCAGGACGCTTCGTCGAGCCGGACGCGCCAGTCGGCCTCGACGTCGCCGTCGATGCCGAAGGAGGACCGGTCGCTCCAGCAGCCCTTCTCGAACACCCGCTTCAGGTGGGCGTCGTGCTGGTTGTGGACGATGCTGCCGTTGCCCGGCACGGTTCGCAGCAGGTGATTGAACTGGGTCTCGATCGCGGCCAGGTCCGGGTAGATGTCGGCGTGGTCGAATTCGAGGTTGTTCAGGATCGCGATCGAAGGCCGGTAGTGCACGAACTTGGCCCGCTTGTCGAAGAAGGCCGTGTCGTACTCGTCGGCCTCGACCACGAACCAGTCGCTGCCGGCGCGGGCCGAGATGTCGAAATTGCTCGGGATACCGCCGATCAGGAAGCCGGGAACCAGGCCGGCATGCTCGAGAATCCAGGCCGCGAGGCTGGCGGTCGTGGTCTTGCCGTGCGTGCCGGCCACGGCCAGCACCTTGCGCTGCGCGAGATAGTTTTCGCCCAGCCAGCGCGGGCCGGACACGTAGTCCATGCGCCGGTTCAGCACGTGCTCGACGGCCGGGTTGCCGCGGCTCAGCGCATTGCCGATCACGACCTGGTCGACATCGTCCGGCACCGCTTCGGCCGAATAGCCCTCGTGCAGCTCGATGCCGAGGTTCTCGAGCTGGGTGCTCATCGGCGGATAGACGTTGGCGTCCTGGCCGGAGACTTCGTGGCCGTCGGCGCGAGCCAGCGCGGCGATGCCGCCCATGAACGTGCCGCAGATGCCGAGGATGTGGAGTTTCATAAGGCGTTCATCAGGTCTCTTGACGGGGTCTGGTGGGCTCCGGGTTCGGCCGGTCGGAGCCGATCTCGGCGGTCGGCTCCTTGCCGGAGCGGTGCCGTTTCAGGCGCCCAGGCCGATCGTTTCCAGAACCAGGATCTGGAGCAGGAAAACTAGCACAGCCACTGCGATTCCGCCGGCATACGGAAGCTCGAGCGCGTGCCGCCACACGTGACCGTCCACGGCGAGGCTCCAGAACAGGCCGATCAGCGCCAGGACCACCAGCGGGCCCGGGATCGAGGTCTCCGCCCCGATCGGCCCGGCGGCCAGCCACAGGGGCAGGTTGAGCAGGCCGATCAGCGCGCCGGTCGCGAACAGGGCCTGGGCGACCTGGCCGAAGCGGGCCGGGCGCCCCGCGATCATGAGCACGACCTGGATCGAGGCCAGCTGCAGCGCGAAGGTCAGCGCGACGTCGAGCAGCGGCGGCGGTTCGGGCGCGAACAGCAGCATCGCGCCGGTCAGGCACCACCACAGCGCCATCGCCAGCAGCAGGGCGGCCGATGAGGCCGGCAGGTCCTGCGGTCCCGTGCGCAGCAGCGCGATCCGGCCGACCTGTGCCAGCCAGGCTCTCATCGCCAATGCACCCATCGCCAATGCACCCATCGGCAACGCGCCCGGCGGGGCAGAATAGGGGGATGAACTCCGATCGACGCAACCTCGAGCACACCGACGAAGGCGTTTCGACCGCGGTCGATCGGCGCGTGGACGCGATCGGCCTGATCTGTCCAGAGCCGGCGTTGCGGGCGCGCAGGGCGCTGGACCGCCTGCGACCGGGACAGATGCTGGAGATCGTTACGGACGATCCGCTGGCCGGCGTGGATCTGCAGATCCTGTGCGACCGGGGCGGTCACGAATGGGTCGGAAGCGCCGAGGCGGACGGCGTGCGCTGCACCCGGATCCGCCGAGCGGGCGGCTGAACGGTCAGTCGGTCTGCAGAGCATCCAGCAGTCGCTGCTGGACATCTTCCACGGACCCCATTCCGTCGATTTCACGCAGCTGGCCGCGGGCCGAATAATGACCCGCCACCGGGGCGGTCTGCTCGGCGTAGACCCGCAGGCGCGTGCGGATGACGTCTTCCGTGTCGTCCGAACGGCCTTCCTCGACGGCGCGCTTGCTCAGCCGGTCGACGATCTCCTGCTCGTTGACCGTCACGGAGACCGCCACGTCGACCGGTTGACCAATGCGTTCCAGCACTGCATCCAGCGCTTCGGCCTGGGCCAGGTTGCGCGGATAGCCGTCGAGAATGAACCCGTTGGCCACGTCGGGCTGGCCGAGACGCTCTTCGATCAGGCCGAGCATCAGGTCGTCGGGAACCAGATTGCCGGCGTCCATGTAGCGCTGGGCTTCCTGGCCGAGTGCGGTCTGCTGCTCCACGGCGTCGCGCAACAGCGCGCCGGTCGAGATGTGGGCAAGGTCGAGACGGTCGCGGAGGAGGGCGGCCTGGGTTCCTTTTCCGGAGCCCGGCGGGCCGAGGAGTACGATGCGCATCGGTAGAGGGTTCGGGTGCGGCTGGACAAGCGGCTAAAGGTAGCCCGACCCCGCCGGCAAGTCAAATTTCGGCGGTCGTCACGGCGACGGCTCAGGAGGAGGGGTCCCGAGAGCCGGTCGCCGAGCCCGGTCGCGGACCCGCCGCCCGAATTGCTTTATCCTTGCTCGGGAAGCGAATCGACCCTCGGATCGAAATGCCCGGGAACAACATCCTCTACGCCCAGTCCGGCGGCGTCACGCCGGTCATCAATGCCACCGCGGCCTCGGTGATCGAGACGGCGCGCGAGTATCCCGACGATTTCGGCACGGTGTTCGGTGCCGCCGACGGCATCATCGGGGTGCTGGAGGAGCGTCTGATCGACACCTCGTCGTTCTCCGCCGACGACCTGGTCGCGCTGGGCCACACCCCGGGCGGCGTGTTCGGGTCCTGCCGCTACAAGCTGAAATCCCTGGACGACAACCGGCGCGAGTACGAGCGCCTGGTCGCGGTGCTCGACGCCCACGACATCGGCACCTTTCTCTACAACGGCGGCAACGACTCGGCCGACACCGCGTTCAAGATCTCGCAGATGGCCCAGGAACTCGGCTATCCGCTGCGCGCCCTGGGCGTGCCGAAGACCATCGACAACGACCTCGTGGTCACCGACAACTGCCCGGGCTTCGGTTCGGTGGCGAAGTATGTCAACGTGTCCATCCTCGAAGCCAGTCTCGACGTGATGTCGATGGCCTCGAGTTCGACGAAGGTCTTCATCATGGAGGTGATGGGTCGGCACGCCGGCTGGATCGCCGCGGCGGCGGGTCTGGCGCACCGGCGCGACGGCGACCCGCCGCAGATCATCCTGTTTCCCGAGGTGCCGTTCGACCGCGAGGCGTTCTGCGCGGCGGTCGAGCGTTCCGTGACCACCAACGGCTTCTGCTCCGTGGTCGTCTCCGAGGGCGCGCGCGACGCCGAGGGCACGTTCCTCGCCGATGCCGGAACCACCGACGCCTTCGGTCACAAGCAGCTCGGCGGGGTCGCGCCGGTGGTCGCCGAGATCGTCCGCCACGAACTCGGCCACAAGTATCACTGGGCGGTCTGCGACTACCTGCAGCGCTCGGCACGACACATCGCTTCGGCCACCGACGTCGCGCACGCACGCGCGGTCGGGCGGGCCGCGGTGGAGTTCGCCCGGGCCGGACAGACGGGCGTGATGCCGGTGATCCGGCGCACGTCCGACGATCCGTACGAATGGACGATCGCCAGCGCGCCGCTCGGCGACATCGCCAACCGCGAAAAGACCCTGCCGGCGGACTTCATCGCCGACGACGGCTTCGGCATCACCGACACGGCGCGGCGCTACCTCGAGCCGTTGATCCGCGGCGAGGACTACCCGCCCTACGACGAGCATGGCCTGCCGAGGTATTTCCGGCCGACGCTCGAACCGATGCCGGCCCGGCTGGACCCGTTCACGCCGGCCTGAGCGCGTTCGCGGTCCGCGCTCCCGATCGAAGCTCCTGCGAGCCCTATCGAGCCATCCAAACCCACATCCACCTGGAAGAATTGATGACCACCAAGCTCAACGCCCTGTCCGAATGGGTCGACTCCGTCGAACGTCTCACGCGCCCCGACGAGGTGTACTGGTGCACCGGCAGCTCGGAAGAGAACGCGTCGATGATCAACGGCATGCTCGACAGTGGGGACCTGATCGAACTGAACCAGGCCACCCACCCCGAGTGCTACCTGCACCGGTCCGACCCCGATGACGTCGCCCGCGTCGAGCACCTGACCTTCGTCTGCACCACCGACGAGGACGACGCCGGCCCGAACAACCACTGGATGTCGCCGGACGAGGCGCACCGGAAGATGGACGGCCTGTTCGCCGGCTGCATGGAAGGCCGCACCATGTACGTGATTCCGTACTGCATGGGGCCGATCGAGTCGCCGTTCTCACGCCTGGGCGTGGAGATCACCGACAGCCCCTACGTGGTGGCCAACATGCGCAAGATGACCCGCATGGGCGATGACGCCCTGGCGCGGATCGAGCGCGAAGGCACCTTCGTCCGCGGGCTGCATTCCACCGGCGAGCTGGATCCCGATCGTCGCTTCATCATGCACTTCCCCGAAGAGCTGACCATTCAGAGCTACGGCTCGGGCTACGGCGGCAACGCGCTGCTCGGCAAGAAATGCCATGCGCTGCGCATCGCCAGCTACCAGGCCCGCAGCGAAGGCTGGCTGGCCGAACACATGCTCATCGTCGGCATCGAGAGCCCGGAGGGCGAGACCCGCTACGTGGCCGCCGCGTTCCCGTCGGCCTGCGGCAAGACCAACCTGGCGATGCTGATTCCGCCGGAGCCGTACAGGTCGGCCGGCTGGAAGATCCACACGGTCGGCGACGACATCTGCTGGCTGCACCCGGGCGACGACGGCCGGCTCTACGCGATCAACCCCGAGGCGGGTTATTTCGGTGTCGCGCCCGGCACCTCGGCGAAGACCAATCCGAACGCGCTGGCGATGCTCGACCACGATGCGATCTTCACCAACGTGGCCGTGACCGACACCAACGAGCCGTGGTGGGAGGATCTGGACGAGCGCATTCCGAAGTTCGACTGGAAAGGCGGCAAGTACGATCCGGGTTCGGGCAAGAAGGCCGCCCATCCGAACTCGAGATTTACCGTGTCGATGGAGCAGTGTCCGAGCTACACCGATGCGGCAGAGAGCCCGAAGGGTGTACCGATCGACGCCATCATCTTCGGCGGCCGACGCGCGACGCTGGCGCCGCTGGTGATGGAAGCGCGGGACTGGACCCACGGCACCTTCCTCGGGGCCAGCATGGCGTCGGAAACCACCGCCGCGGCCACCGGCAAGGTCGGCGTGGTCCGACGCGATCCGATGGCCATGAAGCCGTTCTGCGGCTACCACTTCGGCGACTACTGGGGCCACTGGCTGAAGGTCGGAGAGAAGCTCCAGCATCCGCCGAAGATCTTCCAGGTCAACTGGTTCCGCCGCGATGAGGAGGGCCGGTTCATCTGGCCGGGCTTCGGCGAGAACCTGCGCGTGTTGGAGTGGGTGCTCCAGCGCTGCGCCGGCGAGGCCGAAGCGGTCGAGACGCCGGTCGGCTTCCTGCCCGAAGACGGCGCCATTTCGACCGACGGCCTCGATGCCACGCCCGACATGGACACCCTGCTGGCCGTTGACGCCGCGGCCTGGGCCCGCGAACTGGACGACGTCGAGAGCCACCTGGCCAGGTTCAACCCGCGCGTACCGAAGGCTCTGATCGACGAGCTGGAGGCGATGCGGGAGAAGCTGGGCTAGACAGCAGGGGCCAGGGACGAGGGGCCAGGGGCGAGTGGGGCGCGGCCTGGCCGCGCCTCTGCCGGCCCCGGACCGTCGTCTCGTCGATCCGGCGGTTTTCGAACCGCCCAGCCTCCATCGAAACGGCCCGCCCTCGGCGGGTCGTTTTCGTACCGGCACCCATGCGCCGGTATGGACGATCCCCTCGTCACTAGCCCCTTTCCCCCTTTCCCCCTTTCCCCTAGTCCCTTTCCCCTGGCCCTTTTCCGCTAGTCCTCCCCCCCCTTGCCCAAAGTCCCTCGTTTCCGCCCGGTGCGCTATCCTCTCTGGCTTCCCTGAATCCGCGAACCCGCCATGTTTCGAACTGCTGCCGACGCCGATCGCGTCATCCCGATCTCCATCGTCGACCCGGACTCGCTCGGCGAGCCCGGCGACGCCCGGACGCAGGCCTGGATCGAATCCACCGGATACACCGGAAAGCCCGGCACCTCCCTGCAGGTGCCCGACTGCGACGGCAGGCTGGCGCGCGTGCTCGTCGGCCGACCGCAGCAGGGGCGGGTCTGGACGCTGGCCGGTCTGCCGGCGCAGCTGCCCGAGGGTGCCTACCGGGTCGACGGCGCGGACGACGAGGAGATCGACGATCTCGCCGTCGGCTGGGCGCTGGGCCACTATCGCTTCGACCGCTACAAGAAGGGCGATCGACCGAAGGCCGAGCTGGTCGTGCCCGGAAACCGAATCGAACGCCTGGCGATTGTCCGCGACGCCCTGTTCCGCGTGCGCGACCTGGTCAACACGCCGGCCGCCGACCTCGGCCCCGGCGAACTGGCGGGGGAGGCCGAGAACCTCGCTCGGGCGCACGGCGCCTCCTTCAAGGTGGTCCATGGCGACGACCTCGAACGCGAGTTCCCGGCCATCCACGCCGTCGGCCAGGCGGCCTCGCGCGGTCCGCGCCTGATCAAGCTGGCCTGGGGCGACGAGTCGCATCCCTCGCTGGCCCTGGTCGGCAAGGGCGTGATCTTCGATTCCGGCGGGCTCAACATCAAGCCGGGCTCCGGCATGGTGCTGATGAAGAAGGACATGGGCGGCGCGGCCCACGTCCTCGGCCTGGCCGAGCTGATCATGCGGCTGGGCATCAAGGTTCACCTGCGGGTCTACATCCCGGCGGTCGAGAACGCGATCGCCGGCAACGCCTACCGTCCCTCGGACATCGTGACCACGCGCAACGGCACCACGATCGAGATCGGCAACACCGACGCGGAAGGCCGGGTCGTCCTGTCCGATGCGCTGACCCTGGCCGGCGAGGAGGGGGCTACGCGCATCATCGATTTCGCCACCCTGACCGGCGCGGCCCGCGTCGCGCTGGGCGAGGATCTGCCGCCGCTGTACGCGAGAAACGATGGCCAGGCGCGGGCGATCCAGGACCTGGCCTTCGAAGTCGAAGACCCGCTCTGGCACATGCCCCTGTACAAGCCCTACAAGGAGCAGATCCAGCCCAGGATCGCCGACCTGTCGAATACCGGCACGACCAGCTACGGCGGTAGTCTCACCGCGGCGTTGTTCCTCGATCACTTCGTGCCCGAGGGCATCGACTGGATGCACCTGGACATCTACGCGTGGAACCTGTCCGACCGCCCGGGCCGTCCGGCCGGCGGCGAAGCGCAGACCCTGCGAGCGATGATCGCCTGGCTCGAGAAGACCTACGGCCGGTGATCGTCCGATGAGCGATTCGGGTCTCGAGGCCAGCGCCGACGGCTTCGGCGTCGTCGAACTCGAAGTCACCGCGCCTGCGGTGTTCGATGTCGATGCGCACCTGCGCATCACCCGACCGGATGGCACGGTCGAGGATCGCCACCTCGGCGCGGCCGGCATCGACCCGGCCTGGTTGCCGCGCGGGCGCTTCCGGCTGGAAGCGCCGACCGATCCCGACTGGTCCGCCGGCACGCGCCTCGAGGTGATTGCCTCGACCGGTGACCCCGCGGGTCGACGCCATGCCGAGCCGGTCGCCTTCGACGTCGAGGCGCCGGTGGACCATGCCTCGGGCTGGCGCCTGGGCAGCTACGCGGGAACGGCGCCGGTCGAGCAGTTGAGCTGGTCGCAGGGCATGAGCAACTGGTTCTATCGCCACTTCGACCATGCCGCGCGCGTGGTCATCGACCTGATGTTTGCCGACCACCCGAAGCTCCGCGGCGACGTCCTCGACGTCGGCTGCGGCGACGGCATCACCGACCTCGGCGTTGCGCTGCGCAAACGTCCGAGGCGCTTCGTCGCCGTCGACCCGTTCAAGGGCTACGAACGCCTGCCGTCGATCTGCCGCGAGCACCACCTGCCGCCCGAGATCATCGAGCAATCGGGCATCGAGTTCCGCCCCGACGACGGCAACGACCTGCAGTTCGACGACGACAGCTTTGACGCGATCCTGTCCTGGGGCTCGCTGGAGCACATTGCCGGCGGCTATGCGCAGACCCTGGCCGAGATCAAGCGCGTGCTGCGTCCCGGCGGCCTGTTCTTCGCCCACCCGGGCCTGCTCTACGGCTCCGCCGGCAACCACCTCGGCGAGTTCTTCGACGATCCGTGGATCCACCTGAAGCTCGACCGCGAGGAGCTGAAGCGGCGCGTGCTCGCGGGCACCCCGCGCTACATGGACCGCGCCGGCGAGACATCCCCGCCCGAGCAGTACTGGCAGTGGTACACGGAACTGAACCCGATCAAGCTGCCCGATTTCGAGCACGAACTCCGCGACCTCGGCTTCGAACCCTGGCGCTTCGCCCTGCGCACGGACCCGGTCGTCGAATACACCCCCGAGCTCCAGCAGCACGACATGGTCACGCTGGGGATTTCGGAGTTGTACGGCGTGTTCCGGTTGAAGGGATAGGTCGGGCCCACCAGCACGGGCCGACCCTCCCGATTCATCGCTTTCTTCCGAACTCCTGCAGCGACACGTGCCCGGTTCGATCCCGGCGATCTGCATCGTCGTTCACCCGGCGGTTCGGATCGGAGCCGGGGGCTGTCGACATCGAATGCCCGATCGGCGGTCTTTCGGCCGGACAATCCCTACAGATCGGATTACCCGTTCAGACCGGTGCCGACACCGTAAGCCCCGTTGCATCGAGCGCGCTCGTCTCGAGCACCACCGGCGACCCGACGCCCGGCAACAACCTGTCCACGACCACGTCGGTCGTGCTGCCGCAGATCATCTTCTCGGACAGCGCCGAGCGCTGCAGACCGGATCCGGAGTAACGCCGCTTTCCGCTGCCCGCTTGCTCGTTAGAGCCCGTCGGGGCGGGATCGGCGGCAGCCGTTTCCGCGGTCGGGCCGGGCGGGAAAGGGAAGCGGCCGAAGTGCTCCTGCGACAAGCGTCCGGTCGGCCTCGTCCCGGCCCGACCGGCTACACCGCCCGGTCGGAACCAAAGGCATCGATGTTGGGCACCCACACCCCTCGCGGCGTTGAAGACAGCAGATCGCGATGTTTCCGACAACAGCACCATGTACGCTCGGCCGTAAAGCAGCATGAGTGCGCGGCACGTTGCTTTAACCAGGCGACAATCGAAGTGTTTTAGCGACGGCTCGTCTACGTTGGGGCTTGGCAGCTCCGGAGCGCGATGGAGTCGCGCGGGAGCCTTTTTAAGTTCATGCGTGCGGGCGAATCTTTCAGGTATTCGAAGATGCATTGCTCGAGTCTGATGCGTCTCCAGGCTCTGTGTCCGCCCCCGGTCCGCTTCGAATCAACATGCCGATCGCTACGGCATAGTAGGCACAGACGATACCCCAGAATTACGGAGCTGTCGTAGTCGAGCAGCGCGGCCACCGGCAGGGCAAGCCCGGCCGCTCCGGACCGGCTACACTGCCCGATTCGATCGCGAAGGCCCCATCGTTGGACACCCGCACGCCGCCACCCCCCGCCCCCGAAGGTACGGGCCTCCGCTACGAGGTCGGACGCACGCTGCTGCTCGCAACGCCGCTGATCATCGGTCAGGTGACGTCGTTCGGCATGAACTTCGTCGACACGGTGATGGCCGGGCGGTTGGGCACGGTCGCGCTGGGCGCGATCGCGGTCGGGTCGTCGGTCTGGGCGGCCGGGTTCCTGCTCTCGCTCGGCGTGCTGATGTCCGTATCTCCTGCCGTCTCCCAGCTCGACGGCGCCGGCCGGCGGGGGCAGGCCGGGGAGATGACGCGCCAGGCCGGCTACATCGCCCTGGTGCTCGGGGTGTTCGTGTTCTTCGCGATGCGCGAGATGGACTGGGTCGTCGCGCTGCTCGACGTCGACGACGCGGTGGCCGACACCGCGCTGGGCTACCTGGACGCGGTCAGCTGGGGCGCGCTGGCGCTGACCGGACAGCTGGTGCTGCGGTTCTTCGCCGAGGGCACGGGCGACACCAAGCCGACCATGTACATCGGGGTGATGGGGATCGCGCTGAACGTGCCGCTGAACTACGTGCTGATGTTCGGCAAGCTGGGCTTCGAGCCGATGGGCGCGGTCGGCTGCGGCTGGGCCACCGCGATCGTGTTCTGGGTCCAGTTCGTTGCGCTGGGGATCTACATCGCATGGCGTCCGCGCTTCCGGTCCTTCGCGCTGTTCGAGCGCTTCAGCCCGCCGTCGTGGCGCGAAATCCGCGGGCTGCTTTCCGTCGGTCTGCCGATCGGCATCATGGTGTCCTTCGAGGGCAGCCTGTTCATCGCCACTGCGCTGCTGATCGCCACGCTGGGCGCGCTGCCGATCGCGGCGCACCAGGTCGCGATCAATATCGCATCCATGGCCTTCATGGTGCCCCTGGGCATGTCGGGGGCGATCACGGTGCGGGTCGGCAACGCGGTCGGCCGTCGGGACCGCCAGGGCGCGCGACGGGCCGGACTGGTCGGCATCGGCATCGCCGGGACCTACGGCGCAATCTCGGCCACGCTGATGCTGCTGCTGGCCGAGCCGATCGCGCGGATGTACACCGCCGAGGCCGAGGTCGTCGCGCTGGCCTCCAGCCTGCTGCTGTGGGCGGCGATCTTCCAGGTCTCCGACGGCCTCCAGGTGGCCTCGGCCGGTGCGCTGCGAGGGCTGAAGGACACGCGCTGGCCGATGGTCTACAGCCTGGTCTCCTACTGGGGCGTGGGCATGACGCTGGGCTGCTGGCTGACCTTCTGGCGCGACTGGGGGCCGCACGGCATGTGGGTCGGCCTGGTCGCCGGTCTGAGCGTGGCCGCGGTGCTGCTCGGCACGCGCTTCTGGCGCGCCTCCGGCGCGTACATCCGGCACGGCCGAAAGGTGCTGGCCGATGCGCCGGACCCGACGACGGTGGCGAATCCGCCCCCGCCGCCGGCGCCGCCCGATCCGCCGACGGTGGCCTGAGGCGGTGTAGGTGCTGCTGCCCCCGGTCCGGGACCTGACTTCTGGCCCTTGTGAGCGGGGGTTCCGGCTGGAACAATGCGTCGACGATGTTTCCATGACCGAGCCGTGCGACCCTTGCGCGGCTCGTTTTCCATCCGACCGGGAAAGCTTTCAATGACGACCGAACGACGACCGAATTTCCTCGTGCGCCTCTGGACCGGATTCTGGGGCGGCGTGACCGCGCTCCGGATGTTCGTGTTCAACGTGCTGTTCCTGCTGATCCTCGCGCTGCTGATCCGCGGCCTGGTGTCCGGCGACCGCATCGTGGTCGAGGACGACACCACGCTGGTGATCGCTCCGATCGGGGTGATCGTCGAGGAGTACACTGGCACGCCGGCCGAACGGGCGTTGAACGAAGCGCTGGGCCAGCAGCTGCCCGAGACCCGCCTGCGCGACCTGGTCCGCGCGCTGGAGCTGGCGGCGGACGACGACCGGATCGCCCAGGTGCTGTTGCGCACCGACCGGCTGCTGGGCGTATCGCCCGGCACGATGACCGAGCTCGATGCCGCGGTGAAGCGCTTCCGCCAGTCGGGGAAATCGATGATCGCCTACGCTGGGGCAATGACCCAGGCCCAGTACGGCTTCGCGTCGATGGCCGACGAGGTCTGGCTGGACCCGGACGGCCTGGTCATCATCGAGGGCATGGCGTACTTCCGGAACTACTTCGCCGATGCGCTCGAGATGGCGAAGGTCGACATCAACCTGTTCCGGGTCGGCGAGTTCAAGTCGGCGATGGAACCCTACATCCGCACCGACATGTCGGAGGCCGACCGCGAGGCGGCGCAGTACTGGATCGGGGGCCTGTGGCAGCAGATGCTGGAGATGATCGCGGCCAATCGCGGCATGCCGGTCGAGCGGCTGATCGAGCAGACCCAGAATCCGGTCGAGTTGGTGCAGGCGGCCAACGGCGATGCCGCCGCTGCAGCGCTGGACGCCGGCTGGGTCGATCGCCTGATGACCCGCCCCGAAGCGCGCCTTGCACTGGCCGAGCGCGGCGCGGCGGACGACGAAAAGGGCTTCCGCCAGATCGATATGGATGCCTTCCTGGCCCTCCCGCGCACGCCCGAGTTGGCCAATGACCGGGTCGCCGTGGTCGTGGCTTCCGGTTCGATCGTCGAAGGCAGCCAGTCGCCGGGCATGATCGGCGGCGATTCCACCGCGCGCCTGCTGCGCGACGCGGCGCGCGACGATTCGGTCAAGGCGGTCGTGTTCCGGATCGATTCCGGCGGCGGCAGCGCGTTCGCCTCCGAGATCATCCGCCAGGAAATGATGGCCCTGCGCGAGACCGGCAAGCCGGTGGTCGTCAGCATGGGCGACGTCGCGGCCTCGGGCGGCTACTGGATCGCGATGGGCGCCGACGAGGTCTGGGCCTACCCGAACACCATCACCGGGTCGATCGGCATCTTCGGCTTCTTCCCGACCTTCCAGGACACGCTGGAGGTCGTCGGCATCAACACCGACGGCTTCGGCACCACCCCGATCGCGGGCGGCTTCCGCGCCGACCGCGAATTGCCCGAGCCGGTGGGCGCGCTGATCCAGTCGGTCATCGAGCACGGCTACCGCGAGTTCATCGGCCTGGTCGCCGAGCACCGCGACATGAGCACGGAGCAGGTCGACGACATCGCCCAGGGCCGGGTCTGGACCGGCGCCCAGGCGCGCGACCGCGGTCTGGTCGATCAGCTGGGAACGCTGGACGAAGCGATCGCGGCCGCGGCCCGGATGGCCGGACTTTCGGACGACTACGACCGGGTCTACATCCAGCCCCGCATGAGCGCGTTCGAGGAGTTCCTGGCCCAGATGGGCGCCGAGGCCATGGTCAAGGCCGGACTGGAACTGCCGGCCAACCCGCTGTCGCGACTGATCGGCACGAACCTCTACGCGCGCCTGCTCGATGACCTGAACCGCATCGCCGAGGCCCGCTCGGGCCGGCCGAACCTGCCGGAGGTCATCGCCCACTGCCTGTGCGACGCGCCGTACTGATCCGCGCGTCGGAGGATCACGAACAGGGCCGGGCGTTCGCGTCCGGCCTTTTTCGTTGGCGCAGTGGTGGGCCGATCGACGGTCCGGTGCCCTGTGTCGGGTGTCTCGTGTTCGCCGCCCGGGTTCGGCGTCGCTGGGGCTCGGATCAGCCGTGCGGCGTGTCCGGAAGCTCGGCCGGCGGCAGCCAGCCCTCGAGCCGGGCCAGCGCCTCGAGTTCGGGCAGATCTCGCTCGGCCCGGATCAGCTGCTGACGCAGGCGGAGCGCCGTGCGTTCGGAGTCCGGCGGCAGGTTGCGAAGCCGCGTTCGGGCCTGGCGGATCGTTTCCCGGTATTCGCGGATCATCGCGCCCAGGCCGTAAGCCTGGTCCGGCGCCGGCACGGAGCAGGACGGGGGAACCGGCTTACCCGCGAGAGCGAGATCGAAGCGGGCCGGGTCGCTGCAGTCGGGGCCCGAAGGCAGGCCCGATTCCGGCGCGCTCGCGCAGCCGGTCACCAGGGCGATGAGCAGCAGCACCGGCAGGAGCGGGCTCGAGGTTGGGGTCGGAGTCGGAGTCGAACAACCAGGATTCATGCAGGGCTTCCCGTACACTGCGTGGGGTCGAAGGAAGGATAGCAGCGCATGGATCCAGTCACGCAGGGCCTGTTCGGCGGGCTGTGGGCGCAAGCCGGCTCGCGCCGTCGCGACATGCGCCCGGCGGCCGTCGCGGGCGTGGTCGCCGGCATGGCGCCCGACCTCGATGTGCTGATCCGGTCGTCGTCCGACTCGCTGCTGGCCATCGAGTACCACCGCCATTTCACCCATGCCTTCGCGTTCATCCCGGTCGGCGCGCTGATCGTCTCGCTGGTGCTGTGGCCGCTGCTTTCGAAGTGGTCCGAGAAGATCCGGTTCGCCCGGGTCTACCTGTGGTGCCTGCTCGGCTTCGGCTCGCACGGCGTGCTCGACGCGATGACTTCCTACGGCACGCGGCTGTTCTGGCCGTTCTCCGACGAGCGCGTGGCCTGGAATGCCGTCAGCGTGATCGACCCGCTGTTCTCCGTGCCGGTGGCCGTGCTGCTGGCGATCGGTGTCTGGAAGCGTAGCCGGCTCGTTCTGCGCATCGCCGCGCTGTGGGCAATCCTCTACCTGGCCGTCGGCTTCATCCAGCAGCACCGGGCCGAGAGCATCGTTCGCCACTGGGCAGAGCAGAGCGGCATACCGGCCGAGCGGGTCATCGCCAAGCCGTCGTTCGCCAACCTGGTCCTCTGGCGCGGCCTGGTCGACGATGGGCGGACGTTCCACGCCGTCGCCGTGCGCATCGTCCCGACCCGGCCGGCCATGCTGTGGGTCGGTTCGCGGGTGGATCACTTCGAGCCGTCCGACGTTCCCGAGGACAGCCGCCTGGCCGATGACCTCGCCCGCTTCGAGCACTTTTCCGACGGCTGGACCTTCCGCTACTACCGCTACGACTACGAAGGCCGGGCGTTCATCGGCGATTATCGCTATGCGATCGACCCGGCCGCCCAGCGGCCGCTATGGGGCATCTTCTACGACCCGGACGATCCGTCGGAAGGCGTGGTGTTCGAGCGCCCGGCGGAAATCGACGAGGCCGAGCGCGCGGGATTCTTTGCGCGCTTGAGGGGGGAGGACCGGGAGTAGCGGCGAGCCAGCTTCGGCCGATTGCCATCGCAGCGGGCTCCGTCTCCTGTGGGAGCGAGCCTCGCTCGCGAAGGCACCCGCTCGGCCTCGGACAGGGACCGTGGGCAGGCGCCGTCAGGCCTGGACCGCGCGATCCCTGGCCCAGGCCCGGAGCTGCT
This sequence comes from Wenzhouxiangellaceae bacterium, assembly GCA_965227925.1. Taxonomy (GTDB): domain Bacteria; phylum Pseudomonadota; class Gammaproteobacteria; order Xanthomonadales; family Wenzhouxiangellaceae. Next base: position 482,611 of record CBDDGP010000002.1, read on the forward strand.
GGATCGGTTCGGCCATCATCACCGACAGCGGTCGGGTGTCGCGGATGGCCCCGAGGATGTCGTCGTTCTCCAGCACGCGGTCCTCGGCGTGGGCGGAGTACATGCCCGAGACCACGGCGTGTTCGAGTTCGGCGCCGGAAAAGCCTTCCGAAGCCTCGGCCAGGGCCTGGATGTCGTAGAGCATCGGCTTGAGGTCGCGACGCGCCAGGTGAATGGCAAGAATCTCCCGGCGGGTTTCGAGATCGGGCAGGTCGACGAAGAACACCTCGTCGAAGCGGCCCTTGCGGATCAGTTCCGGCGGCAGCGCGGTGATGTCGTTGGCCGTGGCGACGAGAAAGACGCGGCTCCTTCGCTCGGCCATCCAGGTCAGCAGCGTGGCCAGCATCCGCTTCGAGGTGCCGCCGTCGTTGTCGCCGGTGGCCATGCCTTTCTCGATCTCGTCGATCCACAGCACGCAGGGTTCCATCCGGTCCGCGCCGGCCAGCGCGCGGCGCAGGTTGCGCTCGCTCTCGCCGTGGAAACGATTGAACAGCGCGCCGGCGTCCAGGTGCAGCAGCGGTACGCCGAACTGACCCGCCACCGCGCGCGCGGCCAGCGACTTGCCGCAGCCCTGGACGCCGAGCAGCAGCACGCCGCGTGGAGCGTCCAGGCCCTTCGGAGGTTCAGCGGCGGTAAAGACCGGCTTGCGGCGTTCGAGCCACTGTTTCAGCTTCGGCATGCCGGCGACCCGGGTGAAGCGCTCCGTGTCGAGCTCGAAGCTCAGCGCTCCCGAACGGTCGAGCAGGTCGAAGCGGGTCTTCATCAGCTCCGGCAGGTCCGATTCGTCGAGCACGCCGTCGTCGTGGATGGCGTTCTTCACCAGCCGGCGCGCGTCCTTCATCGTCAAGCCGTTCAGGTTGAGGATGAGGCGATCGACCAGCTCCTTGTCGACGCGGGCCTGGGCCTTGCCCCTGCCGTCCTTCCAGGCGACGGCTTCGTCTTCGATCATTTCGGCGAGCTCGGCCCGGGTCGGCGTGGTCATCTCGAAGCGCACCGCGCGCGGCGACAGTGAATCGGGCAGTTCGATGTTGTGCCCGACCAGCACCAGCGTGGCGCCCGGACGATCGTGGCCGCGGCTGATCTCGCGCACCAGGCGCGCGATCACCGGGTCGTCGAGGTAGGGATGGAAATCCGCCAGCAGGAAGATCGCGCCGTCGCGCCGCTGATCGATGTGGCGCAACAGCTCGGCCGGCTGGTCGAAGGTGCCGTCGAGGCCGCTTTCCCGGCCCAGCCGGCTCAGGCCCCGGGTCGCCGACCAGAAGAACGCCGGACGACCGATCTCGCGCCCGACGTGCTGGATCAGCTCGGCGGCGCGGGGTTCGTCGTGGCAATCGATGACGATCGGGCCGGCGCCGGCGCGCATGTGGACGGCCAGCTCGTGCTTGTCGGTGCTCAGCGCGCAGTCGGACTGGGGCATGGGGCGACCCGGCGGAAAGACCAGCCAAGGATTATGGCCGAAGGCGAGCGCTCGATGGCTGCAATCCGGTCGGCGAAGAAATCCGCCCGACGGCGGAGCGGGCATCGGCCGCGAGCATTGGGGATCAGTGGGGCTCGGTGGCGATCAGTCCGGTCCGTCGGTGCCCGGACCTGCCATGCGCAGGAGCACCTGCGCCAGCAGGTCCGTCACGCTTTTCCCCGGGATTTCCGGCTGGTGACCCAGTTCGAGACGCTCTCCCACTCCTCCCAGTCCTGCTCGGCAATGTAGGCCGGCAGGTCGTTCACGGAGAGCCCGCGCTCGAAGGCGCGAACGTAGTTCATCGAGTCGCGCAGGTGGCCGATCACCGGCGCTTTGAAGCCCTCGAGAAAACCGGTCAGCTCTCGATAGATGATGGTGTGCGGTTTGACCCGGTTGGCGACCAGGCCGACCTTGGCGTCGCCCTCGGCAATCGGCTTGAGCGAGAACAGGTGTCCGAGGAACCGATAGGCGGCGTTCATGTCGATGTACGACGGCAGCACCGGGATCAGGATGGTCTGTGCGCGTCGCACCAGGTTGCCCATTTCCGGGCCATGGATGCCGGCGGCGGAATCGAGGATCAGGAAGTCCGTGCCGGATGGCGCGCGGATCGGGCCGTCGGCGGCGTTCAGCGCGGTGATTTCCGGATACTCCTCCGGCCGGGCGGCGCTCCAGTCCGCCGATGACTGCTGCGGATCGAGGTCGCCGAGCGCGACCTGGTAGCCCTCCCAGGCCAGCGCGGCCGCGAGATTGGTCGCGATGGTGGTCTTGCCGCAGCCTCCCTTGGCGTTGAGCACTGCAATCGTTCGCATGTCGGCTCCTCTTCGATTCCCCGTCGATTCCCCTGTCCATTCCCGCCTGTTCGCGGTCGACTCCCCGTCGATGTGTCGACCAGCGGGCGGCCCGCTGCGCTGTCCCTGGTTCGTCCGGACGCCGTGGATCCGGTCGCGCCGGAGCCGCTCCGATCATGGCAAATCAGCGTCCCTGTGTCACGTCCGGCAGGCCCGAGTGCAGCATCCAGCGCTCGCGCTCTTCGTCCCAGCGCCATGACTCCACGTACTGGATCGTGCGCTCCCGTGCCGTATGGATGTGGTACATGCGCAGTTCGACCAACCGATCGACGCCGGTGCCGTCTTCCAGGGCAACGATCTGTCGTACGCGGTACTGGCTGACCTGGAACTGCTTGAGGCGATCGACGTCCAGCGGGGTGATCGGGTTCTCGGCCAGCCATTCCGGGTGCATGAAATCGACCAGCGCATCCGGTTGGTTCCAGCGGACCAGGGCCTCGAAGCGATCGAAGGTCTCGGTCTGCTTCTGGTTCTTCTGCTGGGTCGCCGGGCAGCCGGCCAGCAGCAGGGCGGCCAGCGCCACCAGCGCGAAGCGGGCGAGCCCGACCTTGATCGAATGTAGGGGGGTCGTGGTCACGAAACGGGGTCTTCCTGTGCGACGGCGAGCCCAGCATACCGGGCCTCGAGCCGGGCCGCCACCGCCATGCCCTGGGCGGTCTCGACGCGGATTTCCGGCGCCGTGTCCAGCCGTCCCTTGCCGCGTTCCCGCACGCCGCGCAGGAACGCCTCGACCGCTGGGGCGCCGGGGAAGTCACAGACCGCTCGGAATTCCCCCGACACCGGCACGAGAAAGCGCACTTCGCAGCGTCCGATGACCAGCTCGGCTCGAACGCCGGCGCGTCGGAGAATCAGCCGGGGCAGCGACCAGCCGGCGAGGATCATCAGCGAAACCAGCGCGCCGCCGAATGCAGTGCCCTTGTCGTTGACGTTGGGGGCCAGCGGTGCGGCCAGTTGGATACCGGCATCGTCGAGGCGGTCGACGGTCAGCGCCATCGCGCCGCCGAGGGGAATCTGTCGGGTCAGGGTGTCGAGCAGCCAGCGCCGTTCGTCGAGGTCATTCATCAAGTGGGTTCCTGCAGGTCATCGGGCGGGAAGTGCATCGAGGACGAAGCCACGCCGCGGCTGCAGGTCGTCGAGGGGCAGGCCGGAGCACGCGCGCGGAGATGTCGGGACCAGCATACCGATGCACGCTGCTCGCGGCGAGCGCGATGGCGTTCAGGCCGGTTCGGTCGGTTCGCGCTCGGAGCGCGAGCCGGACTCGGATTCCGATTCGACCTCGACCCGGTTCCGGCCCAGGCGCTTGGCGCGGTAGAGCGCGCGGTCGGCCGCTGCGATCAGCTGGGTCGAGTCGGAGCCGGGTTGGGTGGCATCCGGCACGACCGACGTCACCCCGAAGCTCACGGTCACGTGGCCGAACGGCGAGCCGCCGTGTTCGACGTCCAGCTTCTCGATGTCCTCCCGGGCGCGCTCGGACAGGGCCCGAGCCGCTTCGAGATCGACGTCGGGCAGCAGGAACACGAACTCCTCACCGCCGATCCGGGCAACCAGGTCGCCGCTGCGGCGAGCCCGCCCCTTGAGCGCGGCGGCCACGTCGACCAGCGCGCGATCGCCGGCCGGGTGGCCGTAGTCGTCATTGAAGGACTTGAACCAGTCGATGTCGCACATCACCAGGCTCAGCGGGTGCCCCCGGCGGGAGGCGCGCTGCCATTCCCGGGCCAGCTCGCGCGCGAAGCGCCGTCGATTCGCCAGCCCGGTCAATTCATCGGTGCGGCTCTGCTGCTGCAGTTGTCGATTGGCGGCCTCCAGCGCACCGGTTCGCTCGGCGACCCGCTGCTCCAGCGTCGCCATGACGGCCCCGAGGCGGTTGCTCATGGTCGAGAACGAGCGGGCCAGCGTGTCGATCTCGCGAATGCTCGAGTCCGGCACGTAGTTCGGGAAGCGGTCGGCTTCGGTGTCGGAAATGGCTTCGGTCAGCTCGCGCACCGGACGGGTGATCCCGCGCGCCAGGATGGCCAGCAGACCGAGGCCGATCAGCCCCACGACAACGGCGATGAACAGGCCTCGTCGAATCTCCGCGGCCAGCGCAACGCCGTAGGAGGAGCGGGGAACGCTCACGCCGATGATCAGCTCGAGCCCGCCGTCGCGAACGTAGCGCGCAGCGTGAACGATATCGGCTTCGGCGGCATCGCCGATGGCGCCGCGGAACTGCCCGCCGGCTTCGCGGATGCGGGACTCGACCCGTTGGACGGCATCGATGCCGCTCCGGTCGGGCGGAAGCGGTCGAGCAGCGACAAGCAGCGCATCGTTCCCGACTCCCGGTGGCGACGCTTCGCCCTCGGTCGTCGCCTGCGGTGGGCTGTTCGGGTCGCCCGGTGCGACCGGCGGGTCGATCGTTGCGTCGATCGTTGCGTCGATCGGGGGGCGCCCGCTCGAGTCGGCGATCATCCGACCGTCGGGCGTCATGACGAACGCCACGCCGCCGTCGGCGAGGGCCAGCGATTCGAGGAAGGTGGCGATGCCGTCGAGCGCGATGTCGACGGCGACCACGCCGCTCGATCCGTCGGGCGTCCGAACGGCGCGCGACATGCCGAGCGCGGTGCCCGTTCCGGAAAACAGGCCGTACGGTTCATACCAGGTCGGGCCGGCTTGCGCCCTCGCGGCGGCGTACCAGGGCCGTTCGGTCACTTCGAAGCCTTCCCGGGTCGAGAACAATTCGGCCCGGCTGCCGTCGGCAGCGACGTCGTAACTGGAGATGATGCCGCCAGCGTCGGCGACCGACACCATGACCCGCGTCGAGTCGTCCCATGGGCGGTACGCGCAGGCATAGCGGCCGTCATCCAGGCCCAGGGCGAGGTTGGTGACCCAGGGCTGGGCGCGGACTTCGTTGACCAGGGAGCGCTCCAGGCGAGTCGGGTCGTCGAAGCCGACCAGGCCCTGTTCGATCGCGCCCGCGGTGGTGTCGAGCAGTTGACCCGGTGCGTCGAACAGCGCGTCGAGTCTCGCCTCGACTCGGGCTGCGACCTGCTGGTTGACCTCCAGCGCCGATGCATCGGCGACGCGGTGCAGGGTCTGCTGGCCCCAGAACGTATGAATCGACAGAATGGCCGTGACTACCGCCGCGAACGGCAGCAGGATCATCGTCAGCAGGGAAACTCCTCGTCGCGGCATACGCTGGATTCGTCGTCTCGTGCGTCGGTGCGAAGTCGGAAACGTGAAGCGCCAGAGCTTCTACGGCGCGCCCTTGATCTCGGGAAAATGTTTTCGATTCAGTAGTATGCGGTGTTTCACGGGGTCACGGCAAGTCGGGCGAGTGAGGGGGCGGCGGGCGCCGGCGCCCGGAACCGGCTCCGGGCGCGCGACGATCCGCCCTGGCGGCCTTGGCTACAATGGGCGGATGACCGCTTCGACGCTCCTGATCGGCCCGCACACGATCGCCCCGGCGCTGGGCCTGGCGCCGATGGCCGGCGTGACCGACAAGCCGTTCCGGTTGCTGTGTCGGCGCATGGGGGCGGGGCTGGCGACCACCGAGATGACATCGGCCAATCCCCGGCTGCGCGGCTCGCGCAAGTCGGCCGAGCGGCTGGATCACGACGGTGAGCCGGGGCCGATCAGCGTGCAGATCGCCGGCACCGAGCCGGCGCAGATGGCCGAGTTCGCGCGCTACAACGTCGCTCACGGCGCCGAGATCATCGACATCAACATGGGGTGTCCGGCGAAGAAGGTCTGCAAGGCCTGGGCCGGTTCGGCGCTGATGCGCGACGAAGCGTTGGTCGAGGCGATCCTCAGGGCGGTGGTCGACGCGGTCGATGTGCCCGTGACGCTGAAGATCCGCACCGGATGGGCCGCGGACCGGAAGAACGCGCCGACGATCGCTCGGATTGCCGAGGACGCCGGCATCGCTGCGCTTGCCGTGCACGGCCGCACGCGGGATCAGAAATACCAGGGCCGGGCCGAATACGACACGATCGCCGCGATCAAGCGGAGTCTGTCGATTCCGGTCTGGGCCAACGGCGATGTCGACCATCCCGCGAAGGCCCGCGCAGTGCTCGACTACACCGGCGCCGACGGTCTGCTGATCGGGCGCGCGGCGCAGGGCCGGCCCTGGATCTTCGACGAGATCGGCCATTACCTCGATACCGGCGAGGTCCTGCCGGATCGATCGCCAGCGCAGGTCGGTGCGGTGCTGGTCGAACACCTCGAAGCGCTGCATACGTTCTATGGGCCAGAGCGCGGCGTACGCATCGCCCGCAAGCATCTTGGCTGGTACGTCAAGGCGCACCCCGGGCGCGAGACCTTTCTCGCATCGGTACAGAAGATCACTGACGCATCCCAGCAGGTCGAGAACACCCGCGTGTACTTCGATCGGCTGCCGGCAGCGCTGGATCCGGCCGCCTGAGCTTCGCATCGGTCGAGTGCGGGCTGCATTCGAGACCGCAATCGACAAGGCACCGACGCACTCTAGGGTGACCACCCTAGAAATGCTGGCTAGCGTGATGGTCACGGTCCATCCGGGAAGCACGGTCATGATCCGAATCAATGCGTCGCCCCTGGTCTTCTTCCTTGGCGTGTGGTGCACGGTGCTGGCGGCGCAGCCCGCCAGCGAGACATCGAGCCACGCGCAGATGGCCCCGGTCGCACGGATCGCCCCGGTGCACATCCATGAGCTCGGACTCGCGGAGCACGTCCGGTCGGCGATCGATCTTGTCGGACCGCAGTCCAGTTCCGCCGGTGCGCTCCGGGCGGTGCTTGTCGAACGACTCCAGTGCTGGATCGATGGCGTCGCCGATTGCGTGCAGGCCGATATCAATGATCCCCGTGTTCGTGCCTATCGTCGCCACCTGGCGTTCGGCGACTATCCTCAGGACGGGACCGTGTCGGTGCGCTTCCCGGACGGCTCGAGGATCGATCTCGGCATCGCACGCAGTGCACCGGGTCCTGCGGGCGCCTGGCGTGGACGGGCGTACGTGGCCACGGTGCAGGTCGATACTGCACAAGCCCCGGGCGTGCCCGTGATCCCGATGCAGTTGAGGGCATTGAATGAGCTGGCCGATGAAGTGATGCCCGATGTGGCATCGGCGCTTCATCGGCTGCGCGCCCGTCTGGCGGCAGCGGTCGATGCGTCGCACGCGCAGCCGCGATCCGAAGTCAACATCGGCGAAATGGAAATCGTTGAATTGCAGATCGGCGAAATGCAGATCGGCGAGATCCAGATCGCCGACCAGGCGCTCGTCAAGGACCATCCCTGATTCGAGCGCGTGATGGTTCGCGCGCGACGCGAAGCCACGCTGGCGATCCAGCGACCCACCAGAGCGACGCGGGCCGGGCCCGCGCCGGTGGATTCAAAAAGACCTTCCTGAGCGGCCTTCTCAGGCCGCCCTCCTAGTCGCTGCCGCTCGACTCGCGATCGCTCGATTCCTGGTCCGATTCGGATTCGGATTCGGCTTCGGAATTGGATTCGGAGTTGGAATCGGAACCCGGACCCTCGACGCGCACGGCTTCGGCGAACGTGTGCGTGCGATAAGGGAACGGAATCTCGATGCCGGCGTCATCAAGGGCGGACTTGATCGAGGCGACGACCACGTCCGTGCTCTCGTGACCGTCGCGCGGCGTCGACTTGCTCCACCAGCGCACCCGGAAATCGACGCTGGAGTCGTTGAAGTTGTAGGCGAACACATCCACGCCGCGATCGTCATCGATATCGTCCAGGCCGTGGACGGATTCTCGAATCACACCCCTCGCTTCATCGATGTCGGTGTCGTAGGACACGCCCACCACGACTTCGAAGCGGCGCATTGCGCGATCGGTCAGGACCTGGACCGGGTTCTTGTACAGCATGGAGTTGGGCAGGATCACCAGTTGACCATCGGTCTGGCGGATGTACGTGTCCCGGATCATGATCTCTTCGACCTTCCCTTCCACGCCTTCGCACTCGATGAAGTCGCCGATGCGCATCGGCTTGCGCAGCATGATCATCGCGCCGGCCATGAAGTTCTCGAAGATGTCCTTGAAGGCAAAGCCGATCGCGATGCCGCCGACCCCCAGTGCGGCGAGCACGCTGCCGGGCTCCACCGACGGGAACAGGATGGCCATCGTGACCAGCAGCCCGAGAATCCAGGCCACGACACTGGCCAGCGTGGTACACAGGCCGATCAGTGCGGGACGCACCTGGGCCCGCTTCATCGCCTTGCCGACCAGCTTGCGGATCACCAACGCGATCAGGAACGTTGCGACCAGCACGACCAGTGCCGCTGCGATGTTGGGCAGCCACTGGATGAATGCGCCCAGATAGTCTCGCAACTGGTTCATCACGGTTTCGATGACGTTCAGGTCGAGCCCGTCGGCCGCCTGCTCCGGCGTACCGGACGCGTTGCCGTCGCCGGCTGCTGAAGACGAATCGTCGGCGGCCGTCTGCGACTCGGTTGCTTCGGTGGGGTCAGCTTGCATCGGTACTCCGGACGTTGTTGTTTTGCCAAGCATAGCCCGACCCTGTGGGAGGCCTGATCACGCACCTCCTGCGCAGACCGCCTTTCGTGACCTGTTCCATTTGCAGCAACCACCGACTTCTGCTTCAATCAAGGGCCTCCCCCTCGCCCGGAGCCCGCCGATGAGCAACGACCGCAAGCGCCACGACCCCGACGGCACGCGTCTGCCGATCAAGCTCGATTCCACGTCCAACGGCGAGTTCGAACCGATCCCCTTGGGCAAGCCGGAGTTGCTGGCCAATGAGATGGCGCAGGAGGCCGCGACGCGCAACGCGAAGCGATCGGGCAAGACGCGTCGATCCTTCCTGGTCTCGACCTGCGGCGCGGCGTCGACGCTGCTTGCCTTCAACGCGGCGCAGGCGGCGATGGGGCGCACCGGTGGTCTGTTCGCGCTGGCCGACGAGGCGGCCATGGAAGCGGACGCCGCCGACGCGGTGCTGACCGGCAACGAGTTCATCTTCGACGTGCAGGGCCACTTCGTGAACCCGACCGGCGCCTGGTTGAACAACGTGCCGGAGGATGCGCGCCCCCTGTCCGGCATGCCGGCGGCCGGATGCGCGCGCGGGGTCGGCGACGAGTCGCGTTCGTATCTCAAGTGCCTGGGTCCGGACGCCTTCGTCCAGGACGTGTTCATGGATTCCGACACGGACGTGATGGTGCTGTCCTTCGTGCCGTCGACCCGCGAGGGCGAGCCGCTGACGATCGAGGAGGCGGCGGCCGCGCGCGAAATCGTCGGCCAGCTGGAAGGCACGCACCGCCTGATCCTCCATGGACGCGTCAACCCCAACCAGGCCGGCGACGTCGAAGACATGCAGCGCCTCAAGCAGGACTTCGGCATCCAGGCGTGGAAGACCTACACCCAGTGGGGCCCGGACGGCGAGGGCTTCTTCCTGACCGACGAGGACACGGGGGTTCCGTTCATGGAGGAAGCCAAGCGCCTCGAGGTGCCGGTGATCGCGATCCACAAGGGGATTCCGTTCGGCCAGCAGAGCTACCAGCATTCCCTGTGCACCGACGTGGGTCCCGCCGCGAAGGCCTTTCCCGAAGTCAGCCTGCTGATCTACCACTCGGGCCTGATCCCCGGGCAGGCGGAAGGGCCGTACGATCCCGAACGCGGCGAGGGCATCGATTCGCTGGTGCAGACCGTCATCGAACATGACCTCAAGGGGCAGAACGTCTACGCCGAGCTCGGCTCGACGTGGCGCTTCCTGATGCGCGACCCGGACTCGGCCGCCCACGCCCTGGGCAAGCTTCTGCTGCACCTCGGCGAGGACAACATCCTCTGGGGCACGGACTCGATCTGGTACGGCTCGCCCCAGGACCAGATCCAGGCCTTCCGCGCGTTCCAGATCAGCGAGGAATTCCAGCAGGAATTCGGTTACCCCGCGCTGACACCGCAGATCAAGCGGAAGATCCTCGGCCTGAATGCGCTGAAGCCGTATCGCATCGAGCAGGACGTGCTGCGTCATCACCTGGGTGGCGACGAGGTCGAAATCGCACGCGCGAACTACCGGCCCGAAGCCGATCCGCACTTTCTGACCAATGGCCCGAAGACGCGACGGGATTTCCTGAACCTGATGAAGTGGACGGGTGGGGAGCGGGCGTAGTGAATGTTCGATCCACAAAGCGCTCTCTCATGGGCATCTCATCTGCAGTCGCAGCACTCTTGGTTGCGGTTGCTGCTCATGCACTGGTTGTCATCCCTCGTATTCACGAATTGACCTTGGGCGAGGCGAATGCGGTAGGGGTTGCGGTGAGATTGGAGGAGTATGGCCTTTACTGCGGTGGCGCCGATCGGTTGGAATTGCGTGCGCCGCTCTCGTTTGAAGATGATCAGTTCGTTTACGTAAATATGGTCTGGGACCCTGAAGGTCCTGAAGAGCGGTATGACATCGTCTCTATGGATCAGTCAGGCGGTGAGATGACGGGTTCCAGTTGTGTTGGAGGCTTGCCTGAGCAGATTAGTATGGGGTTTGGGATAGCTCGCACAGGGCTAGTCACGACGATTATCGAGATCAGAGAGATCGATATTTCGGAGGTGGATTTCGTTGCATGGGAGGAGAAAACAGCCAATTTGCCCGAAGAGTGAAGACTCTGAGGGTGATTGATATCGAGACTTAGCGCCGATACAGCGCGGGAGCGCGGCATCAAAGGCGAAAGACACTGGGTCCCGGATCAAGTCCGGGACGACAGATTGCCTATTGGTGTAGATGGAAGGTGCCTGCGAAGTTTCCGCCGTCAGCGCCGCCGAGAAGCGGAAGATTCGACGGAAGAAAACGAAAAGGCGTCCGAGCGGAGCGCCAGGGGCGCGTAGCGAGTTCTTTTCGTCCCCTCGAATCCGAGCATCGCAGAGCCTGCCCCGGACTTGATCCGGGGGGACCCGGGCGTAGCCCGGGCGGCGATGGTCGCGCAGCGGTTTCGGGTGCTTTCGACACCACGATTGTCATGACAAGCGGACCTCGCCGGAAGCTCGCGAAGCGAGCGGGCGAAACGCCTTTGAAGTCCAGCGTAGCTCGGTCGATCTCGGAAAAGCGCTTGCAATCGACGCGGTCCACCGCCCGCAACGCGATCGAATCTCCACCGCCACCCGCACCCCGTCCTTGATCGCCGTTCGCATCCAGCGCGGCGGCCAGCTTGGCGACTCTCCGTCAGGGAAACAAGCGCCGCCGATGCGCCTTGCCGATCGATTCGGCGATGTTCTCGTCCACGCCGGCCCGGTCGGCGAATTCCGGCCATCGCTCGACGGCTCGGGCGACGTCGGCCAGCGCGTCTCGCGCTCCTGACGACGACTGTTCCGCCGCGGTGCCGAGGCGTTCCAGATCGGCCGACTCGAAGTCGTCGAGCTTGCCGCCGATCGACATCTGGTGGCGCGAGGTCCAGCGGCCGTCGGGGTTGAAGGCGTAGGTCAGGTCGTAGGCCGGCGACAGGCGCCAGTGCCCCTGCTTGTCCATCAGGAACGAGACCTGCTTGACGTGATCGTCCTGGTTGCGGGCCAGGACGTTGAAGTAGGCGCGTCGGAGGAACTCGTGCTGGTCGGCCGCCGGGCATTTCAAACGGCGGATCACGCCGAGGGTCTGCTCGTAGCTGAACAGGCCGGGTTCGTTGTAGTCCACGTGGACCAGGCCGCCGAGCGTCTGCATGTGGAGCCGTCGGCTCCCGCCCGGTCGGTCGAAGCGCCGGACCATGAAGTGGCGTCGCGGGCCGTCCTCGAGCAGCGCGGTTTCCGGCAGGTCGATGCCGGCAGCGCGCGCCATCAGGCTGTAGGCGTATTCGATCCGGCCGTAGCCCTGCGGGTCCGGCACGCCGTGGTCGCCGCTGCGTTGCACGCCGTCGAGCTTCAGCAGCCAGTGGCTGAACCCGGTGGGCAGGTCGACCTGGCCGGAGCGCAGTTCGCGGCGCTCCGGGTCGAAGCCGACCAGCGCCTTGGCCCGGGCGCCGCCGGCCGACACGCCGACCGAGATCAGGTCTTCGTAGTTGCGGTCCCGGGAGATCGTGCGCACCGCGTCGGTGCGGGCGCTGAGCACGGCGTTCGCCAGCTCCACGAGGTCATCGATCTCGAGCGGCGCGGTGTCGTCGTCGGCGTCCCGGCTTGGCGGGGAGAACGACAGCGCGCCCATGGCGCGCCGTCCGATGTAGAGCAGTTTCTCGACCGGGTTCATCGAGTTGGCCGGACGGCCGTGCGCTTCCAGCCAGCGGTTGATGACGGCGTGGCCGTAGCGGTCGGGCAGGGCGTCGGCCAGCAGTCCGGGCAGGCCCTGGAAGGCGTCTTCGGCGAGGCGGTCGAAGCGGTAGATGCCGGTGCGCTTGGCGAGATGGATCGGCGAGGGCTCGATCGGGTTGTCGAGGAACGACTCGAGGTACCGGAAGTCGGCCGCCTTCCGCTTCGGATCCCAGGCGACTTCGCCGATCGGCGTATCCCAGAGCTCGACGTCAGCTCTCGTCATTCCACTGCCAGTCGGTTTCCTCGCGGCCACCGGGCCGGACGCGCTCGGGCAGGGCGCTGGCATCGACCAGCGGCGAGTCGGTCGGGTCGGGCACCAGCCGGTCGAGGCCGTCGAGCAGGTCGAACTCGCGCAGCAGGCGGGCCAGGATGCTCAGACGCAGGTCAGAGCGACCGTCTTCGATGCGTCGGATAGTGGCCACGCCGATCCCGGTCCGGTCGGCGAGGTCCTGCTGCCGCAGGTCACGGACGACGCGCTGCAGGCGCAGGCGACGACCGAGTTCCTTGCGGATTGCGGCGAGTCCGAGTTCGGCAGTATAAGCGCTCATGAACGACAGTTTAGCAGCCGAACCACGCTTTTGTCGATCGTTTGTGATTGCTGGGCGGCGCAGCCTCGTCGAAGGCGCAACGCCAGGGCACGATTCAGCGCATTAAGCGATCGCAAACAATCGCATAAAGACGATAAGGACTTATAAAAAACCGTTTGAGATCGTTTATCTGCTCTGATGCCAGGGCGTCAGAGTCGACGATCGCCTCAGAGCCCGGCGGCCAGGCGTACGCCGTCTTCGATCGCCCGCTTCGCATCGAGCTCGGCCGCCAGCTTGGCGCCGCCGATCAGGTGGACGGACTGGCCGATGTCCTTGAGCGCATCGTAGAGCGTGTCCTCCGACACCTGCCCGGTGCAGAGCACGATGTGGTCGACTTCGAGCACCTGCTTCGTCTCGTTGCCGTCCTTGTCCTTGCTCGTGATGTGCAGACCGCGGTCGTCGATCCGCTCGTAGTCGACGCCGGTCAGCATGCGCACGCCGTGATTCTTCAGGGTGGTGCGATGAATCCAGCCGGTGGTCTTGCCGAGGCCTGCGCCGGGCTTGCTGGTCTTGCGCTGGGTCATCCAGATCTCGCGGGCCGGCGCCTTGCGTTCCGGCTCGACGCCCGCGACGCCACCGCGGGTTTCGAAGTCCATGTCCACGCCCCATTCGGCGAAGAACGCCTCGACCGACACCTCGTCGGGATCCGGCTCGAGCGGCACCTCGTCGTGCAACAGGTACTCCGACACGTCGAACCCGATGCCGCCGGCGCCGATCACGGCGACCTTCCTGCCGACCGTGGCATTCCCGGCCAGAACCTCGGCATAGCTGAGCACCTTGTCGTGGTCCTCGCCGGGAATCCCGGGAATCCGCGGCGTGACGCCGGTGGCGACGATGACTTCGTCGAACCGCTGCCGGGCCAGTTCGCCGGCACTGGGTCGAGCGTTGAGCTGCAGGTCGACGCCGGTCAGTTCGATCCGGCGCTGGAAGTAGCGGATGGTTTCGACGAACTCTTCCTTGCCCGGAATCCTGAGCGCCATGTTGAACTGGCCGCCGATCCGGTCGGAGCCTTCGAACAGCGTGACCTCGTGGCCGCGCTCGGCCGCGGTGGTGGCCGCCGACAATCCGGCCATGCCCGCGCCGACGACGGCGACGCGTTTGCGCTGCGAGGCCGGTTCGATGACGATCTCGGTTTCTCGACCGGCGCGCGGGTTGACCAGGCAGCTGGCCTTCTTGTTCTCGAATACATGGTCGAGGCAGGCCTGGTTGCAGCCGATGCAGGTGTTGATCTCGTCGGCGCGGTTCTCGGTGGCCTTGACCGCCCAGTCGGCGTCCGCAAGAAACGGGCGGGCCATGGAAATCATGTCGGCGTCGCCGCGGGCCAGCACCGCCTCGGCCGTCTCCGGCATGTTGATGCGGTTGGTCGTGACCAGCGGGATGCCGATCGCGTCGCGCATCATCCGCGTGACCCAGGTGAAGGCCGCGCGCGGCACCGAGGTGGCAATCGTGGGGATGCGGGTCTCGTGCCAGCCGATGCCGGTGTTGATCAGGGTGGCGCCCGCCGCTTCGATCGCGCGGCCCAGTTCGACGACCTCGTCGCGACTGTTTCCATCGGCCAGCATGTCGAGCATCGACAGCCGGTAGATGATGATGAACTCCTGGCCGACTTCTTCGCGGATCCGGCGGACGATCTCGACCGGCAGCCTCATCCGGTTCTCGAACGCGCCGCCCCATTCGTCATCTCGCTTGTTGGTGCGCGGGACCAGGAACTGGTTGATGAAGTAGCCCTCCGAGCCCATGACCTCGGCGCCGTCGTAGCCCGCCGAGCGCGCCAGCTTCGCGCAGCGCACGAAGTCCCGGATCTGTCGCTCGACGCCCTGGCTCGAGAGCGCCTTCGGCTTGAACGGATTGATCGGGGCCTTGATGGCGCTGGGGGCCACGGAAAACGGGTGGTAGGCGTAGCGGCCGGCGTGCAGGATCTGCATGCAGATCTTGCTGTCGTACTCGTGGACCGCGTCGGTGACCTTGCGGTGGCGCTGGACTTCCCAGCGGTTGGTCAGCTTCGAGGCCAGCGGCGCCAGACTGCCCCGGCGATTCGGTGCGATGCCGCCGGTGACCATCAGCCCGACGCCGCCGCGCGCGCGCTCGGCGAAGTACGCCGCCAGCTTGTCGTAGTTCCAGACCCGGTCTTCGAGGCCCGTATGCATCGACCCCATCAACAGGCGGTTCTTCAGCGTGGTAAAGCCCAGGTCGAGCGGTTCGAAGATGTGTGGGTAGCGCGTGGGGTCGGTCAAGGCCGGTCCTCGGTCTGGATTCGGTAGTGGGATGGCCGATCCAGCGGATCGGCTGGATCGTCGGACACGTGTCGGTCCCTTCGATCAACCGGCCGGGGCATGGTCCGGCCGGATGCGGTCGTGCGGATCGTCCGCGCTCAGCGTCGGCGCCGGCGCCGGCGGCGCATCGTGGCACCGACCCCGGTCTTGTCGCCGTCGTCCGAGGCGCCCCGCTCGCGGCTCGCGGCTCTCTCGGTGTTGTTCTCGCCCTCGACGACGCGGTCGTCATCGCCAGCGTCATTGCTGCCGGGGGTGTCGTCAAGAGCGTCGCTGCGATGGTGACGACGATGGTCGTCACCATCGTCGTCACGATCGTCGTGACCATCGTCGTGACCATCGTCGTCACCATGGTCTTCACCATCGTCGTGCCCATCGTCATGACCCGTGTGATGGCCAGTGTCCGAAGCGGCGCGAGCCGTCGAATCGCCCGGTGATGCGGACCCGGTCGCGTCGTCGGTCGCACGGCCCCTGCGGTGTTTTTCCTCGTCGCTGCCGTTGTCACTGGACTTCGCGGCGGGCGCTTCGCCCGAACGCGGCGCTGCGTCGTCCGCGGTCGTCGCGCTCGATTCCGAATCGGCCGGGTCACTCGGCGGCGGGATTTCCTCGCCGGGCTCGGTGCCGAGCAGCAGTTCCTCTTCCTCGTCCTGTTCCGGATCGGCGAGGCCGGACTGCCATTCGGCTTCGGCTTCCTTGCCCCAGCCGCTTTCGGGTAGTTCGTCCTTGTCGGTCGCATTTTCGGCAGTCGGATCGTCGGTCGAATCATCATCGGCCGCTTCGGGGCTCGTTGAATCGGCATTCGTCGACTCGGCATTCGTCGACTCCGAATCGGCCGCCCCTGCAACGTTTGCTGCCGATCGGTCTGCCTTCGACTCCGCCCCGGAGTCACCGTCGGCTTCGTCGCGACCGAGCATCGGCGCCTCCTCCGCGTCGTCGCCGTCAGCCGATTCGGGATGAAGTGCTGACGGACCGGAAGCGTCGGGGTCCTGTTCCAGCCAGTCGCCGTCCCGATCGGACGACCCATCGTGTCGAGCGTCCTCGATCGATGGGTCCTCCGGTTCGAGGAACCGGTCGACCTCGGCGTCGACGGAATCGTCGCTCGTGGAGTCGGGCAGGACGTCGGGTTCGGGCTCGATGACTTCACCGTCGGCGAACACCAGCTCGCCGTCTCGCTCGATCGTCACGACATGGTCGACCCCGCGCGCGGCGGCCATGTGCTCGGCGAACTCGGCGATATCGCCGGCTTCGCCTTCGGCCAGGATGTCCAGCGAACCGCCCCGACCTTCGGTGGCTCGGGTCAGCTTCTGGGTCTTCAGCTCCACGCCCTGCCGGGCCAGCTGCGCCACGATGCTGGCCAGCACGCCCGAGGCGCGGTCGAGCTCGAGCTTCAGACGAAATTCCGCCACGGCGGACCCCTCCCTTGGATCTGGTTCGTGGGTTGGTTCTGCGAGACCGCCAAATATAGCAACAACGAGCGTCGGTCCGCCATACGGAGTGCCCGGGTTTTGTTGCCCGCTCTACCGGGGTCGAACCGGTTCGAGACCCCGGTCACAGGTCCGGTGATCGGGCTGCCTCGATGTCCTCGTAGGCCTCCGATCGGAAGCGAGGCGTGCAGATGGCCAGGAACACCAGCTCGGCGTCGTCGGCATGGACCCGCTGCGGTACGCCGGGCGGAATGCGGACCACGTCACCGGGCGCGATGTCGCGCGTGATGGGCTCTGTGACGTTCGCCGTTGCGCCGGCGGCGCCGAGTTCCACCCGGCCGGTGCCTGCGAGCACGACGTAGCGTTCCGCGGTTCCGTGAAGGCGATGCCAGCGGGTGTGCGATCGGGCCGGGACGCGCGCCCGCGCGATCGAGCAATCGGGGTCGTCCGGGTCGTTCGACCACTCCTGGATGAAGCAGCCCTCCTCGAACCAGCTCTCCTCGGTCTCGCTTGCGCGCAGGTGATCGGGTGTCATGGTCGTTCTGTTGCGGTTCGGATCGCGCTGGTAGTATGGCACTCGACCGAATCGAGGGAACGGTCGCACACCGGTTCGAGAGCCGCGTTCGAGGCACGACTCGAGCCGTAACCGAGGTCGGGAATCAAGACACGCACGGGCTAGGAGCAGGGATGAGCAAGTCCGCGATCAACGCACGCGAAAAGCACGGCCGGCAGGCGTCGAGCGATGACAACGACGATCCGTTCGAGCCGTTGCCCGAGCATGAAATCACCCAGCTGCTGCAGCAGATTCGCAGTGCGCCCGACCTGTTCGACCAGGTCGTGCCGCTGGTCTACGACGACCTGAAGCGGATCGGCCACAACCAGCGTCGGCAATATGCATCGAGCCTGACGATGCAGACCACGGCGCTGGTCCATGAAGCGTTCATCAAGCTCAAGGAACATTCCTCCGGCGAGATCGAAAACCGCGCCCACCTGCGCCGCCTGGCCGCGATGGTGATGCGCCAACTGATCTTCGATTACGCGCGGCGGGCGAACTCGCAGAAGCGGGGCAGCGGCCAGGCGCCGGTGGAGCTCGAGGACGATCGCGTGGCCGATCACGACGTGGCGGACCGCGACCTGGTGCTGGCGATGGAGCGTATTCTGGAACAGATGCAACAGAGCAATCCGCGCATGGCCGAGATCGTCTCGGCGCGGTACTTTGCCGGCTTCGCGATCGAGGAGATCGCCGAGATGCTCGACCTGTCCGGCCGCACGGTCAGCCGAGAGCTGACCCGGGCGCGCGCCTGGCTGAAGACCGAGCTCGAGGATTTCCAGAACGACGTCTGAGGTCGGTTGCGGCCCTCGGCCTCAGCGCTTGGCGAGTCGATCGATGGCGTCGTCCAGCGCCGTTCCGCAGTCATCGTGCACGTTGAATTCCAGCAGCCCGTCGGCGCGGGTCCGTCCCTGGGTGACCGCCGCAACGGGCAGCCCTCGTTGCACGGCTTCGCGCACGATCCGGAACCCGGAACCGACCACCAGCGACGATCCGACCACCAGCAGGCCCCCTGCCGCCCCGAGCTGATCGCGGATCCGGTCGAAGCGCTCCGCCGGCACGGACTCGCCGAAGAACACCACGTCAGGCTTCAGGCGACCGCCGCAGCTTTCACAATCGATCACCCGGAAGCCCGGGTAGGCGGCGTCGTCGAGTTCGGCATCGCCGTCGGGGCGGATTTCCAGCACGTCGGGGGCCCAGTCGGGGTTGGCGATCAGCAGTCGCTGCTGCAGCACGTCCCGGTCGATCGCAGCGCCGCAGTCCAGGCAGAGCACTCGCTGCAGCCCGCCGTGCAGCTCGAGCACCTCGCGGTGGCCAGCAGCCTGGTGCAGACCGTCTACGTTCTGCGTGATGAGACCCGCAAGAAGCCCGCTCGCGTCGAGGCGGGCCAGCGCACGATGGGCCGGGCCGGCTTCCGCGCGATCCATCACCGGCCAGCCGAGAAAGCTGCGCGCCCAGTAGCGGCGGCGCGTGGTGGCCGAGCCGACGAACTCCTGGAAGAAGATCGGCTGGCGTCGATTCCAGCGACCGTCCGGGTCGCGATAGGCCGGAATCCCGGAGCCGGTCGAGCAGCCCGCACCGGTCAGGACCAGCACCGGAGCGCGGCGCTGGAGGAAGTCAGCGAGGTCGGCCGCGCTTCCGGTGCGCGCAGGCGCAGCCGCGTGGTCGCGAAACTCGGGGATGCGGATGCCGGGTGGGCGTCTCGAGCGAGAAGATTCCATGCCGGCGAATGCTAGCCGGTCGGGATGAAGCCCGGGCGGAGGCCGCCCGGGCCGGCCCCGCGAGGCGGGGCGGTGCCGTCGAAAACCGCGTCGCGATCAGAACCGGGCGCGCAGACCGGCCGTGACGTTCAGGCCGGGCAGGGGGGCGTCGTCCTTCAGGAAGGAGGTGTGAACCCGCTGCGTTTCGTCGAGCAGGTTGGCGCCCTTGAGGAAGACCTCGACGTCCGCCGCGCCCATCGTCCAGCCATAGGCCAGGTTGGCCGTGAGCATATTGTAGGCGTCGGTTTCAGTCTCGAATTCGGCGACGTCGTCGACCTCGAACACCCGGGTGTAGGCCACGTTGGCGCGCCAGCCTCCCCGATGCCAGTCGAAGCCGGTCCCGAGCCGGGTCGGCGACAGCCGCGGCACGTTGCCGTTGCCGGCGTCGATGTCGGCCTCGACCGTGTCGCCGAACACGCGCAGCTCGAACTGCCCGGCCGAGGACTCGGGCAGCTTCAGGCTGGCCTCGGCTTCGAGCCCCCAGAATTCCGCATCGGCCTGGCTCCAGACCTGGACTGGAAGCCCGTCCTCGACCTCCTGCGTGTTGGCCAGGTAAACGAAGTCCTCGATGTCGTTGTAGAACACATCGACGCGAGCATGGAACGGCCCGGCGTACTTGTGCAGGCCGATGTCGAAGTTGTTCGAGGTTTCCTCGTCCAGCGACGGGTCACCGATCTCGAACGCCTGGGTGGCGATATGCGGTCCGTTGGCGAACAGTTCTTCCTGGGTCGGAGCGCGCTCCGAGAGCTGCCAGTTGGCGCTCGCCTGCCAGGTCGGGGCAAAGCGCCAGACCGCACCGGCGGAGAGCGTGAACAGGTCGAAGTCCCGCTCGCGCGTGCCGTCGGCCAGCACGCTGTCGGTGAGCTTGATCTCGTCGTTCTGCAGGCGGATACCGCCGGACAGCGTGATTGTGTCGAGATCGAACTCCTCGATCAGGAACAGGCCTTTCGACTGGGTATCGGTCGCAGGAATGAACGCTTCCTCACCGATCGCTTCCAGCGTCGTGTCCTCGAACTGGAATCCGATCACGCCGGACAGGCGACCGATCGGGGCGTGGCGGGCTTCGATCCGGAACTCCGAGGCTTCGACGTCGAAGGTCGTTCCGATTTCATCACCCTCCAGCTCGACATGCTTGTAGTCGGTTCGCGCGAACTTCACGCGCACCTCGTCGAGCAGGTCGATCGGTTGCCAGAGCCCGCCGCGGAACTCGTAGCGCGACTGGTCGAGATCGATCGAGATCGATTCTTCCTCTTCCTCGCCGTGGTCGTCACCATGATCGTCGCCATGGTCGTCGTCGCCATGGTCGTCTTCGTGCCCATGTTCGTGGCCGCCGGGAATCCCGTACAGGGTCTCGAAGTCCTTCCAGGCCACGCCGACGAAGCCCCAGTCGCCGGCCAGCGAGATGCCGAGCGTGCCGCCTTCGCTTTCCTGGGCGCTGTTTTCCAGAATTCCAGGCTCGAGCTCGTCGAGTTCATCCGCATCGAGCTCGGCGCGCTCGTCGGCCGACAGCGCGAAGCCCGGAATCTCGTAGTCGTCGGTCTCGCGCTGGAAGCCGTCGACATGGAACTGGAACGCGCCGACGCCGCCGTCGATCCGGAATACGCCGGCTCGCTCGTCAGCGGCCGTGTTGCCGCGCACTTCGGCTGCGGCGCTGAAGTCCTGGCGCTGCTCGGGAATCCGGTTGTCGATCAGGTTCACCACGCCGCCGGACGCGGTCGAGCCGTACAGCAGGGTCGCCGGTCCTCGCAGGATCTCGATGCGATCGACCAGCAGCGGCTCGGCCGAGACCGCGTGGTCGGGGCTAAGCGCCGAGGCGTCCTGGGCGTTGAGTCCGTCTTCGGTCACCCGGACACGGTTGCCGCCGAGGCCACGAATGATCGGCCGACCGGCGCCGGGGCCGAAATAGGTCGAGTGCACGCCGAGTTCGCCGTCCAGCGTTTCACCGAGGGTGGACTCCTTCTGGTCGTCCAGCTCTTCGCCGACGATGACGTCGACCGGCTGGGTGGCGTCCAGCGCGGTGCCGCCTTGCGGCAGGACGCGAACCTCGATGGCATCGAGTTCGACCGCCTCGGGTTCGGCGCGCTCCTGGGCCTGCGCGGACGAGGCGGCAGCGGCCAGGGACAGGGCGATGGCATGGGCGAGCATGTGTCGATTGTTGGGCATGGCAGATCCAGTAAACGGTTGATTGCGACGGTTGATTGCGACGGTTGATTGCGACGGTTGAATGCGACGGTTGAATGCGACGGTTGAATGCGACGGGTGTGTGCAGGGGTGACCCCAAAGATGAAATGTTATAACATCCGACTCCACGACGCAATCGCTCGAGGCCGCATGGACGCGGCCGGTACGAAGGTGACCTCGCGTCTTCACGCTGACCGTCCGGACCCAGCATCCACAGCGCCTCGGGCCTTTTCGTCGGGGGGTCGATGTCGGCAGCCGAACGCGGCTGCTCACGCGCAATGAACGTCGAAGCTGCAAGCTGAACGCCGGTTTCCCGGTCGACTGACTCATGAAACGAAGACATCTCATCTCGGGCGCCGCTGCAGGCGCCATCGCATGCACCGCGGGTGCCGGACTTGCCGGGCGATTGCTGGCCCAGGACGAGTCCGCGGCGAGACCTCTAGCTACCGGGTCGGGCGAAGGCGATTCCGCGGTCAATCGCAGCGACAATCGCAGCGACAATCGCAGCGAGAATGGCAGCGACAATCCCGTGACCTACACGCTGGAGGACTGGCGTCGGGTGCTGCCCGAAGACCGCTACGACATCCTGTTCCGCGAACGGACCGAGCGCGCATGGTCCAGCCCGCTCAACGACGAGAAGCGCGACGGCACCTACATCTGCGCCGCCTGCTACCAGCCGTTGTTCTCCAGCGAGCACAAGTACGAATCGGGCACGGGATGGCCCAGCTTCTGGCAGCCGATTGCCGATGAAGCCATCGGCACCAAGCGCGATTTCAAGCTGATCTGGCCGCGCACCGAATACCACTGCAGCCGCTGTGGCGGTCATCAAGGGCATGTGTTCGACGACGGCCCGGAGCCGACCGGCCAGCGCTGGTGCAACAACGGCCTCGCGCTCCGTTTCGTGCCGCAGGGTGACGACCTGCCGGAGCTTCGCGGATGAGCGTGCGAACCGGTTTCTTTCTGCTGATCGCGGCGGGCCTGTATGGCGTCGCGTCGTTTTCGCCGATCGTCGCGGCCGAGCGCGTTGCCACCTTCGGAGGCGGCTGCTTCTGGTGCATGGAACCTCCGTACGACAAGCTGGAAGGCGTTCTCTCGACGACATCCGGGTACATGGGCGGCACCGTGGACCAGCCGACCTACGAGCAGGTCACGCGCGGCGGGACCGGCCATGTCGAGGTCGTTCAGGTGCGCTTCGACGATGATGTGGTGTCGTACGAAGATCTGCTGCACGTCTACTGGCGCAACGTCGATCCCCTGACCGACAATCGCCAGTTCTGTGATGCCGGCGAAAGCTACCGGCCGGTGATCTTCGCCCATACGCCGAACCAGCGCGACGCGGCCGAAGCGTCGAAGCGCACGCTGGTCGAGTCCGGCCGGTTCGACCGGCCGATCATCGTTCCGATCGAGGATGCCGATACGTTCTGGCCGGCCGAGGGCTACCACCAGGACTACTACCAGAAGAACCCGGTGCGCTACAAGTTCTACCGCTGGAACTGCGGGCGCCAGGCCCGGCTCGACGATCTCTGGGGCGACGAAGCGGGCGGCTGAACCCGTTCTGCCCACGAGCGGCCGGAGCTCAGGGCCGGCTGCGCCAGCCCAGCTGCACGAATACGCTCCGCCCTGGACCCGGAAAGTAGCGGTAGCTGCCGAACGCGAAGTCGGCGCGCTCCGCATAGCGCTCGCCGCCGAGATTGCGCAGCTTGATCTCCACCGACCAACCGGACGGATCGCGATACGCGGCAAAGCCGTGGACCAGCAGATGGCCTCCGTAGCGCCTGGAATTGGCTTCGTCGAGGTAATAGCGGCCGGTGGATTCGGCCGCCAGCTGCATCGACCAGCGCGGGACCGGTCGCCAGGTCAGGTCGGCGCTGGCCAGCCGTTCCGGCGCCGAAGCGATCGTGTTGCCGGATTCGATGACCTCACCGCCGAGATCGCGGTCGAAATCCCAGCGATGCCGGGCCCAGGTGCCACGCAGTCCGGCCACCAGACCGGGGGCCACGGACTTCTCGATGTCGAACTCCACGCCGAGTGCCCGCGTTCGTCCCTCCGACACGTTGAAGCCCTGGCCGTCGCGGAAGATGAAGTTGCGCTTGCGCTGGGCGAAGGCGATCAGCTGCCAGTCGGCCCAACCTCTGCCCGCTGCGCCCAGCTCGATGGCGTCCAGCGTCTCGGAGTCGAGATCGGCCACCTGCTGGCCGCGCTGCAGGCGGTACAGCTCGGTCGCCTGCGGCGCTCGGTAGCCCCGTGCGAGGCGCAGCCATGCGCGGGCGTTGCGTAACGGGCCGTCGGCGCTGTCGAAGCGACGGGACAGGGTGAGTTCGGGAGCGAATTCGGTGAAGGTGTCGGTGCGATCGGCAGGCCGCGTGAACAGGCAGCCACCGAAGCCGCAGGGTTCGCCGCGGTCGTTCAGATTGCCCGGGGCGAGTTCGGTCTCGTAGTCGTAGCGAATCCGGTCGGCATGAACGCCGGCGCGAGCGGTCCAGCGCTCGCCGAAGTCGTGCTCGAGCGCCAGGTAGCCCCCGGCGCGCAGACCGAACACCTCGTAGTCGTAGTGCACGCCGACCGGGCGCGTCTCGACCAGGAAGGCCGAGCCTTGCGCCGGCTGGTCCTGGACTTCGAACAGGAAGCCGTCGAACACCTCAGCGTCCAGACCCCACTCCAGGGTGAAGCTTCCGATCGGTCGGCTCCGGTCGAACTGCACGCCGGCCGAGATCTGGCCGTTCTTTTCCAGCGGTTTGCCCGGCAGGAAATGCTGCAGGAAGTTCATCCTCGATCGCCGGGCGAACGCGGTCAGGCGTCGCTCGCCGCCGTCGGCATCGAGCCAGCTCAGCCGAGTGACCAGGCGGGCCGCGCTGGCGCGCCGAAACGCCTCCGGGTTGTCGTTATCGTCGCGGCGATCCGCGTCCCGGTAGGCCTCGAAGCCGGTGATGAAGCCGGCCGTGTCCTGGTCGAGCTGGGCCAGGCTGAGCAGGGTGGAGCCGTCGGCGTTTCCGAGGCGGAATCGGTGGTGCGCGGCCAGGAAGCCGTGTTCATAGCCTTCGTCGACCCGAAAGCTGCCGGCCCGGGTGTAGCGGGCATCGATGCCCAGCGCCGCGCGTTCGCCGCTGCCGGTCAGGCGCGCGCCGACTTCCCGGTAGTCGTCACTGCCGTACTCGATCCAGGCCCCGTCGACCGGGTCCAGCCACGGGTCGCGCGGGCGCACGTCGATCACCCCGTGCAGACCGCCAGACGCGTGGCCGAGCCCGCCCGGACCGCGCTGTACGCGAACGCTCGAGGCCAGCGCCAGGTCGACTTCGAACAGGTTGTTGACGTTGCAGAACCCCGGCGGCCGGATCGGCACCCCGGCTTCGAGGTAGAGCAGGGCGCCGCAGCCGCCGGCACCGGTCAGCAGTGGCGAGCGGATCGCGGTGAGGTGTTCCTGGCCGCTACCGCGCGTGATCCAGGCGCCCGGAATGCGGGCGAACAGCTCGGCGGGGTGGGTCAGGGCGATCGGCGCCAGGCGGTCGCGACCGAGTTCGGTGATCGCACGCGGGTCGTCGACGCGCAGGTCGCGCCCGACGACCTCGAGCGGGTCGAGTGTTTCGTTCGCTTCGGGCGGCGGTCCGCTGTCGGGCGCAGCTGCGGCAAGTGCCAGTGGGATCCAGGCCAGGGTGGAGCTCATGCAGTCGATTCCTTTTGTGAGGTCTGTTCGATTCGTCGTTTCCGCGCCAGCACGCCGAAGGTCACGGCGCCGGCCAGCGTCAGCAGCGCCGGGAAGATCAGCACGTAGCGCCCGTTGCCCGGGCCGACGCGCTCCAGCGCCTGGTAGATGGCCACGCCGACGATCGGCGCGATCAGTCCGCGCACCCCGGTCAGGCTGACGTGGATACCCATGTACAGGGTGGACCGCCCGTCGCTGGCGAAGTCGTTGTGGCCGAGGTTCCAGCCCAGCTTTCCACCGGCGAACGCGGCCCCGAGGGCCAGTGCGCCAAGCCAGAAAAATTCGATCCGGCCGAGGATCGCTCCGGGCACGAACAAGGTCAGCGCGGCGACGAACATCCACGAGTGTCGCGCCCGGTAGTCGAGAATGTGGACGCGGTCGAGCCGCCTCGCCCAGAACGGCGTCATCAGCGCAACGGCCAGCAGCGGGAGCGTGGTCGTGATCAGCACCTGGACGAAGCGCGGCGCGCCGATCTGCTCCGTGAGGATCACCACGAGCAGCGCGATCACCATCAGGTTGCCCGAGCCGAACAGGAACATCGTCATCATGTAGCGGCGATACCAGACGTCGTTCTTCAGCACGTCGACCACATCGGCCAGGCGCAGACCGCCCCCGGCGCCGTTCCGGGCCGCGGCTTCTTCGCGCAGCAGACGGCCGTGGCCCCGTACGGTGAAGGTCCGGTAGCGCCACGCGGCAGCGAAGCCGAGCAGAGCGGTGGCCGGCACCAGCGCCCGCCAGGCTTGCGGCCAGGCTTCCATGGCCAGGCCGATCACGGCCGCGGTCAGCGCCATCAGGATCGAGTAGGTCACGGCGATGCGGCCGGTAATCGTGGCGCGGACGTGGCGCGGAAAATTGGCCCGCCAGATCGCCGCGCGCAGGGTGATCACCCCGCAGTAGGCCAGCCGGGCGATGATCATCCAGGCGGTCAGCCAGACCAGGCCGAGGGTCGAAACCGGCGCCAGCGCGATCATCAGCGCACCCAGCGCGGTGAGGGCCATCAGGCTCGAAACCCAGGCGGTCTTGCTGCGACCGTGGGCGAGATTGGCGAAGGCGAGGCTGGCCACGTTGGCCAGCGCCGGTGCGCCGGTGACGAGCGCGACCGCGAAGTTGACCCAGACCGAGTCGGCCACCCCGTCGAAGCCGGTCTTGACGATGACGCCGAGCAGGCCGCCTTCCAGCGCGCCGAGCGTGACCGCCAGCAAGGCGTTGACCTGGACTTCGCGCGGCATCAGCGTGCGCGCGACGAACGGGATGTCCTGTTTCGAGTCCACGGGAAGCGAGCCGGCCGGAGGGAGGTCCGATTATGAGGGATCACCCGCCAGCGCGCCGTAGTGCCGGTCGTGCTTCCGGTCGTGCTGCCGCCGTGTCGCCCCGGCGGCTCGCGATCGGCTAGGCTTGGGTGCTTCCCGATCCCGACGCGATCCGACGCGCGACCGACCACCGATGAATTTCAAGAGCGACAACGAGGCTCCCGCGCATCCGCGCATCCTGGAGGCGCTGATCGAGGCCAACCGCGACTTTGCGACGGCCTACGCCGACGATCGCTGGAGCCGTCGACTGGACGAGACGTTTTCGGCGCTGTTCGAAACGCGCTGCCGGGTGCTGCCCCTGGCCACCGGGACCGCCGCGAATTCCGTGACCCTGGCCGCGCTGACCCCGGTCTGGGGAGCCGTGCTGTGCCATCGGCAGGCGCATATCCAGTGCGACGAGGGCGGTGCGCCCGAGTTCTACACCCATGGCGCCAAGCTGATGCCGCTGGACGGCGACGACGGCAAGCTGGAGCCCCGCAGCCTGGCCGCGGCGATCGACGGCGCCGGCAGCCACGGCGTACACAACGTCGCCCCGGCCGTGGTGTCGATCACCCAGGCCACCGAGTGCGGCACGGCCTATCGACCCGACGAGATCGAGCGGCTGGCCGAGGTGGCGCGCGCGCGCGGCCTTCCGCTGCACATGGACGGCGCCCGGTTCGCCAACGCGGTGGCGCACCTCGGCGTCGCGCCGGCCGACGTGACCTGGCGGGCCGGGGTCGACGTGCTGTCGTTCGGTGCGACCAAGAACGGCGCGCTGACCGCCGAGGCCATCGTGGTGTTCGAGGATCGGTTCACTGGCTGCCACGACGACCGCACGTTCGATCATTCGCTCGACCGGGTGCTGGAGGCGATGGCGAGGATGCGCAAGCGCGGCGGGCATCTGCTGTCCAAGATGCGCTACGTCTCGGCCCAGCTGCTGGCGATGGTCGAAGACGGCCTGTGGCTGGAGCTTGCGCAAACGGCCAACGCCCGGGCCGCACGCCTGGCCGCGGCGATCGAGCACCATCCGCAGGCCGCTCTGGCGTGGCCGGTCGAGGCCAACGAAGTCTTCCTGCGCTGGACGCCCGATGCACTGGCCGCCCTCCGGCAGCAAGGGTTCGAGTTCCACCTCTGGCCCGGTCACGACGACCTGGCCCGCCTGGTGTGCGCGTTCTCGACCACCGACGAGGCGGTCGACCGGCTGATCGGCGCGCTGACGGGTCGCACCCCTGAACGGCATGGAACGCGTTAAGCTATTCGGCCACCTCAGCATGATGCAGGGAGTACCCACGAAATGAAGATCTGGTTGATTGCATTGATGAGCGCGGGCCTGGTACTGGCCGGTTGCCAGTCCGATGAGCCCGAAGACAGCATGGAAGAGGCCGGCCAGGCGATCGAGGAGGCGGCCGAGGAAACCGGAGAAGCGGTCGAGACCATCTACGAGGACGCGATGGAAGCGGCCGACGAGGCCGGTGACGAAATGGACGACGCCGCCGATGACGCGGGCGACCGGATGCGCGATATGGCCGACGATGCCGGCGACGCGATGAGCGACATGGCCGACGATGTGGCCGAAGGCGCAGAAGCCGCCTGGGCGCGTGCCGTCGAGCTGGCGCAGACGGCCAATGAAAAGACCCGCGCGGCGCTGGATTCGGGCCTGGAAGAAGGGTCCGAGGCCTGGAACGAGCTGAAGGAAGAAGCCGCCGAGGCCCGCGATGCCGCCGCCGAAGCGCTGGAGAACGCCCGCGAATACAGCGGCGATCGCTGGGACGACTTCCGCGAGCGTGCGTCCGAGGCCATGGACAACCTCGAAGAGAACTGGAACGAGCTGACCGACGGCGACGACAGCTGATTCGTCGGAGCCGGTCGACCGGTTCGACCGACAACCCGTCGCGGCCCGGCCGCGGCGGGTTTTTTCTTGCCAGCCAGCCGGCCGTTCGACGACCCGCCGGACGCGCCGGTTCCCGGCCCGTTGGAGCCGCTTCGGGTATGCTTCGACCCAGACCTTTCCTGACTGCATTTTCCCGACCGTGACCGAAGCCTACAACCCGGCCACCCTCGAGCCGGCCGCCCGCGAGCGCTGGCAGCGCGAGGGTACCTTCCGTTCGCCCGACAACCCCGGTGAACAGGCGTTCTACTGCCTGAGCATGTTCCCGTATCCGTCGGGCAAGCTGCACATGGGCCACATGCGGAACTACACCATTTCCGATGTGATCACCCGCTACCACCGCATGAACGGCCGGCCCGTGCTGCAGCCGATGGGCTGGGACGCGTTCGGCCTGCCGGCGGAGAACGCGGCCATCGCGCGCGGCGTACCGCCGGCGAAATGGACCCGGGACAACATCGCCCACATGCGCGGACAGCTGCAGCAGCTCGGCTTCGCGATCGACTGGGACCGCGAACTGGCCACCTGCGACCCGGAGTACTACCGGTGGAACCAGTGGCTGTTCCTGAAGATGCTCGACGAGGGTGTCGCCTACAAGAAGACCGGAACGGTCAACTGGGACCCGGTCGACCACACCGTGCTGGCCAACGAGCAGGTCATCGACGGCCGCGGATGGCGCACGGGCGCGCTGGTCGAGAAGCGCGAGATCCCGATGTATTACCTGCGGATCACCGACTACGCCGACGAACTGCTCGACGCACTCGACGGCCTGGACGGCTGGCCCGAGCGGGTTCGCGCCATGCAGGCCAACTGGATCGGCAAGAGTTTCGGGATGGACATCGAGTTCCCGTACGATGACGGGCGATTGAAGGTCTTCACCACCCGCCCCGATACGCTGATGGGCGCGACCTACATGGCGGTCGCCCCGGAGCATCCGCTCGCGGTGCGCGCCGCCGAGCGCAACGAAGCGGTGGCCGACTTCGTCCGCTCGTGCTCGACCGGTGGCGTGTCCGAAGCCGAGCTGGCCACGCAGGAAAAGCGCGGCATCGATACGGGTTTCACCGTCGAGCATCCGCTGACCGGCGAGTCGCTGCCGGTGTGGATCGCCAACTACGTCCTGATCGGCTACGGCGAAGGCGCGGTGATGGCCGTGCCGGGGCACGACGAGCGCGATTTCGAGTTCGCCAACAAGTACGACCTTCCGATCGTCCAGGTGGTCGATTCCGACGCCATCGACGCGTACGACTCGACCGTCTGGCACGACGGCTACGTGGCCAAGGACCGGGTGCGCCTGGTCAACTCCGGGGAGTTCGACGGGCTGGATCATGCCGCCGGTTTCGACGCCATCGCATCGGCGGTGGAAGCGAAGGGGCTGGGCCGGCGGCGCGTCCAGTATCGCCTGCGCGACTGGGGCATCAGCCGCCAGCGCTACTGGGGTTGTCCGATCCCGATCATCCACTGTCCGGAGTGCGGTGCCGTGCCGGTGCCGGAATCCGACCTGCCGGTGGTGCTGCCCGAGGATCTGGTTCCGGACGGTTCGGGGAGCCCGCTGAGCAAGCACGAGGAGTTTCTCGCCTGCAGCTGCCCGAAATGCGGAGCAGCGGCGCGGCGCGAGACCGACACGATGGATACCTTCGTCGACTCGTCGTGGTATTTCCTGCGCTATCCCTGTGTCGACAACGGCGAGGCCATGGTGGATGAACGCACGCGGGCCTGGATGCCGGTCGACCAGTACATCGGCGGGATCGAACACGCCATCCTGCACCTGCTCTACGCACGATTCTGGACCCGGGTGATGCGCGACCTGGACCTGGTCGAGGTGGCCGAGCCGTTTGCCAACCTGCTGACCCAGGGCATGGTGCTGGCCGAGACCTGGTACCGCGAGGATGACGCCGGCCGCAAGGAATGGTTCAACCCGGCCGATGTCGACGTCAAGCGCGACGGCAAGGGGCAGATCGAGTCGGCGCTGCTCGCCGAGGACGGCCAGCCGGTTCGCTTCGGCGGCATCGAGAAGATGGCCAAGTCGAAGAACAACGGCGTCGATCCGGCCGCGCTGGTCGAACACTACGGGGCCGACACGGTGCGGCTGTTCTCGATGTTCGCCTCGCCGCCCGAGCAGTCGCTGGAGTGGTCCGATGCTGGCGTCGAGGGCGCCTGGCGATTCATCAAGCGCCTGTGGCAGCAGGTCGAGGACCATCGCAGCGCCGAAGCTCCGGGCACGCTGGATGCCGAAGCGCTGGATGAGGCAGGCCGCGAGACGCGGCGCCGCGTGCACGAGACGATCGCCAAGGTGACCGACGACTTCGCGCGGCGCTATACCTTCAACACCGCGATCGCGGCGATCATGGAATGCAGCAATCACCTGGCCCGCTACGAGCCGGCCGATGGCAACGGCCGCGCGGTTGCGCGTGAGGGCTGGGAAGCGCTGGTCCGGCTGGTCGCGCCGGTCACCCCGCACGTTGCCCAGGCGTTGTGGGAACGGCTGGGTCACGAAGAATCGATCCTCGACGCGGGCTGGCCGTCGGTCGACGACCAGGCGCTGGTCCAGGACCGCATCACCGTGGTGGTGCAAGTCAACGGCAAGGTCCGCGGGCGGATCGAGTGTGAGCCCGGGGCCGATCGCAAGATCGTCGAGGCCCTGGCGATCGAGGAGGAGAACGTGCAGCGATTCGTCGACGGCAAGCAGATCCGCAAGGTGATCGTGGTGCCGGACAAGCTCGTTAACGTAGTCGTCTCGGGATGATCCTGAGCCTGTTGCGCGCCCGCCTGCCAACGCTCGGCAGTGCTCGCAATCCTCGTGGACCGGCGAGTCCGCTGCGGTTGCTGCGCGCTGGCGCTTGTTGTGACAATCGTTGGCGGCCGAGCGCTCGCTACGGCCCAGAATCATCCCGACAGGGGTATTTCAACGAATTTCGGACCAGATGCTCTGATATGAAACGTGCGGGTGCTTTCCTTTGTATCGTTCTTGCCTGCTGCTTGCTGCTGAGCGGCTGCGGGTTTCAGCTGCGCGGCTCGGCGAGCCTGCCGGCGGAGATGGATCGGACCCGGCTCGAGATCAGCGACCCCGACAGTCGCTTCGCGCGCGAGCTGCGGCTGCTGCTGGAGGCCAATGGCGTGACCCTGGTCGATGCGGCGGCGGACGACGCGGCGGTGCTGCGCATCTCGCGCGAGCGGATTTCGCGCCGCGCGCTGACCGTCTCGGGCGACGCGCGGGTGCGCGAGTACGAGCTGGTGTTCGAGCTCGGCTTCGCGCTGACCGGCCCGGACGGTGCGCGCCTGCTGTCGAACGAGACGCTGCGACTGGTCCGCGACTTCCAGTTCGACGAGCAGGAGATTCTCGGCGCCAGCAACGAGGAGGACCTGTTGCGCGAGGACCTCCGGCGTTCGATGGCCGCGGCCGTGATCCGCCGGCTGGAAGCCGTCCGCACACCGTGAAGGCGTTCCCCGAGCGGCTGCCGGAAGCGCTCCAGCGCGGACTGGCGCCGATCTTCCTGGTGGCAGGTCCTGAGCGGCTGCTGGTCGAGGAAGCCTGCGATGCGATCCGTGAGGCTGCGCGCAAGGCTGGCATCGGCGAGCGCATTCGACTCAGCGCCGATGCGCGCTTCGACTGGAACGAGCTGGCGCGAGCAACCGAGACGGGATCGTTGTTCGCCAGTCAACGGCTGGTCGAACTCCGGTTGCCGACCGGCAAGCCGGGTGCCGAAGGCGGCAAGACCCTGCGCGCCTGGGTCGATGAGGCGCGCGACGATGTCCTGCTGGTGATCTGCGACGCCTGGGAGTTGAACCAGGAAAAGGCGGCCTGGGTCAAGGCGATCGACGGGGCCGGCGTCTACGTGCCGTGCTGGGCGGTCAAGCCGGATCGCCTGCCGCAATGGATCGACCAGCGGATCCGCAGCCGAGGGCTCGCGCTCGACGCCGAGGCGGCGCGTTTTCTCGCCGCGCGCCTCGAGGGCAACCTGCTGGCGGCCGCGCAGGAGGTCGATCGTCTCGCCCTGCTGTATCCGGGAGGGACGCTGACCCTCGATACGGTGCAGGAAGCGGTCGCCGACAACGCCCGCTTCGACGGATTTCGACTGACCGACCTGGTGCTCAGCGGCCAACCGGGCCCCGCGCTGCGCTGCATTCGCGGCCTGCGGGAGACCGATGCGCCGCCTCCGGCCGTGCTCTGGGCGCTGGGCCGCGAACTGGAGATCGCGCGCGAAGTCGCGCACCGCAGCGCGCAGGAACCGATCGCGCGAGTCTTTGCCGCTCTGCGGGTGTGGAAAGCGCGTCAGGGGCCCATCCAGGCCTGCATCCGCCGTGTCGGCCCGGCACGCCTCGATCGCGCGATCGGCACGCTGGCTCGACTGGACTCCATCTCCAAGGGTCGAGCGTTCGGTGCTTTCTGGGTCGAACTGGAGCGACTGTGCGTTTCGCTGGCCGCATCGCCGGCGCGCCCGGGGCGGGCGGCGTGAGGCCCGACGCCGAGCGGACCATGAACCGGGCCATCGCGATCTTCGGCGGCACCTTCGACCCGGTGCACTACGGCCATCTCCGCGCCGCGGCCGAGGTCTCGGAGCGACTGGGCGTGTCGGACTTCAGACTGCTGCCGGCCGGCGAGCCGCCCCACCGTGACGCGACCTGGGCCGAACCGCGCCATCGGCTGGCCATGCTGGAGCTCGCGCTCGCGCCCTACGCCGATCTGTCCGTTGACGACCGCGAGGTCCAGCGCGCCGGTCCGTCGTACATGGTCGATACGCTGGCCAGCGTGCGCGAAGAGGCCGGCGACCTGCCGGTGGTGCTGTGCCTGGGGCAGGATGCCGCCAACCAGCTCGACCGCTGGCACCGCTGGCAGTCGTTGCTCGACCTCGCCCACCTGCTGGTGATGACGCGACCGGAATCGGAACCACGCTATTCCGACGCGGTGCTCGAGGCATTCGACGGGCGCTGGTTGCCCGGCCCGCAGGACCTGATGGGCGCGCCGGCCGGTCGCCTGTGCAGGGTCGACGTCACCTGCCTGGCGATCTCGTCGACCGAGATCCGTTCCCAGCTGGCGGGCGGGCGCGACCCGCGCTTCCTGTTGCCCTCTACGGTGCTCGCCTACATCCGCAAGCACGGCCTCTACCGCGACGCCCCCGGCCCGGGCTGACCGAACAGGGCTGGACGAAGACGGCTGATTGAATTCGGCTGATTGAATTCGGCTGGAGTCGCCCGTCGGGCTCACGCTCCTTCTTCGATCGGCAGACGACCGTGGCGGCGGGCCAGTCGCCCGCGAAACAGCCAGCCCGCGACGAGCAGCGCCAGCAGTCCGGCCAGTGGTCCGATCACCCGGGGTTGGCGAAGCAGCGACCAGCCGTCGATTCGTTGCGCGTCGACCAGCGTGTCGACCCCGGCACCGACGCCGGCATAGATCGACATCAGCGGGATCAGGCCCAGTCCGGTGGCCAGCACGAAACGCGCTGCGGAAACCCGGAGCATTGCGCCGGCCGCATTGACGGCGAAGAATGGCGCGATCGGCACCACGCGCAGGGCCAGCAGGTAGAAGAACGCGTCGCGCTCGATCAGGCCGAGCAGGCGGGCACCCCGTCCCCGCAGCAGAAGCCTGCGCACGCGGTCGCCGGCCAGCAGCCGGATCATCAGGAAGGTGATCAGGGCGCCGGCCAGCGCGCCCGACCAGGCCAGCGCGGCCCCGGCGAATGCGCCGAACAGATAGCCGCCCGACAGGCAGAGTACCGTTGCGGTCGGCAGGGTCAGGCAGGTCGTCAGGGCCATCAGCACCACGAAGGCAGCCATCGCACGCAGCGGGGTCTGCAGAATCTGCGCCTCGAGTGCAGCCAGCAGCTCGAGCAGCACCCGCCCGTCGTCGCGCATCAGCACGAACAGTCCGACCGCGCTGGCCAGCAGGATCGCCGCCCCGCCGCCCCAGGCCAGCCCGGCGCGTGCCGGTCTCACCCGGCGTCGTCGGCCAGAAGCGCGATCAGGCGATCCACATCCTCGACCGAGTTGTACAGCGGGTTCGGCGAAATCCGGATGATGTCCGGTTCGCGCCAGTCGCCGACCACGCCTTCGTCCTGCAGCCGCTCGAACAACGCACGGCCGGCATCGCGACCGGCGCGCACGGCGATCGAGACCTGGCAGCCCCGGCGCGACCGCTCGCGCGGAGTGACGATCTCCAGCGGCTGTCCGGGGAGGGCGTCGATGGCGACCATCAGGTGCGCGGTCAGGTCGGTTTCGGCGTCCTGAAGACTGTCGATGTCGGCCTCGCGGTAGATGTCCAGCGCGCCGCGCAAGGCCGCCAGGTTGAGCACCGGCGCGCCGGAGACCTGCCAGCCTTCGGCCCCGCGGATCGGCTCGAAGTCGGGGCCCATCACGAACCGCGTCGATTCGTCGTGGCCCCACCAGCCGGCCAGGCGAGGCCCGTTGAATTCGGCGTGGCGCGGGTGGACGAACAGGCCGGCGACCGCGCCGGGACCGGCATTCAGATACTTGTAGCTGCACCATGCCGCGAAGTCGACCTGCCAGTCTTCGAGCGCAAGCGGCACGTTGCCTATCGCGTGGGCCAGGTCCAGGCCGATGGGCACGCCGGCCGCGTGGGCGGCGCGGCCGATCAGCCCGCAATCGAATCGCTGGCCGGTGGCGTACTGCACGCCCGGCCAGAGCACCAGGGCGATCTCGTCGGCCCGGGCCCGAATGATCTCGGCGACCTTCGCATCGTCGATCAGACCGTCCTCGCCCGGGTCGACTTCGATGAGATCACTTTCGCCGTGACCGTGCAGCATCAGCTGGGAAACCACGGCGTAGCGGTCCGACGGGAACGCGCCGCGTTCGATCAGGATCTTGCGCTTGCGGCCCTCGGGGCGGTAGAAGCTGGTCATCAACAGGTGCAGATTGACCGTCAGGGCGCCCATCGCGACGACGTCTCGCGGTTGTGCGCCGGCCAGGCGGGCCAGGGCGTCGGTGCACTGGCGGTGATAGCCCAGCCATGCTGGATCGCCGTCGAAGTGGCCATCGACGCCCAGGTCGGCCCATCGCTGGAGTTCCTTCTCGACCGCGGCACGCGCAGAGTCCGGCATCAGGCCGAGGGAGTTTCCGCAGAAATAGGTCTTCCTGCCGTCCCGGCCATGGCGGGGAAACGCGAAACGATCGCGGAACGCTGCGGTCTGCATGGGAGGTGATCCGTACCTGGAGAAGGCGACAGGATGCCAGATTCGAGCGAAGGGCGCGGGATGGAGGCGCAGCGCTGGGTACAATCCGGGTCGAACCGACGGAGCGTACGATGGATGTCGCCGATTTCGACTTTGAGCTGCCCCAGGAACTGATCGCCCAGCAGCCATTGCCGGGCCGATCGGACAGCCGCCTGCTGGTCCTCGACCGCCAGACCGGAACGATCGGCGACCGGTCGTTCCGCGATCTGCTGGACCTGCTCGATCCGGGCGACCTGCTGGTGTTCAACGACACGCGGGTGATCCCTGCGCGCCTGCATGCCCGCAAGACCACCGGCGGCCGCGTCGAGCTGCTCGTCGAGCGCGTGCTGGATGCGACGACCGCCCTGGCCCAGCTCGGGGTCAACCGCAAGCCCCCTGCAGGTACCCGGATCGTGATCGACGGCGCCGACCACGAGGTGGAGGTCGAGGGGCGGGTCGACGAATTCTGGCGAGTGCGCCTGGTGGATCCGGGCGCGGACTGGCTCGAATTGCTCCATGCGCATGGCCACATGCCGCTGCCCCCGTACATCGCTCGCGATGACGATGCGTCGGATCGCGAGCGCTACCAGACGGTGTTCGGCTGCAGGCCCGGCGCGGTTGCCGCACCCACGGCCGGACTGCACTTCGATGAAGAGCTGCTGGGCGCGCTGGATGCGCATGGAATCCAGCGCGGGTTCTGTACCCTTCATGTCGGCGCGGGCACGTTCCAACCGGTGCGGGTGGACCGGGTCGAGGACCACCGGATGCATCCGGAATGGCTGGAGGTCTCGCAGGCGCTGGTGGATCGTATCGACTCGACACGAGCGGCCGGCGGACGGGTGATCGCAGTCGGCACCACCGCGGTCCGATCGCTGGAGACGGCGGCATCGGAGGGCGAGCTGAGGGCGTTCACCGGCGACAGCCGGCTGTTCATCTATCCCGGGTACCGGTTCCGTGCGATCGACGGAATGATCACCAACTTCCATCTGCCGGGCTCGACCCTGGTGATGCTGGTCTCGGCCTTCGCCGGACGTGAATCGATCCTGAGTGCCTACGCCCACGCGATCGAAGCACGCTACCGCTTCTTCAGTTACGGCGATGCGATGCTGATTGCCTGAGGGAAAGGGTGTCCGCCCGGGGAGGCACCCGGGCGGACGTCGCTGCTATTCGAAGCCGTCGACGGTGATCTCGTCGTTGGGGCCGTAGTCGGGCAGCTGGTCGGTGCCGCTGACCACGCCCATCGGCTGGTAGTTGTAGTAGTAGGGAAAGATCATTCCGAGGTTCGGGTTGCCCTGGCGACGGATCAGGACCTCACTCAGGATCCGGCGGAAGTCCGTGGTCGTCCGGAGGTCGTTGCCCTGGTAGAGGTCGCCCGGCGCCATGCCCGGCCAGGTACCGTGGAACTGGCCGCCATTGACGTTTCCTCCGAGCAGCATCATCGGGTTGCCCGAACCGTGATCGGTACCGTTGTCGTTGTTGTTGTACGCCCGCCGACCGAACTCGCTGTGGAACACCACCGTGACCTTGTTGCGGCGATCCGGGCTGGTGTCGTACTGTCCGGCCATGTCGGCCCAGAACGCGTTGACGGCGCGCGACAGGCGGTCCAATCGGTCATGGTAGCGACCGCTGGAACTTCCCACACCGACCGGGAGCGAGCCCTGGTCCGTGTGGTCGTCCCAGCCGCCGTAATCGACCTGGGCGATGCGCAGGTCGAGCCCGGCCTTGATCAAGCGCGCCAGCGTGATCAACTTGTCGCTGATGCTCTCGAGATTGTCGTTGACGTCGCGCACCGGGTAGGGTGAGCCGAGCGCGATGTTGTAGTCCTTGTTGCTCGTGTCGAACACGTTCTCGATCAACGCCTGGGCGATCATGGCCTGCTCGCCGGCAATGCCGATGTCGCTGCCGTCTGCGGCATAGATGCTGGCGAGTCGGTCCTCGACCTGCTCCTCGAACTGGGAGTAGGTCGACAGGTCGAAATCGCTCGGGTAGCGGAGCGTGACCGCCGCCGGCTCGTTGGTCAGCGACAGCGTGGTCTGGCTTTCGGTCGCGACGACCGGCATGGTCATCGTCGGCGGCAGGTTGTCGGCCGAGGCCAGGTGGCGCGTCAGCCAGCCGGTGGACGTGGTGCGAACCCCGTCGATCGGCCCCTGACCCGGCGGCAGGCCCTCGGTCGCGCCCGGCGTACCGAGTTCGATGAATCGCTCGGCTTCGAAATGGCTGCGATTGACGATCGGAAGGCCGGTGGCGTGGACGATCGCGAGGTCGCCGCCGTCCCACAGATCGCGCAGCGGGTCGGCGGCGCTGTTCAAGCCGAAGCCGTCGCCGTTGTTCAGCGAGAGCAGGGCGCCCGTACCGCTGGTCGGCAGGCGCACGCTGGCGCTGGGCCGCAGGCCCTCGTAGAACCCGCGATCCGGATGGCCGGCGCCCGGAGCATACAGGCTCAGGCCGTCGATGCCGCCGCGCAGGAACACGTAGATCAGCACTTCGTCGTTGGTGCCGCCCTTGGCCCCCGCGAAGCTCAGGCCCGGGGTCATGGTGGCGGCCGCCGCAGCCGCGCTGCCGGTCAGGAAGGAACGTCGATTGATTCGATTCATGGGGGGTCTCCGCCTATCGGCTCATCCGCTCGGGCAACAAGGCAATCAACAGGAACAATCCGTTCAGCATCTGCTGGTAGGTGCTGTACCGATCGGTATTCGTGGTATCGATGCCCAGTGGCTGGTCGTCGCCCATTGCATTGCCCTGCACGCGAACGAAGGCGACCATCTCGGCGCGCTTGGCGGCCGCGGTCGTGTGGCTGAGGCCCTGCACGCGATCGAGCCAGTAGTCCACGATCGCGTTCGGGGTCATCGAGATGCCGGCGCCGTTGGTCTGGGAGGCGAAGTCGATGTAGTTGGGTGCGCTTCCCGAGTCCGTATCGCGGATCATCAGCGATGCGGTTCGCCACGACATCACCAGCGGCCCTGAACCCTTCCAGAACGCGGCATCTTCGGCGTAGCCCGTCGGCGGCTCGCAGTTGAAGGGGAGTTGACCGGTCAGTCGCCAGGTCCAGTAGAACCCGTAGAAGCCCGTGTCGTCCCCTGCGCTGGTGAGCTCGAAGTCGTACGGTGCGTTGGCGGCGCGCAGCGTGGAGGCGACGATCTCGTGCGGTCGTTTGACCTTGTCGGCCCAGGTGGTCCGGAATTCGTTCGACAGGATCAACAGGCTGTAGACCTGCTGCAGCTGATCGGGCTGATTCCAGTTCGACTGGAAGACATCGGCAGCGGCCTGGACGATCGGGGACTGGGCCGTGAAGCCGTCGCCGATCAAGCGGACGGCGAGCTTCCAGCACAGATACTCGGCCGTGCCGCGGTGCTGGCACAGGTAGTCGAGCAGGTCCGTGAGCTCCTGTTCCTCGTTCGCGCCAGGGCCGGTGTAGCTGTAGGTCTGGCCCAGGATCGTCTTCGATCCGTCGTCGTGCCAGGCGTCGCGGAACAGG
Source organism: Wenzhouxiangellaceae bacterium (assembly GCA_965227925.1). Taxonomy (GTDB): domain Bacteria; phylum Pseudomonadota; class Gammaproteobacteria; order Xanthomonadales; family Wenzhouxiangellaceae. The sequence goes on from CBDDGP010000002.1 coordinate 521,438, forward strand.
AAATCGCCGGTGTCGGGTGCGCCATCGTCGTTGTCGGCGATGCCGAAGCCGGTCAGCAGGCGCGCCGTTTCGAGCACGTCGGCTTCGACATAGCCGGCGGGTTCGCCGTCGATATTGGTCGGTACCTGGCCCGGCGGGACGTAGCCGTAGTAGTTCTCGACCGCACCCAGGGTGTGCAGTTCGAGAAGCTCGCGGGCATAGTTCTCGTTCGGGTTCGGCGTGCTGTTGCGGGCGTTGTCGAGGTAGAACATCATCGCCGCGTGCTTGACCACGCCCTCGAGCATGGTCCGGAAATTGCCGAAGATGCCGGGTCGGATGACGTCGCGGTCGTAGCTGGTCAGCACGCTGCGGACCACGTCCTCGCTGCCGTCGACGTTGAAATGGTTGTGCCAGAAATCGGCCAGCACCTCGCGCAGCTGCCAACGGGAATGGACCGACCGCGTCAGGGTCAGCATCTGCATTTCCCAGTACGGACGGTTGCGCATCGGCCAGCCATCGGGGCCGTCGTAGCGGTAGTGCTGCGACCAGAGCTGGTTCAGCGAAAGCGACGTCGTGCGATAGACGGGATTGGCGTTGACCCGGCTATCGACTTGCGGGTCCGAGCCCGGGGCCATCTGCTCGGTCAGCCAGGCCTGCAGTCGAGCCGTGTCGCTGCCGCCGAGGTTGTTGAAATGCTGTAGATCGCCGACGCCCCCGGGGTTGGCCGGGTTATCGGGCCGCGCGCCGTAGCCGAGCTTGGCGTAGACGCGAAGTGCCAGTGAGGGCAGGGCGCCGCCGCGTTGTTCGTCGGGCACGCGGGCCGGCCACAACGAGGTCAGCCGGACCTGCTGGGCGAGCGTGGTGATCGGGATCAGCCCCGTTCCGAGTCCCGCAGCAGCGAGTCCCAGCGCTCCGGACTGGTAAAGGAAGCGTCGTCGCGACGACGGAAGGTTCTTGTCCATGGCGTTCCTGGTCCATGCAGAAATCCCCCCTTCCGTGATCGATTCGTCATGCGGATCGATCGCTGATCGGTCTAACATACCCCGGCGGGGAGGCCCGTTCAATCTCGAAACCTCTGGCTTTTCACGGGTTTGCAGAGAAATTCCGCGTTATTGATCACAATTCTTGAGGTGCGTCACATGTTTCGATCGACCGGCCTGCGCTTTTCGCTTCCGCCGCTGGCTGGGTTTGCCCGCGCATTGTTCGTCGCTCCAGCTGGACCGGTCGCCGCGGCAGTCGCCCGCCCTCTCGCTAGTGCGGTCGCTTTTTCGCTCGGTCTTTCGGTAGCCGCTCCGAGCGCATTCGCCGATTCGCTTGCCGTGGTGCCCGACCGCGACAACACCCTCTACGAACGCGCCTCGGGCGACCTGTCGAACGGCGCCGGTCCGAGTCTCTTCTTCGGCCGGACCGGCGGCAATGCCGGAAACGTTCGCCGACGTGCGCTGGTACGCTTCGATCTTTCTTCGATCCCGCCGGGTTCTGTCGTCAACAGCGTGCAACTCACGCTGGAGGTTGACCTGGTCCCGCCGGGCGCCACGGGATTCGATGCCGCGCTTCATCGCGTTCTGGCCGATTGGGGTGAAGGAGCCTCCGTGGCCCAGGGTGCCGGTGGAGCGGGAGCGCCTGCCATCGCACCGGATGCGACCTGGCTGCATCGCGAGTTCGATACGGTGCCCTGGTCCACGCCGGGCGGCGATTTCACGGTCGCTCCGAGTTCGACCACGGCGATCGGCTCCGGCACGGGTCCAGTCAACTTCATGACCGCACCGGGCCTGGTCGATGACGTCCAGGCCTGGGTCGACGACCCCGGCCAGAATTTCGGCTGGATCCTGATCGGTGAAGAAGGCAATCCCCAGAATGCACGCCGGATCGGCAGCCGGGAGAACGGGCCGCTGGCACCGCAGCTGGTCGTCGACTTCGAGCCCCTGGTGTTGCCGGACGCCCAGCCGGTGCCGGCCATGCGCGGGTGGGGAATTGTCCTGCTGGTGCTTGCGGTCACGGTCCTGGCGCTGCGCTTGCGGCGCAACTGAGTCTTGGGGCGCGGGGCTGAACGACAGTCCGATTCGCGAGCAAGGCTCGCTCCCACAGGAGGAAAGGCCATGCGGCGAAGTGTCGTGCCGATGGTCTGTGGGGGCCTGCCGTGCAGGCGATCGGCCGGGGTGTTGAACAGCCCGCGAGCGTGGATCGATCCCTCTCCCCCAGCTCGCCTGTAGTGCGGCAGGGTGACTACTCAGTCGTTCGAGGGACTGCTCTTTTTGTGCCAAGCGTTGCGTCACGGGTGGGATGGACTGCGCCACAGCTTCGCTGCAGCTTGCCCTCGCTGCGCTCGGGTAGCAGCGCGCTTCGCGCTTGCATCGATCCCTCTCCCCCGGCTCGCCTGTAGTGAGGAAGGGTGACTACTCAGGCGGTCGAGGGGTGCTCCTTCCGTTCCAAGCGTTTCGTGACGGGTGGGATGGACTGCGCCTTCGCTTCGCTGCGGCTTGCCCTCGCTGACGCTCGGGTAGCAGCGCTCGCTTTGCTCGCTTGCATCGATTCCTCTCCCCCAGCCACAAAAAAAGCCCGGCGAGAGCCGGGCTGTTCTTTTTTGTGGCTGGGGGAGAGGGATTCGAACCCCCGCTGACGGAGTCAGAGTCCGTAGTCCTACCGCTAGACGATCCCCCATTTGGATCGTTTTCGCCGAAACGTTGATCCTGCGAGTGGCTTTTCGTCGCTGGCAAGGCTCGGTGTCGCGAAGGAAGCGCAGTGCACTCGAGGGTGCATGAGCATTCCGTAGCGGCAACGAACGCCGCCAGCGGCGAAAGGACGCCGCAGGTTTAACGTTTCGAGTACTGGGTGGCCTTGCGGGCCTTATGCAGACCGATCTTCTTCCGCTCCACCGCACGGGCGTCGCGAGTCAGGAAGCCGGCCTTGCGCAGTTCGCTCCGCAGGGTCTCGTCGTACTCGGTCAGCGCGCGCGACACGCCCAGGCGCAGTGCGCCGGCCTGGCCGGTGGTGCCCCCGCCGGTGACGGTCGCGTAGATGTCGAACTTGTCGGCCAGTTCCACCAGCTCCAACGGCTGCCGCGCGATCATGCGTGCGGTTTCGCGTCCGAAGAACTCGTCGAGCGGCTTCTGGTTGACCATGATCTGGCCGGTGCCGCGACGCAGGAACACTCGAGCGGTCGAGGTCTTGCGGCGGCCGGTTCCGTAAAACTGTTCGGTTGCCATGTCGTCTTTATTCCGTTGCTTACAGTTCCAGCGCGCGCGGCTGCTGGGCGGCGTGCGGATGCTCGGAGCCGGCGTAGATCTTGAGCTTCTTGATCATTGCCCGGCCCAGCGGGTTCTTCGGCAGCATGCCCTTGACCGCGTTCTGGATGACACGCTCCGGGGCCTTGTCCAGCAGCTTTTCCAGCGTGATGGACTTCAGGTTGCCGATGTAGCCGGTGTGGTGGTAGTACACCTTGTCCGACATCTTGCGGCCGGTGACCGCGACCTTGTCGGCATTGATGACGACCACGTAGTCGCCGGTGTCGACGTGCGGCGTGAATTCCGGCTTGTGCTTGCCGCGCAGGCGGCGCGCGATTTCGCTGGACAGTCGGCCGAGGGTCTTGCCTTCGGCATCGACCAGCAACCACTCGCGGCGCACTTCGTGCGACTTGGCGCTGAACGTTTTCATGAGAGCAGTGGGCTCCAAGGTTGGAACGCGATTCAGTAAAGAGCGGGGATGTTACTAGAATTCTCGGCCCGGGGCAAGACCCCGAAGCGCCGGAATCCGGGGGCGAGCAGCGACTCAGCCCGGGGGGATCACCAGCACGGCGCCGGGGTGGATCACATCGCCGTCGAGGCGGTTGGCGCGGCGCAACTGGCTGAGGCTCACGGAGTAGCGCTGGGCAATGGTGCCGAGTGTGTCGCCGCGCTGGACGATGTACTCCGAGATGTCCCGGTTGGCGGCGAACCAGGTGCCCTGCGGAGCGGTCAGGCGGAAGTGTTCTTCGACACCGCGGAGAATGGCCGATGCGAGTTCGGCCCGGTAGCGCGGCGAGCCAAGGTTCTTCTCTTCGTCCGGATTGCTGATGAAGCCGGTTTCGATCAGCACGCTGGGCACATCATGGGAGCGGAGCACGACGAAATTGGCGCGCTCGACGTTCCGGCGCGAGCTGGTCTTACCGTCGCGGACCAGTTCGTCGAGAATCGACTGGGCGGCGCCGTTGCTGTACTCCATCGACGCGCTCTGCGAGAGGTCAAGCAGCACGGATCGCAACATGTCGTCCCCCTGGTCGAGGCTGACCCCACCGGCCCGGTCGGCGGCGTTCTCGCTTTCCGCCAGCAGGCGCGCAGCCTCCGATGACGCGCCGCGGCGCGACAGGACGAACACCTTGCTACCGCGGACTCGACGGTCCCGGAAGGCATCCGCATGGATCGACAGCATCAGGTCGGCCCGGGCTTCGCGGGCCCGTTGGTACCGCTCCTTCAGCGGAATGTAGTAGTCACCGGTCCGGATCAGGACGGCGCTCATGCCCGGCGCGGCATCGACCTGACGGGCGAGCTCCCGGGCGATCGCCATCACTACGTGCTTTTCGTACGTGCCGGCAGGGCCGATCGCACCGGGATCTTCGCCACCGTGGCCGGCGTCGATCGCGACCAGCATGTCGCGGTTGTCGGCCGGCAGGGTCTGGGCCACCTGCCGGAGACGGTCCGAGGCCGACTCGGCGCCTTCGGGATACAGGTCGAGTACCAACCGGTGGCCGTACTGCCCGGTGGGTTCGAGCAGGAAGCTCTGGGTCCGCGCCGCATCGGCCAGGTCGAGCACCACCCGCAAGTCGTGCCCGTCGCGCACTCCATGGCGAACGCCGCGGACCACGCCGGAATGCTCGGGGTCCAGCGACGGCGTTGCGCTCATGCGGGCTGCGTCGATATCGACCACGAGACGGTGCGGAGAGTCGAGCGTGAACAGGCGGTAGTCGACCTGGGCATCGAGGTCGAGCACGACGCGCGTCTTGTCCGGGCCGGCCCACACGCGCACGTTCTCGATCTCGCCGGCGCCCGCAGGGGCGGCCAGCCAGGTCAGCAGCAGCGTGATGATCAGGATTCTCGGCATGCCGAGCGATCTCCGGTTTCCGGCGTCGAGCCGGTTGATTCAGCTTTCCACGGTCGATGATGCCTCCGATCGCCGAGAAATTCAAGGCCTCATTTTCGTTCACGATCAGCGACCTAGAACGACTTCATGAGTTTCCGCATTCAGAAATCGGTGGATTCGCTTCGCCGGGGGGCGCGAGCCGCCGAAATTCCGTATTCTCATGCTCGAGGATCGGCGCTCGGTGCTGAATCGCGGCTGAAGCGGCCGACGCACGAATCCCCGGGCCGAGCGCACCGACGATTCGCCCAACGATGGCAGGAAGACTGCCCGGCGATTGCTCAGCGATTGCCCAGCGATTGCCCACCGATGGCCCGAACGACATCACAACGATCCGCCGACCCGGTCGGCCCGAAACCACGGAGGACACCATTCATGTCGAGCGAAGGACTGCACGCGCCGCGGGAGCGGCTCAGCAAGAAGACCCTGGCCATGCATCACGCGATCGTCTCGCTGATGGAGGAGCTGGAAGCGGCGGACTGGTATCGCCAGCGCGCCGACGACTGCGAGGACGACGCGCTGCGCGAGATCCTGCTTCACAACATGCGCGAAGAAATCGAGCACGCGGCGATGGTGCTGGAGTGGCTGCGCCGCAACGACGGCGATTTCGACGAGCAGCTTCGCGCCTTCCTGTTCAAGGACGGCGAGGTCATGGACCACCATTGATCGACGAGTCGTTCTCCCGGGGACTCGGGCAGACGACTCGCTCGGGGGCTACGGGTAGCCGGCCGTCGCGCGGCGACCCGATGCACGTTCCGCCGGAAATCGCGACCTGCGTTCCGAGGGGGGCGACCCGCCTCGTTCGCCAACGTGATCGGGCCGCAACCAGATCTCGACGCGGCGGTTCTTGGCCGAGCTGGTCGGACCGGTGCCCTCGGCCAGCAACAGCGCGTCGCCGAAGCCGCGGGCTCGATGGACCGGTACGCCGGCCCGGGCAAGCAGGCTGGCGACGTAGTCGACCCGATCCATCGACAGGGCGACGCTGAGGTAGCGCATCGACTCGGACGGATCGGCGAATCCCATCAGCAGGACCTCGAGATACTCGCCGCGATTCGAGCGCATGAATTCAGCGAGGCGATCGATATCGCGTCGCGACTTGCTGTCGAGCACGGGCTGTCCGGCTTCGAAGCGGAAATTCAGCGATGCGCGGAACGAGCCGTCCACGAATTCGCGATAGCTGCGCGGCGCGGCGGCGGGAATCGCGACGCGCTGCATCTCGATCTCCTGGCCCACGAAGCCGATTTCGTCGACGATGCGCTGGCCACTGGGACCGATCGCGAACCGTGCCAGTTCTCCGCCGAGCCCCGCCAGCTCGCGGTCCGGGACGTACAGGTACAGCCGCCGGCTCAACGGATAGTCTTCGGTCGCCGAGGAGAACCTTTCGGGCAGGACCGACGCGCCGCCTGCCGAAACTGCGAGCGCCTTGGCATCAGCGACGTAGGGCAGGCCGATGAAGCCGATCGCCGAGGGATCGTTGGCGACTCGGCTCGAGAGCTCCGACGACGATTCGAAGCGGAGTGCGCCGGCCGCCAGTGGCGCGTCCTGAAGCACCATCGAGTCGAACGAATCCCAGGTTCCGGAGTTCCCGTCCCGAGCGTACAGCGTGATCGGTCCGTCCTCGCCGCCGAGCGCACTCCAGTTGTCGATCCGGCCCGAGAAGACCGCCCGGATCTGTTCGATCGAAAGTTCGCTCACCGGGTTGTCCGGGTGATTGATGACGGCCAGGCCGTCGATGCCGATCACGAATTCGTTGTGGGGTCGATCGAGGGTTCCCAGCGGTCGCAGGCGCTCGACTTCAGCGGGCCGAATCCGTCGCGACGACATTCCGATGTCGGCCAGGCCCGCGTCGAGGTCGCGAAACGAGGTCGAAGAGCCATGGGCGTGGATCCGCACCGATCTTGTTTCGCCCTCGGCGTTGGTGCCGACGATCGTCCGCTCCAGCGGCTCCTGGTCGATCACCTCGATCCGTGCGTAGCCTTCGCTGGATAGCCAGCCCTGGACCAGAGCCGGGGCGAGCTCTTCGCCGACCGTGTTCGAGCCGTGCAGCCGAAGCTGGGCGAGTGCGGGCAGAGCCGCAGTGATCGACGCGAGGAGCAGGATGAGTTGTGCGGCGGGCAGGCGACGGCAAGACATGGAAGGAGTCCCGGGCTGAATGGCTGGATCGGCCAGCGAGTCTGGCCGAGCCCGATGACGGCTTGATGCCGATGGGATGGCGGGTTTGTTGCAAGGTCGCTCGGCCGGCCGAGCCGAACCGGTAGCGCGGCGATCAGGGCCGCAGGATTCGCAGCCACCACCAGAAGTTCAGCAGCCCCATCAGCGAGGCCGCGACGTAGGTGAATGCGGCGGCGGTCAGGATGCGGCGGGCCGGCTTGCGATCCTCGGCCTTGAGGTAGCCGCCCTTGTCGAGCAGGGGCAGGGCGCGTCGGAACGATGCGTCCAGTTCGGTCGGCAGCGTGACCAGGTGAACCACGATGCCCGAGGTCAACGCCGCCAGGCCGAACACCAGCATCAGGAGACCGGCTCGCGGCAGGCGCAGCGCGAGCAGGACCAGCGGCATCGCCACCAGCAGCACCGCGCCGATCCGCTGTACCCGCTGCGCCGTTTTGATCAGTCGCGTCCGCCAGACCAGCGGCCCGTAGCCCAACGCGTGCTGGACGGCGTGGCCGACTTCGTGGGCCGCGACCGTGACCGCGGTCAGGGACCGTCGGTCGTGGTTCTCCGGGCTCAACCGCACCACACGCGCCTCGGGGTCGTAGTGGTCGCCCTGATCGGTCCGTTCGACCGGCACCTTGTCCAGACCGACACGGTCGAGCAGGTCGCGGGCCAGTTCCGCGCCGGTTCCCTCGTAGCGATCGGCCGGCTCGTGGTAACGACGCATCACTCGCTTGACCCACCAGCCCGGGAGCACGACCACGGCGGCGATCACGGCCAGACCGATCAACACCAGTGGCATGGTCAGGCTCCCCTGCCGTCCGTGCCGCGCCGGGCCTCGGCCAGCGCGAACGCGTCGGCTCGCGGCAGCCCGGTCAGGGCGCGGATGACCTTGGCTGCACGAGCCGGCGCCAGCTCACCGGCCAGCGCGTCGGCCACGGCTTCGGGCGAGATCGACGCAGTGGGTCGCGAGGGTGCGCCGGAGACCAGCACCACGGCCTCGCCTCGCTGGCGGTCCGGATCTGAAGCGGTCCAGCTCGACAGCGCGCCCAGCCGGTCGCGATGGACCGACTCGAACTGCTTGGTGAGCTCGCGTGCGATGCAGCCGAGCCGCTCCGGACCGAACGCGCCGGCGAGGTCGTCGAGGACCGCCACGAGGTCACGTGCCGGGACGTAGAAGATCAGCGTGTGCTCGGCCGCGTTCAGCTCGGCCAGGCGCTTGCGCCGGGCGGCGCGCTTCGGCGGCAGGAAGCCCTCGAACCGGAACCGGTCGCTGGCCAGTCCGGAGGCGCTGAGCGCGGCGACCGCCGCGCACGGACCCGGCACCGGAAGCACCGTGACGCCGGCATCGTGCGCGGCCGCTACCAGCCGGTAGCCCGGGTCGGAGATCAATGGCGTGCCGGCATCGGAGACCAGCGCGACGTCGTCGCCCTTGAGCAGGTGATGAATCACGCGTCGAGCGGCGCCGGTCTCGTTGTGCTCGTGCAACGCGATCCACCGCGGCGATTCCCGTCGAGCTGGAACGAGCCTCTGGCTGGTCCGGGTGTCTTCGGCGGCGATTACCGGCACCTGCTCGAGCAGCCCGAGCGCGCGCGGCGACAGGTCGCCCAGGTGACCGATCGGTGTGGCGATCACGAACAGCGTTCCTGCGGAGGGTTCGGCGTGGGGTCCTTGGTCGGGCACGGCGGCAGCAATGGAGCACGGATCGACGGGTATTATTGCACCCATGAATGCACACTCCGCCGTTCGATCGACGGGTTCGATCCCCCGCATGGCGCTGATCCTGGCGCTGTCCCTGTTGCTGACCGCGTGTGCAGCGCCGGCGCCCTCGCCGCGCGATCGCGCAGGAACCGGCGATCCGGTCGAGCTGACCCGGGCCGGGCGGCCCGCCGAAGCCGCCGAGGCGTGGCTGGCGTTGGCACAGCGTGACCCCGATCGCGCCGACGCGGCCCGGCTGCGAGCGGCCGAAGCCTGGTTGAGCGCGGGTCAACCGACAGAGGCCAACGCCGCCGTCGAATCGATCGTACGGTCCGCGCTCGATCGCAATGACCGACTCCGTCTCGACCTGCTGCGCGCCGAACTCGCGCTGAATCGCGGGGAGTTCGATCGGGCGGAGCGGTTGCTGGCGATGCCCGTGGAGTCCCTTCCTTCGGACCTGCGCGATCGCCTCGCGGGGCTTCGCGATCGGCTGGCGGTGGCCGACCCCGATTCGACACGGGCCCGGCTCGAGGCGCTTCGTGACGCGGTCGACGAACCCGCCTTCGAGCCGACCCTCGCGCTGGCGCTGCTGATCGACGTCCGCCTGGCCGATCTGGATGCACTGGTCGACGGGCACGGATCCGATCCGGACGTCGGCCACTGGCTGGCCCTGGGCCGAGCGGTCCGCGCCAATCTCCTGGACCGCGCCGGCCTCGAACAGGCGGTCGAGGCGTGGCGGGCCGCCCGCATCGGCTCGTCGGACGGGGAGCGCGCCGACAACCGGCCCGCGGACGACGGCATCGACGCCCGGTCCTTGTCCGGGCCGGCGGCGCTGCCGACGACCGACGCCGTCGTCGAGTGGGTCGACGCCTGGCGCAGCCGGCAGCCGCTGCCCGAGCGGGTCGCGGTGTTGCTGCCGGGCGACGGGCCGCTGGTGGCTGCCGGCAATACCGTGCGCGATGGGATTCTGGCCGGCTGGCTGATTCTGCCCGCGGAGCGCCGACCGGTGCTGGACTTCGTCTACCTCGATGAAACGCCGGACGCGGCGGTCGGCGGCTGGTTCGCCGCGCGGGAGAACGGCGCCGACTTCATTATCGGGCCGCTGGATCGCCGCCAGATTCCTGCCCTGCTGGCGCTGCCCGATGCCGGTGTGCCGATGCTGCTGCTGAATCGACCGCCGGCCGGGGTGGCCTGGCCGACGCCTGCCCAACCACTGGCGATGCTGGCGCTGCCGCCCGAGGAAGAGGCCGAGCTGGCCGCGGTGCGTGCGCTGGTCGAAGGCTCGAGCCGGGCGCTGGTGATTGCTCAGGATTCCGACTACGGCGAGCGGCTGGCCGGTCGCTTCATCGACACCTTCGAACTGGGCGGCGGTCGTGTGGTCCGCCGGGTCGATTATCCCGCCGGCCAGTTCGATGTGACCGATCGCCTCGAAGACGCCTTGCAGTTGCGCGAATCGCAACAGCGGATCGATCGGGTCGAAGCGCTGGTCGACGCGCCGTTCGCGGCCGAGCCGCAGCGCAGGACCGATCTCGACGTGGTCTTCCTGGCGGCTCGCGAGGAGGCCCGCCAGGTCCAGCCGCAGCTGCGCTTCGTCGACCTCACCGGGGTTCCTGTGCTGGCCACATCGGCGGTTCTGACCAGCAACCGCGATCGGGACCTGGACGGCATCCGCATGCCGCTGGCGCCGTGGCTGTTCGCCCAGGGCGGGGTGGCCGAGCAGCGGCGCTCGGCCGAGCAGGCGTTTCCCGAGGTCGCAGAATCGGTCACCCTGAGCGTGCTCCACGCGCTCGGCCGTGATGCGGTTGCACTGCTGCCCTGGCTGGATTCGATGAAGCGCGATCCGCTGCTGGCGCTCTCGGCCGGCATCGGCCGGCTGCGCCTGGCCGACGGCGTCGCGCTGGAGCGAGATCTGCCCTGGGCCGTGATCCGCGACGGCGTGCCGCAGCGGCCCTGACGTGCTGCGTCGCTGGCGCGGACTGCATGGCGAGCGCCGTGCCCAGCGTCATCTCCAGGCCGCCGGCCTCCGCCTGATCGCCCGCAACTGGCGGTGCCGGTTCGGCGAGATCGATCTGATCATGGCCGATGGACAAACCCTGGTCTTCGTCGAAGTCCGCGTGCGCGCCGCAAGCGGCTTCGGCGGGGCAGCCGACAGCGTGCATCCGGGCAAGCAGGCGCGCGTGGTACGTGCTGCGTCGATGTTCGTGGCGGCCCACGGTGAGTGGCAGCAGCGTGCGTGCCGCTTCGACGTGGTCGCGATCGATTCGTCGAACCGCAACGATCGTCTGGACTGGATCCGGGGCGCCTTCGACGCGGGCGGGTGAGTTGAGTGGAGGGGGAAAGGAAAGGGGAGAGGGGACAGGGGCCAGTGGACAGGGAACAGGGGGCATGGGCTGGTGGACAGGCGGTTGCCGAGATCGACGCATCGCGGGTTGTACAGGGAAAGGGAGAGTCCAGGTTCGCCGGCGGCGTTCCGGCGTGACGGCGTAGATCCCTTGGGCCTTGAATCTGAAATCTGAGCCCGGAAACCTGCATCCAGAAATCGTCCTCTCCTTACCCCAACCGGTCCAGTCCGAGGCCGAGCAGGGCGAGGACGGCGATGGCGTAGATGGCGGCCACGACGTCGTCGATCATGATGCCGAGGCCACCGCGTACGCGACGGTCCAGCCAGCCGATCGGCCACGGCTTGGCGATGTCGAACACCCGGAAGACGATGAACGCCGCCAGCCACCAGGCCGGGTGCGCGGGCAGGGTCAGCAGGACCATCCAGACCCCGACGAACTCGTCCCAGACGATTCCGCCATGATCATGTACGCCCATGGCGCGCGATGCGCGCTCGCAGATCGGGATGCCGACCAGGAAGGCCACAACCACCAACGCGGCCGCGATCCACAGCGGCAGGCCCAGCAGCGGCACCCCGAGCAGCAGCGCCATGGCGCTCCCCGCAGTACCGGGCGCGCGCGGACTCAGCCCGCTGCAGAACCCGAACGCGAGGAAGCCGACCGGTTCACCCAGGGCGACCTCGCGCGGACTCCGGACGTCGGTAGCGCGTTCGTCTGCCGGCGCAGTCACCGGGGATCGCCCTCGCTCGAATCCGAGCTGGAGAAATGATCCCAGCCGCGTACCGCAGGCGTGACGTCGCGTCCGTCGCCGTCGAGGCAGCGAACTCCGGGGCTGCGAGTCACGGTGCCGATCGCGGTCATCGGCACGCCCTCGATCGCCGCCGGGATCCCGGCATGGTCGGGCACCACGGCCAGCAGCTCGTAGTCGCCGCCGCCGCTCAGCTGCAGTGCGGTCCGCGCCTCGGCATCGGGAACGGCGTCACGCAGTTCGGCGGAGATCGGCAGCCGGTCGATGTCGATCTCCGCCCCTCGCGTTTCCCCGAGCAGGTGCCCGAGGTCGGCGAGCAGGCCGTCGGAGAGATCGATCAGGCCGCGGGCGACGCCGGCCAGCTTGCGGCCGTGCTCGACCCGCGGGGTCGGATTGAGCAGGCGGTCGCACAGCGGGTGGGGCCGGGGACAGTCCAGGGCCAGCGCGGCCGCCGCGTCGCCGGGCCACCCGGACACCAGGATCCAGTCGCCCGGCTGCGCACCGCTGCGCCGGGCGAACTGGCCGGCGGGGACTTCGCCGAAGGCAGTGACCGAGACGTTCAGCGGCCCACGGGTCAGGTTGCCGCCGACCAGCTTGGCGCCGAAGCGATCGGCGAGGTCGAGCGCGCCGTCGAGAAAAGCGTCCAACCCGTCGGCGTCGGCCTCGGGCAGGGTCAGCGCCAGGAGCAGCCAGCGCGGCGTCGCGCCCATGGCCGCCAGGTCGCTGAGGTTGACGGCGACCGCCAGGTGGCCGATATCGGCAGGCGTGGCGCGGCGGTCAAAGTGTCGTCCGGCCACCAGCTGATCGACGGTGGCCACCAGTTGCAGTCCGCGACCGGGCTGGAGGACTGCGGCATCGTCGCCGATGCCGAGCACGATGCCGTGATCGTCGTGACCGTCGTCGTGACCGTCGTCGCGGCCCTCCCGCAGCGCAACCCGTCGGCGGATCCGCTCGATCAGCTCGAATTCGTTCACGGCGCCGAATCGACCCAGCGTCCGCCGGCCAGGGTCCGGATCACCGGATTGCCGCCGAACTCGAAGGCCAGCGTCCGGCGGTCGTCGGCGTCCAGGACCACGAGGTCGGCACGACACCCCGCTTCGATCCGCCCCCGGTCGCCCAGGCCCAGCAGCGAGGCGCCGTTCGCGGTGGCGGCGGCGATCGCCTCGTCGGCGTCCAGTCCCAGCTTGCGCACCGCCAGCTGGATGACGAAGGGCATGGAGTAGCAGGGCGCCGAGCCGGGGTTGTAATTGCTGCCCAGGGCGAGCCGCCCGCCGGCGTCGAGAAAGGTCCGGCCGTCGCCGTAGCGGTCGTCGAGATGGAAGCCGGACGCCGGCAACATCACGCCGAAGGTGTCCGACCCGGCCAGCCGCTCGAGCCCCCGTGCATCGGTGGCCTCGAGATGGTCGACGCTGGCGTAACCGCGATCGACCGCGGCCTCGATCATGCCGAGCGCGTTGAACTGGTCGGCATGGACGCGGATCGGATGGCCGGCCTTGGCACCGGCTTCGAACAACGCAAGGCAGTGCTCCGTGCTCCAGGCCCCGGTCTCGCAGTAGGCGTCGATCGCGATGGCCGGAAACGCCTCACTGACCGCTGGAAGGGTCCGTTCGATGGTTGTGCGGACGAAGCTGTCGACGTCCTCGTCGGGGTCGATCGCGTGGCCGATGCAGGCCGTCGGCACGACCGTGCCGGCAAAGGTTCCGGCCGCGCTGCGAATCGCCCGAAGCATCTTCAGTTCGGTCGCCGTGTCCAGGCCGTAGCCCGATTTCACCTCGATGGTGGTGGAGCCATGGCGCAGCATGCGCTGCAGTCGTTCGAGCAGCGAGTCCGCAAGGTCGTCTTCATCGGCGGCACGGGTCGCGCGGACCGTGGACATGATGCCGCCGCCTTCCTGGAGAAGTTGAAGGTAGGGCACGCCGGCCCGTTTGCGCTGCCATTCGTCGAGTCGCGAGCCGGCGAAGCAGGCGTGCGTGTGGACGTCGACGAAGCCGGGCAGCACGCAGCGGCCGGCGGCGTCGAAGGTCGACCGCGCGCGCGGAGGTGCGTCGGCGCCCGGTTCGATCACGGCCGCGATGCAGCCGTCGTCGATCAGCAGTGCGACCGGTTCGTCTCGACCTTGCAGCCGGGCGCGGTCGATGCGCAGGTCGGCGGTCACGGCGTGCTGCCCCGATGATGCTGGCGCTGCGACAGCCCGGCGAGGAAGCGCAGGAACAGGTGGGCGGCCAGGCGCGCGGTCCGGCCGGACTCGTCGTGCGGCGGGCTGAGTTCCATCAGGTCGAAGCAGCACACGGCCGGATGGCGTCCGGCGGCCTCGACGTAGTCGGCGATGCGCTGCGCCGGCCAGCCGGCCGGGGCCGGTGCGCTGACGCCCGGCGCCTGCGCCATGTCGATCGCGTCGAGGCAGACCGAAACGAACTGCGCCGGCGATCGCGGCCAGTCGCTTGGCGCGAACTCGGCGAACTCGCCGCCGTGGGCGAGAAACCATTCCAGGTGCGCCGGCGTATTGCTGAGCGGGTCGAACCCGAACAGCGACAGCCGTTCGACGCCGCCGTAGTCCAGCAGGCGTCGGAACGGCATGCCGGAGCCTTCGTCCTCGCGCACGTCGAGGTGGGCGTCGAAGTAGATGCCGTGGAGGCTGCGCCCGGCGGGTCGGATCAGCGTGTCGATCACCGCCCGGACTTCGGGATACGTAAGGTCGTGGCCGCCGCCGACGCCGATCGGCATCAGGCCGAGCCGGATCGCGGCCGTGACCGTGGCCGTGACCCGTTCGTGGGTCTCGCCGAGCGTCGCACCGGGCACGACGTTGCCCAGGTCCAGGGCCGGAACCGGCAGACCGTGAAGGCCGACCGAGTGCGCGCCACCGTATCCGGCCAGCGCCGACCGGAACGCGTCCGGCCCCTCGTCCGCGCCGGGGCGGCCGCCGTTGAGGCGTACGCCCTCGTCGTCGGCGAGCCCGATCAGCCCGACCCCCCGGAACCCGTGTCCGGCGCCGGCAAGCACCGGGTCGTGCAGCGTCGACAGGGGGTCCGGGTCGGCGTGGATGTCGAACAGTCTCGACGCGAAGCGGCCCGCCCGGCGCTCCGGCCAGGCGCCCGGCCGGGTGAACGCGAGCAGCTCGTCGAGGTCCCCAGGCATCGCTCAGTCCGCGAGCCGGCTGCGATCGAACGGCAGGTCCAGCGCCTGGTCCTCGGCGCAGCGACGGGCCTCGTCGTAGCCGGCCGACACGTGCCGGAATACGCCCATCGCGGGGTCGTTGGTCAGCACCCGCTCCAGCCGCTGTTCCGCGGCGTCGGTGCCGTCGGCGACGATCACCTGTCCGGCGTGCTGCGAGTAGCCGATGCCGACGCCGCCGCCGTGGTGGAAGCTCACCCAGGACGCGCCCGAGGCCGTGTTCACCAAGGCGTTCAGGATGGCCCAGTCCGAGATCGCGTCGGAGCCGTCCTTCATGCCTTCCGTCTCGCGGTTCGGCGAGGCGACCGAGCCGCAGTCGAGATGGTCACGGCCGATGACCAGGGGCGCCTCGACCTCACCGTTGCGGACCAGGTCGTTGAAGATGCGGCCCGCCTTGGCCCGTTCGCCCTGGCCCAGCCAGCAGATTCGCGCCGGCAGGCCTTCGAATTCGACCCGGTCCCGCGCCAGGGTCAGCCAGCGGGTCAGACCCTCGTGGTCGGGGAACGCCTCGAGCAGGGCCCGGTCCGTGCGGTAGATGTCGTCCGGGTTGCCCGACAGCGCGCACCAGCGGAACGGCCCGCGGCCGACGCAGAACTGCGGCCGGATGAACGCCGGAACGAAGCCGGGAAAATCGAACGCACGCTCGAAGCCTTCGTCGAACGCGCGCTGGCGGATGTTGTTGCCGTAGTCGAAGGTGATGCTGCCGGCGTCCTGGAGCCGGACCATCGCTTCGACGTGGCGCTTCATCGTGGCCAGCGAATCGCGGACATAGGCGTCCGGATCGCGTTCGCGATACGCATTGGCTTTGTCGAAGGAATAGCTGGCCGGCACGTACCCCTTCAGCGCGTCGTGGGCGCTGGTCTGGTCGGTCAGCGTGTCCGGGATCACGCCGCGCTCGATCAGGCGTTCCAGAACATCGACCGCGTTGGCGACCACGCCGACACTGACGGCCTTGCCCTGCTGCTTGAGGTCCACCGCCCGATCGATCGCGCCGTCGACGTCGTGCACGACCTCGTCGAGGTAGCGCTTGCCCTGGCGCCGAATCAGGCGCGATTCGTCGACGTCGGCGATCAGGCAGGTGCCGCCGTTCATGGTGATCGCCAGCGGCTGCGCGCCGCCCATGCCGCCGCAGCCGCCGGTGACGTTGAGGGTGCCTTCGAGGCTGCCGCCGAAGTGCTGGCGCGCGCACTCGGCGTAGGTCTCGTAGGTGCCCTGGAGGATGCCCTGGGTCGAGATGTAGATCCACGAGCCGGCCGTCATCTGGCCGTACATGATCAGGCCCTTCTTCGCCAGTTCATCGAAGTGCTGCTGGGTGGCCCAGGCCGGGACCAGGTTGGAATTGGCGATCAGAACGCGCGGCGCGTCCTCGTGGGTGCGGACGATGCCGACCGGCTCGCCGGACTGAACCAGCAGCGTCTCGTCGGCTTCCAGGCGCTTGAGCGCGTCGACGATGGCATCGAAGGCCGGCCACGACCGCGCCGCCTGGCCGCGCCCGCCATAGACGATCAGGTGATCCGGGTCCTCGGCCACTTCCGGGTCGAGGTTGTTCATCAGCATGCGCATGGCGGCTTCCGCCTGCCACGTTCGACAGACCTTTTCGGCGCCGCGCGGGGCGCGCACGGTGCGGGGAGAATTCATCTTGAGTTCGGCCCTTCGTCGACGTCCTTGCGGCATTCTAGACGTTCGGATCGAACTTCGCGCCGGGACGGCCCGGAACGACCGGCCGGCGCCGTTGTCCGAGACGTCAAGGGGCTGTGTCCAATGAGGTATGGATTCATGCGAGTGATCAAATCACGGATTTCCGCAATCTGCGTTCTGCTGGTCCTGGCGACCGGATGTGCGACAACCGACTCGTCGACGCGCGACGAAGGTGAAGCGGCCGAGCGCGAGGGCAAGGCGATGCTGTCCGGCCGTCCCGGCATTCCGAACCGGGACCTGTTTCCGGTCCGCTTCTTCGCGATCGACGGCCGCAACATCTCGCCGCGCGACATCCTGTGGGTCGAGCCGGGTCTGCGCACGATTACCGTCGTGATCCCCGAACGATTCACCGAGTCGTTGATCAATCAGCGTCGCGAGAAATGGCCGGACTATGTCGATATCGAACTGGACCTCGAGCCGGAGCATGCCTACGAGATCCGCGGGCGCTACAACCGCACCGACCGGGACAATCCCTACGACATCGTGGTCGACCGGGTCCAGGACCTGAGCGATGACTGAGCGCCGGGTGCGCAGTGCGCTGGCGGCGCTGGGGATGACGATCGCCATGGTGGCGACGAGCGGGATGGCGGTCACGGCGGCGGAAACCGACCTCACGCAGCTGGCGTTCGAAGACGCATCGCGCGAGGTGGTGTTCCTGGCCATGGAGGTGGACGGGGGCAGGCAATGGGCGGTGGCTCCCGACGCGCTCGATCATCGACGCGCGCCGTTCTCGACCTTCAAGATCCCCAACCTGCTGATCGCGCTGGAGACCGGCGCAGCACCGTCGCCGGACCACCGGATCGAGTGGGACCCCGATCGTCGGCCGGCCGAGGACTACTGGCCGGCCGCGTGGGCGCAGTCGCAGACCCTGGCCAGCGCGTTCCGCCGCTCGGCGGTCTGGTATTTCCGCGACCTGGCCCTGATCATCGGCGGGCCGACCTACCGAGACCGCCTGGCCGCATTCGACTACGGCAACGGGGCGGCGCCCGACGGCTCGGACCTGTTCTGGCTCGATGGAACGCTCGCCATCAGCGTTCGCGAGCAGGTCGAGTTCCTCGCCCGGCTGGTCCGCGGGGATTTGCCGGTCGAGCCGGAATCGGTGAACGCCCTGCGGTCCGTCGCCCGCCTCGACGAGCGCTCGGACCACGTGCTCTATGGAAAGACCGGGGCCGGGCCGACCGAGCCCGGCAACTTCGACGGCCCGTTCCGCGGGTGGCTGGTGGGCTGGGTCGATCGGCCCGGGCGCGCCCCGGTGGTCTACGCGCTGTTCGCGACCGCGCCGGACTGGGCGTCGATCGCCCGCTTTCGTCGCGTGACCGCCGAAGCGCTGCTCACCGATGCCGGCGCGTGGCCCGAGCCGCGCTGACCCGAACACGGCGCGGACAGCGCCGATCTCCAGCCTGCTTTGTCTTCGATCGCGGTGGGCGCGTCGCGTCAGTGGCGCGTCGTCAGTTGTTCAATGCGGCGATGATCGCGCGGCAGAACGCGGGCAGATCCGGCGGCGTCCGGCTGCTGATCAGGTGGCCGTCGATGACGACCTCTTCGTCGACCCAGTCGGCGCCGGCGTTGATCATGTCGTCGCGGATCGATTCGAAGGAGGTCGCGCGCTTGCCGCGAAGAATGTCGGCCGAGACGGCCATCCAGCCGGCGTGGCAGATCCAGGCCACCGGTTTTTCCCGGGCGTTCATCCGGCGGACGAAGTCGACCATCGCCGCATCGCGGCGCATCCGGTCGGGCGCCATGCCGCCTGGAATCACGACCGCGTCGAAGGCGTCGGGGTCGGCGTCGCTCGCGGCGAGGTCGGCGTCGACGCCGTAGCCCTTCTCGCTCGTGTAGCGGTCGCCCCCGGTGCCGATGACCCGGACCGTTGCCCCGGCCTCGATCAGCCGCAGGCGAGGGTAGTGGAGCTCGAGCTCCTGGTAGCCGTCCTCGGCCAGGATCGCCACGGTCTTGCCGGTCAGTTCCTGCGTTCGCTCATTCATCGAAACGTCCGAATCGTCGAGTGAGCGGGCAGGGTGGCAAGGCGGCGGCAAGATCGCGTGATCCTCGAGCCCGTGTGGGCACCCTTATCCGTATTCGGAACCCTGGGCAGTGGGCCGTCAGCGGCAGTCGCTCTGCACGACCCGGCGACCGTCGTCGTCGACCAGCCACGCGGTCAGGCGTCCGCCCCACACGCAGCCGGAGTCCAGGCACATTACCTGCCCGTTGTCGTAGTGGCCGAGCATCGACCAGTGGCCGAATACCACGGTCCAGTCCGACCAGCCCGGATGGATGAGTTCGAACCAGGGTTGGTAGCCCTTCGGGCGACGATCGAGGTCGCCGGAGGACTCGAGTTCGAGCCGGCCGTCGGAGCGTGCGAAGCGCATTCGCGTGAACACGTTGGTCAACGTGCGCGCACGCACGTAGCGCTTCTGATCGGGCTTCCAGCGCACGGGCCGGTTGCCGTACATGTTGTCGATGAACCGATCGAATTTCGGGCCCCGGATCAGGGACTGCAGCTCGTCGGCGCAGGCAAGCGCCTGCTTGCGATCCCAGCGCGGATCGATGCCGGCGTGGACCAGCGCGATGCGCAGGGCGTCGTCGGTCCACAGCACGGGCTGCCGCCTCAGCCATTCGAGGACCGGCGGTCCCTCGGCGTGACCGAGAATCTTCTCGAACTCCGGGTTCTTCTTGCGCACGCGCGGATGGTTCTGCCAGTACGCGAGCAGGTGCAGGTCGTGGTTGCCCAGGACGGTGAAGTGCGGCTCGCCGAGGTCGCGGACCTGGCGCAGCACCTTCAGCGACTTGCCGCCGCGGTTGACCAGGTCGCCGGCGAGGCACAGGCGATCGGACGCGGGATCGAAGCCGATCCGGTCGAGCAATCGCTGGAACGCGTCCCAGCACCCCTGCAGGTCGCCGATGAAGATATGACGTCTCATTCGAAGCCTTGAAGTGCCATCGGGTCGGCAGTGTACGCAGGCCGGCCCGCCGGCGCAGGGGTCAGTCCGCGGCCGTCCTGTCGGTTGGCTCGTCGTCGGCCGGGTCGTCGGCCTGGTCGGCCAGCCTTCGAAACTCCTCGATGGTCAGGGTCTCGGCGCGCCGGGACGGATCGATGCCGGCAGCTTCGAAGCCGGTCTCGCCGACCACGCGCCGAAGCGTGTTCCTCAGGGTCTTGCGGCGCTGGGCGAACGCGGCGCGGACGACGCGTTCCAGCGCCGGCAGGGCAGCGCGCTCGGCAGCGTCGAGCCGGCGCGGCACCAGTCGGACGATCGCCGATTCGACCTTCGGCGGCGGGCGGAACGCGCCGGGCGGAACGGTGAACAACCGCGTCGCTTCGGCGCGAAGCTGGGTCATCACGCTGAGCCGGCCCCAGGCCTTGGTGCCGGGCTCGGCGCAGATCCGGTCGACGACCTCCTTCTGCAGCATGAAGTGCATGTCGCGGATTCCGTCGTTCGATCGGTCGGCCTGGTCGAGCAGGTGGAACATCAGCGGCGTCGAGATGTTGTAGGGCAGGTTGCCGACGATCCTGAGCGCTGCGCCGTCCGCCAGTTGCGTGAAATCGAAGCGCAGTGCGTCGGCTTCGTGGATCGTCAGCCCGGTCGGCCGACCCAGGCGGTCGACCAGCGTTCCGGCCAGGTCGCGGTCCAGTTCGACCGCGTCGAGGCGCTCCACGCGCTCGAGCAGCGGCCCGGTCAATGCGCCCAGCCCGGGCCCGATCTCGACGATCCGGTCGCCGCGCTCGGGCGCGATCGCCCCGACGATCCGCCGGATCACCGACTCGCTTTCGAGGAAGTTCTGGCCGAAACGCTTGCGGGGTCGGTGACTCATTGGCAGGGGCTAGGGGTCAGGGGTCAGGGGTCAGTGTTGGCCGAACCGGGCGGTTTTACTAGCCCCTCGTCCCTGTCCCCTCGCCCCGCGGTCTCGAGAGCGCTCGTGCGAGTGCGACCGCTTCGAGGAAGCTTCCCGGGTCGGCGGTGCCGGTGCCGGCGCGGTCCAGGGCGGTGCCGTGGTCGACCGAGGTGCGGATGTAGGGCAGGCCGAGGGTGATGTTCACGGCGCGCCCGAAGCCGGCGAACTTGAGCACCGGCAGGCCCTGGTCGTGGTACATCGCGAGCACGGCGTCGACGCCCTCGAGCCGGTCGGGAACGAACGCGGTGTCGGCCGGCAGCGGGCCGACCAGGTCCAGGCCGTCGCGACGCAGGCGGTCGAGCAGCGGTTCGATGATCTCGATCTCTTCCCGCCCCATGTGGCCGGATTCACCGGCGTGCGGATTCAGTCCCAGCACCAGGATCCTCGGCTTCGCCAGACCGAACCGTTCGACCAGGTCGCGGTGGAGGATGGCGAGCGTGCGCTCCAGCGAATCGGCGGTCAGCGCGGCGGGCACGTCGCGCAGCGGCAGGTGGGTGGTCGCCAGGGCAACGCGCAGGGCGCCGGCGGCGAGCATCATCACCACCCGGTCCACCCCGGCCCGCTCGGCCAGGAACTCCGTATGCCCGGTGAACGCGATTCCGGCGTCGTTGATCACGCCCTTGTGGACGGGTCCGGTCACCAGGGCCGCGGCCCGGCCGGCGGCGACCCGGTCGGCGGCGGTCGTCAGACAATCAAGGACGTAGCGCGCGTTCTGCGGGTCGAGCCGGCCCGGCACGGCCGCTGCACCCAGCGCCACCGGGATGCAGTGCAGTACGGCACGCCCGGCGCCGTCCTTGTCGGTCGCCGGCATCCCGTCCTTCGCCTCGACGACGGTGCAGTCCAGGCCCAGCGATCGAGCGGTCGCGGCCAGCAGTTCGGGGTCGGCGACCAGCACCAGCCCCGCGTCGGGCTGCTCCAGCGCAACCCGGACGGCCAGCTCCGGACCGATTCCGGCCGGCTCGCCGGGTGTGACCAGGAGCGGGCCGGCCGGCACGGGATCAGAGCCGCACGTCGACGTAGGCTTCGTTGCGCATCCGCCGCAGCACGCGGTCGATCTCATCGTCGGCTTTTTGCCGGATGATCATCTCGCGGGCCTCGGAGCGCAGCGATTCGGTCGTACGGTCGGCCTGGCGCTCGCCGACCAGGCGCACGACATGCCAGCCCTGCGGGCTCTGGAACGGCTGGCTCAGCTCGCCCTCCTCCAGCGAATCGATGACCGACTGGAAGCCGGACCCGTAGGCGCCCCTGGGGAACCAGTCGATCATGCCGCCCAGGTTGGCCGAGCCCTGGTCGTCGGAGAATTCGCGTGCGAGTTCGGCGAAGTCCTCGCCGTCTTCGATGCGCGCGTGCAGCGATTCGATCAGGCGCCGCGCTTCTTCCGGGCTCAGCAGCTCCGACGGGCGGATCATCAGGTGCTCCATCCGGTACTCGTCGACGATGACCTCGCGCTGCGCGCGGCGGTCGGCAACGTTGACGATCACGAACCCGCTCTGGATCCGCATCGGTTCGCTGTACTGGCCGGGCTCCATGCCGCGAATCCGATCGGCGATCTGTCGCGGCAGGGCGTTCAGGTTGCGCCAGCCCACGTCGCCGCCGTCGAGAGCGTCGGGGGCGTCGGAGTAGGCGATCGCAGCCGACGCGAAATCCAGGCCGTCGTCCAGCGCCTGCCGGGCTTCGTTGGCGCGTTCCGTGGCCGCGTCGATCTCGGCCGGGGAGGCCGATTCGGGCACCGTGATCATGATCTGGGCCAGCTTGTACTCGTCGCCTTCGAAGTTCTCCGACGCCAGCATGATGTCGATCTCGGTTTCCGTGATCTCGTCCATGCCGTCGACGATCCGGCGGCGCAGGGCCTGGGTCGTCAGCTCGGACCGGATTTCGGCCCGGAACTCGTCGAAGCTCAGGCCGTCGGCCTCGATCGCGCCGCGCAGCTCGCTGAGCGTCAGGCCGTTCTGCCGCGCCAGGTCGGTCAGGGCGCGGTCGACGTCCTGGTCCGACACGCGGATGCCCGTCTGCTCGGCGCGCTGGATCTGGATGCGGTTCATGATCAGGCGCTCCAGCACCTGTTCCTCGAGTACGGCGCGCGGCGGCAGGCGCTCGCCGCGACCTTCGACCTGCTGGACGATGCCGGCCAGCGCGGAGTCGAGTTCGGAGCGCAGGATGACGTCCTCGTCGACCACCGCGACGATTTCGTCGATGGGCTGACGCTCCTGGGCGACAGCGGCCAGCGGGCCGAGCGCCAGCAGAAGGAAGAGCAGAGCGGTCGATCGGATTCGGGTCATGGTCAAGTCCTGGGGTGGTTCCTAATTCGTGAACAGGTCGTAGGGACGGCGGCCGAGGCTGCCAAGGCCCTTCAGGTGCAGCTCGAGGAAGAACGCGGTGCGCTGGTCGGCCTGGCGATCGCTGACGTAGCGCCGGATCGAGGCCCGCACGGCCCAGCAGCAGCTTTCGTATTCGAGACCGCCGAGCAGTTCGAGCGGCTCATCGTCCTTCAGCGAGTAATTGACACGGCTGATCAGGTTGAGTTCAGCCGTCAGGGGATAGCGCCAGCGGATATCGAACTGATCGACCCGGTCGCGGCGGAACCGGTAGCCGAGCTGGATCTGCCGTGCATCCTTGCCTTTCCAGCGCAGACCGAAGGCGGCCACATCGATCCGGTTGTCGTCCGGATCCCACTGCAGACCGGTGTTGAACAGGAAGCGATCGGTCGGGCGCCAGTTGACCTCGCCGACCGTTGCCGACAGTTCACGGTCGTCCTCGGGCTCGCCCGGCAGGCGGACGCTGGGATCGTCGAAGAACAGGATCTGGCCGATGCTGGCATCCAGCAGGCTGCGGCCGTCGCTGCGCGACAGCAGGCGGCTGGTCAGCGCCAGGGTCAGCTGGTTGGCGTCGGTCTGGCGATCGGCGCCGGCGTAGCGATTGGTCTGGAACAGCTGGGCGAAGCCGAAGGTCAGTTCGCGCGTATCGAAGACCGGAAAATCGTTCTGGGACCGGCCGGGAACGTAGAGGTAGAAGGCGCGGGGCTCCAGCGTCTGCAGGTGTCCGGATGGCGTTTCGCGCTCGAACACCAGGCCGCCGTCGACGCTGAAGATCGGCTGGACCCGGGCCGGGCTGTCGTCGGCCGGTGCGTCGTCCAGGCTGTAGGCGGTTGCGCGCAGTCCCACCGCCGGCTCCAGGAACCCACCGGGCCGGACCATCCTCCAGGACAGCTCGGGCAACAGGTCGAGCCGCGCGCCGGTGGTCCCCTCGGCGCGGTCGAAATACACCGCCTCGCTGTCCAGGCTCATCGTGAACCCGTCGCCCAGGGGCCATTCGCCGTCGAATTCGATCCGCGGCAGGCGATCGAAGGGCTCGCGGTCGTCGGGCACGTCCCGGTCGAGCACCTGGAAGGTGTCGAAGGTCGTGCGCATCGTCCAGAAGCGGCCCTGGCCGAGCAGGGTGAGATCGGAGCGAAGGTACTGGATGGTGCTCGATTCCAGGTCGTTGCCGAGGTCGAAGAAATAGTCCTCGTCGCTGACCCGGTTCAACGTGATCCGGGTGGACCAGTCCTCGGCCAGTCGAGCGCGGTAGCGCAGGCGTGCAAGCCACCGGTCGCGGTCGGCCTCGTCGTCGTCGGCGAGGTAGTCCAGCCGCACGGAGCCCGCCTGGCGACGGGTCAGAAACCGGAACTCGTTGCCGAGCGAC
Organism: Wenzhouxiangellaceae bacterium; assembly: GCA_965227925.1. Taxonomy (GTDB): domain Bacteria; phylum Pseudomonadota; class Gammaproteobacteria; order Xanthomonadales; family Wenzhouxiangellaceae. The sequence continues at coordinate 545,903 of CBDDGP010000002.1, forward strand.
AGGCCGCGATCGCCGATCAGCCGCGGAGTGAAGGTCGCATCCATGTTCGGTGCGATGTTCCAGTACCACGGCACCGCGAGGTCCACGCCGTTGTCGCTGGAAAACCCGATCTGCGGATACAGGAAGCCGCTCTTGCGCCGGTTGTCCAGGGGAAAGCTGAGCCAGGGCGAGTACAGCAGCGGCACGCCCTTGAACTCCAGCCGGGCATTGCGGGCGGTGCCGATGCCGCGATCGAAATCGAGATCGACCTTGCCGGCTTTCAGCTGCCAGTCCGGATCCTCGACGTCGCAGGTCGTGAAATCGAAGGTCTCGACCCGCGCCTGTTCCGGCCCGAGCATCATCACCTGGCCGGCATGACCGGCGCCCTCGGCGCCGGCGATGTAGTAGTTCACGCCGACGAAGCGCCCTTCGGACGTCTCGGTGTTGTAGGCGGCCGAATCGGCCCGCATCCGGATCACCGCATCGGTGTATTCGAGCCAGCCCGGCAGTTCCACTCGCCCGGTCTCGGGGTCGTAGATCAGGTCGTCGGTGCGCAGGCGCTGGTCGCCGTAGACCAGCAGGACATTGTCGCGGAATCGCATCGGCGCGTCGGCCGGTGCCTGCATGTCGCGGGCCTGGATATCCATCGGCAGCGGGCCGGTCCGCAGCGTCTCTCCGCGCGGCGGAATGCTGCCGGGGGTGCGGCACTGCGAGGCCGAGACCTGGCTCGCTCCGCTGCTCGGATCGTCCTGCGCAAACGCCGTGCCGACCGTGAGGATCGACGCGGCGATCCACACCGTCAGTCGGCAGGCGCTCGGGGCCGGGTTCGCGCGTCCGCGCGCCTGGCGAGTCGGGTTCGGCATCACGGGCAAGCGGTCGTCCGGCATGAATTCAGGAAAGCTTCGCGCGTTTCGGCCGACTGCTTGGAGAGCCGCTTTGCGGCGCGCAGGAAGCGCCCGAAATCGCCGTCGTATTCTGCCAGAAGCGCGGCGAATGCGCGCGTCCCGTCCTCGTAGGTCGCGACCAGCGCCAGGTCCGCGTTGTTGGGTTCGTCCGCGAGCCAGCGATCGAAGCGTCCCGTTCGGTGTCGCTCCGCCAGCTGACGGACGGCCCGGGACAGTGCGGCAAGGCGCTGGTGTTTCGCCGTACGCATCGCGTGCTCGTCGAGGGCGCCGGAATACAGTGCAGCCAGGTCGCTCCTGGCCTCGAGCAGAAGCTCGACGAATTCCGAGGCCAGCTGCCGCTCCCGGCTCAGCCGACGAAGGGCGTCGAGACGGCCGCGGGCGATCAGCCAGCGCTCCAGGCCGGCGCGCTCGACCGCGGTGGCGAAGGCTTCGCTGAACCGCGAATCGCCCGCTACGAACAGCTGCTGGTGGGCCAGCTCGTGCAGAACCAGGCCGGCCAGGCCGATCGGGTCATGCGCCAGCATCGGCGAGGTGACGGGGTCGGCGAAGCGGCCGAGGGTGGAGTAGGCCGCGACCGGACGGATTCGGACATCCAGACCGCGCTCGGCCAGTCGGCGCGCGCTTCGCTCCGCGCTGGCATGCCGGAACCAGCCTCGATACGCCAGGCAGCCGACCAGCGGGTAGCACCAGGTCCGCGGCTGGACCGAGAACTCGGGCGCCGCGACGACGTTCCAGAGCACGTAGGGGCGGTCGAGGTCGACCAGGGTCCGGTAGCTGCCATTATCGGGCAGGCCGAGCTCGTGGATGGCGAACTCGCGGACGTCCAGGACGGTCTCCAGCTTGCGGCGCCGATCCGGCGACAGCCGATCATCGGCCAGCAGGTGCTCGATGTCCTGGCGCTGGGTGAGCAGTTCCATCTGACCGCGCGCCGCCTGCCCGTACCATTGCAGGGTCGCGCAGCCGCCGAGCACGGGCGCTGCGATCAACAGGAGAAGAATCTTGACCGACTGGTACATGGACGACGAATTCTGGCAGCGGTTCGGACCGCTGATGTTTTCCGAGTCGCAGTTTAGCGAGGCCGCCGAACAGGTGCCCCTGATTCGCCAGCGCCTGGGGCTGGATCGCGGGTCGGTGCTCGACCTGGGCTGCGGACCGGGTCGCCACGCTCTTCCGCTGGCCCGGTCCGGGCTGTCCGTCACGGCGGTCGACGCCAGCGGCCCGCTGCTGGACCGGCTGAAGGCGAGTGCCGAAGACGAGGGGCTGGCGCTGGAAGCGGTGCAGGCCGACATGCGGACGTTCCAGCGCCGCGAGGCCTTCGACGCGGTGCTGCTGATGTGGACGTCCTTCGGTTACTTCGACGACGAGCAGGACCACGCGCGCGTGCTGGACTGCGCACACGCGTCGCTGAAACCCGGCGGCCGGCTCCTGATCGACGTGGTCGGCCTGGAGACGCTCTGCCGCGACCTGCAGCCGGTCCACTGCACGGAGTACGACGACGGTCGGCTGTTGATCGAGCGGCCGGTGCTGGTCGATGCGGGCACCCGCCTCGACAACGAATGGCTGCTGATCGACGGCGACCGCGTGGTGCGTAAAACCTGGTCGCACCGGGTCTGGTCGGCCTCCGAGTTGACTCGCCTGCTCGAGGCCAACGGCTTCGAGGTCGCTGCCGTGGACGGCGACTTCGAGGGCTCGCCCTACGATCTGGACGCCGATCGGCTGATCGTGATCGCACGCCGCCTCGAGCGCGGCTGACTCCCACCGCCGATCGGCGGGCGCGGTCCCCGGGGCCGCGTTCCCTGCCGACTCGATCTCCTGGTGCCGTGCTCGTGGTCGCGGCCCACCTCGTACGCCGCCGTCCACCCGCTCGAATCGCCATTGTTTCCGCCTGTTGCCCGGGCGCGCCTGCCGTTGCGGGCGTTTCGTCGTGCCCGGCGTTCGGGAACGGCGGCTGAATCTCCCAGCAAAATAAGCTCGAAAAAAGTTTGACATTTATGGCAATTGCGGCTAATGTCAATTCCCAGTTTCGCCGAGGTCGCTTCGTGATCAGTTACGCGCCCCATTCCATCGTCGACATCGAATACCCGCCCCTGCCGGCCTTCCGGCTCGCGGCGCAGGAGATCGTGCCGACCGGTTCGACCGAGCGCATGCGCTGGGTCGAATTCCTGCTGCGTCCCGAGTCGATGCGTTCCGGTCCCTCGGTCGAGCAGTACATTCGGCGGGCCTACCGGCGCGACGGCAACGAATTCGATCACCGGGTGATCGAAAAGGCCTTCTCCGAGGCGCGAGCGCTGCCGGTCGACACCCGGTTCAGCGTCAACATCCTGCCGACCACGCTCGAAGATCCGAGCCTGCTGGATACCGTCTGGAGCAGCGCCGAACACCAGGGCATCGATCTGAACCGGCTGATCCTCGAGGTGATCGAGTTCGGCGGAGCGGTCGACCTGAACACATCGTTCGAAACCATCGTCGAGCTTCGCCGGGCCGGCGTCGGCGTGGCCCTGGACGATTACGGCCAGGGGTTTTCGAACCTCGACATGGTGTCGGCCGGGCTGGTCGACTTCATCAAGCTGGACCGATCCATCGTCCAGGGCGGGCCTCGTACGCCGAACAGCCGTGGCGTGATCGAGGGGCTCCAGGCGTTTGCCGAAGCGACCGGGCTGAGCCTCGTCGCCGAAGGCGTGGAAACCGCCGAACAGGTCAGCGCGATCGAGCAGTTCGGCGTGTCGTGGATCCAGGGCTTCCTGTTCAGCCGCCCACAGTTCCTGAAGTGAGGTAGACGCAATGCAAGCCGCCACGCTACAGAACAATTCCCAGGTCGCCGAACTGTTTGCCACGGCGATCGACCGGATGTTCCGCCCGATCATCCGGATGTTCGTCGGCCGGGTCTCGTGCCACTACATGCTTCAGATGCTGCGCAGGATTTACATCGAAGAAGCGCGGCGCTGGATCGAGAAGAGCGCCGACAACGCCAAGGTCACCAAATCGAAGCTTGCGCTGCTGACCGGCCTGGACACGCGGACGATCGACTCGGTCGAGTCCGCATCACGGACCGAAGAGCCGGTTTCGGCTTCGGCCTTCTCGGCGGAAGCCGGCATCCTCGAGCGCTGGGTCCAGGACAAGGAGTATCACGACGAGCAGGGCAAGCCCGACCGCCTTGCGGTGTTCGGTCGGCCGCGGACGTTCGAGACGCTCTCGAAACCGTTGATCGGTCGCGCCGTCACCTGCAACACGGTGCTGGACCGACTGCTGGAAGCCGGCAACGTCCGGGTCGTCGACGAGGACTACGTCGAGCTGGTCGACCCGTACTTCCAGCCGGTGGGGTCGTCCGAAGCCCTGCTGTTCGACGTGGGCTCGAAATCGATCTCGCGTCACGCCAGAACCGTCCACTACAACATCCATACGCCGGAGTTCCAGAAGCGTCGGCTGCAGCGAGATCGCTGGAGCTTCCAGGTGCCGGCCGACCAATTCGATACGGCTCGAGCCGAACTGCGATCGGTGATCGAGCAGCACATTCTCGAAGTCGAGGGAATCCTCGAGCGATACGAAAACCCCGAACTGCCCAGCGGAGGAACTCTGGGCGTCGGCTGGTTCTTTTTCGAATGACCTACGGGTCTTCGGCCCCCACCCCCAAAAGTTTCAGGAGACAACGATATGAATGCTTCGACCATCGAGCGGAATGGAACCGGCATTGAACGCACCGGCACCGGCATCGAACGTACGGGCACCGGCATCGAACGTACCGGCACCGGCATCGAGCGCACGGGCACTGGAATCGAGCGCACCGGCACCGGCATCGGCCGCACCTCGCTGCTGCTGTGTGCCATGGCCGCGGCCGGCCTGTCCGGCAGCGTGCTGGCGTCGTCCGGCCCGCTTTCGGCCAATGCTCCGCTGGTTCAAGGACTGGACGCGGAGATCGTCGTGCGCGACGACGCCGTGGCCTTGCAGGTGGGTGACCGCTCCTGCGAACTGGGCGGTGCTGGATGGTCGGTCAGCGGTTACGTGACGCTGCCGCTGAACTACCGGCTCGATACGCGCGGAACCGAGGCGCTGGTCCAGTGGGAGAACAACGGCGGAAGCCGGGTCCAGGGCGACGGTTCGGGTGCGAAAACACCGGCTCGCCCCGCGTGCGAAGAGGTCTTCGATCAGTTCGTCCCGGACGTCAAATGGGCCAGCAACGGCGGTTCGACCCACCTCTGGGGCGAGGCCGAGATCACGCTCGATGGCAGCGCGACTGCGGCGGTCATCCTGTACCGCTGGGGCACGAATGGTGCCCGCCAGGCGGTCGGCGTGATGGATGTCACGGTGCGCACCCAGTAAGCACATCAAGCATCGTTCGGTTCGCTCGTCGAGCCGGACCGGGTCCTCGCCGCTGCGGCGAGGAACCCAACCCGAATCCCCGGCGTCTCCGACGCTATGGCAGTGGGGTCGTGCCGCCTTTCGAGGCGGCACGTTGTATTTCGGGGGAGGGCTCGTTTCGCCGGCAGCGAACCGGATCTCGTACAGGGCAACCGGCTTGTCGTCGCGCTCGAGACGCGTAGCCCGCGCCGGGAGGATCTCGCTGAATCGCATGCCGAGCTTCTCCGCGACGCGAATCGACGCGGCGTTCGGGGGGTCGATGACGGCCAGCAGTCGATCGAGACCGAGTTCGTTCCGGGCGTGCTCCAACACCGCTTGCGACGCCTCGCTCGCATAGCCGCGACCCCAGTGATCCCGCCAGATCCACCAGCCCAGTTCGAAGCATCCGTCCAGGGCCCCGGCGTCCAGCGGCTGGATGCCGCACAAGCCGATCACCTCGCCGTCGGCGGTCCGTTCGACCGCGCCGAACGCCAGACCGTTTCGGGCACGGAACTCGGTCTGGCGGCCGAGGAAGCCGTCGATCCGATCCATGGACCAGGGCCGGCCGCCGGTCACGAAGCGCATCATTTCCGGGTCGGTGGCCATGCGGGCAAGAGCTGCCCGATCGCGGTCCGCGAGCGGGTTGTCATTGCCCCCGTCGATCGGATTCGGCCCGGTCGCGTGCCATGGCCGGATGCGCAGGCGTTGTGTGGTCAGGATCGTCAACGGGCTCGGTCGCTCAGGCGGCGGTGGGTGGTCCGCGTCAGCGCCTCCAGCGGTTCCCGCCTGGCCTGTCCGGGCGGGATCGGGTCGAGAATTCCGAGCTGGACCCGGGAGAAGAAGCCGCGGTCGCGACGTCGCCAGCGACCTGGCGCCCGGCTGAACACGCCGCCCCACAGGCCCTCGAGAACCATCGGCACGACCGGAACCGGCCGCCGTTCGAGAATCTCGGAAATGCCGGAGCGGAACCGCTGCACTTCACCGTCCGGACTGAGCCCGCCTTCCGGGAAGATCCCGACCAGTTCTCCGCGGGCCAGCGCTTCGTCGACCGCGCTGAACGCGCGCTGCAGCAATTCCGGATCCTCCCGGGCCGGCGCGACCGGAATCGCGCCGGCCAGCCGGAACAGCCAGGTCAGGCCGCGCACCTGGTAGATCCGATGGGTCATCACGAAGCGGATCGGGCGCTGGATCGTGCCGCCGATGACCAGCGGGTCCATGAAGCTGAGGTGGTTGCAGGTGATCAATGCCGGTCCCGACACGGGGATCCGTCCGCGGCCCGAGCCGACGATGCGAACCCGATAGATCAGGCGGGAGACGACCCACATCAGGAAGCGCAGCGCAAACGCCGGCACCAGGGTGAAGATGTAGATCGCGACCGCCAGGTTCATCAGCGCAACCACGCCGAAGAGTTCCGGGATGGTCAGTTCGACCATGCCGAGCAGCACGATCGCCAGGACGCTGGCCAGCACCATGAACAGCGCGTTGAGGATGTTCATTCCTGCAATCACCCGTGCGCGCTCGTCATCGCCCGACTGCGACTGCACCAGCGCATACAAGGGCACGATGAACAGGCCGCCGGACATGCCGATCAGCAGCAGGTCGGCGATGATGCGCAGGCTGCCGTCCCGCGCCAGCAGGTCCGCGATCGACGCGTCGAGCAGCGGCGTGGTCGGGCTGGCGAACATCAGGTCCAGGCCGAAGATCGTCATTCCGGCTGCACCGATCGGCACAAGGCCGATCTCGATACCGCCCCGCGACAGGCGATCGCACAGCAGCGCGCCGGTGCTGATGCCGATGATGAACAGCGCAAGCAGCGCGGCCAGTGCCCGCTCGTCGCCGCCGAGAACGCCCTGGGTCCAGGCCGGAATCTGGACCAGGAAGACCGTCCCGTAGAACCAGAACCAGGAAACGCCGAGTACGCTGTTGAGTCGGTTGCGGTCGGTGGCCAGTCGGCGCACCGCCGTCCAGGATGCGGACACGGGATTCAGGTTCAACGCCAGATCGGGATCGCCGACCGGCACCCTCGGGATGCCCAGCGACGCGACCCAGCCGATCAGCGCGATGCTCAAGGTGCCCAGCAGCACCGCCCAGGGCCAGGCGAGATCGATGCCGGCCAGCAGCGGGCCGAGAATGGTGCCGGCGAGGATCGCGACGTAGGTGCCCGCCGCGACCAGGCCGTTGCCCGCGGTCAGCCGTTCGCGGTCGAGCAGCTGGGGCAGGATGGCGTACTTGATCGGACCGAACAGGGTCGACTGGAACCCGAGCAGGAAGACCACGCTCATCAGCAAGGTCACGTCTCCGGTGTAGAGGGCGACGCCGGCGAAGGCGCAGATCGCCAGTTCGAAGACCTTGATCCAGACGATCATCCGCGACTTCTCGTACCGGTCGGCCAGCTGGCCGAACACGGCGGAGAACAGGAAGTAGGGCAGGATGAACAGCAGGGCGGCCAGATTGACCAGTCCGGCGGCGTCCCATCCGGCCTCGACGCCGATGCCGAAGACCAGCAGTGTGGCCAGCGAATTGCGATAGACGTTGTCGTTGAGTGCGCCCAGCGCCTGGACCGCGAAGAACGCACCGAAGCGGCGCTGGAGGATCAGCTTCAGCAATCTCATGGGCGGGCCGGGCCGGGGTCGGCCCCGCACTCTAGCGGCTTGCGGCGTCGCGCGCCACCGCTCAGGCGCGCCGGACCAGCGCCGGCAGCCAGCGCGCACTCGACCCAACCAGGTGCCAGTCGGCGATGCGCGAAATCGGCGTGCGTTCGGGATTGACGTCGATGATGCGCGCGCCGTGATCGCGCGCGATGAACGGCAGGCTCGCGGCCGGATGGACTTCGCCCGAGGTTCCGGCCACGAGCATCAGTTCGCAGGACGATGCGGCGTCGAACGCGGCCTCGATCACCGCCGCCGGAAGCGCCTCGCCGAACCAGACCACGTCGGGTCGAGCCAGGCCGTCGGCGTGATGCGGCGACGGCGGTGGGAAGGTCTCGGCGTGGCGCTCGAGCCAGTCGGTGTCGATGACTCGATGCGTGACCGAGCAGATCGTCCGCTGCAGGTTGCCGTGCAGTTCGAGCACATCGCGGGCGCCGGCCTGCTGGTGAAAACCGTCGACGTTCTGGGTGATCAGCGTGACCCCCGGTCGGATCCGCTGCAGCGCGGCGAGGGCATCGTGGCCGGCATTCGGTCGGCTGCGGGCGACGAGTTCGCGCCGCCACAGATACCAGATCCAGACCCGTTCCGGGTCGTCGGCAAACCCCTCCGGCGAGGCGAGCTGGCGCGGGTCGAAGGCCGCCCACATTCCGGTCTGGGCGTCGCGAAAGGTCGGGATGTCGGACTCGGCCGAGACCCCCGCGCCGGTCAGCACCGCGACCGAGCGGGCGTCGTGCAGGGCTTCGCGCGCTTCGTCGAGCGTCGAGTCGGACTCCATGGCGACGGATTGTGGCACGCCGTGGACGTCGAGCGCTGCAGGGCCGAGGCGCAGGGTCGCGATGGCGGACAAGGGCGCCTGGCTCCGCCGCGTGCGCGGGGGTACCATCGGCCCGGGCGTCGAACGCCGCGGTCAGGGCAGATGAGGAACCGGAAATGGAGACCACCGTCGAATTGCTGATTGCCGGCGGCTTCGTCGCGCTGCTGCTGGTTGCGGTCGACGTCGGTCGCTGGCTGGCCGGGCGCCACCTCGAGCGAGGTGCGGAGCACACGATTGACGCCGGCACGATCCAGGGCGCGATGCTGGGCCTGCTGGCGCTGCTGCTCGGCTTCAGCTTCGGCGGCGCCTCCAGCCGTTATGTCGAGCGCCAGGACCTCGTGGTCGCCGACGCTTCGGCGATCCAGTCGGCCTGGCTCGATGCCGACCTGCTCGATCGGGACGCGAGCGAGCGATTGCGGATGCAACTCGCCGCCTACCTGGAACACCGACTGGAGTACGCCGTGGACAGCGGCGCGTCCCGGCATTCGGAGCTCCGGGAATCCGAGCACCACCTGGACCGGCTGTGGACGATCGCCGTGGCGTCCGATGGCGACGCCGCGGTGCTGAAGGCCGCGACTCTGGACTCGGTCCGGGCGCTGTTCGACGTCCTCGACCGACGTGTGGCCGCCGCGCACAAGCACCTGCCCGTGGCCATCCTCGTCCTTCTGGTGATCTGCTCGCTGCTGACGCTGATGGTGATCGGCTACTCCGGTCGACTCGACGGCCACCGCCGAGTTCTGCTCACTCGCGTGCTTGCCGTTCTGATCGCCTCGGCGCTGCTGGCCACGGTGGATATGGATCACGGCCGGATCGGGCTGATCCAGGTCTCCGACGCGCCGCTGGAGCGGCTGGCCGAACAGCGGCTGTATCGGTAGGCTGGCCGGCATGGAACTGACCGAAAAGCTCCTGTTGGCCCTGGTCCTCCCGCCCGGCGGTCCGATCCTGCTGGCCCTGATCGGCCTGTGGCTCGCCTGGCGCGACTGGCGCGGCGGCAGGACGCTGGTGGTCGTCGCGCTCGCCGCGCTGTGGTTGCTGGCGACGCCGGCGATCTCGGACCTGCTCCGCGGCCGACTGGAATCGATGTACCCGCCGAAGCCGGTTTCGGAGGTGCCCGCGGCCGATGCCATCGTCGTGCTCGGCGGCGGCATCGACCCACCGAGTTCGCGGACCCCGTATCCGAACCTGGGTGCCGCGGCCGATCGCTACTGGCAGGCCTTTCGCCTGTGGCGCGCGGGCAAGGCGCCCGAGATCCTGATTCCCGGTGGAGCGCTGCCGTGGCGCGACGCGGGCAGCTCCGAGGCCGAGGCGGCGGTGACCTTCCTGACCGACCTCGGCGTGCCGGCGAACCGGATCGTGCTCGAGCCCGCCAGCCTCGATACGCGCCAGAACGCGCAGCTCAGCGCCGACCTGCTGCGCGCGCGCGGCGCCGACCGGGTGCTGCTGGTGACCTCGGCCCTGCACATGCGCCGCGCGTTGAAGCACTTCGATGCGGTCGGTGTCGAGGTGTTCACGGTGCCGACCGATCACGAGGTGCGCGATGATCCTCCCGGCCTGCTGCGCTGGCTGCCCGACAGCTCCGCCCTGGACGGCAGTCGCCGCGCGCTGAAAGAGATGCTGGGGTACCGGCTGGGTCGCTGATCTCGGCCGGCGAGGTCCGGTCGATGGACCGCGAGCGTCAATGCCAGACCAGCAGGCCGGCCCAGGCTGCGTTCAGCAGGCTGACGATGGTGCCGCCGAGGATCGCCTTGAGCCCCAGCTGGGCCAGGTCGGCTCTTCGTGAGGGCGCGATGCCGCCGATGCCGCCGAGCTGGATGGCGATGGAAGAGAAATTGGCGAAGCCGCACAGCGCGTAGGTCGCGATCAGCACCGAGCGTTCGGACAGTTGACCCTGGATGTCGGTCAGGGCCACGTAGGCGACGAACTCGTTGGCGACGATCTTCTGCCCGATCAGTCCGCCGACGGTCACGGCCTCGTCCAGCGGCACGCCGACCAGGAAGGCGACCGGCGCGAAGATCCAGCCGAGGATCAGGGCGAGGTCGATCGGTTGGCCGACCAGGGCCTCGAGGCCGGTCACGCTGCCGAGCCAGGTCAGCGGGCCGTTGATCAGCGCGATCAGGGCGAGGAAGGCCAGCAGCATCGCGCCGACGTTGAGCGCCAGCTTCAGGCCCTCGCCGGCCCCGCCGGCGGCGGCCTCGATCAGGTTGGTGTGTTCTCGTTCCACGGTCGTCTTGACCAGGCCCATGGTGTCGGAGGCCTCGCGCTCGGGCAGGATCAGCTTGGCCACCAGCAGCGCGGCGGGGGCGGCCATGATCGACGCGGAAATCAGGTGCTTGGCGTAGAACGCCTGCTCGGCCGGGTCGCTGCCGCCGAGCAGCAGCACGTAGGCGGCGAGAACGCCCCCCGCAATCGTCGCCATGCCGCCGGTCATCAGCGCGAACAGCTCCGAACGCGTCATGCCGGCGATGAACGGCCGGACCACCAGCGGCGCCTCGGTCTGGCCGACGAAGACGTTGGCGGCGGTGGCCAGCGACTCCGAGCCCGACACCTTCATGAACCGGGTCATGATCACGGCCATCCACTCGACGATCTTCTGCATGACGCCGAGGTGGTACAGGCAGGCCATCAATGAGGCGAAGAAGATGATCGTCGGCAGCACCTGGAAGGCGAAGATGAAACCGAACTGCTCGGCGTCGGCGAGGTCTCCGAAGATGAAGGCGGAACCGGCCTGGGTGTAGCCGATCAGCGTCACGAAGCCGGCGCCGAGCGTCTCGAACACGACCCGCCCGAACGGCACCCAAAGAACGAAGATCGCCAGGGTGAGCTGCAGCAGCAGCCCGATGACGATCGTCTGCCACTGGATATGACGACGGTGTTCGGAAACGGCCCAGGCAACGCCGAGCAGCAGCGCGATGCCGAGCAATCCGATCAGGTTGGCCATGGGGAATCCGGGCGAAGGCGACGCCGTGCAGTTTAGCGGCTTGTCCGGGCTGGCGCGCCCCGACCTTGTGAGGGCGGGAAACCCAGGTCGATGGCCAGAAAGCACTGACTGTGGGAGTGAGCTTGCGAGCGAAGGGTTGGGTCCGGATTCGCTCGCAAGCTCACTCCCACGAACCGGGTTGGGTCCGGATTCGCTCGCAAGCTCACTCCCACGAACCGGGTTGGGTCCGGATTCGCTCGCAAGCTCACTCCCACAAACCGGGTTGGGTCCGGATTCGCTCGCAAGCTCACTCCCACAGCACAGCCTTCGCTTTGCCTTCCGGTCGACCCGAAGCCCGGCTTAGCGCGGGCCGCGGGCCCCACGCTAGACCTTGATGTGCTGCCAGCGCCCTTGCCGCCACGCCGCCGCGAACCACAGCGTCTGGCCCGACCGGTACACGCCCTGCAGCAGCCAGACCAGCAGCAGGCCGCCGCCGAGCACCGGCCCGGCCAGCGCGGCGATCGGCAGGAAGATCGCCCATTGCGCGATCAGCGAGATCTTCATCACCCGGCCGGTGTCGCCGGCACCGAGCAGCGCGTGCAGGAGCACCAGGCCGGCCGCGTCGATGCCGATGACCGCGCACGAGACGAGCAGCGGCGGCCAGGCCAGCGCGACGACCGCCGGGTCGGTCAGGAAGACACCGAGGATCGGTTTGCCGAACACCGCCACGGCCAGCCCCAACAATGCGCCGACCAGCCCGGTGAATACGGCCGCGTCCCAGCCCCAGGCCCGGGCGTCGTCGACGTCTCCGCGGCCGAGCGAGTTGCCGACCAGCGTCGCCGTTGCGATGCCGAGCGCGATCGACGGCAGGATGATCACCAGCCCCAGGGTCATCAGTACGTTGGCCGCGGCCAGTTCTGCGGTGCCGATCAGGCCGATGATCACGATCAGGGTCAGCATCCCGGCGGAGAAGAACAGCTGCTGCAGACTGGCCGGCAGGCTGAGCCGGAACTGCCTGGCCAGCATCGTGGCCGACGGTCGGTGGTGGAGGAAGCCCTCGGACCACGCATGGCGGATGCCGAAGCCGAAGTAGATCAGCGTGCCGACCACGATCGAAAGCGTGGTCGAGAGCCCCGCGCCGGTCACGCCCAGCGCCGGCGCGCCGAGCTTGCCGAAGATCAGCACCCAGTTCAGGAAGATGTTCAGTGCGTGCATGATCAGCAGCGTGGTGAGGTAGATGCCGGTGCGGTGAACCGCCGACCAGTAGCCGCGGAAGCTGAAATTCATGCCGACGAAGACCAGCGCCAGCAACCGGACCTGGAGATAGGGCACGGTTTCCTCGACCACGACGGGGTCGCCGTTGATCAGGGCCAGCAACTCGGGCGCGAACAGGATCAGCACGGCGGCCAGCGGCGTGCCGAGGATCAGCGCCAGCATCAGGCCGCCGTTCAGCGGAACGGCGATCTCGCCGTGCGCGCCTTCGCCGACGCGCCGGGCGCAGATCGCCTGCACGCCGGTCGACAGGCCGAGGATGAACGCCATCGACAGCCAGTTGGCGAACGATCCCAGCCCGGTGGCGGCCAGCGCCGTGGTGCCCAGCCGGCCGACCATGGCGATGTCGACCAGGTTCAGGATGTTCTGCGACGCCATGCCGCCGATGATCGGCAACGCCAGCGTCAGCAGGGCCCGACGCCGATCGCGATCGGGAAAGTGTGCCCGGGCGGCCGCCAGCGCGTTCATCGAGCGGAGGGCGGGTCGGGGCGGGTGGACAACGGCATGCCGGCATTGTGCCCGGGTTCGTGCCGCCGTGCTTGCAGTCCCCGCCGGCTCGCCGGGCGGCGGCGCGTTCGCCGCGGGTCGTCGCTGTGCACGGCCCGGACCGACCCGCGACCGGCGCTTGTAGGAAATCTACCGATTGCGCCGAACCGGCGCATTGCTTAGCTTGGTGCCGGGCAGAACGTCACAGCGAGATCGGGGAATGATTCGACGGATCTTCATCACGGTGGGCTTGATCGTGGCCGGTATGGCATGGAGCGCGGGGGCGTACGCGCAGGAGCAGTTCGAGATCGACCAGGGATTTCCCTGGCAGGGTCTTTCCCTGTTCACGATCGTCATGGCCCTCGTCTACGCCGGGCACCTGGCCCAGGACCGGACCGGCCTGGGGTGGCGCGTCCTGCTGTTCATCCTCGGCTTTCCGCTGACCTTCGTGGTGAGCTTTCTGGTGGTTCCGGGCTCGCAGCGCGTGCTAGGCGTCGACTTGCCGCGGCATGATCTGCGGGCGACCGGGCACCGGGGCGACGACGGGGAGCGGGGCGACGACGCGGACCGGGCAGAGCGCCGCGCGGCTTGGGATGGCGTCATCGCGCTGATGATCGGGATTTCCGCGGTGTTCCTGTTCTCACCCGACACCGAGTATCGAAGCGAGCCGATCGAGGGCGGCCGCTATGTCGTCGAGAAGCGATCCCAGTGGGGCTGGGGTGATTCACCGTGGGTGGTGGTCACGCGCGAAGGCGTGAAGGACGCCGATGAATTCGGCGGCTGGATCGAATCCGAATGGTCGACGCGCCAGTGGCAGTTCAATGCGTCGCTGGACGGAGTGCTGATGCTCGCGGTGCTGCTGGCGCTGTTCGCACTGTGCATCGCCGACGAACTTCGCAGGCGGCGCTGGGAGGACCGCTGCGAGGGGTCGGGCGGCTGACCGACGGTTCCGGTCAGGCCGCGTCTCCGGTCGAGACGTAGACGCTGACCTCGCGCGTGGCCCGGAAGGTGATCTCCGGGTGGCGTTCCTCGGCCAGCTGCAGGTTGACGCGGGTCGGGGCGAGGTAGACCAGGCGGCCGCCGCCGTCCTCGGCCAGGTGCTGGATGTTCTTGTCGCGGAACTTCTCCAGGTCGCGCTCCCTGTCGGCCGAGACCCAGCGGCAGGTCGCGACGTTGACCTGCTCGAAGATCGCTTCGCAGTTGTACTCGTCCTGGAGCCGGTAGGCGACCACGTCGAACTGCAGCATACCAACCGCGCCGACGACCAGGTCGTTGCCCATCAGGGGCTTGAAGAACTGGGTGGCGCCCTCCTCGGACAGCTGGGTCAGGCCCTTGGTCAAGGCCTTGAGCTTGAGCGGGTCCTTCAGCCGGACCCGGCGGAACAGTTCCGGCGCGAAGCTCGGGATGCCGGCGAACTGCAGCTCCTCGCCCTCCGTGAAGGTATCGCCGATGCCGATCGTGCCGTGATTGTGCAGGCCGACGATGTCGCCCGGGAAGGCCTGTTCGGCCTCGGCGCGCTCGTCGGCCATGAAGGTCAGCGCGCCGTGGGTGCGCTGTTCCTTGCCGATCCGGACGTGGTTCAGCTTCATGCCCTTGGTGAACGTGCCGGAACAGACCCGCATGAACGCCATGCGGTCCCGGTGGGCCGGGTCCATGTTGGCCTGGACCTTGAACACGAAGCCGGTGATCTTCGCCTCGTCGGGCTCGACGGTCCGGCCCAGCGTAGCCCGCGGCTGCGGCGTCGGCGCGTATTCGACGAACTCGTCGAGCAGCGGAATGATGCCGAAGTTGTTCAACGCCGAACCGAAGAAGACCGGGGTCTGCTTGCCGGCGAGATAGGCCTCGGCGTCGAAGTCGTGGCTGGCCCCCTTGACCAGCTCGATCTCGTCGCGCAGTTCCTGCGCCATGTCGCCGAGCGTCGCGTCGGCCTCGGGGCTGTCAATGCCCTGGATGATCTTCGGCTCCTGGCGCAGGTAGTTCCTGCCGGATTCGTAGATCTGGATCTCGTCGCGGAGCAGGTGATAGATGCCCTTCAGCCGGCGTCCCATGCCGATCGGCCAGGTGATCGGCGCGCACTCGATGCCCAGCACCTCCTCGACCTCGTCGAGCAGCTCGATCGGCTCGCGGCCTTCGCGGTCGAGCTTGTTGATGAAGGTGAAGATCGGCGTGTCGCGTAGCCGGCAGACCTCCATCAGCTTGATCGTACGCTCTTCCACGCCTTTCGCGCAGTCGATGACCATCAGGGCCGAGTCCACCGCGGTCAGGACGCGGTAGGTGTCCTCGGAGAAGTCGGCGTGGCCCGGGGTGTCCAGCAGGTTGACGATGCGCTCGCGGTAGGGGAACTGCATCACCGACGACGTGATCGAGATGCCGCGCTCCTTCTCCATTTCCATCCAGTCGGACGTGGCGTGTCGCGAGGCCTTGCGCGACTTGACCGAGCCGGCCAGCTGGATCGCGCCGCCGAACAGCAGGAACTTCTCGGTCAGCGTGGTCTTGCCGGCATCCGGGTGCGAAATGATCGCGAACGTGCGGCGGCGGGCGATTTCGTCGGCAAGTTTCATCAGCGGGACCGGGCGGCGATTGCGGGCGAGGAACAGCCGGCCATTGTACCGGCGGCGAGGTCCGCGCGCGTCGCTCGGCGGACGGTCCGGGCCGGGGCGATGCGCTGCCCGCCACCGCCCCGGTCCGCTCGTCGGAGTTCGATGCCCGGATGGGGATACGGCGCGGGTACGGCGCGGAGACGGTTCGAGTGCTACGGGCCGTCCAGGTCGAGGAAGCGGCCCTTGGTGTCGGTCATCCGGAACGGGATGGCGACCAGCTGCATGTCGTGGTTGAGCTGGACCGAGAAATGCAGGTGGGGTCCGGTCGAATAGCCGGTGTTGCCGGAGCGCCCGATCAGCTGCCCGGCCTGGACCCGCTGGCCGTCGCGTACGGTGACCGCGGTGTAGTCGAGATGGGCGTAGACCGCCATCGTGCCGTCGTCGTGGAGAATGCGAACGTAGTTGGCCCGCGGCCCGTCGCGATTCTCGTCGGTGCCCGCGCGGTGGAAGTTGCGGGCGCTGTCCATGACCACGCCGCCACGGGCCGCGACCACCGGCGTGCCGACCGGCAGGGAAAAGTCCACCGCATAGAAGCTGCCGGGCGTGTCGTGGCTGAAGCTCCCGCCGAAGCCCTGGCCGATGTGGATCGGCGTGCCGGCTCGCAGGGGAACCCGGTAGACCGGCGCACCATCCTTGCCGGCGTCGAGCGAGCCGGGCACCGCCTGCATCTCGATCCGGTATTTCCACCCCAGGCGCCGGTCCAGCGGCCCGAGCAGCACCGACTCCCGGCCGCGGGCGGGGAGTTCGAGCAGCGTCGGAAGCGGCGGATCACTGACCACGTTCTCCGCCTTGGCGAAGACCACGGCGACGGTCACCGGGCCGTGCAGGTGGTTGTCGAAGCGGTATTCCGGTTCGCGCTCGGTGCCGACGTTGCGCAGAGTGACCGGGTCCTTGGGCACGGCCACCGCGCGTTGTTCGACGACATCGAGGTCGGCGCTCGGCCGGCGGTCGGACAGGTGCTGGATGCCGTTCTCGTCGGTCCAGATGAACACGGACTGGGCCGGCGCCGGCCGCGCCACCGCGGTCAGGGCCAGGCCGCCGACCAGGAGCAGCGACACCAGCATCGGGACGGAGGTCGGGGTGGTTCGGTTCGGCATCGGACTTCCCGGTTGCGTTGGTGGGCCTGCGAGATCGGGACGGGAGCACGGCAAGCGCCTGGCGCGTCCGCGACTCCGGCGGCGCGGATCGTGGCCCGAACCGTCCGTCCCGGCAGGTCGGACCGCGCCGCGGCCCAGGCGTTCACGGGCCGTGCAGCCTGCGGCGCATTTTGACAAAATAGGGAGCTCGTTACCGAACCTGGAACCGACCGTGAATCGACCCCTTCGATGGATTGCCCTTTTCGCCCTGCTGCTGGGCGCGTGGACGCTGCCGCTGAGCGCCGACACCCTTCCCGCCGAGCAGATCTTCGGCAAATCGCTGGTCAAGAACATGAAGCTCTCGCCCGACGGAGAGCACGTGGCCCTGACCTACGAAGAGGGCTCCGAGGTCAAGCTCGCCGTGATGGAGCTGGCCAGCCAGGACATCGTCAGCGGCTTCGAGTTCGGCGACAACATGCATGTACTCAACTTCTGGTGGGGCAGTACATCTCGCGTGGTCATGTCGGTCGGTGAGGTCACCGGCAACCTCGACAACCTCGGCCGGCCCGGAGCGCTTTACGCGGCCAATATCGATGGCACGCGCCGGCAGCAGATCTTCGGCTCCAACCTGTCGGGCTACCAGGTCCTGCATCCGCTGCCGGAGGACGACGAGAACATCCTGATCGCCCGCTATCACTTCGCGGATGACGGTGAGCCCAAGGGCAACCTGCTCAACATGTTCGACGGCGAACTGGATTTCCTCGGCGACCAGCCGGTCGATCCCGACATGCGCGGCCTGGTCGCGGACAACGACGGCGAGCTGCGCGGCGCGATCGCCGTCAAGATGGGCGACACGCTCGATGACGTCGAACTGCGGCTCTACGCCAAGATCAACGGCGAATGGGAAACGCTGGACCTCGACAGCGACCGTCGGCGCCCGAACGTGAATTTCCTCGGCTTCTCCGCCGACAACGAGCAGGTCTATTTCGCATCCAATCACGACATGGCGACCGGCGATCGAATGGGCGTGTTCCGCTTCGACTTCAACACGCGGCGGATCGAGCTGCTGTACCGACACGACATCGTCGATGTCCAGGGCCTGCTGCGCACGCCGCGCGGCAAGGTGATGGGTGCATGGGCCAGCTTCGGGCCCGCGGACTATTCCCTGTTCGACGAGCAGGTCGAAGGGCTGCCCGAGGATGCACGGATGCTGGCCGGTCTGCTCAATGCGTTTCCGAACGACAACGTGTTCGTGACCTCCTCGACGGAAGACGGCTCGCTCGCCACGATCTACGTGACCGGAGATCGCAACCCCGGCGAGTTCTTCCTGTTCAACACGGAGGACATGGAGCTGGCCTTCCTGTCGGCCTCGTTCCCCAACATCGACAAGGAGTCGCTGGTGCCGATGGAGCCGGTTCGGATCGAGGCCAGGGACGGACTGATGCTGAACGCCTACCTGACGCGACCGGAAGGAAAGACGGAGAACCTGCCGCTGATCCTCAACGTGCACGGGGGGCCTTTCGGTCCCTACGACCGCTGGGGGTTCAACCCCGAGGCGCAGTTCTTCGCCCAGCACGGCTACGCGACGCTGCAGGTCAATTTCCGCGGCTCGGGCAACCGGGGAACGGACTTCCAGCGCGCCGGCTGGCGCGAGTGGGGCGGCAAGATGCAGGACGACCTGACCGACTCGGTGCAGTGGGCGATCGATGAAGGCATCGTCGACCCGGACCGGGTCTGCATCTACGGCGGCAGCTACGGCGGCTACGCGACCCTGATGGGCGTGGTCAAGACCCCGGACCTCTATCAGTGCGCGGTCGGCTACGTCGGCGTGTACGACCTGGTCTGGTTCCGCGACGGGGACGGATCGGATTTCTCGATGAACCGCAGCAGCCACGAAGGGCGCCGCAACTTCGAGCGCTTCATGGGCTCCGCGGTCGGCGCGGACGCCGATTCGCTGCGTCCCGTCTCACCGGTCCACCACGTCGACCGGATCAAGGCCGACCTGTTCATCGTCCACGGTGCGTCGGACGTGCGCGTGCCGGTCGGCCACGCGCATCGCCTGCGCGACGCACTCGACGAGATCGGCAAGAACTACGAGTGGATGATCAAGGACAAGGAAGGCCACGGCTTCTACGACGTCGGCAACCGCGTCGACCTGTACACCGCGATGCTGGAGTTCTTCGATCGTCATATCGGCTCCAATGGCGGGGACGGGATCGCTTCGAGCGAAGCACCGTAACTTCGAACGACTGTTCGAGACTTCGAACCACTCCTCGTGACGTCGAACCACACCCGGGCCGGCCGCCGGCCCGGGCGCTTCAGCATTCGATGACGTTGACGGCGAGCCCGCCGCGCGAGGTTTCCTTGTACTGCGATTTCATGTCGCGCCCGGTGTCACGCATGGTCTTGATGACCTTGTCCAGCGACACGCGGTGCTTGCCGTCGCCGGCCATGGCCATGCGGGTCGCGTTGACGGCCTTGACCGCGCCCATCGCATTGCGCTCGATGCACGGAATCTGGACCAGGCCGCCGACCGGGTCGCAGGTCAGGCCGAGGTTGTGCTCCATGCCGATCTCGGCGGCGTTCTCGACCTGGCTCATTGTGCCGCCGAGCGCGGCGGTCAGGCCGCCGGCAGCCATCGAGCAGGCCACGCCGACCTCGCCCTGACAGCCGACCTCGGCACCGGAAATCGACGCGTTTTCCTTGTAGAGAATGCCGATCGCGCCTGCGGTCAGCAGGAATTCGATCACGCCCTCTTCGCTGGCCGAATCGACGAACCGCCGGTAATAGTGCAGCACCGCCGGGATGATCCCGGCCGCGCCATTGGTCGGCGCCGTGACCACCCGGCCGCCGGCCGCGTTCTCTTCATTGACCGCCAGCGCATAGAGATTGATCCAGTCGAGGCTGTCGAGGTCTTCGCGCCTGGCCCGTTCCTTGAGCCGGGCAAGCAGGCGCGGTGCGCGACGGCCGACGTTCAGCGGTCCGGGAAGGACGCCTTCGCTCTCGACGCCGCGCTGCACGCAGTCCTTCATCGCCTGCCAGATCGTCAGCAGTCCATCGCGGATCTGCGACTCGCTCCGCCAGGCCTGCTCGTTGGCCATCATCACGTCGGCGATTCTCAGGTTCTCGCGCCGGCAGGTCGCGAGCAGCTCGTCGCCGCTGGAAAACGGGTAGCGCACCTTCGTGGTGTCGGCGACGATCCGGTCGGCTGCGGCCTCGTCGGGGTTGACGACGAAGCCGCCCCCGACGGAGTAGTACTCGCGCTGCAGCAGGACGTCGTCGTTCTCGTCCAGCGCCTGGAATCGCATGCCGTTCGGGTGGAACGGCAGGGTCTTGCGCTTGTGGAAGACCAGGTCGCGCTTGAGGTGGATCGGAACGGCGCGCCGGTCGAGCAGCCGAACCTCGCTCGAATCGGCGATGGCCTGCATCCGCCTCGGGATATGGTCCGGGTCGATCTCGTCGGGCAGGTGACCCTCGAGGCCCATCAGCACGGCAAGATCCGTGCCGTGGCCGCGGCCTGTATGCCCCAGCGAGCCGAACAGCTCCAGCTTCAGTCCGGCGACCCGGTCGACCAGCTCGTGGCGATCGATCGAGCGGGCGAACAGGCAGGCCGCACGCATCGGTCCCACCGTGTGCGAGCTCGACGGACCGATGCCGATCTTGAACAGGTCGAACACACTGACGGCCATGGGAGCCTCCGGTGCGGAAGAAGGATGTCGATTATGCCTTCTGACCGCTTTCTCTGCCGGTGCGGTGGGCGTGCTCGAGCATTCGATTCCTGCCGGTCCGGGACTGGGCTCGACGGCAGGGGACGCAGGTCGGAACGGGCCCCGATGGCCCTGGTTCTCGTTGCCGGGGCGTCGTAACCGGGCTCTCGCTGCGACACGCGGGGCTGAGCGCGGGGCCGCACGGGCACAGCGTCGCGTGGTTTTCCGGGAGTCAGGCGGTCGGCGACCCGCTCGTCGATTCCTGGCGGATGCGCCACAGGCCGATCCCGATGACCAGGGCCATGGCTGCGAAGTGAGCGAGGGTGATCAGCGCCAGCGCCTCATCGACCCTCGGCACCAGCAGCCAGGTCAGCGCCTGGGCCCCTCCGCCGATCACGAAGGTCCAGCCGAGCAGGCGGCGAGTCGCCGTGCCGCCGGTTCGGGAGCAGCCGGGCTCGTCCTTCTTCGGCAAGCCGTTGCCGATGATGACCAGCACAAGCGCGTTGGTGATCATGCCGTAGCGGGTGATCCAGTCGTCCGGAATGGCGCCGAGCGAACCGAGTGCGCAGGCGCCGAGGGCGCCGGCGATCAGCAGGCCGGCGCCGATCAGGCTGTCGAGGATGGTCTTGCGCTTCTCCGGCGCCTGCGTCGACGGCATGGCGCCGAACACGTGGAGGCCCAGCCAGGCCAGCGGTAAGGTCGCCATGCCGAAGGCCCAGACCAGCGCGCCTTCCGGGCGGGCGATCCAGGCCAGCGTTCCGAACGCCAACGCCAGCAGCACCAGGATCTGGACGGCGATCATTCGTAGCGTCAACGGATTCATGATTCGTTCTCCTGTGAGGGCCGGGTTGCCGTAGCCGGAGCGTGGCTCGGCGATTCTTCGGAAGCGCTCCGCTCCAGCCCGAACGCCTGCGCAAAGCCCATCAGGGCCTCTTCGAGCACCGACATCCGAAGCGAGTATTCGATCGACCGGCCGTTGCGCTCGGCCCGCACCAGACCGGCTTCCTTCAGCACGCGAAAATGCACCGACATCGTCGGCTTGGAAACCTCGAACCTCGACGCCAGGTCGCCGGCGCTCATCGGCTCCTTGCGCAAGAGCTTGAGCACCTCGCGCCGGGTCGGGTCGGACAGGGCCTTGAATACGCTGGTCATGATTCGAAGATTAGCTAATTATCTAAATAATGTCAAGGCGCGTTCGCGCGCAGGGCCTGCGGGGTCTCTATACTTGCGGTCGTTTCATCCGCGGCCCCGCCTCCATGCGCCCATTGCTGTTCGCACTTTTCCCTGTCGCACTCGTTCTTGCCGCCGCCTCGGCAGCGGCCCAGCTCCAGAGCGGCCTTGCGCCCGTGCCGGCCGAACCGACCACCGCGGTGGCGCGCGCCGGCACCCCGACACGCGGCGTGGCTGCGTTCGACTGCGGCGATCTTGCCTACGACGACGGCGTCGCCGAGGACAGCATCTTCTTCGGCGGTGGGCAGGCCGGCGAACCGGACCACTTTCTCGGCGTGCGCTTCGAGCTCGAGGATTTCGACCTCGAGGCGGGTCGCGTGCTGCTGACCGGGTTCTGCATCTCCAATTCACTGGACTTCAGCGCGGTCGGCGGGCCCTGGCCGAACGAGGTCTACGTCTATCGCGACATCGAAGGCGAGCCCGATCTGAGCGACCCGCAGCGCAACGCCACCGTGGTCACCGGCGACGGTACCGGCCAGGTCGAGGTGACCTTCGCTACGCCATGGATCGTCGACGATCCGGTGTTCTGGATCATGGTCCAGGGGGACCCCGTTCATGCCGGCGAGGATTTCAACGTCGAGTCGGACCAGTCGCTGAAGCCTGCGGGCCGGAGCTGGATCGCCGATCGAGGCGTGGCCTTCATGATCCCCACCCGCCAGGACTTCATGCTGCGCGCGACCGTCGAGGTGTTGCCCGGCTCGGCCGCGATCATCCCGACCCTCGGCTTGCCGGGCCTTGCGGTGCTGGCAACCGTGCTGCTGCTGCTCGGGCTGGGGGCGCGGCGCCGGCTGGACGCGCGGCGCAGCTAGTGGAATACTTGCCGTTTTGCCGAGCGGAACATCGCCCATGACCCTGGTCTTCTACACCCGTGAGTCCTGCCAGCTGTGCGAAAAGGCGCACGCGCTGATCAACCTGGCCGGTCTGTCCGACCGGGTCACCCAGGTCGACATCGATGCGGACCTGGACCTGATCCAGCGTTACGGCGACCAAGTGCCGGTCATCCTGAACGAAGAAACCGGGGAGAAGATCACCTGGCCGTTCACGGCGTCCCAGGTGCGCGAGCTGGCCGGCTCGACCGACTGAACCGCGACGGTCTGGCCGGGGAACACCACGCGCACCGACCGACGTCGAGCACTCGCTCGGACCGCTCTCCTGCCGGCCGACGCCGGAACCACCTCACGCCAACGACTCTCGAAGGGGACATGAGCTCGAACTCCACGTTTCTGCACATCGATGCCGACCATCTGCGCAACGCGCTGATCGCCGGCATCGCCCACGTCCAGGCTCGCCGCGACCTGCTCAACCGGATCAACGTGTTTCCGGTGCCCGACGGCGATACCGGCACCAATCTGCTGTTCACCCTGCAGAGTGTGCGCAAGCGACTCGGCGAAGGTCGGCGAACGACCGTGCCGCTGCTGCTCGACGACGTGGCCGACGCGGCCCTGGATGGCGCCCGGGGCAATTCCGGTGCCATCCTCGCCCAGTTCTTCCACGGGGTCAGCGAGAGCAGCCGGAGCCACCACCGCTTCGACGCCCACCAGCTGGCGCATGCCGTCAAGGCCGGTGCGGTGTCGGCCTGGTCGGCGATGTCGAAACCCGTCGCCGGGACCATGCCGACCGTGCTGGAGGATTTCGGCGACGCGCTGGCACAGGGCGTGGAATCGGGGATCGAGGACATTCGAGACCTGCTCGGGCGGGCCCGGAAAGCCGCCCATCGTTCGCTGCAGGCCACGCCCGACAAATTACAGGTGCTCAAGGATGCCGGTGTGGTCGACGCGGGGGGGCAGGGCTTCGTCGACCTGGTCGACGGCATCTGGCGCTACGTGCGCAGCGGTCGCGTCCCGGATGCGGACGCCGTTCCGGCGCTCGAAGCCGGGACCGAACGATCGGTCGAGGGTCACGAGACCGGTCCGCTCGATCATCGCTACTGCACCGAGTGCCTGATCGACGGCGAGGACGTCGAGGTCGGTGCATTGCGCGAGCGGCTGGACCGGCTGGACGCCAGCAGCCTGGTAGTGGCCGGCGGCGGTCGCCGCGCCCGGGTCCACATCCATACCAACCGACCGGGCGAGGTGTTCCGGATCTGTTCGGAGTTCGGCGATATCCGCCAGCAGAAGGCCGACGACATGAGCCGCCAGCACGGCCTGCTCAACCAGCGCGGCACGATTGCCGTGGTGACCGACTCGGCCGCCGACCTTCCGGCCGCCGAGATCGATCGGCTCGGCATCCATACGGTGCCGCTTCGCCTGTTCTTCGGCGACACCGAATACCTCGACAAGCTGTCGATCCAGCCCGGCGCGTTCTATGCCCGGATCGACGACGGTGAGGTCCATCCTCAGACGTCCCAGCCGCCGCCCCGCGATTTCCGGCGCCAGTTCGAACTGCTGACCAGCCACGGCCACGAAGTGGTCTCGATCCACGTGTCCGGCAAGCTGAGCGGGACCCTGCAGGCCGCCGAACAGACCGCGAAGCGGCTGGGCGACGATGCGCCGATCACCGTCCACGATTCGCGCAACGCAGCCTGCGGACAGGCGCTGCTGGTGCTGTGGGCGGCCGAGGCCGCGGCGGCCGGGTGGAGCCGCCGCGAGATCGTGTCGGGCCTCGACGAACTCGGCCCGAAGACGCGCACCTTCGCGCTGGCACGCGACCTGTCCTGGGGGGTACGTGGCGGCCGGGTCAAGCCCTGGATGGACTGGCTGGCGCGCAACCTGCGCTTGAACCCGGTGCTGGCGAACACGCAGGACGGCCAGCTGACCGCTCGTGGGATCGTGCGCGGACGCGGCGAGCCGGCGGTGCGACGGTTCGCGAAGTTCCTGGCCCGGAGAATGGACGGCGGGACCGTGTACCGCATCCTGATCAGCCAGGCCAACTGTCGCGATGACGCCCGCCTGCTGCGCGAGCTGCTGCTGACCGCGCACCCCGAGGTCGACGCTTGCTGGATCGAGGAGGCCAGTCCCGCGGTCGGTGTGCACGCCGGCCCCGGCAGCCTCATCGTCGGCCTGCAGCCCTGGACCGCTCCGAGCTGACGCCATGCCCGACCTCGTCGCCCTCCAGATTGCGCTCTTCGGCCTGGCCGCCTACCTGATCGGTTCGATTTCCGGCTCACTGGTGCTGGGCCGGCTGCGCGACATCGACATTCGAACCATGGGCTCGGGCAACGCGGGCGGGACCAACGCATTCCGCACGGTCGGCTGGGCGTTCGCGCTCGGCGTGGTGCTGATCGACCTCGGCAAGGGCGTGGTGTCGGCCTGGCCGCTGCCGCTGCTCGCCCCGCTGGTGGCCGGGCTGCTCGGCGCCACACCGCCGGACCCGCTGGTGCTGGCCTGCGTGTGCGGATTCGCGGCCGTGCTCGGCCACGTCTGGCCCGTGTACTTCGGCTTCCGCGGCGGCAAGGGAGCGGGCACCGCGGTCGGTACAGTGCTGGTGCTGGCCCCGTGGTGCGTGCTGCCGCTGCTGGTGGTCTGGCTGGTCACGTTGATCGGCACCGGCTACGTCGGCCTGGCGACGATCCTGGCCGGGCTGAGCCTGGTGCCGTCCATGTACCTGGCCGGCCCGGAGCCGCTGCCGACGGTGCTCGGCGTGCTGTCCGTGGCGCTGGCGGTGCTGCTGGTGTTCACCCATCGCAGCAACCTGGCGCGCCTGTTCAGCGGCACCGAGAACCGCTTCGACAGGGCTCGCGTACTCAAGCGCCGCAAGTGAATACACGGTGCGTCGACCGGGTCGGCCTCGCGGCCCGGGTGCAGCTCCATCCATCGACCCGAAGGTCATGACCGACACGGCACTGGATCTCCTGGAACGACTCGGCGATGCGGCGTGGCACAGCGGCCCGTCGCTGTCCGCGGCGCTCGGCGTGAGCCGGACCGCGGTCTGGAAGCAGGTCGAGGGGCTGCGAGATGCCGGCCTGCCGATCGAATCCGATCCGCAGCGCGGCTACCGCCTCGAGCATCGGCTCGAGCGCCTGGATGAACGCGCGATCCGGGATGGGCTGGATCCGGCGATCGAGGTGCAGGTGCTCGGGCGCTGCGGCTCGACCAACGCCGAGCTGGCCGGCGACGGTTTCGGCCACCGGCGGGCCGTACTGGCCGAGTGGCAGGGCGCGGGACGGGGTCGGCGGGGGCGTTCGTGGACCGCGCCGCCGGGCAGCTCGATCGCACTGAGCTTCGCCTATCGCTTCGACGTGGGGCTGCCGCGGCTCGGCGCGTTGAGCCTGGTGTCCGGCGTTGCCGCCACTCGAGGACTCGCCGCGCTCGGCGTTCCGGGCATCGGCCTGAAGTGGCCCAACGACCTGGTGACCGACGGTCGCAAGCTCGGCGGGTTGCTGGTCGAGCTCAATGGCGTCGTCGACGGCCCCTGCGACGTCGTGATCGGTCTCGGGGTCAACGTCTGGCTGCCTCCGAGCGCCGCCCGGGCGATCGACCAGCCCTGGATCGACCTGGTCGCGCTCGGCCTGGGCCCGGACCGGCGCAACCGGATCGCGTCGGCGTTGATCGAGTCGCTCGATGCCGGCTGTGCGCGCCTGCAGCGCGACGGGTTCGCCGCGATGAGCGCCGAATGGGCCGATCTCGACGTGCTGGCGGGCAAGGCCGTCCGCGTCGAACGCGGCGACGGCACATCGATCGACGGCGTCGCCGAAGGAATCAGCGAGCGGGGCGGTCTCTGGGTTCGCGTCGCTGCCGGTGGCGGGGCGGGTACGGGAACGCAGCGGCAGGAGTTCAGTGCCGGGGAGGTCAGCCTGCGTGGCCGCGACTGACGCCGGACCCTGGCTGGTCGAGGTCGGCCACACGCGGCTGAAGCGCGCCAGACTGGACGCGGACGGCGGGCTCGGCATGACTGTAGCCGAATCGATCGACAGCTTCGAAGGCTGGGCCGAAGCGCACCGCGGTGCGCGCGTGGTGTTCTCCGACGTCCGAGCCGAGGCGTCGACCCTTGAACTCCTTGCGGTCCTGCAGCGACACGATGTCCGCTGGACCCGGCTGGGACTCGGCGAGGTCGACCTGCCGGTCGCCCCGGCCTACGGCTCGCTGGGCGCGGACCGCTGGCTGGCCGCCAATGCCGCCTGGCAGATGCACCGGCAGGCGCTGGTCGTCGTCGACATCGGCACCGCAACGACCCTGGACGTGGTCGACCAGGCCGGCGTGCACCGGGGCGGGTGGATCCTGCCCGGTCCGGACGCGGCGCGTTCCGGTCTCCTGGCCCGGGCACCGGGGCTGGAGCGGGCACGCGAGCCGGCCGACCTGCCGCTTTCGCCGGCCACCGACACGGCCCAGGCGCTCGAGCGCGGACTGGTGCTGCAGCAGGTCGGAGCGATCCGCCTCGGCCTCGAGCGAGCCGGCGTTGCCCTGGGCTGCACGCCGCGCTTCGTGCTGACCGGCGGCGGATCCTCGACGGTACAATCGCTGCTGTCCCCCGACGACCGGCAGCCCGACCTGGTGCTGCTGGGCCTGGCGCTCGCCGCGAGCCGAATGACGTGAACCGAATGGACGCCGAACGATGATGGGCTGGCGGATCGCCGCGGTCCTGCTGGTGCTGGCCAACGTGGCGCTGCTGGTGCTCGGCCAGATGCAGCCGCCGCCGGCGCCCCGGCTGCCGCCGCCGGCAACCGATCCGGAGATTCCGCAGCTCGAGCTGATCGCGCTGGACTGGCGGGAATCGCAGGCCACGGTACCGCGCTGCTACACGATCGGTCCCTTCGCGACCCTGGTCCAGCGGAGCCGGGCCGAGGACCGCCTGCGGCCGTTCGCGTCGCTGCTCCGGCCGCGCCGGACCGAGGCCGACCGGGACCGCGGCTGGTGGGTGTTCGTTGCTGCCCCGAGTCGTCAATCGGCGATCGACCTCGCCCAGGAACTGGCGTCGAGAGGCGTCGAAGACTATTTCGTGGTCGCCGACGAGGACCTGCCCGACGCGGTGTCGCTGGGGCTGTTCGAGAACCGCGAGAACGCGCGTGCACGCCTGAACCGGATCCGCAGGCTGGGCTTCGACGCCCAGCTCGCCGTGCGCCGCGAGGACGCGCCGCAGTTCTGGATCGACTACCGCATCGACCCGGGCGAACGCTCCCCCTGGCGCTTCATCCTCCGCTCCAGCCCCGGCGCCACGCACTTCGAGATCCCGTGTTTCTGAAAAAAACCGCCAAGTTTGAAGCCTCTATTCGGATAGAGTCGAGACACTTGGCATCGCTGAAGGCAATTCGGGAATCGCAAAATGAAACACGTTCAGCTGAACTATCGATTTGCGCTGTGTTGGCTAGTCATTTGGGCTGCAGGATCGGCTTATCCAGCTCTTGCGGCTGAAGACCAAGACAGACGTGACCTTGGGGAAATTGTTGATTTTCTTGAGAGGTACTTCACTGCTGCGAGAATCTACGACGAAGAATCACTGCTTTCCATCGTTTCTAGAAGAAGGCTGGAGAGGAATATTCGTCCTCTACTTATTTCCAGCACGGATGCCATGGTCCTGAGATCCAACGAAAACATTTTTCAGGCCGAAGCCCTGAACGGGAGTTTTTGTCGGTTCTTTGTAGCTGAAGTGACTCAAGTGGATGGAGAGACTCAAGCCACAATCTATGCAACTGCCGAAAGGCACGGAAATCACTCGATGATGGTGTTCGACGTTTACCTCGTCGAAGAGCAAAGCGCGCTCAGATTTGACCGCAATTCTCGCTATTTGAAGTCCGAAATCAAGAACGTTGAAGTAGATGCACAGATCGACATTTGTCATCTAGAGCCAGGAGAGGACAATCCAGTTATTGTCCGATGATCTAGCGCGAACTGCAGACGGATCATTGCTTTCCAATCTCAAAAGCGCGTTTGTTGACACCTTCTGCAGACCGCCGCTTGTTTGCAGCGACAGCTACATGAGTCTCCGATAGAATCCGAGGTCTCGAGATGCCGGCTTAGCTCAGGTGGTAGAGCATCTGATTTGTAATCAGAGGGTCGGGGGTTCGAACCGAGCGGCTGTGCCGCGAGCTCGCTGGAGCGTCAGCGACAGCCATCCCGAAGCAGGTCGGGGTGGGACGTCGATTAGAATCGCCCATGTACGATCAATATCGCCGGTATAGCTCAGTTGGTAGAGCATCTGATTTGTAATCAGGGGGTCCCGGGTTCGAATCCTGGTGCCGGCACCATCATCCCTGCTTCCCCGATCTCGAATCGACTGGCTTGGTGGCCGAGGCCGCAATTCGAACCCGGAACAATCAACAATCGTTCGAACCGAGCCGCATCGCCGCGAGCTCGCTGGAGCGCAGCGACAGCCATCCTGGTGCCGGCACCACCTCCCGGGTTCGAACCGAGCCGCATCGCGGCGAGCTCGCTGGCGCGCAGCGACAGCCATCCCTCAGCCGGCACCAGCCCTCCCTTGACCGCTTCGATGCCGCCGGCGACGCAGATGTTATATCATCACACTTCCGCACCGGAATCCGCTCCATGGCCGCCGTCCTGAACAAGCAGCGCAACGTGAACAGCGCCGATCTGCCCGTGTCCTGGCTGGACCGGCTGGGGATCGGCGTGTCCGCGTTCTGCCTGCTGCAGTGCCTGGCGCTGCCGGTGGTGCTGGTGATGGCGCCGTCGCTGACCGCCGGCTTCCTGTCGCACGAGGTCTTCCACCTGGTGCTGCTGGCGATCATCGTGCCGATCAGCGGCCTGGCCTTCACGCTGGGGTTTCTCAAGCACCGCAATCCGACGATGTGGATTCCGGCGACCGCCGGGATCGGCTTCCTGGTCCTCGCCGCGTGGCTCGAGCAGCAGCACGCGCTGCCGCCGCTGGGGATCGCCGCGGTCACGTCCGCCGGCGGTCTCTGCCTGATTGTCGGGCACTACATGAACCTTCGGTCCCGGGACGGCCTGCGTCGCTGATGTCCCGCGTCGTCGCGATCGGCCCGGGGATCGTGGTATCGTTTTTCCGTTGATCGCCGCGCCGGCCCGCAAGCCGGTGCCTCGAATCGGAGGCTCGAAGCCATGATTGCTTTCGCCCGCACGCTGATTTCCCCTTCGTTGATGCCGCGCCGTTCGTTCGCCCTGGCAGGGTCCTTGGTTCTGGCCGTTGCGCTCGCCGCCGGTCCGGTGGCCGCACGCTCGGTCGAGCCGATCCGTCCGGCCCCACCGGAACGAAGCGCGCCCGGCACGATCGACGACGAGGCGCTTTCCGGTCTGTTCGACGACGTCCTGGCGCTGGCCGACGAGTTCAATCTGACGCCGGCTCAGCGCGCACTGATCGGCATGCTCCTGATGTCGGCCGCGCCCGATGCGGTCGATCTGGGCATCGGCCTGGCCGACGGACGCCGCGCGATCAACGACGCGCTGCTCGCCGATCCCGTCGATCCGGCAGCGATCGAGGCGCTGGCCGCTTCCCAGGGTCGCGCACTGGCGGATCTCTCGGCGCTGGGCATCGACACGCTGATCGCCGTACGCCAGGTCCTGACCGAAGAGCAGCGGATGCTGCTGGTCGAGCTGCGATCGCTGCTGGAGGACCGCTTCGGCACGCTGGCCGACGGGATGAAAGCCAGCGCGGACCGCGAGGGCCTGAACCGGATGGCGATGCGCCGGGCCGGACCGGTCATCGGCGACGGTATGGAGCACGCCGGCGATGCGCTGGGTCTGACGCCCTCGCAGCGCGCGGCGATCCAGGCGATCGTCGACCGCGCCGCGCCGACCGTTCTTTCGATCGCCGCCGATCTGGCCGCCAACCGCAACGATCTGCTGGATCTTGCACGCAACGCGCCTGAGGAAACGGCTGCGATCGACGCGCTGATCGACGAGCAGGCGGCGCTGTTCGAATCGCTGGCGCTCTTGCGCGCCGACGTCGTGCTGCAGGTTCGCGACGTCCTGACTGAGGACCAGCTCGCGCTGATCGCCCTGCTGCGCAATGCGCTGCGCGATCGCCTGGCGGCCCTGGTCGGCGACGGCATGGGCGGCTTCTGAGCGCGCACCTCGCATGACCTCACCCGGCATGCCCCGATCGTTCGCCAGCTTCCGCGAGTTCTATCCCTACTACCTCGACGAGCACGCCGACCTGCGTTGCCGTCGACTCCACTTCGCCGGCACCTGGCTGGTGATCGCCGCGTTTGTCGCCGGCCTCGTGGTCTCGCCGTGGTGGTTCCTGGCCATGCCGGTGGCCGGCTACGGCTTCGCCTGGGTCGGCCATTTCGTGTTCGAGAAGAACCGCCCCGCAACCTTCCAGCACCCCCTCTACAGCCTGGCCGGCGACTGGGTCATGTTCTACGACATCCTCCGCGGCCGCGTCCGCATCTGATTATCTGTAACTGCAACGGCGAAAGGCGTTTTCTCGCAGAGACGCAAAGACGCAGAGGAAAAGCGGGAAAAAAGATCGGATACAACCGCTTTCGTGACCCCCGGGCTATTACCCGCTCTGGACTGTTTCGAGCGCCTGAATCTCCATAGTGTTTCTCAAGCGAGAGGGGCGCAAGCGGGACCATTTCTTCAAGAGTGCCGGCCTCTTCTTTCCTTGTTTTCTCTGCGTCTTTGCGTCTCTGCGAGAAAACGATTTGGAACCGTGCCCGCGGAATCACGAGTGCGCGACTACGACCCCATCACCGCCATGACTTCGTCGCGGGCGGCGAGGCCGTCGGTGTAGCCGAGGTCGATCAGTTCGCGGCAGAACTCGGCTTCGAACAGCAGGTAGCTGGGCAGGCGGCCGGGGCCCCAGGCGCCGATGCCTCGCAGCAGGGTCTTGACGCTGGGCGGGATGCGGTGCATGTGGCGTGTGGCGATTTCGCGCACGTCGCGGCTGGGCTGGATCAGCACGCTGTCGACGTGGCGCAGTTCGGTCCGGCGCCGCTGTTCTTCGGTCATCAGCGAAAGGGTGTGATTGATCCGCCTCAGCCGGGCCAGGTCGTTGGTCAGGTAATCCATGAAGATCACGTCGAGCAGGTAGCCGCCGATCTCGCCCAGCGACGGGTAGTCGGGGCAGGCCGGGGGCTCCGGGTCCTGCGCGGCGTCGCGGGTGCCGATGATCACCAGCCGATCCGCGCCCATGTGGACCGGCGGGCTCAGCGGGGTGGTGTGGCGCATGCCGCCGTCACCGAAGTATTCGTGGCCGATCCGTCGGGCCGGGAACAGCAACGGCAGAGCGGCGCTGGCCAGCAGGTGGTCGGGGCCGATCCGGGTGCGCCGGCCGGCGCGGCGGTACAGCGACCATTCGCGGATCTCGTCACGGCCCTGGAAGAAGGTCACGGCCTGCGAGGTCGAGTAGCCCGAAGCGGTGATCAGCAGGGCATCGAGCCGGCCCGATTCGATCGACTCGCGAATCCCCTCGGTGCGGAGCTCGCGGGCCAGGAGTTCGCCGAGCGGCGCATTGTCGAGCAGCGATTTCGGGTTGGCCACGCCGAGCCCGCCCAGCGTCATGGCCGCCAGCCAGTGCAGGCCGGTGCCGAGGTTGTGGAGCCAGCCGGTTCGATAGATGTGGTGACAGCGGAAGTTGCCCCAGAACCTTTCCAGCCGGGCCGCGCCGCGGGCGAGGTCCTCGGCGTGACTGGCCAGTACGGCGGCGTTGATACCGCCGGCCGACACACCGGCGATGATCGGGAAGGGTGGAACTTGTGGCTGCGGCGAGTCCGGGCCGGGGAGGTACTCGGCCAGTGCCTTGACCACGCCGACCTGATACGCCCCACGCGCACCGCCGCCGGGCAGGATCAGCGCGGCCTTCGAGGAAGACGAGGGGGGCGTCGGCGGAGACACGCGTGGGGTCGAGGCTGCCATGGCCGAGCCGGAGCGGCGGTCGCCGCTACTGGCCGCCGCTCATGACCATGGCGTCGAAGCCGTTGTCTTGCAGTTGGCGACGCGCCTGGTCGGCGGCCCGGGCCGTATCGAACGGTCCGAGGCGGACCCGATACCAGGTCGCCTCGTCGACCGAGACTTCCTGGACGCGAGCGATCAGGCCGAGCAGCGCGAGCTGGGCCTTCAATGCCTCGGCGTCGTCGGAGGCGCGGAACGAGCCGGCCTGGATCAGGTAACGACCGCCCGACGGCGTGGCCGGCTGCTCGGGGTTCTCGCGTGCGCGCTGCTCGATCTCGTCGCGCGGCACGACGACTTCCATCTCCGGCAGCACGGTGAAGAAATCGTACTGACGGTCTCGGCCGCCGTCGGCATTCCCCGGTGCGTCGATGATCGGCGGCTCGCTGCGGCCGTCCGGCTGCCCGCTGGGCGCCTCGTCGCCGCGCGGCAGATAGCCGCCGACCCAGGCGAGCAGCGCCAGGCCCAGGCCGCAGGCCAGGCCCGCGACGAAGCTCAGCAGGCTGCCGCCGGCCGACGATCCGCGACGTGCCTGCTTGCGCGCCATTACATCTGCTCCGGGGCGGAGACGCCGATCAGCTTCAGTCCGCCTTCGAGCACCCTTGCCACGGCCTGGGCCAGGTTCAGCCTGGCATTGCGCAGGTCTTCATCGTCGACCAGCACCGGCACGGCGTTGTAGCAGGTGTGGAAGGCCGAGGCCAGTTCGTGCAGCGCGTGGGCCAGGTCGTGCGGGGCGCGGCGTCGCGCGGCCGCATCGATCACTTCTGGCCAGCGTCCGATGGCCTGCATCAGGGCCCGCTCCTGGGGCTCGGTCAGGCGCTTGAGCGCGGCGTCGCCGATTGCCGGGTTGTGCTTCATGCCCTTGCCTTCCATCTGGCGGAAGATGCTGTGGATGCGCGCGTGGGCATACTGGATGTAATAGACCGGGTTCTCGTTGGCGCGCGACTTGGCCAGGTCCAGGTCGAAGTCCAGGTGCTGGTCGTGCGAGCGCATGACGTAAAAGTACCGGGCGGCATCGCTGCCGACCTCGGCGCGCAGGTCCCGGAGCGTCGTGAACTCGCCCGACCGGGTCGACATCTGGATCTTCTCGCCGCCTCGATACAGCACCGCGAACTGGACGAGCTGGAACTCGAGTCGGTCCGGGTCCTCGCCGAGGCCGCGGGCGGCGGCCTTCAGGCGCGGCACGTAGCCGTGGTGGTCGGCGCCGAAGATGTACAGAAGCTGGCCCGAGCAGCGATCGAACTTGTCGAGCATGTAGGCGACGTCGGACGCGAAGTAGGTGGTCCGGCCGTTCTCGCGAACGACGACCCGGTCCTTGTCGTCGCCCAGCTCGGACGACTTGAACCACTTCGCGCCGGATTCCTCGTACAGCCAGCCGCCGCGCTCCAGCCGCGCGATCGCGCGCTCCAGTGCCCCCGAGCGTTCCAGTTCGCGCTCGGAGAACCAGCGATCGAAGGTCACGCCGAATTCGCCGAGGTCGCCCCGGATGTCTTCGAGCATCGTTTCCAGCGCGGTCCGGAAGCAGGCCTCGTAGCCTTCACCGAGCAGGTCCCGGGCGCGCTGCACGAGCGCATCGATGTGGCGCTCCTTGTCGCCGGACTCGGCTTCGCTGGCGTCGGGCGGCAGGCCCTCGGCGACCGCGTTGCCGGAGTGGCGCAGGTCGTCGCCGTGCCGGTTGCGGACCTGGCGGGCGATGTCGTAGATGTACTCGCCCCGGTAGCCGTTGTCCGGGAATCGCGGCGTCTCGCCGCACAGTTCGAGGTAGCGCAGCCAGACCGAGACCGCCAGGATGTCCATCTGGCGCCCGTAGTCGTTGACGTAGTACTCGCGGACGACCTCGTGGCCGGCGGCCTCCAGCACCGCCGAGACCGAGGCGCCGTAGGCGGCCCCGCGGCCGTGGCCGACGTGCAGCGGCCCGGTCGGGTTGGCGCTGACGAACTCGGCCAGGACCGGACTCTTGCGCCCGGCCGGCTGATGTCCGTAGCGGGGACCGTCGGCGAGTGCCTCACGGACCACGCAGCGCAGGTGGTGGTCGCTGGCGTGGAAATTCAGGAACCCGGGGCGCGCGGTTTCGACCCGGGAGATCCGCTTCGAGTCGGGCAGGCGAGCGGCGATCGCCTCGGCGATGTCCATGGGGTTCTTCTTCGCGACCTTGGCGAGAATCAGGGCGACGTTGCACGCGTAATCGCCGTGCGATGCGTCGCGCGGTCGATCGATCTGGAACGCCGGGTCGACCTCGCGGGGCAGGTCGCCGTCGCGCTTCAGGTAGCCGAGCGCCTGGTGGATGAGTTCTTCGATGTGGGCGCGCATGAACGGCCGGACCCGGGTGGTGGACAGTGCGCTATTGTAGCCATCCGTCCCGCTGCGATGGGCGTGCGCAGGTTGTCCACAGATCGTGTGGATAACATTGTGTGCAAGTGTCCGACAATCGCCGCGATGGCCGGATCGGTCGCCGGGCCTGCGCTTTGGTCAAAAACGATCCAGCGCGGCCGATCTTATGAAAATCAAATTCTTACGAGCGGATCAGAAGGCAATGTTGCCATTGCAGCAGGCAAGACGCTGTTTCTTGAACGCCGTGTGACATTGTGCATAACCGGTCGAGCCGATGCCGGCCCGACCATCGCTTCGAGCGAGGAGATTTTCGATGAGCGAGGATTCGAGCGACACCCTCAGGCCGTACCGCGGCGAGCGGCCGGCGCTGGGCGACCGGGTCTGGGTGGACCCACGGGCCACGGTGATCGGCCGCGTCCGCCTGGCCGACGACGTTTCCGTATGGCCCGGCGTCGTGCTTCGCGGCGACGTCCACCGGATCGACATCGGTGCCCGGTCGAATCTCCAGGACAACACGGTCTGTCACGTGACCCACGACGGCCCCCAGGTGCCCGGCGGCTACCCGCTGATCGTCGGCGAGGACGTAACGATCGGGCATGCCGCGGTGCTGCACGCCTGCACGATCGGTGATCGCTGCCTGATCGGCATGGGCTCGCTCGTCCTCGACGGCGCCGAGATCGAGTCGGACGTGATGCTCGGCGCAGGCAGCCTGGTGGCGCCCGGCAAGCGGCTGGAGGCCGGCTGGCTCTACCGCGGCCGACCGGCCCGGCCCGCACGCGAACTGACCGATGAGGAGCTGGAGATGCTGCGCTACTCCGCCGCTCACTACGTGCGGCTGAAGGACGATTATCTCGGCGAGCCCGGCGGTTGACGCCTCGCGTGCGAATCGGAGATACTATGCGGCTCGCCGGGGTGTAGCGCAGCCTGGTAGCGCAACTGCTTTGGGAGCAGTAGGTCGCAGGTTCGAATCCTGCCGCCCCGACCAGTTCCGCGGACTCCGGCGGCCGGTCGCGATTCGGTCGCAATTCGGTCGCAATTCGGTCGCAATCCGATTGCAATCCGATTGCAATCCGATTGCAATCCGATTGCAATCCGGTCGGAGCTCGCGGCAGGGTCGACACGAGATGCGCCTGTAGCTCAACCGGATAGAGCATCGGCCTTCTAAGCCGGCGGTTGCAGGTTCGAGTCCTGCCAGGCGCGCCACCGTCCTTCCGGGCATTGACGGCCAAGCACGATGGCCGGACAGGGCGGAGTCGCGCCGCAGCGCAGGACAATGCGGTTAGAATAGGGCCGCTTCGGTCGACGCCCGCGTGGGCGGTGACGAACCAGGCCGACAAGCAGGCGACCCGGAATCCGGGTCGAAGCGCGAAACGATGGTGGGCGTAGCTCAGGGGTAGAGCACTGGATTGTGGCTCCAGCGGTCGTGGGTTCAAATCCCATCGTCCACCCCATTTTTCCCGGTTCGGCCGGGCATCGCGCGAATCGGGTAGCGCCGCAACCGGTCCGGAGACTTCCGGCGCCGGTGTCGGCCGCCGATACACGAACGACGGGCCGTTAGCTCAATTGGTAGAGCAGTGGACTCTTAATCCATTGGTTGTAGGTTCAAGTCCTACACGGCCCACCATTTCCGGATCCGGAGCGCCTCGCCGCCGCGGCCTGCAGGGATCGCAGGCCGACAGCGGGCCGACCGCAGGCCTCCGGGCTTCGCATTTCGAAAGAAACCTATCCAACGTCTAGAGAACGCAATCCCATGCAGGTATCCGTAGAAAAGACCGGCGATCTGGGCCGCAAGCTGGTGGTGGAAGTTCCGGCCGACTCGATCGACGGCCAGATTTCAGGCCGTCTCAACGAACTGCGCCGCCAGGTTCGCCTGAAGGGCTTCCGGCCCGGCAAGGTGCCGATGAACGTGGTCAAGCAGCGCTACGGCCAGCAGGTGCGCGACGAAGTGCTTCAGCAGGTCATGCAGAACAGCCTGCAGGAAGCCATCCAGCAGCAGGAGCTGCGCGTGGCCGGGGTCTCCAGCCTGCAGCCGAATGCGGAGGGCGATTCGACCTTCACCTTCACCGCCGAACTCGAAGTCTTTCCGGAGCTGCCGGAAATCGACGTCTCCGGCCTGGAGATCGATCGCCCGGTGGTCGAGATCGAGGACACGGACGTCGACGACATGATCCAGACGCTGCGCGAGCAGCGCCGCGAGTGGAGCGATGCGAAGCGGCCGGCCGAACAGGGCGATCGCGTCAAGATCGAGTTCCATGCCGATGTCGACGGCGACCGGATTCCGGAATCCGGCACCAGCAAGGCCCAGCCGGTGCTCGGTGGCGGCGCGATGTTCGAGGCCTTCGAGCAGGCCCTGGTCGGCGTCGAAGCCGGCGCGGAGAAGACCGTGGAGCTGACCTTCCCGGACGATTTCCGGGACGACTCGCTGGCCGGCAAGACCGCCGATGTGACCTTCAAGGCGCTGGCCGTCCAGGCGTCCGAGCTGCCCGAGGCCGACGACGAGTTCGCCAAGAGCTTCGGCGTCGACGGCGGCATGGACCAGATGCGCAGCGACGTTCGCCGGAACCTGGAACGGGAAATGCGGCAGGCGCGGACCAACCGCCTGAAGAAGGCCGTGACCGACGGCCTGGCCGAGGAGTACAAGGACTTCAGCCTGCCCGAAGCCGCGGTCCAGCAGGAGCTGGGCCAGATGAAGGCGCAGCTCAAGCAGCAGTATGGTGAGCAGGTCGACGTGCCCGACGATCAGCTGCGTCCCGGCGCGGAACGCCGGGTTCGTCTCGGCTTCCTGCTGGCCGAGATCGCCCGGCAGCACGACCTGAAGATCGACGACGGGCGGGTCGAGCAGCAGATTGCCGAAATCGCCGAAACCTACGAGAACCCGGGGCAGGTCGTCGAGCTGTACCGGTCCAACCCGCAGCTGACCGACCAGGTCCGGAACATGGTCCTGGAGGAGCAGGTGGTCGATTGGGTGCTGGACAACGCGAAGGTCTCCGACCGGTCGATGGCCTTCAAGGAGTTGATGGAATCGTGAACGAAAAAGCCCTCAACCTGGTGCCGATGGTGGTCGAACAGTCGGCCCGCGGCGAACGCGCCTACGACATCTACTCCCGCCTGCTGAAGGAGCGGGTGATCTTCATCGTCGGGCCGATCGAGGACTACTCGGCGAACCTGATCGTCGCCCAGCTGCTGTACCTCGAGAGCGAGAACCCGGAGAAGGACATCAACGTCTACATCAACTCGCCGGGCGGCTCGGTGACCGCAGGCATGGCGATCTACGACACCATGCAGTTCGTCAAGCCCGATGTCTCGACCATGTGCGTCGGCCAGGCCGCGAGCATGGGTGCCCTGTTGCTGGCGGCGGGTGCGAAGGACAAGCGCTACGCATTGCCGCATTCGCGCGTGATGATTCACCAGCCGCTCGGTGGCTTTTCCGGCCAGGCGTCGGACATCGACATCCACGCCAGGGAAATCCTGAAGATGAAGGACCAGCTCAACCGGATCCTGCAGCACCACACCGGGCAGCCGCTGGAAACCATCGAGCGGGATACCGACCGGGACAAGTTCATGAGCGCGGCCGAGGCCGCCGAGTACGGACTGATCGACCACCTGCTCGAGCGTCGCGACCAGGATGCGCCGAGCGCCTGATTCCGGGCCGGGCCGGCGCCCTCGGGCACCGGCGGGCATTGACTTCGTGCCCGATCTTTTCGGGTACCATGTCGGGCAACGGTTGGGAAGGACGCCATGAGCGAAACGTCGAGCGACAACAAGGTTCTGTACTGCTCTTTCTGTGGAAAGAGCCAGCACGAGGTGCGCAAGCTGATCGCGGGCCCCAGTGTCTACATCTGCGACGAATGCGTCGAACTGTGCAACGACATCATCCGCGAAGAGCTCGAGGAAGCGAGCCTGAGCGAGCGCGAGCAGCTCCCGACCCCGAAGGAAATCCACGAATTCCTCGATGAGTACGTCATCGGGCAGCCGCAGGCCAAGCGTGTGCTGTCGGTCGCCGTGTACAACCACTACAAGCGGCTGGAATCGCACAAGCATCGCGACGACGTCGAGCTGGCCAAGAGCAACATTCTGCTGATCGGACCGACCGGATCCGGCAAGACGCTGTTGGCCGAGACGCTGGCGCGGATGCTCAACGTGCCGTTCACGATCGCCGATGCGACCACGCTGACCGAAGCCGGCTACGTCGGCGAAGACGTCGAGAACATCATCCAGAAGCTGCTCCAGAAGTGCGACTACGACGTCGACAAGGCGCAGACCGGAATCGTCTACATCGACGAGATCGACAAGATTTCGCGCAAGGCGGAGAACCCGTCGATCACACGGGACGTGTCCGGTGAGGGCGTGCAGCAGGCCCTGCTGAAACTGATCGAGGGCACGCTGGCCTCGGTGCCGCCACAGGGCGGTCGCAAGCATCCCCAGCAGGAATTCCTGCAGGTCGACACGCGCAACATCCTGTTCATCTGCGGCGGAGCCTTCGCCGGCCTCGACAAGGTCATCCAGGACCGGTCGGAGGCTGCGGGCATCGGGTTCCGCGCGCAGGTCAAGGGCAAGAGCGAGTTCAACCTGTCCGAACTGGTCGCCACGGTCGAACCCGAGGACCTGATCCGGTACGGCCTGATCCCGGAGTTCGTCGGCCGCCTGCCGGTCGTTGCCACCCTGCGCGAACTCGATGAAGAGGCGCTGGTGCGGATCCTGGTCGAGCCGAAGAATGCGGTGATCAAGCAGTTCCGCAAGCTGTTCGACATGGAAGGGTGCGAGCTCGAGGTCCGCGACGACGCGCTGCACGCCATCGCGCAGAAGGCGATGGATCGCAAGACCGGCGCCCGCGGGCTGCGGACCATCATGGAAAACGTGTTGCTGGACAGCATGTACGAACTGCCGTCGATGGAAAACGTCGCCAAGATCGTGATCGACGAGGCGGTCATCAACGGCGAGTCCGAGCCGTACATCATCTACGAAAGCAGCAAGCGCGCTTCGGGCGATTCCTGAGCCGCCCTCCGCGGCGGCGTCCGACCACTCCTTCTCGATGACACGGCCGGGGCCGGACTTCGGTCCTGTCGCGCACGGTTCATGCTTGAATCGGCACGTCGCTGTGCCAATATAGCTTCACTACTCGTCGCATACCGGCGCGTCCGCGCCCAGAGGTCCCGATGGCAACGTCCAACACCCAGGATTCCGCACCGCTGGAGTCCACCCGACAGCCGACGCCGGTGCTCAGCCTGCGCGACGTCGTGGTCTATCCGCACATGGTGATTCCGCTGTTCGTCGGACGCGAGCGCTCGGTCAAGGCGCTGGACGAGGCGATGAACGTCGACAAGCGAATCCTGCTGATCACGCAGAAGAGCCCGGAGACCGAGGAGCCGGACGCTGAGGATCTGTTCGACTTCGGGACCGTCGCGACCATCCTGCAGATGCTGCGCCTGCCCGACGGCACGACCAAGGTGCTGGTCGAAGGCGTCGAGCGGGTCCGGGTCGATACGCTCGATGAGGATCCCGGCTACCTGGCCGGTACCTGGACCGCCATGCCGGCGAGCAGCGAGGACGACGAAGCGACGATCGATGTTGCCGCCCGCAGCCTGATTTCGCTGTTCGAGCAGTACGTCAAGCTCAGCCGCAAGATTCCGGCCGAGCTGCTGACCACGCTGTCGGGGATCAATGACGTGAGCCGCCAGGCCGACACCATCGCGGCCCACCTCGGCATCCGGATCGAGGACAAGCAGCGCATTCTGGAAACCGCCGATCTGCGCGAACGGATCGAGCAGCTGATGGCCCTGATCGAAGGCGAAATCGACGTTCTCAAGCTCGAGAAGCGCATTCGCGGTCGGGTCAAGACGCAGATGGAGAAGAGCCAGCGCGAGTACTACCTCAACGAGCAGATGAAGGCGATCCAGAAGGAGCTTGGCGATCTCGACGAATCGGGCAACGATCTCGGCGACCTCGAAGCGAAGATCGAACAGGCCGGAATGCCGAAAGAAGCGCTGGAAAAGTCGCAGAGCGAATTCAACAAACTCAAGATGATGTCGCCGATGTCGGCCGAGGCCACCGTGGTCCGGAACTACCTGGACTGGATGCTGGCGGTGCCCTGGAAGAAACGCAGCAAGGTGCGTCACGACCTCTCCAAGGCCGAGCAGATCCTCGAGGACGATCACTACGGTCTCGAGCGGGTCAAGGAGCGGATCCTCGAGTACCTGGCCGTGCAGCAGCGGGTCAAGAAACTTCGTGGACCGATCCTCTGTCTGGTCGGTCCGCCGGGCGTGGGCAAGACCTCGCTGGGACGGTCCATCTCGCGCGCCACGGGCCGGGAATTCATCCGCATGAGCCTCGGCGGCGTGCGCGACGAGGCCGAGATCCGCGGGCACCGTCGGACCTACATCGGTTCGATGCCGGGTCGGGTGGTCCAGAACATGTCGAAGGTCGGCACCCGCAATCCCCTGTTCATGCTCGATGAGCTCGACAAGATGAGCATGGATTTCCGCGGCGATCCCTCCTCGGCGCTGCTCGAGGTCCTCGACCCTGAACAGAACAGCACCTTCTCGGACCACTATCTGGAGGTCGACTACGACCTGTCGGAAGTGATGTTCCTGGCTACGGCCAACTCGCTGAACATTCCCGCGCCGCTGCTCGACCGGATGGAGATCATCCGCATTCCCGGCTACACGGAGGACGAGAAGCTCAACATCGCGCGCAAGTACCTGCTGCCGAAGCAAATGGAGCAGCACGGGCTGGAAGACGACGAGCTGAGCGTCAGCGACACCGCGATCACCGACATCATCCGCTACTACACCCGTGAAGCCGGCGTGCGGAACGTCGAACGCGAGTTGGCCAAGATCTGCCGCAAGGTGGTCAAGGAACTCAGCCTGGACAAGAAGCTGGACAAGCGCCAGGTCACCACCCGCAACCTCGACAAGTACCTGGGCGTGCGCCGGCACCGCTTCGGCCGGGCCGAGGAAAGCAACGAGATCGGCCAAGTCACCGGCCTGGCGTGGACCGAGGTCGGCGGCGAGCTGCTGCAGATCGAGGCCAGTGCGGTTCCCGGCAAGGGCAAGCTGACCCAGACCGGCCAGCTCGGTGAGGTGATGCAGGAGTCGGTCCAGGCGGCGCTGTCCGTGGTCCGCTCGCGCACCGAGCCGCTCGGCCTGGATCCGGAATTCCACCAGAAGAAGGATCTCCATGTCCACGTGCCCGAGGGCGCGACCCCGAAGGACGGGCCGAGTGCAGGCATCGCGATGGTCACGGCGCTGGTGTCCGTGCTCACCGGCGTGCCGGTGCGCGCCGATGTGGCGATGACCGGCGAGATCACCCTGCGCGGGCGCGTCCTGCCGATCGGTGGGCTGAAGGAAAAGCTGCTTGCCGCGCTGCGCGGAGGCATCGGTATCGTCATGATTCCGAAGGAAAACGAGAAGGACCTGGCGGAGATCCCGGACCGGATCAAGAAGGATCTGGACATCCGGCCGGTGGAGTGGATCGACCAGGTGCTGGACATCGCGCTGGTCGAGCAGCCCGGCGGCGAGGCGCTCGCGGCGCCGTCCGGAGGCGGCGGGGACACCGGGAAAACCGTCCGTCCGCACTGATTGCTCTTCACCCTCGCGCGGAATTTCGATATACTTCCGGTTTGGGCGCCTTCGTGGCGCCCAAACGCACGGACTGGAGTCGTCCGGGCGCGGATCGAATCGACGAAACACCTTGGTTGATGCGGTCTCCAGCGTGATATACCATCGACGCGAGGGACGACCGGTACGGAGAAGATGGGGGCCATTGGTAGTACCGATCGGTCGCCAGCCGGATCAAGGGGCAGACACGCTGGATAACGATAAACCTGGAGTACGAATCACTATGAACAAATCGGAACTGGTTGACGCGATCGCTCAGAATGCCGAACTTTCGAAGGCAGACGCAGGTCGCGCACTCGACGGCATGATTGCCGCTGTTACCAAGGCCCTGAAGAAGGGCGACACGGTTTCCCTGGTCGGGTTCGGCACCTTCTCCGTGAAGAAGCGCGCCGCCCGCACCGGCCGTAACCCGGCCACCGGCGAAACGATCAAGATCAAGGCCTCGAAGACCCCGTCCTTCAAGGCTGGTAAAGGCTTCAAGGACGCGATAAAATAAGCCGCTTACGCGTCCCGGGTGCTTAGCTCAGCTGGAAGAGCATCGCCCTTACAAGGCGAGGGTCGGCGGTTCGAGCCCGTCAGCACCCACCAGCAGTTCAAGGAGTGGTAGTTCAGTTGGT
Organism: Wenzhouxiangellaceae bacterium; assembly: GCA_965227925.1. GTDB lineage: Bacteria > Pseudomonadota > Gammaproteobacteria > Xanthomonadales > Wenzhouxiangellaceae. The sequence goes on from CBDDGP010000002.1 coordinate 589,178, forward strand.
TAGAATACCGGCCTGTCACGCCGGGGGTCGCGGGTTCGAGTCCCGTCCACTCCGCCAAGCCTGAACGGGGCGCCGATTTCGGCGCCCCGTTTTTTTTTAGACCGTGTGTTGAGTCGAATCAACGACGAGCAGCCGCTGCACAGGATTCTCCCTCCATGCTTCAAGCCATTCGTGAACGGGTGACCGGCGTTGTCGCCTTCATCATCCTCGGCCTGCTGGCCGTTCCGTTTCTTTTCTTCGGGGTCGACAGCTACATCCGCGACGTTCCGCAGGACACGATCGCGGAGGTCGGCGACCAGACCATTTCGATTACCGAGTTCCAGACCGAGTTCGCGCGCTATCGGCAGCAGCTGCGTGCCCAGCAGGGCGAGAACTACAACGATCTCGAAGTCAATCGACCGGAGCGTCGGCGCGAGTTTCTCGAACAGATGATCGACCAGCGGCTGCTGAGCGGGTACGCGCAGGAACAGGGTCTGGCGATCAGCCCGGCGGCACTGGTCGAGGTGATTCGTGGCGTTCCGGCGTTCCAGATCAACGGCCGATTCGACCCGCAAATCTACCGCCAGCGACTGCAGGCCACCGGGCAGACCGTGCAGCAATTCGAGCGCGAGCTGACGCGCGACCTGCTGCTGCAGGAAGTGCCCGCGGCGGTGTCGAGCTCGGCGTTCGTCACCGAAGACGCGATCGATGACTGGTTGCGGGTTCAGCAACAGCAGCGCGACGTGGCCCTGCTTGCGATCGACAGCGCGCCGTATCGCGATGTCGACGCGGTCACCGCGGAGGCGATCGAGGCGTACTACGAGGCCAATACCGATCGATTCATGCGGCCCGAGCAGATCACCGTCGAGTACGTGGAGCTCGACACCGCCGATCAGGTCGCGGATGCCGAGATCGAGGACGAGACCCTGCGCGATCGCTACGAGGCGGTCAGGGCGCGTTTCATGACCGCGGAGCAGCGCAGAGCCTCCCACATCCTGATCACCGCAGGCGACGATCGCACCACCGACGAGGCCGAGGCGCTCGCCGAGTCCCTGCGGGAGCGGATCGGGAACGGCGAGTCGTTCGCCGATCTCGCCACTGAATTCTCCGACGACCCGGTCTCGGCCGAAGAGGGCGGCGACCTGGGGTGGCTGGAGCCCGGCATCATCGACCCGGCCTTCGACGATGTGCTGTTCGCGCTCGAGGTCGACGAGGTGTCGGCGCCGGTCGAGTCGGATTTCGGCTGGCACGTCATCCGCCTCGACGACATCCGAGAGCCTCGCGGCCAGAGCTTCGAGGAAGCGCGTGCCGAGGTGCTGGAAGAAGTCCGCGCCGAGCGCGCCGAGGAGCTGTACTTCGAGCTCAGCGAGCGGCTGGTCGACCTGGTCTACGCCGACCCGACGGGGCTGGCGGCGATCTCCGAGGACCTGGGTCTCGAGCTGCAGACCGCCGGGCCCTATTCGCGCTTCTCGGCCGAGGGCGTCCTGGCCGATCCGGCCGTGGTCGAGGCGGCGTTCTCGGACCTGGTGCTGATCGATCGGCAGGCCAGCGAGCCGATCGAGGTCGGCGAGAACCGAGCGATCGTGCTGCGGGTGACCGACTACCAGCCCGAGCAGCCGCGCCCGCTCGATGCGGTCGAGAACGAAATCCGCGATCAACTGGCGCGCGAGGCTGCCCAGGACCAGGCGCGCGAGTTCGGCGAATCGCTGATCGAGCGGGTCCGCGCCGGCGAGACGCTGGCCGAGGTGGCCGAGGCCGAATCGCTCGAAGTCGACGAACGCAGCGTGACCCGCCGCGACTTCGATCTCGGCGGTGCGGTGCTCGAGGGCGTGTTCCGGATGAGCGAGCCGGCCGAAGGCGAGACCCGCTACGAACTGGTCGACCGCGGCCAGGGCTGGACGCTGGTGGCGCTGCGCGGCGTGACGCCGGGCGACCCCTCCGAGGCGGACGAGGCCCAGCGCAACGGTGCTCGCCAGCAGTTGCAGTTCGCCGCGGTGGGCCGCGAAGTCCAGGGTCTGCTGGCCTGGCTCCGGGCCAATACAGAGATCAACGTCGCCGACGAGCGACTCGAGTAGGCGACGGCCGGTCGGGGGCGGACGGTAACGGCTCAGCGGTCAACGGTCACCCGTCACCGGTCACCAGAACTTCATTCCGGCAACCTCGGCCCCGAAACGGCTCGAATCAGGACACGGCGCGGTCTTCGGACCGCGCCGTGTTCGTGTGCAGGAACGCGTATTCGCTTTCCATCCGGTCGGTCCCCATCCACTTGTCCCACCAGCGGAAATACAGCCCGTAGTTGGTTCGAGGGTTCCTGTGGTGCAGGTCGTGGTGCGCGGCGGTGATCAGATTGCGGCCCGGCCACGCCTTCAGCCACCACCGCGGCAGGATCTCCCAGCCGGAGTGATTGAGCACCGCCGCCAGGGTCATCAGGGTCAGGATGAACAGCGCGGCACCGACGTGGATCGGCACCACCAGGGCGAGCAGGGGAAGAAACAGCGCGCCGACCACCGATTCCCACGGGTGAAAGGAGAACGCCGCCCAGGGCGTCGGCGGTCGCGACTCGTGATGGACCCGGTGGATGACCGGGAACAGCCGCCGATGATGCATCGCCCGATGGGTCCAGTAGAAATAGCTGTCGTGCAGGAACAGGTACAGAACCACGCTGACCGGGACGTACCAGAGCGGGTAGGCGTCCAGGTCGGTGTACACGGCCGTGCCGCCGAGTTTCCACAGTTCGATGACGACCGCCGCCGGTGCGGCGTAGATGAACGAAGACCACAGTGACCACCGGATCTCCCGGCCGACCGCCCCCGTTGCCGGCTGGCCATGCATCAGCTTGATCGCACGGACCCGGTCGGCCGACCGGCCCCAGAGCAACCAGTAGAACAGACCGGAGATCATCGCGTAGCGGATCGCGATGATCGCGCTCAGGCCGAAAAAGGTGATCAGCAGCGCGGTCGGAGAGATGTCGTCGAGCATGGTCGCCAAGTCCTGGATTTGGTCCAGTGTAGGGGATGCGGTCCGGTCCCGCGACAACGAGTCCACGACAGCGGGTCCGCGACAGCGGGTCCGCGACAGCTGGTCCGCGACAAGGAGCCCCGCAGCGCCGCCCGAACCGCACCGAGCGCGGCGTGCCGGCCGATCGTTCAGCCCGGATCGGGCCCGGGGGGCTTCGACGCCGACTCGATCAACCGGCCGTCGGGCGCGTCGGCCCAGACCCGTTCGACCCGGCCACCGACCAGTCGCACGCCGCCGGCGAGGCGCTGCCCACCGTCGGTGCTGAACTCGAACCGGTATCGCCGGTCGCCGGCCAGGCCTCGTTCCGTGCGCACCGGACGATAGCGCTCCATCGCCACGGTCTGGTCGAGAAGTTGCCACCCTTCGCGACGGCAGAGACGCCGGGCGGCGTCGATCGCGCGGTCGCGGGCGGCAACCGCAGCGGCCCACCACAGAGCGATCGCGCCGAGGACCAGCAGCAGCGGGATGACCGCCTGCGACGAGGCGCTCATGAGCGTCGCTTGAGCAGAACGTAGGTGGCGCCGCTTCCGCCGTCGCCCGGGCGGGCCGCGGTGAACGCGAGGACCCGAGGATGCCGGCTGAGGACGCGGCCGGTCGCACCACGCAGGCGCGGGCCGGACGGGCCGGAGCGAAGTCCCTTGCCGTGGATGATCTTGACGCAGGAAAAGCCGGCGACCAGAGCCTCGTCGAGGAAGATCCGGATCGAGCGGATCGCAGCATCGACGTTCATCTGGTGCAGATCGATCTCGTCCTGGATTCGCCAGTGGCCCCGACGCAGGCGCAGCAGAACCCGATTCTGCAATCCCGGGCGCAGCCATTGGAGTTCTTCACCGGTCTCGAGCAGTTCGGCGCCGGGGTTCGCCGCGGCCAGGTCTTCGAGGACTTGCGCCTCGTCGGCGCGGCGCATGCGCGGCGAGGGGCGGGCGCGTCGAGGCCGGGTTTCCGCACGCTCCGAGCGGATCCGGCGCACCGGCCCCACGGCTTCGCGAAACGCGCTGAAGTCATCGACCCCACCCTCAGGACAGTCGTCATGACGCTTGTCACCACAAGCGTCATCACAAGCGTCGCCGGGGGCATCGGCCTGCTCGTCCCAATCGTCGCGCATCGAGTCTCCCGAGAAGCCGGCTGCGCACTCGTGAACCCGTGCCGCGGCCGAAATGCAGTTCGTCCGATCCATTATAGTTACCGGGCTTCGATTCCATCCATGCGACCGTTCACGCCGGAGCGATGACCGCGGTCATCGCGATCCGCCGGGCGGACGCCGGCAACCCGGGGGTAGTCTTCCTTCCATGCATATCCTGATCAGCAACGATGACGGTCTGGACGCGACCGGAATCCGCGTGCTTGCCGAGCAGATCCAGCGCCACGTCGACCGGGTGACCCTGGTCGCGCCCGACCGCGATCGGTCCGGGGCCAGCAATTCCCTCACGCTCGATCGGCCGATCCGGGTCGACCAGCGCGACGAGGGCGTCTACAGGATTTCCGGCACGCCGACCGACTGCGTGCATATCGGCATCACCGGCCTGCTCGAGGACGAGCCCGACATGGTGATCTCGGGCATCAACAACGGCGGCAATCTGGGCGACGACGTGCTCTATTCCGGCACGGTGGCTGCCGCGATGGAAGGGCGATTCCTCGGCCTGCCGGCGATGGCCGTGTCGCTGGTCTACGAGGGCGGCCGGGCCAGAAACTACGCCAGCGGTGCGCGCGCCGCGCAGATCCTGATGCAGCAACTGATCGACGAACCGCTTCCGGCCGACACCATTCTCAACGTCAACGTGCCCGATCTGCCCTGGAGCGAGATCAAGGGTTTCGAGACGACCCGCCTGGGTCACCGTCACCGGTCCGAGGACGTGATTCCGATCGAGGATCCGCGCGGCCGCCGGTTCTTCTGGATCGGCGCCGCCGGCGAGGAAGAGGACAATGGTCCCGGGACCGACTTCAATGCGATCCGTCGCGGCTACGTCTCGGTCACGCCGATCCACGTCGACCTGACCCGCTACCAGGCGCTCGAGCAGGTCTCGCAGTGGGTTGCGGCGATCGATCCGCACGCCGACGACGGCCCGGGCGACGGCGAGGGAGACGGCCAGGGATGAACGCCGAGTCGCTGACCCGCGGGATCGGCATGACGTCGGAGCGTACGCGCCGGCGACTGATCGAGCAGCTCCGGCGCCAGGGCATCACCAGCGAGGCCGTGCTCGAGGTCATCGCGAGAACGCCGCGCCACCTGTTCGTCGACGAAGCACTGTCGTCGCGCGCCTACGAGAACAGTGCGCTCCCGATCGGGCGCGGCCAGACGATCTCCCAGCCGCTGGTCGTGGCCAAGATGACCCAGGCGGTGCTGACCGGTCCGAAGCTCGGAAAGGTGCTGGAGATCGGTACCGGGTCCGGCTACCAGGCGGCGATCCTGGCCCAGCTGGCCGACCAGGTCTTCACCACCGAACGGATCGGCGAACTGGCCCGCCAGGCCAAGCAGCGTCTGCACAGCCTGAAGCTGCACTCGGTGTTCGTCCGTCACCTCGACGGGCGCAACGGCTGGCCCAGCCAGGCCCCCTTCGATGCCATCGTGGTCACCGCCGGCGGCCAGGTGCCCGATGCGCTGTTCGAACAGCTGGCCGAAGGCGGCGTGCTGGTCGCGCCGATCGGCGAGCCCGGCGGCGTCCAGCAGCTCGAGCGTTTCGTGCGCACGCCCGACGGCCTGGAGCGCGAGACCCTGGCGCCGGTCAGCTTCGTGCCGCTGCTGGACGGGCTGGACTGACCCGCCGTGCGCGTGTTCCAGCCGATCTACGATCGGGTCCTGGAGTGGTCCCGCCACCGCCACGCGCGCCACTATCTGGCCGGCCTGAGCTTCGCCGAAGCGACCTTCTTTCCAGTTCCGCCCGACGTGATGCTGGCGCCGATGGTCCTGGCCGAGCGGGATCGAGCCTGGCGACTGGCCGGCCTGACGACCGTGGCGTCGGTCGCCGGCGGCCTGGCTGGCTACCTGATCGGCTGGCTGGCGCTGGATCTCGTGCTACCGCTGGTCGAGCGCTTCGGCTACCTCGAGGCCTACGCCACCGCGACCCGACTGTTCGAGACCTGGGGAATCGCGTTCGTGATCGTGGCCGGTTTCACGCCGATCCCGTTCAAGATCATCACGGTCGCCGGCGGCGCGATGCTGATGCCGTTGCACGGCTTCATCGTCGGCAGTCTGGTGGGTCGCGGCGCACGATTCTTCCTCGTGGCGGCGCTGATTCGCGCCGGCGGTGAGCGCATGGCCGCGCGCCTGCGCGAGCGCATCGACCTGCTCGGCTGGATCGTGGTGGCGCTGGCGGGGGTCGTGGCTGTTGCGGTCGTGGTCGCCGGCGGAGGCAACCGATGAGCGGCCGACCGGCGATCGCAGCCGTGAGGAAGGCGGGTGCTCGACGGGCAGCGGTCCTCGCGCTGCTGGCCCTGCTCGTGCTGGCCGGCTGCGGAGCCCCGGGCCCGCTGATGCCCGAGCAGCGAGCGCAGAGCCGGAGCGCACCGCCGTCGCCTGCGCCGGCGGTCTATCGCGTGCGGGAGGGCGACACGCTGTATTCGATCGCCTTCCGTTTCGGCCTGGACTGGCGAGAAATGGCGCGCTGGAACCGTATCGATTCGCCGTTCACCATCCGGATCGGCCAGCGGCTGGACCTGCGCCGGCCTCGGACCATGGAACCGACGGTGCGGCCCTCGCGTCCGGCGGTCGCTCAACGGCCGACGGGCCGGGCGGCGCCGGCGCCGAGCGCTTCTTCGAGTACGCCGTCGAGTACGTCGTCGACTTCGAACCAGGACGCGTCCGCGAATCCGCCCTCGAATCCCGCCTCGAATCCGGCCGCCCGGCCGGTTCCGTCGTCGGAACGCGCTGCAACCGCGCCGTCGACCGAACCCGCGGCGCGAACGTCGCCGGCGGCCTCGACACCGTCCGCCAGCACCGCGCCGGTGCCGGCAGCGGCGACGCGCCGTGCCGGCGGCGTGGACTGGCGCTGGCCCACCGCCGGCAGCGTGACCCGCGGCTTCAATTCCGGCGACACCCGCAAAGGCATCCTGATCGCCGGCACGCCGGGTCAGCCCGTGCGCGCGGCGGCCGACGGCACGGTGGTCTACAGCGGCGACGGGTTGATCGGCTACGGCGAACTGATCATCGTCAAGCACAACGACCGGATGCTGTCGGCCTATGCGCACAACCGGGCCCGGCAGGTGGCCGAGGGCGCCACGGTCCTCGGCGGTCAGGTGATCGCCACCCTCGGCCGCAACGAGCGCGACGAGCCGGTACTGCACTTCGAAATCCGCCGTGACGGTCAGCCGGTCGATCCGACGGGCTTCCTGCCACAGCGCTAGGAAGGCGTCGGATCACCCCGCTCGGGCGCCACGCAGCGCGGGCCACGATGATCGCTGGCGTGTCCGACGGAAACGCGCTCCGCGCAGGGCGGTGCAGCGGCTCCCTGACGGGCAGGACTCAGGCGGCCGGCTGCCAGATCAGCGCAGCAAGGACGCGACGCTCTTCGCTGGCCAGAACGTTGAAGGTGCGGGCCGCGGATTCGAGCGTCATCACTTCCAGGCCCACGTGCCGGGAAAGGAACGCCCGCTGGACCGCGCTGGACGGAAAGCGCAGGGATCGCCCCGTCGCCAGCAGGACGACGTCGGGACGGTAGTCGAACACCGGCTCGAGCGCGGCCTCGGTCAATCCCTCGACGGTCTCCACCGACCAGGACTGCGGCGCGCGGTCCGGGGTCAGCAGCAGGCTCTCGCTCCAGGCTTGATCGACGATGCGGATCGCCTCGTCCTGAAGCGAATGAACGAAATAGCTGTGGTCGGGACGGTGTTCGGTCAGCTGCATGGCAATTCGTGATGGTGGTGGAGGATCGTGGTGTCGAGCCCGGCCGTTCGGATCAGCGGGGAAGCTGGATGCGCGGGTTCTCCGGGTGACGGCGATACAGGCACACGACCTGGCCGATCTGCTGGACGACCTCGGCCCGCGTGCTGTCGGCCAGCTCCTCGACCCAGTCCTTGCGCTGCTCGCGGTCGGCGCGCAGCTTCACCTTGATCAGTTCGTGGCTGTCGAGCGCCAGTTCGACCTCGGCGCGGACATTGGCGGTCAGGCCCTTGTCGGCGACCATCACCACCGGTGACAGGTCATGACAGAGGCCGCGGAGAAAGCGGATCTGGGTTCGGTTCAGGGCCATGTCGGCGCGGTCGCCTCGGACGTGATTGCAATCCATGAGGATACCAGCCGACCGTGGCCGCGCGGCGCGCCTACAATACGCCGTTGAGCGAAGCCCACCGTCCCCGGAGTCCGACCTTGACCCAGCCGAACCGCGACGAGCTGCTCGAAGCGCTGCGGGCGCTCGACGACCCTGAATCCGGCGCACCGATCGGCGAGGCGGTCCGCGCCGTTGCCGTGCGCGACGGCAAGGTGGCCGTCGACGTCGAACTGGGCTATCCGGCACGCGGCGCCCGCGACGCACTGGTTCGTCGGATCGAGTCGCTCGTCCGTGCGTTCGACGGGGTGGACGCGGTCACCGTGGATCTCGGCAGCCGGATTCGCGCCCACGCCGTTCAGGAGGGCTTGAAGCCGCTGGACGGCGTGCGCAACGTCCTCGCGGTAGCCTCGGGCAAGGGCGGGGTCGGCAAGTCGACGGTCGCGGCCAACCTGGCGCTGGCGCTGGCCGCCGAAGGCGCCCGTGTCGGGATTCTCGATGCCGATATCTACGGGCCCAGCCAGCCGCGCATGCTCGGCCTGAGCGGCAAACCGGAGACGACCGAGGACCGCCGAATCCTGCCGCTGCAGGCGCACGGCCTCCAGGCGATGAGCATCGGCGTCCTGGTCTCGGTCGACCAGGCCATGATCTGGCGCGGGCCGATGGCCACCCAGGCCCTGCAGCAGATGCTGTCGGAGACCTTGTGGGACGATCTGGACTACCTGGTCATCGACCTGCCTCCGGGAACCGGCGACGTGCAGCTGACCCTCGCCCAGCGCATTCCGGTGGCCGGCAGCCTGATCGTGACGACGCCGCAGGATGTCGCCCTGGACGACGTCCGACGCGCGGTGGCGATGTTTCGCAAGGTCAAGGTTCCGGTGCTCGGTGTGATCGAGAACATGAGCACGCACGTCTGCTCGAACTGCGGCCACGAGGAGCCCATCTTCGGCCGTGGCGGCGGCGCGAGGATCGCCGAGGAGACGGGGCTGAGCCTGCTCGGCGAACTGCCGCTGGACGCCGCGCTGGGCCGCTCGACCGATCGAGGCCGACCCTCGGTCGCGGACGATCCCGACGGCGATACCGCCTTGCGGTTCCGCGCCATCGCCCGCCGCGCCGTTGCCCGACTGGCCCGGCAGGACCTGAACACCGCGATCCGGATGCCGAAGATCTCGATCACCGACTGAGCCGCGCGGCCCGCGCCCGACCGGCTTGACTGCATCACCGAATCCGAACCCTTCGTTCTCGACGAGGAACATCGAATGAGCATCAAGTCCGACCGCTGGATCCGCGCCATGGCCGCCGAACACGGCATGATCGAACCCTTCGAACCCGGGCAGGTGCGCGAGGCCGACGGCCGCAAGCTGGTGTCCTACGGCACCTCCAGCTACGGCTATGACGTGCGCTGCGCGGATGAATTCAAGATCTTCACCAACATCAATTCCGCCGTCGTCGACCCCAAGCACTTCGATCCGGACAGTTTCGTCGATGTGCAGGGCGAGTCGTGCATCATTCCGCCCAACTCCTTCGCCCTCGCACGCACGGTCGAATACTTCCGCATTCCGCGAACCGTGCTGACGATCTGTCTCGGCAAGTCGACCTACGCGCGCTGCGGCATCATCGTCAACGTCACGCCGCTGGAGCCGGAATGGGAGGGCCACGTCACGCTGGAATTCTCCAACACCACCCCGCTACCGGCCCGGATCTACGCCAACGAAGGGGTGGCGCAGTTCCTGTTCCTGGAATCCGATGAAGCCTGCGAAACCAGCTACAAGGACCGCGGCGGCAAGTACCAGGCCCAGCGCGGCGTCACTCTGCCGAGGACCTGAGCGCTCGTTGGTGCGCCTGCAGAGCAAGATCGTCCACAGATGAACTCGGATGGGCACAGATGCTGACGGCTGAGGGCGCCTTCGTCGTGGACCGGCAGACGAACGGCTTTTCGGCGAAGCCGGTCGGAGAATGTGTCGAAGGCGTGAAGGTGTCGAGGCGAACACGTTGCCGGCTTTGCCGATTCGGATCTGCCGAGTGCATCGATTCCGCATCGGGTCGGTCCGGAAGCAGGTAGGCCGACTTCATGCCTCTGGACTTCCATCCGTGTTCATCCGTGTGCATCTGTGGACGAAACGCGTTTTCAGGCCCGGCTGTGAAGTTCTGTTTCAGCCCTGCAGGGGTGGGTGCTGGATGAGGGTGATGGAAGTGGTGAAGGTCTGGCCGCTGCGCATGGCGACGACTTCGATGGCGTCGCCCGGGGCGCGATCCGCGATGCCGAGGGTGAACTCGCGCGCCGTGCCGACCGGAGCGCCGTCGGCGGAGATCAGGATGTCGCCCGGGCGGAGGCCGGCACGCCAGGCCGGGCCATCGCGGTAGATCTGACTGATCTGGACGCCTTCGGGCTGGGCTTCGCCTTCCAGCGCGACGATCGGCGGATCCGAGACGTTGGCACCGATCCAGCCCCGCTGGACCTGCCCGTAGAGCAGGATCTGCTCCAGCACATCGGTGGCCAGCCGGGCCGAAATCGCGAAGCTGATGCCCTGGGCGCCCATGTCCTGGCTCAGCGAGGCGGAGTTGATGCCGATCACTTCGCCGTCCGGATTGATCAGCGCGCCGCCGCTGTTGCCGGAGTTGATCGCGGCATCGGTCTGGATGAAGTCCTCGAACGCGGTCAGATTGAGGTCTCCGCGCCCGGTCGCGCTGATGATCCCCGCGGTAACGGTGTGGTTCAGGCCGAAGGCGTTGCCGATGGCGAGGACCACGTCGCCGGGCCGATGGCGGGTGCCGGTGTCGAATACGGCGGCCGGCAGGCCCTCGAGCTCGACCTTGAGCACGGCCAGATCGGTGCCCGGATCGGTGCCGATCACGCGGGCCTCGGCGACTCGGCCGTCGAACAGGGCAACGAAGATGTTGTCGACCTCGTCGATCACGTGTGCGGTGGTCAGGATCACGCCGTTCGGGGACACGATCACGCCCGATCCGAGCCCGCTCCGCGGTCGCATCACGCGACGATCGCCGAACAGCTGGCGAAACAGTACGTCGCCATCCTCGCGGATCATCGGCTCGCTGACCATGGTCCGCGTGTAGATGCTGACCACCGAGGGCGCCGTCCGGTTCACGGCGTCGGCGTAGGAGCGCACCGCGCCGTCGGTGACGGCAACCGGCCCGGCCGCGCCGGTGGACGTCAGCAGGTCGGGCCTGATCCAGACCAGGACGAATGCGAAGGCCAGGCCGACCAGTACGGTCTGGAGCAGGAACAGGATGAGGCGCTTCATCGGCGGCGTCATGAATTCACGGAATGCTCATCATTCTACGTGCTCGGGGGCCGAACGGCCGGTGGAACGGGCGGTCGGAGTCGGCCGACGAGGATGCCGATACCGGGCAAAAAGATGAAAATTTCGGTAAAATATCGGATTGATCCCATGGAAGTCGTCCCTGGGGCGCGGGCGCAGCGGTGCTGCTCGGTCGGTCGGTGAGACCGGCGTCGGTCCGCCTGTGATCGCCGTGCTCCGTTTCGACCTCCGCCTGCCTGCTTCAGGAGTTCGTTCATGTCAGACAAGGATTCGATGGCCTCGATCGAGAAAGCCCCGAACAAGGGGCGACGCATGCTGCTGCTGGCCGGCACCGGGGCAGTGGGCGCGGTCGGAGCCGGGTTCGTGGCCTGGCCGTTCTACGCATCGTGGAAGCCCAGCGCCAAGGCTCGGGTGATCGGTGCGCCCGTCGAGGCCTACATCGGCGACCTGGAACCGGGCCAGCTGATGCGACTGCAGTGGCGCGGCCAGACGATCGGCATCCTGCGCCGGTCCGAGCAGATGGTCGAGAACCTGCCCGAGATCAACGACCAGCTGCGCGATCCCATGAGCTCTGACACTCCGGACCAGCAGCCGGACTACGCGCAGAACGTGCATCGGTCGATTCGTCCGGAAATCCTCGTTCTGAACATGCACTGCACCCATCTCGGCTGTGTGCCCGAATACATTCCGGAAGTCGGCGCACAGCCCTTCGAGGAAAACTGGAAAGGCGGCTTCTACTGCCCGTGCCACAAGTCGAAATTCGACCTGGCCGGACGCGTCTACCAGGGGGTGCCGGCTCCGACCAACCTGGTCGTTCCCCCCTACAGTTTCGTTGACGCCGACAATGTCATGATCGGCGTCGAACCCGAAGGAGCAGCCTGATCATGGCAAAGCCTGCTAGCAACGCCGCGCGGCAGCTGGAATCGCTCGGCAACTGGGTCGATCGCCGCATTCCGGTGTCGAAATTCTGGAAGGAGCACATCAGCGAGTACTACGCTCCGAAGAACTTCAACTTCTTCTATTTCTTCGGTTCGCTGGCGCTGCTGGTCCTGGTCAACCAGATCGTCACCGGCATCTTCCTGACGATGCAGTACAAGCCCGACGCGGCCAGCGCGTTCGCTTCGGTCGAATACATCATGCGCGACGTGGAGTGGGGCTGGCTGATCCGGTACATGCACTCCACCGGCGCGTCGTTCTTCTTCATCGTGGTCTACCTGCACATGTTCCGCGGCCTGATGTACGGGTCCTACAAGTCGCCGCGCGAACTGGTCTGGATCCTCGGGGTGTTCATCTATCTCGTGCTGATGGCCGAAGCCTTCATGGGCTACGTGCTGCCGTGGGGCCAGATGTCCTACTGGGGCGCCCAGGTGATCATTTCGCTGTTCGGGGCCGTGCCGTACATCGGCGAGGCGCTGACCGAGTGGATTCGCGGCGATTTCTTCGTCTCCGATGCCACCCTGACCCGCTTCTTCGCGCTGCACGTCATTGCGTTGCCGCTCGCGCTTCTCCTGCTCGTGGTGCTTCACCTGACCGCGCTGCACGAGGTCGGCTCGAACAACCCCGAAGGCGTCGACATCAAGAAGCACAAGGACGAGCAGGGGCGGCCGCTGGATGGCATCCCGTTCCATCCCTACTACACGGTCAAGGACATCTTCGGCGTCGGCGTGTTCCTCACGCTGTTCGCGTTCGTGATCTTCTACGCACCGGAGTTCGGCGGGCTGTTCCTGGAGCCGGACAACTTCAACCCGGCCGATCCGCTGGTCACGCCGGAGCACATCGTTCCGGTCTGGTACTTCACGCCGTACTACGCCATTCTGCGAGCCGTGCCCGACAAGCTGCTCGGCGTCGTCCTGATGGGCCTGGCGATCATGGTGCTGTTCCTGCTGCCGTGGCTGGACCGGTCGAAGGTCCGTTCGATCCGCTACAAGGGCTGGGGCAGCAAGATCCTGCTGGCGGTGTTCGCCATCACCTTCGTGCGTCTCGGTATGCTCGGTATGGCCGAGGGCACGGCGGCCGAGACGATCGAGTCCCGGGTGTGGACCTTCCTGTACTTCGCTTTCTTCGGCCTGCTGCCGTTCGTGACCAAGTACGAACGCACCAAGCCGGTTCCGGAACGGGTGACGAAATGATGCGACGCTGGACCACGATTCTCTCTGTTCTCGTTGCCGGCGCGCTGACCGCTCCGGCGTTCGCCGCCGGTGGCGGCGAAGACCTCGAGCATGCCGGAGCCAACGTGCACGACATGGCCTCGGTTCAGCGCGGTGCGCAGACCTTCTTCAACTACTGCCACAGTTGCCACTCCGCCGAATACATGCGCTACCAGCGGCTGGCGCAGGACATCGAGGGGCTCGACGAGCAGATGGTGGAGGAGAACTTCATTTTCGGCGACCGCGACCTGACCGACTACATGATTGCCGCCATGCCCGAGGAGCAGTCCGAGGACTGGTTCGGCAAGGCGCCGCCGGATCTGACGCTGATCACCCGCTCGCGGGGCGAGGACTGGGTCTACAGTTTCCTGAAGGGGTTCTACCTGACCGACGAAGGGTGGAACAACACGGTGCTGGCCAACGCATCCATGCCTCATGTATTGTGGGAGCTGCAGGGTATCCAGCGACCGATCTACGAGACCTATACCGACGAGTCGGGCGAAGAGCAATCGCGGATCAAGGAACTCGAACTGGACGAGCCGGGCCTGTTGAGCCCGGAAGAGTACGACCGGACGATCCGCGATCTCAGCGCCTTTCTGATCTACCTCGGAGAGCCTGCAATCCTGGTTCGCGAGGGGCTGGGCGTCTGGGTGCTGCTGTTCCTCGTCGCGTTCACGTTCCTGTCCTGGCTGCTCTACCACGAGTACTGGAAGGATGTGAAGAAATGAGCGGCGACCGTGCCGCTGGCGATGGGAGACGCCAACCATGATGACGCTGTATTCCTCGGAGAACTGCCTCGATTGCCATCGAGTGCGGGTGGTACTGGCCGAGAAGGGCCTGAACGTCGAGATCATCCACATCGAGCAGGACCGCTCGGCGGTGGCCGATCTCGCGGAGCTCAGCCCCTACGGTGAGCCGCCGACGCTGGTCGATCGCGATCTCGTGGTCTACGGCACCTGGGTCGTCAGCGAGTACCTCGACGAACGCTACCCACACCCACCGCTGATGCCGGTCGATCCGGTATCGCGCTCCCGGCTGCGGCTGGCGCTGTACCGGATCCACCGAGACTGGATCGAGAACGGGCGGATCATCGAAACGTCCAGCGGGCCCAAGCGCATCGCCACGGCGCGCCAGCAGCTCCGTGACAGCATCATCGAGTCCGATCCGCTGTTCGGCCTGTCTCCGTTCCTGCTCAACGACGAACTGAGCCTGGTCGACTGTGCACTGCTGCCGCTGCTCTGGCGCCTGCCGTCCTACGACGTCGACCTGCCCGCCAAGTCCACCCGGAACATCCACCGGTACATGGAGCGGATGTTTTCCCGCGACGCGTTCCAGCGCAGCCTGACCGAGGCGGAGCGGGCCTTCCGCGAAGAAGAGCCGGTCTGACCGGCATCGATGTCTTCCGGCACCGACAGGCCGATGACCTCCAGCCGCCCGTACCTGCTTCGGGCGCTGTACGAGTGGATCGTCGATAACGGAGCCACCCCGCAGATCCTCGTCGACGCGACGGTTGGCGACCTCGAGATTCCTGCGTCCGTACGCTCGGGCGACAAGGTGGTCCTCAACATCGCGCCGGAGGCGGTCCGCGACCTCGAGATCGATGACGGGTTCGTCAGCTTCGTGGCACGGTTCTCCGGTGTGTCCCACGGTGTCGTTGTTCCCATCGACGCCGTACTCGCCGTGTACACCCGCGAAAACGGCCAGGGCATGATGTTCCCGGAGTCGGGCCCGGCCGGGCCGACCGAGCATTCCGGGGCCTCCGAGGACCCTGTGACGACAGGACCTCGCCCCGTCCGGGGTGCGACATCCGATTCGGACGCGTCGGACGACGGCCCGGACGACGGCCCGGACGACAATTCTGGCGGTTCCGGCCGCGGCAAGCCGAACCTGAAGGTCGTCAAGTAATCCGACCCGGGTCATCTGACGCCCGCTGATCTCCGGGAGCGGGTTGACAGCCGCCCTCGATTCCGGGATAAGTGTCGGAGTTCCAGCCAAGGGGAAGATCGATGGCGCGCTCCCGGAATCCTGTTTGGGCGTTGCTGGCCACCGGGTGGTTCGCGCCCGTCGCCATGGCCGATGTGCAGTTTCTCGACGTCTCGGCGAGCGTGGGCTTCGAGCCGGGCCTTGCCGCCACCATCGCTGCCGGCGGCATCGCGGTCGCGGACTTCGATCGCAACGGCTATCCGGACATCTTCGTGACCGGGTTCGACGACCCCAATCGCCTCTACTTCAACGACGGCGCCGGCGCGTTCACCGAAGACCCGGTGATCAACGCGCAGATCCAGGGCATCGAGTGCAGCACGACCGCTGCGGCCGACTACGACAACGACGGCTGGATCGATCTGTACTTCGGCTGCCGAGGCGGCTCGAACCGCCTGCTTCGCAATACCGGATCCGGCTTCCAGGACGTCACCACCGTTGCGGTCGACCACGACCCCATGTCGACCGGCGGGCCGCGAACCGACGCGGTGGCCTGGGGGGATCTCGATCGCAACGGACTGGCCGACCTGTTCGTCGGCATCTACCCGACCTCTACCCCGGCCAATCCGAACGAGCCTTTGAACCGTGATCGGATGCTGCTCCAGGTCTCGCCGGGCGTGTGGACCGACGTGGCCCTGGATCTCGATTTTGCCGCCCTGGCCCGGCCGGCGCTGGCGGCCACGATCGCCGACATCGACCGCGACGGCCGCAGCGACCTGTACGTGGTCAACGACAAGGAAGTGGGCAACTCGCTCTGGCGCAATACGGGGCCCGGATGCAGCGGGGTCTGCATGATCGACGTGGCGCCGGCCAGCGGGGCCGACCGCCCGGTCTACGGCATGGGCATCGCGGCCGGCGACATCGATCGGGACGGGCGGGTCGACCTGTATTTCTCGAGCATCGGGGAGCAGGTCCTTCTGCGCGGCACCGCCGACGACCCTCTGGTGTTCGAGGAACACCAGGACCTGGCCGGCGTGAATCACCCGGGCATCGGCTGGGCCACGATCTTTGCCGACTTCGACCACGACGGGTTCGAGGACCTCTACCTGGCGGTGATGCCCTCTCCTGGCGGCACGCCGGACGGTGCCGACCAGTGCAGCCGCAATCTCGGTGACGGCACGTTCGAAGACGTCACCGCACAATCGGGCCTGGGGAACGACATCGTGACGATCTCCGCGGCGCGCATCGACTACGATCGCGACGGGCGGATCGACCTGGTGCTCGGCCACTCGACCGAAGGCTATCGCCTCTATCGCAACCAGAGCGCGGCCGGGAACTGGATCGGCTTCCGTTTGGAGGGCGGCGGGCCCGGGGTTACGCGCGATGCACTCGGCGCCTGGGTGGAGGTCGAGACGGCCGGCGGTGTCCAGCTCCGCGAGATGCGAGCCGGCGAATCGCGCGGCTCGAGTCATGACCCCGTGCTGCACTTCGGGCTGGGTGATGCGAGTTCGGCCGAGGTGACGATCCTCTGGCCGGACGGCACGACCGAGAATGTCGGTTCGCTGGCCGCCGGTCGCTACCACCACCGGGCCCATCCGCAGTTCGATCCGCTGTTCGAGGACGGGTTCCAGTCGGGTCGCGGACCTCGCTAGGGCGCTGCTCGGTCAGCGGGCGCGAAGAATCCTCACCGGGGGCGTTGCAAGCACGCTGCGATTGCCCAGCCAGCCGGCGCCCACGATCAGCGTGACCGCGACCGAGAAGCCGAGCGCGAACAACCCGGGCCCCGGACGGTAGGCGAAGTCGAACAGTTCCTCTGCGAGCAACGCGCCGACCGCGGCCGCGCCGCAACAGGCCAGTGCCGCCGCGATCGACGCCATGATTCCGTATTCGATCAGCAAGCCTCCTCGTACCATCCGCCGATCCGCACCCAGAGCACGCACCAGGGCGGCTTCTCCTCTCCGCTGGTCGCGGGTCGCCTCCAGCGCAGCCAGCAGCACGACCAGGCCGGCGATCAAGGTGAACAGG
Organism: Wenzhouxiangellaceae bacterium; assembly: GCA_965227925.1. Classification (GTDB taxonomy): domain Bacteria; phylum Pseudomonadota; class Gammaproteobacteria; order Xanthomonadales; family Wenzhouxiangellaceae. Next base: position 606,749 of record CBDDGP010000002.1, read on the forward strand.
AACACGACCTGGGCGGCCCGGCTGACCTGATCGATGATCTCGAACACCCGGTCGACCAGCGCGCCGACGTCGAGAAGGGTGGCGTTCGGCAGGTCGCGCGCCAGCGCGTCGAGATCGTCCAGTGCCCCATCGGCGACCCGGAAGCTGGCGACGAACTGATGGGGCAGGGCATCGGCGGCCTCGGGCGTGAGCAGCAGGAAGAAGTTGACGTTGAACGACCCCCAGTCCACGTCGCGGATACTCGTGACTTCGGCGGTCAGGGTCCGGCCGCCGGCATCGAAGGTCATCCGGTCGCCGAGGCCAACGCCGACCCGTTCCGACCAGCGGCGGGCGACCGAGATCTGGCCGCGCTCGCCGGCCTCCCAGAATCGCCCTTCGGTGACCTCGTTGGCCGGAGGCAGGCGGTCGATCCAGGACAGGTTGACCTGACCGGTGAACGGGTCCTCGCGCGGCGTGTCACCGTCGATCGAGACCAGGTTGGCGTTGGCCATCGGCCGGACCTGCAGGCCCGTCGCACCGAGGTCGGCCAGGCGGCGCCGGACCTCGTCGGCCTGCTCCGGCTGCAGATTGACCATGAAATGGTTCGGCGTGTCGACCGGCAGGCTGGCGCGCCACTGCTCGATCAGTTCGGTTCGCACCACGACCAGGAGCAGCAGCGCCATCAGTCCCAGGCCGAGGGCCACGGTCTGGACGATGCTCATGGCCTGTCGTCGGCCCAGCCCGGCCAATCCGAAACGATAGGTTCCCCGCACCCGCCGGGCCGCCGCGCGGGTGATCCGGACCGCCGCCCAGGCGGCCGCCGCCAGCGCCAGCGCGAGCACGGCACAACCGCCGAGGACCAGTAGTGCCAACCGCGCCTCGCCGAGCTGAAGCACGGGGATCATCAGGGCGACGGCCACGGCCAGCAGCCAGCCGAGCGCGCCGGCGCGCGGTCCCTGGTCGAGCGAGCGGTTCAGGATCCGCATCGGCGGCACGCGGCGCAGCGCGGCCAGTGGGGGCAAGGCAAAGCCGATCGCCAGCAGCGCAGTGAACAGCGCAATCCCCGGCATCGGTGCCGGCGAGACCGGGGGCAGGGGCTCCTGCAGACCGCGCCCGAGAATCTCGGCGATCGCCTGCTGGCCGACCGCGCCGGCGATGCCACCGATCACCACCGCGATCAGGACCAGCCACAGCAGCATCAGGGCCAGCGATCGCTGGACGTCGCGACCGTGCGCACCGAAGGCCTTCAGCACCGCCACCAGGTCGCGCTGAGCGTCGGCAAAGCGCAGTGCGGCGAGGAGCACGGAGACGGCGGCCAGGACCACGGCGGTCAGCGCCGCAACGGCGAGGAAGCGCCGCGCCTGTTCGAGTGCGCCTGCAGTCCGGGCATCGGCCTCGTCGACGGTCGTTACCCGGCTGCGTTCGTCGAGCATCGGCTCGATCGCTTCGGCGTAGGACGCCACCTCGTTCTCGGCGCCGGCGACCAGCAGCCGGTGCCGAGCACGCGACCCGGGCCCGAGCAGACCCGCGGTCGCCAGGTCGTTGAATGCGACGAGCACGCGGGGGGCCAGCGCGAACGGGCCGTCGCCGCGATCGGGCTCGTAGGTCAACATGCGCGTAACCTGCAGCTCGCGTTCGCCGACCCAGATCGAATCGCCGACACCGATCCCGAGACCGCGCAGTCCGCGGGGCTCGATCCACGCTTCGCCGTCGACCGGTACGGCGTCGGTGGCGAGATCGGGCTGACCCGGACCGTCGCTGGTTCTCAGCCGCCCGCGCAGCGGATAACCGCTGGATGCCCCCTTGACCTCGAACAGCGCCGAGTCGGATTCGGTAAACACCACGGTATTGAGTTCCAGCACCCGTGCACTGTCCAGTCCGAATCGTTCGGCCTCGGCGATCCATGCCGGATCGACCGCATCGCGACTGGTGATCCTCAGGTCGGCGGCCAGCACCTCGCCGGCCTGCCGGTCCAACGCGCGTCCGACCCGGTCCGTGAACAGGGTGACCGCGGTCAATGCCGCGGTGGCGACGGCCAGACCGAGGATCAGCATCCACAGGGCGCCGGATCGCCCCTGACGCAACAGCAGGCGGGAGGACAGGCGGACCGGGTTCATGCCGTGTGGGTCGCGTTGGCTTCGCTGCGGACCAGGCGACCGGCCTCGATTTCGACGACCCGCTGACAGCGTTCGGCAAGGCCGGGGTCGTGGGTGACCAGGACCAGCGCGGTGCCGTGGTCACGGTTGATCCGGAACAGCAGATCGGCCACCTGTTCGCCGGTCCGGCGGTCGAGGTTGCCGGTCGGCTCGTCGGCGAACAGCAGGCGCGGTTCCGGGGCGAAGGCCCGGGCGATCGCAACCCGCTGCTGCTCCCCGCCGGAGAGTTGCCGGGGGTAGTGGTCGAGCCGGTGGGACAGGCCCACCTCGGCGAGCGCCGACTCGGCGGCTGTGCGCGGCTGGCGTTCGCCGGCGATCTCGAGCGCCAGCATCACGTTTTCCCGCGCGGTCAGGGTCGGCATCAGGTGGAACGACTGGAACACGAAACCGATCCGGGCGCGTCGCAGCTCGGCCCGGCGGTCTTCGTCCAGCCCCTCGAGCGGGTGCCCGTCGAGTTCGATCCGGCCCCGCGTCGGCCGCTCCAGCCCCGCCAGCAGACCGAGCAGCGACGTCTTGCCCGAGCCCGAAGCGCCGACCAGGGCAAGCGACTCGCCGGGCATCAACGCCAGGCTGATATCGTTCAGGATCTCGAGGCGTCCGCCCGGTGCATCGACGTCGAAGCCGACGCCGCTGGCGCGGAGCAGCGCGTCATGCGCAGCGTCGGCTGCTCGGGCCGATCCGGCGGCGGTCGCGAGGTCTTGATCCATCGAAGGAGAAGTGCGTGACACGATTCGGAGTCTTCCTGCTTGGGGTCGGGTTGTCGTTCGGACTGACGCTGCTGCCCGGGAGTTCGATCGGCGCCACGGCCGTGATACTGGGCGACAGTCTGTCCGATGCCTACGGGATGCCGCGTGAAGCCGGCTGGGTGGCGCGTCTCGACCGTCGCCTCGCGCCGGCCCATCGAGTGGTCGACGGAAGCATCTCGGGCGATACGTCAGCCGGCGCGTTGAATCGCGTCGACGACCTGCTCGCCGAGCACTCGCCCGACGTGCTGGTGGTCATTATCGGCGGAAACGACGGTCTGCGCGGCCTGTCTCCGGACCGGCTGCGGGACAATCTGTCGGCGATCGTCGAAGCAGGAGCGACCGGTGGCGCGCAGGTGCTGCTGATGCAGATCCGCCTGCCGCCCAACCTCGGCCCGCGCTACGTCGAAGCGTTCGAGGCGATCTATCCGTCGCTGGCCGAAGCGCATCGGCTGGAACTGTTGCCGTTCTTCATCGAACCGCTGGTCGGCCAGCCCGGCATGCTGATGGACGATGGAATCCACCCGACCGAACAGGCCCAGGCGGAGCTCGCGGCGTTCGTCGAGCCTTATCTGGTCGACGCGCTGGACCACGCCGATTCGACCCAGGGCGCGCTGCCGGGCACGAGATGAAGCCGCGTGAGGGCCGGGGCGGCGCATGGCGTACCTTGACCGGGCGCCGTGCGCGGGTCCCCGGTCCGTCGTACCATACGCATTGCGTTTTCCGGCCCAGCCAGGCGATCGACCCGACCCGACCGTGAACCCGTCGCCGACTCTCCACGACCTCGAACCCGATCCGATCCACGACGTGGGTGAGGTTCCGGCGGCGCAGCCGATGCGGCGCTGGCCATACCTGCTCGTCATCGGTCTGGTCCTGGCGTTCGATATCGGGCTACACCTGGCGCTGTTGCCGGCCTTGTCCACGTCCCGCTTGCTGAGCTTCGGCGCCGTGGCCGAAGCGCTGATTGCCGTTCTGCTCTCGACGATCCTGGTCCTGGTCCAGTCGCGCGAGCTGCCGGCCCGCATCCACGGCTTCCTGACCATCGGGCTGGGCCTCTGGCTGGTGTCGGCCACTGCCGATGTGATGGACGAAATCGTTCGCCAGCCGCTCTGGGTGTCGGCGTTCGTCGAGGACGTTCCGCGGATTGCCGGCATGGGACTGGCCAGTATCGGCCTGCTGGCGCTGATCGGCCATTCGGGCACGATGGTGCGCGAGTTGCGCATGCTCAGCTTGCGGGAGGCCCTGACCGGCCTGGGAAACCGTCGGCGATTCAAGCAGGTCGTTGCACAGCGCCAGCCGCTCGGGTACGCGCTGCTGCTGATGGACCTGGACCACTTCAAGGCGGTCAACGATCGCTTCGGTCACGCAGTGGGCGACGAGGTGCTGAGCCGGGTTGCCGACGTGCTGCGCGATCTGGCGCCGTCGGGCAGCGAGTCGTTCCGCCTTGGCGGCGAAGAGTTCGCCGTGGTGTCCGAGCCCATGAGCGACGACGAGCTCGAAGCGTTGGCCCGTCGACTGTGCCGCAGCGTTGCGGCGCTGCGGCCACGAGAGGATCTCAGCGTGACCATGAGCGTCGGTGCCGGCCGGTCGCGACCCGAGGAGCCGCCGCTGGAGCTGATGCAGCGGGTCGATCGTGCGCTCTACCGGGCCAAGGCCGAGGGCCGCAATCGCGTCGCTCTGGCCTCGGCCTGAGCCACTCGTGCCGCCGACGCAGGACAACAGTGTCGTCGAGCGAGGCCGGCATCGCTCGAAATCACCATCGTCAACGTTCGATTCCAAAGGAGTATCCGAATGACCGTTCGTTTTCTGCTGGCCGCGTTGCTGCTGGCCTCGACCTCCGCCTGGTCCCAGGTCCGCACCGTGTGGATGGAGACCACCTACGGACCGATGCAGCTCGAACTCGACCAGACCGCCGCGCCGATCACCGTGGCCAACTTCCTGTCCTATGTCGAAGACGGCTTCTTCGACGGCCTGATCTTCCAGCGGGTGATCGAGGACTTCATCATCCAGTCCGGCGCCTACGACGAGCGGCTGACGTTCCGCGAGCCGACCCGTGCTCCGATCGCCAGCGAAAGCGACAACGGCCTGCTGAACGTGCCGGGGTCGATCGCGATGGCGCTGTCCGGCAACCCGCCGAACCGCGCCAGCGCAACCAGCCAGTTCTACATCAACACCGGCGTCAACGACTTCCTGGACGCCGACTTCACCGTGTTCGGCGAGGTGGTGGCCGGTCTCGCCACGCTGGACCGGATCCAGAGCGCTCGCACCGGCACGCTGACGGTGTTCCCGGTCCAGTTCAGCGACTTCCCCGTGGTCCCGGCGCGCATCGTCCGGGTCTTCGAGTCCGATGGATTCCCGCTGGTCCCGCTGCACACCGGGAGCTGGTTCGATCCGGAAAACCCGGGCCGCGGGCTGAACGTCGAGGTCGCCAACCCGGGCCAGGCCGATGCCGACGCCACGCTGGTCATCTACCTGTACGACTTCTTCGAGGGCGAGCAGTTCTGGCTGGCCGGGAACGTCAATTTCGACTTCGGGCCCAGCGAGGTGACCGTGCCGATGTTCATCCTCGACGGGCCACAGTTCGGCGACGACTTCGACCCCGACGATCGGAACATCGAGGAATGGGGCACGATCACGTTTCGCGTGACCGGCTGCAGCACGGCCGTGATGACCTACGACTCGCCCGCCTTCGGCAGCGGCGAGCGGCCGTTGACGCGTCTGACGCGACCGAACGATCTCGACAGCTGCGACGATCTCTGATCAGGGTCCTTCGGAGCGCGCACCGAGCCGGCGTGCGGCCGACGCTCGGCGGACACGGGGCTCACGAGGCGCTGACCTCGAGCCGACGACCTGCGATGGAATTCAATCCTCCGGATCGATCGCGTCGGTCGCCGACCACGGGCGCGCGATCGACGGTCGTCCGCCGGGGTGGCTCAGCACCAGTCGGCCGCGGTCATCGATCGTAAGCGTGCTGGCCGATCGCAGCGCGTCGAAGAACGCTGCCTCGGTCTCCATCTGCGGCGGCACGCAGGCGCGCTTGGTGGAGGCGAGCACACCGACTTCCAGGATCGCATCGTCGAGCGCGAGATCCGCCGTATAGCGGTTGCAGGCCGCAAGACCGGAAACACGGCCGGTGCCCGGATCGAATTGCAGCGTGACCTCGACGCCGTCGGGGACCGCTTCGCCGGCCACCCGGTCGAAGCGCCAGGTGCGACCGTCAAGCGTCGAAATGGCGCTCTCCGAGCCTGCCGTCGATGCGCCGCCGGCGTGATCCCTCGCGCCGCCGTCTGACCCGCCGTCCAGAGGATTGCACCCCACCAGCAGAAGCGCGGCCGTCGCGACGAGCGCAGGGCCGGACGTGCGGTGGAGGCCTCGAATCATCGACGTTGCCGGGCCGGGCTCAGGTCGACTCGCGGGAGCTGCCGCCTGCTTCGCCCGACGTCGATGAACCGGGCGACGGTGACGAAGGCCCGGAGGCTCCCGGTACCGCGTCGTGCTCGTTCTGCGGTGACAGGTCGGGGTGGTCGGGGTGGTCGGGGTGTCCCTGGTTGAACTCGCGACCGAAGATCTGCCAGAACGCGATGAACAGCACCGCGATCAATGGCCCGACCACGAACCCGTTGATCCCGAACATCGCCAGGCCGCCCAGCGTCGAGAGCAGGACCAGCCAGTCGGGCAGCTTGGTGTCGCGGCCGACCAGGATCGGCCGGAGGATGTTGTCGGCCAGGCCGATGATCAATACGCCGTAGAGCAGCAATACGGTCGCCGAGACCCAAGCGCCTATGGCGTAGAGATAGATCGCCGCCGGCAGCCAGATCAGCCCCGCACCGATGGCCGGAATCAGGCTGAGCACTGCCATGACCACGCCCCACAGCAGCGCGGCCGGAATGCCCAGGATCCAGAAGATGATCCCGCCGAGCGCGCCCTGGACCATGGCCACGACCAGGTTGCCCTTGACCGTGGCCCGGGTGACCTCGGCGAATTTCTGGAACAGCATCCGTTCCCGCTCGTCACCGAGCGGCAGCGCCTGGACCAGCAGCTCGACCAGCCGACGGCCGTCGCGGAGAAGGAAGAAGGTCACGTAGAGCATCAGGCCGAGTTTCAGCATGAACGAGAACGTGCCCTGGGTCAGCGCCAGCGCGTTCTGGGCCAGGAAGCGGCTCGTTGCCACCGCGGCGCCGGTCAGGCTGTCGCGCAGCGAGGACAGGTCGATGTCGAATCGCTCCAGCAGCCCCTGGATGGCCGGAAACGCGTTGCGGATCTGGTCGATGTACTGGGCCGGATTGATCTCGCCGGTGTCGATCTGGCGGTACAGCGCGATGCCCTGCTGGGCGAAGGTTGCGAGCAGCAGCAGAACGGGCAGGACCACCAGCACGACGCAGGCGAGCAGGGTGGTCAACGCCGTCAGGTTCGGGCGCTCACCCCAGGCGCGCTCGAGCCGGATCTGGACTGGCTGGAACAGGACCGCGACGATGCAGGCCCACAGGATCGGTGCGAAGAACGGCTTGAGGAGAAACAGGAACAGCGCGGTCACGATGGCCAGCAGCAGCAGGAACATGCGCTGTTCGAGTCGGTCCACCATGGTTTCGCTCCCGGTCCGTTGCCCGCGACGACTATAGGCAAAGCCGGCGTCGACGACAAGCGCGGAGGGCAAGTCGGCGGCGCGATGGGTGGGTGCGAAGGTCGGTGCAACGATTGGTGCGACGGTTGGTGCAACGATTGGTGTGACGGTTGGTGCAACGGTGGCGACGTCGGCGGCCGCCGATCGGATGACTTATCCTGTCGACCCCTTTTCCGACGGACCGTTTCGTGGCCCAGCTCCGCGTACTGCTGTTCAGCGAGCATCCGCCCTGCGACACCGCTCGCCCGGCGAGCGGACTCGCGGTGCGCCACACGCGGATGGCCGACGCGCTGAGCGACCACGGCGCGGAGGTGATCTACGCCTATCCCGGTGAGCAGTCCGCGGGCGATGAACGCGACGCGGGTCATCGCTTCGACGTGCAGTCGGTGGCCACGCCGGCCGCTCTCGCGCTGCGACTTCGCCGTCGGCGGCCCGACGTGGTCGTCCTCGGCTACTGGGAACTCGAAGACTGGATTCCGGCCGGACTGGACGGGCGACTGGTGCTGGACTACATCGCCCCGCGGATGCTGGAGCGGATGTTCGAGGACCGCTCGCAGCTCTCCGACGACGCGCGGCGGCTGATCGCGCTGCTGGCACGCTGCCGCGAAGTCTGGGTCGGCAACGAAAGACAGGCCGACCTGATGCTGCCCTGGCTGCTGCTGGCCGGCCACGACTGCCGGTTCACGGTGCCGACCCGGGTCGTGCCGATCTCCGGCCCCCTCCGCGCTGCAGAAGATACTGGGGACGATGAACGGCGGCAACCGGCGGCCGATGCACCGAAAACCGCGTTTTCTGGCGGTCATGACTGGCCGTGGAGGGCGTCGACGCGCTGGCTTGAACCGCTGCAGGGCGCGCCGGGCGGCTGGTCGCTGGTCGAGACCGGCGGAGCCCCCCTGGCGGGCTTCGAAACCTACCTGACGCAGCTCTCGAGCTGCGATGTCCTGCTCGAACTCTGCGAAGAGAACACCGAGCGGCGCTACAGTCAGTCCTTCAGGATGACCGACGCGCTGTGCCTCGGCGTGCCCGTGATCGCCAATCGCTTCCTGCCGATGGCCGCGGCGATCGAAGCGCACGGCGCGGGCTGGCTGATCGACGAGCCCGCCGAACTGGCGCCGCTGCTGCGCCGGCTCGCCGAGCGGCCCGAAGAGCTTGCCCGGGCGGCCGGCAACGCGCGCTCGCTGGCCGCCGAGCGGCTCGACGCCGCCGTTCACTATGGCGCACTCCACGATCACCTCGCCGACCTGGCGAGCAACGATGTTGCGTCCCGCCCGCAGCCGCTGGAGCTGGTCGGTCCGGACGGATCGTCGGCCGGCTGGCGGCAGGCCCTTCGAGCCTATGCGGGGCAGTGGGTCCACCATCGCGTCCGCGTGCCCTTCCATCGCTGGCTCCGTCGCCGGGCCGCCGACCGTCCGCAACCGTCCGCGAAAAACGGCCGGACCTGGATCGTGACCAGTCGCAGCGACCTGTTTCCGACCGACCACGGGGCCGCGGTCAAGATCGAACGGACCGCGTGGGGCCTGTCGTTCCACGTCGACCAGGTGGTGCTGCTGACCGACCGGCGCGACCGCTACTGGGTCTACCGGAGCGGCGAACGCAGCGAACACCGCTTTCCGTGGTGGCCTCGCATCGCCGGCTGGCCGAGGCCGGTCAACTTGCTGCGACTGATGGGCCGGGGTCTGCCGTACTCCAACGCCTTTTTGTATCTGCCGTTGGTCGATCGAGGCCTGCACGCTCGCCTGCTGTGGCTGATCAACCGGTTCCCGGTCGAGGCGGTGCAGGCCGAGTTCCCGGCCTACGCGCATCCGGCGGTCTGGGCCGGGCGGCTGTTCGGCACTCGCTCGCTGATGGTCGAGCACAACGTCGAGTTCCAGCGCATCGCCGACCAGGTGCCGGACCTCGGCGCGCGCGGCGCGCGGCTGTTGCGGCGCACGGAGGTCGACCTGGCCAACGCCTGCGAGCACGTGATCACCGTGTCCGACCGGGACCGCGACGACCTGATCGCCGCCGGCGTCCGCGAGGCCCGGGTGGTGACCATTCCGCACGGCGTCGACCTGGAGCGCTTCGAGCACGCCGACCCGGTCGATCTCCACCGAGCCTTCCAGCTTCCCGCCGGCCAGGCGGTGCTGGTCTACCACGGCATCTATTCCTATCCACCCAACCTGGAGGCGGTCGAAGAGCTGTCGACGCAGTTGCTGCCGCGGCTGGCCGAGCGCGGCATTCGGGCCTCGGTGGTGGCCTTCGGGCCGGAGCCGCCGGAACGGGGCCTGCCGGGCGTGACCTTCGCCGGCGCAGTCGACGACCTGGCCGGTCATCTGAAGGGCGCCGACCTCGCGGTCATCCCGTTGCGCGCAGGCGGCGGGACCCGGATGAAGATCCTCGATGATTTTGCCGCCCGGGTGCCGGTGGTCACCACCTCGAAGGGGATGGAGGGGCTGCCGGTGCGCGATGGCGAACAGCTTCGCGTGGTCGACGATCCGGACGCCATGGCCGACGTGGTGCACGATCTCCTGGGCGACCCGGAGGCTGGCGCCGCGTTGGCCGAACGCGCCGCGAGCTGGGTCTCCAGCCTCGACTGGCGGGCGATCGCGGGGCGCTACGCGGCGCTCGTTCGCGCCCGGGACTGACGGGCCCGTCCGGGTGAACCGGTATACTGAAGCCTGATCCGAAGCGCGGTATTCGAGCATGTCCGAAGGCCAGACCTCCGCAGTCGAATCGCAGTCACGCGAAGTGATGGAATACGACGTGATCGTGGTCGGGGCAGGGCCTGCAGGCCTGTCCTGCGCGATGCGCCTGAAGCAGCTCGACGAGTCGCTGAACGTCTGCGTCATCGAGAAGGCGGCCGAGATCGGAGGCCATATCCTGTCCGGCGCGGTCATCGAGACCGACCCGCTCGACGCGCTGGTCGAGGGCTGGCGCGACGATCCGCCGCCGATCTGCGTGGCCGCCGAGCGCGACGAGTTCCGGATGTTGTCCAAGTCCGGTTCGCGCAAGTTGCCGACCCCACCGCAGCAGAACAACCACGGCAACGTCATCGTTTCGCTGGGTGCGATGTGCGCCTGGCTGGCGCCGAAGGCCGAGGCGCTGGGCGTCGACCTGTTTCCCGGGTTCGCCGCCGCCGATCTGAGCTACGACGACAGCGACGCGGTGCGCGGCGTGATCATCGGCGACATGGGCGTGGCGCGCGACGGCGAGCCGAAGGACAGCTACGTGCAGGGAATCGAGATTCGTGCGCCGATCACGGTACTTGGAGAAGGTTGCCGCGGCCACCTGACCAAGCGCGCCATCCGCAAATACGGCCTCGACGCCGACAGCGATCCGCAGACCTACGGCATCGGCATGAAGGAGCTCTGGAAACTGCCCGAGGGTCGCGTCCGCCCCGGACACATCCAGCACACGATCGGCTGGCCGCTGCCACCGCAAATCTACGGCGGCAGTTTCGTCTACCACCTCGACAAGGACCGGATCGCGATCGGCTTCGTCTGCGCGCTGGATTACGAGGATCCGGACTTCAGCCCGTTCGAGGCGTTCCAGCAGTTCAAGCACCACCCGAGCATGCGCGAGCTGCTCGACGGCGGCGAAATCCTGTCGGCCGGCGCTCGCGCGCTGGTCGAGGGCGGGTACCAGAGCCTGCCCCGGGTCGAGATGCCCGGCGCGCTGCTGATCGGCGACTCGGCCGGCCTGCTCAACGTGCCGAAGATCAAGGGCACGCACCAGGCGATGAAATCGGGCATGCTCGCGGCCGAGCATATCGCCGAGCACCGGACCACGACCGGGTTCGACGAGCGCCTCCGGGATTCGGCGATCGTTGCCGAACTGAAGAAGGTGCGCAACATACGCCCGGGTTTTCACAAGGGCATGTGGCGTGGGCTTTTCACCGCTGCGGTCGAGACGGTGACCGCCGGCAAGCTGCCGCGCACGCTGTCCAACCATGCCGATCATGCGCAGTTCCGCACGCGCAACGGCAAGGTGTTCGACTACGAGTTCGTCGAGCGTGATCTCCCGCCGCGCGATCGCCTCGCCTCGGTGTACTTCGCGTCGACCGAGCACGACGAGGACCAGCCGGTCCACCTGAAGATCCTCGATCCGGACGTCTGCTTCGAGAAATGCGAGGAGGAATACGGCAATCCCTGCACGCGGTTCTGCCCGGCCAACGTCTACGAGGTGGTCGAGGACGAGGGCGGCAAGCGCGTCCAGATCAATGCGGCGAACTGCGTCCATTGCAAGACCTGCGACATCGCCGATCCCTACCAGGTCATCGAGTGGGTCACGCCGGAAGGCGGGGCCGGGCCCAACTACACCAATCTGTGACGCGGCCGCCATCCGCCCCCGCGCGGCCGGTGCTTCGTGGGAATCCGGCGGCAACCCGGTCAGCGGATGATCAATCGGTGCTCGGCTGGCGTGAACGGGTGCGGAACCGTCGAACGGTGCGCTTCGTTACAATAGCGGGCTGATTCTCGAGTCATATTGCGAGGCTGTCCGACCCATGAAGATTCTCGTTCCGATCAAGCGGGTCGTGGACTACAACGTCCGCGTACGCGTCAAGTCCGACGGCTCCGGTGTGGAGACCGAGGGCGTCAAGATGTCGATCAACCCCTTCGACGAGATCGCGCTGGAAGAGGCGCTGCGGATCAAGGAGGCCGGCAAGGCCGACGAGGTCATCGTCTGCACGATCGGCGGCAAGGATGCCCAGCAGCAGCTTCGGACCGGCCTGGCAATGGGTGCCGATCGCGCAGTGCACGTCCTGACCGACGATGCGATCCAGCCGCTGACCGCAGCTCGAGCCCTGCTGAAGCTGGTCGAGAAGGAAGACCCGAAGATCGTGTTCCTCGGCAAGCAGGCGATCGACGACGACAACAATCAGACGGGACAGATGCTCGCCGCATTATGGGATCGGCCGCAGGCCACCTTCGCATCGAAGGTCGAGCTCGACGGCGAAAGCGCGACCGTGACCCGGGAAGTCGATGCGGGGCTGGAGACGATCGAAGTCGATCTTCCCGCGGTGTTGACCTCCGACCTTCGCCTCAACGAGCCCCGCTTCGTCAAGCTGCCGGACATCATGAAGGCCAAGCGCAAGCCGCTGGAGGAACTCTCGCTGGACGACCTGGGCATCGAGCGCGGGGCGGGCTTCGACCTGACGGCGTTCGAGCCGCCGCCGAAGCGGTCGGGAGGCCGCGTCCTCGAATCGGCCCAGGAACTCGTCGACGAACTCAAGAACAAGGGATTGCTCTGATGACCACGCTCCTGATCATTGCCCAGCACGAGGACGGCCGGCTGAACCCGGCGACCGCCAAGACCCTGTCAGGGGCGCTGGAGGTCGGCGCGGACTCGATCGATGTCGCGGTGTTCTGCGAACCCGGCAGCGCGGTGCCCGCCGAAGCGGCAGCGCTCGGCGGGATCCGCAGCGTGCTCGCGATCGAAAGCGAGGACTTCAAGCATCCAACCGCCGCGCGCCTGGCGCCCGAGATCGCGGCGCTGGCCGACGACTACAGCCACCTGTTCGGACCCTCGACCACGTTCGGTAAGGACGTGATGCCGCGGGCCGCCGCGCTGATCGGCGTCAACCAGGTCTCCGACATCCAGGAAGTGATCGACGCGCACACGTTCAAGCGGCCGATCTATGCCGGAAACGCGATCGTGACAGTGAAGGTGCCGGAGGGAACGACCGTGGTCGCGACCGTGCGCAGCGCTTCCTATTCCGCGGCCGGGAACGGCGAGGCCGCGGTCGAGGTGGAGACCCGCGAAGCCAGCGCGTCCGATCCCGGCCATACGCGCTTCGTCCGGGTCGAGACCGGCGGCGGCGACGGCCCGGACCTGCAAACCGCCGACCGGGTCGTCTCGGGCGGCCGCGCGATGGGATCGTCGGAGGGCTTCGACGTGATCTACAGCTTCGCGAAGAAGATCGGTGCCGCAGTCGGCGCTTCGCGGGCGGCCGTCGATGCCGGTTACGTGCCGAACGAGCTTCAGGTCGGCCAGACCGGCAAGATCATCGCGCCGGAGCTGTACTTCGCGGTCGGGATTTCCGGTGCCATCCAGCACCTCACGGGCATCAAGGACGCGGGCACCATTGTGGCCATCAACAAGGATGCCGAAGCGCCGATCTTCGAGATCGCCGACTACGGACTGGTCGGCGACCTGTTCGAGATCGTCCCGGAGCTCGAAAAGCTCGTCTGAGTCAAGTCCTTCGAGGCTGAAGGTGAAAGCGCCCCGGTCCTGCCGGGGCGCTTTCGTTTCCGGCAGCCGTCGCGCTATCCGCCGGGACGACTGAATTCAACGGCGATTTGTCCACGGATGAACACGGATGAACACCGATGAATACCGGCCAAGGCGGGATCGACGCCGTGTTGAGCGGGACAGGAATCCGATGTGGAATCGCCACCGGCAAGCGTTCGAGCCCATCGAATCGATGGTCGGCCAATCGCGGACAGGGTGCGGACAGGGCCTGCGGCCGTTTCTTCCGATTCAGGGAAAAGGCATCACAAGATCGTCTCGCCAGGTCTCGATGAACCGTGAATCCCATCCGTGTTCATCTGCGTTCATCTGTGGACGGAATCGAAACGAGCAACTCGGCCGACCCTATTCGTTGCGCTCAGTCCAGGCCGGCCATGCCGACGATGTTGTAGCCGGCATCGACGTAGGTGATCTCGCCGGTGATGCCGCCGGCCAGGTCCGAACACAGGAACGCCGCGGTGTTGCCGACGTCCTCGATGGTCACGCTGCGACGCAGCGGTGCGGTGGTCTCGACGTGGTCCAGCATGGCCCGGAACTTCGAGATGCCCGCGGCCGCCAGGGTCTTGATCGGGCCGGCGGAGATGCCGTTGACCCGGATGCCATCGGGACCGAGGCCGTGCGCGAGATAGCGGACGCCGGCTTCCAGCGAGGCCTTGGCCAGGCCCATCACGTTGTAGCTGGGCATCGCCCGCACCGCGCCGAGATAGCTCAGGGTCAGCAGTGCGCCGTTGCGGCCTTCCATCAGGGGCCGGCCTGCCCGGGCCAGCGCCGCGAACGAATAGCTGGAGATGTCGTGAGCGATCCGGAAGCCCTCGCGCGACACGACATCGGCGAATTCCCCTTCGATCTGGTCGCGCGGCGCGAAACCGACCGCGTGGACGATGATGTCCAGCCCGTCCCACTCGGATTTCAGCGTCTCGAACACCGCGTCGATCTGGTCGTCCTCGGCCACGTCCAGCGGCAGGACGATCGACGAACCGGTCTGATCGGCGATCTTGTCGACCCGGCTCTTGAGCTTCTCGTTCTGGTAGGTGAATGCGAGTTCCGCACCCTCGCGATGCATCGCCTCGGCGATGCCCCAGGCGATGGAGCGGGGACTGGCGACGCCGACGATCAGCGCTTTTTTCCCTTTCAGCATGCCCATGACGGAGTTCCTCCCGGTCGACGTCGTCGTGCGTTGTAGTGGCGCAGAGTGTACCCGCTCGACTCGCGGGGCGCCGGCCTTCGGTCGTGCATTCCCCGAGGAGTCCGGGGTCTTCCGGGAATGAAAAAAGGCGGCCCGGGGCCGCCTTTTTTCTTCGGTCCGGAGCGGACCGAACGTCATGTCATGTCAGGCTCAGGCGAAGCGTCGCACGGCGACGAAGCCGAGACCGGCCAGGACCAGAACCAGCAGGCCCAGCGCCCACGGGTTGTTGACCGGCACCGGCTGGCTCTGCGGCAGGCCGAGGGCCGCGCCGTTGCAGGCCGCCTGATCGGTGCAGGCCAGCGCCAGGCCGGGGCACAGGGCCGGAGCCGCCGCATTGCGCATGTTGGCGTCGATGGCATCGGTGTTGTCGTCGAAGCCTTCGAAGATCTGCAGGCGCAGGATGCCGTCGGCGCCGGCAGTGATCTCGGGCAGGCCGTTGTCGCTGAAGTCGACGATGGCGCCGCCCGAGGTGTAGTCCTGGTCGCCCGGCGCGTCATCGCCGGTTCCGACCGCCAGGTTGATGGCATTCGGGTCGGCCGATCCGGTGGAATCCGAATGCTGGATCGTGGCTTCGCTCAGCCAGCTCGCGCCGACGGTCGCGACGCCGATGTCCCAGCCCACGCCGGTCAGCGTGTTGCCGGCACCGATGTTCAGGTCGATGACGATGTTGTCGGCGTCGTCCAGGCCGTCCCAGCTGTCGATGCCGTCGAAGCTCAGGCAGCTGACCGACGAACCGCCGCGCGGCGTGAAGGTCGGTGCGGCAACGACGATGGAACCGTCGGCCGACGAGATCACGGCATTTGCGCCGGTCTTGACTTCCTGGGCCCAGCTCGCGCCAGCGGCCAGCGAAAGCGCAGCCGCTGCCGCAATCAGGGTCGCGTTCTTCTTGAGGTTCATCTTGTAATACTCCCTTTCACTTGTTTGAGATCGTAACGGGGCGGGACCCGGTCCGGGTCCAGCTCGGCACTATACGGCAATCCCCGCCGTCCCTGCAACACGTTCCAGCGCCTGGCGGGCTGCTGTTTCGTTCACTGCGCATGTGCAGAATGCGGAGCGGGACGGGGCGTGGGTTCCGGCCTGCGACCGGAGCGGCGACGGCCCGGCAGCTCGGTTCTTCTCACCCCCGGGGAGTGCCCGGACCGTCGATCCGGGCGGGCGAATCCACTCCGGATTCATTATGGATTGATGGTGAATTCGTTACGGATTCGCTGCGGACACACGTCGGATCATTCAAGGAGTTCTTCACGATGAAGCTGATCGCCATCAGCGGCAGTCTGCGCCGCGAATCGTTCAATACCCGGCTCACACGCGCGATTGCGGCACGGGCGCCGGAGGGTATTGCCGTGGACTGCGCCACGCTGCACGGCATACCGCTCTACGACGGCGACCTCGAGGACGAACACGGCGTCCCGGAAGCGGTCGACGCCCTGCGCGAGCGGATCGACGCCGCCGCCGGGCTGATCCTGTCCACGCCCGAGTACAACGGGGCCATGCCGGGGGTGTTCAAGAACGCGCTGGACTGGTTGACGCGGCCGCCGGAGAAGATGGCGCCGACCTTTTCCGCCAAACCCGTCGCGCTGTGCGGGGCGACGCCGGGCGGACTGGGCACCACGCTGGCCCAGGCCGGCAGCCTGGTCATGTTGCGCCAATTCAAGGTCGCGCTGTACCCCGAGCATCTGCGCGTTTCGGGCGCGGGCGACAGCCTCGGCGAAGCGGGTCCCGACGAGCGGACGGCCAAGCAGATCGATCGTTGGCTGAAGGGCCTCGTCGAGTTCGTCGGCCAACGCTGAGGCCCGAGGTCCGTCAGGCCGCTCGGTCCGTTGGAGCGCTGATCCGTCCGCCGGCCGAACGGTTGGGAACGTTCGCTTGACGAGCGATTGTCGGATCAGTCCTGTGGCTGCACCGCGCAGTCGATCGCGTCGAGGCGGGTCAGGCGAACCGGCTCCAATAGGCCGCTGGAGAACGCCGGGTCGTCGGTGACCCAGCTGATGTCCGAGGTCGTGCAGGAGTCGAAGCTCCAGGTCGCCTGTCCCCAGGGCAGGCGGTCGACGGCCCCGGCGTCGAACGCGTCGCCGAAGCGCGTGCCGCGGGTGATCAGCAGGTCGTCGAAGCTTGCGATCCCGTCATCGAGCGTCCCGCCGCCGACGATCCACGCCGGATTGCCGTCGCGATCGTAGGTGAACCAGGCCAGGAACAGCTCTCCGGGTCGAACTTCCTGCAGCAACCAGCCCTGGCCGTTCTGGGCCGGGTCGAACCACTGGCCGCTGAGGCCGGGCCGATCGGCCTCGGCGGGCAGCGGAACCCGCTCGCAGGGCAGGCCCTCGATTCGGGCCAGGCGCTGCAGGTCGCGCGATCCGGCCCCGTACTCGACGGGGCCGGACCACTCCGCGCGGCCGCGGCGACAATCGTCGAAGCGTAGCGTCAATTCGCCCCAGCGAGAAAGCTCGACGTCGTCCGGGTCGAAACCGGGGCCGAAGCGCCCGCCCCGTGCCCGGTACAGGTCCGGAATCACGATGGCATCGTCCTCGACAGTGCCGGCGCCGGTCAGCCAGAGTTGTGCGTCGGACTCCCCGTCGGCGGGGTACGTGAACCAGAGCACCGCGGCGCGGCCGCCGGGCAGCACCTCGACCAGCCACCCTTCGCCGGAGCGACCCGGATCGAACCAGTGGCCGGCGTGGCCCGGTCGAACGGCCCGCAGCTTGGGAACGATCGCGATCGCTTCGGCCGCTTCGAGACTGCCTGTCGCCACTGCCTCGTCGAGAAAAGCGCCGGTCTCCGCGTCGAATCGGAGTACGCCGCCGCGTTCGCGGTCGACCACATACAGGTCGCCTGCGGGTCCGAAAGCCAGGGCGCGGGCGCTGGCGAGCCCGCCTCGGCCCGGCGGCACCAGGATCTCGGGCTGGCCGGGGCGATCCGGGTCGAAGCGCATCACCCTCGTTCCGTCGGCAACGTAGAGCAGGCCGTCGCTTCCGAACGCCATGTCGCGCGGGTCGCGCAGCTGGCCGCCGAACGCCAGGCTCGGCAGCCGTGCGCCATCCGCGGCATCGAACACCAGGATGCGACCCTGGCGGCCCTCGGCGAGGTAGAAACGCCCGTCCTCGCCGAACGCGAACGCGCGCAGCGGAAGGTCCATGAAGGTGTTCCAGTCGGCCGGGTCGACCGGGTCTCCCGGCTGTGGTTCCGCGCGGCGGCGCCCGGTCTCGTCGTAGCGCTCGACTGCGTTGTCGCCGAGCACGACCACGCCGCCGGCCGGGTCGAAGCCCAGGGCGCGCGGGAACGCGCTGAGCAGTTCGCGCGGTTCGGGGCGCTCGGAATCGAGGAAGACATCGACGAGGGCGCCGCTGGCCCGGTCGTAGCGGCGCACGTCGGCCGAAGCCAGCAGCCAGACCAGGCCGGTGCCGTCGACGGCCAGGTCGCTGAACTCGGTCAGTACCGGCAGGGCGTCGACCGCCTGCGGGGCAGCTGCGGTGCCCCGCTCGCTTCCGTCGGGATTGAACGCCAGCACCCGGTTGCGCGCGCTGTCGACGACCAGCAACTCGAAATCGTCGATGTCGCCGGTTGCACGCTGCGCCCGGTCGGTGAAGGCCGGTGGAGGCGGCGGGCTCGGGACCTGGCCGTCGAGCGGATCGAGCGGGAAGAAGTCGTCCGAGTCCGGGACGCCATCGCCGTCGCTGTCCGGATCGGCCGGCTCCGGCCCGGGCGCCGTCGAGGTGCCGCCCCGGTAGGCCGCGATCTGCCCGATCCGGCGCCGCAGTTCAGCCGCGTTGTCGGCACGATCGCCGTCGAGCACGGAGCCGCAGGGCCCGCCGCCGCAGCGCAGATCGGGCGAGGAGAAGCGGTCGAGACGGAGGAAGCGGTTGGGATCGCCGGTGCCGAAGGATCCCATCACCGTATTGAAGCGGCCGAGTTGTACATAGGCGTAGTTGGGCAGCGCCGGATCGTCGCCGGGAAACTGCTGGTGGCGCGCATTCAGGTTGTGCCCCAGCTCGTGGGTGAACACCGCATCGGAACAGATCGACCAGTTGCTGACCCCGTCGTTGGTGATGTGGACGCCGAAGCGCGCATCGGGCGCGTCGTCCGGGCTGGGGAAGAACGCGATTCCGCAGGAGCCGCGGGTCTCGATGTCGTGCGGCCAGGTCAGCACGACCAGGTCGGCGCCGACCTGGTCGCGGATCGCGGCCAGGTTGCTCAGGCCCGGCACGAAGCTTCCGTCGACCGCCTCGGACAGCAGGCCGAGCATCTCGCTGTTGTTGTCGGTCGGCAGCGGTCCGACGGGCCGGTGCAGCACCTTGCGCACGACCGCCGGTACGCCGGAATCGGCCAATGCCTGGTTGGCGATGGCGACGAGGTGATTGAGGCGGGTTTCGAGCAGGTCGCCGGGATAGCGCGCCTGCATGGTGTCGGGGTAGATGAACATCACGTCGATCACGGTCGAATCGTTCGACCGGGTGCCCGATGTCGTGGTCCGTATGCCGGTCGTCTTCGCGGAGCGCTGCGCATGCGATCTCGAGCCGACGTCTTCGGCGACGGCCGCTTCGAGGGCCGGGGTCACCGCATCGCCGTCGAACAGGTCGACGATCAGTTCCGGGCGCGACGCGTCGATCAGCCAGGCCCCGGAGGCGTCGCTGTGAACCAGCAGCAGGCGACCATCGACCCGCAGCCGCCCGTACAGTCCGAACGCCCCGGCGGTCAGCAGGCCGGCGGCCGGGAGCGGTGATTTCGCGTCGCTGCGCACGCGCAGGCTGAGATCCCCGTTGCCGTGGCGGTGCGCGGGCCCGGTCCGGACCGCGACCGTGCGGCCGTCGGCGAGCGGCAGTTCGACCGTGGTTGCTTCGGCCAGACGGCCGGGGTCGGCGACGATCGGGTGCCGGGCCGACGCCGGAAGCGCGGCGACCGGGCCGACGCGGCCTGCCCCCTTGGCGTCCAGGCGCCAGAGTCTCTCCGGTTCGGCCAGGCTCGCACCGCAGAGCAGGAGCAGGGCGGTGGCCAGGAGCGAGCCGATGCGGCGCGAGCGGCCCGCAGTCG
The DNA here is from genome assembly GCA_965227925.1 of Wenzhouxiangellaceae bacterium. GTDB lineage: Bacteria > Pseudomonadota > Gammaproteobacteria > Xanthomonadales > Wenzhouxiangellaceae. Next base: position 626,687 of record CBDDGP010000002.1, read on the forward strand.
GCCGCGGGTCGAGCGCACCCCGGCGATCGATGATCGCAGTCGGGTCAGGATTCGAGCTCGGGCTCGGGCAGCGATCGAAAGCGCGGGATCGGTTCATCGGAGGTCCGGTGCTGTGGGGCCAGTCTGGCGTCGACGGGATCGTTCGGCCGCCCGCTGCGAGACGAACGGGTCGAGCCAGGGTGGTGCCCCGGGCAGGAGTCGAACCTGCGACCTGCCGCTTAGGAGGCGGCTGCTCTATCCGCTGAGCTACCGGGGCGACGCCGGGCTCAAGAGTACCAGAGCGGTCCGCGACCGGGCGCCGCGCGGCATCTGCATCGCGTGCGGTTCAGACCTCGAAATCAGACCCGAACAGATCGCCGCGCCAGCCGTCCAGCCAGTCCGGCCGTTCGCCGCGCACGATGCGGGTCAGCTCGCGCTTGCTGGCCAGCAGCGCGGGGTCGACGTCCAGCGCTTCGGCGTGCGCCCGTACGGTCTTCTGCAGCTCGGCCACCGCGTCGCGGTCGTCGCGGCTCAGTGGTTGCAGCTCCGGCGGGCGTGAGAACTCGGCGTTCGGGGTCCGGCAGCACTCGATCAGCGCCGGGCCGAACCGCCGGGCAGCGCCGGGCTTGAGCTTGTCGATGCCGTCCAGGCCCGACGGATCGGTCGGGTTGCGCCGGGCGATTTCCAGCAGGGCCGGATCGGCGGCGACGAAGGTCCGCGGCAGGTCGCGCCGGCGGGCCTCGTCGTCGCGCCAGCGCGCCAGGCGATCCAGGCGGGCCAGCGCATCGTCGTCGAGCCGGTCCGCGCCGCGAATCCGGGTCAGCGGGTCGGTCGGCCGACGGGCCCGCTCGACCAGGCGCGCGCAGTCCTCGCGGTGCCAATCCAGTCGGTCGGCGCGGACCAGGCCGTCGCTCAGGCGGTCCATCAGTTCCGGCAGGCCGATCACATCGTGCGCCGCGTAGGCCATCCAGGCTTCGGGCAACGGCCGCCGCAACCAGTTGTTCCGGCCCAGCCCCCCGGGAAAGGCCACACCGAGGCGTTCCTCGGCCAGCGTTTCGTACTTGAGTTGCAGCGGCAGGCCAAGCATCGCCGCCGCGATCTGGGTGTCGAACAACGGTTCCGGCAGCGTGCCGCAGATCCGTTCGATGACTTCGAAATCCTCGCCGACGCTGTGCAGGATCTTGACCCGGGCCGGATTCCGCATCCACTCGGCCAGCCGGTCAACGAATTTTTCGTCGCCCCCCAGGGCGACCGGATCGATCAGCCAGACCGCATTTCCGTCGCTGACCTGGAGCAGGCCGGGCTGCGGGAAGAATGTGCGTTCGCGCACGAATTCGGTATCGATTCCGAGGGTGGAGCACGCTTCTATTTCCGTAGCGTGAGCCTCTAGAGCCGCGAATTCATCGATGAAATGGCGGGGCGCGTCCAGCATGTCGCCGGGTGCCAGTCGTTGGTCTGTTCCGCTCATGGTTCGAGTTCCCGTCAGGATCGTCCGGTTCGCTTGTCGCGTCCGGGCACTTGCGCTATGTTTACGCGGAAAGGGCTTGGCCCGCGAGCGCCCAGAAGAAGGTTGCCGCGCGCTGTTCGAAACACTCGCAGCAGGAAATTTCCAGATGAAATGTTCGTATGCCTTGGTGGGACTGTTCGTGGTGCTCGCGCTGCATGGTAGCGCATGGGCACAGGACGAACAGGACGGCGCGCAGGCCGACCCGGCCGCCGCCGGAGAAGCAGAGCAGCAAGCAGAGGAACAGGGAGAAGAACAAGGAGAGGAACGTCGTGTCCGCAGGCTGGGAGACGTGATCGGCGAAGGGTCGCAGGAATGGTCGATGGACATTCCGGCGATCGAGACCCCGGCCACGCCGGTCGAGGCGCAGCCGCAGGTCTCGCTGCCCGACCCGGACCAGGACGCGCAGTTGCAGAACCTGCTGACTCGCCGCGCATTCGTGCCGGATGATCCCGACATCGCCGCCGAGCTCTCCGACCTGCTCGACGACGTCGAATCGCAGGCCCGGGCCGCGCTGAACGACGGCGACCTCGCCCTGGCCACCCGACTGGTGAACGTGATCGGGACGCTCGATCCGGACCGCGCGGTGGTCGATGACGTCGAAGAGGCCCGGACGCAGGCCGAGTCGCTGGCCCGGTTGCTGGCCCAGGCCGACGAGGCGCTGGAAGAGGGCAACCTGGTCGAGCCGGTCGACGCATCGGCCTGGACTCTGTTCCAGCGAGCGCTGGACCAGGACGAAGGCAATCAGGCCGCCGAAGCGGGTCTGGACGCCGTGCGGGTGGCCCTGCTGGACAGCGCCGAAGTCGCGATCGCAGACAACGACTTCGAGACCGCCGCCGCGCTGCTGATCGCCGCCGGCGAACGCGATGCGGACGGCGATCGGATCGCCGCACTCGAAGCCGATCTGGCCGCCGGCCGAGCCGACCAGGTCCGCGCGCTCGCGGCCGACGTGCGATCGTCCATCGATGGTGAGGAATACGACCGGGCCGAAACCCAGATCAACCAGCTGGTCGCCCTCGGCGCGTCGACCGACCAGGTCGATTCATTGCGCACCCTGCTCGACGATGCGATCCGCTACGGCGGCTTCGAGCCCGGCCAGGTGTTCCAGGACGGTCTCGGCGACGAGGACGGCTTCGGTCCGGTCATGGTGGTGGTTCCGGCCGGCGAGTTCGTGATGGGTTCGCCGGAGGACGAGGACAACCGGGTCGACAACGAGGGCCCGCAGTTCCGGGTCGAATTCGATCACGGGTTCGCCCTGTCGCAGACCGAGATCACGGTCGCCCAGTTCGCGCGCTTCGTCGATGAAACCGGCTACGTCACCGACGCCGAGCGCGCGCGTCGGTCGAAGGTCTACCGGGCCGGCAGCGGTCGGGTCGACGAGCAGCGCGGCGTGACCTGGCGCATGAACTACGTCGGTGACGAAGCCGATCCCGATCTGCCGGTGATCCACGTCTCGTGGAACGATGCGAACGCCTACGTCACCTGGCTCGCACGACGCACCGACCGGCCGTACCGCCTGCCGTCGGAAGCGGAGTTCGAGTATGCACTGCGAGCCGGCACCCAGTCCCCCTACTGGTGGGGCGAAGGCAGCCCGGACGATCCGGTCGAGAACGTGACCGGCAGCGGCGACCAGTTCACCGACTCGCGGACCTGGACCGTGGCCTTCGATCGCTACTCCGACGGCTACTGGGGCCCGGCCCCGGTCGGCAGCCTGCAGACCAACCCGTTCGGCTTGTACGACATGGGCGGCAACGTGATGGAGTGGCTGGAAGACTGCTGGCACGACAGTTACGTTCGCGCGCCGAGCGACGGCACGGCCTGGGTCAATCCCGGCTGCGAACGTCGGATGATCCGGGGCGCGTCGTGGTCTTCGACGCCGGCGATGAGCCGCTCCGCCTTCCGCTTGTCGAGTCGCGAAGACAGCACCGACGCTCGCGTCGGTTTCCGGGTCGCTCGCGACCTCTAGCGCGCTACCGGCCGGGCCGGTGAACGGCCGGCGGGTGAGCTGAGGTATTCTCTCCGACTCGTGAAGAACCACGGCGGTCCGTCCTGGCGGACCGACGCCCCGCCCGGAGGAGGCGCCTTGGGGAGCAGCCCGTCACTCCACGTCCGGCCGCAAACCGGCCGACCTGAATCCGCCGGACCCGATGGCCCGGCGTGTGGGGCATGCGCCTGATCGACGTCGACCAGGCCGGCCGGATGCGCGGTCCCACCGCGTTTCTCCTGCTGGCCGCATTGATGACCTCCGGCGCACTGGCCGCCGGATTCTGGGCGGATCGCCAGCGTCATCTCGAGCTCGAATCGAACCTCCGCAGCGCAACCGAGGTCGCGGTCGAGCAGCTGTCTCGCGCGCTCGCGGAGTTCCGTTCGCTGGCGGCGCGCGTTCCGGGCGCGGGCGGGCCCGACTGCTCGCCCGAGGCCCTGGAGCGACTGCGTCGCGACCTGTTCGGCCTGGACTATCTGCGCGACATCGGCATCGTTCGCGACCGCACGCTGCATTGTTCGACCACCCTGGGCGTCATCGCCGAGCCCGTGCGCAGCAGTCTGCCCGACCTGATCGTCGACAACGGCCGCATCGAACTCTACGCCTACCGCAGCGTTCGCCTGTCGCTGAGCCGGCCGACCATGGTGCTGCAGGTCCGCCACATGAATGCGCTGGTCGATCCCGTCGTGGTCGAAGGCCTGAGCGCCTCGCCCTGGCTGGACGGGTTGCAGGTGTCCGACCGGTCGCGTGCCGACTGGTATGCACTCTACGGCGAGCCGGGCACGGATCCTGTCGATCCGGCCCGGACCACCGCGATGATGGCCGAGAGCTGCAGCGACCAGGACGGCTTCTGCCTGCGCGGCATGCTGGACCGCCTCGAGTCCGCGCCATCGGCGTCCGGCACCTGGGTCGGGTTCGCGGTACTCGGCGCAATCGCCGGTCTGGCGGCCTACCTGTTCATCCAGCTGATCTGCCTGAAGTACTGCACGCCGGCGATGCGGATCCGGCGGGCGCTGGCCAGCGGCGCGATCAAGGCGCGCTACCAGCCGGTGTTCGATGCGCGCAGCGACCGCATGATCGGTGTCGAGGCGCTGGCTCGCTGGCCGTCGGCGCCCTCCAGCCTGCGCGCGCCGGATGACTTCGTCGCCGCGGCCGAGGCCGGCGGCGAGTCCAGCGGCCTGACCCGCGCGATGATCGAGAACGTCGCGGCCGACCTGGGCAGCTGGCTGGCGGCGCGAGATCAGCTCAGCGTCGCCATCAACGTATCGGCCCAGGATCTGGAGGGCGGGGCACTGGAGTCCGCGCTGGAGGACTGCCTGCTGGCAATCGGCATCGCGCCGGGCCAGATCGTGCTCGAGATCACCGAGCGCAGCCTGCTCGGGGTCCACGGTCCGATCCAGCGCCTCGCCGAGCGCGGTTACAACGTGCACGTCGACGACTTCGGTGAGGGCTACAGCAGCCTGGCTTACCTGCACGAACTGACCCTGCACGGCGTAAAGATCAGCCGCACCTTCGTATCCAGCCTGGGCACGGACTCGCCGAAGGCCACCCTGGTCGCGAGCATGGTGCAGATGGCCAACCAGCTCGGCCTGGACATCGTGCTGGAGGGCATCGAGACCGAGCGCCAGCGCGAGGCGGCGCGAGCACTGGGCACGCTGCGGTGGCAGGGCTTCCTGTTCGCCCGCCCGATGGCCGGCGACGCGCTGCAGGCCTTCGAAGCCGCGCTCGAAGGCGAAGCGGCGGACGACGGGGGGTCGAATGGTGCCGGGGGAGGGACTTGAACCCTCACTCTGTTTCCAGAAACGGATTTTGAGTCCGTCGTGTCTACCAATTCCACCACCCCGGCACGGGGTGAGACGCTGGATTGTACTTCGGGTCGAGCCGAGTCGTGCAGGCTAGGGCAGCGTCGGGTCAGGCCGCGTCGAGATGCAGTTCGGTCCTGCTGCGCTCGTACCAGTCGCCCTCGATCGGGCGGAACACGCAGCACTCGGTCATCTCGCCGGAATAGATGTGGATCGTCACCGCATTCGAGCGCGGCGAGGGATTGGCGATCGTGTGGTACTCATGCGGCGGGATCAGGCTGCCGGCGCTGCCGACGCCGGCGCGCATCGTGGTCCTCGGTTCGAGGCAGAAGCGGTCGTTGCGGGTCTCGGTCAGTTCGTACTGGATGACCTCGATCTCGCCCTGCCAGACCGCCTCGACGCACCACATGCCGCTGTGGTCGTGGATCGGGGTCGCCTGGCCGGGGCCCCAGGTCATGGCCATCACGGTGTAGCCGCGCTGTTCGTCCTTGTGGATCAGCCGCCGGCCGTAATGGTCGCCGGGGCAGTCGTCGACGCAGGCCGGCAGGGCCAGCACCCGGTGGTCGACCAGGTCGCACAGGACGTTGCGCACGCAGGCGGTGATGGTGCGCGCACAGTCGCCGTCCATGACGGCGTCGAGGCGCTTGACAAGTTCCTGTTTTCCTTCGAATTCGAGCGTCATTCCTGACATGGTGGTTCCGGCTCCTCCGCTCGGTTCGGGCTCAGTCCAGCCACTGTGAAATCGGTGGTCCGAATCGCTCGAAGTCTACCAGAAAGGCATCGTGCCCCTGGGCCGAGGGCAGGGCGTGGAACTCCACCTCGGCGTCCTCGGCCTCCAGCCCGGCGGCCAGGTCACGCTGCTGCCACAGCGGGAACAGCAGGTCGGTTTCCACACCGATGACCAGCGCCTTGCCGGAGAAACTGCGCCGGAACAGCGCGCGCAGGCCCTTGTCGCTGTCGCAGGAGTCGAACAGGTCCATCGCCCGCGACAGGTACAGGTAGCAGCAGGGGTCGAAGCTGCCGACGAACTTGCGTGCGTGGGTCTCGAGGTAGGACTCGACTTCGAAGCGCATGCCGAAGGGCGTGGTCGGGAAGTAGTCCTGCGGCCGCCGGCCGAATCGGTCCTGCCACTCGCTGGCCGAACGGTAGGAGATCATGCCAAGCTTGCGCGCGATCCGCATGCCGACTTCGGGCCATTCGTCCTCCGTGTAGCGGCCGTCGCGGAAGTTGCGGTCGGTGACGATGGCCTCGCGCTGCAGCGACCGGATCGCGATCGCCATCGGGGTGGCCGAACAGGCGGTCGAGATCAGCGCCATGCGGTCGGTCGAATCGGGGAAGTGCTTGATCCAGGCCAGGGCGGTCAGGCCGCCCATCGACGGTCCGACGATGGCGGCCAGCCGATCGATGCCGAGGTGATCGACGACCAGCCGGGTCGCCCGGGCGACGTCGTCGATCGCCAGTTCCGGAAAGGTCAGGCGCCAGGGCCGCCCGGTTTCCGGGTTGATGCTGGCCGGGCCGGTCGAGCCCTTGCACGAGCCCAGCGAATTCACGCACAGCACGAACCAGCGATCCGTGTCGATCGGCTTCCCGGGGCCGACCATGTCTTCCCACCAGCCCGGTTCCGGGTCGCGCTCGCTGCTGGCGGCGTGGGCGCCCGGCGACAGGCCGGTGAACAGCAGCAGCGCGTTGCTTCGCTCGGCGTTCAGCGTGCCCCAGCTCTCCCAGGCCAGCTGCAGGCCGGCCAGTGCGCCGCCGCGGTAGAGCGGAAAGGCGTGGCGGTGGACGTAGTAGTTGGTGGCCGGTCCCATGCGCGCAAGGATAGCGCCCTCGCAGTCGGAGCGGAGGGCGATGTTGCGGTCAGTGCTTCCAGTAGGTCGGCGTCAGCAGGACCAGCACGGTGAAGATCTCCAGCCGGCCGAGCAGCATGGCGAAGCTCATCAGCCACTTGGTGGTGTCCGACAGGCCGCCCCAGTTGGCGCCAGCTTCGCCCAGCGCCGGACCGAGGTTGTTCATCGCCGAGAACACCACCGACACGGAGGTCACCAGGTCCTCCTCCAGGCTCGAAACGATCAGGGTCAGGAACACGATGCAGACGATGTAGAGCGACACGAAGCCCCATACGGCGTTGGCGACCTCGGGGTTCAGGGTTCGGCCGCCGAGCTTCAGGGGGACCACGGAACGCGGGTGGATCAGCCGCTTGAGTTCGCGCAAACCCTGTTTCGACACCAGGTAGACGCGCACGATCTTGAAGCCGCCGGTGGTCGAACCGGCGCAGCCGCCGAGGCCCGAGATCAGGATCATCAGCAGCGGCAGCGTGCCCGGCCAGAGATACACGTCGGCGGCCGTGAAGCCCGTGGTCGTGGTGTAGGACACCGCATGGAAGGCCGCGTAGCGCAGCGACTCCCAGAAGGTTTCGTAGACGCCCTGACGCCACAGCAGCACGGTGATCAGAATCGAGATGCCGAGCAGAAGGATCGCGAACAGCTTGAGTTCCGGGTCGTGCAGGTAGACCTGCGCCGTGGCCCGCCGAAGCGCCAGGAAATGCAGGGCGAAGTTCATCGAGGCGACGAACATGAACAGCACCAGCAGCCAGTCGATCAGCGCACTGTCGAATTGCGCCACGGAGGCGTCGTAGGTGGAGAAGCCGGCGGTGGAGATCGTGGTAAAGGCATGGGTGACCGCGTCGAAAACGTTCATGCCGGCGGCCCACAGCGCGAGCGAGCAGATCACGGTCAGGCCGATGTAGATCAGCCACAGGGCCTTGGCGGTCTCGGCGATGCGCGGCGTGAGGCGGTTCTCCTTGACCGGACCGGTCACCTCGGCCTTGTAGATTTCCATGCCGCCGATCCGAAGCATCGGCAGGATGGCCACGGCCAGGACGATGATGCCGAGGCCGCCCATCCACTGCAGCTGCTGGCGGTACCAGCGGATCGAGATCGGCATGTCGTCGATGCCGGCCAGCACCGTCGCGCCGGTGGTCGTGATGCCGGAGGTCGATTCGAACACGGCGTCGGCCAGGCCGATATCGAGCACCAGGTACAGCGGCAGGGCGCCGGCCAGGGCCACCGCTCCCCAGCACGCCACCACGACCAGGAAGCCGTCGGCCACCCGCAGCTCGCGGCGGTTGTTGCGCACCGGCAGGTACAGCGCGCTGCCGATCAGCGCGACCGACACCAGGCTGGCGAGGAACGGCCCGGTCGCGCCGTCGTTGTTGGCCAGGGCGAACAGCAGCGGCGGCACGAAGCCGACCGACAGGAACACCAGCAGCAGACCGACGACGCGTTGGACCGGCGCGTAGGCGCGCATCAGACGAACACGGCTTCGACCGCGAACAGCCGTTCGACTTCGGCGATCCTGCGCTTGTCGGCAACGAACAGGATCACGTGGTCCTCGGGCTCGATGACCACGTCGTGGTGGGCGATGACCACGTCGTCGCCGCGGACGATCGCGCCGATGGTGGTCGAGTCCGGCAGCGGAATGCTGCCGATCTCCCGGCCGACGATGCGCGATCGGCCCGGATCGCCGTGGGCGACCACTTCGATTGCCTCGGCGGCGCCGCGCCGGAGCGAATGCACGCGGACCATGTGGCCCTTGCGCATCAGCGTCAGCAGCGCGCCGATCGTGATCTGCTGCGGGCTGACGGCGACATCGATGCGGTCCGACTCGACCAGGTCGACGTAGGCCGGGCGGTTGATCAGGGTGATGACCTTCTTCGCCCCCATCCGCTTGGCCAGCATCGACGACAGGATATTGGCCTCGTCGTCGTTGGTCAGCGCGCAGTAGACGTCCATTTCGTCGATGCCTTCCTCGCGCAGCAGGTCCTCGTTGGCGCCATCCCCGACCAGCACGATCGCCGTGTCGACGTTCTCGGCGATCCGCTCGGCCCGCTTGGGGTCGCGCTCGATCAGCTTGACGTGGTGGTCGCGTTCGAGCCGTCGGGACAGCCCGGCCCCGATGTTGCCGCCGCCGGCCAGCAGCACGCGCCGGGCCGGGCCCGACGTCGCGCCGAAGGTGCCCATGACCGCCCGGATCTCGTGGGTCGGGGCGAGGAAGAACACCATGTCGTCGACCTCGATCACGGTGTCGCCTTCCGGAATGATCGCCTGGTCGCGGCGAAAGATGGCCGCGACCCGCGCGTCGACGCCGGGCGGCAGTTCGTCCGGCAGGCTTTTCAGGGCGCGGCCGACCAGCTTGCCTTCGCGGATCGCCCGGGTCGCGACGAGCTGCGCGCGGCCGTCGGCGAAGTCCAGCACCTGCAGCGCGCCGGGATAGTCGATCAGCCGCTGGATATGGTCCGTGACCAGCTTCTCGGGGCTGATCAGCACGTCGATCGGCGTATGCTCGCGGTTGAACAGTTCGGGATGCGACAGGTAATCCGTCGCCCGCACCCGCGCCACCTTGGTCGGCGTGTTGAACAGCGAATAGGCCACCTGGCAGGCGACCATGTTGGTCTCGTCGGAGTTGGTCAGCGCGATCAGCAGCTCGGCATCCTCGATGCCGGCGCGGATCAGCGTCTCGGGGTGGGCGGCGTGGCCGAGCACGGTCCGGATGTCGAGCTTCTCCTGCAGCTCGCGCAGGCGCTCGGGATCCGTATCGACGACCGAGATGTCGTTCTCCTCCCGCGACAGCGAGTAGGCCATGCCCGAACCGACCTGGCCGGCACCGAGAATGATGATCCGCATCAGCCGAGGACCGCGGGTCGGGTCGAGGTGGGGGCCGGGGTCATGATTCGTCCTCCTGGATCTGCTTGGGATCGATGCCGAGCTGCTTGAGCTTGCGATACAGGTGAGTGCGTTCCATTTCCACGCCCTCGGCCAGCTGTCCGACGCTGCCGCCGACTTCGCGCAGGCGCACGATCAGGTACTGGCGCTCGAAGGCCTCACGAGCCTCGCGCAGCGGCAGGGCGAACAACGGCGAATCGGTCAGCGTGGCGCCGGTCGCTCCGGCCCGGGTCGCCTCGCGCAGCTGCGCGTCGATCTCCTCGACCGTGACCGCGCTATCGCGGCCGTCGAGCAGGCTGCGAACGACATCGACCAGCTCGGCGAGGTTGCCCGGCCAGTCGTGCTGCCGCAGCCGATTCTGGGCGGGCAAGGGAATCGGTCGGTAGGTCAGGCCCTCGCGGGCCGGCAGCCGTTCGGCCAGCGCGCGGACCAGGTCGGGAATGTCCTCGGCGCGCTGGCGCAGTGCCGGCACCTCGGCGCGGTACGGGCCCAGCTTGGCCGCGGCGGCCGCGCTCAGGGCGCTGTCCGCGTCTGCGCCTGGAGCGCCGCCGGCCTCGAGCGTCGATGCGATGACGCGGACCGGGTCGCCGCTGCGACCCTCGAGCACGGCGAGCAGTTCGGCCAACCGGCGCCAGCCGTCGTCGTCGAGCTGGTGCAGGCGGTCCAGATACAGGGTGCGCGGCGGATGACCGTCGGCGGTATCCAGCCGCTCGATCCACTCGGCCAGGCGGTCGCCGTTGCGGTCGCAGACCATGTGGACGAAGCCGCCGCCACCGGCCTGGGCGTGCACCCAGCGGGCGATCGTGGTGCTGCCGCTGCCCGGCTCACCGCACAGCAGCAGATGGCCTTGGGCACCGGCGCAGGCGTCGGCCAGCGCTTCGCGCATCCGTTCGATGGCGGGGCTGCGGCCGATCGGTTCGAGCACGTCGCTTTCGCCGTCGCTGGCGCCGATCGGTTCCTGCTTGCGGGTTTCAGCCAGCGCGCGCCGGATGGTGGCCAGCAGGCGGGCCATCGAGACCGGTTTCTCGATGAAGTCGAACGCGCCCTGGCGGGTGGCCTCGACCGCGGCTTCGACCGAGCCGTGGCCCGAGATCATCACCACCGGGCAGTGCAGCTCGCCGCGTTCGCGCCACTCCTTGAGCAGGGTGACGCCGTCGCAACCGGGCATCCAGACGTCGAGCAGGACCAGGTCGGGGGAGGCCGCGGACAGCAGGCTGCGCGCCTGGTCGGCGTCGCCGGCAAGTTCCACTTCGAAGCCCTCGTCGGCAAGGATTTCGCCGATCAGTTCGCGGATGTCCGGCTCGTCGTCGACGATCAGTACGCGTTCGGCCATCGTGGAGGCAGTCCGGAGCAGGCGGGAAACGCGCCAAGGATAGCGCACATCATCGCTGCGGTTGCGCGGGTACCGGCAGGTCCAGGGTGAGCCGCGCACCGCCGCTCGCGGCGTTTCCGGCGCGGATGCGGCCGCCCATGGCGTCGACGATCCGGTGGACGATCGCCAGGCCCAGGCCGGTGCCGCGCGGTTTGGTCGTGGCATACGGTTCGAACACCCGGGCCAGCAGCGCGGGATCGAACCCTGGGCCGTCGTCGCGCAGCTCCAGCGCCAGCCAGTCGCGACCGTCGCGATGCAGCAGTCTCGACGAGATCACCAGGTGCGGCGTGCCGTCGGGGTGCGCTTCACGCGCATTCTGAACGAGGTTGTTCAGGATCTGCCGGAACTGACCCGGATCGCCGAGCGGTCGGGCAGCGTCGTCCTGCACGTCGATGGTCACGGTGACCCCGCTGTCACCGGTGGTCCAGAGTTCGACCACGTCGCGGACCAGGGCATCGATGTCCAGCGGCTCGCGCCGAGCCACGCCCGGGCGGGTGTAGTCGCCGAAGGCATCGACCAGTTCGCGCAGCGCGTCGACCTGGTGGATGATGGTCCGCGTCGCGCGGTCGAGCAGCTGCCGGCGATCGCCCTCCAGCGCCGGTTCCAGCTTCAGACTCAGTCGTTCGGCGGCCAGCCGGATCGGCGTCAGCGGGTTCTTGACCTCATGCGCCAGGCGCTGCGCCAGCTCCGCCCAGGCGGCCTGGCGCTGGGCCTGGTCAAGCTGGGTCACATCGTCGAACACGACCACGTGACCGGTCGGGTGACTGCCGCCTTCCTTCCCGTGAACGTCGCCGTCGCCGGGCAGCGTCGAGCCTCGACAGACCAGCGCCAGCGCGGTGTCCGGCCGCTCGAGCTTGATCTCCTCGCGCCAGTCGTCGCCGGCCCGTTCGATGCGACGGTCGATGCCGTCGAACAGCGCGGCCAGCGCCGGGTGGCGCTTGGCCAGTTCGGCCGGGGTCAGGCCGCGCGCGTCGACCGGGTCGAGGCCGAGGATTGCGCCTGCGCTGTCGTTCATCGCCTCGAGCCGGCGCGCGCCGTCGAAGGCCAGCACGCCGGCCGAAAGCCGGCCCAGGACGGTTTCCAGATAGCGCCGCTCGTTGCTCAGCTCGCGCTGCGCGGCCTCCAGTCCGGTGGCCATTTCGTTGAACGACTCGACCAGGAACCCCAGTTCGTCGCGGCTGCGCACGTCGAGCGTTTCGGGAAACCGGCCCTGGCGCATCAGTTCCGTGGCGTCGGCCAGTTCACGGATCGGCCGGACCAGCCGGCCGGCGGCGTTGAACGCCAGCAGCATCGCCAGCAGCGCGGTCATGGCCAGGACCAGCGAAAGGATCAGCACGAAGCTCTGCTGCAGCCGCTGGCGCAGGTAGGCGACGTTTTCCTGGCGGAAATAGGCCTGTTCGATGGACCCGGCCAGGACCGCGAAATCGTCGGGCAAGGGAAAGATGCCCTGCAGGGTCCTCGCTTCGCCCGGGGCCGTGTCCACCGGAATCAGCACGCGGATCTGCAGTCCGTCGGCGGTCGGCTCCGCAGCCGCGTAGGTCTGGCCTCGGACCGACTGTGACAGCGCGAACGACGACGGGAGATCGGCGACCATGCGCGCCGGGTCCAGGTGGACCAGGACCTGGACCTGGCCGGAGGCGTCGAACAGGGTGAGTTCGGCCGGACCGGCCGAGGACACCTGACCGAACAGGTAATCGAGCTGTCGCTCCTCGTCGATCGCGCGCCCGCCGGACGGAAGTCCGTCGGCGATCCGGGCCAGGCGGTTGCGCGATTCGCGCGTGCGCAGGTCGAGGAACAACTGGCCGAGTTCGATCGAATCGGCCAGGGCCGCTTCGGTGCCGGCGTCGAGCCAGCCGGCGATGGTCTCGGTCAGGAACTCGGTCGAAAACAGCCAGACGATGACCACCGGCGGCAGCGCCAGCGCGGTAAAGATGGTGACCAGGCGCGCGCGCAGCCGCGCTCCGGGCCGGCCCTGACGCACGTCGCGGACCAACCGTACGAGACGGGTCCCGATCGCGGCCAGCAGGACCAGCAGCGCAATGCCGGTGACCAGGAAGATCCACAGGCTCATGCGACCGAGCTGCCCCGATTCCTGCTCGACGTTGGCGACCAGGAACAGCGCCGTGAGCAGCAGCCCGGCGAACGCGGCCAGCGGCAGGATGCGGCCGACCCGCTTCAGGACGGCCCGAAGTGCCACGCGTGCCAGCGATCGCCCAGGTGCCACTGGGCGGCAAAGAGGGTGGGGAGGCGCATCGGCGCCGGCAGTGCGTCGCGGTTGATGCGGGCCCGGATCTGCACCTGGATGGGCCGCTGGTCGGCACCGCTGCGGTCCAGGCCGGTTTCGAAGCCCCGGGCTTCGGCCAGGGCCTCGCGCAGCATCCAGAAGCGAGGAAAGGTCCGCACCCCGCCGGCATCCTCGAGCTGCCAGTGTTCGAGCAGCGGCAAGTAGCGGATCCTGAACGGATGCGCGGTGCGGCGCAGCTCGCGGGCGATCGGACCGTGTCGGCGGGCGACGCGCAGTTCGACGTCGAGCTGCAGGTCCACACCGTGCTCCAGCGCTTCGCGGATCGCCGGACTGGGCTGAAATTCGATGCCGCTCTCGATCACCAGCCGCTCGTCGATCCAGCGTGCCGCCGGGTCGAGGGCCAGTTGCCCGAGCCCGGGCTCACTCGGCTGGCAGGCGGCGCACAGCCAGATAGTAGAAGCCATCGCGATCCAGCGAGCCGGGCAGGACCTGGACGCCCGGACCGACGTCCCGGCAGGCCGGGATCGCGACGTCGACGGCCTCGGCATCGGGGTGGCGTTCAAGGAACTCTCGGCCCTGGTCTCGATTCTCGGCATGCAGTATCGAACAGGTCGCGTAGACAAGCAAACCGCCGGGCGCCATCAGGGGCCAGAGCGCATCGAGCATCCTTGCCTGCACCCGGCTATTGGCGTCGATGTCGCCGGATCGTCGCAGCCAGCGAATGTCGGGGTGCCGTCGCAGCACCCCGGTGGCCGAACACGGCGCGTCGATCAGGATGCGATCGAAGGCGCGGCCGTCCCACCAGTCGTCGGGCCGGGCGGCGTCGCCGGTGATGATCTCGGCCTCGAGACCGAGCCGCTGCAGCGACGGCCCGATGCGTGCGGCGCGGGCCGGATCGAACTCGACCGCAACCAGCTCGACGGCGGCGCGTTCGAGGATGTGCGCGGCCTTGCCGCCGGGCGCGGCGCAGGCGTCGAGCACCCGCTGGCCGTCGGCCAGGTCGAGCAGGTCCGCGGCCGACTGCGCGCCCGCGTCCTGGACCGACAGCTCGCCCGACGCCAGGCCCGGCAGTTCGCCGACGGCGACCGGATGGGCCAGGCGCAGGGCGTCCGGAAAGGCAGGATCGACCGTGCACTCGATGCCGTCGGCGCGCAGCTGCTCGGCCTGGCGCGACGGGTCGGACCGCCGCCGGTTGACGCGCAGCCAGGTCGGCGGAGGACGGTTGCCGGCGGCCAGCACCTGATCGGCGTCGTCGGGCCAGTCGGCGCGGATCCGTGCCGCCATCCAGCCGGGCAACCCGAAGCGGTGGACGTCGTCGTCCGGTCGGGGATCGGCTCCGTCGCGCAAGCGTCCCCGCAGCACGGCGTTGACCAGGCCGGCCAGCGGTGCGGCCCGCCCCACCCGAGCTGCTTCGACGGCCGCGTGGACCACCGCCGGCGCCGGTTCGCGGCCCTCGTTCAGTTCGTCGATCGCCACGGCGAGGAGGAAATGGATCCAGCGGTTGCGGCGGTCGAGCGGCTTGTTCAGGCGCGCGCGGACCGCGCTGTCGAGCATCGGCCAGTCGCGCAGGACCCGGTTGCACAACCGGCGCACCTGGGCCCGGTCGCGCCGGTCGGGCAGGGTCTCGCCGAGGCCGTCGAGCGCGTCGGTCAGCGCCCGGCCGCGGTCGAGCACGTCGCGCAGCGCACGCGCGGCGGCGACCCGGGGTCGAGCGCCGATCGCGGGCGCGGATGGGGCGGCGGGCATCGGGTTCAGCCGCGCCAGTCGGGGCGGGCGTTGAGCCAGTCCGCGGCGGACATCCGGCGTTTGCCGGGCGCTTGCAGTTCATCGATGACCAGCACGCCGGAGCCACAGGCCACGCGAATCGCGTCGGGGTGTCCGGCCGCGGTCAGCAGGCTGCCGGGCTCGGCGCCTTCGGCTCGATCGGCCTCGGCCCGGGCGCGAAAGATCCGCACCTCCTTGCCGTTCAGTGCGCTGAACGCGACCGGCCAGGGGTTGTAGGCGCGCACCTGGCGGGCGATCATCGAGGCCTCCTCGTGCCAGTCGATCCGGGCGTCTTCCTTGACGATGCGGGGTGCGTGGGTGGCGTCCTGGTCGTTCTGTGCCACCGGTTCCGGCAGCGTTCCGGCCGCCAGCGCCTCCAGCCCCTCAGCCAGCAGATCGGCGGCCAGCAGCGCCAGGCGATCGTGCAGCTCGGACGCGGTCTCCTCTGGCCCGATGTCGATCGCGGACTGCAGCCGCACCGGGCCGGTGTCGAGTCCGGCGTCCATCTGCATCAGCGAGATTCCGGTCTGCGGATCGCCGGCTCGGATCGCCTGCTGGATCGGGCTGGCGCCCCGCCACCGGGGCAGCAGCGAGGCATGCAGGTTCCAGCAGCCCCGGCTCGGCCAGTCGAGCACCGACTGTGGCAGAAGCAGGCCGTAGGCGGCGGTGATCAACAGGTCGGGGGCCAGCGCGAACAGTTCGGCGCGGTCGTCCTTGCGCTTCAGGCTCGCCGGCTGCAGCACCGGTACACCGACGTCGATCGCGCACTGCTTGACCGGGCTCGGTCGCAGGCTGCGGCCTCGGCCGGCCGGTCGGTCGGGTTGGGTCAGAACCGCCAGCACCTCGGCGTGCTGCAGGGCCACGCGCAACGCCGGCACGGCGAACTCCGGCGTGCCGGCAAAGACCAGGCGGGGTCGGGTCACGGTCTACAGCGTCTGGGCGGCGGGGTCGCGACGCGCCTGGCGCGCCTGCTTCTTCATCCGTTTCTCGATCATCCGCCGCTTCATCGGTTTGAGGTAGTCGATGAAGACCTTGCCATCGAGGTGATCGATCTCGTGCTGGATGCAGACCGCCAGCAGGCCATCGGCCTCGAGTTCGAACGGCTCGCCGTCGCGGCCGAGTGCGCGGACCCGGATGGCTTCGGCCCGTTCGACTTCGGCGTACTCGCCGGGCACCGAAAGGCACCCCTCTTCGCAGATCTGGGCGCCCTGGCGATCGACGATCTCCGGGTTGATCAGCACGTGTGGATCGTCGCGGTCCTCGCTGACGTCGAGGACCAGCATGCGGACGTGCCGATCGACCTGCGTGGCGGCCAGGCCGATGCCGCGCGCTTCGTACATCGTCTCGAGCATGTCGTCGGCCAGCGCGCGCAGGTTTTCGTCGACGCGATCGACCGGGCGGGCCACGGTGCGCAGGCGCGGATCGGGGAACTGGAGGATGCTCAACTGGCTCATGACATGAACAATGTGACTTAAGGCTCAGAAATTCAATGATTCGGAGGGTGGAAAATCCCCCGCTTATGAGTATGATAGCGCAGGTAGGTGACAATGAACCGCAACCGAAGCGGGGCTGATCGCGCATCGGCGTGCCTGGGAGGAACTCAATGAAGAAGCTGTGTCTGACGATGATCGCGTTGCTGGTGGCCCTGCCGCTGGTGGCCCAGGACGTTGAAATCCGGGAAGATCATCCGGGCGAATACGTCGTCCAGGAGGGGGATACGTTGTGGGATATCGCCGGTCGCTTCCTGACCCGGCCGTGGCAATGGCCGGCGATCTGGCAGGCCAACCCGCAGATCGACAACCCGCACCTGATCTATCCGGGCGACCGCCTGTCGCTGATCTACGTCGACGGTCAGCCGCGCCTGGTGATGGACGGAACCAACCGGCGCGGGCCGGAAATCCGGCGCGAGGACATCTCCGGCCCGATCACCTCGGTGGCTCTGGACGCGATCGAGCCGTTCCTGACCCGGCCGCGCGTGATCGATCTCGAAACCCTGCGGACGATGCCGTACGTGGTGGCCAACCAGGACGAGCGCTACGTGGCCGCCGAGCCGGACTACGCATTCGTGCGCGGCCTTGAGGGCGGCCGGCTCAACCAGGAATACATGGTGGCCCGACTGACTTCGCAGTTCGAAAAGGTCGACACCGACGATGGTTCCATGCTCCGCCAGAACCAGTTGCGCGCCAACCGTGGCGCGGTGCCGTCCGACGAGCGCCCGATCGACCCGGACCGACGTCGCGGCTGGAACCCCTTCGACCGCGGCGGCGAAGTCGTCGGCTACGGGCTCTGGGAGGTGGCGAGCGCGCGCCTGGTCAAGCAGGGCGAAATCGCGACGTTGGAAGTGCTCGACGCCGAGCTGGAAGTCCGCGCCGGTGATTACGTGCTGCCGCTGGATCCGTACCTGTACGACCTGACCTTCTATCCGCGTCCGCCGGAACAAGCCATCCCGGCCAACGCCAGCGTGATCGGCATCAACGGTGGCGAGTACGGCGTGGGCCACTGGCAGATCGTCACGCTGGGCATCGGCAGCGCCGATGGCGTGGCACCCGGCCACACGTTCTCGGCGTTCCGCCCCGGTGAAAACGTACGCGACGACTTCAGCCGCGGCCTTCCCGGTCGACCGGCGCCGCAGGGCGTCGACGGTCGCCAGGTCCAGCTGCCCGAGCAGTACGTCGGCATCATGATGGTGTTCCGGACCTTCGATGACGTCAGCTACGCGCTGGTCATGGACGGCAAGCGGGCGATCCGCGTCGGCGACCACATCGATCACCCGGACCGCCGACTCTGACCGGCGCGGGCGGCTGCGCTGCATCGTCGAGCTGAATCGCGGCGAATGGATTCGCAGGAGCGCTTGCGCGCCTGGCTGATCCTGCTCCAGGCCCCGGGACTCGGGGGCGGAGCGCTCGGCGCGCTGATCGAACGCGACATCGACCCGGCCACGCTGCCGGGTCGATCGCTTTCCGAACTCGCTGAACTCGGCCTGCGCGAGGCCTCTGCCCGCGCGCTGCGCCGGCCGGACGAGGATCGCCTGGCCGTGTCCATGGCCTGGCTGGACGATCCCGGCCATCACCTCGTCACGCTCGACGACGACCTCTATCCCCCGCTGCTCAGGACCACCGGCGATGCGCCGGCGGCCTTGTTCGTCAACGGCGATGCCGAATCGTTGCTGGCACCCCAGGTGGCGGTGGTCGGCAGCCGTAGCGCCACGCGCGGCGGACTCGACACCGCCGCCGAGTTCGCCGGCGCACTGGCCGCCGCTGGCCTGGTGGTCACCAGCGGCCTGGCGGCCGGCGTCGACGGCAAGGCGCACCGGGCGGCGCTGGAGGCCGGCGGCCGCACAATCGCGGTGTCTGGCACCGGACCGGACCGGGTCTATCCGGCACACCATCGGGACCTCGCCCACGAAATCGTGGATAATGGCGCCGTGGTCACCCCTTTTGCACCCGGTGTCGGTCCTCGACGCGGCCACTTCCCGGCGCGGAATCGCATCATCAGCGGCATGTCGCTGGGCGTGGTCGTGATCGAAGCCGGCCTGCGCTCCGGTTCCCTGATCACGGCGCGTCTGGCCGGCGAACAGGGCCGAGAGGTCTTCGCGGTTCCCGGATCGATCCGAAACCCGCAGGTTCAGGGCTGCCATCGGCTGATCCGCGACGGCGCCCGGCTGGTCGAGACCCCGGCCGACGTGATCGAGGACCTGGCGCCGCTGGCCGGCGAACTGGCCGGTCGCCTGCGGGCGATGCTCGACGAGGACACCGAATCGGCCGAGGGGCCGCGGGCCGATGACGTTCGGGCCGATCCCCCTCGCGACGACGACCCGGACGTCCGGGCGGTGCTCGAAGCGCTGGGCTTCGACCCCACCCCGGTGGAGGCCGTGATCGACCGCACCGAATTGACGACGTCGGCGGTATCGTCCATTCTGTTGACGCTGGAACTCGACGGTCGGGTTTCAGCCCATGCAGGTGGCCGGTACAGCCGGACCGGAACGAACACGGAAAGGAACTCATGAAGGATAACGTGCTCGACCTGCTGATGTATCTGTTCGAGAACTACATCTACGACGAGCCCGAAGCCGAGCCCGATCGCGACTCGCTCAGCGAATCGCTGGAGCAGGCCGGCTTCTCGCATGGCGAAATCGACCGCGCGTTCGGCTGGCTGGACGGGCTGGCCGAACAGCGCAAGCTGTCCGACGTCGACGCGACGCCGGCCGGGTCGGTGCGCGTGTTCTGCGCCGACGAGCTGCGCCGGATCGACGTCGACGCGCACGGCTTCCTGATCGACCTGGAGAACGTCGGCGTGCTCGATCCGGCGCGCAGGGAGCTGGTGCTGGATCGCCTGATGGCCCTGGATGCCGAGGAGATCGGTCTCGAGGATCTCAAGTGGGTCGTCCTGATGGTGCTGTTCAACCAGCCCGGCCAGGAAGCCAACTATGCCTGGATGGAGGACCTGATGTTCGACGAGGACGGCCAGTACAGGCACTGATCGACACCGCGAGGCAGACCGTTCCGCCTCGCCCGCACGCGTTTAAGGAATCCATGGCGAAGAACCTGCTCATCGTAGAGTCGCCGGCCAAGGCCACGACCATCAACAAGTACCTCGGCAAGGAGTTCGAGGTGCTTGCATCCTACGGTCACGTGCGCGACCTCGTGCCGAAGGAGGGCGCGGTCGACCCCGAGCACGATTTCGCGATGAAGTACGACATCATCGACCGCAACAAGAAGCACGTCGACAAGATCGTCAAGGCCGCGAAGTCGGCCGAAAACATCTATCTCGCGACCGACCTCGACCGCGAGGGCGAGGCCATTTCCTGGCATATCGCCGAAATTCTCAAGGACCGCGGCGTCAACAGCGGCAAGCCCGTCCATCGGGTGGTGTTCAGCGAAATCACGCCGAAGGCGATCAAGAAGGCAATCGAACAACCGCGCGAACTGGCCGACTCGCTGGTCGACGCGCAGCAGGCCCGTCGCGCGCTCGATTACCTGGTCGGATTCAACCTGTCCCCGCTGCTGTGGAAGAAGGTGCGCCGGGGCTTGTCGGCGGGCCGCGTGCAATCGCCGGCGCTGTGCATGATCGTCGAGCGCGAGGAGGAGATCGAGCGCTTCGAGGCCCGCGAATACTGGAGCATCGAGGCCGATCTGGGCGCCGATCCCGACGACGGAGGCGAGCAGGCGTTCCAGGCCAATCTGGTCAAGCTCGACGGCGAGAAGTTCGAGCAGTTCGACATCACCGACGAGTCACGCGCCGAGGCGGTTCGCAATCAGATCGAATCGGCGGCGGGCGGCCGCTTCGAAGTCGCCAGGATCAACAAGCGCCAGCGCCGCCGCCGGGCCCAGCCGCCGTTCATCACGTCGACGCTCCAGCAGGAAGCGGCGCGTCGGCTGCGCTTTACCACCCGGCGCACGATGCAGATCGCCCAGCAGCTTTATGAGGGCATCGATACGGGTCAGGGCACCGAGGGGTTGATCACGTACATGCGAACCGATTCGGTGGCGCTGGCCGGTGACGCAATCAACGAAATCCGCCAGGTGATCGAGCGCGAGTACGGCGCCGAGACCCTGCCGGAGAAACCGAACTTCTACCAGTCGAAGAGCAAGAACGCCCAGGAAGCCCACGAGGCGATCCGGCCGACCTCGGCGGCGATGACGCCGATCCGGCTCAAATCGCACCTTAGCGACGACCAGTACCGGCTCTACCAGTTGATCTGGAATCGCGCCGTGGCCAGCCAGATGGTGCCGGCCGTCTACGACACGGTGGCCGCCGAGTTCGACGTTGGTGACGCGACGTTCCGCGCCAACGGCTCGACGCTGGTCGCGCCGGGGTTCCTGAAGGTCTATGCCGACGCCCAGGCCGACAAGGACAACCGCCTGCCCGAACTGAACGAGGGCGACGCGGTGCCGCTGGTCGCGATCCGGCCAGAGCAGCATTTCACCGAGCCGCCGCCGCGCTATTCCGAGGCCAGCCTGGTCAAGGCGCTGGAAGACTACGGAATCGGTCGGCCGTCGACCTATTCGTCGATCATCCAGACGCTGAAGGACCGCGAGTACGTCGAGCTGGAGAGTCGGCGGTTCACGCCGACCGCAACCGGTCGCGTGGTCGCCAAGTTCCTGTCCCAGCATTTCGACCGTTACGTCGACTACGACTTCACCGCGCGCCTCGAAGACGAGCTCGATGCCATTTCGCGCGGAGAGCACGACTGGGTGCCGCTGCTGAAGGAGTTCTGGCAGCCGTTCATCGACCGGGTCAACGAGAAGGAAGAATCGGTCAGCCGTCAGGAAGCCCAGCAGGCCCGCGAGCTGGGCACGGATCCGAAATCCGGCAAGCCGGTGATCGTTCGACTGGGTCGCTACGGTCCGTTCGCCCAGATCGGCCAGGCCGAGGACGACGAGAAGCCGGAATTTGCCGGCCTGCGCCAGGGCCAGAAGATGGAGACGATCACGCTCGAGGAGGCGCTGGAGCTGTTCAAGCTGCCGCGCGATCTCGGCGAGACGCCGGAAGGCGAACCGGTCCAGGCCAACATCGGTCGCTTCGGTCCCTACATCCGCTACGGCGCACGTAACTTCGTGTCGCTGAAGGACGTCGATCCGCACGATGTCACGCTGGAACAAGCCCTGGTGCTGGTCGCCGAGCACAAGCAGATGCTCAAGGACCGCATCATCAAGACCTTCGAGGCCGAGGGCATCGAAATCCTGAAAGGTCGCTATGGCCCCTTCGTCACGGACGGCAAGCGCAACGCCAGCGTGCCGAAGGACGTCGAACCGGCCGACCTGACGCTGGAGGAATGCCAGAAGATGCTGGCCGAGGCTCCGCCGAAGGGTCGCCGGGGCAAGTTCGGCAAGAAGAAAGCGGGCAAGAAGAAGGCCGGCAAGAAGAAGACGGGCAAGAAGAAAGCATCGAAGAAGAAGGCGTCCAAGAAGAAGGCGAGCAAGAAGAAGAAAGCGTCCAGGAAGAAAGCTTGAATGCAGGGAAAAGGGGCCAGGGGCCAGGGGCGAGTAACCCCCAGAACCCGGCGTACTAGTCCCTGCCCCCTAGGCCCTTTTCCCTGACCCTCTTCCCCTAGCCCCTAGCCCCTAGCCCCTAGCCCCTAGCCCCTGACTCATCCAAGCCCATGCCCAGTCCTTCCGAAATGGTCCGCGCCGTCGAATCCGAGCTCCTCGAGCTGCAGGATCGCCTGTGTCGCGAGTTCGAGGCCTGCGACGGCGAGGCGACGTTCCGTGAGGACGCCTGGACCCGCGCCGAGGGTGGCGGTGGGCGCACCCGGGTGCTCGAGGGCGGCGCGGTCTTCGGCAAGGGCGGGGTGAACTTCTCGCAGGTCACCGGCGCCTCGCTACCGGCCGCGGCCAGCGCTCGGCGGCCCGAGCTGGCCGGCCGCGGGTTCCAGGCGCTCGGCGTATCGGTCGTGATGCATCCGGTCAATCCCTTCGTTCCGACCAGCCACGCCAATATCCGCTTCTTCATCGCCGAGAAGCCCGGGGCCGAACCGGTCTGGTGGTTCGGCGGCGGATTCGACCTGACGCCGGTCTATCCCTTCGACGAGGATTGTGTGGCCTGGCACCGGACCGCGCGCGATCTCTGTGCGCCGTTCGGCGACGAGGTCTATCCGGCGCACAAGGCCTGGTGCGACGAGTATTTCCACCTGAAGCACCGCGGCGAAACGCGCGGCATCGGCGGCCTGTTCTTCGACGACCTGAACGAGTGGGGCTTCGAACGCTGCTTCGACTACTGGAAGGCGGTTGGCCACGGCTACGGCGACGCCTACGTGCCGATCGTCGAGCGGCGCAAGGCGACGCCCTACGGCGAGCGCCAGCTCGACTTCCAGCGCTACCGGCGCGGTCGCTACGTGGAGTTCAATCTCGTCTACGACCGCGGCACGCTGTTCGGCCTGCAGTCCGACGGCCGCACCGAGTCGATCCTGATGTCGCTGCCGCCGGTCGCTCACTGGCGCTACGACTACCGGCCGGAACCGGGGACCCCCGAAGCCGCCCTGGCCGACTACCTGAGACCGAGAGACTGGCTGACGCCGCCCTGACGGCCGACGCCTAGAGCCTGATCCGCACGGACCGGGCCGCGCGAACGAAGCTGCCGTCGACGTCTCGTCCACGCGTCGTCCACGGGTCGTCCTCGGGTCGGCGATGACTCCCTGGCGACGAGCTCTTCGGCGTTCCTTGCCGAACCATTCCAACCTTTTGCCGTTTCGGCGCATCCTGTAGGGCATGGACGCGTCCGTCGACGATTCCCTGGACCTGACCCTCACCGTGCAGGCGGCGGCGGACGGCGACACCTCGGCATTAGAGCAGCTGTATCGATGCTTCGCGCCGGGGCTGGTTCCGGTGCTCTGGCGGTTGGCCGCCGGCGACGACGCGCGCGCCGAGGACTGGCTGCAGGACGCCTTCGTCCACGCATGGGGTCGGCTGGGCGAGATCCGCGAGCCGCAGGCGTTCCCCGGGTGGATCAAGCGCCTGGCGATCAATGTCGCACTGGCCGACCGCCGCCGCGCCGGCTTCCGCGTCGTCGAGGACACGCGCGAGGCCGCCGCCCCCGAGCCGCCCTGGCCGGGCGCCGATCTGGACCTGGAGCGCGCGATCGCACGCTTGCCGGACCGGGCGCGCCAGGTCCTGGTGCTGTTTCATCTCTGCGATCTCAGCCATGCCGAGATCGCCGACCTCATGACCATCGAGACCGGCACATCCAAGGCGCAGTTGAGCCGCGCGCGTTCCCTGGTCAAGGAGATGCTTGCATGAACGAACACCACGACGCGCCTTCCAGCAGCCCGCTGGACGACGCCGAACTCGACGCGCGGCTGTCCGCGCTGACTCGCGAGGCGCGGCCGCCGGAGTCCGCCTGGGCCGGGGTCGCCGAGCGCATCCGGTCCCGGCGCCGCGGCCGGCCCGGTCGCTGGAGCGCGCTTGCCGCGGCGACGGTGGTGCTGGCCGTGGCCGCCGTGATCCTGCAGTCGCCCGACGAGCGTTCGATCGACGCCGAGGGCGACCTCGACGGCGGGCGGATGCTGGTCGAGGCCGAGGCGGCAGCCATGCGCCGTGCGGCGCCGACGGCGACCGGCGGACTGATCGACGCGCAACCACTGGCCGCGTCGTGGGCGGAAAACCAGGCCGCGATCGACGAACTCGAGGCCGCGCTGGACCGCGACCCGGACAACCGACTGCTGCTGGAATTCCTGGCCGAGGCGCGCATGCGCCAGGTCCGGCTGCTGAACTCGGGACTGGCCGTGCGCGGCCGGACCGACGCTTGACGAGCGACACCGTCCTGCCCCCCAACCCCAACGATGAGGATGCTGCAATGAACGACAAGACGACCCTGAAGACCCGGCTGCGGAGTCCCTGGATCAAGGGCGCCGCGCTGGCCGCGCTGGTGCCCCTGACGGCCGCCACCGCCTGGGCGACCGACGTCAGCGAACGACGAAACGCCGATCCGGATGCCGTGATCGAGTTTTCCGGCGTCACCGGCGAATTCCGCGTGGTCGGTGCCGCCGCGGACCAGCTGAGCATCGAAGGCCAGCTCGGCGACGAAGTCGAAGAACTGGTCATCGATGGCGACCCGTCCCGCTGGACGATCCGGCTCGAGATGAAGGACAGCGAGCGCAATGGCTGGGACTGGGACAGCGGCCCGCAGACCGCGCTGGTCATCACCGTGCCGGACGGCAGCCTGATGAGCGCGAGCTCTGTCAGTGGCGATCTCGAGATCGAGGGCCTGCGCGGTCCGCGCCTCGAAGCCCGTACGGTCAGTGGCGACCTGACGCTGGCCGGTAATTCGCCGACGCGACTGACCGCCGAGACGGTCAGCGGCGATATCGAACTCGACGGCGGTGCGATCGAGAGCAACACCGTGAAGTCGGTCAGCGGCGACATCGAGGCCTTCGGGCTGGCCGGACGCATTCGCGCCGGTTCGGTCAGCGGGGACCTCGATATCGATGCGGTCGAAACCTCGGAGTTCGAGGGCGAGACCGTTTCGGGCGACGTCGAGGTCGCGCTGCGACCGGTCGGCAATGCGCGGATCGATGTGCAGACCCATTCCGGCAGCATCGACCTGACGCTGCCTGTGGGTACGCCGGTCGACGTCGACGCCGAGACGTTCTCCGGCGACTTCGAAAACTACTTCGCTGGCGACACCGAGACCATGCGCGAAAAGGGCATGTCCGTGCGCGCCGGCGACGGCAGCGTTCGCGTTCGCGCAAAGACCTTTTCCGGGGAATTCGTGCTGCGCGAGTCCGACGGCTGATTCACGACGGATCAGTGCCCGGAAGTCAAGAACCGGTCGCCCCGACCGGATGCGCGCCCGCCGCGGGATTCGTCCCCGGCGGGCGTTCCTTTCGCCCACGAAGCCGGTTCGGACTCGCGCACGCAGCGGTCGCCGACCGGTCCCGCCGCTAGCGGAACCGCCGCCGGTAGTCCTGCCGTCCCCAGTACAGGATCAGGGCCAGGCCGAACAGCATGCCGCCGAGGTGGGCGAAATGCGCCACGCCGCTCATCGTCCCGGTCACGCCGAAGAACAGCGTCAGCAGGCCGTAGCCGATCACGAACCACTTCGCCTTGATCGGGATCGGCGGGATGATCAGCAGGATGCGCTGGTTCGGATACATCATGCCGAACGCCAGCAGTACGCCGAACACGCCGCCGGAGGCGCCGATGGTCGGGTAGATCCCGCCGGTCACGGCGGCGGTCAGCAACTGGACCAGCCCGGCGCCGACGATGCAGACCAGGTAGAAGACCACGAAGCGCTTGGTGCCCCAGGCCTGTTCGATCGGCAGGCCGAACATGTACAGCGCGAACATGTTGAAGAACAGGTGACCCAGGCCGCCGTGCAGGAACCCGTAAGTCAGCAGCTGCCAGGGACCGAAGCCGGTTTCCAGCACGCCGACGTCGGAGAACCGGATCATCTCCGGCGTGGCCAGCGGCCACAGTGCGAGCAGGCGCATCGATTCGATCGGGTTCATCTGCTGCAGGAACCACGCGACCACGGTGATGCCGAGCAGAACCAGGCTGGCTGGCGGGTTGGTAACGCGCCGCGGGTTCATGGCGCCGGGACCCGTTCGAGCAGGGCCTCGAGGCCCGCGCGGCCGGCCGTCGCGCGGCTGTCGTCGGTCAGCGGCCGCAGCTCGGCGATCCGGCCTGCATCGGGGAGGCGCTCCCAGCCGGCCCACTCGCGGCCGATGTAGCCGAGCAGCCCGGCGATGTCGTCGTCGGACAGTTGGCGCATCGGTGGCATGTAGCCGCGATAGGTCCGACCCGCGACCTCGATCTCGCCGCTCATCCCGCCGAGCACGACCAGCGCGATCGCGTCCGGGCCCATATCCAGCCAGTCGGAGCCGGCGATCGGCGGAAACGCCGGCGCCTTGCCGCCGCCGTCGTTGCCGTGGCACGACGCGCAGAATCTCAGGTAGGGTTCCTGGCCCTCGACCAGCTCATCGGGAGAGGGGGCACACGCGGTCAGCAGCAGCGCCGTCCCGGCCAGCAACGCGCCGCGACTACAATACCGGGCCAGACTTCGAATCGTCATTGCAGGGGAATCCATACGGTGTCGGGTGAATTGAGCAGCAAGCGGATCACAGTCTACGCGGCCTCCAGCCACGCGCTGTCGCCGAATTACTTCGATGTCGCTGCCCGGCTGGGCCGGGCACTGGCCTCGGCCGGCCACCCGATCGTCTACGGAGGCGGCGGCACCGGCCTGATGGGCGCGATGGCCGATGCCGCGCTCGACGCGGGCGGTGAGGTCCACGGGGTGATCCCGGAATTCCTGACCACGCTGGAGAAGGGCCATCAGCGCCTGACCTCCATGGAGGTGGTGCCCAGCATGCGCATTCGCAAGGAAAAGATGCTGATCGACAGCGCGGCGGTGGTCACGCTGCCGGGCGGCTGCGGCACCTTCGAGGAAGTGTTCGAGGCGATGACCCTGAAACGCCTGGGTCAGTATTTCGGCCCGATCCTGCTGGTCAATACCGCCGGCTACTACGACAAGCTGATCGAATTCCTCCAGCACAGCGTGCGCGAGCGATTCATGGGCCAGGCCCACCTCGATCTCTGGCACACGGTCGGCGAGCCCGAGGACGTCCCCGAGGCATTGCGGACGGTCGAGCCCTGGAGTGCCGATGCGCTGAGCTTCGCCTCGATCGATGCGGGCAATGACCGCGCTCGCGACTGACGCCCGCGCGCTGTTCGTGTTCTTCGAGCGCCTGCCCGGCGCGATGTCGATCGGCTGGGTGATGCTCGGGCTGGTCGTGGGCTGGTGGTTTTACGTGCCGATCCACGAACTGCTGCACGTCGCCGGCTGCCTGCTGGCCGGCGGCTCCGTGTCCCGGCTGGAAATCGACGCGATCTACGGCGGCGATCTGCTCGCCGCCATCTTTCCGTTCGTGGTCAGCGGGTCGGACTACGCCGGGCGCCTGACCGGCTTCGACACCGGCGGTTCCGACTTCGTCTACCTGTCCTGCGTGCTGATGCCCTACGTGCCGACGATCTTCCCCGGCTTCTGGCTGTGGCAGAAGGCGCTGGCCGCCGAGCGCCCCGGCCGCGGTTCGATGCTGGCGGTCGGCGGGCTGCTGCCGCTGGTCGCCGCGCCGCTGATCTCGCTGACCGGCGACTACTACGAGGCCGCTTCGATCGCGGTTTCGCGGGGGTTCGCCGAGGCCGCCGGCCGCCCGCTGGAGGTCTGGCGCAGCGACGACGTGTTCCGACTGGTCGGTGAATGGTCGCGGGCCTGGACCGTTGCCGACGTCGCTGCGATCACCGCCGGGCTCGTCCTGTCGCTGCTGCTGGCGCTGGCCACGATGCAGATCGGGTCCCTGATCGGACACCGTGCGAACCGCACCACGCGCGGCCCCGGAGCGGCCGCAGACGCCGCAGACGCCGAGGAGTATCCCGCATGAGTTCCGACCCCCGAATCGTTCGCGCCTCGTTCGCCGACGGCGCCCGCTGGTTGACCGACGGCGCCAACCTGGTCGGCCGGGGCGGCGGTGCGCTGGTGCGCGTCGCGGCCTGGCTGGTCGTTCTGTCGCTGCTCCAGGCCGTTCCGCTGATCGGACTGCCACTCATGATCGTCCTGTCGCCGATCCTGACCGGCGGCCTGATCGGTATCTTCCGGCGGCTGGACGGCCCGGCGCGTTCGCCGGACGCTGCGGCCTTCCCGAGCACGGCGCTGTTCGATGGCTTCCGGGACCCGGCGGTGCGTACGCGCCTGCTCGGTCTCGGCGGGCTGCTGCTGACCGGTCTGTTCGCCTCGCTGCTGGTGCTGGGTGCCTGGCTGTCGCCGCAGATGGACCTCGAGGCGCTGAACGCGCTGATGGCCGATCCGCAGCGCATGGAGCAGGAGCCCGGCGCGCTGTTCGCGCTATTCGAAGGCGTGAACTTGCTCGGCGGCATCGTGCTGGCCGCCGGCGTGCTCGCGCTGGTGCTCGGCGCGCTGTACTTCGCCGTGCCGCTGGTGTACTTCTGGCGCTGGCCGGTGTTTACCGCGCTGCTGTGGAGCCTGCGCGCGGTCCTGGTCAACTGGGCCGCGTTCCTCGCCTACGGCCTGGTCCTGGTCGGCGTGCTGTTCCTGGCCGGACTGGTCTTCGTCATGCTCGGCGGCCTGCTGGCGCTGGCGCTCGGCAGCTTCGGCCAGCTCCTGGTGCAGATGCTCTCGCTGTTGATCTCGCTGTTCGTCCAGCTGCTGTTCGCCGCGGCCCAGTGGCGGGCGTTTCGCCAGGTGTTCCCGGCCAGCAGCGACCCCAGCAGCAATCCCAGCAGCGATCCGGCGACCGGTTCCGGCCCCGGGCCGGGCGACGACGGCGGAAGCGATCGTCCGGATCGCCCGACCGACCTCCAGGCCTGAATCGATCCGCGCGGTTCAGGTGGCCGTGCGTCGGTTCCGGACCAGGTGGTCGACCACCTCGGGTTCGGCCAGCGTCGAGGTATCGCCGAGCTGATCGGCCTCGTCGGCGGCGATCTTGCGCAGGATCCGGCGCATGATCTTGCCCGAGCGCGTCTTCGGCAGCCCCGGCGCCCACTGCAGGTGATCGATCGTCGCGATCGGCCCGATGTCCTTGCGCACCCAGGCGACCAGCTCCTTCGCCAGGTCCGGGTCGCCGTCGCGGCCTTCCATCAACGTGACGTAGGCATACACGCCCTGGCCCTTGATGTCGTGCGGAAAGCCGACCACGGCGGCCTCGGCGACGGCCTCGTGGGCGACCAGCGCCGATTCGACCTCGGCGGTGCCGAGGCGGTGGCCCGAAACGTTGATCACGTCGTCGACCCGGCCGGTGATCCAGTAGTCGCCGTCGGCGTCGCGCCGCGCCCCGTCGCCGGTGAAGTAGCAGCCCGGGTAGGTCGAGAAGTAGGTCTCGCCGAAGCGCCTGTGGTCGCCGTAGACCGTGCGCATCTGGCCGGGCCAGCTGTCGGTGAGGACCAGGTTGCCCGACGCTTCGCCGTCGAGCAGCCGGCCGTCGGAATCGACCAGTGCCGGGTGGATGCCGGGCAGCGGCATCGTCGCCGAGCCGGGCTTGAGCGCGGTTGCGCCCGGCAGGGGGCTGATCAGGATGCCGCCGGTCTCGGTCTGCCACCAGGTGTCGACGACCGGGCAGCGGCCGTCGCCCACCACCGAGTGGTACCAGTGCCAGGCCTCGGGGTTGATCGGCTCGCCGACCGTACCGAGAATGCGCAGCGAGTCGCGCGAGGTCGCGTTCACGGGCCCGTCGCCCTCGCGCATCAGCGCCCGGATCGCCGTCGGCGCGGTGTAGAACAGGGTGACCCGGTGCTTGTCGCAGACCTGCCAGAAGCGGCTGTGATCCGGATGGTTCGGCACCCCCTCGAACATCAGCGTCGTCGCTCCGTTGGCCAGGGGGCCGTAGACGATGTAGCTGTGGCCGGTGACCCAGCCGACGTCGGCGGTGCACCAGTAGATGTCGCCGTCGTGGTAGTCGAACACCAGTTCGTGGCTGTAGCTGGCGTAGACCAGGTAGCCGCCGGAGGTGTGGAGCACGCCCTTGGGCTTGCCCGTCGATCCCGAGGTGTAGAGGATGAACAGCGGGTCCTCGGCGTTCATTTCCTCGGCCGGGCAGTCGGCGTCGACCCGCTCCAGTTCCTCGTCCAGCCAGCGGTCGCGCTCGCCGTTCCAGGTGACGTCCCCGCCGGTGTTGCGCACCACCAGCACCGAGGCCACGCGTTCGGCGGCCTCTGCGTTGTCTAGGGCCGCATCGACGTTGGCCTTCAGCGGCGTGGTGCGACCGCCGCGCCGGCCGAAGTCGGCGGTGATCACCAGCTTCGAATCGCAGTCGACGATGCGCCCGGCGAGCGCATCCGGCGAGAAGCCGCCGAACACCACCGAGTGGACCGCGCCGATCCGGGCGCAGGCCAGCATCGCGATCGCGGCCTCCGGGATCATCGGCAGATACAGCGTGACCCGATCGCCTTTCTCCACCTGCATGCGCTTGAGCACGTTGGCGAAGCGGCAGACGCGGTCGTGCAGTTCGCGGTAGGTGATGCGCGCGTCGCGCTCCGGGTCGTCGCCTTCCCAGAGGATCGCGACCTGGTCGGCGCGGGTGTCGAGATGGCGATCGACGCAGTTCTCGCAGACGTTCAGCGTGCCGTCGTGGTACCAGCGGATGTGCAGGTCGTCGAGATCGAAGGAGACGTCCCGGACCTTGGTGAACGGTCGCATCCAGTCGAGCCGCCGGCCGATCTCGCCCCAGAAGCCTTCGGGATCCCGACGTGCCCGATCGGACATCGCGCGATGGGCCTCGGCGTCGACATGCGCCTGCTCGGCCCGATTTTCGGGGACGGGATACAGGTCCCGATGGGATGCGGGGTCGGTCATGTTCGGCTCCTTTGCGGTCGTCGGCGGTCGCATTCGGTCGGCGCCGGAATCGTTCATCGCGCTCGGTCGTCAGGGTCGGGCCCCCGTGTCGATCAACCGGGCAGGTCAACCGGGTCGGCCTGCGCAGGCAGGCGAATGCACCAGACGCGCTCCAGTTTCCGACATGCCGATGGGCAAGTAAAGCGGCGGCGGACCGGGCCGATTCGTTCGCCGAGGACGCGCGCGGTCGGCCGCCGCGCACTGGTAATCCCCGTTCCCTGCCCCCATTGCAGATCGCAAGGCCCGCGGCCCCGGCCCGCCGGCAAATCCGGGTCGGTTGTGGGATAATCCGGCGCTTGTCGTCCCCCTGACCCGGGCGAACGATCGCAAGCAACTGAAAGAACTGAATTTTTATTCGAGGAGAGCCGCGGCCATGCTGCAGACCCTGTCCGATTTCCTGATTTCCCCCGCGATGGCCCAGGCCGCCGGCGACGCACCGAGCCTGCTCGGCTCGCTGCTGCCGCTGGCCTTCATCGTCCTGATCTTCTGGCTGTTGATCATCCGGCCCCAGATGAAGCGGAACAAGCAGCACCGCGAACTGGTCGGCGGCCTCTCGGTCGGCGACGAGATCGTCACCGCCGGCGGCATGCTCGGCAAGATCGTGGAGGTCGGCGACAGCTTCATCGGTGTCGACCTCGGCGGCGGCATCACGGTCAAGCTGCAGAAGCATTCCGTGACCCAGGTGGTGCCGAAGGGCACGTTCGACTCGGCGCCCTGACGCCGTCGCCGTGCACGGACCGCCGGGCGCCCGGCCGGTCCGGGCGGCTCCTGCCCCGGGTGGCGCATCCCCGGGACCCGACTCACCAGGACCCGACTCACCAGGACCCGATTCACCAGGACCTCTTCAACGATGAACCGTTATCCCGCTTGGAAATACCTGCTGCTGATCGTCGTGCTGACGCTGGGCGCGCTGTACGCCGCGCCCAACCTGTTCGGTGACGATCCGGCCGTCCAGGTCTCGTCGGCCCGCGGCTTCGAACTCGATCCCTCGCTGACCGGCGTGGCCACCGACGCGATCGCCGCCGAGGACCTCGACGCCAACGATGTCGAGTTCGATCCGGAGCGGCTGCTGATGCGCTTCGACGACAGCGAGCAGCAGCTGCGCGCCGCCGATGCGCTGCGCGAGAGCTTGGGCGACGGCTACGTGGTCGCCCTGAACCTGGCTCCGGCCACGCCGGACTGGCTTCAGGCAATCGGTGCCGAACCGATGGTGCTGGGCCTGGACCTCCAGGGCGGCGTCCACTTCCTGATGGAAGTCGACATGGACGCGGCCCGGGAAGGACGCCTCGACAATTTTGTTACCTTGGTTCGTAACAGTCTTCGTGACGACCGCATCCGCTACCGCTCGGTGCGGCGCGATGGGGGCGCGCTGGTCGTCGAACTCCGCACCGAAGAGGACCGGCGGTCCGCCCTTTCCAAGATGTCGCAGGAAATTCCGGAACTCGAAATCGAAGAGTTCGGCGGATCAGAGACGTTCAATCTTCGAGCCACGATTCTTCCCGAAGCATTGCTCGAGATTCAGCAGAACGCGCTGCAGCAGAACATCACCACGCTTCGCAACCGGGTCAATGAACTCGGTGTGGCCGAGCCGATCATCCAGCAGCAGGGCGCCGATCGCATCGTGGTCCAGCTGCCCGGGGTGCAGGACACGGCCGAGGCCAAGCGCATCCTGGGCGCCACCGCGACCCTGGAGTACCGGGCCGTGGACGAGGAGAACGACCCCTTCGAGGCCCAGCGCACCGGCCGCGTGCCGCCGCAGTCGCAGCTGTATTTCGACCGCCAGGGCAACCCGATCCTGCTCTCGCGCGACCGGATCGCGGCCGGCGACGAGCTGCTTACGGCCGCAGCCGGATTCGATCAGACCTCCGGCTCGCCGATGGTCAGGACGACGCTGGACGGGCAGGCCGCGCGACGGATGCTCGACTTCACGACGGAGAACGTTGGTCGCCGAATGGCGGTGGTGTTTATCGAGCAGCGGCCCGTCAGTCGAATTGTCGACGGTAAGGAAGTCAGCGACATGCGCCGTGTTGAGGAGGTCATCAATGTCGCAGTGGTGCGCGAGCCGTTCGGCACTACGTTCCAGACCACCGGTCTTGAATCTGCCCGAGAGGCCAGCCAGCTCGCGCTGCTGCTGCGCGCCGGTGCGCTGGCCGCGCCCGTCGAGATCATCGAAGAACGCACGGTCGGCCCCAGCCTGGGTCGCGATAACATCGACCAGGGCTTCCGCTCGGTGGTCATCGGCTTCATTCTCGTCCTGGTGCTGATGGCCATCTACTACCGGGTCTTCGGCCTGGTCGCCAACCTCGCCCTGACGGCCAACCTGATCCTGATCGTGGCCGGGCTGTCGATGCTCGGCGCGACGCTGACCCTGCCGGGCATCGCCGGCATCGTGCTGACGGTCGGCATGGCGGTCGACGCCAACGTGCTGATCTTCGAACGTATCAAGGAAGAGCTGCATCTCGGCAATTCGCCGCAGTCGTCGATCCGGGCCGGCTACGAGAAGGCGTTCTCGACGATTGCAGATGCCAACGTCACCACGCTGATCGCCGCGCTGGTGCTGTTCATGTTCGGTACCGGCCCCGTCAAGGGCTTCGCGGTCACGCTGTCGATCGGCATCGTGACGTCGATGTTCACCGCGATCGTCGGAACGCGCGCAGTCATCAACCTGATCTACGGCCGCAAGCAGAAGCTGGCCGGGGTCGCGATCTGAGGATTCGATGATGGATATCATTCGCCAAGACACCAGGATCGACTTCATGGCGCGGCGCAAGATCGCGTTGATCTTCTCGGCCGTGCTGCTGCTGATCAGCATCGGAACGCTGGCCACCCGCGGTCTCGAGTTCGGCCTGGACTTCACCGGCGGCACGCTGATCGAAGTCAGCTATCCGGAGGCGCCGGAACTCGGCGCGGTCCGCGATGCGCTGGACGCGGCCGGCTACGAGGATTTCACCGTCCAGACCTTCGGCACCTCGCGCGATATCGTGGTCCGGCTGCCGGCCGAGCAGGCCGCCGAAGAAGGCGCTGACATCTCGACCGAAGTGCTGGCGGCGCTGGAGTCGACCGCAAGCGGCATCGAAATGCGCCGGGTCGAGTTCGTCGGCCCGCAGGTCGGTCAGGAACTGGCCGAGCAGGGCGGCCTGGCCATGCTGTACGCGCTGGCCGGCATCCTGCTCTACGTCTCGTTCCGATTCCAGTGGCGCTTCGCCGTCGGCGCGGTGCTGGCCCTGATCCACGACGTGGTCGTGGTGCTGGGGCTGGTCTCGCTGTTCCGGATCAATTTCGACCTGACCGTAGTCGCGGCCCTGCTGGCCGTCATCGGTTATTCGCTGAACGACACGATCGTCGTCTACGACCGCTTGCGCGAGAACTTCCGGGTCAAGCGAAAGGGCACCGCCATCGAGCTGACCAACCTGTCGATCAACCAGATGCTGTCGAGAACGCTGATGACCTCGCTGACCACGCTGCTGGTGCTGATCGCGCTGTTCTACTTCGGCGGCGAGATCATCCATGCCTTCGCCTACACGCTGATCGTCGGCGTGATCGTCGGCACCTACTCGTCGATCTTTGTCGCCAGCAACGCGGCGATCCTGCTCGGCGTGTCCAAGCAGGACCTGATGCCGGTGGTTCCCGAAGGCGCCGATCAGCCCGATACGGAAGTGCTGCCGGCGCGGTTCCGCAACCAGTGAACGGGAAACGAGCGATGAAGCCGATGATGCTCCTCGGTTCGCTGGCCGCGCTGCTGGCGGCCGGCTTCGCGTCCGCGACGGACTACGTGGTCGAATCCAGCGTATGGATCGACGGCGAACTGCGCGGTACGCCGACGGTGGTGGTCGAGTCCGACAAGGAAGCGACGATCGAGATGGCCCAGGGCGACACCGGCTGGCGGATGACCCTGCTGGTCGAGGCGCCGATGGATCACGAGGGCGCGGCCCCGGACGCGATCTGGATTCGCGTCGGCATCTCCGAGCGCATCGACGGTGACTGGGAATTCCTGACCGATTCGATGCTTGGCGTGCGTACCGGCGCCACCGGCAGCTTCTCGGTGGTCGACCCGGGCATCGACGCCGCGACGCCGGAAACCTCGCGCCTGTTCGTCGAGCTGAACGCACGGCCCGCCGAGGACTGATCTCCCGCTTCGGGCCCGCGGCGTGCCGCGGGCCTCGTCTCGGCGTCGGCGCCGGGCCGGGCAGCTAGTCCAGTTCCACCTCTTCGGCAACCGCGCGGACCAGGATCCGCTCGCGAAGCAGTCGTGCGCAGTGCTCGATGTCCGCCCCGACCTCGTAGTCGTGATCGGCGTGGCCCACGGCGGCGCGCACGGCTTCGTGCGCCAGCTGCACGCCGCGGCCCGGCGTCAGGGGTGAGCGGAAGTCCAGGGCCTGGGCGCTGGTCAGCAGCTCCACGGCCAGCACCCGTTCGACGTTGTCGAGCACCGACAGCAGCTTCAGGGCGCCGATCGATCCCATCGAGACGTGGTCTTCCTGGCCCAGGCTGGTCGGGATGGAGTCGACGCTGGCCGGGTGGGTCAGCACCTTGTTCTCGCTGACCAGGGCCGCGGCCGTGTACTGGGGAATCATGAAGCCGGAATTGATCCCCGTGTCCTTCATCAGCAGGGTGGGCAGGCCGTCGTGGCCGGCCAGCAGCAGGTAGGTGCGGCGCTCGGAGATCGAGGCCAGCTCGGCCAGCGCGATCGCGGCATGGTCGAGGATCAGCGCCAGCGGCTGGCCGTGGAAGTTGCCGCCGGAGACGATGTCGCCGTCGTCGAACACCAGCGGATTGTCCGTGACCGAATTCAACTCGCGCTCGATGACCTCGGCGCAGTGGGCCAGCGCATCGCGGCTGGCGCCGTGGACCTGTGGGATGCAGCGCAGCGAGTATGGATCCTGGACCTTGCCGCAGTCGCGGTGCGATTCGAGAATCTCGCTGCCGGCCAGCAGGCGCCGGATGTTGGCCGCGACCGCGACTTGGCCGGGATGCGGTCGGATCGCGTGGATGCGCGCGTCGAACGGTCGCGACGAGCCCTGCAGCGCCTCGAGGCTCATCGCGCCGAGGATGTCGGCGTTGCGGAGCAGCGCGATCGTTCGGTAGAGCGCCTCGGCGCCGCAGGCGGCCATCATCTGGGTGCCGTTGATCAGTGCAAGGCCGTCCTTGGCCGCCAGTTCGACCGGCTCGAGCCCGGCCCGCGCCAGCGCGTCGCCCGCAGGTTCCGACCCCGATCCGTCGGGGCGCCAGCAGCGGCCCGCACCGATCAGCGGCAGCGCCATGTGGGCGAGCGGCGCGAGGTCGCCGGACGCGCCGACGCTGCCGCGGCTCGGCACGTAGGGCACGATGCCGTGGCGGTCCAGGGCCAGCAGTTGTTCGAACACGGGAATCGAGATGCCGGACTGGCCCAACCCCAGCGCGTGGATCTTCAGTCGGAGCATCAAGCGGGTGATCTCGCGCGGCAGCGGGTCGCCGGTGCCGCAGGCGTGCGAGAGCAGCAGGTTCTTCTGCAGCTGGGCGAGCTGATCGGTGGCGATCCGCTTCGATGCCAGCGCGCCGAAGCCCGTATTGATGCCGTAGATGCTCGCATCGCCGTCCAGCACGGCCTCGACGTGGGCGCGCGATCGGTGCACGGCCTCGGCGTTGTCGGCCAGGGCCCGCATGCGCCGATCGAGGTCGTCGTGCAGGTGACGCAGGCGGATGCGGTCGGATTCTGACGGCGTGTCGGGATCGGTGGGGTTCATGCGCTCGGCTCGCTCGGGATGACAGGACTCCGACCCCCGATGATCGCACGGAAGGCTCGGTTTCGCCGCCCGATGGCGCCGTTGCGCATCGCCGCATGGCAGACTATGGGAATGAAGATTCTCGACCGTCCCCGAACCGGATTCGCCGTCGTGCTGGCCGCCTGCCTCGGCCTGCTCGCCTATGCCTATTTCGCCCAGTACCGGATGATGCTGGACCCGTGCCCGCTGTGCATCCTGCAGCGCATCGCGTTCATGATCATGGCCGCCTTCGCGCTGGTCGGAGTGCTGCACGGCTCCCGCGGCGCGTGGCGCTGGGTCTGGACCGCCGGCATCGTCGCCGGGGGTGCCTGGGGCGTGCTCACGGCCGGGCGCCATATCTGGATCCAGAACCTTCCGCCGGACCAGGTGCCCGATTGCGGCCCCGGCTTCGATTACAACATGGAGATGTTCGGCCTCGGCGAGGCGCTGCGCTCGGCGTTCGCCGGTTCCGGTGATTGTGCGGTGGTCGACTGGTCGTTTCTCGGCCTGTCGATGCCGTGGTGGACCCTCATCTGGTATGTTGGATTGGTGATGTTCATGGTCGTTGCCGCGGCCCGAGTCCAGACCCGAAGAGTGCAGTTCCGATGAGCGACCCCCGCAATCCGTCCCTGAAATCGATTACCCCGGCCAAGGACTGGGCGCGCGACTCGTGGAAGAACCGCGAAGCGCTGCAGCAGGCGAAGTACGACGACGTCGCCCAGCTCGAGGACGCCCAGGGCCGGCTGGCGAAACTGCCGCCGCTGGTCACCTCGTGGGAAGTGCTGTCGCTGAAGGAGCAGATCGCCGAGGCCCAGGCGGGCAAGCGCTTCTTCCTTCAGGGCGGCGACTGCGCCGAGGTGTTCGACGAATGCTCGCCGACGATCATCACCAACCGACTGAAGGTGCTGCTGCAGATGTCGCTGGTGCTGGTTCACGGCATGGAAACCCCGGTGGTCCGGGTCGGCCGCTTCGCCGGCCAGTACGCCAAGCCGCGTTCGGACGATTTCGAAACCCGGGGCGACGAGAAGCTGCCGAGCTACCGCGGCGACATTGTCAACGCGCCGGACTTCAACGCCGAAGCGCGCCGGCCCGATCCCGAGCGGATGCTGCAGGCCTACGCGCGTGCCGCGATGTCGATGAACTTCGTCCGCTCGCTGGTCGATGGCGGCTTCGCCGATCTGCACCACCCGGAATACTGGGACCTGGGCTGGGTCGAGCATTCGCCCCTGGCCGAGGAATTCCACCGAATCTCCGATTCGATCGGTCACTCGGTGCGCTTCATGGAAACCGTCACCGGCCAGACGCCGGGCAGCGTGCGCCGGGTCGATTTCTTCACCTCGCACGAGGCGCTGC
This sequence comes from Wenzhouxiangellaceae bacterium, assembly GCA_965227925.1. Lineage (GTDB taxonomy): Bacteria > Pseudomonadota > Gammaproteobacteria > Xanthomonadales > Wenzhouxiangellaceae. Next base: position 664,989 of record CBDDGP010000002.1, read on the forward strand.
ACCTGCACTACGAGCAGGCGCTGACCCGCCAGGTGCCGCGACAGTGGGGCTGGTTCAACCTGTCGACCCACTTCCCCTGGATCGGCATGCGCACGGCTGCCGCCGACGGCGCCCACGTCGAGATGTTCCGCGGCGTACGCAACCCGATCGGCATCAAGGTCGGACCCGGCATGACCGCCGACTGGCTCAAGTCGCTGATCCGCACGCTCAATCCCGACGACGAACCGGGCCGTATCGTGCTGATCCACCGCATGGGCGCCGGCAAGGTCGGCGACACGCTGCCGATGCTGGTCGAGGCGGTCAAGGCGACCGGATCGCCGGTGCTCTGGATCTGCGATCCGATGCACGGCAACACGGAGAAGACCGCGTCGGGCATCAAGACGCGGCGGTTCTCGAACATCCAGGCCGAGCTGGAGCAGGCCTTCGATATCCATGCGGCCTGCGGCTCGCGGCTCGGAGGCGTCCACCTGGAACTGACCGGCGAGAACGTCACCGAGTGCATCGGCGGCGCCCGGGAGCTCGGGGAGGACGACCTGAAGCGGGCCTACAAGACCACCGTCGATCCGCGGCTGAACTACGAGCAGGCGCTGGAGCTGTCGATGCTGATCGTCGGCAAGCACCGCAGCTTGCAGCAGCGCTGAACGCACTCCTCCTCCCGCCGCTCGGCGGGAACCGCGGGAGCGTTGGCCGGGTGGGCGGCCCGGCATGACTACGCCCGTCCGCTTCCGCAATATCGTGTTCGTGCTGGCCTTCGCGATGGCCACCTGGAGCCTGTGGGCCTTTTTCAATCAGCCCAACCCGGAGCCGCCGTGGCCGGCCACGATCCAGGGCTTCGCGTTCTCTCCGTTCGGGCCGGAGGACGATCCGGCCGAAGGACGATTTCCGTCCGAGACACGGATCGAGCGCGACCTGGCCCTGCTGTCCGGCCGGACGCACGCGATCCGCAGCTATTCGGTTGAAGGCTCGCTTGCCTCGATCCCGGAACTGGCCGATCGCCACGACATCAATGTGGCGCTCGGCGCATGGCTGGATGAACGGCGCGAGTCCAACGAGGCCCAGGTCGAACGCGTGATCCGGCTGGCCTGGCGCAACCGGAACGTGGTCCGGCTGGTCGTCGGCAACGAGGTCCTGCTGCGTGGCGACCTATCACCCGAGATGCTCGCCGGCTACCTCGACCGGGTGCGCGAGGCCGTTCACCAGCCGGTCAGCACCGCCGAGCCCTGGGACCTCTGGCTGAAGTTCCCGGAGCTGGCCGATCATGTCGACTATCTCGCCGTACACGTCCTGCCGTACTGGGAAGGCATCGACGTCGACGAAGCGGTTGGCCACGTCATTTCGCGGATCGAGCTGCTCGAGGCGCGCTTCCCCGACAAGCCGATCGTCATTGCCGAAGTCGGCTGGCCGTCGAACGGACGCACCCGGCGCGGCGCGGTGGCCTCGCCGGGCAACGAGGCGATCTTCCTGCGTCGCTTCCTCGAGGAGGCCGAGCGGCGCGACTACGTCTATTACCTGATGGAGGCCTTCGACCAGCCCTGGAAAGCGCGCGAGGAAGGCGCGGTGGGCGCGTACTGGGGCGTCTGGTCGGTCGAGCGCGAGCCGAAGTTCGAGTTCAGTGCACCGCTGGTCCGCATCCCCCACTGGCCGATCCTGGCTGGCATCTCCGCGCTGATCGCCAGCATCGTGCTGGCGGTGCTGCTGCTCGACAGCCGCACGCTCGGGGTTCGCGGACGCGGGTTCCTTGCACTGATCGCCTTCACGGCGGCCAGCGCGTCGGTCTGGGTGGTCAACGACTATGCCCACCAGTACCTGGATCTCGAGAGCGTGGTGGTCGGCGTGGTGCTGCTGGTCGGCATGATCGGCGTGATCGTGATCCTGTTCACCGAGGCCCATGAGTGGGTGGAGGCGCGCTGGACACGGCGATGGCGCCGGCAGTTCGTCGAAGCGGTCGGCTCGGCGGACGAGGCCGAGTTGCCGATGGTCTCGGTGCACGTGCCGGCCTACAACGAGCCTCCGGACATGCTGATCGAGACCCTCGACGCCTTGGCCCGGCTGGACTATCCGCGCTTCGAAGTCGTGGTCATCGACAACAATACGCCCGACGAGGCCACCTGGCGTCCGGTCGAGGCCCACTGCAGCAAGCTCGGCGAGCGGTTCCGGTTCTTCCACAAGCGGCCGCTGGCCGGGTTCAAGGGCGGGGCGTTGAACTACGCGCTTGCGCGGACCGCGCCGGAGGCCGGGATCATCGCCGCCATCGACAGCGACTACGTGGTCGAGCCCGACTGGCTGCGCGACCTGGTGCCGCTGTTCCGCGACCCCGACATGGCCATCGTGCAGGCGCCGCAGGACTACCGCGACGCCGGTGAAAGCCTGTTCAAGGCCCTGTGCCACGCCGAGTACCGCGGGTTCTTCCAGATCGGAATGGTGACGCGAAACGAACGCAACGCGATCATCCAGCACGGCACCATGACGCTGGTCCGCAAGCAGGCGCTGATCGACGCGGGCGGCTGGTCCGAGGCCTGCATTACCGAGGACGCCGAACTCGGCCTGCGCCTGTTCGAACGCGGCGGACACGCCGCCTACCTGCCGACCAGCTACGGCCGCGGGCTGATGCCCGACACCTTCGTCGATTACAAGAAGCAACGGTTCCGCTGGGCCTTCGGCGCAATCCAGATCCTGCGCATGCATGCGCGCACGCTGCTCGGGCTGGACCGAAGCCGTCTGACCGCAGGTCAGCGCTACCACTTCCTGGCCGGCTGGTTGCCGTGGCTGGCCGATGGGTTCAATCTGCTGTTCAACTTCGCCGCGCTGGCGTGGTCGGCGGCAATGATCTGGGCGCCGGAACGCTTCGACTCGCCGCTGCTCGCCTTCACCCTGCTGCCGCTGTTCCTGTTCGGCTTCAAGCTGGCCAAGCTGCTTCACCTGTACCTGACCCGGGTCGGCGCAGGCATTCGCCAGGCGGTCGGCGCGGTGTTCGCCGGCCTGGCCCTGACCCACACCATCGGCGTCGCGGTGCTGGCCGGCCTGGTCCAGCGCGAACGGGGCTTCTTCCGCACGCCCAAGCGAGCGCTGCGGGCCGGGCTGGTCCGGGCGTTCGGCGAGGCGCGCGAGGAAACCCTGATGGCCGTGGCGCTATGGACGGCGGCGTTGGCGGTGGCCGGAGCGCACGATCTCGCCGTCCCGGATACGCTGGTCTGGGTCGTCGTGCTGACGCTTCAGTCGGTCCCCTACCTGACCGCATTGCTGGTGGCGCTGATCAGCGGTCTGTCCGTGCCCGGGCGCTGGCTCGGTGACCTCGAGTCGATGCAGGGCGAGGGCGCGAAGCGGTCCGATGGGGCCGCGCCCGAAGTCCGCGACTGATGCCGGCCGTCGTCCATCGGTGCAATCGAAACCGGGCCGCGCCGGTCGTCTGACCGAACCTCGAATCCGGGAGACCCCGATGATCGAACCCACCGTTTTCTCGCCGGCCATGCAGCGTCCGGACTCCCGACCGAAGCCGCGTACGACTTCCCGGGTCCAGGTATCGACGATCCTGGTCTCGGCCCTCCTGGCGCTGCTCGCTGCGTCGCTGCAGGCCGAGATCCACCCGGAGCCCGAATCGATCCGGCCACTGCTCCCGGGAATGCAGGCGCCGGAGCTGGCCCTGGAGGGAACCGACGGCGCGAAGGTCGAGTTCGTCCCGGGCGAGCACGGCAGGCCGGTCGTCCTGACCTTCTACCGCGGCGGGTGGTGCCCCTACTGCAACCTCCACCTGGCCGAGCTGCGCACGATCGAGGCGGCGCTCGCGGATCTGGGCTTCGATGTCTGGTTCATTTCGCCGGATCGTCCGCAGCTGCTCGCCGCAGGCGATTCCGTGGAGTTCGGCTACACGCTGCTGTCCGACGCGGATCTGGCCGCGGCCGAAGCCTTCGGCATCGCCTTCCGGGTCGATGAGGATACGCTCCGACGCTACCGGGAGTTCGGCATCGACCTGGCCGATCGCAGCGGCGAAACGCACGGCGCGCTGCCCGCACCGGCCACCTACCTGATCGGCGCCGATGGCGTTATCCAGTTCGCGTTCGTCAACCCGGACTACACCGTACGGCTGGCTCCCGAGGTGTTGCTGGCGGCCGCGCGTGCCTATGCCGGCGAGGCGCACAAGCGCCTGCAGCGGGCGCGCTAGGCAGGCCGATCGGACCCGGTTCGCGGCGCAGGCGCAGGCCGATCGTCCGTCGTGCCGTGCGCTTGCCGCCCGGTCTGTTAGCCTCGCCTGCCTTGCCACCTCAGGAACAAGTCCATGACGATCGATATCTCGAACGTAGTCCGGGGCGCGGCCGCAGGCGTGGTCCTGCTCGGTGCCGGCACCGCGCAGTCCGACGGTCACAGCGGCGAGCCCACCACTCCTCCGGTGGTTGAAAGCGTCTTCATCGACAACGAGGGCATGGTCACGGGTACGGCCACGTTGACCCAGGGTCCGCACGGCGTGCTGGTCCGGATCGAGCTCGAAGGCCTCCCCGCTGGGCCCAAGGCCATCCACCTTCACCGGACCGGTACCTGCGGCGACCACGCCGAGGGATTCAAGGCCTCCGGCAGCCACGTCAATCCCGATCAGCGGCCGCACGGCCTGCTCAATCCCGACGGGCCCGGCGCGGGGGACTTCCCGAATTTTCTTGTCCATGACTCCGGCTACGCCTGGGCCGAGTTCTACAACGCCCGAGTCAGTCTCGACGGTTCGGCCGGCGAGCACCTGCTGGACGAGGACGGTTCGGCGTTGGTCATCCACGAGAGCGCGGACGATCACGTCAGCCAGCCGATCGGCGGCGCGGGCGCCAGGATCGCCTGCGCGGTGCTCGGCGACGGCTGAGCGCTCGCTGGCTTCTCCAGAACGAAGAAAACCCCGCTGCGAGGCGGGGTTTTCCGTTTGCGACCGTTCGTCGAGGACGCGCCGGTCCGTGCTCGTGGAACTCGTCAGGACGTCACAGCAGACTCTCGACCGCCGTCCGCTCTTCGCGCAGTTCGGCGTCGGAGGCGTCCATCCGGGCCCGGGAGAAGTCGTTGATCTCCAGGTCCTTGACGATCGACCAGCGACCCGCCTCGCAGGTGCACGGGAAGGAATAGATCACGCCCGGCTCGATGCCGTAGCTGCCGTCGGACGGCACCGCCATCGACACCCAGGAATCGCCGGTACCCAGCGCCCAGTCGCGGATGTGGTCGATCGCCGAGGAGGCCGCCGAGGCCGCGCTGGAGGCGCCGCGTGCCTTGATGATCGCCGCGCCACGCTGCTGCACGGTGGGGATGAAGTCGGTCTCGTACCAGGCCTGGTCGACCTGGTCCATCGCCGCGTTGCCGTCGACCAGCACGTGGTGCAGGTCCGGGTACTGGGTCGAGCTGTGATTGCCCCAGATCGTCATGTTGCGGATGCGGGTGTGGTGCGTGCCGGTCTTGCCGGCCAGCTGCGCCAGCGCGCGATTGTGGTCCAGCCGGGTCATCGCGGTGAAGTTCTGCGGCGGCAGGTCCGGCGCGTTGGCCTGGGCGATCAGCGCATTGGTGTTGGCCGGGTTGCCGACCACCAGCACCTTGACGTCGCGCGAGGCGTGGTCGTTCAGCGCCTTGCCCTGCGGGCCGAAGATCTTGCCGTTCTCGGCCAGCAGATCGGCACGCTCCATGCCCGGGCCACGCGGCTTGGCGCCGACCAGCAGCGCATAATCGGTGTCCTTGAAGCCCGCGTTGACGTCCGTGGTCGTCTCGATGCCGGCCAGCAGCGGCAGCGCAGCGTCCTCGAGCTCCATGGCCACGCCCTTCAGCGCATCGATGGCCGGCGGAATCTCGATCAGCTGGAGGATCACCGGCTGGTCCGGGCCGAGCATGTCGCCGGCGGCGATGCGGAAGCAGAGCTGGTAGCCGATCTGACCGGCCGCACCGGTAATGGCCACGCGAACGGGACGTTTCATGGAATTCTCCGAGAATATGGAAAGCAGCGCACTATTTTAACGCCCCGGCATGGAGGAGGGGCCTGATCGACCGCTCGGCCGTATCAAAAGGCTGTTTTCTCGCAGAGACGCAAAGCCGCAGAGGAGTGCAAGGTGGGCCCGATTCGCTGAGGCGGTCGAGGTTGAGGCTGTCTTGGTCCGATGGGGTTTCTAGTCTTTTAGCAGTCACTGCCGTTCTCTGCGTCTTCGCGTCTCTGCGAGAAAACGCCTTTCGGACCGAGCCCGCAGCGACATCCGGCGCAACCGGCCGCTGGTATGCTCGCCCGATGCAATTCACACGATTCGACCGGAGTTTCGCCTATGTTGATTCGAGTTCTTTGTTTCGCCGCGCTGGCCACGCTGGCCGGTTGGACGTCGCCCGTGGCCGGCTATGACCGGGTGACGGGCGCGACGCATGCCTCGCGGCCCGACGTGATCGCGGCCAACGGCATGGTCGCGACCTCGCAGCCGCTGGCGACGCAGGTCGGGCTGCAGGTGCTGAAGGACGGCGGCAACGCGATCGATGCGGCGATCGCCGCGAACGCGGCCATCGGCCTGATGGAGCCCACGGGCAACGGGATCGGCGGCGACCTCTTCGCCATCGTCTGGGACGCCGAGTCCGAGCGACTGTACGGCTACAACGGCTCGGGTCGCTCGCCGCAGTCGCTGACCCTGGAGTGGTTCGTCGACAACGGCTACGAAGAGATCCCTGCCTACGGCCCGCTGCCGGTCTCGGTTCCGGGTACGGTCGACGGCTGGTTCGCGCTGCACGAGCGCTTCGGCGACATGCCCATGGACGACATCCTGCAACCGGCGATCGACTACGCCAACGAAGGCTTCCCGGTCAGCGAGATCATCGCCTACTACTGGGACCTGTCGGTGCCGAGCCGCGCCGAGTACCCGGGCTTCCTCGAGCAGTTCACGATCGACGGCCGCGCGCCGCGCGAGGGCGAGATCTGGCGTAATCCAAACCTCGGCAACACCCTGAAGGCGATCGCCGAGGGTGGCCGCGACGCGTTCTACAAGGGCGACATCGCGCGCACGATCGGCGACTACATGGCCGAAAACGGCGGCTTTCTCGCCTACGAGGACCTGGCGGCCCATGAGGGTGAGTGGGTCGAACCTCTCAGCGCCGACTACCGAGGCTACGAGGTCTGGGAGCTGCCGCCGAACGGGCAGGGCATCGCCGCACTGCAGATCCTGAACATCCTCGAAGGCTACGACATGGCGTCCTACGGCTTCGGTTCACCGGAGCACGTGCACCTGTTCACGGAAGCCAAGAAGCTGGCCTTCGAGGATCGCGCCCGCTTCTATGCCGATCCCGATTTCTCCGATGTCGATATCGACCGACTCATCAGCAAGGACTACGCGGCCGAGCGGCGCGAAGCCATCGACATGGAACGCGCCGCCCGGGCCGTCGAACCCGGCACGCGCGTCCTCGACGACGGCGACACGATCTACCTGACCACCGCCGACCGGCACGGCAACATGGTCTCGCTGATCCAGTCCAACTATCGCGGCATGGGCTCGGGCATGACGCCGCCGGGCCTGGGCTTCATCCTGCAGGACCGCGGCGAGATGTTTGTCCTCAAGGAAGGCCACCCGAACACCTTCGAGCCCGGCAAGCGCCCGTTCCACACCATCATCCCGGCGTTCATCACGAAAGACGGCGAACCCTGGGTCAGCTTCGGCCTGATGGGCGGCGGCATGCAGCCGCAGGGCCATGCCCAGATCGTCATGAACCTGGTCGACTTCGGCATGGGCCTGCAGGAAGCCGGCGACGCGCCGCGCATCCACCACAACGGCTCGACCGAGCCGGTGGGCAGGAACCTGCAGATGACCGACGGCGGCGTGCTGAACCTCGAGTCCGGCTTCTCCTACGACACGGTCCGCGCATTGATGGGCAAGGGTCACCGCATCCAGTTCGCCCGCGGCCCCTACGGCGGCTACCAGGCGATCATGGTCGATCCCGAGTTCGGCACCTACCGCGGCGCCACCGAAGTCCGCAAGGACGGCCAGGCGGCCGGCTACTGAATCGGTCGCTGTCGCTCGGCGCCGCCTCCTGTAGGAGTGAGCTTGCGAGCGAAGAGTCGAAGGTCTTCGCTCGCAAGCTCACTCCCAAAGTAGGGGCCGATCCGGCGGCGGATTCTCAAGGTTGGTTTCGAGCAGGATTGCAGATAGTCTGTTCGAAGGCCGGGTGTTTGTGGGGTAACTGATGAGATCAACGATTCCTTTCTTCTTGTTGGCATTCGCGGCTGTGCCGGTCTTCGGCCAGACGCTGGATCAGACGTCGAGCGGAGTGACGACCCACATCTACAACTTCGGCCGGGACGCGGCCATGGCACAGGTCTTCACCGTGGGTCTGGAGGGCCGGTTGGTCCAGATCGAAGTGGACGTCTCGAACTCCGAGCAATCGACCTCCGAAGATCTGACCGTGATGATCGTCCGTGCACCGGACGGTGTTCCTTCGACGGATTCTTCCGATGCGCTGTTCACGACAACGGTCGAGGCCGACGACGTCGGCCCCATGCGGACCTCGGTGCTTTTGACTGGACTGTCCGTGCCTGCGATCGCCGGTGATTCCCTGGCCATCGTCCTCGATGCGCCGGAGGACGCCGTTACCGGATTCAACACGTGGAGTGCGTATGCGCAGGGCGGTCGACCGACGTTCGAGGACACCTACCCCGACGGCGCCCTGTTCCGCCTCGACCGACTGGACCGACCCATGGGCACCGATATCGGGTTCCGTACCTGGATGGATCGAGGGTCTATGCCGCCGGTAGCCCCCATCCCCACGCTGGGCGCCTACCAGCTGCTTTTGCTGGGCGTACTGTTGCTTGGTCTCGGTCTGATGCGGTTTCAGCCGACGCGGAGTTGAGCGGTCGAAGCGAGTGCGTCTTCCCGGGGTGACCGGGTCGGCGATTCGACCGTATGAGGGGACCAGTTCGCCCGCCTTGCCTTCCGTCCGCCACCCATGGCGGCGCCATCGAAGTCCGCAAGCATAACCAGACGACCGGCGACTCAGGCATTTCGACTTCCGTCGGGCCGGGCCCCTCCTGTGGGAGCAAGCTTGGGAGCGAAGAGCGCGCCTTGAAGGGCGAGCGCAGACGCCGCAGACGTCTATCGCTCGCAAGCTCACTCCCACAGGCAAGAACGATCCGGCGGCTGCCGGCACCGGTATCGATGGCGTCGTCGTTCGCGCGCAAGCGCTTTCCAACAGGAGAATCGTCTTCGCGCTTGTGCGAGGATGACCTTCCCCCAACGATCACCGAGGTTCACCGTGAACCGCCACGTTTTCTCCGTCTTCCTGCTGACCGCTTCCGTCCCTTCGTTGGCCACGACGGTGGCCACGCCCCTTGAGGCTTTCTGGTCCGATCTCCAGGCGCTCTGCGGCAACGCCTACGCCGGTGAGCTGATCACCGAGCCCGAAGGCGAGTCCTCGTTCGCCGGTCAGGCCCTGGTCATGCACGTCCGCGAGTGCAGCGACGACCGCATCCGCATTCCGTTCTTCGTCGGCGACGACCGCTCCCGGACCTGGGTGCTGACCCGCGTCGATGTCGACGGTCAGCCCCGGCTGGAACTCAAGCACGACCACCGGCACGAGGACGGCAGCGAGGACGAGGTCACGATGTACGGTGGTACAACCACGAATTTCGGTTTGGCCACCCAGCAGCTGTTCCCGGCCGATCAGCACACGCGCGAGATCATCGAGGCGGCGCACGCCAACGTCTGGCGGATCGAGCTGGTTGCGGGAGATCGCTTCAGCTACCACCTGCGGCGGCTGGGGACGGAGCGCGTGTTCCGGGTGGACTTCGATCTGACCGATGCGATCGAAGCGCCGGAGGCGCCGTGGGGATGGATCGACGCCTCGCAGTAGAGCATTCCCTCGACCGCCCCGGCATTTCGCGCCGGCCCGCCGGACGCTCGCGACGCCCGATCCGCGCAACGCTGTTTTGCGATCGAGAGCCGGACCCATCAGAATGGATCGATCGGGAACCTGTACAGAACCAGCAGAGGACCTTCATCATGATCCAGCGAACCGTCTTGATCGCCGCGCTCAGCGGCGCATCGACCCTGGCCGGGGCCCAGTCCCTGCCCGAAGGACCCGCGCGGGCCATCGTCGAGGCGGAATGCGCCTCGTGCCACAGCCTGGCAACGATCACCCGGTCCGCCGGTTTCGACAGCGCCGAGGAGTGGCATGCGCTGATGGATTCCATGGTCGAGCTGGCCGACCCCCAGGCCCGCACCGTGGCCGCCTACCTGGCCGAGCATTTTCCGAAGAACCCCGACCGTGAACCCACGCTGGTCGACGGCGATTTCGAGATCGAGATCCAGGAGTGGATGGTGCCGACCCTCGGCCAGCGTTCGCGCGATCCGATCGAAGCGCCGGACGGGAGTATCTGGTGGACCGGCATGTGGGCCTCGATCGCGGGCAGGATCGATCCCGAAACCGGCGAGATGCAGGAATACCACCTGCCCCCGACGGCGCGCCCGCATTCGATCGTGCCGGACGAAGACGGCAACATCTGGTACACGGGCAACAGCAACGGCACCATCGGCCGGCTCGATCCGGATACGGGCCTGGTGACCGAGTATGAAACCCGCGCCGACGACCCGCACACGGCCGTATTCCACCCCAACGGCAAGCTGTATTTCACTTCCCAGCGCTCCGCCATGCTGGGCCGGCTCGATCCTGCCACGGGTACGCTGGACGAGATCGAGACCCGGGCGCGACCCTACGGCATCAAGGTCGGGGCCGACGGTTCGCTCTGGATCGCCTACAACGGCACCAATGCGTTGGGTGCCATGGACCCCGACAGCATGGACGTCCGGTACTACGAGGTGCCGCACGAGGACTCGCGGATCCGGCGGCTGGACCTGAGCAGCGACGGCCGGATCTGGTACGTCAATTCCACGCGCGGCCGGATCGGCCGGCTCGATCCCGAAACCGGTGAGATCCGCGAGTGGGATTCGCCCAGCGGCCCGACGTCGCACCCGTATGCGATCGCCGTCATCGACGACGTGGTCTGGTACAACGAGTCGGGCATGCGGCCCGATGCCCTGGTGCGCTTCGACCCCGAGACCGAGCAGTTCCAGAGTTGGGCGATCCCGTCCGGCGTCGGCATCGTTCGCCATGTCTGGGTGACCCGGGACGGCAACCTGCTGATCCACCAGAGCAGCAGCAACCGCGTCGGCCGGGTGATCATCCCCGACCCCTGACCCCTGACCCCTGACCCCTGACTGCAAAATCCGTCCGCGAGGACTTGCCTGCTGTGCCCCGTCCGGACGCGCTTGGCTGGCCCGGCATGGATCGCAACGCTCGCGCCCGCGGCGTCGAATCGTTTCCAACGCCTACCGGGCCGATCACTCGATGCTCTCACCGGGCTGGCACCCTCCGAGACGTTCGTCCGCGCGCCGCTAGGCATGCGCGACCGCCATCTCAACAGCAGGAGGAGGACCGATGAAAGTACTTGTCGCAGGAGCAACGGGAGGCACGGGCGCTCGTGTCGTGAAGCACCTGGTGGTTCGGGCGCACGAGCCGGTGGCCCTGGTTCGCAGCAGTTCAGACACCAGCGTGCTGCCGGAGGGCGTCGAAACCCGCACCGGCGACCTGACGGATCTCCAGGATGATGTCTGCGATGGCTGCGAGGCGGTGATCTTCGCGGCCGGATCGGGCGCGGACACGGACGCGGACATGACCGACAAGGTCGATCGCGACGGTGCGATGGCGCTGGTGGACCGGGCCAAGGCAGCGGGAGTACAGCGCTTCGTGATGCTGAGCAGCGTCGGCGCGGAAGACCCGGATCCGGACACGGAGATGGGTCATTACCTGAAGGCCAAGCACGACGCCGACGAGTACCTGAAGGCCTCCGGCCTGAGCTACGCGATCGTGCGGCCGGTGGCCCTGACCGACGACGACGGCGAACGCCAGGTCCGCTTCGGCGACGACGTCGATCCGGAGGGCAAGGCGGCGCGCGGCGACGTGGCGTCCGTGCTGGTCGACGCGCTGGCCAGCGAGCGCTGGAGGAACCGGACGAGCCGGATGGAATCGATCGGCTGAGATCGGGCGCCCGCCCCGGCCCTCGACCCCGGCCCTCGACCCCCGGCCCTCGACCCCCGGCCCTCGCCCCCCGGCCCTCGCCCCCCGGCCCTCGCCCCCCGGCCCTCGCCCCTGCATGGGGCGGGCCACCTGTCTGTAGGAGTGAGTTTGCGAGCGAATCGAGTCCTGGCCCAGGGTTCGCTCGCGAGCTCGCTCCCACAGGAGAGTTCTCCAGTGAGCGCGTGCTTGAAGCTCGACGTCCCTGGGTTCCGGCGCAGGATTCGCTCGCAAGCTCACTCCCACAGGAGATGCCGATCCTGTGGCCGCGTCGCTGTGCGAGGATGGCGTTACTCGAAAACCCTCGGGACCTTCCGTGAACCGCCATCTCTTCAACGTCCTCCTGCTGACCGCATCCGTACCGTCGCTGGCGACGCCACTCGACGCCTTCTGGTCAGATCTCCAGGCGCTCTGCGGCAACGCCTACGCCGGTGAGCTGATCACCGAGCCCGAAGGCGAGTCCTCGTTCGCCGGTCAGGCCCTGGTCATGCACGTCCGCGAGTGCAGCGACGAGCGCATCCGCATTCCGTTCTTCGTCGGCGACGACCGCTCCCGGACCTGGGTGCTGACCCGCGTCGATGTCGACGGTCAGCCGCGCCTGGAGCTGAAGCACAACCACCGCTATGAGGACGGTAGCGAAGACGCGATCACGATATACGGCGGCACGACCACGAACCTCGGCCTCGCCGCTCAGCAGGCGTTCCCGGCCGACCAGCACACGCGCGAGATCATCGAACCCGCGCACGTCAACGTCTGGCGGATCGAGGTTAGGGCAGGCGATCGATTCAACTACCACCTGCGGCGACTCGGAACCGAGCGCGTGTTTCAGGTGGGCTTCGATCTGACCGAGACGATCGAGACGCCGGAGGCGCCGTGGGGATGGCCAGGCGAAGCCGGAGGCTGATTGCATCACGGCAGGAAAGTCGGAACTGTTGCTCCTGATAGCCTCAAGCACGGGCAGGTACTATGATCGCTGCCGGCTGGCTTGTATCTTGACTTCGAAATCTATGTGGCTGGCGTCAGATCCGTTCGCTTCTGGTTCCTTTGTCTTCAATCTGGATAAAAACAGCTATGGTACGAGTGACTGTCGGGCTGGTCGCGGCCTTCAGCATGCTTGGCGCGCCTGAACATGGAAGAGCGCTTGGAGAGCTCGGCTTCGGGCAGGAGCGGCAATCGACCTATCTCGCGAACTCCACCCTTGAGGGTGGAATTGCCTTGCCGGTTCTCGAGGCGGAGGAGAAGTTGCTGCCAGAACCTCCAGGGATTGGAGGGCCGCTGAGCGAATTTGGCCGCAGTGTGGCACTTGACGGTGATCGATTGGCAATAGGAGGGACTAAAATCGGTGGCGGCGGGAGAGTCGTCGTCATGGCAAACGTTGGAGGCGAGTGGCAAGCCGAGGCTGTTCTGGCACCTCCTGACAGTAATGGAGAAGTTTCTTTTGGAATCTCCGTTGCACTGGACGGAGAGTATTTGCTGGTCGGCGCTACGGAGCAGAGGAATGGGGGAGTTCGTACTGGCGCAGCCTATATCTATCACTTCGACGGCAAAAACTGGAACTTTCAGAATCGGATTGTCCCTGACGACGGTCTGAACTTGGACTACTTCGGATACTCAGTCGGTCTGGACGGAACCCGAGCTTTTGTTGGGGCACCTCTAAACAATGAACTGGGGACGGATTCCGGGGCAGTTTACATTTATGAGTTGATCGGGCCGGCATGGGCCTTGATTGACAAGTTGACGCCGTCGGGCGCTGGCCAAAATCAATTTTTTGGAATCTCTGTGGCGGTATCCGGCGATCGGGTTCTTGTGGGGGCGAGTGGAGACGGTCGACTCGGGCAAAACACCGGAGCGGCTTATTCCTACATTTCTGATGGTCAGGATTGGCAGCAAGAAGAGAAAATCATTGATGCGAATGGAGAGCAGGATGACTTGTTTGGATGGTCTGTCGCGCTATCGGGCTCCAAAGCGGTCATCGGAGCCCCTGGGGATCGTGAGATTGATGGTCGGATCGGGTCGGCGCAAGTTTTTGAATTTAATGGGAGCGGCTGGTCACCTGAAGCCCGACTCATTGCCGATGAGGGGTCTTCAATACTGCAGTTTGGCGTGTCAGTTGCCATTCGAGATCAGTTGCTTGCTGTTGCGTGGGGAGGTCCCGGTGCGGATAGGCCCACAGCACAGCTGTACGAGTTCGATGGTGTCGGTTGGGTGCATTTATCTGAACTAGCGGAGGCGTTCCCACGAAGCAACGAGTTTGGAGCGTCCGTTGCTGTGGGAGCCGCGCGAGCAATTATCGGGGCGCCATTGGATGATCGTGAAGGATTTAATTCCGGCCTTGCCTTCTTGTTCGAGGAGTCTGGCGGCCAGTGGCGCGAAGAACAACAGTTTTCACCGCCAGGCGGTGCTGGTGGCTCTGCCATGGGGTCATCACTATCGATTGATGAAGGGCTGTTGCTCGTCGGGGCGCCTGATGCTGGCGGAACCATTGGGTCGGTAGGCGCGGGCTCTGCCTATTTGTTTCGGCGACTCGCTTCCGATTGGGTTCTCGAAGCCGACATCCTCGCAGCAGACGGCATGAGTGGGGATGACTTTGGTCGTTCTGTAAGCGTTTGGGGAAACTCGTTAGCAATCGGCGCCCCGGCTGTCCACAACGGACAGCAGAGCAATTCGGGAGCTGTTTACATCTTTGAGCAATCGGGTTCGGAGTGGTTGATGCAGGCACGATTGCAGCCAAGCGACAGTGGCAGCGGCGATCAGTTCGGGTCATCGGTGGACCACGAGGCGGAATGGTTGCTGATCGGTGCGCCTTATGATGACGATGGCGGCACCAGGTCAGGCTCTGTCTATGTCTACCGTCACGATGGAGTGCGTTGGAATGAGCATGAGAAGCTAACGGCTTTTGATGCGGCACCTGAGACACGCTTCGGCGCGTCGATCAGCATTGACAATGGAAGCGTCGTCATTGGTGCGTATGCCGGAGTGAACGGTATATTGGCCGGTTCAGCATACGTTTACAGGCTGGAGAATGAGTCCTGGCAAAGTGAAGCGAAACTGGTGCCAACGGATACTGGACCGGACGATCGATTCGGCGTTTCGGTGAGTTTGTCGGGCGACAGTGCTCTCATTGGGGCGCCTCGAAATGGAGCCGGAGGTATCGACGGTGCAGCTTATATTTTTCAGCGTGTGGGTTCGGAATGGAACGAGGTCGCGAGACTTTTCTCGGCATCATCTGACGGTGGGAATTTGTTTGGGACGGCAGTGAGTATTGATTCTGGTTTGGCTCTGGTTGGCGCCCCACTCAACAATTACCCCGATGTCAATGCCGGAACAGCGCATCTCTATTCGAGCTTTGGTGGGAGTTGGACGGAAGTTGCAACAGTCACAGCGTCGGATTGGGAAATTGCTGATCGGTTCGGGTGGTCAGTTGCTGTTGAAGACTCGGAACTCTTTATCGGCGCCATTGCGGATGATGATCGTGGCCCAGCGTCTGGTTCCACCTATGTTCTCGACGAGCGCATCTTCATCGATGGGTTTGAGGGCCAGGTTCGCTGACAACTGGGATGTTTTCTCTGTCTGCCTCCAGGGCCGCCTCCTCGGGTTTTATCCTGGTGGCTTATGTTGCGATAAGAGTCACTCGCATCAGCTGGCGCAGGTAGCCGCGAAACGCTTTTCGTGCATGACAACAGAACCTTGAAGGCGCTGGCTCCCAGCTCAATGCCGGGATGACAAGTGCAGGGGGAGGTGCCTCGGCTGGGCGGGGCTGACGGCCTTGGAGGGCGGCTCCGGCCACGTGACTGCCTAGCACATCGAAAAAAGCGAAAAAACAGCTCGATACCGTATAATGGCGGGCTGCCTTCACCACGGACCGGGCGCCCCGGTCGAGAGTCCAGAGACCATGAACCTCCGCAACGTCGCCATCATCGCGCACGTCGACCACGGCAAGACCACGCTCGTGGACCAGCTGCTGCGCCAGTCCGGCGAGTTCGCCGCCCACGAGAAGGTGGGGGAGCGGGTCATGGACTCGAACGACCAGGAGCGCGAGCGCGGGATCACGATCCTGTCGAAGAACACCGCGGTCACCTGGCAGGGCACGCGAATCAATATCGTCGACACCCCGGGCCACGCCGACTTCGGCGGCGAAGTCGAGCGGGTTCTCAGCATGGTCGACTCGGTGCTGCTGCTGGTCGACGCCGTCGACGGGCCGATGCCGCAGACCCGCTTCGTCACCCAGAAGGCCTTCGCGATGGGCTTTCGTCCGCTGGTCGTGGTCAACAAGATCGACCGCCCGGGCGCCCGCCCGGACTGGGTCGTCGACCAGACCTTCGAGCTGTTCGACAAGCTGGGTGCGACCGACGAGCAGCTGGACTTCCCGGTGATCTACGCCTCGGCGCTGAACGGCTACGCCAGCGAGGACTCGACCGCAAGCGACGGCGACATGACGCCGTTGTTCGAAGCGCTGATCGAGCACGTCCCGGCACCGGACGTCGATCCGGACGGGTCGTTCCAGATGCAGATCTCCAGCCTCGACTACTCCAGCTACGTCGGTCTGATCGGCGTGGGTCGGATCAAGCGCGGCTCGGTCAAGACCGGGCAGGGCATCAAGGTCGTGGATCGCGAAGGCAAGACGCGCTCGGGCAAGGTGATGCAGGTGCTGGGCTACTCGGGTCTGAAGCGCGAGGAAGTCGAATCGGCATCGGCCGGCGACATCGTGGCGATCTCCGGCATCGAGGACATCGGCATCTCCGACACGCTGTGCGATCCGAACGCGGTCGAGGCCTTGCCGCCGCTGACCGTCGACGAGCCGACGATCCACATGACCTTCCAGGTCAACGACTCGCCGTTCGCCGGGCAGGAAGGCAAGTTCCTGACCAGCCGGCAGATCCGGGCGCGCCTCTACCAGGAGGCCAGCCACAACGTGGCGCTGCAGGTCAGCGACACCAGCGATCCGGACCAGTTCGACGTCGCCGGCCGCGGCGAGCTGCACCTTTCGGTGCTGATCGAGACCATGCGCCGCGAGGGCTACGAGCTGGCCGTGTCGCGGCCGCGCGTGAGAAAACGCGAAGTCGACCACCAGACCCAGGAGCCCTGGGAGCAGGTCGTGCTGGACCTGGACGAGCAGTACCAGGGCGCCGTCATGCAGGCCATGGGCGAGCGCAAGGCGAAGATGGAAAACATGACGCCGGACGGGCGCGGCCGCGTGCGGCTGGACTACATCGCACCGGCGCGCGGGCTGATCGGCTTCCAGAGCCTGTACCGCACGATGACCTCGGGAACGGGCTTGTTCTTCCGGGTGTTCGACCACTGGGGGCCGGCAACGGACCGGATTGGCCAGCGGATCAACGGCACGCTGATCGCCATCGAGCAGGGCACGACCAATGCCTATGCGCTGTTCAACCTGCAGGACCGTGGCAAGCTGTTCGTCGGGCCGGGCGAAGAGGTCTACGAAGGCCAGGTGATCGGCCTGCACAGCCGCGACAACGACCTGGTCGTCAATCCGCTGAAGACCAAGAAGCTGTCCAATGTTCGCGCCGCCGGTAAGGACGACGCCCTGCTACTCACGCCGCCGGTGCGGATGAGCCTGGAGCAGGCGCTGGAATTCCTGGCCGACGACGAGCTGATGGAAGTCACGCCGGAACACATCCGCATCCGCAAGCGCCTGCTGAAGGAGCACGAGCGCAAGCGGGCCGACCGCGCGGCGGGCTGAAACGGCAAAAAAGCTCGTTTACCGCAGATGAACGCGGATGGACGCAGATGAAAAGCTCGAAGGGCGAAAGCCGGACCGGGTCGCGCGCAAGCGCCCTCCAGCAGACGCCGGGCGTCGATCGAAGTCCTTGCTGCGGGAGCCCGCTTGCGGGCGAAGGGTGGAGGTAGGCGTGCAACGCCAGGCCCGTCGCCTGTAGGAGCGAGCCTCGCTCGCGAAGCGCAGGAATGCGCCGAACCGTTCGCCTGCAAGGCAGGCTCCTGCAGGACTCGTAAATCCTGCGGCGGATTCGCGCGCAAGCGCCTTCCAACAGGCTCCGGGCTTCGATCGAAGTCCTAGCTGTGGGAGCCCGCTTGCGGGCGAAGGGAGGCTCAGTTGCCGTCGGGGTCGGCCGTCGGCGGCGGGTCGCCGTCCCAGGGGTCTTCTTCCAGCAGAACGTCGTAGTCCGGCGTGGTCGATTCGCCGCTGATCTTGTAGGCGCGCTGCTGCAGCCACGCGTCGCGGACCAGGAGGTATTCGTCGAACGCGGCCTCCAGGTCCTCCTCGCGATCGAGCAGGGCGGCGCGCTGCTGGACGATGTCGACGCCGAAGATGTACCAGCGGCCATCGACCACCTCGCGCCAGGGCACGTCCGCGGCCGTGTCGACCGGGCGCGACAGCGCGTCGCGCAGCGTCGACGGACCCAGGAACGGCAGCACCAGGAAGCGCGAATCCTCCCAGCCCCAGACGGCCAGCGTCTGGCCGAAGTCCTCGTCGAAATCGGGAATGCCGGCGTCGCTGGCCACGTCGAGGATGCCACCGAGTCCGAACACCGAATTGACGAAGAAGCGTTCGAACATCCGTCCCGCGTTGGCCGGGCGCCCCTGCAGCAGCAGGTTGAGCATCACCGGCACGGAGCGGAGATTGTCGAGTGCGTTGGCGATGCCGCGTTCGACCGGTTCGGGCGTGATGGTGTTGTAGCCCCGCGCCAGCGGCTGGAGCACGACCCGGTCGACGCCCCGGTTGAAGGCGTAGACGTTGCGGTTGAACGGTTCCCAGGGATCGGCCGCGATGCGTTCTTCCGGCGGCGGCGCCTGGATCGTGGCACAGGCGGTAAGCAGTGATGCGACCAGCAGCACCGCCAGTCTGCGCATCGTTCCTGCAGAGCGGCTTCGGTTCATCGTTCGGTCTCCTTCCAGCCCAGCAGGCCGTCGACCTGGCTGAGCGACGCGATCGTGCGCAGGCTCTCCGGCGCGTTCTCGAAGCGCAGGGTGCGCTGCTGGCGGCGTGCCCAGGCCAGCCACTCCAGCAGCAGCGCGACGCCGGAGGAATCGGCCATGCCGACCCCGCCGAGGTCGATCACCTCGGGCAAGCCGGACTCCTGCCAGCCGCGATGCCGCGCCCACACGGCCGGCACCTCGTCGCTGGTCAGGTCGCCCTCGATCCGGTGGCCCTGTTCGCGGGTCGAGTCTCCGGTCGGGTCGTTCGTCGAATTCTTTGTCAAGTCACTGTCCCTACGGTCATCCGCCGTCAACGTCCAGCTGCAGGTTACCCGACTGCAGTTGCGCCAGCGTCGAATCGAAGCCCTGTCGGCGGATCTGTTCGCCGATCTGGTTGCGGAAGGTCGCCACGTAGGAGATGCCCTCGACGATGACGTCGAAGATCTGCCAGCCGGCGTCGGAGCGGCGGAACACGTAGTCCACCGGTGCGGTCTTGCCGTTGTTCATCGTCACCCGGGTGCGGACCTTGGTGACGCGCTCGTCGTTTTCGCCCTCCAGCGGCAGCACCTCGATCTGGTCGCGGGTGCGGAATTCCAGCAGGCCGGTCGCGTAGCGGTCGATCAGCAGCTCGCTCAGGGCCTCGGCGAAGGCGACGACCTTGTCGCGTTCGACCCCGCGGCTGGCCCGGCCGAGCACCAGGCGGCCGGAATAGACCACGTCGATGTGCGGCAGCAGCAGCTCGCGCACCACCGTGCGCAGCGCGTCCGGGTCGTCCTCGAAATGCTCCCGGCTGATCTCGATCCGATCGAAGATCTGGTTGCTGGTGTCGCGCACGATCTCGACCGGCTCGTTGCCGGCATCGGCCGATTGGGCCAGGAGCGGTTCGGCGCCGAGCGTCAGGACGAAGGCGGCCAGCAGGGGTCGGAGCATGTCAGTCGTTTCCGGAGTCGTTGTTGTTGTCGGAGCTCAGCAGGTACTTCGAGATCAGTTGTTCCAGCACCAGCGCCGAATTGGTGATCAGGACGCGATCGCCGTCGACCAGCGGATCGGGCGAGCCGCCCGGCTCGAGCCCGACGTACTGGTCGCCGAGCAGGCCGCTGGTCAGGATCGACGCCGAGGTGTCGTTCGGCAGATCGTCGTAGGTCGAATCGATCGCCAGCACGACCCGGGCTTCGAGCGTCTCCCGGTCCAGCTCGATCGACTCGACCGTGCCGATCCGGACCCCGCCCATGCTCACCGTCGCGCGCGGTTTCAGCCCGCCGATGTTGGTGAACATGGCCGACACCCGGTAGCGGTCGTCGCTGCCCAGCGCGCCGCCGTCCGTGGCCTGTACGGCCAGGAACACCAGCGCCGCGATGCCGAGCAACAGGAACACCCCGGCGGCGAATTCGATCTGATTGGAGGATTTCATCGTGAAATGGTTCCTGAATGTGTCCGTCGTGCTCGAAAAATTCTCTGGTCCACAGATGAACACGGATGAACACGGATGAACTGCAAGAGGCGAATACCGGATTCGCCGCTTCTGCTGGCCGCGTATCCCGGTCCGATCGCCGCCGTTGGCAACAACAAGCGACCGTTATCCCGGGGTCTCGGGTTGCCCAATCCGTGTTTATCCGTGTTCATCTGTGGACAGTTCGCCTTTCAATTCGTTGTCCCATCACAACATCAACGCCGAGAGGACGAAGTCGAGGAGCAGGACGGAGATGGCGGTGGCGATGACGGTCTGGGTGGTGGCCAGGGCCACGCCTTCGCCGGTCGGTTTGCAGGTCCAGCCGAAGTAGACCGCCAGCCACGCGGCCAGGGCGCCGAAGGCCGCCGACTTGGCCACGCCGGCGCCGAAATCGCGGCCGAGCTCGACGCTGTTCTGCATGCTGCCCCAGAACACGTTCGGGTCGATGCCCATCAGGAACACGCCGTACAGCACGCCGCCGGCCAGGGCCATGAAATTGAAGATCAGGGTCAGCACCGGCACGGCGATCAGGCCGGCCAGCAGCCGCGGCTGGACGATCCGTTCCATCGGGTCGATCGCCATCAGCTCGAGCGCGTCGAGCTGTTCCGTGGCCTTCATCAGGCCGATTTCCGCGGTCACCGAGGTCCCCGCGCGGCCGGCGAACAGGATTGCGGTCAGCACCGGGCCGAGCTCGCGGAACAGCGACAGGGCCAGCACCGTGCCGACCGCGTCCCCGGCGCCGAAGCGGGTCAGCGTGTCGTAGGTCTGCAGGGTCAGCACCAGGCCGACGAAGAAGCCGCAGGTGATGATGATGACCAGCGAGCGGACGCCGATGAAATAGGTCTGGCGCAGGGTCTCGCCGAGCTGCAGGCGGCTGATCCGCATCCGGGCCACGGCCTGGCCGAGAAACACCAGCGCGCGGCCGATCGAACGCACGGCGTCCAGCGGCGAGCGGCGGCGCACGTCCAACGGCGCGCTCATTGCCGGCTCTCCCCGGCCAGCAGTTCCTCGTCGAGTTCGCCGGCCGGATAGTGGAACGGCACCGGGCCGTCGGGCAGTCCCTCGAGGAACTGGCGGACCAGCGGATCGTCGCTGTCGTGCAGCGAACGCGGATCGCCCTGGGCCACGACACACCCGCCGGAGATGATGCAGGCGTGGTCGGCGAAATCCTCGACCACGTCGACGTCGTGGGTAATGACGACGCTGGTGATGCCCAGCACGCGGTTGATCTGCCGGATCAGGCGGCCGCCGGCGGCCAGCGAGATCGGGTCCAGGCCGGCGAAGGGCTCGTCATAGAGCATCAGGTCCGGGTCCAGCGCAAGCGCTCGGGCCATCGCGATCCGTCGGTTCATGCCGCCGGAGAGCTGGCCCGGATAGAGGTCGGCCGCACCGCGCAGGCCGACCGCCTGGAGCTTCAGCAGCACGACGCGCCGGATCAGCGATTCGGGCAGATCGGTGTGCTCGCGCAGCGGCAGCGCGACGTTGTCGAAGCTGGTCAGATCGGTCAACAGAGCACCGTTCTGCAGCAGTACGCCGATGTGCTTGCGCAGCTGGTTGAGCGCGCTACGGCCCAGTGCGTGGACGTCGGTCTCGCCGATCCGGACGGTCCCCGAGGCCGGCGTCAACTGGCCGGTGATCAGGCGCAGTACGGTGGTCTTGCCCGACCCGCTCGGCCCCATGATGGCGGTCACCCGACCGGCCGGAATCTCCAGTGTGAAGTTCTCGAGCACCGTGCGGCCGCCGCGCGCGACGGTCACGTCGTCGATCCGGACGGCGGCGTGGTCGGCGTCGATGATCGAACTGGACATTGTGAATTCCCTGACGGTTGATTCCCTGACGGTCGATGCCCTGACGGTCGATGCCCTGGCGGCGGATTCCTCCGCCGCGGCTTGCCTGGCGGGAGGTCCCTGGCGGCAGCTCCCCGGGGACTTCGGAAACGGTTCGGCGACCGCAGCGTGCGCCAGCGAAGGTGCACGCATGGCATGCGGCTCGAGGAGAGGAAGTGCGGTGAACCGCGCCGGCAGGAGAGCCGTCCGACCGTCGCTTCGCTTTCCCCATCCCCTGGCTGCGCATTCTACGGCACGCGCTGTGACGCGCGAAGGTGCCGAGGGTCATGCAAGCGGACCGGATCGGGCGACCCGGTCTTGCAGGCGTTGCGCAGCCGCCGCGCGGCGGCGGAGTGTCAGCTTACCTGCCGCACGGCCCGCTAGAGGATGTAGCGGCTCAGGTCCTGGTCTTCGGCCAGGTCGCCGAGATGCTCGTCGACGTAGGCCGCGTCGACGGTCACCGACTCGCCGGAGCGATCCGGTGCGGCGTAGGACAGCTCGTCGAGCAGGCGCTCCATGACCGTGTGCAGCCGCCGGGCGCCGATGTTCTCGGTGCCCTCATTGACCGAGAAGCTGATCTCGGCGATCCGCCGGATCGCATCGTCGGCGAACTCCAGGTCCACGCCCTCGGTCTTCATCAGCGCGCGGTACTGCTCGGTCAGCGAGGCGTCCGGCTCGGTCAGGATGCGCTCGAAGTCCGGCGCGGTCAGCGCACGGAGCTCGACCCGGATCGGCAGTCGGCCTTGCAGTTCGGGCACCAGGTCCGACGGTTTGGCCAGGTGGAACGCGCCGGAGGCGATGAACAGCACGTGGTCGGTCTCGATCGGCCCGTACTTGGTGTTGACCGTGCAGCCCTCGACCAGCGGCAGCAGGTCGCGCTGCACGCCTTCGCGCGACACCTCGCCCGAGGCGCCGCCCTCGGCGCGTCGGCACACCTTGTCGATCTCGTCGAGGAACACGATGCCGTTCTGCTGTGCGTTGGCCAGGCCGGTCTGCTTGACCTCTTCGTCGTTGATCAACGCGGCGGCTTCCTGCTCGATCAACAGCGGCAGGGCGTCGCGCACCTTCATCCGCCGCTTCTGGCGCTTGTCGCCGGACAGGTTGGAGAACATCTGCTGCAGCTGCTGGGTCATCTCTTCCATGCCCGGCGGCGTCATGATGTCCACACCGATGTTCATCTGCACCTCGATCTCGACTTCGCGATCGTTCAACTCGCCGGCCAGCAGCTTCTTCATCAGCTTGCGGCGGGTGTCCGATCCATCGGCAGAGCCATCGGCATCGACGGGTTGCGTGGGCGAGTTCGAGAAGCCGGTCGTCGCCCGCTTCGGTAGCAGCAGATCGACCACGCGTTCGCAGGCCGCGTCCTCGGCGCGCGAGCGAACCGAGCGCATGGCCTCGTCGCGGGCCATCTTGACGGCCACCTCGACCAGGTCGCGGACGATCGACTCGACGTCCTTGCCGACGTAGCCCACCTCGGTGAACTTGGTGGCCTCGATCTTGACGAACGGCGCGCGCGCCAGCGCAGCCAGACGGCGCGCGATCTCGGTCTTGCCGACGCCGGTCGGCCCGATCATCAGGATGTTCTTCGGCGTGATCTCCGGGCGCAGCTTCTCGTCGACCTCCATTCGGCGCCAGCGATTGCGCAGCGCAATGGCCACGGCGCGCTTGGCGGCCGACTGGCCGATGATGTAGCGGTCCAGTTCCTGGACGATCTCGCGCGGGGTCATGTAGGACATCAGGAGCGTTCCTCGTCGCCGGCGTTGTCGCCGCGGTTGTCGATTTCGAGCTTCTCGATCAGGTGATTGCCGTTGGTGTAGATGCAGATCTCGGCGGCCACGCCCAAAGCCTCGCGGCAGATGGTTTCCGCATCGGCGTCGGAGTGGCGGAGCAGGGCGGTGGCCGCGGCTTGCGCGAACGGTCCGCCGGAACCGATCGCGATCAGGCCCTGCTCGGGCTCGATCACGTCGCCGTTGCCGGAGATGATCAGCGAGGCTTCCTCGTCGGCCACGGCGAGCAAGGCCTCCAGCCGCCGCAGCAGGCGGTCCGTGCGCCAGTCCTTGGCCAGCTCGACGGCCGCCCGGGTCAGGTGGCCCGAATGCTGCTCGAGCTTGGCCTCGAAGCGCTCGAACAGGGTGAACGCATCGGCCGTGGCGCCGGCGAATCCCGCCAGGACCCGGTTCTTGTACAAGCGGCGCACCTTGCGCGCGTTGGACTTCATGATCGTGTTGCCGAGGGTGACCTGACCGTCGCCGCCGATGACGACCTGGTTGCCGCGACGGACCGAGACGATGGTGGTCCCGTGGAAATCAAGGGCCCCGTTGGAGTTCGTACTGCCGTGAGAAGCGACCATTCGGCTGACCTGCGTTGCGTGAACGAACGACATGGGGCCGCCGCGGACGCGGCTCAAGCGGAATCGAGGGGTTCGCCGGACCGGGTCGCCCGGCGACGCGGGCCTTCAGCCCGTGCGACTGTTCGGCTCAGCGCCGCTTCAGCGCGCCGAGCAGGCCGCGCGACAGCTCGCGGCCGAGCGTGGAGCCGATCGAGCGCAGGGTCGACTTCCAGAACGCCTCGCCGCTGGACTGGCGGTTGGAACGCCGGCCGGAGGATCGTCCCGAGGATCGTCCGGAACGACGGCGGTCCGCCTTCTCGGCCTCGCGAGCCGCCCTTTCCGCGGCCTTCTCGGCCTCCTCCCGCTGCTGCGCCGCCTGTTCGTCCCGGCGGGCCTTTTCGGCGGCGTCGGCGGCGGCCTCGGCCTGCGCCGCCAGCCGTTCGAACGCCGATTCGCGATCGATGGTCTGGTCGTACTTCGGGCCGATCGGGCTGCGTGCGCGCACCGCAGCGCGCTCTTCGGCAGACAGCACGCCCATCCGGCAACGCGGCGGCGCGATCAGCGCGCGGTCGACCGGCTGAGGGATGCCCTTGCCGGCCAGGGTCGACACCAGGGCCTCGCCGACCCCGAGCTGGGTGATGGCCTCCTCGGCGTCGATCGCGGGATTCTGGACGAAGGTCTCGGCCGCGGCTCGGATCGCCTTCTGATCGCGCGGCGTGAACGCGCGCAGCGCGTGCTGGACCCGGTTGCCGAGCTGGCCGAGAATCTCGTCGGGCACGTCGTCCGGGTTCTGGCTGCAGAAGTACACGCCGACGCCCTTGGAGCGGATCAGGCGCACCACCTGCTCGACGCGCTGCTGCAGCGCCGGCGGGCAATCGTCGAACAGCAGGTGCGCCTCGTCGAAGAAGAACACCATGCGCGGCCGGTCTGCATCGCCGACTTCGGGGAGCTGCTCGAACAGTTCCGACAGCAGCCACAGCAGGAAGCTGGAATAGAGTTTCGGCTTGAGGATCAGCTGGTCGGCCGCCAGCACGTTGATCACGCCGCGCCCGGACAGGTCCTGGCGCATCAGGTCTTCGAGCACCAGCGCCGGCTCGCCGAAGAAGCGCTCGGCGCCGTCGGCCTCCAGCCGCAGCAGCGAGCGCTGGATCGCGCCGACGCTGGAGGTGTTGACCAGGCCGAACCGGGCGCTGATCTCCTTGCGGTTCTCGGCGACGTGATTGAGCAGCGCGCGCAGGTCCTTCAGGTCCAGCAGCATCAGGCCGCTCTCGTCGGCGACCCGGAACACCACGTTGAGTACGCCTTCCTGGGTGTCGTTCAATTCCAGCATCCGCGCCAGCAGCACGGGGCCGATCTCGGTGATGGTGGTCCGGACCGGGTGGCCCTGGTCGGCGTAGAGGTCCCACAGGACGACCGGGTTGGCTTCCTGGACGTAGTCGTCGATGCCGATGAACTCGAGCCGCTCGTCGATCTTCGGGTGCGGGGCGCCGGCGGCCGCCAGTCCGGCGATGTCGCCCTTGGCATCGGCCATGAACACCGGTACGCCCATTCGCGAGAAGCCCTCGGCCATGACCATCAGGGTGACCGTCTTGCCGGTGCCCGTCGCCCCGGCGACCAGGCCGTGACGGTTGGCATAGCGGCCCTCGAGGTGGACCTGCCCGGCGCCCTTGCCGAGAACAATGGAGGGGTGGGTCACCGTGCAGCTCCGTTGTGTGGACTCGGATCGATGGTAGCCCAGGCGGACTGACGCGGCACGCGCGACGATGCAGGTATGCTTGGCCGAAATGCTTACACCGTCCCGGACCGCAAGGAGAACCGCCGATGGCCCTGGTCACGATCGAGAAGCTCAACGACGCCGCGCTGGCCCAGGTCGTGCGGATGAAGCTGGATGCGGAGGGCATCCCGGTCCATCTCGGATCGGCCGGCCATGCCTCGCTGTTCGGCGCCGCCGACGGCTACAGCGCGATCCGCATCCAGGTGCCGGAGACCTTCGAAGCCCGCGCCCGGACCATCGTGTCCGAACTCCTGGCCACCCTGCAGGCCCTGCAGGCCGACGACGTCGGCGACGATTGACCGCTCGAGATATGCCGGGCCGGGGGAAGGCTGTTTGTCCACAGATGAACACGGATGAACACAGATAAACGGGGGTAGAAGGGAACGATATGGCTGGACGAGTACGGCCAGCGATTGGAGAGCGGTCGGCGACCACCGCAGCTTCTCGATGCTTCCGGCGGCGGCGGTAGAAAACCGGCCCGGAACGCGAATGAATTGCTGGAACGAGTGCCGAGTGCAGCACCGGCACCAGTCGGATCTCGCTCGGGATTGCTGCCCGATTCCCGTCTTTTCATCTGTGTCCATCCGTGTCCATCCGTGGACAAACAGGATCTAGAATTTTTGTCAGCTGCGGCTGCGGCTGCGGGCGCGGGGGTGGGTTCGGTCGTAGATTTCGGCGAGGTGCTGGAAGTCGAGGTGGGTGTAGATCTGGGTGGTCGACAGGTTGGCGTGGCCGAGCAGTTCCTGCACGGCGCGCAGGTCGCCCGAGGACTCGAGGATGTGCGAGGCGAACGAGTGACGCAGCTGGTGCGGGTGAACGTGCTGGCCCAGGCCCTGCTCGCGCGCACGCACGGCCATGCGCTGCTGGATCGCGCGCACGCTGAGCGGCTTGCCCTTCAGGGTGGTGAAGATCACGTCCTCGCTGCCCTGGGTGGCGTCGTACTGGTGCGGGCGCCAGGCGGCCAGCGCGGCGAGCGCGTGGCGGCCGACCGGCACGATCCGTTCCTTGTCGCCCTTGCCGATCACCCGCAGCAAGCCTTCACGCTCGTCGAGCCGCGACCAGCGGGCGTCGGCGAGTTCGCTGACCCGCAGGCCGGAGGAATAGCAGAGTTCCATCAGCGCCCGGTCGCGCACGTCGAGCGCGCCGTCACCGGGCAGTTCGAGCAGTTTCAGGACCTGGTCCGGATCCAGCGTGACCGGCAGCTTGCGTCGCGTGCGCGGCGCCTTCAGAT
>CBDDGP010000003.1:0-1147277 GCA_965227925.1 Wenzhouxiangellaceae bacterium
CAAGCGAGAAGGCTTCGAGATGTTCACCGAGATGCTGGCGAGTATGCGCTACGAGGTCGTCCGCATTCTCTCGCGCGTTCAGGTCAAGAGCGACGAGGACGTCGAGGCGGTCGACCAGCAGCGCCGCCGCGAGCGCCCGATGGAGTTCAAGCATCAGGATGCGCGCGCTGCCGCCGCCCAGGGCCAGCCGGCCGCCGCCGTGGCCGGAGCCAGGCCGGGCGCCGGGCCGGCCGCGGCCGCCGCCGGCCAGACCCCGGACACCTTCGTTCGCGACGGCCGCAAGATCGGCCGCAACGAACCCTGTCCGTGCGGGTCGGGCAAGAAGTACAAGCAGTGCCACGGGAAGATCGACTAGGCTTCTCGTTTTTCCTCGTTCACTCGAATGCCCCGGTCGAATGGCCGGGGCATTCTTGTTTTTGGGTTTCTGATTCAAAAGCGTTTCGCCCGTCTGCTGCGCAGGCTGATGGCGAGGTCCTTTTGTGGCGTCAAAAGGACCCAAAACCGCTGCGCGAACATCGCCGCCCGGGCTGCGCCCGGGTTCCCTCCGGTGCTCCCGTCTGGCGGGGTCCGTCGAACTCGCTTCGCTCAGACATGCGACGGCCCTGTTTCCGCCAGCCGGTCCGCGCCTCCGGCGCCGCTGACGGCGGGGCAAGGCCAAGTCAAAGTCGGTTTCCTACTTCGGCTCGATTGCTGGCGGCCGCTTGCGATCGAGGGACTTCGGTAAGGGTCGAGGCTTGAGAAAAAGCGATCTTGCGCTGCGGAAACCGCAGCTGGCCGGTGCTGCGACCGAGGTATCGACGTTACTGTGCGAGCTGCTGCATCGACTTTCCGCCTGAAGCCTGCGATACGTTTCGATCGCCTCTTCCATCCGGTCGACGAACTCAGCGTTCCGGTCGCCTTCGTACTCCATACGTTCCAGCTGTTGGAGACAGGTCCCGAGCCTCCAGCAATGGTAGCTCTCGACCTATTCGCGGTCACCACGTTCAATGGCCTCGATATGCAACAGGCTCCCTGAGATTTCGATTTCCGGGAGTAACAACGGATCGAATCTGTCGAGAGCAAGCGCTTCGCTGACTTGCGTCCCTATGAAGTTGGCCATGAAAACAGCGCCGATCGTTCCGGCAGCAAAAGCACAAAGCCCAATGCAAAAAAGGAAGTAGTAGCTTGTTCATGAAATGACGCCATTCGACTCATCTGCGCGTGGTTTACCTTACATCGTTCAGAAGAACTCCATCGCGAAACTCGATTTCGATTGTCGCTGATCCTCTATTGCCTCGGGAGAGGCATACTCGGGACGCAAACTTGACGACCTTTCTGATGTGTTTGGTTGCGGCTCTTGAGTTTCGCCGCTAGATTTGATGGCTAGCGATTTGTCCCTTGACTTGCCCCGCCGTCAGCGCCGCTGAGAAGCGGAGGGGCGGATGGAGAGTGACGAAAAGGTGTCTGAGCGGAGCGCCGAAGGCGCGAAGCGAGTTCTTTTCGTCCCATCCGCACCGAGCATCGCAAGGGACCGGGCGCAGCCCGGCGGCGATGTTCGCGCAGCCATTTTGGGTGCTTTTGGGGCCTCAAAAGTACCTCGCAGAAGCCTGCGAAGCAGGCGTGCGAAACGCTTTTGAACTGGAACCGAGAAGACCGAAATCGGCCGTGTTCGGGATCAATCAGACGGGCAGAAAAAACCTAGCCGTCGACCATCTTCCCCGCCGGGTCGATCAACTCCAACCTGCGGAATGCAACGCCTGCCTGGGTCCGGTTGCGGACTCCCAGCCGCTGGAAGATCTCGCTCATGTGCGCCTTGACGGTGCGCTCCTGGATGCCGAGCGAATCGGCGATCTGCTTGTTGAGCTGACCGTCGGCGACCTGGTTGAGCACCTTGTACTGCTGCGGGGTGAGCTGGCCGATGCGGTGGGCGAGGTCGGCATCGTCATCGTCGCGGGGCTGGCTGTCGATGGCGCGCTCGAGATGGTCCGGCACCCAGGTCCGGCAATCGAGCACGGCGTCGAGCGCGCGGCCGATCTCGTCCAGGCCCGCGCTCTTGGGAATGAACCCGGCCGCACCCTGATCGAGGGCACGCCGAATCACGCGCGGATCCTCGTTGGCCGAAACCACGATCACGGCGACGTCCGGATGCAGCCCGCGCAGGCGAGCCAGGCCGGCCAGGCCCTGGCTGCCCGGCATGTGCAGGTCCAGCAGGACGAGGTCGACGGGGGACGATCGCTCCAGCGTCGCCAGGGTCGCGTCCAGGTCGGCGGCCTCGAGCAGTTCGGGGTCGTCGAGCGCGGCGGCCAGCGCATGGCCGAGCGCGGTGCGGAACAGGGGATGGTCGTCGGCGATGACGATTCGGGTCATCGGGCGGTCGCGGCAGGGGCTCGCAGCGCATGGTACGCGCAAACCCGTCCGGGTGCGAAAGCCTTGCCCCTATTGGACGGTCCAGCCGCCGTCGACGACGATGGCCTGGCCGGTGATGTTGCGCGAGGCCGGACCGAACAGGAACGCGGTGATGCCGGCCAGTTCCTCGAAGCTGATGAACACGCCCTTGGGCATCGGCCGGAGCATGATCTGCTCGATCACCTCGTCTTCGGACAGGCCGTGCACCCGGGCCTGGTCGGCGATCTGCTTCTCGACCAGCGGGGTCTTCACGTAGGTGGGGCAGATCGTGTTGATGGTCACGTCGGCGTCCGCGGTCTCCAGCGCGATGACCTTGGAGAAGCCGATCAGGCCGTGCTTGGCGGCCACGTAGGCGCTCTTGTAGGGGCTGGCGACCAGCGAGTGGATGGAACCGACGTTGACGATCCGGCCGAAGCCGCGTTCGCGCATGCCGGGAAGCAGCGCTCGGGTCAACCGCGCGACGCCGGTCAGCATCACCTGGACCAGCCGGTCCCACTGATCGATCGGAAAGTCCTCGAGCTTCGCGACATGCTGGATTCCGGCGTTGTTGACCAGCACGTCCGGCGCGGCGGGCAGGGCGGCGAGCAACCCGTCGACCGAGTCGTCCCGCGTCACGTCCAGTGCGTGGCCCGAGGCGTGTCCGCCTCGGCTGACGATGCGCTCGGCGACCGATCGGGCCGCGGTGCCGTCGAGATCCGTACAGAGGATGAGGTGGCCGCGTTCGGCCAGGTGCTCGGCAAGCCCTGCGCCGATGCCGCTGCCGGCGCCGGTGATCAGGATCCGGAATCGTTTGGAGGTCATGCGGTCGGCGCTGCACGCGGAAGCCAGCAACGAGTCTAGCGCCGCGCTCCCGGGCCCGGAGGTGTACCAAAGTCCATGCCGCACGGCTCGACCCGATGCTAGATTTGTGGGCACGCTGTACCGCTGCCGCCGGACCACCGCCCACGCCCCGAACTCTCCACGCCACGAGGACGCTCCACCATGCTTCGTTCGCCGTTTGCCGCACGCTCGTTTCCCCCCGCCTCGCCGCGATCGATCGGCAAGAACGCGTCGGTCGCCTGCGCAGTGTTGATCGGTTGCGGGTTGTTGATCGGCTGCGCCGTGGCCGAACGACCCTCGGTCGACGTCGAAGGCAACCGGCTGCGCCATCACGCCGCCGATGACGACCTGCTGACCGCCGGTCTCGGTCTCGACGGCCTGCGTCAGCCGCCTCGGCTGCCGGCCGACCGGGCCGCGCCCGAGCCGAGCGAGCTGCGTCGGGTGGCGATCCACGCCAACTACGGCGGCCTGGTCGACCTGACGGCCACCGGCGGTCTCCAGGCCGGCGATCTGCCGGCCGTCCCCGGTCGCGAAGTTCACGCATGGCTTCGCCTGGCCGGCCGTCGCCATCCCGCCCGGGTGGCGGTGATGGTTCCCGATGCGCTCGATACGGAACGGCCCTGCCTCGTGGTGGCCCCGTCGTCGGGTTCGCGCGGCGTGTTCGGCGCGCTGCCGGTGGCCGGTCCCTGGGCCTTGCCGCGCGGCTGCGCGCTGGCGCTGACCGACAAGGGGACGGGCACCGACCTGTTCGACCACGCCAGCGACACCGGGGTCGCCCTCGATGGCACGCGCGCGGCGCGCGGCACGGCGACGCTGGGCCTGGCGCCCGCTGCCGTGGGCGGTGCCTGGGTTTCGGTCCCGCACGCGCACTCGGGCGATCACCCGGAAGCCGATTGGGGCCGCTACACCGTCGAGGCCGCGCTGTTCGGGCTGCAGACGCTGGAGCAGCTGTGGCCCGACCCGTCCCGCTCGATGCCCGAAGTCCGGGTGATTGCGGTCGGTCTGTCCAACGGCGGCGGGGCCGTGCTGCGTGCGCTGGAACAGGCGCCGCCGGGCCTGTTCGACGCAGCGGTGGTCGCCGCGCCCAACGTCACGCCGCCCGGAGCCCGTCCGCTGTACGACTACGCGACCGAGGCCGCGCTGTTCCAGCCCTGCATGCTCGGCGATCCAGCCGCGTTGGCCGGGCTGCCGTTCGCCAACCCGCTGCTGATCGGCCCGGGCCGGGCGCGCTGCGAGTCGCTGGTCAAGGCGAGCCTGCTCGAACGCGCCGAGCCGGAGGCGGCGCGCGCCGTGCTCGAGGCCGGCGGATTCGACGCCGATGCGCTGGAGCAGGTGGCCGTGAACACCAGCATCGACGTCTGGCGCGCGGTGGTCGCGTTGTACGCCTCGGCCTATCTTCGAACGCCGGTCGACGCCATGCCCTGCGGCTACGGCACCGGAGTGCGCGGGCCCGACGGCGCCCGCGTCGCCGCGCCGTTCGCCCAGCGCAACCTGTGGTGGGCGCAGAGCTCCGGTGTCGTGCCCGGCGGCGGCGTGGAGTGGTTCGACGGATTGGCCGACCGCTACCCGGACGACCCGGACGTCGGCGGTCTGCTCTGCCTGCGCCGGCTCTGGACCGGCGATGGAACCGAGGCCCGCGCGCTGCGCGGTGCGGTCGAGGCGACCCGGGCCACGGGGCGGTTGGCGGACGTTCCCCTCATCGTGATGCACGGACGCCAGGACGGCCTGATCCCGGCCGCGTTCAGCGCCCGTCCCTACGTGGCCGCCGCGCGTACGGCCGGCGCCGGAGACCTGGTCTACTGGGAGATCGACGGCGCCCAGCACTTCGATTCGCTGGTCCCGTTTCCCGGAATGAATACCCGCTACCGCCCGCTGATTCCCCTCCTATGGGAAGCGCTGGACCGGATCGACGCGACCCTGGCCGGGGACCGCGAACTGGGCGCCGATCGGGTCATTGGGCCCGAGGGGCTGGGGGATTAGGAGGAGGGGAAAATGGGCGAGGGGCTAGGGAAAAGGGACCAGCGGAAAGGGACCAGGGGAAAGGGTCCAGGTGCAGGGAAAAGGGGAAAGGGGTCAGGGACTAGGGCTGATCGAAGCCGATGTTTTACTGGTCCCTGACCCCTAGTCCCTGGCCCCTCGACCCAGTCCCTTTCCCCTCGTCCCGGCCTTTCAATAATGTCGCCTTTTCCCCGCCGTAGAACACCCGCTTGAACTCGGCGCGGCTGACCGGAACGTAGCGATCGTTTCCGCCGATTTCGACCTGTGCGCCGTCGGTGATGGCGTTGCCTTCGTCGTCGACCCGGACCACCATGGTGGCCTTGGACCCGGTGTGGCAGATGGTCTTGAGTTCCTTGAGCTCGTCGGCCCAGGCCAGCAGGTAGCGACTGCCGGTGAACAATTCCCCGCGGAAGTCGGTGCGCAGGCCGAACGCCAGCACCGGAACCCCGAGCCGGTCGACCACGTCGCCGAGCTGGTGGACCTGGTCGCGCGACAGGAACTGGGCCTCGTCGACCAGCACGCAGGCGATCGCGCCGCGGACCTCGAGGTCGGCCTCGACCGAGGCCAGCAGGTTCTCGTCGTCTTCGAAGGCGTGGGCTTCGGCCTCCAGACCGATCCTCGAACGGATCGTGCCGCGACCGGCCCGGTCGTCCAGCGCAGGGGTCAGCAGGAAGGGTCGCAGACCGCGCTCGCGGTAGTTGTGCGCCGACTGCAAGAGCACCGTGGTCTTGCCGGCGTTCATCGTCGAGTAATAGAAATACAGCTTCGCCATCAGGGCATCCGGATCAGCAGGCGGTTGGGGCGCAGGTCGGTGCGCTCGTTCAGCCAGGCCTCGAGCCGTTCACGCACCGCCGCGCAATCGCTGCAGCCGTCTCGGGTGTAGAGCACCAGGACAACCCGTCCGGGCTCGAGATCGCCGGCGATCGGCGCGACCCCTGCGGCGGTGCGGGCGTTGGCCAGCAGGGTCTCGAGTTCGACCATCGAGCGGTCGATCCGGAATGCATCGATCAGCAGGTTCAGCTGCCGCTCGAAGCCCGGACGCAGGCCGTCCATGTGGAAGGCCGGTGTCGCGTCGCGGTGATAGACGAACAGGTGAGGAACGGTGCGGATCGCCCCCCTGCGCTTGGCCTGGGCGCGCGCGTTTCCGGGCAGCCGCTGGTGCGCCAGCACCGCCTCGGCGCTCTGATCGAGCGCCGTCCAGCCGTCCGGCTGCTGCGCGTTCGAAGGGGCCGCGAGGCTCATCGCGGCGGCGCTCAGCAGGAGCGCGGACAGGGCGTGGAGGGGGGATCGCATGGGGAGCAGTATACGTTCCGCGATGTGCGGATTCGGTGTCGTTTCGGCCCCGGTCGGAGAGGTGGGCCGGGGTAGAATGCCGCGCCTATGTCCGGTCTCAATCCCCAGCAGCGCGCCGCGGTGCAGCACGTCGATTCGCCCCTGCTGGTGCTGGCCGGGGCCGGGTCGGGCAAGACCCGCGTGATCACCGAGAAGATCGCCTGGCTGATCGGCCAGGGCCACTTCCGGGCCTCGCAGATCGCCGCGATCACCTTCACCAACAAGGCCGCGAAGGAGATGCGCCAGCGCGTGGGCAAGCGGCTGAAGAGAAAAGCCGCCGAGGGCCTGACGATTTCGACCTTCCACTCGCTGGGCTGGCAGATCCTGCGCGCCGAGCCGGACGCGGCCGGTCGGGCCCGCGGCATCAGCATCCTCGACCAGCACGCGGCGGCCGATCTGGTCCGCGAACTGCTGCCCGGCCAGGTCAAGAACGACCAGCTCTACATGACCATGTCGGCGATCGGTGCGCTGAAGGACGAAGGGGTCGAGCCGGGCCGTGCCCTGGCCGACGCGAAGAGCGAAGGCGAAGGCCTCGTCGCGACCGTCTACCAGGCCTATCAGCAGCGGATGCAGGAACTGAACGCAGTCGATTTCGACGACCTGATCGCGCTGCCTGCAAAGATGCTCGAACACCCGGAGCTGCGCACCCGCTGGCGCGCGAAGCTGCGCTATTTCCTGGTCGACGAGGTGCAGGACACCTCGGCGGCCCAGTACCGGTTGCTGCAGCGCCTGGCCGGCGAGTCGGGCCAGTTCACCGCGGTGGGCGACGACGACCAGTCGATCTACGGCTGGCGTGGAGCGCGGCCCGAGAACCTCGACCAGCTCGGCAGCGATTTTCCGCGGCTGCGGGTCATCAAGCTCGAACAGAACTATCGCTCCGTGGGCAACATCCTCAACGCCGCCAACGCGGTGATCGCGATCAACCCGCACACCCACGAGAAGCGCTTGTGGAGCGAGCACGGGCCGGGCGACCCGATCGCGATCCGCGAGTACGCCGACGAGACCGACGAGGCCGAGGGCGTCGCGCGCGACCTGGTCGCGGCCCGCGGCGGCACGTCGATGCGCTGGGGCCAGGCCGCCGTGCTCTACCGCTCCAATTTCCAGGCCCGCGAAATCGAGAAGGCGTTGCGCGAATACGGCATCCCGTACCGACTGACCGGTGGCCCGAGCTGGTTCGACGCCCGCGAGATTCGCGACGGTCTGGCCTACCTGCGGCTGATGTTCAATCCCGAGGACAACCCGTCGTTTCTCCGCGTGGTCAATACGCCCCGGCGCGGCATCGGTTCGAACTCGCTGGCGCGTCTGCTCGATTTTGCCCGCGCGTCGAAGCAGAGCCTGCTGTCGGCCGCCGACGACGCCCAGTTCCAGCGCGAACTGCCCGAGCGTGCGGGCCGGGGTCTGCGCGCATTCATCAACCTGGTGGTCGATTTCTCCGACCGGGCCGGCCGCGCCGAGCCCGAGGAATTCGGCGCACTGTTCGGCGAACTGCTCGAACACGTCGAGTATCCGGAGTTCCTCGACGAGACCGCCGACAAGCCCGAGCAGGCCCGACGACGGCGCAAGAGCCTCGACGACCTGGTCGGCTGGGTCGGTCGGATGGCCGGCGACTGCAGCTCGCCCGACGAGTTGATCGCCCGGATCGCGCTGGCGTCCAGCCCGGACGACGATCGCGACAACGACGTCGACGAAGTCCGGCTGATGACGCTGCATGCCTCGAAAGGGCTGGAGTTCCCGCGGGTCTGGCTGGTCGGCGTGGAGGAACACCTGCTGCCGCATCGCAACAGCGTCGAGGAGGGTCGGGTCGAAGAGGAGCGGCGCTTGATGTACGTCGGCCTGACGCGCGCCGAGCGCCGGCTGTCGGTCAGCTTCTGCCGCACCCGTCGCCAGTTCGGCGAGACCCGCAAGTGCGAGCCGAGCCGGTTCATCGACGAGCTGCCCAGGGAACTGCTCGACTGGCCGGGCAAGGACGGCCGGAAGGAAGTCGACGCCGATTCCGCACGCGACAACTTCGCTGCGCTGAAGGCGCTGCTCGACGGCTGAGCCGCAACGGCTCGGTCAGCAGCGTCCGATTTCGATCAGTTTGTCCAGGCAGGGCGTCAGCGAGCGTGACGCCAGCCGCCATTCGCCGTCCTGCTTGATCCAGGTGCTCATGTACTTCAGTGGCCCCCATCGACCCACCGGCTGCATCGTGCCGTCGATGTCCATCCTTCCGGTCATGATCGCGACATCGCCGTGAAAGACGATGTCCGTTCCGCTCAACTGCACGTCGCTTGCATCCCAGGCCGTCACCCCGGCGATCGCCTGTTGTTTCGATTCGATCATGCCGCCCGGAGCGAGTACCCGGAACCCATCGACCGCGATGTCGTCGAAGAGCGTCGCATCGCGTTCGATGATCTGGGTACGCACCAGCTGTTCGTCGAGCTGCAGCAGGCGTGCGCGGTCGGCACCGCGATCCCCCCGTTCCTCTACGGGATGTGCGTGCTCGTCTGCGTGCGCTGCGGAAGCGACAAGCAGGACCGCAGCCCCGAGTCGAGCCGCAATCGGCGGAGGTCGGCGTCGCGTCATCGGTGTCGTCCAGGACAGGAACCCGACCTCGATCATACTCCAGCCTCCCGCCAACGCCCGCAAGCGAAGGAGCCCATGCCGCTCACGGCCCATTCACCGCAGCGGGCGCACCGTTACGCATCGCCAATGAACGAGCCAGCTCGAGGATTCCGTCATGTACAGCATTCGCCAGTTTCTCGATGAGAAGGGCCGGGAAGTCTGGAGCATTCGCGACGATGCACCGGTGATCGACGCCCTGAAACTGATGGCCGAGAAGAACTGCGGCGCGTTGGTGGTGCTCAATGAAGACGACCGCCTGGTCGGGGTGGTCTCGGAGCGGGACTATGCGCGTAAGGTGGTCCTGCTCAAGAAAACGTCGATGGACACGCCGGTGTCGGAGATCATGACCTCCGACGTCGTCACCGTGACCGAGAGCGACTCGCTGGACAAGTGCTTGTCGATCATGTCGGCGGCCAATATCCGCCACCTTCCCGTGGTGACCGACCGGAAGCTGGTCGGCGTGCTTGGAATCGGAGAGCTCGTCCAGCACCAGATCGAAGAAAAGGACGGCGAGATCCAGTCGCTGACTCAATACGTGTCGGGAGCACTGGCCTACCGCTGAATCGTCGGATTCGCCCAGGATTTGAAAAACTCCGCGCAGTCGCGCAGGATGCCGGGAAGCGACCATCCGGGTACTCTCCGATGTCTCCGAGTCACGCAGTCGTTGCGGCTCTAGCCCTAACCGGTTCCCTCCTTGCGGTCGCCCAGGCCGATCCCGTTCTGCTCGGACGCTCCGGACCGACGGACGGATACCTGATCCCGGCCAACACCGGCTTCTCGAACAACGATGTCGCGTTGAACGATGCCGGCGAGGCGTCGCTGCGTCTGTCGTCGATCGGCGTGGCCGGCAGTCGTGGCATCTGGTTCGGCGACGGCGTGACCGGCGACGTCGTCGCGAACGGCGATCCGTCGTGGTTCTTCACCGATGCCGACCTGAACAACGCCGCAGACGTGGTCTGGGCGCAGACCGATACGCCGGCCGACGGGATCTACGGCTGGGAGCCGGTCGGGGATACGGTCACGCGGATCACGTCGGAACCGCTCGGGACATCGTCCTGGGGCACGGTACGGATCAATGATTCGGGCACGCTCGGCTATCGCGCTACCTTCGGCGCAGGCGGCGGTCGTGCCTGGGTGTCGCGGACGGCCGGCGGTGGCGTCGGAATTCACGCTGCCGAGGCTTCGATCCAGCCGGGCAGCCCCTGGGACTTCCTGTTCACGCCCTCGTTCAACGACGCCGGCCAGATCGCCGGAAAGGCGCTGCGGGTCGCCGGCGGCAATCAGATCATCCGCACCGGATCCGACGGGAACTTCGACGTCCTGGTGTCCGACCAGGCGGCCGACGGCGCCAGCCCGTTTTCCAGCTTCGATAATTCCCCGGTGGTCAACGACAATGGCGATATCGGATTCATCGCCACGGCCTCGGGCCAGCGCGGTGTCTGGTTCAGCGACGGCACGACCGCGGTCAAGCTCGCCGGCGAGGCAGAAGATGGCATCGGCGACATCGAGTTCTTCGGGCCGGCGATCGACAACCAGGGGCGGGTGGTCTTCCGCGCGTTCGACGCCGCAACCGGACGCCGCGCAATCTGGTTGGCCGAGGCCGGCCAGTCGCCGCAGCGCATGATCGGCGCCGGCGACCTGGTCGAGTCCGACCTCGGACCGGCCCGGATCGACAGCCCATCGGGCATCGAGTTCTCCGGTGGGGTGACGATCAACGAGTCCGGTGAGGTCGCCTACATCGCCGTGCTGACGGCCCCCGACAACGTCAACGATGTCTATGGTCTCGGCGTGTTCCGCCAGGCCTTCGCCGCCGAACTGCTGTTTGCCGATGGCTTCGAATCGAGCCGCTGAACACGGCCCGATGGCCGGCCTTTCTGGACCGAAGGAGAACTCCATGAAAAAGAGCTGGGTACTCTGGGTCGGATGGATTGCGGTGTTCGGAGCGAACGCCGAGCCCCAGTTCCTGAATTCCGGCGAGGTGCTGCCGACCGAGCTGCCGTTTTCGGAGGCGGTGCGCGTCGGCGACACGGTGTTCCTGTCCGGCCAGATCGGCATCGTTCCCGGCACGATGGAGCTGGTCGCCGGCGGCATCGAGGCGGAGACTCGTCGGACCATGGACAACATCCGCTTATCGCTCGACGCCCACGGGCTCGGCATGGAGAACCTCGTGAAATGCCTGGTCATGCTCGACGACATGAGCGAGTGGGGCGCTTTCAACGACATCTACAGGACGTACTTCGACGCCGGGCGTTATCCCGCGCGCAGCGCGCTCGGCGTCGACGGCCTGGCACTGGGCGCTCGGGTCGAGGTGGAATGCACTGCCGCGGTCGTTGAAGACGCGTCCGAGTGACTGCCAGCGCGGTTCGAGCAGGCAATCTTCGTCAGTGGGGGCGACCGGGATCCTCGTCGATCGGGCGATCAGCCGTCCCTGTTGCCCTGCCGCGTCGTCGCGTCCGGTCTCCGCCTCAGGTCGATGCGACGATCAGCAGCGGTCCGTCGGACACCACGACCCCGCCGGGTTGTTCACGCGTGATCGCGAACGCCGCAGGGTCGGCTACATCGAGCTTGGCATCGATCGGAATGATGATCTCGTCGGCCCCGGACGGGATATCGAACACGCCGCCGTCGACCGGGTTGGCGTCTCGATCGGGGTCGACGATCCAGAGCTGGTACTGGGCGATCGCCGGATCGTTCATCGGCATGCCGGCCAGGCGCAGATAGCCTTCCTGACGTTCGTCGTTCCAGACCACGTCGCCGGTCACTCGGTTGTACGCCGGGATTTCGGATCGACTCCACTCGACGACGGTTGATCCGGCCTCGGCCAACAGCGATGCGCGGGCCGCAGCCGGATCGACGCCCTCGGTTATCGGTTCCGGCTGCAGCGAGATCACCACGACCACGGCGAGCATGGCCGCGACGGCCCACCCGATGCCGGCGGTCCAGCTGCGAG
Source organism: Wenzhouxiangellaceae bacterium (assembly GCA_965227925.1). GTDB lineage: Bacteria > Pseudomonadota > Gammaproteobacteria > Xanthomonadales > Wenzhouxiangellaceae. The sequence goes on from CBDDGP010000003.1 coordinate 12,089, forward strand.
TCGGCGTTTCGCCCGATGCCTGCGCGCGACGGGTCCGTGCCTGTTCGAGACTTCGAACGTTCGCCTTCGCGGGCGCCGAAGCGAAGTGCCGGTCGGCGTCAGCGCGCAACGATTCGATCAGCGATTCCGGAACCGGGTCGATCTCGACATCTTCGGTGCGACCGAAGGCATTCATGGCCGCGGCGGCGGCGAGGTCGATCCCGTCCTCGTCGGTCAGGCCCGCCGCCTCGAGCAGTCGGCCCAGGCGCAGTTCGTCGGCAGGCGAAAGCCCGTCGAGCGCTCGCTCGGTCAGCAGGTCCAGCAGTTCTTCGGTCATTGCTTCGGTCTTCATGATCCGGCTCCGCGTTCGGGAGCGATACCCAGTTGTTCGCGAACGCGGATCAGTCCGCGTCGAAGGTGACTCTTGACGGTGCCCAGCGGCAGGTCCGTTTCCTCGGCGATCGCGGCGTGGGTCATCCCCAGCCAGGTCGCCATGCGCAACACCTGCCGCTGATCCGGTTCCATCTGCTCGATCGCCCGGAGCACGCGCTGCGATTCGGCGCTGGCTTCGATCGCGGCGTGTCCGTCCCGACTCAACGCGTGCTCGACATCCGCCAGCGGGCGACGGTCGGGGGTCCGGCGTTCCTTTCGGTTGCGGTCGATCATCCGGCGTCGCGCGAGCATCGATACGAAGGTGGCCTCGGCGGCCCTGGCCGGATCGAAGCGATCGGCCTTCGACCATAGCTCCATGAACACGTCCTGGACGGCGTCCTCGGCGTCGGCCTCGATGACGAGGTGGCGCCGCGCCAGGGACCACACCAGGCCCGAGTAGCGATCGATGCATTCCGATACGGCGCTCCGGTCGCCGTCGGCAATGCGGGGCAGAAGGGGTTCTTCCGGGTTCATGCGCGGCGGGCCGTTGTCCTTTGTCGGTCTTGCCAGGGGTTTCCGTCCGTGATTCGAGTTGAACGAAGGAGCGGCGGCCAGCAGACCCCGGCCGCCGCCGACTTCGTTCATCGACGTCCAGTTCAACGGCGCATCGATCCAGCACTGGCCACCCTATCATTCGAGCGGTGCAGCGAATCACGTACGTCGTCCATGGCGTAGCGAAGCTGCCATGCGCGCTCGCGGTCCGAGCTCGCGTGCTCGCTGGCGCGAAGGCCTCGCTCGAGACGATTGCGCTCACTGGCGCTCAACGGCGTCGAGGCCAGAACGGCGCGCAGGGCGTCTTCGTAAACCCGCACCGTTCCGGACGGGTTTCCGTGGTTGAACATCGGCACGCCGCGAGCGATGGCTCGATCGATCGCGCGACCGGCATCGCTGCGGCTCATGGACTCGCTGCCCGACTCGCTCATCGCCTCCGGCGGCAGGATCACGCGATCGATCACGTGCACGATGCCGTTCGAGGCACGGATGTCCGTGGCGACGATCCGCGCACCTTCGATCGAGAAGCCCTGTTCGGTCGCGGTGAAGGTCACGCGCGGGCCGGCCAGCGTGTCGAGCGTTGCGCCGTCTTCCAGCGCATCGCTGCCGACGCGTCCGGAGACGACGTGAAACTTCAGAATGGTCGCGAGCGTGTCCTTGTTCTCCGGCTTCAGCAGCGTTTCGACCGTGCCGGCCGGCAGGGCGCCGAAGGCTTCGTCGGTCGGTGCGAACACGGTGAACGGGCCGTCGTTCGAGAGCGCCGGGGCAAGACCGGCGGCGGTGGCTGCGGCCAGCAGCGTCTCGAACTGGCCGGCGTCGGCCGCCGTCTCGACGATGTTGTCGCCGTCGCCATGGTGACCGGCCAGCGCCGAGGTGTGGGCCAGGACCGCCAGCGCGGCGAGCAGCGGAAGAAGGAACAGGAGCTTTGCGTTGATTCTCATTGCGATGTCCTCGTAGGGTTCGGGGGCGGAAATCGATGCGCCGAATTGCGCATTCGGACTGTTATTCGCCGGCAGCGAGCATTTGGATGCAGGAAATTCCAAATTTTTTCCTCGCAGTCGATCCCGTTCTCCGCCGTTGCCCGCTCTGGCCTATCCTGTAGACGATCTCCCATCGGCTTCGCCCATGACCAAGAAGAAAGTCGTTCTCGCCTACAGCGGCGGCCTGGATACGGCCTGCATCCTCAAGACGCTGATCCAGCAGGGTCACGACGTCGTGGCCTATGTGGCGGACGTCGGGCAGCTGGAGGACTTCGCCGACATCGAACGCCGGGCGCTCGCCACGGGTGCGAGCGAGGTCTTCGTCGAAAATCTGCAGCACGAGTTCGTGACCGACTTCATCTGGCCCGCGATCGCCGGCAAGGCGGTCTACGAGCACCGGTACCTGCTGGGGACCGCGCTGGCCCGCCCGGTCATCGCCAAGCGGCACGTCGAGATCGCGCGCAAGGTCGGCGCGACCGCCGTGGCGCACGGGGCGACCGGCAAAGGCAACGACCAGGTTCGCTTCGAGCTGGCCTTCGCTGCGCTGGCGCCGGACCTGGAGATCATTGCGCCATGGAAGGACCCGGACTTTCTCGCCCGCTTCCAGGGCAGGAAGGACCTTCTGGCCTTTGCCGCCGAGCACGAGATTCCCGTCGAGGCGACGGCCGAAAAGCCCTATTCAAGCGACGAGAACATCATGCATCGGTCCTACGAGGCCGGACTGCTCGAGGACCCGGACGCGACCGCGCCCGAGGACATGTTCAAGCTCACCCGCGCGCTCCAGGACACGCCCGATGAGCCCGAGCGGATCGCGCTCCGCTTCAAGGATGCGATGCCGATCGAGGTGGAGCACCTCGCCGACGGGACCCGCATCACGGATCCTGTCGAGCTGCTGACGGACCTCAACGAACTGGGCGGTCGGCACGGCATCGGTCGCATCGACATCGTCGAGAACCGCTTCGTCGGCATCAAGTCGCGTGGGGTCTACGAGACCCCGGGCGGCACCATTCTGCACGCGGCGCTGCGCGACCTGGAGGGCATCGCGATGGATCGCGAAGTGCGTCGCCTGCGCGACATGTTGTCGCCGCGGTTCGCCGAGATCATCTACAACGGCTTCTGGTTCTCACCGGAGATGGACTTCATCGAGGCGGCCTTCCGCAAGTCCTCGGAGCTGATCGACGGCGAAGTGCGGCTGAGCCTGTTCAAGGGCAATGTCATCGTCGAAGGCCGGTCGAGCCCGAGTTCGCTCTACGATCCGGACATGAGCTCGATGGACGTGGCCGGCGGCTACGATCAGGAAGATGCGCGCGGGTTCATCCGGATCAACGCCATCCGCCTGACCGCGCACCGACTGATTCTGGAGCAGAGCGAGGACGACTGAGCTCCACGCCGCCGGACCGGCGGTCGCCTGCGGCACCGCGGCCTGTCGGACCCTTGAACAGGCTACGAGGGTCCGTTGTCATCGGTCGTGCGCGACCGCCGGGGGACCGCCATGGCGGCCCAGGCGACCGCGACCGAGAGGAGCAGGAGGCTCACTACTCCGATTCCGATCATGGCGAGCAGGGGGAGGTCGGTCCGGAACAGCAGGACGACCCACGCCAGGGTCACGATCACGATCAGCGATGCAGTGACTGCAATACGGCGTCCGGCCGATCGGATCCAGGGGGTTCGGGGTTGCGGGTTCATGGGCATGCTCGCACGTGGGTCAATAGCGTCACCCGGATCGAGAACGGCATCGGGCGCCGCAAACGCTATACCAGTCCGGTCCTCTCTGTCAAAGGCGTTTCCCGGATCGCATCCGCCGCGATGCCCGGCCGACGATTGGTGCGCAGGAGGATTGGACGCTGGACCTCGGAACGGCTCTTGGCTACTCTCGTTCCAGGGGTTGGATTCTCTTCAGGGAGTTGGCCATGACCCGGTGCCTCCGGATCCGTTCGTTCATCACATCGCTTCTCCTGTCCTTCGCCGCTTCGGCAAGCTCGGCCAGCGAAGACGTCTCGGCGCAGGTTCTCGATCGCGAGGCCGACGTCATTCGTGCCGCGGGGGTGCTTCGCTACTTCCATCCCCACGAAGGCGTGACCCGCGTTGACTGGAACCATGTTCTTCACCGTGGGTTCGAGCTGGCCGCTGAGGACACGTCGGACGAGGAATTCGCTCGCTCGCTGAGGCGCTGGTTGGCGCCGATCGGGCGCGGAATCGTACGCGTCGAAGCTCGCGATGCGTCGGCTCGCCGATCGGCGGGCGCTTGCCGGGACGGAAGCCGCCCCGTTCGCTGGGTGCACGAGGGGGTCACGGTCGATCCGGCGGTCCCCCTGGCCCGGGCGTACCGGAGCCGGCGGAGCGGGCACGAGACGGGCGGGCATCCGCATGACCACGTCGTGTTCACCCAATGGATCGATGCCGATTCCCTGCGCGGAAAGGAGCTTGCGTACACCGGGCGGATCCGGATGCCGGACGGGGGGGAGGGGGTGCTCTGGATTCGCGTCGACGGGCCCGACCGGGAGCAGCTGTTCTACGACAACATGCACGATCGCCCCGTCACCGGCTCGGAATGGACCTCCAAGGGCCTGGTCGTTCCGATTCCCGAGCGCGCCGTGGACGTGCATTTCGGTACCGTCGTCTACGGCACCGTCCCTGCAGAGTTCGATCAGTTGCAGTTGCGGGTGTTCGACGAAGGCGTGGGTCGGCCCGTCGGTGAGTCCCTGATCGAGGACCCGAGCCGCTGGAGGGTGACGTCCGATTCGCAGCGTCATCTCCACCAGGTCATGCCGCGCGAGGACGGCATGGCCATCCGCGTGGCGATCGCGCCGCCCGACGAACCCGAATCCGAGGTGGTCGAGGCGCTGCAGGACGAAGCGCCGGAACACTGGTCCGTCGAGCTGGTCGACGGTTCGCTCCTTCGCGTTCCTCTTGTCCTCTGCCCGGAGCTCGCCGAGCTGGAGCCCCGGGAGCGCGAACGGATTTGGCAGCGCTATCCGAGTGGCGCCGTCGACCGCCTGTCGCCGCCGGCGCAAGCGAAGCTGGACGTCGCCGCCATCTGGGCGGTGATGCAGCACTTCTATCCGTATCGGTCCATGCTGGACGATTGGCCGCAGGTGCTGCGAACGGCGCTGATCGAGTCGCGCGCGGTCGAGAGTCGAGAAGATCATCTCCGACTGCTCCAACGGATGCTGCATCACATCGACGACGGACACGTCAGCGTGTATGAAACCGACCCGGCGGCCGAGGCGCCTCAGGCGTTTCTTCCGCTGGCCGTCGAGCAAGTCCCCGAGGGCCTGGTGGTCGCCGTGTCGAACGCGCCGGAGACCGTCCGTCCCGGTGACCTCGTGCTCGGCGTGGACGGCGAAGCGATCGAGGCCTGGATGGCCCGGGCCCTGGTCCACGAAAGCGGCTCGCTGCAGTGGCGCACCTTCCGCGCCCTTCAGGATCTGCTGCTCGGCCCGACCGGCGAACGACGGACCTTGACCCTCGAGCGCAACGGCTCGCGCTTCGAGGCCACGCTGGAGTTTTCCGCTCGCGGTCCCGTGCGTTCGATCGACTATCCGGCCCTGCGGAACCTCGAGAACGGCATCGTCCACGTGTTCCTGCCCGCGATCCGGCAGGAGGGAGTGCAGGCCCTGATTCCGGAGTTGATGGACGCCGAAGGGATCGTCTTCGACCTGCGCGGGTACCCGAACCCCACGTTCGTACCGGCGGAATTCCTGGGACATTTCCTCGATGCGCCGGACGACTGGACCGGTTGGCTTCGGATTCTTCTGGCCCGTGCACCCGACGGCGACCTCGTGGCCTCGGTCGAGGACGAGTTCGCCCTTCCGATCGCCGAGCCCCGGTTGAACGCGCCGACGATCTTCCTGGCCGATCACCGCGCGCTGAGCTACGCCGAGTCCCTGGTCGGCCTGATCAAGCGCCACGGCATCGGTCCGATCGTCGGTGCCCCGACCGCCGGCGCCAACGGCAACGTGATTCCGCTCGTGCTTCCCGGCGGGTTCACGGCCTCCTTCACCGGCATGCGGGTTCTCGGCCCCGATGGCACGCCGTTTCACGGGGAAGGCATCGAGCCCGACGTACCGGTCGGTCCGACGCGCAGCGATCTCCTGGCAGAACGCGATGTCGTACTGGAGCGGGCGGTCGAGATGCTGCACGAGCGCTGATCCTGATGCGGTGATGAAGGACGCTTTGCTCGACTACTGTGCGTCCCAGACCGGGCTGTTGCTCGTTCCGGTCGACGTGCTGTCCGCGGACGGCTTCGACCCGGAGGCCGCCGAGGCCTATGCCTCGCGCGGATTGCTGGAACGTTACGAGTGCGAGCGGATCGACACGATGGTGCGCAAGTACTGGGAGCGGGCCGGCAAGCTCGGGCGCGCCTCGCGGCAGTGGTTCCCGGCCCGGGTCCAGCACCTGTGCCTGATCACCGACGGCACCCGGACGCGGCCGTACTTCCAGCCTTTCCACGCCAGCAGCTGGCTGCTGTACCGGGACGACGTCGCCCCGGAGACATCGAGTCTGGAATTGTCGATCTTCCTCCTGGTCCAGGCCGAGCGCCAGTACCTGCAGCAGCAGATCGGCGCCAGCCTCCTGACCAACCTGCCGTACCTCCTGATCCTCGACGAGGACCAGCTGGCGGATTTCATCGACGGATGTCGAAGGAGCACCCGTCCGGACGCGGCCGGCTACCGCGCGCTGGCCGACGCGCTGCCCGAGATCCGCGAGATGCATCACGAGGCGTTCCGCCGTCCGACGGCGGCGGTGCCCGGTGCGCAGCGGCGGGTCAACGGTCTGATCGTTCATCGGGACCAGCAGCAGGTGCTCGACCGCCTGCAGCGAGACTGGATGCAGGCGGTCGAAGCGACGGTCGCATCGCATCGAGCCTCCGTGGGTGGAGTCTCGGCCCGTTCCGGCCGCGCCTTGCTCGGGTGGCTGGACGACGCGGCCCCGCATCTCGTGATCACCGGCGAGGAGGGCCAACTGCTCTGGACCGGGCCCGGCACGGCGCGACCGGAACTGGCGTCGCTCGCTGCCCGACTCACGCCCGAGGCCGAGGACTCGGTGCTGGCCGACCTCGCCGTGGTCGACCGCAAGAGCCGGGCCTTTCTCGAAACCCTGGCGGATCCGGGCGCCCTGGCTCGACCGGCGAGCTGGATGACGGCGGGTGGTTTGAGCTACATCCACGGTGACACGCTGCGCATCGCGTATTCGCTGACCGACGACCCGGAGCGCCTGCGCCATGCCAGTCCGCCGTACGAGCGATGGATGCTCGCTGCGCGCACGGTCCACGAATGGGGGCATCAGGCCGCCGAGTCGGGCTGGGTCCGGGTCGATTCGGAACGGGTCGACGAGCGCAGGGCCCGGGAGCAGGCGCTGGTCGAGTCGATCGACGAGATCGTCGCCGACCTGCCCGGCGGACTGCGTCCTGCGCTGGTCGCCGCGCTCGGGCGTGCTGGGGGTACCGAAGCCACGCCGGGGGAGACGATGCTGGCCGGCCTGCTTCGACGGATCGACGATTACATGGCCAACCTCCTGGCCAGGCACTACCTCACTCAAGATGAAATGGACACCTACGTGCGCAACAACGTCGGATCGCGACTGCTCGACTACGCACCGGACCAGGCCCTGACCCACCTGCTGCGGGTGGCCTATGAGTTCCAGTACCTGTCCCTGTCGAGCATCGCCGATCCCCAGCGCTGGTTCATGGACAGCACCTGGTTCGATTCGCTGTTCGTGGATCCGGGCGTCTGCAGTCGCGCTCGGTTCGAAGGTCTGGCCGCGTGCATTGCCGGACTGTGCGACACCTACGCCATAGATGGCGACCGGATCGTCCTCCCGGCAGAATCGAACTGACCCGGCCCAAGGGTCGGATCAGGTGCACCGTCGCTGTGCGACCGAAGCCGTGCTTCCGGGGCCTGCAAGGGCGTTCGCTCTTGCGCAACGGGGCGGATCGCGCTAGCGCGAATCAACGACCTGCAGCACGTTTTTCACACGGAGTTCACAAAAATCGAGCAAGTCCGCAAGATGCTGAAAGTTATGAAAATAATTCAAAAAAACACGCGAAAAACCGTTGACAGGGGTGCCTCAGAGGCGTACAACTGACCTCGACGCGGAAGCCTCACAAGGGTGAAGCGGCGCTAGAAGGCTCGATCCATCGAGATCTGGCGGCAAGCTTGGACACTGCTCGCAGGAGCCATGTTTGTCGAGCATCAGGAGACCAGCGCTAGCGCTCCAATCTCAAATTATCCGCGGACAAGCCCCGGTTCCAGAAGACCGGGGTTTTGTTATGTGGCGAACACCACGCGCCGTCGTTCCCGACGTCGTTCCCGACGTCCCTGGCCGTCTGGCTCCACCCCTTCTCCGGCGCCCGGCGCTTTCCAGTGCCAGTCGCTGGCGGTCAACCGCCGGCTGTCAACCGCCTGCTGTCAACCGCCTGCTGTCAACCGCCAAAGATCACTCCGAACAAGCTCGGGATCGGTGACTGCTGCACGCGGGGCTGCGTTTCCGTGTCCATCCGGTGGACGATCACCAGGCGCGCCGAGGGGTAGATGCCGAGGAAGTGGACGCCGATGCCGGTGTGGTGGAAGGAGGACATCGCGCCGTTCCCGTCGACGCGGACCACCCACAGCATGCCGTAGAACTGGTTGGCCGCCGGATTGAACTCCGAGTAGGGCTCGACGCTCCTTGCAATCCAGTCCGCCGGGACGATCTGCCGGCCGTTCCAGGCCCCCTCCTGCAGCATCAGCTGGCCGTACAGCGCGAGATCATGGGCGGACAGACGCAAGTGGTAGGCCGGGAACTTCGATTTGTCGGACTCGAACTGGTAGAAGCCGTCGACCGCAGGGATCGGGGCGTCGGGGTCGGTCAGGGTGGTGATCTCGCCCCGCCAATCGACCATGCCGAGCGGCTGGGCGAGGTGCCGATCGAAGAGCGTGTAGAAACTCTCGCCGGTCGCCTGCTCCAGGACGCCGCCAAGGGCGTTGAAGTCCCAGTTGTTGTAGAAGAAGTGTTCCCCGGGCCGGTGGGCACCCCGCTCGGGACGGCCGATCAGCATCGTCTCGGAATTCGCCGCCGAGTCGTGGTAGATCCCGGAACGCGAGCGCAGAAGATCGAGGACCGTTGCCTGCTTCTCTTCGGTGGTCAGGTGCGGCGGGATGTCGTCGACGCCGAGCTCGGCCAGCGTATCGTCAATCTCCAGCACGCCCTGATCGACGGCGATCCCCATCAGGCTGCTCATGACGGCCTTGCGGATCGAGTGGATCGCGAGCCGCCGGTGGATATCGCCGTAGCGGTAGACGATCCTGCCGTCCCTCAGGATCAGCAGGGATTGGGATCCCGCTTCCTCCAGGAAGGCATCGAGCTGGGCCTTCTTCTGCGCAGAGACCGGATCGGCCGACGGCTCGAGTTCGGGGGGCGCCTTCGAGGTCGCGCAACCGTGCAGGACTGCTGCACCGATCGACAGAACGGTCAACAGGGCGACGGTGCGGGCAAGTCTTCGGTGATCCATGCAGGAAAGAGGGTTCGAAGCCGAAGTGCAGAGTAGGGCAAGGGAAGGCTGGATACCCCTGCCGATCGTCATCATGCGGATACGATCCGCGGCCGTGTTGACGTGGTCTGCGCGGCGACTTGCGATGCTCGGATGATGAACGACGACAGCCGAGTCCGAGAAGGGGGCACCTGCGAGCTGTGCCAGCGGCGGGTGCGCGAACTGACCCGCCATCATCTAATCCCACGCACGCGACACAGTAACCGGCGCAACAAGCGCGACTTCGATCGAGCGGATGTCAAACACCGGCTGGCGCTGCTGTGCAGGCCCTGCCACTCGAACGTCCACGCCACGCTGGACAACAAGTCTCTCGAGCGTGACTACAACACGATCGAGGCGCTGGCCGCCCATCCGGACGTCGCGCGCTTCACCGACTGGATTCGCGCACGTCCCGACGGTACGCGCGTGGAGTTCAGGCGCTGGAGCGGCGGCCGCTGAAGGCCTCCGGCGGATTCGAAGAAGACTCGTTGAACGAACGCCGGTGCTGCTCGCGCAGGATCGCAAGGGCCCCGGTGGCGAATCACTGCCGCTGGCGGATCGCCGAGATCAGCTCGTTCTTGTCCATGGTGCTGCGGCCCTCGATATCCAGCTCCCGGGCCCGCTGGTCGAGTTCGTCCTTCGTTCGGTCTTCGAGGCGCGTGTTCGGATTGCCCGAACCCTGAGTGGTTTCGTTGTCCGTGCGACCTTCCTTTCTCCTGCGCTTGTTGACCGTGCGGGCAGCGATCTCCTTGGCGCGATCTTCTTCCGTGCCGCGCTGCATCTTGTCCTGCTTGATTTCTTCGTACTGCCGTTCGTCCTTATCGCTCCATTCTTCGGGCATGGGGGTGGCCTCCCTCGCGCGTCATAGGTTCTCCGGAATCCTGCAGAAACCAGCACGGATTCGAAATAACCTGCGTTAAACGGCGCTGCGCATCCTCCGATGCGCTGCGCGATCGAGCACTCGGGGAGAGGCCGGCCGCAGGACCTGCGAGCCGGCCGGTCACGAGGGAGAGCACCGCGGGGCGGCGAGTTCCGGCTACGGTGCGGAGAAGCAGCCGGCAAGCTTGGCCATGTTGTCCTGCATCAGTCGGCTCAGCGGCAGGTCCTTCGATGCCTCGACGGTGCCGCAGGCCTGGTTGATCTCCAGCATGGCCGGATCCGACAGTCGCGGATACTCCTGCTGAAGCGTCGTCATCTCTTCCAGCGAAGAAAACGACCGCCCCGCCATCGCTTCGGCCTCGTCGACCAATGCTTCGGTCTCGTCTCTGCCGAAGCGGTCGATGTGTGCCTCAACGACGCATTCGACGGAATCGGTCATCCGCTCCGTGTACTCGAAATCGATCCCGCGGGTATCCAGGGCGGGCGCGCAAGCTTCGATGACAGCGAGCATGTTCTCCCCGATGTTCTGGCTCGCGGCGATGTAGCGATCACGGAGTCCTTCATCGGCGTGCACCGTGCCAGAAGCGAGGGCGCCGAAGAAAAAAAGCCGAAGGGCAGCATGTCGGTTTATGGTCATGGGAATCTCTCGTGGGTTTCGTGATTCGAGGGCACCGCTGTGTCCGGCCCTGAATACGTGAGAGCGTCGAAAAGTGCGCCAGGGAGGGGCAAGTGCCCGCCCGGGCCGGGTTCGGTCAGCTGAACCGGATCACCACGACCCCGGTGATGACGATCGCAGCGATCAGGTTGATCACCAGGCCTTCCGCAGCCATCGTCCGGATCGGCACTCGCCCCGACCCGTAGATCACCGCATTCGGTGCGGTGGCGACCGGAAGCATGAACGCGCAGCTGGCGCTGATCGCAGCGGGGACCATCAATAGTTCCGGCGGTACCTCCGAGGCAATGGCCGTTGCGGCCAGCACCGGCATCAGCAGTGAGCTGGTCGCAGTGTTGCTGGTCATCTCCGTGAGGAACGTCACACCCAGGGCGATGCACAGCACCATGATCCATGGCGGCAGGCTGGCCAGGGCGGTCAGCTGGGTCGCCATCGCGTCGCTCAGGCCGGTCTCGATAAACCCGCGGGCGATCGTGATGCCCCCGGCAAACAGGATCAGTACCCCCCACGGGATGCGCCCCGCCGTGTCCCAGTCCAGCAGCCGTCCCCCGCGACCGTCCCTGCGGCCGTCCGGGATGCAGCACAGGGCAACCACCGCCAGCATCGCCACCGCCGCATCGTTCGCATAGGGCAGGTCCAGCGCGGCCTGCCAGCCACCGAACGGTGCGGTCCGCGTCATCCACAAGAGCGCGGTGACGGCAAAGACGCTCATCACGCGGATCTCGGGCGTGGTCCACGCGCCGGGCCGTTCGAGTTCGGGAAGCCGGCCGCGTGTAACGCGACGGGTCAGCCACAGGAAGATCAGCGGCAGCACCAGGCCGACCACAGGGATGCCCCAGCTCATCCACAGCGGAAACGAGGTCGAGGTGCCGAACTGGTCCTGCACGACCTGCATGTAGACCAGGTTCGGCGGCGTACCGATCGGCGTGCCGGTGCCGCCGAGGCTGGCCGAATAGGCAATCCCGAGCAGCAGCGGAATCGTGAGCGGAACGAAGCGCTTGTCTTCGAGCACGGCCAGCGCAACCGGCAGTAGCATCAGCGTGGTCGCGGTGTTTGAAATCCACATCGACAGGAAGGCGGCGGCCAGCATGAAGCCGAGCACCAAGCCGCGCTGGCCAAGCTTCGAACAGGCGTGGATCATGGCCAACGCCAGCCGCTTGTGAGCGCCTGACTTGGCCAGCGCACCGGACAACATGAAGCCACCCATCAGCAGCAGGATCAGCGGTGAGCCGTAGCTCTGGGCAACCTCGGTCGGCGTCAGCGCACCGAAGATCGGCAGCAGCGCCATCGGTAGCAGCGAGGTGACCGGGATCGGCACCGGTTCGGTCAGCCACCAGACCGCGCACCAGGCGGTGACCGCCGCGACCGCAGCGGCCGGAACCGCCAGGCCCCAGAGCTGGACCGATAGCCCACCGAAGATCAGTCCTGCGAGAGGTCCGAGGGCCAGGAAGACGGGCGTCAGTGCTCCGCTGGGCGAGGGCGGCAGGGCGGCGGTGTCGTCGGTCACAGGGGCGGCAGCGCAGGGGCCTGGGACGAGAGTAGCGGATTCGGGTGCTCGAAATGGACCGCGCGCCGTGCCGCCCGCACCGCCGTCGGAGGCGTCCGTGTACGGCGTTGGGTGTTCAGAACCCTCTGGCACGGGGTCGCTTCGCTCGCGGGCGAGGCGCGCTTGCGCAGTACCGGCTCGAGCGGATCCCGGCGCCGGAAACGCGCCGGGGGACGCGTCGGGGAATGCGTCGGCTGCGGAACGGCGCTTTCGCGCGAGCCGGCCGGCCCGGATTCCCTGCGCCCGGCATCACCGGCCTCCGACCCGAGGTCAATCCTCGTCGGGAAGTGCGCGTAGCGACTGGATGTTGTCGGCGATCGGCGAGATCGTGACCTCGGTATCGCCTTCCAGTACGTAGAACACGTAGCCGGAATTGATTCCAACGACGAAGGCTTCGAGCGCTCCGCCGTCATTGAACGTCAGGCGGGTATTGGGCTGCATCGAACCCTCCACCAGGTCCTCGCGCTGTGCATAGCCCTGACCGACACCGACGCCGAGAAATGCGGCGACCAGGGCGATCGCGCACATCGGCAGCCACAGGCGGCCGAGCGGTAATGCCCGGAGTCTGACGTTCTTGTCGCTGGGATGTTTCAACGCCCACCAGCGCATGGCGCCGAGATAGGGCCAGAGGAACAGGGGTACGCCGACGGCGACGCCGAGCATCGCCAGTTCGCCGGTGATCAGCGCGATCGGGCTGAGCAGGACATCCAGCGCGTTCGAATACTCGAGGATGTTGACGCCGAGCAGGCCGTAATGGATCGATTCGTTGGCGATGCCGAGCACCAGCAGGTAGAGATAGCCGAGCGGCAGGAGTTCGCCGGGCGGCGGCAGCCCCAGGGACCGGAGGACGCCCTGGTCGTGGCCGCCGCTGTCGATCTGCTGGCTACGGTTGCTGGTGTTCGGCGGCATGTTCGATCGGCCGGGCCTCGCGGGCCAGTCGGTCCAGCACGCCGTTGACGAAGGTGTGACCCTGCTCGGCACCAAAGCGATGGGCGAGCTCGACGGCTTCGTCGAGCACGACGCGGTACGGAATCTCGATGTGGTTGACCAGCTCGGCGGCGCCGATGCGCAGGATCACCCGCTCCATCTGGTCGAGATTGACGTCCATCCGCGTGATGTGCGGCCGGAGTTTCTCGTCGAGCTCGTCGCCCTGCGCGATGACTTCCTGGACGAGCTGTTCGAAGTAGTCCTTGTCGACCCCGTCGAAATTCTGTTCCTCGACGAACTGCTGGATGATGCTGTGGGCCGAGTCGTCGTTGAGCTGCCACTGATACAGCGCCTGCAGCGCCCGACGGCGCGCGCGGCGGCGCGGTTCGAACGGGCTTGTCTTGCGTCGCTTACCCGCCATCGCCGCTGGCCTCCTCGTCGGAATCGCCGTCGGACGATGCATCGATGCCGATCATTCCGGCCAGGTTGGCCATTTCCAGCGCGGCCAGTGCGGCCTCGCGGCCCTTGTTCTTGCGCGCGGGATCGGCACGATCGCGCGCCTGGTCCCCGTTTTCGGGCGTGAGCACGCCGAAGGCGATCGGCACACCGGTGACCAGACCGACATCGCCGAGACCGCGAGCGCACTCGGCGCTGATGAAGTCGAAATGAGCGGTATCGCCGCGGATCACGGCGCCGAGGGCGATGACCGCGTTGAACTCGTCGGACGCGGCCAGGTGGGCACAGGCCAGGGGAAGTTCCCAGGCGCCCGGCGCGCGGACCAGCGTGATGTCGTCGTCGTCGACGCCGTGCTCGCGGAGCGTGGACAGGCAGCCCTCGATCAGCAGGTCGACGATCTCCTCATTGAAGCGGGCCGCGACGATCGCGATGCGGAGGCCCTGGCCGTCGTGATTCGGGTCGATCAGATTCATCGTGGTACGGACTCGTGTCGGAGGGTCGTCATTCGGCGTCTTCGGGCACGACGTACTCGGTGATTTCCAGGCCGAAGCCGTCGAGTGCGTGCAGGCGCTTCGGCGCGCCGAACACCTGCATTCTACGGATGCCGAGCTCGGCGATGATCTGGGCGGCGATGCCGTAATTGCGAAGCTCGCTTGCGGCACGGTCCTTGTCACCGCCGTCCCCTCGGGGAGAAGAGGCCTCGGCCTGTGCACCCATCAGACCGGCCAGCCGCTCGGTGTCGGATTCATCATAGCCCAGCACCAGAGCGAGACCCTTCCCGCGGCGTGCGATATCGGCCAGGGCGGCATCGAGCGGCATGCCGAACCCCGGGTCGGTGATGCCGATCACGTCGCCGAGAAGCTCCGGCACGTGGACACGGACCGGGAACGGCGCTTCGGCCGAGATTTCTCCGCGTTGAAGGGCCCAGTGGAGCTTGCCGTGGATGCGGTCGCGAAACACCTTCAGCTCGAACGGGCCGTGCGCGGTGCCGACGGTCTGTCGATGCACGCATTCGACGTTCTGCTCGGTGCCCAGCCGATAGCGGATCAGGTCGGCTACGGTGCCGATCTTCAGACCGTGCTCGCGGACGAAGGTCTCCAGTTCGGGGCGGCGTGCCATCGTGCCGTCCTCGTTGAGGATTTCGACCAGCACGCCGGCCGGTTCCAGACCCGCCAGCAGTGCAAGGTCGAGGCTTGCCTCCGTATGGCCGGCGCGTGCAAGCACGCCACCGGGCTGCGCCATCAACGGGAATACGTGACCCGGCTGGTTGAGGTGCACGGCGCTGGCGTCCGGACGAACCGCAGTGCGGATCGTGTGGGCTCGGTCGTAGGCCGAGATGCCGGTGGTCACGCCTTCGGCGGCCTCGATCGAAACGGTGAAATTGGTCTGGTGGTGACGGTCCGTGTCGCGCACCATCAGCTGAAGGCCCAGCTGGCGGCAGCGTTCCCGGGTCAGCGACAGACAGATCAGGCCGCGGCCGTAGCGCGCCATGAAGTTGATGTCGTCGGGCTTGACCAGGCTGCCGGCCATGATCAGGTCGCCCTCGTTCTCGCGATCCTCGTCGTCGAGCATCACGACCATCTTTCCGGCCTTGATGTCTTCGAGGATGGACTCGATCGAATCGAATTGCATTCAGGAGCTTCCGGGTTCGGGCCGGCGGGTTTCGAGCAGGCGTTCCATGTACCGAGCGAGCTGATCGACTTCGAGATTGACCGGGTCGCCGACCTCGAGACGGCCCAGCGTGGTGACCGCCAGCGTATGAGGAATCAGGTTGAGCTCGAAGGTGTCGTCGGTCACCTTGTTGACGGTCAGGCTGACGCCGTCGAGCGTCACCGACCCCTTGTGTGCAATATACCGCGACAGCGTCGGCGGCGCCTCGAAGCGCATCACGCGGTTGTCGCCGTCCGCCTCGGCGCGGATCAGCGTTGCCAGGCCGTCGACGTGGCCCGACACCAGGTGACCGCCGAGCGGGTCGCCGGCGCGCAACGCCGGCTCCAGGTTGACCGGACTGCCCGCTTCGAGCCGGTCCAGCGTGGTCAGCGACAGGGTCTCGTTGGAGACGTCGGCGGCGAAGGTCGTGGAGGTCGGTTCCAGCGCGGTCAGGCAGACCCCGTTGACCGCCACGCTGTCGCCCTCGGCCAGCCGGAATCCGGCGATGGCGTCGGCCTCGATCACGTAGCGGCGACCTGCACCGCTCGGGTTCTGCTGCTTGACGCGGCCCAGGGCCTGGATGATTCCGGTGAACATTGGTTTCCAGCGTAGCTCGTCGAATTGCGGGTGGATCGATCAGCCGCGCGCCGACCCGGTGCGGACCGGGCGCAGGCGAAGGCGCAGGTCGTTACCGACCGCGCGCGCCTCGATCCGGACCAGATGGAGGCGGTCGGCGAGTTTTTCCACACCCGGGAGCGCTGCCGCAGGCGCTCCCTCGCCGATCAGCGTCGGCGCCTGGTAGACCAGCAGTTCGTCGACCAGCCCGGCGACGAGCAGGGCGCCCGAGAGCGTCGGGCCGGCCTCGACGTGCAGCTCGTTGATGCCGCGTTCGCCGAGCACCCGCAGCAGGTCGGTCAGGTCGGCCCGTCCGGCGGCGTCGGTCGCGACCTCCAGCCGCTCAGCGCCGGGGTCGCCGTTCTCCGCGCCGACGGAACCGACCTGCCAGACCGGATTGCCCGTGCCGAACACCCGCGCC
Source organism: Wenzhouxiangellaceae bacterium (assembly GCA_965227925.1). GTDB lineage: Bacteria > Pseudomonadota > Gammaproteobacteria > Xanthomonadales > Wenzhouxiangellaceae. The sequence goes on from CBDDGP010000003.1 coordinate 28,649, forward strand.
TCGGCCGTCAGCCGGCCGCGCGGATCGAGGATGACGATCGGCTTCGGCGGCAGCGCGTCGGCGGCGGGCTCGTCGAGCCGGACGTTCATGGCCGGATCGTCGTCGAGCACGGTGCCGATGCCGGTCAGGATGGCATCGGCGCGGGCCCGCCAGCGGTGTCCGTCGCGCCGTGCGGCGTCGCCGGTGATCCACTTCGATGCGCCGTCCGGGCCGGTCGACCGGCCGTCGAGCGAGCCGGCCAGCTTCATGCGGACGTACGGGCGACCGCGCTCGATCCGGGACAGGAAGCCCGGGTTCAGCGCGCGTGCCTGCGCTTCCATCAGGCCTTGCGACACCTGGATCCCGGCGCCGGCCAGCCGGTCGAGGCCGCGTCCGGCGACGTCCGGAAACGGGTCGACGAGCGCCGCGACCACGCGCGCCACGCCGGCGTCGATCAGCGCGTCGGCGCAGGGCGGGGTGCGGCCGTGATGGCTGCAGGGCTCGAGCGTGACGTAGGCCGTGGCGCCGCGTGCCCGCTCTCCGGCATCGGCCAGTGCATGGACCTCGGCGTGCGGTCCTCCGGCGCGCTCGTGCCAGCCGCGTCCGACGATCGCGTCGCCTCGGGCGATCACGCAGCCGACCCGGGGATTGGGATGCGCGGTCCACAACCCGCGCTCGGCCAGCCGCAGGGCTTCGGCCATGTGGCGATGATCGACGGCATCGAAGCCGGCGTCCGGCTCAGTCATCCCGTCGACCGAGCAGCGAGATCTGGCGCGTATCCAGCGTGCCGGGATGGTCGCGCTCGAGGCGCTCGATTTCTTCGCGGAAGGCCTGGACATCCTCGAAGCGCTTGTACACCGAGGCGAAGCGGACGTAGGCCACCTGATCGAGCTTGGCCAGCTCGGCGGCCACCCACTCGCCGATCGCCTGGCTGGGAATCTCCGGTTCTTCGAGGGTGCGGATCTTGCGCAGCAGGTCGCGCAGCGCCCGCTCGACCTGCTGGGTTTCGACCGGCCGTTTTTCGAGCGCGCGCTGGATGCCGCGACGCAGCTTGTCCTCGTCGAAGGCCTCGCGCGAGCCGTTCGACTTGATCACGTTCGGCGCCTTCAGTGCCGGCGCTTCGAAGGTGTTGAACCGCGCCCCGCAGTCAGCGCATTCACGCCGCCGACGGATCTGGTACCCGTCGGAGGTCAGGCGCGAATCGACCACGCGCGTGTCGGTGTGATTGCAGAACGGGCACCACATGGCCGGCGCGCTGCTCCCGTGTCGACGAAACAAGCCTGTAATTGTACCGCTTCGAGCCCGAACCGGCCTTTCCCGGCGCAGGCCCGGGACCCTGGCCGAATCGTCGACTGCTGGGGGATGGGCGCGAAGACGCCGAGGCGCGAGGAGAGGAACCGGGAGCGGGAAGAATCGAAGTCCGGACGATCGAGGCGCTTGTCCGCTTCTTCCCGGCAGCGCGGCCCGGGCGACGAATCTGCGAAGAGAGGAGCGGACCGTGTCGACCCTGCAAGAAAGGACGTGCTGTCGGCCGGGTTCGGCTCTTCCGATGTTGGCCTTGTTTCTATTCCTCTCCTCGTTTCTCTTTGCGTCTTCGCGCCTTTGCGCGAATCAGCCCGGTGTTCTCGCCACCGGAAGCGTCCTCGGAGCGTCTCATGGCGCATCGGTCCAGCCGAGTTCGGCGGCGGTCGTCGTTCCGATCAGGGTGCGGTCGAGGTTCGGGGCCTGGATGGCGCGGTTCGGGGCGACCGGGATGCGGCCGGCCATGATCTCGGCGCGCGCTTGCGGCAGCAGCGGACGCCGGTCCGGTTCGGCGTAGCCGGCGGGAAAGATCGGCAGGCCGGTGCCCAGGTCGTAGAGGTCGCTGGCGCCGACCGTGTGCAGCAATTCATGCGCCAGCACGACATGGTTCTGGCCGCGCTGGGCCCGGTTGGCGAACAGGTGCGCCGATGCGACCCGGATGCGCTCGAGGCCGGTGGAGTGGGGCAGGCGGGCCGAGCGGGCCGGGTCGTGGTAGCGAGCGATGAGCAGGATGTCGGGATCGCGGCCCTGCTCGTCGAACCACCAGCGCCACCAGCGCAGGCGCGCGACCCAGATCATCCGCTCCAGGACATTTCCGCCGGTCGGCTGCTGGGGCGGAGGGTCGTCGATCGGCTCGCCCAGTTCGACGTAGATCGGCCGATCCAGCGGCAGGTCGTAGCGGCGGGCCTGCGCGGCCATGTACTCGGCAATGGGCTGGAACTCGGCGCCGTCCAGCCGTTCGATGTAGCGCTCGGCGACCGCGCTTCCGTCGGCGTTGGTCGGATAGACGACGACGAACAGCGGCGCGTCCCAGCTGGCGATCCGCCGAGCGTCGCTGAACACGTTGTGGACGACCAGCACCAGGACGAGCAGCAGCAGCGCGATCCGGACCTGTTTGAACGTCATCCGCCGGGCCTACATGTCGGTGCGGCGGCGGAGGTAGTTGAGCAGGTCGACCCGGGTGATCAGGCCGAGGAATCGCTCGCCGTCCAGGACGATCGCGACCCGGTCGGCATTGAAGGTCGGCAGCAGCGCGTCGATCGGGTCGCCGACCTGCACCGACTCGAGCTCGGTCACCATCGCCGAGGAGATCGGGTCCTGGAACCGGTCTTCCTGGTTGTAGATCGCCATCAGCAGGTCGGACTCGTCGATGATGCCGACGATGCGCTCACCGTCGAGCACCGGGAGCTGCGACACGTCGTACAGCTTCATCCGCTTGTAGGCATTGGACAGCGGCTCGTCCGGGCGGACCACGATCGCGTCGTGGGTTTCGACCGGCCGGGCGATGAGGTCGCGCAGGTCGCCGTGATTCTCGACATCGAGAAAGCCCTGTTCGCGCATCCAGTAGTCGTTGTAGACCTTCGACAGGTACTTGTTGCCGGTGTCGCAGACCAGCGTGAGGACGCGCTTGGGCTCGGTCTGCTCGCGGCAGTACTTCAGTGCCGCGGCCATCAGCGTGCCGGTCGACGAGCCGCCCAGCAGGCCCTCGCGACTGAGCAGCTCCCGCGCGGTGAGGAAGCTCTCGCGATCGCTGATCGCGTAGGCCTTCGCAACCCGGCTGAAGTCGCTGATGGATGGCAGGAAGTCCTCGCCGATGCCCTCGACCAGCCAGCCGCCGGCGTCCTCGCGGACCTTGCCGGTGGCGATGTAGTCGGCCAGGATCGAGCCTTCGGGATCGGCCAGCACCAGCTCCAGGTCGGGAGCGGCTTCGGCGAAATAGCGCGACAGGCCCGTGATGGTGCCGCTGGAGCCGACGCCGACGACCATCGCGTCGAGGTCGTGGTCCATCTGCTGCCAGACTTCGGGGCCGGTCAGCGTCTCGTGCGCCAGTGGATTGTCCGGATTGCCGAACTGATTGATGAAATAGGAGCCCGGGGTCTCGTCGGCAATCCGCTTGGCGAGGTCCTGGTAGTACTCCGGATGGCCCTTGCCGACGTCGGAGCGGGTGATCACGACCTCGGCGCCCATCGCCTTGAGGTTCGAGATCTTTTCGCGGCTCATCTTGTCCGGAATCACCAGGATCAGCCGGTAGCCCTTCTGGGCCGCGACCAGGGCCAGTCCCAGTCCGGTATTGCCCGCGGTGCCCTCGACCAGGGTCGCGCCCGGCTCGAGGTCCCCGCGCTGCTCGGCCTGCTCGATCATGACCAGGCCGATGCGGTCCTTGATCGAGCCGCCGGGATTGGCGCTCTCGAGCTTCGCGTAGAGCTCGCAGGGGCCCGTATCGAGGTGGTTGATGCGCACGATCGGGGTATTGCCGATCAGCGCCAGGACGTTGTCGTGGACGGCCATGGGAATGTTCGCGTTGGGGAACCCGCGTAGCGTAGCAGGGCCGGGCGGAGCGGGGGCGTTACGGGCGGGTCGGGTGGGTCGTCGGGAAACGCGCCGGCCGCGGGGCCGCCGGCGCGCGCTGGGCTGTGGTGCGGCCCGGAATCAGGCGGCTTCGGCCTGGTCCATCATCCTCGCGAGCTGGTCCTTGGTGTGGAGTTTCTCGCGCTTCATGCTGTTCAGCGCCAGGTCTTCCATCGGCGCCGTGCCGTTCTCGGCCGCTATCACTCGTTTCTCGAGCTGCTGATGATGGTTGTACAGCCTGCGGAAGGATTCGTTGTTCTTCAGCAGTACTTCCATCTCATCGCGACGGTTCTCGAACATGGCACTTCTCCTTGCGTTCGGTGGGTGTTGCTTGCGGGATTCGTCCGGAAACGAACGGGTCGGCCCGGCGCACGGCGAGGCGTCACGCGGGACGCGTGGGGCACGAGATGCAGGGATCGGACATCAGAAGGGAGCGGAGCGCGAAACGGTGAGCCCGTGCGCTCGGGGCGGGGGTGAATGCGTCGAAAAAAACCGGGTACTTCCACGTCCTGTCCCGACCAGTTCGGGTATCTGTTGTAACGCAATCCACCGACGGGCGCAAGCCGGCCGCCGGCAGGCCCCGTGGTTGGCGGGTCGTGCGCTCGAGTTGGCGTGCGCGGCGCGTGAGACGCGTCGCGCCGGACCGGTGCCGGGGCGCGCCCGGAAGGGCTCGGCGCGGGAATCAGTCGTTCAGCAGGATGACGTCGACGCGTCGGTTCCGGGCGCGGCCGTCCTCGGTCTCGTTGCTGGCGATCGGGAAGTCCTCGCCCATGCCGACGGCGTTCATCCGCGACGGGTCGACGCCGAGCTCGGCCAGCGCATCGCGAACCGCCTGCGCGCGCTGCTCGGAAATCCGCAGGTTCAGCGCCGCCGGTCCGGTCGCGTCCGTATGGCCCTCGATCCGGATCGCGTTGTCCGGTTCGCTGGCCAGCAGCTCGATCACGTCGGCCAGATTCTCCTGCGCCGCGGGCAGCAGCGAGGTTTCACCGACCTCGAACAGCACGTCGCCCAAGGTGATGACCACGCCGCGGTCCGTTTCGCGGTACTCCATGTACTCGAGGCGCCGGCGCAGGCTGTCGGCCGCCTGGTTGGCCAGTTCGGCCTCGCGGCGGGCGAGCTGGATCTCCTCCGACTGCGCTTCGGCCAGGCGACGGGCCTGTGCGGCCTCCTCGCGGGCCTGGGCGGCCTGATCGGCGGCCAGCTGGCGGCGCTCTTCGGCGCTCATGGCCTGTTCCTGGGCGCGCTGCATCTCTTCGCGCGTTGCGGTCGACTGCATCAGCGCCTGCTCGGTCTCGCGGCGGGCCCGGGCGACTTCCAGTCGACTGGCCTGCAGCACCAGGCGGGTGCGGGCGGCTTCCACGGCCTCGGCGTCGCGACGAGCCCGTTCGGCAAAGGCTTCGGCCCGGGCGATTTCCAGGTGCTTGCGGGCCACCTGGACCCGGTGCAGCCGCTCGTCGGCGTCGATCTGCTCGATCGCCGCGCGGCGCACGGCACTGCGAGCCTCGGCCACGGCGACCGGCGCCAGTTCGACCACTTCGGCGTTGTCCAGCAGGGCGTTCAGGTCGGCCTGCAGGTTGTCGATCAGGCCGGGCGGCGGTTCGGGGGTGGCGCAGCCGACCAGCACGACGACGAGTGCGCCGACACAGGCGATGCGCCCGAGCGCGGCGGGGCGATGGCAAATCGCTGCTCTCATGGCGTGTCCTCCACCCGGAGCTCGTCGCCGAACACGTCGACCAGTTCGTCGCGTAGCACCTCGTACTCGGATCGACGTTCAGCCAGCCGATCGCGCGCCGCGGCGCCCTGGCTGCGCACGATCGCCAGGCGTGCCTGGACCTCGGCAAGTTCGACCCAGCGCGCGACGGCGGCCGGTTCCTCGGCCGCCAGCGCCGCGGTCGCGTTCTCGTAGTAGCCGCGTGCCTCCTCGAGTTCGAGCGGGGCCCGACTGCTGGCTCCGGCCTGTTCGGCCAGGGCCAGGGCGTCCTCGGCGGGACGCAGCAGCGCCGGGTCCGGTGGCGAGGTCGCGCAGCCGACAAGGGCCGCGACCATCAGCAGCACGGCGCCGCAACGGGCGAACGCGGAGTTCATCGAATCATTCGGCATCGGGTTGGTTTTCCGGGGCAGCATCGCGAATGGCGGGCATCGTGTCGAGCTCGGCGCAGATGCGCCGGATTTCGGGCCAGTTCGACTCGTCGCAGTTGAACCTGCGCGCATTATAGACCTGTGGCAACAGGCAGCAGTCGGCCAGCGTCGGCCGGTCGCCGTGACAGAACCGACCGGTTTCGTCGGAGTTCGTGAGCAGGGTCTCGAAGGCATCCAGGCCGCGTGCGACCCAGTGTCGGTACCAGGTGAGCTTGGCCTCTTCGTCGACGCCGAGCTCGCCGACCAGGTACTTCAGCACACCGAGGTTGTTCAACGGGTGCGTGTCGCAGGCGATCACGCCGCTCAGCGCGCGGACCCGGGCCCGGCCGTCGGGGTCGCCGGGCATCAGGCGCGGTTCGGGGAACACCTCTTCGAGATACTCGAGGATGGCCAGCGACTGGGTCAGCGTGCGTTCGCCGTGGACCAGCGTGGGGACCTGGCCCTGGGGATTCAGCGCCAGGTACTCCGGGGCCTTCTGCTGGCCGCCGTCGCGGACCAGGTGAACGAAGCGCTGTTCGTGGTCGATGCCCTTCAGGTTCAGCGCCATCCGTACCCGGTAGCTGGCCGAGGAGCGCCAGTAGCCGTGGAGCACGGGCGGCGTCCTCGACGATGACGATCCGGTCGATGGAGTCCGGCGGTTCGGTTCGGTGGTCATGGATTGGGGTCCTCGGCGGGGTCGGGAGAGACCGACCCGGTCGGTTGTGCGACCGGGTCGGCGGCCTCTGCAAGCCGCCGGATCACCCGGTCCAGCGCTTCGCGGTCGGCCGGCTCCAGCGCGTCGATCAGGCGGCGTTCGTAGGCCCGGGCGGCGGGCACGATCCGATCGTGGATGTCGCGTCCGGCCGGACTCAGGTGCAGGTGCTTGGCGCGGCGATCGCTGTCGTTGTCCTGGCGCTCGAGCAGCTGCCGCGCCAGCAGGTTCTTCACCGCGCGGCTGACCGCGACCTTGTCCATGGCCGATCGCTGCGCAACCCCGGTGGCCGAAATGCCGGGGTAGCGGCCGACGATGGCGATCGCGCGCCATTCGGTCACGCTCAGGTCGAAGCGGTTGCGGTAGGCCGCGGCGATGCCCTGGCTGATCCGGTTGGACAGCACCGAGAGGCGGTACGGCAGGAAATGTTCGAGGTCCAGCATGCGCGTCGTCGGCTCGCTCGGAACGGCGGCGGTGGCTTGCAGATAGTTTCAAATGTAACTAAAATCGAGGAATTCAGCAACCGACGCCCGTGACGCCGCGCCGACCGAGTTCGGATGGCGCACCTCCCGGGCCCGCACCGAAGGAGTCTTGCCATGACCCAGTCCACCCCCGAACACCGACCGAATCCGCTGGGCGTCCAGAACTTCGAAGTCATCGAGTTCGCCTCGCCGGACCCGCACAAGCTCCACGCGTTGTTCGATGCGCTGGGCTTCGTCCGTGTCGCGACCCACAAGGACCAGCCCGTCACGCTGTACCGGCAGGGCAACATCGATTTCCTGGTCAACGAGACTCCGGACTCGTTTGCCAGCGAGTTCGCGGAGCGCCACGGCCCCAGTTGCGTCGGCTTCGGCATCCGCGTCGACGATCCGGAATCGGCCTACGACACGATCATGGCCAACGGCGGCAAGGACGTCGAAGGCGACGTCGACACGCTGCCGCTGGACTGCGCGAAGATTTCCGGCATCGGCGGCAGCGTGCTGTACCTGACCGGCGGAGTCGCCGACATCGAGCAGCACTTCGACTTCATCGACGGCGTCGACCCCAACCCCAGGGGCGCCGGCCTGACCTTCGTCGATCACCTGACGCACAACGTCTACAACGGCAACATGGCCCAGTGGGCCGGGTTCTACGAAGACCTGTTCGGCTTCTTCGAAGTCAAGTACTTCGACATCAAGGGTCAGCAGACCGGGCTGCGATCGAAGGCGATGACCGCGCCGACCGGCTCGATCTCGATCCCGATCAACGAGTCGGAAGACCCGAAGAGCCAGATCAACGAGTACCTCGAGGAATACAAGGGCGAAGGCGTCCAGCACATCGCGCTGTACACGGAGTCGATCTACGAGACCGTCGAGCAACTGCGCTCCAACGGCATCGATTTCCTCGACACGCCGGATACCTACTACGACGTGATCGATCACCGCATCCCGAACCACGGCGAAGACGTTGGCCGGATGCAGAAGAACAGGATCCTGATCGACGCAGATCCGAACGAGACCGACAAGCAGCTGCTGCAGATCTTCACCCAGACCAACATCGGTCCGATCTTCTTCGAGATCATCCAGCGCAAGGGCAACGAAGGCTTCGGGGAAGGCAACTTCCAGGCCCTGTTCGAGGCCATCGAGCGCGACCAGGAAAAGCGCGGCGTGCTCTGACCGGCGCGCCCGATCATGACGATCGTCACGACAATCGTCACGACAATCGTCACGACAATCGGCATGACGGTCGGTCACGACGAGCCGCCCGAGTTCCAGAACCACAAGAGTCCGAGCATGAAGAACTGGATCACGCATCCCAAGGTCGAAGGCAAGGCTTCGCGCCAGGCCCACTGCGATCTGCCCGAAGGCACCTACGAGCGCGAGCTGGGCAAGGAAGGCTTCTTCGGCCCCGCCTCGCACATGTATCACCCGAATGCCCCGACCGGCTGGACCGACTTCGAAGGTCCGCTGCGCCCGCGCGCCTTCGACACCACGAAGCTGGACGGCTCGACCGCTTCGCCCTGGGACGCGACAGCGCTGATGCACAACGCGAGCGTGCGCATCCGCCAATGGAAGAGCACCGGAACGATGGACCACGTGGTGCGCAATTCGGACGGCGACGAGATGCTGTTCGTCCATGCCGGTGCGGGCGAACTGTTCTGCGATTACGGCCGGCTGGCGTTCCGCGACGGCGACTACATCATGCTGCCGCGCGGGACGATGTGGCGCATCGCCAGCGACTCGCCGGTCGAACTGCTGCTGATCGAAGCGACCAACTCCAGCTACATGCTGCCGGAAAAGGGCCTGGTCGGGCCGCACGCGATCTTCGACGCGGCGATGCTCGATACGCCGCGAATCGACGACGCCTTCAAGGCCCAGCAGGGCGAGGGCGAATGGAAAGTCCACGTCAAGCGCCGCAACGCCATCTCGACGATCACCTACCCGTTCAATCCGCTCGATGCCGTCGGCTGGCACGGCGACCTGATGCCGGTGAAGATCAACTGGCGCGATATCCGGCCGTTGATGAGTCACCGGTATCACCTGCCGCCGTCGGCGCACACCACTTTCCTCGCCAATCGCTTCGTGATCTGCACCTTCGTGCCGCGCCCGTTCGAGACCGATCCCGACGCGCTGAAGGTGCCGTTCTTCCACAACAACGACGACTTCGACGAGCTGATCTTCTATCACGCCGGCGAGTTCTTCTCACGCGACAACATCCACCCCGGAATGATGACGCTGCATCCCTGCGGCTTTACCCACGGTCCGCACCCGAAGGCCTTGAAGAACGCGTTCTCGCCCAAGGCGGAGGCCACCGAGGAAGTGGCGGTGATGATCGACACTCGCGACGCGCTGGAGGTCACGCCCGGTGCCGAATCGATCGAGTGGACCGGCTACGTGGACAGTTGGAAAGGCTGAGCGGCACGCTGGAAAAGCGGTTTCTCGCAGAGATGTAACGGCGCAGAAAGCGAACAGCGGAAAAGCGACCGACCACGCGATTCAATCAAACTCAACGCATCAGGAACGAATACCATGAAACTCGCCACTCTGAAGGAAGGCGGCCGCGACGGCACGCTGATCGTCGTCTCGCGTGATCTGACGCGCGCGGTCAAGGCCGACGGCATCGCGCCGACGCTCCAGGCCGCTCTCGATGACTGGGACAAGGCCGCGCCGCGCCTGAACAGCCTGTTCGCGGATCTGCAGGAAGGGCGCGCCGATGATGCCTTCGAGCTCGACATGTCGGCGCTGGCCTCGCCGCTGCCGCGGGCCTACCAGTTCGTCGACGGCAGCGCCTACCTGCCGCACGTCGAACGGGTGCGGAAAGCACGCGGCGCCGAGGTGCCGGAGAGCTTCTTCACCGATCCGCTGATGTACCAGGCGGTCAGCGACGGCTTTCTCGGCCCGCGCGACGACATCGCGATGGAATCCACCGAGTGGGGCATCGATTTCGAATCCGAGATCGGGGTGATCTGCGACGACGTGCCGATGGGAGCTTCGCCGGACGAGTGCGCCGATCACATCCAGCTGGTCACGATCCTCAACGACGTGTCGTTGCGCAACCTGATCCCGGGCGAACTGGCCAAGGGCTTCGGCTTCCTGCAGTCCAAGCCGCGTTCGGCGCTGGCCCCGGTCGTGGCCACGCCGGACGAGCTGGGCGAGGCCTGGAAGCACAGCAAGCTCCACCGCCCGCTGGTCACGCACCTCAACGGCGAGCTGTTCGGCCAGCCCGAGGCGGGCGAAGACATGCAGTTCAGCTTCGCCGAGCTGCTGGCGCACGCCGCGAAGTCGCGACCGCTGGCGGCCGGCACGATCCTCGGCTCGGGCACGATCGCCAACCAGGACACGAGCCGAGGCGCCAGCTGTCTGGCCGAAAAGCGCATGCTGGAGATCATCGCCAACGGCGAGCCGGAAACGCCGTTCCTGCAGTTCGGCGACACGGTGAAGATCGACATGACCGACGCCGACGGCAACAGCTACTTCGGGGCGATCGAGCAGGAGGTCGTGAAGTACGGACGCTAGGCGCCGGGCCTCGTCGCACGAGTGCAATCGAACGGCCCCGGCTCCGGGGCCGTTTTCGTATCCGGCCCGGCGGCGGTTCGCCCGTGCGGGTTCTTCGGACGCGTCGCGCCCGAGGCGTCAGGAAATTTAGGGGTCAGAAAACGGAGGCGTCAGAACACGCCGCGGACTTCCAGGTACAGGGTCCTCGATCGCTGGCGGTCGCGCAGCTCCTGGAACGCCAGCCCGCTGCTGTTCCGCGGGCCCTCGAAGACCCGGCGGTCGCGGTTCTCGTTGTTCCTGAGAATGGCGTTGACGCCGAGTCGTATGCGGAGCGCCTCGATCGCCCGGCTCTCGACGTAGCCGTTGAGGTTGCCGATGCCGAGATAGCGATCCAGTTCGTCGAGACCGAAGCGGGTGAACCCGTCGTTGATCGACCCGTTCAATCCCCAGCCCATCCGCGCCTGCGGAAGGTCCTGCCGAAACTCGGCCTCGACCCGCCAGGCGCGCTCGTTCGACAGGATGCGTTCCTGCCCGGTCAGTGGGTCGTCGACGCCCGAATCCTGCCAACGGCCGTTCAGGTCCAGTCGTGCGTTGGCGAGTCCGAACAGGTCCAGCGGCGTGGTCAGCTCACCGCGCATGCCGTAACGCCAGCCCGAACCGATGTTGCCGGGAACCTCGAGCTGGTTCTCCAGCGGCAGCACGTCCTCGACATCATCGATCCAGTCGTAGAACGCCGTCAGGCTCAGCAAGCCGATGCTGTTGAATCGGGACTCCCAGGTGAGATCCATCGTGACCGTGGTCTCGGGGCTGAGCGAAGGATTGCCCAGGCTGAGCTCATCATCGCCGAGGTCGGCGGCGCTGACGAAGTCGGAGAAGTCGAGCTGGCCGACCCTGCGCAACAGGCGCCCCCGGAGCAGCGCGTCGTTCTCGAGGGTGTAGGTGAGCGTGGCGCTGGGCTTCCAGAAGAAGAACGATCGCTGTTCGGCGAACCCCCCGGTCTGGCTGATCTCCGAGGCTTCAGCCGCGAGTTCGAGGTCGACGGCGAGCGCACCGACTGCGAACGAGTCGGCTACCGCCACGTCCAGTCGCTGCTCCTCGACCTGGGTGCGCGCGCCGGGCACCGGGACCGGACGCAGACTGCCATCGATGCGTCGGCGCAGTTGGAAATCGCTCTCCAGCCGGTTTTCCGCGCCCTCGACCGAAGCCTCGAGAAGATGCCCCCTCACCCCGGAATAGTCGGCTTCGAAGCGCAGGATCTTTTCGCTTTCGACCCGGTCGGTGATGGCCACGGTTTCGCGAAGGCCGGGCGCGCCGGCCGCGCCGCGCACCAGGTCTCCGGTCCGTAGCCGTTCGTCGCGACGGTACAGCGCGATCAGCTTGCTGTTGATGTGCCCGCCCCAGGCGCGCTCCGCGTCCACGCCGATTTCGAAGGCCTCTTCCTGTTCGTCGGAGCCCTGCCGGAGCACGAATGGCTCGGGGCTCGCGGCTGGAGCGACCGACCGCCGCAGGGAGACTTCACCGCCGTCCTGTTCCTCCCATTCGTACTGCGCGTTGAAGCCGTAGCGGACGCGCTCTCCTTCATAGGTGGCATTGGTGCTCAGGTCGAAGCCGTCCTCGACCTGGCCGTACTCCTCGTCACGCACCTCCCGCAGCTCGCCGTCGGGGCCCAGCACCCGTTCCGTCGCCTGGCTCTGGAACTGCGAGCGCTGCACGCCGGCGCCCAAGGTGTAGCTGAGCGCGCCCCGGGTGTCCGAATAGCTCATCGAGCCGGACGGCAGGAAACGCGAGCCGGGCTGCTGGGTCGACGCGCGCACGGACCAGGCACCGGTGGCGCCGCCGTCCTTCCGGATGACGTCGGCGATCACGCTTTGGCCGCGCAGATCGGTGCCGCCGACCTGGCCGCGAATGACGATGATGCGCTCGACGTCGGCCGCCGGGACTCGCGACAGCAGATCGCTCGGCGCTTCGCTCTTGGCGGAGACCCGCTCGCCATTGATCAGGATGTTGCCGGCTGCGCCGCCGAAGCCCCGCGAGCCGGTATCGCCGTTGTCGAGGTTGAAGCCGGGCAGGTTGTTGACCATGTCCAGCGCGGTGACCGGGGCGTAGATCGAGAAGAACGCCGCATCGAAGGTGGTGCGGCAGCTGGCGTCGGTGCATTCGGGCTCCGGCGCAGGCCGGGCCGGAGGGAACTGGGCCTGCGTGTTCGGCGCGAGGCCGAGCACAAGCCACGCGAGCAGAACGGCCCGAGTGACCGTTGCACGCCCCTTGGGACCATGTTCAGGGTGGTGGTGCGGGCGAGAAAGAGCGGAGTCTTGGTCGGCGGTTGCGGTGCGAGCCATCGGAGGTCGTTGTTGTTCTTTTGTCGAGGGCGAAAGGGTCTGACGTCCGAGGCGCCGATCGGTTCCATGAAATTTCTGCCGGCGTGTCCGATGCCGCGATGCGGAACGCGCTCCGACCGTCCGCGCGCCCACGCAAGCGGTCGATTCGAACAGCGCTCAGTCCGAGGCAGCCGGACCGCGCTCGATGGCGGCGTCGATCGACGCCAGCGCGGACTCGCCGTGGGCGGCCATTTCGGGGTAGTGGATCAAGGCGTAGATGTTCTGGACCAGCCAGAAGCGCAGCAGATCGGCCAGCGACTCGTCGGTGACGATTCGCGCAACCGTGTCGGTGAGTGCGGGGTGGCTGCGAACGGCTTCGGTGCAGTCCCGGGTCAGGATCTCGACCTGACCGTCGTTGATGCGATAGCAATCGCGCCAGAGGAGGTCGGCGATCGCGGGATCGAGGTGGCCGCGGACCCGTTCGCGGAACGGCGGCGGCGTCTGGTTGACGGTCTCCCAACCGGAGAGGTACTGGTAGTAGGGCCGGATTCGGTCGCGGAGCGCGAGGTCGCGGGGCAGGCCGATGCGCTGGAGTTCCTCGGCGATGGCGGTCGTGTGGGCCGTGCCCCAGACCTGCGAGGCGTGGAACAGGTCGACCAAGCGTTCCGCACAGCGGGGCCGACAGTCCGAGTCCCCGTCCAGCCACCCCAGCGCCTCCTCGCCGCCTTCGACCACCCGGCGGGTGAACGCCTCGCGGAAGGCCAGGGCACGAAGGTTGCCGGCGATCTCGTCATGCAGCTGGCCGAGGTAGACCCGCTCCCGGTTGGCGAACACCCGTTGCTCGTTCCAGTTGCTCACCTGCAGGCCGACGAAGATGCCGAGCACCACGATCAGGAATTCGATCAGCACGGTGAACCAGTCCTGGCGACGGAGGGCTTCGGCGAGTCGTCTGAGCAGCATGGCGTGGTTTCCGGTTCGATTCTTCAGAGGGTCAACGTCCGACGGACCTCCAAAGCGCCGGGCAGCGGGCCCGACTCCGCGTGGGCGGCCGGGATGTGCCGCGCACGCGGAGCACGTGCCGGCGATCGTTCTACGCGGCTCGCTGCCGATCCGCGCTGCGTCCCGCCCGGTCAGTCTGCCCGGTTCGGTCGCTGAGCGCCACTGCGACCTGCCGACGGCGGAACGACCCGGCGCATCGGTCGGCGACTGTTGGTCGATTTCCTACGGATTTCCGAGTCGATTTCCTACACGTGGTCGGGTCGTTTTCGGATTTTTGGCCCCGGAACGCCCCGAGGCCTTGCCTTGCGCGCCGCGATGGATATAGCGTTGGGGTCCGGCACGCATCGGGGTGGGGTAGACGGCAGTGGCGCGAAGCACGACTCGGTGGATCACCTGGATGGTGGCGGCGCTGGTGGCTGGCCCGGGAATCGCGCTCGGCGCATCCTCGCTGCCGGCGCTTGGCTACTGCGATGGATGCAGCGTGGGCATGCAATGGCGTGTGGCCGCAGAGACGAAGGCGCATGATCTTCGCGCGGCGGACCGAGTCGGGCAGAAGATCTACATCGTCGATCGCGTGGGGGAAGCCGTTATGGCGTTCTCGGTCCGGCCGCGGGGTGGGACCGGTATCGGAGCCACGGGCGACAAGGAGCACGAAGGAGGGCGACGCGGGCAGGTTGAGCGCGCGCCGGTGGAGGTGGTCGGAGTCGAACCCGACCCGGCCGTTCAAGGAGCCGTTCTCGCTGGGCTCCGGGCCGCGAACGAGGTCGATCGAGCGCTCACGGCCGGCCGCATTCCCATCGAGGATCTCGGACTGGCCGCACGCGTTCCTTCCGCGATCGACCTGGTCGGACCGGAATCCAGCGACGCGGGCGGCAACCGCGCGACGCTTGGCGATGCGCTCGAGTCCTACGTGAACCGAATCATCGGTGACGCTGCGGCGACGCTCGATGAGCGCGCCCGTGCGGTGATGGCGCAGCTGCTGACCGACAGCTCAAAGGCTTCGTCCGGTGGTTTCGTGATCGCTTTTTCGGACGGCACGACGATTCGCGTCGCGCTGAACGGATTGCAGCGACGACTGCCGTGACGATTGCCGTGACGATTGCCGTGACGACTTCCGAGGCGATTGCCATGACGACTGTCGCGACAATTGCCGCGGCCTCCGCAGAGCCTCCCTCAGGACGCGCGGAACGATTCGACCGAAGTGGGTAAAGGGAAACCGACCGTGAAGACTCGAACCGGATGGCGCATCGTGTTGATCGTGGCCGGGGTGCTCGTACTGGCTGCCTTGATGGTGCAGCGGCTGATCTTCGAGGCGGCCGCAATCGAGGGGTACGCGTTCTGGCCTCTCCTGGTGGCGTTCGTCGCACTCGTCATCGTGCTTGCGCCGGGGCTCGACGGACCGGATCGCGAGGGGGCAGGACGGCGGAACATTCCGGCGGACCGTGATCCGCCGACGGACCCCGACAACGGTCGGGGGTCAGGACGGCAACGGTAGAGAACGAGCTGGGTGGGTCGTCGACCGGTCTGCAGCCGGTCTGCAAGCAGCACGAGAGCGGCCGTCAATCAGCGGGCTTGAAGAACTCCCGGATCATCGGAATCAGCCGATCACCGGCATCTTCGAGTACGTAGTGCCCGGCGTCCTCGAAGTACGCGACGCGCGGGTCGGGGAAGATTTCCTTCCACTTGTCGAGGACCTCGTCGTTGAACACGAAGTCCTTCGCGCCCCAGCCGAAGAACTTGGGCTTGGCGGCGAGTGCGGGCAGCAGGCGCTCGGTCTCGGCCAGCACCGCCCAGGCCGGGTCGGACTCGGTCAGCGGGATGTCCTGGACGAAGCGCAGCGTCGCCAGGCGACGGTGCGAGCCGCCGCGATAGGGGGCGGTCAGGCCCCTGGCCACGTTCTTCGGCAGCTTCGAGGCCGTGGCCATTCGCGTGGCCAGGCCGGAGAAGGCGTTGAAGCCCGTGATCAGGAACGCGCCGAGTCGGGTCCGGGCAAAGCTCAGCGACTTCGGCAGCTCGGCATCGTCGGGAATGGTGAACGCCCAGGTGTTCAGGATCACCAGCTTGCCGATCCGCTCCGGGTTGCGCGCCGCCCACCCGAGGCCGATCGCGCCGCCCCAGTCGTGGACGACCAGGTCGATCGTCCGGTCCGGTTCGACCGCGTCCAGCCAGTGGCCGAGATCGTCGATGCGTTGGCCGAGGGTGTAGTCGTAGTCTTCGTCGCCGGGCCGATCGGACAGGCCCATGCCGATATGATCCGGCGCCAGGCAGCGGTGTTCGCTCGCCAGAGCACGAACCACGTTGCGGTAGTAGAAGGACCAGGTCGGGTTGCCGTGGACCATGACCACCGGCCGTCCGGAGGCCGGGCCTTCGTCGACGAAGTGAAGCGCATGGCCGCTCGGAAGCGCGTGATAGTGGCTGTCGAAGGGGTACAGCGAACGGTCGAGGCCGGGCAGGTCGGTCACGGTGGGCGGTCTCCGGCGGTCCGTCGGATCAGAGCGGGGGCAGAGCGGGGATGCTGCGGTCCGGCCTTACCAGACCACCTCGGCCATCGAGCAGTTCAGGCCCGAACCGATGCCCATCAGCGCGATCTTGTCGCCCCGATTGACGCGGTTCTCGTCGACGATCCGCGAGAGCACGGTCGGGATCGACGCCGGGCCGATGTTGCCGAGCCGCGGGAAGATCCGGTAGACGCGCTCCGGCTCGACCCCGAACATGCGGATGAACATGTCCGTGTGGGCCTTGGACACCTGGTGGATGACGATGTGATCGAGGTCGTTGGCCACCCAGCCGAGCACGGTGCGGGCCGCCGTGAAGGTCAGCGTGGCCAGCTTCATGCCCTCGGTGAGCAGGCTGCGGGTGTCGGTCCACATCTGGTGGTTCCATCCGCGGCACAGGTTGTTGAACTGGGTCGCGGCCCGGGTCACGCCGCCCTTGTAGGCCGGGCCTTCCGGCATCAGGTCGCGGCGCGTCATGACCATCGCCGCCGCCCCGGAGCCCAGCGTCAGCGACGCGAACTCGCTCTTGAACTGCTTGCGCGTGACCGAGGGCTCGAGCAGCCGGTTGATGGTGGTCTCGTTCAGCTCCTTGCTCGACTCGCCGTTGACGATCAGGGCGTAGTCGATTTCGCCGCGTTCGAGCATGCGGCCCGCGATGTTCATGCCGTTGATGAACGCCAGGCAGGCGTTGCCGACGTCGAAGCTCTCGCAGGTGTTCGCCAGCTTCAGGTTGTTATGGACCACACAGGCCGTCGACGGCTCGAGGAAGTCGCGCGAAACCGAAGTATTGATCAGGATGCCGATCTGCTGGGGATCGATGCCGGCGCGTTCCATCGCCTTGCGGCCGGCCAACGTAGCGGCGTCGGACGGCTGCATGCCGTCATCCCAGTAGCGGCGCTCCTGGATGCCGGCCAGATCGATCAGCGGGTTTCCGCGGACGCGCAGGCGCTTCATGGTCGGCGCGAGGCGCTCCAGAACTTCCTCGCTGGAGACCTTGTGCGGCGGGTCGACGGAGACCACGGACTGGATGGCAACGTTTTCGAACAGCATTCTCGGATCCGGCCCGCGCGCGGCGGGTCTCTGGGCAGGTAACCTCGTATTATACGTTCTTCCCGCCCTCGCCCGGTTCACGTCATTCCATGCCCGATCCAGCGCCCGGTCCGCGGCTTTCCGAGTCGATCATGCGCGCGGCCACCGCACTGCGCGCCGCCGAGCAGCCGCTTCGCATTCTCGGGCTGCTGGCCTGGCCGCAGGAGGTGCGCAGGGCCTTCCTGGCCGGTGGGGCGAGGCGCTTGCCGGAGGTCGAGTACCCCAGGGTCGATCCGCGTCCGGTGCGCGAGGCCCTGGCCGACGCCCGCCGCATCCTTCCGGAATGCGGGCCGGCGCGACCGTGGTTCGAGCGCATCGCCGAGCGCCTCGACGAGGCCGCCTCGATGACCACGCAGCTGGGACGGGCGCCGTTCTTCGAGCATTCCCGGCGCCTCTACGGCGCTCCGTCCGAAACCCTTGCCGACGCACGGACCACGCCGCTGAAGCTGGCTCGGCGGATGCGCCGCTTGCTCGACCGGCTGTCGCAGATCGACCTCGGCGCGGCCGAAGAGGCCTCGGTGACGGCCGAGGCCCTGGCCGAGCGGATGCGACCGGCGGTCGCGAAGCTGTTCGGTGACGAGGCGCCCGAGATCGAACTGGTCGAGACCCTGTCGGCCAACGCGACGGCGGGCCCGGCAAAGATCAAGATCCGCTCCGCCGCGCGCTTCACCGACCGCGACGTGACCCAGTTGATCCACCACGAGGCGGGCATCCACGTCGCCACCGCGCTCAACGGCCGTCACCAGACGGCCTTGCCGATCCTGGCCGCCAGCCACCCGGGGACGACCCGGACCCAGGAAGGCCTGGCGGTGTTTTCCGAGTTCATCACCGGCAGCATGGACCTCGATCGACTCGGTCGGCTGACGGACCGCGTGCTGGCCATCCAGATGGCGATCGACGGCGCCGACTTCGTTGAGGTGTTCGGCTATTTCCGCGACCGTGGGTCGGACGAGCGCGATGCGTTCGAGCAGGCGCGGCGAGTGTTCCGGGGCGGCGTGCTGTCCGGGGGTGCGCCGTTCACCAAGGACGTGGTCTATCTCGACGGACTGCTGCGGGTCCACGATTTCCTGCGCTCCGTGGTCGCCGGCGGGCGGGCCGATCTCCTGCTGCTGCTGTTCTGCGGCAAGCTCGACCTGGACGACGTGCCGGTGCTCTGCGAGCTGGCCGACCTGGGCCTGGTGGCCGCGCCGAAATTCCTGCCGCCGTGGGCTGAGGACCGGCGATTCCTGGTCAGCTATCTCGCCTACTCGGGGTTTCTCGGCCGGGTCCGGCTGGGGGATGTGCATACGCGCTTCGCGCGCCTGCTACACGACGCTCCGCCCGTCAGGTTCGCCTGATCGGCGACGGCGTACTACACTTCGGGTCTGCCGTTGTCCATCCGAAGCGATCGATGCCGTGACCGACCTCGTGAACATCGCCGAAGCGCTGACCCGCCAGGCCCGAGCGCAACCGGATACGGTCGCCCTGATCGTTCCGACGCGCCGCGTCGACGGCCGCTGGCAGGATCGTCGCTATACCTACCGCCAGCTCGACGACCTCAGCGATCGGCTGGCTGCGGGACTGCAGGCGCAGGGCTACGAGCCAGGCACCCGCGTCGCGTTCATGGTGCCGCCGTCGCTGGAGTTCTTCGCCCTGTTCTTCGCGTTGTTCAAGGCCGGCCTGGTGCCGGTGCTGATCGACCCCGGTATCGGCATGAAGCCGCTCAAGGCCTGCCTCGCCGAAGCCCGCCCCAGGGTCTTCATCGGCGTGGCCCGGGCGCAATGGGCGCGCCTGGTGCTGGGCTGGGGGCGTGAATCGATCCGCTCGACGATCACGATCGGGCCGCGGCCGTTCGGGCTCGGAACCCGGTACAAGGACCTGCTGGCCGGCAACGCGACCGACTTCCGCCGCCCGGAGTTTGCCGACGACGAGGCTGGGGAGCGCTCGGCGGCGATCCTGTTCACGTCCGGTTCCACCGGCATCCCGAAGGGCGTGGTCTATCGCCACCGCAACTTCGTCGCCCAGGTCCGCTTGATGCGCGAGACCTTCGGCATGAGTCCGGGGGAGGTCGACCTGCCGACCTTTCCGCCCTTCGCGCTGTTCGACCCGGCCCTGGGCATGACCACGGTGATCCCGAAGATGGACTTCACACGCCCTGCCAAGGCCGATCCGGACATGCTGGTCAGCATGATCGAGCAGTACCAGGTGACCAACTTGTTCGGTTCTCCGGCATTGATGAATACGTTGTCGCGTCACCTCGAGGCCAACGGCATCGAACTGCCGACGCTCAAGCGCGCGCTGTCGGCCGGGGCGCCGGTGCCACCGCGCGTGGTCCAGCGCATGCTGAACTCCCTGAATCCGGTCGCCGATCTGCACACGCCCTATGGCGCGACGGAGGTGCTGCCGGTGGCCACCGTGGCCGGCCGGGAGCTGCTCGACGGACTGGCGGACGCCCACCGCGAGGGTCGCGGCATCTGCGTCGGCCGACCGTTGGCGGCCAACACCGTGCGCATCATCAAGATCACCGACCGGCCGATCGAGAAGCTGGCCGATTCGGCGCGGGTCGATCCCGGCGAGATCGGCGAGATCTGCGTCGCCGGTCCGACCGTCACCGCGCAGTACTGGCAGCGCGATGCGCAGACCCGTCTGGCCAAGATGATCGGCCCCGAAGGCGCCGTGTGGCACCGCATGGGCGACCTGGGCTGGATCGACGACGACGGTCGATTGTGGTACTGCGGACGCAAGTCCGAACGCGTGATCACCGCCGACGGCACGCTGTACACGGAGTGCGTCGAGGGTCGGGTCAATGCGGTCCACGGTGTGTTCCGGTCGGCCCTGGTCGGGGTCGGCGAGCCGGGCCGCCAGCTTCCGGTGGTCATCGTCGAGCCGGAGCCTTCGGTCAAGCCCGGTCCGGTGATCGCCAGCGTCCACGACCGGTTGGACATGCACCCCGAAACGGCGATGATCCGCGACGTGCTGATGCGCCAGGACCTGCCTACGGATATCCGCCACAACGCCAAGATCCGGCGGCCGCAGCTGGCCGAATGGGCCGCCCGCCGCTTGCGCCGTCGTCGGATCGGGGCGACTGCGAAGGACTGGACGTGATCCGACTGCCGCTGGTCGATCGGCTGAAGTTCTTCGTCGAGCGCCAGTTCGTCAAGGGTGCGGGCTTCCAGCTTCTGATCGTCGCCGCCCTGATCGGCGCCATCTCGGTGATCGGCGGAGCGGCCATGCTGCTCGGCGGCGGAGAAGGGTCGCTGCCCGACGCGATCTGGTGGGCCTTCCTGCGCCTGACCGACCCGGGCTATCTCGGCGACGACGTCGGTGGCTGGCGGCGATTCGTGTCGACGCTTCTGACCATCAGCGGCTACGTGGTCTTTCTCGGCGCGCTGGTGGCGATCCTGACCCAGTGGCTGATCGGCCGCATGCGTGAATTCGAGCGCGGCCTGACGCCGGTGGCGCTGACCCACCACGTCGTGATCATCGGCTGGACCAACCGCACGCTGCCGCTGCTGCGCGAGCTGGTCGGCAGCCAGCGCGCCGAGCGCCGGTTCCTGCGCTCGTTCGGGCTGCGCCGCCTGACGCCCGTGGTGCTGTCGGAAGACGTTTCGGCCGTGCAGGCCCAGGAACTCCGCGGCGATCCCGTGCTTTCGCACAACGCCAATCGGATCATCCTGCGTTACGGATCGGCGCTGGAGGAAGAGGCCATCCAGCGCGCGGCCTGCCTGAACGCCGCCGTGGTTCTGCTGCCGAGTGATTTCGGCTTCCGTGGCCAGGACGTCGGCGACGGTCTGGATCCGGACGTGGAAACGATCCGCGTTCTGCTGTCGATGGACGCTCGCGCGGCCGAAGCGGGCAGCGCGCCGCCGCGGGTGATCGCCGAGGTCCAGGATGCCCGGCGTCTCGACGTCGTCCAGCGCGCCTATCGCGGGCCGATGGAAGCCGTGGCTTCCGACCGGACCATCTCGCGGCTGCTGCTGCAGACCGTGCTGCACCCGGGCCTGGCGGCGTTCCTGCGCGAAACCCTGACCTCGCTGGACGGCAACGAATTCCATCTTCGGCCGGCCGGGCGGCTGGCCGGGGCGCCGCTGAAGGAGATCGCCGCGCGCGTGCCGCGCGCCCGGGTGCTCGGACTGGTGCGCGACCAGGACGGCGAAGCAAGCGCATTGCTGGGACCGTCCAGCGACACGGTGGTCGAGCCGGCCGACCGGATCATCCTGCTGGCGCGGGACTCCGCCGACGTCGAGTTCGAGCGCAGCGGCGGCGCGCGGGTCGGCACCGTCGATCGGCCGGCGAAAGCGGCGCCATCGCCGCGCGGCCGGCCGTCGCACCGGCTGCTTCTGCTCGGCTGGAACGCCCGCGTCCCGGTCCTGCTGGAGACCCTGGCCGCGCGCACTGATCGTCACTGGGAGGTCGACCTGCTGTCGTTCGTGCCGCTGGACGAGCGCCGGGCCGCGCTGGATGGCCGCGATCCGGGCGATGGGCTGACCCTGACCCAGTACGAGGACGATTATCTGCTCGAGGGCGTGCTGCAGAAGCTGCCGCTGGCGGACTACCGCAGCATCGTCCTGCTGACCAGCGACCGTCTCGGCAGCTCGGAAGAAGCCGATGCCCGAGCGATCGTCGGCCACCGGATGCTCGAGGCGCTGCTCGAGGGCCAGGATCGACAGCCACACCGGATCATCGAACTGGCCGATGCGGCCAACGAGGGCCTGGTCCGCGGCGCGCGGGCCGAGACCCTGATTCCGCCGCTGCTGATGAGCCACGTGCTGGCGCAGCTGGCCCTGCGGCCGGAACTGGGGGTGGTGTTCAACGCCTTGTTCGCGCCCGGCGGCCCGGAACTGGAGTTCTACCCCTGCGCCCACTATCGAGCACGTGGCACGCTGTCGGTCGCAGAGCTCGATGCCTGCGCGGCCGAGGCCGGCGACCTGCTGATCGGCGTTCGCTTGCGGCGTGCCGGCGAGGCGCCGCACGAACTGGTGCTCAATCCCCCACGCGATTCCCGCTTCGAGGCGAGCGACGACCTCGAAGTGCTGGTGCTGACACGAGGAACCTGATGGATTTCGAACGCTTGCATAGCTGCGGCGCGGCCCGTCGCGGGCGGCTGGTCTTCGGCGAACGCAGCTCGGTGGAAACGCCGGCCTTCATGCCGGTGGGCACCTACGGAACGGTCAAGGGCATGACGCCGGAAGAGCTTCGCGGGATCGGGGCCGAGATCATTCTCGGCAACACCTTCCACTTGATGCTTCGGCCCGGCACGGAGGTGATCCGCGCCCACGGCGACCTGCACGACTTCATGCACTGGAACGGGCCCATCCTGACCGATTCGGGCGGGTTCCAGGTCTGGAGCCTGAGCGAGCTGCGCAAGCTGACCGAGGACGGCGTGACCTTCGCCTCGCCGGTCGACGGCAGTCGGATCTTCATGGGGCCGGAGGAGTCGATGGCGGTGCAGCGCGAGCTCGGCTCCGACATCGTGATGATCTTCGACGAATGCACCGCGTATCCGGCCACCCACCCGGAGGCGGCCGAGTCGATGGAGCGTTCGCTGCGTTGGGCGGAACGGTCGAAGGCGGCCCACGCCGGCAACCCCTCGGCGCTGTTCGGCATCGTCCAGGGCGGCATGTACGACGACCTCCGGGTACGGTCCGCCGAGGGATTGAAGGCGATCGGCTTCGATGGCTACGCGATCGGCGGCCTGAGCGTCGGCGAGCCGGAGGAGGAACGGCTCCAGGTGCTGGAGACGACCTGCCCCGTACTGCCCGAGGATCGACCGCGCTACCTGATGGGCGTCGGCCGGCCGGAGGACCTGGTGCGGTCGGTGCTGCGCGGGGTCGACATGTTCGACTGCGTGATGCCGACCCGCAATGCCCGCAACGGGCACCTGTTCACGCGCAAGGGCGACCTCAAGATCCGCAACGCGCGCTACACCGCCGACACGCGGCCGATCGATCCCCAGTGCGCCTGCTATACGTGCAGCCACTATTCGCGCGCCTACATCAAGCACCTGCACCGCTGCAACGAGATCCAGGGCGCACGGCTGGCGACCATCCACAACCTGTACTTCTACCAGTGGATCATGCGCGAGATGCGCAGCGCGATCGAGGACGACCGGCTCGAGGCCTGGGCCGAGGCGTTCCTGGCCGAGCGGCGCGAGGGGGTGCCGCCATGAACGACGACCCGATCGTCAACGACGACGCGCCGCGAACGAGGATCGACGTCGCCGCCGGCGTGCTGCGCGATGGCGACGGTCGGGTGCTGGTCACGCAGCGCCTGCCCGGGCGTCACCTCGAAGGGCGTTGGGAGTTTCCCGGCGGCAAGATCGAGGAGGGCGAGGCGCCGCACCGGGCGCTGGCCCGGGAACTCGCCGAGGAGCTCGGCATCGAGGCCGGGCCGATGCGGCCGCTGGTCAGCGTGACCCATGCCTACCGCGAGAAGACCGTTCGCCTGCGCCTGTTCGAGGTTCATTCCTTCGCCGGCACGCCGGCAGGTCGGGAGGGACAGGCCCTGGACTGGGTGCCCGTCGACCGGCTTCGTGCACTGGACATGCCCGACGCCGACCGTCCGCTGGTCCGCCTGCTCGGCCTCGATGCGCACTATTCGATTTCGCCGTCGCCGGCGAGCTTCGACAACCCGGACTCGTTCCTGGCCGGATGGCAGGCCTGCCTGGACGCCGGGTTCCGCCTGCTGCGCCTGCGGCCGGCCGCCGACGAGCGGATCGCCGACTCGCTGATCGAAGCCATCGCCGAGAGGACGCGGGAGGCCGGCGCGCGCTGGCTCGCGTCCGGGCCGCTGGCGACGGTCGTCGACTGGCCCTGCGACGGCGTCCACCTGACCACCCGCCAGCTGGTCGAGAACCACCGCCGCCCGGTCGGCGACGACCGGCTGCTGGCCGCGTCGTGCCACGACCTAGAGGAAATCCACATGGCCGCCGGGCTGGACGCCGATTTCGTGACCCTCTCGCCGGTGGCCGCGACGCCGAGCCACCCCGGCGCCGTGCCCTTGGGCTGGGACGATTTCGAGCGCGTCGTGGCGCTGTCCCCGCTGCCCGTGCTCGCGCTCGGCGGCATGGAACCGGACGACTGGGGTCGAGCGCGCGCGACGGGCGGCTTCGGGGTCGCCGGCATCCGCGCCTTCGGCTGGAGCGCGGCATGAGTTCGCTCGACGCCGCGATCGAACGCCGGACCCTGCCATTGGGGTCGCTGGCCAGGCCCGAAGACGGCGCCGTCGACGTCTGGTTGATCCGCCAGGACCGGCTGCCGCTGGCCGGTCTCGGCACGCTGGCCGCGACGTCGGAGGGCGCCGACATGCGCCAGCTGGAACGCGTCCAGCAGCGCTTTCTGCTCCGGCTCCTGCTCGGCGCCTATCTCGATCGGCCCGGGCGAGACGTCGTGATCGATCGCGAGCCCGCCGGCAAGCCGGTGCTGGCCGGCGACGACGCACACCGGCTGGCGTTCAGCCAGTCGCACGCCGGTCCGTGGCTTGCGATCGCGATCAGCGACGGGACCGCGGTCGGCGTGGACGTGGAGCCCGGTGATCGCCGACCGCGCTGGGAGAAGCTGGCGAAGCGCTATTTTCCGGCCGCTGACGCCGAGGCGGTCTGTGCCGAAGACGAAGCCGACGGCTGCCGGCGGTTCCTCGACCACTGGACCGCGCGCGAGGCACTGGTCAAGGCGGCCGGACGAACGCTGGCCGGAAACGTGGCCGGCATCGCGCTGGGGACTGTCCCCGGCGAGCGTCCGTCGGCCTTGCCCGGCGACTGGCCGCAGGGCCCGTGGAGCCTGCGCAGGCTGGAGGCCGGTTCCGACCTGGTCGGGCATGTCGCCTGGGCGGCGGAAACGGCGCCTGCATTGCAGGTCCGACAGCTGGCCGGTCCCGGCTGACGGCGATGTTCGGACGAGCGTGTCGACGCGTGTGCCGACGCGGCCGCGTCGACGGATCGGGTACCCTGTCGGGCGTTGCCGAGAGCGGCCAGAAACGCTGGATAGCCCCATGACGGATTTCGGATTCCGCGAGGTTTCGCCCGAAGAGAAGACGCAGCTGGTCGGCCGCGTGTTCTCGTCGGTGGCGGATCGCTACGACCTGATGAACGACCTGATGTCGGTCGGCATCCACCGGCTGTGGAAGCGTCATTTCGTGGCCGGCTGCAGCCTGCGGCCCGGCCAGGCGGTGCTGGATCTAGCCGGCGGCACCGGCGATATCGCCGACCTGGTCCGGCGCCGGGTCCAGCCCGGCGGCAAGGTGCTGGTTGCCGACATCAACCGCGCGATGCTCGAAGCGGGGCGGCGGCGCATGGACGACCGCGGCCAGGTCGGCGGATTCGAGTGGCTGCAGGTCAACGCCGAGTCGCTGCCCTTCGCCGATCGCTGCTTCGACCACCTGACGATCGCCTTCGGCCTGCGCAACGTGACCGACAAGAGCGCGGCGCTGGCCGAGATGCACCGCGTGCTCAAGCCCGGCGGCCAGGTCCACATCCTCGAGTTCTCGCACGTCGCGCCCGAGCCGGTGGCCAGGGCCTACGATCTGTGGTCGTTCCAGGTCCTGCCGCGTCTCGGTTCGCTGGTGGCCGGCGATCGCGACAGCTACCAGTACCTGGCCGAATCGATCCGGCGCTTCCCGAAGCAGGAAGCGCTGGCCGGTCAATTGCAGGAGGTCGGCTTCGAGCGCGTTCGCTACGAAAACCTGTCGGCCGGCATCGCCGCCATCCATCGGGGTGCGCGCACCTGATGTCGCGCTACGTGACGCCGCTTCCGGCGCTGCTGGCCCGTGCCTGCGAGCAGGTCGCCAACCGGGCCGCTGCGCTCGATCCTGCAGCCGGCGAGCACCTCGCTCCGCTTGTCGGGCGCTGGCTCCGATTCGAACTCGAGGGCCTGAATATCGACCTTTGGATCGGCGCCGAGGGGGATCGTCTGCGGGTGCTGGCCGAGCCGGAGCATCCCGACACGGAGGCCGATACCACGGTGAGCGGTACGCCCGGCGCGCTGCTGGCGATGGCGGTCCCTGATCTGTCGGGCCCGGGCGGCGTCCGGATCGAAGGGGACGCGCGACTGGCGCAAAAGTTCCAGCAGGCCATGAACCGGATCGACCCGGACGTCGAACAGGGCCTGGCCGACGTGTTCGGCCCCCTGATCGGTCCGCAGATGTATCGGGTCGTGCGCGAAGCGACCGACTTCGGCGGCCAGGCGGCAAGGACCGGCGGCGACCAGTTCGCCCACTGGTTGCGCGAGGAAAGCGGCCTGGTCCCGGACCCGGGCGATTGGCGAGCGTTCCGCGACGGCGTCGACGATCTGCGCGAAGCGGTGGACCGCTTCGCCGGCCAGGTGCGCAGGAGGCTCGACACATGATCCGACGTGGCCTTCGCGTGTTGCGCATCGCGGTCGTGCTGGCGCGGTTCCGTCTGGATGAACTGCTGGTGGAGCTGCCGCCGCTGCGCCTCGCGCGCGCCGTGCGCCTGGTTCCCTGGGGTCGGCGGCGAGTGCGCGAGTTGCCGCGCGGACGCCGTCTTCGGTTGGCCCTGGAGGAGCTTGGGCCGATCTACGTCAAATTCGGCCAGATCCTGTCGACCCGGCGCGACCTGCTACCGCCCGACATCGCCGACGAGCTCGCCGAGCTTCAGGACGCGGTGCCGCCGTTCTCCGGTGAGCGCGCGCGTGCAATCGTCGAGCAGCAGCTCAAGGCGCCAATCGATGCGCTGTTCGCCCACTTCGAGGTCGAGCCGATGGCCTCCGCGTCGATCGCCCAGGTCCACGCGGCCGAGCTGCCGGGTGGCGAGCGGGTCGTGGTCAAGGTGGTCCGGCCCGGCATCGAGGACCGGATCCGCGAGGACCTCGAGCTGCTCGGCGCGCTGGCGCGTCTGGCTCGCAGGTATCACCCGGAAGGCGATCGGATCCGGCCGAACGAGATCGTCGAGGAATTCGAACGATTCATCTACGACGAACTGGACATGCAGCGCGAAGGCGCCAATGCCAGCCTGCTGCGGCGCAATTTCGAGGACTCGGACGATCTCTACATTCCGCGCATCCACTGGTCGCATACGGGCGACCGAGTGCTGACGATGGAGCGGGTCGGCGGTGTGCCGGTACGCGACATCGACGAACTTCGGCGCCAGGGGGTGGACCTGGAGAAGCTGGCTCGCCGCGGCATCCGGGTGTTCTACCAGCAGGTGTTCCGCGACAACCTGTTCCACGCCGACATGCACCCGGGCAACATCCGGATCGACACCACCGACCCGGACAACGCCACCTATATCGCGCTGGATTTCGGCATAGTCGGCAGCCTGACGCCGCAGGACCTGTACTACATCGGCGAGAACTTCCTGGCGATCTTCAACCGCGACTATCGCCGCGTGGCCGAACTGCACATCGAGGCCGGCTGGGTGCCGGTCGATACCCGGGTCGACGAGATGGAAGCGGCCGCACGCACGGTCTGCGAACCGAGCTTCACCCGGCCGCTGGAAGAGGTCTCGTTCGCCGAGCTGGTGGTCAATCTGTTCAACGTCGCGCGGCGCTTCAAGCTGACCGTGCAGCCGCAGCTGATCATGCTGCAGAAGACCTTGCTGAACATCGAGGGCATGGGCCGCGACCTGTATCCGAAGATCAACATCTGGGACGTGGCCAAGCCGGAGCTGGAGCGGATCTTCCGCGAGCGCTACGGCGTCAAGCGCACGGCGCGCAGGATCGGCCGCGAGATTCCGGCGTGGCTGGCCAGCGCCCCCGACGTCCCGGGCTTCGTTCTCGGCGCATTGAAGCACGCCGCGCGCGGCCGCTTCCGCGCTCGACTCGAAAGCGAGGATCTCGAGAAGATCTCGGCCTCGCTGAAGACCCACAACCGCGGCACGCCGGGCGCGGTACTGACCGCGGGCCTGCTGATTGCCTCGGCCGTGATGGCCGCCTTCGACGTCGGACCCTTCCTGTCCGATCACTCCGTGCCGGCAATGATCGGGTTCGCGTCCAGCGCATTGATCGCCTGGCGGGCGATGCGCTGAGCCCGATCGGGGGCATCCGGTGCCCGACGATGTCGGTCCGCCCGGTGATCGCGCGCGTCACGGAGTCCTTTCAGCTCTCCGGTCACTCGAAGCCGTCGAAGAAGATTCCTTCCAGCACGATTCCGCGAGCGAACAGATGACCCTCGCCCAGGTTGGGGCTGGGCCAGGGCGAATTGTCGGAGGGCGAGCGGAACGCCACCTGTCCGGTGTTGGATGCGAAGGGCTGGTAGGCGTGGCTGTCGCCGGCCACGTCCAGCGCCTGGCTGACCCAGCGCAGATCGAAGGGCGCAATCGGGTCGCGGGGCAGTTCCACGGTGTAGACATCGGACAGGCCGTTGGTGTCATTCGGGTCGAGGGCGCGCTGGGTCGAGAACGCGATCAGGTTTCCGTTCGAGGACAGCGAGACCTCGTTCAGCACCTGGCCGAACGCGAAGCCGGGCGGTTCGAGGGACGTGCCGACCGGCTCCTCGATCAGCGTGATGCGACGGGCGATCAGGTCGAACACGTAGAGATCGGCGTCGTCCGTATCGCCGGGCTGCAGCTCCGTGCGCGTCCAGAACGCGACCCGCGAGCCCGAGCAGTCGATCGAGGGTGCGCCGCCGGCGTTGTTGCTCAGGACGCCGTCGTCGGGCGGCAAGCCCGCCTCGGCCCCCACCCTCACCCAGTTGCCGGCGATCGAATTGCCGACGAAGTAATCGGTGTAGGTCTCGCCGAAGGCCAGGTCCTCGCCCTCGACCCAGGGATGGAAGCTGCCGCCACGGAAGGCCATGATGGCGCCGCCGCAGGAGATCGTGAACCCGCCGCAGGCCGAGTCCGTTCGGGGCACACCGTCGCGATCACGGCAGGCCGCTCGGGTGCGGGCGCTGCTCCCGACCGGCGCGTCGAGACGGTGCAGGAAGATGCCTCCGGACGGCGCCAGGGGATCGAGGTTCGTGGCGAAGGACATGAACGCGATGGCCACACCGCTGGGATCGAGCGTGTACCGCTCGGTCACGCTCTGGTCGGCCGGGATGCCATCGTTGTCCACGCTGACCAGGGTGGTGGTCTGGGTCTGGCGGTCGCGCACGAACAGCCAGTTCAGCGATCCCGGGTCCACGCCCGGCACCAGATCGGCCGAGGACGATCGGAACGCCACGTAGCGGCCGTCGTCGGAGATCACGCGCCGGTTGGACACGTCCGGATCCGGGTCCGGCTGCATTTCGGACGACGCGTTGCCGCCCGGCGTCTCGCTGATCAGCTCCAGGTCGCCGGTCTGGAGATCGCGGACGTAGATCTGGCTGCCGGTGGCATCGGCGGCGACCAGCGGGCTCAGCGAGCGGAACACGGCGAAGCGACCGTTGCCCGAGATGCCCATCAGGCGTCCGCCCTGGGTGTTCAGGCTGCCGCCCTCGGTTTCGGTCAGGACCCGCAGGTCGGGATCCTGCCCGTACGCGGGCAGCGCCAGGGCCGCGAGCAGCGCGGCGGTCACGGTGAAGCGAAGCATGTCGATCTCCCCTGTTCGATGAGCCAGCATTCGATCGGCCAGCAGATCCGTGATCGCCAGCCTCGGGGAAATATGCGCAAGCTCGGCGCGGACCACGCCACGGAGGTCGTTGTTCGCGTCCACCGTGTGGACTGTGTGCGTCGCCTGGGACAGCCGGCGCGGGGGCGTGATCGAGCCCGGTGCGGGCGTTCAGCGCGCTCCGTGCGGTCCCATCCGGACCAGCAGCCAGGCCCGTGCAGCCTCCCAGTGTCGGGCCACGGTACGTTCGGAGACGTCGAGGGCGGACGCGGTCTCGGGGATGGTGAAGCCGACGAAGTAGCGGAACTCGACCACGTCGGCCATCGACGAATCGAGGTCGCGCAGCGCGGTCAGCGCGTCGTCGAGGGCGAGCAGTTCGCCGGCGTCGAGACCCTCGTCGCTCGCGATCCGGTCTTCCGCGAAGGTCGCCATCAGCGGTCGATTTCCGCGTTTTGCGGCCTGCTGTCTGCGGGCGCGGTCGACCATCCACTGGCGCATGACCCGGGCGATCAGCGCGAGGAAATGACGGTTGTCGTTGATCCGGTCGATCGGTCGTCCGGTAAAGCGCAGGAAGGCCTCGTGGACCAGGACCGTGGGCGAGAGCGTGGCGGCCGCGCCCTCGCCGGCGAGGTGCCTGCGGGCGATCGCGCGAAGTTCGTGGTACAGCACCTCGAACAACTCGCCGGAGGCGTCGGGCGCACCCTCGTTGAAGGCGCGAACCAGGGTCCGGTGCTCGTCGTCGATCGGCCGATCCATGCATTGCAGTCTACGCGGCGCCGCCCCGCCAGATGCATCCATCGTCGGTGCGGGTGACGCGCTGGAAGCAAGCCCGTCTGTGCGGAGTCCGGTTGGATTGCGGTCGGTCGATCGACGTAAGATCGAGGCAGGGCTGCGGGCGGAACGTGCTCCCGGCTCGATCACGGAGGCCTGGATGCCATGACGCGATGAGCCGATCCGACTGGACCGACCTGTGGGAGCGATTCCACGCTGCCCTGGCGTTGCCGCCATCGCAGCGAGATGCCTGGCTGGACCGGCACTGTACGGACCCCGGCCTGCGCGCCGAGCTTGCCGTGCTGCTGGCGGCGGCCGGGCGCAGTGACACCCCGCTGGATCGGACCATGATCACCGAGGTCGAGGCGCTCGCGGCCGGAACCCGGGTCGGCCCCTGGCGGGTCGTCGCGCCCCTCGGCCGGGGCGGCATGGGTGAGGTCTACCGCGTCGAGCGCGCCGATGGGCGTTACGACAAGCAGGCCGCACTGAAGCTGCTGGCCACCACGCTGCAGGGTGATGCGTTCCGGGCCCGCTTCGATCGCGAGCGTCGGATCCTCGCCGGCCTGGACCATCCCGGAATCGCCCGCCTCATCGACGCGGGGCAGGCCGACGACGGACGGCCCTGGCTGCTGATGGACCTGGTCGAAGGACAGCCGATCACCCTCGCCGCGGCCGAGGCCGCGTGGCCGCTGGAGCGTCGCCTGCGCGTGTTCGCCCAGGCCTGCGACGCGGTGGCGCATGCGCACCGCCGGCTGATCGTCCATCGCGACCTGAAGCCGGCCAACCTGCTGGTCGATCAGGCGGGGCAGCCGAGATTGCTCGATTTCGGCATTGCCCGGCTGCTGGAAGCCGGCGGCGACGATTCGCTCACGCGGGCCGGGCAGGGCGTGCCCAACACGCCCGGGTACGCAAGCCCGGAGCAACTGGTCCGCGACGATACGGGAACGGCGGTCGACGTCTACGCGCTGGGTCTGCTGCTGTTCGAACTCTGTACCGGCCAGCCGCCCTTCGGGCCGGACGGAGACGCCGATTCGCTGGAGCGTCGTCGCCGATCGCCGCAGCCGACCGCCGTCGACCCGACCCTTCCGCGCGAGCTGGACTGGATCGTCGGCCGTGCCTGCGCCTTCCGCGCCGAGGAGCGGTACCCCGGCGTCGACGCCCTGACCGACGACATCCAGGCCGTTCTGCAGAACCGCCCGCCCCGGGCCCGCGCGACCGGTCCTGTCTACCGGCTCGGCAAGTTCGCCCGTCGCAACTGGATGGCGGTGACCGCGGCGATGCTGGTCGTGGCCGTGATCATCTCGCTCGTCGCCGGCATCGTGCACGAGAGCGCGCGGACCCGGACCGCGCTGGCCGAGAGCGACCGCCAGCGCGAGCAGGCCGAGCTGACCGCCGAGTTCCTGCGCGACCTGTTCGTGCAGTCGGACTCCACCCGCAACGAGGGCGCCGCGCCGAGCGCCGATGAACTGCTCGCGCGCGGCCGTCGGCGCCTGGCCGAGCGCGGCGACCTCGATCCTGCACTGCACGCAGGATTGCTGCGAACGCTCTCCGACGTTCACCGCAACCTCGGCGACTACCCGGTCGCGCTCGATCTGGCGACGGAAAGCGTTGCACGCCTCGATCGAGGCGATGCCGGAGCCTCCGCGGTCGATCGGGCGGAAGGGTGGTTGCGCGTCGGGCGGGCGCAGCTGGCGGCTGGCGATCCCGCCGGTGCGCGGACGTCGCTCGCGCGCGGCCTGGACCTGATCGCCGAAAGCAACTCACCGGGTCTGGTCGTCGACCTGCTGCATGGGCGCGGGGCCGCCGCCCAGCTCGGCGGCGACCTGGACGCCGCGGGCAACGACTTCCAGGCCGCCGCGGCGCAGCTCGAGCGAAGCGCCTCGCCGGATCCGCGGCGCGCCGCCGAGAACGGATTGCGCGTCGGCTCCTGGCACTGGATGAACGGTCGCCTCGACGATGCATTGGCGTCCTATCGCGAGTCGGTGCGCTGGCAGCGCGAGCGAAGCGAAGGCTCGACGGCGGAGCTGGCGACCGCGCTCGATGCCGAAGCCAGCGCGCTGTTCGCGCTCGGCCGGATGGTCGAGGCGGAAGCCGCCTTCGAGCAGGTGGCGACCCTGCGGCGCCGCGTGCTCGGGCAGGCGCATCCGCTGACCGCACGTTCGCTCAGCCATCTCGGCGGCGCCCGGTTCGAGCTGGGCCGCGCCGACCAGGCCCGAGCGACACTCGCCGAAGCGCTTTCGATCCTCGACCGGATCGAGATGGCCGATTCGCCGCTGGCCGCCGGCGTGCTCAACAACCTTGGGCTTGCAGAGCGCGCAGCGGGGCGCAGCGGTGAGGCCCGCGCGGCGTTCGAGTGGGCGCTGGCGATCAACCGCAGCACGCTGGGCCCCGAGCACCTGAACGTCGCGAACAACCTCAACAATCTCGGCCTGGTCGCAGAGGATGAGCAGGACTGGGAGCAGGCGATGGAGCATTACGATGCAGCCGAGCGCATCATCCGCGCGGTCAAGGGCGACGATCACCCGGACCGGGCGTTCCAGCAAACCAACCGGGGGCGGGTCCTGCTGGTGGTTGGACGGATGGCTGAAGCGAGAACCGAACTCGAAGAGGCATTGATGCTGCGTGAGCGACAGCTGGGGCTGGATCACCCGCGGATCGCAGAGTCCTTGTTCTGGGCGGGGATGGAGGCCTGTCTTGATGGCCGGGTCGATCAAGCAAGGCGCAGATTCGCGCGAGTTCGGGAATTCGAATCGGAAAGCGCACGCGCAGCTACCGCACTCGACGTTTGTCTGGGACTCGGTCGCGGAGTCGACGTGCAGTCTCTTGATTCAGCGGTCGAGCGATTGCTTGCCGAGCGGATCGTTCAGCGTTTTTCTGCAGGCGCGGACTGATCAGCGAAGAGCGCTCCCATTACCGCTCTGAAGAACCGTCAGGCCGAGCTGCACAAATCATGAGCTTCACCGATCGCGGCCCGTCTGGAGAGCTCCGGGTGACGCCTGGTGCTCGAGCGTTTGCTCCACCAGGGCCGCCTGGGTCGGCTCTCTGGCATGAGCGATCAGGAAGATTCGAGTATCAGGTGTCGATGCCGGCCATTCGAGCGCTGCCCCTTCGTCGACCACGATCCCGGGCGAATCGATTGCACTCGGAGGCTTGAGCGGTCCGAACAGAAGCGGTGTCAAGACCAGCAGTGCCAGCCCGGTGCGGACGAAGCGTGCACGCTGCTGCCGCCGGATTCTTGAGTTGAGTGCTTGCAAACCTCCCGCGGGAGCCGGAAGCGAAGGTCCGAGCAGGGCGTGGGGAGTCATGTCAGTTTCCTTCTGAGTTGCTCGATCGCGGCGTTTCGACGAGAGCCGACGGTTCCCGGTGCAATATTCAGGATCTTCGCGATCTCGCGGTGCTTGAGGCCGCCGAACTCCGTAAGAAGAATCACGTCGCGCTGGATTCTCGGCAACTGCTCCAGTGCAGTGCGAATCTCGTGAAGAAAAAGCTCTTCATCCGCGGTCTTGCTGTCTGGATCTCGCGGCTCGTGATCGAGCGCCTCATTCAGTCCGCACGTTCGTCGAGCACGATCATGGCAGAGGTTGAGCAGACACCGGTGCGCGTAAGCGGCGGCGCGGGCTTCGCTCACGCCCAACCGGCGCGTCCAGACGCGCAGGAACGTCTCCTGGACGATCTCCAGCGCATCGGTCCTGTTCCATGTCCAGCGCAGTGCGATATTGAAGAATGGGCGCTCGCATTCACGGTAGAGCTGCTCGAAGCGAACCCGTGAAATCACGTAGCGTCCTCGAGGCCGATTCAGAGCAGGTCGGCGCGGACCACGAAGATGAAGACCGAGTCGGAGCCCTGGCTTCCGGTCTGCGCGAGCAGAACGGTTTCGCCACTGCGAAGCGTGATTTCCGAGCTCGCGCTTAGATCGAAATCGGGCGCGCGCAGGTTCAGATCCATCATCAGCGCTTCCTCATCGACGACGCGCTGACTCAGGTTCGCATACAGCGCCGCTCCGCGAATCGACGTCGGGCGCTCCTGTACGTCGGTACGCTGGCGCAGGTGCTCGACCAGCTCGAACGAAAGCGGTCCGGTCTGGTCGGTGACGTCGATCAGTGCATCTTCGAGCGAGGCGAGTGTTCCGGCGATGGAGGTGGTCTCGCTTCGCTCCGCACGGACGAGCCAGAACTGCAGGTCGGCCGAGACGCTCGGAGACCGGGTTTCCAGCGCAGATTCGATCAACTCCTCCACGTCCTCATGAACCGATTCGGCTGCGAGAATTGCCAGGTCTCCGTTCGGAAGCGCGCGAACCCGCCCGAGAAAAACCTGATCGGCCGTGCCCTCCATCGAAGGTCCGGTCAGGAGATGGTTGATGACGCGCGCGATCTCGACCGAACTCTGACCGTCGACGGGATACACGCGCAGTTCGAGGGCCGGCTGGACTGAATCGACCGTGGCTGGGGAATCGTCAGAGCAGCCGGACAGGGTAAGGGTCAGGCCCGCAAGGACCAGCGTTCGCAAGATGGATCGAATCATTTTCGCCTCTCGATGGGTTGATGAGCCTACCCTTATAGACGCATCAACACCGATTTTCTTCGATCGAGAGGCCATCGGCCGTAGAGTCGCCGTGCCGAGGTCCAGTGCTCGGATTCATTCGAGCGAGTAGTCGACCCGGGCTCAATACTCCGAATAGCTCTTCTCTTCGACGATGTTCGAGCCGAGCAGGCGGTTGATCTCGCGCTTGACTTCGGCGCGGCGATCGTTGGTGCGGTAGACCGAGCGGGCCAGTTCGACGAAGCGGTCGGAAAAGTCGTCGGCGCGCTCGCAGGCGCGGATCGCGTCCTCGATGTCCCACAGGGATTCGTTGATCCGCTTCAGCTCGGTCCGCTTCGCGGTGACCTCGGCGGTTTCCAGCGAGGTGGAATGCCACAGGCCCGTCAGCAGGTCGAGCTCGCGCTCGACGTTGGAGCGCTTGTCCGGATCGGCGATCCGGTCGGCGTTGATCTCGAGGATCGAGATCTTGTCGAGCAGCTCGCCGGGGGATACGGGTACGGAAAGGGTCTTGGTCATGCGATTCTTCCGGGTATGAAAAAGCCCGGGGCGCGGGGCGCCCCGGGCTTGATCGGGGTTGCGATCAGTCCTGCTCGACTTCCTTCATGCTGAGCCGGATGCGGCCCTGCTTGTCGACTTCCAGGACCTTGACCTTCTGGCCTTCGGCGAGTTCGTCGGTCACGTTGTCGACCCGCTCGTTGGAGATCTGCGAGATGCCCGCCAAGGACCTGGAGTCGCAGGGTTGGCGTAAGCTGATAAAGATACCACTTGCCCCCCCTGACCTTATGCTACAACGGCCAGCATAGGCAGCTTAGGGGCATATTTCGTGAAAAGTAACATCATTATGATGTTGGCGGGTGGTGCATTGTTGATGCACCTCGCAACGTCGGCGAACTCGGCTGCGTACGACCATTCCATTGCTGCTGAGGTGGCGACGCTTTAGGGCACCGATATCCGTGGAGCAGTAGAGCGGATTTCTCACGAAGACGTTGCTGCCGAGGTATATAGAGAGATTTTGCTGCTAAGTGTTGCATCGTACGCTGGCGCATGGTTTGACCCGGATTTAAGGGCGTTGGTTGTTGCGTTGGCAAGTCCTTCCTATTCGGATATTAATGCCGTGCGACAAGCAGGGGCTGTTGTCACTCAAGTTTCTAAAACGATAGGACAATTGCGTGAAGTCAAGCAGCAACTCATGATGTCGATTCTCTCGCATGAAGGCTTGCGTGATGCTTTTCGTGCCGTATCGATCGATACAAGAAAGAACACAATCGGTTTTGATATTGCGTATGGACATGGTCCGAGCTTTCACGATTTCCTTCGCTCTGAAATGCTTGCCAACTTCTCAGATTTGTCTTTTGAGATCATCGAGGTAACAGAAGTTGGTACTCGAGCGCACTTGACTTCGTCCATTCTTGGCGCGGAAGGCATCTGGAACCCTGCGTTTGATGAATGCGATGACCAAGGACAAGTGCTTTCCCGGTACTATTTTTCATCCGGAGTTTCAATCGAAGGTGGCTTTATAACGGCAGGCCATACAATCAGCGTTGGCCACGCCATTCATTTCCCTGCAAGTTCCCAAATTGGCGTTGCTCAGGGTACTACGTGGGGAAGTAGTGGTGAAAGCGGTTGGGTGCAAACGATTGCTGGGTACACTCCTGTGCCAGTAATCGATGGATACGCTGATGGTCCTATCGATGTACCCGCTTCCTGGAGCGGCATTTTGGAGTATCCAGTTGGCACTACAGTTTGTCGCTACGGTTTTGCGAGCGGAGGGCCGCATTGTGGAACCATTGCGCAGAAAGAAAAAATAGTCAAGTACAGTCTGACTAACTCAGATTACTGGGTTCCTTTGACAGTTGTTTCCGGAACATGCGCTTCACTGGGTGATTCTGGAGGGCCTCATATTTCTGCGTCCGGACAGATCCAAGGAATTCAGTCGGGACTCAGTAGCTCGACATTCTGTCCGGATAGCGCAAACGAAGTCTA
Source organism: Wenzhouxiangellaceae bacterium (assembly GCA_965227925.1). Classification (GTDB taxonomy): domain Bacteria; phylum Pseudomonadota; class Gammaproteobacteria; order Xanthomonadales; family Wenzhouxiangellaceae. The sequence continues at coordinate 65,957 of CBDDGP010000003.1, forward strand.
TTTCTGGCCTATAGAGAACTCCCTCGATGATTTTTCGAAAACAGCCTTGACTCTCACGGTGCATTAAAGCCGCAGGTTGTCGGACATCTATGCCCTGATTTTTCCAACAGCGGAGCGTTCACTTTTTACTGCAAGATTGACGAGTTCAGGTCGCAAGGAACGACATCCATTACTTGGACTTCCAATTCAGCCCCGACGAAGCACGACTCGACATTTCTGTCAGGGAACTGTGCTCAAGGCACGCTTGTCTCCGTCACGCTGAAGGTGGAAAATCCGTATGGGATCGAAACGGTCACCAGCAGCTTTCAATGCCCGTCAGGAATCATCCAATAGTTCGCTTGAGCATGATCTATTATCACTTGAGGCTTTTCGATATGAGCGCCAGCCTTTTTGGAAAAAGCCTCATCAATGGCTATCAGAGAAGTCTCGGTGCTTTCTGTATTTTGATGCTCCTTCCGTGGCAGGGGATCGAAGCCTCCGAGTATGACTCGCCTTACTTGTTCACGAAGCCGATCACCACTCCGTTTGGTTGTCTTTACGAAGCGCCGCGGGCAGGGTCCGCGCCTTACGAGCTGGATTTCGAAGAGACAATTCTTGTGCCGGGACCGATTGGCCAGGCTCGATTCGACGTCAAGGGTTGGAGGACGGCCTGCCCTTCAGGTGAGAGGTCCGTCGCAGTGTTCCAAGTCGCCCATTCGTTTCCGTACTGGCCGATCTTCCGGTTGCCTGATGTCTTCGTGCGTTCGGTTCCAACGGGGCCGTGGGTCGAGGCTCGGCTCGTGGCTTTTCCCGATCCTTTCGATGCCGGTGCCGTGATTCCCGGGACTTTTCTCGGGGCCCCTGGCGCAGCCGAGCCCGTTGAGGGAGTCGGGGATACTTACATCGTCGAGGTGTCCACGGAAATTCTGTCGGCCGAGCAATACAACGCGTCCCTCGAACTGATCTTGGATTGGGGCGTTTCGGCGGACCACGAGGAACTGATTTATCGTGCGTTCTCTCCGGATGTCCATCTACCGCAGTTCGATGCGCCGCCTTTTCACGGTCGCCACAGCGGGCAATGGATCGTCGAAGGAATGCCTCGTCAGGGCTTGGTGCTCCAGGTTGGAGAGGTTGGCGATCGCAATTTCGTCTTTGCTGTGCTTTTCACGTATCTGAACGGCGCGCCGATCTGGATCGCAGGCAACGCCGATATTCCCAGAGAGGCATCTGAAATCACGTTCGAGGCGTTCCAGTTCGAGGGAGGAGAGTTCTTCGGTGCTGATTCCTATGATGAAAGTGAAGTTGCTGGAGAGTCCTTGGGCACGATGACGTTACGTATCGATTCCTGCAATTCCATCCATGGAGACTTCGATTTTGGCGCGTCCGGACTGGGTGATATTTCGCTTGATTTTGAGCGCTTGATCCGGATCGCAGGTTACGACTGCGACCATACGCGCTGATTTTCGAACCAAGTTCAAAGCAGTCGTGCCTTGCGCAGGCGGCGGGTTTGAGACCTGGAGAACACAATGAAAAATTCCTGCTCCACAAGGCGATACCGAATTTTCGCCACTATCATCTTGCTTCTGTCCTCGGCCAGCGCTAGTACTCAGAATTCCGAGTTGGAGAACTATCCGAACAGTTTCACTCCTGCGACCTCGGTGCCGTTCGGCTGTCTGTTTGTACCGCCCAGGATCGAAGACCTCGAAACCGCAGCACTGGATGTCGATGAAACGGTTTCCGTCATGGTGCTGCCGGTTGGAAGCCTCACCGATGAGCCTGCCGACATCCGAATCCGGATCGGCAGGGTGGGGTGTTATGACGGATCGACCTCGGTGGTGCTGATCAATTTCGATCTGCTCAGCGGCCCGTCCGAGTTCTACGCGCCAGCGATCGATTTGGTGTCGGCGGATTCGGACTCGATCGCTCAGGCAGCGCTGACACGCTTCTTCCGATCCAATCCGAGAAGTGCCTATTCGGTCGGGCCGATTTCCGATCCGGAGGGTCCTGGTGAAGGCGTGACGCTCAGCGTGGACACCGAACTCACGGACTTTTCGATCACGGAGTACAACGACGCGATCACGATGCAGCTTCGTTGGGACCCGCAGAGCGCGCTCGATTACGAGATTTCCGCTTATGACCCGGCGATGCAGCCTTCCCAGTTTTCTGCACCTCCGCTCCACGGGCGCCATTCCGGCCAGTGGATTGTGGAGGGACAGCCGCGCCAGGGTCTCGTGTTGCAGATTGGTGAGATCGGCGATCGCAACTTCCTGTTCGCGATCTTCTTTACGTATCTGAATGGTGAGACGTATTGGACCGTCGGCAACGCCGATTTTTCCGCCGGCGCCAATGAGGTGGTCGTGGACCTGCTCGAACTCCAAGGCGGAGGATTCATCACCGAAGGTCCGGGTGCATACGGTTCCGAGGACGTCGAGACGGAAGTGCTGGGGCAGCTTCTGGTCCGCGTAAGGGATTGTGACTCGCTGACGGTCGAATACGATCTTAGCCAAGCCGGTCTTGGCGTCCAGAGCCTGATCATGCAACGGCTCATCGATCTGGCAGGCTACGACTGCGACCAGGCCGCCGGCTGATTCGATTGATTCGCGTAGCGAGAAGTCCTCGGCAACCCACGCCGTGATCCGGGCTGTGCCATGGAGCCGAACGCGTTCGACCCGGTCAGGCGGCCCTTCGGACCGCGTCAGTCGTAAGGCTGGTAACTCTTCTCTTCGACGATGTTCGAGCCGAGCAGGCGATTGATCTCGCGCTTGACTTCGGCGCGGCGATCGTTGGTTCGGTAGACCGAGCGGGCCAGTTCGACGAAGCGGCCGGAAAAGTCGTCGGCGCGCTCGCAGGCGCGGATCGCGTCCTCGATGTCCCACAGGGATTCGTTGATCCGCTTCAGTTCGGTCCGCTTGGCGGTGACCTCGGCGGTCTCCAGCGAGGTGGAATGCCACAGGCCGGTCAGCAGGTCGAGTTCGCGCTCGACGTTGGAGCGCTTGTCGGAATCGGCGATCCGGTCGGCCTTGATCTCGAGGATCGAAATCTTGTCGAGCAGTTCGCCGGGCGAAACGGGTACGGAAAGGGTCTTGGTCATGCGATTCTTCCGGGTATGAAAAAGCCCGGGGCGCGGGGCGCCCCGGGCTTGATCGGGGTTGCGATCAGTCCTGCTCGACTTCCTTCATGCTGAGCCGGATGCGGCCCTGCTTGTCGACTTCCAGGACCTTGACCTTGACCTTCTGGCCTTCGGCGAGTTCGTCGGTCACGTTCTCGACGCGCTCGTTGGAGATCTGCGAGATGTGGACCAGACCGTCCTTGCCCGGCAGGATCTGCACGAAGGCGCCGAAGTTCATGATCTTCTGCACCGTGCCTTCGTAGATCTTGCCGACTTCGACGTCGGCCGTGATCTGCTCGATGCGGCGGCGCGCGTCGTCGGCGGCGTCCTTGTTGGCCGAGGCGATCGTGATCGTGCCGTCGTCGGCGATGTCGATCGTCGTACCGGTCTCTTCGGTGATCTGACGGATCGTCGAGCCGCCCTTGCCGATCACTTCGCGGATCTTGTCCGGGTGGACCTTCATCGTGAACAGGCGCGGTGCGTACTCGCTCATTTCCGAGCGCGGCTTGTCCAGCACCTTGTTCATTTCGCCGAGGATGTGCATCCGGCCGGCTTTGGCCTGCTCCAGCGCGGCATGCATGATCTCGCGGGTGATGCCGTCGATCTTGATGTCCATCTGCAGCGCGGTGATGCCGGAGTCGGAACCGGCCACCTTGAAGTCCATGTCGCCGAGATGGTCCTCGTCACCGAGGATGTCGGTCAGGACCGCGAACTTGTCGCCTTCCTTGATCAGGCCCATGGCGATGCCCGCAACCGGGGCCTTGACCGGCACGCCGGCGTCCATCAGGGCCAGCGAGGTACCGCAGACCGAGGCCATCGAGCTCGAGCCGTTCGACTCGGTGATTTCCGAGACTACGCGCAGCACGTACGGGAAGTCCTCGGGCTTCGGAACGACGGCCATCACGCCACGACGCGCAAGGCGGCCGTGACCGATCTCGCGACGCTTCGGCGCCAGCATGTGGTTGGTTTCGCCGACGCAGAACGGCGGGAAGTTGTAGTGCAGCATGAAGGGGTCCTTGTACTCCCCTTCGATGGCGTCGATCAGCTGCGCATCGCGGCCCGTGCCGAGGGTGGCAACGACCATCGCCTGCGTTTCACCGCGGGTGAAGATCGCCGAACCGTGAGTTCGGGGCAGGGCGCCGACCTGCACGTCGATCGGGCGGACCGTCGTCAGGTCGCGGCCGTCGATGCGCGGCTTGCCGTCGATGATCTGGCCGCGAACGTAGGCCTTTTCCATCGCGCCGAACGCGCTCTTCACGTCGTCCACCGACCACTGGCCGTCCTCGCCTTCAGGACACAGCGCGTCGACGACCTTGCCGCGCGCTTCGCCGATGGCTTCGTGGCGCTGCACCTTGTCGGTGTGCTGGTAGGCCGCTTCGAGATCGCTCAGGCCCAGTTCGCGGACCTTCTCTTCCAGGCCTTCCGGCTTGGCCGCTGCCTGCCAGTCCCACTTCGGCTTGCCGGCGTCCGCGACCAGTTCGTTGATCGCCTTGATCGCTTCCTGCATGTGGTCGTGGCCGAAGGTCACGGCGCCGAGCATTTCGTCTTCGCTCATCAGGTCGGCTTCGGACTCGACCATCAGCACGGCCTTATCGGTGCCGGCGACGACCAGGTCCAGGCGCGATTCCTCGAGCTGCGGCGCGGTCGGGTTGAGCACGTACTCGCCGTTGACGAACCCGACGCGCGCAGCGCCAATCGGGCCCTGGAACGGGGCGCCGGAGATGGCCAGTGCGGCCGATGCGCCGATCAGGGCCGGAATGTCGCCGTCGACTTCCGGGTTCAGCGACATGACCGTCGCGATGACCTGCACTTCGTTCAGGAAGCCCTTCGGAAACAGCGGGCGGAGCGGACGATCGATCAGGCGCGACGTCAGCGTTTCCTTTTCGGTCGGCCGACCTTCTCGCTTGAAGAAGCCGCCGGGAATCTTGCCCGCAGCGTAGAACTTCTCCTGGTAGTTGACCGTCAGGGGGAAGAAGGACTGACCGGGCTTGGCCTCGGGGCGAGCGACGGCGGTGACGAGGACGACGGTGCCGCCCATCGAGACGAGCACGGCGCCGGTCGCCTGACGGGCGAGGTGGCCGGTTTCCAGCGTGACGGTGTGCTCACCGTACTGGAACGATTTGGTGACTTTGTTGAACACTGCGAATACTCCAGGGACGTAAGTAGGGTCGATCGTTGAACTGTCGATGGCCCGAACCGTTGTTGCTGGATCGAGCGATCGAAACGCTGCGAATTCCGGATACGACGAGGCACCGGCTGTTGAATGAACAACAACCGATGCCGTCGAATCACATGAGTCGGGAAACGCGCTTAACGGCGGAGGCCGAGGCGCTGGACGATGTCGCGGTAGCGCTGGACGTCCTTGTTGCGGACGTAATCGAGCAGCGAGCGACGCTGGTTGACCAGCTTGATCAGTCCGCGCCGCGAGTGGTGATCACCCTTGTGGTCCTTGAAGTGGCCGGTGAGGTGCTTGATGCGTGCGGTCAGCAACGCGATCTGCACTTCCGGGGACCCGGTGTCGCCGCTCGAGAGCTGGTATTCCGAAACGATCTGCTGTTTCTGTTCTGCGCTCAAAGACATTTCGTCTGAAACTCCACGTGTGTACTTCAGTCCGGATCGTTCCGGGCTGGATGGTATCGAGTGGCGACCGGGCTTTTCCAGAAAACCCCCTCCGAACCGGGGTCCGGCGGTCGGCGTCGGGCCGACCGGGCAGGCGGGCTTTGTGCAAAAGCCCCGATCACCACGAATCAAGCACGCCATTATACGTGCTGTTTCGTGTCTGGGGCAAGAGGGTCGCCGACGATCCGGGACCGCTCCGCCGGATCAGCGAGCGAGCCGCTGGCGGGCCCTGGCGAACAGCGATCCCTCGGGGAATCGGCCGTCGATCCGCTTGCCCGGGTGCTGTCCGGCCAGCAACTCGATCGCCTGGGCCACGCTGCCGACGGCGAACACCTGGAACAGGTCGTTGTTCGAGGCCTGCACGATGCGCGGGCTCAGCATCAGCTCGTCACGCTGGACGGCCGGGATCGCAACCCCGGCGCCGCCGCTGCCTCCCGCGGTACGGCCACCGCGGGTACTGCGGTAGCAGCGCTCGAACAGCGACTCGATCCGCTCGTTCAGGTCGGCTACGGGCAGCACCCGGCCGGTCAGGTCGATGTCGCCGATCAGCGCGATGTCCTGGCGCAGCGCGGTGCGCGTGACCTGGCTGAGCAGGGCGACCAGCGCGGCCAGTGAGAACGTCTCGCCCGGCGCGTCCGCGACCACCGAGCCGTCGGCGGCGATCAGCTCCAGCGCGGCGTGCAGACCCGGCTCGTTGTCGAGCCCGAGCAGGGCCCCGAGCAGGATCTCGAGCTGGTCTTCGATGCCTTCGCGGTCCGGCAGGCCGGGCGGGACGCGGATCGATGCATGGCGGGCAGGAAGGCTCGCGCACTGGAGCCTGAGCACGCGCGCGGCGCCGCGCGCCCCGTCGTCGCGATGGGCCAGCAGATTCACCTGACCGGGCATCGGTCGAGCACCGGGGAATCCCGTGCCGTTCTGGGGGCCTTCGCTCTGCAGGCGCAGCAGCGGCACGGTCGCCTGCTCGATGGCGAACTCGACGTGGGCAGCTTCGACTTCGGCTTCGCCGGCCTGGCGAGCCAGGCGAGCGGCGGCGCGGGCCCGGGCCAGGAGCCGGTCCAGCGATGTCGACAGCCCTCCGCGGCCGTCCAGCCGGGCGGCTTCTTCGACCAGCCGGGCCCGTGCGCCGGCGTCGAACGGCGGCAGCTGCTGGCGTTCGCATTCGGCGGCAAGCAGCGCGGCCAGGGCGCGTACGTTGTTCTCGTCGCGCGAAACCCGATCGGGCAGGTCGATGACCTGGTCCAGGCTGCGGGCGAGTTCGGTGTGGTCGCGATTGAGCTGGCGCCAGGCGTCGAAGGAGCCGATCAGGACCAGCTGGAACGAGACCGGGATCGCATCGGGCTTGAGCGAGGCGCCGGGAGCGCGTCGATCGATCGACTCGATCGAGAGCTCCCCGGTGGTCAGGGTCCGCTGGAGGCGACTGAGGCATTCCGGATGCTCGAGCAGGGCATCAGCATCGACGATCAGGAGGCCGCCGTTGGCCTGCAGCAGGCTACCGGCCCGCAGGCCCTGGAACGAAACCGCGTCGGCCCGGCCCGCGTGCCAGACCGTGTCGATCGAGCCGAACAGATTGCGCGCGCTCGGGTGCTTTTCGATGACCACCGGCGCGGTGCCGTCGGGATCGACGGCGATCAGCAGGTTGGCGCCGTAGCGACCCTCGAGATCCAGGTCGGCCGCGCGGCCTCCGCCGACGCCGTGTTCGAGCACGTCTTCGAGAACGGCTTCGAGGTGGCGGGCGACGTCCGCATGGCCGATCTGGTCGTCGACGCTGCGCATCAGGCCGGCCAGCAGGCGGCGCGCCTCGCTCTGGACCAGTCGGTGGGCAAGATCCTGGCTGCGGCGCCAGATCTCGTTGACCCGGGTCGTCAAGCGAGCCAGCTCATCCTGCTCGCTGCGGATGATCTCGCGGATCTTCCGGTATTCCTCCCGGTCGACCTGTCCCTTGGAGACCAGGTTGGCGAGGTCGTCCTGCGAAATCACCCGGCCGGTCTGCTTGACGTGCACCCCGAGGCGAACCAGGCGGCCGACCTCTTCGCGGACCAGGACCAGCCCGTCGGGCCGGAGCCGCTCGTCCATCGGATCGGTGATCTTGCGCATCTCGGCGTCGGCACGGTCATGCAGGGCCTGCAGGCGGTTGCGGATGGGCCGGGCCTCGAGCGCCGAATCGAGCTGATCGCGGATGAAGCGGATGACCTGGCGCAGTTCGGCCCGGACCTTGCGGCCCATGCCGGCCGGCAAGCGCAGCAGGCGCGGCTGGTGCGGCTGATCGAAGTTGTAGACGAACACCAGGTCGTGTCCGGCGGCTGCAGGGGGCGTTCGATTGGCCAGGGCGCGTTCGATCAGCCGCCGTCGCCCGGTACCGGGCCGTCCGCGCAGAAACAGGTGGGGCTGGTCGCCGTCGTTGCCGCGCAGCGCATTGCCGAGTGATTCGACCGCGTCTTCGCTGCCCAGCGTGGCGGCCGGACTGGCGGACGCGGAGCCCTCGAGCAGATCGGGGCGTACGTTCCAGCGCAGCTGGTTGGCCGAGAGTCTGGTGATTGCCATGGCCCCCCGGCTCCTGTTCGTCGTCAGGCCGACATTCTAGCGGCGAAGCGCGAGGATGCCCAGCCGGGTGATGGTCCTTGCCGCCGGATCAGCCGTCCAGGCGCGTCCGGGCAAGCCGTTCCGTGTAGCTGGTCCAGGCCTCGGCCACCGTGCAGGGGTTCTCGAGCATCGGCAGATGACCGGTGTCGGGAAGCAGCAGCGTCTCGGCCGACGGCATCCGTTCGGCGATGACCGCGGCCCCCGCCGGGTTCAACACCTGGTCGGAACGGCCCCAGACCACCAGTGCTGGCACCTCCAGTCCATCGACGATTCGCTCCAGGGGTTCGGAATCGAAGCGGATGGCGTCGAACGCGCGCTGGTGGTCGACGGCGCGGCCGGCCGCCCGCGATGCCAGATAGCGGGCCAGCGGACCGGGAATCCAGGGCGGGTGGACGAAGCAGTAGTCGATCAGTCGATTGAAATCGGCCAGATGGCGGATGATCAGTGGATTGTGGCGTTCCTCCGAGATTTCCTGGAACAGCGGGGAATGCGGGACGCCGTCGATTCCGCCGGGCGCCAGCAGCCACAGGGCGCGCACCCGGTCCGGCGCCCTCCGCGCCACCTCGGCGGCGATGTAGCCGCCCATGGAACTCCCGCCCAGGTAGCAGCGCTGGATGTCCGCGGCGTCCATCCACTCGAGGACCCGGTCGGCCTGGGCGCCGATCCGATAGTCCAGCGCACCGTCGACGCGGCTATCGCCGAAGCCGGGAAGGTCGGGCGCCAGAATGCGGAAGTGGCGGGAGAGGTAGCGGGCGACCCGGTTGAAATGATCGGCGTCGGCGTTGAACCCGTGAAGCAGCACCAGGGGCTCGCCGTGGCCGCCTTCCAGCGCGTGCCAGTCGAGCGCGCCCGCCCGGACGCGGCAGGACCTCAGGCGCCCGTGCCGGCGGTCCAGCGCGCGAAAGATCAGCGCGATCGGCGTCGGCCAGACCCGCCACAGAACGAAGGCGAGCAGCAGCGCGAATCCCAGCGTCAGCAACGGCGTCATCGGTCCCCGGTGGTAGAATGCGAGGCTCTAGTTTAGTGGGATTCGAGCCACCGGAGTGATGCGCCGAGCGGCGGTCCGCGGCTCACGCGCAGCCGGGTCGGTGCTGCCGGGCCGGAACGGCTGCCGAAGCTCCGGATTCGGCGCCGGCAGGACTCGAGCCCCGGACGGATCGCCGGTCGATCGACCGGCCTGCTCCGACGACCCGAAGCCACTCGCCCCGTCACGGGGTCCGACCAGGTGCGGCGGCATGAACGCTTCCATCACAGCCCAATTCGAACGCGACGGGTACTTGGTGGTCCCGGGGCTCTGCCCGGCCGAACGGGTGGCGGCGATGCGCGAAGCCGCGGAACGTGCACTGACGCGGCGCACGCCACCGTTCGAGCTGGAGCGCGACGTCGGTTATCCCGGTGCACCGTCGGCCGACGCGCCCGGCAGCGACACCATTCGCCGCCTGCTCGATGCGCTGGCTCTCGATCCGGCGTTCTCCGGCTGGGCCTGCGAACCCGATCTGGTGGCCTATCCGAAGGCCTTCCTGCGGACCTCGTCGATCCGCGTCGTACGTGCACACCACAACTGCGTGATGACCAAGCTGCCCGCGTTCTCCAGCGCGACGGGGTGGCACCAGGACCTGCGCTACTGGTCGTACCGGGAACCGGAGCTGATCAATGGCTGGACCGCGCTCGGTCACGAAGCCGAGGGCAACGGCGGCATGCGGGTCATTCCCGGGTCCCATCGAAGCACGTTCGAGGCCGAGAGCTTCGACGCCCAGCGGTTCTTCCGACACGACGTGCCGGCCAATCGGCCCTGGCTGGAGCGGGCGGTCCAGGTCGACCTGTCGCCCGGCGACGTGCTGTTCTTCCATGCCGGCCTGCTGCATGCCGCCGGCCGCAACCTGACCGATCGCCGCAAGCTCTCGGTGGTGTTCTCCTATCGTTCCGCAGACAACCTCCCGATCGCCGGCAGCCGCTCGGCTGCGCGCTCGGACCTTGATCCCGACGATCCTGCGGCCGCGGAGACGTCAGGATGCGCCTGATCCTGGTCCTGACGCTGGCGATGATGACGATCGTCGCCAGCGCCAACGTCCTGGTTCAGTACCCGGTCAACGACTGGCTGACCTGGGGTGCCCTGACCTATCCGATCAGCTACTTCGTGACCGACCTCGCCAATCGCCTGCGCGGACCGCGCGCGGCCCGCCGGGTGGTCTGGGCCGGGTTCGCCCTCGCCGTGGTGCTGTCGGCATGGTTGGCGACTCCACGGATCGCGCTGGCTTCCGGCGCGGCGTTCCTCGCTTCGCAGATGCTGGACGTCGCCGTGTTCGACCGCCTGCGCGGTCGCGGCTGGTGGCAGCCGCCGCTGTTTTCCTCGGTGATCGGCTCGGCGCTGGACACGGGCCTGTTTTTCGCGCTGGCCTTTGCCGGAACCACGATGCCGTGGGTGACGCTCGCCATCGGCGACTACGGGGTCAAGGTGGCGATCGCGTTGATCATGCTGGCGCCGTGGTGGTGGGTGGCGGCACGGACGCGGCGCTCGCCGTCGCAGCGATCGGCCGATCCCCGTGGGTGAGTTCTTTTCGGTCGCCTGCGCGGCGGTCTGGGCCATGGCGGTGGTGCTGTTCCGCCGCTCCGGCGAGACCCTGCCGGCGTTCGAGCTGAACCTGTTCAAGAACCTGCTGGGCGTTGCCTTGCTGGTGCCCACCGTGCTGCTCGCGGAGGGATTTTCACTCCCCGGCTATTCGACAGCGGAATGGGGTCTGGTCGCGGTATCCGGCGTGATCGGCATCGCGATCGCCGATACCTGGTACCTGCGCGCCCTGAACCTGATCGGGGCCGCCCGCACCGGCGTCACCGCCAGCCTCTACAGCCCCTTCGTCATCCTGCTGTCCATCGTGTTTCTCGGCGAAACGCTGGCGCTGTGGCAGATGGCCGGGTTCGTGCTGGTGCTCGCCGGAATCCTTCTCGTGACGTGGCGGACGAACCGGATGGATGTCTCGATGCGCGATCTGAAACTGGGCGTGGCGTTCGGATCCGGCTCGGTCCTGTTGATGGCCACTGGCGTGGTGATGGTCAAACCGGTGCTCGAGGGCGACGATTTCTTCTGGACGGTGCTGCTGCGGCTGGCTGCCGGTACGCTGGCCATGCTGGCGCTGGTGGCCGTTGCCGGGTCGGCGCGGCGGGTGATGGCCCGGTACCGCCAACCCCAGCCGTGGAAGACCGTTGTGCTGGCGTCGTTCCTGGGAACGTACCTGTCGATGATCCTGTGGCTGGCCGGCTACCGGCTGACCGATGCCTCGATCGCCTCGGTGCTCAACGAGACCGCGGCAGCGTTCATCGTGCTGTTCTCGTGGTGGGTGCTGAAGGAGGAGCTGAGTCCGCGCAGGATCTTCGGCGTGCTGCTGACCTTCGCCGGCGTCAGCGTGATCGTTTCGATCTGACCGCTTCGGTGCCCGGGTCGGCCTGCCGGCGTTTGCGGTACCAGCGCACGCCGCCGATCGGTGCCCGGCAGAGCAGCTCGTAGGCGAGGACAGCGATGACGATTCCGATGCCGGTCCAGGTCAGCGAGGCCGGGTCGAGGGGGACGGCCGGGACGAAGTCGCCGGCCGCGCGTTCGGCGATCGACCACTCGCCGCGCCGAAGCAGGGTCAGCGGGCGCAACAGGGCAGGCGTTTCGCGGAGCTGGGCCTGCAGGGCGAGCAGCTGGTCCAGCCGGACCTGGAGTTCGGCGATCGCGGTTGCCCGGCCCTCGGGCGCCAGCCAGGGCAGCAGTTCGCCCTGGCGGATCTTCTCGATCGTTCGCTGCGCTTCGTCGACGTGCCCGCCGAGGCGCTGCAGATAGGCCTGGGTGAAGGCGGGCGCCTGCGAGAAGCCCAGTCCACCGGCACCGCCGAACGCGGCGCTGCCGAGATGATCCATCCGTCGCCCGATCCAGCCCATGTCAGCGAGGGTCCGTCTCGTCGAGAGCCCCGGCCGGCGCAGCTCGGCGATCGCTGCCCGACGTGCACTCTGGCTCGTTCAGCATCGCTTCGCGATCGCTGCCCGGCACGGGATCCTCCCCCCCGGCGCAGAAGGGCTGGCAGCGGAGGATGCGCTTGACGCCCATCCACGTGCCGCGGCCGGCGCCGTAGAGTTCGATCGCCTCTTCCGTATAGCGTGAGCAGCTCGGGGTGAATCGACACTGCTGGCCGATCACCGGCGAGAGCGTCCGGCGGTAAAGGTGGATCAATCGAATCAGGAGTCTTTGCATCCGTGCTTGTGTCCCTGCCTGCAACGGGGTATATAATCGCCGGTTTGTCAACGCGCTGGCTGAACCATCGGGAATAATCCATGTCGACCGAGCGAGTGAAACTGCCGAAGAAGTACCGGCCTTCCGAAAAGGAAGAATACATGAACGCCAAGCAGCTGGAATTCTTCCGCCAGAAGCTGCTGAACTGGCGCCAGGAACTGATCGACGAATCGCAGGAGACGATCAACAATCTCCGCGGCGAAGTGCGGGACGTCGGCGACGAGGCCGAGCGTGCGTCGCGCGAGACCGAGAACAGCCTCGAGCTGCGGACCCGCGATCGCTACCGGAAGCTGCTGGGCAAGATCGACCAGGCGCTTTCGAGGATCGACGACGGCAGCTATGGCTATTGCGAAGAGACCGGCGAGGAGATCGGCCTGGCGCGCCTCGAGGCGCGTCCGATCGCGACGCTGTGCCTCGACGCGCAGGAACGCTGGGAGTTGAAGCAGAAGCAGATGCGCGACAGCCGCTGAATGCGGCGCCACGCTCGTCGTTGCCGGTCGCGGCGGGGGTGGGTCTACGTTATGATGAGACCGTTTTCTCGATCTCAAACCCTACGGGAGTGATCAACGCTATGAAACGTCTGGCATTGGCAATCTGCGGAGCGCTGGCAGCGAATGCCGCCGTTGCGCAGGATGAAATCTTCGATGACCGCTGGTACATCACCGGTATCGGCGGCGCCGCGCTGGTCGACGAAGACCGCTTGACCGACGACGACTGGCCGTACTACGGCGTGTCGATCGGTAAGTTCTTCTCGCCCAACTTCAGCCTTGAGTTGCAGATCGACGCCTACGAATCCGAATTCGAAGGCGACGGCCTCACGGTTCCGGCAGGAGCGGACTCGAGCTTCGAGAACGTCGGCTACGGCCTGTTCGGCCGCTACCACTGGGGCCAGTACTCGAATTGGCGCCCGTTCGTGCTGGCCGGCGTCGGCCTGCAGGAGCACGACAACTTCCTCGACGACGGGCGGGACGCCTTCGCCTCCGTAGGCCTGGGTGCGACGGCCGAGTTCGGCGATCACTGGAGCCTGCGCACGCAGTTCGAAGCGCGCTACGACAACGATCGCGCGACCTTCGACAATGACAACGGCTTCCTGGACGGCATCTTTTCGCTGGGCCTGAGCTACAAGTTCGGCGAGCCGCCGCGTCCGCCGGCGCCGGCTCCAGAGCCCGAGCCGTACGTCGCGCCGGAACCGGCACCTGCGCCGGCCCCCGCGCCGGCACCGCCCCCCGAGCCCGAAGTCATCCTCGAGCTGGATTCCACGGTGACCTTCGAGTTCGATTCGGCCGTGCTGCTGCCGGCCGCCGAGCGCGAGCTGGACGGCGTGGTCGGTACGCTCAGCGACGCCGACACGATCGTGTCGATCGAGATCGCCGGGCACACCGACAGCATCGGCACCGAAGAGTACAACCAGGGCCTGTCCGAGCGACGTGCCCAGTCGGTTGCCGACTACCTGATCTCCCGGGGCGTGCCCCGCGACCGGATGGACGTGGTCGGCTACGGCGAATCGCGGCCGAAGGTGCCGAATACCTCGCCGGAAAATCGCCGGATGAACCGCCGTGTGGTCATCTCGGTGGTGGCTCGCGACTGAGCGCAGCCGACGCAATACGATTGCCGCCCGGCCACCGGGCGGTGCGAGGAAGGGCCCGCCGTGTGCGGGCCCTTCTTCGTTCAACCTCGTCATCGGTTCACCATGAAGGGAAGTGCGGTTCGGTGGGCGAGTCAGCCCAGGTCGTCGATCAGCTTGACCGTGGCGTCACGGATCCGGTCGATCCGGCCGAGCAGTTCGTCGGTCGCCTCCTGACGGGTTTCACGATCGTCCGAGTGCAGTCGACCGGCCGATGACTGCCAGGCCTCGAACAGCTGTTGCCCGCGCTCGGGCAGCGGTTCTGGAAGGACCGACGACAGGTCGCGGATCATCATCACCTTGCCCCAGCCCATGACCCAGTTCGCAGGGTCCGGGACATCGGTCGCGGTGGGGTCGCTGACCCTCGGGAGGAAATAGCTGCGGGTCAGTACCGCCTGCCGGAGCTCGCCGATTTCGACCAGGACCCGGAACGCGCCCTCGCGGTGATTCCGCTGGACTTCCGAGGTCTCGCCGCGCCAGGCCGCGTAGCCGAGCGAGGTGATCGCCAGGAACAGGCTGATGAGTGCCACTGCGTTCCGCCGCACCGACTGGCGAATCGTCAGGGACGACTCCCGAGCCCGGGACCGAGCCTGCCGATCGAAGGGTCGTGTCGGCAGGGCTCGCGCATGCGGATCGCTTGACGTCGCCGTCGAACTGCGTGTCCAGCGTGACCCGCGACGCGTCATGCGGCATCCAGCATGTCGCGTGCGCGGCCCTTGATGGCGCCGAGCATGCTGGCCAGTCCATTGGCTCGCGTCTGGGACAGGTGCTGGCTCAGGCCGATGGCGTCGACGAACTCGGGTTCCGTGTCGACGATCTCCCGCGCGCTCCGATCCGAGTAGACCCTCAGCACGAGGTAGATCAGACCAGACACGATCGCCGCGTCACTATTGGCGCGGAAGCGCATGCGATCGGCGTCACCTTCGGCGATCAGCCACACCTGCGACTGGCAGCCAGCCAGCAGCGCCTCGTCGCGCATGTCTTCGGGAGCGAGCGGTTCGAGCTTGCGGCCCAGGTCGATGATGTACTGGTAGCGGTCCAGCCAGTCGTCGAACAGTTCGAATTCCTCGATGATCTCGCGTTGCTCGTCGGCCGCCGAGCTCGTCGCCGGATTGATGGCCGGATTCATGGGTGGATTCATGGGCGTGTTCATGAGCATCCTCCCGCGCGGACCTGCCAGCGGGTACCGTCCGGCCCGTCCTCGAGTTCGATGCCGCGCGCGTCCAGTTCATCGCGGATCCGGTCGGCGGTGGCGAAATCGCGCGACGTGCGGGCGGCGTTGCGCTCGGCGATCAGCCGCTCGATCTCGTCCGCGTCAATGTCAGCGACCGCTTCGGTCCGCGCGGCGCGCCAGCCCGCCGGGTCCTGGAGCAGGCCGAGCAGCTCGCCCGAGGCCCTGAGCGCGGCCGCTTTGCGCCTGCGTTCGCCGCCCTCGGCCTGCGCGGTCTCGCGCGAGAGTCGGTTCAGTTCGGCCAGGGCCGCCGGCGTATTGAGGTCGTCGTCGAGCGCGTCGAGCACCGCCGGGTCGGGATTCGCATCGGAATCCGTCCCGTCGGAGGAATCACCGCTCTCCGTCAGCGTCCTGTAGAGCCGGTCGAGGGTGGTGACGGCCTGGACCAGCGCCGATTCCGACCAGTCCAGCGGTTGTCTGTAGTGGGCCGAGAGCAGCAGGTAGCGCATCGCTTCGCCTGGCCAGTCCTCGAGCAGGTCGTGGACGATCTGCGTATTGCCGAGGCTCTTGGACATCTTGCGCTTCTCGACGGTCACGAAGCCGTTGTGCAGCCAGAAACGGGCGAATACCTCGTTGCCGTGGCAGCAGCGGCTCTGGGCGACCTCGTTCTCGTGGTGCGGGAACACCAGGTCCTGGCCGCCAGCGTGGATGTCGATCACATCGCCGAGGTGTGCGGCACTCATCGCGGAGCACTCGATGTGCCAGCCCGGACGTCCCCGGCCCCACGGGCTGTCCCAGCCGGGCTGGGTGGCGTCGGACGGTTTCCACAGGACGAAGTCGCCGGGACTCTTCTTGTACGGGGCGACTTCGACGCGCGCTCCGGCGACCATCTCGCGCCGGTCGCGGCGCGACAGCGCGCCGTAGTCGTCGAAGGTGGTCACGTCGAACAGGACGTGACCTTCGGCGGCGTAGGCGTGGCCGC
This sequence comes from Wenzhouxiangellaceae bacterium, assembly GCA_965227925.1. Classification (GTDB taxonomy): domain Bacteria; phylum Pseudomonadota; class Gammaproteobacteria; order Xanthomonadales; family Wenzhouxiangellaceae. The sequence goes on from CBDDGP010000003.1 coordinate 82,288, forward strand.
GCTCGATCAGGGTCTCGATCATCGCGACGATCTCGTCCATGTGATCGGTCGCGCGCGGTTCGATGGTGGGCGTTCCGACGCCGAGAGCGGCCATATCGGCGTGGTAGGCCTCGGTGAATCGTTTCGTGATCACGCCGATCTCGATGCCCTGCTCGTGGGCGGCGGCGTTGATCTTGTCGTCGACGTCGGTGATGTTGCGCGCGTAGATCACGCCCGGATACCGTTGCTGCAGCAGCCGGTAGAGCAGGTCGAAGATCACTGCCGGGCGCGCGTTGCCGATGTGCGCGTAGTTGTAGACCGTCGGGCCGCAGGCGTACATCGTGACCCGCTCGGGGTCCTGCGGAACGAACTGTTCCTTGCGCCGGGTCAGGGTGTTGTACAGGGTCAGCGGCATGCGGATTCCATGATCGTCGCGTGGGTGTCGGGCCTTGAGCGTCGGGCGTGCATTGCGGCTCCGTGTCGTGCGCGGCCAGCGCTCGCTCAGCGGTCGTCGAGCGCACGCTGAAGCGGCACGCGGCCTTGTTACACTGCTCGGCTTCAGTCTAACCAATCCGGTCCTGCGCCATGTCTTCCCGCCCCGATTTCCTGCCCCCGGTCCGACACTACGCCGACCACGTCGACTCGCTGACCCGCAGCACCGTCGATCGGCTGGCCCAGGCCGGCTACGATCGGCTGCTGATCCACAGCGGCCGGTCCCATGCCCGCTTCCAGGACGACTACCACGCGCCGTTCCGGGCGCACGGCCATTTCGTCCACTGGTTGCCGCTGCCGACCCACGCCGACTGCCTGCTCGAAATCCGGCCCGGCCGCAAGCCGACGCTGTGGCTCAACCAACCGGACGACTTCTGGCATGCCGCGTCGACGCCGCCGCAGGACTGGTGGGCCGACGCCTACACGATCGAGATCGTTCGCTCGGCCGACGACTGGGCGCACGTGCTCGACGCCGACGACGCCACCGCGCTGATCGCCGATCCGGCCGATTTTCCGGAGCTCGGCGCGCGGGCGGACCTGAATCCGCAGCAGCTGCTCTGGCGGCTGGACGAGGATCGGACGGTCAAGACCGACTGGCAGCTCGATTGCCTGCGCGCGGCCAGCCGACGTGCGGTGGCCGGGCACATCGCGGCGGGCGACGCGTTCGACGGCGGCGGGTCGGAGCTGGACATCCACCTCGCCTACCTGAAAGCGGCGGCGCACGACCCCAATGACCTCCCCTACAACAGCATCGTGGCGCTGAACGAGCACGCGGCGGTGCTGCACTACCAGCTGCGCGATTCGGCGCCTCCGGACGCCCATCGCACGTTCCTGATCGACGCCGGCGCGGATTGTCTCGGCCTGGCCGCGGACATCACGCGCACCCACGTGACATCGAAGGACGGCCTGTTCGCCGGGCTGCTGGAGTCGATGGAGGCGCTGCAGCTCCGGTTGGTCGAGCGCATGCAGCCGGGCATGGACTACGTGGCGATGCACGAGGAGGCCCACCGTGGCGTGGCGCGCATCCTGCACGATGCCGGCCTGGTGAAGATGTCGGTCGACGCGATGATCGAGGACTGCATCACCAGCCGCTTCTACCCGCACGGTCTCGGCCACCACCTCGGCGTCCAGGTGCACGACGTCGGCGGCCGGGTCGCGCCGGACGGCTCGCCGCTGCCGCCGCCGGACGCTCACCCGTTCCTGCGGTTGACCCGCACCCTGGAGGCGGGCAATGCGATCACCGTGGAGCCCGGGCTGTACTTCATCCCGAGCCTACTGCAGGACCTGCGCGAGGGCGGATTCAGGAGCCAGTTCGACTGGGATGCGATCGACGCATTGATTCCGTTCGGCGGAATCCGGATCGAGGACGACGTGGTCGTTCAGCGCGGCGGCGCGCCGGAGAACATGACGCGGGACGCGTTCGCCGCTGCGCAGGGGTAGGCGGTGCACGGTCGGAAGGCTCCGGAGCGCCTGGCTCCGATGCGCTCGACCGGATCGGGCAGGGCGGAAACGAAAAACGGCAGCTCGCGGGCTGCCGTTCTTGCGTTGGTCCGCGCCGGGAACGCGGGCCGATCTGCATCGTGGTCGGGGTGACTGGATTCGAACCAGCGACTCCTGCCTCCCGAAGACAGTGCTCTACCAGGCTGAGCTACACCCCGAACGAAGCGCGACAGTATAAATGCACCGTGCGGGAGTGGCAACACCCCGATGCGACTTTCTCGGCCGCAGCCGGTCCGCAGGCCGCTTCGCCACGGGTTCCCGGCTCGCGGACGGCCATTCTGTAAATTTTCCGTGAATTCGGGTCGCGCTCGCGGCGGCCCTTCCGTTAAAATCCTGTAATCGCGGTGTCATCGACGGCCCGTACCTTTCACCTGGTTCGAAGGGAGGGGTGCGTGCCCAGACCCGGGACGCTCGTCGCTTTCGATTCAAGTTGCCTTCGATTCAATGATTCACCATTTCTGGAGTTTGACTGCATGAAACCCACGAACCTTTCGATCAGCCTGCGCGCGCTGCTGGCGTTGGTCGTCGTGAGTGTCCTGGCCGCGTCCACGGCCCTGGCACAGACCACGTCGTCCAACCTCCGCGGTCAGATCATCTCGGCCGACGGCGATGTCGTCGACAGCGCCTCCGTCGAGATCATCCACGTTCCGTCGGGCACCGTGTCCCGGGCCCAGACCAACGAAACCGGCCAGTTCTTCCAGGGCGGTCTGCGCGTTGGCGGTCCGTACAACATCACGGTTACCGCCGACGGTTACCAGGTCCAGCGCCTCGAGAACGTCTACCTCGATCCGGGCGCGCAGGATCCGTTCCGGTTCACGCTGGTTGAAGCGGCGGCCGACCTGGATCGCGTCCAGGTGACCGGCGCAGTCATCTCCCGGGCCGCCGAGCTCAACAACGGCGTGGGTTCGACCTATTCGGCCGAAGACATCGCCAACCAGCCGGCGACCGACCGCGACGTGGTCCGCACGCTGCTGCGCGATCCGCTGGCCCAGTCGGACGGCGTCGGCAACCTGTCGGTCGGCGGCGTCAACCCGCGCTTCAACGCGTTCACGATCGACGGTGCGGCCCAGACCGACGACTTCGGCCTGAGCTCGGGCACCTACGCCACCGCGCGTTCGCCGATCAACCTCGACGCCGTCGAGTCGGCCACCCTGGTCGCGGCCGATTACTCGGTCACCGCCTCGGACTTCACCGGCGGCCTGATCGACGTAGTGACCAAGTCGGGCACCAATGAGTGGGACGGCTCGATCTACTACGCCTACAACGACGACAGCTTCATCGGCAACGACCTCGACGGCGGCCAGACCTTCGATCCGGGTGATTTCGAGGAAGAGGAGTACGGCTTCACGCTGGGCGGCCCGATCCTCAAGGACCGGCTGTTCTTCTTCCTGTCCTACGACGAGTACGAAAACGCCGCACCGGCCGACTTCCTGGGCTTCGACCAGAACAACGAAGTCGATCCGGCTTTCTTCGGCGCCATCCGCGAACTGACCCAGCAGGTCTACGGCTTCGACCCGGGCGGCCGCCCGCAGGTCGCCAACGTGCCGGAAACCTCCGAGCGCACGCTGGTCAAGCTGGACTGGAACATCAACTACGATCACCGCGCGTCGTTCACCTACCAGAACACCGAGGAGAACGACACCTCGGTCGGCGCGGACGAGTTCACCGGCGCCTGGTACGACGTGCCGAACGAGATCGAAGCCTACACGGTGCAGCTGTTCAGCGACTGGTCGTACAACTTCTCGACCAGCCTGCGCGTGAACTTCGTCGAGAAGGTCCGGGGCCAGAATTGCCGCGTGGGCAGTGGCTTCGGCCAGATCACGCTGGATGACTGGAACCAGGACGCCGTCGCCGGCAGCCCGCTGGAAGGTCTCCTCGGCGACGACGAAGTCAGCTTCACGCTGGGCTGCGATCGTTTCCGCCACGCCAACGAGTTCGACGACGAGCGACTCGACATCCTGCTCTCGGGTGAATACTTCGCCGGCGACCACGTCGTGACCTTCGGCGCCGAGTTCGAGCAGTACGAACTGTTCAACCTGTTCGTGCCGCGGTCGAACGGCGAGTTCACCTTCAACAACTACGACGAGTTCGTCAACCGGACGCCGGGTCGGGTCCGCTACGAGAACGTGACCAGCAACAACGCCCAGGACGGTGCCGCCTCCTGGGGCTACGACCAGATCGCGTTCTTCGTCCAGGACCGCTGGGCGATCACGCCGGACTTCGAACTGAGTGCGGGCGTGCGCTACGAGCGCTTCCTGCAGGACGACGAGCCGGCCTTCAGCAACGTGATCAGCGCTCAGTACGGCGTCGACACGTCGAGCAACCTCGACGGCAACGCGCTGTGGCTGCCGCGCGTCGGCTTCCTGTGGACCCCGGCGGCGCGGACCACCGTCTCCGGCGGCTTCGGCCTGTTCTCCGGCGGCAACCCGGAAGTCTGGGTATCGAACGCGTTCCAGAGCGCGACCTTCTTCGCCCAGACCTTCGACGCGACCAACGTCGATATCCGCAACGTTCCGCAGGAACTGCAGGACGCGGTGGCCCAGGGCGTCGCGGTGCCGATCGACTACATCGCCGAGGACTTCGACACGCCGTCCGACTGGAAGGCCTCGCTGCGCTTCGAGCAGGGCTTCGACCTGAACAACGTGTTCGGCATGAACCTGGGCGACAACTACCGCTTTACCGCCCAGTACCTGTACACCAAGGTCCGCGACGGCTTCGTCTGGCGCAACCTGGCCCAGACCCAGCTGGCCGAAACCCAGCCGACGGGTGTGGCGCCGGACGGCCGCGTCATCTACGCCGACCTCGACGACCTGGGCATCAACAACCTGACCCAGCTCGGCAACGCCGACGGTTCGGAAAGCAGCGTGTTCACGGTCGGCCTGTCGAAGGCCTTCGATTCCGGCTTCAACTTCGACGTCAGCTACGCCTACACCGATTCGGAAGTGATTTCGGAAGGCACGTCGTCGCGCGGTATCTCGAACTGGCGCGGTCAGTACACGCTGGACCAGAACAACCCGGACCCGCGGACCTCGCCGTTCCAGATCGAGGATTCGTTCAAGTTCAACTTCGGCTACCAGAACGACTTCTTCGGCGACCTGCTGACCCGCGTCGACGTGTTCGGCCGCGTGTTCAAGGGTGACGTGTTCGGCGCCACCTTCGACGTCGGCCGTGACAACGCGCTGTTCGGCCGTGCCGGCCAGGGCGAGAGCCCCTTCGACAACCGTCCGCTCTACATCCCGACCCCGGGCAACGACCCGCGCGTTGTCTACGGTTCGGACTTCGATGTGGCCGGCTTCTTCAACTACGTCGAAGAGAACGACATCCCGGTCGGCGGCATCCTCGAGCCGTACTCGCTGGTCTCGGATGACTGGAACAACATCTGGGACCTGCGCTTCCAGCAGGAACTGCCGGGCATCCCGGGCTTCGACCGCCTGGTCGGCGACAACCGGTTCAAGCTGATCCTCGACATCGAGAACTTCCTGAACCTGATCAACGACGACTGGGGTCGCTTCACCAACGGTCCGAGCTTCGGCCAGGCCAACATCGTGCGTGCCGACCTGATCTCGGCTGCCGACCTGGCCGCCAACGGCGTCGACGGTGCAACCGCCCTGACCGGCGATGCGCCGCGCACGACCTGCCTGCAGGCCACGGACTGCGTCTACCGGTTCACGGACTTCGACGACGACCCGACGATCTTCACCAGCCGTCCGCAGTCGGTCTACGAAATCCGCCTGACCCTGCGCTACGACTTCTGATCGCAGCGTAACCACAAGCCCCGGCCCCCGGCCGGTGCTTGAAATGTTGGAGAGCCCGCCGAGCGATCGGCGGGCTTTTTTTTTGCTCGTAGCCTTTGCTCGGCGATCGATTCGTCGACGCGCAAGACAGCGAAACAGGCAAGTGTCCACAGATGCACACGGATCAACACAGATGGGTGTTGGACTTGGTCAAGTGAGCCGATGCCCGACGTCTGTCGGGGTCGGTTCCGCGCGAATCACCGCACAAGGCTCTGTGCTTGGCGCCGGAAGGAGAGCGAATCGCCGGGTCTGATTTCGGGAATCGTCGAGACCCTGTCCGAGTCGACAACCCGGACCTACAGCGCGCACTTGGTTTGATCTGTGTTCATCTGTGTTGATCCGTGGACAGCTCGCCCGTGTTCTCGTTACGAGGAGAACGGGCTTTCCTTTCTGCGTCGGATGCGTACACTGTTCGGCCCGTTCGATTCGGCCCGATCCGAACGCGCGGGATCGAATCAGAGCCAAGGACCAGAAATGAGCCAGAACGAGCACTCGCCGCGCAGCGGATGCGCGCAGCAGAAACACACCACGCACGTCTATCCGGCCGGCACGCTGAACATCCTGTCGCGCGAGGAAGTCTCGCGCCTGTCCGACGCGACCCAGGAAGTCGGCGACATGCTGCGCCGCTGCGCCCTGGCCGTGCTCAACAGCGGCAACCCGGGCGACGACGCCGAGGCGATGCTGTCGCGCTACGCGGATTTCGCGATCCGGGTCGAGCAGGTCAACCGCGGCATCCGGCTGGACCTCGACAACGCCCCCGGCTGCTCGTTCGTCGACGGCGAGATGATTCGCGGCATCCGCGAGCTGCTGTCGGCCGTGGTTCGCGACATCGTCTATTTCCACACCGAGATCCGCCCCAATCCCTACTTCGACCAGGCGTCGTCGGAGGGGATCACCAACACCGTGTTCGAGATCGCCCGCAACGCGCACCTGCTCGACACGGGCGTGGATCCGAACCTGGTGGTCTGCTGGGGCGGCCATTCGATCCCGGACTTCGAGTACGACTACACCAAGGAAGTCGGCTACCAGATGGGGCTGCGCGGTCTCGATATCTGCACCGGCTGCGGACCGGGCGCGATGAAAGGCCCGATGAAGGGTGCGACGATCGGCCACGCCAAGCAGCGCACCCTGCCGGGCCGATACGTCGGGATCACCGAGCCGGGCATCATCGCAGCCGAATCGCCGAACCCGATCGTCAATGACCTGGTGATTCTTCCGGACATCGAAAAACGGCTCGAGGCCTTCGTTCGGCTGGGTCACGGCGTGGTCGTGTTCCCCGGCGGTGTCGGGACGGCCGAGGAAATCCTGTTCCTGCTGGGCGTCTTGCTCAACCCGGCCAACGACGGCCAGCCGTTTCCGCTGGTCTTCACCGGACCGGCGGAATCGGCCGATTACTTCGAGGAGATCGACGCGTTCGTCGGGCTGACGCTCGGCGACACGGCGCGGGAACGCTACCGGATCATCATCGACGACCCGGAAGCCGTCGCGCAGGAGATGCGCCAGGGGCTGGACGCGGTGCGCGCGTACAGGGTCGAGACCCAGGACGCGTTCTACTACAACTGGTTGCTGCACATCGACAACGAGTTCCAGCGTCCCTTCGATCCGACCCACGAAGCGATGGCGAACCTGCCGGTTTCACGGGATCTTCCGGGCCACGAGCTGGCGGCGAATCTTCGACGCGTGTTCTCGGGCATCGTTTCCGGCAACGTGAAGGCCGATGGGATACGCCGCATCCGCGAGCACGGCAAGTTCGAGATCCGCGGCGACCGCGAGATCATGGATGCGCTCGATCGCCTGCTGCAGCGCTTCGTACGCCAGCACCGGATGAAGCTCCCGGGCGAGACCGCCTACGAGCCCTGCTACCGGATCGTCAGCTGACGCAAGCGCCCGCAGTGAGGGCCAGAGCTCCGTCCGATCATTGCCTGTGGCAGTGAGCTTGCGAGCGAACCGGCGCGAGGAGGGGCAGACGTCCGTTCGACAGCGGCCTGTGGGAGTGAGCTTGCGAGCGAACGGCCATCAGCTCCGGCTCGCATGCACCGTCGCGCAGCCCGGATCGAAGCGCGGCTGGACAGAGACTATTGCCTGCCGCCGCCGTCGGCGTCTGCGCGATTGGCCTCGTCCAGCGCCTGGCGCAGCGTGGCGGCACGACGCTGTTCACGGGCGCGCATCGCACCGTCTTCGGTGACCAGGCCGTCGCGCATCAGCTGGCGAAAATCGCTCAAGGCAATGCCGCGGGTCGGCAGCAGGGCGGTGCCGTCGACGCGCATGAACTGGGCTTCGGCACGTGCGCGACGTTGATGGGCGAGCAGGTCGGAGGCATCGATCCGGGAGCGCGGTCCCTGGAACTGCATGGTCTCGACGCGTTGCTGCAGCGCCTCGTCCCCCTGACCATCTTCGCCGCCCAGCGCCGGCTGCGGCCAGCGAATGGCGTAGCCGTTGTCCGCCCCGACCAGCACCTCGAATGCGCAGCCGTCCGGGTGGCCCCGGTAGCCGTCGTCGGGATCGGTGACCAGGAACAGAAGGTAGCGGGGGTTCTCGACGCCGGACTCGGTCTCGGGGAAGTAGCACTCGACGTCCTTGAGTCCCGATTCCTTGACGATGAAGCGTTCGACGACCCGGGGCGCCTTGTATGAAAGCAGCACATCGAACCAGGCGCGGCCGTCGACCGGGAAGCCCCGTGTGTACTCGTACTCGGTGCGATCGAGCTTGGCCAGCACGACCACATCGGAGGTCGCCGCACGATCGGCCAGCCAGTGCTCGTCCTGCCCGCTGGCGAGCCCGGGCAAGATCAGCGTGGCCGCTGCAAGCGAAACGAACAATCGCGGAAGTCTGAACAATCGTGGAAGACTCATGATCACTCGGACGGTGAAGACGTCGTGGAGTTCCGTTCGCTGGCGACCGTCAGCGCTTCGCCCAGCCGCATCCGGCGGCCCGGGCGCAGTGCCGTGGACCAGTCGGGAGCGTCTGCCCCGGTCAGCAGCACCACGGTCGAACCCCAGTGGAAGCGACCGAGTTCGTCGCCGGCAATCAGGTCGAGCGGGACGTCGAAGTCGCGGCGGGTGATCCGCCGTTCGGGCCGGTGCGGCCCGTCGGCGTCCCAGACCGTCTCGATACCGGCCACCAGCATCGCTGCGACCATGACCACCGCCATCGGCCCGAAGTCCGTGTCGAACAGCGCGACCATTCGTTCGTTGCGAGCGTACAACCGGTCGATGCTTCGGCTGGTCGTGTCCGACACGCTGAACAGGCGGCCGGGCACCCGGATTTCGGTGCGCAGCCGGGCGTTGGCGGGCACGTGAACCCGATGGTAGTCGTAGGGGGCCAGGTAGATCGTCGCGAATCGTCCGCCGGCAAACGACGCTGCCGCGGCCTCGTCGGTCAGCAGCGCTTCGGCGGTGAAGGTGCGGCCCTTGGCCTGGAGGATCCGGTCGCCGTCGATTCGCCCGCACTGGCTCAAGGTGCCGTCGCAGGGGCTGACCAGGTCGGCGTCGGCGAGCGGGCGGGCGCCGGGCTTCAGCGCTCGGGTGAAGAAGGCATCGAAGCTGTCGAAGCCCTCGGCCGGCACCTCGGCTTCATCGAGGTCGACGTCGAACAGCCGCTGGAAGCCCGCCAGCAGCGGGCGGCGCACCCAGCCGGCCCGCGAAACGGATACGCGGCTCGCCAGCGAAGTCAGCGCCTGCTGGGGCAACAGGTGCTGCAGCGCGACGCCGGCGCGACCGGCGACCGAGATGCGCTCAGCCACTCCGGCGGACCAGCTCGAACAGGTCGGCGATCATCGCTTCGGTGTCGATCGGCTGGGCGAAGCGACCGATCATCCGGCCCTGCGCATCGACGATCACGACCATGCCGGAGTGATCGACGCTGTAGAACCCGGACTCGTCGGGCTCCTGCCGGAGGTACAGGGCACCGAGCTGGCGCGTCACCGTGTCCAGCGCCTCGTCGTCGCCCGTCACCGCGAGGAAATCCTCGTCGAACCACTCGACGTAGTCGCGCATGGCCTGGCCGCCGTCGCGCTCCGGGTCGACGGAGACGAAGACCACCTGCGGCGGCTCGTCGACGCGCATCAGCTCGAGACGCTCGACGGCCGCGGCCAGCTGGCCGAGCGTGTCGGGACACACGTCGGGACAGTTGGTGAACCCGAAGAACACCAGCGAGAGCCGGCCCTGCAGGTCGGATTCGGTGAACGCTGCACCGTCCGCGTCCTGCAGAGCGAACGCTTCGATCGGGCGCGCTTCCGGGTACAGCGAGGCGGCCCGGTACTCCGGCGCGGGCGTGAACATCGGGCGGGCCACGATCACGCCCGCCAGCACGGCGACGACAGCAATCAGCACCGGCCACAACACGCGACCCGATGAGCGCGCCGGAAGCGGCGATCCGGAAAACGATGTCGAGACCGATTTCGAGACCGATTTCGATAACGATCTTGATACCAAGCCGGGGTGTCCGGAGGAGGGGCGCATGGCCTTGTTGAACATCGAGTTTCGCATGGGTCCAAGTATACCAATGCCGTATACTCCGCCCATGTCGACGCGGTCCGATCAAGCCCCTCCGCCTACCTTGGGCGAGTGGGCCAGGACGGCTGCGGAAACCATGGATTCCGCCGGTCTGTTCTTCGGCCACGGCACCGAACGGTCGATCGACGAAGCGTGCTGGATGATGGCCCATCAGCTCGACCTCTCGCCCGATTTCGACGAGGCGATGTTCGAGGTCCGGATCGCCGACGAGGACCGCCACGCGCTGGATGCATTGCTGGCGCGTCGAATCGAGACGCGTCAGCCGCTGGCCTACCTGCTTGGCGAGGCCTGGTTCGCGGGCCTGCGATTCCGGGTCACGCCGGACACGCTCGTGCCCCGTTCGCCGCTGGCCGAGCTGATCGTCGACGGCCTTCAGCCCTGGATGGACCTCGGTCGACCGCTGCGGGTCCTCGAGGTCGGCACCGGTTCCGGCTGCATTGCCGGTGCGCTGGCCTGGCACTGGCCGGCACTGATCGTCGATGCGAGCGACATCAGCGGCGCCGCGCTGGAGGTGGCTGCCGGCAACCTGCGCAGCATCGGCGTGGGCGATCGGGTGAGGGTGCTCGAGTCCGACGTCTACGATGCGATCGGCGAGTCGCGCTACGACCTGATCGTCAGCAACCCGCCCTACGTTCCGCAGGCGTCGATGACCGACCTTCCGGACGAGTATCGCCACGAGCCGGCCGACGCCCTGGTGGCCGGACGCGACGGTCTCGATATCGTGCGCCGATTGATCGCCGGGGCGCCTGACCACCTCGAGCCGGGCGGGCTGCTGCTGGTCGAGGTCGGGGAGGCGGCGCCGATGGCCGAGCAGTTGCTCGCCGACACCGATGCAATCTGGCTGGAGTTCCAGCACGGCGGCGAGGGCGTGTTCCTGCTCGACCGTGCGGCGGCCGTGGCGCTGGCCGAGTCCGGCGCACTGGATCGACCCGTCGCGATCGATGACCCGGGGCAGGAGACGCCGGACCGGGGCGCAAGCGACCCGAACGAGGAGAACGACGGATGAGCTACAACCGATTCGGCCGCGTGCTGAACATCACGACTTTCGGCGAGAGCCACGGCCCGGCGATCGGGTGCGTGATCGACGGCTTTCCGCCCGGCGTGACGATCTCGGCGGAGGAGATCCGCGAGGCGATGCTGCGCAGGGCGACGGGCCGCTCGCGTCATACCTCCCAGCGACGCGAAGCCGAGGACGTGCAGATCCTGTCCGGCACCTTCGAGGGGCGCACGACGGGTACGCCGATCGCACTGGTGGTCTACAACACCGATGCGCGCAGCAAGGACTACACCGATATCGCCGGCCAGTTCCGACCGGGCCACGCGGACTACACATATCACCACAAGTACGGTCTCCGCGACTACCGCGGCGGCGGCCGTTCCTCGGCGCGCGAGACGGCGATGCGAGTAGCCGCCGGCACGCTGGCGGCGAAGTACCTCGCCGACCGGTTCGGCATTCGCATTACCGGCTGGCTGGGCCAGTTGGGCGAGCACGTCTGCGACGAGAACTTCGACCCAGATTCGATCGATGACAACCCGTTCTTCTGCCCCGACCCGGTCAAGGTGCCCGAGCTGGAAGCCTACATGGACGCGCTGCGCAAGGAAGGCGATTCGGTCGGTGCGCTGGTTCGCGCAAAAGCCGACCACGTGCCTCCGGGCTGGGGTGCGCCGGTCTACGCCAAGCTCGACGGCGACCTGGCCGCGGCCATGATGAGCATCAATGCGGTCAAGGGCGTGGAGGTCGGCGCCGGCTTCGCCTCGGTGGCGCAGAAGGGCACGGAGCACCGCGACGAGATGACGCCCGACGGTTTTCTCGGCAACCAGGCCGGTGGCGTGCTGGGCGGCATTTCTTCGGGCCAGCCGGTGACCGTGGCGGTGGCCTTCAAGCCAACGTCGAGTCTCCGGATTCCCGGCCGCACCGTCGACGTCGACGGCCGGCCGGTCGACATCGTGACCACCGGGAGGCACGACCCCTGCGTCGGCATTCGGGCGGTGCCGATCGTCGAGGCCATGATGGCGCTGACGCTGATGGATCACTACCTGCTCCACCGCGCGCAGTGCGGCGACGTTCCCCCGCAATCGCCGCGCGTGGAATGAGTGCGATTGCGATGGGCACGGAGGCACGGATGACGGAACGGACCTACGACGTTGCCATCGCCGGCGCGACCGGCGCGGTGGGCGAGGTGCTGCTCGCGCTGCTGGCCGAGCGCGGATTCCCGGTCGGCCGGGTGGTTGCGCTGGCCAGCGAACGATCGGCCGGCGACGAGGTGCAGTTCGGCAAGAAGACCTTGCGGGTCCAGGTGCTGGAGCGCTTCGACTTCGCCGGCATCGATTTCGCGTTCTTCTCCGCCGGTGGCGCAGTCTCCGAAGGCCACGCGCCGCGCGCGGCGGCGGCCGGCGCGGTGGTGATCGACAACACCTCCTTCTTCCGGATGCACGCCGAGGTGCCTCTGGTCGTCCCGGAAGTCAACGCCGACCGGCTTGCTCCCTTCGCCGATCCGGAGCATGCCGGAATCATCGCCAACCCGAACTGTTCGACGATCCAGATGGTCGTGGCCCTGGCGCCGATCCATCGTGCGGCCGGCATCGAGCGGATCAACGTCGCGACCTATCAGGCCGTGTCCGGCGCCGGCCGACGCGCGATGGAGGAGCTGGGCCGGCAGACCGCGGACAAGCTGAGTTTCCGCGAGCCGACCGTCGAGGTGTTCACAGCACCGATCGCCTTCAACGTGATCCCGCGGATCGACCTGTTCGACACCGGCGACGACCTGCCCGGGTTCACCCGCGAGGAGCGCAAGATGCACCACGAGACCCGGCGCATCCTCGACGACGATCGCCTGGGCGTCAATGCGACCGCGGTCAGAGTGCCGGTGTTCTACGGTCACTCGGAGGCGGTGCACCTGGAGACCCGCGAGCCGATCGAGCTGGAACGGGTGCGCGAATTGCTGGCCGACGCACCGGGCGTCGAGCTGCTGGCGGCCGATGCCGAGCCGACTCCGCTGCAGCATGCTTCGGGCCGCGATGCGGTGGTGGTGGGCCGGCTGCGCCGCGACCCGACCCACCCACGCGGCATCGACCTCTGGATCACCGCCGACAACCTGCGCAAGGGGGCGGCGCTGAATGCGGTGCAGATCGCCGAAACCATTCTCCGGCTCCGCCGCTGAGCGCCGGTCGCAGGACACTGCGAACGGCTGCGGACCGCCCCGGCATCCGGGTGTTTCAGGCCGAAATCGCTTGCTATACTCCGACAATAATCATAAGGATTGGCTCGATCAACGAGCACAGGGGAGTCGCTCATGCGCGGTACACGAACTTTCGCGATCCTGGCTGCAGTCGGCCTGTTGGCACTGTCTGCCGACCCGGCCCGTGCGCTGGGACTGGGTGAAGCCCGGGTCGATTCCTACCTGAACCAGCCGCTGGACGTTCGTATCCGGCTGCTCGACGCATCCGAAGCCGATCTGGATTCGCTGACGGTGGACACGGCGTCGGCCGAGGACTATCAGCGGCTGGGTCTGACCGCCAGCGCGCTGGCGCTCGGTCTTGAACTCGAGGTTGATCGAAGCCGGTCTCCGGCGGTGGTTCGGGTCCGCTCCACGCGCCCGGTCTCCGACCCGATCGTGCAGATGCTGGTCGATGCCCGGTGGTCCAGCGGCCGGATGCTGCGCGAATACACCCTGTTCCTGGATCCGCCGGTGCTCGATATCGCGCCGCCGGCCAGCGTCCGGTCCGAGCCCGCACCGGTTGCAGAGCCGACACCTCGGCCGACCGGGACCCCGGCGACCACGACGGCGCCCCCGCGCCCGACCGCCGCAGAGCGTGAGGCGACGCAGCCGTCGGCGGCGCAAGCGGTTCGTTCCGGTGCCGGTCAGCGCGTGGTCCGGAGCGGCGACACGCTGTGGTCGATCGCGCGAAGCAATCGGCCGGCCGGCGATGTCTCGATGAACCAGATGATGGTCGCGATCGTCGAGCTGAATCCGCAGGCGTTCCGCAACGGCAACATTCACCAGTTGCTGCGCGGCAGCGAGCTGACCTTGCCGAGTGCCGACGAGGTCCGGCAGATCGATGCCGCGTCCGCCCGGGCGATGGTGCAGACCCAGAACCGGATGTTCAATCAGCGTCTCGCGGGCGACGTCCCGGTGATCTCCGATGCGGCTCGCGGCGACGACGCCGAGCCGAGCCGTCCCGAACCGGATACTCCGCGTGATCCGCAACCGGCTGCCGCGACCCCCACCGCGTCGCGCGAACCGGAGCCGGAAGGTCGCCTCGAGCTGGTTCCGGCCGGCGAGGATGCGTCCGGCACGGGCATGGAAGACGATGCGGGGGAGGTCGCTCAGCTGCGTGACCAGCTGGCGCGAACCGAAGAAGAGCTGTTCGCTGCTCGCCTCGAGGCCGAGGATTTCCGGACCCGGCTTGACGAGCTCGAGACGCTGGTGGAAAACAATCCCAACGGTGCCGGCATCGCCGATGCAGAGCTGGCCGGCCTGGAGCAGACGCTGCGAGCGGCCCGCCTGGCGGCCGAAGAGGATGCCGACCCGGCGTTGCGCGCCGAGGTCACCGCCCAGCTCGACGAGTACCTCGACCGATACGAAACGGCCTCGCTGGCCGATGGTGGGGTCGATACGGACAGCGGCCGGGGAGCCGATCAGGAAGCAGGCGAACCTGCCGGAGCCGATGCCGGAGCCGATGCGGCAACCGATGTCGCAGACGATTCCGCGGTCGAGCCGGCCACTTCGGCTGACCTTGCCGACGATGCAGCCGGCGATGTCGCCGAGGAGCCGGTCGTCACGCAGGTTGGCGGGAATCGTGGAGGCATCCTCTCCAGTCCGCTGTTCTGGCCGATCGCGGGCCTGATCGCGCTGCTGATTGCGCTTGGCGGATTCTGGCTGGCCTTGCAGCGGCGCCGGCGTGAGGCCGAAACCGCACCGGTGGTCCGCGGCGCTGCCTCGACCCGGGCCGCGGCGGTGCAGCCGACCGCAACCGACCCCGTCGATCGCGCCCGTGCCGCAGTTGCGGAGCGGCCGGACGACCTCGCGGCCCACCTCGCGCTGCTCCAGGCCCTGGCCGGGCGGGGCGAGAAGCAGGCCTTCGAGGATGCGCTGGAACACATGTTCGAACACGTCGAGTCCGGCGAAGAGCCGGCCTGGCGTGAGGCCGTCGAACTGGCCGCCACGGTGTCACCGGAGCACGTCCTGGTCAAGGGCAGCGCCGACTGGATGAGCGGCACGAACGACTCGTTTGCCGATCCGTCGGCCAATCCGTCGACCGATCCGAAGACCGAGATCGACGAGGAAAGCGAGGTCGGCGACCTGATGTCGCGGCTCGACGCCGAACAGGACGAGGAGTCCGACGACACCGATTGGCTGATCGACGAAGACACCACCGAAGATGATGCCGGTCCGATGTTGCGGGAAGGCGGCGATGACGACGACGAACCGCTCGTTCTCGGCGGCAAGGATCCGGATCACGACGACCTCGACAGCCAGGTCGAGGCCTCCGAGGCCGACGAGCCGGCCATCGGCATGCTGGGCGATGCCAGCACGCCGGACGTGCCCGACGAAGAAGCCAAGGCGGACTGGCTGGACGACGATCTGGCCGGTGACGCCGAACGCGACGACGCGACCCGCCGGGTCGGCGACCAGACCGAGGCGGCCGATCGGCAGTCCGGCGAAGCGTCGAACGACGAGGTGGAAGAGGATTCGGAGCTCGGCGACTGGACCAGTGAAGCGGAAAGCGAGGGCGGCGACGATTCGGCGGCCAGTGGCGATGATCGCGCCGACCCGGATGCGGCAGGCGGCGACGATATCTTCGCGCCCAGCGACGATGACGTCGACGTCAAGCTCGACCTGGCCCGGGCCTACCTGTCGTGGAACAGCACCGATTCGGCCAGGACCTTGCTCGAAGAGGTCGTCCGGGAGGGCAATCCGGAGCAGAAGCAACAGGCCCAGAAGCTGCTGGATGACCTCTGACGAAGCGGCTTCGAATCGTCATCGGATCGCGTTCGGGCTCGAGTACGACGGAAGCCGGTTCCGCGGGTTCCAGCGTCAGCAGCAACGGCCGACGGTCCAGGAGGAGCTCGAAGACGCCCTCGGAGACGTGGCCGATCACCCGGTGACGGTGCACTGCGCCGGGCGCACCGACACCGGAGTTCATGCGGCCTGCCAGGTGATCCACATCGAGACCGACTCGATCCGCAGCGAGCGGGCCTGGGTGCTGGGCGCGAACTCCAACCTTCCTGACGCAGTGGCCGTGCGCTGGGCGCGGTTCGTCGACGATCGATTCCATGCGCGATTCTCGGCCCGGGGTCGACATTATCGATACCGCATTCTCAATCGCTGGATCCGTCCCGGCCTGCACGCGGGTCGGGTGGCCTGGGAGCGGCGGCCGCTCGACGCCGAACGCATGCACGATGCCGCCCAGACGCTGGTCGGCGAGCACGATTTCTCGTCGTTCCGCGCGCTGGGGTGTCAGGCCCGTCATGCAGTTCGCGAGCTGAAGAGGATCACGGTCCGGCGCAGCGACGACGAGGTGGTCCTTGACGTGTCCGCCAACGCCTTCCTCTACCATATGGTTCGCAACATCGCAGGCACCTTGATCGCGATCGGGTGCGGCGACCGGTCGGTGGAATGGATCGGCGAGGTGCTCCAGGCCCGGAAACGTTCGCGGGCCGGAGTCACGGCCCCCGCCGAAGGTCTGTACTTCATGGGCGTCGATTACCCCGACCACCCCGACCTTCCGACCCGTGCCGATGCGCTGGACGCGTTTCCACGGGGGCGGAACCTGAGCTGAGCCGGGCTGGCTCGATCGGCGCTCCCGCCAGGTCGATTCAATCCACGGCCGCGTCCGCGCGGCTGCCGCAACGGACTCACCGAACGTCGACCAGGAAAGGAGCATCATGCGAACGCGGGTCAAGATCTGCGGCATCACGCGACCGGAGGACGGACGCCGGGCGGCGGAGCTCGGTGCCGACGCGATCGGCCTGGTCTTCGTCGGACGAAGCCCACGCAACGTCGATGCCCGGCGGGCCAGGGCGATCTGCGAGGCCCTGCCGGCGCTGACCGGCACGGTCGGGCTGTTCATGGACGCACCGCCTGAGCAGGTGCGCTCCGTTCTGGACCGGGTGCCGCTGAACTGGCTGCAGTTCCACGGTAATGAAGATGCCGAGTACTGTCGACAATTCGGCCGGCCGTACATCAAGGCGCTTCCGATGGGCTCGCCCGGCAGCGTCGACTACGACGCGTTTCCGGACGCCGCCGCACTGTTGCTCGACGCTCATGCCGCAGGTGGCATGGGCGGGTCGGGACAGCGCCTGGACTGGGCGCGCCTGATCCCCCCGGAACGGGCATGGATTCTGGCCGGCGGCCTGGGCCCCGACAACGTGGCCGAAGCCGTCCGCACGCTGCGGCCGCCGGCGATCGATGTGTCCTCGGGGGTGGAATCCGCGCCCGGGATCAAGAGTGGTAATCTGATGGATCAATTCATGCGAGGTGCAAGGAATGGCTGAAGTGGCGCCCCTGTCCGCCGATCGACGGCGGGCCGACGACACGGCGACCCGAAGCGCGATGCCGGATGCCCGTGGGCATTTCGGCGCGTTTGGCGGACGGTTCGTTTCCGAGACGCTGATGGCGGCGCTGGAAGAGCTCGAGGCCGCCTGGCGGCGCTACGCGGACGATCCGGAGTTCCGCGCCGAACTCGATGCCGATCTCGCTCACTTCGTCGGCCGTCCTTCGCCGCTCTACCTCTGCGAGCGCCTGACCGCACACGCCGGCGGAGCGAAGATCGTGTTCAAGCGCGAGGATCTGAATCACACCGGCGCGCACAAGATCAACTCGACGGTCGGCCAGGCGCTGCTGGCCCGCGCGATGGGCAAGAAGCGCGTGATCGCGGAAACCGGCGCGGGGCAGCACGGCGTGGCCTCGGCCACGGTCGCGGCCCGCATGGGCATGGAGTGCGTGGTCTACATGGGCGCCGAGGACATCCGACGGCAGGCGATCAACGTATTCCGGATGAAACTGCTGGGCGCCCAGGTGGTCGCCGTCGAGTCGGGGTCGCGGACGCTCAAGGACGCGCTCAACGAAGCGATGCGCGACTGGGTCACCAACGTCGACGACACCTTCTACATCCTTGGCACGGTTGCCGGGCCGCACCCCTATCCGGCGCTGATCCGCGATTTCAACGCGGTCGTCGGCCGCGAAGCGCGGCGCCAGTTCCAGGACGAGTACGGCAAGCTCCCCGATGCGCTGGTCGCGTGCGTCGGCGGCGGCTCGAACGCGATCGGCCTGTTCCACCCCTTCATCGACGACGAGCAGGTCGCGATGTTCGGCGTCGAAGCCGCCGGTCGCGGCCTGTCGGGCCTGGAGCATGCCGCCAGCCTGTGCGCCGGCAAGGTCGGGGTGCTGCACGGCAGCCGGACCTACCTGCTCGACGACGAAGCCGGACAGATCCGGCACACCCATTCGGTGTCGGCCGGACTGGATTACCCGGGCGTCGGGCCCGAGCATTCGTGGTTGAAGGACATCCAGCGTGCCGAGTACGTCGGCATCACCGACGAGGAAGCGCTCGAAGCCTTTCACCTGTGCACGAAGAAGGAAGGCATCATGCCGGCGCTGGAGAGCGCCCATGCGGTCGCCTACGGCCTGAAGCTGGCGGCCACCATGGCGCCGGACCAGACCGTGCTGGTCAACATGTCCGGCCGCGGCGACAAGGACATCCATACCGTGGCGGACCTGGAGGGCATCGAGGTTTGAGCACCATGACCAATCGAATCGATCGGCGCTTCGTCGAGCTTGCGGAGTCCGGCCGCGCCGGCCTGATCCCGTACGTGACCGCCGGTCACCCTTCGCCGGAGGCCACGGTCGCCGTGATGCATCGGCTGGTCGAGGGCGGTGCGGACCTGCTCGAGCTCGGCGTTCCGTTCTCCGATGTGATGGCCGATGGGCCGGTGATCCAGAACGCCTGCCAGCGCGCGCTCGAGTCCGGCATGACGCTGGACCGGGTGTTCGACATGGTCCGGACGTTCCGCAGCGACGACGGCGAAACGCCCGTGATCCTGATGGGGTACATGAATCCGATCGAGCGGCGCGGGCTGACGACGTTCGTCGAGCAGGCCGCCGAGGCGGGGGTCGATGGCCTGCTGATCGTCGACTGTCCGGCCGACGAGGCCGACGAGACCCGGGCCGAGCTCGAGCAGCATCGGATGCACCAGGTGTTCCTGGTCGCACCGACGACCACCGAATCCCGCCTCGAGCGGATGGCCCCGATGGCCGGTGGCTTTGTCTACTACGTGTCGCTGAAGGGTGTGACCGGATCGGCCGCGCTCGACGCCGACGCGCTGGCGCCGGCCATCGAGCGCCTGCGTGCGCACACCCCGGTGCCCGTCGCTGTGGGCTTCGGAATCTCGACGCCGGAGCAGGCTGCCGACGTGGCCCGGGTGGCCGACGCGGTGGTGATCGGCTCGGCCCTGGTCAAGGCGCTGGATGCCTGCGATACGGTCGATGATGCCGTCGACGTGGCCGGTCGCTTCGTCGACTCGGTTCGCAGCGCGATTGATGCTGCCCGATCGTCGGACGCCGGTCGGGTGGCCGAGGCATGAGCTGGTTCCAGAAACTGATGCCGTCGCGGATCCGCACCGAGGGCGGCAAATCGCGCAAAGTGCCGGACGGCCTGTGGACCAAGTGCAAGGCCTGCGAGGCGGTGCTCTATCGGCCGGAAATGGAGCGCTCGCTCAACGTCTGCCCGAAATGCGACCACCATATGACGCTGACCGGTCGGGCGCGGCTGGAGGCGTTTCTCGACGAGGGCGGGCGGAGCGAGCTCGGCGGCAACCTGAAGCCGAAGGATCCGCTGAAGTTCCGCGATACCAAGCGCTACCGTGATCGGATCGTTGCCGCGCAGAAGACCACCGGCGAGAACGACGCGATGATCGTCATGCGCGGTGCGCTGATGGAACTTCCGCTGACCGCCTGTGCGTTCGACTTCAAGTTCATGGGCGGCTCGATGGGTTCGGTGGTCGGCGAGAAATTCATGGTCGGCGTCGAATCGGCGCTCGAGCATCGTCAGCCCCTGGTCTGCTTCTCCGCTTCCGGCGGCGCGCGGATGCAGGAAGGCCTGTTCTCGCTGATGCAGATGGCCAAGACCTCGGCGGGCCTGGCCCGGATGGCCGAGGCGGGATTGCCGTTCATCTCGGTACTGACCCACCCGACCACCGGGGGCGTGTCGGCCAGTCTCGGCATGCTTGGCGACATCAACGTGGCCGAGCCGGGCGCGCTGATCGGCTTCGCCGGGCCGCGGGTTATCGAGCAGACCGTTCGCGAACAGCTTCCGGAGGGCTTCCAGCGCTCGGAATTCCTGCTCGAGAAGGGGGCTGTCGACATGATCGTCGATCGTCGCGAGATGCGAAATCGCTTGCACCAGGTCCTGAGCCTTCTGATGGGGGGGCGCGGCGATGGTCGCGTTCACGAGGGCGAAATCGATGATGCTCCGGCTGCGGCCGAACGGCTCGGCATCGAGGAAGAGGCGCCGTCCGAACGAACCGGCGACCCGATCCGGTCCGGAGCCGATGACGCCGCGCCCGACGGCAACGACTGACTCACCGCACCGATGACCTCCCGTGACTCCGGCGACCGCTGACCGAGCGTCGGCGAGCACTGCGCTGTCCGAGCGCCTGGCCGAACTGGAGAAGCGGACTCCGGAAGCTCGGATCGATCTCGGCCTGGACCGCGTTCGAACGGTGTTCGACGAATTGGCCCCCGGACTGCACGGCCGCACCATCGTCAGCGTCGCGGGCACCAACGGCAAGGGCTCGACGGTCGCCTTCATCGAGGCCGGGCTGCGGGCGGCGGGCCGGTCCACGCTGGCCTACACGTCACCCCACCTGGTCGATTTCCGAGAGCGGTTCCGCATCGACGGCGCGCCGGCCCGGGCGGAGGACCTGGTATGGGCTCTCGACGCCGTCGAGCGCGCCAGGGGCACACTTCCGCTGACCTATTTCGAGCACATCACGCTGGCCGCCTTCAAGCTGGCCGAGCGAACCGATGTCGATGCGCTGGTTCTCGAGGTCGGACTGGGCGGGCGGCTCGATGCGGTCAACGTGGTGGATGCCGACATCGCGGTAATCACTTCGATCGGGCTCGACCACAAGGACTGGCTCGGGTCGACCCGAGCCGAGATTGCGCGCGAGAAGGCCGGCATTGCGCGCCGCGGGCTCCCGATCGTCGTCACCGAGCCTCGGCCCCCGGCCGGCCTTCTGGATTCACTCGAGACGCTCGACGCCGAGGTGATTGCCTGGGGTCGGGGCCTGGCTGCGCGCTGGTCGAGGGGGCGGCTGGCGGTTCGTATCGGACCGCCGTCGAGCGCGGCCCGCCGCATCCGCGGCCTCGAACCGGGCCTCGCCGGTCATCATCAGAGGACCAATGCAGCCGCGGCCGTGGCCGTGCTCGACCGGCTCGGCGTCGGCGAAGCGGCGATTCGCGAAGGGCTGGCCTCGGCCCGGGCGCGTGGCCGTTTCGAGCGGATTGCCGACGATCCGCCGACCTTCGTCGATGTCGCGCACAATCCGCAGGCCGCGCGCGCGCTCCGCGATCTGCTGGACGCGCGACCGGGGCGCAAGCGCGCGGTGTTCGCCGCCCTGTCGGACAAGGACGTGGCCGGGATCGCACGAGCCGTCGGCCCGGCCATTCACCGGTGGTACCTCGCCCAGCTGGACGGCCCGCGCGCGCTTCCGGTCGACGCGCTGGCGTCGCGGATCCGTCGCGGCGGTGTGTCCCGGTCGCCGGACGCGGTAGAATCGTCGCCGAAATCGGTTGCGGACGCGCTCCGGCGAGCCCGAGCCGACTGTCGCGGCGACGACGAAGTCATCGTGTTCGGTTCGTTCCTGACTGTCTCTGCCGCCGTTCGCCGTAGCGATTCGTAACGGATTACGCCCGCCTATGGACAACGTCCTCAAACGCCGCCTGATCGGGGCCTCCATCCTGATCGCCCTGGCCGTGATCTTCCTGCCCATGCTGCTGGTCGGGCCGGAGCCCGAGCTGGACGACCGCCGCCTGAGCGAGGCGCTGCCGGAGATGCCGGCCGCGGATCGCGAGGTCCGGCGGATTCCTCTGGATCCCGGCCTGGCGCGCGTCCCGCCGTCGCGGGTCGATGACTCGAGTGACGGCATCGACGCGGGCGTCGACGCCGGACCGGATGATCGCGGTGCCGCAGCGGGCGGCGAATCGGCCGTCGCGCCGGCGGTGACGCGCCGGGACGTGCCCGACGAAATCGTGCTGAACCCGGGCGATGCGGGCGGATCGCGCGATGGACCGCGCGAGTCCTCGGCCGCCGCCGAGCCGCCGGCGCAGCGACGCACGGAACCGGACCCGAGCGGTCCGGACGTCTCCACAACGGTCGACGAGGCGGCGACCGGCGCGGGCGAGACGGACGCATCGGCGTCCGCACAGCCGGCGTCCGCACAGCAGGCATCGTCGTCGAACGGCCAATCGTCGTCGAACGAGCAGACGGCCGCGCGGCCGCCCGCCGCAAAGACGCCTCCACAGGCCGGCGACGGCAACTGGGTCGTCCAGGTCGCGAGCTTCGGTTCGCAGGAGTCTTCGCAGGCCACGCGAGACCGCCTCGAGGCGCTGGGTCATCCCGTGATCGCCGATGAAGTCGTTCGCGGCGACACCATGCTGTATCGCCTGCGCACCGGACCGTATGCCGACCGGAGCCGTGCGGACACCGCACGCGGCCAGATCGCCGCCACGGTCGCCGGGGTCGAGCCGATCGTACGTGAAGTCTCCGACGCCGCGCTCCAGGCCACGCCCGGCTTCGCAGTGCAGGTCGGCTCGTTTGCCAGCGAAGAGAACGCCGAGCGCGAGACGGCGCGCCTTCGCAATCTCGGTTTCGACGCGTTCCGCCAGGGCGAAGACGCATCGGGACGGGCGATCTGGAAGGTGCTGGTCGGGACCCTGGACGATCGCGCCGAAGCCGAAACGCTGCGTGCACGTCTGGTCGGTGAGGCGGGCGTCGAAGGCCTGATCGTCAGTCACCCGTGAACCGGCGCGTGCGGAACCGTCCGGAATGAACGGGGCGGACATCGCGATCCTGGCGGTGCTCGCACTCTCGGTGCTGGTCAGCCTGTTTCGAGGCTTCATCAAGGAAGTCTTCTCGATCCTGGTCTGGGTCGCCGCAGCGTTCGCGGCCTTTCAGGCCTCGCCGCTGCTGGCCGAGGCGCTGGAGTCGCACGTGACCCTGCCGTCGGCGCGCACGCTGATCGCGTTCGTCGCGGTATTCGTGCTGGTGTTGGTGGTCGGCGGGCTGATCGGCTACCTGATCGGTCAGGTGGTCGAGAAGACCGGACTGTCGCCGACCGACCGCCTGTTCGGCGGCCTGTTCGGCCTGGCGCGCGGGATGGTGATCGTACTCATTGCAGTGATGCTGGCCCGGATCACACCGTTTCCCTACGACCCGTGGTGGCAGGAGTCGCGCCTGATTCCCCGGTTCGAGACCATGGCCGCATGGACGGCCGGATTTCTTCCCGCGTCGGTGCAGGATCTGCTCGACTCGGGCCAACAACAGATGCAGTCCACGCCCGAGGACGAGGCGGTGGACATCGATTCAAGAGCGGAGCCGATCTGAATGTGTGGAGTCGTTGGAATCTTCGGCCGGAGCCCGGTCGCCGCGCGCATCTACGACGCGCTGACCATCCTGCAGCACCGGGGCCAGGATGCCGCCGGCATGACCACCCTGGACGGTCGCCGGATGCGATCGGCGCGTGGAATCGGCCTGGTCCGCGACGTGTTCGACGCGAAGCTGATGGACGGTCTGACCGGCGACGTCGGGATCGGCCACGTCCGCTATCCGACCGCCGGGCTGGATCGGCCGGACGAGGCGCAGCCGATGTACGTCAACGCGCCCTGGGGGATCGCGTTGGGTCACAACGGCAACCTGGTCAACGACGAATCGCTGTCCGAGGACCTGTTCAACCAGGACCGGCGCCACGTCAATACGGAGTCGGACTCCGAAGTGCTGCTCAACATCCTGGCCCACGAGCTCAGCGTGCGGGCCGAGCAGGGCATCCGGCCGTCGACGGTGTTCGACGCGGTCGACGGCGTGCATCGGCGCTGCAAGGGGGCCTATGCCGCCGTTGCGCTGATCGCCGGCGTCGGCCTGCTGGGGTTCCGCGATCCGCACGGCATCCGACCGGCGGTCCTCGGCAAGCGCGAAGCCGAACACGGCGACGAATACATCATCGCTTCGGAGTCGGTGGTGCTCGATATCCTCGGCTTCGATTTCGTCGGCGACCTGGCGCCGGGCGAATCGGCGCTGATCACCATGGACGGCGAACTGCATCGGCACCGGAGCGACCTGGCGCAGACCCATACGCCGTGCATCTTCGAGTACGTCTACTTCGCCCGGCCGGACTCGATGATCGACGACCTGTCGGTCTACAAGACCCGCCTCCGGCAGGGTGAGAAGCTGGCCGAGAAGATTCTGCGGGAATGGCCGGATCACGATATCGATGCGGTGATCCCGATTCCGGACACGTCGCGGACGGCCTGCCTGCCGATGGCCCAGATGCTCGATGTGAAGTATCGCGAAGGCCTGATCAAGAACCGCTACATCGGCCGGACCTTCATCATGCCCGGCCAGGCCGAGCGCGCGCAGTCGGTCCGGCGCAAGCTCAATGCGATCGAGCTGGAGTTCCGCAACAAGAACGTGTTGCTGGTCGACGACTCGATCGTCCGCGGCACCACATCGCGTCAGATCATCCAGATGGCCCGCGACGCCGGCGCCAACAAGGTCTACATGGCCAGTGCGTCGCCGCCCGTGCGCCACCCCAACGTCTACGGAATCGATATGCCCGCCGCCAGCGAACTGGTCGCCGGCGGCCGCAGCGAGGACGAGGTTCGCGACTACATCGGCGCCGACCGGCTGATCTACCAGGACCTCGCCGACCTCGAGTCCGCCGTGCGCGGCAAGAATCGCAAGCTCGACGGTTTCGACTCTTCGTGCTTCGACGGCCGCTACGTGACCGGCCTGGCCGAAGGCTATCTCGCAGCCCTCGAGCGCAAGCGCAGCGACGCCATGAAGGAGCAGCGACGGACCGTGGGGTGAATCCACTCGCGTTCTGGTCCGGTGCCCTGTTCGCGCTACTCGGCGCGATCGCGCTGGTCCGTGCGGTCCGGAACCTGGGGCTGGCGAAGCGGAGTCGATCCTGGCCCGGGGTGACCGGTCGGATCGAATCGATTCGACTGTGGGGCGGCCGCCGGGTCGACGGCGAGATGCGCGAGGTCGAGCACCTGACCGTCGAATATCGCTATGCGTTCCAGGGCCGGACCTATCGCGGCACGGCGCCTGCACTCTACACCGTCGTCTACCCCATGACCGTCGAACTGGCCAGCCGCTTCGAGGCGCGACGGGACGTCGAGGTCCGCGTCGATCCGGATCGGCCCGCGCGCGCGGTCCTGATCCCCGGTACCCACCCCGAGAAGCCCTACAGCGACGTGATCCTGGCCGGAACGGGGCTGGTCCTCGGTCTCGCGCTGATGGCTGCGGCAGGATCGGGGCTGCTGACGTGACCGTCGCGCGAAATCCGTTCGGAGGCGCTGCCGGTTGCTCGAGGGGTGGTCCATGAGCGGACTCGAGCTTTCGACCGATGCCTGGCGCGGTCTGCTGGGCCACCTCTCGCGCTGGATCAGCAATCTTCGGCGAGCGGGACGTGAGCGCAGGCTGGAGTCCCGGCGGGCTCTCCAGGACGTGATTCAGGCCGTTCGGGCCACGACGGTCTACCTCCGGGCCGTCGATGCAGGACGGCATTCGCTCGCCGCCGAGACTGCGCTGGCCGAACGATGGACCGAACTCGGGTTCCGGCTCGAGCAGCTGGGCCTGTCCAGGTTGGCGAAGCGCTGCGAGATCCGCGGCCGGCACGGCGCCGATCCCGATGGCCTCGATGCGGAGTTCATCGCGCAGGCCGATATCCAGCTCGACCGGATCGAGAGGCTGGCGCGGCTGACCCTGCGTGAACTCGACTCGAAGTAGGCTTCGAGTCCTCGACCACGGAGACAGCGGATGAACGGAGCACGCGTTCTTCAGATTCTCGGCGCAATCCTGCTGCTGCTCGGCGGTGCGGGGTTGGCCCTGCAGCTCGGCGGAGCGGGGTCGCCCGTTGCCTGGCTCGGCGCCCTCGGACCGATCATCATGGGTATCGCGCTGCTGATCATCGCGCGTGGACTGAACAAGGAAGCCTGACGACCCGGTCCGAGCGGATCACCCGGCGTTCATGCGCGAACGCCGACAATCCGCGCCATGACCGACCTTGCCATCGTCTGGTTCCGCCGAGACTTCCGCCTGGCCGACAACCCGGCTCTGGATCATGCCCGGAACCACCACGAGCGGGTGCTGCCCGTCTACATCCACGACCCGGATGCCATGGGCGACTGGGCCCCGGGGGCGGCCAGTCGCTGGTGGCTGCATCACGCGCTCGAGGATCTTGCCGAGCGCGTTTCCGACCGCGGTGCGCAGCTGGTCCTGCGCCAAGGGCCGGCCGGCGAGCAGCTGAAGCAGCTGGTCGAGGAGACCGGCGCTGGAGCCGTTTACTGGAACCGCCTGTACGAACCGGGGATCGTCGAGCGCGACAAGCAGATCAAGGCGTCGCTCAAGGACGCGGACGTCGAGGCCGAGAGCTTTCGCGGGGCGATGCTGTTCGAGCCCTGGGAACTGTTGCACGGCGACGACGAGTACTACAAGGTCTTCACCCCCTACTGGAAGCGCATGCAGTCGTGCTGGCGCGCCGTATCGAGCCGGCCGGAGCCGATGGACCTCGACGGGCCGTCGAGCCTGCCGGAGTCGACGGGCCTGGCGGCGCTGGACCTCCTGCCCGAGGTCGACTGGGCCGACGGATTACGCGAACGATGGGAGGTCGGCGAGCTGGCCGCGAGGCGTCGCCTCAAGCATTTCGCGGAAGACGACGTCGAGCGTTACGCCGGGGATCGGGACCGCCCGGACCTGCGCGGCACGTCGTCGCTTTCGCCCTACCTGCACTTCGGCCACATCTCGCCGGTCCAGGTGGTCGAAGCGCTCGAACCCTCGGGCGAGCTTCCCGGCGGCAAGGGGCCGTTGACCTTCGTCAGCGAGCTGGCGTGGCGCGAGTTCTCGACGCTGCTGCTGTTCCACGAACCGCAGATCACCGACGAACCGCTGAAGGACAAGTTCGCCGACTTTCCCTGGCGAACGGAATCCGAATACGCCGACGACCTCGAGGCATGGAAACGCGGCCGGACCGGGGTGCCCATCGTCGATGCCGGCATGCGCGAGCTGTGGCACGAAGGCTGGATGCACAACCGGGTGCGCATGATCGTCGCCTCGTACCTGACCAAGAACCTGCTGATTCCCTGGCAGGAAGGCGCGCGATGGTTCTGGGACACGCTTGTCGATGCGGACCTGGGCAACAACACCCAGGGATGGCAGTGGACCGCCGGCTGCGGGGCCGATGCCGCACCGTTCTTTCGCGTGTTCAACCCGGAGCTGCAGGCCGAGAAATACGACCCGGACGCGGTCTACATCCAGCACTGGTGCCCCGAGCTCGAAGGGCTCGATACGAAAGCGCTGAAGAAGCTCGACGACGACGAGCGCGACGAGCGGGGATATCCGCGGATGCGGGTCGACCTGAAAGGCAGCCGGGAGCGGGCACTGGACGCCTACCAGGAGATCAAGGGCTGATTTGCCGCAACGCGCTGCGCCGGGGCAGGCCGTGGCGTTATCCTGCGCGGGAATCCGGACCGGACCCCCCGATGAACGACTGCTGCGACGTCTCCTCGATCGAGCGTTTGCGCGAACGGCAGCGTTCGACGCTGATCGCCGTTCTTGCCATCAACGTGGTCATGTTCGTGGTGATCGTGGCCGCGGCGCTGATCGCGGACTCCAGCGCGCTGCTCGCCGACAGCCTGGACAATTTCGGCGATGCCGTGACCTACGCGCTGAGCCTGGCCGCGGTGGCCGGCAGTCTTCGCGCCAAGGCGCGCGTCGCCTTGTTCAAGGGGGTACTGATCGTGGCCGCGGCGCTCGGCGTTCTGGCCCAGGTCGTCTATAGACTCTGGGTGCCATCGGTGCCGGTGTTCGAACTGATGGGCGTGTTCAGCCTGGTGGCGCTGGTCGCCAACGCGGTCTGCCTGACGCTGCTGTGGCGGCACCGGGACGAAGACATCAACATGAGCTCGGTCTGGGAATGCTCCCGCAACGACATCGCCGGCAACCTGGCGGTGTTCGCGGCCGCGGCCGGCGTGTGGTGGTTCGGCGCCGGCTGGCCGGATCTGGTCGTGGCCCTGGCCCTGGCCGCGCTGCTGATGCGGTCCGGCACCGGTGTGATCCGCTCGGCGCGGCACGAACTGAAATCGACCGATCGGCCCGACTGAATCGGGAGCGGGCGGCTGGGCGCATCCCGGCTCGGTGAGCGGCCTCGAGTCCGATCAGGCCTTACGCGGATCGAAATGCTTGTGGTAGCACCAGTGCCAGGGTTCCCAGTCGATGTTGTGCCGGTTGTTGTTCGGGAACGATTCGTGGAAACCGTACATCCCGGCGCGCGCCTTCAGCCACTCATAGGCACGTGACATCGAGAACTCGGAGGTCAACGGCGCGACGCCCGGCGCAGTCAGGTCGAGCGCACGGCCGCTGTGATGCTCGCTGTAGCCGGGCGCTGCGCTGGTGCGAAGTACCTTGCCGATGGCCATGCCGCCGTTCAGCTTCTTGCGCAGCAGACCCGCCTGGTAGCCGATCGTGCGGAAGCCGGAGACCGCCTGCAGGTCGATGTTGCTCCGCTGGGCGTCGGTCCTCATCGCCTTCCATGCTTCTGCGGCCGCGTTGTCGAGCTTGATGTCGCGATCGAAGATGTCCGTGCCGATCGAGACGCATTCGGAGTTCTCGGGCATCAAGCGCAAGCGATAGCGAACCCCGTAGTTCGATGGAATCCCCAGTTCGCGGTGCACGTCGGCGATGTCCTTCTCCCAGGGTTCGGCATCGTCGCCGAGCCGCTTGGCCAGGGTGACCGGTTCACCGTCGCCGGGGGTTTCGGCGACCTCGTAGCCCATGCGTTCCATGAAGGACCAGGCCTGCGGCTTGACCGTGCAGAACAATCGGCTGATACCGAAGGAGCGGGCGTGGCGCTCGATGGTGGTGACCAGGCGTCGGGTGGCTTCTGCCTTGGCCACCTTCGGGTCGAGGTACATGGCCATCAGACGCGCTCGGTCGAGGTCCAACGCGGCCATGCCGACCAGTTGCCTGTTCTCGATCGCCAGCATCAAGGCTTCGTCGGGCAACAGCCGGTTGAGTTGTTTTTCGATGTTGTCGCGCTGGGTCGCGGACTGGGATTTCATCAGATCCGGGAGGCGGTTCCGGATCAGGCCGGCCAGGCGGTCCAGCTCGGCGCGGCGGGCGGGTCGAATTCGCAGGTTGGATGTCATCGACGGGCCTTCGAGGGGTTTCTGGAGTGATTGGTATGATTCGTTGCGGAGCCCCCCTTGCGAACTGCATCCGAACTCTTGAAAACGATCGTAGTATCGCTGATTTTCCTGCCGATTGCAGCCGTCGTGCTGCTGGTGCCGCTGGTCCGTCTTGCGATCCCGGTCTGGCCCGCGGAGGTCGAGGAGAGGCTCGATCCGGAGGGTCGTCCGGTACTCGAGTTCGCGGCCTCGGACGGGGACGACCCCACGATTCGATCCCGGCCGCTGAGCGCGGCGGTGCTGGACCGCGAGGGAAGGTCGCCGGCGCTGGGCTACGTGGTTGCGGTCCGCGATCCAAGCGGCAGGACCCGCACGCCCCCGGAAGCGGTTCTATGGTGGCCGGCGGTCGAGCACCCGGGCTGTGATCTGGGGCTCTCGGTCGAGCGGGTCCTGATCTGGCACCCGTGCAGCGACTATCTGCGCGTTCACCATCCCAACCGCATGACCACGCTGAGTCGCTCGAACGTGGCCCTGGACCGGCTGCTGGGTTCGGGCCGCGCTGCCGCCGGCCGACGGGACGATCGGTCGGACCGCGCGTCGGGCGGCTCGGCGGATGAGTTGGTGGATGAATCGCCGGATCAATCGCCGGATCAATCGGCGGATCAATCGGCGGATCAATCGGCGCATCAATCGACCGGCGATTCGACGGACGGTTCGCCCGAGCAGCGGCCGGCCGGCGTTGACGTCGGTGAAGAGGATCGTCACGCAACCGACACACCCCCGGAGTAGCGTTTCCGTCCGGGATGATCGTACGCAACCCCGACCGGCAGGCCCTGGCGCCCGCCGGCCGATCCCGGCTCCCTCTTGTCGATCGCTTTCGACTGCATTGCCCGCGCGCCGCGCGGGCTCTTTTTTCCGGGGATTCCCGGCCGAACGCCGGGCGCTGGTTCAGGGCGGCGGAACGCCGCTGGCGTCGGCGATGTCGGCCAGCCCGTGGACGGCCATCAGCAGGCGCTCGAAGCCCAGCGCAACGCCGGAGCACTCCGGAAGCCCGCGCTCCAGCGCCTGCATCAGCGCTTCGTCGATCGGCATCGACGGCAGCCCGCGCCGGGTACGTTCCCGATTGTCGGCTTCGAATCGCTGGCGCTGTTCGGCCGGGTCGGTCAGCTCGAAGTAGCCGTTGGCCAGCTCCAGCTCTCCTGCGAACACCTCGAAGCGTTCGGCCGTGCGCGAGTCGTTGTGACTGAGCCGGGCCAGGGCGGCCTGGCTGGCGGGGAAGCGATGGACAACGGTCAACTGCCCGCTCGGCAGCGCAGGCTGCATACGCATCGCCAGCAACCAGTCGAACAGGCCGTTGCGATCCAGGTCGCCGGGCGCATCGTCGAGGGCGCGGCGCAGCCGTTCATCGTCGGCGTCCAGCGGGTCGAAGCCGACGGCATCCCGCGCCAGCTCGGACCAGGTCGTGCGGCGCACCGCCCAGTCGCGCTGTGATGCCGTCCGGACCAGCTCGATCACCTCCTCGGCCAGGCGCCCGGCATCCCAGCCCAGCCGGTACCACTCCAGCATCCAGAACTCCGGCCGATGGCGGTGGCCATGCTCGCCGGCCCGAAACACGGGGCCGAGTTCGTACAGGTCCCCGGCGCCGGCCGCCAGCAATCGCTTGTGGGCGTATTCGGGCGAGGTGCGGAGGAACCCGCCTGCGCGCAGGCCGACGCTTTCGATGTGCAGGTCGGTCACGCCATCCACCGTCAGCGGAGTGGCGACCTCGGTCACCTCGCGTTCGGCGAAGAAGGCGCGGATGATTCGCGCCAGCTCGGCGCGTCGCCGCAGGCGAGCGGCCAGCGGCGCCGAGCTCATGTTTCGGCTGCCCTCGGGTGAGGCGCGTCCAGCTTGCCGAGCTTCAGCGCCACGCCGACCCGGGCCAGCTGGGTGCGCTGGATCGCGAGGCTGCGCGCGGACAGCGGATGCCGGCCGAGCCAGCCCTCGGGCAGTTGCAGTTTCAGGCCGCGCTCGGTCGATTGCAGCGCGAAATCGGGCAGGTCGCTGTCGGAGCGAGCCCGGCACAGGGCGACGGACAGGCGGACCAGGGCCAATAGCACGCGGGCGGCGTCGTGCAGTCGTTCCGGTAGGGCATCCATTGCGTCGACGGGGATGCGTCGGCGCTGGTAGCGCAGCAGGAAGGCCATCAGTTCCTGTTCCTGGCGGGAGAAGCCGGCCATGTCGGACTGCTCGACGATGTACGCGCTGTGCAGCTGGTAGTGGCTGTGTGCGATGCCGAGGCCACTCTCGTGCAGTCGGCAGGCCCAGTCGAGAAGATCGCGGTGCGCGCGGCGGAGGTCGTGGTGCTCGGCCACCTGCTCGAAGCCGGTCAGGGCGAAGTCGCGCACCCGATCGGACTGGGCGCGATCGACCCCGAAGCGTTCGGCCATCGATTGCACGGTCGTTTCGCGCGGGTCGGTCTGTTCGAGTCGGCCGAACAGATCGATCAGCACACCTTCCCGCAGGGCGTAGGAGCTGACATCCAGCCGTTCGATGGCGAACGCGTTCATGCACGCCTCGAGCACCAGCAGGCCGCCGGCGATGACCGGCTGCCGTCGCGACGACAGCCCCGGCAGGTCGACCCGCTCGACGCTGCCCGAGGCCAGCACCCTGGCGCGAAGGTCGGCGACATCGTCCGGCGTGATCGGTCGCGGGGTTTCACCGTCGCGGGCGGCGACCACCGACTGGACCGCCCGGATCGTTCCGGAGGTGCCGACCGCACGGCGCCAGCCGATCTCGCGCAGCGCAGGCTGCAGCGCCAGCAGTTCCTCGGCGATTTCCTCGCCCATCCGCTCCCAGCGACGGGCCGTCACGGTGCCGTCTGCAAAGGCCCGCCGAGTCACCGATACGCAGCCGTACTGGAGGCTTTCGGCCAAGACCGGATCGCGGCGGTGACCGGCGACGATCTCGGTCGAACCGCCGCCGATGTCGAGAACCACCCGGGCGTCCTCTTCGGGCGCGGCGCCGAGCCGCGCACCGAGCCAGACCAGGCGGGCCTCCTCGCGGCCGCTGATGATGTCGATCGGACAGCCCAGCGCGGTCTCGGCGACGAGCAGGAATGCGCGCGGCGACTGCAGGCGGCGGAAGGTCTGGGTGCCGACGGCACGGATCTGGCGATTGGGAATACCGGCCAGTCGCTGACCGAAGCGGGCCAGGCAGCCGAGTGCGCGTTCGCGGGTCTCCGCATCGAGGCGGCCGTCGCCGTCCAGTCCGCCGGCGATGCGGACCATCTCGCGGATCCGGTCGATCACCCGCAGCTCGCCGTGTTCGCGGCGTGCAACCAGCATGTGGAAACTGTTGCTGCCGAGATCGACGGCCGCGTAGAGGTCGCTGTCGGTCATGGAGCGCGCCGTGAGCCCGGGGGTCAGTACGCGATCATACGCGGGCCCCGGGTCAGGCGTGTCCGCTGCTGCGCTCGATCAGGGCCTGCTGCAGCCGCAGAGGCTCGGCGTCGTCGCCCGGCCAGGCATGCCGATAGCTGCCGTCCGCCTCGAGAATCCATGCCTCGCGGTTGTCGCGAAACGCCAGTTCGATCGCTTCCTCGTGGACCCGCCGGGCCAGCTTCGGCGCCAGCAGCGGGAAGGCCGCCTCGACCCGCTGGAACAGGTTGCGTTCCATCCAGTCGGCACTGGACGCGTAAGTGTCCGGCTCGCCGCCGTTCGCGAAGCTGTAGACCCGTGAATGCTCGAGGAAGCGCCCGAGGATCGAGCGGACCTGGACCGTTTCGGACAGTCCCGGCACGCCGGGTCGCAGGCAGCAGGTGCCGCGCACGACGAGGCGGATCGGCACGCCGGCCCGGGATGCGCGGTACAGCGCCCGGATGACCCGGGGCTCGGTCAGGGAGTTCATCTTCGCGTCGATGCCCGACGGGCGGCCGGCGCGGGCATGCTCGGCCTCGCGCTCGATCCGCCCGAGCAGCCATTCGTGCAGGTCGAACGGCGACTGGATCAGGTGATTGAATTTCGGTGCACGGCCAAGGCCAGACAGCTGCTGGAACAGCTGGTGCACGTCCTGCCCGAACTCCTTGTCGGCGGTCAGCAGGGCGAAATCGGTGTAGCCCTTGGCCGTGCCCTGGTGGTAGTTGCCGGTGCCCAGGTGAACATAGCGCTTGAGTCGCCCGCGCTCGCGCCGGACGATGACCATCATCTTGGCGTGGGTCTTGTGCCCGACCACGCCGTAGACGACCTGCACGCCCGCTTCCTGCAGCCGGGTGGCCAGCGTGATGTTGGCCTCCTCGTCGAAGCGTGCGCGCAGCTCGACGACCACGGTCACGTCCTTGCCCGCTCGCGCCGCCTCGATCAGCAGGTTGACCATGACCGAGTCGCTGCCCGTCCGGTACAGGGTCTGCTTGATCGCAAGCACTTCCGGGTCGGCCACGGCCTGGCGCAGCAGGTCGATGGTCGGAGCGAAGCCGTCGTAGGGGTGGTGCAGCAGCCAGTCGCAGCGGCGGATCGCGGCGAACAGGTCGTTGCCCCCCGCGAGGGCGACCGGGACATTCGGCTGGAACGGCGGGTAGAGCAGGTCGGGGCGGTCGGCGCTGTCGCACAGGGCGATCATGCGGTTGAGGTTGACGGGGCCGTCGCAGCGATAGACGTCGGCTTCGTCCAGGCCGAACTTCGACGTCAGCAGCTTGGCCACGTGCTCCGGACAGTTCTCGGCCAGCTCGAGGCGCACGGCCTCGGCAAAGCCCCGTTCGAGCAGTTCGCCCTCCAGCGCGCGGGCCAGGTCCTCGATCTCTTCCTCGTCGACGAACAGCTCCGAATTGCGCGTGACGCGGAACTGGTAGCAGCCGCACACGGACATCCCGGGGAACAGCTCATGGATGAACTCGTGCAGGATCGACGAAAGAAACACGAAGTCGTTGTCACCCTTGCTGTAGCTCTTCGGAATCTTGATCAGCCGCGGGAGCGAGCGCGGCGCGCGGACCAGGGCCAGCCCGGGATCGCGTCCGAACGCATCGCGTCCTTCGAGCTCCACCGCGAAGTTCAGCGACTTGTTCAGGATGCGCGGAAACGGGTGGACCGGGTCGAGGCCGAGCGGACTCAGCACCGGCATGAGTTCGCGGCGGAAATGCTGGTGCAGCCACTTGTGCTGCGCCTTGGACCACTTCGAACGCTTCAGGATGCGGATTCCCTCGGCTTTCAGCGCCGGGGTGAGCTCGCGGTTCAGCACCCGGTACTGCGCCTGGATCATTTCGTCGACCGCAGAGCGGATCGCCGTCAGGGTCGCGGCGGGGGTCAGGTTGTCGGGCCCCGGCTGCTGGGCGCCATGCTGAAGTCGCTGACGGATCGAGGCGACGCGCACCTCGAAGAATTCGTCGAGGTTGGTGCAGGAAATGCACAGGAATCGGACCCGCTCGAGCAGCGGCACCCCGGGATCGCGCGCAAGTTCGAGCACGCGCCGGGTGAAGCTCAGCAGGCTGAGCTCACGATTCAGGTACAGGGACGGGTTTTCGAGGTCGTCGTCGCTCCAGCCGTCGAGCGCCGGCGCCTGCTGGAATACTCGCTCGACCGGTCCGGGGACCGGCGTTTCGTCGACGTCGTCGAGGGTCCGGGCCGCCATTCAGACGACGTCGGAAAACCGGTAGCCGTGGCCGCGGACGGTCTGGACGTAGCCGGCGTGCCCGGTCGGCTCGAGTGCCTTGCGTAGACGTCGGATGTGAACGTCGACGGTTCGTTCCTCGACCGCGCGGTCGTCGCCCCAGAGTTCGGTCAGCAACTGCGCACGGCTCCAGGCGCGCCCGGGATAGCGCATGAACAGGCGCAACAGGCGGTATTCGGTCGGACCCATCTGCAGCGGACGATCCCCGGCCAGGGCCCGGCGCGATTCGACGTCGATCATCAGCTCGCCGACTTCGATGCGGCGCGGGTCGCCCGCTGCGGGGGCAGGTGTCGGGTCGGGGGATTCGCCGTTGGCCGGCGAGGCCGCGGGTCGGGCGCGGCGAAGCACGGCGCGGACCCTGGAGATCAGTTCGCGGGTCGAGAACGGCTTGACCACGTAATCGTCGGCGCCCGAGTCCAGTCCCTGGCTGCGATCGCGTTCGTTGCCGCGCGCCGTGAGCAGGATGATCGGAATATCGCGCAGGTCGTCGCGGCCACGCAGGGTCCGGGTCAGCTGCAGTCCGTCGAGCCCGGGCATCATCCAGTCCAGCACGATCAGGTCCGGCCGCGGCGCATCGTCGAGGCGAGCGAGCGCCTGGTCGCCATCGGCGGCCACGTCGACGTCCATATCGGCTCGGTTGAGGCTGAAGGCGAGCATGGTCCGGATCGGTGCCTCGTCGTCGACTACCAGGATCTTCGGTTTCATTATGGACCGGTCCGCAGGGCTTCCGATCCATTATTCGAGCGCAGATTACCGATTCGTGACAGCCACTTGTCGGTTCCGTGACGCGACGCTTTGCGCGTCGCAAGAGCGTCAGCGCCGCTGTCGCACCTGCTCGCCGCGCAGCTGATCAAGACGTGCGGTGATCCGGGCGCGCTGGTAGTAATCCAGCGAGTCGCGTTCGAGAATTCGCTCCAGCTGCTCGATCGCCTGGATCAGGCCGCCGCGCTGGTAGTAGTTCTCCGCGACCACCTCGGCCGCCCGAACCGGGTCGCCCGAGCGATCGGCCGCGAAGGCGAGCATTTCACTGACGTTGAGGTCGCCCGGACGTCGGCGAAGCTCGTTGGCCAGGATTTCCGCGGCGCGTTCCGCCGACTGCGGCGAGCCGGCGCGCAGCAGCGCCCGTGCATAGGGGATGGCCACGGTCTGACTCTGCCCATAGGCGGCATACAGCGTTCCGTAGGCGTCCAGCGCCGCATCGATGCGGTCGCGCGCCAGCAGCAGGTCGGCCTCGATGAGTCGATACAGCTGGTGCTCCGGCTCGCGCGCGAGCAACCAGCCGATCTCGGATTCGGCGTCGGCGTAGCGGGCCGCCTCGATCAGCGCCATCGCCAGGCCGTAGCGGTTGGCGGCCTCCTCGTCGTCGCCCTGGCCGATCCGGCCGCGGAAGAACTCGATCGCTTCCTCCGGCTGGCGCGCCATCGACACCCGCAGACGCGCCTGGACGAGATGGAAGCGGTCGTCCTGGTACGGCCGCCGCACGTCGAGGCGCTCGGCGCGGTCGCGGGCTTCGGCGACGCGACTGACGGTCATCGGGTGCGTACGCAGGTATTCCGGCGGCCCGGCGCCCATCGAGCGCGAGGCGCGCGACAGGGTCTGGAAGAACGCGGCCATGCCGGCGGGGTTGTAGCCAGCGCGCGCCATCAACTGGATACCGATTCGATCGGCCTCGGCCTCGTTCTGCCGGGTGTAGTTGATCTGCGATTGCTGGGCCAGGCCGACGCCGGTGGCCAGGACCCCTTGCGCGGTCTCCGCGTCCATGCCGCCGGCCATGCTGCCGGCCAGCACCAGGCCCATGGTGGCCAGCATCATCGGCAGGGACATCGACTGTTGGGCTTCCATGCCGCGCTGCAGGTGGTTCTGCGTGACGTGCGAGATTTCGTGGGCGACCACGCCGGCGACCTCGTCGGCGCTGTCGGCGGCGAGGATCAGTCCGGCATTCAGCGCCACGACGCCGGCCGGGGCGGCGAATGCATTGATGCCCGGGATGCGAAGCACGTGGAAGTGGAAATCGCGGTCGCGATAGTCCGAGTGCATGACCAGGCGGTACCCCATGTCCTCGAAGTACGAGGCGACGATCGGGTCCTCGACCAGCAGGCCTTCCTGGCGCATGTAGAGTCGGAAGTCACGAGGAAACGCCCGTTCCTGTTCGGGCGGCAGGACCTGGCCGGTTCCGCCCATGTCCGGCAGGCGCACGCCATCCTGCGCCGGCAGGGGCGCCGCGCCGAGCACCAGGACCGCGGCAAGCACCACGTTCAACAGGCGCGAAATCGGACGTCGTAGGGCGTTCGGCATCGGTTTCGTCCTTGCTCGTCGGATCGGTGGACGGAGGGACATGCAAGAATAAAGCATGCACCTCACGAGTACGTCTGACCGATGAGCCGCGGTCCCGGTTCCCTGCCGCCCGAACGCATCGTCCTTGTCCGCCGTCCGTCCGGGCACGATCTTCATGCCCGGCTGCTCGAGCTGGTCGAGGAGCGGCCCTTGCGCACGCGGATCTTCCTGCAGGGCGACGGGGTTTCGGTGGCGGCCGACCCACGGCTGCCGGAGGCGCTGCTTGCCGCGGCCGAGTGGCAGGTCTGCACGGGGTCCTGGTCGCGGCGCCACGACGGCAATCCGCCGGCGCCGTTCGAGCCGGCCACGCTGGCCGGCTTCCTGGATGCTCTGGTGCCGAGAACCGGCCCGGAACCCGAGCTGGTGTCGCTGGGCTGCACTGGGAGGGCGGACGGTGGCGGCTGACCTGCTGTTCGAGATCGCCCACGAGCCCGCCGGCGACCGCGACCGGCTCGAATCGCTGGAGCCGGTTCTGGCGGCTGCAGCGCTCGAATTCGACGTCGACGTGCTGTTCGAGGGCGCCGGCTCGGGCCACCTGACCGGTCCGAATTGCGAGCGATGGAACCAGCTGGTCGATTTCGGCCTCGGCCGGCTCTGGCTGCATCCGGACGATGTCGAGCCCGGCGCGCGGGTCAAGGCCGAGCGTATCGATGGCGAAAAGGTCGGGCAGCTTCGGCGCAGAGCCCGTAAAATAGTGAGGCTGTAGGCGATGACCGAAGCGACCGTGATGGATGTCGAAGGGCGCCGGATCGAGCTCGGCGCCGATGGCCACCTGCTCGACCCGAAATCCTGGAGCGAGGACGTGGCGAAGGCCATGGCCGAGCGCAACGGCGTCGATCTTCGACCGCTGCACTGGTGGTTGATCCGCTTCGTCCGCGAACACCACCGGCGCTACGGCATGCCGCCGCTGATGCGGGTCGCGATCCGCGCGATGCGAGACGGCACCGAGCAGCACGATGCCTCCAGCCGCACGCTGTACCGGCTGTTTCCGGACGGTCCGATCCGCGAGGCCTGCCGCTATGCGGGGCTGCCGCGGCCCGAGTCCTGCATCTGAAGCGAATCTTCGGCGCCGAGTGCGTCCTTCGCCGACCGAACCCATGAACCCGCTGCGTCCGACGGCGCGGCCAACGACCGATCGGAACCGACCATGAGCCAAGCCATCGTGATGTATTCCCGCGCCGCCTGTCCCTACTGCGTAGCCGCGCGCAACTTGCTGAAGTCGAAGGACGTTCGCTGGACCGAGGTGTCGCTGGACGCCGAGCCCGGCCGGCGCGCGGAGATGATGGAGCGAACCGGGCGTCGTACGGTGCCGCAGATCTTCATCGGCGATGTCCACGTCGGCGGCTTCGACGATCTCGATGCGCTCGACCAGGAAGGCGAACTCGATCGTCTGCTGGCCCGATGAGCTTCTCTGCCCCTTTCAACTGTTAAGGAATCGATCACGTGACCACCACCATCACCGTCATCCGAGGCGACGGCATCGGCCCGGAAATCATGGACGCGACGCTGAAGGTGCTCGACGCACTGGACTGCGGTTTCGAGTACGACGTCCAGCGTGCGGGTCTGGCGGCCCAGGAGGCCGACGGCACGCTGTTGCCGCAGGCCACGCTGGATTCGATCGAGGCCAACAAGCTCGTCCTGAAAGGGCCGCTGACCACGCCGGTCGGGGGCGGTTTCCGATCGCTGAACGTCGAGCTGCGCAAGCGCTTCGACCTGTATGCGAACGTCCGCCCGGCCATCAGCTTCCCCGGCACCCGCTCGCGCTACGACAATATCGACCTGATCACCGTTCGCGAGAACACCGAGGGCGCCTACCTGGCCGAGGATGCGAAGACCAGCGAGGACGGTTCGCGCGCCGAGTCGAAGATGATCGCGACCCGCGCGGGCTGCGAGCGCGTCGTCCGCTACGCCTTCGAGCTGGCCGACAAGGCGGGCCGGAAGAAGGTCACGGCGGTGCACAAGGCCAATATTCTCAAGGACGTCTCCGGGCTGTTCCTCGACATCGCTCGCGAGATCGCCGCAGACTACCCGGCGATCGAATTCAACGACATGATCGTGGACAACTGCGCGATGCAGCTGGTGATGAATCCCGAGCGCTTCGACGTGATGGTGACCACGAACCTGTTCGGCGACATCATCTCCGACCTGTGCGCCGGGCTGGTCGGCGGGCTCGGCCTCGCCCCGGGCGCCAACATCGGTGACCGGGCCGCGATGTTCGAAGCGGTCCACGGTTCGGCCCCGGACATCGCCGGGCAGGGCATCGCCAACCCCTGCGCCCTGCTGCTGGGCGCGGCCCAGATGCTGGATCACCTCGGTATGAGCGAGCGCGCCACCCGGCTGCGCAGCGCGATCCGTGAGGTCATTTCCTCCGGTGACCGCATCACCCCGGACCTCGGCGGCACCGGCACCACCGGCAGCTTCGCTGACGCGATCGTCGACCGCGTCAAGGCCTGATCCGAGGCGTCCGGGCAGGATGGATCGGTCGGGCGGGCCCCGGTCGATCCGGCCCACGGGGCCAGACCCTGGTCCTGGGGCAGGAGGGGCGAGGGACTAGGGGCGAGGGACTAGGGGGCAGGGACTAGGGGGCAGGGACTAGGGGGCAGGGACTAGTAAAACCGTCGCTAAGCCACCCAACTAGCCCCTCTCCCCTAGTCCCTTTCCCCTTATCAGGAAGGGTCAGGGACTAGTAGATCCATCGCCAGGCCACCCACTAGCCTGGGCAGGAGGGGCGAGGGACTAGGGGGCAGGGACTAGTAAAACCGTCGCCGGCACCACCCACTTGCCCCTCTCCCCTAGTCCCTTT
Source organism: Wenzhouxiangellaceae bacterium (assembly GCA_965227925.1). Classification (GTDB taxonomy): domain Bacteria; phylum Pseudomonadota; class Gammaproteobacteria; order Xanthomonadales; family Wenzhouxiangellaceae. The sequence continues at coordinate 122,750 of CBDDGP010000003.1, forward strand.
CCCCTAGTCCCTTTCCCCTTGTCAGGAAGGGTCAGGGACTAGTAGAACCATCGCCAGGCCACCCACTAGTCCCTTTCCCCTAGTCCCTTTCCCCTGAAAAAGGAAGCAGCGCCAGCTCGCCTTTCGTGGGAAGGCGGGCGTGGGCGATCTGATCGGCCAGCCAGTCGCCCGCCATCGTCACCGACGACTCGAGCGTCTCGCCCCGGGCCAGCAGCGCGCAGATCGCAGACGATAGCGCGCAGCCGGTGCCGTGGTAGCGCCCGGGGCGACGCTTGCGCTCGAAGCTGCGGCGACGGCCGTCCGCTGCTGCCAGCAGGTCGCGGCAGATCGTTTCCGACCCGTGACCGTCCTTGATCAGGACCGCCTGCAGACCGAGGTCGAGCATCCGTTCGGCCAGTTCCTCGACCGGGGCATCGGCATCGGCGCCGGTCAGGACCGCAGCCTCCGGCCGGTTCGGCGTGACCAGCGTGGCGCGCGGCAGCAACCGGTCGACCAATGCCTGGGTTGCCGATTCGTCGAGCAGTCGATCGCCGCTGGTCGCAACCATCACCGGATCGACCACCAGCATCGGCATGTCGTCGCGAGGCAGGGCGGCGTCGATCGACTCGATCAGCGCCGCGGTGGCGAGCATGCCGGTCTTCATCGCCGTCACCGGCAAGTCGTCCAGGCACGCCCGGATCTGGGCGGCGACCAGGTCGCCGGGCAACTGGCCGATCGCGGTGACGCCGAGCGTATTCTGGGCGGTGACCGCGGTGACGGCGCTGCAACCGTGCACGCCGAACGCCGCGAAGGTCTTCAGGTCGGCCTGGATTCCGGCCCCCCCGCAGGCATCCGAACCGGCAATTGTCAGCGCCGAGAACTCCAGGTTCCGATTCGTTTGTTGTAGATCTGCAACATCCGTCATGGGTCGTGGGGCCTTGAAATTCGGGGATTTGAGCGGCGTATCACGGAATTTGCCGCAAAAGACGTTGTATTTTTGCCAACCGAGCCATTACACTTCGTGTCAACGTTAAGCGATCGTTGGCCGGGGTGGCGTGAAACGCTTCCGACAGGGCGGATCGCTCGACTCGAGCAATCGTTGATCGTACTGGGGAACACACGTAGCGATGATCCGGCGTCTTTCGATCGCATCCGTGGCCGCACTGGCGGCCGCTCTGGCAACCACTCCGGTCTCCCCGCTGCGCGCGGCACCGGCCGAAGTCATGCCCGGCGCGTCGTTCGGTGTGACCTGGTCGCTGCTCGGCATGGAACTGGGTCCGTGGGAAGCCTACCTCGCGCACGAGCTGACGCCCGACCTTCCGAATCTGCACCGTGGACCCCGACCGGACATCAGCTGGCTGCAGATCGACCACAACGTCGTCCTGCCCGAGTTCGCCCGTCCGCTGCTGGCCGATTCGCGCCACGGTATGGCGTTGTTCTCGACCTCGCTGACGAACCTGTCCCAGATGAATTTCAGTGCTCCGTCATCGACCGGCAACGGCGCGTTCTCGTTCCAGCGCTCGATGATGCTGTCCGGCTTCTCCAGCCGGCTGTCCGATCGCAACCGGGTCAGCGTATCGGCGGTGCTGGCGTCGCAGCAGTTCAGTCACTCGATGCTCGACACCCAGGTGTACGAATCGCGCTTCCATGATCCGCTGGCCCCGGTCCGGGCGTCGGGGCTGTATGCGCAGGAGCTGGAGCGCTCGCAGGGCGCGGGTCTTCGGCTCGGGTTCGAGACCGACCTGGCGCCGCGCGTCCGGATCAGCGCCGCCTACCAGTCCCGGATCAACATGGATGAACTGGCCTCGCTGCGCGGCGTGCACGGCTATTCCGCCGATCTCGACATCCCGCCGCGCATGCAGATGGGCGTGGACCTCCGGGCGAGCGACCGCACCGTGTTCACGATGGCCGTCTCGCAGGTCTTCTACAGCGACGTCGGCGCCTTCCCGAGCCGCGCGCTTCCGGCGCGCTTCAACGCGCTGCTCGGCGACAGCACCAGCCCGAACTTCGAGTGGAACGACCTGACCGTCTACAGCTTCGGTCTTCGGTGGCAGCACGAGAGCGATTTCGAGTTCCGGGTCGACTATCACACGCGTTCGCAGCCGACCCCGACGGCGCCGACGCTGGCCAATGCACTGGCCGGCGAACTGGCACAGCAGAGCATCCTGGTCGGCATCGGCAAGGGCGTAGGCGAGCGCGTGCGGCTGGATCTGTCAGCCAGCTACGCGCCGCCGGAATTCGCCTTCGGCGGCAACGTCCTCGGCGTGGTCAGCGATCGTCTCGACCAGGCCGTGGAAGTCGCGGCCCGTCTGAACATCTCGTTCTGATCGCCGCGGACGCCGGGTCGCACCCGGCACCGCCGGCGGTCGCGATCACTCCGGCCATCCCGACCCCCGATTCCGCCGATCGACCGATCCGGCAAGCCGTCCAGAGCCTCCCGGCCCGAACGATCGAAGCATCGCCATGGCGATCGCGTGCGTCGCGGCATCGGTGCATTCCGAGCCTCCGTCGACGGCAACGGCCCTGCAGCAAGCGGGCGCTATAATCGCGCCATGTTCCTGCAGATTCGCCAGTGGTACGAGAGGAATTTTTCCGACCCGCAGGTCGTGATCCTCGCCATTTCGCTGATTCTCGGCGTGGTGCTGGTGATGACCTTCGGCAAGATGCTGGCGCCGGTGTTCGCGAGCATCGTCGTGGCCTACCTGCTCGAGGCCGTGGTCGCGCGCCTGGTCCGCTACGGCGCGCCGCGGTTCATCTCCGTGCTGGCGGTCTTCATGGCCTTCATGGCCACCGTGCTGGTGCTGTTCTTCTACATCACTCCGATGATCACCCGCCAGCTCGGCCAGGCCCTTGCAGCGCTGCCGAGCTACATCCGCCAGATCCAGAATTACGTCGCCGATCTGCCGGAACGCTATCCACAGATCGTCGGCGAGGCGCAGGTCAACGAGATCCTCGGCAAGATCGGCGAGGAGGTCGGGCGCTACTCGACCACTGTGGTGTCGCCGTCCGGCCTGATGTACCTGATCGGCCTGGTGGTGTTCCTGGTCCTGATGCCGATCCTGGTGTTCTTCTTCCTCAAGGACAAGGAGCAGATTCTCGGCTGGTTCCGGCGCTACCTGCCCCGTGATCGTGGGCTGGCGATGTCGGTGTGGCAGGAAGTGGATATCCAGATCGGCAACTACGTCCGCGGCAAGGTGCTGGAGATCCTGATCGTCTGGATCGTCACCTACGTGACCTTCGCCCTGCTGGGCGTTCCGTTCGCGATGCTGATCTCGATGCTGGTCGGGTTCTCGGTTTTGATTCCCTACATCGGCGCGGCGGTGGTCACGATTCCGGTCGCGATCGTGGCCTTCATCGAATTCGGCTTCACGATGCAGTTCGGCTGGGTGCTGATCGCCTACACGATCATCCAGTTTCTCGACGGTAACGTCCTGGTGCCCATCCTCTTCTCGGAGGTCGTCAGCCTGCACCCGGTCGCGATCATCGTCGCGATCCTGGTGTTCGGCGGCATCTGGGGGTTCTGGGGCGTGTTCTTCGCCATTCCCCTGGCTACGCTGGTCAACGCGGTGCTGCGCGCCTGGCCGCGGCGCGATGCAGACGACAGCGACGACCCCGACGGCGGCGACGCTGCTGATGCTGGCGGCACCGACCTGCCTGCGTCGGAAGCCGCACACGCCGATGCCTGAATCCCGGAACGGGTGAGTCCTGCGATGCCTGAACCGGCGTCGGCCCGACTTCGATTCGAAACGCCCCGGTTCACCCCGGGCAGCGGTGAGCTGGTATTGCGCTGGACCCTGGAATTCGCGGGGCGCACGCGATCGCTGGAGGAGCGCTTCGACTTCGGTCCGCCGACGGCTTCGTTTTCCATGGACCCGATGTCCGACGCCTCCAGTCCGGACGCTCCGATGGGTGACGGCGCGCTCGCCGCAGACCCGATTCCGGACGCCAGGAGCCGCGCCCTGCGCGCCGCGATCGATGCGCTGCACTGGATCGCCGGCGTCAGCTACTGGAAGGTGGCGTGCCACGGCGAGGTGGAGTTCGCCGACCGCCGGCCAGACCCGGCGACGGCGCAGCTGCTCGAGGGCGTCTACCGCGACGGTCTTGCCGAACTGGCCTGGCGCAATCACTTGACCACGCCCTGGTGGCCCCGCTTCGAACCACACGCCGGCCGGCCGGCGTCGGCGGCGCCGCCGTTGGGCCTGGCCGAACGTGCGCTGGTTCCGATGGGTGGCGGCAAGGACTCGCTGGTGGCGCTGGAGCGGGCACGGCGTTCCGGCCTGCCGATCGAGACCGTGCAGGTGGGTCAGGCGGCGCTGATCGGACGCGTTGCGCAACGCACCGGGCTGCCCCACCGGCGCATCGCGCGCCGCATCGATCCGGCGCTGGCCGAGCTCAACGCGGCCGGCGCGATCAACGGGCACGTTCCGATCACCGCGATCAATGCCGCCGCACTGGCCGTCGCCGCCGTGCTGTGGGATGTCCGCTACGTGGTCTTCGCCAATGAACGCTCGGCCGACCAGCCGACGCTGGAGACCGACGACGGGGCGGTCAATCACCAGTGGGCCAAGAGTCTGGCCTTCGAAGCCGGGTTCGACGACTGGATGCGACGATCCGTTGCTGCCGACCTTCGCGTGTTCTCGCTGCTTCGTCGCGAGCGCGAGCTGGCCGTGGTTCGCGACTTCGCCGGGCTCGAGGCCTACCACGCGGTGTTCTCGAGCTGCAATCGCAATTTCCATCTCGACGGCGCGCGCACCGATCGCTGGTGCGGACGCTGCCCGAAATGCCTGTTCGTGTTCCTGGCGCTTGCGCCGTTCCTGTCACCCGGGCAGCTTCGCGAAATCTTCGGTGCCGATCTGCTGGCCGACTCCGACCGCGTCGACGGGTTCGCCGAGCTGCTCGAACTTGACGGTCACCGACCGTTCGAATGCGTCGGTGAGGCCGACGAGGCCCGCGCGGCCGTTGTCGCCCTTGCCGACGACCCGGCCTGGGCCGATCACGAGGTCGTCCGGGCGCTGGCGCCGCGAATCGATCGCAGCCGCACGCCGACGATCGAGGCCCTGTGCGCCCCCGGCGGCGATCACCGCATCCCGGAGATCTTCCGTGCGCTGGCGACTGGCTGACTTCGCCGGCGCGCGGGTCGCGCTGATCGGCTACGGGCGGGAGGGCCGGGCCGCCGAGCGCGTTCTGCTCGAGCGCGCCGATCTTTCCGACCTGCACGTCTTCGCCGAGCGGCCGCCGGAACAGGAACCGCGGTCGGCGACGACCGTGGCCGAGCTGGCGGTCGATCCAGCCCGCTTCGATGTGGTGCTGCGTTCGCCCGGCGTGCCGCCCCAGCATCCGGGGCTGGAGCGCTGCCGGCGCGCCGGCCTGCCGATGTCGACCTCGTCGTCGATCTGGTTCGCGGAACGACCGGAAGCGCGCGTCGTCGCGGTGACCGGAAGCAAGGGCAAGAGCACGACCAGTTCGCTGCTCGCGCATCTGATCGACGAGGCTGGCGTCCCGGCCGAACTGGCCGGCAACATCGGTCGTCCACTCCTCGACCTGCTCGATGTCGACAGCGACGTCTTCGTGGTCGAGCTATCCAGCTACCAGCTGGTCGACCTGGTCGGCCGGCCGGCCTTCGGTGCAATCACCCGTCTGTTTCCCGAGCACGTCGACTGGCACGGCTCGGTCGACGCCTACTACGACGCCAAGCTTCGTCTGGCCGGCCTGCTGGACGGAGGGCCGCTGTGGTTCAACGCGGGCGACCCGGTCCTCCGCGATCGCCTGGCCGGCATCTCCCATGCCCGGCCTGCGAACGATTCCGGCGGTCTGCACGCGGCCGACGACGGCCTGTATGCGGATGGACAGCGGGTCTTTGCCCGGTCGGACTGGGCGCTGCCCGGTCGGCACAATCTCGACAACCTGGCGCTCGCGGTCGAACTGGCCGGATCGCTGGGAATCGAACGGGACCACGCTCTGGCGGGTGCGCGCAGCTTCCGCGGACTGGCCCATCGGCTGGAGTCGCTGGGCCGGGTCGGCGACGTCGAGTTCGTCAACGACTCCATCTCGACAACGCCCCATGCAACGTGTGCCGCGCTGCAGGCCGATCCGCGTCCGGCCGTCCTGATTGTCGGTGGCCAGCAGCGCGGCGCGGAGTGGGGAGCGCTGGTCGACGCGGGTGTTCGTCTGAGAGGCCTTGTGGCGCTGCCCGATACGGGGCCGGATGCGGCGCAAACCATGATCGAGGCCGGACTGGTCGAGGCCGACCGCGTTCGCTGCGTGGACGGGTTGGACGCGGCCGTGCGCGAAGCCGCCGCCCTGGCCGAAGCGGGCGACCGCGTGCTGCTGTCGCCCGGCGGGCCGAGTTTTCACCGATTCCGGGATTTCGAGGCGCGGGGTGAGGCCTTTCGCGTTGCCGTGCGCAGGCTGGCGCTGCGCCGACCGGCCGACTGACGCCGGCGAGGGCCCCGGCTAGAGCGATCGATCGACGGCGAAACGAGCCAGGGTGGCCAGCGCGTCGCGCTCGGCCGATGGCGGAAGCTGTTCGACCGCGGCGACCGCCTGGTCGGAAAACGCCTGGGCGCGGGCGATCGATTCGTCCAGGGCGCCGGTGCGACGCAGGATTTCGCGGACGCGATCGAGATCCTCCGTGCCGCCGCTGCGAATCACCGAGGTCAGGAACGCGCGATCGTCCGTGCCGGCCGCTCGCAGCGCGAGAATCAGCGGCAGGGTGACCTTGCCCTCGGCCAGGTCGTCGCCGAGATTCTTGCCGAGGGACCCGTCCTGGCCGGAGTAGTCGAGCCAGTCGTCGGTGATCTGGAAGGCCTGGCCGAGCGCGAAGCCGTACTGGGCCAGGGAATCCTCGGCCGCCTGGTCGGAGTCGCTGATCACCGCGCCGAGCTGCGCGGCCGCAGCGAACAGGCAGGCGGTCTTGTCGCCGATCACCCGCATGTAGCCGGACTCGTCCAGGTCCGCATCGCCGAGCTGCATCAGCTGCAGCACCTCGCCGGCGGCGATCGTGTTGGTGGTGTCGGCAAGAATCGACATCACGCGAGGCGTTTCCAGCTCGACCATCAGCTGGAAGCTGCGCGAGTACAGGTAGTCGCCGACCAGCACGGAAGCGGCGTTGCCCCAGACCGTGTGGGCCGCCTTCTGGCCGCGTCGGCGGTCCGATTCGTCGACCACGTCGTCGTGCAGCAGCGTCGCCGTGTGGATGAACTCGATCACCGCGGCCAGCTGGATGTGGCGATCGTCGCGATGCCCGCAGGCGCGCGCGGCCAGCAGATGGACCAGCGGCCGGAGACGCTTGCCGCCAGCGCCGATGATGTATTCGGCGACCTGGTTGACCAGCGCCACGTCCGAACGGAGTCGATCGCGGATCAACTGGTCCATGGCGGCACGATCGGCCTCGGTGCGGTCCATGACCGCATCGACCGAACGGGCGTCGGGAATCGGGCGCGCGTGGCTCATCGCCATGATTATACGGCCGGCGGCGCGGACAACGTGCAAGCGCGGCCCCGGCCGGTCGATCGGGCCCGGTCGCCGATCGACCCCGTGCTAGACTCGAAAGCCGTTTTTGACAACTTTCAAGGCACACGATTTCATGGCGCGCGGAATCAACAAAGTCATCCTGATCGGCAATCTCGGCGCGGACCCCGAGGTTCGCTACACCCAGTCCAACACGGCGGTCTGCAACCTTCGCCTGGCGACCAGCGAACAGTGGCGCGACAAGCAGACCGGCGAGCAGCGCGAGAACACCGAATGGCACAACGTGGTGCTGTTCGCGCGGCTCGGCGAGATCGCCGGCGAGTACCTGCGCAAGGGCTCCAAGGTCTACATCGAGGGCCGCCTGCAGACGCGCAAGTGGCAGGACCAGAGCGGAAACGACCGCTGGACCACCGAGATCGTCGCCAACGAGATGCAGATGCTCGACGGTCGCGGCGATGCGCCGATGGGCGAGTCCGCGGGCAACTACGGCGGACAGCAGCGCTCGCGTCCCGAGCCTCGCAACGCGCCGTCGCAGCAGCCGGCGCCCGCCGACGACATGGACGACGACATCCCGTTCTGACGCCCGCGGCCGGCGCGATGCGCCGCCGCTCCTCGACGGACGCTGACCCCGCGGCCGGTGCCGTGCGCCGCCGCCAACGACGGATGCTGACATGCAAACCCTGCTGGTCACCGGCGGCGCCGGTTTCATCGGCTCGAACTTCATCCACCACGTGCTCGCTGGAGACCGCTGGCGGGTCGTCGACCTCGATTGCCTGACCTATGCGGGCAATCCCGATTCGCTGGCCGGGCTCGACCCCGACCGCCACCGCTTGGTCCGGGCCGACATCGCCGATGCGCCGGCGGTTCGCACGCTGCTGACCGAAGAACAACCAGCGGCACTCGTGCACTTTGCCGCCGAGAGCCACGTCGATCGCTCGATCGACGATCCGGGCGCGTTCATCCGCACCAACGTGGTTGGCACCCAGGTCCTGCTCGACGCCGCGCTCGACCACTGGCGCAACGGCAACCCCGACTTTCGTTTCGTGCACGTCTCGACCGACGAGGTCTACGGCGACCTCGGCCCCGACGACCCGGCGTTCAACGAAACCACGCCCTACAGGCCCAGCTCACCGTACGCAGCCAGCAAGGCGGCGTCCGACCACCTGGTCCGGGCCTGGCATCGCACCTTCGGACTGCCGGCCTCGATCACCAATTGCTCCAACAACTACGGCCCGCGCCAGTTTCCCGAGAAGCTGATTCCGCTGATGCTGCTCAACGCGCTGGACGGTCGCGATCTGCCGCTCTACGGCGATGGTCAGCAGCGTCGCGACTGGCTGCACGTCGAGGACCACTGCCGGGCGATCGAGCGGGTGCTGGATCGCGGTCGCGCGGGCCGCACCTACAACGTCGGCGGTAACGCCGAGCGCAGCAATCTCGACGTGGTCCATGCGCTCTGCGACGTGATCGATCAGCGCCGTCCCGGCGAACGTTCGCGCCGCGAGCTGATCCGCTTCGTCGACGACCGCCCGGGCCACGACCGACGCTATGCGATCGACGCGTCGCGCATCGCCGACGAGCTGGACTGGCGGCCGCAGATCGATTTCGAAACCGGCCTGGCGCGCACCGTCGACTGGTACCTGGACAACGAGGACTGGTGGCAGCGCATTCGGAGCGGCGCGTACCGCGAGTCCCGGAGCGACGGGTACGCCGGTGAGCGACTGGGAACGCGCAGCGGGGTCGACGCATGAATCGCAAGGGTCTGATCCTCGCCGGCGGCGCCGGCTCGCGCCTCTACCCGCTGACCCGGGTCGTCAGCAAGCAGCTGCTGCCGGTCTACGACAAGCCGATGATCTACTACCCGCTGTCGACCCTGATGCAGGCCGGTATTCGCGAGATCCTGCTGATCACGACGCCGCACGAGCAGGCCCTGTTCCAGCGCCTGCTCGACGACGGCTCGCAGTGGGGCATCGACGTGAACTACGCGGTTCAGGACGAGCCGCGCGGCCTTGCCGACGCGTACCGGGTCGGCGCCGATTTCGTCGGCCAGCGTCCGTCCTGCCTGATCCTGGGCGACAACATCTTCCACGGTGGCGGCATGCGCGAGTTGCTCTCCCGCGCGCAGCAGCGAGCGTCGGGTGCCACCGTGTTCGGCTATGCGGTCAGCGACCCGGAGCGCTACGGCGTGGTCGAGATGGACCACGACGGTCGCGTGCTTTCGCTGGAAGAAAAGCCGGCCCGACCGAAATCGAACTACGCCGTGACCGGCCTGTATTTCTACGACGGCCAGGCCGTCGAGCGCGCCGCGTCCCTCCAGCCCTCGGCCCGCGGCGAGCTGGAGATCACCGATCTCAACCGGCGCTACCTCGAGGCCGGCGAACTGGTGGTCGAGCGGATGGGGCGCGGGTACGCCTGGCTGGATACCGGCACGCACGAGTCGCTGCAGCAGGCGGCCAGCTACATCGAGACGCTGGAGTCGCGCCAGGGCCTGCGCGTGGCCTGTCCGGAGGAGATTGCCTATCGGCAGGGCTGGATCGATCGCGACCGCCTGCTGGCGCTGGCCGAGCCGCTGGTCTCGTCGGGCTACGGCGACTACCTGCGACGCGTGGCGGATCTGCCGCACGAGCCGTCGTGAAGGTCGAGGCCACATCGCTGCCGGGCGTGGCGCTGATCGAGCCGGACGTGTTCGGCGACGAGCGCGGCTGGTTCTACGAGACCTGGCGCGCCGAGCGCTACGCCGAACACGGGCTGCCGGACCGGTTCTGCCAGGCCAACAGCAGCCGCAGCGCCCGGGGCGTGCTCCGCGGCCTGCACTACCAGTGGCCCGAACCGCAGGGCAAGCTGGTCTGGGTCACGGAAGGCGCGGTGGTCGACGTGGCCGTGGACCTGCGCACCGACTCGCCGACCTACACCCAGTGGGTCGCCGTCGAGCTTTCGGCGGAGAACCACCTGCAGCTCTGGATTCCCGAAGGCTTCGCGCACGGCTTCCAGGTGCTGTCGTCCCATGCCACGTTCAGCTATCTGTGTACACGGCCGTACCGGCCGGAATATGATGCATCGATCGCGTGGAACGACCCGGCGATCGGCGTCGAGTGGCCGCTCGAGCCCTCGTCGCTGTCGGGCAAGGATTCGAACGCGCCTCGCCTCGACGAGGTCGCTCCTGAGGAGTTGCCGAAATGCGAATACTGCTGACCGGTGCCGCCGGCCAACTCGGCCGCCACCTTGCACCCCGCCTCGGCGAGCTCGGCGAGGTCGTCACCACGGATCTCCACAGCGGAGATTTCCGCTGTGACCTCTCGGATCGCAGGCTGCTCGACAAGGCCCTCGGTCGGGTCCGGCCGGACCTGATCGTCAACCCCGCGGCCTGGACCGCGGTCGACCGGGCCGAAGAGGAGCCCGGCATGGCGCAGAAGCTCAATCGCGACCTGCCCGGATGGCTGGGCGCCTGGGCGGCCGAGCACGACGTTCCGCTGGTTCACTTCTCGACCGATTACGTGTTCTCCGGCACCCGGGAAGGCGGCTGGAGCGAGGACGACGAGCCCGATCCGCAGAGCGTATACGGCCGGTCGAAGCTGGAGGGCGAACTGGCGATCGAGGCGTCCGGCGCGAACGCGCTGATCGTACGCACCGCCTGGTTGTACAGCCACTTCCCCGGCAATTTCCTGTCCGCGATCCTGACCCGGGCCGAGCGCGGCGAAAAGCTCACCGTGGTGTCCGACCAGATCGGTTCGCCGACCTGGGCCGGCCATCTCGCCGATGCCGTGGTCGAACTGCTTCGCCGCAGGAGCGAGTTCGACACGGGCGTGACGCGGATGCACTTCGCCGGCAACGGTCGGATGTCGTGGCACGCCTTTGCCGAGCTCGCCGTGGCGCGCGCGGCGGAGCACGGCGTGATCCCGGCACCGGTCGCGGTCGAACCGATCGCCAGCGCACGCTGGCCGCAGAAGGCGCGTCGACCGGCCTGGTCGGTGCTCGACTGCAGCCGCTTCGAAGCCCTCGTCGGCCGACCGGTGCCCAGCGTCGAGGACGGCCTGACCGGCTGCCTGAACCGATGGACGGAGGACCGTTCGTGACTCGTCCTCTGATCCCGGTCATCCTGTCCGGCGGCGCCGGGACCCGCTTGTGGCCGGTCTCGCGCAAGGCCCATCCCAAGCCGTTCATGCGCTTGGCCGACGGCCAGACCCTGGCTGCGACCACCATCCGCCGCGCGCTGCGCGCGGTCGAGGGCGACGAGACCCTGACCGTGACGGCGCGCGACCATTTCTTCCTGACCCGCGACATCTACCGCGAGTCCGAGCCCGACGCGACCCATCATTTCCTGCTCGAGCCGACCGGCCGCAACACCGCCGCCGCGATCGCTGCCGCTGCGCTCTGGGTTCGCGACCGTCACGGCGAGGACGCGCGGCTGCTGGTGCTGCCCGCCGACCACCTGGTGCGCGACCGCGAGGCCTTCGAGGCCGCGGTCGCCGACGCCGATTCACTGGCGGCCGACGGCTGGCTGGTCTGCCTCGGTGTCCAGCCGACCCACGCCGAGACCGGCTTCGGCTACATCCGGGCCGGGCAGGGCATCGACGGGCACGGACAGCAGATCGAAGCCTTCGTCGAGAAGCCCGACGGCGAAACGGCGCAGCGCTACTTCGAGAGCGGCCGCTATCTCTGGAATGCCGGAATGTTCGTGTTCCGCGCCGATGCCATTCTGGCGGCGCTGCGCGAGCAGGCGCCGGACATCCTCGCGGCGGTCGAGGCGACCTGGGACGAAACCGACCGCGACGCCGATCCGGTGGAGCTCGACGCCGACCGCTTCGCGGCAGTGCCCAGCGACTCGATCGACTTCGCGGTGATGGAGAAAGCGCCGAAGCGGGCGGTCGTGCCGATGAGCTGCGGCTGGAGCGATATCGGCTCGTGGCAGGCGATCAGCGAGCTCTACGAGACCGACGGCTCGGGCAACCAGATCCAGGGGCATGCGGTGCTGGTCGACGCCCGCAATACCTTCGTCCAGGGCGAACAGCGTCTGGTCGCGGCGGTCGGCGTCGACGACCTCGTGATCGTCGACACGCCCGATGCCGTCCTGGTCGCCCGGCGCGGCCGCGCCCAGGAGGTCAAGTCGGTGGTCGAGGAACTGACCCGGCGCGATCACGAATCCGCGGTCTATCACCGCACGGTCCATCGGCCGTGGGGTCGATTCACGGTGCTCGAGGACGCCGAGGACTGCAAGGTCAAGCGGCTGGTCGTCAAGCCGGGCGGGGTCCTGTCCCTGCAGCGGCACGAGCACCGCAGCGAGCACTGGACCGTGGTGTCTGGCGTGGCCAGCGTCCGGGTCGGCGACGAGGAGCGCGAGCTCGGTCCGAACCACACGGTGGAGATCCCCGCCGGCTCGCTGCATCGGCTCGAGAACCGGGGTCGAACGGATGTCCACATCATCGAAGTCCAGACCGGCAGCTACTTTGGCGAGGACGACATCGAGCGGCTGGAGGACGTCTATGGGCGCGCGTGAGTCGAGCCGGGCGATCGCGATCGCCGCGGCCGTGCTGTGCATCGTCGGCTGCGGCGCTGCGCCGACGGTGGATTCTGGCGGTTCCGGAAAGGAGATCGCGATGAACGAACGGCCTTCGCTCGAAGCCGACGTGCTGGACTGGCGAGAGCGCCGGCGGGCCCGGCTGATCGAACCGTACGGCTACCTGAGCCTGGTCGGGCTTGTGATGCTGGAGGCGGGCGACTACGAGCTCGGCCGCGCCGGGGACGCCGACCTCGAGCTGCCGGGCGGGCCCGATCGTTGGGGTCGTCTGGTCGTCGGCACCGGGGAGATCGTGTTCGAGGTCGATCCCACCGCGACCGGGCGGGTCACGGTCGGCGGCAGGGAAGTGGCTTCGGCCACGCTCGCCGCCGGTGACGACCCGACCCTGATCGAGGCCGATGGAGTGCAGGCGCACCTGGTGACGCCGGGCGATCGCCGCGCGCTCCGGGTCCGCGACCCGAACGCCCCGACGCGCGTCGGCTTTCGCGGCCTCGACTACTTTCCGATCGATCCCGCGTTTCGGGTGGTCGGTACCTGGGTGCCTCACGAGCCCGGTCGCACGGTGCAGGTCGCCAACGTGCTCGGCCAGTTGATCGACGAACCCAACCCCGGCCGCGTCGAGTTCGAGCTGGAAGGAACGCAGTACAGCCTGGAGGCGATCGATTCCGACGACGACCTGTTCTACATCGTTGCCGATCGCACCTCGGGTCGGGAGACCTACGGCCTGGGGCGCTTCCTGTATTCCGCCTTGCCCGACGAGAACGGCACCGTGGTGCTGGACTTCAACCGCCTGTACAACCCGCCGTGTGCCTTCAGCGAATTCACGACCTGTCCGCTGCCGCCGGAGGGCAATCGTCTCGATGTTGCGCTGCGTGCCGGTGAGCTGAAGTATGCCGGTCTGGCCGGACGCGAGGCCGCAGCGCCGGCGGACTGAACCGCCGGCTCAGAGCCAGCGGTCATTGTCGGCGGTCAGGTCGCCGCCGGAGCGGCCGGTATTCACCACCCCGCGGGGTTCGATCAGCAGCACCTGGCATTCGGCCTCGGCGAATGGCCGATGCTCGACGCCGCGCGGCACCACCAGCAGTTCGCCGGCGTTCAGCCGCACCGTCCGATCGCGAAACTCGATGCCCATCGCTCCTTCCAGCACCAGGAAGGCCTCGTCGGTCTCCGCATGCGCGTGCCAGACGAACTTGCCTTCGAACTTCGCCACCTTCAGCTGATAGTCGTTCAGTTCGGCGACCACCCGCGGCGACCAGTGCTCGACGAGCCCTGCGAGCTTTTCCCGCAGATCGATCGGTTCAGCGGCCATCGGGGGCGCCAGACGCGTCGCCGGCCGAACGGCCCGCTGACTGGTGGCGGCGCGGATTCATCGGCCGGTCCTGCGGCCGACTATGCGGACGGTTCGTCGACCGGTGCTGCGACGGGCTCATCGTCCGGTGAACTGCGGCGCGCGCTTTTCCAGGAACGCGCCGGTGCCTTCCTTCATGTCGTCGGTGGAGCAGCAGACCGCGAAGCGCGCGGTTTCCAGCGCCAGTCCCGCCTCCAGCGGCCCGTCGAGGCCCTGGCGCACGGCCTGCAGGATGCCCCGAACGGCTTCCGGCGCCGCTCCCGCCAGACCGGTCGCCAGCGCGTCGACCCGGTCGTCGAGCTGATCGGCGGAGACGACGTGGTTGACGATGCCGAGCGAAAGCGCGGTCGCCGCGTCGACCGGCTCGCCGGTGAGCATCAGCTCGAGCGCGCGCGCCGGGCCGACGAGGCGGGCGAGACGCTGGCTGCCGCCGAAGCCCGGCATGATGCCGAGCTTGATCTCCGGCAGTCCGAGCTTGGCGTTGTCGCTGGCCAGGCGCAGGTGACAGGCCAGCGCGAGCTCCAGGCCGCCCCCGAGCGCGTAACCGTTGACCGCGGCGATCACCGGTTTCTCGAAGTCGGCGATCCGGCTCATCAGGGCCTGGCCGGCGCGCGAAAAGCCGCGCGCCTCGACCGGCGACTGATCCCGGATCTCGGTGATGTCGGCGCCGGCCACGAAGGCCTTGTCCCCGCTCCCGCGCAGCACGACGACGCGGACCGCCGGGTCGTCGGCCAGCGCGCGAAACGCACGGTCCAGTTCGGCGATGGTGGCGTGGTTGAGGGCGTTGAGGCGTTCGGGGCGGTCGACCGCGACGCGGGCGATCGGCCCCGTCGCGTCGACGGTCAGGTTCTCGAAGTCCATTCGGAAGTTCCGGTCGATGAGTCCGCCCGGAAGTCTACCTCAGGCACCGAGCGTGCCTCCGAGATCTGCCCGGGCCAGCCAGTCGGCGAGCCTGTAGAGCCACAGCCAAAGGACGTCCAACCAGGCCTGGGGTTCGAAGCCGGCCGCCAGGTCGGAGGCTTGCGGGAGCCGGTGGGTCGGCAGCCAGCGATGACTGGCCGCCGACAGGGCGGTGGCGATGGCGGCCACCGCCGCGAGGAGGGGGGTGGCGTTACGGGCCACCCCGGACATCACTCGTCCAGTTCCGAGCGGATCCGGTACTGGCGCGATGTCAGCCACTTCTCGAGCTTCTGCAGTCGGTCGTCGAGGCGTTGGAATCGCTGGTTCAGCGACGAAACGGAGTCGACCGGCGCACGGCGGGTCTCGGCCCAGAAGCGCTCGTGTTCCTCGTCCTTGTACAGGTCGGCCGGCTTGACCGGGAGCAGCAGCGCCAGCGCCAGATAGCCGATCACGATGACCGCGGTGAACGGGATTGCCAACAACACCACGATGATGCGCAGCGCGGTCAGGTTGAAGCCCGTCCAGTCGGAGATGCCGGCGCAGACGCCGGCAATCAGGCCGCGCTCGCGATTGCGGTAGAGGCGATTGCGGTTGCGGTAGACATCAGCGGTCATGGTTCGTCCTCCATTCGGGGGTGTCGGCATCAAGGATCCGTTCCAGGTTGTGGATTCGCTCCTCCATGCGTCGGGTGCTGGCGTGCAGCTCTTCCAACATCGCTTCGTCCTTGCTGGTCAAACGCTTGCTGGCCGAATTGCGGGTGGCGTAGTGAAGGATCAGCCAGATCGGCGCAACGATGACCGTGAAGACGATCAGCGGTACGAACAGCAGTTCCTGCATCACACGGACTCCTTGTCGGTACCCTTGCTCTTGCTGCCGCTGCGCGACGCCTTCAGCGATTCGAGTTCCTCCTCGACGCGCTCATCGTGGGCCAGCGACTCGAACTCTTCGGCGGTGGTCTTTGCTCGCCGGCCCATGTCCAGGGACTCGGCTTCCGACTCGATATGATCGACCCGCCGCTCGGCGGCGTCGAAGCGGTGCAGCATCTCGTCGATCTTCTGGTTGTGGATGTGGCGACGGCTCTTCAGCTGATGCTCGGCCGAGCGATGGCGCATCACGATCGTCCGCTGGCGGGCGCGGGCGTCGTCGAGCTTGGCCTGCAGCCGGGCGATGTCGTCGTCGTACTTCTTCAGCTGCTCGTCGTACTGCGACAGCTCCTCGGTGAGGTGGTCGATGCGATCGCCCAGCGCGGTCTTCTCGGCCAGGGCAGCGCGCGCCAGGTCCTCGCGCCCCTTGTCCAGGGCGAGCTCCGCCTTGGACGCCCAGTCGGCCTTCTGTTCTTCCAACCGCTTGAGCAGGCGTGCGCGCTCCTTCTTCTCGGCGATGCACTTGGCGGTCGCCGAGCGGATCTCGACCAGCGTGTCCTCCATCTCCTGGATCATCAGCCGGATCATCTTCTCCGGGTCCTCGGCCTTTTCCAGCGCCGCGTTCAGGTTGGCGTTGATGATGTCGCCCAGTCGCGAAAAGATTCCCATGTCCGATATCTCCTCAGGTTGCGAGTCGTGAATGGGCGAGAGCGCCCGTCGCCCTTGGATATTCAAGACTCGTGCCAATCCGCGACGCAAGTAAAATCAGCAGCTTGGAAGCGCCACGGCTTCCAGGGGTGGTCAAATGGCCCATAAAATGGTGATTTCAGCCAACCCGGGTCTCGGGAACCTCTGTCGTACCGGCCGGTCCTAGTTCCCGGGCGGCTCGGGCCGTCCGCCTGCCCAACGGGCTCGCACCCGGTCGGTTAAAATGCCGGGCTGTTTCGAGCCGTACCTCACATCGCCTGGAGATTTCTTTATGCGTTACATGTTGTTCAGACTGCTGGTGCCCGCACTGGCCGTGATCCCGCTCGCCGCGCAGGCCCAGGACCTCGAGTCCGACGCCGGCAAGCTCGGCTACGCGATCGGCTACGAGTTCGGTTCCGAGACCAGCCAGTGGGATGTCGAACTCGAGGCGGTGATCGCCGCCATCCGTGACGCCAATGCCGGACGCGATCCCCAGGTCGCCGTCCCCGAGATGCGTGAAGTGCTCGCCGCCTTCAACGAGCGCATGCGCCAGCAGCGCATGGAGCAGTTCCAGCAGATGGCCGAAGAAAACAAGGTCCAGGCCGACGAGTGGCTGGCCCAGAATCGGTCGAAGAGCGGCATCGTCGCTCTGCCCAGCGGTGTCCAGTACCGGGTGATCGAGGAAGGCGACGGCTCGCGCCCGACGCTGGAAGACACGGTGACGGTTCACTACCGCGGCTCCAAGATCGACGGCCGCGAGTTCGACAGCTCCTTCGCCCGCGGCGTGCCTGCGGTGTTCCAGGTCGACAGCGTTCTGGAAGGGTGGCAGGAAGTGCTGCCGCTGATGCGTGAGGGTGCGATGTGGCAGGTGTTCCTGCCGCCGGAACTGGCCTTCGGCATGCGCGGCGATCCGCCGCTGATCGGCCCGAACGAAGCGCTGCAGTTCGATCTGCGCCTGGTCAAGATCGGCGAGCCCGATCCGGCCGGCGACAACTGATCGTCAGCGACGGTTTCGAAACCGCCGAATAATGAGCGATACGGCCCGGAATTTCGAAGCGATCGAGTCGCCGTGCATCGGCGTCTGCCGACTCGACGAACTCGGTCGATGCATGGGCTGCTTTCGCACCAGCGCCGAGATCGGCGGCTGGCTGTCGATGAGCGTCGAGGAGCGCCGCGCCGTCATCGACGAGCTACCCGATCGTGCCGATCGCCTGTTCGACGACTGAGCCTCGCTCGATTCCCCGTCCCCGTCGGCCTTCCGGCGGGGCGAGAACTCCCGGGCGGTTCGCATGACCTTCCTTCCCGCATGACGCTCGAGGAGTCACTGCGTCGCAGCCTGTTCGCGCTCGACACTTCGATTGCCGACCTGCCGGTGGGCGGATACCGACCCGATGGCGGTGGGCGACCGCGTCCGGCCGCGGTCCTGGTGCCGGTCACGGCAGAACCCGACCCGCGGATCCTGCTGACCGTGCGTGCCGCCCACCTGGCCAAGCATGCCGGGCAGGTGGCGTTTCCGGGCGGTGGCCGCGATCGACGCGGTGAGACCGTGGTGGAAACCGCCCTGCGCGAGGCCCACGAGGAAACCGGCCTGGCGCCCGACCGGGTCCGCCCCGCGGGATTGCTCGGTCGCTACGACACGATCACCGGCTTCCGGATGACCGCGGTGGTCGGCTGGATCGACGCACGGTTCGAGCCGGTTCCCGACCGCAACGAAGTGGACCGGGTGTTCTCCGTGCCGCTCAGCCACGTCCGGGACCCCTCGGCGTGGCAACACGATCGAGTGGAGTGGAAAGAACGAACCTTCGAAATCCTGACCCTGGCTCATCCGGAGTTCAGGATCTGGGGAGCCACCGCGGCATTGCTGAAGGACCTGGGGGATCGGCTGGGACTCGATCCGCCCGCCTGAGTGCGCCCACCCATTCGGAGATTCCCTAGTCCTCCTCGCGCAGCCCGAACAGCAACTCCACCGCACGCGATTGCTCGGGCCGGATCATCAGGTGGGCATGGTCGCCGGGCTGCAGCACCGTCTGCTCGCCGACGGGCAGCACCGTGCCGTCGCGAACCAGCAGCAGGATATCGGCGCCGGCCGGCAGCGGCAGGTCGCCGGCCTTGCTGCCCGCGACCAGCGCGGCCGGTGAGATCAGGAACGAGATCACCCGCACCGGCAGGTTTTCCGTGGCGGTGATTTCCAGCACCGGCGGCGGTCGTACCTGGCCGGCGCGCTCGACGCCGAACCAGCCGACGGCCCAGCGCACCGTAGCGCCCGGAATCAGAGCGTTGACCACGACCACGAAGAACACCAGGTGGAACAGCTCCGCCGCGCCTTCGACGCCGCTCATCACCGGCACGCTGGCCAGCAGGATCGGCACCGCGCCGCGCAGGCCCGTCCACGACACGAAGCCGGTTTCCCGAGCGCTGTAGCCGAACGGCGACAGGCACAGCGCGACGACCAGCGGACGGGCGATCAGGCCGAGCACCAGGGCGAGGATCAGGCCGTCGAAGCTCGCCGCCGCCAGCAGGGACGGAACGGCCAGCAGACCGAGCACGAGAAACATGGTGATCTGCCCGAGCCAGGCGAGCGCGTCGTGCACGCGCAGGATGCCGGCGCGATAGGGCATGCGCTGGTTGCCCAGCACCAGCGCGGCGACGTAGACGGCAAGAAAGCCCGACCCCATGAACAGCGTAGGCAAGCCGAAGGCGAGCAGGGCCAGGGCCAGCGTCAGCGCCGGGTAGAGACCCGCGGCGGGGACCCGGATCCGCTTGAGCAGTTGCTGGCCGAGCACGCCGATCGCCAGGCCTGCGGCGAGACCGACCGCGAGCTGAATGCCGATCTTCAAGAGGAAGCCCGCAGCGGAAAAGGTCTCCGGCTGGAGCATCGCGGAGGTCAGGGTCAGGGTCAGGATCACCGCCATCGGATCGTTGAGGCCCGACTCCAGCTCCAGCGTGGCGCCGACGCGGCGGCGCAGCTGGACGTTGGAACCGCGCAGGGCCGAGAACACGGCGGCGGCGTCGGTCGACGACACGATCGCGCCGACCAGCAGCGCCTCGATCCAGCTCAGGCCCAGCAGGTGGCCGGCCACGGCGACCACGCCGGCGGTGCCGACCACCCCCAGCGTGGCCAGCACGGCGGCCGGCGCGAGATGGTCGCGCGCGGTCCGCCACGGGGTGTTCAAGCCGCCGTCGAACAGGATCAGCACCAGGCCCACGGTGCCGATGCGAAAGGCAAGGTCGAAATCGGAGAAGGGCTCGGGCAGCCACCGTCCAGCCAGCAGGCCGAGGCCGAGAAACAGCAGCACGGCCGGGAAGCCCACGCGTTCGGACGGGCGGCTGAACAGCACGCTGATCAGGATCAGCAGGCCGGCGGCCGTCAGCAACCACCCGATCGCGATCGGCTCGCCTCCGCTCATCCGCTACTCCCGTGGGTGCCCGACCCTCAGTGTAGCGCCGGATCCTGGCCGAACAGGGTCGACAGTACGCCGTAGAGCGCCGGTTCGGCCGACTTCAGGTCCGTCGGAACGTCGAAGAAGGCCTCGCAGGCAACGGCAAAGAACTCGGCCGGGCTTTCGGCCGCGTAGGGGTCGAGGAACGGTTCGCGGTCGGCGTCCAGGTCGGCGTTGAGCCGGCTCCAGGCGTCGGTCAGCGTATCGACCCACTGCTTGTGGGGCAGGTCCGGCGGCAGCGGCGGATAGCCGTCGATATCGCCGTTCAGACGGTCGATCTGGTGGGCCAGCTCATGGACCACGACGTGGTAGCCCAGCCCCTGGCCGGACTCGGCCACGTCCGCCAGCGAAAGCACCACCGGGCCCAGCTCCCAGGCCTCGCCGGCGCGCAGGTCCCGGCCCCGGTGGACCAGGCCGTCGTCATCGACTTCCTCGACGTCGACCTCGAACTCCTCGGCGTACAGGATGAACGTGCGGAAGTCGCGGTACCAGTCAAGCCCGCGGTTCAGGATCGGCAGCGTCGCCAGCACGGCGACCGGCAGGCAGTCGGCGCGATCGGGCGCCAGGCCCCCGGCGCCGTGGAATTCGAATCGAGCGAGGATCTGCCCGGCCAGCTCGCGCACCCGGTCACGTTGGCGATGATCGAGGCGCTGCAGGCAGGGCCAGGCGGACACGATGGCGTCGAATTCATCGGCCGTCGGGGCCAGTGCCTCCGCTTCGCGACGACGCCGACCGCGCAGCAGCCAGTCGAACACGGCTCAGGCGATTCCCGCGGGGGCCGGCACGGTTCAGCCCTTCTTCGCGTCGTCGGCCACCCCCAGCCGCTTGTGCATGATCGGGCTGGTGGTGGTGTACTGCAGGAACTGGCGGGCTTCCGGGTTCAGGTGCTTCTGGATCGCGAAGGCGGCCAGCGCGGCCTCGTGGAAGCCCGACAGGATCAGCTTCTTCTTGCCCGGGTAGGTGTTGATGTCGCCGATCGCGAACACGCCCGGAATCGACGTCTGGAACTTCTCCGTATCGACCGGGATCTGCTTCTTCTCGATTTCCAGCGACCAGTCGGCAATCGGCCCCAGGTTGGGCGCCAGGCCCCAGAATACCAGGACCTCGTCGCCTTCGACGCGCACCTTTTCGCGCTCCAGCGTGTTCAGTTCGAGCTCCGTGACCCGCCCGTCCTCACCGAAGGCCTGACCGACCGTGCCCTGCTGTTCGGTGACCTTGCCGGCCGCGGCCAGTTCCTTCATCTTCGCCACCGTCGCCGGCTGGGCGCGGTAGTCCTTGCGACGGTGGACCAGCGTGATGTGCTCGGCGATGTCGGCCAGGTCCACGGTCCAGTCCAGCGCGGAGTCACCGCCGCCGAGGATCAGCAGCTTCTTGCCGGCGAAGCGCTTGCGGTCGGTGATCCTGTAGTGGATGTTCTCGGCGTTCAGGTCGTCGAGACCCTTGGCGCGCAGGCGACGGGCCTGGAACGAGCCGAGACCGGCCGCGATGATCACGGCGCCGGCGTCGAACACCGTCCCCTTCGAAGTCTCGACGCGGAACCGACCATCGTCCTGGATCTCGAAGCCGGTGACCTCCTGCTTCAGGTGCACGCCGGCATCGAAGGGCTTGATCTGCTCCTGGAGCTTGTCGATCAGCTCCTGCGCGCCGATCACGGGCCAGGCGGGAATATCGTAGATCGGCTTTTCCGGGTACAGCTCGCTGCACTGGCCGCCGACCTGGGGCAGTGAGTCGACCAGCTCGGCCTTCAGATCCAGCAAGCCGAGTTCGAACACCTGGAACAGCCCGACCGGGCCGGCGCCGATGATGACCGCGTCGGTCTTGATCGTCATGAAACGTCCTCGTATGGGGGGTGGCAAGCGGTTCCGGCGTCGCGACGGGCGACCGCATCCGGTAGGCTTTCATTGTCCATACATGATGGCACGACGACGTATGTCCAACCCCCGCGAAATCCGCTTGAACCGGGAATGGCTCGAGGCCCTGGGCGACGAGTTCGAGCAACCGTACATGAGCGAGTTGCGCGCGTTCCTGCAGGCCCGTAAGCAGGCCGGTGCCGAGGTCTATCCCCCGGGCGGACGGATCTTCAACGCGCTGGATTCCACGCCGCCGTCGAGGGTCAAGGCGGTGATTCTCGGCCAGGACCCGTACCACGGCCCCGGCCAGGCCCACGGCCTGTGCTTCTCGGTCCGGCCCGGCGTCCGCGTACCGCCTTCGCTGGTCAACATCTACAAGGAACTGCACGACGACGTCGGCTTCGCGATCCCGACGCACGGCTGCCTGCAGGCCTGGGCCGACCATGGCGTGCTGCTGCTCAATGCCGTACTGACCGTCGAGCGCGGCAACGCCGGCGCCCACCAGGGCAAGGGCTGGGAGCGCTTCACCGACCGCGTCGTCGAGGTCGTCGACGCGGGCCCGAATCCGGTGGTCTTTCTGCTGTGGGGTTCGCACGCGAAGAAGAAAGGGCAGGGCATCGACCGATCGCGCCACCTCGTGCTGACCGCGCCGCACCCATCACCGCTGTCGGCGCACCGCGGCTTTCTCGGCTGCCGCCATTTCTCCAAGGCGAACGCCTGGCTCGAGCAGCGGGGCCAGGCGCCGATCGACTGGTCGCTGCCGGCGGAGGTCGGAGCTACCTGAGGCGCGTGCCGGGCGGCACGTCGCCGTCAGGAACGCACAGCACCACCGCGCCGTTCTCATCGTGGAAGCCGGTGACCAGGCACTCGGATCGCATCGGGCCGATCTGCTTCGGCGGGAAATTGACCACGGCGACGACCTGGCGGCCGACCAGCGACTCGGGCGAATAGTGCTCCGTGATCTGCGCGCTGGACTTCAGAACTCCGACCTCCGATCCGAAATCGATCCGCATCCGGATCGCCGGCTTGCGCGCCTCGGGAAACGGCTCGGCGGCCACGACCACCCCGACCCGCAGATCGACCCGCTCGAAATCGTCCCAGCTGATCGACTTCTGTCCTGATCCGGTGGAATCAGTCATCCCGGTCGACCGGCTCCGCCGTCGGATACGCCGTCCGCACCAGCCGGCTCGGCCCACCCGGCCGCGTGCGGACAATGAAGATCCACTCGTACTCCGACTCGTCCAGGTCCCCCAGCGCCGGGCCCCCGAAGGCCTCGACCAGGTCATCGACCGTATTGCTGTGCCCCACGATCATCACCGACCCGCCGCCGTGCTTGTCCATCACCTCCGCCGCCAGCGCCGCCGAGTGCGCCTCGACCCCACCCGACTCTATCGGCCGCACCTGCACCTGAAGTCCCAGCCGATCCGCCAGTGGCTTTGCGGTCTCGAGATTGCGGATGAACTGCGTCGAATAAATCCCCTCGATCCCCGCATCCGCCATCAGCTCCGCCAGCGCCCGGGCCCGCGCCTCGCCCTCGGCCGTCAGCGGCGGATCCGACGTCCCGTCGTTCGCCTTCTCGCCGTGGCGGACGATCACGACCTGGGTCCAGGCCTCGTCGGCCCATGCGGAGAGAGGAGAAATCAACAGGGCCAGCAGTAGCAGAATTCGGGTCCGGCTATTCATGTCAGACGTTGTTCTCGAAAGCGTTCCGATAGCGTACCGCTTCGGC
Organism: Wenzhouxiangellaceae bacterium; assembly: GCA_965227925.1. GTDB lineage: Bacteria > Pseudomonadota > Gammaproteobacteria > Xanthomonadales > Wenzhouxiangellaceae. Next base: position 146,528 of record CBDDGP010000003.1, read on the forward strand.
CCCCTCTGCGGCGCTGGACGTTTGCGGGAAGCGAGTGGGAACCTAGAGGTATCAGACTCCAGCAAGTGCGCCTCGATGCACCGGGTGGCCGCCTTATCCGAACAGTTGTGCAGCCATGCCGTGTCCCTTGATGAATGTCTTGCCAAACTCCATCGCCAGCGCCTTCAGAGCTTTGACCGGCCCGAGGGCGCTTGGCGGTCGTCGCTTCTGTGGCCTGGAAAGGAACTCCAGCACGCCTTCGGGCCGGGCCTTGAGCCGCTCCAAGATCGGTGGAAGCCGATCATCGATCACGCCCTTCTTGCCATAGGTGATTGCGCGTCCGGTGTAGTCGACCAGCTCCAGGTAGCTGGCGAAGGTGACGGGCAGGGCGCCATCCTCGCGCAGCCCGGTTTCCGGAGAGAAGCGAGCCAGCTTGCCGATCGCCGTCTGCAGGTCCTCCGGTAGTTGTGTCTTCTGCTTCGGCGCGTGGTCCAGCCTGGATTCGATCACCCGCTGCTGCAGCGAGGTGTAGTCGGAATCTTCCGGTGTGGCTGCCATGCCGGCCCGGATCGGGTTCAGGTCCACGTAGGCCATCAATGAGACCAGCGCGGCTTCATCGAGCAGCGCCTGGGACTTGAACCGTCCTTCCCAGAACCGCCCCGTGACGTTGTCCTCGGCGTTCGCCATCCGGGCGATCGGCTCGTTCAGGCAGCGCATGAACCAGGACAGATCGAACAACCGCTCGCGGTAGGTGCGGATCAGCTCCAGCGCAGCTTCGACCTGGGCCTCGGACTGGCGCTGTCCGGCCAGCCAGTTCTTCACCACCGGGCGTCCGCCGAACAAGCGCAGCCAGCGCTCCGCGACCTCGCGGTCGTCCCATCCCAGCGCGACGTCCTGCCGGAGGGTCAGGACGAGGTGCACGTGATTACTCATTACCGCGTAGGCGCAGATCTCGACGGCAAAGATCTCGGCCAGCTCGAAGATCCGCGCCCGGATCCAGTCGCGCCGGTGCGAGAAGTCCTTCCCCGTAGCACGATCGAACCCGCACAGGAACTGGCGCCGGACGCACCGGCTGACCACGTGGTAGTGCGGAGTGGCATCAAGTGAAACGAGACGGCAGCGCGGCTGAGGCATAGAAGACCCCTCGGACAAGACGTGCCACCAGCCTACGCCGAGCACCCTGCTGACCGCATCGGAAAATCGCCTCGATCTGGCGTAGGCTATTTCCTACGTAGTGGGTGTCTCCGTTTTGCGGCCTCTCCGTTTTGCGTAATTTCCTACGTAGTGGGTGTCTCCGTTTTGTCCCTGGCTATTTCCTACGTAGTGGGTGTCTCCGTTTTGCCTCCGTACGTAGTGGGTGTCTCCGTTTTGCCGTTTTGCCCTCCGTTTTGCCTCCGTTTTGCCTAGATGATGTGCCTAGATGATGGGTGTCGCCGTTCTGCGGAGAGCCTGAGCGACGACGATGTCTACGGTAAGAACGGCCAACGTCAGCGTCTTTCATAGTCGATCCGATTCATGTTTCAATCCGTCTCGAATCCATCCGCGAAGATGAGTCCGAAGTCCCAAACGTAGGCAGAGCCAGAATCGGTGCCACGGTCGTCATCCAGCGGCGCTCCGGTCAAGACGAACTCATCAGAAACGCTGACGGAACCTCCGAACGTCTCCTCCGCTGCTGCGTCGGCCGCAACGAGTTTTCCAATCTCGATCCAATTTGTGCCGTCAAAGTCGAAGACGTACGCCGATCCTGATCGCGGACCGTTTGCGTCATCGCCAGACGCGCCGATAACGGCTCGATTACTGGAGAGGCTGACCGATCGACCGAAGAAACCGAGCGGACCTGTTTCGCTGCCGGTGAGCTTGGCGGTTTCGGTCCAGGTCGAACCGTCGAATTCGAACACATAGGCCGCTCCGGCAGCATTGCCGTTGTCGTCATCGCCGTATGCGCCGACCAGTGCTCGGTCGCCCGACAGGCTGACCGACAGTCCGAAATTGTCGGCGTCGTCGCCGTCACTGGCCAGCAGTTTTGCCACTTCATTCCAGGCCGCTCCATCGAATTCGAACACGTAGGCGGAACCGGACGAGGGGCCGTTGTCTTCGTCGCCTTCGGCGCCCACGAGCGCACGGTCCCCCGAAAGACTGACCGACGATCCAAAACGATCATTCAAGTCTCCGTCGCTTGCCGTCAACTTCTGGATCAGGGTCCAGTTTTCGCCATCGAATTCGTACATGTACGCCGCACCGGCGCCGTTTCCGTTATCACGATCGGTATTCGCGCCGATCAGTGCTCGGTCAGCCTCCAGATCGGCAGAGACGCCGAAGTGGATTTGCGTATCAGCGTCGTTCGGCGTGATTCTGGCCGTCTCAATCCATCCGGACTCGATCCACTCGAAGACGTAGGCCGAGCCCGGGTCAAGCCATCCGGGCGCCCCGATCAGCGCGCGGTCGCCGGACAAGCCGACCGCCGTGCCGAAGCCTTCGCCCAAGCCACCCTCGCTGGGCGTGAGCTTGGCCGTCGGATGCTCGCTCGAGCCGAAGAAGTCGAAAACATACGCGGCTCCTGCAGCACTCCCGTTGTCATCATCGCCGTAAGCGCCAATCAGCGCTCTTCGGCCTGACAGGCTGGTCGACGAACCGAACTCGTCCCGCTCGGCGCCCTCTCGGGCAGAAATCCTTGCCGTTTCGACCCAGTCGACTCCAACACGATCAATGACATATCCGGAGCCGGCACCCGGCGCTCCAACTAACGCTCGAGTCGCAGCAATGCTGATCGCCGCCCCGAAGGAATCGAATCGTTGACCGTCACCCGCAAAGATCTTCCGTGTCTCCCACCACTTCGCTCCATCGAACTCGAACAGGTAGACCGCGCCGGAGGAGGGTTCGTTGCCGTCTCCAAGCGATCCGATCATGGCGATGTCGCCCTGGATGCCAACCGATCTTCCAAAACGGTCGAATCTCGCGCCGTCGCTCGCCGTCAATTTTGCAACTTGACTCCAGTTCGACTGGTTGAGCTCGAAGACATACGCGGCTCCCGTATCGGTTGCAACGCCGTCGCCTGAGAGCGCTCCGACCACGGCGCGGTCGCCGGAAAGGCAGACGGACCAACCCAGCCGATCGAGGTCCGTGCCGTCGTCCGCAGTCAGTTTTGCCGATTCGATCCAATCGAGTCCATCGAAGTCGAAAACGTAGGCGGCGCCGGCTGCGCCGTCATCGTCGGATGCGCCGACCAAAGCTCGATCGTCCGAAAGACTGACCGAGTAGCCGAACTTGTCCCAGAAGGTGCCGTCGCTGGCCGTTAGTTTGGCCGTCTCGATCCAGGTCGATCCATCGAATTGGTACACATACGCGGATCCAGAGTCGACGTTCTGATCATCGTCAAGGTGCGCTCCGATCAGCGCCCGATCACCGACCAGACTGACAGAACGGCCGAATTCGTCGTTCGCAGCGTTGTCGCTTGGAGTGAGTTTCGCCGTCTGCCTCCAGCGAAACCCATCGAAATCGAACACGTAGGCGGAGCCGGAGTCGCGACCGTTGGCATCGTGGGACCAGGCGCCGACAAGTGCACGATCGCCAGACAGGCTGACGGACAGCGCAAACTCATCGTCCGGGGCGCCGTCTGACGGTCTCAGCACGGCAGTTTCAATCCATTCGTCGCCTGACTTTTCGAATACGACTGCCGCGCCGGAGTCTGCCAGGTTGCGACCTCCGACCAGCGCTCGATTGCCGCTAAGGGAAATCGAATCTCCGAGACCTCCGCCCAGTCCGGCGATCCCTTCCGGCATTGGTCGCAGCTTTGCGCGCTGAACTGCAGGATCAGCCCCAAGCTGGCGCTTTAGAGTATTCGCATAAGGCGTGTCTGCGAGCTTTACTCGATCACCCTGAACTGACCCGGCCGTCACCTGGGAGTCGCCTGGCGGGACAAGGGAGGTCAGCGACAACAGCAGCAGTAGGGTCGGTAGCATGAAGACTCCATCGATCGATCGAAATCCGGGCATGGGTTGGCTCAGGTTTGGATCAAACCACGGAGCGTTTGAGCCTTAGAGCCGAACGCGAGCGCTATTTCTGAAAAATCGCCGGACGCGAACCCAATCGTCGGCAAACTAGTCGATCACTGCTGGAATCTCAAGCTCGCAGTCCAGATGATCTTCCTGAGTGTCCAATACGTCCCGTGATGCGCCCAGGTGCCTGGGCACTACCGACCGCCGGATTCAATTGATTTCGGCCACTGACTTCGCCGATGTCTCTACGGGGATTCGAAGCCATCGACGAAGACGGGGAGGTTGAAGATGTACGCCGAGCCCGAATTGAAACCGCTATCGTCATCAAAGACGGCGCCGACCGTGAGTCGTTCACCCGAGAGACTGACCGACTTTCCGAACTGGTCGCCACTCTCCCCGTCGCTGGATGCGAGTCTCGCGCTTTCGATCCATCCGGATCCATCGAAGTCGAAGACGTAGGCCGAGCCGGTGTCCGGGACAACGCCATCTTCCCTGCGGGTACCTACGACCGCCCGATCGCCTGAAAGGCTGGCCGACCAACCGAATTCATCGAATGTTCCGCTGCCACTTCCCGCGAGTTTGGCCGTCTCGTTCCAGTTGATGCCGTCGAAGTCGAAGACATAAGCTGCGCCGGACCGGGTGCCGGTCACATACTTGCGGCTCGCGCCGATGAGGACCCGGTCGCCGGACAGGCTGAGCGATGATCCGAACCAATCGCCATCAGTGGCATCGGTAGCTGCGAGCTTGGCGGTCTCGTTCCAGCTCGCGCCTACGAAATCGAAGACGTATGCGGCGCCGTCGCTGCGAGCGTTCCCATTGTTTCCCGGGGAACCGACCAGCGCTCGGTCCTCCGACAGGGCGACCGCGATGCCGAACTGATCGAATGCTTCGCCATCGCTTGGCGTCAGGTACTCCGTTTCGATCCACGAAGAATCGCTCAGCTCGAAGATGTACGCCGAACCCCTTCTTCCGCTGGCGTCGGATGCTCCGACAAGAGCACGGTTCCCCACAAGGCTGACCGCTGAGCCGAATCGGTCCTCCGCGAACCCGTTGCTGGCCGTTAGCTTCGCGGTTTCAAGCCAGTTCGAGCCATCGAATTCGAACACGTACGCGGATCCAGAGCGGTCTCCCAGGTCGTCATCGAATGGTGCTCCGACCAATGCGCGGTTGCCAGACAGCGCGACGGAGGCTCCGAATTCTTCGCGAATCGACCCATCGCTCGCGATGAGACTTGCCGTGCTGCTCCATGTCATGCCGTCGAATTCGAACACGTGGACGGCGCCCGTGTCGTCGTCTTCGCCGGGCGCACCGACCAGCACCCGCGTCCTGGACGAATCCACGGACTCGCCGAAGCGATCTTTGGCTGCCGAAGTTCCGGCCGTGAACTTTCGGACCTCGCTCCAGTTCGCTCCGTTGAAGTCGAATACGTAGGCCGCGCCTGAATCCGTCCCGTCGGCGTCGCTGAATGCAGCTCCGATCAGCGCTCTCTCTCCTGAAAGACCGACGGATCCTCCGAGTCGATCGCCGGCCTCGGCATCGCTTGGAGTCAACTTTCCGGATTCGTTCCAGGACGTGCCGTCGAAATGGAAGAAAAAAGCAGCACCGGAGTCCGGGCTTCCATCATCGAATCGTTCTGCCCCGATCAACGCACTATCTCCGAACAGATCGACGGATGCGCCGAACAGGTCGTCCGCCCCGCCATCCATGGCGATCAGTCTGCCTGTTTCGTTCCAGTTCGCCCCGTCGAACTCGAACATGTGGGCCGCGCCGGTTCTGCTGCCGTTGTTTTCGTGGAGCGGCGAGCCGATCAATGCTCGATTTGCCGAAAGATCGATTGCGGCTCCGAATCGGTCTCCGTCGGCGCCGTTACTCGAGATCAGCTTGGCTGTCTCGCTCCACGTCGAACCGTCGAACTCGAATACATAGACAGACCCGGAGCTGTCCCCGTTATCGTCATCGGTGGGCGCTCCGATCAGCGCACGGTCGTTGGAGAGGCAGACGGCGAGTCCGAATCGATCTTCGCGGGCCCCATCCAGCGCGTTGAGTTTGGCTGCCTGATTCCAAATCGAACCATCGAACTCGAAGACGTAGGCGGACCCCGAATAGATGCCGAGATCGTCGTCAAAGGGTTCCCCGATCAATGCGCGATTTCCCAGCAGGCTGACGGAAAACCCGAAAGCGTCGTCGGTTCCTCCGACATCTGCGGTCAGCTTTGCGGTCTCAGTCCAGTTCGAGCCATCGAAGTCGAACACATAGGCTGCTCCGGAATCACGGGCGGAACTGTCATCACCACTTGCCCCGATCAGCGCGCGGTCACCCGAGAGACTGACCGCGCCACCGAAGTCGTCGAAACCCGAGCCGTCGCTGGCCCGGAGTGTTGCGGTTTCGACCCAAGCCCCCTCGGAATACTCGTACACCAGCACGGCACCTACACCCGCCAGTTTGACCCCGCCGACAAGCGCCCGGTTTCCACTGATCGAAACCGCCGACCCGAATTCAGTATCGCGGCCCCCAATTCCTATCGGTAACGGGCGGAACTTGGTTTCCTCAAGCGCATCTTCGAGGCTGTTCCGACGGACTGCGGAGACGGCATCCTCCGTGTCCGGAGGACTCGCGAAGCTGGTCTCGGCCGCAACGCTACGCAAGCGAGAATCGCCGAGCGCTGCGAGCGAATTTGCTGCAGTAAGGACGACCAGAGCTGCTGCGCGCAGCGCCAATCCTGTAAATCGGTTAGTGAGCAAGGAGCCTCCCACTTTTCTGGATAGTTGGTGGGTCAAGAAAGACGTTGAGCAGCACGAATGAGCGGCATGGGCCGACGTTATTACCCCGTTGAAAACGCGATCCCACCCGGAAACCAACGGTCTGCCGCGATCTCGAGAATCACCGACTGCAAATGCCACCGTCAGCACGCTAGACGATCATCGTCGGAATCGCAAGCGTACGAGTCGCAGAGCTGGGAGCGCCGATCTCGGTGATTTCTCTTCGAGAGGGTGACATTAGGTTTACGCAGTAATCACCGTCGGTTGAGCTCCGGTGCCGATCGAAGTCAGAAATGCCTGACTGAGCGAGGGGACATGGCTGGTGGCCAGGGACGGACCCGGAGCGAAGCGCAGGTCGCTGTCGTTTTTTGACAGCCATCTAACCGCGTTGCGCGCAGCGCAACAGGCGGTTCGTGGGAAAAGGTTCCTACGAAGCTCGGTGCTTGAATCAGAGGGAAGTGGTGGCCAGGGACGGAATCGAACCGCCGACACGGGGATTTTCAATCCCCTGCTCTACCAACTGAGCTACCTGGCCGTCTTGTGCGACTTGCGGGTCGGGCGGTGAGGATTCGGGCGAATCGGTCCCGGCGACCGGAAGCCGCGTATTACACCCCGATCGGGGCGAAAAGTCAACCCGAAGGCGGCGAATCGCTGTCCGCTCCGCGGCTCGGCCCGAGGTCGAATACGGCGGTGCGAACGTGGGTCGTCCGTTCGCCCGACGAGTGCTGGATGGAGCCGGTCCAGGCGATCAGCAGCCGGTTGCCGCCGCCGTCGGCGACCACGGCCATTCGCGGGAAGCCGCTGCCGCGGCCGGCGCCGAGCTGCAGCAGGGTTCGGCGGTCGGCTTCGGTGCCGTGCTCGTCGAAGCGGGCCAGGCGCAGAGTCGCCGTGCCTTCCGTCTCGTCCATCCACAGCAGCAGGAAGCCGTCGTCGAGATTGGCCAGTTGGACCCGGCCCAGCGCCGTGCCCGCCGAGAAGCGCGCGGTGTGTTCGAACGAGGCTCCCGCGTCCTGCGACACGGCGAGCCGGACGGCCGGTACGGTCTCGGCCATCGTGAACCAGGCTGCGGTCACGCGTGATCCGCGGGCGGCGACATCGGGCCCGTTGACCGGGCAGCCGCCGATCACCCAGCCGTCGTCGGCGACCGGTGCCGGGGCGGTCCAGCGGCCGTCGACGCGCCGCACGATGTGAATGTCGCGGACCTCGTCCGGGCTTCGATCGCGGTAGATCACGATCGGGCCCTCGTCGGTCAGCGTGCTGGCCGTCTGGCAGCAGTCGCAGACCCGATCGTCCAGTTCGATCGACGGGCCGAAGGTTGCGCCGACCATGCTCGCGGTCCGCAGCGTCATGGCGGCGCTGCCGCCGGCATGTACGGCATGGGGTTCGTTGCCGGGGCCTTCGATCATGGCGGTTGCCGTATGGCGTCCGTCCAGCCAGACCAGGTGCGGCGTGCCGTCGTGGTCGGCGAAATAGCTGACGAAGCCGTGCTCGGTCTGCGTTCCGTCGCGGTGCGGAGTCGCCGGAAGCGACCAGGTCTTGCCTCGGTCCGTCGAACGCGATACGACCACATCGTAGGCGTAGGTTGATTCGCCGCTCTTGACCGGCCAATGGGCGATCCAGTCACCCCCGGGGGCGACGAACAGGCGCGGCGTGTCGGCCCAGTTGGCGAACCAGCCGGTGCCGCGCGCGATTTCGCCGGGTTCGCCGAAGCGCTCGCCGTCGAAGGTCGCGAAGCGCAGCCGGTGCCCGTCGCCGTCGGGCTCGAGCCAGGTCAGGATCGCTCCGTCGTCCGGTCCGGGGGCTTCGTTGAGTTCGGGCGCGAGCGCGCCGGGGGGCGTGGGGTTCGGCAGCGACAGCGCCGTCGCTCCGGAGTCCACGGTCGCGAGCATCGTGACTGCGAGGAGGGACGCGGTCCGGCGGCTGGCGACGGAAAATCGATCGAAGTGCGTCATCATCGCGCTACGATGCCATAGATTCTTTTCACCACGGAGTCGAATCGATGAATGCCGCGATGCCCAGGACGATGACAGAGACGACGATCACGAAGCCGTCAGGGAAGCCGTTCGGAACGACGGCTTGCACGGGAAGGCCGTTTGTTCTCCGAACGCTGCTTGCTCTGGTCGCAGCGGCCCTGCTTTCGGCCTGCGCGTCGACCGACGATGCCGAGCCCGCTTACCCGCGCTTCGTCGGCGAACCGGTCCGTTCCTTCGGCTACAGCCAACTCGTCGATTGGCACGAACTCGATCGCGACTGGGTCTGGGTGCGGGTCAATCGCAACCGGTTCTTCGCGATCGAGCTGATGCAGCCCTGCGTCGCCGATGCGCGCGAGGCGGTCGGCCTGGCGTTGGTGCCGGGTAGCCCGAATCGTCTGACGACGGCCGATCGGGTGGTCCTGCGCGGAAGGGATTGCCGGATCGCGTCGATCGCGCCGTTCGACCACGCGGGCTGGCGCGAGGCGATCGTCACGGATCGCTGACGCCGCGGCACCGCCGGGGTCAGTCGCCGGGCGGCGGCACGTAGCCCGACGCCTCGTCGACCTCGCCGCCGAACAGGAAGGCCTCGGCCTGTTCGATCAGGTACTTGCGGTGCGAAGGCTCGATCGGTGACAGCCGGTTCTCGTTGATCAGCATGGTCTGGTGGGCGAGCCACTTCTGCCAGGCTTCGGCGGAAATCTGGTTGTAGATGCGTTCGCCCAGCTCGCCGGGCAGGGGCTTGCGGGCCAGGCCCTCGGCTTCCTTGTCGAGATAGACGCAGTGGACGGTTCGGCTCATCGCTGACGTTCCGGTTTCGGGCAGGCCGCCATTGTAGAGCGGTGGGATGGACGCTCGTCGGGCGTCGATCGGACCGAGGCTACAGACGTTCCAGCAGCGCCCGAACGGGTTTCGGCAGCCCCGCATCGAGCCAGTCCTCGGCAGCCATCCATCGTCGGTCGTCGCGATCGCCCACCGCGTCGTCGGGCCGGGCAACGCGCTGGTGGACCAGCTGCATGCGAAGGCGGAAGTGCGAAAACACGTGCTCGATCGGTGCCGGCGGCTCCAGCCGCTCCGCCCCCTCGGCCGCGTCGCCACCGGCGACTTCCGGCAGGCACCACAGCCCGCCCCAGATGCCGGCCGGCGGCCGACGTTCGAGCAGCACGCGACCGTCGGCGTCGCGCAGCAGGTGGAACGCCTGCTCGCGCGTCGGCATCTTCTTCTTCGGTTTCGGCGTGGGCAGGTCCAGCTGGCGGCCCTGTTCGCGGGCAGCGCAGTCCGCATGGACCGGGCAATCGCCGCAGGCCGGATTCTTCGGCCTACACAGCGTGGCTCCGAGGTCCATGATCGCCTGCGTGTAATCGGCGGCATCGCCGGCCGGCGTACGCCGTTCCGCCTCGGTCCATAGCGACCGCTCGACCGGACTGCGCCCCGGCCAGCCCTCGATGGCGGCGTGGCGGGCGAGCACGCGCTTGACGTTGCCGTCGAGGATCGTCGCCCGTCGATCGAAGCCCTGGGCGACGATCGCGGCCGCCGTCGAGCGACCGATGCCGGGCAGGGCGGCCAGCGCGTCGACGTCGCCGGGAAACTCGCCGCCGAGGTCATCGACGATCCGCTTCGCCGCGGCGTGCAGGTTGCGGGCCCGCGCGTAGTAGCCCAGGCCCGACCAGTGCGCCAGCACGTCGTCGGCCGGGGCCCGGGCCAGCGCCTGGACGTCGGGGAATCGATCGACGAATCGCGCGAAATAGCCGATCACGGTCTCCACGCGGGTCTGCTGGAGCATGATCTCGGAGACCCATACGCGGTACGGGGTGCGGGGATGCTGCCAGGGCAGGTCGTGGCGGCCATGCTGGCGCCACCATTCGAGCAGGCGTTCGGCAAACGGCGCCATGGCGCCGGGTCAGCCGGCTTCGACCGGAAGCACCGCGTGAACGAAGGTGCCGGCGTCGAACGGCCGCAGGTCCACTGAGCGTTCGCCGACGCCGATGAAGCGGATCGGCAGCTTCATTTCCTCGGCGATGGCGAACACGATTCCGCCGCGCGCGGTGCCGTCGAGCTTGGTCACGGTGATGCCGCTGAGTTCGACCGCCTCGTTGAACTGGCGCGCCTGGGCCAGCGCGTTCTGGCCGGTGCCGGCATCGACCACCAGCATGACCTCGTGCGGCGCCTGCTCGTCGACCTTGCCCATCACCCGGCGGATCTTGCCGAGCTCCTTCATCAGGTGGCCCTGGGTGTGCAGTCGCCCGGCGGTGTCGCAGATCAGCACGTCGACCCCGCGGGCCTTCGCCGACTGCAGTGCGTCGAAGATCACCGCGGCGGAGTCGGCGCCCTGGTCCTGGGCCATCACCGGCACGTCGTTGCGCTTGCCCCATTCCTTGAGCTGCTCGACCGCGGCGGCGCGGAACGTATCGCCGGCGGCCAGCATGACCTTCAGGCCGTCGTCGAGGTAGCGACGGGCCAGCTTGCCGATCGTGGTGGTCTTGCCGACCCCGTTGACGCCGACCATCAGGATGACGAAGGGCTTCTTGTCGGGATCGACGGCCAGGAACTGCTCGCAGGGCTCGACCAATGCATAGAGTTCGGCCTGGACCGCCGGCAGCACGTCGGCCGGCGACTGGACCGCGCCGCGCTTCACGCCTTCGCGCAGGCGATCCATGATCCGGGTGGTCGCCGCGACGCCGAGGTCGGCGGTCAACAGCGTGGTTTCGATGTCGTCGAGCAGGTCCTCGTCGATCCTGTCCGAGCCGCGGATCAGCCCGAACAGGCCGGAAAGGTGCGAACGGGTCCGCTCCATGCGTGCATCGAGCGGGTCCTGACCGGACTGGGGTTTCTCGACGACGTCGGCGGTTTCGACGCCGTCGCCGGATTTCTTGCGGCGGAAGATCGAGAACATGGGGGCGGCTCGTACGGGCGGCGACGCCGTGCTGGACAAGCCCGCTATGCTAGCACCGTGAATGCAGGCAAACGCACGGGGCAGGTCCGGATCATCGGCGGCGACTGGCGCGGCCGGAAGCTGGCCGTGCCCGACCGTCCCGGGCTGCGGCCGACCGGCGACCGCGCCCGCGAAACGCTGTTCAACTGGCTCCAGGGCAAGGTGGCCGGACGGCGGGTCGCCGACCTGTTCGCCGGCAGCGGCGCGCTGGGGCTCGAGGCGGCTTCGCGGGGTGCGGCTCGGGTCGACCTGGTCGAACGCGATCGTTCGTTGATCGAGGGGCTGAAGGCCGCCGTCGCCGATTGGCCGGGCGCGGAGCGCGTGGTCTTCGCGCCGGCCGACGCGATCGCCTGGCTCGGCTGGATCGAGGCCCCGCTGGACCTGGTGTTCGTCGACCCGCCGTTCGATGCGGGGCTGCACGCGGCCGTGCTCGACGCGCTGGCCGAGCCCGGACGCCTCGCACCCGGCGCCCGGGTCTACGTCGAGAGCGATCGCCGGGCCGTCGACCCGCTGACTGAACGTGTCGACTACGACCTCCTGCGCGAGAAGGTCCTCGGCGACGTCCGGCTGCAGCTGCTGGCCTGCACGCGGGAGGACGACGGGCGAGCGGCGTGACCCGGTCGGTATAATCGGCGGTCGTTTCACGCGATCGAGTTCGCCATGACCGTAGCGCTGGATTACCGCGTCGCCATCTACCCCGGGACCTTCGATCCGCTGACCAACGGTCACGCCGATCTGATCGACCGCGCGTCGCGGATGTTCCGCCGGGTGATCGTTGCGATCGCCGAGAGTCCGCACAAGAAGCCGGCCTTCTCGCTGGCCGAGCGGATCGACCTGGCCGAGCGGGTGCTCGACGCCCAGGGCGTCGCCAACGTGGAGGTCGTGGGCTTCAGCGACCTGCTCGCGCACTTCGTCCAGGAACGCGGCGCGGGCGTGATCCTGCGCGGCCTGCGCGCGGTGTCGGACTTCGAGTACGAGTTCCAGCTGGCCTCGATGAACCGGCACCTGATCCAGGACGCCGAGACCGTGTTCCTGACCCCGGCCGAGGAGTACAGCTTCATCTCGTCGAGCCTGGTCAAGGAGATCGCGCGCCTCGGCGGCGACGTGTCCGAATTCGTCGACGCGCGGGTGGTCGACGCTCTCGCTCGGCGCTACGCGGACTGACCGCGCCAGCCATACCAACGGCCCCGATCCTTTCGGATCCAGATCCAGATCCAGATCCAGATACAGTTTCCATGCACGGCGCGACGCCACGCGCCAGAAAACACTCCCGGAGTCCTCATGCCCAATCGCCAGTTCATCCTTTCGCTCGTCGCTTCGCTGCTGATTCCGGCGGCCGGCTTCGCCGCTGACGGCCCCGGTCGGGCGGCGATCGCCAGCGCTCACGAAGACGCCACTGCGGCCGGCTTCGAGGTGCTCGACGCCGGCGGCAACGCGTTCGACGCGGCCGTTGCCGTGTCCGCGGCGCTGGCGGTGGTCGAGCCCGCTTCCTCGGGCGTCGGCGGCGGGGGATTCTGGCTTCTCGAGCGCGCCTCCGACGGCTTCGCGACCATGGTCGACGGCCGCGAGACCGCCCCGGCCGCGTCGACCGCGGACATGTACCTCGACGCCAACGGCGAATTCCAGCGCGAACTGGCGATCAACGGCGCGCTGGCCGCCGGCATCCCCGGCGCGATCGCGGCCTGGGCGCACATCGCCGAAACCTACGGCGAACTGCCGCTGGCCGAGTCCCTGGCGCCTGCGATCCGCCTGGCCGAACAGGGCTTCGAGGCCGATCTCAAGTACCAGCAGCTGCTGAACTGGCGCGCGCACATCATGCTCCAGTGGCCCGAGACCGCAGCGATCTTCATGCCCGGCGACGAGCTGCCGGCGATCGGCGACACCATCGTCCAGGCCGATCTCGCCGCGACGCTCCGGCGCGTGGCGGAGCAGGGTGCCGACGGCTTCTACCGCGGCGAGACCGCCGAAAAGCTGGTCGCCGGCGTGCGCGCCGAAGGCGGCATCTGGACCCTGGAGGACCTGGCCGGCTATCGCGCGGTCGAGCGCGAGCCGATCCGCACGCGCTTCGGCGACTACACGCTGCTGACCGCACCGCCGCCGTCGTCGGGCGGCATCGCGATCGCCCAGATCCTCGAGCTGATCGAACCCTTCGGCTACTTCGACATGGACCGCGTCGACCGCGTGCACCTGCTGGCCGAAGCGATGCGGCGGGCCTACCGTGATCGGGCGCTGTACCTGGGCGACCCGGATTTCACCGACATTCCCACGGACCTGCTGCTCAGCGAGAACTACGCGGCCGGTCTGCGCACCACGATGCGGATGGATCGCGCGCTTCCGTCGGCCCATCTGGCGGCGGATCCGGACCGCTTCGAGGACTCCACCAACACCACCCATTTCTCCCTGATCGACGCTGACGGCAACCGGGTCTCGGCCACGCTGACCGTCAACCTGCCCTACGGCGCGGCCTACGCGCCGCCGGGCACGGGCGTGCTGCTGAACAACGAGATGGACGACTTCGCGGCCAAGGCCGGCGAGCCGAACGCCTACGGCCTGATCGGCTTCCGGGCCAACGCGATCGAGCCCGGCAAGCGGATGCTTTCGTCGATGAGCCCGACCATCATCCACGGCCCGGACCGGCTGGCGGTGCTGGGCACGCCCGGCGGCTCGCGGATCATCACCATGGTGCTGCTCGGCATCCTCGACTTCCTCGAGGGCCACGGCCCGGACTCCTGGGTGGCCCTGCCGCGGTTCCACCACCAGTACCTGCCGGACCGGATCTCCGTCGAGCGCGATGCACTGACCGAGGCGGAGATCGAGGCGCTCGAAGCCCGCGGCCACGAGATCGAAGTCCGCGCCCGGCCCTGGGGCAACATGCACGGCGTGATGTGGGACTACGAGACCGGTGAACTCGAAGCCGCCCACGACCCGCGCTGGGAATCCGGCGGCGCGGAAGTCAGGGACTTCAGGGATTAGGGAAGAGGGGTCAGGGGCTAGTCGGTAGCGGGTTGGGTCAGGCGCGACGCGCCAGCCACTTGCCCCTAATCCCTAGTCCCCGGCCCCTAGTCTCTCGTCCCTTTCCGCCGCGCCATGCCGGCGGTCAGGATCAGGCGGAGGGATTCGTCGAAGGGCATATCCACGGGTTCGAGCCAGTCCTTCGGCACGATGATCATGTAGCCGGCGACCTGGTAGCTCAGGGGGAGGTAGACGGAGACTTCCCCGGCGCGGCCGAACGGCAGGTCCGTGAAGTCCTCGCGGGTGACGTAGCCCATCATCGCGACGCCGAGCTCCGGGTGGCGGACCAGCACGGCCTGGTCGAACTTCTTCTCGTCGCCGCTGAAATAGTCGACGAAGTCCTTGGTGGCACGGAACACCGGCTTGACCAGCGGCAGCCGGTCGAGCAGCGCTTCGCCGAGGTCGATCAGCTTGCGGAACAGCCAGACCTGACTGAGCAGGCCGATCGCGATGACGATCAGCACGCCGCCGACCAGGCCCATGCCGCGCACGTACAGGTCCTCCGGCAGCACCCACTGGATCATCGCGCCGACGCCTCGTTCGGCCAGACCAGCCAGCCAGAAGACGATCAGCAGGGTCAGGGCGATCGGAATGATGGTCGCCAGGCCCTTCAGGAACAGCCGGACGATGCGCTGGATCGGCGAGCCGATCTCGTCGTCGGAATCACTCATCGGTGGGGCCCGGGTCGGTCGACGGAATCAGAGGTCGTCGAAGCGCCGCTTCAGCGCTTCCTTGTCGTCGGTGACGATCCGCTCCAGCGTCTCGACCCGCTCTTCGAGCCGGCGCACCGTCTCGGCCCGCTCGGCCTTGTCGGGATCGGGGTCCGCAGACTTCGTGTTGCGGAGTTCCATCCTGTAGCGCGTGATCGCCACGATCCCCATGATGCCGGCGATCGCCACCATTGCCGTCCAGAAATTCATGCCTGATCTCCCCATGATTCGTAACGCCACCAGTGTATCGCCGCACGGCCGCGCGGCGCGCCTGCCGAAGGTCAGGGGGCGCTTTCGGGCAGCTCCGTGTGACGACCGGCATTCGGTGCCGGTCGCCGGATGCGCATACGTTCCATCAGGTAGCACAGGCAGTCCTGCCGAACGACTTCCGCGTGCGTGCTGAGCATGGCCGGCATCGCCGGTCGGCGGGTCACGACGCGGTCCCCGTCGAGCTCGAACCAGTCCGATGTGCAGTCGTGACCATCGGTGTCGATCGCCACCAGCAGCGATCGGTCGGTGCCGTTGTGGCGGGCCAGCGACGTCCCCGGCGGAAGTTCGGTGAAATTCATCCGGTCGATCTCCGGGTCGAGCACCAGGTCCGCACCGGGCTCGCCGAAGCTGAAGCTGCAGTCGGAGTCCACGCGCACCGCGGTGGTCACCTGGAACAGATCGAGGTCCTCGGGGTTCGGGAATCGCTGTGGCAGCTCGTCGATGTTCAGAACGGTCTCGAGGTAGGCCATGGCGTGGTCGGTTCCGCCCTGCTGCCCGGGCTGGCCGCATTCCAGCGTGACCGCGGGGCAGAACGCGCCGAACGCCATCGACTGCACGCCCGACGGCTCGGTGAAGAAGATCACCGTGCGCGAGAAGCGACTGGCCAGCATCAGGCGCTGCGGCTCGATCGCGTTGACCGCCGCGTAGTGCGGGTTCTCGCCGGTGTTGTTGTGGATGTCGATACTGGCGAACGGGCGTAGCTGCCTGACGTGGTCGGTGATCCGGTCCAGTTCCCGGTGCAGCGGCGTGACGTCGTCGTTGGAACCGGGCCAGCACCGGTTCATGTCGGGCTGCTGGTCGAGCCGGCGACGGTGCTGGGCTGCGGCCTCGACGTTGCCGATCAGCAGCGCCAGGCTGCGCGGCAGCGGGTCGCGGGCGTAGCGGCCGGACAACAACCTGCGAACCGCGTCCCAGCCCGAGGTCTCGTTGCCGTGCTGGATGACCGAAACGAACAGCGGATCGGGTCGCCGACCGGGCAGGTGGATCAGGGTCGGTCCCGCCAGGCGCCCGGCGAGTTCGTGGGCCGGCAGGTCGAGCAGGCCGTCGGGCATGTGATCCAGGATGTCGAACTGCATGGCGGGGGAGGAATCCGGCGCGAAGCGCGAAGAGCAAAGCAGGTAGGCTATCCCATTCGGCGTCATGGGGCGGCGCCGCGGTTCGGGGCGCATCGCCGCGGCTTGAAATCGCTCCTGCCGGCCCATAATCGAGACGCAGTTCCGTAAAGCCCATAGATCGCGGAGTGTCACGGATGATCGAGACCAGGGAACTGACCCGCCGGTACGGTGATTTCACCGCGGTGGACCGGCTGAGCTTCCGCGTGGAGCCCGGGACCGTGCTCGGCTTCCTCGGCCCGAACGGGGCCGGTAAGTCGACCACCATGAAGATGTTGACCGGCTTCCTGCCGCCGAGCTCGGGAACGGCCACGGTCCACGGCCACGACATCCGCGACGATTCGCTGGCCGCGCGCCGCCTGGTCGGCTACCTGCCCGAGGGTGCGCCGCTGTATGGCGAGCTTTCGGTTCAGCGGTTCCTGGAGTTTGCCGCCGGCGCGCGCGGGTTTCGTGGCGCGACCGCCGCGAAGCGCGTCGATCACGTGATCGAGCGCCTGGAGCTCGGGGAAGTGCGGCGGCAGACCATCGAGACCCTGTCCAAGGGCTTCAAGCGCCGGGTCGGTCTGGCCCAGGCGATCCTGTCCGACCCGCCCGTGCTGGTCCTCGACGAGCCCACCGACGGCCTGGACCCGAACCAGAAGCAGCAGGTTCGCCGGCTGATCCGCGAGATGGCGCCGGACAAGATCATTGTCATCTCGACCCACATCCTGGAAGAAGTCGACGCGCTGTGCTCGCGGGCCATGATCATCGCCCGCGGTCGCCTGCTGGCCGACGATACGCCGGCCGCGCTGCTGGGGCGGTCGCGCTACGCCAACGCGGTCAGCCTGGCCACCCCGGACCTGCAGTCCGCGGCCTCTGCGCTGAGCGAGCTGCCCGAGGCCGGTGAGGTCGAGGTCCGGCGCGGCCTGGTCACGGTCTTCCCCTCCGGCCGCGGCGACCTGTTCCGAGCGGTATCGGCGCTGGCCGAGCGCGCGGGCTGGCCGGTGACGCGGATGCAGCTCGAGGCCGGTCGGATGGACGACGTGTTCCGCGCCATCACGCAGGAGGCCGATTCCGACCGTCCGCGCGAGGAGGCCGCCTGATGTCCACGATCCGCGAACGGCTCGGCATGACCAACCTCGGCGTACTGCTCCGGCGAGAGCTGGCCAGCTACTTCGCAACGCCGGTGGCCTATGTCTTCATCGTCATCTTCCTGTTGATGGCCGGCGCATTCACGTTCTATCTCGGCGGCTTCTACGAGCGCGAGATTGCCGACCTGCAGCCGTTCTTCACCTTTCACCCCTGGCTGTACCTGTTCCTGGTGCCGGCGATCGGCATGCGGCTTTGGGCCGAGGAACGGAAGTCCGGCACGATCGAGCTGCTGCTGACGCTACCGGTGACCACCGGCGAGGCAGTGATCGCGAAGTTCCTGGCCGCGTGGCTGTTCGTCGGCCTCGCGTTGGCGCTCACCTTTCCGACCTGGATCACCGTCAACGTGCTCGGTGACCCGGACAACGGGGTGATCCTGGCCGGTTACCTCGGCAGCTGGCTGATGGCCGGAGGGTTCCTGGCCATTTCGGCCTGTCTTTCGGCCGTGACCCGCAACCAGGTGGTGGCGTTCATCCTCGCCGTGGTGGTCTGCTTCGGCTTCCTGCTCTCCGGCCTGCCGATGGTGCTCGACCTGTTCCGCGGATGGCTGCCCCAGGCCGTCGTCGACGCGATCGCCAACCTGAGCTTCCTGGGCCACTTCGATTCCATCTCGCGAGGGGTGGTCGAGCTCCGGGACCTCGTCTACTTCGGCCTGGTGATCGGTTTCTGGCTCGCGGCCAATCGCATCGTGATCGAATTGAAGAAGGCGCACTAGCATGAACAAGCTGTACTCGACCGGTGCACTGGCCCTTCTTGCCGTGCTGTTCGTTGTCCTGACCATGCTGGCGGGACTGACGCTTCGCAACCTGCGGGTCGATCTGACCGAAAACGATCTCTACACGCTGACCGACGGCACGGTGAACATCCTCGAGTCGCTGGACGAGCCGATCACTCTCCGGCTGTATTTCAGCGACACCGCGAGCGAGGACCTGCCGCAGATCCGGCGCTATGCCGACCGCGTCTGGGAGCTGATCGAGGAAATGGCGAGCCGCGCCGACGGGCAGCTGGAGATCGAACGCATCGATCCGCTGCCGTTTTCCGAGCAGGAAGACGACGCGGCTCGCTACGGGCTGGAAGGCGTCCCGCTGAGCCAGGCCGGCGACCTGCTGTACCTCGGCGTGGTCGGCACCAACCGGATCGACGGCCTGGAAGTGCTGCCGTTCGCGTCCCCGCAGCGCGAGCCCTTCCTCGAATATGACCTCGCCCGGATGGTTTCAAGCCTGGCCACGCCGGATCGGCCGCGGGTGGGGCTGGTCAGCGGTCTGCCCCTGTCCGGCGGCATGAACCCGCAGACCGGTCAGCGCAACCCGGCCTGGGCGATTCACGATCAGTGGACCGAGCTGTTCGACGTGCAGACCATCCAGCCAACCGCCGGAACCTTGCCCGAAGACCTCGACGCGCTGGTGCTGGTTCACCCGAAGCGACTCTCCGAGGGCCTGCAGCGTGCGATCGATCAGTTCGTGCTGGGCGGTGGTCGCCTGCTGGCCTTCGTCGACCCCTATGCCGAGGCCGACCCCGGCGACAACCCGATGGACCCGGCCGCGCGGTTCATGGCCGAACGCGATTCGTCGCTGCCTGCCTTGTTCGAGGCCTGGGGCGTCGGATTCGATGTCGATCGCTTTGTTGCCGACCCGGGCCGCGCGCTGCAGGTCACGCTGCAGCAGGGCCAACCGCCGGTCCGTCATCCGGCGATCCTGGGCCTTACCGCCGCCGACATGGACACGGAGGACATGGTTACCGGGCAGCTGGAGGTGATCAACACCGCGTCGATCGGCGCCTTCGACCTGGCCGGGTTGGCCGAGGGGCTCGATGCGGTCGCGCTGATGGAGTCCAGCGAGGCCGCCGGCGAGCTGCCCACCGATCGTCTGCGGATGGCGGCCGAACCGGCGGCGCTGGCCGACGAGCTGGGTGAGGGCACCGGCGTGCGTACGCTGGCGGTGCGACTGACCGGCACCGCATCGACCGCCTACCCGGATCGCGCCGCCGCAGTCGACGGCTGGCGCAGCCAGGGCGAGCTCAATGCGATCCTGGTTGCCGATACGGACCTGCTGGCCGATACGCTCTGGGTCCAACGCCAGCGCTTCCTGGGTCAGGTCCTGCTCGAACCGTTCGCCGACAACGGCGCGCTGGCGGTCAATGCGGTCGAGAACCTGCTCGGCAACGCCGACCTGATTTCGATCCGCGGCCGTGCGACGTCCGATCGACCCTTCGACCTGGTCGATACGCTGCGCCGAGAAGCCGAAGCCCGGCTGCGCGCGACCGAGCAACAGCTCGAACTCGAGCTGCGCGAAGCCGAGGCCCGCTTGACCGAGCTGCAGCAGGCCCGCGGCGATGCCGACCTGAGCATCCTGACCCCGGAACAGGAAGCCGAGATCGACCGGTTCATGGACCAGCGGCTGGAGATTCGGCGCCAGCTGCGCCAGGTACGCCGGGAACTCGACAGCGATATCGAAGCGCTCGGTGGCCGCGTCAAGCTGATCAACATCGCGCTGATGCCGCTGCTGGTCACCCTGTTCGCCCTGGTCATCGCGTGGCGCCGACGCCGCGCCCAGCACGAGGACGACGGACGATGATGATGCGCTTCCGACTGTTGATGGTGCTGGGCGGCGTCACGCTGCTCGCGATCGGCCTGGTGATCTGGCTCGGCGCGGAACGTCCGGCCGACATCACATCCGGCGGTCCGGTCCTGACCGGCCTGGCCGAGCAGGTCAACCGCGTCGACGCGGTCGACGTGGTTGCGCCCGGCGGTGCGACGGCGGTCAGTCTGCGCCGCGAAGACGACCGCTGGCGGGTGCTCGACCGGGATGGCTACGAGGCCGACTTCCAGCAGGTCGTCGACCTGCTTCGCGCGCTGGCCGAGGCCGAGCGCACCGAACCCAGGACGGCCAACCCGGAGTGGTACGGCCGACTCGGCGTGGCGGACCTGGACGCGGCCGACGCAAGCGGTCGTCGAATCGAATTTCCCGGCACCGACCTGGTGCCGTTGATCGTCGGTCAGGTCGACCCGACCGACAGCGGCAGCTACGTCCGATCGGCCAACGAAGAGCAGGCCTGGCTGGCCGACCGCGTGATCGAGGTCGCGATCGATCCGGTGGCCTGGTTGGAGCCCGGCATCATGGACATTCCGGCCGACGACCTGGTCTCGGTCACCGTCACCCATGGCGACGGCGAAGCCGTGCGCCTGCAGAAGACCACCGGTGGCGAGGCCGGAGCAGCGAGCGAGGGCGAGTGGGTCCTGCGCGACGTGCCCGAGGGCCGAAGTGCCGGCCCGGACTGGCAACGCAACGCGCTGGCCAACGCCCTGCGCGGCCTTGGCCTGGACGACGTTCGCCGCTTCGACCCGCCGCACCCGTCCGACGCGGCGCGGACCGTGCTGGTCACCGAGGACGGCCTGCGCTTCACGGCGCTGAGCTGGCGCGAAGGCGAGGGCGACGATTGGTCGGCGTGGGTGCATTTCACCGTCGACCAGGCCGGCGGCGACGCTGCCGCCGAGGGGCTCGCCGACGTCATTGCCGTCGACGCACGCCTTTCCCCCTGGGTCTTCCGCATCCCCGAGCCCCGCGCCGACGACCTCGCCCCGCGCCTGGACGACCTGCTTGAGCCGCTCGACGAGGGCTAGTGCCGTCCCTTGCCTACGGCTGTTTACCGCAGATGAACCCGGTTAAAGGTCAAGAAAAGCAAAGAAAAGATTGTTGACCGCAGATGAACGCGGATGAACGCGGACATTGAAACTCAGGAAAAACTCGTGTCCACAGATGAGCACGGATGAACACGGATAAAGATCGAGAGAAGAAAACAAAAGCTTGTTGACCGCAGATGGACGCTGATGAACGCGGGTAGAAGGGACCTGGATCAAGCTCGTGTCCGCAGATGAAGACGGATGGACACGGATAAAGGTCGATTAAGGAAAAGCAGAGCTTGTTGACCGCAGATAGACGCGGAGGACGAATATCCGGGACAAGCACGTGTCCGCAGATGAACTCGAACGAAAACGGATCAAGACCTGTTCTGTTTTCGGAGAGGCCGAAGATGCAGCGAGGGTAGGGGGTTGGCTCGTGAAGCGGGTGGCGGAAATCCTCCGCGCTCTTTCCTGGCGCAGACCCCACCGGCTCGGAACGGCGAATCAGCGCGGAGGTCAAGTCGGTGCTTCGAACTCTCGGGTATTTCCGTCTCGTTTTTCCGCTTCCGGCTCTATCCGTGTCCATCCGTGCTCATCTGTGGACAGACCGCGGTTCTCGGCCTTCGGCTTGATCTCTTCTTTTTGTTTCTTGCCCTTTTCTGCGTTCATCTGCGTAATCTGCGGTAGGTGCTTTTCCCGAACTCACCCATTAATGCGAGCTAGGGCGCCGAGCAGCCCCCTTGACCGCGGGTGATTTCGCGGACGGCGCGCTCCAGGGCCTTGGCGTGGCGTTCGGGAAGGCGGACGTGCAGGACGAGGCCGTCGGCGGTCCAGCGTTCGTCGAGTTTTTCACCGCCCAGCTCGTCGACCTGTCGGTGCAGCGCATCGGCGCACTCGAAGCCGCCCTCGACGATGCGTTCGGCCATCGCAACGATTGCCGCCGACGGCGCGGTCTGCAGGACCTCCATCGCGGTGCCGCCATAGGCCCGGGCAAGACCGCCGGTGCCGAGCTTGACGCCGCCGAAGAATCGGCTGACCACCGCGATCGAGCGGTCCAGTTCGAAGTGCTCGAGCGCGGCCAGGATCGGCCGCCCGGCCGTGCCGCCGGGTTCGCCGGCGTCGTCGAAGCGCACCGCGTCGCCGAAGCGCCAGGCGAAGGCGACGTGCCGGCAACCCTCTGCGCCGTGCTCGGCAACGAAGTCCGCCGCGTCCTCGGGGCTGTCGATCGGGCCGCAGACGCCGATGAAGCGGCTCTTGCGGATCGTCTGTTCGATCGTGGCGATGGCGGTGACGCGATTCATTCGTCCCCAGGGGCGTCGCTTTCGCGCGGGGCGTCCTCGACGCGGTCGACCCGGGCGTGGACGGTGAAATCGCGGACCCGCGCCCGAAGCGTCCGGCCGGGTGCGAAGTCGCCTCGCCGGGACAGCAGCCGGTCGTCGTCGCCGAGCAGGACCGCATAGCCGCGGTCGAGCACGGCCAGCGGGCTGACCGCATCGAGCGCGCGGGCATGCTCGCCAAGGCGCGAGGCGGCCCGTTCCAGCGACTGGGCCATGGACATGCGCAGGCGTTGATCGAGCGCATCACGCCGCCCCGCCGCCTCGCGCAAACGCGGCGCCGGATGTCGGGCGGCCAGCCGTGCCGCCAGGCCCTCCGTACGCCGCAGTTCGCGCTCCAGCCGCCGCTGGGCGGACCGGCGTAGCTGCCGCTGCAGGCCGCCGAGCCGCTGATCGAACTCGCCGAGCCGGCGCTGCGGATGCGCCGCGCCGCGCCGGCGATCGAGACCGTCGAGCCGCTGCCAGTCCTGCTGCAGCGTGCGTCCGATCGCGCGGTGTAGCCGCTCCCGCAGCGCGTCGACCTGGCGGCGCAGGGCCGGACCGTCGGGCGTGACGGCCTCGGCCGCAGCGGTGGGCGTTGCCGCGCGAAGGTCGGCGACGAAATCGGCGATCGTGAAATCGGTCTCGTGTCCGACGCCGGACACGACCGGGGTGTCCATGCCCGCGATGGCCCGGGCCAGCGCCTCGTCGTTGAATGCCCACAGGTCCTCGATCGATCCGCCGCCGCGCGCCAGCAGCACCACGTCGCAAGCGCTGCGGTCGGCGGCCCGCAGCGCGCGGATCAGTTCGCCCGGTGCGCTTTCACCCTGCACGGTGCTGCCGTGGACCTCGACCCGGGCCGCCGGCCAGCGTCGTTTCAGCGTGGTCAGGATGTCGCGCAGCGCCGCGCCCGAAGGCGAGGTGACCACGGCGATCCGGGTGGGGTGCGTCGGCAGCGGACGCTTGCGCTCGGCGTCGAACAGTCCCTCGGACTCGAGCTTCTTCTTCAGTGCGTCGAAGGCCTGCTGCAGCGCGCCGCTGCCGGCCGGGAGCAGGGCATCGGCGATCAGCTGGTAGTCGCCGCGGGGTTCGTACAGGCTGATCCGGCCGCGGACCAGGACCTGGTCGCCGTTGGCCGGTCGCGACGACACGTTGCCCTGGTTGCCGCGGAACAGCGCGCAGCGGACCTGGGCCCGCGCGTCCTTCAGCGTGAAGTACAGGTGTCCGGATACCGGCTGGGCGAGGTTCGAGATCTCGCCGGACAGCCAGATCCTGGCGAAGCCGGCCTCCAGGTGGACGCGAACCTCCCGGTTCAGTTCACCGGGGGTGTAGACGAGGGTTTCGGGGCCGGGCGGGGCGATGCTCATCGCGGGATTATACGAGCCGCACCGTCGCCGGCCCGGTCGCATCGCCTGCACGCGCGGCGTGGATACTGGCCGCTCTCCCGGACCGGATGCGACGCGCCGAACGCCCGTCCGCACAGCCTGAATGAGCGACCCGCAACCCTCTGAAGACGCGTCGAACCGGCACCACGATTCCGACGACCGCGACCTGACCTCGGGCCCGGTTTCGGTCAACCTGCTGCGCCTGGCCGGGCCGATGCTGTTCGGCATCGCCGCGGTGATCTCGGTCCAGCTCGTCGATACCTACTTCGTCGGCCGCCTCGGCACCGACGCGCTGGCCGCCCTGTCGTTCAGTTTCCCGGTGGCCCTGACCCTGACCAGCCTGTCGATCGGGCTCGCCGCCGGCGCCGCCTCGGTGGTGTCGCGCGCGGTCGGCGAAGGAGAGCAGCGCCGTTTGCACCGGCGAGCCACCGATGCACTGCTGCTGGCCGCGGTCATCGCGGTGCTGATGGCCGCGACCGGAATCCTGCTGGTCCGCCCGCTGTTCCAGCTGCTCGGCGCCGAGGGCGAGGTGCTCGAGCTGGTCGTCGCCTACATGCGGATCTGGTTCGTGTCCTTGCCGTTCGTGGTGGTGCCGATGGTCGCCAACGCCATGGTGCGCGCCTGCGGCGACGCGTTCTGGCCGAGTTTCATCATGATCGCCGCCTCGGTGCTCAATGCCGCGGTCACGCCGCTGTTGATCTTCGGTTGGGGGCCGGTGCCTGGTCTGGGCATCGAGGGCGCGGCACTCGGCACGCTGGTCGCCCGCGTGCTCTCCCTGGGCATGGCCCTGTACCTCGTGCTGAAGCGCGATCGGCTCGTCGAGGCCCGCGTGCCGGAGGCGCGGACGTTCCTGCGATCGGCCCGCGAGGTGCTTTGGATCGGGCTGCCGGCCGCGATCGGCAACGCGTCCAACCCGGCCGGTATTGCCGTGGCCACCGCGCTGGTCGCAGTGCTCGGATCACAGGTCGTCGCCGGTTTCGGGGTGGCAACCCGGCTCGAGGCCTTCGCGAGCCTGCCGATGCTGGCGCTGTCGTCGGCGATCGGCCCCATGGCCGGTCAGAACTGGGGCGCCGGCGAGATCGGTCGGGTGCGCAAGGCGCTCGGCATCGCGTATGCGGTCTGTGCCGGCTGGTCGCTGTTGCTTGCGGGGGTGTTCGCCCTGTTCGGTCAGACGATCGCCGGATGGTTCGCCTCGGAAGGCGCGGTGGCCGAGGAGGCGGCGCGCTATCTGCACATCGTGCCGATCAGCCTTTGGGGCTACGGCGTCGCGATCGTCGCCGCCGGCGGCTACAACGGCATCGGCAAGTCGCTGACCGGCCTGTCCTATTCGCTGACCCGGATTGCCGTGTTCTACGTACCGATGGTCTGGATCGCGTCGCGCATCGACGGCTCGGAGACCGTGTACATGGCCATCGCCGCCGCCAACGGGCTGGCCGGCATCGCGATCGCCTGGCACTCGCTGCGCTGGTTGAAGAGGGCCGAGCAGCAAGGCCTCGTCGAGGAGACCGACCGGGCCGGGTCAGGGGACGGTGGTGACCCGCGGGACGAAGCCGCGTCGGCCGGCGGGACCCGGACCGACCCGGCGTCGTGCTGAACGGTCAACCCGCCGGATCGGCCAGCGGTGCATCGAGCGGCTGGTCGGTCGACGCCGACGGGGTGCTTCGAGCGGCGACCAGACCGTCGACGAAGCGCCTTGTGCTGGCCTCCCAGGAATGCTGCTGGGCGTACTCCACGCAGTCCTCGGGCGCGACCGCGAGCGCGCGGAACACGGCGTCGTGGAGATTCTCGTCGAGCGCGCCGTTGGCGCCGTCGATGATCAGGTCCTGGGGCCCGGGAACCGGCAGCGCGGCCACCGGCACCCCGCAGGCCTGGGCTTCGAGCATGACCAGGCCCAGCGTGTCGGTTCGGCTCGGAAACACGAAGACGTCGGCGGCAGCCAGGGTCTCCGCCAGCGCCTGGCCGTGGCGGTATCCGAGAAAGTGGACCTGCGGATAGCGTCGGCGCAGACGATCCAGCGACGGCCCGCCCCCCACGACCACCTTCGAGCCGGGCAGCGAAAGATCGAGAAAGGCCTCGAGGTTCTTCTCCGGCGCCACTCGTCCCATGTACATCGAGATCGGCCGCGGCAGGGCCAGCGCGTCCTTGTCTCGTGGGCGGAACATCCGCGTATCGACCGCACCGGGCCAGATCGCCAGCCCCTCGAAGCCCCTCTCGGCCAACAGGCGGCGCTGCGTCGCGGTGCGCACAAAGGTGCGCGCGGCCGGCCCGTGAAACCGTCGCATCAAGCGATAGCTCCAGGCCAGCGGGACCGGCGCGCGCAGGCGCAGGTACTCAGGGAACCGCGTGTGGTACGACGTGGTGAAGCGCAGGCCCAGCTGCAGGCACCGTCGGCGTGCCGCCCAGCCCAGCGGTCCCTCGGTGGCGATGTGGATCGCGTCGAAGCGTTGCCGGTCGATCAGGATCTCGCGCGCGGCCCGGTTCGGCTGCAGCGTCAGTCGGATCTCGCCGTAGCCCGGGCAAGCGACGGTGGCCCGTCCTTCCGGCGACAGCACCGAGACCTCGTGCCCGAGCGTCTCGAGGGTCTGCCGGGTCCGTCCGAGCGTACGGACCACGCCGTTGACCTGCGGCGCCCAGGCATCCGTGACCAGCAGGATCCTCATGCCGCATGCCTCCGGCCGATCAGCGCCGGCGCCGGGGGCGCGGCCGCGTCGGCCGGTCGCAGCAGCTCGAGACGCCCGTCCCGGTGCTCGACCAGGGCCGTGCAGTGTTCGACCCAGTCACCGCAGTTCATGTAGATGCGGCGATCGATGATCTGCAGGGCCGGGCGGTGGATGTGGCCGCAGACCACGCCGTCGACCCCGACCCGACGAGCTTCGCGGGTGGCGGCGGCTTCGAATCGCTCGATGTAGGCCCGCGCGCGGCCGATCCGCGACTTGATCGCCGAGGCCATCGACCAGTGCGGTCGGCCCATCGCGTCGCGCGCCCGATCGAGCGTACGGCTGGCCCACAGCAGGCTGTCGTAGGCCGCCGATCCGAACAGGGCGGCCAGCCGGGAGTGCCGGACCGCGGCGTCGAACTGGTCGCCGTGGAGCACCAGCAGTTCGCGCCCGTCGACCGTGCGGTGGACCAGGCGGTCGTGGATTTCCACGTTGCCGAGGACCAGGTCGACGAAGTCACGGACCTGCGCATCATGGTTGCCGGGCACGTAGATCACCCGGGTGTCGTGCTTGGCCTTGCCGAGCAGCGAGCGAACCACGTCGTTGTGCGCCTGCGGCCAGTGGCGGCGCTTCCTGAGCGCGCGGAAGTCGATGATGTCGCCGACCAGATAGAGAGTGTCGCAGCGAACCGAGCGGATGAAGTCGAGCAGGGCCTCGGCGCGCGCGCCGGGGAAGCCCAGGTGGATGTCGGACAGCCAGAGCGTACGGAAATGGGAGGGGGTGCGGAGCCGTTCCGGTGCGTTCATCGCGCGTTCTCCTGCGGGTTTGCGTCATCCTGATGACGCTGCCTTGCAGTCCGATGACGACCCGTTGACGAAGCGGTGACAGTCGCCAACAATGAGCCTTCACCGAAGAGACCCGACCCATGATTCGAATCGATCGCTCGTCCGCGGCCGCCATTGTGCTGGCCATCCTGCTGGCCATCGTCGCTCTACCGTTCGCCGGCCATGCCGACGTCGATCGCGATTCGGTCAAGGTCGCGTTCAACGGCGTGATCCACACCATGGATGCCGCGCGTCCGCGCGCCGAGGCGATGGCCTGGGACGTTGACGGTCGACTGGTGGCGGTCGGTTCCAGCGACGACGTGCGCGCGAAGTATCCGGCCGCCGAGACGATCGATCTCGGCGGCCATGCGGTGATCCCCGGCCTGATCGATGCCCACGGCCACGTGATGGGCCTGGGCCTGGCGCGGCTGAACGCCGACCTGGTCGGCGCGGCCAGCCGGGCGGAGATCGTCGAGCGCCTGCGCGCACGCGCGGCCGATCTGCCCGAGGGCGTCTGGCTGCAGGGTCGCGGCTGGGACCAGACGCTGTGGCCGGACGCCGCGTTTCCGACCGCCGCCGATCTCGACGACGCGTTCCCGCAGCGGCCGGTGCTGCTCGAGCGAGTCGACGGTCACGCGGTCTGGGCGAACTCGGCGGCGATCCGGGCCACCGGCGTCGACTTCTCCGGCGACTGGCAGCCCGAAGGCGGGCAGATCGTCCGCGACGAGACCGGTCGGCCGACCGGGGTGTTCGTCGATCGCGCCGAAGCCCCGTTCCGTGCCGTCATACCGCCGCCGTCCGAGGCCGAGCGCGCCCTCGCGCTGGATCGCGCGCTGGCCGAGATGGCCCGGCTGGGGCTGACCGGCGTGCACGACGCCGGGACCTCGCTGGCCGATGTGCGCAGGTTCCTGCACCGCGAAGCGGCCGGCGGACTGACGGCCCGCATCCACGCGATGGCCGACGGCGACAGCGCGCACCTCGACGCCCTGTGCCGGATGGGCATCGTCGAGACCGAACGGGTCACCGCCCGCGCGATCAAGCTCTACGCCGACGGGGCGCTGGGCAGTCGAGGGGCTGCGCTGCTTGCGCCGTACAGCGACGACCCGGAGAACCGCGGCCTGCTGTTCGAGTCCGACGCCGACCTCCAGTCGGTGGTCGATCGGGCGATGGGCTGTGGATTGCAGGTCGCCGTCCATGCGATCGGCGATCGGGCCAACCGCCAGGTCGTCGACGCGCTGATCGCCGGCCAGGCACAGCACCCGGACAACCCGGGCCGCCACCGCATCGAGCACGTCCAGATCATCCATCCCGACGACATTCCGCGCCTGGCCGAGGCCGGCATCGTGGCCAGCATGCAGCCGACCCATGCGACGTCCGACATGCGCTGGGCCGAACAGCGTCTCGGCGAGGATCGCTTGCAGGGCGCCTACGCGTGGCAGCGGCTTCGCCAGGCCGGCGCCCCGCTGGCCTTCGGTTCGGACTTCCCGGTCGAGCCGGTCAACCCGTTTTTCGGCATTCATGCGGCGGTGACGCGCCAGGACCGCGAAGGCGAGCCGCCCGGCGGCTGGCTGCCGGACCAGCGCGTGACCGTCGAGGTCGCGCTGGCCGGCTTTACCATCGAGGCGGCGAAGGCCGCGTTCGCCGAGGATCGGGTCGGATCGCTGACGGTCGGCAAGCGGGCCGATTTCGTGATCCTCGATCGGGATCCGCTCGACGTGCCGGCCGAGGAGCTGCATGCGCTGCGCGTACTCGTGACGGCCCTGAACGGTGAACCGGTCTATCGCGCCGACGACGCGCCGATGTGACCGGACGCGACCCATGACGCGGTGTAGTCTAGGCGGGTCTTTCTACGCGCCGTGACTGCATGAACGCCGAATCCGATCAGCACCTCCTCAAGCTACGTCAGACCGAACTCGACGACTATGCCGATATCGCCGAGATCATGGACCGGGTCTACCCGGGCAAGCTCGACGGGGCGTGGACCGAAGAGCAGTTCGCGTCGCAGATCAAGCGCTTCGCCGAGGGTCAGCTGTGCATCGAGGACAACGGCAAGGTGGTGGCCGCAGCGATCTCGCTCCGGGTCAAGTACAGCCGCTGGGGCCATGACCACCGTTACTGGGACATCACCGGCAACGGCTACCTGACCACCCACGATCCGAAGGGCGACGTGCTCTACGGGGTCGATGTGTTCGTCCATCCGGACTACCGTGACCTCCGCCTCGGTCGCAGGCTCTACGACGCGCGCAAGGCCCTGTGCGAGCAAATGAACCTGCGCGGCATCGTGGTCGGCGGGCGCATCCCCGGCTACCGGAAACACCGCGAGGACATGACGCCCCAGCAGTACGTCGACAAGGTGCGTGCCCGCGAGCTGGTCGACCCGATCCTGACCTTCCAGCTGGCCAACGACTTCCAGGTTCGCAAGATCATCCGCGGCTACCTGCCCGACGACCAGGACTCGCACGGCTTCGCCACGCTGCTGGAGTGGGTCAATATCTACCACACGGAAGAATCTGGAATCATCGGCGGGCGTCCCTCGGACGTGCGGGTCGGCGCGGTCCAGTGGCAGATGCGCCCGACCCGCTCCCTCGAGGACCTGTACGGCCAGATCGAGTACTTCGTCGACGCGGTGTCCGGCTACCAGGCCGACGTCGTGCTGTTCCCGGAATTCTTCAACGGTCCGATGATGGCGCCGTGGAACGACCAGGGACCGGCCGAGGCGGTCCGCCAGCTGGCCGGCTACACGGAAGCCATCCGCGAGCAGATGCTGAAGTTCGCGGTGTCCTACAACATCAACATCGTTGCCGGATCGATGCCCGAGTACGACGGCGAGCAGCTGCGCAACGTCTGCTACCTGCTCCGACGCGACGGGACCTGGGACCGCCAGTACAAGATCCACGTCACGCCCGACGAGGTCAGCTACTGGGGCCTGGTCGGCGGCGACAAGGTCAAGGTCTTCGATACGGACTTCGGCAAGATCGGCATCCTGGTCTGCTACGACGTGGAGTTTCCCGAGCTGCCGCGTCTGCTGGCCGAGCAGGGCCTGCACATCCTGTTCGTGCCGTACTGGACCGACACCAAGAACGCCTATCTGCGGGTGCGCCGCTGCGCCCAGGCGCGAGCGATCGAGAACGAGTGCTACGTGGTCATCTCCGGCTCGGTCGGCAACCTGCCGCGGGTCGAGAACATGGACATGCAGTACTCGCAGGCCGCGGTCTTCACGCCCTCGGACTTCGCGTTTCCTCACGACGCGATCGCGGCCGAGGCGACGGCCAATACGGAAACCATGCTGATCGCCGACCTCGATCTCGACAACCTGCGCGAGATCCGTTCCCACGGCTCGGTGCGGAACCTGCGCGATCGCAGGCTGGATCTATACGAATTGAAGTGGAAGTGAGGGCAGGGGAGAGGGACTAGGGGTCAGGGACTAGGGGCTAGTAAATCCCCGATCTGACCTTCCACTAGCCCCTAGGCCCTTCCCCCTAGTCCCTTCCCCCTAGTCCCTTTCCCCACCTAGGGCGAGGCCGGCCACTGCGATGCATCGATGGTCTGGCGATAGCCGTGGTGCGTGGCGTAGCCGAGCAGCGGGATCACGGCGATCAGTCCGAGGCCGGCGGTGGCGAAGCCCAGGGTGGTCAGGGCGACAATGCAGGCCGCCCAGAGGGCCATCGCCGGCTTGTTTCGCAGGACCGCGTTCACGCTGGTCACGCAGGCGGTGATCGTGTCCGCATCGCGGTCGACGATCATCGGCAGCGAGAATGCCGAGACGGCGAACACGACGGCCGCGAAGATCGATCCCACGGCCGATCCGATCGCGAGGAAGGTCAGTACGGCCGCGAGGCTCGCCTCGACGCCGACCGGGAAGAACACGTGCAGCATGAAGGCGGCACGCACCCAGACCAGGAAGATGACCGTGAGCGCCAGCGCGAAGATCAGCGCATCGCGGATCGCCATCCGCATCCGTCGGAACGATCGTGAGAAGGACGGCCGCTCGCCGCGTTCGAGCTGGCGGCTGACCGAGTACATTCCCGTTGCCAGCAGCGGTGCAATGAACACGAACCCGGACAGCATGGCCATCACCAGGCCGTAGCGCCCGGCCTTCCAGGCCAGCAGGCTGACCACCAGGCTCAGCAGGAAGATCAGCAGCCCGTAGACGAAGCTGACGCGCGGGCTTGCGACGTAGTCGGCGGCACCTGCGCGGATCCATTCGAACGCGGCCCGGGTCGGCAGTTGCCTGCACGGAGCGGCGAAGGGGCGCTGGTCGGCCGGCGTGGACTCGCTGCGCATGCTAGTGGGCCATGCGGCCAATTGGGTAACACTCAGCCGTCGCACCGGCGTCGTGTGCAAGGCGCGCGAGTGCAGGCGGCCTTGCCGGGCCGTCTAGCGAGTGGAACGCAGTACACGGCGCTGGTGCGGCGGCCCTTCGGGAGTCACTGTGCCGGCACGACTCGGCGTTGCGTTTCTTGGCAAGGGGGCGGCCGTTCCCTGCGAGACGCGCCTTGATTCGCACCGGCACAGTGGCTCTGAGCATTATCCAATTAGCCGCATGGCCCACTAGGAGTGTAGTCAGCCGCCCGGCGCGAGCGCAACGGGTCGCCAGGTCCTCCGGTCAGCGCCGCGCTTTCAGCTGCTCGACGACCTGCTTCAGCGTGGCCTGGGTGTCCGGCTGGAACCAGAAGCGGGTGAATGCCTTCGTGTCCATCAAGGATTCCTCGTCGAAGAAGGCGCACAGATCGGCACGGACCAGTTCGCGCGTCCCTCGCATCGAATGACGCGGCAGCTGCAGGTGGAAACGGCACCACTCCAGTGCGCGCTCGACCACGCGGTCGACGGGCAGGGCCTCGTCCACCAGGCCGATCGAGAGCGCCTGGTCGGCGCTGATCATCTGGCCGGCCACCAGGTGGCGCTCGGCCGGGTAGGGGCCGATGAGGCGAGCCAGCGCCCGGTGAATGACCGGAGGCACGATCAGTCCGACCTGGACTTCGTTCAGGCCGAGCTTGAAGTCGCCTTCGGCCTGCACGCGATAGTCGGTGAACAGAGCGAGCACGGTGCCGCCGGCCGGGGAGTGGCCGGTGATGGCGCTGGCCACCGGAACGGGAGAGCGCGCGAGCGCTTCGAGCAGCGCGAAGAAGTCGCCCCAGAAGTCCTCCATGCCGGTTTCGTCCAGCGCCAGCAGTTCCGGGAGGTCGAGCCCGGCCGAAAACAGGCCTTCACGGCCGGAGAGAACCAGCGCCTCGATGCCGTCGTCCGGGGCGCTGCGAACCGCCTCGAGCAGCTCGCGGACCAGGGCGGGGTTCAAGGCGTTGACCGGAGCACGCGCGAGCCGCAGCTCGCGGATGGCGTGGTCATGATCGTGGATTTCGAGCATGGAGGCAGGCTTCGGGGAGTCGGACATCGATTCAGGCCGGATTCAGCGAGGGCGACCTAGAGTGTACCCGTACCCATCGGCACGGAGGCCGACATGAAGCGTACTCACCTGATTTCCGCGGCGCTGGCCGCCTTGCTGCTCGGCGCCTCGTCGCTGGGCTTTGCCGGCGGCCCGCATCACGGCGGGCATGGCTATCGTGACCACGGACCGCACTACGGCGCGAAGCACGGCTACCGTCACGGGGCTCGTCATGGCTACCGGCACGGCGCACGTCACGGTTACCGGCACGGAGCGCGGCACGGAGCGCGGCACGGAGCGCGTCACGGATACCGACACGGTTATCGCCACGGCGCCCGCTACGGTCATCCGCCGCGTCATCGGCACGGACCGCAATGCCGGCACGCCGGCTACCCGGTGTACCGCTCGGGCTTCCATTTCGGCGGGCCGGTGCCGTACCCGCGGCCGTATTACCGCTATCCCGGCGGCCGCGTGTCCCTGTATTTCGACTTCTAGACGGGTTCGAACGCGGCTCGCCGGCAAGAGCCGCATAGAAGAACGCCCCGGTGCAAGCCGGGGCGTTTTTCCTGAGCCAGGAAAACGGTAGGGGCGTCAGGCGGCCTGGTCGACCTGCTTGACCGGTCCGTTCAGCAGTGCGTCGCGGGTCGCGTCGACGATCAGGTCGACCTCGGCCGACGTGATGCCGAAGGTCGGCGTGTAGCGCAGCGAGTTTTCGCCGCCGTGGATCACGTTGATACCGTGCGTGCGCAGGTATTCCTCCGTCGATCCCGCACCGTAGGCCTTGTAGCGTGACCCGTCCAGCTCGACCGAGAACAGCAGGCCGGTGCCCTGGACCTGGGTGATCCGGCCGTCCAGTTCGCCCTTGAGATTCTCGAGCTTCTCGACGAATTCCTGGCCGCGCTCGACGATGTTGGCGCGAATCTCGGGCGTGACCAGGTTCAGCACGGTCGTCGCCACGTCCAGTGCACGCGGGTTGGCCGTCATCGTGTTGCCGTAGACGCCCTTGCGATAGATCTTCGCGGCCTTGGCGGTCATGCCGAGCACGGACATCGGGTACTGGCCGGCGTTCAGCGCCTTCGACCAGGTCTCGAGGTCCGGCGCAGGAAGATCCTGGAAACCGGGGTAATCGACGATCGAGAGCACGCCCTGGGCGCGCAGGCCGGCCTGGATCGAATCCACGAGCAACAGCGTGCCGTGCTTCTCGGTCAGCTCGCGGGCCAGCGCGTAGAAGGCCGGGTCCAGCGCTGCACCCGGGTTGCCTTCACCCATCACGGGCTCCATGAAGGCCGCTTCGAAGAACACGTTGTCGCGCTCGGCCTGCTCGAAGATTTCGCGCAGGTGGTCCTTGTCGTTCGGACGCACGGTGACCAGGCCGTCGTCGTCGCGGAACGAGGCGAGGTGATCGTGGTAGGTCTTGCGCGAAGAGTCGGAATAGCGCGCCGGCTTGTCGGTCCGGCCGTGGAAGCCGCCGGTCAGCGACAGGCGCTTGATCGTCGCGCCGGCGCGACGGCCGCCGGGGTCGGTCATGGTCTTGGCGTTGATGTCGGCGATGCGGCCGGCCACCGTGACCGACTCGGAGCCGGAGTTCATGCACAGGAAGCGCTCGAAGGGGCAGCCGTCGTCGCGCGTGTGGCCCAGCTCGGCGCGCAGCGTCTCGTAGAACTTCATGTGGCTGAAGCTCGGCGTCATGACGTTGGCCATCACGTGCGGCTGATTCATCGCGCCAAGCACCGCATCGGGTGCGTGACCGAAGCCGAGCATCCCGTAGCCGCCCGAGTCGTGCAGCACCGCGCCCTTGGTGGTGACGATCCACGGGCCCTTCGCGGCCAGCGCCACGTAGGGATTGACCGCGTCGTCCGCGTAGAAATTGACGTAGCCGGACTGCAGCTGCTTCTGTTGTTCGTCGTCGTCGGCAGACCAGAGCTCGGGATAGGCGGACTTCCAGCAGTCCGCGATGTTCAACGCCTGGTCGACGGCCTGGTGAAGCCGCGAATCGCGCGCGGCAAAGCGCTCGATGATGTCGTCGGACAGGCCGTGGGTTCGGATGTCGCCGCCGCTCTCGCGCAGTCGGCCGAGTTTCTCGAGAATGCTGGACATGGGTCTACCTCCGGAAATGCAAGCCGCCGGCCACGGGGCCGGCGGGGCAGTCAAACCATTATTTTACCAGCCCTGGAGACGCGGGCCAATGGCAGTCCCGAGCCCGGCGCAGGCCGGGCCGGGAGCCGTGTTCATTCCTCGCCGAATGCGAAGCCGAACAGGTGCAGCAGGCTGGTGAACAGGTTGTAGATCGACACGAACAAGGTCACCGTGGCCATGATGTAGTTGCGCTCGCCACCCTGGACGATCTGCTGGGTCTGGAACAGGATCAGGCCACACATCAGCACCGCGAAGATCGCCGAAACCGCCAGTGCCAGCATCGGCAGGGCGAAGAAATAGGCGCCGAGGCTGGCCAGGAACGCGACCAGGATTCCGGCAAACAGGAACGAGCCCATGAAGCTGAAATCCTTCTTCGTGGTCACGGCGAACGCCGACAGCGCGACGAAGCTGACCGCCGTTGCGGTGAACGCGGAGATCACCAGCTCGCTGCCGTTGCTGAACATCGTCAGGTAGGCGCCGATGATCGGACCGAGCGTCAGGCCCATGAAACCGGTCAGGGCGAACACGCTGACCAGGCCCCAGGCGGAGTTGCGCAGCGCCATGGTCAGGAACAGCAGGCCGAAGTAACCGACCAGCGTGATCACCAGGCCCGGGTGGCCCCAGCCCTGGCTCATCGAAAGTGCAGCCGTGCCAGCCGAGAACAGCAGCGTCATGGCCAGCAGGTTCCAGGTGTTGCGCAGCACGCGTCGGGCGTCGTCGTCGATCGCCGGACGGCTCGCGCCGCGCGAGTCGGTGCCGGTGTAGGTCGCGGTGTGGACCCGCCCTTGATGCCTTGGATCATTCATTGTCGAAACACTCCTCGAGGTTCGATGGATGCGAAATCGCCCCGGCAATCTACCACCGTCCGAGCAACGGGCGGTGACTTGGGGATAGTGATTGGACCGCGTCGGGGAATCGGAATTCCCTGACCGGCGAGCATTCATCGATCGGCTGTTCCGATCAATTTTCGGGTTGCAGTCGCAGCGTCGCCACGGCCTCTTCGTCGACCGCTGTGCGGCTCCAGGGCACGGTCCAGGGCGCGCCGGACTGCCAGTCGGCAAGAAAATCGTCAAAGTGCGGACTCAGCGGGTGGCCGGACTGGCCCAGGGCGAGGTTCAGCGTGAATCCGTCCGGATCGGCCCAGTCCATCACGAACCGCATCGACGCCCCGGCCGCGGCCGTCAATCGCTCGCCCGCCGGGTTCCAGCGGTGATAGGTGACGTTCAACGCGCCCGGCCCGGAGCCGATCGGCATCGGGCCGCGGCTCAGGTCCAGCCAGCGGTCGAGCAGGCCCGCACGGGCCAGCGGGTGGGCAATCGTCAAGGTCTGGATCGCCCCGAGCGGGCGGCGCGGCCCGCGCAGCGCGTCGTCGAGCGCCTGCTCCGCGGCGGTTTCGCGGTCGACTCCGCTACCCGGTGCAGGCCGGCTCGCGGCGAGCCAGTCGTCGAGCAGCGTGCGGCCGTGGCGGGCGTCGATGGGGCCGCCGGCAAACAGCCGTTCAGGCAGGTACTGCCACCACAGCGCGAACAGGCCGGCGGTCTCCGAATCGACGGCCATTGTGCCGTCCCAGGCGCGCAGCTCCGCGGCCAGTGGCGCGCGGCCCGTGCGCTCGGCCACGTCGGCCAGCCAGTCCTTCCACATCAGTGCGCGTTCGGACACGATGTCCATCTGCATCGCGTGCATCGTCGATCGATCGAGTGGCCGCTCTGCGGACAACCAGGTCGCCGCGCGCCGCATCCGCAGCTGCTTGTAATAGCCCGGCATCGGCCAATCGAAGCTGGTGGCGGCATGATTGTTGGAATTGGCCAGCCAGCCCTGGTCCGGATTCAGAGCGTGGGGCCGCTCCTCGGGCGGGGCGTAACCGGCCCAGTGGTGATTCGGGTCGGCGCCGTCGAGGGTGATGTAGAAGCGATCGTGGGTGCGCATCGGCACCGGCGTCGACTGGACATAGCCGATATTGCCGTTGCGGTCGGAATAGCTCCAGTTGACCGAGAGCGCGCCCATGTCACTGGCTGCGGCGCGGAACGTTTCGAAGTCTCCGGCGCGGTTCAGCGCGAGTCCATTCGCCACGAGATCGCCGACCGGCAGGTCGAAGCCGGCCCAGTGCATCACCGTGGCGCCGGTTTCGTCCTCGTCGACCACGATGCCGAAGCGGGTGCTGCGCGTGACCACGTCCACCGGAGCGTCGGCGCCGGCCACGGTCAGGGTGGCGGTGTGCGCATGCACTTCGACCGGGCCGCCGGGGCCGCGCAGCAGGTCGGCTTCGCCGTCCAGGCGCTCGAAGCGATAGAACTCGAACAGATCGACCGGCGCGACCGTGAACGCGAACGCGATCCGCCCGTTATGGCCCATCGCGACGAACGGGACGCCCGGCGCCGTCACGCCGACCACGTCCAGCGTCTGCTCGCTGTGCAGGCCGGCGGCGTACCAGAGTCCCGGGGCCATGGTGATGTCGAGGTGGGGGTCCGACGCGTGCAGCGCCGAGCCGCTGGCCGACCGCTGCGGACCGACCACCCAGGTGTTCGAGGCTTCGGTCATGCGCTGGGCCGGAATCGTCGGCACGCCCCAGGCCGGGAGCCCGTCCAGCCAGTCGACCATTCCCGGGACGCCGGCATTGCCCGCCGCCCGCCAGGACTCGGCCAGTCTCTGGACCAGAGTGGTCGGATACCAGGTCTGGTAATAGGCCAGCGTCAGCACGTCGGCGACGGTCCAGCGTTCCGGTCTTCCGCCGAGGAACAGCAGGCCCGGCGCCAGGTCGCCGGCCTCCAGCCGCTGATTGATGCCGTTGACGTACGCGATCAGCAGGGCGTGGACCTCGGGGTCGAGGTCGGGGGGGTCCAGCGCGATCCGGCGGGCGAAGCCGAAGCGCTGGTGCAGGCGATCGCTGTCGAGCGCCGCCGGGCCGACCAGGCTCGACAGCTCGCCGCGAGCGACGGCGCGCATCAATTCCATCTGCAGGCCGCGTTCTGCAGCATGCAGCCAACCGAGAGTCCGCAGCACGTCGGCATCGGTGGTCGCCCGGATCCGCGGAATGCCGCGGGCGTCGAAGGCCACCTCTACCGGCGCGTCCAGTCCGGCCAGCACGGCTTGCCCACCGGTCTCGAGCACGCTGCCGGCCAGGTACCAGCGACCGCCGAACCAGGCCGCGGCGACCAGCAGCAGCATCGAGATCACGGTGGTGACCAGCAGGCGCTTGATCGGCAGGCGCATTCGTATTCGTCCGGGACGGTAGACCAGCGGTCGATTATGCACGTCGCGGGACCGGCGGCCGGCCGGGCTTGCCGCGACCGGCCCGGAATTCGACGATAATCGCCAGCTTCCGAAATTCTCCCTGCGAGGAGCACCCATGCCCAAGGCCAATGAGATCAAGCGCGGCTTCGTGATCGAGCACGAAGGCCGCGTCTGGGCCGTCCGCGACGTGTCGCGCTCGGCACCCACCGCGCGCGGTGGCAGCACGCTGTACCGCTTCAAGCTCGAAGCCATTCCCGGCGGCGATCGCCAGGAACTGACCCTCAAGGGCGACGACGTGGCCAAGGAGGCCGACCTGGTGCGCCGCCAGTCGAGTTTCTCCTATCGCGACGCCGACGGCTTCGTGTTCATGGACGACGAGGACTTCAGTCAGTACCTGCTCGACGAGGGCGCGGTCGGCGATGCCGCCGGCTTCCTGACCGACGGGCTCGGCGGCATCTACGTCCTGCTGATCGACGGCACGCCGGTCGCGCTGACCCTGCCGCAATCGGTCGAGCTGACCGTCGCCGACACCGCGCCGGTGATGAAAGGCGCCACGGCGACCCGGTCGGCGAAACCCGCGACCACCGAGAGCGGGCTGGAAGTGATGGTGCCGGATTACATCACGCCGGGGGAAACGATCCGCGTCAATACTGAGACCGGCGAGTTCATGGGCCGCGCATGAATTTTCGGTGCTCGCCTACTGCGCAACCGATGGACGGCGTCCGGCGGTGCTCGGAATCCTCACGTACCTCGCACGTACGCTGCGGTTCCTGCGCTCCGTCGGCCACCGCCCATCGGTCGCTCGCGACGGCGCTCCCCGAAAATTTGCTCCGCTCGCCTACTGCGCAACCGATGGACGGCGTCCGGCGGTGCTCGGAATCCTCACGTACCTCGCACGTACGCTGCGGTTCCTGCGCAGAGCCTGCCCCGGGCTACGATCCGGGGGCGCTCCCCGAAAATTTGCTCCGCTCGCCGACTGCGCAACCGATGGACGGCGTCCGGGGGTACTCGGATTCCTCATGTACTTCGCACGTACACAGCGGATCCTGCGTTGCCGCGGCCGTCGCAGCGGGCTGCTCGCGCCGCTCTCCGCCGACCACCGTTCGTCGGCCGGGCCGCGGCGGCGCGCGGATTTGGTTTTCGCGGCTATGGACTCCATTGAACGACGATGAACGTCACCGGGCACTGGCCGATGAAGAGCGATGACTGATTCCAGGCAGGGCGAGCTGGACGCACTGCGCGCTGCGCTGGACCGGATCGACCGGGAGCTGGTCGAGCGGGCGGCGGAGCGGCAGCGGATCGTTTCCGAGATCGGGCGCCTGAAGAAGTCGTCGGGCAAGGCCTTGCGCGATTTCCGGCGCGAGCGGCAGGTGCTCGACGGCGTGCGCGCACGGGCCGATGAGGTCGGCCTCGACCCGGACCTGGCCGAGACCTTGCTGACCGCGCTGATCGAGGCCTCGCTGACCCGACAGGAAGCCGAGCGGGTCGCGGGGTCCGGGCGCGGCGATGGACGCCGGGCGATCGTGGTCGGCGGGCTGGGC
This sequence comes from Wenzhouxiangellaceae bacterium, assembly GCA_965227925.1. Classification (GTDB taxonomy): domain Bacteria; phylum Pseudomonadota; class Gammaproteobacteria; order Xanthomonadales; family Wenzhouxiangellaceae. The sequence goes on from CBDDGP010000003.1 coordinate 186,484, forward strand.
CGGATGGGCGACTGGATGGCCCGGCTGCTGGCCGAGCAGGGCTGGCGCGTGGTGGTCGCCGATCCGGCCGTCGAGCGCGAGAGCGCCGATGCGGTGCGTCGATGGCAGGATGCGCCGGTGGACGCGGAGCTGGTGGTGCTCGGCGCGCCGATCCAGGCCTCGGCCGACCTGCTGCGCGAGCTGGCCGAAGCGCGATGCGCGGCCACGGTGCTCGATATCGCATCGGTCAAGGGCCCGCTGGTCGCCGAACTGCGACGCGCGGCCTCGGCCGGGCTGCAGGTCGCGTCGATCCACCCGATGTTCGGACCCGACACCCGACTTCTCGCCGGCCGCCACGTGCTGTTCATGGACTGCGGCAGCACCGAGGCCGTGGCTTGTGCCCGCGAGCTGTTCGCCGAGACCATGGCCGACTGCATCGAGGTTCCGCTCGACGAGCACGACGGCCTGATGGCCTGGGTGCTCGGCCTGTCGCATGCGGTCAACCTGGTGTTCGCCGATGCCGTGGCCGGTTCCGGTCGCAGTCCGGATGCGCTGGCCGCGGTGGCGTCCACGACCTTCGGGCGTCAGCTCGACATCGCCCTCGACGTCGCCGGCGAAAACCCGTCGCTGTATTTCGAGATCCAGCGCCTCAACCCCGATCAGCCCGAAGTGCTGCGGCGCCTCAAGGGAGCGGTCGAGGCCTTGATCGAATCGGTCGAGGTCGGCGATGTCGATCGCTTCGTCGAACGGATGCGGGCCGGCCGGACCTGGGCCGAAGGCCATCGACGCGCCAGCCGCCGCAGAGCCCACCCGGAGGATTCGGGATCGTGAGTACGTCGAAACCCTCGCTGGCGTCGCTTCGCTGGCGCGTGAAGGTGGGCCGGTGGATCGACTCGCCGGGGCCGCGCAACGCCATCATCGCGCTGATCCTGGTCAACGCGGTCATCCTCGGCCTGGAAACCTCGGACGCGGTGATGGCGCGCTTCGGCGGGCTGCTGACCACGATCAACCAGGCCATTCTCGCGGTGTTCGTGGTCGAGATCGCGATCAAGCTGGTCGCCTTCGGTCCACGCTTCTTCCGCTCCGGCTGGAACGTGTTCGACTTCTTCGTCGTCGGCATCTCGCTGCTGCCCGCGGCCGGGCCGCTGGAGATCCTTCGCGCGCTGCGCATCCTCCGCGTGCTTCGCCTGCTGTCCCAGGTGCCGCGGCTGAAGATGATCATCGAATCGCTGATGCGCGCGTTGCCGGGCATGGGCTGGACCGCGGCGCTGCTGGTCCTGGTCTTCTACGTCTTCGCGGTGATGGGCACCATGCTGTTCGGCGACGCCTTTCCGGACTACTGGGGCAGCCTGGGCAAGAGCTTCTTCTCCCTGTTCCAGATCATGACCCTGGAATCCTGGTCCTCGGGCATCGCGCGACCGATGCTGGAGGAAATGCCGCTGGTCTGGATCTACTTCGTGCCGTTCATCCTGGTCTCGAGCTTCATGGTGTTGAACCTGTTCATCGCGATCATCGTCACGGCGACCAACTCGATCCACGACGACGAGGAAGCGCTGGCGCGCCGAGAACTGCTCGATGAACTGCGCCGGATCCGGCAGCGGCTCGAGGTCCTCGAGGCGCCCGCGGAGCCGGCAATCGACGACGCATCCGCGACGCGTCAACCGGACCTGAAGCCGCGCGGCGGATGACACGGCGCGAGAACGAAGAAGCCGGGCAGGATGTGCCCGGCTTGTTCGTGGCGACCCGAAGGGCGCGAGGTCAGCCCGCGGGCTGATTCGCCGGCGGTTCGCTGCCGGACCCCGGGCTTCCGGAGCCCGAACTGCCCGAGTCCGAATTGCCCGAGCCGGAATTGCTGGAGCTCCATTCCGCGGCCTTGTCCTTCATCGTCGAGAACTTCTTCGAGACCTTCTCCAGCTTGCCGTCCCATTCCGGGTTCGGCTGCTGCCCCTCGGTGACCTTGAAGAACACCTGCATCAGCGCGGTCATGCCCAGCGGCTCGATGACTGCCTGCTTGATCCCCCAGGCGAACACCAGCGCGACGATCAGGGCCAGCGGACCGGCCGCCCCCGGGAACAGCGAGACCAGGCCAGCCACCGGCGCGAGGATCAGCAGGAAGACCAGGAAGGTCATGCCCCAGATCACGAAGGCCAGCCAGAACGCGTTTTTCAGAAACGCCTTGTAGTTCTGCGCGTAGAGCACCAGCGCGGTGCGCGAGGAAGCCCAGGGATTGTCCGATTTCGTCTTGATGTTGTAGGCCAGGATGACCTCGTCGAGATAGGTCAACGACAGCGTGACGATGGTGTTGATGAACTTGGCGATGCCCTGTACGCCGGGGATGGGAATGAAGTTGGCGATCGTGAAGAACGCCCGGTTGAATGCCTTGAGAACGCCCTTGATCAGCTGGTCGACGCCGAACAGGACCGAGGACTCGGCGAAACGCTCGCGCACGATGCCCTGGGCGTAGTCGATCTGGCCCTTGCCGCCGGGCAGGCTCCGGCCTTCCATCAGCTCCACCAGTACGGCGATGTGACCGGCCTTGACCAGGTAGAGCAGGTATTCGCGGATGAAGTACATGATCGCACCGGCGATGCCGAAGCCGATCAGCCCGCCGTAGAACGTGCCACCCTCGGCGCTGCCGCCGATCGCGCCGACCCCGTAACCGACTCCGGCCCCGATGCCGGTGATCAGGACATAGGCCAGCGTGATTCCGAAATAGATCAGGAAGCGGAAGATCAGGAACGGCATCGTCTTGAGCAGCAGCGAGATGATCTCGCCGATCTTGAAGTCCATCATGGCTGATTCCCTCGGCAGAACTGTGGTCTTCATTAGAGTACGGAAACCGCACGGAAAATACGACAGGCGAAGCGGCGGGGCCGTTTCTCGATTGACCCGCTGGGTCTGCCGTGTGAGACTGCGCCCGGGCCTGGCAGTCCGAACGAGCTCGAATCCGCGGAACGACCCGACCTGACCCGACCCGACCGGGCCGCGGGCGGTCCCGCCAGTGGCGCCTGCCCCGTTCACCATTCAACCTCAGGAGGTACCGAGAATGAACAATCGCTGGATGCCGGCCGCTGCGCTGGCCGCAATCTTGTCCGTGGCACCCGCCACGGTGGTCCTTGCCCAGGACGGCATGAGCTGGTCGTACATCGAAGGCGGCGTATCCCTCTTCGACCCCGATGGGCTCGATTCCGAAGACGGTTTCAACGTGCGCGCCTCCGCTGCGGTCACGGACAGCCTGTACTTCCAGGGCGCCTACGATCGCTGGGACTTCGGTTTCGACGAACTGAATTACTACAAGGTCGGCGTCGGTTTCCACAGCGACGTGTCCGATTCCGTGGCGACCTTCGTCGAGCTGTCCTACGCCGGCATCGAGTTCGGCGGTGCGGACCAGGACGGCGGCCGCCTCGACTTCGGCGTTCGCGGCGTGCCGGGGAACGGCCCGATCGAACTTCGTGCCTATGTCGGCGCCCAGGCCGATGGATTCGAAGACCCGGAATTTCTCGGCGGTGCCGATGCCCTGTTCCGGATCAACGACCTGCTGGGCATTTCGGTGGGTGCTGAAACCTTCGAATTCGACACCACGATCTATCGGGCGAATCTGCGTCTGAGCTTCTGATCGACGATCCCGGCGGTCGGCCGACCGGCCGCCGGGTCTTCCTGTCCGGCTCAGTCGTCCAGCTTGCGCACGTCGACGAACTGGCCGCTTTCGCCCTTCTTCAGCGCGTCGAGCAGGCCCAGGATCTGCTGCGCCGAATCCTCCGGCGACGGCATGCTGTCGGTGCCGCGGGCGTCCTTGAGCTTCTGCACCGACGGAAACTCGTCGGTGTCGACTTCGCCGCACAGGTAGTCCTGCATGCCGGTGTCGACCAGGCCGGGCGCCAGCGCGGTCAGGTGGGAGTCCGGCATTTCGTGCGCATAGAGCGCGATCAGGTCGTTGATGCTGGACTTCGACATCGCGTAACCGCCCCAGCCATGGCTGAGGTTGTGGCCTGCGCCGGAGGAGATCGCGATGACCTGTTCGACCGGGATCCGCCGTTCGATGAACCAATCGAGAATCATCTTGTTGGCCCAGACGTTGACCCGGTACAGGTGCTCCAGGTCATGCACATCGGTCGTATGCATCTCCTGGATGCGGCCGAGGATGCCGGCGTTGAGAACGAGCAGGTCCAGCCGCAGGCAGTCCGACAGCAGCCGGTCCATGGCTTCTTCGATGGCATTGAGGTTGCCGAGATCGACCTTGCGGTCACGCAGGCCGTCGTCGTCGTGGATCGGGCAACCCGAGCGGCTCATGCCCCAGACGATCGCGTCCTGAGCGAGCAGGCGTTTCGTGAGGCCGAGGCCGAGGCCGCTGGAATTGCCGGTGATCAATACGTTCATGGCGAGGGTCGGGGTCTCCGTGTTGAGTAGGTCGTACCAATTCGTTCGAGCAATGCGGGCCGGTCGCTTCAGGCGTCGTTCGACGCGCTATCGTGCGAACGGTCCGAACCCTTATCGTAGCGTTCGAACCAGGCCAGGATGTGGCGGATCTTCGACGCCATCTGGCTCGGCCGAGCGGCGATCCCGTGCGGAGCCTCCGGGATGCGCACCAGGACCGAATCGACGCCGCGCAGTTTCAGCGCCTGGTAGAACTGCTCCGATTCCCACATTGGCGTGCGCCAGTCGGCCTCGCCGGTCAGCACCATGGTCGGCGTGGTCACGTTGCCGACCTTCGACAGCGGTGAACGACGCCAGTACTCGTCCTGGGCCTCCCAGGGCGGTGCCGGGAACCAGTACTTGTGGAAGAACGGCGTGTAGTCCGCGGTCAGCACGAAGCTGGTCCAGTTGATCACGGGCTTGGCGACCACGGCGGCGCGGAACCGGTCCGTGCTGCCGACGATCCACGCCGTCAGCACGCCGCCGCCGGAACCGCCGGTGACGAACAGTCGCTCGGGATCGGCGATGCCGCGCTCGATCAGCGCATCGACGCCGCTCATCAGGTCGTCGTAGTCCTGACCCGGATAGGCGTGATGGATCTCGTTGGCGAACTCGGCCCCGTAGCTGGTTGATCCGCGCGGGTTGATGTAGGCCACCGCGTGGCCGGCAGCAGCCATCAGTTGGACTTCCATCGAGAAGCGGTCGCCGTAGTCCGCGAACGGGCCGCCGTGGATCTCGAGGATCAAGGGAAGCGCGCCGTCGGCTTCCGGGTCGTGGCCCGGCGGCAGCGCAAGCCAGCCCTGAATCTCCAGCCCGTCGGCCGAGGAGGTGAAGGTGAATTCCTCGACCGGCGCGAGGTCGCGATGCCCGAGGCGCTCGGCGTTCAGCCGGGTCAAACGATCGCTGTTCCAGCGACGCATCCGACGGTCGCTGCGGGCCAGCACCAGGTCGCCGGGGTGGACCGGCGTGGTCATCGTGTAGACGACGCGGTCGGCGCCCGCGTCGAACGCGCCGCTGGCGTACGGCCGTCCCAGCGTAGTGCCGCCAAGATCTTCGGCCACACGGGTTCGGTTGCCGCCCAGGGTTACCCGATCGACCACGCCGTTGCCGCGATCGCTGTAGGCGATGTACACCGCGTCGCCGTCCTTGTCCCAAAGGAATTCATCGATCGAGCGATCGAGGTCCGCGGTCAGCGACCTCGGTTCACCGTCTTCCATGAGGTACAGCTCGACGTTGTGGTAGCCGAGCCGTTGGTCGTCGTAGCCCAGCCAGGCCAGGCGATCGCCGCCGGGCTGGAGCGCCGGGGCGCTGTCGGGGCCGAAGCGGTCGGTCAGGGCGGTGGTGTCCAGGGTGTCGAGGTCGAGGCGGACCAGCTCCGTGTCCGACGGTTCGAGCTCGAAATCCGCTCGCCGGTTGGTCGCGAAGACCAGCGAGCGGCCGTCGCTCGACCAGGTCACGGGGCCGGGCTGGGGGTGCGGACCGTCGGTCAGCTGCCGGGCCGGCCCGCCATCGGCCGGAACGACGAAACGCTGGGTCTGGCCGTGCGGCAGGAAGCCCGCGCCGTCGGCCCGGAACACCGGTCGATCGACGACGCGCGCCGGCGGCGCCCAGTCCGCGCCCTCGGGCGGCGACAGGGGCTCGATGATGCTCGGCGGCGCGGATTCGACGAAGCGGCTGAACGCGATCCGTCCGCCGTCCGGAGACCAGACCGGGTTCGACGGGCTCATCGGGCCCCGCGTCAATGCGGTCTGCCGGCCGCTGTCCAGCCACAGCACGTGCAGCTGGCTGTCGCCCGATCCGTCGTGGCCGACGTACGCGATCCGGCTGCCGTCCGGGGACCACGCCGGCGATGCCGCGTGGCCTTTCGACGAGGTCAGCGGCTGGTGGTCGTCGCCGTCGGCGTCGATGATCCAGAGCTGGCCCCGGTTGCGATCGCTCATCGCGTCGAGCGTGCGGCGCACGTAGACGATTCGCTCGCCGTCCGGCGACAGCCGGGGCGCATCGGCGTATTCGAGGCCGAAGATGTCGTCGACGGTCAGCGGGTTGTTCGCCGCTGCGCTGGTGGCCAGCAGGCCGACGGCCAATACGCCGACCAGCGCGGCGACTGTCCTTGCAACTGTCCTGGCGATTGGTGCAACGATTGGCGAATCGACCGGCGCGGTGACGGGCTCTGCCGGACCACGAAGCGCCGGATTCTGCTGGCCGCCGCTCATGCCCCTTCCCCAGGATCGGCCGTGCGCGCATCGCCGATCGATTCCTCGAACAGCTCCAGGATGCGCCGGTACTGATCCAGCCAGCTTTCCGGATGGACGTAGCCGTGGGGCTCGAGCGGGTAGGACGCGAGCTCCCAGTCCTCCTTCTCGAGTTCGATCAGCCGTTGCACGAGGCGGATCGCGTCCTTGTAGAACACGTTGTCGTCGAGCATGCCGTGGCTGATCAACAGATCGCCTTCCAGGCCCTCGACGAACTCGATCGGCGAGGACCGATCGTAGGCCTCGGGGTCGACCTCGGGCGAGTTCAGGATGTTCGACGTATAGGGGTGGTTGTAGTGCTTCCAGTCGGTGACCGGGCGCAGCGAAGCGCCGGCGGCGAACACCTCGGGCGCATTGAACATCGCCATGAAGGTCATGAAGCCACCGTAGGAGCCGCCATAGACCCCGACTCGATCCGGGTCGACGTCGTGGTTGTCGACCAGCCATTCGACACCGTCGATCAGGTCCTCGAGTTCGGGCGTTCCCATCTGGCGGTAGATCGCCGTGCGCCAGTCGCGACCGTAGCCGCGGCTGGCCCGGTAGTCCATGTCGAGCACGTGGTAGCCGCGCTCGGTCAGCAGGTTGTGGAACATCTGCTCGCGGAAGTAGTAGGGGAAGCGGTGGTGCGTGTTCTGGGTGTAGCCGGCGCCGTGGACGAACAGCACGGCCGGGCGCGGTCCTTCGAAACCGCCGCGCGCGGGGTAGAACTTGGACCAGATCGGTCGGTCGACGTGGCTCGACGGCACCGCGATGAAGCGGGGCTCCTGCCAGTCGATCGCTCGATAGGCTTCGGTCCGCGTGTCGGTCGCCGCGAAGGGATCGCCGCCGCCGATCGGCAGCACCGCGGCCTGGGCCGGCAGGTAGCTGCCGGAATGGCGAACCAGGACCTGGTCGAGGGCGGGGCCGAGCGCATAGCTTTCCACGCCGCGGAGCTCGGACAGGCGGGTCATGTCGCCCTCGTCGAGGTCGATCGAATACAGGTCGTACTCGGTGGGGTGGGCACGGTTGGACAGCGCCCAGGCCTGGTCGGCTTCGGTGGCGAAGGCCACGTCGAAGACTTCGAACTCGCCGTCGGTGATCTGCGTCACCCGCCCCCGCGCGTCGATCGTGTACAGATGGCTGTAGCCCGATTCCTCCGACAGCAGCCACAGCGAGTCGGTCCCGGGAATCCAGCCGAACTCGTTGAAGGACCAGTTGATCCAGGCCTCGTCAGTCAGGCGGTGTACCTCGTCGACGCTCGGGCCTTCGTCCGGGTCGAAGCCGGCATCGATCCGGACCGTCCAGCGATCCTTGTTGTCGATGGCCTCGACCTGGACCGCGGCGACCGGATCGGTGGAATGCCACGCCACCCCCGTGACCGTGATCGGCCGTGGATCGTCGCCGTCGTGGGCTTCGATGTCCTGCTCGGCCTTCAGGTCGGCCAGCGGGTCGACGTCGATGCCGTCCAGTTCGCCGAATTCGAGCTCGTACTTGGTCCGGCGTTCGAGGTCGAGCAGCCATAGATCCTGCGGAGTCGGTGCGTCGCGCCCGACCAGGGTGCGTACATCCTCGATCTCGACGTAGCCGGACTCGGTCACGAAGCGCGGCATCTTGTCGTCCCGACCGTCTTCGGCGCCGGCCTTGCGCACCGCCATCAGCAGCCAGCGGCCGTCCGCGGACGGGCGGGTAAACAACGGTTCGTGGTCCTTGCCCAGGTAGAAGGGCTGCGGAGCGCTCGATCCATCGGCGTCGGCCACCGCCTGTTCGTGCCGGCGCTGCTCGATCCGCTGGCGCCGCTCGCGGGCCAGGGTCTCGAACAGGTCGAGCTGATGGGCCTGCAGGCTGTCGGCATCCGGCTCGGGGTCCGGTGCATCTTCGAAGCGGAGGTCCGCCAGCGGACGGACCAGTCCGGCGTCGAGGTCGATCCGGAACCAATCGCGGCCCAGGCGGACCAGCGCGGTTCCATCGTCGCCGCCGAAGCGCGCGTCGCCGGCATCGCCGGTGGCAGTCAGCTGGGTCCGCGCATCGCGCTCCAGGTCGTGCAGGAACAGGTTGCCGCTGCGGATCGTGAGTGCTCGTTGGCGGGTGCGGTCATAGACCACCTCGGGGCCGTCCGCCTCGGCCCGGTCCCCGGCGTCCAGGGTGGTGGTTTCGCCGCTTGGAACCTCGACCGCGAGCAGGTCGCGGACCTGCGAGTCCGGCCGCTTGACGCGCGCGAAGTACCGCGCGCCGTCGAGCTGCCACCAGGCGGCCTCGACCGGCGACCCGATCCAGTCCGGATCGGCCATGATCTCCTTCAGGTCGGGGGTCTGCGCGCTCGCCGAGACGGCAAGCAGCAGCGCGGTCGCAGCGGTCGCGACGCGGTTCGTGAACGGATGGGTCACGCGGAATCTCCTCGGGGTCGATGCCCCAAGGATAACGGTACTCGGGCAGGAACCGGCGTGAACCGGGAGCCACCGACTGGTGACCGCGTTCTGACCCATCTCCGGTCGATCGCTGGCCGCTTGACGGCCGCCTGGCGACCGGCCGGCGTCCCGTCGCGGTCAGGCTGCGCGGCGAAGCTCGCCGAAGGCCTTGACGATGTGCGCGATCTGTTCCGGCGTATGCGCCGCGCTGAGGCTGATGCGCAGCAGGTTGGTGCCCTTCGGGGTCGCCGGGGGAATCATCAGGTTCGCGTAGACCCCGGCTTCGAGCAGACCGTACCAATGGGCCAGCGCCGACTGGCGATCGGGCAGCACGATCGCTGCGACCGGGCCGGGGCGGTCGCTGCCGAGCCGGTAGCCGAGTTCGCCCAGGGCGTCGTAGAGCTGGTGGATGTTGGCCCAGAGCTGGTTGCGCAGCGCCTGGCCGGTGACGACCTTTTCCAGCGCCTTGCGGGTCGCCGCGATGACGGCCGGCGACGGCGAGGCGGTGAAGATGTACGGCCGTGCGGCGAGCCGGAGCAGTTCCAGTTCGGGATGCCGGCTGGCGCAGAATCCGCCGATGCCGGCCAGGCTCTTCGAGAAGGTGCCGACGACGAAGTCGATCTCGTCGATCAGGCCGCGGTCCTCGGCGACCCCGAGACCGTGCTCGCCGAACACGCCGAAAGAGTGGGCTTCGTCGAGCAGCAGCCAGGCGCCGTGCCGATTCTTGACCTCGATGAACTCCTCCAGCGGGGGCTGGTCGCCCATCATCGAATACAGGCCCTCGACCACGATCAGCGCGCGCGATGCATCGTCGCCGAGTCGCGCGAGGCGGCGGTCGAGGTTGGCCGGGTCGTTGTGGCGGAAGATCACGGTCTGCGCGTTGCCGAGCTTGGCGCCGTCGTAGATGCTGGCGTGGGAATCGCTGTCGAGCAGCAGGAAGTCGTCCTTCCCGGCCAGCGCCGAGATCGCGCCGAGGTTGGCCTGGTAGCCGGTAGAGAACACCATCGCCGACGGCCAGCCCCAGGCCGCGGCCAGTTCCGCCTCCAGCGCCTGGTGGTCGGAGTAGCTGCCGTTGGCCATCCTCGAGCCGGTGGTCCCGGTGCCGTGGGTACTCAGCGCATCGCGGGCGGATTCGACCACGTCCGGGTCCATCGTCAGGCCCAGGTAGTTGTTGGTCCCGGCCAGGATCACCCGTCGACCGCCGATCGTGCCTTCCGTCGCCGAGTGCACCGCCTCGATCGGCGTGGCCACCGGCGGCACCGCGTTCGCTTCCGCGCCGGCGCGGACCAGGCCGGCGCGCGCCTCGGCCAGGGGCCGGAATTTGTCGAACAGGCTCATTCGCTGCGCTCCCGGACCAGTGGCTGGATCCGCGTCGCGAGTTCGTTCAGCGTCCGGGCCTCGGCCAGCGCCTCCAGCGGGATCGAGATATCCAGCCGATCCTCGATTTCCATCACCAGGTCCATGACCTGGACCGAGTCGAGCCCGACGTCGCCGGTCAGCGTGGCATCGAAATCGATGCCTTCGAGTTCGGGCAGCGATGCGGACACGGCGTCCTCGATCGCGCTGCGGATCCTGGGGTCGGGGTCGGTCATCGGTGGTTCCATCCGGGTAGCGTGGGCAGCGCCTCGGCCAGGGCCCGTTCGGGCGTCCAGTCGAGGTGCGCGGAAAGCGCGAGATTATCGCAGACCCAGTCAATGTGCCGCAATTCACGCACCTTGCCCGGCGACAGCAGGGCGGGGCGTCCGCGGAGCCGCTGGACCGCCAGGCCGGCCCTGCCTGCGGCACCGAGCAGCGCCGCGGGGATCGCGACGGTCCGTACGGGCCGGCCGCGAAGACGGGACGCGATCTCCGCGATGTCCGTCCAGCGCCAGCCTCCGTGCGGGCCCGGCCCGGCGAGGGTCAGCGCGGTTCTGGTCGGTCCGTGGGCGAGCAATCGCACGAGCGCCTCGACCACGTCGTCGACGTGGACCAGCGAGAAGCGGGCGTTGCGAGGCCCCAGGCGGACCAGCCAGCCGCGTGCCAGCGCCTTCCAGAAGTCGGCCAGGGCCGGATCCCCGGGGCCGTAGACCGCCGGGGGACGAAGGATCGACCGCTGCTCCTCCGGCACGACCTGCCAGGCCTGCTCCGCGCCGGCCTTGGACGCGGCATACCAGGACAGGTCGGGATGCTCCGCGGCCAGCGACGAGACCAGCACCGCATGCGCGCCGGGTGCGTGGACGCGGACCGCTTCGGCAAGCCGGCGGCTGCCCTCGACGTTGACCCGGTCGAAATCTTCTGCGTGGCTGCCGGCGATCGCGCCCGCCAGGTGGACAACGGCATCGGCGCCGGAGACCAGTTCGGCAAGCGCGTCGGCGTCGCCGAGGTCGCCGTCGACCTCGTCTACCCGATCGAGGAGTCGGTCGTCGATGCGGCCGCGCCCGCGCACCAGGACGCGCAGTCGAAGGGGGCTGGAGCCCGCACGGGCGCCGTCGGGTGCATCCGGTACGGGGTCATCGAGAAGACGCGCCAGCAGGGCGCGTCCGATGAAGCCGGTCACGCCGGTCAGCGCGAGGACCGGCACGGCTCAGTCGACCTGGTTGAGCGCCTGCGTGTGGGGCGTGCGATCGACCAGTTCGCGCGGCAGGACCTCGGTGTCTTCGAGGCCGTTGCGCTTGAGGAAGTCCAGCCTCGTCCCGCTGCGTGAAAGCTTGCCCGAGGACGTGCGCGGCAACGTGTGCAGCGGGACCAGTTCGATCAGGCAGGCGATGCCGAACTCCGACTGGATCTGCTGCTTCAGGCGCTCGACCAGCCGAGCCTGTCGGAACGGGTCCTGTTCGCGGCACTGGACCACCAGAACGGCGACTTCGCTGCCGTCTTCCGAGGCGATCGCGAACGCCGAGGCGTCTTCGGGCCGGACCTCCGGCTGCTGCTCGGCGAGGTACTCCAGATCCTGCGGCCAGATATTGCGGCCGTTGATGATCAACAGATCCTTGGCGCGGCCGGTGATGTACAGGGAGTCGCCCGCGCGATAGCCGACGTCGCCGGTGTTCAGCCATCCGTCGCCGGTCAGCGCCTCGGCCGTCGCCTCCTCGTTGTTCGCGTATCCGGACATCACGCTCGGGCCGCGCAGGTGGATCGTGCCGCAGTGACGCTCGGGCAGCAGATTGCCGTCGCCGTCGCGGATCTCGACCTCGTAGTCGGGCAGCGGACGGCCGCAATTGACGAATTCGGTGACGCGCAACTCGTCGTCGGTCGTGATCGGCTCGGCACGGCGCTCGCGGGCCAGCAGGTCGGCGTCGAGCCGGTCCACTTCCAACCCCTGGCCCAAGGGAGCGAAGCTGACGGCCAGAGAGCATTCGGCCATGCCGTAGCAGGGCAGGAACGCCGAATCGGAGAAGCGGGCTTCGGCCAGGGCATCGGCGAAGCGGTGCAGCCAGTTCGAGCGGATCATCTCCGCGCCGACGCCGGCCACGCGCCACGCAGAGAGGTCGTAGCGCTCCACGTCGCCCGGACGCAGGCGCCGCGCGACCAGCGCGAAGCCGAATGGCGGGGCATAGGAGATGGTCGCTGCATTGCGCGACATCAGCTCCAGCCACAGGCGGGGGCGCATCGCGAAGTCGCGGGTCCCGAGATAATCCACCGAAAGCTGGGACACCACCGGGCCGAGAATGAGACCGACCAGGCCCATGTCGTGATAGAACGGCAGCCACGACATGTACCGGTCGCCGCGCCGGATCTGCACACCGTATTGGAGGATGCCGGCCAGGTTCGTCAGCACGGCGCGCTGGGTGATCATCGTGCCACGCGGGAAGCGCGTGCTTCCGGAGGTGTACTGGAGGTAGGCGAGGTCGTCGGCGGCCGGTGGCTCGGGCAGTTCGGCGGCCGGCTCCAGCGCATCGAAGGCGTCGAGCGTGCCGCTGACGGCCAGATCGAGCCCGTCGACCGCATCGCGGAGGAACGGTTCGAAGTCGATCGAGGCATACGCGGCGCGGGCCCGGCAGTCCTGCAGCAGCGCGCGCAGATGATTGACGAACGCACCCTTCCCGCCGAGGTGGACCGCCGCCGGGAGCGGCACCGGCACCAGGCCGGCGTACTGGCAGGCGAAGAACATGACGTGGAACTCGGGCTGGGTGTCGGCCACCAGCGCGATCCGGCTGCCGCGCGGCAGGCCGAGTCCGGCGAGCTTCAACGCGGTGGAGCGCGCTCGCTCGCGCAGCTCGCTATAGGTCATGACCGACGTCAGTTCGCCCCGGCCATTGTGGAAATTGCAGCCCGTGGTCCCCTGGGCGGCGTAGTCCAGCGCTTCGGCGAGGCTCCGATAGCCGGAGGTCTTCAACGGCAGCGAATTCTGCGTGGGGGTTGGCTTCAGGCTCAAACCGATGTTCCCTTGTTGTTCTGCGTTCTCGCGTAGAATCGCCAGCGAGACGTTTTTTAACGAAATCTAATCGACCATTATAAGACGCTGGCGTGTCAATGGAAACACGTCTGGCCGGGCGCAACCTCGCGACACGCTATTCAGAGCGCGCTTCATATTGTGTTAATGACCGCAATTCTGCAATATTCCGCACCGATTATGCCAGTCGGGCGTTGTCGATCATGACGCCGGCACTCCATGGGGTCGAGCTGCGCCGTGTGCGCACACGCCGCGACTGGGCGCGTTTCCACGCGCTTCCCGAGCGATTGTACGCAGCCGATCCGAACTGGATTGCCCCACTCAAGCTCCAGCAGCGCCAGCTCTGGGCGCCGAGAAACCCGTTCTTCGCGCACGCTTCGGGGTGTGCCTGGATCGCCCTACGCGATGGCCGGACCGTCGGCCGGATCAGCGCCCAGATCGATCTCCTGAACGACGCCCAGGGACGCCCCGACCTCGGCTGGTTCGGGCAACTCGAGGCCGAAGACGACGGCGAGGTCTTCGCGGCGCTGACCGACGCGGCGGCCGATTGGCTGGGCCGGGCGGGCCGGCGTCGCATGCAGGGTCCCTTCGACCTGTCGATCAACCAGCAGTGCGGTCTGCTGGTCGACGGCTTCGACTCGCCGCCGATGATGTTGATGGGGCACGCCCGGCCGTACTACCGCCAGCGCCTGGCCGAGCTGGGATTCCGATCCAGCGCCACGCTGCTCGCCTACCAGGGCTCGCCGGCGTTCGACGATCCGCGCGGTATGCGCCGGATCCTCGCGCGTCTCGGCGATCGGGTGCGCCTCGAGACGATCGATCGCGGCGAGCTGGATCGCCACGCGGAGACCATGCGTGAGCTGTTCAACGACGCGTGGTCGGACAACTGGGGGTTCGTGCCGATGTCCGAAGACGAGTTCCGGCACGCGATCCACGACATGAAGTTGCTGATCCGCCCCGGCTACGTGCAGCTCGCTCTGCTCGATGGTCGACCTGCGGCGTTCATGGTCGCGCTGCCGGACCTCAATGAACTGACCCGGGACCTCGGCGGTCGGCTGTTCCCCTTCGGCGTGATCAAGCTGTTGTGGCGGGTCTGGCGCAAGGCGAATCGGCGGGTGCGCGTACCGCTGATGGGCGTGGCCGCCGAGCACCATCGAAGCGTCACCGGCGCTGCCCTGAGCTACGCCATGATGGCCGCCACCCGCGATCACCTGCTGGCCGACGGCGTGACCTGGGCCGAACAATCGTGGATCCTCGAGCAGAATCGCGGCATGCGCTCGCTGATCGAGTCGCTGGGCATGGACATCGCGAAGCGCTACGAGATCGTCGAGCGCGAGATTGCGTCGCCTGACGATCCGGGGCCTGATGATCCGGGGCCTGATGATCCGGGGCCGGGCGATCCGGGGCCGCGCGGGGCGGGATCGGACCGATCCACGCAATGAGTTCCGGCGCACTCGCCATCGTGGTCCTGGCCGGTGATCGAGGTCCCGGCGATCCGCTCGCAGCCGCCGCCGGCGTCCCCGGCAAGGTGCTCGTGCCGGTCGCCGGTCGGCCCATGCTGGTTCGCGTGCTCGAGGCCGCCGGCGGCCTCGACGCCGACCGGCCGATCCGCCTGGTCCGGCCGGATCACGAGGCCTACGAGGCGGCCCTGGCCGGCGGTCCGGAGACGCGCCGGATCGTGCCGGCGACGGGGCCGGCTGCCAGCGTGTCGGCGGCGATGGAGGACATCGACGCCGGTCGTTCGGTGCTGATCCTGACCGGCGATCATCCCCTGCTGACCACCGACCGGCTGGAGCGTTTCATCACGCAGGCGGCCGCCACCGGCGCGGATGCGGTCGTCGGCCTGGCCGATGCCGATGCGGTCCAGGCTCGTTTTCCCGAGGGACGCCGGACTCGTTATCGCTTCGCCGATCGACGGGTCTGCGGCACCAACCTGTTCCTGATCCGGACCACCGAGGGCCGGCGCTTGATCGCCCAGTGGCGCGCTTTCGAGCGTGACCGCAAACGGCCCTGGCGGATCGTCCGCCGGCTGGGCCTCGTCGACCTGATTCGTTATCTGCTCGGTCGCCTGAGCGTGGACGATGCGTTCGCTGCCCTGTCGAAACGGCTCGGCGTGAAGGCCGCCCCGGTCCTGGTCGACTGGCCCGAAGCCGCCGTGGATGTCGACACGCCGGCCGACCTCGAGCTGGTCGAGGGCGCATTCGCCGAGCGGGCCGGCGGCCGCTCTTCATGAAGCGCGTCGAACGCTACGTTGCCGTCCAGCTGCTGCGGCCGATTCTCGGCGTGTTCTCGGTCGTGCTGCTGGTGATGCTGGCGTACTACTTCTCGAGCTATCTCGCCGACGCGGTGATCGAGCGGCTTTCGATCGGCGCGGTGGTCACGCTGGCGACCCTGAAGCTCGGCCTGTTCTTCGACGTGCTGATTCCGGCCGCGATCTTTCTCGGCACGATCACCGGGCTGGGACGCTTGCAGAGCGGCTACGAGATGACCGCGATCGCCGCCTCGGGCGTCGGGCGCGCCAAGATCGTTCGTGCGGTGCTCGCCATCGCGCTGCTCGGGCTGCTCGTGGTGGCCGCCATTACCCACGTCTTCCGGCCCTGGGCCTACGAGACGCTGTACCGGATGGAGGGCGAGCTGGTCGCCCGCGTCGACCTTTCGCGGGTCGAGCCCGGCCGGTTCGAAATCGGCGACGAGGAGTGGATGATCTTTGCCGAGGCGCGCGACGGCTCGGTGCTCTACGACGTGCTGGTCCACCAGCGCACGCCGACCTACCGCAACCTGCTGCGCGCCGAGCAGCTGGCTCAGCGCGACCGCGCGGACGGATCGATCGCGCTGGAGTTCAGCGGCGACGTCCGATCCTATCGGCTTCAGCAGGGCGGCGACGCCGACCTGGTCGGCCGCAGCGAGCGACTGGTCGTGCAGTTCGACCCCCCGGAGCCGGTCGAACCGTCGCGCAAGCGCCGCGAGCTCGGCCTGAACGAACTGATCGCCGGCGGCGGAGCGCTGGAATGGGGCGAGCTGCAGTGGCGCACGCTGATGCCGCTGTCGGTGATCGTGCTGGCCGGGTTGGCGCTGGCGGTCGGGCGGATCAATCCGCGGCACGGCCAGACCTCGCGGGTGATTCTGGCCACGGTGCTGGTCACGCTCTACTTCGCTGCGGTCGGCACGCTGGCCAATCGGGTCGACGCGGCGACCATGCCGATCTGGCCCGGCCTGTTCTGGGCACCGCTGGTCACGTTGGGGTTCGTCGGCCTGAGGCTGTGGCGAAACTGGCGTGGCCCGGGAGCGCCGCTGTGAAGGTCCTGGATCGCTACCTGATGTCGCGGCTGGTGCGCGGCTACGGCGGCATGACCCTGGCCGTGGGCGCGCTGGTCTGGCTGACTGCGCTGCTCGACGCCCTGGGCGAGTCCGGCGGCCGATCGAACATGCTCGGCACCCTGTGGTCGGCGACCACGGCGGTGCCGGTGCAGCTGATCGACCTCCTTCCGGTCGTCACGGTGCTGGCGACCGCCAGCGTGCTGGCCGGCCTCCAGGCCCAGCGCGAGTTGACCGTGATGCGCGCCGCCGGCACCTCCTTGATTCACGTCACCCGGCTGGCCCTGGTGCCGGCCCTCGCGGTTGCACTGGCCGCGCTGGCCGCGCTGCAGTTCCTTGCACCGGTACTGTATCCGCCGGGCGAACGCATCGATCAGGGCCAGGCGGCCGTACCGGGCGAGAGCAGCCTGTGGCACCCCTGGCACGGACTCTGGGTGCGGTCCGACGTCGATTTCATGAACGTCGGACGATTCGATCCGGGCCAGCTTCCGGGTGAGATCGCGATCTACGAGTTCGACGAAGCCGGAGCGTTCGAGCGCCAGATCCGCGCCGAACGGGCGGTGCCGGCGCCGCAGACGTGGACGTTGGAGGAGGTCACGGTCAAGCGCATCGGCGGGGACGGACAGCCGCGGATCGAGCGTTACGACACCTATCGCTGGTCCTCGTTCCTGACCGCTCGCCAGCTCGAGCTGTTCCGTCAACCGCCGTCCAGCCTGCCCTTGTCCGACCTCTGGACCTACGTCGACAGCCTGAAGGAGCGCGCCCAGGACGCGTCGGAATTCGAGCTCGTGCTGTGGCGGAGGATCACCTTGCCGCTGGCCGGAATCGGCATGGTGCTGATCGCCGCGGCGCTGGCCGCATCGCCGGGCAAGGGCAGAGGCTTCAGCCTGAAGCTGGTCGCTGCGATCGGCGTCGGCCTGGGCTACCACCTGCTGGCCGGTATGGCGGGATTCTTCGCGCTGGTCACCGACCTGCCGCCTGCGCCGGTGGTGCTGGTTCCGCCGCTGCTGCTGGTCGTCGTCGCGACGGTGCTCCTCGCGCGCAGCCGATGACGGGATGCGAAGCGTCCGACGGATACGAAAACGCCCCGGACGGGCCGGGGCGTTCTGGTCGGTTCGGAGCGTGAACTCCGCTTCGATGCGCCGGATCAGCCCTGGGCCTGCACCCATGCGCTGCACCAGCCATTCTTGTTGACCAGCTTGCCCGGGAAGATCGCGCAACCGATCCATTCGCCGTCGCCACCCTGGGCGAGCTGGCAATTGGCGCATTTCTGCGACACCTCGTGCGAGGCGTACTGACCGTTATCGACTTCCTCGGTGTTATGGACATAGCCCAGCGCCGCGGCCTGTGCGTCGGCCGGATCGAGCTGTTCCTGCGCAAGCGCCTCGCCGAATCGGGTCATGGTCGGCAGGATCAGCGCCAGCGAACCGGCGCCGGCGAGCTTGAACAGGTTTCTGCGGGAACACTTCGACATGAGAACTCCTTGAAACGGAAGGCCGTGGTTGGGTCGATTTCAACGAGGATGGAGTCTACTGCATGTACGGACGCTGAACCGCGATGCAATCGTCACGCCGCGATGATCATTCGCATTCGTAAGTCATTCTCATTACGAGGGTTTTCCGAAGCGGAGTGGACGCGATGCGGCCGGCAAGGACGCCCGAATGGGAGGCGGTAACCGGCGTTTCCGACACGGGTTTCGGGGGCGCTGAAGGGAACAAAAAAAGCGGGCGCCGAAGCACCCGCTCTGTCGATGATCACGGCACGCGGGAGCGCGGCGTGCTTACCTGACGATCATTCGACGTGACGCATCACGGCATGATGACCGTATCGATCACGTGGATCACGCCATTGCTGGCCATGATGTCGGTGGTCACGACGTTCGCGTTATCGACCGTCACACCCGAGTCGGTCACGGTGATGTCGATGTCGGAACCCTGCACCGTGGTGGCGCTGTCGAGTTCGACCACGTCGGCGGCGGTGACCTTGCCCGCGACCACGTGGTACGTCAGCACTGCGGTCAGCGCTTCCTGGTCGGCCAGCAGCGCGTTGAGCTGGTCGGACGGAATCTTCGCGAAGGCTTCGTCGGTCGGCGCGAAGACCGTGAACGGGCCATCACCCTTCAGCGTTTCGACCAGGCCGGCGGCTTCCAGTGCGGTGGCCAGCGTATTGAACGAGCCGGCTTCGACGGCGGTGTCTACGATGTCCTTCTTGTCGCCGTGATGTCCGGCCAGGGCAGGCAGGACCAGGGCGAAGGCCAGCAGCGAAGCGATTGCGATACGGTATGCAGCGTTCATTGAGCACTCCTTTCAGTGAGTGTTTGGGGACTCCGTGAGTCGACATGACCCATCGGACGGCGCAAGTCTGCGGGTCCGACATCGTTTTCCTGTGGAGTTTTGATGAAGAAGCGATCAAGGTCCGGTGAGCAATGCGTCAAGACCCTGCCGCCCGACGGACGGCTGATTCACGACGCGGACTGGCTGCAGCCCCCGGCCGCGCTCGATCTGTTCGAAACGCTGCGCGACGGAATCGACTGGCAGTGCCGGACCCTGAAGATGTTCGGTCGGGAAGTGAAACAACCTCGCTTGATCGCGTTCCAGGGCGACGAGGGCGTGGTCTACCGCTATTCCGGCGGCGACTACCGGGCTGCGCCCTGGCATCCGGACGTGCTTCGCTTGCGCGACCGATTGGTCGATGATCTGGAGGTGGGCTTCAACAGCGCGTTGATCAATCTCTACCGCGACGGTGCCGACGGTATGGGCTGGCACGCCGACGACGAGCCTGAACTGGGCCGCGATCCGACGATTGCATCGATCAGTCTCGGTGCCCCCAGGCGCTTCGTCCTGCGCAACCGGGACGAGCGCTCGCTACGCTGGGAAATCGAACTCGTCTCGGGGAGCCTGGTGGTCATGGAAGGAGACCTTCAGCATCACTGGCAGCACCAGGTCCCGAAGACTGCGCGTCCTGCCGGCCCGAGGATCAACCTTACGTTTCGTCGGGTCCTGCCTCGGACCGGGCGTTCGCATCGTCCGGGCTAACCGCATCGTCGCTGTCCAGCAGCGCATCGACCTGCTGTTGGGCCGCGTCCAGCATCGCGCGGCAGGAACGGCTGAGCTCGACGCCGTGCTTGAACCGGTCCAGCGATTCGGCCAGTTCCAGGTCGCCGGACTCCAGCGCTTCGACCAGCGATTCCAGTTCGGCCAGCTGGGCTTCGAAGGAAGGCGGGTCGGTCTCGGTGTCGGCGTTCTTCGATCGGGTCGATGCGGTCATCGTCGTCGCTCTCTCGTGTCATCGATGTGCAAGGGCTGCGGGATGGGTGCGACCGGGTCGCCGCCCTGCAATCCGCCGCCGGTCAGGTCGCGTCGTCGCAGACATCGTGACGGGCGTCCTGACCCACACAGGGTAGCAAGTCGCCGGGCACGCCGGTCCAGCGAAGGCCGGCATCATTGAGCAGCGGGTCCTGCCAGCGGGTGCCGAGCGCACGCAGCTCGCCGTCGACCCGAAGCGCGGGGACGCGGTGCCGACGCCAGGGCGGAAGACCGGCCTCGCGCAAAAGCTCGACCGCTTTCCGGCGTGGACCGCCGGCGTGCAGACGCAGCCGTTCGCCGGGTCGGAGCGGACCCACCGAAACCCGGCCGTCCAAGGTCCGCCAGCCGATCCGACCGAGGTCAGCCGGCAACACCACGATCGTCGTGCCGGGATCGGGCGGATCGGCTCCGGCAGGGTCCTGTACAGCGACCGTCCAGTCCTTCGCCGTCTGCGCAGCTCGGTCCAGCCACAGCGCGTCTCGCCAGGCATGCAGGCGATAGGTGGAATGGACGAGGGCAGGCGCCCGGTCGGCGCCGGCGCCGCGGCACTGGGTGCGGAATTCGACCAGCTGCTCGTAGCCCGGCATCGGATCGGGGCTCAGCCAGTTGCGCAGCACGTCCAATGCACGGGGCTCCGGCAGGGCCAGCCAGGCCGCGCGATCGAGTACGAGCTCGCTCCGGTCGGCGTTCGGGCCATGGCGCCGGGTGAGCGCGGACCGGTCGGCCTCGGCCTGCCGCTCGACCGCGTCGGCGGCATGGTCCAGCCAGTCCAGCGAAAGATGCATGGCCGATCGATATCCCGGCCAGCGTCGTTCGATCGACGGCAGCACGGTGCCGCGGAGGTAATTCCGATCGGGTCCGTCGTCCTCGTTGGTCGGGTCGACGACCCAGTCGATGCCCGCTGCCTCGAGCTCGGTCCGCAGTTCTTCGCGGGTCCAGTCCAGCAGAGGGCGCCCGAGCCAGCCCGGGCCGAGTGGCCGGCGGACCGGCATGCCCGCCAGTCCGCGCGGGCCGGCACCGCGCATCAGCATCAGGAACATCGTCTCGATCCGGTCGTCGGCGTGGTGGGCGGTAAGCACCGTTTCGCCGGCGGCGATCCGTTCGGCGAACGCCGCATAGCGAGCCTCGCGTGCTGCCGCCTCGACGCCGACGCCCTCGCGCAGACCGCCGGGGTCGAGTTCGATCCGGTCACAGGGCACATCGAGGGATGCGGCAATCCGGCCGGCCCGGTCGGCGCGCGAAGCGCTATCGATGTCGAGCCGGTGGTCGACATGGATCGCGCGCAGGCGGGCGCCCAGACCGGCGCCGATCAGCCGGTGCAGCAGGCAGGTCGAATCGGGGCCGCCGCTGAACGCGATCCAGAGCGTGCCGTGCGCATCCCAGGCCCGGCGATCCAGCGCCGGGCGGCCGGATGCAGCCGAGTTCACTCGCGATCCAGCGCGCCCATCTGCATCAGGCGCTGGTAGCGCGTGTCCAGCCGCTCCTCGTCGCTCTGGCGATCGAGCGCCTCGAGCTGGTTGACCAGCAGCTCCTTCATGCGCTGGGCGGTCTGGGCCGGGTCGCGGTGGGCGCCGCCGAGCGGTTCGCGGATCACGCTGTCGACCAGCCCCTGCCGCTTGAGCTTGGCGGCGGTAAGGCCCAGCGCGCCGGCCGCGACTTCGGCCTTTTCCGCGCTCTTGTACAGGATCGAAGCGCAGCCCTCCGGCGAGATCACCGAGTAGATCGAGTACTGCAGCATGTTGGTCCGATCGCCGACGCCGATCGCCAGCGCGCCGCCGGAGCCGCCTTCGCCGATCACCGTGCAGACGATCGGCACCGACAGCCGCGCCATGACCAGCAGGTTGCGCGCAATCGCCTCGGACTGTCCGCGCTCTTCGGCGCCGACGCCGGGATAGGCGCCCGGCGTGTCGATGAAGGTAAGAATCGGCAGGCCGAAGCGCTCGGCCATTTCCATCAGGCGCTTGGCCTTGCGGTAGCCCTCCGGTCGGGGCATGCCGAAGTTGCGATGGATCTTCTCCTTGGTGTCGCGACCTTTCTGGTGACCGATCACCATGCAGGCGCGGCCATCGAGGGAGGCCAGACCGCCGACAATGGCGTGATCGTCGGCGAACATCCGGTCGCCGTGCAGCTCCTGGAACCGGTCGAAGATCAACGGAAGGTAGTCGAGCGTGTACGGCCGCTTGGGGTGCCGCGCAAGCTGCGAGATCTGCCAGTCGCTCAGACCGGAGAAGATCGATTCGATCCGTTCCGCGCACTTCGCCTCCAGCCGCTCGATCTCTTCCTCGAGATTGAGTTCCTGACTGTCGCCGACGTTGCGCAGCTCGGCCAGCTTGGCTTCGAGTTCCGCGATCGGTTGTTCGAAATCGAGGTAGTTCGACGTCATCGATGCCGCGTTCCGGAAATGAATCGAGCAGTATAGCGACCATGCTTCGAGGTCGGAACCCGTGGCGCGGGGTGGAGTGGAGTGCGAGAGAGTGCGCCCGGACC
The DNA here is from genome assembly GCA_965227925.1 of Wenzhouxiangellaceae bacterium. GTDB lineage: Bacteria > Pseudomonadota > Gammaproteobacteria > Xanthomonadales > Wenzhouxiangellaceae. The sequence continues at coordinate 208,991 of CBDDGP010000003.1, forward strand.
GCGTCCGGTCGACAGCATCGACTCGGCTCCAGGCTCAGACTTCGAACGGGTCGGTCGCGATGGCTTCCGGGGTCCAGGCGTCCAGTGCCCAAGCCCAGAGCGAATCGAGCGTGCGCAGGCCGACCTCCGGTCGATGACCCAGGGCGGTCAGGGCCAGGGCCAGCGCATCGGCCGGTCGGCGCGAAGCGACCGGGTCGGCGCCGGAGGACTTCGACAGCTTGCGGCCGGTCGAATCGACGACCAGCGGCAGGTGCAGCCAGGCCGGCGGCGAGGCGCCGAGCGCGTTGAACAGCGCCTGCTGCCGTCCGGACGAGTCGAGCAGGTCGGCGCCCCGGACCACCTCGGTGATGCCCGCGGCCAGGTCGTCGACGACCACGGCGAGTTGATACGCGTACAGGCCGTCGGCGCGCCGGATCACGACGTCCCCGCACAGATCGGGCAGGCGTTCCTCGAACTCGCCGCGCAGCAGGTCGCGGACCCGGACCGGCGTGTCCGGCACCCGGAAGCGAATGCTGCGCGCCTCGCGGCCCGGCGCCAGCCCGTTGCGGCAGGTGCCCGGGTAGATGCCGGAGTCGGGCAGGTCGGCCCGGCTGCAGCCGCAGTGGAAGGCCCGGCCGGCGGTCAGCAGTCGCTCGACCGCGTCGCGATGGCGCGGCGTGGAGTCGATCTGTCGCAGCACCGGGCCGTCGGACCGCAGGCCGAAGCGGGCCAGCGTTTCGAGCTGGTCTCGCGCCGCGCCGGCGACGACCCGGGGCGGATCGATGTCCTCGATACGGACATCCCATCGGCCCCGATGATGACGCGCCTGGAGAAAGCTGCCGACTGCGGCGACCAGCGAGCCGAAATGCAGCGGCCCGGTCGGAGACGGGGCGAAGCGTCCGCGGTAGGCAGGGCGATCCGAGGCGCGCTCGGTCGCCTCCTGCTGCTTGTCTTTTTCCGGCAAGGCAACCATATTCGCCTACGGTCCACTCCTACGGAAGTTCGCACATGATGCGTCGAATCGGCTTGTTCCTGGGCACCAACCTGGCGATCCTGGTCGTGCTCGGGGTGGTGATGAACCTGCTCGAGCCCTGGCTGCGTGCCCAGGGCATCGACTACAACTTCGCCTACACCCTGGTGTTCGCGTTCCTGTTCGGCATGGGCGGCGCGTTCGTCTCGCTGCTGTTGAGCAAGAAGATCGCGCTGATGACGACCGGCGCCAGGGTCATCGAATCGCCGTCCGGCGAGATCGAACGCTGGCTGGTCTCGTCGGTGGAGCGCCAAGCGCGCGAGGCCGGCATCGGCATGCCCGATGTGGCCATCTTCGAGGCCGACGAACCGAACGCCTTCGCCACCGGTGCGTCGCGCAACAAGGCGCTGGTCGCGGTGTCGACGGGTCTGCTCCGGACCATGCGACGCAACGAGGTCGAGGCGGTCCTGGCCCACGAGGTTTCGCACGTGGCCAACGGTGACATGATCACCATGACCCTGCTGCAGGGCGTGCTCAACACCTTCGTCCTTCTGCTCTCGCGCGTGCTCGGCCAGCTGATCGATCGCGTCGTGTTCAGGAGCGACCGCGGCTACGGGCCGGGCTACTTCATCAGCGTGATCGTGCTCCAGATCGTGCTCGGCATCCTCGCCAGCATGATCGTGATGGCCTTTTCGCGCTGGCGCGAATTCCGAGCCGATGCCGGCGGTGCGCGATTGTCGGGGCGTCAGAACATGATTGCCGCGCTCGAGCGGCTGCGCCAGAGCCAGCAGCCGGGGCAGCTGCCCGAGGCGGTCGAGGCCTTCGGCGTGCGCGGCCGGACGGGCCAGGGCTTCAAGCGGCTGTTCATGAGCCATCCGCCGCTCGAGGAGCGCATCCGGGCGCTGCACGACGGCGCCCGCTGAGGCGGAAACCGGTCCGGGTCATTCGCCCAGGGCCGGCTTCGACTCAGGCCGATTTCGGTCCGGGCGGATCGGCCTCGAACTGTTCCGTTTCCGGCCATCCGTCCAGCCCGGGCGACGGCCAGCCGACCGTCGGATCGGCGTCCGCGATTACGGGGGAAGAAGGCTCAGTCGCGGACGAAGTCGTCCTGCACCAGCGTGATGCCGTACTGCCACAGCGCGGCGAGATCGGCGGTGTTCTCGACCTTCGGCGCGATGACCTCGATCGCGTGGCTCTTGGCCTCGCGCGCCAGTGATTCCAGCGCGGCCTTGGCGACCTCGTCGCGGCCGAGGGCGGCCGAAAGATTGCCGTCGATCTTCAAGAAGTCGAAGCTCAGGTTCTTCAGCAGCAACTCGACCTTGGCGTCCAGGGTGACGCCGAGCAGCGCGAAGCGAACGCCGCGCGCCGCGAAGCGGGTGGCGAAGCGCTGGACCTCGCGCAACGACTCCTGGATCTCCGATTCATGGACCCCGACGATCAGTCGCTGGCCCGGCAGCGAATCGTCTTCGATCCGTTGCTGCAGCCAGTCGACGAAGCCGTCCTCGGTCAGGCTCGGCAACGAAAGCGGGATCAGCAGGTGCGATTCCTCGTCGATGCCGTCGGCAATCAGGCGCTCGATCAGGTGCCGATCCAGGTCCGTGGCCAGCCCGGCCTTGACCGCTGCGGGGCGGTAGGTGGACGGCAGGATCACTTCATCGCTGCCCTCGATGCGGAGTCGGCACTCGCATTCGCGAATCTGGAACTCGTCGTCTTCCATGCTGGTGATCGGCAGCTGGACGAGACGGAACTCCTTGTTGTTGAGCGCATGGCGCAGCCGCTCCGACCATTGCTCGAGCTCGTCGCCGTCGCCGGTATCGGCGCTGGGGCGGTACCGAACGTAGCAATTGCCGCCCGTGCGCTCGGCTTCCTGCAGCGCGGTCTGGGCCTGGGCCAGCAATTCGTCCGCGCTGAACATCTGTCCGGCGCCCAGCGCGATGCCGACGGAAACCGTGATCGTCGGCGACTTGCCGCCGATCTCGAGGATCTTGCCGGAGAAGTGCTCGACCAGGCGCGTGGCCAGGGTGACCACGTCGCCGCGATCTTCGACCTGCTGGCGGACCGCCAGTACGTTGTCCGAAAGCCGGGTGGGCAGCAGCTCGTCGTCGACCACCTCGCCGAACAGCTCGGCCATCTGCAGGATGATCTGGTCCGAGGCCGCGGCGCCGACCTTGCGCTGCAGCCCGGCGTACTCGTCCAGGGAAACCAGCAGCACCGCCGTGTGGTGATCCTCGCCGACCTCCGCCATGTCCTCCTGGAGCAGGCGGATGAACTCCTGTCGGTTGAGCAGGCCGGTCAGCATGTCGCGCGAGCGAAGCTTCTCCAGCTCCTGCTGCAGCTCTTCGCTGTCGCCGGCCACGACCTTTTCCCGGACCATGATCTGGATGCAGTCCTCGCCTTCGTAGCGCGAGGGCGAGAAGTCGGCGCGGGCGCGGAATTCGCTGCCGTCGACCCGGACCGCCTGTACATCGATCGGCGCGTCGGGCACGTCGCCCTTGGCCAGCGACTTCAACAGGGATTTCAGGTCCGTGCCATCGTGCGCGTTGGTCAGCAGGTCGAGAATGGAGAAGCCCTCCAGGTCCTCGAACTCGGCATAGCCGAACTGTTCCAGGTAGCTGGGGTTGGCGTACACGTGCAGGCCTTCGTGCAGGTAGGCGATCGCTTCGCGCGACGACTCGAGCAACAGGTTGTAGCGTTCCTGGATATCGCTGACCTGGTGCAGCTCTAGGGCCTGGGAGCGGGACGTGCGGATCTGCTCGGCGCGCTCCCGGATCAGGCGGGCCGCATTTCGCGGATCATCGGAGCGCGCAACGCCCTCGGCCGCGCACTGGGCGGCCGCAGCGGCCGATTCGGGTTCCATGTCGACCAGTGCGATGAGCGGCGCCGGCGGCTTCTGGGCGCGCAGTGCACGTGCCAGCGGTTCGATCAGGGCCTGACTGCCGCCATGAACGTGGACGATGCCGATGTCGATCGAGCTTTCCTCGATCGTTCGCGTGATCGCGTTCGGCGTGTCGGCGAACTGGAACTGAAGTCCGCCGTCGTCGACCGCGGATTCGAGTTCGCCGACGATGCCTGGATCGTCGTCCACGGTCAGCAGAGTGAGTCGGTCCTGACGGTCCGCCATGCGGGCTCCTTCCTCGTTGCCAGTGAAAACGCTCCCTTGTCGTCTCGCTTCCTCGCGGAACGAGCCCCCGACCTCGCGCATTCTACGATGCCGAACGGCGCCGTGCGACCGTGTCTCGCTCACCGCACCGCGCGTCGGGCCGCGGCGGCCGGCCTGCGCTCGGTTCAGAGCACCGGCAGCTTGTAGGGTGCGCCGGCGCGCTCGCGCACCAGGCGCGGTACGAGGTAGCCGGGGAGGCGCCGACGCAGGGTCTCGACCAGTCCCGATGCGGTGCGTTCGTCGACCTCGAAGCGCGCGCTGCCGTGGACCCGGTCGAGCAGGTGCAGATAGTAGGGCAACGCGCCGGCCTCGAAGCCCGTTTCCATCAGATCGGCCAGCGCATCGGCGTCGTCGTTGACGCCGGCCAGCAGCACGGCCTGGTTCAGCACCCAGCTGCCGGTTGCGCGCAACCGGAGCAGCGATCCGGCAACCTCGTCGTCGAACTCCCGCGCGTGATTGGCGTGCACGACAACCACCGGCGTCCACGGAAGGTCGTCGAGCCAGCTGCACAACGCGCCATCGACCCGGGCCGGGAGCGTGACCGGCATCCGGGTGTGGATCCGGAGCCGCTTCAGGCCCGGGGCGCCGGAGAGCGCATCGCCGAGCCGGCGCAGCCGGTCGGTGGAGAGCATCAACGGATCGCCTCCGGACAGGATGACCTCGGTGATGTCCGGTCGGTCGGCCAGGTAGTCGGCCAGCGCGGCGAATTCGGACGCCCGCGCCTGGTGTTCGGCGTAGGGAAATTCCCGGCGGAAGCAGTAGCGGCAATGGATTGCGCAGGCCCCGGTGGTGATGACCAGCACCCGGCCGTGGTACTTGTGCAGCATCCCCGCGCCGGCCCGGCTGGCCGCATCCCCGACGGGGTCGGTGTCGAAGCCCTCGACCGCAGTCCGTTCGTCGGTCCGGGGCAGGACCTGGCGCAGCAGCGGGTCGTCCGGGTCGCGCTTGCGCATCCGGTCGACGAAGGCGTGCGGCACGCGCAGCGGAAACGGGCTGTCGGGGTCGAGACCCAGCTCGGTCGCATCGAGGCCGAGGTGAGCCAGCAGGGCATGACCGTCGCGCCAGGCGTCGCGAAGTTGCCGGGACCAGTCGGAGGCGGCCTTTGAGCGATGCGGGAGCGTTATCATTACGGGCTGGATATCAAAACCTTGGTCGGACCGGAACGGAACCGGCGAGAACGGACCGGACGGGGCATCCCTGACCGGCCCCCGAACCGGCGATCTCGATCGTACGAGAGCGACAATTGTACGAGACCGACGACTGTACGCGGCCGACCTCAGCGAACTGGAGACGACATGGCGAACTACGGAGCGAACGACCTCAAGAACGGCCTCAAGGTGCTGTTCGACGGCGACCCGCACAACATCATGGACACGGAATTCGTGAAGCCCGGCAAGGGCCAGGCCTTCACCCGGATTCGCGTGCGAAACCTGAAGACCGGCCGGGTGGTCGAGAAGACCATCAAGTCGAACGAGTCGGTCGAGAGCGCCGACGTGTTCGAGAAGGAAGTCCAGTACCTCTACAGCGACGGTGAATTCTGGCACTTCATGGATCCGGACAGTTTCGAGCAGCTCGCTGCCGACGCCGTCACCGTCGGCGACAGCGCCAAGTGGCTGAAGGAGGAAGATCGCTGCCAGATCACGCTGTTCAACGGCGAGCCGATCACCGTGATGCCGCCGAATTTCGTCGAACTGAAGGTCGTCCAGACCGACCCCGGCGTGCGCGGCGACACTTCGGGCGGCGGCGGCAAGCCGGCCGAGATGGAGACCGGCGCCACCGTGCGCGTACCGCTTTTCATCAACGAGGGCGAGGTGCTGCGCATCGACACCCGCACCGGCGAGTACGTGTCGCGGGTCAAGGAGTGATGCCGCCGAGCCCGGTCGCGCTGCTGCCCGACTGGGTCGTCCCGGTCGTTCCGGAAGGCCGGGTCCTGACCGACACGGCGGTGGTCGTCGAAGACGGGCGGATCGCCGCGCTGGTGCCGGCCGACGAGCTCGATTCGCGCCACGCGGGGATCGAACGCGTCGAGCTGCCGGGCCGGGCCTTGATGCCCGGACTGGTCAACATGCACACGCACAGCGCGATGGCGCTGCTGCGCGGGCTGGCCGACGACCTTCCGTTGATGCGCTGGCTCGAAGACCACATCTGGCCGGTCGAAGGTCGTCTGATGGGCCCCGACTACGTCCGCGCCGGCACCGAGCTGGCGATCGCCGAGATGATCCGCGGCGGCACCACGACCTTCAACGACAACTACTTCTTCCCCGACGTGACCGCCGAGGTCGCGATCCGCACGGGCATGCGGGCGGTGGTCGGCATGCCGATGATCCGCTTCCCGACCGCATGGGCCCAGACCACGGACGAGTACTTCCGGCGCGGACTCGAAGTTCATGAACGATTTGTCGGCGAGCCGCTGATCGGCCTCAGTTTCGTGCCGCATGCGCCGTATTCGGTCGACGACGCCGCCTTCGAGCGGATCCGGACCCTGGCCGAAGAACTCGACCTGACCATTCACCTGCACCTGCTCGAGGCGGCCGACGAGATCGAATCGAGCAGGAGCGAGTACGGACTGCATCCGCTGGACCGCCTCGACAAGCTCGGCCTGCTGGGTCCGCGCCTGCTGGCGGTGCACATGACCCAGCTGACGTCCTCGGATATCGAGCGGGTCGCTCGGGCCGGTGTGCACATCCTTCACTGCCCCGACTCGAACCTGAAGCTGGCCAGCGGCATCTGCCCGGTGGCTCAGCTCGATCGGGCCGGTGCCAACGTCTGCCTCGGGACCGACAGCGCGGCCAGCAACAACGACCTCGACCTGCTGGCCGAAATGCGGCTGGCCTCGCTGCTCGCCAAGGGAACCAGCGGCGACCCCGAGGCGGTACCCGCAGCGCGGGCGCTTTCGATGGCCACGATTCACGGCGCGAAGGCGCTGGGCATGGATGATCGGATCGGCAGTATCGAACCCGGCAAGCAGGCCGATCTGGCCGCGATCCGGCTCGATGCGATCGAGACCCAACCGGTGCACAACGTGATTTCGCAGCTGGTCTATGCCGCGCCGCGAAGCCAGTTCACCGACGTCTGGGTCGATGGTCGCCGCCTGCTCGACGACCGGCGGCTGACCACGCTGGACGAGGACGGGCTGCTGGCCCGCTCCGCACGATGGCGCCAGCGCATCGCCGAAGCGCCGGCGTCCTGAGCGCCGTATTGACCGACCTTCGGCGCGCGATCGGAAGGCGCTGCGAATCCGGCATCCGCTGCACGACGAACTTCAGGAGGTATCGAACGTGACCGATTCGAACCCGACATCGGCCGATCCGCGAACCGACAACGTCGACCCGCGCGAAACCCAGGCCTTCGACCGACTGGCCTCGCGCTGGTGGGACCCGGAGGGCGAATTCCGCCCGCTGCACGACATCAACGGGCCTCGCGCCGATTGGATCGACGAGCGAGCCGACGTGTCCGGACGCACGCTGGTCGACATCGGCTGCGGCGGCGGGCTGCTGACCGAGGCGATGGCTCGGCGCGGCGCGAAGGTGACCGGCGTCGACCGCGCCGGCAAGGCGCTGAAGGTCGCCGAGCTGCATCGCATGGAGTCGGGGCTGGACATCGACTACCGGGAAGCCACCGCCGAATCGCTGGCGGCCGAGTCGGCCGGCGACCACGATGTCGTGACCTGCCTGGAAATGCTCGAGCATGTCCCCGACCCGTCCAGCGTGGTCGAGGCCTGTCTCGCGCTTGCGCGACCCGGCGGCGATCTGTTCTTCAGCACCATCAACCGCTCGCCGCTGGCCTGGGTGACCGCCATCGTCGGCGCCGAGTATGTGCTCGGTCTCCTTCCGAGGGGCACCCATCGCTACGATCGATTGATTCGACCGTCGGAGCTGGCCGGCTTCGTGCGCGCCGCCGGGGGCGACGTGGTCGAAATCGTCGGCATGCACTACAACCCGTTCTCGCAAAGCGTGCGGATCGACTCGAACCCCCGGGTCAACTACCTGCTGCATGCGCGCAAGCCCGACCTGTGAGGCCGTTGCGGTGAATGCGTCCTCGCCGAAGTCCCTGTCGACGTCACAACCGACGTCTCCTCCTATCCGCGCGGTCCTGTTCGACCTCGACGGCACCCTGGCCGACACCGCGCCGGACCTGGTCGCGGCGGTGGCCCGATTGCGCCTGCGACTCGGCCTCGCCGAGATGGACCTGTCGCACCTGCCTCCGCTGGCCGGCCGCGGCGCGGCGGCCTTGATGCAGGCCGGCATCCCGGAGCTGGACGAGCGCGAGCGAGCGGCGTGGCAGACCACCTACCTCGACGACTACCGGGCCCATTGCTGGGAGGCCAGCCGCGCGTTCGACGGGGTCGAGGACCTGCTCGACCGGCTCGGCGCGATGGGCCTGAAGCTGGGCGTGGTCACCAACAAGATCGAACGGCTGGCGCGTCCGGTGATCGAGCAGGCCGGCTGGTCCGACCGGATCGGTTGCGTGGTCGGCGGCGACACGGCGAAACGGTCCAAGCCGGCGCCGGATCCGGTGCTGGAAGCCTGCCACCTGCTCGGCGTGGCGGCCGGCGATACGGTAATGGTCGGTGACGACGAACGCGACGTGCAGGCCGGCCGGGCGGCCGGCTGCCGCACCGTGGCGGCCGCCTGGGGGTATCTGGGGCAGGACGCGGATCCGCGCCTGTGGCGTGCCGACCTGCTGGTCGAGCGGCCGATCGAGCTTCTGGCCGGGCTGGCCGAACTGCAACCCGGGGGTGCGGCATGAGCGGGTCGAATCACGACTCTGACCACGGCTCGGACAACAATCCCGACCTTGACGACGCTTCGAATAACTCGGCGACGGACCGGCTTCAGCGGGTGCTGCTCGAAGACGCCAACGCGCGCTGCGTGGTCGTCCACCTCGAACGGACGCTGGCCGACGTGCTGGCGCGCGGGGCGTACCCGTCGCCGGTCCGGCGCCTGCTGGCCGAAGCCCTCGTCGTGACCGCACTGTGCTCCAGCGGCATCAAGTTCCACGGCCGGATCAGCCTGCAGCTGCGCAGCGCCGGTCCGCTGACGTTGCTGATGGCCGACTGCACCGACGGTGGCGGCCTGCGCGGTCTGGTGCGGATCGCGCCCGGCGCCTCTCCGGCCATCGACGATTCAGCCAATGACGATCCGGCCAACGACGATCCGGCCAACGACAATCCGGCCAACGACAATCCGGCCACCGGCGATCTCCGCGAACTGGCCGAAGGCGGCGTACTGACGATGACCCTCGAGCCGTTCGGTCGGGGTCAGACCTACCAGGGCATCGTGCCGATGGAAGGCGGCGGAATGGCCGAGGCGATCGAGGGCTATTTCGAACAGTCCGAACAGCTGCCGACCCGGATTCTGCTGGCTGTCGACGGCACTCGCGCCGCCGGGGTGTTGCTGCAGAAGCTGCCGGGCGAAGCGCAGGACGCCGACGGCTGGAACCGGGCCGGCACGCTGCTCGGCACCCTGTCGTCGGACGAGCTGCTGGGGCTGGACGCCGAAACCTTGCTGCACCGGTTGTTCCACGAGGAATCCCGACGCCTGTTCCCGGCCCGTCCACTGCGCTTCGAATGTCCCTGCACCCGCGAGCGCGTCGCGTCGGTGCTGCGCGGCCTCGGCGATGACGAGCTGCGCGAGATCGTCGCGACCCAGGGCGAGGTCGACGTCGACTGCCAGTTCTGCAACCAGGCCTACCACTTCGATCGGCTGGATCTGGAGCGGCTGCTTCTCATCGACGACCCGGAGACTCCCGATGGCGGCAGCGTCCACTGAAGCGCGTAGCGACCGGTTCCTGGTCTGGTGCGCCGAGCGGCTGCTGGTGCCCGGCAATCCGCTGACCCTGACCCGGCCCTACGCGGCCGAGGAACTGCGCGATCCCCTGCTCGCGCTGCGCGCGGTGATCGGCGAGATCGCCCGCGTGCCGGTCGAGGTGTCCGACGCCGACGTGGCTCGCCGCAAGCTCGGCTGGTGGCGCCAGGCCCTGACCGAGCACCTCCCGCACCCGGCGGTGCAGGCGCTGGTCGAAACCGGCGCGGCCGGTCCGGGAACCGAGGCCGAGCTGCTCGACCTGGTCACGGCGGTGGAGACCACCGTGGAGGCGCCGCGCTTCGAGACCGTGGACGCCTTCGAGGCTCATGCCCGACAGCTGGCTGGCCCGGCGGCCCGGGCCGAAGGCGGCCTGGTCGAGCCGGACGGACCTGAAGAGGCGGTCGCCGAACTACTGGTCGCGATGACCGCCGGCGCCTACCGCGTCCGGATGGTCCGCGACCTGGTCCTCGACGCCCGCCAGCAGCGCTGGCTGGTGCCGCTGGAGCTGCAGGCCGAGTTCCAGGTCACTCGGCAGCAGGTCGCCGCCGGGGAGCAGCCGCATCGCACCCGTGCGCTGCTGGCCTGGATGGCCGGGCAGGCGGTCCAGGCGATCGACTCGGCAGCCGCGGAACTCGACCCCGCCCGGGCGTGGCGCCATCGGCATGCGCTGCTCTATGTCTCCCTGGATGCCAGGCTCGGTCGGCGTATGGTGCGACGCCCCGGTCGCGCTATGGACCGGCCCTTCGCGGCCGCCGGCCCGCTGGCGCCGTTGGCGCTCTGGCGGACCGCACGCCGGATGCGGCGCGCTGCGAGGCGCTTCGATGCCGCGGAATCGAGCCGGCCGTAGCGCACATCCCCCCTCGGCCTTTCCATTCACCGGAGCGGCAGCTAGACTCGACCGGGCTACTTATCCAACTTGTAGGGGATTCCAAGATGATCGATTCAATCCGGCGCCTCGGCGTCGCCGCTTCCGTTTTGCTCGCTTCAGGTGCTCTGACCGGCTGCGTGACCACGAAGCCCATGTCGGAAACCGAGTTTCCGCACTCCGACTGGGACGTCGTGATCAATGCCACGCAGCAGGAAATCGAGACCGAGACCTCGTCGACCGATCCGATGATGGCCGGCGGCGGACTGCTCGGAGTGCTGATCGTGCACGCCGTCGACAGTTCGAAGAACAGCAGCGCCGAAGACGCAGTGACCGGCCTTCGCGACAAGCTCTTGACCTTTGACGTCAGCGAAGAATTCAGTGTTCGAATTCTCGAATCCGGCGTCGCCGAGCGCTTGAGTCAGGTCGATCCGCTGGTCAGCCGCGAACCCCGGGATTTCCGAGCAGATCCCTTGTCCCGTCACGCGGTGACGCTCGACCCGACGGTGAAATTCTCCAACGATCTATCCACGCTGGTCGTGCAGTTGGTCGCCTCCGAGTACGAAGCCGATGACCGCGGCCGGCCGAAGTGGACTGGCTTTACGCAGACATACCAGTACCTCCACCCGCTGCCCGAACCCGAGGCCGGGGACAAGCGGGACCACTATGCCGATGCATGGATGGATCACGAAACCGAAGCACTCGAGGGGCTGATCGCACGCGGGATGGATGCCACGATCGCCATGCTCGACTACCACGTGCAGGAACGCGGCTTCGAGGTCTCGGATGCGCGGTACCGAATCAAGGATTACTGGAATCGGACGCGCTACCGCGAATGGCGGCGCGAGGACTCGCTGGTCTGGCTGGCGGGCAGTGACGATGCAAGGACCGTGATGGCGGTCGACGAACAGTCGCTCGAACCGGCGCGGTGATTGCAGTCGGACCGCGCCGCCGCCAGCTCTTGCTCGCGGCGGCGACGGTTCTGCTCGCGGGTTGCGCGATCGAGCAGCGCCGAGTGCAGCTACCGCCGGTTGCCCGACCGGCGGTGAGCGCCTCGTTGGACTGCGCGCTCACCTTTACAGGAATTCGCGAAGGCCGCTCGCGGCAGCGGATCCGTGGCCCTTCCTGGCACATCTACGATATCGACAATGCGGTCGCCTATCTCGACTCGGGGATCCGCGCTCTGCTCGGAGTGTCGGATTCGGCCGCCGAAGAGCAGGCCGCTCCGCTAGAAGCTCCCGCGCTCGCCGAGCCGCTGCGCGTCGAACTGGTTCGCGCCTATGCGCAGGGAAAGGCAATGCGAGGCTTCTACAATGTCGTGATGACCGTACGGATCGGCGCGCGGCCGCCTCGCGTCGTCCGGGGTCGGTACGACGTGACCAACTGGTTCGGCAGCGGCGACGAGTTCGCAACGGGAATGCAGCTGGCGATGGACGATGCGCTTGTCGAGATGGAGCGGGTGCTGGCAGATTCCGATGCGTGTACCGGCGGCGCTCATCCGGCCTGAGCGGGGATTGCTGAACCGAAGCGTGCACCGACCTCCGAGTCGGAGATTGCGAACGGCCCGGTCGCCTGCCTATACTGGCTGCGACGTCGGCGCGTGCCGACGACGTTCAGGGAACCAGCCAACCACGGGATCCGAGTCTCAGGGGAGTCTTTATGCACCGTTCAGTGATTCGCGGCGCGTTGATCGCCGCGACCTTCTTCGCGCAGTTCGTCTTCGACGCCGGCCTGTCCGCCGGCGCGTCCGCTTCTGAAATCAAGTTCACCGCGCCCTCGAATACCCGGCTACCGGCATCCAGTGCGCTGCGCTCCGTCGCCGACTACGGCGACTACGCGCTGTTCGAGCTGCCCGAGGACGAGTTCCGGGCGTGGCGGATGCAGGGACTGCCCCGCGGCGTCCAGGCGTTGCCCGAGGCGAACCGACTGCTGTTCGATGCCCACCCCTTCGATACGCAGACCGGCTCGATCCGGGTGCCGGCCGGCTGGTCGCCCCGCGTGCCGCAGGGCGAGGCGCTGCAGATGGTCCAGTTCGTGGGGCCGGTGCAGCAGGCCTGGCTCGACCAGCTGCGCGCCACCGGCGCCTTGCCGGTCCACTACGTGGCCAACTACGGCTACCTGGTCTGGGCCGGCGCGGACGCCCGCGCGGCGCTCGACGCGATGGCCGCCCAGCGCTCGGTGCTGCAGTTCAGCCAGCCCTATCCGGACTTCTTCAAGCTCGGGCCGGCCGCTCGCGGTCGCTACGACAAGCGTACGAGCGAAGGCGAATCGGTCCTCCCGGTCACGATCCAGATGGTCCGGCATGCCGATGCGGCCGACACGGAACGGTTCCTCGACGACCTCGCGGTCCGCAAGCGCGTCGACTGGTCGTCGATCATGGGCTTCCAGAACGCGCGCTACGACGTGCGAATCGACGACCTTCGAGCGATCGCCGCTCGTCCCGACGTGTACTGGATCGAGGAAGTCCTGCCGCGTCACCTGATGGACGAAGTCCAGAACCAGATCGTCGCCGGCAACTTCGACGGCGGCATGACCGGTCCCTCGGGCACCGGCTACCTGGCGTGGCTCGGCGGCCTCGGGTTCCCGACCTCCGCCGCCGACTATCCGGTGGTCGTGATCGTCGATGACGGCGTCGGCAACGGAACGGCCGCCAGCGGTGACCCGACGCTGCACGTCGACGGCGACGGCGCCAACCCGTCGCGGTTGCAGTTCGTCACCAGCTGCCACAGCGTGTCCAGCGGCGAGAGCACCGGCGGCCACGGCCACATCAACACCAGCATCGTCGGCGGTTACGACGAACGCACCGGCTTTCCCTTCGAGGACCCGGACGGCTTCCAGCGCGGTCAGGGCATCAATCCCTGGGCCTCGCTGGCCAGTACCCGCATCTTCGCGCCGGGCTTCGATCTCAGCGCCTGCGGCGGCACCGATACGGGCACGATCCAGCACACCTGGCAGCAGGGCGCGCGGATCAGCACGAATTCCTGGGGCTGCTCGGGCTGCGCCGGTTCCTACGATGACGGCTCGCAGGCCTACGATGCCGGCGTTCGCGATGCCGACCCCGCCGCACCGCTCAACCAGGAACTGATGGTCCTGTTCGCGGCCGGCAACTCCGGTCCCGGCACGGGCACGGTCGGCACGCCCGGCAACGGCAAGAACATGCTCACGGTCGGTGCGTCGGAAAACGACCGGCCCAGTGATGAGGACGGCAACTGGACCGACGGCTGCGCGGTCGGGCCGAGCGGCGCGGACAACGCGATGGACGTGATCGGCTTCTCCAGCCGTGGCCCGTCGCCCGGAGGCCGCGTCAAGCCCGAGACGATCGCCCCGGGAACCCACATCCAGGGCACGGCCAGCACCAGCGGCAACTACAACGGCGGCAGTGTCTGCGACCAGTTCCGCCCAGGCAGCCAGTCCGTGTTTGCCGCCTCCAGCGGAACCAGCCATTCGACGCCGGCCGTCGCCGGCGTGACGTCGCTGGCCTGGTGGTGGCTGGAGAACGCCGCCGGCATCCTGCCGGCGAACGCCGGTCCCCTGGCCGATCCCAGCCCGGCACTTCTCAAGGCCTACATCCTGGCCCACCCGACCTACCTGACCGGTGTGTCGGCCAACGACACGCTGCCCAGCAACGTGCAGGGGTACGGCATGCCCAACATGGGCCTGCTGTTCGACGACGCGTTGAAGGTCGTCGTCAACCAGGACGTGCTGCTCGACAACAGCGGCGAGACCTGGGACATGACCGTTTCGGCCGCCGATCCGGCCCGTCCGGTGCGGGTGATGATGGTCTACACGGACCAGGCCGGCGCCATCGGAACCAGTCCACAGGTCAACGACCTGAACCTGTCGGTCGAGGCCGGCGGCCAGACCTACCTGGGCAACGTGTTCAACGGCCAGTGGAGCGTGACCGGAGGCAGCGCCGATACGGCCAACAACTACGAAGCCGTGTTCTTCGACGCCGGTGCCGTGTCGGCACTGACCGTGACGGTCTCGGCGTTCAACATCGCCGGCGACGGCGTTCCGAACCTCGGCGACGCCACCGATCAGGACTTCGCCCTGGTCTGCTACAACTGCGTGCAGGAACCGACCTTCACGCTCGCCTCGACGCCCACCGAGGCAGCCATCTGCACCCCGGACAGCGCCGGCTTCGATCTCGACATCGGTTCGGTGCTCGGCTTCAGCAGTCCGGTGGCGCTGACCGCGACCGGCCAGCCGGCCGGAACCACCGCGTCGTTCACGACCAACCCGGTCAACCCCCCGGCATCGTCGACGCTGACCGTCGGCAACACCGGTGCGGCCGCCGCCGGCGACTACACGGTGACGGTCGAAGGCACCAGTGGGGCGACCAGTCGCAGCGTCGACCTCGGTCTGTCGGTTTTCACCGCAGCGGCCGGAACCGCCGCGCTGTCCTCGCCCGCCGACGGGGCCACCAACGTCCCGCAGCAGGTCACGCTCGAATGGTCCGCCGTGGCACAGGCGGCGGCGTACACCGTCGAGGTCGCCGACGACTCCGGGTTCGGCAACATCGTGTTCTCCGCGACCACCGACGCGACCTCGGTCGTGACCTCGCCGCTGCCGAGCAACAGCGTCCTTTACTGGCGCGTGTCCACGTCCAATCAGTGCGGCGGCGCGATCTCCTCGACGCGCTCGTTCACCACCGTGGCGCTGCCGGGCGACTGCTCGATCGGCTCGACGGTGCAGACCCACCTGGTCGAGGACTTCGAGTCCGGCGCCAACGGTTGGACCACCGGAGGCACCGGCAGCACCTGGGTGTTGCAGGGCGCGCAGGTCAACAGCGGCGTTCAGGCCTGGCACGGCGACGACGTGCCGCAGGTCAGCGACCAGCTGCTGACCTCGCCGCCGATCGCACTGCCGACGGCGACCTCCGCACACACCTTCCAGTTCTGGAACCGTCAGGAACTCGAAGACGGCGGATCGGGCTGCTTCGACGGAGGTCTGCTGGAGATCAGCTCCGACGGCGGTTCGACCTGGGACCCGGTCCCCGATGCCAACATGCTGACCGACCCCTACGACGGGCCGATGGACGGCGGGTTCTCGAACCCGGCAGCGGGGCTCGACGCGTGGTGCGGCGATCCGCAGGCGTGGATGAACTCCGTGGTCGACCTCAGCGCCTGGGCGGGTCAGACGGTGCAGCTGCGCTTCCGGCTGGCGACCGATTCCTCGGTGGCCCATCCGGGCTGGTGGATCGACGACATCCGCGTCCAGAGCTGTGCGACCGAGAACGTCTTCGCCGACGGCTTCGAAAGCTGACGGTCGCAGGCGTCGAAACGCGAAAAGGCCCGGGTCGTCCCGGGCCTTTTCGTTTCAGGAGAAGGGCCGCGATCGCGGCGCGGTCTGCCCGGCCTCAGAGATCTTCGAGCAGGCGGTCCAGGCGATCGAGGCCGCGCGCCAGGCTGTTGCCGAGCGGGGCGAGGTAGGGCGGCTCCTGGGCCAGGCTGGTCTTCAGCGAGCGTTCCTCGCCGAGCGCGTCGCGGTCGGGGGCGAGATCGTAGGGGGCCAGGAACTTCTCCAGGTCGTCGGCGCGCGCGAGCAGTTCGCGCCGGGTGTGCTGGTAGGCGTGCTCGGCCAGGTCGCTGCGGCTGGAGTAGCTGAACATGTTGGTGAAGAAGAGTCGCTCGTCGTGCCGGTCGGGCTCAACCAGCAGGATCGAGGATTCCGGGAACTGGCTGGCGTACTTCGAGATGCCGATCTGCATCCGCGACTGGATCAGCGCCCGGAAGGTCTGGGCGAGCACCAGCGGCAGGCCGCCTTCGATCATCCGTTCCTGGTCGATCTGCATCCGCTCCGGATCCTGCGCGGCGTCGAACGGGACCAGCGGATTGACGCCGATCAGCAGGTCGACGCCGTCGTTGAGCGCCACCGACGCGTGCAGCGTGCGCCGCAGCGCGCCGTCGACGTAATAGCGGTCCTTGATCTTGACCGGTGGGTAGAGGCCGGGCAGGGCCGCCGACGCCTGCACCGCTTGCGAGATCGGCACGTCGTCCAGGCCCGGCTCGCCGAAGCGCACCGCAGCGCCGGTATTGAGATCCATCGCCACCACGCGCAGCGTCGTGTCCAGCTTGCGGAAGTCGTTGGTTCGTCCCGGACGGTGGAGGACCCGGGCGACGAAATTGTTGATCGTGCCGTTGTCGAACAGGCCGGTCGGCAGGACCCGTGCGAGGTCGCCCATCGATTCCAGTCGGCCGACCCGGGTCGGGTGGCGAACGGCCTCGGTGATCAGGCCCCAGAGGGCGCCCGGCGTATTGCGAGCGCGGCCGCCGAGCTCGCCGAAGGCCGGCCGCAGGAACGATTCGGGCTCGAAGGTGAATTCCGCCCCGGGTGCGCCGAGAAATACGCGGCACATCTGGCTCGTGGTCACCTGGTTGGCGAGGCTGGCCGCCAGGAAGGCGCCTGCGCTGACGCCGACGTAGTTGTCGAGCTGGTGCAGGCGCAGTCCGGAAATGCCCTCGTTGACGGCCTGCAGTGCGCCGAGCTCGTAGATCGCACCCAGCGGACCGCCGCCGGCCAGGGCCAGCCCGATCTTCGGCACCTTGCGGCCCTTGCGTTTCCTTCCGGCGGGGTTCAGCGTCAGCATGGGAGTTCGTTCGTGGGCATCCCCGCCATTGTAACGCCGGACCCGCTCCGCACGCGCGCGGCACGCTCGCGTTGCTATGCTGCCGGCCCGTACCCCGATCAGGACGCTTCGATGCCCGTTCGCCCCGGCCAGCCGGCCCCCGACTTCGAGCTGCCCGACCACGACGGTCGGACCTGGCGGCTGGCCGACCACGCCGGCCGCCGCTTGCTGCTTGTGTTCTACCCCGGCGACGGCACGCCGGTCTGTACCCGGCAGCTGTGCGAGTACCGCGACGGACTCGAGGAGTTCGAAGGGCTGGACGTCGAGGTCGTCGGCATCAGCGCCGACGATGCCGAGTCACACCGCGCGTTCCGATCGAAGCACGAGCTGCCGTTCACGCTGCTGACCGACGCCGGCCTCGACGTGGCCGACGCCTACGGCTGCAAGGGGCTGCTCGGCATGAAGCGAGGCGTGTTTCTGCTCGACGAGGCGCACGTCGTCCGCTACGCCCACGTCGAGGCGGTCGCGGTGTTCCGGCGCGGGCGCGAAGAGCTGGTCGACGCGATCCGCACGCTGGACGCATGAGCGACGCGCCACGGGATTCCGGAACCGCGGTCAGCGGCGCCGAGCACCTGGCCGAGCAGGTCCGTGCAAGCCTTGCGCTGCTCGACCGCTTGCCGGCCGACGATCCCGAGCTCGAGCGCCTGCAGCGCTGGCAGCGGGCCCGGCTCGACGCGACCTACGCCGACCTGGCCGAGCAGCAGCGCTTCCGCGACGCCTGCGTGTTCTTTCTCGACGAGCTCTACGGTGGCAAGGACATGCGCGAGCGCGATCGACAGCTCGAGCGCGTGGTGCCGATCATGCGCCGCTTCCTGCCCGACCACCTGCTGTTCGCGGTCGGCGAAGCGATGCGGCTGCAGTGGATGAGCCTGGACCTCGATGCGCGCCTGGCCGGCCACCTGGCCGGCGAGCTCGATCAGCCGGAGTACGCGCGCGCCTACCGCGAGCTGGGGGCCTGGGACCAGCGCGACGAGCAGATCGTCCTGATCGGCAGCCTCGGCCGTCTGCTGGCCGAGACGGTGCGGAAGAAGATGATCCGGCGGCTGGTGCGCTGGATGCGCGCGCCGGCGGAGGCTGCCGGCGTGGGGCGACTCCAGGCGTTCCTGATGGAAGGCCTCGATGCCTTCGCGGTCATGGGCGACCAGGCGGAGCACTTCGTCGAGACGATCGAATCGCGCGAACGGGGGGCGCTGGAGGCCATGCGCAAGGGCTCCGACTGGCCGTTCGAGCCGTGGATCGGACGCGGTCCCGACGCCGGCTGACACGCCGCCGGGCGAACCGTCGTCGTCGATGCGGTCGAGCGCTCAGTCGGCCGGTCGGATCCGCCAGACGCCGTCGGCGTTCTCGCCGTTGTCGGTCACCAGGTAGACGAAGCCGTCGGGCCCGATCTCGAGATCGCGCACGCGGCCGACCTCGCCCTGGATCAGGCGCTCTTCGTGCACCACCTCGCCGCCCTCGAACACGATCCGGCGAATCTGCTCGGTCGCCAGTCCGCCGGCCAGGAAATTGCCCTGCCAGGCGGGGAACGTATCGTCGGTCAGCACCACCAGGCCCGACGGGTGGAGGCCCGGCGTCCAGTCGACGTACGGATCGATCACGCCGTCCATCGAGCGTTGCGTGTCCTCGAAGTACTTCTCGCCACTGCGGTAGTCGCGGCCTCGAGACACGATCGGCCAGCCGTAATTGCTGCCCGCGACCATCCGGTTCAGCTCATCGCCGCCGCGCGGTCCGTGTTCGACCGACCAGACCTCGCCGGTCGCCGGGTGGACGACCAGGCCCTGGATGTTGCGGTTGCCGTAGGTCCAGACTTCGGCTGCGGCGTCGTCGCGGCCGACGTAGGGGTTGTCGTCCGGGGCGCTGCCGTCGGCGTTCAGGCGCAGCAGCTTGCCGGCGTGGTCGGCCAGGTCCTGGGCTCGGCGCGGTTCCGCGCCGCGGTCACCGATGCTCATCAGCAGCGTGCCGTCCGGCAGCCACGCCAGCCGCCCGGCGTAATGGCGGCCGGGGGTCGAAAAGCGATCCTGGATGAACACCTGTTCGACGTCGACCAGTGCGTCGCCGTCGAGGCGTCCTCGCGACAGCGTGGTCGCGGAGTTCACGCCGTCCGGCGCGCCCTGCGACCAGGTGAAGTAGATCCAGCCATTGTCCTCGTCGACGTAGCCCGGGTGCAGTGCCAGGTCGAGCAGCCCGCCCTGGCCGCGCGCGGCCACCTCGGGCACGCCGCTGATCTCGGTCGTGGCGCCGTCGGTCCCAACCCGCAGCAACCGGCCGCCGCGCTCGCTCACCAGCAGATCGCCGTCAGGCAGGAAGGTCATGCCCCAGGGGTGGTTCAGGCCCTCGCCGACGGCCTCGAGCTCGATCGGTTGGTACTCGGTGCGCAAGGCCTCGGCCAGCGTCGGACCGGCGGCGATCAGAGCGGCGATCAGAGCGGCGATCAGTGCGGCGGTCGCGGCCAGGGCTGTCGATCGAATGCGGTTGGTGGTTCGTTTCATGATCCGGGCCATGTCGTTCCTCGTGAATTCGGCGTCCGCGGATCATAGCCCAGGGCCGGGTGAACCCGTGTTTGAGCCGGCGGCATCGGCTAGGCTGGCCGCCCCAACCCGACACGGTCGCCGACCATGACGCCTGATCACCCCCCGGCCGCGCCCCGCGGCATTCCGCCCGCCGGCCGCTTCGCGCTGGCCGCTGCGCTGTGTTCCAGCGTCGGCCAGACCTTCTTCATCGGCCTGTTCGGCGGTGAGTTCCGAGCGGCCTTCGGTCTGAGCGACGCGGCATTCGGGACGCTGTATTCGACCGCGACGCTGGCCAGCGGTCTGCTGATGTTCTGGGTCGGCGGCCTGGCCGACCACGTTGCGCTGAAGCGCGCCGCGCTGGGCGTGGCGATGCTGCTGGCCGCGGGGGCGGCGACCGTGGCCGGCTCGGCCACGCCGCTGGGCTTCGCGGTCGGCCTGTTCCTGCTGCGCCTCGCCGGCCAGGGCCTGCTCGGCCACCTGGCGGTGGTCGCGGCCGGACGCTTCGCGACCGCTCGCCGGGGTCGCGCGCTGGCGATGGCCAGCTACGGATTCATCCTCGGCGAGGCGCTGTTCCCCTCGCTGGTCGCGCTGGCGCTGGATTCGCTGGGCTGGCGGGACGTCTGGTGGAGCCTGGCCGGGGGTGCGGCGCTGGTGATCGGGCCGGGGCTGTATGCGCTCGGCCGGCCGCTGGTCGGCGATCCATCCGCAGAGGCCCCGGAGGCCCATGCCCCGGACGAGAACAGCGCGCCGCCGCGCGTCGCCCGGGCGGGCTTGCTGATCGACCCGAACTTCCTGCGCGTGCTCCTGATCGTGCTGGTGCCGCCGGTGGTGGTCACCGCGCTGTTCCTGCACCAGGCCGCGATCGCGGATCGGCAGGACTGGTCGATGCTGCTGGTCGGTCGCGGATTCATGGCCTTCGCCGCGTGCCAGTTCCTGGCGTCGTTCGGCGCCGGCCGCCTGATCGACCGGTTCGGCGCGCGGCCGCTGCTGCGGGTCCAGCTGTTGCCGCTCGGCCTCGCCCTGCTGGGGCTCGGCGGCCTGGCTCCGGTGCCGTCGCTGTGGGCGATGTTCGTCGGTCTGGGCCTGACCGCCGGGATCAACAGCGTGCTGGCCGCCGCGGTCTGGGTCGAGCTGTACGGCACCCGCCAGCTCGGCCTGGTCCGCGGGGTATTCATGGCGCTGATGGTGGCCTCGACCGCGCTGGGTCCGATCGCCCTGGGCCTGCTGCTGGATGCGGGCGTCACGCTGTGGTCGATCGGTGTCGCGGTGATGGTCTGGGTGGTGCTCGTGCCGCCGCTGGCCACGCCCGGCCGCCAGGCGCTGCGGCACGGCTGAGCCCCGCGGAAGTCCGCCCGGCAGGGCCGGGGCTCAGTCGTCGGAGATGATCCCGGGCCCCTTGCCGGCGGTCTTCTCGTAGACGCCCTTGCCGATCTTCTTGTACTGGGTGAAGCCGTGCTTCTCGATGTTGTCCGGCCGGTGCATGTGCGCCTTGCCGGACACCACCTGCGGCGCGGAGATCACGCGCCGGACCGGCCCGCCGCAGCCCGGACAGGCGTCCAGCGGATCGGCCGACAGTTTCTCGAGCACCGTGAAGCCCTCCCGGCAGTGCTTGCAGCCGGAGCCGGCGGCTTCGTCCTCGTCGTGGTGGCGGTATTCGTAGAAGGGCATGGCGGGCGGGCTGCGAGTCGGGACGAGGCGCGTCGAAGGTGCGAAGTCGATCGGCGCTCAGCGCTACTATGGGGCGAATCGCTCGGTAGCACAAGGAAGCCTTCCTGATGGATGACTCGACATGAACGACTCGACCGCAGGCGTTGTCCTGGTCACCGGCGCGGCCGGCGCGCTGGGTTCGGCGCTGGTCCGACGCCTGCTTGCCGCCGGCACCGACTGCATCGCGCTGGACAAGAACCGGCGCAAGCTGGAAACGCTCCACGACGAACTGGCCGCCGACGGGCGAGCGCCGCTCGGCGTGCCGCTGGACCTCGCCGGTGCCGGTCCCGATCACTACGCCGAGCTGGCCGAGTCGCTGAGCGGGGAGTTCGGCCGGCTCGACGGCATGATCCACGCCGCCGCCGAGTTCAAGGGCCTGCGCCCGATCGAGCACCTGCCGCCGGACGAATGGATGCAGGAGCTGCAGGCCGGCCTGACCGGACCGATGCTGCTGACCCGCGCGCTGCTGCCGCTGCTGCGCGGCACCGAGGCCAGTCGCGTGCTGTTCGTGGTCGACGATCCGGATGCCCGGGCCAGCGCCTACTGGGCCGGCTACGGCGTCGCGCAGTCGGGCCTGCGCGCGCTGGCCTCCACGCTGGCCGCCGAATGCCGCAAGACCGGCCCGGCGGTCGGCCTGTTCGACCCGGGTGCGTTCTACAGCCCGCTTCGGTCCCGCGTCTGGCCGGCCGAGGACCCGTCCGCGCTTCCGACCGCGGACGCGGCCGCTGAAGCGGTGCTCGAAGCGTTCTCGAAGGTCGAGCGCCCCGACGTCGACCGACACTGATCCACGCCCAGGAGCCGACCATGTCCGACACCCTGTTCGAAAAGATCGTCGCCCGCGAGATTCCCGCCGACATCGTCTACGAGGACGACGAGCTTCTGGCCTTTCGCGACATCGAGCCCCAGGCCCCGGTCCACGTGCTGATCATTCCGAAGACGCGCATCGCCACGCTCAATGATCTGAAAACGGACCACGCCGAACTCGTCGGCCGAATGGTCCTGGCCGCGGCGAAGATCGCGAAGGACGAAGGCATCGCCGACAACGGCTACCGCCTGAACCTCAACTGCAACGAGCAGGGGGGGCAGTCGGTGTACCACATTCACCTGCACCTGTTGGGCGGGCGACAGATGCAGTGGCCGCCTGGCTGAAAAATCACCGGAGCGCTACTGCGCGTCTCCGTGCGGGCGCCGTCCGGTGCTCGAAATCCTCATGCCCGGTAAGTGCACTGCGGTTCCTGCGCTCCGGGCGTCTCCCGCATGAAGCTGCTCGCGACGCGCTCCGGCGATTTTTCGGCTTCGATGCTTATCGAGCCCCAGTCCTTTAGATGATGGACGCAAAGACGCGAAGGCGCGAAGAGAAAATCACGTAATCCCGATAATGCGGCGATCGAAGCGATGCGTCGCCAGAACTTTCCCTACTCGAGATCTTCCTTGTCCTCTCCGGCTCTTTTCACTTGTCTGTTCCAGCTGTTCTCTTTGCGCCTTCGCGTCTTCGCGCCAATCATCTAGTTCTCATCGTCTGAACTCGACTACCACTCAGAGCACACCCTGCGCAATCATCGCGTCGGCGAGTTTTTCGAAGCCGGCGATGTTGGCGCCCTTGCGGTAGTTGACGGGGCCGCCGTTGCCGTCGCCGCCGTGGCGCTCGCAGCGATCGTGGATGTCGCGCATGATCTTCTGCAGTTCGTCGTCGACGCGGTTGCGGGTCCAGACCAGGTGCTGGGCGTTCTGGGCGCGTTCCAGGCCCGAGACGGCGACGCCGCCGGCGTTGGCGGCCTTGCCGGGGGCATAGAGGACATCCGCGTCCTGGAAGCGCTCGACCGCATCGGCGGTACAGGGCATGTTGGCACCTTCGGCGACCAGTCGGCAGCCGTTGTCGATGAGCGTCTTGGCCGCGTCGCCGTCGAGTTCGTTCTGGGTGGCGCAGGGCAGGGCGATGTCGCACTTGGCCGCCCACGGCGTTTCGTCTTCCTGGAAGTCCCAGCCTAGCTCCTCGGCGACCTGTTCGATGCGACAGCCGCGATCCTGTTTCATCCGCTTGACCGTTTCGAGCCGGTCCTGGTCGAGGCCGTCGGCGTGGTGCATGGTGCCGCCGGAATCCGACAGCGTGACCACCCGCGCGCCGAGCGCGATCGCCTTCTCTGCGGCGTGCAGCGCCACGTTGCCGGCGCCGGAGATCGCGATCCGCTGGCCGTCGATGTCGCCGCCGGAGCGGTCGAGCATGTCCTTGACGAAGTACAGCACGCCGTAGCCGGTCGCCTCGGTGCGAAGCTCCGAGCCGCCGAAGGACACGCCCTTTCCGGTCAGCGCACCGACGAACTCGCGGCTCAGGGTCCGGTACTGGCCGAACAGGTAGCCGATCTCGCGTTGGCCGACCCCGATGTCGCCGGCGGGAATATCGCGGTTCGGGCCGATGTAATGGACCAGCTGGTTCATCAGGGCCTGGCAGAAGCGCATGATCTCGTCGTCGCTCCGGCCCTTGGGGTCGAAGTTGGCGCCCCCCTTGGCGCCGCCGATCGGCAGGCCGGTCAGCGCGTTCTTGAAGCACTGCTCGAAGCCGAGAAACTTCAGCACCGATTCGGTCAGGCCGGGGTCGAAGCGCAGGCCGCCCTTGTAGGGGCCGATCGCGTTGTTGAACTGGACCCGCCAGCCGCGGTTGACCTGGGCGTCGCCGTCGTCGTCGATCCAGCTGACCCGGAACGACACCACCCGGTCCGGTTCTGTCATCCGTTCGAGCAGCTTGCCCTGCTGGTAGCGGTCGTGTTCGGCGATGAACGGCAGCACGTCGGAGGCCACTTCGTGGACCGCTTGGTGAAACTCCTTTTCGTCCGGGTTGCGCTGGACCACGCCGTCCATGAAGCGCTCGAGGTCCTTCTTGTCGCCGTTGAACCGCTTTCCGTCGTCCGAATTCGCGTCACTCATTGTCGTTACTCATTGTCGATACTCATTGTCGTTACTCAGGGCCGTCACCGGATCATCATTGCTGCATTGAAGTCGGGGCACCGTAGCAGCCCGGGTGCCAAGGAACCGGCACGGCCCGATCCGGCGGCGTGCGCGGTTCATCGCGAGATCGCTCGCGGCCGGATGGAAGCAGGCCGGGGGCCGAGGGCGGAACCGCCGCCGGAACGGTTCGGGGAAGGCGTAGCGGAATGGCGAGGGAATCCGGGGCAAGGGGTCTGAATTTGCTAGAATTCCCGGTTCTTTCACCCCGTGATCGCGAATGGCCGGAAAGCTCTACATCCAGACCCACGGCTGCCAGATGAACGAGTACGACTCCGACCGCATGGCCGAAGTGCTGGCGGCGTCGCACGGCCTGGAGCTGACCGACGACGAATCGGCGGCCGACGTCATCCTGGTCAACACCTGTTCGATCCGCGAGAAGGCGCAGGAAAAGGTGTTCTCCCAGCTGGGACGCTGGCGGCCGCTGAAGGAGGCCCGGCCGGGGGTGGTGATCGGCGTGGCCGGGTGCGTGGCCAGCCAGGAGGGCGACGGCATCCTCAAGCGCGCGCCGTTCGTCGACCTGGTGTTCGGTCCGCAGACGATCCACCGACTGCCGCAGATGCTCGATCGCGTACGAGAGGACGGCAGGGCAGCGGTGGACGTGAGTTTCCCGGAGATCGAGAAGTTCGACCACCTGCCGCCGCCGGGCGCTAGGGGTCCGTCGGCGTTCGTGTCGATCATGGAGGGCTGCTCGAAGTACTGCACCTTCTGCGTGGTGCCCTACACGCGCGGCGAGGAGGTCAGCCGGCCGCTCGACGACGTGATCGCCGAGATCGCCCAGCTCGAAGCGCAGGGCGTACGCGAGATCAACCTGCTCGGCCAGAACGTCAATGCCTACCTGGGTCCGACCCACGACGGCGGGACGGCGGATCTCGCGATGCTGATCCGCTACGTCGCCGCCTTCGACGGCATCGAGAGGATCCGCTTCACGACCTCGCACCCGGTGGAGTTCTCCGACCGCCTGGTCGAGGCCTACGCCGACACCCCGAAGCTGGCGAACTACCTGCACCTGCCGGTCCAGTCCGGCTCCGATCGGGTGCTCGCGCTGATGAAGCGGGGGCACACGGTGCTGGAGTACAAGGACCGGATCCGCCAGCTGCGCGAAGCGCGGCCGGACATCTCCCTGTCCTCGGATTTCATCGTCGGCTTCCCCGGTGAGACCGAGACCGACTTCGAGCAGACGATGAAGCTCATCCGCGACCTGAACTTCGATCAGTCGTTCAGCTTCATCTACTCGGCCCGGCCGGGCACGCCGGCCGCCAGCCTGCCCGACAACGTGCCGATGGAGGCCAAGAAGGCGCGACTGCAGCGGCTCCAGGCGCAGCTCAACGAGCAGGCGCGAGCCATTTCCGAGGCCATGGTCGGCCGCACGGAGCGGGTGCTGGTCGAGGGCCCGAGCCGCAAGGACCCGAACGAACTCGCCGGACGCACGGAAAACAACCGCGTCGTCAACTTCCACGGCCCGCAGACGCTGATCGGCCGGTTCGCCGAGGTCGAGATCACCGCTGCGCTGTCGAACTCGCTGCGCGGGCGCATCCCGGCCCGTGACGTGGCCTGATGGCGACGTCGACGCAACCGGTCACGCTCGAGCTGGAACCGGCCGACAACGAACGGCTGGCCAACCTGTGCGGGCCGTTCGACGAACACCTCCGCCTGATCGAAAAGCGTCTCGGCGTTTCGGTCAATGCGCGCGGCAACCTGTTCGCCATCGAGGGCGAGCCGGACGCCACCGGCGCGGCCCGCCGCGTGCTGCGCAAGCTGTTCCGCCAGACCGAGCGCGAGGTGCTCACGCCGGCGCTGGTCAATCTCAGCCTGCAGGCCTCGGGGCTGGACGAGGTCGAGGACGGCGAGCGCGAGACCGTCATCCGGACCAAGCGCGGCCTGATCCGGGCGCGCGGCCCGAACCAGCGCCGCTACCTGGAGCGAATCGCCAACAACGACATCAACTTCGGCGTCGGCCCGGCCGGCACCGGCAAGACCTTCCTGGCCGTGGCCTGCGCGGTCGACGCGCTGGAGTCGGACCGGGTCCAGCGCATCGTGCTCGTGCGCCCGGCGGTCGAGGCCGGCGAGCGGCTCGGCTTCCTGCCCGGCGACCTGGCCCAGAAGGTCGACCCCTACCTGCGGCCGCTCTACGACGCGCTCTACGAAATGATGGGCTTCGAGAAGGTCGGCCGGCTGATCGAGCGCAACGTGATCGAGGTCGCGCCGCTGGCCTACATGCGCGGCCGAACGTTGAACGACGCCTACGTGATTCTCGACGAGGCGCAGAACACCACGCCGGAACAGATGAAGATGTTCCTGACCCGGATCGGCTTCGGCTCGCGGGCGGTGATCACCGGCGATCAGACCCAGGTCGACCTGCCGCCGAAGACCCTGTCCGGCCTGAAGCAGGCGATCGAACTG
Source organism: Wenzhouxiangellaceae bacterium (assembly GCA_965227925.1). Lineage (GTDB taxonomy): Bacteria > Pseudomonadota > Gammaproteobacteria > Xanthomonadales > Wenzhouxiangellaceae. Next base: position 236,020 of record CBDDGP010000003.1, read on the forward strand.
CTGCGCGGCGTCGAGGGGGTCGGCCAGACCTTCTTCGATGCGCGCGACGTGGTGCGCCACCCGATCGTGCGGCGCATCGTGGAGGCCTACGAGCGGGCCGACGCGGAGCGGGACGACGATGGCAATTGAGGTCCAGCACGCCGTGGCCCTGGACGGGGTGCCGTCCGACGCCGACCTGGTCCGCTTCGCCACGGCCGCGCTGCTCGGCGACGACGACGGCGGCGACGACGGCGGCGAGGCGGAGATTTGCTTGCGCGTGGTCGACGAGGCCGAAAGCCGCGCGCTGAACCGCGAATGGCGGGGCAAGGACGCGCCGACCAACGTGTTGAGCTTTCCGTCCTCGCGACCGCCCGGCCTGCCCGAGGCCATCGAGCTGCCCTCGCCGGCCGGCGACGTGGTGCTCTGCGCCCCGGTGATCGCGCGCGAAGCGCAGGACCAGAACAAGTCCCCGGCCGATCACTGGGCGCATCTCGTGATCCACGGTATCTTGCACTTGCGCGGCTTCGACCACATGCAGGAAGAAGAGGCCGAACGCATGGAGGCGGTCGAGCGCGAGCTGCTGGCCGAGCTCGATATCGCCGACCCCTACCGCGACGCGGATGCGCCCGGCCAATGACCTACCCAATTACGCACCGATTGACCCACAAGGAGAGCGGACCTTCCCTTCGATGAACGACGACTCATCCAACAGTAGCAACGGCTCTGCGGGCCGTTCGTGGCTGGAGCGCCTGGGGCGCGCCTTCGGCAGCGAACCGCGGAGCCGGGACGACCTGATCGAGCTGATTCGCGAAGCCACCGAAAGCGGCCTGATCGAATCCGACACCCTCGCCATGATCGAAGGTGCGCTGGAGGTCGACGAACTCCAGGTGCGCGACGTCATGATTCCCCGATCCCAGATGGTGGTGCTGTCCCAGGGCAGCTCGCTGGACGACATTCTCCCGATCATCCTGGAGTCCGGCCACTCCCGGTTCCCGGTGGTCGGCGAGGACAAGGACGAGATCCAGGGCATCCTGCTCGCCAAGGACCTGCTGCGGCTGGTCGGCCGCGACAGCGACGTGGTGCTGGCCGACCTGATCCGGGCACCGGTGATCATCCCGGAGTCCAAGCGGCTGAACGTGCTGCTGCGCGAGTTCCGGGTCAACAAGAACCATATGGCGATCGTCGTCGACGAATACGGCGGCGTCTCGGGGTTGATCACCATCGAGGACGTGCTCGAGGAAATCGTCGGCGACATCGACGACGAGCACGACACGGAGGCCGTCGAGGACATCCAGCGCGTCGGTGAAGGCCGTTTCCAGGTCCAGGCGTTGACTCCGATCGAGGACTTCAACGAAGCGTTGGGTACCGCATTCAGCGACGATGAATTCGACACGATCGGCGGACTGGTGGTGGCCGAGTTCGGGCGCCTGCCGGAGGTCGGCGAGTCGGTCGGCATCGACGGCTGGACCTTCCGCGTGACCGCAGCCGACGATCGTCGTCTGCACGCCATGGAAGTGGTCGAGGGCGTCTCGGAAACGACCCCCACCGATGCCGTCGACGAGCCGGAGTCCTGACCCTCCAAAAAGAGACGCGAATCACACTCTGTTGCTTTTTCCGTGACCGCAGTGCAGGATGGCGGGCGTGGCGTCGTGTCGTCGCATCCGCGCGGCAACGACGCCCCATCCAACTTCAGGGAGAGAGCGAATGAAAATCCACAAGAAACTGCTTCCCGCGGCGATTGCGGGAATGGTAGCCGCCGCGTGGTGTCTGCCGGTGGCGGCCGACAATCACGCATCCAGCGACGACTACATGATCACCATGACCGAGATCGGCGTCACGATGGGCCACGGCATGGAGTTCCGCGACGGCATGAAAGCCTACATGGAATGCTACGAGGAGCAGGGCGGCGAGAACGCCTGGTCCGCCTGGTGGCCCGTCGACGGCAAGCTGAACACCGTGACCCTCGTGTCGCGCATGGACATGTGGTCCGAAATGGACGAGCAGGAAGCCGCCAGCGAAGAGTGCTGGTCGGTGGTCCGTGAACAGATCTGGCCGCACATGGACTCGGTCGAGCGCCGTTTCGCGACGAAGATGTCGGACTGGAGCGGTGACGCGGAAGGGTACACGGTCGTCATGCTGCACCAGTTCCGGGTCGCCGATGGCGCGGCCTTCCGCGAGGTGGTCGGAGAAGTCGTCGGTCACATGAAGGACGCCGACTACGAGCACATGGGCACCTGGTACGACATGGCCGGCAACCATCGCTGGGAAGCCGATTACTTCGTGGTCGAGCATTTCGCCGACTTCGCCGCCATGGACGAGGACCGCAAGGGCGCCAACGGCATCCTGGTCGACGCGGTCGGCGAGGAAGAGGCCGCAGCGACCTGGGATCGGTTCGATGAATCGCTGGCCGACATGGAACCGTACTGGACCTCGACGCTGCGTCGCGACGACGAGCTCAGCTTCTCGCCTTCGGACGATTAGAAGGCGGAAGCGGCATCGATCCGGACGCGGGATCGGTGCTTGATGGAGACAAGGAAAACGGCCCGGGATGTTCCGGGCCGTTTTCGTTTCGACGGGTTCCGCGGCGCGCTCAGCTGGCCTCGGCCCAGACCTCCATCGGCGGGCAGGAACAGACGAGGTTGCGGTCGCCGTAGACGTTGTCGACACGGCCCACGGAGGCGAAGAACTTGCCCAGACGCAGCGAGGCGACCGGCCAGCCGGCCTGCTCGCGGGAATAGGCGTGGGGCCAGTCGTCGGCGCTGAGTTCGGCGATCGTGTGGGGTGCCATCTTCAGCGGGTTGTCGTCGGCGTCGAAGTCGCCGCGGGCGACCCGATCGATCTCGCCGCGGATCGCGATCATCGCCTCGATGAAGCGGTCCAGCTCCTCGCGCGATTCGCTTTCCGTCGGCTCGATCATCAGCGTTCCGGGGACTGGCCAGGACATCGTCGGCGCGTGGAAGCCGTAGTCGATCAGCCGCTTGGCCACGTCCTCTTCGGAGATGCCGGCCGACTCCTTGAACGGCCGCAGATCGACGATGCATTCGTGCGCGATGCGCCCGTTGCGGCCGGTGTAGAGGATGTCGTAGTGCTCCTTCAGCCCCTTGGCGATGTAGTTCGCGTTCAGGATGGCGACCTCGGAGGCGCGACGCAGTCCGTCGCGGCCCATCAGCGCGATATAGGCCCAGGAGATCGGCAGGATCGCCGCCGAGCCCCAGGGCGCTGCGGCCACCGCCGGATTGGTGCCGGCGCCGGCGCCGAGCACGCCGCTGACGTGACCGGGCAGGAACTCGGCGAGGTGGTCGCGTACGCCGATCGGGCCGACGCCCGGTCCGCCGCCGCCGTGCGGGATGCAGAAGGTCTTGTGCAGGTTCAGGTGGCAGACATCGGCGTAGTCGGCCACGCGCGAGATGCCGACCAGCGCATTCATGTTGGCGCCGTCGAGATAGACCTGGCCGCCCGCGTCGCGAACGCTCTGGCAGATTGCGATGACGTCTTCCTCGAACACGCCGTGGGTCGAGGGATAGGTGATCATCAATGCAGCCAGTTCGTCGCGATGCTTCTCGATCTTGGCGTTCAGGTCGTCGCGATCGATATTGCCGCTGCCGTCGCAGCCGACCACCACGATCCGGTAGCCGACCATCTGGGCACTGGCCGGATTGGTGCCGTGCGCGGACGAGGGAATCAGGCAGACGTCGCGGTGGCCCTGGCCGCGAGCCTCCTGGTAGCGGCGGATCGTCAGCAGGCCCGCGTACTCGCCCTGCGAGCCCGCATTGGGCTGGAGCGAGACCGCATCGAAGCCGGTGATCTCGCGCAGCATGCGCTCGAGGTCGTCGACCAGCGCGCGATAGCCGCGGGCCTGGTCGTGGGGGCACAGCGGGTGGAGTTCGGCGAACTCGGGCCAGGTCACCGGCATCATCTCGGCCGTGGCGTTGAGCTTCATGGTGCACGAACCCAGCGGAATCATCGCGTGGGCCAGGCTCAGGTCACGGTTTTCCAGGCGCTTGAGGTAGCGCAGCATCTCGGTCTCGGAGTGGTAGCGAGAGAAGACTTCGTGGGTCAGGTACTCGCTGCGGCGGCCCAGCCGGTCGGGGATGGCCGGCGCCGCCTCGTCCAGGCTGCGATCCAGTTCGTCGAGATCGAAACGCTCGCCGGCCAGGGCCTCCACGAGATCGGCGATCTGCTCGCGCGTGGTGACCTCGTTGATGCTGATGCCGAGCTGGCCGCCGACATCGGTGCGCAGGTTGAAGCCGGCGCGCAGCGCGCGCTGGACCAGGTCGTGCCGGACGCGTTCGTCGACCGCCAGGGTCAGCGTGTCGAAGAACTCGTCGTGAACCGGGGCCAGGCCGGCCGCCTTCAGTGCCGCGGCCGCGACCCGGGTCAGGCGGTGGATTCGCGTAGCGATCGTGCGTACGCCGTCGGCCCCGTGCCACACCGCGAAGAACCCGGCCATCACGGCCAGCAGCGCCTGCGCGGTGCAGATGTTGCTCATCGCCTTCTCGCGCCGGATGTGCTGTTCGCGGGTCTGCAGCGCCATTCTCAGCGCGGGCGCGCCGTGGCGGTCGCGCGAGACGCCGATGATGCGCCCGGGCACGTTGCGGCGGTGGTCTTCGTGGGTGGCGAGAAATGCCGCGTGCGGACCGCCGTAGCCCATCGGTACGCCGAAGCGCTGGGCCGACCCGACGACCACGTCGGCGCCCATTTCACCCGGCGGCTTCAGCAGCGCCAGCGACATCAGGTCGGCCGCCACGGCGGCCAGCGCGTTGTGTTCGTGGGCCAGGCCGATCAGCGTCTCGGGATCACCCAGTCGACCGCTGGCGCCCGGATACTGGACCAGCAGGCCGAAGTAGTCGCCGGCCGCCGCGTCGCGTTCGAGGTCGTCGGAGACAACCACCTCGATCTCCAGCGGTTCGGCCCGGGTCCGCATCACGTCGATGGTCTGCGGCAGCGCGTCGGCATCGACCAGGAAGCGATCGGACGGGTTCTTGCGCGCGACGCGGCGCATCATGGTCATCGCCTCGGCCGCAGCCGTCGCTTCGTCGAGCAGCGAGGCGTTGGCCAGCCCCATGCCGGTCAGGTCCATGACCGCCTGCTGGAAGTTCAGCAGGCCCTCGAGCCGGCCCTGCGAGATCTCGGCCTGGTACGGCGTGTAGGCGGTGTACCAGCCGGGGTTCTCGAGCACGTTGCGGAGGATCACCGGCGGAACGTGGGTCGGGTGGTAGCCCAGGCCGATCATGCTATGAAGCACCGAGTTGCGGTCGGCCATCTCGCGCAGCCGGGCCAGCACCTGCGCCTCGTTGCGCGCGGCGGCCAGGTCCAGCGGCCGCTCGGCGCGAATGCTGCCGGGGGTGGCTTCGGTGATCAGCGCATCGAGTGAATCGAGTCCCAGCGCGCCGAGCATGGCCTCGACGTCCCCATCGCGCGGCCCGATGTGGCGGCCGACGAATTCGGCGCGATCCTCGAGCGCTTTCAGCGAAGCGCCGTGAGCGGAAGTCTTGCTGGACATGCTGGACATTCAGGCAACCCCGAAGAAGGAATGGAAGTAGTGATCGACGAGCAGAATGGCGAACAGCGCCATCAGGTAGATCACGGAATAGTGGAAGAACGCCATCGGCAGCTGCTCGCTGCGGCTGACCATCAACGCGATGGCGTAGCCGAGGAAGCCGGCGTTGAGCACCAGGCTGCCGGCCAGGTAGACCCAACCGCTCATTCCGGTCAGGAACGGCAGCAGCGTGACCAGCACCAGGAAGATCGAATAGAACAGGATCTGCCAGCGGGTGAACGGCACTCCATGGGTCACCGGGAGCATCGGCAGGCCGACGCCGGCGTAGTCGTCGCGGCGATAGATGGCCAGCGCCCAGAAGTGCGGCGGCGTCCAGACGAAGATGATCAGGAAAAGGATCAGCGCGTAGGCGTGAATCTCGCCGGTGACGGCGACCCACCCCAGCACTGGCGGCGCGGCGCCGGCCGCCCCGCCGATCACGATGTTCTGTGAAGTGGCGCGCTTGAGCCAGACCGTGTAGATCAGCGCGTAGCCGATCAGGCTGAAGAAGGTCAGTACAGCGGTCAGCCAGTTGACGCCGACGACCAGCATGACCATGGAAATCACCGCCAGGGCCAGGGCGAAGGCGACCACCTGGCCTTCGGTGAGCGCACGATTCGGCAGCGGGCGATGTCGCGTGCGCGTCATGCGTGCGTCGATCCGGCGATCCAGCAGGTGGTTCAGGGCGGCGGCGGACGCGGCCGCCAGCCCGATGCCGAGGCTGCCCAGCAGGAGCGGCTGCAGCGGAATCATGCCCGGCGTCGCCAGCGCCATGCCGACCACCGCAGTGAACACGATCAGGGCAACGACCTTGAGCTTGCAGAGCCCGAGAAACGCGGACAGCTTGCGGGTCGCGGCCGACATCGATCAGGGCGTCGAGCGGCGACTGCGGTGAAGCAGGAAGATCAGGCTGGCCAGCAGCAGGGCGGCGACGCCGTTGTGCGCGACCGCGTTCGGCAGCGGCAGCGCGCCGACCACATTGTAGACGCCGAGGGCGACCTGAACGACGAGCACGGCCAGCATCACGGCGGCGGGCCGGCGCAGGTCCTCGACCCGGACCAGGCGGGCGAACAGCCAGCCCAGCACCCCGATCACGACCAGCGCCCACAGGCGATGGGCGAGATGGATCGCCACGCGGGCCGGCTGGTCGAGGACGCCGCCCTCGTAATCCACACCGACGCCGCGCCAGAGCCGGAAGCCCTCGCTGAAGTCGGTCCGGGGCAACCACGCGCCGGTGCAGGCGGGGAAATCCGGGCAGGCCAGCGCCGCGTAATTGGTGCTGACCCAGCCGCCCAGCAGGATCTGGACCACGACCACGGCGAAACCCAGCCAGATCCAGCCGTGCTCGGCCCGCGCCGGCAGGCTCGGTGCCGGCGCCGCCGACACCTTCAGCGATAGCCAGAACAGCAACGAGAACGTCGCCATGCCGCCGGCCAGGTGGGCGGTAACGATGGCCGGCTTGAGCAGCAGGGTCACGGTCCACATGCCCAGCATGCCCTGGAAGATCACCAGCGCCAGCAGCGCGCTCGTCAGGGCCACGGGTTGGGCGGGATCGCGGCGATTGCGCCACGCCATCACGGCCATGACCAGGATCAGGAACCCGAGCAGGGCGGCGATGTAGCGGTGCGCCATCTCGCGGAAGGCCTTGCCCGAGTCCACCGCACGCGAATCCGAGAACTCGGTGAACGCGCTGGTCGCCGATTCGATGTGCTCCGGCGTCTTCGGCCAGGTCACCATGCCGTAGCAGCCCGGCCAGTCCGGGCAGCCGAGCCCGGCGTCGGTCAGGCGCACCCAGGCGCCGGCCACGATCACGATCAGGGCGAGCCCGGTCGCGAACCAGGCCAAGCGGCGGAACATCGTCATTTCAGTCTCGAACGGTCCAGGTCAACAGGCGGCGGAGATCCTTGCGGATTCCGGTCGGATCGGCATCCAGGCCGAACCTCTCCATTATATTTCCCTCGGGATCAACGATGTAGAAAGCGCCGTCCGACGCGCGCGGAAAGGCGGCCCGGAGCTCGTCGGTTGCCGGTCCGCCGAGAACCCGAAAGGTCGGGTCCAGCGCGCGGATCCGCTCCACGACCCCGTTGGCGGGCGCGTCGAACGTCAGCATCAGCAGCGCGATGTCGGGCACGTGTCGGTTCTGGCCGGCCCGGATCTGGCGCAGAAGGTAGGCCCGCTCCTCGCAGGCCGCGTCGCAGCCGTTGGCTTCGACCTGGACCAGGATCCAGCGGTCGCGCAGGTCGTCCAGGCCAAGACGATCGCCGCCCGCGGTGCCGAGTTCGAAGTCGGGCAGGGCGACGACGGGGTCGAGCAGTTCGCCGTGCGACCGCTCCGGGGCCGGTTCCCAGTCCACCCAGCGCGAATTCAGCAGCACCGCGACGACGATCGGCGCAAGGAACAGCGCGAACAGCAGAATCAGGGTGAGTCGGGCCTTCATGTCGCAGATTTCCTCGAGATGGTCCGCCGGCGGGCGCGCAGGGTCAGTCCTATCCAGATGGCGGCGACGACGGCGGCCATCAACCCCCACTGAACGGCGTAGCCGATGTGGCGCTCCGGGCCGAAGGTGACGACCGGCCAATGGGTTCCGGTCAGGTGGCCGGGGTGGGCCGGGTCCAGCTGCACGACCTGCGGCAGCAGCGCATCGCCGAACGCCGCGCGCAGCGGGCCGTCATCGTGGTAGGTCAGCAGGTTGGGCCAGTCGTCGGGGTCCAGCGGCGCGGTTTCGCCGAGCCTCAGGCCGACCTCGGGCGGGGCGACCAGCAGGCCGTCGATGCGCTCGGTCTGCGGCGGGGCCGGGTCGGGGCGCGGTGCGCTGCGATCCGGCCAGGCGGCCCATCCGCGGTCGACCAGGACGATCCGGCCGTCGTCCAGGATCCACGGCGTTAGGACGTGTACGCCCGGCTGACGGTTGAATACGCGATTGTCGAGCAGGACCTGGCGGCCGTCGTCGAATCGCCCGGCGCCGGAAATCCGGGTCGGGGTGGGCGTATCGGCGTTGACATCCGAAAGCCCCACCGTGGGCGCGGCGGCCACCTCGGCCATCCGCGCCCGCTTGTCGTCCGCCCGGTCGATCTGCCACGTCATCAGCCACAGGCAGGCGGCCACCACCAGCGCCGCGGCGAGGTGCGGAACGATGGCCCTCAGCGCCGATCGGACGGATGGCGCGGCGGTTCGCCCGTCGTTCGGTGTCGATCTGCCCGGAGTTGTCATGCGTCCGACAGCCAGCGGGTAGGATACGGGCTTGCCGAAACCGGACCTTGCGACGTGCTGATCAAGATCGTCATTCTCGCCTTCATGGGCGCCATACTCTACAGCCTGGCCTCGAGCTTCTACTTCCTCGTCAACGACAAGGGTGAAGGCGACCGCACGGTTCGCAGACTGACCTGGCGGATCGGCCTGTCGCTGATGCTGGTGATTGGACTGTGGGTGGGCTTCAAGCTGGGCTGGATCGAGCCCAGCGGGGTCGACCCCGTCCGCTACTCGACGCCACCCGGCGACTGAGCGCCGGCGCCGTCATCGGTCCGGAACAGGTCGGAAATCCAGGCGGAAGATCGTCACTGGACGGCTGGAGTCGGACGCCTCCAGCGAATCAATCGCGGAACGCCCGCAACCCGACGATCGCCGGGGGACGAATCAGGCGAGTACGGACAGCACGTGCTCGGCGCTGGAGACCCGGAACTCGCCCGGCGCTTCGACCAGCACCTGCTCCACCACACCGTCGCGGACAACCAGGGCGAACCGCTGCGAGCGAAGGCCCATACCGAACGCGCGGCCGTCCATCTCCAGGCCGAGGGCCTGGGCGAGATCGCCATTGCCGTCGGCAGCCATCACGATTCTGTGCTCATTGTCCGAGCCCACGCCAGCGGCCTTGCCCCAGGCGTCCATCACGAAGATGTCGTTGACCGCCATGCAGACGATGCGATCGGCGCCGGCGGCGTGCAGCGCATCGGCGTGCTCGATGAAGCCGGGCAGATGCTTGGCCGAACAGGTCGGGGTGAATGCGCCCGGGACCGAGAACAGCACCGTGGTGCCTTCGCCCATCAGTTCTGCCGCGTCGATCGGCGTGGGGCCGGATTCGCCCATGATCGTGAGCTGCGCCTGCGGGAGGCGCTCGCCTTGTGCAATCGTCATCGGAATCAGCCCCCGAGGGCTTCGTTGACGGCGTTCAGCAGCTGCTTCTTGTCGACCGGCTTGGTCAGGTAGGCGCTGGCGCCCTGGCGGAGGCCCCAGATGCGATCCGTTTCCTGGTTCTTCGTGGTCACGAAGATGATCGGGATCTCGGCCGTGTCCTTGTTCTTGGAGATCTTGCGGGTGGCCTGGAAGCCGTTCAGGCCGGGCATCACCACGTCCATCAGGATCAGGTCCGGCTTGTTGGCCGTGGCCGCTTCCACTCCCTCTTCCCCGCTGCTGGCCGTGATCACCTCATGCCCCTGTTCCTCGACGATCTTCGACAGCGTGTAAAGATGCGTGTCGGAGTCGTCGACAATCAGAATCTTGGCCATCGTCTTTCCCTTTGAATGAGTGCCTGAAGAGCCGAAACTATACTACAAAATCCGCGCCGGCCACCACGCCGCCCGGCGCTCAGCCGTCGTGCCCGACGCGAACCACCACCCGGCCCAGCGAGCCGGCCGACAGGGCGTTGTCGAACCACGGCTTCATCTCGCCGAGACCGACTTCGCGCGCCTCGATCAGGTCGAGACGGGCCGGTTTCCAGTCGCCGGCCAGGCGCTCCCAGATCCGTTCGCGGATCCGGTAGGCGCAGCCCGAGGAGTTGATCCCCAGCAGGCTCACGCCCCGGATGATGAACGGCATGACCGTGGTCTTCACGCCGATGCCGCCGGCCATGCCGCAGGCGGCGATGCTGCCCCAGGGGTGGGTCACGCGGGTCAGCCCCGACAGCATGTCGCCGCCGACGTTGTCGATCGCGCCGGCCCACTTCGACGAGTCCATCGGCTTCTCGCTCCAGTGCAGGTCCCGGCGCGAGATGCACTGGGTCGCTCCGAGTTCGCGCAGCCGGTCGAAATGCTCGACCTTGCCCGAGATGGCGTGTGCTTCATAGCCGGCGCGCGTCAGCAGGTCCAGCGCGATCGAACCGACCCCGCCGCTGGCGCCGGTGACGACCACCGGACCCATGTCCGGCGTCTGGCCGTTGGCCTCCATTCGCCACAGGCTGAGCGCGGCGGTGAATCCGGCGGTGCCGAGGATCATGGCCTCGCGCAGGCTCAGCCCATCCGGCTTCGGCACCAGCCATTCCGAGGGCACCCGCAGATACTCGCTGTAGCCCCCGTCGCGGGTCTCCGAGAGATCGCAGCCGGTGATCAGCACTTCTTCGCCGGGGTCGAAGCGTCGGGAGTCGCTACGAACCACGACGCCGGCGGCGTCGATGCCGCCGTTGAGCGGGAAGCGGCGCAGGATCCGGCCCTTGCCGGTCGCCGCCAGCGCGTCCTTGTAGTTGATGCTCGAATATTCGACGCGGATGACCACGTCGCCGTCGCTCTGGACGTCGATCGACTGCTCGACGACCTCCGAACGGTAGCCGTCCTCGTCGTCGAAGATGCGGAAGGCGCGAAAGGTATCGGGGAGGTCCTGGCTCATCGGAAGGCTCGGCTGTTCGTTCGGTGACCTGCAAGCGTAACGGGTTTGGCGGGCGGATGGGCCTCGTGCCGATGGGCCGGTGGGTTCGATGGTCGGGCGGGTTGTGTCGTTGTCGTCTTGCCTTGCTGTTTCTGCTGTCTCTGTTGCCCTGGTGCTCTGGTGCTCTGGTGCTCTGGTGCCCTGGCGCCTCGGTGCCTCGGTGCCTCGGTGCCTCGGTGCCTCGGTGCCTCGGTGCCTCGGTGCCTCGTTACCAGGAATTCAAATCAACCCCCAAAAGCTTTCGCCCCGCGCTGCGCGCTTGCGGGCGACCTTCTTTTGTCAGGCGCGACAAAAGAAGGCAAAAGCGCTCTCTAAAATCCAAGCGGTTTTCGGTGAGCGTTTCTCCGGGAGCGCCGGGGCGCCAGAAATCACAGGTCGGCATCGGCTGAGGAGAAGCTGTAGAGCGCAACCTCCCGGGTTACCCATGGTGGGTGCGGCTTGGTGGTTGACGGTAGGAATCGCCTCCGTCTAGTGGGTTTGCCCACCTGGGCGACACACCTTCGATCGCTGCTCGGGTAGCAGAAAGCTGGCGCTTTATACGCTTCTCGTGTCTCAGCGCGCTGAGCCATTCATTGCGCCGCATGCTTGCCTGACGGGCAACCCCGACCGGTTCGCACCGCTTGTAGAAGCGCTTTTGGGTACTTTTGAGGCGACTGTCAAAAGTACCTCGCCAGAAAGCGGGCAAAGCCCGCGTGGCGAAACGCTTTTGATTCTGGTTTTTCCTTCGCCCGAGACAAAACCAACCCCAAAGGCATTTCGCCCCGCGCTTCGCGCTTGCGGGCGACCTTCTTTTGTCAGGCGCGACAAAAGAAGGCAAAAGCGCTCTCTAGAAGCCAAGCGGATGGAGGTGAGCGTTTCTCGGGAAAGGCCGGGGCGCCAGAAATCACAGGGCGGCCTCGGCTCAGGAGAAGCTGGAAGGCGCAATCTCAGGGGTTACCCACGGTGGATTCGGGTCGATGGTCGACGGTAGGAATCGCCTCCGTCTAGTGGCTTTGCCCACCTGGGCGACACACCTTCGATCACTGCTCGGGTAGCAGAAAGCTGGCGCTTTATACGCTTCTCGCGTCTCAACGCGCTGAGCCATTCATTGCGCCGCGCCGTTGCCTGGCAGGCAACCCCGACCCGTTCGCGCCGCTTGTAGAAGCGCTTTTGGGTACTTTTGAGGCGACTGTCAAAAGTACCTCGCCAGCAAGCGGGCGCAGCCCGCGTGGCGAAACGCCTTTGATCCTGATCCTGATCTTGGTCTTGATCTGCGTCGACGCTGATTCAGGAGAAAAAAACCAACACCCAAAAGCTTTCGCCCCGCGCTGCGCGCTTGCGGGCGACCTTCTTTTGTCAGGCGCGACAAAAGAAGGCAAAAGCGCTCTTCGGTCCGGTTCATACTCATCGGTAACACTTTGGTTCAGGGACATAGGTAACACTCGATACTGCCGCTCCGACCTTCTCGAGGAGCGCTCCGATGCCCTGGCAGGATTGCCGACCGATGGATCACCGCCTGCTGTTCATTGCCGACCACCTTCGGGGCGGTCGCAGCATGAGCGAGCTGTGCCGGCTTCACGGCATCAGCCGCAAGACCGGCTACAAGTGGATCAACCGGTATCGCGAGGACACCCTCGAAGGTCTCGGCGACCGAAGTCGCAGGCCCCACACCTCGCCGCAGCAGTTCCCGTTCGCCATGCGCCAGCGGATCCTGGCGCTTCGCCGCTGCGGAAGCATGGTGCTCGGCCCGAAGAAGATCCAGGCGCTGCTCGCACGAGAGTTCGAGCACGTCCCGTCGAAGACGACGATCTACAACATTCTCCGGGCGGAAGGCCAGATTCAACCAAGACGCCGATGGCGCCGAGTCCCAGCGTTCGAACAGCCGTTCGCTCCGGTTCGTGACCCGAACGACGTCTGGACGGTCGATTTCAAGGGCCAGTTCCGATTGGGCAATCGGCACTGGTGTTACCCCCTGACCGTGATGGACCTGCGCAGCCGGTATTTGCTGGCCTGCCAAGCCCAGCCTCGCATCGCGACCGCGACAGTGCAGGAGCACTTCAAAGGCCTGTTTCGGCGCCATGGCCTGCCACGACGGATCCGCTCCGACAATGGCTCCCCGTTCGCTTCGCGCGCCGTCGGCGGCCTGTCGCGCTTGTCCGTCTGGTGGGTCAAGCTCGGCATCCTGCCCGAACGCATCCAGCCCGGCCAACCGCAACAGAACGGCGCACATGAGCGCATGCATGAGACCCTCAAGCAGGCCGCTACGGCGCCCGCCAGTTGTCACCTCGCCGCCCAGCAACAGCGCTTCGACCGGTTCCGCCGGGCATACAACACTCGCCGGCCCCATGAAGCGCTGGATCAGCAGGTCCCGGCGAGTCACTACCAGGCCTCGGAACGTCGCTTCCCAGCCCGGTTGCCCGAGCTGTCCTACCCGGATTGGTTCGAGGCCAAGTCCGTTGGCCCGTGCGGACTGATCTATCTGGAACGTCGCCAGATCTACATCTCCAACACGCTGATCAAGGAATCGGTGGGTCTCGAGCAGGTTGCCGAGACCGTCTACGACGTCTACTTCGGGCCTCTCCGTCTCGGGTCCTTCGATCTCTCAGACAGCAAACACCGCAAGACCCGATCCGGCTATCTGACCCTCAAGCTGTAACCCATGTCCCTGAACTTTTCTGTTACCGATGTCCTTGACTCGTACACTTCAGAAGCCAGGCGGATGGAGCTGAGCGTTACTTTGGGGACGCCGGGGCGCCGGAAATCACAGGTGGGCATCGGCTGAGGAGAAGCTGTAGAGCGCAACCTCCCGGGTTACCCATGGTGGATGCGGATCGAGGAGCGACGGTAGAAAGCTCTTAAGTCAATGGGTTTGCCCGCCTGGGCGAAGAACCTTCGATCGCTGCTCGGGTAGCCGAAAGCTGGCGCTTTATACGCTTCTCGTGTCTCAGCGCAGTAAGCCATTCATTGCGCCGCGCCTTTGCCTGACGGGCAACCCCGCCCCATTCGCACAGCCTGTAGAAGCGCTTTTGGGTACTTTTGAGGCGACTGTCAAAAGTACCTCGCCAGAAAGCGGGCGCAGCCCGCGTGGCGAAACGCCTTTGACAAAAAGCAAGACCGGGACGCGCTGCCCGCGTGGCGGGATGCGCTCAAGGCTCCGGAACCCGCGCCGATACGACGATCAAAAACGAAAAGGCCCGGCACAGCGGCCGGGCCTTCGGATCCCGCACATGCCGTGCGATCAGTTCGCCTTGTGGATGGCTCGCTTGTCGACTGCCAGCGCGGCTTCGTGGACGGCCTCCGACAGGGTCGGGTGAGCGTGGACGATGCGCGCCAGGTCTTCCGATGCGCCGTTGAATTCCATGGTCACGACGACTTCGCCGATCAGCTCCGAGGCGTTGGCGCCGACGATCTGGCAGCCGAGCAGTTCGTCGGTCTCGGCGTCGGCGAGGATCTTGACCTGGCCGGCGGCGTTGCCCATCGCCAGGCCGCGGCCGGTGGCGGCGAACGGGAAGCTGCCGCTGCGATACTCGATACCGGCCTCGGTCAGTTCCGCTTCGGTCTTTCCGACCCAGGCGATCTCCGGGTCCGTGTAGATCACCCAGGGGATGGTGTCGAGATTGATGTGGCCGGACTGTCCGGCCAGCGTCTCGGCCACCGCAATGCCCTCGTCGGAGGCCTTGTGCGCGAGCATCGGACCGCGAACAAGGTCGCCGATCGCCCAGACGCCGTCGGCCGACGTGCGGCAGTGGCCGTCGACCTCGACCTGGCCCCGGTCGGTCAGCTTGACGCCGCTGTCGTCGGAGACCAGGCCGTCGGATGCGGCGCGGCGCCCGACCGCGACCAGCAGCTTGTCGAACACCTCAGTATGCTCATCCTTGCCGTCCGAGTAGGTCACCGAGACCTTGCCGTCCTCGACCTTCGCGCCGCTGACCTTGGAGCCCATCCGGATGTCGAGGCCCTGCTTCTTGAACTCGCGCTGGGCGATCTTCGCCATGTCGCGGTCGATCACCGGCAGGAAGTCGTCGACGGCTTCGAGCAGTACCACGTCGCTGCCGAGGCGGCGCCAGACGCTGCCCATCTCCAGGCCGATCACGCCGGCACCGATCACGCCGAAGCGCTCGGGGACTTGCGGGATTTCCAGCGCGCCGACGTTGTCGAGGATGTGTTCGTTGTCGACCTCCACATTGGGAATCGAGAACGGCACCGAGCCGGCCGCCAGCACGACGTGCTTGGCGGTGGCGGTGTAGGCCTCGCCGTCGTTCGGCGTGACCTCGACCTGGCGATCGGCAAACAGCTTTCCGCGGCCGTTGACGAACTCGATCTTGTTGGCCTTGAACAGCTGGATCAGGCCGCTGTTCAGCTGCTTGACCACCTTGCGCTTGCGGTCGAGCATCTTGTCGACGTCGATCGAGACCTCGCCGGTGGAGATGCCGTGGTCGGTGTAGTCGTGCTGGATGTGATGGAAGTGCTTGGACGAATCCAGCAATGCCTTGGACGGAATGCAGCCCACGTTCAGGCAGGTGCCGCCCGGTGCCGGCTTGCCGTCGTCGCCCTTGCGGTCGTCGATCAGCAGGGTCTTCAGGCCCAGCTGCGCGGTCCGGATGGCGCCCGCGTACCCGCCGGGGCCGCCGCCGATGAAGATCACGTCGAATTGGTTGTCGGACATGGCGATTTCGTCTCTGTTCTAGTGTCGGGCGGCGCCGAGCGCCGCAGGCGAAGCGAGCTTGATGATCGAGGGATGAGGGGACAGGGACGAGGGGCTAGCAGGACCCGGGGACTTTTCATCGTCTGTACTAGTCCCTTTCCCCTAGTCCCTAGCCCCTGCAGTTCACAGTCCGAGCAGCAGGCGGGCCGGGTCTTCCAGCGCTTCCTTGATCGCGACCAGGAACTGCACCGCGTCCTTGCCATCGATGATCCGGTGGTCGTAGGACAGGGCGATGTACATCATCGGGCGCACGACGATCTCGCCGTCGATGGCGACCGGTCGTTCCTTGATCGTGTGCATGCCCAGGATCGCGCTCTGCGGCGCGTTCAGCAGCGGGGTCGACAGCAGCGAGCCGAACACGCCGCCGTTGGTGATCGAGAACGTGCCGCCCTGCAGGTCGTCGAGCTCGATCTTGCCGGCGCGCGCCTTGTCGGCGTAGTGAGCGATCTGGCTCTCGATCTCGGCCAGGCTCAGCTGACCGGCGTTACGCAGCACCGGAACCATCAGGCCGCGGTCGGTCGAGACGGCGATGCCGATGTCCTGGTAGCCGTGGTAGACGATTTCATCGCCTTCCACCGCGGCATTGACCACCGGGTGCTTGTCGAGCGCCTCGCAGGCCGCTTTGACGAAGAACGACATGAAGCCGAGCTTGACACCGTGCTTTTTCTGGAATGCGTCCTTGTACTTCGCGCGGATCTGCATCACCTCGTGCAGGTCGACCTCGTTGAACGAGGTCAGGATGGCTGCGGTGTTCTGCGCTTCCTTCATGCGCTCGGAGATGCGCGCGCGCAGTCGCGACATCTTGACCCGCTCGACCGGGCGCGGACCGCCGCCGGACAGGTGACTGAGCACGTCGCCCTTGGTGATCCGCCCGCCGCGGCCGCTGCCGGATACCTCCGAAGGATCGACCTTGTTCTCGTCGACCAGGCGGCGCACGGACGGGGCGAGCTTGCTCGTGTCGCCGCTCGACCCGGACTGCGCCTGCGAATCCGACGTCGAGCCCGACCGCGTCTCGGAGCGGCTGTCGTCGTCGCTTGAACTGGATTTCGCCTCTTCATCCGAAGCCTCGGCCGAGGCTGCGTCGTCGTCCTGGTCGTCGGCGGGCTGCGTGTCGGCGGGCTCCTGGTCGGCGACCTCGCCTTCCTCGATCTTGCCGAGCAGCTGGTCGGCGGTCACGGTCTCGCCTTCCTCGGCGTCGATCGCTTCGAGAACGCCATCGGCCGGTGCCGGCACTTCCAGCACCACCTTGTCGGTTTCCAGGTCGACCAGGTTTTCGTCGCGTCGAACGGTATCGCCGGCCTTCTTGTGCCACTTGGCGACCGTGGCGTCCGAAACCGACTCGGGCAGGGTGGGGACCTTGACTTCAGTGCTCATGGTGAATCCTTGGGAAAAGTCTGGATGGACGTAGCGTTACGAATCGAGGCCCAGGGCGTCCCGGACCAGGCGCTCCTGCTGCTCGACGTGGACCTGGTAGTAGCCGACGGCCGGCGATGCGGAAGCCGCGCGGCCCGAGTAGTCGAGCTGCTGGTCGTCGCGCACGCAGGCCTGCAGGTGATGGCGGATCTGGAACCAGGCACCCTGGTTCATCGGCTCTTCCTGGCACCAGATGACCTGGTCGGCCTTGCTGTAGCGCTCGATGATCGCGGTCAGCTCTTCGCGCGGGAACGGGTACAGCTGCTCGACCCGGACCAGCGCGACGTGATCGAGATCGCCCTCGGCCTCGTCCCGGGCCTTGGCCAGGTCGAAGTAGACCTTGCCGGCGCAGAACACGATGCGCTCGACCTTGTCCGATTGTGGTCCCGCCGGATCGTCGATGACCAGCTGGAAGCTGCCGCTGGCGAGGTCTTCGAGCGACGACACGGACTGCTTGTGGCGCAGCAGACTCTTCGGCGTCATGACCACCAGCGGCTTGCGATAGGGCCGGACGATCTGGCGGCGGATCAGGTGAAACCACTGGGCAGGCAGGGTCGGCACGCAGACCTGGATGTTGTTGTCCGAGCACAGCTGCATGAAGCGCTCGAGACGGGCCGACGAATGCTCCGGTCCCTGGCCTTCGTAGCCGTGCGGGAGGAACATGACCAGCCCGCAGAGCCGCCCCCACTTGGCCTCGCCGGAGGTGATGAACTGGTCGATCACGACCTGGGCGCCGTTGACGAAGTCGCCGAACTGAGCCTCCCAGATCACCAGCGTGCCGGGGTCTGCGGTGGCGAAGCCGTATTCGAAGGCCAGCACGGCCTCTTCGCTGAGCAGCGAGTCGATCACGGCGACCCGGTCCGGGTCGTCGGTGAGGTCGGCCAGCGGCGTGATCGAGCGTCCGTCTTCCTGGTTGAACAGCACCGCGTGGCGGTGGAAGAACGTGCCGCGACCGGAGTCCTGGCCGACCAAGCGCAGGCCGGTGCCGTCGTCGATCAGGCCGGCGTAGGCTGCCGTTTCGGCGAAGCCCCAGTCCAGCGGCGCCTCGCCGGCTGCCATCTTGCGCCGCTGCTGGATGATGCGGTCGACCTGCTTGTGCAGGCTGAAGCCGTCGGGCAGCGTGGTCAGTCGGTCCGAAAGACCCTTGATGCGGTCCACCGGCATCGAGGTATCGGCCTCCGTGCGCCAGTCGTTGCCCAGATAGGGCGACCAGTCGACCGTGGTCAGCGCGTCGCCCTCGTCGACCAGGTCGACGACCGGCTGGCCGGCGTCGAGCCGGTCGCGGTAGTCCTTCTGCCAGGCGTCGAGGTTCTTGCGCTGGACCAGGCCCTCGTCGGCCAGGGCCTTGGCGTACTGGGTGTAGACCGAATCCAGGCTGCGGATCGCGTCGTACATCCGCGGCTGGGTCGCGGCCGGCTCGTCGGCCTCGTTATGGCCGAGGCGTCGGTAGCAGACGAGATCGATGATCACGTCCTTCTTGAATTCGCGCCGGAAATCGGCAGCCACGCGGGTGACGAACAGCACCGCTTCGGGGTCGTCGGCATTGACGTGGAAGATCGGCGCCTGGACCATCTTGGCGACTTCGGTGCAGTACAGCGTCGAGCGTGCGTCCAGCGGATTGCTGGTGGTGAAGCCGATCTGGTTGTTGACCACCACGTGCAGCGTGCCGCCGACCTTGAAGCCGCGCGCCTGCGACATGTTGAACAGTTCCATGTTCACGCCCTGGCCGGCCAGCGCGGCGTCGCCGTGGATCAGCACCGGCAGGACCTGCTCGAAGGTCTGGTCGTCGAGACGGTTCTGGCGCGCCCTCGCGCTGCCGGCGACCACCGGGTTGACGATCTCGAGGTGCGACGGATTGAAGGCCAGCGCCAGGTGCATCACGCCGCCCGGCGTGCGCACGTCGGACGAGAAGCCCATGTGGTACTTGACGTCTCCGGAGCGCGCCGGGTCGTCGTGCCGGATCTTGCCCTCGAACTCGGCGAACAGGTCGCCCGGCGACTTGCCGAGGATGTTGACCAGGACGTTCAGCCGGCCGCGATGGGCCATGCCGATGACCATCTCCCGGATGCCCTGGCTTCCCGTGTGGCGGATCAGGGTGTCGAGCAACGGGATCAGGCTCTCTCCGCCTTCCAGGGAAAAGCGTTTCTGGCCGACGTAGCGCGAGTGCAGGTATTTCTCGAGTCCCTCGGCGGCGCCGAGCTTCTCGAGCAGCCGCGTGCGGTCGTCGGCCGGCAGCTCGTAGCGGCCCCGGGTCCGTTCCAGGCGCTGCTGCAGCCAGCGGCGCTGGTTGGTGTCGGTGATGTGCATGTACTCGACGCCGACCGTGCCGCAGTAGGTCTCCTGGCAGATCGCGACGATGTCCGACAGCGGCAGGCGGTCGGGGGCGGCCAGGCTGCCCGTGTGGAACGTCGTGCCGTTGTCGGCCTCGGACAGGCTGTGGAACTCGAGGTCGAGGTCGGGCACCTTCGGCCGCTGGCTGAGGCCCAGCGGGTCGAGGCGCGCGCGCTGGTGGCCGCGGACCCGGTAGGCGTTGATCATCCGCAGTACGCCGGCCTGCTTGAAGTCCTCGGCCGCCACCGGGGCGCCGCCGCGCGCCATCTCCTCGGCCAGGGCCTCGAAGCGGGCTTCGATCAGGCGGTGCCGGGTGTCGTCCTCCGCGCCGTCGAGCAGCTCGGAGAAGGTGGCTCGCCAGTGGTCCGGGACCGACCCCGGATCGTCGAGCCAGGCTTCGTAGAGTTCTTCCACGAAGGCAGCATTCAGACCGGACAGGTGGGACGTCCGGTATTTCTGCTCCAGTGTTTCGGTCATGAGTCGGAGAAAGGCGCTGATCGCGTCACGCGGACAAGTCGAAAAGTATAACGCCTGCGGCCCGCCATTAGGGCCCCGGGAGCGATCCGTCCCGGCCGTCGGTGCGGCCGGCGATGCCGGTCACGACCCGCTTCGGGAACCTCATCACGACGCCGGCCGGACCAGCTCGTTCTGTTCGATCAACTGCTCCAGCACCGCGCGCGCTTCCTCGTCGTCCGGCAGCTCGTCGATCCGCCCGTTCCGGCACAGTAGCCGGGCGAATTCCGATGGGCAGCTCCATTGCTGGCCGTTGACGAACAGCAGGCCCGTGTCGCTCCAGGCCAGGCGAGTTCCGGGCCGGAAGGTCAGCGGCGGTTCCAGGCCGAGATCGTCCTCGTCGCCGTCGTCCTCGGGGGACCACTGGCGATAGGCGGTCAGGGTCTGGCCCAGCCACGCGATCAGCGCGTCGTCGTCGAGCTGGATCGCCTGGGCGAGCAGTCGCCGTGCGTGCTGCAGCAGGGTCTGGTCGATCCGCTCGGCGCGCTCCGTATCGAACTTCAACGGGTTGAGCCGCGGCAGCCGCCCTTCGTGCTCGCCGAGGTAGGCGGCCAGTTCGGCCAGCAGTTCGGCCGACGACGGTGCACGCAGGCCGATCGACCAGGTCTGGCAGGTCTGCTGGGCGATGCCGTGGTGGGCGATGCCGGCCGGGACGTAGAGCACGTCGCCGGGCTCGGCCACACAGTGGATCTCGGCCTTGAACTTGCGCAGTACGGCCAGCTCGAAGTCCTCGTTCAGGTCGGGCTGGAAGCTGCCGGCCAGCTCCCAGCGACGCGTTCCGGCCGCCTGGACCAGGAACACGTCGTAGGCGTCGACGTGCGGCCCGACCGAGCCGCCGGGGCCGGCCTGGCTGACCATGATGTCGTCGAGCAGCCAGTTCGGCAGGAAATCGAAGGCCTCGAGCAGCTCGGCGACCTGGGCGAACTTCTTGTCCATGTCCTGGACCAGCACCGATTGGTACGGCCGGTCCAGCGGCGGCAGGTCGTCGTCGCCGAACGGGCCGTACTCCAGCGCCCAGTCCAGGTTCTCGAAGGAGCCGGTGACCAGCCGCGACGCCAGGTCCTCGTCGGCGGCCGCCCGCTGGATCTGGTCCAGCCCGAGCGCGGCCGGCTTCAGCCAACCTCGGATCAGCAGCGGTTTGCGCTGCCAGAATTCGTCGAGGAAGCGACGCGCCTCGAAATCCGCCCACTCGGCCAGAGCGATCGGCTTCATGTGTACTGCTCGATCGCCCGAGCCATGGCCGCGGCATTGCCGGTGTAGTCGGCCGGGCGCATGGCCAGCAGGCGGTCACGTTCGTCGCTGGGGAGGTCCAGCGACTCGATGAACGCGCGCACGCGCTCACCGTCGATCCGCTGGCCGCGGGTCAGCGCCTTGAGCTTCTCGTAGGGCTGGTCGATGCCGTGCACGCGCATGACCGTCTGGATCGCTTCGGCCAGCACTTCCCAGGCCCGGTCGATGTCCTCACCGATCCGGGCCGGGTCCGGCTCGATCCGGTCGAGGCCGCGCTCGATCGACCGCCACGCCAGGAGGCAGTAGCCGAGCGCACTGCCGATCGATCGCTGGACGGTCGAATCGGTCAGGTCGCGCTGCCAGCGCGAGACCGGTAGCTTGGTCGCCAGGTGGTCGAGCAGCGCGTTGGCCAGACCGAGGTTGCCCTCGCCGTTCTCGAAGTCGATCGGATTGACCTTGTGCGGCATGGTCGAGGAGCCGATCTCGCCTTCGATCGTCTTCTGCGCGTAGTAGCCGAGGGAAATGTAGGCCCAGGTGTCGCGCGCGAAGTCCAGCAGCACGGTGTTGACGCGAATCAGCGCATGCGCGGCCTCGGCAATCATGTCGTGCGGTTCGATCTGGGTGGTGTACGGGTTCCAGACCAGGCCGAGGTCCTCGACGAAGCGTTGGGCCAGTTCGGGCCAGTCGAGGTCCGGGCAGGCGGCGATGTGGGCGTTGAAGTTGCCGACCGCGCCGTTGATCTTGCCGGTGATGTCGACCCGGGCCAGTCCGCGGCGTTGGCGACGCATCCTGAACACCACGTTCGCAAGTTCCTTGCCGAGCGTGGTCGGCGACGCGCTCTGGCCGTGGGTGCGCGAGAGCATGGCGAGATCGGCGTGGTCGACCGCCAGCGCGGCCAGGCGGTGGTCGAGATCGGCCAGGACCGGGTCGAGCACGTTGACCAGTGCGTCGCGCAGCATCAGGCCGTAGGCGAGGTTGTTGACGTCCTCGGAGGTGCAGGCGAAGTGCACGAACTCGCTGCGATCGGCCAGCGCCGGTCGCTCGGCGAACCGCTCCTTGATCCAGTATTCGACCGCCTTGACGTCGTGGTTGGTCGTCCGTTCGATCGCCTTGACCGCGGCGGCGTCCGCGTCGTCGAAGGTCTCGGCCAGGCGGTCGACGAACGCCGCATCGTCGGCCGCCAGCTTCTGCAGCGGCGTGAATTCGTCGCAATCGGCCAGGTGGCGGAACCAGCGCAGCTCGACCAGCACGCGGTGGCGAATCAGTCCGGCCTCCGAGAACAGATCGGCCAGCGGACCGAGGCGGGCGGCGTAGCGGCCGTCGAGCGGCGACAGCGCGGTCAGGGTGTTGGAATCCATGGAAACAGGCCGGTTCGAGCCGGTCGTCGGGCCGGGGCGAGGATTCTACCGTCCCCGGGCGCGCTCCGCTGCGTCGGGTAGAGGGTCGGCCGCCTGCGCGGGCCGGGTCGTATCGGGGTTGTCGCCCGCCGGCGCTGGCGGCTCGGGTGGCGGCAGCGGCAGCAGGGGGTCGAGCTCGGTCACGCGCACCAGCACGCCGAAGCGCTCGCTGTCGAAGTATTCCCAGCGATCGGGCCGGACCACTCGCGATTGGCGCAGACGATGAACCCGCCAACCGTCGGCCTCGGCGGCCTCGTCCGGCGCGAGCCGCATCGACGATGCGCCGGGGCGGAGCTCGCCGAGGCGCTGGATCGGGGTCTGCCATTGCAGGTCGAGATCGACGTGCAGGAACTGGCGACGGACCAGGGCCAGCGTCCCGTCGAGGCGGAAGGAACTGCGCCATCGCTCCCGGGTGTCGACGCTGGCGTGGCCGACCCGGTCGAATCTGGGGTCGTGATCCGCGGCGATCGAACCGTTCGGCGAAGCACGGCCGCGCGGCGCGTTGCCGTCCGGTCGTTCGACGGCTTCGTCCCGGATCGACTCGCGGTCGACGACCACGCCGTCGTGGATGCGCATCGGTGCAGGCTGCCGCGGCCGGCCGGCCGGCTGCAGCCAGGCCAGTGCGGTCACCGGCTCGAACGCGCTGCTGTCGTCGACGCGCTCGCGCAGCTCGACCAGCGCCTGCGGCAGCGACTCCAGCGCGGCGAACAGCGGCGGCCGGGTCACGGTCCGGAACGGGTCGTCCGCCTCACGCGCATCGTCGTCGTCCAGCGCGACCCGGCCGGTGCGTTCGGTCAGCGGTTGCGGAATCTGGACGCCCGTCGCTTCCAGCGCCGACCAGGCCGGTTCCAGCAGCGGTCCGGCCTCGGCAAGGACGCGGGGGTCCAGCGCACCATCGAAGCGTCCGGGCGCTTCGACCGGCCAGTCGTCGGAGCGGCCATCGATCGGCTCGATAACCAGCACCTCAATCTGGAACTCGGTCGTAGCGTCGGAGGATTGCGCGCGGGCCTCGCCGGCGGGCAGCGCGCCGACGAATGCAGCGACGAATGCCGCGGCGACCGGGAGGGCGGGCAGGGCGATTCGGTTCATGCGGCGGAGTGTACTGGATCGCTGCCGGCCGGTCGCAGCCGCTCGATGAGGTCCTCGGCCACGCCGATCCGGTCGTCCAGCGATTCGAATTCCCCGTGGATGCGCAGTCGATCGGAGTCCGGCAGCGAGTAGCTGTGGGCTTCCTTCTGGATCATCCGGATCAGCTCGGCCATGTCGATCTTCGGTTTGGGCAGGAACGCCACGCGGCCGCCGGCCGGACCCACTTCGAGCTTGCGGATGCCGAGCGCGCGTGCCTCGAGCCGGAGTTCGGCGGCGGTGAACAGGTGCTTGACCGGGTCGGGCAGGAGGCCGAAACGGTCGATCATCTCCACCTGCAGGTCGTGCAGCTCCTCCGCCTTCTTCGCCTGGGCGATGCGCTTGTAGAGCACCAGGCGCTGGTGGACGTCGGGCAGGTAGTCGTCGGGGATCAGCGCGGAGGTGTGCAGATCGACTTCCGAGGCGATGTCGACCGGCTCGTCGAGGTCCGGTTCGATGCCGGCCTTCAGCGCCTCCACGGTGCGGTCCAGCAGCTCGGAGTAGAGCTGGAACCCGATCGCCTCGATCTGACCGGACTGGTCCTCGCCGAGCAGTTCGCCGGCGCCGCGGATCTCCAGATCGTGGGTGGCCAGCGTGAACCCGGCGCCGAGTTCTTCCAGCGACTGGATCGCTTCCAGCCGCTTGCGCGCGTCTCGCGTCAGCGACCGCTGCGGCGGTGTGATCAGGTAGGCGTAGGCCAGGTGGTGCGAGCGGCCGACCCGGCCGCGCAGCTGGTGGAGCTGGGCCAGGCCGAACTTGTCGGCGCGATTGATGATGATGGTGTTGGCGGTCGGCACGTCGATGCCGTTCTCGATGATGGTGCTGGCGATCAACAGGTTGATGCGCCGCGCGTAGAAGTCGCGCATGGTCCGCTCCATCTCGCCCGGCGGCATCTGGCCGTGGGCGATGCCGATGCGTGCTCGCGGAAACATCGTCTGCAGGTCGTCGGCGATCCTGGGCTGGGTCTTGAGGTCGTTGTGCAGGAAATAGACCTGCCCGCCGCGCTGGAACTCGCGACTGATCGCGTCGCGGATCGTGCCACTGTCCCATTCGGAGACGAAGGTCCGGACCGCCATCCGGCGCGATGGCGGCGTGGCGATGATCGACAGCTCGCGCAGGCCGGTCATCGACATGTTCAGGGTCCGCGGAATCGGCGTGGCGGTCAGGGTCAGCAGGTCGACCTCGGCGCGCAGTTTCTTCAACTGTTCCTTCTGGCGCACGCCGAAGCGCTGCTCCTCGTCGACCACGATCAGCCCCAGGTCCTTGAACTTCGCGTCGCCCTGGAGCAGGCGATGGGTGCCGATGACGATATCGATCGATCCGTCGGCCAGGCCGGCGAGCGTCGCGTCGGTCTGCTTCTTGCCGCCGGTTCGCGACAGCAGCGCCACGTTCACGGGCCAGTCGGCAAACCGGTCGGCGAAGGTTCGATGATGCTGTTCGGCCAGCAGCGTGGTCGGGGCGAGCAGGGCGACCTGCCGACCGGCGTCGGTGACCGCAAACGCCGCGCGCAACGCAACCTCGGTCTTGCCGAAGCCGACATCGCCACAGACCACCCGGTCCATCGGACGGGCCGCGCGCAGGTCGGCGAGCACCGCGTCGATCGCGGACTGCTGGTCGTCGGTTTCTTCGTACTCGAAGCCGGCGGCGAAGCGCGCGTACAGGCCGCGATCGAATTCCGCCGCCTGGCCCTGGCGGGCCGCGCGCCGCGCCTGCAGGTTCAGCAGTTCGGCGGCGACGTCGCGCACCTTCTCCGCGGCCTTGCGGCGCGTCTTCTTCCAGCGATCCGAGCCGAGCTGGTTCAGCGCCACGTGCTCCGGGTCGGCGCCGGTGTAGCGGCTGACCAGGTGCAGGTCGGTGACCGGCACGTAGAGCTTGTCGCTGCCGGCGTAGGCCAGGGTCAGGAACTCGCCGCGCGTGTCACCGACGTCGAGCACCTCCAGTCCGAGGTAGCGACCGATGCCGTGCTCGAGATGGACGACCAGGGCGCCGGGCTGCAGGTCGGCCAGGCTGCGGACCAGGCTTTCCGGGTCCTGGCCCGAGCGGCGGTCGCGCTGGACGGTCCGGGTGTGGCCCGGAAACAGCTCGGCTTCGGTCAGCACAGTGAGCCCGGCCTCGGGCACGCGGCATCCACCGGAGAACGGCAGCACGGCCAGGGCCAGCCGACTGTTGTCACCGTCGTCTGCGCTGGCGAACGCCGCCCAGGACGACATCGGCTTCGGTTTCAGGCCGATCCGCCGAAGGTTGTCGTGGATCAGCTCGCGCCGCCCGGCGGTGTCGGCGGCCAGCAGCACCCGGCCCGAAGCGGCCAGGACCTCGGCCACTTCCTCCGGGGCGTGATCGAGATCGAGCTTCGGCGGTTCGGCCAGGGCGTCCCGGGCCGGCGCCCGGCGGGTGACCTGGACCGCGGCGTCGGTCTTCAGCGCGTCGACCAGTTCACGCGCGTCGAAGAACAGTTCGTCGGGGTCGAGCGCCGGGCGTTCGCGGTCGCCCCGGCGCTGGTCGTGACGGAGGACGACCTGCTCGGCGAACTCGGCCGCCGCCTGCTCGACGCCGTCGAGGACGACCAGCCGGTGTTCGGCCGGAACGTAGTCCAGCAGGCCGGCCGTCTGTTCGAAGAACAGCGGCAGGTACTGTTCCAGGCCCTGGGCGTGGATGCCTTCGCCGACGTCCTGGTAGGGCGCTGCATGGCGCAGGTCGACGTCGAAGCGAGTTCGGAAGCGGCGCCTGAAGTCGTTGCGTGCGTCCTCGTCGAAGGGATACTCGCGGCCCGGCAGTAGGCGCACCGCGTCGAGTTTGCCGGTCGAGCGCTGGGTCTCCGGGTCGAAGGTCCGGATCGACTCGACCTCCGTGTCGAACAGTTCCAGGCGGTAGGGCTGCGCGCAGCCCATCGGCCAGAGATCGAAGACCGCGCCGCGAAGCGCGAACTGGCCGGGCTGCCAGACCTGGTCGGCCAGCGAGTAGCCCGCATCGCCGAGCCGGTTGCGGAACGCGTCGAGGTCCAGGTCCTGGCCGACCCGCAGGTCGATGTTGCGGCCGATCAGCCAGGATCGCGGCGCCAGGCGTTGCATCAGCGCGCTGATCGGCGCGATCACGATGCCCTCGCTGCGGGCAGGAAGTGCGGTCAGGACCTCCAGCCGGCGCGAGATGAGGTCCGGGTGCGGCGAATACAGATCGTAGGGCAGGATCTCGAGATCGGGGAACAACTCGGCATCGGGCCCGTCGAGCAGGTTCAGATCGTCGCGCAGGCGTCGCGCGGCGTAGCCGTCGGCCGCGGCGACCAGGACCGGGCCGCCGGACCGTCGCGCGAACGCCGACAGCGCAAGCGCCAGGCCGAGCCCGTCCAGCGCCGGCCACTGCGTGCGGTCGCCGGCGCCGGCCCGCGGGGGATCGAGGAGATGGAAGCGGCTGGACATGCGCGAACGGTCATCCGGGTCGGGGCAAGGGGCGGCTATTCTAGCGACAGCACCCGTCGCTTCGGTGAGCACCGGCCCGCCCGGGGGCGTCACGGAACCCGCCGCCCCCGCGCCGTGACGGTCCGGTATGCTCGACCCGGTATGACCGACCCAGGCCGCCCTCGCGGCGCGGGCACGCTTCGCACGGAGACGCGATCGATGACGAAAGCCAGCAGTGCGGCCCCGGTGGTCGCGATCACGGGCGCGGGTTCGGGCCTGGGTGCGGCGATGGCCAGGGCCTTTGCTGCCGACGGTTATCGCGTGGTGGTCACCGACCAGCACGAGGATCGGGCCCGGTCGGTCGCCGAGGAGCTCGACGGCGAAGGCCACTGGGCCTGCGCGATGGACGTGACCGACAGCGCGCAGTGGGCCCGGCTCGACGACGAGATCGGTACCCGCTACGGGCGCCTTGACGTCCTGGTCAACAACGCCGGCGTAGCGACCGGCGGCATGCTCGGCGAAACGCCGCTGGACGATTGGACCTGGGTCCTGGACATCGACCTGATGGGCGTGGTGCGCGGCTGCCACCAGTTGGTCGGCCGGTTCCGCGGCCAGGGGCACGGGCACATCATCAACGTGGCATCCTTCGCGGGCCTGGCCGGCGCACCCGCGATCGCGTCCTACGGCACGGCGAAGGCCGGCGTGGTCGCGCTTTCGGAAATGTTGCGCGCCGAACTGGCCCCGGCCGGGGTCGAGGTCTCGGTCCTGTGCCCGGCGTTCGTGACCACCAAGCTCACCGAGACCATGCGGGCGCCGGACGGCGACTACGCCGCTCGGGTCCAGCGCTGGATGGCCCGCTCGGGGGTCAGCGCAGAGGACGTCGCCGAGGTGGTCCTGTCGGCCGTGCGACGGCCGAAGTTCCTGCTGCTGACGCACCGCGACACGCGCTGGATGTACCGACTGAAACGCTGGTTCCCCGAACTCTACTTCCGGATCATGATGAAGCAGATGCGCAAGATGATGCCGAAGCCGGGGGCCTCCTCGAACTGATCCGGCTTGCCGCCTCGGCGGCTCGCGCGGTCCGATCGGTCCGCTCGCTTCGCTCGTTCATTGCCGCTCGTTCGGCCCGGCTCCCTCAGCCCAGTTCGGCCAGTCGATCGGCCTGGTCGGCCTCGGTCAGCGGCTCGATCAGCACCTCGAGGTCGCCGTCCAGCACGTTGTCCAGGTCGTAGACGGTCAGGCCGATGCGGTGGTCGGTGATCCGGCCCTGCGGGAAGTTGTAGGTCCGGATCCGCTCCGAGCGGTCGCCGCTGCCGACCTGAAGGCGTCGGGAACTGGCCTGCTCGGCGCGCTGCTGCTCGCGCTCGGCCTCCAGCAGCCGGGCGCCGAGCAGGGCGAGCGCGCGGGCCTTGTTCTTGTGCTGTGAACGCTCGTCCTGGCATTCGACGACGATGCCGCTGGGCTGGTGGGTGATTCGGATCGCCGAGTCGGTCGTGTTGACGTGCTGGCCGCCGGCGCCGGAGGAGCGGAAGGTGTCGATGCGCAGATCGTTGGGGTCCACGTCGACGGCATCGACGTCGTCGACCTCGGGCAGGATCGCGACGGTG
Source organism: Wenzhouxiangellaceae bacterium (assembly GCA_965227925.1). GTDB lineage: Bacteria > Pseudomonadota > Gammaproteobacteria > Xanthomonadales > Wenzhouxiangellaceae. The sequence continues at coordinate 264,864 of CBDDGP010000003.1, forward strand.
CAGGCCGAGGTGTGGATGCGGCCCTGCGATTCGGTCGCCGGCACGCGCTGCACGCGATGGGTGCCCGACTCGAACTTCAGCTTCGAATACGCGCCGCGGCCGACGATCCGGACGACGACCTCGCGCCAGCCCCCCGCCTCGCCGGGCTGGGCGGACAGCATCTCGACCTGCAGACCCTGGTGCTCGGCGTAGCGCGTGTACATCCGCAGCAGGTCGCCGGCGAACAGCGCCGCTTCCTGGCCCCCGGTGCCGGCGCGGAGTTCCAGGTAGAGATTGCGTTCGTCGTTGGGGTCGGCCGGCAGGATGAGTCGCCGCAGGTCGCGCTCGTGAGTCGGTCGTTGCCGCTCGATCGCGTCCAGTTCTTCCTCGGCCATCGATCGCAATTCCGGATCGTCGAGCAGGCCGCGGGCCTCGGTCTCGCGATCGTCCAGGGCCGAGAGCGCCTGCCAGGTCTCGACGATGCGCTGCAGGTCGGCGTACTCCTTGCTGAGGCGCCGGAACTCGTCGTTGGCGCCGGCCAGTTCGGGGCTTGCCAACTGGCGTTCGATCTCCTCGAAGCGCTCGGCCGCCTGCTCCAGCCGGCGGCGCATGCCCGGGCTCACGAATCGTCCCCGCGCAGCATCAGGCGGCGCGCTGCTTCGAGCAGCGGATCGTCAGCGCGCTCGGCGGCTTGGCGTACCGCGGTACTGGGCGGATGCAGCAGGCGATTGGTCAGGCGGTGACCGAACTGCTTCAGGACGTCTTCGGCGTCGCGGCCGGCGGCCAGGTCGCGCAGGGCGCGGTCGAGCAGCCGATCGCGCTGGTCGAAGGCCTGTTCGCGCATGGCCTTGAGCGTGGCGCTGGCTGCATGCAGGTTCAGCCAGCGGTCGAAGGCTTCGGTCTGGCCGTCGACGATGCCGCCGGCCTGGTCCAGCGCGTCGAGCCGCTGCTGGTGACCGCGCTGGGCGATCTCGCGCAGGTCGTCGATGGTGTAGAGGTAGACGTCCTCGAGCTCACCGATCGCCGGTTCGATGTTGCGCGGAACCGAGAGGTCGACCATGAACAACGGCCGTCGTCGGCGCTGTTCGAGCGCGCGCCGGATCATCGGCTCGGTGACCACCGGATCGGGGCTGCCGGTGCAGGCAACGACGACATCATGGTCGGCCAGCGCTGCGGCCAGCCCGTCGAGCCCGATGGCCCGGGCGCCGAACTCGACGGCCAGACGGTCGGCGCGCGCCGCGCTGCGATTGGCGATCGTCAGGCGCTTCAGGCCCTTGCCGATGAAATGCCGGCAGCAGTCCTCGACCATTTCGCCGGCGCCGACCATCAGCGCGCCGATCCGCCCGACGTCGCCGAAGATCTGGTGCGCGAGCTTCAGGGCCGCGTAGGGCAGGGTGACCGGGTTGTGGCCGATGCCGGTTTCCGTACGTACGAGCTTGGCGGTCTGGAACGCGTGCTGGAACAGCCGGTCGAGCACCGGCCCCAGCGTGCCGGCCTGGCGCGCCCCGCCCCAGGCGGTCTTGACCTGGCCGGTGATCTGGGGCTCGCCGAGGACCATCGAGTCCATTCCGGAGGTGACGCGCAGCAGGTGGGTGACCGCCGGCGCGCCGCGCAGACCGTAGAGATGCCGGCCCATCGAACCGGGTGCCGCGCCGTGCCAGCGATGAAGCCAGTCGTCGAGCGCCTGTATGCTAGCCTCGGCCCCGGCCACGTACAGTTCCGTCCGGTTGCAGGTGCTGACGATCGCGCATTCCTCGACGCCGTCGACGGCGCGCAGCGCGGTCAGTGCGTCGTCGAGACGATCCGGCACGAACGCAAGGCGCTCGCGAACCGCGACCGGCGCCGTTTGATGACTCAGCCCGAGGGCAAGAAGCGACATGCGCGAACCAGGTTCGGACAAACCATTCATTTTCGGTGTTCGGCGAGAGCAAATCAAGAAATCCGGGGGAGTTCTGCGCGGATTGATCTCGCCGACGGCCGTCGTGTTGCGCGTCCTGCCCGTCGTGCTCGTGCTTGCCGGATGCGCAGGGTCGGCCGGTCGGCCGGGCTCCAGCGCGACCGCAACGGCCAGCGAGGAAACCAGCGCAGCGATCCGCCAGCTGCTGGCCGATGCCCGCCAGGCCCAGGATCTCGGCGATGCGCCGGCGGCGCTGGACCGCTACCTCGAGGCAATGTCGATGTCCGACCGCGTCGAGATCGCCGAGCAGGCCACTCGGCTGGCCGCGCAGCTGGGCAACTGGCCTGCGGTCGATCGCGCGGCCCGGCGCTGGATCGTGCTGGATCCGGACGCGGCCCCGCCGCACCATTTCATGATCCTCGGCGCGTTCCGGCAGGACGATCTCGATGCGGCAGGACGGCGACTCGGCCGCTTCATCGAGCGCGCGCCGGAGGATCTGTCGACCTGGGGCACGGTCACCGCCCTGCTGCCGTCGGCACCGTCGCCGTCGGCGGCCGAAGCCATCCTCGATGCGCTGCTGCAGCGCCATGCCCCGGTCGATGCCCCGGCATTCGCGGATCTCCAGCGCAGCCGGCTGCAGGTGCAGCTCGATCGACTGGACGACGCCCTGACCTTCGCCGATCGCGCCTTCGAAGCCCAGCCCTCCGCCGAGGCCGCGATGTGGGCCGGACGCCTGGCCGAAGCGCTCGGCGATGTCGAGCGGGCCCGGGCGCGCTTCGGCGCGGCGCGACGCCTGGCCGACGATCCGACCGGTCCCGGCCTCGCCGAAGTGGAGCTCCTGCGTGCCGACGGTCGGCTGGACGACGCGCTGGACGTGCTGGCCGAATTACCTGCGTCGATCGAAGTGCTGTACGCGCGGGTCCTGGTCGAACATCAACTGGGCCATGGCGATCGAGCGATCGATCACTGGCGCCGACTGGCCGAGCTGGCCGACGGCGACGAGCCCTCGGATCCGGACCAGGCCGCGTGGCTCACCGCACTGTCTGCCGAGGCGGTCGGTCTGGACCAGGCCGCGATCGACTGGTTCGCCCGGGTCGAAGGTCCGGCCCGGCCGGATGCGGACCTGCGCCGGGCCGCGCTGATCGGCGAGTTGGGCGATATGGATCGAGCATCGGAGCTGTTCGCCGCGGTCCGGGCCCTGCCGGATCCGCGCCGCGCCGAGCAGGCCTGGTTGATCGAGACCGAGCTGCTGATCGAGCAGGGCCGAGGGGACGAGGCGCTGGCGATGTATTCCGCAGCCCTGGCCGAGACGCCCGGCAGCGCGGCGCTGCTGTACGGGCGAGCCATGGCCGCGGTCCGGCTGGACCAAATCGGTCTGGCCGAGCAGGACCTGCGCACCCTGATCCAGCGCGAGCCCGAAAACGCCCTGGCGCTGAACGCCCTGGGCTACACCCTGTCGGACCGGACCGACCGCCAGCGCGAGGCCTATCGCTTGATCGAGCGCGCGCTGGCGATCGACCCGGACAACCCGGCCATTCTCGATTCGATGGGCTGGGTCCTGTTCAAGCTCGACCGAGCCGAGCAGGCCGTGCCGTACCTCGAACGTGCGGCGAACGCCGACCTGAACCCCGAGATCGTCGCCCACTTGGTCGAGGTGCTGTGGGCGCTGAAACGCCTCGACGAGGCGCGCGTCTGGGTCGAGCGGGGACGCGCAGCATTCCCCGACGACCCCTTGTTTCTGGCCACGCTCGCTCGGATCGGCGTCGATTCATGAGCGCAGCGGACCTGCATGCACCGGATTCGAAGTCGATCCGGGCATTGCTGGAAGCGGTCAGACGAATCGGTCGCTCGATGAGATGCGCCCCGGCGACGTCCCGGCCACCGCTGGTCGGCCTGTTGCTGGCCGGTCTGCTGCTGCTGGCCGGCTGCGCTTCCGTGCGCGAGTCCCGCGAGCGGGGCGCATGGCTGGAGGAGCGCGAGCGCTGGATGGCCGCTCACCCGGTCTGGTCGGTCTCGGGTCGACTCGGGCTCTCCGACGGTGAGCGCGGCGGCAGCCTGGCGTTCGAATGGGCTGCCGACGGTGAGCGTCACCGCGTCCATCTGCGCACGCTGGCCGGCGGACAGCAGTGGCGCCTGGAGTTCGGGCCCGACGGTGCTCTGCTGGTCGGCAGCGATCTCGAGGAGCGGCGCGGCGCCGACGCCGATCGCTTGGTCCGCGAGGCCACCGGGTGGCCGATTCCGGTCCGCTGGATGGCGCGCTGGCTGGTCGGGCTGCCGGCTCCGGAGCGGGCGGCGCTGCGCTACGCCGAGGACGGCACGCTGGCCGCGCTGACGGTGGGTGACTGGTCGCTGGACTTCCAGCGCTTGTCCGTACCCCCGGGCTACACGGTGCTGATGCCGGCCCGGATCGAGGCGCGTCACCCCCCGTACCGCATTCGCGCGGCGTTGAGCGGCTGGTCCTTCGACCGGGTCGGCGCCGGGCAGGAAATCCCGGCCGGAGTGGCGCTAACCGGTCGCGCTGCGGAGACCGAGCCGCTATAATTCGCCGCGTCCGGACGCTACGGATCCACTGCACTCGACAGGGACGTCGCCAAGTTGGTTAAGGCACGGGGTTTTGATCCCCGCATTCGCAGGTTCGAGTCCTGCCGTCCCTGCCATTTCACCGAATCCGACCAGGGAGCGGAGCGTTGAGCACTTCGTCCAGCACATCATCCAGCACTTCGTCGAATACGCCGTCGCTGATGGTGTTCACCGGGAACGCCAACCCGGAACTCGCTCACGCCGTGGCCCGCCATCTCGGGGTGCCGATGGGCAAGGCCAACGTCGGCCGGTTCAGCGACGGCGAGGTGATGGTCGAGATCGTCGAGAACGTCCGGGCGCGCGAGATCTTCGTGATCCAGCCGACCTGCAACCCGACGGCCGAGAATTTCATGGAGCTGCTGGTCATGATCGACGCCCTGAAACGCGCCTCGGCCGGCCGCGTCACCGCGATCATCCCGTACTTCGGCTACGCCCGCCAGGATCGCCGGCCCCGCTCGACGCGGGTGCCGATCACGGCCAAGGTCGCGGCCAAGATGATCGGCGTGGTCGGCACCGACCGGGTCGTGACCGTCGATCTGCACGCCGACCAGATCCAGGGCTTCTTCGACATCCCGGTCGACAACGTCTATGCCTCGCCGCTGACCCTGGCCGACATCTGGAAGCACTACGGCAACGACGACATGATCGTGGTCTCTCCCGACGTCGGCGGCGTGGTGCGTGCGCGCGCCATCGCCAAGCGCCTGGACGCCGACCTGGCAATCATCGACAAGCGTCGTCCCCGAGCCAACGAAGCCACGGTGATGAACCTGATCGGCGACGTCAGCGGCAAGACCTGCGTGCTGGTCGACGACATGATCGATACCGCCGGCACGCTGTGCGCCGCGGCCGGCGCGCTGAAGGACGAGGGCGCGAAGAAGGTCGTCGCCTACTGCGTGCACCCGGTGCTGTCCGGACGTGCGATCGACAACATCTCCAACTCCCGGCTCGACGAGATCGTCGTGACCGACACCATCCCGCTGTCCGAGGCGGCCTTCGAATGCGGCCGCGTCCGTCAGCTGTCGGTGGCCCAGATGCTGGCCGAGACGATCCGGCGGATGGCCGAGGGCGAGTCGGTCAGTTCCCTGTACGTCGACTGAGACGTCACCGGTACGTCGACCGATCGCGCTGTCCGATCCCTTCGGCTCCTCCAGCCCATCGACACCGACGACCGCCCCGGTCGACGGCCCCGGTCGACGGCCCCGGTCGACGGCCCCGGATCGTGGCGCCGACTTCCTGTCTTCGGCGTTACCGAGGTGTAATTCGTCGGGCGGGTCTGCTAGGCTCTAACCGATGATTCCACGTCGGTCTGTAGCGCCCGTTCCGCGGCTTTGGATCCTGTCCTGCCTGCTCCTGCTTGCCGGTTCCGCCGCGCTTGCCGGGCCCGACACTGCCGAGCCCAAGTCCGCAGCGCCCGAACCGGCCGCATCGGCCGAGATCGCCTGGCTGACCGAGGAAATCCCGGTCAAGGACGGTCAGAAGGTGCGGGTGATCAATCACCACGGCAACATTCGTATTCGTGAAGTGCCGCTGGCCTCGTCGGTCGAGCTCGCGTTGACCGTCCAGACCGAATCCGGCGCCGCCAACACCGTACGACCTTCGGTCGAGATGCTCGACGACGGAGTGCTGGAGCTGCGCCCGACCGCCGAGCGCCCGCTGGAGGCGGTCGACGACCTGCTGCGAATCGACGTTACGCTGGCGCTCCCCGACCGGGTCGACCTCGACGTGGAGCTGGCCGAAGGCGACTTCACCATGCACGGCGCGAGCTACCCGGTCCGCCTGCGAGCCGAGCGCGGCTCCGTGCGCCTGCGGACCAGCGGCGTGGTGGATGTCGAGGTCAGCGAGGGCCACGTCGTCTACCTCCCACCGCGCGGCACCGCGCCGGCCGGTGGCCGGATCTCGACCAGCGGTGCGCCGGTCGACGTGTTGATGAACGATCCGGCGCTGCTGGCCTTCGACGTGGTGTCCGGTGCTGCGGTGACGACCGACTCGCCGTGGCTGCTGAACCGGCGCGAGCTGCGCGGGCGCACGAAACACTTTGGTGGCGACGAGGCCGGCGCCACGCTGGCGATCCGGACCGATGCCGCCCCGGTCCGGCTGGTGTTCGAGGGCATTCGATGAGCGTCCCGGACGCCTGCGATCGCTCCGGCGCCCAACGAGTGCATCGAACCACGAAGGCCGACGACCCGGCGCAGCGGCGCTTCATCGAAAGCTGCAGCGCGACATCGAAGAACGTCAGGAAGAATCGAACACGGAATCCAGCATCGGATTGATCAACGACTACGCGAAGGCGAGACCCGGTCAACGGATCGGCTTCGCATCGAATCGAACGCCAAGAACCAGGGAGAGACGAACATGAAGTCATCGAAACGCGTCCCCACATGCAGCGCACTGGCGCTCGCCACGGCGGGCCTGCTCGCCGCCGGCACGGCGATCGCCCAGGACAAGATCGTGCTGCGCGGCGCCGAGCTCTACGACAACGGCGTGGTGCCGGCCCGGATCCAGGTCGATATGGATCGCCTGCCGGAGCCGGCGGAATGGAAACCCGGAGATCCGATCAAGGAAATCCCGCAGCGCAAGGGCGTGCCCCGTGACTACGTGCCGCCGGTGACCGAACCCCAGCCGACCGGGCCCAACCCGCTGCGCGAGTGGCAGAACCGCATGCCGTCGCTGTCTGGCGGGCGCGCGTTCGATACGCCGTCGATCAATCAGGATGGCAACGGCTTCACCGGCGTCAATCCGCCGGACACGATCGGCGATGTCGGCAACGACTACTACATCCAGATGATCAACGGGAATACCCGGGTGCTGATCCTGGACAAGACCGACGGCGCCGAAGTCGCCAACTTCAACCTTTCCTCGCTGGCTGCGGGCTCGGGCACCGGCTGCACCAGCGGCAGCGGCGACCCGATCGTCATGTTCGACGAGACCGTCGACAACGGCGTCGGCCAGCCCACCGGACGGTGGTTCCTGTCCGAGTTCACCGGCAATTCCTTCTGCGTCTACATCAGCGAGACCGCCGATCCGACCGCGGGCAACTGGTTCCTGTACGAGTTCGCGTCGTCCTCCGGCGGCCTGCCCGACTATCCGAAGTGGGGGGTCTGGCCGGATGCCTACTACATCGGCGCCAACGAGAACGGTGCGCCTCCCGGCGCCGGTCGCACGGTCTACGCCTTCGACCGTGAGAACATGCTCCAGGGCCTGCCGACGCGCCCGGCCCAGGTCTTCGAAGTGCCGACGCTGTCGGGCTTCGGCTTCCAGATGGTCCAGCCGGCGGACTGGGACGGCCTGATTCCGCCGCCGCCCGGCACGCCGGGCCAGTTCTTCCGTCATCGCGACGATGAGGTCCACGGTGGCTCGACGGCCACCCCCGGCGTCGATCCGACTCAGGATTTCCTCGAAATCTGGGAGTTCGTGGTCGACTGGGACACGCCGGCCAACAGCACCTTCAGCGGCCCGACCGACATCCCGGTCCAGGACTTCGAATCCGAACTGTGCGGCTTGACCGCGTTCGCCTGCGTGCCGCAGCCGACCAGCGGAACCCAGCTCGATCCGCTGCGCGAGCCGGTCATGTGGCGCGCGCAGTACCGCAACTTCGGCAGCTATGAGGCACTGGTCGGCACCTGGGTCGGCGACGTGGTCGGCGGTTCGGCCGACGTCCACGGCGTCCTCTGGGCGGAGCTGCGCGATACGGGCGCCGGCTGGAACCTGTACCAGGAAGGCGTGGTCTCGCCGGACAACGTCAACCGATGGATGTCCTCGATCGCGATGGACGGCACCGGCAACATCGCGCTGGGGTACAACGTGTCCGACGCAACCTCGGTGTTCCCGGGCCTGCGCTACATCGGGCGGCTGGTCTCCGACGCGCTCGATACCATGCCGCGCGGCGAGTTCGTGCTGGTCGACGGCAGCGCATCGAACGGCAGCAACCGCTACGGTGACTACTCCTCGCTCAACGTCGACCCGGTCGACGAGTGCACGTTCTGGTTCACCGGCGAGTACAACACCAGCGGCACCTGGAGCACCCGGATCGGCGCGTTCCGCTTCGATGCCTGCGGAGAGCCGGGCTTTGCGTTGAGTTCGCCCAACGCGGTCGGGCAGGTCTGCACCGTATCGTCCTCCGACGACTTCCAGCCGACCATCGACGTGCTGTCGATCAGCGGTTTCACCAATCCGGTCGTGCTGAGCTTCGATCCGGCCTTGCCCGCGGGCATGTCCGGTTCCTTCAACCCGAACCCGGTGGTGCCCGAAAACTCGTCCGTCGCCACCATTTCGGTCGACCAGACCGTGGCGAACGGCCCCTACACGCTGACCGTGCTGGGCCAGTCGGCCGGCGCCTCCGATCGCACGCTGGATCTCGGCCTGACCGTATTCGACGATTTCCCGGGTGCCTTCAATCTGTCCGCGCCCGCCGACGGCGCCATGAACACCAGCCGAACCCCGCTGCTGCAGTGGACCGCGTCGTCCCAGGTCCAGGAGTACCTGGTCGAAGTCGCCACCGATGCCGCCTTCGGCACCGTGGTGATCAGCGAACTGGTCAGCGACAACGAATACCAGGTCGGTGCCGGCGTGCTGAGCTCAAGCACCCAGTATTTCTGGCGCGTCACGCCGGGCAACGCCTGCGGCGACGGCACGGCTAGCGGAGTGTTCGATTTCACCACCCAGCCCGAGCCGGGCGATTGCCCGATCGACCTGTTCCCGCTGACCCGCTTCTCCGACGACATGGAGAGTGGCATCAACGGCTGGACGCTGGGTGCAGGTAGCCTGCAGAACACCTGGCAGCAGACCAACGCCAATTCGGTCAGCGGCACCACCTCGTGGAATGCCGCGAACCTCGATTCACAGAGCGACCAGCGCCTGGTCTCGCCGCCGATCGACCTGCCGGGTGCCGCGGAACTGCCGCTGACCCTGCGGTTCTGGAACCGTCAGGAGATCGAGGCCGCAACCGGTGCTGCCTGCTGGGACGCTGCCATCGTCGAGATCTCGACCGACGCCGGTGGAAGCTGGACCGAGCTGTCCGATCCCCGCGTGCTGTTCCGCGAGCACGACGGCATCGTCAACGACTTCTCCGGCGGTCCGAACCCGCTGGCCGGCTCGCCGGCCTGGTGCGGGGATCCGCGCGACTGGGAGGACTACGTGATCGACCTGTCCGACTTTGCCGGAGAGACGATCCAGCTGCGGTTCCGGCTCGGCACCGACGGTACGGTCGGCGGTCGCGAAGGCTGGACGATCGACGACGTGCGGGTGGAAAGCTGCGTCGGTGAAGACATCTTCGCCGACGGCTTCGAGACGCCGCCGCCGCCGAGGTAAGGCACAGGTGAGCACCGGCGGCCCGGCCGCTGGTGCGACCCCGGGTTTCGTCGGGCCCTGCCCGGGGCCTGCGGTCCACCGACAGCGCCGTCCTTCGGGACGGCGTTTTCGTATGCGCCGATGGGCTCGAGGAAAGGCGCTTGACCGCGCTGTCCGGGGGTCTGGATAATCGAGGTCTTTCCCGCCCGGGCTCGTCATGATCCGCTATCGATTTCCGCTGGCCGTTTCCGGCCTGCTTTTCCTTCCGATTTCCGCGCTGTTCCTTGCCGCCACCGTCGCCGCGCAGCCCGCGAGCTGGTCCGAGGATCCGAAACGCTCCGAGCCGCTGTCCGGCTGGACCGCGCCAGCGCTCGAGGTCGAACGCCTGGCGGCGGAGGACGCGGTCGCCGAGGCCTTTGGCCAGCCGCCGCGCTTCGCCGAGGGCATCGAACTGACCGAGTCACCGGCGAAGTCCGGACGCTGGACCTCGGTCGGCAACGACGCGGTCTGGCGGATGCGGGTGCGCGCGCCGGATGCGGTGTCGCTGAACTTCGGCTTTCGAGACGTGTTCCTGCCCGACGGCGCTCGCCTGTGGATCTATTCGGTCGATGCCGCCGCGAACAAGGAGCTCGACCGCTTCGAGGTGCTCGGCCCCTTCGGCCCGGAGATCAACGAACGCCACGGTGAGTTCTGGACGCCGGTGCTGCCGGCCGGCGACGTGGTCATCGAGCTGAACGTTCCGTTCGAGCACCAGCACGCCGCGTTGCTCGAGCTGGTCCGCGTCAACCGCGGCTATCGCGGCTTCGGGCGCGTGGCCAAGGGCTACCGGCAGGACGACATCGACGACGGACCGGGCAAGCGCGAGTCGGACTGCGGCAAGAGCGACGGCGGTGCCCGATCGGGCAGCTGCAACATGGACGTCGCCTGCCTGGGGCCGGGGGATGCCTGGAACGAGCCCCGACGCTCGGTCGCCCGCTACACGTTGGAGGGGCAGTTCCTGTGCACCGGGTCGCTGGTCAACAACACCGCCAACGACCGCCGGATGCTGTTCGCCACCGCCAGCCATTGCGGGGTCGATGCCGGAAACGCCTCGTCGATCGTGGCGTACTGGAACTACGAGTGGCCGTCGTGCCGCACGCCGGGCAGCGCGGCAAGCGGACAGGTCAATCCGCCCGATCCATCTCAGACCAACAGTGGTGCGGAGTTCCTGGCTGGAACCACCGATCCCTTCGGTGCGAGCTGCACCGATCCGGGCGACTGCTCGGACTTCACGCTGATCGAGTTCGACGATCCGGCCGACCCGGACTTCGACCTGTTCTGGTCCGGCTGGGACCGTCGGTCGACGCCGGCCAGCTGCGGACCGCAGGGGGCTGCGGGCAGCACGGCGGGTCTCTGTGCAAGCATCCATCACCCGAGCGGCGACGAGAAGCGCATCACCTTCGTCGAGACCGATCTCGAGTCCGGCGATATCGCGGGCGCGGCCGGCGTGCACTGGCACGCATTCTGGCACACGGATCCGCCGATCCTGACCAACATCCCGTCGCCGCAGCCGCCCTCGCTGCCGCCGGGGGTCACCGAGCCGGGCTCGTCCGGTTCGCCGTTGTACACCTCGAGCCAGCGGCTGGTCGGCGTGCTGTCCGGCGGGCCGGCGTTCTGCGGCGCGACCGGCCTCCAGCTGTCTGACTTCTACGGCCAGCTGGCGCACGCCTGGAACGGCCTCGGTTCGCCGACGACCCGGATGCGCGACTACCTCGATCCGGTCGGTAGCAACCCGCTGACGATTTCCGGCCGCGGTTCCTCGCCGTTCTCGATCGATGCGCTGGACCCGGTCCAGGCCTGTCGGTCCGACGGGTCGGTCGCGGTGCCCGTCGGCGTGTCCGCCGACGCGGGTTTCTCGTCGACGGTCACGCTGTCGGTGTCGGGCGCGCCGTCGGGTGCCTCGACCGCCTTCTCGCCGGCGGCGCTGATTCCGCCCGGAGGCAGCACCTTGACCCTGGGCAGCCTCGCCGGGGCTGCGCTCGGCGCGGGCACGGTCACGGTGACCGGCACGGGGGCCGGGGCCAGCGCCTCGCAGCCGTTCGCGTTCCATCTCGCCGCGTCGGCGCCCGGCACCGCCTCGCCCGTGGCGCCAGCCGACGGCCAGACCGGCCTCGACGCGAGCGTGAGCCTGAGCTGGAGCGGAAGCGGCGAGACCGCTGTCTACCGGGTCGAGGTCGCGACCGATTTCGCCTTCCAGAACGTGGTCGTCAGCCAGGCGGTTCGCGGCGCAACGTCGACGACCGTGGGCCTGGATACGCGGACCCAGTATTTCTGGCGGGTGACCGCCGAAAACGGATGCGGGACCGCCGCGCCGTCGGTCACGCGCAGCTTCGTCACCGCGCCGGCCGCCGGCGAGTGCCCGGCCGGGCAGCAGCTGTTCGAGTTCTGGTCCGACGACATGGAGAGCGGCACCAACGGCTGGACGCAGGGCGCGGGCAGCATCCAGAACACCTGGGCGAGGATCACCAGCGACTCGGTCAGCGGCAGCGCCTCCTGGCAGGCCGTCAACGTCGCATCGGTCAGCGACCAGCGCCTGGTCTCGCCGCCGATCGACCTGCCGAACATCGGCCCGCTGACCCTGCGCTTCCAGAATCGGCAGGAGATCGAGGCGGCGTCCAACGGCTGCTGGGACGGTGCGGTTCTCGAGGTTTCAACCGATGACGGGTCCAACTGGATCCAGCTGGGCCCGCAGGACATCGGATTCCGTGCCTACGACGGCCAGGTCAACGACTACCTGAATGCCTCGAATCCGTTGACTGGATCGCAGGCCTGGTGCGGGGATCCGCGCGGATGGGAGGACTATGCAATCGACCTGAGCGATTACGCCGGTCAAACCGTACGCTTGCGCTACCGATTGGGAACGGACGCCGACACGGGCGGCCGCGACGGCTGGCTGATCGACGACGTCCGCGTGCTCGGCTGCGGCAGCGTCACCCCCGAGGCGCCGGTCTCGGGCAACTGGTTCGAGCCCCAACGCTCCGGCGAAGGCTGCCAGCTGACGCGCGAAGCCGACGGCTCGCTGTTCATCCTCACCTGTTACGTCTACCGGAATGGCGACCAGGTCTGGATGATCGGCACGGGCGGGCTGGACGACGGCCGGATTCTCAGCAGCGACATGGTGATCACTTCGGGTGCGGACTGGGGTGCGGCGTTCGATCCCGACGACGTGGTCCGGACCCCGTTCGGCCCCGTCGAGATGGAGTTCGACGACTGCAACACCGCGACCGTGACCATGGCACCGACCGTGGCCGGCTTCGAAAACGTGGTGCTGCCGATGCAGCGCATCGTCCCGGTCGACTGCGCCGGGGGCACGCCCGATCCGGCCAACGCCGCGCGTTCCGGCAACTGGTTCGACCCGGACCGTTCGGGCGAAGGCTTCCAGCTCGCCGTCGAAGGCAGCGGCGGCGTCCACGTGATCACCTTCTACACCTACCTGGACGGCGAGCAGGTCTGGCTGATCGGCACCGGCACGATCCAGGGCGACACGATCGAGTTCGCCGACACGGTGATCACGTCCGGTACGGGCTTCGGCTCGAACTTCGACGCCGACGACGTCGTGCGAACCCCGTTCGGCACCCTGACCCTGACCTTCGACGACTGCAACAACGCGACCATGGTCATCGATTCGGAGCTCCCGCAGTTCCCGGACCGAACCGTTGAACTGACCCGGATCGTGCAGGGGGTATGCCCCTGAACGGCAGGGAGAAGGGACTAGGGGAGAGGGGCTAGTAGGGGCCCTCGAGCGGAGGCGCCTAGGCGCTGGTTTTGCTAACCCCTGCACTGCAGGGAAAAGGGACCAGGGGAGAGGGACGAGTAAGGCTCCTCGAGCGGAGGCGCCTAGGCGCCGGTTTTACTAGTCCCTGACCCCTGGTCCCTCGCTCCTGAACGGCAGGTGAGGGACCAGGGGAAAGGGGCTACACGGAGTGCCGCCCTGTGCAAGGCAACGAGCGATCGACCTTGCCAGAGTCAGACGATGGGCTCGAGTCTAGGCGGGCCCCTCGAGCGGAGGCGCTCCAGACTCTGGTTTTACTAGTCCCTGACCCCTAGCCCCTGACCGGCAGGGAGCAGGGATTAGGGGAGAGGGGCTAGTAAGGGCCCTCGAGCGGAGGCGCTCCAGACGCTGGTTTTCACTAGTCCCTGACCCCTAGTCCCTTGCCCCTGAACCGCAGGGAGAAGGGACCAGGGGAGAGGGACGAGTAAGGTCCCTCGAGCGGAGGCGCTCCAGGCACTGGTTTTACTAGCCCCTGACCCCTAGCCCCTCGCTCCTGAACGGCAGGTGAGGGACCAGGGGAAAGGGGCTACACGGAGTGCCGCCCTGTGCAAGGCAACGAGCGATCGACCTTGCCAGAGTCAGACGATGGGCTCGAGTCTAGGCGGGCCCCTCGAGCGGAGGCGCTCCAGACGCTGGTTTTCACTAGTCCCTGACCCCTAGCCCCTGACCGGCAGGGAGCAGGGATTAGGGGAGAGGGGCTAGTAAGGGCCCTCGAGCGGAGGCGCTCCAGACGCTGGTTTTCACTAGTCCCTGACCCCTAGTCCCTTGCCCCTGAACCGCAGGGAGAAGGGACCAGGGGAGAGGGACGAGTAAGGTCCCTCGAGCGGAGGCGCTCCAGGCACCGGTTTTACTAGCCCCTGACCCCTCGCCCCTAGCCCCTAGCCCCTAGCCCCTGGCCCCGAATTCAGTCGTATCCCATCTGCACCGCGACCACCATGAACACCGCGGCCAGGGCCAGCAGCTTCAGCAGCAGCGGCACGACGAACTTCAGCCAGCGCAGGTAGGGGATGCCGGCCAGGCCGAGGATGCCCATCAGCACCGGGTTGGTGGGGGCAACCATGTTCACGAAGCCGTCGCCGAAGTGGTAGGCCAGCACGCTGACCTGGCGCTCGATGCCGACCAGGTCGCCGATCGGCGCCATCAACGGCATGGTCAGGAAGGCCTGGCCCGAGCCGGAGGACACGAACAGGTTGATCAGCGCCTGGATCGCCAGCATGCCGACCGCGGAAAGTTCGGCCGGCAGTCCGACCAGCGGTTCGGCCAGGCCGTGGACGATGGTGTGCAGCACCTGGCCGTCCTCGAGCAGCACCGCGATCGCGCGCGCGAAGCCGATCAGGACCGCCGTTCCGGCGAGTTCCGCCGCACCCCTCGTGAAGCCGACCGCGATGTCGTCGATGCGCATCCGCGCGCCCAGGCCGACCACGATCGCCAGCGCGATGAACATGGCCCCGAGCTCGTTCAGGTACCAGCCCTGCTGGGTGATGCCCCAGATCATCAGGCCGATCGCGCCGACGGTCAGCGCGATGACCGCCTTGCGCGTTCCGTCCAGCGGCGGCTGCTCGGTAATTTCCGGAGGCTGGGCGCCGGGCACGTCGGCAACGAGGCTGGCCGACGGATCGGCCTGCACGCGTGTCGCATAGCGCCAGACGTGATGAACGCCGATGGCGAGGAAGGGCCAGAAGATCCAGAACCGGAACCAGAAGCCCGAGCCCGGCTGCAGTTCGGCGATGCCCTGGGCGATGAACAACGTGAACGGGTTCACCCACGTGGCTCCGTAGCCGATGCAGTATCCGCAGACCATGATGCCGATCGCGGCGACCACGTCCATCTTCATCGCCCGGCACAGCGCGATCAGGATCGCCACCAGCGGGATGTACTCTTCGGCCATGCCGAGCGTGGCGGAGGCGACCCCGAACACCAACATACCGGCAGCGATCAGCAGCGCGGGCCGGTGATCGAAGCGGGTGATGAACTTCGCCAGGAAAGCCTCGATCGCGCCGGTAGACCGGATCACCGACATCGCGCCGCCGATGATCAGGATGAAGATGATGATGTCGGCCGCGCCTTCCATCGCCTTCGGCACCGACGTGAACAGCGCCCAGGGTTTCAGCGTCTCCGCGTCCTCGATCACCTCGTAGGTGCCCGGCACCACGACCTCGCGGCCGGCCTCGTTGGTCACCTGCTCGTAGCTGCCGGCCGGCAGGAGCCAGGTCAGGACCAGCGCGGCGATCATCAGGAAGAACATCAGCGCCAGCGTGTCGGGCATGCGGAAGCCGCGCGGCGGGCTTCCCGGGCCGGACTCGGCGGCGTGTTCGGACGGGCGGTCGGGCTGGTTCATCGGTCGGCTCCGGAGGGCGGCTCGAGGCGGTCGCAAAGCGCCGTATTGTAGGGAGGCGCCGCCGGATGTGCGAATCTCCGGAGGGCTTGACAGTACGGGCTATAATGGCCGGATTTACCTGCCGAAGGAGCGCCGCCATGAGACTGATCGAGGAAGCCCTGACGTTCGACGATGTCTCGCTGGTGCCTGCCTTCTCCGACGTGCTGCCCAAGGACGCGGACCTGTCGACCCGGGTGACCCGCGACCTGACCCTGAATATCCCGCTGCTGTCGGCCGCGATGGACACGGTCACCGAGGCGCGCCTGGCGATCGCCATGGCCCAGGCCGGCGGCGTTGGCGTGGTCCACAAGAACATGACCATCGGCGAACAGGCCCATCAGGTCCGGGTGGTCAAGAAGTACGAAGCCGGCGTGATCAAGGATCCGGTCACGGTCGGCCCGCAGACCACCATCCGCGAAGTGATCGAGATCACCCGCCGCCACAACATTTCCGGCGTGCCGGTGGTCGACGACGGCGAACTGGTCGGCATTGTCACCAGCCGCGACATGCGCTTCGAGAAGAAGCTCGACGACCCGGTCCGCAACATCATGACGCGCAAGGAGAAGCTGGTCACCGTGCGCGAAGGGGCGAGCCAGGACGAAGTGCTCGAGCTGCTCCACCGGCACCGCATCGAGAAGGTGCTGGTGGTCAACGACGACTTCCAGCTCCGCGGCCTGATCACGGTCAAGGACATCCAGAAATCGCGCGACTTCCCGAACGCCGCCAAGGACGATTCCGAGCAGCTGCTGGTCGCGGCCGCCGTGGGCGCCGGGGGCGACACGGAGGACCGCGTCGCCGGCCTGGTCGAGGCGGGCGTGGACATCCTCGTCGTCGATACCGCACACGGTCATTCCAAGGGTGTCCTGGATCGCGTGGCCTGGTGCAAGAAGCACTATCCGCACGTCCAGGTGATCGGCGGCAACGTGTCGACCGCCGACGGGGCCGAGGCGCTGGTCGATGCGGGTGCCGATGCGGTCAAGATCGGCCAGGGGCCGGGCTCGATCTGCACCACGCGGATCGTGGCCGGTGTCGGCGTGCCCCAGGTCAGCGCCGTGGCCTCCGCCGCCCGTGCGCTGGAGAAGAAGGGCGTACCGGTGATCGCCGACGGCGGCATCCGCTTCTCCGGCGACCTGGCCAAGGCGATCGTCGCCGGCGCTTCGGCGGTAATGATCGGCAGCCTGTTTGCCGGCACCGAGGAAGCGCCCGGCGACGTCGAGCTGTTCCAGGGCCGCTCCTACAAGAGCTATCGCGGGATGGGTTCGCTCGGCGCCATGCAGCTGGGCTCCTCGGACCGCTATTTCCAGGGCGACACGGACGCCGAGAAGCTGGTGCCGGAAGGCATCGAGGGCCGGGTGCCGTACAAGGGCCCGCTCGGCAGCGTGATCCACCAGATGCTCGGCGGCCTGCGCTCGGCGATGGGCTACTGCGGTTGCGGCACGATCGAGGACATGCGCACCCGCCCCGGCTTCGTCCGCGTGACCAACGCCGGCGTGACCGAAAGCCACGCCCACGACGTCTCGATCACCAAGGAAGCACCGAACTACAAGTTGGGTTGATGGAACAGGGGCAAGGGACTAGGGGATAGGAACTAGTCGCAGCCACGTTCACCGGAGCGGCGCCGGCACCCGGCTGCCGGTCCGTCTTCCCTCGCCGCGGGGCCCTGAACCCCAGTCCGGAAACCAGAGTCATGACCAAGACCACGCCGACCCACGACATCCACGCCGATCGGATCCTGATCCTCGACTTCGGCTCGCAGTACACCCAGCTGATCGCCCGCCGCATCCGCGAGATCGGGGTGTACTCCGAAATCCTCCCCTTCGACGTCGGTGACGACGCGATCCGCGACTTCGGCGCCAGCGGCATCGTGCTTTCGGGCGGTCCGGAGTCGGTCGGCCTCGACGACAGCCCGCGCATTCCGCCGGTGGTGTTCGAGTCTGGCGTTCCGCTGCTGGGCATCTGCTACGGCATGCAGGCCATGGCCGCGCACTTCGGCGGCGCGGTGCAGGCCTCGGACGAAAAGGAGTTCGGCTACGCGGAGGTCGCGCTCGGCGCGGCGAACCGGCTGCTCGACGGCATCGAGGATCGCGTCGACGCCGACGGCCGCGGCCAGCTCGAGGTGTGGATGAGTCACGGCGACAAGGTCACCGCGCTGCCCGAGGGCTTCGAGGTGATCTGCACCACCGCCTCGGCGCCGATCGCCGGCATGGGTGATGACGAGCGTCGGTACTACGGTCTGCAGTTCCATCCGGAAGTGACCCACACCCAGCAGGGCCGCCGCATCCTCGAGCGCTTCGTCCTCGACATCTGCGGCTGCGCTGCGGACTGGACCACCGAGGCGATCATCGAGGACCAGATCGCCCGGGTGCGCGAGCAGGTCGGCGACGACACGGTGCTGTTGGGCCTGTCCGGCGGCGTCGATTCGTCGGTGGTCGCCGCGCTCCTGCACCGGGCCATCGGCGACCAGCTCCTGTGCATCTTCGTCGACACCGGCCTGCTGCGCTACCGGGAAGGCGACGAGGTCATGGCGACCTTCGCCGAGCACCTCGGTGTGCGCGTCGAGCGGGTCAACGCGCGCGACCAGTTCATGGATGCGCTGGCCGGCGAGTCCGACCCCGAGGGAAAGCGCAAGATCATCGGCCGCGAGTTCATCCGCGTGTTCGAAGCCGCCGCCGGCCGGCACCGGGAGGCCTCCTGGCTGGCCCAGGGCACGATCTATCCGGACGTGATCGAGTCGGCCGGTGCGACCACCGGCAAGGCCAAGGTGATCAAGTCGCACCACAACGTCGGCGGCCTGCCCGACGACATGAACCTCGACCTCATCGAACCGCTGCGCGAGCTGTTCAAGGACGAGGTTCGCAGGATCGGCGTCGAACTGGGCCTGCCGGCCGAGCTGGTCATGCGCCACCCGTTCCCGGGCCCGGGGCTGGGCGTGCGGATTCTTGGTGAAGTCAAGCCGGAGTTCGTCGAGCCGCTGCAGAAGGCCGACCACATCTTCATTTCCGAACTGCGCCGCGCCGGCCTGTACGACAAGGTCAGCCAGGCCTTCGCGGTGTTCCTTCCGGTCAAGTCGGTCGGCGTGGTCGGCGATGCGCGTCGCTATGAATATGTCATCGCGCTGCGGGCCGTCGAAACCATCGATTTCATGACCGCGCGCTGGGCCTACCTCGACCATGAGTTCCTGGATCACGTTTCGCGCCGCATCATCAACGAATGTCACGGCGTCTCGCGCGTGGTCTACGACATCTCGGGCAAACCGCCGGCGACGATCGAGTGGGAATGACCGGCGGTCTGGCGCATGGTCGGAACTAGCGCGCGGCCATCGAGCGGCGACGACACGCCGCGTCGGCCGGCCGCGCTCTCGGCGCTGGCCGCAGGATGGACGCTGGCACTCGCGCTGCCCCTGATTCTGACGCTGCGCACGCTCGACGCCAGCGGCTTCGAGTGCCTCCTCGCGCTTCTCGGAACCCTCGGCGTCGTCCTCCTGCTGCTCGGTCTGCACGCGCTGGGCCGGCCGAAAGCCGGCTGGCTCTGGCTGATCCCGGTCCTGGTCCTGCTGCTGGTGGTCCGGCTGCTCCAGCACGGGGTCGTCGACTTCAGCGGCACCGGCTTCACCCAGGAGTTCTTTCTCCACCTTCAGGGCGAATCGGTCGGCGTGGCGCTGCAGGAATACGATCGGCTCGCACGGCGCGGGGTGGTGCTGCTGGCGCTGGTGCTGGGCTTGCTGATCGGTCTTCTCCGCCGGCGCGTGCTGGCGCGGGGCCGCCAGGCGGTCCTCGCGGTCCTGCTCGGCGCCGGGCTGCTGGCGGTCGGGTTCGGTCTGCAGCCGGAAGTCCGCTTCGTCCAGGGCTGGCTGGAATGGAATTCGCCGAGGGTGACGACCGTCGATCGGGACGTGCTGGACCGCTGGGCGGAGAGTGGGCTGGTGGATGTCAGCCTGCGCGGCAAGCATCGCATCGAAGCGGCACCCGCGGCCGAGCCGAAGAACCTGGTCGTCGTCTACCTGGAATCGATCGGGGTCCACCTCGTCGAACAGCAGCGCTGGCCGGAGCTGATGCCCAACCTGGCGCGGTTGATCGACGACCACGGCTGGGTCGACCACCTCTGGGCCAGCGGCTACATCACCATCGAGGGCCTGACCAACTCGATGTGCGGAACGCTGATTCCCTTCGATCGGGGCAGCGATTCGCTGGCCGAGGGCGCCGGGCTGGCCGCGCAGCTGCCGTGCCTCGGCGACGTGCTATCACTTGCCGGGTACCGCCAGGCGTACCTCGGCGGGGCCGGAACGGGGTTTGCCGGCAAGGGCGCCTTCCTGGCTGCGCACGGCTTCGACGAAGTGCTCGGCATCGAGGACTGGCGGGAGCGCGGCTTGAGTCAGCGTCCCGACACCTGGGGGCTGTCCGATCCCGATCTGCTCGATCAGTCGCTGCACTGGATGGCACGGCTCGACGAGGGCGACGCCCCCTGGAACCTGACCCTGCTGACCATCGGAACCCATCTGCCGGGCTACCGCTACGCCGAGTGCGAGCCGTATCCGCACGGCGAGGATCGCTTTCTCGATGCGGTGTACTGCACGGATCAGCTGCTCGCGCGCTGGGTGGACTCGATCCGGACCTCCGGGCTGCTCGACGACACGGTGGTGGTGATCACCGCCGATCACCACGTGTTTCCCAGCGACGCCATGCAGGACCTGTTCGGCGACGGCGTGTTCGATCGTCGACTGCCGATGGTGGTACTCGGCGCCGCCGACGCGGAGGCGGCCCAGCCGGTCGGCGCGAGCTACGACCTGGCGCCGACCGTGCTCGACCTCCTCGGCATCGAGCACGACGCCGAGTTCGCGCTGGGGCGCACGTTGACCGAACCGACCGACGGCACGCGCTACTTCGTGACCCGCTTCGGGGACTTCCACGCCGGCGGATCGGTCACCAACCGACGCCCCTGCGAGGACGGCGCGTTGCTCGACTCGCCCATCGATGCCTGCGCCAAGAGCGAGCTGCTGTCGGTGCTCAACGGCCTGGCGGCGAGTTTTTCACTGGCGCCGACGCAGCTGCGCTGTTCCGATCGCGCGCCGGCCGAACTGCGGATCGTCGGCACCCCCGGCGGTCCGGCGCAGCGCCTCGAGGTCCGGATCGGCGGGCGGGACCAGTCAGACCGATTCATCTATCGCGGTCGACCGGTGCGGCCGGAGCGGCCCGGCTGGTACCTGACGATGCTGAACGGCGACGGCACGGTGCTGGCACGGCGCTACCGGCCCTTCGAGCTTCGGTCGGGCGAATCGGACGAGAATCCGGACGAGGATCTGAACGCCGATCTGGCCGATTCGGCCGGCGTGTTCGTGGCGCGGCTTGGAGATCCAGGTTCCGCAGCGGTGCCGGAGGGGCGGCTCGGGCGAGTGATCGCGCAGTCGTCGCCGCTGGCCTGGGTCGACCTGGGCGCCGACCAGGTCATCGCTGCCGGGCTCCAGGGCGGTGAGGGCGGGTGGCAGCTGGATATCGACGGCCGGACCTGCCGACTCGCGATGACCGACTCGCAATAACCGACTCGCAATGACCGACCCGCGCTGAAGCCTTCGCGTGGTGCCGGAGCACGGGAGCGGGCAAAGATCGAGGCGGCACTCATCGTTCGCACCCGCCGAGCGCGGCGTTCAGCCGCGACCGGCCGGATCTCTTCCGTGGCCTTCTACAGCCCCGACGACGCGACGCCGGTCCCGGGGTCGCGTCGACACTCGCCGGGCGGCCGATGAAGAAGCTCGGCGTACAGCGCCCGGTACTCGTCCTCGTCGAGCGCGCCGGCCAGCGCGGAGTCTCGGCGCGCATCGATCAGCGCCTGCTGGACGGGGCATGGCGGCACCCCGCTTCGCTCGAGCAACCACAGGCCCAGCTCATGCGATCGGTCGGGCGAGGCGTCGGGGTCGGGCGGGGCGAGGTCGCGGTTCGACAGAAGCAGCCAGGGCACCGGCTGCCGGTTCATCGGTGCGGGTCGATCGAAGCCCGTGCGGTCGAAGACCTCGTCGAGCGCCGGCAGGTGGTCGCCGAAGAACAGCACCAGGGTGGGCCGTTCGCGCTGCATCATCCAGTCGACCAGCCGCTGGAGTTCGGCGACGGCGGCGCGAGCGTGGTAGGTGAACTGCCGCAGCGCCAGCGCTTCGGGCTCGTCGAGCTTCGCGGGGACCGGAATCCGGTCCAGAACCTCGCGCCCGGGTCCGGGACGGTCCGGGTTCCAGGGGCCGTGATTCTCCATGCTGATCGCGAACACGAACCACGGAGTCGCGAGCGAGTCGCCGAGTTCGAAGAGGGCCTCGGACAGGGCCGTATCCGAGATCCAGAATCCGCGCCGTCGGTCGCGGCCCTTGAGATCGTCGGCGGCGACGAAGCGATCGAAGCCCAGCGCCGGCATCGCCAGATCGCGATTCCAGAAGCTGCGCGAATGCGGATGGATCACGGCGGTGCGGTAGCCGGCGTGGCGCATTGCCCAGGCGATCGACTGGGTGGGCCGGATCACGACCGAGTTGTACGGGTAGACCTCGCGTGCCAGGGCCCGGTAGGGGACGCCGGTCAGGAACTCGAACTCGGTGCGCGTCGTGTTGCCGCCGAAGGTCGGCACGAGCATTTCGCCGTGGACGCCGGCCTCGCGAAGTCGACACCAGTCGGGCAGGGCGGTGCAGTCGTCGAGCCCGGCCAGGGTCGAGGGGTCGAAGAAACTCTCGCTGAGAACGATGAGAACGTCGGGCCGCATCCGGTCGCGCTCGAGGTCGGAGTCAAGGACGGGGTTCGTGTCCGGCTTCGCCGCATTCGCGATCTTCCGCAGGGCCCGATCGAGCGCCCGGGCATCGCGCTCCGGCCGGGCGGCCACCCGTCGTGCCGAGTGGGCGACCAGCTGCGCCACCAGCCCCACGTTCTCGATGCGACCGTCGACGGCCCAGGCGCGCTCGTAGAAGCCCGCGTCCTGGTAGATGCGTTCGGCCGACCCCGACAGCATCCAGCCCGCACCGATCGCTGCGGCGGCCAGGGTCGCGACTTGCCAGGCCCCGCTGCGCAGCGGCAACTCGAACCGCCGCATCGCGAGCACCAGGCCGACGATCAGGGCGACGACGACCAGCACGATCGCGCCGTGGCTGTAGCGCACGAACAGGCCGATGTCGGCCAGCAGCTGGCCCGTGAGGCCGAAGTCGTGGATCGAGAACGGCTGACCCAGCTCGTCGAGCTTGACCGCGTTGATGTACTGGATGAAGGCCAGCGGCAGCACGGCGCACAAGGCGGCCAGCAATGCCCGACGGACGAGCGCGAGCGCCGCCAGGTAGACCAGCAGCACCGGCGCGATATTGACAAGCAGCGGCAGCGCCGGCCGGGACGGGGCGATCCAGGGGTCGAAGGCGACGACCGAGACACAGACCAGCAGCGGTGCAACGAGGTGCAGCGCGATGCGGCCGGTCGACGGCCGGCCCGAACGAGCTGTCCCTCGCGGTACTCCGGACTGGTTGTAAAACGGTTTCAGACTGCCCATCCCTGCCGACCGGAACGCGCCGAGTATAGCGTCACATTTCTGTCATTTTCGGAGCCGGTCCGCCGACTCCGATATCATCCGCGCATGAGTTTTCGCGACGACCGACCCGCAACGCCGAATGGCGACGATCCAAGGCGCCCGCACCGGTGTCCGATTCACGCCGGCGGTGCGCGATGAGCGACATCGATGCGACCTGGATGCAGCGCGCGCTGGACGTGGCCGACGGCGCCGAGGCCGCCGGCGAAGTGCCGGTCGGTGCGGTGATCGTCGATGCCGCGGGAGACCTGCTGGCCGAAGGCTCGAACCGGGTGATCACCGACGCCGACCCGACCGCCCATGCCGAGATCGTGGCGCTGCGACGGGCGGCTGCAAAGCTCGGCAACTATCGGTTGCCCGGCTCGACCCTGTACGTGTCGCTGGAACCCTGCGCGATGTGCGCCGGTGCGCTGGTGCACGCGCGGGTCGAGCGGGTCGTGTTCGCGACCCGCGATCCGCGCGCGGGCGCGTCGGGATCGGTGTTCGACATCCTCGACCACCCGATGCTCAACCATCGATGCCGGGTCGACGAGGGCGTCCTCGGCGACGTCGCCGCCGAGCGCCTGCGCCGGTTCTTCCGTGCCCGGCGGCGCGGCGCGAAGAAGAGTTGACGACGACCTGTTGACGACTGCCTGTTGACGACGACCGGGGTCGCCTCGACAATGGCGCCCCGCCGGGCCCGCCGCCTGGCCCCCTCTTTTGCATCGTCAGGCCTGCACGTTCATGATCGTCACCCGCCCCGAAGAGTTCCGCGAGCGCCTGGCCGAGGGCTGGCTGAACGCCGATTCCCCGTCCGTGCCGCGCGCGGTGTTCCTGGTCGAGCCGGCCGATTTCCGCCTGTCCCGCCAGGCCGCCCGGGACAATCGCTACATGGACCTGACGGTTGGCGTGAGTCCGTCGCTGGCGCTTGCGCAGCACCGGCGCCTGACCGAGGAGATCGCCGCCTGCGGTGTGCCGGTGATCCGCTTTCCGGGGCGCGAGGACAACCCCGACGACCTGTTCCCGAACAACGTGTTCGCGACCATCCCCGGGCGCTTCGTCGTCGGCGCCATGCTCAACCCGGAGCGCAAGCGGGAAGCCCGCCGCGACGACATCCGGGCCTTCTTCGCCGACCTGATGGAATACGAGACCGTCGACCTGGGCGCCGACGACGCCTGCGTGGCCGAGCTGACCGGTGCGCTGGTCATGGACCGGGCGCGCCGGCTGGGCTTCTGCGGGATGACCCGCCGGGTCGACGAGGCCGGCTGCCGGGCGATGCACGAGGCCTTCGAGCTTGCCCTGACCTTCCGCTTCGACCTCGAGCCGGAGGAGTACCACACCAACGTGGTCATGTCGGTGCTGGCCTCCCGGGCGCTGGTGATCTGCCCCGACGCGTTCGTCGACCCGGCGGTGCCCACTGCAATCGCCGAGGCGTTCCCGGGCCACGTGCTCGAGATCAGCCAGGCCGAGAAGACCGCCTTTGCCGGTAATTGCCTCGCCCTGACCGCCGACGACCTGTTCTTCAGCGCCACGGCGTGGAAGGCCCTGGCGCCGGAGAAGCGCGAACAGCTGCAGGCCTGGGGCTTCCGTGTGCATGTCGTCGAGTTGGACGAAATCGAAAAGGCCGGCGGCTCGCTGCGCTGCTGCATCGCGGAAATCTTCTGATGGCGTACTTCGAGAGGCGTGTCCAGGAGGGTGAATCGCTCGCGCGGGCACGCTGGGCGCGGCGCCGCGGCACGTCGAAAACCCGCGGTGACGTGAAATCGTCATGGATCGCGTTTATACAAGTACGGGTCGAAGTCGCGAACCGGCCCGGAACACGGCTCCGAAACGTGACGAAATCGGCAATTTCGAAGCAGGAATCGGCGCAAATCGGGGATTGGAAACCCAGCGGGAATGCTGCTACTATCGCGCTTGGCGGTCCGAAAACCACGGACGCCGGCGGGGAGTGTGCAAGATTACCGAGGGCCCTAGGTACGACCCGCGGACACCTAACTTAGTTGTTGCAACACATTGAACTCGATGACATTCAGGAGTTGGTTCTCATGAGAAACGCTATTTCGAATTCCATCCTCGGACGGACGGCCGCCGCGGGCGCGCTGCTGCTGGGTGCAGCATTCGCCGGTCAGGCCGCCATGGCTTGCACGCTCAACAACTGGAGCGCCAACTCCGGTGCGGTCGCCGCAGGCGATCCGCAGGCCGACAGCATCGCGCGCTACGCCGGTCTCTGCGGCATGGAAGCGACCGGTGCCGGCTATGTCCAGGACAACAATCCGGGCGGCATCGACCGCATCGTCGCTCGCTTCTACGTCTATGCCGGTAACTCGGCCACCGCGGACGTCTACCGCGGCTTCGGCGACACCAGCGGCGGCAGCCAGCGCTTCAACGTCAGCGTCGACGCCGGCGGCACCGTGACCCTGACCGACAACCTGAGCGGCCAGAGCGTCAACCAGGCCGGCAATGCAGGAGCCTGGAACTCGGTCGAGATCGACTGGGCGCAGGGCGCGGGCAATGGCGTCATCTCCCTGTCCGTCAATGGCCAGGCGGCAGCCGAAAACACGTCGCTGAGCAACGTCGGCACGCAGCTGCAGTCGGTTCGCCTCGGCAACATCAACGGCGCATCCGGCTCGGTGGGCTTCGACGCCTACGAATCGCGTCGCAGCACGGCCGTTGGCCGGGTCTGCAACTGCAACGCCAATGGAAGCGCCGACGATGCCGTCAACGTTCAGGATGTCATCGTCCTGGTCAATGAAGCCGGGGGCGGTGCGCTGTCCACTGGAACGCCGGACTGCAACGAAGATGGAAACATCAATGTGCAGGACATCGTCCAGACCGTGAACATCGCTGGCGGCACTGGCGCCTGCCTGCTGTAAACCGAATTTTTGAGGAGTTGACCATCATGTCGATCAATCGTGGAATTCTGGCTGCAGCAGCAGCCATGACGCTGGCCGCCGGCGCGGCTATTGCAAGTGATAACGAAGCCTCGTCGGCGGATCTCTGGATCCAGAAGTCCGGCAACGGCTTCACCGTGGAGTACGTGTCGGACGGCCAGGTCGCAGGCCTGCAGTTCGACGTCAAGGGGATCAAGGTGGTCGATGGCCAGTTCGACTGCGGCACCAGCGTGGCCGAATCGCACACCGCCAGCTGCTCCATCAACTCCGACGGCAACCTCCGGGTCATCGTGTTCTCGATGACCAACGAGGTCCTGGCCGACGGAACGATGGTGACGATTGCGCCGCGGTCGCGCGACAACACGTCGCGGATGCAGGCGCGTCAGTTGGCGGCAGCAAGCCAGGCCGAATCGGTCGCGCTCGACGGCGTGCTGTTCGCCGACAGCCAAGGTGCAGACGTAACGCCCGACCACCTCCAATAACTAGACAACCGATCTCAATCCAGGAGTGAGACTAGCCATGTACTTCAAGAAACTTCTTCCGGCGAGCATCGCCGGGGCCGCTCTGCTGGCCTCGGCAGGCGCTTTTGCCGATATCGATATCACTGTCAACAGTGCCTCGGGCTCCGTTGGCAGTACCGTAGTCATTACCTATGACTACAGCGCGCTGGACGCCGACGACGTTGGTGGGTTCCAGTTCGACATCACCTACGATCCGTCGTCGCTGACGCCGACCGACGTCAGCCAGTGCGGCAACAATGCACCGGCGACGCACAATGCCTCGTGCACCGAGCCCGGCGGCGCCGGAAACGGTACCGTTCGTACGCTGATCGCGGACTTCACGCCGCCGACGGACGAAATCTCGCCGTTCAACATCGCACCGTTCGGCCAGTTCACGTTCCAGATCGACCAGCCGGGTACGCACACGCTGACGTTCACCAACCCGGTTGGATCCGACACCGCGGGCGGCAATGTCAACATGACCGGCAACAACGCCACGATCACGGGTTCGATCACCGGTGCGGCGGGCTACTCGTCGACCCCGGCCTCGGGCGCAACCATCGACCTCGGCCCGACCCCGGTCGGCACCACGATCGGCGGCATCGGCGCGGTGACCGTCAGCGAGATCGGTGACGAGCAGCTCGACGTGACCGCGTTCCCGAGCTCGAACGGCGATATCGTGGTGACCACCGCCCCGTTCAGCATTGCGGACGGCGGAGCGTCGGTCGGCGTCGATATCGAATGCACGCCTTCGTCCCGCGGCAACATCACGGGCAACGTCGAGTTCACCAACAACTCGGTCAACCAGCCGGCCGCGAACTACGACGTGCAGTGCCAGGGCGAATCGCCGAACGTGGCCGTCTCGACCACAACGATCAACCTGACCGGTGTGATCGGCGGCACGAACCCGTCGGGCAGCTTCGACATCACCAACGCCGATGACGGCTTCACCAATGCCGCGACCAACGCCGCCCTGGCCGATGGCGGTGCGAGCACGCCGGACATCACCATCACCGACGGTCTCAACGACGCCACCATCCAGGTCGACGAGACCGACTCGGTGACCGTCGAGTGCGACGCGAGCACCTCGGGCATGTCGTCCGAGAACATCACCCTGACCTTCGACGACCCGAACGAAGCCGGTGGCACGGGCACGCGTACGGTCACCGTCAACTGCGATATCGCCAACGCGGTTCCGTCGTTCGCCGGCACCCCGGCGTCCCCGGGTCCGCTGAACTTCGGCACGGTGACCAACGGCACGACCTCGGCGCCGATCGGCATCGACGTGGCCAACGACGGCGTCGGCCCGAGCCCGGCGTCCGACCTGCTGCTGTCCAGCGTCACCGTCAGCGATCCTCAGTTCGCCGCCGTCATCAACGACCCGGGTCCGTTCCAGGTCGGCGATCCGGCGACGGCCGACGCGGTCGAGGTGACCTGCACGCCGGATGCCGGCACCACCGGTTCCTTCACCGGTACGCTGACGATCAACCACAACGGCGACGACGATCCGACCACGTACAACCTCGAGTGTGCCGGTCAGACCGACGCCACGTTCTCGTCGACCCCGCCGGACGGTGGCAACCTGAACCTCGGCATCGTGCCGCCGGTGACGATGACGCCCCCGGGCGACATCACGTTCTCCAACGGTGGTTCCGCCGATAGCTACGACGTGGACTGCACCGTGACCGATCCGGACGGCGTGTTCACCTTCTCGCCGGATCCGATCAGCTTCACGGTCGCACCGGGTGGCTCGCAGTCCGCGACCTTCCAGTGCACGCCGGCCGCACCGCAGATCTACCAGGCCGACGTGGCCTGCACGATCACCGGCGCGGACCAGGCTTCGGCCAGCTACACCGTGACCTGCGCCGGCCAGCCGCTCGTGGTTCCGACCATGAACCGCTGGGGCCTGATCCTGATGGCACTGGTGCTGCTCGCCCTGGGCGGGTTCGCCGGCCGTCGGATGATGGCGTAACGCAATCGCCGGGCGCCTGACGCCCCGATTCGGAAAAGGCCGCCCCCCGGGCGGCCTTTTTCGTTTCAGGCCTTGCAATCGCAGTTGGACAAGGCCTGCCCGGCCCAACGCCTCGCGCGGTTCAGCACGGATTCAGACCGTCGGACTAGAATGGCCGCATGAATCGTCGACCGACCCGCCTTTCCCGACTTCGAACCGCGCTGGCCGCGCTGCTGGTGGCCGCGTGCTGCGCGACCTTCGTACCGGTCGACACGGTGCGCGCAGACAGCCTGCGCGAGGTCGCCGAACGGGTCGCTCGCCAGAACGACGCCCGCGTGGTGTCGGCGCGAGTGATCGAACGCAACGGACGGCGCTTCTACGAGATCCGGATCATGACCCGTGACGGCGTCGTCCGGACCATCCGGGTGCCGGCCGACGGAGGTCGTCGATGAGAGTCCTGCTGCTGGAAGACGAGACCGCACTCCGCGAAACCCTGGCCGAACGTCTCAAGCGCGAAGGCTTCGTCGTCGACGCTTGTGGCGAAGGGGTCGAGGGCGCGTACATGGCGCTGGAGTACCCGCTGGACCTCGCGATCGTCGACCTCGGACTGCCGGGCCGCTCCGGTCTCGACGTGGTCAAGGAACTGCGCCGCGCCGACAAGCGCTATCCAGTCCTGATCCTGACCGCACGCGATCACTGGGAAGACAAGGTCGAGGCGCTGGAGTCCGGGGCCGACGACTACCTGACCAAGCCGTTCCGGACCGAAGAGCTGCTGGCCCGGGTCAACGCGCTGCTTCGCCGCGCCGGCGGACACGCGAGCTCGGAGGTCGAGTTCGGCCCGTTGAAGGTGCAGCTGAACTCGCAGAAGGTCGCGCTCAACGGCGAACCGCTGGACCTGACCCAGTTCGAGTACAAGCTGCTGGCCTACTTCGTGCTTCACCCGGACCAGGTGCTGTCGAAGCTGCAGCTCAACGAGCACCTGTACGAAGACGACGCGGACCCGGAGTCGAACGTGATCGAGGTGATCCTCGGACGCCTGCGGCGCAAGCTCGACCCCGACGGCGACTGGAAACCGATCCAGACCCTGCGCGGCCGGGGGTATCGCTTCAGTCCGGATGCCTGAGTCCCTGAGGCCTCGCAAGTCCAGCGCCCGCAGGGCCGGGGCCGCTCGTCCGTCCGCCCGCACCGAGGACCTGGACGAATTCGACCCACGGCACGGCTCCTCTCCTTCGCTTTTCGTCCGCCTGGCGGCCTCGGCGCTGATCGTGCTGCTGGTGGCGCTCGGCCTGATCGGTCTGGCGATCCAGCAGGCCTATCGAGGCGCCGCCGAGCTTGCGCTCGACGAGCGCCTGGCCGGGGCCGCGTTCCAGGTCCTGGCGGGCATGGACGTGGACGACGACGGACAGCTCGTTCCTCCGGCCAACCTCGGCGATTCGCTGCTGACCCAACCCGAATCGGGGCTCTACGCCGGGATCGTGGCCGGCTCGACAACGTGGGCGTCGCCGTCGGTGCTCGGCACCACGGTCGAGCCGCTCGCGGCCTCGATCCAGCGCGGCGATGAACAGCGGATTGCGGCCGGCGACGGCCCGTTGCATCGCTACCGGATCGGCCTGGGCTGGGAGTTGGCCGACGGGCAGATCCTCGACTTCGTGGTCTGGGCCGCCGAGGACCGGGCGCGCCTCGACCAGACCCTGGCCCGGTTCCGTTCGGTGCTCTGGCGGTGGCTGGTTCTGGCCGGGCTGATCCTCCTGATCGCGCTGGTCGTGCTTTTGATTCAGCCCCTGATGGTGCTGCGGCGAGTTGCCGCCGAGATCGGCGACGTCGAAGCCGGGCGCTCGGATCGACTGCGCGGGCGCTACCCGAGGGAACTCGAGCCGCTGACCGCGAACCTGAACGCGCTGCTGGAAACCGAGCGCAGCAACGTCGAGCAGTATCGCCGCGCGCTGGGCGACCTGGCCCACTCCTTGAAGACGCCGCTGGCGGTGCTGGGTACGCAGCTGGACACGCAGCTGGACGACGACACGGTCGATCTCGAGTCGCTGCGCGAGACCGTCGAGCAGATGCGCGTGCGCGTGCGCGCGGAGCTCGATCGCGCGCTGCGCTCGGGCCGGCGCACCATGCGTGCCCTGGTCGGGGTGCGCCCGGTGCTGGAGCGCGCGGTCAGGACGCTCGGCAAGCTCTACCGAGGCGTCGAATTCGTGCTCGACGTCGATGCCGGGCTGGCCGCCAACGTCGAGGAGCGGGACCTGCTCGAGCTGGTCGGCAACCTCGCGGAGAACGCGGGCAAGTACGGTTCGTCTCGTGTGCGGGTCTCGGCCACGCAAGGCACGGCCAGCCTGCGTCGCCGCGGCCTGCGCATCTGCGTCGACGACGACGGGCCGGGCATGAGCCGTGAGGACTTCGAGCGGATGCTGCAGCGCGGGGTGCGCGGCGACCAGCGGCGCAGCGGCCCCGTGGAGGGTCAGGGGCTGGGGCTGTCGATCGTCGAGCGCATCGTGTCCAGCTATGATGGCAGCGTACGGGCCGACCGGTCGCCGCTGGGCGGCCTGCGCGTGATCGTCGATCTGCCGCCGGAGGCCCGACGAGCCCGCCCGTCCACCGCCGACGAGGACGCCGAATGAGCGAAAACCACCGAGCCGTCGACCGCCTGCTGCAGGTCATGGAGCGGCTGCGCGATCCCGTAACGGGGTGCCCCTGGGACCTGGAGCAGGACTTCCGGTCGATCGCACCGTACACCATCGAGGAGGCCCACGAGGTGGCCGACGCGATCGAGCGGGGCAACCCCGACCATATCCGCGAGGAACTCGGCGACCTGCTGTTCCAGGTCGTTTTCCACGCCCGCCTGGGCCAGGAGCAGGGCGCCTTCGACTTCGCCTCGGTGACCGACGGCATCGCCGAGAAGCTCATCCGGCGACATCCGCACGTGTTCGACCGGTCGGAGGACGGAGGGTCTCGATTGGATGCGGAAGCGCAGACCGCGAACTGGGAAGCGATCAAGGCCGAGGAGCGCGCCACGGCCGGGGCGACCAGCCTGCTCGACGGCGTATCGCGCGGACTCCCGGCCCTGCGCCGCGCGGTCAAGCTGCAGCAGCGGGCCGGCCGGGTCGGCTTCGACTGGCCGGGACCGGCCGAAGTGTTCGCCAAGATCCGCGAAGAACTCGATGAACTCGAGGCCGAACTCGAGGGCGCGGACCCCGATCGCCTCGAAGACGAACTGGGCGACGTGCTGTTCGCGGTTGCGAATCTGGCGCGCAAGCTCGACGTCGATCCCGGCAGCGCCCTGCGCCGCAGCAACCACAAGTTCGAGCGCCGCTTCCGGGCGATGGAAGCCGAGGCCGACGCCGAAGGGCAGCCGCTGGAGCAGCGCACGCTGGACGAGCAGGAAGTCGTCTACCGGCGCGTCAAGGCTCGCGAAGGCTGACCGACCATGCCGGCCCCTCCCAGGTTCATCCCGCCGGCACAGGCTGCTATAATTCCGCGCTTGTTTCGGGCGGGCCGTTAGCTCAAGTGGTAGAGCACCGGGCTTTTAACCCGTTGGTTGAAGGTTCGAGTCCTTCACGGCCCACCATTTCCCCGAAGCCTGCTCCGCAATCCCTTCGCGAGACCCCTGCACGCCGCGTGCGCTCGTCGCAAGGCGGGCCCCACCCGAGGCTGCCGGACACGGTCCGTCGCCATCTTCGCGCGCCCTGGACCGCTCCGATTCATCCCGGCAGCCGCGCAGCATTCGAGACCTTTCTCGGCTGGCGCCGATCCGATCGGCCGCTGGTGCTCGATGCCGGCTGCGGAACGGCCGTGTCCACGACGCTGCTTGCGCTTCGCCACCCGGGTGCCCAGGTCGTCGGCATCGACCGCTCGGAGCACCGCCTGGCGCGCGCGCCGCACCCGCCGGCGTCCAACGAACTGCGCCTGCGGGCGCGCCTGGAAGACTTCTGGCGACTGTTGCTGGAGGCCGACCAGCGGCCCGCTCGCCATTACCTGCTGTATCCGAATCCCTGGCCGAAACCGGCCCACCTGAAGCGTCGCTGGCACGCCCACCCGGTCTGGCCGGTAGTGATCGCCCTGGGCGGCGTGCTGACGCTGAGGACGAACTGGGCCACCTACGCGGAGGAATGCCGCCTGGCGCTGGAGCTGCGCGGCCTCGACGTGCCGCCGGTGGTATCGTTCGCCACGGACAAGGCGCTGACGCCCTTCGAGCGGAAATACTCGCGCAGCGGCCACGCGCTGTACGACCTGACCCTGCGCCTCGATCCGCGTTGACCTGCCTCGAGCGCTCGAACCAACCTGAACCTGGACCTGCATCGCCAAGGAGATCCGACCATGCATTACCGCATCACGCCCACCCTCGGCCCGGCCCGCACCGCCGGCGTCCTGCTGGCCTCGACGCTGCTTGCCTCCGCGGCCTTCGCCGACGAGCGGCTGGAAGCCGCGATCGCCCACCCCGACCGCCCGGCCGACGAGGCCGCCCGGGACGAGCACCGACATCCGTACGAAACGCTGACCTTCTTCGGCATCGAACCCGACATGACGGTGGTCGAACTGGCGCCCAGCGGCGGCTGGTACACCGAGATCCTCGCCCCGTACCTGGCCGAGGAGGGGCAGTACGTGGCCGGTCACTTCGATCTGAGCATCGACGACGCTCCGGGCTACTACGAGCCTTCGATGGCGGCGTGGCGCGAGCGCGTGGCCGACGAGGAGCGTTTCGGCGAGCCGGAAGTCCACCCGTTCCATCCGCCGGAAAGCGCGTCCCTCGGCGAACCCGGCTCGGCCGACCTGGTGGTCTCGTTCCGCAGCGTGCACGGCTGGAAACGCGACGATGTGTTCGACGATGTACTCGACTCGGTTCACGAGGTCCTGAAGCCCGGCGGCGTGTTCGGCATCGTCGGACACCGGCTGCCCGAAGACGCCGACGACAGCGAGTTCACCGGCTACGTCAAGGCCGGCTGGGTGGTCGCGAAGGCCGAGGCCAACGGGTTCCGTCTGGCTGATTCCAGCGAGGTCAACGCCAACCCGGAGGACACCGCCGACCATCCGAACGGGGTCTGGACGCTGCCACCGTCGATGCGGACGCCCGAGGGTGAAGACCCGGAAGCGTATCGGGCCATCGGCGAGAGCGATCGCTTCACGCTGAAGTTCGTCAAGCGCTGAGCGCGCAGCCGACGCGGGGCCTCAGTAGCCCCGCGTTCGGTCGACCCGTCCCGCCGGGGCCTCGCCCCGGCCGACCGCGCGGTACTGCTTGAGAACTATCCGCGCCGCTTCCTCGGGGTCCGTACGTCCAGCGATATGGGGCGTGACGACGATCTGCGGATGATGGCGGAACGGGTGGTCGGGCGCTAGCGGTTCCTCGTCGAACACATCCAGCACGGCCCGCCTGGGTCGGTCGCCATCGAGCGCGTCGAGCAGGTCGGCGTCGACCAGGTGCTCGCCTCTTCCGACGTTGATCAGCAGGCTGTCGGCCCGCATCCGTTCGAACAGGGCCCGATCGAGCAGGCCGGTCGTCGCGTCGGTCAGCGGCAGGACGTTGATCAGGACATCGGAGCGCTCGGCGATCCCGGCCAGTCCGTCGTTCCCGCTGAACACCGGCATGGAATCGCAGGCGGCGCCGCTTCGGTTCCAGCCCGCGACCTCGAGGGCGAGCGCGCCGAACGCCCGGGCCGCGGCCCGACCCATCGTGCCCGTGCCCAGCAGGCCGATTCGCGGAGCGGGCCGGGGCTCCAGCGGCTGCCAGTGCCGGCTGCGGCGCTGTTCGTCGAGGCGCTTCCACCAGTCCACGGTCATTGCGACCAGGTAGGCGGCGAGATCGGCGGCCAGTCGCGGTCCCGCGAGTCGGGTCAGAACGACGTCCTCCGGCAGATCGCGTCGACCGAGCAGATGGTCGACGCCCGCGCCCAGCGAGCCGACCGCGCGCAGCGACGGCAGGTCCGCGAACGCATCCTGCGGCGGTTTCCAGGCGAGCGCGAACACAATGTCGGACGATCGACCGACCTCGGGCCAGCAGCGCAGGTCCAGCGCGCCGTCGAGTTCACGCAAGCGGCGTTCGAGTTCCGACGTATCGCGGTCGGGCGCGATCAGCAGCAATGCCATGCCATGCGGCCTTTCTCGGCGGTGGAGTCGACAGCTTAATCCAGCGCATGCGGGCCGGGTCGGCGCGCGTGACCGTTCGATGACAACGTATCCGCCTCCGGGCAAGGCGCGAATCCGCCGGGTAGAATAGTGCGCCAGATTTCGGCCTCAGGACAACCCCGCCATGACCCGCACCGCGATCGAAACGGTGGTCTTTCCGGTCGCCGGCCTCGGCACGCGTTTTCTTCCCGCGACCAAGGCCAGCCCGAAGGAGATGCTGCCCGTCGTCGACAAGCCGCTGATCCAGTACGCCGTCGAGGAAGCGATCGCCGCAGGCGCCCGCACCCTGGTGTTCGTGACCGGGCGCACCAAGCGCGCGATCGAAGACCACTTCGACATGGCCTACGAGCTGGAAACGGAGCTGGCCGAGCGCGGCAAGCAGGAGCTGCTCGACAAGGTCCGCGATGTGCTGCCCGAGGGCATTCACTGCGTCTACGTCCGGCAGCGCGAGGCGCTGGGCCTTGGCCATGCGGTGCTCTGCGCGCGGCCGCTGGTCGGCGACAAGCCCTTCGGAGTGATCCTGGCCGACGACCTGATCGACGCCGGCGATCGGCCCGTACTCAAACAGCTGGCGGAGCGCTACGCCGCAACCGGTCGCTCGGTGCTGAGCGTCGAATCGGTGGATCCGTCGCGGACCTTCCAGTACGGCGTGGTGGATCCGGAACACCGGGACGGCCGTTTCCTGCCGATCCGGGGCATCATCGAGAAGCCGGCGCCGGAGGATGCGCCGTCCAACCTCGCGGTGGTCGGACGCTACATCCTCACGCCCCGCATCTTCAAGCTGCTGGAAACCACCGCGCCGGACCTGCGCGGCGAGATCCAGCTCACCGATGCGATCGCGGCGCTGATCGACGAGCAGGGCGTCGACTGCCTCGAGTTCGAGGGTCGCCACTACGACTGCGGGAGCAAGCTGGGCTACCTCCAGGCCACGGTCGACTACGCGTTGAACCACCGCGAACTGGGCGCCGACTTCGCCGAGTTCCTGCGCGACCGGGCGAGGTCGTCGTGACCGACGAACGCAACGACGCGGCCTCCGCGGGCGAAGACCAGAGCGCGCTGACGAGCCATCTCGAAGCGCTCGAGGCCGAGGCGATCCACATCATCCGCGAGGTCGCGGCGACCGCCCAGCGTCCGGTGATGCTGTACTCGATCGGCAAGGACTCGGCGGTCATGCTGCACCTCGCACGCAAGGCGTTCGCGCCCGGCCGCCTGCCGTTCCCCTTGCTCAATATCGATACCACCTGGAAGTTCCGCGAGGTCTACGCCTTCCGCGACCGGGTCGCCGCCGATCCCGATATCGAGCTGATCACCCATCGCAACCGGGACGGCCTGGCCCAGGGCATCAATCCGATCGACCACAGTCCGGGCGTGCATACGGACGTGCTCAAGACCCAGGCGCTGAAGCAGGCGCTGAGCGAGCACCGGGTCGATGCCGCGTTCGGCGGGGCCCGGCGCGACGAGGAACGATCGCGGGCCAAGGAGCGCGTGTTCTCGTTTCGCGACCGCCACCACCGCTGGGATCCGAAGAACCAGCGTCCCGAGCTGTGGAACCTGTACAACGGCCGAGTCGCCGACGGCGAGAGCATCCGCGTGTTCCCGCTGTCGAACTGGACCGAACTCGACGTCTGGCAATACATCCATCTCGAGAACATTCCCGTGCCCGCGCTGTACTTCGCCGCCGAACGTCCGGTGGTCGAACGCGACGGCATGCTGATCGTCGTCGACGACGATCGGCTTCCGCTCGCCGAGGGCGAAACGCCGCGCATGGAGCGGGTCAGGTTCCGCACGCTGGGCTGTTATCCGCTGACCGGCGCGATCCGTTCCGAGGCCGAGACCCTGCCCGAGATCATCCACGAGATGCTGCTGGCCCGCTCCTCCGAGCGCCAGGGCCGGGCGATCGACCACGACGCGTCGTCGTCGATGGAACAGAAGAAGCAGCAGGGGTATTTCTGACCATGAACGATTCGGCCACCACCGACTTCGACATCCACGAATACCTGGACCGGCACCGGACCAAGGACCTGCTGCGCTTCATCACCTGCGGTTCCGTCGACGACGGCAAGTCCACGCTGATCGGCCGATTGCTGTTCGATACGCAGCAGGTCTTCGACGATCAGCTGGCCGCGGTCGAACGCGATTCGCGCAAGTTCGGAACCACCGGCGATGCGCCGGATCTGGCCTTGCTCGTCGATGGCCTGCAGGCCGAGCGGGAGCAGGGCATCACGATCGATGTCGCTTATCGCTACTTCACCACCGAGTCGCGCAAGTTCATCATCGCCGACACGCCTGGCCACGAGCAGTACACCCGCAACATGGTCACCGGCGCGTCGACCGCCCGGGCCGCCGTGGTGCTGGTCGACGCAACCCGCGGCATGCAGGTCCAGACCCGACGCCACAGCTACCTGGTCCACCTGCTCGGCATCGACCACGTGCTGGTCGCGGTCAACAAGATGGACGCCGTGGACCATGACCGGGCGACCTTCGAAGCGATCGAGGCCGAGTACGCCGCGTTCGCCAACCAACTGGGCATCGAGCAGTTCCGCTGCGTGCCGGTCAGCGCGCTGACCGGTGCCAACGTCTCCCGTCGATCGGAATCCATGCCCTGGTACGAGGGGCCGACGGTCCTCGACTGGCTCGAGCAGGTCCCCACCGGGGCCGGCCGCGACACGATGCGCTCGATGCGGTTTCCGGTCCAGTACGTGCATCGCAGCCGCTCGGACTTCCGCGGCTACTGCGGTCAGCTGGCCGGCGGCTCGGTGGCGCCGGGCGACGAGGTCGTGGTGCTGCCGTCCGGGCAGCGCAGCTGCATCCGGGAGGTGCTGCTGCACGGCGAAGCGGTCGAACGGGGTGTGGCCGGCCAGTCGCTGACCATCACGCTGGCCGACGAAGTCGACGTCAGCCGCGGCGACATGCTGGTCCACGCCGAGAACCTTCCACGGGTCGGCGAACTGTTCGATGCGCGCATCGTCTGGATGAACGAGCGCCCGCTGCTGCCGGGTCGACAATACGATCTGAAGCTTGCCGCGACCGAAATGCCTGCGACGCCTGAAACGCTGCACCATCGGATCGACGTCAACACGCTCGAGCATCACCCCGCCGACCAGCTCGAGCTGAACGAAATCGGCTACTGCCGGATCCGGACCGGTCGGCCGCTGGCCTTCGACAGCTATCACGCCCACCCGGGGACAGGCGCGTTCATCCTGGTCGACCGGGTCAGCAACCTGACCGTCGGTGCCGGCATGATCGTGCGGCCGGTCACCGATGCGCTGGCCGACAAGTCGCAGAACGTGGTCTGGCATCGGCAGGCGGTCGACAAGCGCTCGCGAGCCGCGCAGAAGGCCCAGCGACCGGCGGTGCTGTGGTTCACCGGCCTGTCCGGCGCGGGCAAGTCGACCGTCGCCAATGCGCTGGAGACCGCGCTGTTCCGGCGCGGTCATCACAGCTATCTGCTCGACGGCGACAACGTACGCCACGGCCTGAACCGTGACCTGGGCTTCAGCGACGACGATCGGGTCGAGAACATCCGACGGATCGGCGAGGTCGCCAAGCTGATGGCCGATTCCGGCCTGGTCGTGCTGTCGGCGTTCATCTCGCCGTTCCGCGCCGACCGGGCGCTGGTCCGCGAGCTGATGGAAGACGGCGAGTTCATCGAGATCCACGTCGACGCGCCGCTGGAGGTCTGCGAGTCGCGCGATCCGAAGGGACTTTACGCGAAGGCCCGCGCCGGCGTGATCCGCAACTTTACCGGCATCGACTCGCCCTACGAAGCGCCCGAAGATCCGGACGTGGTGGTCGATACGGCCGAACTCAGCGTCGACGAGTGCGTCGAAGAGCTGCTGGCCTACCTGAAGCGGCGCGGCATCCTGATCGGTTGACAAGACGGTTGACGAGACGGTCGGCGAACCGGCTCGACGCGACGCCCACCCAACGAAACGCGGACCTACCCATGGCGCGAGGCACCGAAGCGGTCATCGATGTTCCGGCACTGGCGCGCAACCTGCAGAAGGTGCGCGACTGGGCCGGCGACGCGCGCGTCGTCGCCGTGGTCAAGGCCGATGCCTACGGCCACGGCCTCGAGCGCTGTTTCCCCGCGCTTGGCCAGGCCGACCTGCTGGCGGTTGCGACGCTGGACGAGGCGCGCGCGATCCGCGTGCTCGACCCTCGGATTCCGGTGCTGCTGCTCGAAGGCGTGCTGACCGGCGACGAACTGGCCGTGGTCGAAGAGCTCGGTCTGGAGATGGTCGTCCACTCGCCGGAACAGCTGGACTGGATCGAGCGCTCGGGCCTCGCGCTGGCGCCGCGGATCTGGCTGAAGATCGACAGCGGCATGCACCGCCTGGGCTTCCGCCTCGATCGCGCGGGAGATGCACACCAGCGGTTGAGCGCTCTGCCCGGTGTGCACGAAGTCGTGCTGATGACCCACCTGGCCTGCGCCGACGAGCCCGATCATCCGATGACCGCGCGCCAGATCGACGCCTTCGATGCCGCGGTCGATGGCCTGCCGGGCCCGCGCTGCCTCGCCAACTCGGCCGCCCTGCTGACCCGGCACGACGCCCGTCGCGACTGGGTCCGGGCCGGACTGATTCTGTTCGGCGTCTCGCCGATCGCCGATCGCCCCGGTGCGTCGCTGGGCCTGGAGCCGGTGATGACGCTGTCGACGCAGTTGATCTCGGTGAGCGAGGTGCCGGCGGGCGACTCGATCGGCTACGGCGCGCGCTTCGTCGCCGAGCGCGACATGCGGGTCGGGGTGGCGGCGATCGGCTACGGTGACGGCTACCCGCGCAACATGCCCGACGGCGCGCCCGTCCTGGTCAACGGCCGCCGACAGAGGCTCGCCGGGCGCGTCTCGATGGACATGATGACGATCGATCTCGACGGCCAGGCGAAGGCGGCGGTCGGCGACCCGGTCGTGCTGTGGGGCGAAGGGCTGCCGGTCGAGGAAGTGGCCGAGGCCCTCGGCACCATCCCCTACGAACTCGCCTGCAGGGTCACCCGGCGGGTCCGCTACCGCGAGATTCCGTACTTGCGCAACGCCGCGCGGAGCTGATCGTAGGTCAGGCCCAGCCGGGCGGCGGTGCGCTTCTGATGGTGGCCGCATTCGGCCAGCGCGCGCTCGATCCAGGCCCGTTCCTGGTCGGCCAGCCAGTTTTTCAGGTCGTCGGGCGCGCGGTCGGAGGCCGTCCTGCGCTCGTCCGAGCGCGGGCGCCACGGCGATTCGAACGGATCGAACTCGACCCGGTCGATCGCGTCCTCGACGTCCTGCAGTCGATACACCGCCCGCTCGACGACGTTCTTCAGTTCGCGCACGTTGCCCGGCCAGGGCCACGCATGCAGCTGGTCCACGGCCCGCGCCGCGAACCCGGCGAACAGGTCGCGGCCCAGTTCGCGGCTCATCCGCATCGCGAAATGTTCGGCCAGCGGCATCAGGTCCTCGGCCCGCTCTCGTAGCGGCGGCAGGGTGATGACGTCGAACGCCAGCCGGTCGAGCAGATCGGCGCGGAACCGGCCCTTGGCGGCCAGCGCCGGCAGGTCCTCGTTGGTCGCGCCGACCACCCGAACGTCGATGCGGCGATTCTCGGAGCTGCCGAGCCGTTCGAATTCGCCGTATTCGATCACGCGCAGGATCTTCTCCTGCACCGCCGCTGCGGTGGTCGCGAGTTCGTCGAGGACCAGCGTGCCGCCGTCGGCCTGTTCGAAGCGCCCGATCC
This sequence comes from Wenzhouxiangellaceae bacterium, assembly GCA_965227925.1. Taxonomy (GTDB): domain Bacteria; phylum Pseudomonadota; class Gammaproteobacteria; order Xanthomonadales; family Wenzhouxiangellaceae. The sequence goes on from CBDDGP010000003.1 coordinate 305,479, forward strand.
GGGTCCGCGATGCGTCGGTGAACGCGCCGGCTTCGTGACCGAACAGCTCGGATTCGAGCAGCGCCGGGCTGATCGCGGCGCAGTTGAGTTTCACCAGCGGCTGGTCCCAGCGCGGCGAGAGATAGTGCACGCGTTCGGCGATGAGTTCCTTGCCCGTGCCCCGCTCGCCGACGATCAGCAGCGGGCGGTTCAGTCCGGCGGCGTGCGACACGCGCTCCAGCACCGCCAGGAACGCGCCGGACTCGCCGATCAGGGGTTGTTCTTCGCGCTCCACGCGGCCTCGTCGTGTTTGGGTGGCACCTGCATTGTATCGGCGCCGGCCCGGCGCTCGGTACGGGGCTGGGTACGGAGTTGGGTACGCGGCGCAATCGTCGAGCGGCGCGTCGCGCCAAGCCGCGACCGGGCTTCTGCCAGAATAGCGCCATGGCCAAGACCAAGACTCTGTATGTGTGCGGCGAGTGCGGCGCCAGCCAGCCCAAGTGGTCGGGCCAGTGCCCGGACTGCGGCGCGTGGAACAGCCTCGAGGAAAGCGCCGCCGCGGCGAGCGCGAGCGGTCCGCGCCAGCGGCGCGGCTCGAACTGGACCGGTGAGGCCTCGGCCGAGGTCGTTCGCCTTGACGCGGTCCGGGCCGAGGACACGCCGCGCTTCTCATCGGGACTCAGCGAGCTCGACCGTGTCCTCGGCGGCGGGCTGGTGCCGGGTTCGGTGATCCTGATCGGCGGCGATCCCGGCATCGGCAAATCGACCCTGCTGCTCCAGGCCCAGGCCGCGGTCGCCGAGCGGATCCGTTCGCTGTACGTCACCGGCGAGGAATCGGCCGCGCAGGTCGCGATGCGGGCCCGACGGCTGGGCCTCGAGCCCGATCGCCTCGAGTGCCTGACCGAGACCCGCCTCGAGACCATCCTGGCGACCGCGGCGGCCAATGGACCGAAGTTCCTGGTCATCGATTCGATCCAGACCCTGTGGAGCGAAGCGCTGCAGTCGGCGCCGGGCGCGGTCGCTCAGGTGCGCGAGTGCGCCTCGCGCCTGGTCCAGTTCGCCAAGCAGACCGGGTGCAGCGTCGTGCTGGTCGGCCACGTGACCAAGGAAGGTGCGCTCGCCGGCCCCAGGGTGCTGGAGCACATGGTCGACGGCGTGCTGTATTTCGAATCCGACTCCGGCAGCCGGTTCCGATTGATCCGGTCGGTCAAGAACCGCTTCGGGGCGGCAAACGAGCTGGGTGTGTTCGCGATGACCGACGGCGGGCTGCGCGCGGTTGCCAATCCGTCGGCGATCTTCCTGTCCGAGGACAGCGAGCCGTCGGCCGGCTCGTGCGTGCTGGTCACGCGGGAAGGCACCCGGCCGATGCTGGTCGAGGTCCAGGCCCTGGTCGCACCGAGCAGTCTTTCGCAGCCCCGACGGGTGGCGGTCGGAGTCGATGCGGGACGCCTCGCGATGTTGCTGGCGGTGATGCATCGGCACTGCGGAATCCAGGTCGGCGATCAGGACGTGTTCGTCAACGTGACCGGCGGCATCCGGGTCGGCGAGACGGCCTCGGACCTGGCCGTTGCGCTGGCCCTGCAGTCCTCCCTGCGCGAAAAGCCGCTGCCGCGCGGCCTGGTCGCGTTCGGCGAGGCTGGTCTGTCGGGAGAGCTGCGACCGGTCTACAACGGCGAGGAGCGCCTGCGCGAGGCCGCCCAGCAGGGATTCCGCACTGCGCTGGTGCCGTCGGGCAACGTCAAGGGCGTCAAGGCAAAGCTGGACCTGCGCGGCTGCAAGCGCCTGGCCGACGCCCTGGCCGCGGCGCGGGAAGCGGAGTGAGAATGGGGCAGGGACTAGGGGGAAGGGACTGCAGGGAAGGGACTAGGGGGAAGGGACTAGGGGGAAGGGACTAGGGGGAAGGGACTGGGGGGAAGGGACTAGGGGCTGGTGAAAACCGCTTGCGCCGGTCGCCCTCGGTGCCCGGGCGAGGCCACTCGGTCCGACTCGCCCCTTTCCCCATCCCCCTTTCCCCTGTCCCCTGACCCGGTCTATAATGGGCGGCTGGTTCGGAGGCCTGGTCGCGGGCTTCCGTGGTGTCCACTCAACTTTCATGGGGTATTCCCGAATGAGCAAGATCTATCAAGTGCCGGCAGAAGTCCGCGAAGATGTGGGGAAAGGTGCGAGCCGCCGCCTGCGTCACGCGAACAAGGTGCCGGCCGTTGTCTATGGTGGTGGCCGGAATCCGGTCTCCCTGACCCTCGAGCACGACTTCATCCTGCACGCCGCCGACGAAGAGGCGTTCCACGCCTCGATTCTCGAACTCAAGGTCGGGGACGGTCGCAAGCAGAAGGTGGTCCTGCGCGATCTGCAGCGCCATCCGTTCAAGCTGCGCATCATGCATGTCGACTTCCTGCGCGTGAAGGACGACCAGCAGATCCGCATCTCGGTGCCGCTGCATTTCATCAACGAGGAGTCCTCGCCGGCCGGCAAGAAGGGTGGCGTGGTCATCTCGCACATGATCACCGAGGTCGAGATCTCGGCGCTGCCGAAGGACCTGCCGGAGTACATCGAAGTCGATCTGGCCGATCTGGAGCCGGGCGGCGCGTTCATGCTCAGCGAGCTGAAGCTGCCGGAAGGTGTCACCATTCCGGCGATCGCGCATGACGAAGAGTTCGATCAGACGCTGGTTTCCGCGGTCTTCGTCCGCGCCGGTCAGGGTACGGGTGAACTGGCTGCCGAAGCCGATGCCGCGCTGGCCGAGGGCGCCGAGCCGGAGCTGGCCGACGAGGAGGACGCCGAAGACGTCGAAGGCGAAGAGTCCGAGGACGGCGACGCCGACGGCGATGCCGAAGGCAAGTCCGACGACGAAGACAAGGACAAGGACAAGGACAAGTCCGAGTAAGGACGTCCCTGACTTCGATCATCGATGGACGGCCTCTGGCTGATTGCCGGGCTGGGAAACCCCGGCTCGAAGTACGACAGGACCCGGCACAATGCCGGGTTCTGGTTTCTGGACGCCGTACTCCGTCGCTTCGGCGGCGAACTGCGCCGCGAGAAGAAGCTGCACGGCCGGGCGCTGAAGACGCGACTGGACGGTCAGGACGTGGTTCTGCTGGCGCCCGAGACTTTCATGAACGAGTCCGGACAGTCGATCCGGGCCGCGACCGACTTCTACCGGATCGACGCCGAACGCGTGCTGGTCGCACACGACGAACTCGATCTTCCGCCCGGCATCGCCCGCCTGAAGCAGGGCGGGGGACACGGCGGGCACAACGGCCTGCGCAGCACCTTCCGCCATCTCGGCACGCCGGAATTCTGGCGATTGCGGATCGGCATCGGCCATCCCGGCACCGCCGACCAGGTCACCCCCTGGGTGCTGTCCAGGGCGCCGGCGGCGGAGGAGCCGGCGATCGAGACCTCGATCGACCGGGCCCTCGAAGTCCTGCCCGAGTTCCTGGGCGGCCGTCCGGGCGAGGCGATGAAGCGGCTGCACGCCCGCGACCGGTCGGGCGATTGAGTCTGCGCGATTGAGTCGACGCGATTGGGTTGACGAAGAAGTCGACGACGTAGTCGACGTGGCATTCGAGGAATGATCTGATGGGTTTCAAGTGCGGAATCGTCGGGCTGCCGAACGTCGGCAAGTCGACCCTGTTCAATTGCCTCACCAAGGCCGAGATCGCGGCGGAGAACTATCCGTTCTGCACCATCGATCCCAACGTCGGCATGGTCCCCGTGCCGGATCCCCGGCTCGATGCGCTGGCCGCGATCGTCAAGCCCGAGAAGGTGCTTCCGACCACGATGCAGTTCGTCGACATCGCCGGCCTGGTCGCCGGCGCCTCGAAGGGCGAGGGCCTGGGAAACAAGTTCCTGGCCCACATCCGGGAGACCGATGCAATAGCCCACATCGTGCGTTGCTTCGAGGACGACGACGTGACCCACGTGGCCGGCCGCGTCGACCCGATCTCGGATATCGAAACCATCGATACGGAACTCGTGCTCGCCGACCTCGACGCCGCCGAGAAGGCGCTGGCTCGGACCGCCAAGCAGACCAAGTCGGGCGACAAGGACGCGATCAAGCTGGCCGCGCTGCTCGAGCGCGTGGTCGGCCACCTGGGCGCCGGTGACCCGCTGCGCTCGATGTCGCTGGACGCGGACGATCGCGCCCTCCTGCGCAGCTGGCAGTTCATCACGGCCAAGCCGGTGCTGTACGTGGCCAACGTCGACGACACCAGCGCCGAGGACAATCCCTTCGTGTCCGCTGTCCGGGACCGGGCGGACGCCGAGCAGGCCGAGGTGGTCGTGGTGTCGGCGGCCATGGAAGCCGAGCTGGCTCAGCTCGAGCCCGAGGAACAGGCCGAGTTCCTGGCGGATCTGGGCGAGTCCGAGCCCGGACTGAACCGGCTGATCCGGGCCGGCTACGACCTGCTCGACCTGCTGACCTTCTTCACTGCAGGTCCGAAGGAGGTGCGCGCCTGGACCGTTCGGCGCGGCGCGACCGCACCGGAAGCGGCCGGGCGAATCCACACCGATTTCCAGAAGGGATTCATTCGCGCCGAGGTGACGGCCTACGACGACTACATCGCCGCTGGTGGCGAAACCGGCGCCAAGGCCGCCGGCAAGCTTCGCCTCGAAGGCAAGGAGTACGTCGTCGTTGAAGGCGATGTGATGCATTTCCGCTTCAACGTCTGATCCCGAGGCCGCGCTCCGGTCTCGATCTCTCCCGTCGACGTTCGCCGTCCCCGGTTCTCGTGTTCTGAGAACGCGGGGTGGTTCACTACGATCATCAGGATGATCCAACCCGGTGAACCAGGAGACCGCCATGAATTCGATCGATACCTCATCCAGCCGCGGCCTGCGCGACGGAATCGTCGGCAAGTGCATCGAGGGCGTGATCGCACGCCCGGGGCGCAATGGCGAACCGCCGGTCGTGATGATGCTGCAGTTCGACGACGGCAGCGTGCTGGAATTCGTCTCGCCGCGCAGCGACCGGCTGCTCCGCCAGGCCCTCGATGCGACGCGGCGTGGCCGGCCCCAGGCGGCGCCGGACCAGCTGGCGCTGGCGGTGGCGTAGACCGGCGACCGACCGGCAACGCCGGCGGCGAGACAGCGGTGGTGGCCGGCGGTTCCGGGGCCGCTCGTTTATCCACAAAACCTGTGGAAAACTTTGTGTGTAAATGGGCCCGCCCCGACAGCCGCACGCGTGTCACGGAATTGACCAAAAATCGGCCATATCAATACAAAAGCATATATATCAACACTTTAAAGCCGAAAGCTGGAAACGTTTTGTAGGAAATCTGCGTAAAGAAAGCGTCAACGTGCGGTTCGTCACCCGTGTGCATAACGGAATCGCCCCTCGACGGCGCCAACCGTGGGATTTCGTTCGGGAATCGCGCGGTCGGCCAACCGCGCAGGATCGCCGGGTCGCTCGCTCTCGGCCGGCGATCGCGCGACTTGGGGAAGCTCAGGAGCCGGTGCCCGTCGCCAGACCCAGTCGGTCGGGCCACTGGCGGAGGTCGCCGATCAGATCGCCGCGATCCGGGTGCTGCTCGGCCAGCGCCTCGACGCGCAGCCGGTAGCCTTCGAGCTGGATCGGCGCCAGGTCCGGGTCGTCGACCAGCCTGCGCCGCCTCCAGGCCTGCCAGTCGGCCTCCAGTTCGGGGTTGAGGGCGTCGTGCGGGGCGTGTCGTCCGGCAAAACGCAGCAGCAGGCTGTTGAGGCGCGCGTCGGCGAACGGCGAGGGGTCCTGGTTGACCCGATCGGCGAGCTGCTCGGGCTCGAGGTCGACGAAGCGCTCGGCCAGGGTCCGATCGGCCCGCGACACGAAGCCGGCGTACAGCGCGCTGTCGGCGTCCCGGTCGGCGTCCTGCTCGCGCGGAGCGCCGAAGATCTCGAGCAGCCGGCCGATCAGCGGCTCGGCGCGACTCAGCCGTTCGGCCAGTCGCTCGGCCCGGGACAGGTCGATGCCGGTGCGCTCCGCAGCTGCGTCGTCGAGCACTCCGGTCGGCGCGATCATCGGGCAGCGATTGGTTCGCACCCATTTGACCGGCAGTCGCTCGAGGTCCTCGGGCAGATCGGCCGCGGGTGTCCAGTAGAGGTCGGCCAGCAGTTCGGCGTCGAGATCCAGGTAGTCGGCCGGATCGACGCGTAGATTCCAGACCAGCCATTGACTCGCGATCTGCGGATGGCGGAACAGCGGCACAACCGGCGCGATGCAGTGGATCGACGCGGGGAAGCGCGCCGACGCATGCAGGACCACCTCGCGCTTCGACAGCAGGCCGTCGACGGTGGCCTTGTCGCGCAGGCGCAGCGCCCAGTTCCACAGCCTGGGTTGGGCGGCGCGGACCCGCCGCGCCAGTTCCAGCGTGTTGCGCACATCGGCCAGCGCATCGTGTGCGTCGTCCGTCGCCAGCCCGTTGGCCGCCGCGAGGTCCTCGAGGCGAAAGCCGGGCGTGCCGTCGTCCCGGTCGAACCAGGTCAGTCCCTCGGGCCGCAGCGCGCGCGTCAGTCGCAACACGTCAATCAGGTCGAAGCGGCTGTTGCCGTCGGCGTATTCGCGACGGTACGGATCGAGAAAGTTGCGCCAGAACATGAAGCGCGTGACTTCGTCGTCGAAGCGGAAATTGTTGTAGCCCACCGCGCAGGTTCCCGGCACGCTCATGATCGCGGCGATTCGTCGCGCGAACTCGTATTCGGGCACGCCGCGCTGGTCGGCGATCTGCGGTGTGATGCCGGTAATCAGACAGGCCTCCGGCGCGGGCAGCATGTCCAGCGTCGGTCGGCAATACAGCATCTCGGGCTCGCCGACCGGGTCGAGTTCGAGATCCGTGCGGATTGCCGCGAACTGGCAGGGGCGATCCCGGCGCGGATCGGCCCCGAAGGTTTCGTAGTCGTGCCAGAGGAAGCTGTCTGCGGTCATCGGTCGCGGTTCACTGTTCAGAGGCCATTGTTCGTCGTCCGAGGGTCGAAATTCATCGGGTTCGAATCTGCCCGGGTGGATTCGTCGCCTCGATCCGACCGGTGCCCGCCCGCCTCGAACCGAGGCTACTTTCTGAACAGCTGAAGCAGCCCGAGCAGCGCGGCGGCGCCGACGATCGCGATGACCAGGCTACCGATCAGGCCGCCGGCATGGATGTCGAGCAGGCCGAACAGCCAATTGCCCAGGACGGCGCCGACGATACCGACGACGATGTTCAGGATCAGGCCCTGACCTCGACCCTTGACCAGCAGCCCTGCGATCCAACCGGCCAGTCCGCCGATGATCAACGCCCCGAGAATGCTTTCGACGGTCATGTGTTGCCTCCAGGAATGGACGACGGACCCAACGACACGAACCCGGCTAGTCTATCCCGAGGGCCGGTCGATCGAGCAGTTCCTTCGGTTGACACTTCGGTCGTTCCTTCGGCACGCCGTCGCAGAAGCGCACGGCGCATCGACCGACTCCGTGTACGATCCAGCGCCATCCCCGTCCTCACCCCGTGACCGAACCGATGACCGCATCCATCTCGAACTCCGAGTCCGATTGCCCCGACGATGTTGCTGGTGGACTGTCGGAAGAGGCATCGACGAAGTCCTTCACTCTGTCCTCGGGCGCCGCCGGACGTCCGGCACGCCTGCTCCTGGTCCGTCACGCCCAGGGCTCGCTGGGCACAGACGACTACGACCGGCTGTCGCCGATCGGACATCAGCAGGCCGCGATTCTCGGACGCCACCTGCAGGACCGCTACGATGCCGGACCGCTGGTGCGGGGTGGATTGCGTCGTCATCGCGAAACCGCAGAGCGGATCGGCGCCGATCACCGGATCGACGACGACCTCGACGAGTACCGCGTCGATCACCTGCTGGAAGCCGCGTTCGATCCGGCCTCGGGTCTGGGGGTGTCGGCGCCGTCCGATCGGGCCCTGGCCGATCCGGTCGCCTATCTGCAGACCTTTCTCGACCTGTTCCCCGACGTGCTGGCCGCGTGGCAGGGCGAGCGGCTGGCCTGCCCCGTGAACGGCAGCTGGGCCGGCTTCGACGAACGGGTGCGGCGCGCCGGTCGGCGCCTGGAAGCCGGGCTGGAGGATGCGGCCTGCGTCATCGCGGTGACGTCGGCCGGTGTGATCAGTACGCTGGCGGCGGCCCTGCTCGGTCGAGACCTGGCCTGGCAGCGCCGCCTGAACGTGGAGTTGTACAATGCGTCGGTCACGGAACTGCATCGGGATGGAGACGGGCAGTGGCATGTGGAGCGGTTGAACTGCGTGGCCTTCCTGCCGTCCGACCACCACACGCTGGCGTGATTTGACGTCGCCGTCCGGAAGGTGCACTCCGGCGGTCGCACTCCAGCAGTCGAAACCCGACAATCGCAATCCGGCAATCGCAATCCGGTTTTCGCAATCCGGCATTCGCAATCCAGGGGAGTCTGAATGAGCGAAGCACCCGTAACCATCATCACCGGATCCAGCCGCGGCATCGGCCGATCGGCCGCCGAGCTGCTCGCCTCGCGCGGCCATCGGGTGGTGATCTCCAGCCGCAACCAGGAGTCCTGCGAAGCCGTGGCCGAGGCGATTCGCGACGCCGGCGGCGAAGCGCGCGCCATCGCCTGCCACGTCGGTCAGGACGACCAGCTCGAAGCCCTGATCGCCGATACCGTCGCCGCATTCGGCCGCCTGGACAACCTGGTGCTGAATGCGGCCAGCAATCCGGTCTACGGCCCGTCGGACAACGTCGATCGCAAGGCCTTCGACGTGATCATGCATAACAACGTGTTCGGCTCGCTGCGCCTGAGCCACCTGGCGCGACCCGAGATCGCGAACGCCGGCGGTGGCGCCGTTGTGCTGGTCTCGTCGATCGCCGGCCAGCTCGGCAACCGGGTCATCGGCGCCTACGGCATGTCCAAGGCCGCCGAAAACCAGTTGATCCGCAATCTCGCGCTCGAATTCGGCGGCGACGGAATCCGCGTCAATGGCGTCGCCCCCGGATTGATTCGAACCGACTTTTCCAAGGCCCTGCTGGCCGACGAGCGCGCGGTCAAGCACTTCGAGCAGACCACGCCGCTGGGTCGGATCGGCGAACCGGACGATATCGCCCGGGTCATCGCGTTCCTGGTCGGGCCGGACTCGGCCTGGTTGTCGGGTCAGGTGATCACCGCCGACGGCGGGATCACGGTCACCGGCGGGTTCTGATCGTGCGCAGTCCGACGGTGGTGTGCCTGCTCACGGTGCTTGCGGCTCTGGCGATGCCGGCAGCCGCGCAGGTCTATCGCTACACCGACGAGAACGGCATCACCGTGCTGACCAACGTTCCGCCCGAGCGGGGGCGCTACGCCGATCTCGAGAACATCGGCTGCTACGGCACCTGCATCAAGGGCGTCGACTGGCACGCCACGCCGCTGAAGCGCGAACCGTTCCGGGACGAAGTCAAGATCGCGTCCGACATGTTCGAGGTCGACGAGGCCCTGGTGCGCGCGATCATGCATGCCGAGTCGTGGTTCAACCCCAGGGCGCAGTCGCACGCCGGCGCGCAGGGACTGATGCAACTGATGCCGGCCACCCAGGCCCGGTTCGGGGTCGCCGACCCGTTCGACCCGGTCGAGAACATTTCCGGTGGAGTGGCCTATCTTGCGGTGCTGCTGGAGCGGTTCGAGCAGGACTGGGAGCTGGCCGTGGCGGCCTACAACGCCGGTGAGAACGCGGTCGACCGCTACGGCGGTGTGCCGCCGTTCGACGAAACCCGCGAATACCTGCGCCGCGTGCGAATCCTGCGGGCCCGCTACGGCAGCTGACCGCGCCAGCGGATCACCGCAAGCACCAGCGCCGCGCCGGTCGGCAGGCAGATCCACCAGGGTACGCCGAACCCCGCCGGTAGCGCGCCGAGCAGCAGCGCCGCCCCCCCGGCCAGCATGGCATACGGCAGTTGCGTGCGAACGTGTTCGATATGGTCGCACTGGCTGGCCATCGAGGACAGGATCGTGGTGTCGGAAATCGGCGAACAGTGGTCGCCCCAGACCGCACCCCCCATCACCGCGGCGACCGTCGCGTAGAGAATCGGCAGGTGCTCGGCGCCGGCCATGCCCTGGGCGGTCATCAGCGCCCAGCTCAGCGGCACCATCAGCGGAAGCAGGATGCCCATGGTTCCCCAGCTGGAGCCGGTCGAAAACGCGGTCAGCGCGGCCACCACGAACACCAGCGCTGGAAGCAGGCCCGGGTGCAGTGAATCGCCGATCAGCGAGACCAGGTAATCGGCCGTGCCGAGCACATCGGTGACGGCCGACAGCGACCAGGCCAGGACCAGGATGACGATCGCGAACAGCATCGATCGGCAGCCCGAGAACCACGCACCGAACGCCTCCTCGACCGACAGCACGCGCTGGGCCACGGACAGCGCGATCGCCACCAGCGAGCCCGCCAGCGAACCCCAGATCAGCGACTTGTAGGGGTCGGCCGAGCCGATGATGTTCCGGACCGAGTCTCCGTCGCCGGTGATGAACATGCCGAAGACCACGCCGAAGATCATGGTCAGGATCGGCAGCACCGCGTTGGTCGCGCGCAGCGGAATCCCGTCCTCGGGCTGCACGTCGTCGAGGTCGTTGCTGCTTGCGCGGGCCGAGCCGCTCGGCGGCGCCACTTCGCCGCGGTGCCGGGCGCGCCGTTCGGCGGTCAACATCGGCCCCAGGTCGCGGCCGAAGCCGACCACCCCGAACACCAGCACCAGCGCGAGCAGCGGGTAGAAACTGTAGGCGATGGAATTCAGGAACACCATGTAGGCATTCAATTCCAGCCCAGGGATCGATGCGATCGCGTCCCGGATCAGGCCGACCTCGTAGCCGACCCAGGTGGTGACCAGCGCGATGCAGGCGATCGGCGCGGCGGTCGAATCCACCAGGTAGGCGAGCTTTTCCCGCGAGACTTTCAGGCGGTCGGTGATCGGCCGCATGGTGTTGCCGACCACCAGGGTGTTGGCGTAGTCGTCGAAGAAGATCGCAAGGCCCATGCCCACCGTGGCCATCGTGGCGCGGCGTGCAGTGTCGGCGTAGACCACGATGCGCTCGACGATGCCGAGCATGCCCCCGTTCCGAGAGATCACGCCGACCATGCCGCCCACCAGCACCGTGAACAGGATCACCGACAAGTGGTCCGGATTGGCCAGCGCGTCGGCGATGTAGGTATCCGCGGTGGCCATCAGCGAGGTCAGCAGGCCGATCGGCGAAAACCCGGTTGCCGCCCAGGCACCGATCCAGACGCCGGCGAACAGCGCGGGTACGACCTGCCGCAGCACCAGGGCGAGGCCGATCGCCAGCACCGGCGGAAGCAGCGAGACCCAGCCGGCATTGGCCGCCTCGGCGGCGTCCTGCGCCAGCGCCGGGCCGGGCAGCAGAACGCCCGATGCGACGACCGCCAACGCTACGGGGATCGTGGCAGGAATCGCGGCAGGAATCGACGACGGCGGTGAGGTCGCCACCCGAACGGCTTGCGTCATGAAGCGCCCATCTGCTTGAGAATCCGGTCGGCGGCGGCGAAGCGTTTCTCCAGCTCGCCGTGCGCTTCAAGGTCGTGCGGAAACGAGCTCCGCCAGCGCTCGCGGAGTGCCGCGCGCTCGGTGTCCAGGTCCGGTCGCTCGGCGCCCTCGCCGAGTCGGCCGGCCAGTCGGCCGAGCTGGTAGTCCATGCGCAGCTGCTTGTCGGCGGCCGGGCTGTCCAGTCCGGACAGGCACTCCATTTCCACGCAGACCTGGCGCGCCTGGTCGGTGAAGCGCTGGACCTGTTCGGCAAGTACGTCCGGCGTTGCATCGTCGGCCAGAAAGGCGTCGAGCCGGTCGTCCAGGGTCCGCGCCAGCGCATCGTCGTCCGGCACTTCGGGCCGATCGATCGTCGCGGTCTTGTCGGCGGATCGAGCCTTCCAGACCGACTGCAGCGCATCGACCAGCGCATCGAGGTGCGCCTGCGCCGCGCGCTCGCGCGCCTCGTCCAGTTCGTGGACGCGTTGCCGGTGGCGCTGGATCGCCGCCTCCATGCGCTTCCTCAGCGCCGGCGGCACCCGACCGTGCTGGTTGAACTCGGCTTCCAGTCCGGCCAGCGGTCCGGACGCCGCTTCGATCTCGGCGTCCTCGGAAGCGGCCAGCGCCTCGGCGTTCTCGCACAACGTCTTCAGCGCCTCGATCGTCGCCTTCTCCGCCTGGCGCTGCTCGTCGCGCTCCTGCTTGAGGCCCTCGAACAGCGGGTCGATTGGCTCGCGAAACTCCTTCCACAGCGCATCCTCGACCTTCCTGCGTCCGCGACCGGCCCGCTTCCACTCGGCCTGGAGCGCCTTGGCCCGGTCGATGGCGACGGCCCGGTCCTTTTCGTGCGCCAGCTTGCGCGCCTCGGCGACCAGGCGCCGCTTTTCCTGTTCGACCGCTTCGGAGGCTTCGTCGAGACGGCCCGAGATGCCGTCCATCAGCGCGCGCAGTCGCTTGGCTACCTTGCCGCGAGCCTTCGGCGGCACCTGCTCGAGGTTGCGGATGACCTGGCGCGCGGCGCGCTGATGTCGCACCAGCGCATCACGCTCGGCTTCGGGATCCTGCACCAGTCGGTCGGCGGCGGCCAGGAAATCGTTGACTTCGTCGAGGGAAGCCTCGCGCGCCTCGGTCCGTTTCTCGAGATAGGGCTTGGCCCCTTCGAACGCGGCCTTGCAGGCCGCCTGGAAGCGGCGCCACTGCGCGTGCGGTGCGGCGAACTTCCGCTTCTCGCCCGGCAGGATCTCCTGCCGGTCGAGCTCGCGCCATCGCTCGCGCAATTCCTTGAGCCGCTCGGTGATCGCGTCCGGATGCAGTTCGGCGGCGTCCAGCTCCTCGGCCCGTTCGATCAGCCGTTCGCGCAGCTTGTTGTTCGACCAGTGCTGCCAGTCGCGCATTTCCTTCAGGCGCCGGGCCATCCGGTTGAGCCGGCCCTCGACCTCGCGCGGCCGGTGCTTCTTCGGAATCCGGTCGTGCGCACTGCGCGCTTTCGAGATGGCGTCCGAGGCCGGCGGGATCTCGCCGTGTTCGATCGCCGCCACCGCGGCGTCCAGCGCCTCATCAAGCGCCTCGAGCATGTCCGGGTCCGGTCCGCTCGGCGCCGTGTCGCCGGCCGGGGCCGGCTCGTCCTGCGCTGCCGGGCGGGTGGGCTGAGCCGGCTTCAGACGGGCCCGCATCTCGTCGGCCAGGGCGTGGAAATGCTTCATCTGCGCCCGCGCTTCGTCGTCGGGTGGGTCCAGCGACTTCCACGCCTGCTCGAACTCGGTGACCAGCTGCTTCAGCCGGGCCTCGCTGTCGTCGCCGAGCGGCTGGCTGGCCAAGGCCTGGACCCGGTCCACCAGCGGCTGCAGCAGAGCATCGTCGCTCGCCTCGGGCTCGGTCGTCGACGGCGCGGCCGGCGCCGGTCGCGGCTCGAGCGCGCGGCGGACAATGCGCATTGCGCCGTCGAAGCGCCGTGCGTGGGCCGCATCGGGGTCGGCGAGCTGGTCCCAATCGCGCTGCAGCTCATCGGCGCGCTCGGCCCGATTGCCCTTGAACTGGCCTCGGGCCAACTGCTCGATCCGCTCGATCAGTTCGAGCGCGAGCGCATCGCGCGTCTCGTGTCGGTCATCGCCTTCGAGCGACGCCAGTCGTTCGAGGGCGGCGTGGTGACGCTGTTTGTGGCGGGTGCGCAGCCGGTCTGCGATGCGTTTCAGGGTCGAGACCTGGTCGATGCGTTCGAGCAGTGTTCCGGCCACCGCGTCGGACGTCTCGTCGCAATAGCGATCGCCGAGAAAGCCCTGGGCATGGATCCGGGCCAGTGCGTCCTGCCTCACGGCCTCATCCGCGGCGCGTTCGGCGACCTGGCGCAGCCGGTCTCCGTCATCCAGAGAGTTCAGCCAGCGTTGTCGGGCCTCGACGTCGCCGCCGGGTTTCGAAAGCAGCCGGACCAGCGCGCGATCGGCGGCGTCGCGCACCGTGGCTTCGCCGTCGTTGGCGCGCGCGGTCAACCACTGCGACTCGTCGTCCATGCGCTTCAACGCGGCCAGCCGCACGGCAGCTTCGGGATCGTTGGCGGCCAGCCCGGGCAGGGCATCGCGCAGGCGCGGATCGGCGCCTTCGGCCACCGCTCGGGTGCGCGTGGCGGTGTCCTTGTGCTCCCAGGGCAGCCCGAACAGGCGCTCTTTCAGACTCATCGGGTGGTCTCGCAGGTCTCGGACAGCGGGTTGGCTCCGGGGCCGTTGCGATCGTGGCACGATCGTGACTCGGGTCCCCCGACCTTCGATTGTGCTTGATTTCGACGCCCATCGCCACCGTCCGGCAGACCGCGGCGGTGGTTCGCGCCGGTGGTGAGGCCGGCGGTCGGACGAGTCCTGCGCCCGGGGTCGGGCCGGCCGACGGACCCGTCGTCAGGTCAGCTGACGGATCATGCTCGCTCCTGCGACCCAGGTGCCGATCGCCGAGCCGAGATTGGACAGGAAGAACACAAGGAACACTCGTGCGACCCGGTTCTTCCACCAGCCGGACAGGTGGATCACGTCGTCGCGCAGCGATTCGAAATCGCCCATCCGGGGCTTGCGCAGCCAGGCCTCGACCGCACCGGTCACCATCCCGGCGCCGACCGTCGGATTCAAGGACGTGAGTGGCGCGGCGCACAGGGCGGCGAGCACGGTCAGGGGATGCGCCCGGGCCACCGCCGCTCCGAGCGCCGAAAGGCCTCCGTTGATGACGACCCAGGTCAGCACCAGCGTCCAGCCGAGTTCGGGGCTGCGAGAGAAGCCGATGGCGAAGCCCGTGAGCACCGCGACCAGGATCAGCCAGGGAACGACCTTCCAGATCTTCGACGCCGGCGGCACCGCATCGAGTTCGCGCACCTCCCCGACCGGGTCCGCGTCGGCCTGCAGCGCTTCGGCCGTGCCGGCGAGATGACCTGCGCCGAGCACGGCGAGCACGCGTCGTTCACCGTGGCCTTCGTTCTCCTCGCGCAAGCGGGCGGCCATGTAGCGGTCACGTTCGGCGATCAGGCTTTCGTAGAGTTCGGGCGACTGGTCGGCGAATTCGCTGAAGGTCTCGGTCAGGATGTCGCCTTCCTTCAGCCGCTCGATGTCTTCCTCGGCGATCTCCTCGCGCGAGAACAGGCTCAGCACCATGCCGTTGGTCAGCACCCAGCGCTTCCACCAGGACAGCCGGCGGCTGGTGCGCTTGAGGGTCACGCCGATCTCGCGGTCGATCAGCTGCAATGGAAGCCCGGCCGTGCCTGCGGCGTCGATCGCCGCCTTCATCTCGGCCCCGGGCTCGATGCCGAACTGCTCGGCGATCCGCCGTTGGTAGGCGGCGAGCGCAAGGCTGGCCATCATCATCCCGGCCTTGCGCTCGCGGATGATCTGGAACAGGTTCATGTTGCGCCAGGCGTCCCGGTCGGTCAGGGCGCGGTGACGGGACGGACACAATTCGATCGCCACCGCGTCGAAGCGGCCGGACTCGATGTGGTGACGCACCGCAGCGACCGAGGCCGCCGATACGTGCGCGGTGCCCAGGAGCGTGTAGTCGACGTCGCCCCGTTCGACGTCGCGGACCGGTTCATCGGTGAACGCCGCTGCCGGGTCGGTGCGTTCCATCGCGGCGTCATCGGCCGCGTCGGGTTTCGGAGTCTCGGATTCGGGCATCGGGTTGGAGGGGTCCGGAATGATCGGTACAGGGTGGTTGGTGGAGGATCGTCGCTACAGATGGTCGGTACAGGACGGATTGCACAGGAACGGCGCCGAAGTGTAGCAGCCCCGGTTCCGGGGCGGCCGCCGCCTCGTTCGCGCTGGTCTCGGCCCGCACGGCGGCGTAGACTGCCGGTCCGATTCCCCGCCGCGCGAAGGCCATGCCCGCATCCATCCAGCCAGGACGAACCGACGCCGAGGTCGAGGAGGCAACGCGCCGCTGGCTCGAACGCGCCGTGCTCGGCCTGGAGCTGTGTCCCTTCGCGCGCGGTCCCTACGAGGGCGGCCGGGTTCGCATCGCCGTCAGCGCAGCGTCCTGCGCCGACGATCTCGCCGGCGATCTGGAACGGGAACTGAAGTGGCTCGCCGACAGCGACCCGGCACGCCTGGAAACCACGCTGCTGGTCCACCCTGGCGCGCTGGTCGATTTTCTCGAGTACAACGACTTCCTCGACGTCGCCGACGCGCTGCTCGACGTGCTGGACCTGGCGGGAACGATCCAGGTCGCGAGCTTCCATCCCGCGTATCGGTTCGCCGATGTCGCCGCCGACGATCCCGCCAACTGCACCAACCGCTCGCCGTTCCCGACCCTGCACCTGCTGCGCGAGACCAGCGTCGAACGTGCAGTGGAGGCCTGCGACGACCCCGATGCCATCTATCGGCGCAATATCGAGACCCTGCGCCGGATCGGCGAGGCCGGCTGGCGGGCTTGCATCGAGGATTGCACTGAGGACCGCACCGAAGACCGCACTCGGGATCGAATCGAGGACGACCAGTGAGTCGACCGGCCGAGTGGCTGGAGCTCCGGGTTCCGCCCGTCGCCGTGGCGCTGGTGCTGCTGCTGGCGATGCGCCTCAGCGCACGATGGAGTCCCGGTCTGCCGGGGCCGACGGAAGCGGCCGGTGCGGTCGGCACGGCGCTGGTCGCTGCCGGCGCCTCGTTCGCCGTGGCCGGCGCCTGGCAGTTCCATCGTCACGCGACCACGGTCGATCCCATGCGCCCCGATCGCGCGTCGCGGCTGGTCGATCGCGGCGTATTCTCGATCAGTCGCAATCCCATGTACGTCGGCTTCGTGGTCGCGCTGCTCGGGGCGGCGCTGATGTTCGACGCGCTGTTGGCGCTGCTCGGGCCGGCCCTGCTCGCGGCCTGGCTGCACCGGTTCCAGGTGCTGCCCGAAGAGCGGATTCTGAGCGTGCGATTCGGCGCTGCCTTCGAGGCCTATTGCGATCGCGTCCCGCGATGGCTGGGACCTCCGCGCCGGTCCAAGGTCTGATCGCCCGCCGGTCCGGGCGTATGCGCTGCGGCCATACGTTCGAAAGGCGCTTTCGAACGGCGCAGCCGAACGACGCATCCGAAGCGCGTCCGGCCGGCCGGCGGGGTACGATACCGGCTGATCGATCACGACCGATGCCCAACGATGAAGCCGTCCCTCTTCCTGCGGCCGTTCGCCGCCTGCCTGTTGCTGTCTCTTTCGGCCACCTCCGTCATCGCCGACGAACCGGACCGCGTCGAGGATCGCACCGGCGACTGGCACCTCTCGGTCTATTCCGGCAAGGCCGCGACCGACCGCCTGCTCGACATCATCACGAAGTACGACACGCCGTTCATCGACTCGTACCTGGTCAGCGTCGCGCCGGCGTGGACCCACATCCAGACCCGCCGCTGGCGCTTCGAGATCGAAGGCCAGGCGGTCAAGCACTGGGGCGATTTCCAGGATCACTGGGAGTTCAACGGCGCCTACATCGCCCGCTGGCTGCCGTTCTTCTGGGACGCCTACGTCGATACCAGCGTGGCGGTGGGTGCCGGCGTGTCCTACGCGACCGAGGTGCCGCCGATCGAGCCGCGCGCCACGCGTCCGACCAGCGAGGACTCGGCCAAGCTGCTCGGCTACCTGATGCTGGAGTTCGAGTTCGCGCCGCCCGGGGATGCGCCGATCTCGGCCTTCGTCCGCCTGCATCACCGCTCCGGCGGCAAGGGCATCTTCAAGGACGTCGACGGCGGCTCGAATTTCATCACCGGCGGGCTGCGCTGGGAATTCTGACGCGCGCTCGCGTGTCTCGAATCACGGTCGGTTCGCGTATCCGGGGCAATCCCATGATGTCCCCGGAGGTACTCGATGCAGCCGATCGTGCAACTCGTTAGTCCAGAGGCCCGCTTGGTGTTCGCGGCCCTGGTCCTGTCCACCCTGTCGGCCTGCGGGCCGGGTTCGGCGCCGTCGCTCGATGGGGTGTCGATTCGCCTGTCCGCCGACGACGCCGGCGCCGAGGCCTGTCGGGTCGAGCGCATCGCGCGCGTCGATCAGGACGTCACACCGCTGTACCTGATGCGCGGCGAAGCGGTGTATGCGGCCGACGGCTTCGCGGAACGGCGCATCCCGGTGCAGGTGCGATTCCTCACCGTCGAGGGACCGGCCGAAGACCGCGCGGTCACCCTGACCGATCTGCCGGTGCCCTGTGCCGAGGTATCGATCGACCTGGTGATCGAGGAGTGCGTGTCCGTCGAACGCACGCCGACGGCGTGCCCTACGGTCACGCTGGACGGTCAGGACGCCTTCGCCACGGTCCGCTTCGCGCTCGCGGATTGACCGCAGAGCAGGGTGCCGAAGGCCTCGTCGATGGATCGTGGCAGGGCTCGGGGCGTGGCCGAGGCGATGCGCTCGACCAGTTGGCCGGGGACCACGACCGGGTAGGCGGCGCGGTTGGCGTCGCGGATGGCGACCTCCGGATGGGACAGGCAGATCACGCCCTGCGGATCGGCCACGACGCCGTTGACCAGTAACCAGCGCTTCAGCGATTCGAGCTGGTCGCGAACCTGCGGCTCCGGATTGTCCATGGCGTTCCAGCTGGGGCAGCTCGAGCAGCCCGAGCGCTTCGACAGCGGCCAGTGGCGGGCGCCGCCGACGACCTGGACCAGCCCCGGTGTGTTCTTGACTTCGATCACCCAGAGGCCGGTCGGTCCGGCGACCACGAAGTCCAGCTCGCGCTCGCCGTTGGGCAGGCGCGGGTCGGGCAATCGGACGCGGTTGATGATCCGGTAGTCGTCGGGCAGTCGCAACAGCTGCTTCAGTGCGAGGACTTCGCCCTCAATGCCGGCCAATGCGCCGGGGTCGACCGAGGTCGAGCCGGGCAGGAAGGCGAAGAACAACAGCATGGAGGCGATTGCCGCGACCAGCAGCGCGGCCGGCGGGCTCCAGCCGTACAGGACCGTCACCACCAGCGCGGTCAGCGGCAGGACCACGGCCAGGCGGAGCCTGCGCGTGCGTCGCGCTGCACCTTGCTCGGCGCGGTGCCGGGTCAGCGCGGGGTAGTCGCGGACAAGTCGGGTATCGGCCATCGCTCGCGAGTGTGCCACAGCCGAGCGTTCCGGTACCCTGAAGCCTGAACTTCCAGGCAGGCAACGCCCGGGCGACCGGAGCGGGAGACGCAGCATGAGCGGAATGCGAGAGGTGGATGTCGCCGTGATCGGCGCCGGCAGCGCCGGGCTGGTCGCCTTCGGCCAGGTGCGCGAGCACACGGACAAGGCGGTCCTGATCGAGGGCAGCGAGTACGGAACCACCTGCGCCCGGGTGGGCTGCATGCCGAGCAAGCTGCTGATCGCTGCCGCCAATGCAGCGCACGGCGCTCGCGAGGCGGATCGTTTCGGGGTCCGGGTCAAATCCGTCGAGATCGACGGCGAGGCGGTCATGGACCGGGTCCGCCGGGAACGGGACCGCTTCGTCCGGCTGGCGGTGCAGTCGATGCATCGTCGGATCGACGAGGCGCAGCTGGTTCGAGGCCGGGTCAGGTTCACCGACCCCCACGTCCTCGAACTCGAGGACGGTGGTCGCATCCACGCTGCGCGAATCGTGATCGCCACCGGCTCGCGCAGCCACATCGTGCCTGCGCTGCAGGCGGCAGGCGACCGGCTCGCCACCAGCGACGAGCTGTTCGATTGGTCGGGGTTACCCGACTCGGTGGCGGTGTTCGGGCCCGGGGTGATCGGGCTGGAGCTCGGTCAGGCCCTGGCCCGTCTCGGCGTGCGGGTGAGGATGTTCGGTGTCGGCGGATCGGTCGGGCCGATCCGCGATCCGGCGATCCGCGCGCTGGCACTCGAACGCTTTCGCGAGGAATTTCCCCTCCACCCCGATGCCGACGTGCGCTCGATCGAATCGACCGAGAGCGGCGTGGTCGTGCGCTGGCGCGACGGGGGCAGCGCGGAGGAGGAAACCTTCGAGTGCCTGCTGGCCGCCACCGGTCGACGACCCAATGTCGTTGACCTGGGCTTGGAACACTCCGGGCTCGAGCTGGACGACCGCGGCGTGCCGGGGTTCGACCGCTACACCATGCAGTGCGGTGATTCGCACGTGTTCATCGCCGGCGACGTCGACAACGACGCCCCGCTGCTGCACGAGGCCGCCGACGAAGGGCGGATCGCCGGCGCCAATGCCGGTCGCTGGCCCGACGTGCGGGCCGGTCTCCGGCGCAGTCCGCTGTCGATCGTGTTCACGGAGCCGCAGATCGCGCAGGTGGGCCTGGGCCGCGACGAGGCCGAGGCCCGCTGCGGCGATCAGCTGGCGATCGGCGGTGCGTCGATGCGGAACCAGGGCCGGGCGCGCACCATGGGCGTGGACTGCGGCGAAATCCGCTTGTTCGGCCAGCACGGAAACCGACGATTCCTCGGCGCCGAGCTGTTCGGTCCCGGCATGGAGCACATCGCCCATTTGCTGGCCTGGGCTGCGCAGCAGCGGATGACCGTGCCCGACATGCTCGACATGCCGTTCTATCACCCCGTGCTCGAAGAAGGGTTACGCACCGCGCTGCGCGACCTGAACGCGACCCTGAAGCAGACCGGCGCGCCGGCCGACGAATGCATGGAATGCGGTCCCGGAACCTGAACCGAACCCCGGTATCCTTGCAGGCCCCGCAGACGGAATCCCCCTGGCGATGGACCGTTCCACCCCGTTGATCGAAGCGCGCCGGATGCTGGCCGAGGATCGCGCAGCGGCCGCGCTCGAGCACCTTGCCGCCGCCAACGACGAGGCGACGGCCGCCGAGCTTCGCGACTGGTGGCTGGCCGAAGGCCGGCCCGACCGTGCCCGGCCGATCATCGATGCGCTGGCCGGATCGTCGTCGGCGCAGGGATGGGTCAGCCGCTCGGCGCGCGCGTTGCTGGCGGGCGATCTGCAGCAGGCGGTCGATGCGGCGCAGGCCGCGCTTCGGCTCGACCCGGCCTGTGCGGCGGCCTACGCGCACCTCGGTCGTGCCTTGTTCAACGCCGGCCGATGGCAGGATGCGGATCGCTGCTTCCAGGAGGCCCTGAGGCGGGACCCGGAATCGGCGGTGGCCGCCTACAACCTCGGCCACCTTCAACGGGCGATGGGCCGGATGGACCGGGCCATCGACGCCTACGACGATGCGCTCGAGCGCGCACCGGGACTGCGCGCGGCGCGCTTCAATCGCGGCATTACCTGTTCACTGATCGAACAACCGAAGCGGGCGCTGGCCGATTTCGAGGCATTGCTGGCCAGCGAGCCGGACGATACGGAGGCGCGTCTGAACGCCGGGCTGGCCCGTCAGACGCTCGGCGAACTCGACGCGGCTGAATCCGACTACCGGGCCGTGCTGGAACGTGCGCCGGAGCATCCGCTGGCCTGGACCTACCTCGGCGTGCTGCTGAACGAGCGTCTGAAGACCGCCGAAGCGGTCGAGGCGCTGGAGCGGGCTATCGCGCTTGACCCGGACGAGATCGACGCGCGCCGTGAACTGGCGAACGTCTACGAGAAGGCCAACCGGCTCGACCAGGCCGAACGCGCCCTGGCTCCGGTCCTGTCGCTCGCCACCGAGCATCCCGGCGTGGCGATCGACGCCGCGCGCTTGAAGCGTCGACGCGGAGATGCCGACGGCGCATCGACATTGCTGGGCCGGATCGATCCGCGCAGTTTGCCCGAGCGCCTGGCGCTGGAGTATCACTTCGAGCACGCGACCGTGCTGGATCGCGCCGAGCGCTACCCGGACGCCCTGCGTGCCTATGCGGCGGCCAACGAGCGGGCCGCGCGTGGGTCGCGCCGGTCGCGCATCGACCGCGGCGCGTTCCCGCGCGAGGTCGACGGGATCGAGAACTGGCTGGCCCGCGGCGCGCCGGGAATCCGATCGGACCACCCGGCCGGGCGGGGTGGGGCGGACGTGTGCTTCATGATCGGCTTTCCGCGCTGCGGCACCACGTTGCTCGACACCATCCTGAACGTCGCCGACGACACCGCGACGCTGGACGAGCAGCCGACCTTCGAGCGGGCCCGGTCCGCGCTCGAGGCCGACGGTCCGTACTGGTCACGGACGGCCCCCTGTGACGAACACCGCGCCGATGCCTTCGTCGCGGCGTATCGCGATGCCGTCGGCCGGGCGCTCCGGGGCCGGACCGCACGACTCGTCGTCGACAAGCTGCCCCTGCGCGTGATCCACGCGCCGCTGCTGGCCCAGGCCTTTCCCGAGGCGCGCTTCGTGTTCTCGCTGCGCCACCCGGCCGACGTCGTGCTCAGCAACTTCATGCAGCACTACGTGCCGAACGAGGCCTACGTGCACTTCGACACGCTGGAGGATTCGGTTGCGACCTACGAGCGGGTGATGGGCCTATGGACGAGCATCCGGCCGTTGATCGAAGACCGCACGCACATCGTCCGCTACGAAGACCTCGTCGTCGCCCCTGAGCAGGAGATCGAATCCGCCTGCCGCTTCCTCGATATCGCCTACGACCCCTCCATGCTCGACCCCGCCCGCCGCCTCGAAGGCCGCGACCGCGTCCGCACCAACAGCTACGAACAGGTCGCCGAGAAAATCTATCGCCGGTCCGCGGGGCGATGGCGGAACTACCGGGAAGCGTTGATGCCGTTCAAGGAACGACTCCAGCCGTTCCTCGACGAGTACGGGTATTCCATGGATTGAGGCTTGATTGGGCTTGGGTGGCTGGGTCCTTTGGATGATGGACGCTAAGGCGCAAAGGAGCGAAGGGCGCGAAGAGAGGCGCTTCCTTGTGAAAGGCAAAGGCGAAAGACGAAAGGCGAAAGACGAAAGACGAAAGGCGTTTTCTCGCAGAGACGCGGAGACGCAGAGAAAAGCTGAATAGAGCAAAGGCCCCGGGTGCGCTGCGCTTACCCGGGCTACGCAACTGCAGCCGTTCCTCGACGAGTACGGCTATTCGATGGATTGAGGTTTCGGTTGGGCGTTGTACCGGCGGCCTTTACAGGATGGGCGCGAAGGCGCGAAGGAGTGAAGGGCGCGAAGAGAAGCAATTCTCTTTGAAAAGGCAAGGGCAAAGGCAAAGGCGAAAAGCGAAAGGCGAAAGACGAAAGGCGTTTTCTCGCAGAGACGCGGAGACGCAGAGAAAAGCTGAATAGAGCAAAGGCCCCGGGTGCGCTTCGCTTACCCGGGCTACGAAATGCATCAATGCGAAACCGGCGGGCTTAGATCAGCATGGTCGAACTAGATTATCGGCCGATCTCAATTCTCGTCTTCACTGCTAGAGCCTCGAATCCACGAAACAGCGCCAAAGAAAATCGCTATCAGAATCAAGCCGGCGAATAATTTCTGTAGAGAGACATCCAGAAGCAAACTGAAACACCAGACGAGGGTTGCCATGAACAGCAGAATGTGAAAAACCATTCTGGCTTTGTCTTTGACGAGCCATCGGTACAAAGCATTCACGAAGCCTCCCGAATAGCAATCAGCTTGTGCCGAACAGGATTTACTGCCAGTCCGTAGCCCGGGTAAGCGCAGCGCACCCGGGGTTCTTGAAACTGGTTTTGCTTTCCTCTGCGTCTCCGCGTCTCTGCGAGAAAACGATTTTCGCTTTTGACCTCCTCAAAAAAGGAGCATCTCTTCGCGCCCTTCGCTCCTTTGCGTCCATCATTTAAAAGAACGAAGTCGACAAGCCAGACAAGCCGCAAAGAGCGCAAAGGCAACGACCGCCGAAAGCGCTGGGTCACCCCGTAGCCCGGGTAAGCGCAGCGCACCCGGGAGTCCGTTTCAACGCCTTTCTCTGCGTCTCCGCGTCTCTGCGAGAAAACGCTTTTCGCCTTTGATTTTCCAGATCAACCAAGCTTCTCTTCGCGCCCTTGCGGTTCCCTTGGCGCCTTTGCGTCCATCATCTGAAGGCCGAAGCCGACCAACGTGACCAGGCCGCAAAGTTCGCGAAGGCCCCTACCGCCGGAAGCGCTTGACGAGATCCCCGTAGGCGTCGATGCGGCGGTCGCGGAGGTAGGGCCACATGCGGCGGACGCGGGCGGTGCGGGTGCGGTCGACGGTGGCGATCAGCACCTCCGGCTCGGCGCCGGCCTCGGCCAGCAGTTCGCCCTGCGGTCCGCAGATGAAGCTGTTGCCCCAGAACTCGGCGTCGTGGCCGCTGCCAGTGCGATCGGGCTCGAAGCCGACGCGGTTGCAGGCCATGACCGGGATGCCGTTGGCCACGCCGTGGGCGCGCTGGATGACCTTCCAGGCGTCGAGCTGGCGCTTCGACTCGGCCTCGTCGGCGTCCGGGTCGTAGCCGATCGCGGTCGGGTAGAGCAGCACCTCGGCCCCGGCCAGCGCCATCAGGCGGGCGGCCTCCGGATACCACTGGTCCCAGCACACCAGCACGCCGAGCTTGCCGAGCGAGGTCTCGATCGGTTCGAAGCCGAGGTCGCCGGGCGTGAAGTAGAACTTCTCGTTGTAGCCCGGGTCGTCGGGGATGTGCATCTTGCGGTAGATGCCGGCAAGCCGGCCGTCCGTGTCGAGCACCAGCGCCGTGTTATGGGCCAGGCCGGGGGCGCGCGACTCGAAGATGCCGCCGACGATGACCAGGTCGTAGTCGGCTGCGGCCTCTGCAAGCAGCGTCCGGGTCGGGCCGTCGATCGGCTCGGCCAGGTCGAATCGGTCCGGGTCCTGCACCTTGCAGAAGTATTCGCTGGCGTGCAGTTCGGGCAGCAGCACGATCTGCGCGCCCTTCGCCGCGGCCGCAGCGATGCCGTCGAGGCTCGCGGCGCGGTTGGCGTCCAGGTCTTCGCCCATGGCGTGCTGGACGAGGCCCAGGGTCAACGTCGATTCGGTCATCGGGAAAGCGTCCGGGTCGGGGTCAGTTCAGCGCGGTCGGGATCTGCATGCTGGCGCAATGGGGGCCGCCGCCCTCCGTGGTCAGGGTGGCGCCGGGTACCGGTTCGACCGTGCGGTCGGGGAAGAGTTGCGCCATCCGGTCCAGCGCTTCGGTGTCGAAGCGGCTGCCGTACTGCGGCACGAGCACCGCACCGTTGATCAGAATGAAGTTCGCGTAGCTGGCCGGCAGCAGAGGGTCGGTGTCGTCCGGGTGCGGCAGCGAGAACAGCTCGAACGGTCGTCCGTCCGCGTCGCGCAGCGCCTCGAGCTGCCCGTTGAGCTCCCGCGTCGCTGCGCCGTCGGCCAGCGATTGGAAGGCGATCGCATCGCGGCGGACAAAGCGCGCCAGGGTGTCGATGTGACCGTCCGTATCGTCGCCGGGCAGCGGCTCGACGTCGATGCCCAGCACCTTCTTCAGGTTCAGCCAGCGGGCCAGCTCGTGATCGAGCTCGGCATCGTCGAGAAACGGCATGCGCGTGCGCATGCAGTGACGGTTCACCAGCAGCAGGCCATCGCCGTTGCACTCGATCGCGCCGCCTTCGATCTCCAGGTGGCACTGCCGGAATTCGATGTCGTCGAACAGCGGGTGGCGGGCGAGGTGGGTGTTGACGAGGTTGTCCAGGCCGTATTCGTGCTTTCCGCCCCAGCCGCCGAAATGGAAGTCCAGCGCCAGGCGCTGACCGGCCCGGCACAGCGTGATCGGCCCGTAGTCCCGGATCCAGGTGTCGTTGTAGCGAAGCTCGATCCGGTGCAAACCTGGACGTTCCTCGCCGAGCCGGTCCCGGTCGCGCCGGCTGCCCTTCGGCACCAGCAGGACCACGCGCTGGTGGCGCAGGGCGGACTCGACCAGCTCGACGTAGTCGGACTCGATCGAGTCGAGGTTCTTCGACCAGGCGCCGTCCGGGTTCGGCCAGGTCAGCAGCAGCGCGGACTGCCGCTCCCATTCGGCCGGCAGCCGGTAGTGCGAACGGTCCTCGACCCGGGACACGGCGATCAGCCGTCGTCGCCGGAGGTGGCGCGAACCACCGCACCCCGGTGCAGCACGCTGTCGATGACGAGATCGTATTCGAAGTACACGCTGTAGTCATCGTAGACCCAGCGGGTGATCGGCGGGTCGCCGACCGGGCCGCTGCGATTGACGGGCGCACCCCAGCGCTGCTCGACCTGCTCGGTGCTCAGGCCGTTCTTCGGCAGGTCGCGGCGCATGCTCTCGCGCACTTCCTCGATCAGCAGCACGTCGGCGACGGCGGGCGCCGTCGATGCCGCCAGCAGAAGGCCGACCGCCAGTCCGTTCAGTGCATTGCGCATCGCGCATCTCTTCTTGCTCATGGTGCTCTCCATGGCCCCCGGGTGGTCCAGGCCGCCGGTGACGCGATGCGTCGAAATCCAGCCCTTACGGCGACATCCTTGTGGCGTCAAAATCGTAGCATAGCGCTTCGATTTACCGAGAATTTCCTGCGCGACGGGGCGCCGTCCCGCTGCGCATCGATTCCCGAACCGACCCCCTCGAACCGAAGGAGAGACCCATGGCTACCGTACTCGTCACCGGCGCGAACCGCGGCATCGGACTGGAGCTGACCCGCCAACTGGCCGAGCGCGGCGATCGAGTCATCGCCGCGTGCCGGCAACCCTCCGACGAGCTGTCCTCATTGGAGGCGCGGCTCGAATCCCTGCGGATCGAGTCCGGCATCGACGTAACCGATCGCGATTCGCTGGTCGACCTCGCCGGTCGGCTCGACGGGGTCGAGCTGGACGGGCTGATCAACAACGCTGGCGTCCTGCGGTCGAGCGGATTCGACGTGCTGGAGGATCAGCTCGACGACTATCGCCTGCAGTTCGAGGTCAACGCGCTGGCGCCGCTGCGCGTCACCCGAGCGCTGGTCGATCGACTGCGATCGGGCTCGAAGGTCGCGATCATCACCAGCCGGATGGGCTCGATCGCCGACAACACCTCCGGCGGTCACTACGGCTACCGGATGTCCAAGGCGGCGGTCAACATGGGCGGCGTGTCGCTGGCCCACGAACTCGAGCCTCGCGGCATCGCGGTCGGCCTGCTGCACCCCGGCTACGTGCAGACCGACATGACCGGCAACACCGGCCACGTCGGCCCGGCCGAGGCCGCCGCGGGGCTCATCCAGCGCTTCGACGAGCTGTCGCTGGAGACCACGGGCAGCTTCCGCCACGCCAACGGCGAGCGCCTGTCCTGGTGAGCGCGGGCCGGTAAGGGAGGGTCGCTGGGCGCGGGTCGTCAGGCGCGTTCTGGTCAGCGCGCGGGTCGATTGCGTCCGCGTGAGCGCGACCGCGACCGGTCAGCCGCTTGCCGCCAGCCGTCGCTGCTCGTCGAGGAGGCGCAACCAGGCACGGTAGCGGCACGGCGGGACGTCGCCGGTTTCGGCGGCGCTGCGCACGCCGCAGCCGGGCTCGTGGTCGTGGCTGCAGTTCCTGAAGCGGCAGCCCGGGGCCCGGGTGAACTCCGGGAAGCCGCGCTCCAGTTCATCGGTCGCCATCGTCCACAGGCCGTATTCCCAGACGCCGGGCGTATCGACCAGCCAGCCGCCGCCGGGCAGCGGATGAAGGCGCGCGGTGGTGGTGGTGTGGCGCCCCTTGCCCGTGCTTTGCGACAGCCCGCCGGTCTGCAGGCCCAGCTCGGGCAGCAGCGCGTTGGCCAACGACGACTTGCCGACGCCGGACTGACCGGCCAGCAGGTGGGTGCCGGAGCTCAGACGTTCCCGCAGCCCTTCGACATCGGTCGGCGACTCCGCTCGGGTCCGTTGGACCTCGACCCCGAGCTCCTCCAGGTCGCTGAACGGCGGGACATCGGGAACCGCCAGGTCGGACTTGTTGATCACCACCACCGGCTCGATCCGCTGCATCCAGGCGGCGGCCAGGTAGCGATGGAGCAGGTCCTCGCTCGGCGCAGGCTCGGGCGCGATCACCACCAGCAGCGTGTCGAGATTGGCCGCGATCGGCTGGAAATCGCCCCGCGCCGTGCCGCGGCCGAAGACGCTGGTGCGCGGGAGAATGGCCGATACCGCGCCGCCGTCGTCGACCTCGACCCGGTCACCGGCCAGCGGTCGCCCCGTGCGGCGGCGGAAATGCAGGTCCATCGGAGTCGACAGCGGGTCCTCGTCGGGGACGCCCAGACCGTGGTTGCCGAGCGCGGTGAGAATCCGCACCGGCGATCTCATGCCGGTCGCTCCGAACCGCCGACGGGCCGCTGGTATAGTCCCCGCTCGAATTCTGGATCACGTCGAGGATCACGTCCCATGGAAGCTACCCGCCTGATCTGGATCGATCTCGAGATGACCGGCCTGGACGTCCGTCGCGACCGCATCATCGAGATCGCGACGATCGTCACCGATGCCCAGCTCGAGGAGATCGCGACCGGACCGAACCTGGCGATCCACGCCACCGACGACGAACTGTCGACGATGGATGAGTGGAACACGCGGACCCACACCGCCTCGGGGCTGGTCCAGCGCTGCCTGGAAAGCCACATCGACATGCGCGCCGCCGAGCGGCGGACGATCGAGTTCCTCGAACAGCACGTGGGGGCCGGGACGTCGCCGATGTGCGGCAATTCGATCTGCCAGGACCGGCGCTTCCTCGCTCGCCAGATGCCCGACCTCGAGGCCTTCTTCCACTACCGGAACCTCGATGTCAGCACGCTGAAGGAACTGGCCCGCCGCTGGGCGCCGGAGATCGCCGACGGGCTGGTCAAGGACACCGGTCACCAGGCGCTGGAAGACATCCGCGATTCCATTCGCGAACTGCGCTACTACCGCGAATACATGGGGCCGCTCGGCGGACGATAGCGACAAGCGGTCCCGCTCCTAGCCGTTCTGCTTGATCGCCGCCAGGCGGCGCCAGGTGTCGACCACCGTATCGGGGTTCAAAGACACGCTCTCGATGCCTTTCTCCATCAGCCATTCGGCCAGGTCGGGATGGTCCGACGGTCCCTGGCCGCAGATGCCGATGTACTTGCCCTGCGCGCGACAGGCCTTGATCGCCATCTCCAGCAGGGCCTTGACTGCGCCGTCGCGCTCGTCGAAGCGGTGCGCGACCAGGCCGGAATCGCGGTCGAGGCCGAGCGTGAGCTGGGTCATGTCGTTGGAGCCGATCGAGAAGCCGTCGAAATGCTCGAGGAACTGGTCGGCCAGCAGCGCGTTCGACGGCAGCTCGCACATCATGATGATCTTCAGGCCGTTCTCGCCGCGCTTCAGGCCGAAGCGCTCCATGATCTCGACCACGTCGCGGGCCTCGTCGACGGTGCGGACGAACGGCACCATCGCCCAGACGTGGTGCAGGCCGAGTTCGTCGCGGATCCGGCGCATCGCCCGGCATTCCAGTTCGAAGGCCGGCTGGAAGCTCTCGGTGACGTAGCGCGAGGCGCCGCGCCAGCCGATCATCGGATTCTCTTCGTCGGGCTCGAAGGCTTCGCCGCCGATCAGGTTGGCGTACTCGTTGGACTTGAAGTCGGACAGGCGCACGATCACCGGGTGCGGGCCGAAGGGCGCGGCGATCGTGGCGATGCCCTCGACCAGGCGGTCGACGTAGAACTGCTCGGGCGAGTCGTAGCCGGCGATGCGGCGGTCGATCTCGGCTTTCAGCTCCGGGCTCTGGCGGTCGTACTCCAGCAGCGCGCGCGGATGGATGCCGATCATCCGGTTGATGATGAACTCCAGCCGGGCCAGGCCGATTCCGTGGTGCGGGATCTGGGCGAAGTCGAACGCGCGATCCGGGTTGGCGACGTTCATCATGATCTTGATCGGCGCCTCGGGCATTTCGTCGAGCTTGTCTTCCGAGACGCTGAAGTCCAGCAGGCCGGCGAACACCCGACCGGTGTCGCCCTCGGCGCAGCTGACCGTGACCTCGTCGCCGTGGCGCACGCGTTCGGTCGCGTCGCCGCAGCCGACCACGGCGGGAATGCCCAGCTCACGGGCGATGATCGCCGCATGGCAGGTCCGCCCGCCGCGATTGGTGACGATCGCCGAGGCCTTCTTCATCACCGGTTCCCAGTCCGGGTCGGTCATGTCGGTGACCAGCACGTCGCCGGCCTCGACCTCGTGCATCGCCGAGATGTCGTCGATGACCCGGGCCTGGCCCTTGCCGATCCGCTGGCCGATCGCGCGGCCTTCGGCGAGAACCTCGCCCGTGCCCTCGAGCTTGAAGCGCTCCATGACCTGGCCGCCGCGGCTCTTCACCGTCTCCGGCCGCGCCTGGAGGATGTAGATTTCGCCGGTCTGGCCGTCCTTGCCCCACTCGATGTCCATCGGCCGGCCGTAGTGGGCCTCGATGGCCAGCGCCATCCGGCCCAGCGCCTCGGCGTCGGCGTCGGTGATCGAGAAGCGGTTGCGGTCGACCTCCGGCGTGTCCTCGGTGGTCACGCCGCCGCCGTCGGCGTAGATCATCCGGCTGGCCTTGGTGCCGATCGACCGGCGCAGCACGGCCGGGCGGCCGTCCTCGAGGTTGGCCTTGAACAGGTAGAACTCGTCGGGGTTGACCGCGCCCTGGACGACGCTTTCGCCCAGGCCGTAGCTCGAGGTGACGAACACCACGCCGCGGTAGCCGGACTCCGTGTCCAGCGTGAACAGCACGCCGGCCGCGCCGGTGTCGGAGCGGACCATCAGCTGGATGCCGGCCGACAGCGCGACGTCGGCGTGCTCGAAACCGTGGTGGACGCGGTAGGCGATCGCGCGATCGTTGTAGAGGCTGGCGAACACCTCGTGGATCTTCTTCAGCACCTCGTCGAGGCCGCGGACGTTGAGGAAGGTCTCCTGCTGCCCGGCGAACGAGGCATCGGGCAGGTCCTCGGCGGTTGCCGACGAGCGCACGGCAACGGCCAGGTCGTCGCCGAAGCGCTCCTGCATCTCGGCCCAGGCCCCGGTGATCGCCTTGCTCAGCGCGTCGGGCAGGGGAGTCTCGACGATCCACTGCCGGATGTCCGAGCCCGCGGCCGCCAGCGCCTTGACGTCGTCGGTCTCCAGCCCCTCGAGCCGGCCGGCGATCTTCTCGTCCAGCCCGGTCTCGGCGAGGAACTCGCGGAACGCATCGGCGGTGGTGGCGAAGCCGCCCGGGACATTGACGCCGGAGGCGGCCAGGTTGGAGATCATTTCGCCCAGCGAGGCGTTCTTGCCGCCGACCTGGTCCAGGTCGTCCATGCCGAGCTGGTCGAGCCAGCGGATATACTCGTTCACGTGCGTTGCGTCCCGGGTGGGTGAGTTTTCAAGCCCGGCATTGTACCGTCCCCCCAACCGTCCGTTCCGACCAGGTCACCTGCATGCGCCGAACCGTTCTGTTCATCTCCGACGGCACCGCGATCACCGCCGAAACCTTCGGCCACAGCCTCCTGACCCAGTTCACGGGCTGCGAATTCCGCCAGATCCGGCTGCCGTTCGTCGACACCCGCGAGAAGGCCGAGGACGCCGTCCAGCTGATCGATCGGGCCGCCGAGGCCGATGGCGTGCAGCCGCTGGTGTTCAACACCATCGTCAACACCGAGGTCGGCGAGCTCCTGGGCCACTCCAAGGGCCACGTCTTCGACCTGTTCGGCACCTTCCTGCCGCCGCTGGAGGACATCCTCGGCCAGAGCCGTTCGGATTCGGTCGGCCAGGCGCACGGCATTCGCGACAGCCACCAGTACGAAGACCGGATGGAGGCGACCAACTACGCGCTGACCCACGACGACGGCATCTCCAAGCGCCTCGACGAGGCGGACGTGGTGCTGGTCGGGGTCTCGCGGTCGGGAAAGACGCCGACCTGCCTCTACATGGCCTTGCATTTCGGCATAAAGGCCGCAAATTACCCTCTGACGGAAGAAGATCTGGAAAAACCGCGACTGCCGGATTTCCTGCGCCAGCATCGGCGCAAGCTGTTCGGCCTGACCATCGACGCGGAGCGACTGGCCGAAATCCGCCAGGTGCGGCGGCCGGACAGCCGTTATGCGTCGGTCAAGCAGTGCCGCTACGAGGTCGACGCGGCCGAGGCGCTGCTCCGGTCCGAGGGCGTTCCGATGCTGAGTTCGACCAGTGCATCGGTCGAGGAACTCGGCAGCCGCATCCTGCTCGAACTGGGCCTTCAGCGCGAACTTTTCTGAACCACTTCCGAGCCGATTTGTCAAGAATCGGAAATCGTGAATCGCTGTGGTAACCTGCCGAAAATGTCGACTCTACTGCGCAATCCGAACACGCTTTCCCGGGTCATCGCTCGACGCCTGCCGTCGTTGCACTCGGGCGTTTTCCATGCCCTGAACGTGCTGATGCCGAACGACCTCGGCCGCAGCGATCTGCTGGTCTCCCGCGTCAAGGACGCGCCGGACCTGTATCTGCGCGTGCTCGAACGGCACAACTACACCACGTTCCTGCAGCTGACCTACGTCCTCGGGCCCGAGCGGGAGCAGCATCCGAACGCGCACATCCGCGTCTATCACGACGCCCGCATGGCCGAGGCGACGTCGTTCTCGCCCGAGCAGGGCATCGAGCGGCTGGCCGGCCCGGATCTGCCGGTCCGGGGCCTGGTCGAACGCAGCTGGCGCATGAATCGAGCGCTGCTGAAATGGTTGGAGTACCTGCTCTCGGAAGGCCACAGCGCCGAGACCATGACCGCTACGGAAGACGTTCCGGGCCTGCCGGAGCCCGAGCCGGTTCCGCCGGAGATGGCCAAGGAGACGCTCCGGGTCGAGTGATCCGGGGTTCCCGGACCCCCGGGTCCTCGTAGTCTCAGGGAATCACCAGGAAGCGGCCGGGCATCGTCCCGGCCGTTTCCGTTTCGGCGCGGTTCGGGCAACGGTCGCGCGCGGCATCACGCGCCCGGGCGGCCAGGACCGCTTCAGCCGCTACTCGTCCAGCGTTCTCCGCCCGACAGCCCGCCGGGGCGCAGGTCGCGCATGCGGACCTGGAATGCGGTCTTGCCGGCGTCGACGTCGATCAGGCGGGCCGAGGCATCGGGGGCCGATGCCGAGGCGGTGCACACGATGGGAATCGTCGAGCCGTCGGCGCCCACGAGGTCGTGGCGTCGGTCGTGATGCAGGTGTCCATGCAGGACGAGGCCTGCCCCTTCGCGCGCCAGCAGGTCGGCCAGTTCCGCGTCGTCGGCCAGGGCCTTCCGGCGCTTGCACAGGCCCGGCGCTGGCGGGTGGTGGATCAGCACCACCCGGAACGTGCCGCGGGCATCGCGCAGCGCGGCGCCGAGCCGGTCACGGCCGCGCGCGCCGAGCCGGCCGGCCGCGGAGCCGGGACGGGTGACCACCGCGGAATCCACCGC
The DNA here is from genome assembly GCA_965227925.1 of Wenzhouxiangellaceae bacterium. Taxonomy (GTDB): domain Bacteria; phylum Pseudomonadota; class Gammaproteobacteria; order Xanthomonadales; family Wenzhouxiangellaceae. The sequence goes on from CBDDGP010000003.1 coordinate 338,456, forward strand.
GATCAGCGTGGCGGGCCCGAATCGCCGGACAGCGACGCGGTCGACCGGAGCATGCAGCCAGCGTGCCCAGCTGGAGTCCACGCGTTCGCGCGAACCGGGGCCGAAGACGTCATGATTGCCCGGCGTCAGCAGGATCCGATCGGCCGGCGCCAGTTCTTCGAGCCATCGGGTCGCGCAGTCGATTTCCTCCGCGGTGCCGGTCTGACACAAGTCACCGGTCAGCGCCCAGACGTCCGGGGCCTGATCCCGAATCGCGTCGACCAGCGCATCCAGGCGCTCTCGCCGGTGCACATGGCGACGCCGGCGCTGCCAGCTCAACCAGCTGAGCCAGCGCTTGGACGGCCAGCCCGGGGGCCAGCCGCTCGCCAGCGGCGTCAGGTGTGGGTCCGTGAGGTGGGCGAAGCGCATTCGGCAGGGCACCGGAATCAGGGGCGGCCAGTGTACCGTCCGGTGCATCGATGCTCACCGCAACCGCCCCCCGAATGCCATAATTGCTTCTCGAGTCGTTGTTCCGCATTCGACGGGACGCCGGCAGGGCCGGCGCCCGTCAATGCTTGCGTTCTGGGGGAGTTGGGTGGCGCCCTCCACCGGCCCCGAACATCGACGACGAGCCCCTGACGCCGAGATCCCAGTCACCGAGCCCTCACCCCTGACCCCGAGCCCCTTGACGCCCATGTTCCTGGACACCGAAAAACTGGCCGCGATGAACGGCGAAGCGTTCCGAGCTACGCAACCGTATCCCTGGGCCAACCCGGCCGGACTTCTGACCGACCACGGCTATCGGACGCTGATCGACCAGCTGCCGGACGTCGAGCTGTTCGACCCGGTCTTCGGCAAGAGCCGCAAGCACGGCCAGCAGAGCCATGATCGCTATGCGCTGGAATGGAACGACTCGCTGCCTGTTTCGGGGGCATGGAAGGCCTTCGTCGACGAACTGCGCGGACCGGTCTACCGGGACTTCCTGTCCCGGATGATCGGGCACGACCGATACAGCCTGCGGTTCCACTTCCACTACACGCCGAACGGATGCTCCGTGTCCCCGCACTGCGACGCGGTCTGGAAGCTGGGCTCGCACATCTTCTACCTCAATAGCGAAGAAGACTGGAATCCGGAGTGGGGCGGCGAGACCCAAGTGCTTGACGACAAGGGTCGCTTCCGAGCCAGCTCGGCACCGGCCTTCGAGGACTTCGACGAGGCGATGGGATCGGAGTCGACCGGCAATCGCAGCCTGCTGTTCATCCGGCAGGGCAATTCCTGGCACGGCGTCAAACCGATCCGGGCCCCGGAGGGCGCGCTGCGCAAGGTGTTCATCGCGGTCATCAATCGTGATACCCCCTGGTACCGCCTGCGCAGCAAGCTCAAGATCTAGGCTCATCGACTTCGAAGAATTCCAACTGCAGGGGTGAGCTTGCGAGCGAAGGCTGGGGGCAAGTTGTGGGAGTGAGCTTGCGAGCGAAGCGGTCGAGAGCCGCCAGCCCTGGAGAAACCTTTCAGGGCTGACCCGGCGGCCGATCGTCCACCTTGGCCTTCGCTGCACCCCGCCGGGCGGCCCAGAGGAATTTCGCGCTCAGATTGCCGGGCAGGCCCCGCGCCAGGCCCGAACCGAGCATCCGGGCCGTTGCCCTGCGGCGTCCGAGCTCGCGCCGCGCGTGCCAGCAGTTGAGCGCCCAGATCGCGCCCAGGGTCCGGCCGAGCGCCGGTTCAGGGTAGTGGGGGCTCGTTCGATTGGCCTGCTTGATGCGCCACAGCCACGACTCGGTCCAGTCCAGGTGGCCCAGCGGATCGTCTCGTTTCTCGTCGCGGCGGGTCAGGGCGTAGTGCCGGCGAAGTTCCTCCTCGTCAGCCTCGATCGCGAGCCGCGCCAGCAGCCGTCGAGCCACGGCCATCTTGCGATCGCGGCCGAGCGCCGCGCTCCTGCCGGTCCAGCGCCCCGGATGCTCGCGCCCACAGACCAGGATCTCCGGCAGGTTGGCCATCCGGTGATCGGCCGATAGTCGCGCGTGCAGGTCGAAGTCCTGGCAGCGCGGAAAGTCCAGGTCGTAGCCGTAGTCCCGATAGACCGCGGTCCGCGCCATGATGGTCCGGTTGACCAGCGGGCAGTGGAACAGCAGGTGGGCGTGGATATCGTCCGGGTCGATCGGCTGGCGCCGGACCTTGCTCAGCATTTCGCCGTCGGCGTCCATGAAGCTGCACCAGCTGCCGACCTGGACGAGGTCCGGGTTGCGGTCCAGAAAGGAAACCTGCCGGCCGAGCCGCTTCGGGTAGGCGTGATCGTCGCTATCGAGCAGCGCGATGTATTCGCCCCGCGCGAGTTCCAGACCGCGATTCCGCGTGTACGGAATGCCGCGATTGCCGTCGTTCTTCTCGATGCGCAGGCGAGGGTCGTCGAAGCGCTCCAGGGTCTCGACGGTCTCGTCGGTCGATCCGTCGTCGACGACCAGCAGCTCGAAGTCCTCGAAGTCCTGGGCGAGGATGCTGTTGACCGCCACGCAGACGTAGTCGGCCCGGTTGTGGACCGGGATGAACACGGTCACCTTCGGTTTCGTTCCTGGGGGTCCGGACATGCGTGGGATCGGGGGCTGCGAGGGGACGCGCATGCTACCATCCCGACAGCCGCGACGCGCCGCAGGGCCCGTCATTCCGACTCGTCCCGGACGCTTGCCCGACCCAACGACCCCCATGAAGGCCAGACTCGGTTCGCTGTTCCAGAGCAACGCCCACTCGCTGTCGCGCCGCCTGTACTTCTGGTGGCTGCAGCGCTGGCGGGGCGTGTTCGCCAAGCGCCAGAGCGTGCATTTCGTCCGGGTCGGTGGCAAGCGGTTCAAGCGCGTGGTGTTCGGCGACAGCGCCCAGGCAGCCGAGGTGCAGGCCGCCCTGGATGCCTTCGCCGGCAGCGGCCGGTTTCCGCCGCTGGTCCATCGACACGAGAACGAACTACTCCTCGGCTTCGTCGAGGGCCGGGGCTTCGACCCCGAGGACTCGAGCGACCGCGCCCGCCTGGCCCGGTTCCTGGCCGACCTCTGGCGTCGCGCGCCCGAGGAGGCCGCGCGCAGCGCCTTGCCCTTCGACGCCCGGCTCCGGACGGACCTGGAGTTCCTGGTCACCGCCGGCGTGCTCGGCGAGGAGCGGGCGGCGTCCCTGGTGGGGCGCGCCGAGGCGGTCGCACCGGATTCGCTGCTTCTGGGCCACGACTACGTCGACCCCGTCGCCAAGAATTTCGTGATCGCCGGCGATGCGCGCGGCGGCCGCGACGGCGCGCGGCTCGTCGCGATCGATATCGAAAGCCTGCGCGCGGACCAGCCGCTGGGCGCCGGTCTGGCCCAGGCCTCGCTGCGCTGGCTGGCTCCCGGCGACGTCGCGGTCATGGCGTCCCAGGTCACCGAATCCGGTGGCCCCGACATCGACGCCCAGCTCGACTACGTCCGCCTGATCACCACCGTGGCCTGGACCAAGCGCAAGTTCCTCCAGGGCAAGACCCACTTCATCCGCCCCGAGCACTTCGACGCCTTGCTCTGATCCGAGGACGGCGAGTCGTTACGGAAAACTGCAGAAGCGTCCTCTCGCAGAGACGCCAAGGCGCAGAGAGCTGCAATGGGGATCGGAATCGGTCCCCCAGGGCCGTGTTGCGCAGCAGCCCCGGCAAGGTCAGCACGCGTGGGTTTGTAGACTGCTGCAAGGTGTTCTCCGCGTCTTCGCGTCTCTGCGCGAAAACGCCTTTCTTGTCTTTTCAAGGCATGAACGCTTTTTCATCCGTGCCTTCGCGCTCGTCTTCTGACGAACGAGGCCGACCACCCTTGACGAAGCCTCAGTCGCGAAGCAGGCTCTCGATTCGCGATCGGACCGGGGCGAGCAGCGATGCCAGCGTCGGCGGGTTCTCGACGGGGCCGTCGAGGAGGCGGTCGAGGGGGCGGACCCAGCCGCGGGATTCGGCTTCTGCGTGCAGGCGCGGCAGGTCGCGGGCTGGCAGCCAGAGGCCGCGGCGCGTAAGGCTGTTTCGTGCGGCTTCGGGCACCAGCCGGCCGAGGGCGCGCGCCGCTTGGCTGCGTCGGCGCGGGTGCAGCGGCAGCACGGCCACGGGCTTGCCCGAGAGACAGGCTTCGGCAAGCATCGACGCGCTGTCACCGGTGACCGCGAGCGCGTCGCAGTCGGCCAGCACGGCCGGGTAGGGATTGACCGCGTTCGGCGCCCAGGGAAACAGCGTGGCCCGTTCGCCGAAGCGATTCCGAAGGACTTCCAGCGCCCCGGCCGGCGTGCGCGGACTGCCACAGACGACCAGGTGCGCGCCCGCGCGATCGACAAGCCTGCACAGGCGGCGGGAGATGCGCTCGATCGCCTGCGGCCCGAACCGGAACGATCCGGAATCCCCGCCGAGCAGCACGCCGACGGTGGGTGCATCGACCTGATCCAGCGCGCACCGGACCCGCCCCCGGGCGTCGCTCCCCACCCGCGGCGGTGCATTCAGCGGCAGCGGGATCTCGACCACGTTCGCGGCCGCCGGCAGTCGGTACTGCGGCGTGGTCACGACCAGGTCCAGCGGCGCGTACGTCGCCCAGGGCCGGCCGACGGCCACGATCTTCGCGCGCCCGCCGGAGGCCGCGCGGATCCGGCGCGCATCGACCACGCTGCGCCCGCCGGCGATCAGCACCAGGTCGGGCCACGGCGGCGCGTAGCGCTCGGTTTTCGGCTTCTCGAACGGTCGCTTCCACGCACCGAACAAGCGGTCCTTCACCACCGTGCCCACCGCGTCGATCTCCTCGACCACCCGCTGCGCCCCGCCGAGCGCCCCGGCCAGGGTCAGCAACTGGCGCTGATCCCCGGCTCCGGGCGCGCTCAGCACCCACAGGGTGGGGGACATCGGGGAATCGGAATCGGCCATCGAGAGGGGCTGCACAGCAGGGAAATTTTTCGCCATTGTAATTGACAATTTCACACTTCCCGGCTAATATGCCGCGCTTGATCTCTGGGGCCATAGCTCAGCTGGGAGAGCGCTACAATGGCATTGTAGAGGTCGGCGGTTCGATCCCGCCTGGCTCCACCAGAATCGAAAGAATCCTAGGCAATACGGTCGGCCCTTGCATCACAGGCTTGCCTCTGAAGGTCTCAACGTCCCCTTCGTCTAGAGGCCTAGGACACCGCCCTTTCACGGCGGCGACAGGGGTTCGAATCCCCTAGGGGACGCCAAAAAAGAGAAAACCCCGCCTTGCGCGGGGTTTTTTCTTTTTCGGCCTCCCCTATGCGGGGATCGAACCCTGGCCGGATCAAGGCCACCGTCAGCTCCATCCCTCCAGCCTTTGATCCAGGGCACAGCCCGTCATGCAGCACCATAGGGTTCGAACCGAGCGCCGCAGGCGCGAGCTCGCTGGCGCGAAGCGACAGCCATCCCCTAGCTCTCCGAACCTACACCCAATTATCGAGGGCACCACACCGCGCCGGGCGGGTGGGGCTGCGAGACCTTTCTGACGGCTCGGTTCGAACCGAGCGGCGAAGCCGCGAGCTCGCTTGAGCGCAGCGAAAGCCATCCCCTAGGGGACGCCGGCCGGGGCGATGCGGTTTACCGAAGCCATTTCCCTTCAAGCCGCTCCCGCCTTCGATCCAGCGCACTACCCGACACGCGGCACCCAAAGGGTTCGAACCGAGCGGCGCAGCCGCGAGCTCACGAGACAAGCCGCAGGCTTGCGAGCCCGAAGGGCCAGCTGCCGCAGGCAGCGCAGTCATCCCCTAGGGGACGCCGGTCGGGTCTGTGTGGTCTATCGAGGCCTTGTCCCTCTATAACCGATACAACCGAATTGCTCGGCTCCTTCGGAGCAGTGCCACCCCAGGGTTCGAACCGAGCGGCGAAGCCGCGAGCTTGCTGGCGCGAAGCGGCAGCCATCCCCTAGCTATCCGAACCTACACCCAATCATCGAGGGCACTACACTGCGCCGGGCGGGTGGGGATGCGAGACCTTTCTGACGGCTCGGTTCGAACCGAGCGGCGCAGCCGCGAGCTCGCTGGCGCGAAGCGACAGCCATCCCCTGGCTATCCGAACCTACACCCAATCATCGAGGGCACTACACTGCGCCGGACGGGTGGGGATGCGAGACCTTTCTGACGGCTCGGTTCGAACCGGGCGGCGCAGCCGCGAGCTCGCTTGAGCGCAGCGAAAGCCATCCCCCAGGGGACACCGGCCGGGGCACGGTCGTTTCACGACGTCGCAAGATTCGCCATCGATTTGATCAGAGATTTCGGGCCTACTGCACTGGCTTGGTTTCGAGCGCTACGGGATCCTCACGAATTCGACTTCTGGCCTCATTGCGTCTGATCACAGTCATAACCTGCAATCCGGATCAACCGATCCAGGATCAGGGTCTGACTGCCCAGGCCTGTCGCCGTGAAGTCCATTTCCGCCTCGAGAGCATTGCAATGAAGGGCCCGCAGAGTCATCGTGCCGATCGTCTCGGTATCGATATCGCTGGAGTCGAACGTGCCGGGGTTCGTAACGAACCCGCCACCTTCGAGCCTGAGCATTTCGAGCTCGACCGTATTCGAGCCAATCAACAACTCCGTATTCCCGACGACCCAGATGGGCTCGTCATCGAGGTAGGTGAACCAGATGGCAAACACGTAATTCCGGTTCTGAGCGGTTTCCCCGACCTGGAGCGACAGTCCTGAGCGAGGCAGGTCGGGCGATACCCACTGGCCGGAGTAGCGTCCGTGGAGGGCGGGTGTTGCCAATCGAGGAGGGAGGTCGGAGTCATGGGCGGGCACGTCAACGATCAGCGGATACAGCCAATCGAAGTCCAGCTCGATGTCCTCGAATCGAACCGCGATCTCTCCGTTGTACTGGTCAACGGTCAGGTCCGGGTCGACGGAATCGATCAGGAAGGTGAAGCCGCTGCGCTCCGGCCTGTAGTTCGGTAGCTCTCGAGTCCCTTCCCACCCCGGATTCCGTTCATTGCTCGAAGGACCGCTCAGCATCCTTGCGGAGTATCGATTTCCGTCGGACGTTTCTAGAAAGACCTCCGTCGGGAATCTTGGAGAAATCTCCCCTGCAAGGGAATCGACCTGCTCGAAATCGAAGAGGATCATCGACCGATCGGGTTCATGGCACCCCTCGCGCCACCCTCTGACTCGGAGTTCCGTGGGGCCGAAGCGCGTATCCGATAGAACGATGCCATCGAAGAACAGCCGGGCCTCGTGCGGAATGTTGATCGCGCCCGGATTGTAGATCAGGCACCCTAGAGGGATCTTGCTCCTCGCCGTTAAGGAATTCGGCAAATCGCTGGGGAACGCCGTGACCACCAAAAACGATTTATCCGTTTCTGGACCGGCGTCAGCGGCGACCACGCCGGCAAGGACAATCAAGAAATAGGTGATCGATAAGCGAAGCGTCATTACTGTCCCCATGCCTTCGGTGCTGGCCAGCGGCAGAGCCTACCGACCGAGCGCTTCTATCGCAAACGCCGCAAGGGTTGTCTTCACTCGTTCGCTGGCAGATGGAAAGTCAGTGCCCTTGACCAATCCATTCGCTTGTCGCCTGCGGAAGCGATGCATCAGCGAAGCCTCCCGAGCCGATTGAACACTCTCTCCTCGATGCACTCCATACCCACGGCACCCTACGTAGGCAGCAGAACGTGACGCATTACTCGACAAACATCGTAACGTTGCTCTTGTTCGCAGCACTCTCAACGCCCACCGACGCCGCTGAATCCCTGGCGTGTTCCGATCCCTGTCAGATCATCCGTTGCGAAGAAAGCAGCTGCAGCATGTCCACCTGCGAGCAAGGGGATCGTTCCGTGCGTGGCGAGTTCGAGGCGCATACCGACTACATCTCGGCGTCGAGCGACCAGGGCTACGGCGAGGGCAGCGGAATCCACTGTGGAACGTCGCGATGTGCAGTCACGACCTGCGATGAGCACACCTGCAACACCTTCGGCGTCTATCGCGGCACGTCCGGGATCATCCATTCGGTGATCAATCCGGCGCTTGCACGAGATCGTGCCGTCCGGGGATACCTGACAAGTAGTCCCGGATAGGAAACGCCTGCTGAGCCGAGGCCTGATCTACTCGCCGGCCCGTCCGTAGCCCTCCAGATCGCGCATCGTCCAGATCGGCGAATCCGTCCAGCGTGCGCCGAACAGCTCGGCGATGTGGTTCATGGGATAGGCGTCCAGCGCGGCCTCGGGGCGATCGGCCAGGTCGTGCGGGCCGTTGTCGATCCAGGACCAGCCGAGACCGGCCATCAGCAGGCCGCCGCCGTTTGCAACGAAAGCCTGAATGCTTTCCAGCTCTGCCTCGGTGAAGGACTGCCAGGCATTGCCGATGACCAACACGCTTGTTCTCGCCAGCGCGTCGGGCTTTCCGAGATCCTCGGCGAACTGCACCGTGTAGCCCTGGTCCATCAGGCGCAGGCGCTGCGCGCTGAAGTCTTCGAAGTGGTAGTCGTAGAGCGCTTCCTCATGGCCGGTCGTGAAGACGATCGCGTGCTTGCTCGGATCCTTCAGGTCGCCGGACAACCAGCGCAGGGCGAGGTCGAGGAACAGCGATTCGCCCCGATTGCTTGCCGCCTTCTTACCGGGCAGGGCCGAGGGCGTGCCTGATCCGACTCCGTACGCTCGAGCGCTCTTCCTGCGATTCACGGGCTCGCCCCGATCGATGTAGGTGATCAGGGCTTCGTGACCGATCGCCATGACGCGTCCTTCGCCGAAGGTGCGTCCGATCACGAACGGGCAATCCGCCTGGATGCTGACGTCGCCTTCTTCGTCCCAGCAGGCGCCTTCGTTGACCAGCAGCCGCCACGCACCGTCTGCGCTCTCGGTCGGCTGCAACATGCCGCCGGAGGCCTTCGGGAGAATGACCTCTTCCAGTTCGAAGAAGCCACCTTCCTCCATGATGTGCAGGTAGACCTGGTTGCTGGTTGCGCGCGCCTGGCGCGCATCTTCCTCGGCGATTCGTTCGTCCAATTGCTTCAGACCTGCGTAGACCACCGCGGTCAGGATCGAAAGCGTCATTCCTGCGGCGAGACCCAGTCGCACGCGCCGACGCCGATTCCGGTGGGCTCTCGTCGCACGCAGGAATCGCCGCTCCAGCGCGTTCAATTCTTCGAGTCGAGCCTCCGCCTCGGGCAGCAGCGGGTTGTCGTGCCACAGCAAGCCGCGATCCCGGTCGCCCTCCGACCAGGCTTTTGCGGCGTACCAGAGGGTGCGCTGCAAGGCGAGCGGGCCGGCTTCGCCCAGCCAGTCCTGGAGTGTTTCCCAGGCGACGATCAGCGTGTCGTGTGCCGGCTGGATTTCATCGCCATCCAGGACCAGGAGGCGCGCCTCGGCGTAGTCTTCGAGCACTCGATCGACGCGTGCCTGTTCGGCCGAGCCCTCGAACAGCAATTCGTCCCGATCGATTCGCCTGCGCGTGATTCGCGCTCCATCCTGGGAAACCATGCGCAGGAAGACGCGGCGGATCGTGGCCTGCGTGTCCGGCTCGCTGCGGTCGTACAGGCTGTCTGCGCGCCGGTGCACCGCGCCGACGACGCCACCCGTCGCCTCGTAGTCGGCGCGGGTCAGGCTGCGGTCGGCGCTGCCGCTGGCGCGACGACGGAGCTGCGCCTGGTGGTACAGCTCTTCGAGGGCGAAGGACAGCATCGGCAGGGGGCCGGGCATGGTCATCACTTCGTCGATCAGTTCCCCGACCAGGGCGGGTGGCTCGAAGTACAGCGCCCTGACGGCCGCAGGGCCCTCGATGCACTGGCGGAATTCCTCGCTGCTGAAGGGCGGCACCACGATCCGGGCCTCGGCCCAGAGATCCGATAGCGCTTCGGACTGGGCCGGTCGGGGTTCGAAGTCCGAACGCAGCGTGAGGACCACGGTCGTCGGTCCGTCGATGACGCCGCGCAGCGCGCCGAGAAAGGCCGCACGTCGTTCGCGATCGCGGCACTGCGTGTACAGCTCCTCGAACTGGTCGATGAACAGCAAGGACCTCGCCGGATCCGGCGCTTCGTCGAGGTGCTTCCGCGCGTCGTCCAGCAGGCGTTCGGGATCGTCGTCCAGGCGGGGCAGGCAGAAGACGGACCAGCCGTCGAGGCGTTCGGCGCGTTCTCGCGGCGGATTCTCGAGCCGAGGCAGGACGCCTGCCCGAACCACGCTGGACTTGCCGGTGCCGGACGCACCGACCACGGCGACCAGTCCTCCTCGATGGCTGGCGAGGATGCGATCGAGGATGTCCTCGACGCAGCGCTCGCGGCCGAAGAACAGGGGCGCCTGATCGGACGTGTAGGCGTTCAATCCGACCCAGGGATTGTTGGCGCGGTCCAGCGGCGGGTCGGGCCGGGTCTTTCTGGGTTGCCTCGGGTTGCGGAAGATGTACTCGCCGGTGTTGTCCGGACGCAAGGGCCAGATGCCCGGCGTCTGGCGCGTCGGTGTATCGGCAGTCCCGAATTCTTCGAAGGCGAACTGGAACAGTTCCGTCGCGGTAATGACCCCATCGGGTTCGTGGCCGCCGCGGGACGAGTCGGCCTGGCCGGCCAGTCCTTCGATCAGGGCGCGGGCGAACGGCGAGTGCGAGCCTGCGTCGGATTCGTCGCGCGTGTTGGCATACCCGGGCGAGACGTCCATCGCAAGCTGGTCGTGCGAGGCCGAAGTGAGCGCCTGCCAGGCCGTGCCCTGCAGGTATCGCTCGTACTGGCTGTCGAAAAGCGGTTGATCATCGAGCAGGAGATCCCGCGTCGACGCCCAGCGAAACGACCCGGCGAAGCAGCAGTCGAGGATGACCAGGAGGTGCTTGCAGGGCAGCCTTTCGAGGGCCGCGCGGAGTCGATCCATCGACAGCCAGGATTCCTGGTCGCCAAGCGCGGCATCGGCGGGGAGCAGGAATCCCTGCGGCCCCTCGGAACCGTCGCCGCGCGCCACACCGTGGCCGGCGAAATAGAGCAGGAACGAGGTCGCCTCATCGAGCCGCCCGGGCAGTTCCGATTCGAGCGCGTGGAGTATGGCCGCCCCCTGCGCCTGCTCGTCGAGCAGCAGGCTCACCTCGTAGCCGTGCTGGTCACGCAGGACGGCGGCGATGGCCGCGGCGTCGGTCACGGCGCTCTGCAGTGGCTTGACGCCGCCGCTGTAGGCATCGATGCCGATGATGAGCGCCGTGCCGTCCAGCGAGTCGGTCATGCCGGTCTATGAGCCGATCAGGCGATCGAAGCGATCGGTTCCGCGGAGCACGGCGAAGTCGGGATCCGCTTCGATGAGCCTCCGATACTGCGCATCGTCGGTAACGGCCCGTTCCAGGGCCTCCAGCGCCTGTTCCCGGTCGCCGGCCTGCAGGTGGACCAGGGCCAGGTAGTACAGCGCCTCCGGGCTCTGGTTCGAGATGTCCAGCGCCTGCCGGGCCTGGTCCAGGGCCTGGTCGGGTCGCTCCGTATGGGCCAGGTAGAGGGCCAGCAGCCCTCGGGTGCGCCAATCGCGGTCGTTGATCTCCAGGTTGTTCGCCGCGAGTTCCGCAGCGCGTCGATACGCCTCCAGCGCTTCCTCCGCACGGCCCGGGATGAATCGAAACGACTCGGCCAGGCGACCCCAGACCCGGTGGTCGTCCGGTGCGTAGGTCAGGGCCTGGCGCTGCATCTCCGCCGCGTCTTCGAACTTGCCGGCGTAGTAGTAGCTCAAGCCGATGTTGGTGTAGGCCTGGCGCCCTGGCCGGAGTTCCAGCGAGCGGTCGTAGGCCTCACGGGCACGATCGAAATCGCCGAGCATGGTGTAGGCAGCGCCCTGTCCCGCGAACAGCGATGCGATGTCGGGCGCGAGGCTCGTCGCGATCTCGTAGGCATCGACGGCCTGTTCGTACTGCTCGTTGCTGTAGTAGAACCCCGCCAGCGCTTCGTGGGCTTTCCAGTAGTTCCGCTTGAGATCGACGGCCCGAAGGAAGAGCGCTTCGGCTTCGTCGGGCCGCGCCTGCACCTCGCGCAGTTCCCCGAGGGCGATGTAGGCGTCCGCGCTGGTCGGTTCGATGGCCAGCGCCTGGTCGAGCATCTGCTCGGCGCGATCGTCCCACTCCTCGCCGCGGTAGCGATACAGCCGGCCCATGGCGACGTAGGGCTCGCTGTTGAGGCCTTCGTCCAGTTCGATCGATGTCTCGCAGGCCGCGCGCGCCTGCTCGAAGTCCGCGGTGTCGTTGCCGATTTCGTACAGCCTCAGGTGCGCCTGGCAGATGCCGGAGTAAGCGCGGGAGAACGCCGGATCCAGTTCGATCGCCCGGTCGAACAGCTGAATCGCGGTGCGCATCACGTCGGAGTCGAAGGAGCCGTGCAGTCGTTGGTTGCCCTGCAGGTAGAAGATGTACGCGCTCAGGTCCTCGGTCGGCTGCCGCTGCAATTGGCGCTGGGAGTCGACCGACAGCGCGATCTGCAGTTCGTTGGCTACGGCCGCAGCGATTTCCCGTTGAATGGCGAAGATACCGGTCAAGGGCCGGTCGTAGGTCCGGCCGAAAATCTCGTAACCGTTGCTCCCATCGATCAGCTGCACGTGGACCCGGATCAGGTCGTCGCTCTGGCGCACGCTGCCCTCGAGCACGAAGCGCACGGTCAGCAGGCGGGCGATGTCGCGGATGTCCATCTGTGCGTCGCGGAACTGGAACGACGACGTTCGGGCGGCGACATCGAGCTCGCGGACGCCGGACAGGAGGATCGAGATTTCCTCGCCCAGACCCAGCGCGAAGTAATCCGTGTCCTGCTGGCCATCGAAGTTCCGGAAGGGCAGGACCGCGATCGAATTTCTCGGCGCCTCGATCGAGTTCGGAGCGGAGGAGGATGCGGCGCCTTCCGCGTCGACCATGCCCTGACCGGTTTGCCCCGAAAGCAGGACGACCGCGCTGTAGGTGACGCCCGCCATCAGGACGACCATGAGCAGCGTGTACCAGAGATCGGCCCGGCCCCTCGGTCGAATCTGGTCCTCTTCGCCACGCCAGAGCGGTCGGTCGAGGCTCAGCCCGTCCTTGCCGGAGCCGATGATCCAGGCGAGCAGGAAGGCGATCGGCAGGCCGGCGATCGTCGCGATGATCAATGCGCGCATCGACCAGGGCGGAAACCCCATCGGCCCGAAGCTCAGGTCGGCGACCTGAAGGACGAGCCAGGCCGTGATGGCATAGAGCGTGACGCCACGAAACACCTTACGGCGCCGGATCTCCGATGCGAAGTGGTGGATGTGCTTTGAAATACGGACGATCAGCCCCTCTCGACATTCGGCGCCCGAATTCGCCACGAGGCAATGGGGCCGTCCGTACATGTGGTGATCCGGCGCAAGGAAGTATATGCTTCGTGTGACGGATCTGGCAATAAACGGAGAACACCCATGCATGTTTCCGCTTGTGCTGACGAACGCCCCGGCCCGCCCGATCGGCGTCCCGGTCCACCGGACAAACGTCCGGGGCCTCCGGATCGACGACCCGGTCCACCCGACCGCCGACCCGGTCCGCCGGACAAGCGTTGATCGATCCCTCGGTTGTAACGGCTCCGCCCGGAACGAATGACCGCGGGCGTCCCGAATCGCAGGGGCGAGGCGAGGGCCCGGTGCGGGCGCGCTCAGGAACCAGGGAGTCCCGATGCCGGCGAAGCACGGACTGATCATCGGGATCGATCGATACAGCACCTTCGAAGAGCAGTACCAGCTCTCCGGCTGCGTCAACGACGCGAAGCTGATCAAGCGTGTCCTTGTCGACCAGTTCAACTTCGATCCGGCAGGGATCATCGAGCTGCACGATGCGGAGGCCAGCCAGCAGGGCATTCTCGACGCGATGGTGCAGCTGGCCGATCGCGTCGCGAGGGACGATGTGGTGGTGTTTCATTTCAGCGGACACGGGCGCCAGCGCACTTCGACCAGCGACGATGAAGGCATCGGCCTGGACAGCACCATCACCCCGTCCGATAGCGGTGCGGTTGATCCGTACCCGAACCTGGACATCACCGATAACGTGATCGGCGAGTGGATCGAGCGTCTGACGGAGAAAACGCCTTACATCACGCTGATCTTCGATTGCTGCCACTCCGGGACCATCACCCGCGACGCCTCCAGCGCGAGGGTTCGGGGTCTGCCGCCGGATCGCCGCGCGCTCCCGTCCCTGCGGGAACCCGCGCTCGGCGGCCCCTCGGGCGTTCGAAGCGCAGAAGGCGGGAAAACGAACGGGGTCGCGCCGGCCCATGTCGTGATGTCCGGCTGCCGCGACGACGAGTACTCGCACGAGTACTGCTTCGTACAAGGCGAGCAGACGATTCGCAGTGGAGCGTTGACACACTTCCTCACTCGCGCACTCCTGCGTGCGCGGCCGGGCGCCACGTATCGGGACGTGTTCGAACTCGCGCGCCGGGGCGTCAATACGCAGTTTCCCCAGCAGCATCCGCAGATCGAAGGCCTGCAGGACCGGGAGATCTTCGGCGTCCGGGAGTTCGAGCCGATCCGATTCATCCCCGTCACGGCGGTGGACGGCGATCGTGTGACGCTCGGCGGCGGTGCCGCACACGGCCTGGAGGTGGGCTCCACCTGGACGGCCCATGCACCCGGCACCAAACGGATCGAAAACCGAGCCGGCATCGGCTCGATCCGGATCACCCGCGTGGATGCGCTGTCTGCCGCCGGCCGGCTCGTCGACGGCGGACCGGTCGACATCGGTGCGCGGTGCGTGGAGGCGGCGCCGTCCGACGACCGATTCGTTCTCCGCGTGGCGCTGCCCGACTCCGACCGCGAAGCGGATCGGGCGCTCGACCAGCGCGTCGCCGCATCGCCGCTGGTGACCGGTGTCGGCACGCTCGACGCCGGCGACCTGCAGGTGCGTTTGCTGAGACCCGAGACAGGGGAGGCGGATCTCGGAGCCGCCCCGGAATCCGTCGACGCACCGTGCTGGGAGGTTGTCGATCGTAGCGGCGCGCTCGCGTTTCCGACGATGGCCTGCAGCTCGCCGGACGCGGTCGAGCGGATGGTGACCAATCTCGAGGCCATCGCCCGGTTTCGAAATGCCCTGGCGCTCGACCACCCGGACAGCACGATCGATGCCGACTTCAACATCTACCGCGTCGATGAAGAGGGTGAGCTCGAAGAGGCGAACGGCGGGGGATTCACCTTCGACGAGGGCGATCGCCTGGCCTTCGAGATCGTCAATCGGTCGGATCGCAAGCTCTTCGTCAGCGTGCTCGACTTCGGTCTCACGGGGCGCATCTCGCTGGTGTTCCCGCAGAATCGCGCCGGCGAGATGGTGGCCGCAGGAAAGACCGTACGCCATGGGGTCGGCGACCAGCACCTGAAGCTCGGCGTGCCGGCCGGGTTCCAGGGCGCCATCGGCACCGAATCGCTCAAGGCCTTCATCAGCACCGAGGAGGCGGATTTCCGTTGGCTGCAGCAGTCCGGGACGCGGTCCGCCGACTCCGGATGCGCCGCCTTGCGTCGATGGTTCGACGCCGCTTACCACGGTCCGAGAACCCGCGACATCGCGGCCGTGGAATCGACCGCTGGCGACGACGAGGACTGGACGGCGCCGACCCGCTCCTTCCGGCTCCGGCGCGCGAGACAGTAGCGAAGTCGACGGCGACCAGGGTCGTTTCCGG
The DNA here is from genome assembly GCA_965227925.1 of Wenzhouxiangellaceae bacterium. Classification (GTDB taxonomy): domain Bacteria; phylum Pseudomonadota; class Gammaproteobacteria; order Xanthomonadales; family Wenzhouxiangellaceae. The sequence goes on from CBDDGP010000003.1 coordinate 354,006, forward strand.
GGTGCCTCAGGGGAACGCCTGCAATCTGAAGGAACCAGGGAGAGCAAGAATGGGACGATCGATCGTGACCCGCACGCCGCCGGCTCAGCGCGTGGCCACACGCTCGGCGCCGGACGGAATGCAGCGGCCCGAGGCCGGCTCGGATTCGTATTCGGATGCCTTGCTGAAACTGATTCCCGCCGAGGTGATCGGGGTCTACCTGGCCATGCAGGCGATTCTGGCGAATGCCCAGGATATTTCGCGGTTCACGCCGTTGGTCGTCTTCCTGTTCGGCGTATTCGCCACGGCGTTCTATCTGCGCTATGTCCTCAAGGTCTCGAACGGGATGCAGATCCTGCTCTCGGTCGGCGCGTTCTGCGTTTGGGCCTACTCGACCAGCTCAGCCGAGCAGCTGTCGTTCTACAACGGGACCTACGCCGGACTGCTGCTCGTGGCCTACACCTTCGTCGCACCCCGGATCCAGTTGGCCAAGGCATGAGGTCTGGCGAGCACGTTCCGCAGGACAGGTGCCGTCGAAGTTCGCGTCGCAGGTCCTGTCACGAGTCCTGTCGCTGGAGCCGGGCCGGACGGGCCGCGGGCATCCGCGATCGTGAGGTCAGGAGATTCCGCTAATGCACCGATCGATTCGTCGTCCACGGGTGGAGCGCGCGCTGGCGCTGCTGGCCCTGCTGATCGCGCTTGCGCCGATGGCGCGGGCCGACCTGCCGCTCCGGCTTCTGACGCCTCCCGACGCCACGGCGGCGACGCCGGTCCAGGTCGATATCGGCGACGTGCAGATCTTCAGCATCCGTGAGCAGGACGAGGTCTACGAGCTCAGCGGTCGACTGTTCATGCAATGGACGGACCCTCGCCAGGCGTTCGACGCCGACGCGCTGGGCGCATCCCGCCTCGAGTACCAGGGCGAGGCTGCTACGGACATGCTCGACAAGCAGGTCTGGTGGCCCGAATTCGAGTTCGGTGATGCGCGAGGGCCCAGGGAGCGCATCGCGGTCAATCTCACGCTTGATGCCGACGGCACCGTCCACTACCGCGAGCGGTTCCTGGTCGAGATCAAGCAGGACTTCGACCTCGAGGACTTTCCCTTCGACGAACACGTGATCAGCTTCCTGCTCGAGCCGTTCACCTACGACAGTTCGGCGGTCCGCTACGTGATCAGCGAGTCCGGAGTGGCCACGACCAACTGGGAGCCCACCGAGTGGCTGGTGCAGGATCCCGAGATCATGGCCACGAATTTTCCCGCGCACTACTGCCGGACCGACGACGGCACGGAATCCGCGTGGTTCGATGGACCGTGTTCCGAATCCTCCCGGTGCGATGCGAACAGCGAATGCCTGGATCAGCACCACGGCTTCCCCCGGATCACGGTCTGGATGGAGATCGCCAGGGTCGGCGACCACTACGTGAGCAACATCATCGTTCCGCTGGTCCTGATCGTGCTGATCGCTGCCGCGGTCTTCTGGATGGATCTGCGCACCACCCACCTGGGCGACCGTCTCGCACTCCCCTTCACGAGCATCCTGACCGTGGTCGCCTTCGATCTCGTGACCGCAGGCGACCTGCCGAAGCTCTGGTACGCGACCACGCTCGATCGCATCGTTTCGGCAAGCTACGTGCTGGTGGCAGCCAACATCGGGCTCGTCGTCCTGATCGACCGACTGGCGTCCACCGGGCACGAAGCCGGCGCAGGTCGCCTGAACCGGATCATGCGATGGTTGTTCCCGGCGACCTATATCGCCTGCCTGGTCTGGATCATCGCGTAGGCGCTTCCTCGCGGCCCCCACGGCACGTGCGGGGTGCAGAAACACGCCCGCCGGGGAGTCCGGCGGGCGGTGTGCGCGGCGGCGATGGTCGCCGGAGGTCCTGCAGTGATCAGTTGTCGGTCGCCCGGCGCCTGAACCAGACGGCGGCGGCCAGCAGGACCAGGCCGATCACCACGCCGATCCACATCTCCAGGCTGAACAGGTGCCGGGTCACGGAACCGAAGTTCATGAACAGGTCTTCGGACGGTCGGATCGTCGAGCCGCCGGAGGTGGCGATCTGCTCCCATTCGATGCTGGCCGGGGTCACGCCCTTGCCGATGCGGTCGAGCATGATCAGCAGCAGATTGACTTCCGGCAGCTTCAAGTTCGAGAAGAAGCTCCAGAAGTGCTGGAGCATGCCGATCAGCAGCGGCACGAGCACGGCGATCAGGATCGGCAGGCGCGGCGCCCACGACGAGCAGAAGATCAGCCAGGCGTAGATCGGCAGCAGCCACAGGCCCTGGACCAGGCTGCCGTAGAGCATCAGCGTCCATTGCTTCGGCAGGTTGGCCGGCACCCAGAGTTCTGCGAACACGTTGATGTCGGCCATGAGACCCAGCACCGAGCCGATCAGCAGCAGCGCGATCTGGGTCAGTACGATGCCGGCGAGGTAGAGCAGGGGCGCCAGCAGGCACGCGGCAAGCACCTTGGAAGCCACGGTCATCAGGTCGGACACCGGCAGCGATTTCCAGAACAGGATCGATCGATCGCGGCGGTCGTCGTAGAGACTGCCGGCGAGATAGAAGATCAGGACCAGATACATCACCTGGTGGAACAGCGCCGAGATCGAGAACAGCGCACCGGACGTGAACAGCCGCTGCTGGGTGTCGTCCAGTTCGGCGAACATCCGGATGCCGTCCTTGGTGAACACCATCTGGTCATCGACCCGGATGCCGATGATCAGCGTCAGCAAGGTGATCAGCAGGATGAAACCGAAGATGATGATCGGCGTCCACTTGAACGCGACCGGGCTTTCCCACATCTCGCGGCGGACCAGGATGAACATGCGGTTGATGGCGTCCTTCATGCCGCACCCTCCACGATGTCTGCATGTGCTTCGGCGTCGGCTTCCTTGTCGCCCATCAGCGCCACGAACAGGTCGGACACGCTGGGTTTGTGAATCTCGCCCAGGGTCTCGAGACGACCGGCGTCGGCGCGGTCGAAGAGGAAGATGTGACGGCCGAACAGCACGCGTTCGTGCAGCGGTTTCATCGAGCGCGCCTCGTCGACATCACCGGGCTTGACCATGACCTCGGTATAGCGTTCGTAGATGTCGTCCATGGTGTCGTTGAGTACCAGCTTGCCATCCTTGATGAAGATCAGGTCGGTCAGGATGTGTTCGACTTCCTCGACCTGGTGGGTGGTGATCAGGATGGTGCGCTGCTCGTCGAAATACTCGTTGAGCAGGTTCGAGTAGAACTGCTTGCGGAACAGGATGTCCAGGCCGAGCGTCGGCTCGTCGAGAACCAGCAGCTTGGCGTCGATGGCCATCACCAGGGCCAGGTGCAGCTGGACGATCATGCCCTTGGACAGCGACCGGATCTTCGACTTGTGCTTGATCTTGGTCTTCGACAGGTACTTCATGCAGATTTCGCGCGAGAACTTCGGGTGCAGTTTCTCGGTCAGGTCGATGATCTGCCAGACCCTCGCCCAGCGCGGCAGTACGGCGACGTCGGCGATGAAGCAGACGTCCTGCATCAGGTCGTCGCGATCCTTCGAAGGGTCGAGGCCGAGGACTTCCAGCGTGCCGTCGAAGCGGGTCAGGCCGAGGATCGCCTTCAGCGCCGTGGTCTTGCCGGCGCCGTTGGGACCGATCAGACCCACGATGCGGCCGGAAGGCACGTCGAGATCGACGTGGTCCAGGGCCACGGTCGAGCCGTATCGCCGGCTGAGGTTTCGGGCGTGGATGGTCGCGTTCATCAGTGCTCCGTCGGTTTCATTGAGTTCAATCCGGGCAGTTCGTCGATGTCCAGCCCCAGCTGCTGGATGCGTTCGGCGATCCGCGGCCAGTCGTCCTTGAGGAAGCGAGCACGCTCCGACTCCAGCAGGCGCTCGCGTGCGCCCTCGACCACGAACATGCCGACCCCCCGCCGCTTCTCGACCAGGGCATCGTCGACCAGCGACTGGTAGGCCTTGGACACGGTCAGCGGATTGATGTGGAAATCCACCGCGACCTGGCGCACCGAGGGCAGGGGTTCGCCCTCGGCGAGCGTGCCGTCGAGAATGGCCGCGACGGTGCGCTCTCGCAACTGCCAGTAGATCGGCTGGTTGTCGTCCCAGCGGTCGCTCATCGGCGCCCCGGCGCGAGCGGCAGGACCAGGGGGCCGAAGCCGGGCAGCATCTCGCGCCCGCGCGGGTCGTCGCCTCCCGGGCCGGGTACGCGCTTGTCGGCCGCGTCGTCGCGGTCGTCCTCGATGGTGATCATCGGCGGCGACGCGGTCGCCGCGTGGTCGGTCGCCTGGGGCCGATCCCAGCTCAGCGCCACGATCAGGCCGACGATGGCGGCTCCGATGGCCAGGCCGTGCGGAATATGCAGCACCCGGTGATTCGTGATCGGCAACATGGTCAGGCTCCTGGCGGCGCTCGTCCGCTTTTTGCATGTGTTGGTGTTGTACTCTACTAGCACACCATGACGCTGTCAAGCGAATCCGATGGATCGAATCGGCCGACCCGCGGTCACAGGTAGTCGGCGGCCGGCGCGAAGCGCGGCGGTCGCTTTGGTATCATTCGCCCGTTTCGCGCCACTCGGGTAGAGACGATGGTTCCGTCGCGTCGAGCGCGGTACCCGGTGGCCGGTGGAATGAATGCCACATCTGCACGAATCCAATTCAACGTTTCGGAGTACCAATCTATGATTCGCAAGCCCGCTGCACTGGCCGGCGTCGCCCTGTTCGCACTCGGCACCGCCCACGCCCAGACCACCGAGCTGGAAACCCCGGAAGATCGCCTGAGCTACACGATCGGCATGGACATCGGTCAGTCGCTGACCGGCCAGGACATGGAGCTGGACATCGACCTCCTGGTCGAAGGCCTGCGCGACGTCTACACCGGGGAAGAGACCCTGCTGACCCAGGAGGAAGCCCTGGCCGAGCGCCAGCAGTTCATCGAGCGTCGTCAGCAGCAGCTCGAGCAGGAGCGCAACCAGGAAGCCGAGGTCAATCTCGAGGAAGGTCAGGCCTTCATGGAACAGAATGCCGAGAAGGATGGCGTGATGACCACCGAGTCCGGACTCCAGTACCGGGTCATCGAGGAAGGCGAAGGCGAGCGCCCGTCGGCCACCGATCGCGTCACCGTGCACTACAAGGGCACGCTGATCAACGGCGTGGAGTTCGACAGCTCCTACGCCCGTGGCGAGCCGGCCACCTTCGGACTGAACCAGGTCATCCCGGGCTGGACCGAAGGCCTCCAGCTGATGCGCGAAGGCGCCAAGTACGAACTGGTCATTCCGTCCGACCTGGCCTACGGCGAACAGGGTCGTCCGGGCCCGATCGGTCCGAACTCGACCCTGATCTTCGAAGTCGAGCTGATCGAGATCGCCGACGCCGCCGGTCAGGAATAAGCCTTCGGGCTCGACCCCTTCGCGGCCGGCCCGGCCGGCCGCGATCCCTTCCAACGGAGAATTCGACCTTGGGTTCCCTTCAGGACGCATTGTTGAACACGGGCCTGGCCAACGAGGAACAGGCGCGAAAGAAACCTCGTAATCCCTCGGCCAAGGGCGGCAAGCCCGGCGGCAAGGGATCGAAGAAGTCGCCTCACAAGGCGCGCGGCGGCCCGGGCGCTGGCCGCGGCAAGGGCGGCCCGAAATCGGGCAAGGCGGCCGGTTCGCGCCGGCCCCAGAAGCCCCAGAGCGACCTCGAACGTGCCTACGCGGCCCGGATTCGCGCCGAGAAGGCCGAGAAGGAGCGCGAGAAGCAGGCGCGCGTGGCCGACCAGGAAGCTCGGCGCAAGCGCAATCTCGAGCTCGACACGCTGGTCGAGGGCAAGGCGCTGAATGTCGCCGACGCCGAGTTGCCGCGCTATTTCGAACACATCGGCCGCATCCGGCGCGTGCTCTGCACACCGGAGCAGCGCGACAAGATCAATGCCGGCGAGCTCGGCGTGGTCAGCCTGCGCGGCGGGTACCTGATCGTCGAACCCGAGGTGCTCGAGGCCTACAAGGCGATCGCACCCGATCTCGTCCCCGACCTGGCCGGCAAGGAGCCGGACGCGCCCGAGGACGACGACTACCCGCCCGTTCCGGACGACGTGACCTGGTGAACGAACGCCCGAACGGCAGCGCCGAGGGCCTCGATTACAAGGCCAGGCTGCACGCGCTGCAGATCGAGCTGGTCAAGCTCCAGCGCCACGTGATTGCCTCCGGAGAACGCATCGTCGTGGTCTTCGAGGGCCGGGACGCCGCCGGCAAGGGCGGGGCGATCAAGCGCATCGTCGAACACCTCAGCGCCCGCGACCTGCGCGTTGTCGCGCTGCCGAAGCCGTCCGACCGCGAACGCAGTCTCTGGTATTTCCAGCGCTACGTCGCGCACCTGCCGGCGGCCGGTGAGATGGTCCTGTTCGATCGCAGCTGGTACAACCGGGCGGGCGTCGAGCCTGTCATGGGGTTCTGTTCCGACGCGGAATACCGGCGGTTCCTGTCCACCGCACCGGATTTCGAGGCGATGCTGCTGCAGTCGGGCATCAAGCTGATCAAGTATTACCTGGATATCGGGCGCGACGAGCAGGCCGAGCGCCTCGCCGCACGGCGGCGCAATCCGCTGAAACAGTGGAAGATCAGCGCCGTGGACGAGGCCGCGCTGGAGAAGTGGGACGAGTACACCCGCCACCGCGACGTGATGCTCGACCGCACCCACACGCCGATCGCGCCGTGGACCATCGTCCGCAACGACACGAAGAAACCGGGCCGGATCGCACTGATCCAGGACCTGCTCGATCGCCTGCACTACCTCGACAAGGATCCGTCGGTCCTCGATTGCGACCGAAACCTCGCGTTCCGCTACTCGGCCGACCAGTCCGAGCGGCTGTCGCGCTGACTTCGGCACGAACTCACTGCCGCATCGCTCGCAGCGCTGCATGACTTTGGTCAGGGGCGCCGACGGCGGCCCCGATGCTATTATTTCCGGCTGATCGGTCGATTTCCGACCATTCATCCCTACCGATCCACCCACGGAGATTTCCCACGTGAACGTCCCCAACCGAATTCTGATCGTCGCCATGGCTGCGGCCCTTGCCGCCTGCGGCGACACCGAACAGGCGCCGGCCGAGATGAGCGAGAGCGCCGCGACCGAAGCGACGGTCGCAGCCGAAGCCGAAGCTTCCTCCGACGCGACCATGGACGAGTCCAGCGCCAGCTCCGAGAATCCGTTCTTCGAAGACTGGACGCTGCCGCTGGGCATGCCGCCCTTCGACCGGATCGAGGACGAGCATTTCGTCCCGGCCATGGAGCGCGGGATGGAGCAGCACCTGGCCGAGATCGAGGCGATCGCGACCCGCGACGAGGAGCCGACCTTCGAGAACACGATCGTGGCCATGGAGCGCAGTGGCGATCTGCTCGGCAAGACGACCCGGGTGTTCTTCAACCTGGTCGGCGCCGACACCAACGACGAGCGGCAGGCGATCCAGCGCGAGATGTCGCCGCGCCTGACCGCCCACTCCGATGCCATCCAGCTGAATCCGGACCTGTTCGCCCGCATCGATGCGCTTTACCAGCAGCGCGACTCGCTGGACCTGGACGCGGCGTCCATGAAACTGCTGGAGGACACGCACCGCGGGTTCGTCCGCTCCGGCGCGCTGCTCGATGAAGAGCAGAAGACGCGTCTGCGCGAGATCAACGCCGAGCTGTCCCGCCTGGGTACGGAGTTCTCGCAGAACGTTCTCAAGGAGGTCAACGCCTCCGCGATCGTCGTCGATACCGCCGAAGAGCTCGACGGCCTGACCGATGCGCAGATCCAGGGCGCGGCGGCCGAAGCGGCCGACCGGGACATGGACGGCAAGTACGTGCTGACCCTGATGAACTACTCCAGCCAGCCGCAGCTGGCGTCGCTGACCAATCGCGACGTGCGCCAGCGCCTGATGGAAGCCTCGCTCGAGCGAGGCGCCCGCGGCAACGAGTTCGACAACCGCGAGATCGTTTCGCGCGTGCTCACGCTGCGCGCCGAGCGCGCCAACATGCTCGGCTACGCCACCCACGCGGATTTCGTTCTCGAGGAGCGCACCGCGAAGACCGTCGCTGCGGTCGATGAGCTGCTCGGCCAGCTGGCGCCGGTGTCGGTCGAAAACGCGCGCAAGGAAGCCGCCGACCTGCAGGCGATGATCGACGAACGCGAAGGCGAGTCGTTCGAACTCGCGTCCTGGGACTGGCCGTTCTACGCCGAAAAGGTCCGCCAGGACCGCTACGATTTCGATGAGAGCCAGATCAAGCCCTACTTCGAGCTGGAAAGCGTGCTGGTCAACGGCGTGTTCTGGGCGGCCCACAAGGTGTACGGGCTGGACTTCGTCGAGCGTCCGGACCTGCCGGTCTACCACCCCGACGTGCGCGTCTGGGAAGTGCGTGAGGCCGACGGCGAGCTGCTGGGCATGTTCTACGGCGACTTCTACGCCCGCCCGTCGAAGCGCGGCGGAGCGTGGATGAACGCCTACGTCGGTCAGTCGGGCCTGCTGGGCACCCAGCCGGTCGTGGCCAACCACCAGAACATCCCCAAGCCGCCGGAAGGCGAGCCGACGCTGATGACGCTGGACGAGGTCACCACGATGTTCCACGAATTCGGCCATGCGCTGCACGGTCTGTTCTCCGACGTGCGCTACCCGAGCCAGGCCGGCACCTCCGTGCCGCGCGATTTCGTCGAATATCCTTCGCAGGTCAACGAGATGTGGGCGACCTGGCCGAGCATCCTCGAGAACTATGCGCGGCACTACGAAACCGGCGAGCGGATCCCGCAGGAACTGCTCGACCGCGTGATCGAGGCCGAGAAATTCAACGAGGGCTACCGCACCACCGAGTACCTCGCCGCATCGATCCTCGACATGTGCTACCACACCATGACGGCCGACGAGATACCGACCGCCGACGAGATTCTCGCCACCGAGGCGCGCTGCCTCGAGCAGGCCGGGATCAACTACGGCCCGGTTCCGTCGCGCTACCGCACGACCTACTTCTCGCACATCATGGGCGGCTACTCGGCCGGCTACTACTCCTATATCTGGAGTGAGGTGCTGGACGCCGATTCGGTCAAGTGGATCAAGGAAAACGGAGGCCTGACCCGCGAAAACGGCGACCATTTCCGCGCCACGCTGCTGTCGCAGGGCGGCAGCAAGGACGCGATGGAGTTGTTCGAGGACTTCGTCGGCCGCGCCCCGGACATCCAGCCGCTGCTCGAGCGACGCGGACTGGCGGTGACCGAAGGCACCGGCGAGACCTCGGGCCCGATGTAATCGGTCGGTCCAGGTCTTTCCTCCGGCCTCCCGCATCGGGCGGCCTTGACGAAAACGAAGACGCCCGGGTTCACGCCCGGGCGTTTTTTATGGTCCGGCGGATCGGACGACGGTCGAAGTGAGCTCGGTGCGTGCCCGTCGCGGAACGGCCGGAGCAAGGTGCGCCGCCTCGTGCAGACACGAAAACGGCCGGGCAGGGCCCGGCCGTGATCGAAGCGCTTGCAGGGACCGGCGTGCCGGCCCGCAGGGCGGGTCAGCCGCCGTTCGGACTGCGGTTCGGCGCGTTGCCGTAGCGGGTCTCGGCGAGGCCCTTGGCCCGCGCGATGACCTCAGCGCCGGTCATGCCGTCGACCAGGTTGCGCAGCTGCTCGGAACTGCCCAGCACGGCCGGGTCATAGGCCAGCAGGAAGCGGATCGCCTGCTCGAGTTCGTTGTACTGCGCATTCGACGTGCTGGCGGCCACCTCGTTCAGGCTCTGGCGGAACGCGGCATCCGACGTGGCGTCGAGCAGAGTTTCCAGCCCTTCGCCTTCGGCATCGAGCTGACCTTCGACCTTGGGCACGACCTGGTAGCGAGCATCGGCGGCGTTCGGCAGCGACTGGCGGTCCGGGCCGGTGGCCATCCGCACCGGCGGGCCACTGCTGCGATCGGACCGGCGGTCGGCGCTCGGCAGCGGGCGCGGTGCGGTTTCGACCTGCGGCTCGGCTTCGACGGTCGGTTCGTTGTCCGGTTCGCTACCGCAGCCGGCCAGGCCGAAGGAGGCGGCGGACAGGGCGACGACCATGGCGGCGGTCGGGGACAGACGAAAGCGGTTGAGCGGCTTGTTCATGGATGAATCCTGTGGGTGGTTCGTTCTGGGTGAGTGCGCCCGACGGGGCGCGATTTCAACGGCCCGGCCCGCGAATCCGCCGCGCGCCGAGCAGGAACGGTGACTGTGATCGGATCCGCGCGCAATAGTTCCTGCGCCGAATCCTGGTCCGCCGCGCCCAGGACAGCCCGATCGGTCAGGGATCGACGCCGTTGCCGATGACGCGAGGCATCCGGACGGGGATCAATCGGCCAGGCGAGCGAACAGGTCGTAGGCGTCGTGGCCTTCGATGTGCACGTCGACGAAATCGCCGGGGGCCAGGTGGCCGCCGCCGGACACGATGACGTTGCCGTCGATCTCAGGCGCGTCCCCATAGCTGCGCGCGATGGCCGCATCGCCCTCGACGCCGTCGACGATCACCGGCTCGACCTGGCCGACGCGGCGGGCCAGTCGCCGCTCGCTGATGGCCTGCTGGTGCTCCATGAAGCGGCGCCAGCGCTCGTCCTTGATCTCCTCGGGCACCGGGTTCGGCAGTTCATTGGCCGCAGCGCCCTCGACCGGCGAATACTTGAAGCAGCCGACCCGGTCGAGATCGGCCTCGTCCAGCCAGTCCAGCAGCTGCTGGAAATCGTCCTCGGTCTCGCCGGGGAAGCCGACGATGAAGGTCGAACGGATCACGAGGTGCGGGCAGGTCTTGCGCCAGGTGCGGATTCGCTCCAGCGTGTTCTCGGCCGCGGCCGGACGCTTCATCGCCTTGAGCACCCGGGTCGAGGCGTGCTGGAACGGGATGTCGAGGTACGGCAGGATGGCGCCCTCGGCCATCAGCGGGATGATCCGGTCGACGTGCGGGTAGGGATAGACGTAGTGCAGCCGCACCCAGGCGTCCAGTTCGCCGAGCTCCCGGGCCAGGTCGAACAGCCGGGTCTCGATTTCGCGGTCCTTCCAGTAGTCCTTCGCGTAGCGCGTATCCACGCCGTAGGCGCTGGTGTCCTGGCTGATGACCAGCAGTTCGCGCACGCCGCGCTCGACCAGCTGCTCGGCCTCGCGCAGGACCATGCCGATGGGCCGGCTGACCAGGTCCCCGCGCATCGCCGGGATGATGCAGAACTTGCAGCGATGGTTGCAGCCCTCGGAAATCTTCAGGTAGGCGTAGTGGGCCGGGGTGAGCTTGAGTCCCGCCGGCGGCACCAGGTCGGTGAACGGGTCGTGCGGTCGCGGCAGGCTGCGATTGACCGCGCCGAGCACGGCCTCGGCCTGGTGCGGGCCGGTCACGCCGAGCACCTTCGGATGGATCGCCGTGATGTCCTCGGGCTTGGCCCCCATGCAGCCGGTGACCAGCACCTTGCCGTTGGCGTCCAGCGCGTCGCCGATCGCTTCCAGCGACTCGGCCTTGGCCGCATCGATGAAGCCGCAGGTATTGACGATCACCAGGTCGGCCTCGGCGTGATCGCCGACCAGGCGGTAGCCCTGCTGGCGCAGGCCGGTGACGATCTGCTCGGAATCGACCAGCGCCTTCGGGCAGCCGAGGCTGACCAGGCCGACGGCCGGGCCGCCGGATTCGTCGGAGGGGGTGGGGGCAGTACTCATGGGCGCGTATTGTACGCGTCGTGCCGAGTGGCGATCCGATCGACGATCCGATCGACGATCCGATCGACGATCCGATCGGCAACCTGTTCGACGATCCGCGTCAGGCGGTCTGTCGGCAGGCCTCGACCACCCGACGCAGCCGGTCGATGCCGTCGACCAGGCGCGGGCCGGGTCGGCCCAGCCAGGCTTCGCTGATCGGCACGATGCGACCCAACCGCACCGCCGGCACGTCCTGCCATCCGTCCCTGCGGGCCACGATGTGCGGGCGGTACTTGGCTTCCTCGACCCCGCACCAGCTCATGACCACCGCTTCCGGCGCCGCGCACCGAGCCTCCTCGGCCGAGATCTCCAGGCTCTCGGCGTCGCGATCGGCGAACGGATTCACGCCGCCGGCCAGGGCGAGCATCTCGTTGACCCAGCTCTTCCGGCCCGGGACGATGACCGGCTTCGGCCACCATTCGACCAGGATCGGCACCGGGTCGGTTGATACAGGGCGATCGCCCAGCGCCGCAAAGCGTTCGAGCACGGGTGCCGCGGCCGCATCCGCGTCCAGCGCCTCGGCGATCCGACGGATATCCGCGGCGACGTCGTCCAGCGAGTGGGGCTGGGTCACCAGGCAGGGCAGGCCGGCGTTCTGCAGCCGTTCGAGGCAGCGCTCGTGGCCGGGGACGGTGAGCGACGTGATCACAAGGTCCGGCTCCAGCGCCGCGACCCGGTCCACATCGATATCGAGATCCGGCCCGACGCGCGGCAAGGCTTCGACGACCTCGGCCGGGAAGTCCGAATGGTCATCGACACCAACCAGCCAGTCCGCCCGGCCCAGCGCGCAGACGATCTCGGTGTTCGAACAGGTGTGGGCGACGATGCGCATACGACCAGTGTAGGTCGCCGACCGCACTCGGGTCAGATCAGCGGCCGGTCGCGATGGTCCTCGAAATGGGCGCGCTGCTCGGCCACGCCGTCCTCCAGCCGCTGGATCAGCGCGCGGAATCGGGGATGGTCGTGGAGCGGTTCGAATTCGGGCAGGTCGTCGAGCACCCACCAGTAGTACCGCCACCCGCTGTCGATCAGCGCATCCAGCGAGTCCAGGGCCGCGTCGTAGTCGCCCTTCATGGCCTGGACGGATGCGCGCTCGTAGCCGGCGGTCAGCCACGGGCCCTTTTCGACTCGCGTGCGCTCGACGGTCTCGTCGACATGCGCGAGCAGCACCTCGGCGCGTCGCGAGTCGCCTGCCTTCTTCAGGCAGTCCCAGGCGATCATGGCCGGCAGCAGCATGAAGGGAGACACCTCCGGCTCGGGCTGGAAGATCGGCGGGAACGATTCCTCCAGCACCTCCATGGCCTCGGGACAGTCTTCGACGGCCAGCGCCTGGGCCAGCAGCATCTTGGTCAGCGGGTCGCGGTTGCCGAGCGCGTAGATCTTCCGCAGTTCCTCGATCTGGGTCTCGCGATCGTGTTCGAACAGCGCGATGGCCTGTCGCAGATACGGGATCCGCAGCGGCAGCGGATGGACGGCTTCGAGTTCGTCGGTGCATCGGCGCGCATTCTGCGGATCGCCCAGTTGCAGCCAGAACTCGCAGACCCGGAACCAGCGTGCGCCGGAGTCCGGGTCGAGTTCGCGCTGGCGGACGATATAGCGCATTGCCTCTCCGCTTTCGCCGGTCTGGACGAGATAGGTGGCCAATCGGTCGTACGCCTGGGGGAAATCGGGCCGTTCTCGAATCAGGCGTCGGAGCCGAAACAGGGCTTCCTCGGCGCGTCCGACGGACCAGAACGCGTCGGCCAGCCAGACGTTCGCGATGCCGGAGAAGGGGTCGAGACGTACGGCCTGGCGCAGCGGTTCGATGGCTTCGTCGAAGCCTTCGGTGCGGAACAGGATTCGCCCGAGCGTGCGATGGGCGATCGGATCGTTCGGGTTGAGCTCGGTCGCCCGTCGGTAGGCGGCAATGGCCGCCTCAGGACGGCCGCTGCGGAAATGCCAGTCGCCCGTTGCGCGGACCACCAGCGGATGGTCCGGATCGATCGCCCGTGCGCGTTCGATGTACTCCTCGGTGAAGTCGTGGACGTCGTCCTTGGTCCGCATCGGGCCCTGGCTGCGCTGCATTCCGACGGAATCGACGAGGTGAATCAGGGCTTCGATGCTGTCGGGATCGATCTCCAGGGCCCGTTCGAACAGCGCACGCGCCCGGGTCGCCGATGCGAGCGTGAATCGATCCATCTCGAACCGCCCGCGCGTGATCAGGTCGTGGACCTCCGGGTTGGTGGGGTGCTCGGTCGCCGTTTCGGTCAGCAAGGCATCGGTCAGGGTCTCGCTGACCAGGTTGGCGATCTCGTCCTGGACGTCGAACAGGTCGTCGAGCGGCCGGTCGAAGTTTCGCGACCAGAGGTGGCTCTCGGTTCGGGTATCGATCAGCTGCGCGAGGACCCGAACCGTATCGCCGCTTCGCTGGACGCTCCCCTCGAGCACGGCATCGACGCCGAGCCGGTCGGCGACTTCGCGAATGCCCACGTCACGGCCCTTGAACGCGAAGGCCGAGGTGCGTGCCACCACTTCGAGCTCGGGCGCCTGGGCCAGCATATGGGTAATCCGGTCGACCAGGCCGTCGGCAAAGAACTCGTGATCATTGCCGGCGCTCATGTCGAGAAACGGCAGGACCACCACCGACGGTCGAGTGAATCCCGCCTCGGCGATCTGCGGTGGTGCTCCCGCACCGGCCGTCGGCAGTCGGGCGGACGACTCGACGGGCCTCCCGTCGGCATGTTCACGATCCTGATCGGTCAACCAGAGGGTGGCGCCGATCAGCGTCGCAAGCAGGACCCCCAGTGCCATGACCGGAGCGCGGCGCAGCCGGGCCCGGCTCTGCTGACCTTGCCCCGGCGCCGCGTGCGCAATGGAGGCCTTCATGGTGGACGAATTCACCTGCTCGGGGACCAGGCGATAGCCGCGGCGGGGGATGGCCTGCAGCACGCGGTGAGGACGCCGGGTGTCGCCGAGTTCGCGGCGGAGTCCCGACACGGCCACGTTCACCGAGTCGTCGGTGGCTGCGTCGATGTGACCCCAGACCGACTCGATGATCCGATCGCGGCTCAGGACGTCGCCGGCGTGATCGACGAAGTAGTTCAAGAGCGCCAGCAGGCGCGGCGCGAGGTAGTGCTCCTTGCCCTCGAGGACCAGGCGACCGCTGGCCAGGTCGATCGAACGCCCCCGAATCTCGATGCAGTTGCCTTCCGTGTCCACGTCGTTCGATCAGCCGCAGTTTGTGACGCTAATCGCACTCTACACCGCCGCGAGCGAGCCATCAAGCGTGCGAGAGTGAGTTTATATCGCTGTTTTTGTTGGTATTTACCATGTTTCAGCATTTGGACAGGACATTTCGGTCGGCGAGCGCCAGCGTGGGGCTGCACGGTCGGCATGCGGTCGACCGGACCCGCCTCGAACGCGGGTCGCCAAGGGGCCGGACACCGACCCTCGCTACCCAGACTCCGGACCGATCCGGAACAGGAGATCCGACATGAAATGCACTCGACACAATGCGATCCAACCGCTCGCCGCTTCGCTGGCGATCACCATCGGACTGGCTCTTGCCGGGCCCGCCGCGGCCCAACAGGTCAGCATCCAGTTCTCGCAGCCCTATCCGGGCGGCGGCACGGTGACCGGCCTGCTGGTCGGGGAAGACCTCGACGGGGATGGACGCCTCTACTCGGTGGCCCCCGGACTGGCCGGCTTCCTCGGCATCGACACCGGCGAGCCCGAAGTCACCTACGCCAGTGTCCGCATCGAAGGCGTGCTGGGCCAGACGGTGACCAACGTGTTCGACGCCTCGGTTGCGCCGATCACCGACGATACGAACTTCTTCTGGGGCTTTGCCTACACCCTGGACGGCGGTCCGATCGGCGACGATCCGGACGAGGGCGTGTCCTTCGCGCCGCTGGCGCCCAGCACCTCGTACTGGGCGGGCGAATTGTTCGCTCCGGCGATCACGGGCGTGATCGAGGGCCCGACCGGGCCGTGCGGCAACCAGGACGGGAATCCTTGCTCGGCGATCACAACGCTGGACCCGGTCGATCCGTTCCCGGCCTTCGAACTGCTGTTCGCGGCCACGTCGGCCGCACCGATCGACACCCACGAGCTGCTCCGCTACACCTTCGAGCAGGATGGCTTCGACGGAGGCGCGTCGATCTCGGGAACGATTTCGGGTCGCGATCTGGACGGCGACGGCCGGATCTATTCGGTGGGCCAGGCCTATCGCGACTTCCTCGGCTTTCCACCGGGCGATGAGGTGGCTCTTGCCACGGTGACGATCGTCGGGGTCGAACCCCAGCCGATCGTCAATGTCGTCGACTTGATCACCGGGGACGTGCTCGACCCGCCCAACTTCTTCTGGGGCGCCGACGTCAACGTGGCCGGCGCTCAGCTGGGCGATGAGGGCACGGAGGGTCTGTCGATCGCGCCCTTTTCGCCGAGCACGTCCTACGTGGTCGGGGAAGTGTGGGGTGCGGCCTTTTCGCCGTCCATCGTTCCGCAGGGCCTGTTGAATTGCGGCAACGAAGACAACGAGCCCTGCGGGGCGCTGCTGACGCTGACGCCGAATCCGGACTCTCCCACCGGAGTCGACCTGCAGGCCGTTCAGTACAGCGCCGACGCCATTGCCCTGTCGCCCGCTCCGTTCCTCGTCGACGCCGAGTTCGGCGGCCACTGGTTCAACGTCGTGCCGTCCCGGGAGGGCATCGTGATCCAGAAGATCCGCGACGGCCGCATGCTGATCTACTGGATGACCTACGACGCCGAGGGCAATCAGCGCTGGATCCTCGCCTTCGGCCAGCGCCAGGGACTGCAGCTCGTCGCCGACGAGGTCTACGTCACCGACAACGGCGTGTTCGCCGCAAGCATGGAGATCGAGCCCGACTTCATCGACGTCGGCGACCTGGTCATCGAGTTCAGCGACTGTGACAGCGGCGAGGTCCGATACACGGTCGACGGCGAGTCGGGAACGATGGAGATCGGTCGTCTGACCGGGCTCGGATCGAACGAGTGCACCCGGTAGGTTACCGGCATCCACTCTCCTGACGGAACGCGCCGGGTCCTGCCCGGCGCGTTCTTTTGTCCACGGACGAACACGGATGGGAAAAGCGAAAGGCGGTTCGAACCGCGGATGAACGCGGATGAACGCAGATTGGTAATTCGAAAGAGCCACGGCGTAAGGGAAGCCCTTCGTCGCCCACGGTAAGCGCAGCGCACCCCGGGGCTGTGGCCTTGCCACGAAAACCTTCAACGGTCCACGGATGAACACGGATGAACACGGATGGGTAAGGCGAAAGGCGGATCGAACCGCGGATGAACGCAGTTGGGACAGCGGAAAGGCGGATCGTGGCCCGCGTAGCCCGGGTAAGCGCAGCGCACCCGGGGTCGTTTTCATGAAGGCTTGAAGGGTCCACGGATAAACGCGGATGAACACGGATGAAAAGCGATGAGCGAACGGCGAGACAAACCGCCGGTGGCGAAACCGGAAGCGCTCGACGCTTTTTCCGTAACGAGGCCCCAGGGCTTCAGTGCAGTGCAGTCGGATCTGTGTTTATCCGTGTTCATCTGTGGACAACAAAAAAACGCCGGACGGGGCCCGGCGTGGTGGTACGGCATCCGGCAGGGCGGCCGGTCCAGCCCGCGTAGCCCGGGTAAGCGCAGCGCACCCGGGGTCGTTTTCGTGAAGGCTTGAAGGGTCCACGGATGAACACGGATGAACACGGATGAAAAAGTTAGGTCCTAACGGGGAGACGGACAGCCGGCGACGCAGCCGGTAACAGTCGACACTTTTAACGGAACGGCGACCCAGTGCTTCAGTGCCCTGCTGTCGTATCTGTGTCCATCCGTGTTCATCTGTGGACAAAAAAAACGCCGGGCGGGGCCCGGCGTTGTAGAGCAGCATCCAGCGGGGCGGCCGGTTCAGAACAGGCCGTCGGAGGTCGGGGCCGGGCGCGGCGGCGGCGCCGGGCGGGCCGGTGCGGCCGGGCGGGGCGCCAGCACGCCCACCGCGCGCTTGCGCTGCAGGCCGGGCAACCGGCTTTCAGGCACGGTGCCTTCGATCTGCTGCAGCGTGCCGTCGCGCATGATGTCGAGCACCACCGTTTCGCCGGCCTCGCGGTCGATCATCGCGCGGCCCAGGTCGGCCGGACGGCTGACCGCTTCACCGTCGATCGACAGGATCACGTCGCCGTCGACCAGCTGCAGCGGATTCTCGTCGCCGATCCGCAGCACGACGACGCCGTCGCCGGTGCCAAAGTACGGCGCGAGGCCGTCGTGGTTGCTGACCAGGTCGGAGTCGCCGCCGAGCACGAACAGGCCGGGCAGGCGCGGGGGCATCGGTGCTTCCGGCGGGAACAGGCCCTGATCGCGCAGGATCACGATTTCCCGCTCGGCGGCTTCCAGGCCTTCGTGGATCGCGTCCATGTCGATTTCGACCTTGGGCGCGAAGCGGTGCGCAAACGCATGCAGTCCGACGTCCGGCGCCGAGGTTTCGACCTCGAAGCTCATCCGCTGGCCGTCGCGCTCGACCACGACCGGCACCACCGCGCCGGCTTCCAGATCGGCGAGTGCATCGCCGATGGTCGCGTTGCCACCGACCGCCGCGCCGTTGACCTCGACGACCCTGTCGCCGCGCTGCAGGCCGGCGGCTTCGGCGCCGCCGCCGGGCGTCAGGCCGAGCACCTCGAAGTCGCCACCTTCGCCGCCGACCAGGATGCCGATCTTCGGCGTGGTGCCGCCGAAGGCGTGCTCCATGGTCGAGTCGACGATGAACTCGTAGCTCCCATCGCCATCGCCCATCTTCATCTCCCAGCGGCCCTGGTTGCCGCCTTCTTCGATCAGCTGGCGCTGCAGGCGAGCCATCTCGCGCGCGGCTTCGGCCAGCTCGGCGCGGGCAGCGTCGAGCTCGGCACGCAGCGCCTCGCGGTGCACGCGGTCCTCCTCGCTCGGGACGCTCCCGCTCTGAGCCAGGACCAGCGGCGAAAGCAGCAGGGCGCCGGACACCAGCAGGGGTTTGAACATCGCGGTCGGGGTCTTCATGACAATTCTCCGTTCTCGTTTCGGGCAGGGCCCAGTTGGGGTCGTAGGCAGGTCGGTCATCGTGTTCAGTAGCTGGCCAGCATCATTTCGCTGCGCCAGTCGGATCGGATGTAACGCTGGTTGATCTCACCGAGCAGCGCCACGCGTTCGGCCCACAGCACCGGATCGTCCGGCGTCTGGTTGATCTGGACGTCCAGCCAGGCCAGCTCTTGCTCCAGCCGCGCGACCGAGTCGGCGGTCGAAGCGCTGACCGCGCCGTAGCGGTAGTCGTCGAGCTGGGTTTCCAGCGCGGCGGACACGGCCTGGAGCCGGACCAGCGGGTCGAGGCTTTCGTCCGGGGACGCCGGCACCGGGCCGTAGGCGCCGCGCAGCAGGGCGATGCACAGTGCCATCGCAGCCACGGTGGCGGCCATGGCCAGCGGGATCCAGCCGCGTTTCGTGCCGCCGGTCGACGAGCGGGCGCGTCCGGATCGGGCATCCAGCGTAGTTTCGATGTCGCCCCAGAGGGCGTCCGGCGCGTCGAGCGGCGGCAGCGACCTCAAATTCAGCGGATCGCGGTCTCGAGTCATCGTGGTGTGGTCATCGGCCATGGCGCATCGACCTCGCAGTGGTGTTCGTGGATTCGGGACCGGTCCTGCGACCGGTCGGGGGCTGCATCGGGGCTTGCAACCACTGGCGCGCCTTCGCACGCGCTCGACTGAGCCGGGTTTTCGACCAGGGCACGCTCTGGTCCAGCGATTCGGCGATTTCGGCATGGGTCAGGCCCTCGACGTCGTGGAGCCAGAGCACCGCGCGGTCGTGGGCGTCCAGCCGGCCCAGGGCGCGCAGCAGGTCCAGTGCGCCGTCGTGATCGGGGGCCGCCTCGGCCGGCTCGTGCTGCTCCGGCAGCGCGTCCATCGACCGCCGCCCGGCGTCCATCACCTGGTTGACGACGATCCGGCGCAGCCAGGCGCCGAAGCGATCGGCGCGTTCGAGCTGGGCAATCTTCTCGAACGCCTTGACGAAGCCGTTCTGCACGGCGTCCCAGGCGGTGGCCTCACTGCCCGAAAGCCGGACCGCCAGGGTCCAGGCCGGCCGCGAATAGTCGCGGTAGACCTTCTCCTGGGTGCGTCGGCAGTCGCGCTTAAGCGCGGCCAGCGAGATATCGTCGAGAGGCGTCGAGAAGTCCATTTCGGTACCTTTGACGCGGGCCATACGAGAAAGGTCGCAGAAATTTTCTGCCGGTGCCACTCCGGACCGACCGGCGACGGCGCCGCCATGGCACAGTGACCGGGATACTGATCCGCGAACGGGAGCACTCGAAATCATGGGCCGCTGGCGTCCACCCCCCGAGAAATCCAGCCCGTACGTCACCGCCGACGGGTTGAAGAAGCTGAAGGCCGAACTGAAGGACCTGTGGCGGGTCCAGCGGCCCGAGGTGGTCAAGGCGCTCGCTGCGGCCGCCGCCGAGGGCGACCGCTCGGAAAACGCCGAATACACCTATCGCAAGAAGCAGCTCGGCGGCATCGACCGACGGATCCGCTATCTGTCGAAGCGGATCGACGTGCTCAAGCCGATCGAAGGGGTGCCGGCGGACGCGGACAAGGTGTTCTTCGGCGCGACCATCACGGTGGAAGACGCCGATGGAAGCGAAACCACCTACCGCATCGTCGGTCCCGACGAGATCGATGCGGCGAAGAACTGGATCTCGATCGACTCCCCGCTGGCCCGCGCGCTGCTGGGCGCGCGGCTGGACGACGAGGTCAGCGTGGAGACGCCGGGCGGGTTGCGCTCACTGGTGATCGTCGAGATCGAATACGAGGCGAGCGGAGGTCGCTGAGCCCGGCGCGGAGATCGCGCGCCGGAGTGCACTGGCACGGGGGTCCGGGTCGAAGGCGAGCGTCGACCCGTCGAAGTCCAGCCCCAGCCGGCCGAAGGCGCGGTCGATGTCCGGCTCGGCGATGCCCTGCATCACGCGTTCGTATTCCTGCCGCCAGATCGACGGCGCGGTCAGCGAGCCCAGCTGCTCGATCAGGTCGCGTGCGCTCCACCGCGAGCGTCGATCCATGCAGCAGCGGTGGAACTCGGCCAGTGCGGAATCCAGCGAGTAGCGCCCGGCGGTCTCGGTGCGCAGGCGCACGTCGACGTTCAGGAAGAACGAGGCCCCGGTCCAGTACACGCGGCGGTAGGCGCGCAGCTGGCGCATCCGGGGGCTGAGGCTGCGCAGGTTCCGGTCCGCGCCCTGCGGGTCGTCGAAGCCGCGCTGGAAGCCGCGCGCCAGCTCCGTCCAGGCCTCCTGTTCGGAGATCACGCCGGCGCGCGCCTGCAGCAGGTACTGGTAGTACGAGGCCAGGCCTTCGGTGAACCAGATGTCGCGGTTGCCGGGAAACGGGATCAGCAGGTGGGCGGCTTCGTGGAAGCCGCGCCAGTCGGCGTTCAGCGCATCGAGATCGGCGTGCGGGTCGACGTAGAACTCCAGCCCCGGGGGTGAGCCGCGCCGGACCCGGCCGAACACCACCGCATTGCCGCCCGTATCGACGCCCTGGAGGCTGACCCGCAGCCGCGAGACGGGGAAATCGGCACTGACGGTCTGGACCGCGCCCAGCGCGGTCTGCATCCACAGCGTCCACGGTTCCGGGTCGGAGGCCTCCGTGGGTGGCTCGAGCATCAGCCGGATCGGCGGCGCGTCGGCGTCGGCACTCGCGCTGAACGCGATCAACACAATGGCCAGGATGGCTTTCATCGACGCAGCTTGCCGGTACGGCGGTGAACGCGGGCTGAACCCGCGCCGGGCGCGCTCAGCCCGGGTTGTAGATGCGGCTGCCGCGGGCGGCGTAGTCGTGCAGCACCGCGGCGGCTTCCGGCTGCAGCAGGCCGGTCACGACCTCGATGCCGCGGCGCTGCAGCATGCCGATCCAGTCGTCCATGCGCTCGCCCTCGTCGAAGCCCGTGACTTCGGCGTCGACCTTGGTCGCGCCGCACAGCACCCGCTTCACGCCGGACCAGGGGATCGCGCCGAGGCACATGGCGCAGGGTTCGCACGAGGTGGCCAGTTCCAGCACGCCGTGCTCGGCCAGGTTCCAGCCGCCGAGGCGGGCCTGGGCGAGGCTGAGCGCGACGATCTCGCCGTGCGCGCTGCTGCAGGAATCGGGTTCGACGCGGTTGACGCCGGCGGCGATCAGTCGGCCGTCGGCGGCGGTGACCAGCGAACCGAACGGGCCGCCGGTACCGCGCTGGACGTTTCTTCGAGCCAGCTCGATGGCCGCGGACATGCGGGCTTCGTCGTCGGCGTAGCGTTCAGGTTGGGCGGCCAGCCAGCCGTCGAACCAGTCGGGCAGCGCGATCCGGAAGGCGGACGGGTGGGGCGCGTCGGTCACTTCGCGCCCCGCTGCCGCACTGCCTCGAACAGCGCGATGCCGGTGGCCACCGACACGTTCAGGCTTTCCATCGTGCCGCGCATCGGGATCTTCGCCAGTTCATCGCAGCGCTCGGCGGTCAGGCGGCGCAGCCCGCTTTCCTCGCTGCCCATGACGATCACGCGGGCGCCGGTCAGGTCGATGTCGTAGAGCGCCGCGCCGGCCTCACCGGCCAGCCCGACGGCCCAGACGCCGGCCTGCTTGATGTGTTCGAGGGCGCGGGCCAGGTTGGCGACCTCGACCAGCGGCACGACTTCCGCCGCGCCGGCGGCGGCGCGCCGGGCCGCGGGGCTCAGCGGTGCGCTGCGGTCGCGCGGGACCAGCACCGCATCGACGCCGGCGGCCGCTGCCGATCGCAGGCAGGCGCCGAGGTTGTGCGGATCCTGCACCTGGTCGAGGGCGAGCAGCAGCAGCTTGCCGCCGCGTGCTTCGATCAGCGCATCGAGCTCGGCCTCGCTCATCGGCTCGACCGGCCGGAACTCGGCGACCACGCCCTGGTGGGTCTCGCCGCCGGTCAGCTTGTCGAGCGTGTTGGCCTTCGCCGACTGGACCGGGATGCCGGCGGCCTTTGCCCGGCCCACCAGCGCCTTGACCCGGGGATTGTCGCCGGCCACCCACAGCTGGAGCACCCGCTCGGGGCTGCGCTCGATCAGCGCCTCGACGGCGTTGATGCCGCCGGTCTGCTCGCGTTTCATTGCTTCCGGCCTCCGCGCTTGCCGCCGCCGCTTCTGTCCTTGGCGTTCCCCTTGTTCTTGCCGCTGGCCTTGCCGCCCGCCTTGCCATTCGCCTTGCCGCTCCGTCGGCCCTTGTTCTTTTTCTTCTTCGAGGGCTTGCGGCCGCCGGCGCGCTTGTTCGCGTCCTCGGCGTCGCCTTCGCCGGCGATCCGGAAGTCGATCTTGCGCTCGTCGACGCTGACCGACAGGACCTCGATGCGGACCGGGTCGGCCAGGCGGAAGCGCAGGCCCCGGCGTTCGCCGGTCAGCACCCGGCCGGTCGGATCGAAGTGGTAGTAGTCGTTCGGCAGCGAGGTGATGTGGACCAGGCCGCTGACCCCCATTTCGGGCAGTTCGACGAAGCAGCCGAACCCGGTCACGCCGGTGATCACGCCGTCGAACTCGTCGCCGACGTGGCGTTGCATGAACTGGCATTTGAGCCGCTCGTCGACCTCGCGGCTTGCGTTCTCGGCGCGCCGCTCGAGGTAGGAGCACTCGCGGCCCAGCTCGGCCATCGCCTTGGCCGAGTAGGGGTATTGGTTCTTCGGCTGGCGCCGCAGCCAGGCCTTCAGCGCGCGGTGCAGCAGCAGGTCGGGGTAGCGGCGGATCGGCGAGGTGAAGTGCGAGTAGGCCTCCAGCGCCAGGCCGAAGTGGCCCTTGTTCTCGGGCTGGTAGACCGCCAGCGCGAGGCTGCGCAGCAGCACCGCGTCGACCAGCGGCGCGATCGGCGTGCCGCGGGCCTTCTTCTGGATCCGGGTCAGGTCGGCCGGTTTCGGCTCGTCGCTCCAGTTCGGCGTCAGGCCGTGCGCGGACAGGAACGTTTCCAGCTCACCGAGCTTGTCCGGCGGTGGGACGTCGTGGACCCGGTAGAGCACGGGCCGCTCGATGGTCTCTGCGGTCTTCGCGGCCTGGACGTTGGCCGCGATCATGCACTCCTCGATCAGCTTGTGCGCGTCGTGGCGCGTGCGGCGGCGCAGCTGATCGACCCGGCCGTCGGGGTCGAACACGAAATTGACTTCGCTGGAGTCGAAGTCGATCGCGCCGCGCTGGTCGCGCTTCTTCGCCAGCAGGCGGTAGACGGTGTAGAGGTGGTCGAGGTTCTCGCGCACGTGGGCGAAGCGTTCGTTCAACGCCTCGTCGCCGTGCTCGACGATGTGGCGCACCTGGTCGTAGGTCAGGCGCGCCTGCGAGCGCATCACGCCCTCGGCAAAGCGGCTCTTCGAGACCTTGCCCTTGGCGTCCAGCGTCATGTCGCAGACCATCACGAGGCGGTCGACGTCGGGGTTGATCGAGCACAGCCCGTTCGACAGCGCCTCGGGCAGCATCGGCACGACCTGGTCCGGGAAGTAGGTCGAGGTGCCGCGCTTCTGGGCTTCGTCGTCCAGCGCCGAGTCCGGCGTGACGTATTCGGCGACGTCGGCGATCGCGACGATCACGCGCCAGCCGTCGCCTCGCGGTGCGGCGTAGACGGCGTCGTCGAAGTCGCGTGCATCGGCGCCGTCGATCGTGACCAAAGGCAGGTCACGCAGGTCCAGCCGGCCCTTCGCCCGCTCCGGGTCGATCGAATCACCGAAGGCCTCGGCCTCGCGGATCACCTCGTCGGGGAAGGCGGCGGGGAGCTGGTGGTTGAAGATGGCGATCTGGGTCGCCATGCCGGGCTCGTCGGCCTCGCCGAGCACGCTGACGATCACCCCGACCGGGCTCTTCTTGAAGCTCGGCGGCCGCGTGATCCGGGCAACCACGATCTTGCCCGGGGCAAGGCCGTCGGCGGTCGGTTCGGGGATCAGGACATCGTGGTTGAGCTTCGGGTCGTCGGGCACGACCATGGCGACGCCGCTTTCGATCACGTAGCGGCCGACGATCTGCTGGTGGGCGCGCTCGAGCACTTCGACAATCTGGCCTTCCTTGCGCCCGCGGGCGTCGACGTTGGCGACCGACGCCAGCACGCGGTCG
The DNA here is from genome assembly GCA_965227925.1 of Wenzhouxiangellaceae bacterium. Lineage (GTDB taxonomy): Bacteria > Pseudomonadota > Gammaproteobacteria > Xanthomonadales > Wenzhouxiangellaceae. Next base: position 378,748 of record CBDDGP010000003.1, read on the forward strand.
CCGTCGAACACGAGGCTCATCTGGTGCGGCGGCAGGAACAGATCGTCGCCTCCCGTGGCGTCGGCATCGTCGGGCATGAAGAAGCCGAAGCCGTCGGCGTGCGCGCTGACCCGGCCGCGGATCAGGTCCATGTGCTCGGTCAGGCCGTAGGCTGCGCGCCGGTTCCTGACGACCCGGCCCTCGCGGATCAGTTCGAGCAGCAGCGGCTTGATCTGCTGATCCGATTCGGCGTGGCTGAGCCCGAGGTTCTCGGACAGTTCGCGCCGGGTGACCGGGCGGCCTGCTTCGCGCAGCATCTCGAGCAGCGTGTCGCGAGTGATGTCTGATGTGTTCTTCAATCGAATTCCGTTGCGGATGGTTGCTGCCATTGTACGGGTGTGACGGGGTTCTCTTGACCTTGTCCATCGATCGGACATACTCTCGACTGGTTTTGTTCTGCTCCACGATGGAGGGGTAAAAAGAAGCCGCATGCCTGTGAATCCTAACGAATTTTTAACAAACCAACGCCCGGGCCGTCGGTCCCGGACAGGTCTTTCCCTGCTGGCACTGGCGGTGCTGGCCGGCTGCGCGGTCGAGACCCGCGATGAGCCGGAGCTCGATCTGCCGACCACCGTCTCGGAGGTCGAGCCGTCGCCGTCGGACCCGTTCCAGGCCGTCGACGAAGCCTTCGAGCGCCTCGCGCTGGAGCGCCAGGCCGCCGCACCCGGCGACACCGGCCCCGTGTCGGTCTGGCCGCGGCTGATCGAGCGCTTCTCGATCTCCACCTGCCCGGCGGACAGCAGTGCAGCGCGCTGGGCCAACTGGTACGCCGACAATGGCGACTACCTCGAACGCGTGTTCGTCCGCGCCCAGCCCTGGATCCACGAGATCGCCAACGAGGTCGAAGCCCGCGATCTCCCCGGCGAGCTGGCCCTGCTGCCGGTGGTCGAGAGCGCCTTCGACCCGTTCGCCTATTCGCACAGCCGCGCCGCCGGCCCCTGGCAGTTCCTGAGCGGAACGGCGCGCGATTTCGGCATCGAGATCAACGACTGGTACGACGGCCGCCGCGACTTCGTCGCTTCGACCGCCGCCGCGCTGGATTACCTCAAGTACCTCAACGGCCTGTTCGACGGCGACTGGCCGCTGTCGGTGGCCGCCTACAACGCCGGCCAGGGCCGGGTGATGCGGGCGATGCGTCGCAACGCCGCGCGCGGCCGCGGGACGTCCTGGGACGAGCTGCCGCTGCCGCGCGAGACCCGAGGCTACGTGCCCAAGCTCAAGGGCCTGGGTTGCCTGGTCGCCGCGCCGGAACGCTACGACTTCGAGCTGCCCGAACTGCTCGACGAGCCCCGCGTGGCGCGGCTGGAGCTGGACGGACCGGTCGACGTGGTCGGGCTCGCGCTGCGCGCCGAGCTGGACCTGGCCGAACTGGTCTCGCTCAATGCCGGACTGAACAAGCATCGGACGCCGCCGTCGGGGCCCCACTACCTGGTCGTGCCGATCGACGATCTCGATCGGGCACACGCCGCCCTGTCGGATTTGCCGACCGAGGTCCCGGTCGACTGGCAGGAGATCCGCGTTCGCCGCGGCGACTCCCTGTCGGTGCTGGCCCGACGCCACGGCACCACCGTGGCGGAGCTGAAGCAAGCCAACGGCCTGGCGAACGATCGGCTGACGGCCGGACAGACGCTGCGCCTTCCCGGCACGATCGATTTCGACAGCCCGGCCACCGAGCCGGCCTACGCCGACGCCTATCGACAGCTGGTCGCGCTGCAGCAGCAGCTGCTGCCGACCGATCGGTTCATCCACCGCGTGCGGTCGGGCGAGAGCCTGTGGGTCATCGCGCGGCGCTACGGCCTGGGCGTGCGCGAACTGCAGCGCATGAACGGCATGGGGTCGAACGACCTGATCCGTCCGGGCCAGCGCCTGGTGATCGAGACCGGCCGCCAGCCGCCGCCGGCCGCACAGCCGACCCGCTACGTCGTCCAGCGCGGCGATTCGCTGTGGAACATCTCGCGCCGTCACCAGGTGGGTCTGCAGCAGCTGATGCGGCTCAATGACCTCGACGACGACAGCGTGCTGCGCCCCGGCCAGGAGTTGATCATTCGGGCGAGCACCGATGCGTAAGCTGCTGATCTGTATTGCGCTTCTTGTCGGCTCGGGTTCGGCGGCGGCGCAGGACCTGACCCTCACCGGCGAGCTGGTCCAGGGCGGGCTGCTGTTCGGCGACGCGCCGGCCGACCACCGGGTGCTGCTCGACGGCGAGGCCGTGCCGCGCAGTGCCGACGGCCGCTTCCTGGTCGGCTTTGCCCGCGACGAGGTGGCGGCACGAACCCTGACCGTGATCGCCCCGGACGGTGAGCGCTTCGAGCGCGAACTGGTGCCGGCCGAGCGCGCATTCGAGATCCAGCGGATCGACGGCCTGCCGCCGTCGAAGGTGACGCCGGATCCGGAATCGCTCGAGCGGATCCGTGCCGAAGCGGCGATGACCCGGGCCGCGCGTGAGCGCGTCGACGACCGCACCGATTTCGCCGACGGCTTCATCTGGCCGATGACCGGACCGATCACCGGCGTCTACGGCTCCCAGCGCATCCTCAACGGCGAACCGCGCAGCCCGCACTGGGGCATCGATATCGCGGCGCCGACCGGCACGCCGGTGCGGGCGCCGGCCGGCGGCATCGTCACGCTGACCCACGACGACATGTATTTCTCCGGCGGAACGCTGCTGATCGACCACGGCCTGGGTCTCAGCTCGGCGTTCCTGCACCTGCACCGCATCCTGGTCGAAGAAGGCCAGCGGGTGGAGCAGGGCGACGTGATCGCCGAGGTCGGCGCCACGGGACGGGTGACCGGGCCGCACCTGGATTGGCGGATGAACCTCGGCGCGACCCGGGTCGACCCGGGACTGCTGCTGCCGGGCTTCCCGACGCCGCCGGAGCCCGCTGCCGGTGGCGACTGACCGGGCGCTTCGCACGCCGCTCCTGCTCGCCGCCGCGCTCGCGGCGCTCGCCGGCTGCGCCAGCGGCCCGGAACCGGCGTCCGACCCGTCCCAGCCCGGCCCCGAAATCGTCGCCGATCGCCTGGTCGGCCGCTACGTCGGCCAGTCGCCGCGGCGCGAAGCGCGACCCGTCGCCCTGACGATCCGGCGCCGGAGCGCGCCGGGTGCCGTCCCCGTCGTGATCGAGCTGGCCCAGCAAGCGGCCGGAGAGTCCGCGCGTCGCTTCGCCGTGTCGATCGCACCGACGGCGGTGCCGACCCAGGTCGAAGGCGCGTTCGCGCCGCTGGACGCCGACGGCGTGCCGGTCGGCGACTGTCCGCTGACCGGTGCGATCCGCGACGACGGCGTCGTCCTGACCACGCAAGCGGACACCTGCCGCTTCGGCGCCGGCGAAGCCGGAGTCGGGCTGGTCAAGGAAATCGCCTTCGACGGCGAGCGCTTGCTGATCGGGGACCGGGTGGTTTCTTCCACCGGTGCGCGACCGGGCGACGACCGGGTCATCGAGTTCCTGCCGGTCCATCGCTATCGGGGCTGGGCGGGTCGGCGAGACCCCGGCAGCGACGCCTGGCGGCGGGCCGAGGACGTTGCGCTCACCTCCGACGGCCGGGCGGCTGCGCTGCTGGATGCCGCGGGCATGCCGCTGGGCGTGGACGTCGAGCTGGCGCCGTACTGGCCGGGCCCGGACCAGGCCGTGATGCTGCGGCTGCGGGCCTTCGACGCCGAGACCGGGGCGCCGATCGGCCAGGCCTGGGCCGATACGGGAGCGCGGGCGCTCGGTCTGGCTGTCGAGAATTTCCAGGTCGGGCTGGAACGCGTCGGAAGGTAGTCGGGCGTCGCCGGGTTCACAGCGTCCACGCTTGTCCACAAGCCACTGATCCTGCTATACTTGCCGGCTTGCGCAGTTTTGCGCAGACCTTGCTCCACGGCGGCTGTACGGCCGACCGGGGGCTTTACCGGTCCGATGGCAAGGGTGCCACGGACGGTCGAACCAAAAGGAGAGTTCATTGAGACACTATGAAATCGTGTTCCTGGTCCACCCGGACCAGAGCGAGCAGGTGCCCGGCATGCTGGAACGCTACCGGTCGCTGGTCGAGTCCAAGGGCGGGCAGGTCCACCGGTCGGAAGACTGGGGCCGTCTGCAGCTGGCCTACACCATCGACAAGCTGCACAAGGCGCACTACCTGCTGATCAACATCGAGTGCGACGGCGAGACCCTGGAAGAGCTGGAAAGCATCTTCCGGTTCAACGACGCCATCCTGCGCCACCTCACGGTCAAGCGCTCGGAGGCCGTCAGCGAGCCGTCGATCATGATGAAGCGCAAGGAAGAGAAGGACGAGCGCGAGTCGCGTCGCGGCAGCCGCCGCAGCGACAACGACGACAACGATCGCAACGACAGCAGCGACAGCAGCGACGGTGACGACGACAGCGACTCGAACGACAACGATTCGGACGACAAGAAGAAAGCGTCCGCCAGCGAATCCGAGGAGGCTTGATCCATGGCCAAATTCTTCCGCCGCCGCAAGTACTGCCGCTTCACCGCCGAAGGCATCACCGAGGTCGATTACAAGGACGTCGACCTGCTGAAGGACTTCGTGGGTGAAACCGGCAAGATCATTCCGAGCCGCATCACCGGCACCAAGGCCCGCTACCAGCGCCAGCTCTCGACCGCGGTCAAGCGCGCGCGCTACCTGGCCCTGCTGCCGTACTCCGACAACCACTGAGGTGCCCCATGCAACTGATTCTGCTTGAAAAGGTGCACGCCCTGGGCGACCTCGGCGACGTCGTGACGGTCAAGCCGGGCTACGGCAGGAACTTCCTGCTGCCGCGCGGCAAGGCCATTCGTGCCACCAAGGCCAATCTCGAGAAGTTCGAGGCCGAGCGTGAAGAACTGCAGCGCCAGGCCAACGAGAAGCTGGCCTCTGCCGAGGCCCGCCGCGAAGCGATCGACGGCGTCGATGCCGTCGAGTTCCACGTCAACGTGTCGCCGGAAGGCCGCCTCTACGGTTCGATCAGCGCTCGCGAGATCGCCGATCGACTGACCGAGATGGGCTACCCGGTCGAGAAGATCGAGGTCGACCAGCCGGAAGGTCCGATCCGCGAGACCGGTGAGTTCACCGTCGGCCTGATCCTGCACGCCGACGTGCAGACCGAGGTCAGGATCGTGGTGGTCGGCGAGGAAGCCGCCGCCGGCTGATCCGCCGCCGCTCGCTATCCATATCGTGAACAGGCCCGGTCTTCCGGGCCTGTTTCGTTTCCGCCTTTCTACAAACGCGCCTCGACGCCCACCTTCGCGTTGACCGGCTGGCTCGGAGCGCGCCGACTTGCTAGACTGCTCGGCCCGGTACACGGGACGGCCGCCGGCCGCCGGGCACCGGGTTCCGACACGACTCCCGCACCCGATCCGGATCCAGACCACTGTGGCCGAACCGTTCCCCACCCCGCTGACCCCGCCGCGCCAACCGCCGAATTCGATCGAAGCCGAACAGAGCCTGCTCGGCGCCCTGATGCTGTCGGAAACGGCTTGGGACAAGGTCGCCGACAAGATCCACGAGGTCGATTTCTACCGCGAAACGCACCGGCTGATCTACCGCGCCATCGGCGATCTGCAGGAAGACCACCAGCCCACCGACGCGGTGACCGTCGCCGACTGGTTCGTCAAGCACGACCTGCTCGATCGCGTCGACGGCGGCGCCTACCTGACGATGCTCGCCAACGACACGCCGGGGCCGTCGAACATCCTCGGGTACGCCGAGATCGTGCGCGAGAAGTCGATCCTGCGCCAGCTGATCGAGATCGGCACCGCGGTCGCCGACTCGGCGCTGAACCCGCAGGGCATGAGCAGCAAGGAAGTCCTCGAGGCGGCCGAACAGAAGATGTACGCCATCGCCGAGCAGGGCATGCGAAGCAGCGGCAGCGGCTATACGCACGTCAAGGATGTCATGTCGCGCGCCATGGACCGGCTCAACGAGCTGCAGGACAACGAGGGCGACATCACCGGCGTTCCGACCGGCTTCTCCGAACTCGACCGCCGCACCGCCGGCCTGCAGCCGACCGATCTGATCATCGTGGCCGGGCGTCCGGCGATGGGCAAGTGCCTGGATGCCGGGTCGGAAGTCGTGCTCGACGACGGGTCCGTGCGCACGATCGAACAGGTCTGCCGCGAGCGAAGCGGCAGGGTCGGTACGCTCGATTCCGAATGGCGGCTGCAGCGCGCCGAGCCCGAAGCCTGGGTCGACGACGGCGTCAAGCCGGTGTTCGAGGTCGAGACCGCGCTCGGTCGCCGCGTGCGGACCACCCAGACCCATCCCTTCCTCACCCCGGGCGGCTGGAAGTCCCTCGGCGAGATCGAGCCCGGCGAATTCGTCGCCGTGCCGCGCCGCCTCCCGGTGTTCGGCGATCGGGCAATGCGCGACTGCGAGGTCCGGCTGCTCGGCTACCTGATCGGCGACGGCGGCCTGACCGGCCCGACCCCGATGTTCACCGCGGACAACCCCGCGATCCAGCGCGATTTCGCCGAGGCCGTCGATGCGTTCGGTGGGCTGCGCCTGGCCCGCCGCGAGGCCGAGGATCGAGCCGCGTCGTTTGCAGTGGCCACCGATCACGCGGCCACCGCTGATGCGCGCGCGGCGTTCGCGGGCCGTCTCGATGCGCTGATCGACGAGTCCCGGCACACGGCTCGTGCGCTCGCGTCGGAGATGGCCGTGTCGCCGGCGGCCGTTCACTACTGGCGAACCGGTCGCAGCGTGCCGAATGAGGCGACATCGGCGCGCCTGGCCGAACTGCTGGGGGTCGAGGTCTCTGCCCTGGCGGGCGAATCGCCCGAGCAGGCTCGCCGCCATCGCCCGAACCCGCTTCGCGCCTGGCTGGCCGAACTCGGGCTCTATGGGCGTGATGCCCACGGCAAGCACGTTCCCGGTGCGGTCTTCACGCTGCCCCGAGAGCAGCTGGCGGTCTTCCTCAACCGACTGCTGGCGACCGACGGTTGGATCAGCGTGTACGCAACGGGCCAGGTCCAGGCGGGCTTCGCCACCGTCAGCGAGCGTCTCGCGCGCCAGGTCCAGCACCTGCTGTTGCGATTCGGCATCATCGCCCGGCTGCGCGCGCGAAGCGTGCGGTACCGCAAAAGCCGCCGGCCGTGCTGGCAGCTGCAGATTACCCACGCCGAGTCCCTGCGAACGCTGATCGACGAGATCGGCATCCACGGCAAGCAGGACGCGGTGGACCGGGCGCGAGCATCGCTCGAGGGTCGACGGGCGCACAGCAATGTCGATCTGCTGCCGGTCGAGCTGTGGACGGAAATCGACCGGGCCCGAGGGCCGCTGTCCTGGGCAGAGGTCGCTCGACGGGCCGGAATGCCGGCGTCGAACATGCACCCGTACCGACGCCGCATCGGCCGGGAGCGGTTGGCCCGGATCGGGATGGCGCTGCAGGATGCCAACCTGATGAACCTGGCCGCCAGCGACGTGACCTGGGACCGGATCGAACGCATCGAGGCCCTGGGCGAGCGCCAGGTGTATGACCTGACCATCCCCGAAACGCACAACTTCATTGCCGACGACGTGTGCGTTCACAACACGTCGTTCTCGATGAACATCGCCGCCGCTGCGGCGATCAAGAGCAACGTGCCGGTCGCGGTGTTCTCGATGGAAATGTCGGACCTTCAGCTGGTCCTGCGCCTGTTCTCGTCGCTGGGCCAGATCGGCCAGAACAAGCTGCGCACCGGCAAGCTCGACAACCAGGACTTCGTCAACCTGCAGTCGGCGATGAGCATGCTGAAAAAGGCCAACATCTTCATCGACGAAACGCCGGCCCTTTCGCCGACCGAACTGCGCGCCCGCGCCCGCCGCATGAAGCGCGAGCACGACATCGGCCTGATCCTGATCGACTACCTGCAGCTGATGCAGACGCCGGGCAACAACGAGAACCGCGCCACCCAGATTTCCGAGATCTCCGGTTCCTTGAAGGCGCTGGCCAAGGAGCTGAAGGTGCCGGTGATCGCCCTGTCGCAGCTCAACCGCGCCCTCGAGCAGCGCCCCAACAAGCGTCCGGTGATGGCCGACCTGCGCGAGTCCGGGGCAATCGAGCAGGATGCCGACATGATCCTGTTCATCTACCGCGACGAGGTCTACAACGAGGACTCGCCCGACAAGGGCAAGGCCGAGATCATCATCGGCAAGCACCGAAACGGCGCCACCGGCGAGTTCTTCCTGACCTTCCAGGGCGAGTATCTTCGCTTCCGCGACTACATCGACGACCGCTACGACATCCACGAGTAGTCGACTTCGATCGGGCTTCCGGGCCCGGCCCTCTAGAGGATGGACGCAAAGGCGCGAAGGTTTGAAGCAAGGGCGCCAGGTAGAGAAACTGAAAGGCGTTTTCTCGCGGAGACGCGGAGACGCAGAGGAACCTCGACAGCAACTCCCCCCAGTTGTCATCCCGGGCGGAGCAAAGCGACGGCCTGTGCTGAACTCGATGGCGTCGCTGCGATGCAGCTCAGCGAGCTCGCGATACTTCTGCTCGGTTCAGTAAGCCGGGACCCAGTGTCTATTCGTTCTTGATCAAGTGCGCGGGCAATCTCCTTTAAAGGATTAGCGCGAAGACGCAAAGGCGCGAAGAGAAAAGCGCAGTTCGGTTAGGACCCCTCTTACTCGCTGTTCGTAGCCCGGGTAAGCGCAGCGCACCCGGGAAACAGTTGGGCTCCTCTTCAGCTGTCATCCTCGACGCGACCACTATCCCTGTCGTCCTGGCCCTGAGCCGGGACCCAGTGTCTTTGGTTTTCGTAGCCCGGATAAGCGCAGCGCACCCGGGGATGACTGCGACTACCAGGATGTGGGTCACGCGAAACGCTATCGCTCCCAGCCAACACCGCCCCCATCTGTCATCCCGGGCTTGATCCGGGACCCAGTGTCGTTCGCCTATGTTCGAGTGCGCCGGCAACTTCTCATAGATGATGAGCGCGAAGACGCGAAGGCGCGAAGAGAACGGCAGGAAGGGACCTGAAAAACCGGTAAAGCGTTTTCTCGCAGAGGCGCGGAGGCGCAGAGGAACGCCGGGAGTGAGGAACTCCTGTGGGAGTGAGCTTGCGAGCGATCGGGGCGGACAGGGGTGCGCTCGAGGGCAGGCAGAAATTTTCAGGCCGCGAAGCGAGTCGTCGTTTTCTGAAATCTCGGATTCCACCACCCCGTCATCCCGGACGGAGCAAAGCGACGGCCTGTGCTGAACTCGATGGCGTCGCTGCGATGCAGCTCAGCGAGCTCGCGATACTTCTGCTCGGTTCAGTAAGCCGGGACCCAGTGTCTATTCGTTCTTGATCAAGTGCGCGGGCAATCTCCTTTAGAGGATTAGCGCAAAGACTCAAAGTCGCGAAGAGAAAAGCGCAGTTCGGTTGGGACCCCTCTGACTCGCTGTTCGTAGCCCGGGTAAGCGCAGCGCACCCGGAGAACAGTTGGGCTCCTCTTCAGCTGTCATCCTCGACGCGACCACTATCCCTGTCGTCCCGGCCCTGAGCCGGGACCCAGTGTCTTCGGTTTTCGTAGCCCGGGTAAGCGCAGCGCACCCGGGGATGACTGCGACTCCCAGGATGTGGGTCACGCGAAACGCTATCGCTCCCCGCCAACACCGCCCCCACCTGTCATCCCGGGCTTGACCCGGGATCCAGTGTCTTTTTTTCATTGCCCGGATAAGCGAAGCGCGCCAGGGAAGCTGCTTGTTCCATCGCAATCGTCCGGCCTCGTTGACCACGCAGTGGAGCAAGGTTAGGGTGAAGCCGTGGTTTTGGCCGGGGAACGACATGCGCGCTACGCTTCTGATTATTGCGCTGCTAGCAGGAAGCGCTTCCGCACAAGGGCGCGGGGGAGAGGTTGCGTCTATCGGCTTCGATCTGTCGCTGGAACTCCCGGTCCCTCTGGCAGCGCCGGTTGCCGACGCGTCGGTGGATGCCATTGCGTTTGACCGCGACCCCACGCCGCTGGAGCTTCGTGCCAATCACGTGTTCGAAGTGCCGCGGTTCTTTCAGCCGGGCCCCGATTGCGGCGGTGTCCTTGCCCTTTGGGACGACGTGATGAGGGGGCATCTTCTGAGTAACCCCATGACCGTCGAGCGCATCGACGCGTTCTGGGTGCCGATCACCGGGAAGGTCGATTCGGTGCTGGTGATCGACTTCTATGATCCGCCTCGGCGCACCCGAGCCGGCTTCTGATGCGCACCGCCTTCTCCACCTTCCTCGCCCTGATCGTCACGATTGGCCTCTTGACCTTGATGGCGGTGCTGGTCGATCCTTCGCCGCACGCTGTGGTCGATAGAACGCCACCCGAACTCGTGCTGACCGTTGGTTCTGCTCCTTACGAGTGCGACAAGGAGAATCAGACCATCAGCGATTACCTGGCTGCGAACAAGCTCGTTCGCATCGAGATCTCGGAGGCCTCGGCCTGCAGTTCGGATGGCGAGTGTTCCCTTCACAGTTTCCCGTGCAGCTACGGAGGCATTCAAGCGGTCAATTCAGCCGCGATCGAAGAACTGCGGGATGCGATCGCGCATGTGGAATCCAGCTCTTGTGTCATCATGGTGTGTCGCGGTGCACCACTCGGGCCCGGAATCACGATCGAGGGCGCGCAGTGTGTTCGTGGCCGTTGTGAAATCGCCACCTCCTACATCAACCCCTTTCCTCGCTATGACCAGTTGTACGTGCCGCCGGTCGAGGCGCCGATCTTGCTGGAAGAAGTGCAGTGAGGACTGCGCTTTCGGCATTTCTTGCGCTGGTCGTCACGCTGGGGCTGTTCGTGGCCATGGCCTTTTGGGTGGACCCGGACAAGGAAACGGAACTTCGTGCCGAATGGCGCTCCGCGCTCAAGCAGCAGGAGCTCAGGGACGAATGGAGGGCCTACGACATCCTTCGCGCGTATATCGACACCGCGACCTCCTGCGAGGTCGACGAAGACTGCACCATCCATTCCTTCGGATGCCCGATGGATTGTTGGTCGGTGGTTGCAAAGGGCCAGGTGGAATTCATCGAGAACACGATGGACGAGGTGATCATGAATACCAGCTTGCGATGCAGCTACCAGTGTGGTGGTCCTCCCCGAGATGCCCGGGCGATCTGCGTTACCGGAGTCTGCGGTCTTGGAGTGCCTCAGAGGTTCACGTTTGAACCGGGTGACCTGTGAGAGGAGACAAACAAGTCGCTGGGTCCCGGCTCAGGGCCGGGATGACAGGAATAAACGGTCACTTGAACTCTTGCGGTTCCTTCGTGCCTTCTCGTTCAGCCTCAATACGAACCGCGCTGGTGGGCCAGGATCGAACGCCCGGGTGCGCCGAGCTTACCCGGGCTACGAACTGATGCGGACTGCGTTTTCCGCGTTCATGGCGTTGATCGTCACGATCTCTCTCGTGACATTGATGGCGACAGCGCTCGATCTGCGCGTGAATGAATCCATCGAGGGCGATCGAGTCGAGTCCATTGTTCCGCGCCGTGCGTCGGAGAACGAGACCCCGCTCGAGCAATTGATAGGGAATATCGATGGTAGCCGGCAATGCTCCGTGGATTCGGATTGCGTGATCGCGACCTTCGGCTGTCCGCTGGATTGCTACAGCCCGGTCGCCGTTACCAAGCTCGGCTCATTGAACGCGCAGTTCGCTGCCCTTGGGCTTGCTGAGTTCTGGTCCTGCGCATACTGGTGCGTCGGAGTGCCCGATCAGGCCGTGGCCTCATGTATCGAGGGTCGCTGCGAAATGTCGATCCGCGGCCTGCCGGAGGACCTGGCACGCGCGGTCGAAACCGTTCCGATGCTGCTGCTCGACGCATCGAGGAACGGTCAAGTTCTCCGAGTGTATGGGTACCTGCGCCGGCAGGAAGGAATCAACGTGCTGTTCTCGACCCTGGATGCCTGCGTCGGGCGCGATACCGGCAAGGCCTGGGTCGAGGTTCGTTCCTATCTGCAGCCCCCTGACGATGATCGCCGCCGGCCCTGCCGCCGAACGATGTTGATCGGCCGTTACGAGCATGGACCCTTCCTCGTCTGGGGTGCAGGAGAAGCTTCGGGGCGCTTTCGCGAGGTGAGTTACTTTCGGTTGGAACGATTGCCCATCCATTGATGCCGGACGTCATCCGATTGATGTCGGGTCACGAGCGATCCCGGGTGCGCTGCGCTTACCCGGGCTACGAAATGCGCGCACAGCGACTCGTGACAGAAAAGCGGTTTTCTCTTCGCGCCTTCGCGTCTTTGCGCTCATCATCTAAGAGAAGTTGCCGACGCACTCGAACAAGGGCTAAAGACACTGGGTCCCGGCTCAAGGCCGGGATGACAGGAAGATAAATCGCGTCGGAAATGACGCTTGAAAAGGATTCGTGCTGTTTCCCGGGTGCGCTGCGCTTACCCGGGCTACGAAATGCGCGCACAGCGAATCGTGACAGAAAAGTGGTTTTCTCTTCGCGCCTTCGCGTCTTTGCGCCCATCATCTAAGAGAAGTTGCCGACGCTTTCGACCAAAGGCGAACGACACTGGGTCCCGGGTCAAGCCCGGGATGACAGAAGTTGTTCCGCTACGGTTTTTCTCTGCGTCTCCGCGCCTCTGCGAGAAAACGCTTTTTCGATCATCCAGCTTGCTTGGCGTTCTTGCCTGATTCTTTCGCGCCTTTGCGCTCATCCTCTAAAGGCCGAAGCCACCAGCGCTGGATCGAAGCCTATTCCCCCGGTTGCAGGTGCCGGTCGAAGAAGCGGGTGATCTGGCGGTAGACGTGCAGGCGTTGGCCGTCGCCGGTGATGGCGTGTTTTTCACCCGGGTAGGTCATCAGGTCGAAGTCGATGGCCTCGTCCTGCAGCTGCTGCATCAGCATCGTCGAGTGGGTGAACAGGACGTTGTCGTCGGCCATGCCGTGGATCAGCAGCAGCGGGTCGGCGAGGCGGTCGGCGTAGGTCAGAACGTTGCCGCGTTCGTAGGCCGCCGTCGGTGAACCGTCCTCGTTCCTCGGCATGCCCATGTAGCGCTCCGTGTAGTGGGTGTCGTACAGCGCCCAGTCGGTGACCGGTGCGACCGAGACGCCGGCTGCGTAGGTGCCGGGATGCTGCATCAGCATCATCAGCGACATGTATCCGCCGTAGCTCCAGCCGAACGCGCCGACCCGGTCAGGGTCGACCCAGGGCTGGGCCTTCAGCCACTCGGTGCCGAGCTTCTGGTCGACGACCTCAAGCACGCCCAGGTTCTGATACACGGGCGCCTGGAACGCCACACCCTGGCCCTCGATGCCGCGGTTGTCGATCGAGAACACCGCGTAGCCCCGGCGCGCCCAGTACTGCTCGATCAGGTGCCTGCGGCCCCAGCGGTTCTGGACCAGGCGGCTGGTCGGCCCGCCGTAGACGTACTGGATGACCGGAAACTGCGCCGCACTTTCCGCATCGAAGCCTTCCGGTCGCACCACGCGGTAGTGCATCGACTGGCCGTCGTCGGCGGCCAGCACGCCGAACTCCGTGGGTCGATGGCCCGCCGCGAAGGGCGCATAGGGATGGTCGTCGTCGATGCGGTTCTCGACCAGCCAGGCGAGGCGGTCGCCGTCCGACGAATGCAGCGACAGCTGCGGCGGTTGTTCGGTGCTGGAGAACAGGTCCAGGTAGACCCGCCCGTTGCCGTCGAAGGTGATCTCGTGCCAGCCGCTGCGGCGCGAGACGCGCTGCACCGCCTCCGCATCCTCGCTGGCCAGAGACTGGCGGTACAGGTGCCGTTCGGCGGGCGTCTCGACGCCGGCCGTGAAGTAGACCAGGCCCAGGTCCTCGTCGACCGCGACCACGGCGTCGACCGGCCAGTCCCCGGCCGTCAGGGCGCGGGTCTCGCCGGTGGCGGTCTCGACCAGGTAGAGGTGGCGATAGCCCGATCGCTCCGAGGACCACACGAAGCGGTCGCCGCCGTCGATGAAGCGCAGGTCGTCGTGGAGGTTGACCCAGGTCTCCGCGCTTTCCGACAGAATCCGTCGCGGCTCGGCCTCGTCCAGTCGATGGAGCAGGAGGTCCAGCGTCTTCTGATCGCGCGACTGTCGCTGCACGACGAGCGCGTCGCCGGCCGGGTGCCAGACCACGCGGGGGATGTAGATGTCCGTGTCCGAGCCGAGATCCAGCCAGCGGATCTCGCCCGACTCGACCGTCACCACGCCGAGCTCGATCCGCACGTTCGGCGTGCCGGCGTAGGGATAGCGTTGCTCGATTATCGTGATCGAATCCCCGTCGACCTCGTAGCGGCGGCTGGGCTCGATCGTCGATTCGTCGACCCGCAGGAACGCGATTCGCGTGCCGTCGGGCGACCACCAGAAGCCGCGATCGCGACCCATCTCTTCCTGCGCGATGAACTCCGCCATGCCGTTGGACACGGTGCCTTCGCCGTCGTCGGTCAGCGCGCGGAGCTCTCCGCTGGCGACGTCGGCCAGCCACAGGTCCCGATCGCGCACGAAGGCCACCTTCGAGCCGTCCGGCGACAGCCGCGGGTCCAGGTCGAAGGGTTCGCCGGAGGTAACCTGGCGGACCCGGAGGCCGGTCTGGACCGCCGCGCCGACATTCTCCGCTTCGACCTCGCCCGGCTGGGGGTCCGCCTCCCCACGGGCAGCAGGATCGGCGGCTTCAGGATCGCTGGATTCGGACTCGGACTCGGACTCGGATTCGGACTCGGCGGCTGCGGGGTCGACGGCGACAGAAGCGGAGGCCGCATCCGGCGCCCGGTCGGCCACGAACACGTCGCCGCCGAGCGGGAACAGCAGGTAGCGACCGTCGTCGGAGAAGCGGTACTCGACGATGCCCGACAGCCCGGAGATGCGGGCCCGTTCGCGCCGCGCCTTTTCTTCGTCCGAGAGTTCGGCGGGCGCCGGCAGGACGTCGTTCGCGGCGATCAGCAGCGCCGTCGTGTCGGCGGCCGGGTCGTAGGCCCAGAGGTCGAGCCGGTCGCGGTCCTGGTCGCTGCCGCGCAGGAAGGTGACGAGCGAGCCGTCCGGGGCCAGTTGGACGTCCCGGAGGGTCGGCCCGTCCAGCGCGGGCGAGGCGAAGATGCGTTCCAGCGTCAGGTCGTCGGCCATGGTCGGTGGGCTCGGGATCAGCAGCGAGAGGGCGGGCAGCGCGGCGAGCGCCAGCGTGCGGGGCAGGGCCATGAAAAATATCCGGAGTTCGGGTCAACGGCCCGCTATTGTCGCACCTGTCGCCTGCGACGCAAGCCGCGCACCCTGCGAAGGTAGAATCGGCGGCTGGTTCGATCCCGAGTGACCCCGATGCCCATCGTCCGTTCTCTTCTTATCGTCGGCTTCGTCCTGCTGGCTGTCCCCAGTTCGGCCGAGGAGCCGATCCGCCTGTCCGAGCCCGTGGCGTCCACGGCACAGTGGGAAGACTTCGGGGCGCCGCTGCCCGAAGGCGAGCCGCGGGACCTGGCTGGGCTGGTCGCCGAGGCCGAGGCGGTCGATGGCCGCGACGTGCTGGTCGAGACCGAGATCGTCCAGGTCTGCCGCAAGAAGGGGTGTTTCTTCATCGCCCGCGACGGCGGGGCCACGGCCCGGGTCACCTTCCGCGATTACGCGTTCTTCGTGCCGACCGACTCGGCCGGAAAGCGGGTCGTGCTGGCCGGCACCTTCGAGCGCCGCGCGATCACCGCCGAGCAGGCCGCGCACTACGCCGAAGACCTCGGCGAAACGCCCGAGCCCGACCTCCAGGACGGCTTCGAATACGCCCTCATCGCCGACGCCGTCCGCATCCCGCGCGGCTGAGGCTTTGCTCGTTCTTCGGTCTTCTTTCCAGTTGACTGGCGCGAAGCCGGCAAGCGAACCGTAGAAGACCAAGTGCGTTTTCTCGCAGAGACGCAGAGGCGCAGAGAAAGGCAAGCCCTTCAGTGGGCGGGATCGAGAAAACAGGCGCAAGCGGTTGATCTCAAATAACTTCTGAAGCCTCGATCGCGAGTCCTCCGTTTTTCCTCTGCGCCTTTGCGTCTCTGCGAAAGAACGCTTTTCCTGTTGTCTCCTGCGGTTGCTCGTTGACACAGATTGGGCAGCTCAACGGCAGCGATAGTCGCTTAGGGAGCGGCAAACCGAGGCCCGGAAAACGGGCAGGCGGTGTAAAATGTCGGGCTGACCCGGATACGAGATTGCCCATGGCCCACGAGCACCCCGGAGCCCGATTCCGGCAGCTGGTTGCCGAGCAGGCGCCGCTGCAGGTGGTCGGCACGATCACCGCGCTGACCGCGAAGATGGCCGAGAAGATCGGCCACAAGGCGATCTACCTGTCCGGCGGCGGCGTGGCGGCCAATTCGCTGGGCCTGCCCGACCTCGGCATCAGCAGCCTCGAGGACGTCCTGGTCGACGTTCGCCGGATCACCGATGCCTGCAGCCTGCCGCTGCTGGTCGACGCCGATACGGGCTTCGGCGGCGCGTTCAATATCGCCCGCACGGTCCGATCGATCGACAAGGCCGGCGCGGCCGGCGTGCACATCGAGGACCAGGTGCAGACCAAGCGCTGCGGCCATCGCCCGGGCAAGGAGATCGTCTCGCAGGCCGAGATGGTCGACCGGGTCCGGATGGCGGTCGACGCCCGCAGCCACGACGAGTTCGTCATCATGGCGCGCACCGATGCGCTGGCCGTCGAGGGCATGGACTCGGCAATCGAGCGGGCGGTGGCCTGCGTCGAGGCCGGGGCCGACATGATCTTCCCCGAGGCGATGCAGAACCTGGACCAGTACAAGCGCTTCCGCGAGGCCGTCGGCGTGCCGATCCTCGCCAACATCACCGAGTTCGGCAAGACGCCGCTGTTCTCCACCCCGGAGCTCGGCGAGGTCGGTGTCGATATCGTGCTGTACTGCTGCGGCGCGTACCGGGCGATGAACAAGGGCGCCGAGACGGTCTACAAGGCGCTGCTCGACCAGGGCCACCAGCGTGACGTCATCGACATCATGCAGCCGCGCGACGAGATGTACCGCTATCTCGACTACTACGCATTCGAAGAGAAACTCGACGAGCTTTTCAGCAAGGAATCCAAATGAGCGACAAGAAGACCGGAGCCGGTCTGCGCGGCCAGTCGGCCGGCGAGACCGCGATCTGCACCGTCGGTGCGGCGGGCAACAGTCTGCGCTATCGCGGCTACGCCGTCGACGACCTGGCCGAGAACGCGACCTTCAACGAGGTCGCCTACCTGATCCTCAAGGGCGAACTGCCGACGCAGGACCAGCTCGATGCCTACGCGGCGCGCCTGAAGTCCATGCGCGGCCTGCCGGACTCGCTGAAGGAAGTGCTCGAGCGCATCCCGGCCTCGGCCCACCCGATGGACGTGCTGCGGACCGGCTGCTCCTTCCTCGGCAACATCGAGCCGGAGAACGGCTTCGAGAACCAGCACGAGGTCGCCGACCGGCTGCTGGCCGCGTTCCCGGCGATGATCACCTACTGGTACCGGTTCAGCCACGACGGCGTCCGGATCGAGACCGAGTCCGACGAGGACGGCATCGGCGCGCATTTCCTGAAGCTGCTGCACGGCGAATCGCCCTCCGAGCTGCATGCTCGCGTCATGGACGTTTCGCTGACCCTCTACGCCGAGCACGAGTTCAACGCGTCGACCTTCACCGCGCGGGTGTGCGCGTCCACGCTGTCGGACATGCATTCCTGCGTCACCGGCGCGATCGGCTCGCTGCGCGGGCCGCTGCACGGCGGCGCCAACGAAATGGCCATGGCCATGCTCGAGCAGTATTCCTCGGTCGAGGAGGCGCGCAAGGACGTCCACCGCATGCTCGAGGCCAAGGAAAAGATCATGGGCTTCGGTCACGCGGTCTACCGCGAGAAGGACCCGCGCAACGCGATCATCCGCGAGTGGTCGCGCAAGCTGTCGCAGAAGGTCGGCGACGACGTCCTCTTCCCGGTCTCCGAAGAGGTCGAGAAGATCATGATGGCGGAGAAGAAACTGTTCGCCAATGCCGACTTCTTCCACGCCTCGGCCTATCACTTCATGGGCATCCCGACCGGCCTGTTCACGCCGATCTTCGTGATGTCTCGCGTCACCGGCTGGGCCGCCCACGTGATGGAGCAGCGCGCCAACAACCGCATCATCCGCCCGGGCGCCGACTACACCGGCCCGGATGATCGCGACGTCACGCCGATCGACCAACGCGGCTGAAGGGCCGTTCTACCGCAGATGAACGCGGATGAACGCAGACGAAGAGCGGGCTGACCGTCGGTCAGCCAGCGACCTCTACTGATCGACGCCGGCCCCTGCGCCGGCGTTTTTCGGTTTGGGCGATCGGTGGTCTGGGGGCTTCGATCCGTAGATGATGGGCGCGAAGACGCGAGGGTCACTACAAGGGCGCGAAGCAGATTCTTCCTGTCATCCCGGCCGATCATCACGACCATCGGCCGGGACCCGGTGTCTTGGGTTTTCGTAGCCCGGGTTTTCATCCGCGTTCATCTGATGATTGTGAGGGACTAGGGGAGAGGGACCAGATTGAAGGGACTAGGGGAGAGGGACTAGGGGCTAGTGGAACCGCTGCCGCAAGGTGTCCAGAGCCCGTGCGTCCGACGCCGGGTCGCGTTTCCACTAGCCCCTGACCCCTTCCCCCTGGTCCCTGCTCCGCACCAGGCCGACCAGAACCGCTGCCGCCAGTTCCGTAGCCCGGGTAAGCGAAGCGCACCCGGGGCCCTTCGCGACAGGAGCTCCCGGGTGCGCTGCGCTTACCCGGGCTACGGGGCATCGGGGTTTCATCCGCGTTCATCTGATGATTGTGAAGGACTAGGGGAGAGGAACCAGATTGAAGGGACTAGGGGAGAGGGACTAGGGGCTAGTGGAACCGCTGCCGCAAGGTGTCCAGAGCCCGTCGCCCCCGACGCTGGGTCGCTTATCCACTAGCGCCTGACCCCTTCCCCCTGGTCCCTGCTCCGCACCGGGTCGACCAGAACCGCTGCCGCAAGGTGTCCAGAGCCCGTGGCCCCCGACGCTGGGTCGCTTATCCACTAGCGCCTGACCCCTTCCCCCTGGTCCCTGCCTTCAAGGTTTCAACAACTCCGGATCGATCCCCCGCAGCACTTCGGCGAGTTCCTCGAGAAAGCCCGACACGGCCGAGGACTTGCGCCAGACCAGGGCGATGGTGCGCTTCGGGCCGGGGGTCTTGAACGGGCGGGTGACGAGGTTTTCCGTGTGCGCGACGGGCGGCTTGACCGCGAGCACGGGCATCAGCGTGATTCCGGTGCCCGCAGCGACCATCTGGCGCAGCGTTTCCATGCTGGTCGCGTGGAAATCGAGCTGCTCGTGGGCGCCGGAGAGCTGGCAGACCTCCAGCGCCTGTTCGCGCAGGCAGTGACCGTCCTCCAGCAGCAACAGCTCCTGGTTCTCGAGGTCGTTCATCTCCACGCTGTCGGCGCCGCACAGCGGATGGCCTTCGGGCACGGCGAGCACGAACGGTTCCTCGAACAGGACCCGGGTGGCCAGCGAATCGCCTTCCACCGGCAGCGCCAGCAGGCCCGCATCCAGCCGGCCCTGGGTGAGCATCGCCAGCACGTCCTCGGTCTTCTCCTCGAACAGGCGCAGCGTCAGCCGCGGGAACGCCTTGCGGATGGCCGGCACGACGTGCGGCAGGAAGTAGGGCGCCAGCGTCGGGAAGATGCCCATGCGCAGGGTGCCGGAGTGCGGGTCGCGGCTGCGCCGCGCGATCGACTTGATCGCATCGACCTCGCCGAGCAACGCGCGCGCCCGACGCACCACGTCCTCGCCGACTTCCGTGAGCATCACCTGGCGCGGTGATCGCTCGACCAGCAGCACGTCGAGTTCCTCCTCGAGCTTGCGGATCTGGGTGCTCAGGGTCGGCTGGCTGACGTGGCAGCGTTCGGCCGCCTTGCTGAAATGGCGCACGTCGGCCAGCGTCACGAGATACTGCAGGGCGCGCAGGTTCATCGGGGTTCCCGGGTCCGGACCGGCTGTCATTATGCCCCAGCAATGAATAACTGGCAGTCCATTGGCCTTGCCTATGGAGGCGGCGCCCGATCCGCCTATACTTCGTGGATCGAATGTCGGGTGGACGAGGGAGTCGGTCGTGGTGGAAACATCCTGGTTCTGGTTGATCCTCGGGGCCGTGCTGGTCCTGTCGGAGTTCTTCTTCACCGGTATCATCGCGGTGTTCTTCGGGGTCGGCGCACTGCTGGTCGGCCTGGCCACCGCTACCGGACTGATCGACTCGGCCCCCGAGCAGATCGTGCTGTTCGCCATTCTTTCGCTGGGCTCCCTGCTGCTGGCCCGGGAGAAGGTCAAGATCTGGTTCCGCGGCAGCGTGTCCGATCGCTGGGACGGCGACAGGAACCTGATCGAGGCCCGCGGCGAACGGGTGACCGTGACCGCCGATTTCATCGACGGCGTGGGCCGAGTCCGGCTCAGCGGCGTCGACTGGAAGGCCGAGGCCGATTCCGACGATGTGGAGCTGTCGGTCGGTGAGACCGCCTGGGTGACCGGCCATCGCGGCATCACCCTGCAGGTCTCGCGCGAGCGCCCGGTTCCGCGGCCCGACAGGGGCTGATCAGCCGCAGATCATCCAACACCGTCCTGGCCTGACTGCCAGAACCCGAACCCGATAGAGAGCTCTCACCATGGATTTTCCAACCCTGCTTTCGCTGCTCGTCCTGCTGATCGTCGTCGTCGCGCTGGTCAAGACCGCGCAGATCGTGCCGCAGCGCTCGGCCTACGTGGTCGAGCGCCTGGGCCGGTTCCAGAGCGTGCTCGACGCCGGCTTCCACCTGCTGATCCCGTTCATCGACAAGGTCGCCTACAAGCACACCCTGAAGGAACAGGCCATCGACGTGCCGCAGCAGGCCTGCGTGACCAAGGACAACATCCAGATCCACGTCGACGGCGTGATCTACATGCAGGTCATCGACCCACGGCTGGCGTCCTACGGCATCGAGGACTACCGCTTCGCGGCGATCCAGCTGGCGCAGACGACGCTTCGCTCGGTGGTCGGCAAGATCGATCTCGACAAGTCCTTCGAAGAGCGCTCGGCGATCAACGAGAAGGTCGTCGAGGTGCTCTCGGAGGCCTCCGAGCCCTGGGGCATCAAGGTGCTGCGCTACGAGGTCGCCGACATCGTGCTGCCCGAGACGATCCGCGATGCGCTGGAGAAACAGATGCGTGCCGAGCGCGAGCGACGGGCCGTGGTGGCCGAGTCCGAGGGCGCCCGCGAGGCCAAGATCAACGTGTCCGAGGGCCTGAAACAGGAAATGATCAACGTGTCCGAAGGGGACATGCAGAAGCAGATCAACGAGGCCAAGGGGCGGTCCGAAGAGATCCGGCTGATCGCCGAGGCGACCGCCGCCGGCATCGAACGGATCGCCACGGCGATCAACCAGCCCGGCGGCGCCGACGCGGTTTCGCTCCGGATCGCCGAGCAGTACGTCAAGGAGTTCGGCAAGCTCGCCCAGGAGTCCAACACCCTGATCCTGCCGGCCGAGCTGTCGGATATCGGCGGCGTGGTCGCGGGGCTGACCCGGACGCTGGAGAAGACCCGGCCCGGCAATAGCGCCGGACGCAGCTGATCGACAGCGGAGCCGGGCGCCGGCCGGCTCCTCCGAGCACGCTCGAAGCCCCTCTCCCCCAGGGGCTTCGCCATGCATAGGCAAAGCAAATAGCCGGCATCAAAACAATCAATTTGAATTATTGAGAATCGTGCGTATCTTAGTGGGCATCCGGTCGCGGGACAGCGCCGGGTCGTTTGAAATTTTATCTTTCGAATCAAAGCCCTGAAACTCAAGGAGTTGAACGATATGTTGACGATTGGAGACAAGTTTCCGAATTTCCAGCTGAAGGCCACCGTCGGAACCGACATCGAGAACGGTTTCGCCGACATCGACAGCAACACCTACAGCGGCAAGTGGCTGCTGGTGTTCTTCTACCCGAAGGATTTCACCTTCGTCTGCCCGACCGAGATCAAGGCCTACAGCGACCTCGCCGACGAGTTCGCAGATCGCGACTGCCAGGTCCTGGCCGCGAGCACCGACACCGAGTTCGTCCACCTCGCGTGGCGCCAGAACCACGATGACCTGAAGGATCTGCAGATTCCGATGCTGGCCGACGTCAAGCGCGACCTGTCGGGCTCCCTGGGCATCCTGCACGCCGAGGAAGGCGTGGCCAACCGCGCCACCTTCCTGGTCGATCCGCAGGGCATCATCCGCCACGTCTCGGTCACCGACATGAACGTCGGCCGCAATCCGAAGGAAACGCTGCGTGTCCTCGATGCGCTGCAGTCCGACGAGCTGTGCCCGTGCAACTGGCAGAAGGGTGACGACCACCTGAAGGCCGCCTGAGCCTGACGCCGTTTCCGGTCGACCCGATTCGGGCCTCGCGCCCGGTCTCGGGACCGACCGACCCGGGTCCCCGACCGTCCCTTCAACTCACTCCTGAAGGGGCCGACCCACCGGCCGCCCCCGCGGCGGCCGGTTTTATTTCGATTCGGAGCCGCGGAGCGGGCCCGCGCGACGGGCGCATCCGGTACGTGCGCATCCGGATCGGCACCACGAATTCGAATTCCGGAGCGTCGCTGCGCTCCTACGCAATTCCGACGACTTTACGCAGGAGTTCACCATGAGCATCGACACCCTGAAGCAGACCCTCCCGGACTACGCCCGGGACCTCAAGATCAATTTCGGCAACGTGCTCGACGCCGAGCAGCACGACGCCCTCAGCGAGACCCAGGTCTGGAGCATCGCCCTGGCCAGCGCCATCGCCTCGCGCAACGACGAACTGATCTCGACGATTGCCGGTGAGGCCGCGGCCAAGCTGGACGAAGCGCAGCTCAAGGGCGCCAAGGCTGCCGCCGCGATCATGGGCATGAACAACATCTACTACCGCTTCCTGCACCTGGCCAGCAACGACGAGTACTCGAAGATGCCGGCCGGACTGCGCATGACCGTGATCGGCAACCCCGGCATCGAGAAAACCGATTTCGAACTGATCAGCCTGGCCGTGTCGGCCGTCAACGGCTGCGGCATGTGCATCGACAGCCACGAGCAGATCCTGGTCAAGCACGGCGTCAGCACCAAGGCGATCCAGGACGCCGTCCGCATCGCCTCGGTCCTCCATGCCGTGGCCGCGGTCCTCGACACCGAGCCGGCGCTGGAAAAAGCCGTGTCGTAGGCCGCCTGACCCCGGCCCATCGCACCGAAATTCTTCTCGCTTCGGTCTTCATGAAGCAGAAGCCTCCTGTTGACCCCGGCCTTGCCGGGGTTTTTTTCGCCGCGATGTTCGTGCTTCCGTGCCGGATTCTCTGCTGGATGCGCGCATCGATGCCAAGGCGCGAAGAGAGAGGCAAACCCAAGGAGCCAGAGAGCGTGTGTCGGGCTGAATCGTGAATCGAAATTTCGCCGATCCGTATCGAAGGGTCTGGCCTGTCGATCCATGAAGGCCCGCTTCTTCCCACTGTTTATCTCTTTGCGCCTTCGCGCCTTCGCGCTCATCCTCTCGATGCCGATGCCCAGAACGGGAACGAAGCCTCCGAAACCCGATCGCACTAGAATGACCGCAGCATCCGATCCACGAGTCCGTCCATGAACGTCGAACAACGCACCGAGCACGCCCGTACGCGGATCACCAAGCTGGTGTTCCCGCAGGACACGAATCCGATCGGTACGCTGTACGGCGGCACGGCGATGAAGTGGATGGACGAGGTCGCCTTCCTGACCGCGACCCGCTTCGCCCGGCGCCAGGTGGTCACCGTGTCCATGGACCGGGTCGACTTCAAGACGCCGATTCCCCGCGGCAACATCGTCGAGCTGATCGGTGAGGTCACGCGCGTCGGCAACAGCTCGGTGACCGTGACGGTGTCGATCCTGCGCGAGGACCCGCTGTCGGGAACGCAGGAGCTGGCGATCGAGGGCGAGCTGGTGATGGTCGCCGTGGACGAAAAGATGCAGCCGGTCAAGGTCGTACCCGACGTCTGAACGAGGAGGACCTCGCCTGTGGGAGTGAGCTCGCGAGCGAAGAGGCACATGCAGCGCGCTGATCGAGCATCCTGCGGTCCGGAGTGATGCAGACCCTCGCGAACCCCGGCTTCTGGGCCGACGTGATCCTCGTCGCCCACGCCCTGATTGTTGGCTTCGTCGTCGTCGGCCAGGCGGTGATCCTCGTCGGCGGCTGGCGCGGCTGGACGTGGGTGCGCAACTTCTGGTTCCGCCTGGCCCACCTGGTCACGATCGCCATCGTGGTCCTGCAGGCCTGGCTGGGCCGGCTCTGTCCGCTGACGATCTGGGAGCAGTCCCTGCGCCTGGCGGACGGTCAGGCGACGCACGAACGGAGTTTCATCGAGTATTGGGTCGGCCGATTCCTGTACGTGGACCTGCCGTGGTGGGTCTTTGTGGCCGCCTACACGGCCTTCGGCGCCCTCGTCGCCTGGTCCTGGTGGCGGTTCCCGCCGCGCCGGCGAGCATCGGGCTGACGGCAGGCGCCCGCGTCCAACGGCGCAGGATTCGATCTCCTGCGGGAGTGAGCGTGCGATCGATCGGTTTCTGTGGGGGCGGCCCGGTAAAGCGAAGAGAACCGAGGAAGACACCGGCAAAGTCGCTGGGTCCCGGCTCAAGGCCGGGATGACAGAAGAGGATGTCTGTGGGAGCGAGCTTGCGAGCGAAGCTTCGGCGCTTCCACCGGCCCGGCGACCGCGCCGGATTGACTAGAATAGGGCGCTTCCCTGAACCCTCCGAGCCCCCGATGAGCCAGCGCAAGCGCGTCCTGACCGGCATCACCACGACCGGCACGCCCCACCTGGGCAACTACGTCGGTGCGATCAAGCCGGCGATCGAGTCCAGCCGCGACGGGAGTACCGATTCGTTCTACTTCCTGGCCGACTACCACGCGCTGGTCAAGTGCTTCGAGTCCGAGCGCGTGCACCGGTCGACGCTGGAGATCGCCGCGACCTGGCTGGCCCTGGGCCTGGATACCGAGCGGAGCGTGTTCTACCGCCAGTCCGATATCCCCGAGATTCCGGAGCTGACCTGGTTGCTGACCTGCGCGTGCGCCAAGGGCCTGATGAACCGCGCCCATGCGTACAAGGCCCAGGTCGCCGACAACGAGGCCGCGGGCGAAGACCCGGACTACGGCATCACCATGGGCCTGTTCAGCTACCCGGTGCTGATGGCCGCCGACATCCTGATGTTCAATGCCCACGACGTGCCGGTCGGCAAGGACCAGGTCCAGCACCTCGAGATGGCGCGCGACATCGCCGGGCGGTTCAACCACCGCTACGGCGAGCACTTCGTGCTGCCCGAGGCGGTCACCGACGAGCACGTGGCGACGCTGCCGGGCACCGACGGCCGCAAGATGTCGAAGAGCTACGACAACACCATCCCCCTGTGGCTGGCGGAGAAGAAGCTGCGCAAAGCGATCATGAAGATCAAGACCAACTCGCAGGAACCCGGCGAGCCCAAGGATCCCGATGAGGCCAGCGTGTTCGCGGTCTACGCGGCCTTCGCGAGCCCCGTCGAGCGTGACGAGATGCGCCGGGCCTTTGCCGACGGCATCGCCTGGGGCGAAGTCAAGCAGCAGCTGTTCGAACGGGTCAATGCCGAGCTGGCCGCGCCGCGCGAGCGCTACGAGGCCCTGATCAACGACCCGGCCCGGATCGAGGCGGAGCTGAAGCGCGGCGCCGAGCGCGCCCGCGACGTGGCCGCGCCGTTCATCCGGTCGCTGCGCGAGGCGGTCGGCATTCGTGCGCTCGGCTAGAACGGGCATCCTGCCGTGACCCGCAGCGCAGGCTGGTCGCCACCGGAACTGCTCGGCCCGGACGACGCGCCGTTTCCGGTCCGACACGCGTGGTGCGTGGGCCGAAACTACGCCGAGCATGCTCGCGAGATGGGCGCCGACCCCGCGGCCGGCGCGCCGATCTTCTTCACCAAGCCGGCCGCCGCGCTGGTCCAGGCCGCAGCGATTCCGTACCCGAGGTCGACGAAGGAGCTGCACCACGAGGTCGAACTCGTCGCGCTACTTGGACAGGGCGGGCGCGATCTCGACCCGGACATCGCACTGCGCTGCGTGGTCGGTTGGGCGGTCGGCTGCGACCTGACCCGGCGCGACGTCCAGGCGGCGGCCAAGCAGGCCGGCCAGCCCTGGGCGCTGGCCAAGGGCTTCGATGCGTCCGGGCCGATGGGGCGCTGGCGCTCGGCCGACGAATGGACGCCCGATGCGTCTCGTGGGGTGGTTCTTGCCGTCAACGGGACGCCGCGCCAGCAGGCGGTTCTCGGTGACATGATCTGGCCGGTCGGCGAGTTGATCGCCCGGCTGTCCCGCGAGGTCACGCTGCATCCGGGCGATCTGCTGTTCACCGGCACGCCGGCCGGGGTCGGACCGCTGGCCGTCGGCGACCGGGTCGAGGCGCGCATCGACGGACTGCCGGACCTCGGCTTCGAGATCGTCGATCCGACCCCGTGAGTTCGCTCGAGGATGCATTGATCGTCGGCCTGGCATCGGCGCTGGGGGGTGTGGCCCGCTACGCGCTCGTCGTCGCGGTCGGGGCGAGGCGCGATGACGCGGGATGGCCGCTGGGCACGTTGATCGTCAACCTCCTGGGCTGCCTTGCCCTGGGTGTGACCTCGACCGCGCCTGGCCTCGCTGGATCGCCGCAGCTGCAGCTGAGCCTGGTCGCCGCGCTCGGCAGCTTCACCACGGTTTCGGCGTTCGTGCTGGAGAGCTGGCAGCGCCGGGCGACCCACCGCAGCTGGATCGCCTACGGCATGGTCACGGTCTTCGGCTGCCTGCTGATGTTGCAACTCGGGCAGGGCCTGGCATGAGCGGCCCGGGCTTCGCGGAACGACTGGCCTGGGTCGGCCTCGGCAGCGCCCTCGGCGGCCTGGCCCGCTTCGGCCTGGGCGCGCTCGGCGGCGGTCTGTTCGCGGTGTTCCTGGCCAATGCCCTGGGCGCCTTCGCGGTCGGTCTGTACGCAACACTGTGCCGCCCGGGCGGTGCGCTGGCGGCCGGGCCGCGGCAGCGTCTGTTCGTCGTGCCCGGCGTGCTGGCGGGTCTGACCTCGTTCTCGATGTTCAGCCTGCGGGCCGATGGGCTGATGAGCGAGTCGCTGCTCGCGTCCGCCGGGTTCGTCCTCGCATCGTTGGCGAGTTGGGTGTTCGGCGTGTGGTCCGGGGAAGGGCTTGCGGTTCGCCTGGCCGACGGTACTCGATCGGTTGGATGATGGGCGCGAAGACACGATCGGCGAGCCCGCCCGTCCGTCCGTCGTCCGGGGCTAGACCCGGGATCCAGCGACGTTGCGGTTTCATCCGCCCGAATCGCTGACCGGACTCGGGACCTGCAATCCAGCTCTGCGATCGAAACTTGGACAAGAAAAGCGGACACCGGAGATGTCTTGTGGGAGTGAGCTTGCGAGCGATCAGAGCAGGAAGGCACCGGGGTTCGCTCGCAAGCTCGCTCCCACAGGCCGAACGACACCGGGGTTCGCTCGCAAGCTCACTCCCACAGACCGGACGGTTCGGGCGTCGCCGTCGAAGCCGGATTCTGCGGCCGCACTGCGCCCGACCTGGCGGCGCTTCCTCCAATCACTCCATCGAACAGGACAAGCGCCCATGACCGTATCCATCCTCGTCGATCTGCTGATTTCCGCGCCCGTGGTGGTGTTCCTGCTGTGGCTGTACGCCCGATCGGCGAGCGGCTCACTCACGGGGCTGGATCGCTTGCTGCTGGTGCTGACGCCGGTCGCGCTGGTCGCGATCATCATCGGGTTCCATCGGACCCTCGAGGTGGAAGGCATGGGCCTCAACGTCATTGCCGTGGCCACCGCCTACCTGGTCGTCCTCGCGCTGCTCGGATTGGGCTGGACGGTGCGTTTCCTGCGGCAGCGCTGATCGTCGAGGGCGCTCCCGGGGAAGAACCCCGGGTGCGCTTCGCTTGCCCGGGCTACGGCGCTTCGATAGAACCGCCTGTGGGAGTGAGCTTGCGAGCGATCAGAGCAGGAAGGCACCGGGGTTCGCTCGCAAGCTCACTCCCACAGACCGGACGGCACCGGGGTTCGCTCGCAAGCTCACTCCCACAGGCAGGCTCGAAGCCTCTGCGACCTGCGCCGGGTGCGCTTCAATTGGCGGGTCCAAAAAGTCGCTGGGCCCCGGATCAATTCCGGGGCGACGGGGTGTGGGCGAATCCGACGGAGCCTGGCTGACGGCATTCGCTCGCGAGCTCACTCCCACAGTCTGGACCTCACTCCCACAGACTGGACCAGAACCTCCGCTACCAGCCGCCGCCCCCGCCGCCGCCTCCGCCGCCGCCGGAGAAGCCACCTCCGCCGCCGCCGGATGACGAGCCGGGCGGCGAGGACGAGCTGGAAATTCCGCTGGACAGACCGCCGGCCAGGGATTTCGACAGGGTGGCCCCGCTGAAGGGCTTGCCGCCCATCATCGCGGCGCTGTACCAGCCGCGGTCGCCGATCGACCCATCGATCTCGGCCGCGCGGATGGCCTCCTCGAAGCGTTGACCCCACGTCTCGGCGC
Source organism: Wenzhouxiangellaceae bacterium (assembly GCA_965227925.1). Classification (GTDB taxonomy): domain Bacteria; phylum Pseudomonadota; class Gammaproteobacteria; order Xanthomonadales; family Wenzhouxiangellaceae. Next base: position 407,174 of record CBDDGP010000003.1, read on the forward strand.
TGTCGAGCGCGATAGCGTAAGGCAGCAGGCGCTCAAACTCTTCGATCGTCACCGGCCGGTCGCCGCCGTGGCGGCGCTCGAGGTCTTCGCGCTCGGCGATGTTCAGGTAGAGCTGCAGCCCTTCGATCGCGTCGAGCAGGTCGCGGCCGCGTTCGGTCGGCGCCTTCATCAGCTGGTAGAAGGCCAGGGTGAGGGCGAGGTGCGCCAGCAGCACCAGCATCGGCAGCACGCCGACCTGCCAGCCGAACACGCCCAGGATGACCAGGCCGGCAGCCACGAAGGGAAGGATGAACACGCTGATGACGAGCATCGGTACGATCTTCAGGCCGCTGACCTGCTTCCAGCCCTTGTAGATTCCCGCCACGAACACGCCGACGAAGCCGTTCCAGACGATCGCGAACAGGGCGAGAAACGGGGCGAGGCCGGGTTCGGGGGGTGCGAATCAGCACCGTCATTGCAAACACGGAAAACAGCGAGATCAGCAGGCCGGGCACCCACCACCGGCGATTGTGGTTGAAATAGTGCGCCTCCATTCGGGTACGCAGCGCCTTCTCGTGGGCCTTGACCGCCTTGCCGACCCGGGCATGTTCCGATTGTTCGAAGGTCAGCGAGTCGCCGCCGTCAAACAGCGCGTCGAACAGTGCCCGCTCGGTCTTCGATGCCGGCGTGCCCTGGCCTCGGCGGACGACGAACTTCTTCTCCGGCTTGTCGAGCTGCACGTGGCCGCGCACGGCCATGTGGACCAGCGCGGCCGCCGTGGCGGTCTTGTCGTAGCCGAACTTCAGGATGTAGCGCAGCATCCCCGGTGAGTAGTTCTCCGGCGCGTCGTAGCGGGGGTAGATCGCGCCGGGCAGCGGATCGCGGCCGACCCGGTTCCACGCCCAGCCCTGCCAGCCGATCACCAGCAGCAGGCCGATCAGGCCGACGATGGCGCCGCGGTTGTCGGCAATCAGCCGGGCGCCGCGTTCGGCCGCCGAAGGTTCCGGGACCAGGCCCTTCGGAAAGCCGACCGCGACCGTAAGGCCTTCGTATGGCCGGAGCGCGCGCTGGCTCGTGAACTCGACCCGGTCGGGCGCGGGCACGCTCGATCTCCACTGGGTACCCTGAGCGCCTTCTTGGCCGAGGTAGGCATCGATGCGAAGCTCGCTGCGGTCGACCTCGGCCGGCAGGACGACGGTGGCGTTCACCGCATCGATCGGGAACGCCCAGTCGTTGCCGGTCACGTTCCAGTAGAGCTCGTCGTGGTCTTCGAAGAAGCCCAGCTGGCGGTCGGTGGTGTACTCGATGCGATAGCTGTACTTGCCGGGCTCCAGGAAGGTGTTCGCGTCGCCGATGTACAGCCGCGTGCCGCCCGTGACCCGTTCCGTGTGCCAGTTCTCCGGCTGGCCGTCGCGCCGGACGGTCTCCACGTCGAAGGGAACGGTGACCCGGTTGCCGAGCGCGTCGCGGTACACGGTCGGAAAATCCCGGTAGATGCCGCGGCGGATCTGCCGGCCCTCGGCGCGAACATCGATCGTCTCGGCGACGAACAGGCTGCCGTCCGGCTGGATCGTGATCTCGGAGGCGTAACGATGGATGCGTTCATCGGCGCTGGCAGCGGCGGCGCACAGGGCGAGCAGCGCGGCCAGCAGGGCTCTCATGCGGCGCTGCCCAGGGCCTTGCCGACGTCGGGCGCCTGCCGGGTTTCGATGCCGGCCGAAAAGAAACTTTCTTCCCGGAAGCCGAACGGCCCGGCGACGAAGCGATCCGGCACTTGCTGGACGCGATCGTTGAGCTGCCGGACCGCGCCGTTGTAGAACCGCCGGGCCTTCTCGATGTCGTCCTCGACCTCCGTCAGCTCCGTGGTCAGCTGGCGGAAGTTCTGCGCGGCTTTCAGCTCCGGGTAGGCCTCGGCGAGCAGGATCAGCTTGCCCAGGCCGCCGGCCAGCGCCTGCTCGGCCGAATCCCGGTCGGCGACGTCGTCCCCGTGCTCGGCCTTGTCCCGGGCCTGTCCGCGCAGCCGCGTGACGTCTTCGAGCACGGTCTGCTCATAGCCGGCATAGGCGCGCACCGCCTCGACCAGTTGCGGCACCAGGTCGTGGCGCTTCTGCAGCTGGACGTCGATATCGGCGAAGCCGGCGCCGACCAGGTTGCGCGCCCGGACCAGGCGGTTGAACACGACGATGCCCCAGATCAGCACGACGAGCGCGAGCAGGGCGGCGACGAAGAACAGCGAGGCGTAGGCGGACCACATGCCGCGAGTCTAGCCCAATCGCGACGCGGAGCCTGCGGCGAAGGTCCGGGGACGCGCCGACGGCGCCAATCCGGGCTCCATTTCATGGCATTCTTGTTCGAGGGAGTGAATCCACTTGCAATCGGTGTGTGAGAGGACGCATTGGACAAGCAACGGGCTGCGGGCATCAGGATCCCGCTGGCGGATTGGCGCAAGGCCGGCCGCATCGAAACCATTCTGAATCACGAGCTCTTCTTCCGCGACCAGGGCGACGGCGTCCCGGTCCTGTTGATCCACGGCTTTCCCACGGCCTCGTGGGACTGGTCGTGGATCTGGGATGACCTGGTCGACGACCATCGGCTGATCGCTCCGGACCTGCTCGGCTTCGGCTACAGCGCCAAGCCGCCGGGCCATGCGTACTCCATTGCCGATCAGGCCGACCGCTGCGAAGAGTTGCTGGCCGAGCTCGGCGTCGTGGAATTCCACGTGCTGGCCCACGACTACGGCGACACGGTCGCGCAGGAGTTGCTGGCCCGACGCAACGAGGGCACCGGGGCGTGGGGCCTGCTGTCGGTCTGCTTCCTCAACGGCGGTCTGCTGCCCGAAGCCCATCGGCCGCGGCTGATCCAGAAGCTCCTGCACAGCCCGATCGGTCCGCTTCTGGCCAGGACGATGTCCCGGGACCGCTTCGCCCGGTCCTTCTCGGCGGTGTTCGGCCCCGACACGCAGCCCTCGGAGCGCGAAGTCGATGGCTTCTGGTCGCTGGTCGAAAGCAACAACGGCCGCCGCGTGATTCCGAAGCTGCTCGGCTACATGCCGGAACGCAGGAAGAAGCGCGCTCGCTGGGTCGGTGCGATCCGGGCGCCGAAGGTGCCGATCGGCTTGATCAACGGCACGCTTGACCCGGTGTCCGGCGGGCACCTGGTCGAGCAGTACCGCGAGGAAGTCGACCGCGATTCCTTGATCGAGGAACTCGCCACCGTGGGGCACTACCCGCAGGTCGAGGCACCGGAGGCGGTGGTGCGCGCCTGGCGTCGCTTCGCGGCCACCGTTCCTGCTCGGCCGCTGGCCGAGATCGACGTATAGGCTTCGGCGGGCTTCGTCGGCCTTCGCGGCGGCCGTCACCGGTCGCCGCCGCGCGCTCTCTATACTGGTCTGCGACTCAGCAATCCGAGGTACGCCATGTCCACCTTGTCCAGGAAGGTTCTGCTTGCCGTTGCGCTGTTCGGGGCGGGTCGGGCGGTCAAGTCCGTGCTGGATTCGTCCTACGAACGCGCCACGGGCGACCCCGCGCCGAAGAACCCGGCCGCGAAGGACGTCGGCTGGACCGAGGCGCTCGTCTGGTCCGGGCTTCTGGGCCTGGCCGCCGGTCTGACGAGAACCACCGTGCGGCGCGCCGCCGCCCGACTGAATGACGGCGAGCCGGTCGACGATCGTCGCTAGACAGGCTTCACGAGACAAGCGTTCCCCGACCAGCGCCGCCGCCCCTGGCAACCCGCCATCGGCGCTGGTCGGTCACCACCGCGCAGTTGCCACGACTGCACTTGGTCGGATGCGATTCCGACGTTGACTTCGGCGGACCCGGTGAGCGAATCGCGTCGACGACCGATCCGCCACCAGTAGCGTGCAACCTCCGTCCCCGTTGCCCCGAAGCTGGATCCGGGATGCGCTCCGGCAATGCGTCCCGGCGATGCGTCCCGGCGATACGTCCCGAGCGACAAAAAAGGGCCCCGGTGCTCTCGCAACCGGGGCCCTCGTTTCAGCGCTTGACGCGTACGCTCAGCCGGCCTTGGCCGCGTCGCGCTCCTTCTGCGCGGCGATCACCTTTTCGGCGATCTGGTTGGGGCACGGCAGATAGTGGGAGAACTCCATGGAGAACTGCCCACGGCCGGACGTGATCGTACGCAGGTGGCCGATGTAGCCGAACATCTCGGACAGCGGCGCTTCGGCCTTGATCCGGATGCCGGTCGGGCCGGGCTCCTGGTCCTTGATCATCGCGCGGCGGCGGTTCAGGTCGCCGATCACGTCGCCGATGTTGTCTTCCGGCGTGAACACGTCGACCTTCATGATCGGCTCGATGATCTGCGGGCCGGCCTTGACCATGGACTGGCGGTACGCGCCCTTGGCGGCCAGCTCGAAGGCCACGGCCGAGGAGTCGACCGCGTGGAAGCCACCGTCGAACAGCTCGATTTCCACGTCCAGCACCGGGAAGCCGGCCAGCGGGCCCTGCTCCATCATGCCGGCGAAGCCCTTCTCGATGGCCGGGAAGAATTCCTTCGGCACGTTGCCGCCGACCACAGTCGATTCGAACGTGAAGCCCGAACCCGGCTCGCCCGGCTTGATGCGGTAGTCGATCTTGCCGAACTGACCCGAACCACCGGACTGCTTCTTGTGGGTGTAGCTGTCTTCGACCGGCTGGGTGATCGTTTCGCGGTAGGCCACCTGCGGCTCACCGACGACCAGTTCCACGCCGTAGGTCCGCTTCAGGATGTCGACCTTGACGTCCAGGTGCAGCTCGCCCATGCCCTTGAGGATGGTCTCGCCGGAATCCTCGTCGGTCTCGACGCGGAACGACGGGTCCTCGGCGATCATCTTGCCGATGGCCACGCCCATCTTCTCGCTGCCGGCCTTGTCCTTCGGCGCCACGGCGATCGAGATCACCGGGTCCGGGAACACCATGGCTTCCAGCGTGCAGGGGTGCTTCGGATCACACAGCGTGTGGCCCGTCTGGATGTTCTTCAGGCCCACGCAGGCGAAGATGTCGCCGGCATGCGCGGTGTCGATCTCGTTGCGGTCGTTGGCGTGCATTTCCACCATGCGGCCGACGCGCTCGGTCTTGCCCGTGGCCGAGTTCAGGATCGTGTCGCCCTTGTTGATCCGGCCGGAGTAGACGCGAACGAAGGTCAGGGCACCGAAGCGATCGTCCATGATCTTGAACGCCAGCGCACGGAAGGGCTCTTCCTTGGACACGATCGCGTGCTCGCCGGTCGGGTTGCCTTCCTCGTCGGTCAGGTCCTGCGGCTCGACTTCCGTCGGGCTCGGCAGGTAGTCGACGACGGCGTCGAGGATCAGCTGCATGCCCTTGTTCTTGAACGCGGAGCCGCAGTAGGTCGGGAAGAACTCGAGCTTGCGGGTGCCTTCGCGGATGCAGCGCTTGATGTCGTCGATGGTCGGCTCTTCGCCTTCCAGGTAGGACGTCATCAGGTCGTCGTCCATCTCGACCGCGGTCTCGATCAGCTCTTCGCGGTAGGCTTCGACGTCGTCGACCATGTCGGCCGGCACGTCCTGGATCTCGTAGTTCTCGGGCAGACCGGTGTCGTCCCAGACCCAGGCCTTGCGGGTGAGCAGGTCGACCACGCCCTTGAACTCGCCTTCCGTACCGATCGGCAGCACCATGACCAGCGGCTTGGCGCCCAGCACGTTCTTGACCTGCTTGACGACCCGGTAGAAGTCGGCGCCGATGCGGTCGAGCTTGTTGACGAAGATGATGCGCGAGACTTCCGAGTCGTTGGCGTAGCGCCAGTTGGTCTCGGACTGCGGTTCGACGCCGCCGGATCCGCAGAACACACCGACGCCGCCGTCGAGCACCTTCAGCGAGCGGTAGACCTCGACGGTGAAGTCGACGTGGCCCGGGGTGTCGATGATGTTCAGGCGGTGATCCTTCCAGAAGCAGGTCGTGGCCGCGGACTGGATCGTGATGCCGCGTTCCTTTTCCTGGTCCATGAAGTCGGTGGTGGCCGCGCCGTCGTGCACTTCACCGGTGCGGTGAATCTTGCCGGTCAGCTTCAGGACGCGCTCGGTCGTCGTGGTCTTGCCGGCGTCGACGTGGGCGAAGATGCCGATGTTGCGGTAGTGGGAAAGATCACTCATGGTTCGGTCCGTCCAGGGATACGTTCGAAAGAAAATCGCAGGTGTACTGCAAGGCCGCCCGAGGTCGCCGATCTGCCGGCGACGGGGCGATGTACTCGCCTCGCTGGAACCTGAAAAATGCGCAAAAGCGGCGCTCACCGCAGGGTGGCGCCGCCGGGGCTGCTAACTCAGCCGTGCTTTATACACGAAAATGGGGGCGAAGCGGGGAAAATCCCAGTCCTTTTTGTCCGGTCGTCGAACGGCTTCGGGCCGGAAGCCCCTGAAATCGAAGCAGTTTCATCGATTCAGGCCGAATTCAAGGCCTGTTCGCGGAACGCCGGTCGCGTCGCGATCGGGTCCCGGATCGCCGCGCAGGCCCGCGGAGCTGCGTCGCGGCGGCTCAGTAGTGCGGCGGAGGTTCGTCCTGCGACGCGCTGATGCCGGTGTCGCGCTGCAGGCTGCCCAGCTGCTCCCGCAGCGCCTCGATGTGCTTGTGCAACCGCCGGGTCTCGGCCTGCTGCGCTTCGAGCTCGCCGGCGAGCACCTCGACCGTGTGTTCGAGAAAGGTCAGCTTCGACTCCAGCTGGTCGATGCGGTCGCTGTCGGGAGGGTTGGATTCGCTCATGCCTGTCGTTTCCTGGAGTGCTTCAGGCCACCGGCCCGGGCCAGTCGCCATCGTACACGGCCTCGAGCGCTCGACGGCCGCGATTGGGGGGCGAACAAGGGTTGAACAGGGGTCGGTCAGGGGTCGGGCGGCAACGCGGCATAGAAGCCCAGCAGCGTCCGATTGACCGCATCGGGCTGCTCGGCTGTGGTCATGTGGCCGCTGTCCTCGATCGTGACCCGCTGCGAATCCTTGATCCGCTCGTGCATGTTCTTCGCGAGGTCCGGCGGGGTCGCGCGGTCCTGGTCGGCGGTGACGATCAGGGTCGGTGCACCGATCTCGTGGATCCGGTCCAGCACCGAGGTCCGCGACACCACGCCGCGCACCGCGCGGGTCGCGCCGACCCGGTCGTTGGCCATGACCATCGCGATCCAGCGCTGCCGCTCCCGTTCGTGCGCCGGGTCTTCGATGAACCGGTCCGAGAACATCAGGGGCAGGATGCGCGGGACGACCACACGGAGCCCGATCGCCCGCGCGATGAGGTTCAGCAACGCGAAGCGCGGCCGGGCGGCCCGCCGCTCGCGCTCGGCCGACGTGTTCATCAGGACCAGCGAGCGCAGCAGGTCGGGGCGCTTCAGCGCGACTCGCAGGGCCACCATGCCGCCCATCGAGAAGCCGAGCAGGTGCACCGGCCGGCCCGGACCGTCGCCGTCCAGCGATTCGATCAGCGCGATCACGTCGTCGGCCAGCGTCTCGATGTCGTAGCCGCTGCGCGTCACCTCGCTGTCACCCTGGCCGCGGAAGTCCATCCGGATGCAGCGGAATCGCGCGCCGAGCGCCTCGACCTGGGCATCGAACATCCGCTGCGAGAACAGCAGGCCGTGGAGCAGGACCAGGGTCTCGGACCCGGAGCCGGATTCGACGACGTTCAGGTGCGCGCCGTCGGTGGTTTGGAAGGGCATGGTGGGGCTCTCGTCGTCGTGGATGGCCCGGCGGAAGCGGGGCACGGGGTGCGTTCGTAGAAATGACGCACGAACTGTCGCAACAATCTGCGGCCGTCCGGCGCTGTAGCCCGGCGCCAGCGATTACAATAGCGCGCTTCCACGCGTTCGTCCTGAACGACCGCCCGCCGGTTCACGGCTCGGCGGTCTCCAGCTGCTGGCGATCTTTTCATTCATGCCGTGCCCGAGGGGCGCGGCGGTCGGGCTTCTATTCATGATGTTTCTGCACAAGATTCGCCGCGACTGGTTCTCGAACCTGCGCGCCGACACGCTTTCCGGGCTGGTGGTGGCCCTGGCGCTGATTCCCGAGGCGATCGCGTTCTCGCTGATCGCCGGCGTCGATCCCAAGGTCGGGCTGTATGCGTCGTTCTGCATCGCGGTGGTGATCGCCTTTGCCGGCGGCCGGCCGGGCATGATTTCCGCGGCCACCGGGGCGATGGCGCTGCTGATGGTCACGCTGGTCCGCGACCACGGCCTGCAGTACCTGCTTGCGGCCACGGTGCTGACCGGCATCCTGCAGATCGCCGCCGGTTACCTGCGGCTGGCCGACCTGATGCGCTTCGTGTCCCGCTCCGTGGTCACGGGCTTCGTCAACGCGCTGGCGATCCTGATCTTCATGGCCCAGCTGCCCGAGCTGATCGGCGTGCCGGTCGCCGTTTACCCGATGGTCGCGATCGGCCTTGTGATCATCTACGGCCTGCCGCGCCTGACCCGGGTCGTGCCGTCGCCGCTGATCGCGATCGTCGCGCTGACCGCGGCCTCGCTCGCGCTCGGCATCGAGGTGCCGACGGTCGGCGACAAGGGCGAACTGCCCGATGCGCTGCCGCTGTTCCTGCTGCCGGACATTCCGTGGACGCTGGACACGCTGTGGATCATCCTGCCGGTTTCCGTGACGCTGATGACGGTCGGCCTGCTCGAGTCGTTCCTGACCGCGCAGATCGTCGACGAGCTCACCGACACGCCCAGCGACAAGCACCGCGAGGCGAAGGGGCAGGGGGTGGCCAATATCGCGTCCGGCTTCTTCGGCGGCATGGCGGGCTGCGCGATGATCGGCCAGTCGGTGATCAACATCAAATCCGGCGGCCGAGGGCGCTTGTCGACGCTGCTGGCCGGGGTGTTCCTGCTGCTGATGGTCGTGTTTCTCGACGATTGGGTCGGCCGCATCCCGATGGCCGCGCTGGTGGCAGTGATGGTCATGGTGTCGATCGGCACCTTCAGCTGGCGGTCGATCGCCGACCTGCGCGTGCACCCGAAGACCTCGAGCCTGGTGATGATCGGCACGGTGGTGGTCACGGTCGCCACCCACGATCTGGCCAAGGGCGTGCTGACCGGCGTGCTGCTCTCGGCGCTGGGCTTCGCGCGCAAGGTCGGCCAGGTGCTGGTCGTCGAGCGCTCGCTCGATCGCGACGGTACGCTGCGGACCTACACCGTGACCGGCCAGGTGTTCTTCGCCTCGGCCGACCGCTTTCTCCAGGAATTCGATCTTCGCGAAGTGGTCGAGACCGTCCGGATCGACGTGACCCGCGCGCATTTCTGGGACCTGAGCGCGGTCGGTGCGCTGGATCGTGTCATCCTCAAGTTCCGCCGCGAGGGGGTCGAGGTCGAGATCATCGGCATGGATGAAGCCAGCCGGACGCTGGTCGACCGGCTCGGTGTAGCCGACAAACCCGACGCCGAGCGCCTGCTGGGCCACTGAGGAGAACCGTGATGCGCGCAACCGAGTACGAAATCCCGGTCGACGGCACGGTGATGGCCTGTCTCGACGTCTCGACCTACAACCCCGCGGTGGTCGACTACGCGGCCTGGGCGTCGCAGCGGCTCAGCGCCGACCTGCAGTGCCTGCACGTGCTCGAGGACCGCAGCAAGCGTTCGCCGGGCGTGGACTTCAGCGGCACGATCGGTATCGACGCCCAGAGCCACCTGCTCGACGAACTGGCTGAACTCGATGCGCGGCGTTCGCGGGTCGAGATGCAGCAGGGGCGCGCGATGCTCGACCAAGCCTGTTCGCGCGCCGCCGAGGCCGGCGCGCTGAACCCGACGGCGCTGCAGCGGCAGGGCCCGCTGGCCCAGGCGCTGACCGAGCTGGAAGACTCGGTCCGGCTGTTCGTGCTCGGCAAGCGCGGCGAATCCGCCGGCGTCAACGGCGACCATCTGGGCGCGAACCTCGAGCGCGTCGTGCGCTCGGTCCATCGGCCAACGCTGGTCTCGTCGCGCGCGTTCCGCCCGGTCGAGCGCTTCGCGATCGCCTTCGACGGCAGCCCCACGACGCGCAAGTGCGTCGAGATGGTGTGCCAGAGCCCGCTGCTGGGGGGCCTGGACTGCCACCTGATCACCGCCGGCAGCCCGCCGACGGGTCCGGACGGCCTCGATGCAGCCGTGGAGCGACTCGAGGCCGCCGGCTTCGCGCCGCGCACTCACATTGACGCGGGCGACGCCGAGCGGGTTATCGCCGAGCGGGTCGAACGGCTGGAGATCGACCTGCTGGTCATGGGCGCCTACGGCCATTCGCGCATCCGCCGGATGATCGTCGGCAGCACCACCACCGCGCTGCTGCAGAGCTGCCGGATTCCGATCCTGCTGCTGCGCTGAGCCGCAGCGGCCCGCGCGGCGCCGGCACTTTCCCGGCCGACCCCGGCCATTGCCCGGCCGGCCCCGACCGCAGTAGGCTGAACGCGGATCCAGACGGGGGGTGTTCGTGAGTCCGGAACGTCGCGAAACGAGTGGCGAGCTTGGAGCGCGTCATCCCGTGCCGCTGGCGGCGCGCATTCTGTATACCGCCTGGATGCTGGCCTGGGTGCTGCTGATCCTGTTCACTGCCGGGGCGCAGAACTTCTGGTGGCTGTGCAACTGCGCGCTGTTCATCGTGCTGGTCGCGACCTGGTTCCCGAGTCCGCTGCTCGTCTCCAGCCAGGCCGGCACGGTGACCGTCGTCGGCATCGTCTGGGGCCTCGACTTCGTGGCCGGGCTGGTGACCGGACAGAGCCCGACCGGCATCACCGCCTACATGTTCGAACCGGCCCTACCGCTGATCCAGCGCCTGGCGTCGACCTATCACCTGTGGTTCCCGGTCTACGTGGTCTGGCTGTGCCGGCGACAGGGCTACGACGGCCGCGGACCCTGGCTGCAATGCGTCATCGGCTCGCTGGCGATCGTCGGCGGCTGGTGGTTCGGCGACCCCGTGCGCAACCTGAACTACACGCAGGCACCGTTCGGCATCGAGCAGACCTGGCTGCCCGACGCGGTCTACCTGCCGCTGCTGTGCGTCGCCACGGCCGCGGCGCTGTACTGGCCCGGCCACCGGATCGTGCGCTGGGTGCTGGCGAGGACCCGCTCGGATACGCCGGACGAATAGGCTCGCTGTCCGGCCTCGCCGGCAAGTTCTGGCGACGGACAAGGACACCCCGGCGGGGTCCCGGGCCGCACGGAGTCAGCCGAGCCGGCCTGTCCAGTCTCGCCAAATTGCCCGCGACCCCCGGAACCGCTATGCTTTTTCCGGGGGTCGTTGGTCATCGTGCAGGTCCGCCCTGGCGATGCTGGGAGGTAAAGCATGAGCATTTCCGCGTTTTTCGCGCATCCCTTCGTCCTCGCCGCCGGCGGTGCGCTGGTCACGGGGGCGGTCGGCTGGGTCACGCTCAAGTACCGCATGGGCCTGATGGAGAAGGACCTCGACGAGGCCCGCAAGCGGATCGCGAACAAGAACGCGCGCATCGCCGAGCTGGAAAAGAGCATCAGCATCGACGGCGACGAAACCAACCTGCCCGTGGCGAAGAAGAGCGCGGTCGTCAGCGCGCTGAACGACATCCTCGACCACGCCGGCGCCGAACGGGCGACCTTCTACGTCCCGGCGCACAACGACGAAGGGGCGTTCCTGGGGCTGATCGTGCTGGCCACCGCGCCTACGGACATCTCCGATGAGTCCTTCATCGGCACCGTGTTTGCCGGCCGCGATTCGAAGGCGGTGACCTGCTTCCTGACCGGCGAGACGCTGACCGCCGGTCAGTCGGCCTTCTCGATCGACAAGTACCAGCCGTCGAGCCTCTACTGCGAGTGCCTCCAGACCAGCGCGGTGGACGGCAGCGGCAGCCGGGTCGGCGTCATCCAGCTGCTGTCCGGCCAGGCGCTGGACCCGGCCCGGGCCGCCGATGCGGTGAACCGTTTCCGACCGGCTGTGCTGGAGCTGGCGGACAGTTTCTTCGGCGCGAAGGAGACCAACCTGGAGATCGCGGGTCTGTCCGTGCCCCGCGATTCGAAGCGTGGATCGGTGATCTCTATGGACATCTCCAACTCCTCCGCGCTGTTTGCCGACGAGGCGCGGAGCTTCACCGTGCGCAAGTTCATGGGCGAGTTCCTGCGCGCGGCGGTCGAGGCGATCGACTGCAACCAGGGCACCTTCGAAAGCTTCACCGGCGACGGCTTCATTGCCGTGTTCGCCGATCGCCCGGGCGATCGAGCCGGCGATCGCCCGAGCAACGGGCAAGGCAACTGCGCCGTGCGCGCGCTGGCCTGCGCCACCGCCGTCAACCAGATCTTTGCCGACCTCATCGCGCAGTACCGGCTGGACCTGGCGCACCTCGACGTACGTCTGTTCGCGCGCATCGGCGTGTCCACGGGAACGGTCCATCCCATCGTGTTCTCCTTCGGCCAGCTGCGCACCGCGTCGGTGATCGGACGGACGCCGTCGATTGCCAAGCGCGTCTGCGACTCCGCCGATCGTGACCAGACCGTGCTGCAGATCGATGAAGCGACGTTCTTCGAGCTACCCGGGGATATCCAGCACGCCTTCGCCGAGATCGAGACACCGGATGCGCGCGTGGGCACCACGAAGCTCTATCGGCACAAGGGCGCACGGACGGGGTCCGGCGCCTCCTGAGTTGCCCTCGTTTCATCCCGCGCCGTGCGCCTGCACGTTCGCCGGATGCCTGCACGGCACTTCTACTCGCCCACCGCGCTCCGCAAGAACCCGACCACCTTCGGCCAGCTGTCGGCGCGCGCCGCCGCGTTGCCTTCCACGGTGCCGCCGAAGCCACCCAGCTGCTGGTAGAAGGGGTTGTCCGACGGCACCGGCGGGCCGAACACGAAGTGGCCGGCATCGTCGTAGGCCAGCACCATGACCGGCGGGCCCGCGAGCTCGGCGCTGCGTTCAGCGACCATCCGCGACATGGGGCAGGCAGGCCACATGGTCTCGTCCTCGCCGCAGACCAGCAGGACGTCGGCCGAGGATCGTTCGACCGGGATGGCCGCGTTCCTGGCCGCTTCGGCCGTCGCGGCGTTCTCGATCGAGCGATACACGCTGATGACGCCCTCGGACGGGTTCCACATCGCGTAGGGCATCGTCGGCAGGTCGTCGCCGGCTGCCGTCCACGAAGTCACGAGGCTCGCCCCTCCGTTGGCCCAGTTGATCCCGTTCCAGACCACGCTGGTCGGCGTTCCGGCCACCACGGCCTTCACGTCGGAGCGGCGGCTGGCGATCAGCAGGGCGGCTTCGGCACCCTTGGACGCGCCGAGCACCGTGATCCGGTCCGGATCGACCTCGGGCTGGGCCTTCAGCCAGTCCAGCCCCCGGTCGAAGACCTCGAGCGGAATCCGTTCCAGCGCTTCCGGCTGGCCGGGTGCGCCGAAGTACGACTGCTGGAACACGCTGAAGCCTTCGCGCTGCAGGTCCAGCGCCATGTGCATCGCCCCGCGGCCGAGGCCGCCCTCGGAACCGCCGAGCAGCAGTACGGCAGGGTGCCGCGCCCCCTCGTCGCCGGCGGCCGGAAAGTAGTTGCCGAACACGCCGTCATCGTCGACGCGACGCCCGCTGTCGCCCGGCTCGATGACCTCGATGCTCGGCCAGCCGTTGTTGTCCTGGGCGAGCGCTTCCGGCGCCGGCGTGGCTGCCAGCAGAATCGCGATGCCCAGTGCGGAAAGAAAGTGCTTGTTCGAGTGCATGGTCTGTCTCCTGAGTGGTGGGGACAGAATGCGCTGACGCGGCGCAGGCCGGCAGTGCAGGGCGTCAAGCGTTCGGGGTGACAATCGTCAGTCGATGCAGCGTCGATTTGCAGGCCTGCCTTTTCTGGTTCATCGATTGGTCTGAGCGGAGGCGATTGCCGGGCGACGCTGCTGGGTCAGCCGCTGCTGCAACCACGGTGTCAACCCATCGCCGCCGAGTGCGTTCCTGTCTGGCAGGGTTCGTTCGAGAGGGCGATTCTGCGCCCGCGTTGACTGCGAAGGAGAGTGGTATGTCGATGAACCGATTCCAGTTCGTGATCCTGCTTATGGCGTGCCTGTTGCCAGCGGTCGCCGCAGCACAGCCTGCCGAACCGCCCGAGGCCGATGCGGCTGCCGATCGCGGTAGCGCGATGGCGGACCTGCTGCTCGAAGAGATCGACATGACCGACGAGCAGGCCGAAGCGGTCCGGGCGATCCATGCGGCCGGGTCCGACCGGCGAGAAGAACGGGTCGAAGAGTTGCAGTCGCTGCGGGACAGCGACGTGCCCCGGCGCCAGCGAATGCGGCGCATGCGCGATCTGCGCGACGAGATGCGGGCGGAGCAGGCCGCGACGCGATCGAAGTTGGCCGACGTGCTGGACGACGAGCAGATGCGCGAGTACGACGCCTTCATCGCAGGGCGGCGGGACGCGATGCGCGAAGCCATGCGCACCCGACGGCCGGACTAGCGAACCGGCCCCCACAGCGAGCGGGCGGCGCAGGCCCTTGCCTTGGTGGCGTCTTTTGCCTTGGTGACCCCTGTAGCCTTGGTGACCCATTCGAACCGGGGTATGCTGGACCAAGGCCCCCGGGAGGTCCCAGGTCGATGACTCGTCGTGCAGTGCGGCACTTGCTGGTCGTTGCGCTCGTCGTGTTTGCGGCCCGACCGGCGTCAGCGTGGGAGTTTGCCGCGCCGGCTGAGCAGGGCATGGACGCGGCGCTGCTCGATGCGCTGACGCCTCGCCTGCAGTCCGGCGAGCTCGGGACCATCCAGGGCCTGATGGTGGTTCGCGGCGGGCAGGTCGTTTACCTCTCCTACCAGCACGGCTATGCCGGCGAGCTGCACCCGGTGTTCTCGGTGACCAAGAGCGTGGGTTCGATCCTGCTCGGCACGCTGGTCCGCGACAGCCTGCTCGACGTGGAGTCGTCGCTGAGCGAGCATTTCCCCGAGTACCCGAACGTCGCCCTCGACCCGCTGAAGCGGCAGATCACCGTGGAGCACGTGCTGCAACAGCGCCACGGGCTCGATTGGCAGGAGTGGCCCTACACCGGCGCCCAGGACCATCCTATTGGCGTGATGGTGAACTCGTCGGACTGGATCGGCACCGTGCTCGACTGGCCGATGGCCGGGCCGCCCGGCGAAACCTTCCAATACAGCACCGGCGCGTCGGGCCTGATGTCGGGCATCGTCACCGGGGCGACCGGTCAGATCGTCCAGACCTACGCGCGCAACGCCTTGTTCAACCCCCTGGGCATCGGTGCGGTCGACTGGCTGCTGACCGGACCCTACGCCGCCGACGAAGAGGACTTCCCCGACGGCAACGCGCCGCTCGGCTTCGGCCTGTGGATGACCCTGACCGACATGGGGCGCATCGGCCAGATGATGCTCGACGGCGGCGTGTGGGAGGGCAGGCGCATCGTCACCGAGGACTGGATCGAAGCGTCGATCGAGCGCGCCAGCAGTTCACTGACCGACCCCGAAATCTTCTCCGCGCCTGGCTCCGGCTACGGCTACCAGTGGTGGGTGCTGCCGCTGACAGACGCCGTGGGCCGGACCTTCGACGTGTACTACGCCGACGGCTTCGGTCGCCAGTACATCTTCGTCATTCCCCAGGCCGACCTGGTCGTGGTCCAGGTCGCCGCCGACTACGACTACGACGGCCCGGGCATCGGCACGGGCCTGCGCGAGCACATCCTGCCGGCGATCACCGAGGATCCGCGGGCCTTCGAGCCGATGAGCGCGCGCCTGAACGGCTCCTGGAGCGATCCGGACCTGCCCGGGCAGGGCATCAGCCTGGAAATCCTCGAGGATCGCAACGAGGCGCTGGTCTACTGGTTCACCTACGACGAGGCCGGCCAGCAGCAGTGGATGGTCGGGCAGGGCCCGATCGACGACGCCGGCACCGCCCACCTGGAGTTCGTGACCACGGAGAGCGGCCGCTTTGCCTTGCCCCCGGCACCCGAGCTCGTGGTCTGGGGAACCGCCGAACTCACCTTCAATTCCTGCCACGCCGGTCGCCTGCTGTTCGAGAGCGCGGACGAAGCGCAGCAGGGAACGATCGAACTCGGTCGCCTGACCGGCGCCGACGCCTGCATCGACCCGCCCGCGAAGCACGGCATCGACTAGCCGGGCCGAGCGCCTTGCTCAGCGGCGACACCGCGGCGTCACCGAGAGCGCATCGCTGCGCTCCACCCTGAAATCCCGCGGAACGGGATTACTGCACCCCGATCACCACCGCGTCGTGGTCGCTGGACCGGTACGGGTCGATGGCGTACAGCGCGGCCGGGGCCGGCTGGTCTTCGGAGAAGCCGAAGGCGCCGGATTCGTCGGCGTTGATGTGCCAGACGCCGGCGCCGCTGACCTGGGCAGCCAGGCTGGGGCTGGCGATGGCGTGGTCGAGGCGGCCGGCGCGGCCGCGGAAGACGTAGCTGTAGTCCGAGGGCGCGAGCAGGTCGACCCAGTCGTCGCCGGTTCCGGGGATGCCGTCGTTGCCGGCCTTCAGCGCGGCGATCGGGTCTTCGGCGGGGTGGGCGTTCAGGTCGCCGATGATCAGCACGTCCGGGTCGTAGGTACCCAGGTGCTGCTGCGTGTCCGTCGGGTCGTTGGCGAACCACTCCAGCAGCGCCAGCGCGCCGACCGTGCGGGCGTGGTTGAAGCACGACGCCCCGCCGCCGGCATCGTTGTCCGGTCCGACCGGCGTCGGGCGGCAGCCCTTGGATTTCAGGTGGTTGACGCTGACCGTGAACGCGCCGGCGGCCGTGTCGAAGGTCTGGGTCAGCGCCGCGCGGTGCAGCAGGAACGGGTACGCGCCGCCCGGGTTGCCGAAATCGTCATTCCACAGCCAGGTCAGCGTCCCGACCGGCGTCACGGTGGCCGGCTTGTAGATCAGGCCGTTGACCAGCGGCGAGCTGCCGAAGGTGATGCCCGGGTCCAGCCAGGCGTAGGTGCCGGCGCCCAGCGCCGCGTTCAGGCCGTCGACCAGGTCGGCGATCGCGCTGTTCGGCCCGTCGACGTAGTCGTTCTCCAGCTCGTTCAGGCCGACGATGTCGGCGTCCAGCTCGGCGATGGCGGTGACCAGCTTGTCGCGCTGGCGCAGGTACTCGGAATGGGTCGTCCGCCCGCCGCCGATCGGGAAGCTGCTCGGATCGCCTGCCGTGCCGTTGTAGAAGTACTCGACGTTGAAGGCCGCGACCTTGACGTCGCCGCCGACCGAGGGCGGCAGCGCGGGGCGCGGGTTGTCGGCAACGAAGCCCGGCACCGCCGTCGGCATCAGGCGGTAGTCCTGCGCGCCGTCGCTGGTCGGGTCGACGCCATCGCCCCGGCGCCACGTCACCACGCCCTGCAGACCGGAGACGGTGTCCCCGGTGCGCACCACGTTAGCCAGCCCCAGGCCCGGCGCCGGGTAGGGGATCGGATCCGGCCAGGCGGCCTCGACGCCGTCATCCACGCGCAGACTGCGGCGCGCGTCGCTCTCGTTGTGCAGCGCAAAGCCGACCGGGTCCGGTGCGTTCGTCTGCGTGTAGGACTCCAGCCGCCCGCCGGCCGAGACCGTGAACTCGCCGAAGCGATCGAGCGCGGCCAGGTCCGTCACCGCCAGCGGCCCGGCCACCCGCACGTGCTCGCCCTCGAAGCGCTCGAGGTCGCCGACCTGCGCGCCGTCGTCGTTCAGAACAACGCCCGCCGAGGGCAACGGAACCACCCGCGCGGGCGGCAGCGCGAACCCGCTGCCGAGAAGCGCGACCCGGCCCCCGGCCTCGGTTGCCAGGATTCGGGTCTCGCCGGCCACTTCCTTGACCGTGCCGGTCACGCAGACGCGGTCGCCGAGCGAAACGTCGATCGGAGTGTTCGTGCCGTCAACCACAAACACACCCTCGCTGGTGTCCGGGTTGCCGTCCACGTCGGCGGCCTGCTCCTGCACCGCGAATCCATCCAGGTCGCCGTGCGTTCCGATGGCCGCGCGGCTGCGATGCTGGAAATCGCCGACCACGACGCCTTCGATCTGGACCGTGGACCCGTTCAGCGGACTCGCCGGCCCGCTGCCCTGAATCTCGTGGATGGGTGTGATGGGGATATCCGGATCGCAGGACGCAGAAAGCAGCGGAGGATCCGCCACGCAACCGGTCAGGAACAGCGGCAGAACGCCGATGCGACAAATCGTCATGAGAAGACTCCGGATCATGCTGCTGTACCTACCTGCTTGAACGTAGTCGTGGCGCGATTCGCGCCGTTCAGAGCGCCTGTGCGGCCATTCTCCCGCTAGTTTGCCCGAATCGTGGACGGGGCGCGTGATTTCTGAACTCGGCGCGATGAGCGCCTTGCGCACTAAACAGCATTGGTGCAGGATAACGATCAGGGGAAAGCGGAGTAGGGCGTTGGAATTCAGGGACTTGAGGAACTTCTCCTGCGGCGATGCACGGACTAGCGCGAGTTTCGTAGTGTCTACCAGCTACGCAGCACTTCCGCCACAAATCTCATAGTTAAAGGGCGTGGATAAATACGCAACATTCGAAGAATTACGTCGGTCCGAGACAGAAGAAGAGGACTATCGCATCCATGTCAGGCCCATAGAAGGGGTGACAACCGTCGTGATTGCGCCTCACGGTGGTGGCATCGAGCCTGGAACTTCAGAGCTAGCTACAGCTATAGCTGCGAATGATCTTGGGCTAGCGTGCTTCGAAGGGCTAAAGAACGCTGGGAATCGAGACCTCCACATCACGAGCACGAATTTCAACGTTCCGAAAATAGTAGCTCTAGTGGCTCGCGCCGAATTCGTGCTCGTGCTCCACGGTGAGGAAAGCGAAGCAGATACTGTGTACCTGGGAGGTGCTGACCAAAAGCTTGGGGCGTTCCTGAGGGGAAGTTTGGGTGATGCTGGCTTCACTGTGGAACGCCATGAACGACCAGATCTTCAAGGAGAATCCCCTTGGAATATTTGCAACAGAGGACGAAGAGAACAAGGTGTGCAACTTGAGTTGGCGAGAGGGCTTCGAGAATCCTTGTTCTCGTCGCTGTCCCTGACAGGGCGGCGTCATACAACTGGCCGATTTAGTCAGTTCGTCGATGCTGTTAGGCACGGATTGCATGCCGGTGGCGCCCTCTAACATGGCGCCACAGCGGACGCCTGACACGGGTAATCTTTGTTACTGCTGCAAATAGGCCATCCGCATCTAGCACAGCTAAGTTTCGGCGTTGAAGTCAAATCCCATACGAGATTTTTTGAAAAAACGCGACCATACGAAAAGGTAAGTTAACTTTGAAGCATATCTCAAACACTGAATTTAGCGAGTTCGTCCTTTTTTCCGAAGACGAAAACCGAGCTTTGGATCAGCGGAGCTTTGAACGAGAAGTTCGAGGAAAACCCGCTGTGTTCGTCACTTGCCTTTTGCGCGACAAAGATGTTCAACTCAAGCCTGAGGAGCGCACTCGGCAATTGTGGCTGGCGCGGCTCATCGACCAATATGGCTATGCCTCTTCCCGAATACAGGTTGAATATCCGATCACCTTCGGGCGCGACAGATCCAAGCGCGCTGATATCGTAGTCTTCGATGCTGACCGTCCTACGGTTCCCTATATAGTCATCGAAGTAAAGGCGGCCAAACTTCGCGATGGCAAGGAACAGCTTCGATCCTACACGCACGCCACAGGGGCTCCGCTGGCGATGTGGAGTAACGGCATTATTGCCGAAGTCTGGCACCGCAAAAACCCCAACTATTTCGTTCCCATTCACCATCTGCCGCGCGCAGCGCAGACGATTGAGGATATTGTCGATCAACCGTGGACCATTCAGACCCTTATCGACAAAGAAAACGAGCGGGAACGCGAAGGCTCGAAAGCACGGTCGCTGCGCGAGTTGATCGTGGACATGGAGAACGAGGTTTTGGCCAACGCTGGCGTCGATGTCTTCGAAGAAGTTTTCAAGCTGATCTTCACGAAGCTGTATGACGAGATGGCTACCCATCGCGGGCAGCATCCTTACCTACGCTTCCGCAACACCAACACTGCCGCGCAACTCAAGCGGGCGATGCAAGAACTGTTTGATGAGGCGAAGCGCAAATGGCCCGGCGTCTTCCTCGACGACGAACGCATCCGACTGTCACCGGATCACCTGCAGGTCTGTGTTGGGTCGCTCGAAGAATGGAAGCTGTTCAACTCCAACCTCGACGTGATCGACGACGCTTTCGAATACCTTGTCAACAAGTCGTCCAAGGGCGAGAAGGGGCAATACTTCACGCCGCGTTGGGTGATCGACATGAGCGTAAAGATGCTCAACCCGCAGGAAACTGAAACCGTGATCGACACTGCGTGTGGATCGGCGGGCTTCACGGTCCACACGATGTTTCACGTCTGGCGCCAGATAATCGCTGACATGGGCATTGAAGAAAGCCACCTATTTACGATGGACCAGAAGCCGCCGCGTTGCGAAGACTACGTGCGCGACAAGGTGTTCGCTATCGACTTCGACGAGAAGTCTGTGCGCGTATCGCGCTGCCTCAACCTCATCGCGGGCGATGGCGAAACCAACGTGCTGCACCTCAATACGCTGGATTGGACCAAGTGGGACGAAACTGTGAAGCAGGACGAATGGTCTGACACCTACGGCGATGGCTGGCGACGATTGCGCAAGCAGCGGGCGAACCCGCGACAATCCGACTACCGGTCTTTCGGCTTTGACGTGCTAATGGCCAATCCGCCTTTCGCCGGCAATATCAAACAGTCAGACATGCTATCGCCCTATGAGCTTGCCCACAAGAAAACCGGCAAGCTGGAACGCACAGTGGGGCGCGATTTGCTGTTCATCGAACGCAATCTGGACTTTTTGAAGCCCGGTGGACGCATGGCGGTGGTGCTTCCGCAAGGGCGGTTCAACAACTCGTCCGACCAGCGGGTGCGCGAGTTCATCATGGAGCGCTGCCGAATCCTCGCCGTGGTGGGGCTGCACCCAAACACCTTCAAGCCGCACACGGGCACAAAAACCAGCGTGCTATTCGTGCAGAAGTGGAACGACGACCCCGCCGCCGGGCCGCTATGCCCGAACGTGGATGACTACAACATATTCTTTGCCACGCAGCAGGTGGAAAGTGTCACCAACTCTGGCGAAAAAGTCTATGTGCGCCGGAATGACGGAACCCTCATGCGTGATACGCACGGCCACTTCATCGTGGACCATGACCTCTATAATCACGAAGGGCTGACGCAAGACGGCATAGCCGAAGCCTTCCAAGAGTTCGCTGCAAAGGAGCAGTTCAGTTTTTTTCGCCACGCCCCTTCGACAGTGATCGCCTAAGCGCACTGTTGGAGGGGCTAGAAGCCTCGATTCTGAGAAGAAGTGATCTGGAGAACCTCCAAACGATAGGTTCCGAGTACTACTCGCCGCGATATGTGCTGTTACAGGACAGGTTGAGATCAAGCGCACTGCCCCTAAAGACAATTTCGAAGGTGTGTTCACTCATAACTGACGGGGACCACGGTGTAGCGGATTACCAGGAAACAGGCGTGCCCTTCATTCTCAGTGAAAACGTCAAGGACGGCTGGATTGATACTTCCCGCCTTCGCTTCATATCACGATCGCATCACGAGTCGCTGCCGCGTTCAAGTCTTAGACCCGGTGACGTGCTTGTCACAAAGACGGGCGTGTATTTTGGAAAAAGCGCAGTGGTGGATGCTTCCCTTGGTGAAGCTAACACCATTGCTCATGTTGGTTTACTCAGGCCCAGAAGGCCAATCAACTCTGTATATCTTTCGACCTATCTCAACTGTTCATACGGGCAGGCACAACTGCGGCGGCGCGGCATTAAGGCCACGCGGCCAGAGATCAAGCTAATCGAGTTTCAGGATATAGAAGTCCCGCTGGCTTCTGATGATTTCCAGTCTCACATCGAAAGCAAATGGCGTCAGTCTCAAGAAGTACGTGCCGCAATCAATGCCTCGATGCGTCGAGCCGAAACGACGCTGCTGGAGGCGTTGGGGCTGGCGGACTGGACGCCGCCAGAACCGCTCAGCTACTCTGCACGCGCCAGTGACGCCCTCGCCGCCGCACGCTTGGATGCGCAGTACTTCATGCCTGCCAAGGAGCAGGTCCGGCAATCTCTAGCGGCGCTCCAGGGACAGGCGCTTGGCGACCGGATGGACAGTGTCCGCGACATGTTCGTGCCCGGCCGTGCGCCACCTCAGCAGCTTGTGCGCAACTACGATGTGACGGACGCACTGGTGCCGTTGCTGGACGCCGAGAAAGAACCGCAGGCCGCAGGTGAAATCGGCAGCGTCAAGAAGAGATTGCAAAACGGCGACGTGGCGATATCCCGGTTGCGGGCATACCTCAAGGAAGTGGCCGTTGTGCGAGCCGGCGATGACGTTCCCTCAGTTGGATCGTCGGAATTTATAGTCCTTCGCCCTAAGGAAGGACTGGCTGTTATCTCTCCCGAAACCCTCATGGTGTTCCTCCGCGCGACCCCCGCGCAGACCATCCTGAAATGGTGTCAGGACGGATCGCAGCACCCACGCTTTGGCGAATGCGATTTGCTGTCCATACCCGTGCCTGATGCAGTGGCCGAGGTCTCCGACCAGATCACAAACATCGTCCAGGCAGGCTTCGCTGCGCGCCGCCAGGCCCGCCAACTACTTGAAGCAGCCAAGCGAGCCGTCGAGATCGCCATCGAGAATAGTGAAGACGCTGCGCTGGCCTTCCTCGACGAAGCCGAGGAGGCAGAGTAGTGGCGCTTCCGCCGCATGCACGGGACTGGCTTGAACGGGCAGAGATTGACTATGTCGGCCCATTCGTGAAGGCATGGGCCGCTTTCAACGCATGGTATAGAGACGCCAGCGGACAGGCGAAAGAGCGGGATATGCTCAACTTCGCGATCCGCAACAACAACAGTCGATTGCGCCGCCGCGTCCTACCATTGCTTCAACATGACAATCAGACCGCAGAAGCAGAACGGCTTAAACAGGCAATCTGTGATCTACAGTTACAACTGGATGCCATTCAGTGGGAGGTGACGCCTAAGGGCAACGTAGAACGTGTGTCGCTCAGGGAAGTGTGTATCGCCCCTAGGTATCTGCAAAACGAGCAGATTGATCGGAACGGCCAACGCTTTACTGCCCGGCGAATACAAGGTGGGCATATCGAAGTGACGGTTGCTTCGCTGAACACTGGCATCGTAAAGTTCCAGTATGTACAGGAACGGTATGATCCAGCGACCGTCTATGCTCAGCCAGAGTTTGAAAACGATTTGTCGCCAGCACAACAACTCAGGCTGAGGGAGTTCTATGACGGATGCAATCCGCGCCCGATGGTGGACCTTGTGCAAGGTGGCGGCCCATACTTACAGATATCAGCGATGCACTTCCAGTGCACGAACGAAGACCTTCTGGCTGGCCTAGTCGAGACCCTATACGCAATGCGCAATGCCCTGCTACACGGCGAAGTGGACCCAGACGAGCAAGTTCTTGCGTGCTTTGAGCCAGCATATCGAATAGTGATTTCATTCCTGGAAACAATGAGGTGAATGATCAACGACATGATGCTGATATCAGATGGAATAGCGCATCTAGCCTGAAATTTAACAAGCGGATTAATCTGACCGACACTACGCGCCGCGCTTTTCCAAAAGCTTATACAGAGCGCTATTAACCTCCTCGCGACATTAGGAGTTTTTTCAAAAACGCCCACTGACTCGGCAAAAACCCCTCATGCCGAGGAAGCTCATCGTCTGCATCCCCAACCCGCGTCTCGTAGAAGAAATGCGCCACCGGCTCTGGCAGATCGGCGTCGGCGGGCAGCATGGCGCGAGGCACCATGGTCAGTTTCGGCAGCAGCGGGGCGCGGAAGGTCTCGACGGCGGCGGCGCCGCAGACAACACACTTGCCCCGCTGGACGTTTGGCGGGGGTTTGTAGGTGTCGTATTCGACGGCGCCGAGTTCCGGTCGATCGACATCCCTGGCGCGGTAGATCAGTACGTCGGCGAACGGGGCCTGGTTGAAGCGCTGGCAGACGGTGCAGTGGCAGTACATCCAAAAGCGGGGCGGGGCGTGGATCTTCAGGCGGGCGTTGCCGCAGGGGCAGGCGGCTTCGATGGTTTGCTTCTCGTGCTTCGTGCCTTCGCCCATCCCGATTTCTCCGAACGTCAGGTTTCCTGGGCCGCCAGGGCGCTGGGCGTCCACAGGTCGCCGCGCTGGGCCGCGCCGTTGCAGAACCGCCCACCGATTCTCTGGCAACATTTCGTCTGCCGCCGAGGCAGATTCAGCGGACGTAATAGTTCTTGGCAGAGTGGCTCGGGTCGGTAAACATGTATTGATTCCCCTGATTCCAGACTTGCGTGGCGCTTTCAATCGCGCACAATGCTTCCGGGGGCTCTATTCGATCTCGAATTCATCGGCAAAGATCAGATTCGTGTCCACGAAGAAAACAGCGCCAGAATCGGCATACTCCTCATCGCGGAACGGCATGCCGGTAAACAGATGGGTCCCAGCAAAAGCCAAATCTCGTATCTGAGTCTCGTCGTCTAGCGGTTCCGGAAAGGGGTACTCGGCTTTCGCAGACCAGGCCGAACCATCCTGCAGGAAAAGGTGCGTCACTCCGAAGCCAGTGTCTTGTCCGGTGGGAACATTCGCCGCGATAGCGATTTTTCCATCCACGAAGTCGACTTGGCGGCCGAACCAGTTCTGATCGGCGGGAAACGGTGCGACTAGCTCTTGGTCGAAAATCCACGCTGAGCCGTCCCACTGGTAAAGATAGGCCTTTCCCTCTGCGGCGAATGCGCCGGAAATCGAAGGTGCACCGATCAGGAGTTGATCGTCCCGGAGGGCTATGCTGAGCCCGAATCTGCCTGCCGTATCACCGGCGGGTGGCAGAATCTTCTGATATTCCACCCACTCCGAGCCATCAAATCGAAAAACGTACACAGCCCCGTCGTAGTCATTTGTTGGCCCGTCTGTAGGGGCTGAAGAAAACGCAAAATCGCCGCTGATTTGAACGTCGTAGGCGAATAGCTGACAGCAAGACGCATCACTGGGAATCAGGCTGGCTGTCTGTTCCCATTGATCTCCGATCTTCGCAAAGATGTAGCCCTGGCCGGGGTTTGCGATTCCGATGCTCCCAACGAAGAATCCTGGTGCTCCAACGATGATTTGGTCGCCAGAGACATCGACGGCTGAGCCAAAATAATCCTGTTCGACGCCATCGAGTGGCAGAAGCATTTGTGTTTCTTGCCAGGTATCTCCATCACGTTCAAACACGTACGCTGCGCCGGCCTGATGGTCGACTGCACTCGATGATCGAGCGCCAATGACAACGGTCGAGAGATCAGCCGCAACCGAGGCGCCGAATCGGTCATACAGTTCAAGGTTCTCCGGTGAAAGGACTGCGGTCTGTTCCCATTCACCGAGTGCTTCCTGGAAGACTAGAACCGCTCCGGACTCCTCGCCGCGTGGAGAATCACCCGGCGCGCCCACAAGAAGCGTCTGCTGAGTCGACGCCAGCCCGTGGCCGAATTGATCGTCCTCTACCGAATCACTAGGCGACAATCGCGTCTGCGAAATAGGTTGCTGGTTCTGGAACTGAAAGACGGTCGCCGAACCAGCTCCGCCAATGAAACCACTACGGGGAGTTCCCACAATGACTGATTCACCGGAAGCCGCGATGGAGAATCCGTAGAATTCTGGTCGGCTCGAAATATTGGGTTCGGACAGAGGTTCATCTTCCTCCCAAGTGCCGTTTTCGTAGTGGAAGACGTGAACTCTCCCTTGGTCAGTCCGCGCTCCATTCCAGTAAGGATCGCCAACAAAGACTGAATCACCCATGATTTCGACAGCAGTTGCGTAGGCCGAGCCAGGCTGTAGCGGCTCGGATGGAGTGATCTGGACGGTTTCTATCCATTCGGTTTGGTTGAATTCGAACAGCCGGGCACTGAGGTTCGTATTGTCAGCCGTGTCCCAAGACAACATTCCGACTAGGGCGCGATCCGAGTCCAAGTCGACATCCCAGCCAAGCTTTTTGTCATTTCCTGGGATGGAAGCTATTAAGAGATCGGTGAGCGTCCATGTGGATCCTGACCGATCAAAGACGAACGCAGCCCCTTGGCTGATGAACGTGTTGCTGTAGCCCGGATTTCCTACGAGAAGTCGATCCTGCTCAAGCGCGATCGAGAAGCCGAACCCTCCGGCGTTCGGGTCATTTGGGTAGACTTTTTCTGCCAGTTGCCATGCGCCTCCATTTCTTTCGAACATCCAAACGGTGCCACGGCCAAGAGTTGGCTCGCGATCATTGGCGGCCCCGATAGCAATAGTGCCCTGTGCTTGGGCAATGTCGTAGCCGAGCCGGCCTTCCGACGCTACTTGAGGCTCGAACGTGTCTGTGTGCACCCACTCGTCGGCGTCAAGTTCAAACAAGTAGACAGCGCTGAGATCAGATGGGCCGATCTGGCCGGAAACCAGGATGCGGCCCTCAAAGACGCTGACTGCTTCGCCGAATCGATCTCCTGGGCCGGGGTACGGTGAAAGAAGCTGGGTATGGAAAGTCCACGAACCTGACGGCGAGTCTTTCTTGTAGACAAAGACTTTCCCGTAGGGGCTTGGGTCGTTGTTCGCTGTGTGAGCTCCAACGATTGCCCACTCGCCATGAACGCTAACAGACCACCCCGCTTGGTCACCGACTTCGGCAAACGCGGCGGGGTCGGGCGGCCTTTCTAGTCTCTCAATCTCTGCCGACGGGCTGCTGCAGACACCAAATAGCACGAGCGCAAACAGCCTTGCTTGCCAATTCAGCAGCCGGCGCACATCAACTTCTGGAATGATCAAAACTTAGTGCCCTTGCATTTGCCAATCGTCGCCAGAGCCACAGGCTACCAAATGTCGGGAGTATGGTCACATCTGGCTCGACAAGTTCGGCAATTAGCCAGGCGTCTGGCCTGGGCAAAGCAGGGTTCTTAGGTCGATTCGCTTTGGAGCGCTCTCGGCGTCCACAGATCGCCTCGTCGGGCAATCCCGTTCCGAAACCGACCACCAATGGTCTGGCTGCCCCCGGTGACGACACGCCAGGCCTTGCGGCCCTTCGAAGTGTATGCACGCTCGGCCAGTCCCTCGGGCCCTTTGCGGCGCACCTGCAGGCCGATGTCGCGGTAGACGCCGCGGGCGGTGGCAATCGCCCAGGCGGCGCGGGCGGGGAGGGCGCGTTCGCCGATGCGGGCGGAGGCGTAATAGGGCTCGGCCAGTTCGACCAGCCTCGCGGCCAGCGGGTGGACGTCCTTGGCGAGTTCGGGCTTGACGAGGTCGGGGATGTCGAGCTGGGCCAGGGCGCGCCACTCGATGGGCAGGTAGCAGCGGTCGGCGCGGGCGTCCTCGACGATGTCGCGGGCGATGTTGGTCAGCTGGAAGGCGATGCCCAGGTCACAGGCGCGGCGCAGCGTGGGCACGTCGCGCACGCCCATGATGCGGGCCATCAGGATGCCGACCGCGCCGGCGACGAAGTAGCAGTACTCGAGCAGGTCGTCGGTGGTCCGGGGCTGCCAGCCGTCCACGTCGCGCTCGAAGCCGGCAATGTGGTCCAGCACGATCTCTTCGGGCAGTTCGTGGCGCTTGGCGACTTCGGCCAGGGCGCGGAAGGGCAGCCGGTCGACGGGCTGTCCGCGGCAGGCGGCGAGCGAGTCGCGCTTCAGCTGCTCGACGGCTTCCGGCGAAGCGGTGCCGGTCTGGTGCCGGCCGAAGGCCTGGCCGTCGGTGACGTCGTCGCAGTGGCGGCACCAGGCGTAGAGCAGCAGCACGTCCCGGCGCATGGCCGGGCGGAACAGTTTCGAGGCGGTGGCGAAGCTCTTGGAGCCTTCGGCAATGGTGTCGGCGGCCTCGCGGCCCAGCTCGTCGTCCTTGGGTGCGCGGGCCGCGACCGACATTCAGCTCGCCTGGGCCGGCAGGTCGAAGTCCTCGAGCATCAGCCCGGCCGTGGCGCGCGCGGAGCCGACCACGCCGGGGATGCCCGCGCCCGGGTGGGTGCCGGCGCCGACGAGATACACGTTCGGGATCTTCGCGTCGCGGTTGTGCGGGCGGAAGAAGGCCGACTGCCACAGCACCGGCTCGACCGAGAAGGCCGACCCCAGGTGCGAGTTCAGGTCGTCGCGGAAGCCGAAGGGCGTGAGCGTCTGGCAGGTCACGAGGTCCTGCTTCAGGCCCGGCAGGTAGTGCTTCTGCAGGTAGTCGAGGATGCGGTCCGTGTACTTCGGCCCGACTTCGTCCCAATTGAGATCCGCCTTTCCGAGGTGCGGAACGGGCGAGAGCACGTAGTAGGTGCTGCAGCCTTCCGGCGCCAGCGACGGGTCGGTCAGGGACGGGTTGTGCAGGTACAGGGAGAAGTCGTCGGGCAGGTCCGGGCCGCTGAAGATGTCCTTGATCAGCTCGCGGTAGCGCGGCCCGAACAGGATCATGTGGTGCTCGAGGTTGTCGTGCACCCGGTTCAGGCCGAAGTAGATGACGAACAGCGACATGGACCAGCGCTTGTTGGCCAGCGAGCGGGCCTTCTTGCGGCCCTGGTCCGTGTGGCCGAGCAGGTCGCGGTAGGTGTGCAGCACGTCGCCGTTGCTGGCCACCGCATCGAACTCGCCGTGCCAGCCGTCCTTGGTGCGCACCCCCGAGGCCTTGCCGTTGGCCGTGTCGATCTGCGCGACTTCGGCATTGAGGCGAACCTTGCCGCCGAGGTCCTCGAACAGTTTGACCATGCCGCGGATCAGCGCGCCGGTGCCGCCCTTGGCGAACCACACGCCCCATTCGCGCTCCAGCGCGTGGATCAGCGTGTAGACCGACGAGGTCTGGAACGGGTTGCCGCCGACCAGCAGCGGGTGGAAGGAGAAGGCCTGGCGCAGGTGCTCGTCCTTGATGAACTTCGAGACCTGGCGGTAGACGCTATTCTGGGCCTGCAGCTTCATCAGGTCCGGCGCGACCTTGACCATCGAGCCGAAGTTGAGGAAGGGCTTGTGGCCGAGGTCCAGATAGCCCTTCTCGAACACCTTGTAGGAATACTCGAGGAAGCGCTTGTAGCCGTCGACGTCGGCCGGGTTGAAGCGGCGGATTTGCTCCTCCAAACGGTCCGGATCGTTGGTGTAGTCGAACACCTTGCCGTCCTGCCAGCACAGGCGGTACATCGGGTCGACGGGCAGCAGTTCGACGTAGTCGTCCATGTTCTTGCCGGCGATCTCCCACAGCGCGCGCAGCGCCGACGGGTCGGTGATCACGGTGGGGCCGCCGTCGAAGGTGAAGCCCTGGTCCTCGTAGACGTAGGCGCGGCCGCCCGGCTTGTCGCGCTTCTCGAGCACGGTGGTGCGGATGCCGGCGGCCTGCAGGCGGATGGCCAGCGCAAGGCCGCCGAAGCCGGAGCCGATGACGGCGGCGGTACGGGGTTGGTTCATGGTCGGTGCTGCTCCGTTGCTGCTCGGTTACGTGATCCCGCAGCGCAGGACGCGGGAATCCCTCGAAGTTCTGGTCGTTGTGCCGGCATCCGGCACGGCGGGACTGCCGCACAGCATACCCGGTCGCGAAGTCTGACCTCGGCCGGGCAAGACCCCGTGAGCGCGCCCGGCCACGGTGGGCTTCAATTCGGGCCGATCGGCGGCTACCATGGAGCCATGCAGCAGGCTCGTACGGAATCGCGATCGGCCGCTCTCGACCTCGTGTCGATGCCCGAGTGCTGCACTCCAGCCGCCATGACGAGGGGAGGGCCGCATGGCCGCGACCACTGAAGACGCCCTGTCCGATCGATCCGACCGCTCTGACCGGTCCAACGAGTCCGGATCGCTCAACCCCTCCGCACAGGACGCCGGGCTCGACGCACGCTGGCGAGACCGCATCGACGCCCGCCTGGCCGAGCTGTTGCCGGGCCGGCACGACGGGGCGAGCGCCACATGCCCGCAGCTGGCCGAGGCCATGCGCTACTGCCTGCTGGCCAACGGCAAGCGGGTCCGGCCGATGCTGGCGATCCGCACCGCGCTGCACTTCGGCGGCGACCCCGAACGGATGATCGACTTCGGCTGCGCGCTGGAGATGGTCCACTGCGCGTCCCTGATGCTCGACGACCTGCCGTGCATGGACGACGCCAGCCTGCGCCGGGGCCAGCCGGCCTGCCACCAGGCCTTCGGTGAGGCGACCACCACGCTGGCGGCGGTGGCCCTGCTGAACCAGGCCTTCGGCGTGCTGGCGCGCGACCGGGCGCTGGGCGCCGAACTCCGCTGCGAACTGGTCGACCGCCTGTCGACCGCGGTCGGCACGGCGGGGCTGGTGTCCGGCCAGAGCCGCGACCTGATCGAGCGGGCCGGTGCGCTCGACGACGCGCCGGACGGCGACGCGCTGGCCGAGATCAACCACCAGAAGACCGGCGTGCTGTTCGAGCTCGCCACCGCCGGCGCCGGCTGCATCCTCGGCCTGGACGACGGCGACCTCGGGGCGCTGCAGCGCTACGCCGGCCACCTGGGCCAGGCCTTCCAGGCCGCCGACGACCTGCTCGACGTGCGCAAGTACGGCGCCGACTCGGGCAAGGACGCCGGCCTGGACCGCGGCAAGGCCGGTTCGGTCCACCGGATCGGCGAAGAGGCCCTGTTCGCCCGCGTCGAGCAGGAGCTGGCCGCCGGCGACGCGGTGCTGCCGGCCGCCGTCGGCGGGGCGGCGCTGGACGGCTACGTCCGCGCGCTGTTCCAGCGCTTTCTCTGACGCCCGCTTCCCGAAGCCGGCTCGATGAACCCGCCATGAGATCCGCGACCGCGACGCTGGTCGCCCGGGACCTCGCGTTCGCCTTCGACCGCCGGCGCGTGCTCGACGGCGTGTCCCTGGAGCTTCTTCCCGGCCAGGTCTGCGCGCTGCTCGGCCCGAACGGGGCCGGCAAGTCCACGCTGATCCGCCTGCTGTGCGGCCGACTGCGCCCGGCGGCCGGCACGGTGCGCGTGCACGATGAGGACCCGGCGGCCAGCGCGGCCGCGCGGCAACGGATCGGCCTTGTGCCGCAGCGCGTGGCGCTGTACCCGCACCTGGACGTGCTCGAGAACCTGCAGACCTTTGCCCGCCTGGCCGGCCTGGACCGGCAGGCGGCGGCCGAGGCCGCGAAGCGCGCCTGCACGACCTGCGGCCTCGACGAGGTGGTCGGCCAGCGCGTCGGCACGCTGTCCGGTGGCTGGCAGCGGCGGGCCAACATCGCCTGCGGCATCGTCCATCGGCCCGAACTGCTGATTCTCGATGAGCCGACCGTGGGCGTCGACCTGCCGGCGCGCCTGGCGATCGAGAAGCTGCTGGTCGAGCTGGCCGCCGACGGCATCGCCGTGCTGATCACCAGCCACGACCTCGACGAGCTGGGCCGCATCTGCGACCGCGCGGCGTTTCTCGACCGCGGCAGGCTGGTCGCCGAGGGCGCGCCCGAGGCGCTGATCCGCGACGCCTTCGGTGATGCGCGCGAGTGCGTCGTGGTGCTCGAAGTCACGCCGGATGCCGCGACCGCCGAGCGCCTGGCGGCGATGGGATTGTCGCCGGAAAACCCGGAGGCACCGCTGCGCTGGCGCGGCCTGGCCGTGCGTGACGACCTCGGCCAGCTCGAGGACCTGCCGGCGCTGGAATGGCAGGTCCGACGCCCGGCGCTGGATTCCCTGTGGCACCGCCTGTTCGGGCGCCCGCCGGAGCGCGTGGAGTGATCCTGCGCACCCTGGCCACGGTGTTTCGCGTGATGACGCTGGCGCTGCTCCGCGATCGCGGGGCGCTGCTGATGGTGTTCGCGCTGCCGCCGCTGATGTTCTTCGTCTTCGCCGAAGTGTTCTCGGGCACCGAGGGCGAGTCGTTGGAGCTGCGCGTTCAGGTCGTCGACGAGGTCGGCGTGCCGGACACGCGCGCGCTGGTCGACGCCATGGTTGCCGACGAGGCGCTGGCCGCCGCGCCCGTGGACTCGGTCGAGGCGGGGGTGACCGGCTTGCGGAGCGGTGAGGTCGACGCGCTGGTGCGAATCCGCGCACTGCCCGACGATGACCTGGACGCGCCGCCGCCCATCCTGATCGTGTCCGACGCCGCGCGGGGGCTGGCCGGACCGGTGGCCGCCGGGCGCGTGCAGCGGGTGCTGCAGCGCGAGTTCCCGGAGCTGGGCATTGCCCGCGCGATTGCGCTGGTCGATGCGCTGGCCGGGCCGTACACGGACGAGCAGCAGGAATTGCTCGAAATCGCTCTGGAAGAACTGGCGTCCGATCCTTTGGTGGTCGAGGAAGGTGCCTCGGGCGACGGCCTGGTGGCCCGCGAGACGCTGGACGGCGTCGACCCGGACCAGGGCGGCATCAGCTACTACGCCGGCGCGGTGGCCATCCTGTTCCTGCTCTTCGCCGCCATGCACGGCGCCCTGTCGATGATCGACGAACGGACCAGCGGCATCGTCGACCGGCTGGTCGCCACGCCCGGGGGCTACCCGGCGATCGTGCTCGGCAAGGCGGCGTTCCTGACCGTGCAGGGGGTGGTCCAGGTGACGCTCATTTTCTTCGTCGCCGGCTGGTTCTACGGCGTCGACTGGCTCGATCGCTTCGGTCCGTGGCTGGTCACGGCGGTGCTGGCTTCGGCAATAGCCGCCGCCCTCGGCGTGCTGACCGCGTCGCTGTGCCGCACGCGTCAACAGGCGCAGACGGGGTCGTCCTTCGTGGTGCTTATACTGTCGGCGGTGGGCGGCAGCATGGTGCCGCGCTTCATGATGCCGGGCTGGCTGCGCGAACTCGGCTGGCTGACCCCCAACGCCTGGGCGATCGAGGCCTGGCAGGGCCTGCTCTGGCAGGGCGAGACCGTCGCCCAGCTGCTGCCGGCGTGGCTCGTCCTGGGGCTCGGTGCGGCGCTTGCGCTGGCGATCAGCCTGGCGCTGGCCCGCCGGACGTAGCCCGAGTAATTGCGGGCTTGAGCGATTTCGAGATAAAACGCATATGTTGCTGAACCTGATACTTTTTGTCGGAACCGTTCTCGCGATGGAGTGGGTCGCGTGGTTCTCGCACAAGTACATCATGCACGGCTGGGGCTGGGCCTGGCACAAGTCCCACCACCGCCCGCGCAAAGGCTGGTTCGAGCTCAACGACCTGTACGGCGTGGTCGGCGCGGCGGTCTCGATCACCCTGATCTGGTTCGGCCGCGAAGACCTCGGCCCGACCTGGTGGATCGGCTGGGGCATGACGGCCTACGGCGCGATCTACTTCATCTTCCACGATGGGCTGGTCCATCGCCGCTGGCCCTTCAAGTGGCAGCCGGGCGACGGCTACCTGAAGCGCCTGATCCAGGCCCACAAGATCCACCACGCCGGCAAGGGCAAGGACGACTGCGTCTCCTACGGCTTCCTCCACGCCCGGCCGCTCGCCGAGCTACGCGAGGAGTTCAAGGCCCTGCGAGCCGAGCGCGAGGCCGCCGAGCGCTAGCGCGCCCTCAGTCGACCCATCTCGCGGTCGAGAACCCCTCGAGAGAATCCAGGATGCGATCGGCCGCGGAGAAGCCGGGGTCGTCGTGGTCGAACACCGACGGCACCGCGATCACGGTCATGCCGGCCGCCTTGCCGGCGGCGACGCCGGCCGGCGCGTCCTCGAACACCAGGCAGCGCGCCGGGTCGACGCCCAGCCGGCGCGCCGTGGTCAGGAACACGCCCGGATGCGGTTTGCTCTGCGCTTCGTCAACGCCGGAGTGGGTCAGGTCGATCTTCTCGCCGAGTTCGAGTTTCTCGACGACGGCGTCGATCAATGCGTGCGGCGACGAGGACGCGATCGCGATCTTCAGGCCGCGGCCGCGGAGCTCGTCGATGACTTCGTGCACGCCGGGCAGCGGCTCGCCGTGATCGAGGATGCGGCGGGTGACCTCGTCGAGCACGCGCTTGACCATGTCGTCGACCGGCGGTCCGGTCCAGTCGAAGCGCTCGTGCCACAGCGTCAGGACCTCGTCGATCCGCCGGCCGGCGGTGGCGCGGCACAGGTCGCGGTCGACCGGCACGCCGTAGGGCCGGTAGACCGCCATCTCGGCGTCCTGCCAGTGCGGCTCGGAGTCGATCAGCAGGCCGTCCATGTCGAACAGCGCGGCGTCGAAGGGGAGGGGCGGCGTCACGAGGGCTGCAGCACCGCTCGCAGGGCCTCGTCGTCGGGCGCCAACGGCTCGGCGTGGCTGGTCCGGGCCAGCA
The DNA here is from genome assembly GCA_965227925.1 of Wenzhouxiangellaceae bacterium. Classification (GTDB taxonomy): domain Bacteria; phylum Pseudomonadota; class Gammaproteobacteria; order Xanthomonadales; family Wenzhouxiangellaceae. The sequence continues at coordinate 441,164 of CBDDGP010000003.1, forward strand.
GGTCGGCCAACGCCGGCGGGGCTTCGACCGCCTTGCCGATCAGCGGCTCGACCACCTCGGCGAACTTGGCTGGGTGGGCGGTGGCCGCGACCAGGAACGCGCGATCGTCCCCGCCGGTCCGGCGCTGGGCCAGCACCTCCATTGCGCAGGCCGTGTGCGGGCAGATGACGAGTCCCCGTGCCGCGTGTTCGCGTCGGATCCGTTCGCGAATCGCCTCGTCCGCGACGCTGACGGCGTGGATGCGGGCGTCGCGCAGATCGCGGTCCCGGTACAGCCACTCCAGCCGTTCGAAATTGCTCGGATCGCCCACGTCCATGGCGTTGGCCAGCGTCGCCAGGCCGTCGCGGCCGACGTAGTCTCCGCTGGCGAAGTAGTCGGGCAGGGTGCGGTTGGCGTTCGTGGCCAACCAGATATCGCCGATCGGAAAGCCCAGTTCACGCGCCAGCACGCAGGCCAGCGCGTTGCCGAGGTTACCGGTCGGCACGATCACCTGCAGTTCTGCTGCTTCGTCGCGGATCAGTTCGAGTGCGGCCTGCGCGTAGTAGGCGATCTGCGGCAGCAGCCGGCCGATGCAGATGCTGTTGGCGGTGCTCAGGCGCGCCTGCTCGCGCAGCTCGGCATCGTTCAGCGCTGCCTTGACCATGCGCTGACAGTCGTCGAAGCTTCCGGCCACGCGGTAGGCCGTGACGTTGTCGCCGAAGGCCCCGAGCTGGTGGGCCTGCAATGGCGAGACGCGGCCGTCCGGGTAGAGGATGCGGACGCGAAAGCCGGGCCGGTCGTGGAAGGCGGCGGCGACCGCGGCGCCCGTGTCGCCGGAGGTGGCGACGAGGATGGTGCGATCCGGCTGGCCGGGTGCGTCATCGGCGGCGAGGCGCGCCATGCATTCGGCCAGGAAGCGGGCGGCGAAGTCCTTGAACGCGGCGGTCGGGCCGTGGAACAGTTCGAGCATCCAGGCCTGCGTCGGCGAATCCTCATCGGAGGACAGGGCTTCGATGGGTAGGGCTTGAATGGGTAGGGCTTCAATCGGTAGCGGCAGGTCGAGGCTGGCGCGGCAGATCGCGCCGAGTTCATCGGCCAGGGGGCCGTCGGCGAAGAACGGGGCCAGCACGGCCTCGGCGGTTTTCGTGAGTTCGCCGCCGGCCGACAGGGCCGCGCGATCGGGCCGCGGCAGCGCCTCGGGCACGTACAGCCCGCCGTCCGGCGCCAGGCCGGCCTGCAGCGCCTGCGCCAGGTCGACCGCCGGGGCGTCGCCGCGCGTGCTGTGGCACTTCACGAGCCCGCATCCTCGACCAGGCGTGCCCCGGGCCCGGCGACCGCAGAGACGTGAAGATCGGAGTCCAGCCCGTGCGCGGCGAAGGCTTCAGCCATTGCTTCGGCGGCGCGTTCCGCCGAGGTCCGGTCGCGGAACCAGCCGAAGAGGCTCGGCCCGGCGCCCGAGATCGACGCGCCCAGGGCGCCGTGGTCCAGGGCGGCGGCCTTGACCGCATCGAAGCCGGGAATCAGGTGCTTGCGGCGCGGCTCGACCAGCACATCCTCCAGCCCCAGGTCGATCCGGTCGATGTCGCCGTCGTGACAACCGGACAGCAGCAGCGCGAGACGGCTGGTCTGGGCGACGATGGTTTCGATCGGGAACGGTGCGCGCAGGGCCTCGCGCGACTCGCGGGTCGCGACCTGCATGTGCGGATGGACGACGGCCGCGTACAGGCTGTCCGGCACGGGCACGGGAACCAGCCGATCGGGCAGCGCCAGGACCAGGCCGCCGAGGAGCTGCGGGCCGACGTTGTCGCCGTGGGCGGCGCCGCTGGCGACGGCCTCACCGGCGAGCGCGTGTGGATAGAGCGCCTGGGCGTCGAGCCGCAGATCCAGCGCGGCCGCGGTCGCGACCACGGCCGCGACCGCCGACGCGGCCGAGCCGCCGAGCCCGGATGCCAGCGGGATGCCCTTGTCGAGCGTTAGGTCGACGCCGGCGTCCGGCGCGTGGGCGTCGATCAGCGACTGGGCGGCGCGCGTGGCCGTGTTGCGCGCAGGATCGCGCGGCAATTCGGTCACGCAGCCCTCGATGCCGGCCAGGCGCGCCCCCGGGGTGTCGGATCGGCACGCGGTGACCCGATCGGCCGGGCCGTCAATGCTGTGCCCCAGCAGGTCGAATCCGACGGCGACGTTGCCGACCGAGGCCGGTGCGACGGCAGTGAAGTTCGGTTCGGTCATGGCTCGCGTCGGTCGGGTGGGTGGTCGGTTCGGTGGTCGGTCGCGCCGGGCAGCGCGTTCCGGTCGATGGTAGCGCGAACGGTGAGGCCGCGCTGCTCGCCGCCCACGGCTGGCGTAGTATCTTCGACCTGTCTTCAACCTATCTTCAACCGATCTTCAACCGATCCTCAACCGATCCTCAACCAATCGAACCACCTGATACGAAGGAGAGCGTACTCGCATGGATTCCAAGGAGCAGATCGTCGAGAACTGGCTGCCGCGCTACACCGGGACCCCCATCGAGGACTTCGGCAAGCACATCCTGCTGACCAACTTCGACAACTACGTCGAGAAATTCGCCGAGAAGCTCGGTGCGGAGGTGCAGGGGCGCGACAAGGCGATGCGCAATGCCACGGCCGACGGCCTGTCGATCATCAACTTCGGCATGGGCAGCGCCAATGCGGCGACCATCATGGACCTGCTTGGCGCGGTCTCGCCGAAGGCCGTGCTGTTCCTCGGCAAGTGCGGTGGGCTGAAGAAGAAGAACAAGCTCGGCGACCTGATCCTGCCGATCGCCGCGATCCGCGGCGAGGGCACCTCGAACGATTACTTCCCGCCCGAAGTGCCGTCGCTGCCGGCGTTCAAGCTGCAGCGCGCCGTGTCGTCGACGATCCGCGACCACGAGCGCGACTACTGGACCGGCACCGTCTACACCACGAACCGCCGGGTCTGGGAGCACGACCGCAAGTTCAAGAAATACCTGCGCCGGACCCGCTGCATGGCGATCGACATGGAAACCGCGACGATCTTCGTCACCGGCTTCGCCAACCGCATCCCGACCGGCGCGCTGCTGCTGGTGTCCGATCAACCGATGGTGCCCGAGGGCGTCAAGACCGACGCCAGCGATCGTGCGATCACGGCGCAGTATGTCGATGCGCAGATCGACGTCGGTATCGCGGCGTTGCGCGAGATTCGTGACGAGGGCCGGTCGGTCAAGCATCTTCGGTTCGAGGAGTAGGTGGGTTGGGGGTTGTTTTCCAGTTTTCGCGGGTTGCCGCGAGGGCATGTTGTGTCTATTCGATTCCTTGCTTGCGGGATCAACACCAACCCCAACTTCAAAGGCATTTCGCCCCGCGCTTCGCGCTTGCGGGCGACCTTCTTTTGTCAGGCGCGACAAAAGAAGGCAATAGCGCTCTCCAGAAGCCAGGCGGATGGAGGTGAGCGTTTCTTTGGGGACGCCCGGGCGCCAGAAATCACAGGTCGGCATCGGCTGAGGAGAAGCTGTAGAGCGCAATCTCCCGGGTTACCCATGGTGGATGCGGGTCGATGGTCGGCATCGGGCAGCACTTGCATCCGGCGGGTTTGCCCGCGTGGGCGAAACATCTTCGATCGCTGCTCGGGTAGCAGAAAGCTGGCGCTTTATACGCTTCTCGCGTCTCAGCGCTGTAAGCCATTCATTGCGCCACGCCAGTGCCTGACAAGCAACCCCGCCCCGTTCGCACCGCCTGTAGAAGCGCTTTTGGGTACTTTTGAGGCGATTGTCAAAAGTACCTCGCCAGCAAGCGGGCGTAGCCCGCGTGGCGAAACGCTTTTGACGTCCACCGCTACGACGGCCACGTTTGCGCCGCGCAGCCCGCGTGGCGAAACGCTTTTGACGTCCGTCGGCACGACGGCCACGTTCGCGCCGCGCAGCCGGCGTGGCGAAATCGCCTTTGAATCGTCCTCGGACGATATAAGCCGCTCGCATGGCGAAACCGAACAACAAAAAAGCCCGGCGCATGGCCGGGCTTCGATCGTCAAGAAACGAGTGCTGACGATTACTGCACCGCGAGCACGAACTGCTCCGAAACCCAGCCTTCCTGGCCGTCGGCGGTGCGGACGTTGACCCAGCCGCTGGCGCGGCCGAGAACATCGACGATGTCGCCGGAGGCCAGCGAGAACACCACCGGGTTGCTGGTGCCGGGACCCTGGCGAACGTTCAGCGAGCTGGCCGTGATGACGACGCGCTCGCCGGTCGAGGCAGCGCCGGACGAGGAGCTTCCACTCGAGGCCACGTTGCCGTACTGGTCGTAGCGCATCATCGCCGGCGGCGTCACGGAGATGACGTAGTTGACGGCCTCGCCGATCACCTGGCGCAGCGCCTTCTCACGCGGCGTGTTCTTCCACGACGACAGGGAGCCGCCGAGCGCATAGCTGCCGGTGTAGCCGGCCAGCGCGCCGCCCATGTTGAAGTCGCGGGCTTCGCCTTCGACGCTGGTTGCGGCGAGCACGCGGCTGGTGGTGGCGTCGACGACGCGCAGGTCGATGGCCATGTGGGCCGAGCGCGAACCGCCGGCCAGCGCGCCGAGTACCCGGCCGACGTTGCCGCCGCCGATCCGGCCCTGGGTGCCGCCGGAATCCGCTGCGAATTCGGTGACCGCTGCGACCACTAGCAGCTCGGCGCCCTCGATCTCGCCGATCGCGGCGGCCGTGTCGCCCCGGACCCGGCCCGAGGCGCCGAGGTCCTGCTCGCCGAGCACGTCGTCCAGCGCTTCGCGCTCGAGCACGATGAAGCGGCCGGAGTTGACCAGCGCCGTGGTCAGCATGTCCGCCATGCCGTCGCCGATCGACGGGCTGTACCAGTTGTAGGAATCGGCGGTCTTGTTCTCGAAGCGCGCGACGGCGATGCGTGCCTTCGGACCGTTGTAGGCCTCGGCCTGGACATCGGCCATGTTGGTGCCGGAGCTATCGCGGACGTTGGTGGTGGTGCCGGCGGTCGGACAGCCGGTCAGCATCAGCGCCGCCAGCGCAGCGGCGAGCGACGTTCGAACGATCTTGCTGCAAGCGAACGGTTTCATGTCGATTTCCCTCCCTGGGAACACGTGGTTGTAAAGACGTTTCGGGCGCTACTGGACGTCCAGCGTGCCGTCGGCGGACACCCAGCCGGTGCGACCCTGGTCGTCCCGGACCTGGATCCACGCGCCCGCGCGCACGGCGGCTTCGACGATGGCGCCGGAGCTCAGCGTGAACACCACCGGGCTGGACGCGTTCGGGCCCTGGTGCGCAGAGAGCGAGCCGGCGGTGACGACGACGCGGTCGGCGCCGGAGCTGGAGGCCCCGGAACCGCCGCCGCTGGAAGGCTGGGCACTGGGCTGGCCGCCGGCGCCGTAGCGCATCATCTGCGGCGGCGTCACGGAGATCACGTAGTCGACCGCACCTTCGATGACGGCCCGCAGCGCCTTTTCACGCGGCGTGTTGCGCCAGCCGGACAGCGAGCCGCCCAGCGCATAGTTGCCGGTGTACCCGCCGAGCGCGCCGCCGAGATTGAAGTCCTTGGCTTCGCCTTCGACGCTGGTCGCGGCCAGTACGCGGCTGGTCGTCGCGTCGACGACGCGAAGGTCGATGGCCATGTGCGCCGAGCGCGAGCCGCCGGCGATCGCGCCGAAGGCCCGGCCGATCCGGCTGCCGCCCAGGCTGCCCGAGGTGCCGCCGCTGTTGCCGTCGAACTCGGTCACGGCAGCCACGATCAGCAGTTCGGCGCCCTCGATCTCGCCGATGGCGGCGGCGGTGTCGGAACGCACGCGGCCCGAGGCGCCGAGGTCCTGTTCGCCCATCACGTCGTCGAGGGCTTCGCGCTCGAGCACGATGTAGCGCCCGGAGTTGACCAGCGCGGTGGTCAGCATGTCGGCCATGCCGTCACCGATCGACGGGCTCCACCAGTTCTGCGAGTCCGCCGTCTTGTTCTCGAAGCGGGAGACGGCGATGCGCGCCTTCGGGCCGTTGTAGGCGTCGGCCTGGGCGTCGGCGATGCTGCGGTTCGAGCTTTCGCGGACCCGGACCGTGGTGCCGGACTGGGCGAAGGCTTCAGAGACGGTCGCGAACAGGGCGAGCGCGACGACGAACGAAGTGATCCACTGTTTCATTGGGGCTCCCGGAACATGCCGAAATCGATTGAAGGGGATGCGCACCGTTATAGCCGCAAGCGGCAAGACCGTGCAACCTTGGAACGGATTCCGGGCGCGGATCGCGCCACTCGGGACGAGTGCGCGTCAGTCGTCCCGGTGGTCGGGACTGGAGCCGCGATTGGAGGCGGGATTGGAGGCGGGACTGCGGCCGGCATTGTGCCCGGCGCCGCGGCCGATCGATTCGTGCTCGAAGCCCAGTGCGGCCAGCTCGACGGGGTCGTAGATGTTGCGGCCGTCGTAGATCACCGGCTGCGCGAGCGATTCCCTGATTCGTTCGAAATCCGGGCTCCAGAATGCGCGCCACTCGGTGACCACGGCCAGCGCGTCGGCGCCGTCGAGCGCGGCGTAGGGATCGTCGAACAGGGCAAGGTCGTCCCGCTCGCCGTAGGCCCGGCGAATCTCGTCCATGGCCTTCGGATCGTGGGCGTGAACCCGCGCGCCGGCGTCCCATAGCGCCTCGAGCAGGACCCGGGCGGGCGCTTCGCGGATGTCGTCGGTTTCCGGTTTGAAGGCCAGGCCCCAGACCGCGAAGGTCCGGCCGGAGAGATCCTTGCCGAAGCGCGCGGTGATCTTCTCGAACAGGCGTTGCTTCTGGGCCTGGTTGACCGCCTCGACTGCATCGAGGATGCGCGCCGGCCGACCGTGGTCGTGGGCGGTGCGGGCCAGCGCCCGGATGTCCTTGGGAAAGCAGGAGCCGCCGAAGCCCACGCCGGGGTAGATGAAGTGGTAGCCGATCCGGGGATCGGAGCCGATGCCGATGCGGACCCGCTCGATGTCGGCGCCGACGTCCTCGGCGAGGTTCGCCAGCTCGTTCATGAACGAGATCTTGGTCGCCAGCATCGCGTTGGCGGCGTACTTGGTCAGCTCCGCCGAGGCGATGTCCATGCTGACGATCTTCTGGTGGTTGCGGTTGAACGGCCCGTACAGCAGGCGGAGCTGGCGTTCGGAGGTTTCATCGGCGACGCCGATGATGATCCGGTCGGGGTTCATGAAGTCCTTGACCGCCGCGCCTTCCTTGAGGAACTCGGGGTTGGACGCCACGCGCGCTTCGAACCCGTCGGCGGCGGCCTCCCGGATGGCCTCGCGGACCCGGGCGGCGGTACCGACCGGCACCGTGGACTTGGTCACCACCAGCTGGTCGGGGCGCAGCACCTTTCCGATTCCGCGCGCGACCGCGAGGACCGCGCGAAGGTCGGCCGAACCGTCCTCGTCCGAGGGCGTGCCGACCGCGATGAACACGATCTCGCCGTGGCGGGTCGCCGCGTCGGCGTCGGTGGTGAAGGCCAGCCGTCCAGCGGCGTGGTTGCGCTTGACCAGCGCTTCCAGCCCCGGCTCGTAGATCGGAATCTCGCCGCGCGTCAGCCGCTCGACCTTGTCCGCATCGATGTCCATGCAGACCACGTGGTTGCCCACCTCGGCCAGGCACGCCCCCGTGACCAGCCCCACGTATCCCGTCCCGAAAATACTGACGCGCATCAGAAGGTCCCGTTCACGAAAGCGACAAAACTACCGCAGAAGGGTTACGGAAATACTGCATCGCCATCGTCTGCTCCGGATCTGCAGATCGATTCAGCGAAATCGGAGTTGAGGCGTAGCGAGCAGGTCTCTGGCGGTGGGCGCCGGAGCGGAGGAACCGGAATGCACTGCTGTGCATGAGGATTCCGAGCACCGCCGAACGCCGCCAGAGGCCTGCGCTGTAGCCTCAACCCGATTTCTGGAGGTCGGCGATCATGGCTTTTAGAAACCGCGCCGCCTCACCGCCGGTGCAGACCCGATGATCGAAGGTCAGCGACAGCGGCAGCATGCGGTGCGCCTCCATGCCGCCCATCACCGGCACGACCTCGTGCCGGAGCACGCCGGCGGCGACGATCGCCACGCACGGCGGGTTGATGATCGGCGTTGCGTACCGTCCGGCGAACACGCCGAAGTTCGACAGCATGATCGTGTAGTCCTTCAGGTCCTCCGGCGGGATCGACCGATTCTTCGCGTTGTCGCGCAGGCGGTTGATCTCCGAACGCAGGCCCTGGTGATCGGACGAGTGGACGTCGCGCAGGCGCGCGACGAACAGGCCGTCGGGCGTGTCGACGGCCATGCCGACGTGCATGCCCTTGTGGATCATGCGCATGTTCTGTTCGTCGTCGTACCAGGCGTTCAGGCCCGGTTCGGCCTGGGCACCCGCCCACAGGGAGCGCAGCAGGCGGACCGTGATGTCCTCGCCCGGACGCCAGGCGTGGATGTCGGCGTCGTCCATGATCGTGGTGGCGACGACCCGGGCGTGCGACTCGCTCATCGCGCGGGCCATGGTCCGGCGGGTGCCGCGGATCGGTTCCCAGTCGCCGCTGGCTTCGGCCGGGGCCGGCGCGGGGGCTGGAGCCGGCGCCGGTGCGGGTGCCGGAGCGGGGGCGGGAGCGGGGGCGGGAGCGGGGGCGGGAGCGGGTGCCGGCGCGTCGTCGCGCTCCGCCTTGCGCTTCGGGCCGCCGTCGGCGACCTTGCGCACGTCGGCCGAGGTCACGACCCCGTCCGGCCCGGTCGCTTCGACGTCGCCAAGGTCGACCTTGAGCTTGCGCGCCAGTGCGCGCACCGCGGGCGTGACCTTGACCCCGCCGACGGTGGAATGGCTCTGCCGGACCACTTCGTCGGAGGTCGTCACGTTGCCGACCACGGTGCCGGTGTCGGCGCGTTCTTCCGATTCGGCCTGTCCGGCGTCATCGGCGGCCGGCTCGGCCGCCTGGTCGGCGTCCGCGGCGGCCTTGTCGTCGGCGTCGCCGGAATCGGCGTCGGGCTTGTCGCCCGCCGATTCGCCTTCGCCGGTGTCGAACTCGACCAGCGGTGCGCCGGTCTTGATCACGTCGCCGGCCTGGCCGTGGAACTTGGCCACGGTGCCCGTGTACGGGGAGGGGACTTCGACCACCGCCTTGGCGGTTTCCATGGAGACGATCGGGTCGTCGACCTTGACCTGGTCACCCTCGGCGACCAGCCACTCGACGATCTCGGCATCCGGCAGGCCTTCGCCGAGGTCGGGGAGATTGAATGTCTTCATGAGTACTCCAGCGTTTCCTTGGCCGCGTGCACGATTCGCTCGGCACTCGGCATGTAGTTCATTTCACTGCGGTAGAGCGGCATGATGGTGTCGTAGCCGGTCACCCGCTTGATCGGGGACTTGAGGTGGAAGATGCCGCTGTCGGCCAGGCCGGCGGCGATCTCGGCACCGACGCCGCAGTGCTTCGGCGCCTCGTGGACGATCACGCAGCGACCGGTCTTCTCGACCGATTCGAGGATCGTCTCCATGTCGATCGGCGCGACCGTGGCGACGTCGATCACCTCGGCGCTGACGCCTTCCTTCTCGAGGGCAGCGGCGGCTTCCAGGGTCTCCTTGACCATCGCGCCCCAGGTCACCAGGGTCACGTCGGTGCCGTCGCGGAGCACGAAGCAGACGTCCAGCGGCAGTTCTTCGCCGTCGTCGATGACTTCCTCGCGCTGCCAGCGGTAGATGCGCTTCGGCTCGAGGAACACGACCGGGTCGGGGTCGCGGATCGCGGCCAGCAGCAGACCGTAGGCGCGGCTCGGCGACGACGGAATCACCGTGCGCACGCCGGGGAAGTGGGCCCAGGTGGCCTCGTTGCTGTCGGAGTGGTGTTCGGGCGCGTGGATGCCGCCGCCCCAGGGGGCGCGGAACACGGCCGGGCAGCTCATGCGGCCGCGGGTGCGATGGCGCAGCCGGGCGGCGTGGTTGACCACGTGGTCGACCATCGGATACATGAAGCCTTCGAACTGCGCTTCGACCACCGGCTTCATGCCCTGGGCAGCCATGCCCACGGCCATCCCGGCGATCATCACTTCGGCCAGCGGCGTATCGATGACGCGCTCGTCGCCGAAGGTCTGCTGCAGGCCGGCGGTGGCGCGGAACACGCCGCCGTTGACGCCGACGTCCTCACCGAACACGACCACGGTCGGGTCCTGCTCCATTTCGTGCGCCAGGGCAAGCGTCACGGCTTCGACTAGCGTGATCTCGGCCATCAGTGGCTCCCTCCCTTGGCCGGGAAGCGTCGCGCGATCTCGCGCTGCTCTTCGAGGTGGTGCGGCAGATTCTTGAACATGTAGTCGAACATCGCGTCGATCGGTTGCGGGTCGTTGGACACGCGGTCCGTGTACTCGTCGACGGCGCCCTGGACGCGGTCGGCGCACTCGGCCAGCAGATCTTCTTCCTTGACCTGGTCCCAGGCGCCCTGGTCGACCAGGTACTTGCGGAGCCGCAGCAGCGGTTCGTTCTTCCAGGCCGAGTCGACCTCGTCCTGCTCGCGGTAGCGCCGCGCGTCGTCGGCCGTGGTGTGATCCGACAGGCGGTAGGTGACCATCTCGATCACCGACGCGCCCCGGCCTTCGCGAGCCGCGGCGATCGCCTTGTCCATGGCCCAGCGCGAGGCGATCAGATCGTTGCCGTCGACCTGGATCGAGGGCAGTCCGCCGGCGATGCCCTTCTGGGCCAGCGTGCGGGCGGTGTTCTGCTTGCCGCGCGGCACCGAGATGGCCCACTGGTTGTTGACGATGACCAGGACCAGCGGCAGCTTCCAGGCACTGGCGGCGTTGATCGCCTCGAGGAAGTCGCCCTTCGACGAGCCGCCGTCGCCGACCACGGTCACGGCGACGCGAGGCTGGCCGTGCAGCTTGTACGCCATCGCGGCACCGGCCGCGTGCAGGCACTGGGTCGCGATCGGCACGCACCAGGGGAAGTCGTGCTTCGGTCCGGAGAAGTCGTTACCGCGCTCGTCGCCGCCCCAGTACATGAGCACGTCGGACATCTTCACGCCGCGGTAGAACTGGGCCGCGTACTCGCGGTACATCGGCGCGAAGCAGTCCTCGTCGCGCATCGCGGAGCCGATCGCGACATGGGCGGCTTCGTGGCCGAGGCAGGACGCGTAGGTGCCGAGCTTGCCGGTGCGCTGCAGCGCCACGGCCTTCTTGTCGAACACGCGGGTGAGCGTCATGAGTCTGTACAGGCCGACCAGCTGCTTGACGTCGCGCGCCAGCGCCGGGACCTGGACGCCGTCGACCAGCCGTCCCTCGGCGTCGAGGAACTGGAAATAGTCGACCTTGAACGAGGCGATGGTTGCCGCCATGGAAAACCTCATTGTCTACGGATAAGGGTTTCACGGCCGTCACCGATGGACCTCTTCTCGGGTCCTTGGGCGGGCCGAAGCCAGCCCCGCATTATACCCGCGCCCAACGGGGGGCGGTACACTGCCAACCATCCCCGAACACCGACCGGATTCCGCATGACCCAGGACGACGCGAGACCCAATCGGCGCGACCTCGAAGCCGGCATCCACACCGATCTCGGCGGCCGGCTGGACTACCACGGCTACCTCGGCCTGGACCGGGTGCTCGACGCGCAGTTCCCGCTCAGCGACCCGCCGCACCACGACGAGATGCTGTTCATCATCCAGCACCAGACCGCCGAGCTCTGGTTCAAGCTGATCATCCACGAGCTGAAGGCCGCGATTCGCAATCTGCTCGACGACGATCCCTCGCCCTGCCTGAAGATCCTGGCCCGGGTCAAGCTGATCCAGCAGCAGCTGTTCGACCAGTGGGCGGTGCTGGAAACGCTCACGCCCAGCGAGTACATCCAGTTCCGCGGCGTGTTCGGGTCGTCGTCCGGCTTCCAGTCGTTCCAGTACCGCTCGGTGGAGTTCCTGCTCGGCAACAAGAACGCCGACCTGGTGCGGGTGTTCGATCACCAGCCCGAGGTCCGCGCCGAGCTCGAGACCATCCTCGAGTCGCCGTCCCTGTACGACGCGTTCATCGGCTTCCTCGCCCGCCGCGGGCTCGAGGTTCCGCAGGAGCTGGTCGAGCGCGACTGGTCGCAGCCGCACGAATTCTCGTCGGCGCTGGTCGACGTACTGGTCGGCATCTACCGCGACACGGGCCGCTGGTGGACCGAGTACGCGCTGTGCGAGCGCCTGATCGACGTCGAGGAATCGTTTCAGCTGTGGCGCTATCGCCATCTCAAGACCGTCGAGCGGGTCATCGGCTACAAGACCGGAACCGGCGGGTCCAGCGGCGTTGATTTCCTCGAGCGCGCGCTGAAGCTGCGCTTCTTCCCCGAGCTGATCGAAGTCCGCACGCGCCTGTAGTGGCCGCCTCGTCACGCCCCGCCCGCCGGGGTGTGAGCCGCCTCACGGCTGTGCAATAATCGATGGCTGCCGGGCGCCTGTCGTCCGGGACAATCAAAAAAGAACGGGGTAGAACCATGAACAAGATCCAGACGCTGCTCGGCCGAGCGCACGTGCCCGCATGGGTGGCGACCGCGGCCCTGGCCGTTTCATTGTCCCTTCCGCTGACGGCGGCCGCCCAGTCCGTCGAAGTGCCCGGACTGGGCGACGACGTGACCGTCTACACGGATGCCGACGGGGTTCCGACGATCGTCGGTCAGACCGAGGCCGACGTGACCTTCGTACAGGGCTACCTGCATGCCCGCGACCGGTTCTTCCAGATGGACTTCCTGCGCCGCGCCGCCTCCGGCACGCTGGCCGAACTGCTGGGCCAGGGCGCGCTGGCGAACGATATCCAGCTGCGCACGCTCGGCCTGCGCCGCGCTGCGCTGGCCACCTGGGCCGGCCTGAGCGCGGACGAGAAGGGCTGGGTTCGCGCCTATGCCGACGGGGTCAACAACTGGCTGGCCAACAACCCGCTGCCGCCGGAATACGGCCCGCTCGAGCTGACCGCGGCCGAATCCTGGTCCCCGGTCGATTCGCTGGCGATCGGCAAGCTGCTGGCGTTCCAGCTTTCCTTCGACAGCGACGACGCCGACCTGACCGTCCAGCTGCTGACCTACCAGGGCGTCGGCGACTTCGCCGGGTTCGACGGCACCGCGCTGTTCTTCGAGGACATCGTCCGGACCGCGCCGGAGGACGACCGAGTCTCGATCCCGACCTGGTTCGCCGATGCCGGCATCATCCCGGTGCCCGGCAGCTCCACGGCGGGCAAGAACACCTCGCCGATGATCTTCCGCGCGCCGCCCGGTGCCGCGGCGCTGCGTGACGCGCTGAAGCAGCACGTCGACGCGCTGCAGCAGCTGCCGGTGATCGGCGAGTCGATCGCCCGCGCCGAAGAGCCGGCCGGCTCGAACTGGTTCGTGGTGTCCGGCGACGTGACCGCCAGCGGCTATCCGATCCTGGCCAACGATCCGCATCTCGGCCTGGACATGCCGTCGACCTTCACCAAGGAGAACCTGGTGATCGTCGATGAGGACGTGGCGGTCAGCGGCGTCTCCTTCGCGGGCACGCCGCTGGTCATCCAGGGCTGCAACACCCACATCTGCTGGGGTTCGACGGTCAACGCCAACGACGTGACGGACTACTACCAGGAAGAGTTCCTGGTCAACAACTTCGGCCTGCCGACGCACACGCTCTACAACGGCGAACCCGAGCCGGTGCGCTACGTGTTCCAGTCCTACTTCGTCAACGGCGTCGGCGACGGCGAGAACGACAACATCGCGCGGGCCAACGTGGGCTACGACGCCGGCGGAATCTCGTTCCTGGTCCCGCGCCGCAACAACGGGCCGATCGTCGCGCAGCCGACGGCGACCACCGGCCTGTCGGTGCAGTACACGGGCTGGGGCCCGACCTTCGAGCTGTCCACGTTCCGCAAGTGGGCGCGGGCGACCAATCTCGACGAGTTCCGCGCCGGCCTGAGCGACTTCACGATCGGCGGTCAGAACTTCGCCTATGCCGACGTCGAAGGCAACATCGCCTACTTCACCACCGGCACCGTGCCGCTGCGTGCCGACCTGCAGAGCAATACGGTCGACGGCGGCGTGCCGCCGTTCCTGCTGCGCGACGGCACCGGCGCGCTGAACCACGAGTGGCTGCCCGTCGACGGCGCCCCGGTGACGCGCGGCATCGACTTCGCCGCGCTGCCGATGGACGAAATGCCGCAGATCGTGAATCCGGAATCGGGCTACATTGCCAATGCCAACAACGACCCGGTCGGCAACACGCTGGACAACAATCCGCTGAACCAGCTGCGCCCGGGCGCCAACGGCATCTACTACCTGGGCGCCGGATACCCCGGCCTGCGCCAGGGCCGGATCGACCGCGTGCTGCAGTCGTTGATCGCGTCGGACGACCCGATCACGGTCGATGACATCAAGGCGCTCCAGGCCAACAACCAGATGCTCGACGCCGAGATCGTCGTGCCCCATATCCTCGAGGCCTTCGACAACGCCACCGCCGACGGCGCGTGGCCGGGCCTGGCCCAGTTCGCCATGAGTCCGGCGATCCAGGAAGCAATCGGCCGCCTGGCGGCGTGGGACTACTCGACGCCGACGGGAATCGAGCAGGGCTTCGATCCGGGCGACGATCCGATGAACCTGGCCGCACCCGACCAGGCCGAGATCGATCACAGCGTGGCCGCAACGATCTACTCGACCTTCCGCGGCCAGGCGATCGCCAACACGATCGACGGCACGCTGAGCGCAATCGGGCTGCAGGACGTGCTGCCGAGCAGCCGGGTGGCCAATCGCGCGTTCATGAACCTGCTCCAGAGCTTCGATACCAACATGGGCATCGGTGCCTCGGGCATCCCGTTCTTCAACGTGCCGGACGCACCGGACATGGCCACGGCGCGCGACGTCGTGCTGCTGGCGAGCCTGAACGACGCGCTGGAGTTGCTGGCCAGCGACGAGTTCGCGCCGGCCTTCGGCAATTCCACTGACCAGGACGACTACCGCTGGGGCCTGCTGCATCGGATCGTGTTCGAGCATCCGCTCGGCGTCGATCCGTTCAACGTGCCGAACGGCGGCGGTCTGACCCAGGTCGGGCCGGGACTGCCCGGTGTGGCGCGTTCCGGCGGCTACGACGTGGTCGATGCGTCGGGGCACAGCGCCCGAGCAGATGGCGTGAACGACTTCATGTTCTCGTCCGGCCCGGCCCGCCGCGTGGTCGCCGAAATGACGCCGAGCGGCCCGGTCGCCGACGAGATCATTCCCGGCGGTCGCAGCGGTATCCTGCTGAGCCCGTTCTACACCAACCAGCTGATGCGCTGGCTGGTCAACGACTACCTTCCGCTGGACATCGGCGAGGCCGACGCGGCCGGCAATGCCGTGCAGGTCGAGACCTTCACCACGCCGTAAGCGTCACTCGCAGCAAGACCTCGAAACGTGCCCGCCCCGTGCGGGCACGTTTCGTTTCGGGCGTGGGGGCGGGGCAGTTCGAAGAACATTCAGCGGCGGGTTGTCCACAGATGAACACGGATCAACACAGATGAGGTTCAAACGCGTGTGGACGAGCATGAAGCGCTCTTCGTTGCTGCCGGATGCATTCTCTGGCAGCTACTTGCTGCACCGGTCTGCGCGGACCCGCTTTAACGTTTCCCGCTTATCCATCTGTGTTCATCCGTGTTCATCTGTGGACAGTCTTGCCTTCCTGCTTCTGCTGCGTCCTGCGGCCCCTTCGCCTCTGCAGTTGACCCCTTGCGGGGCGCGTGAAAGAATCGCTGCAAGCTTCGCCCTCCGGATCATGCCGTCGTGAGCTCCCCCAATCGTCAGCCCATCGCCAAGGTGGATACCGCCTGGCTGCGCATGGAGCAGCCGACCAACCTGATGATGATTACCGGCGTGATCGTGCTTCGGGACGCGGTCGACTACGCGTCGCTGAAGGAGGTCGTCGCCTCGCGGTTCCTGGCCTTTCCGCGCTTCCGCCACAAGGCGGTGCAGACCTCGCGCGGGTGCTTCTGGGAGGAGGACGAGGACTTCGAGTTGACCTCCCATATCCGCCGCATCGCGCTGCCGGGCGACGCGGGCCGGGAGGAGCTGGAAGAATTCGTTTCGGAGCTGGCCTCGACGCCGCTGGACCAGTACCGGCCGCTGTGGCAGTTCCACTACGTCGAGAACTACGTCGAGGGTCCGGCCCTGATCACCCGGATCCACCACTGCTATGCCGACGGCATCGCGCTGGTGCAGGTGATGCTGTCCCTGACCGAGAGCGATCGCGAGAATTCGCTGGAGCTGGTCCACCCGGAGCAGTGGCAGCGGCATCGCGTACGCGAGTCGAACGTGTTCAAGCGCTTGCTCGAACCGGCGCGGGAAGGCATCGACGCCGTCCAGCACCTCGGCTACAAGCTGGTCGAGGAGGCGTCTTCGCTGATCCGCGACCCGTCCCAGGCCACCGACTACGCCGACGCCGGGTCGGAGATCCTGTCCGAGCTGGCGACGCTGCTGCTGCTCAACGACGATCCGCCGTCGCGCTTCAAGGGAAAGCTGGGCGTGCGCAAGAAGGTCGCGTGGACCCAGCCGCTGCCGCTCGGCGAGGTCAAGGCCCTGAGCAATGCGCTCGGCTGCACCGTCAATGACGTGCTGATCGGCATCATGACCGGTGCGCTGCACCAGTACCTGCTCGACTATGGCGACGACCCCGGCGAGCTCGAGATCCGCGCGACCATTCCCGTCAACCTGCGCCCGCTGGAGCACGCCAAGGACCTTGGCAACCACTTCGGCACCGTGTTCCTCGACCTGCCGATCTGGGAAGCCAATCCGCTGGCCCGCGTCTACCGGGTGGCCGAGAACATGCACCGCCTGAAGAAATCCAAGCAGGCCACCGTGTCGCTGGGACTGCTGGCCACCGTCGGCATGGCCCCGCTGGTGGTCCAGAAGGCTGCGCTGGAGCTGT
This sequence comes from Wenzhouxiangellaceae bacterium, assembly GCA_965227925.1. Classification (GTDB taxonomy): domain Bacteria; phylum Pseudomonadota; class Gammaproteobacteria; order Xanthomonadales; family Wenzhouxiangellaceae. Next base: position 457,959 of record CBDDGP010000003.1, read on the forward strand.
TCGCGCGCAAGGCCAGCACCGTCCTGACCAACGTGCCCGGGCCTCGCCAGTCGCTGTACCTGGCCGGCGCGGAGATCGACCAGATGATGTTCTGGGTGCCGCAGAGCGAGTCGATCGGCATGGGGATCAGCATCCTCAGCTACAACGACAAGGTCTACTGCGGGGTGATCAGCGACAACAAGCGCGTGCCCGACCCCGAGCGCATCGTCGAACGCTTCGGCCACGAGTTCGAAAACCTGCTGGCGCTGGTGATGATGCTCGGCCCGGACGCCGACCGCAGCCCGCAGGAAGTCGAGAACCAGTACCAGGCGTGGCTGGAGGAGCTGGGCCAGTAGGCAGGGGAGAGGGACTAGGGGGCAGGGACTAGTGTTGCCGGGGCAAGGGTTTTACTAGCCCCTGGCCCCTTTCCCCCCGCCCCTGCTCCATAGGCAGCTAAGGGACTAGGGGCAGGGACTAGTGGTGGCCGGAACAGCGGGTTTACTAGCCCCTCGCCCCTGCTCCTAAGTCAGCGAAAGGGACCAGGGGAGAGGGACTAGTCGTTGCTGGGACCGCGAGTTTACTAGCCCCCGACCCCTTTCCCCTTGCCCCTGCTCCAAAGGAACCTATTGGGGCTAGGAGAGAGGGACGAGGGCGCAGGGACTAGTGGTGGCCGGAACAGCGGTTTTACTAGCCCCTGGCCCCTTACCCCTGCTCCTAAGTCAGCGAAAGGGACCAGGCGAGAGGGACTGGTCGTTGCTGGGACCGCGGTTTTACTAGCCCCTGACCCCTTTCCCCTGGTCCCTGCTCTCAACCCATCGAATCGGTCGCGTAGCGCACGTCCAGCGCCTGCATGGCGTCGATGGGCTTCATTGCGGCAGCATTGGCGTAGGCGTCGTTCGATTCGTCCACCTTCTTGTCGCCGTAAAGCAGGTACAGGCCGTTGCCGTACTCGATCCAGGCGATCGGGGCGCCGGTCAGGCGGATCGACTCCTCGAAATGCTCGATCGCCTTGTCGGCGCTGGCGCCGTAGGTCATCGAGCCCATCAGCTTGCCGACCTTGGCGATGATCTCGGCGTGATACAGGCCCATGGCCGTATGGGCCTCGGCGTGGTCGGGGGCCAGGTCCAGCGCATGCTCCAGCGAGGCCCGGATCTTGCCGCCCAGGCCCTGGCTGAGCGCCTTGGCCACCGAGATGCACTGGCTGTACCGCCCCAGGTGGTAGGCATGGAAGTAGTGGGCATTGGGCTGCTCGGGCTCGGCCCTGATCGCGGCCTCGGCGCGGACGATGCCGGCCTGGTAGATCGCCTGCTTGGTGTCGTCGTCCTCCTCGAGATAGTCGGCGTAGATCCCCGAGGCCTTGTTGGCCAGTACGTGGCCGTCGCCCCCCTGGGCGAGCGCGGCGTCGACGGCCCCGGCAAAGTCGCCGGCGTGGAACGCGCGCCAGCCGTCCTGCAGCGCGGTTTCCTCGGGCCAGGGCTGCCGGTCGCCGGCGTGCAGGCGGTTCCATGCCTTCTTGAGCGCGGTGCCCTCGTAGGCGAAGTCCGCGGTGTCCAGATCGATCTCGGCCCAGCTCCCGGTCTTCATGTCGTCTCCTTCTGCGTTGAACGGCGGCGTTCTGCCGGCGGCGCTGCTGCGCCAGCGGTCATTCTGCCCGCTGGCGCGATTCAACGCCATTCTAGTGTGACCGCTCTAGAAACCGCCGCTAGATTATGTGTCAACTGACTCATTCGCTCTTTCAAATTCACGAGGTAATCGACATGGCGAAGAAGACGGCAAAGAAGAAGGTGTCCAAGAAGAAGGTCGCTCGCAAGACGGCCGCTCGCAAGCCCAGCTCCTCAATCGGTCGCGCGCAGGACAACGCGCACGAGATCTGGCTGGCCGGCCTGGGCGCATTTGCCATGGCCCAGGACGAAGGCGTCAACCTCGTCCGCAAGGGCGGCAAGCTGGTCAACGAACAGACCGGCAAGGTCATCAGCGAAAGCTCGAAGCTGTTCGAGCGCCTGGTGTCCGAAGGCCGCAAGCTGGAAGGCAAGGGCCGGAAGATGGCCGAAGATGCCGTCGGCGGCGTCAAGAGCGACGTCGAAGGCCGGGTCGGCAAGGCCCGCGAGCAGGCGCGCACCAACTGGGACAAGCTCGAGAAGGTGTTCGAGGAGCGCGTTGCCCGCGCCCTGTCCAAGCTGGGCGTGCCGACCAGCGATGAAATCCAGGAGCTGAGCAAGCGCGTGCAGGAACTGAACACCCGCGTGCGCGAGCTGGCCAAGGCCGAAGGGGCCCCGAAGGCGGCCAAGAAGAAGGTCGCCAAGAAGACGTCGAAGAAGGCGTCGGGCTCCGACGCTTCCTGATCCCCAGGTCTACCCCGAAGCAGCCGGAGCTCGCATTCGTTCTTGCTCCAACACATGCTGCTTTTTTACCCGGGCTTCGGCCCGGGTTTTTTTTTGTCCCGGAATTCGTCCCGATCCACGCGGTCAGCCGCGTCGGTAGGCGCGGCCCAACTGGTCGAACGCAAGCCGGGCGTCGCCTTCGAGGTAGGGGCTGACCAGGCTCATGACCTGCCACGCGGCGCGATCGGGACGGGCCTCGCCATCGGGTTCGAGCACCGTGTCGAACGCGATCCAGTAGCTGGCGACGAGGATCATCGTGCGGACCAGCGTTTCGCGCGCGTCGTCCTCGATGTCCATTTCGCCGCTGCGCCCGAGCGCCTCCAGCATCAGGTCGGCGGTGCGCATCGCCAGTCGGAGAATGCCGCGCATGCGGCGGTGCAGACCGTCGTAGCGGTGGCAGAGGTCGGTCAGGTCGCGGTAGATGAAGCGGTATTCCGCGATCGTTTCGAACACCAGGTGCAGGAACAGCCAGGCATCGTCGATCTCGATCCGGTCCGGCGCGTCGTCGGAAAGCAGTGCGAGCATGCGCTGTTCGAAGCGCTCGAACAGCGTTTCGACCAGCGATTGCTTGGTCCGGAAGTGGTAGTGCAGGTTGCCGGGGCTGATGTCCAGCGTGTCGGCGATCGCGTTGGTGGTTGTCGCACCCTCGCCGTCGTGATTGAACAGGTCGAGGGCGACCACGAGAATCCGCTCGCGGGTGTTCGGGCGGGTCACGGGCTCGGCGGCGGGTGCACGCGGTGCGTCAGTTCGTCAACGAATCGACCAGGGCGATGTACCGCTTCTTGGCCTCGTCCTGCTCGGTGCCCTTGAGCTTCTCCCAGGCTTCGTACTTCGCGACGCCGACGAAATCGAAGAATCCGGGCTTTTCGCCGCTCACGTCGCCTTCCGCGCCTTGCTTGTACAGCGCGTAGAGCTTCAGCAGCGTGTCGTTGTCGGGCCGCTCGTCCAGTTGCTTGACGCGCACAGCGGCCGCTTCGAATTCGTCATTGAGATCGCTCACATCGTGTCCCTTTTTGATCGTGTCGCGGATGTCTGTTCTTCTAGCATGCGCCCGGTCCGCGGTCAACGTCAGGGCCCGGACGCTGGTGTTCGGCCCGGGCTTGCGGCTATCCTAGGCCGTTGAGGGAACACCACCGCACAGGAGAGTTTCATGGGCTATTTCGTCACCGGGGGGACCGGGTTCATCGGGCGCAACCTGATCGATCAATTGCTGAAGCGTCGGGGCACCGTCCACGTCCTGGTCCGGCGCGGGTCGAAGAAGAAGTTCAATGCCCTGGTGGCCGAGCGCTGGGCCGACGACGCAAAGCGCGTCGTGGCCGTCTCCGGAGACCTCACCAAGTCCGCGCTGGGGGTGTCGAAGGCCGATCGCGAGAAGCTCTCCGGCAAGATCAAGCACGTGTTCCACCTAGCGGCCGTGTACGACCTGTCGGCGAGCGCGGAATCTCAGGAGGCGGTCAACATCGACGGTACCCGGCACGCGATGCAGTTCGCCGCCGAGGTCGGTGCGAAGTGCTTCCATCACACCTCGTCGATCGCCGCGGCCGGCCTGTACCAGGGCCTGTTCCGCGAAGACATGTTCGAGGAGGCCGGCAACCTCGATCATCCCTATTTCCGGACCAAGCACGAGTCCGAGGGGCTGGTGCGCAAGGAGTGCCCGATTCCGTGGCGGATCTATCGACCGGGCATGGTGGTCGGTCACTCCGAGACCGGCGAGATCGACAAGATCGATGGCCCGTACTACTTCTTCAAGTTGATCCAGAAGCTGCGCAAGATGCTGCCGCCCTGGGTACCGACGCTGGGCCTGGAAGGAGGGCGGGTCAACCTGGTGCCGGTCGATTACGTCGCCAGGGCCATGGATCACATCGCGCACAAGCCGAAGCTGGACAACACCTGCTTCCATCTGACCGATCCGAGCCCCAAGCGCATTGGCGAGGTGATGAACCTGTTCGCCGAGGCCGCCCATGCCCCACTGATGTCGATGCGCATCGATGCGCGCCTGTTCAGTTTCATTCCGCAGCCGATCAAGCAGGGTCTGGGAATGCTGCCGCCGGTGCGCCGGATCATCAACCAGGTGCTCGGAGACCTGGGAATCCCGAAGGACGTGCTGAGCTTCTTCAACTATCCGACCAGCTTCGATACGCGCGAGACCGAGCGCGCCCTGAAGGGGTCGGGCATCGAGGTGCCACCGCTCGACGACTACGCCTGGGTGCTGTGGGACTACTGGGAACGGCACCTCGACCCTGACCTGTTCATCGATCGCTCGCTGAGCGGGCACGTTCGCGACAAGGTCGTGCTGGTCACCGGCGCATCCTCGGGCATCGGCAAGGCCACGGCCCTGATGATGGGCGAGGCCGGCGCGCACGTGATCCTGGTCGCGCGCAAGGAGAGCGAACTGCTCGAGGTCAAGGAGCTGATCGAGAAGGCCGGCGGCAAGGCCTCGCACTACAGTTGCGACCTGGCCGACCTCGACAAGGCCCGGAAACTGTGCGAAACGGTCACCCGCGAGCACGGCGGCGTCGATGTGCTGGTCAACAACGCGGGCCGTTCGATCCGCCGTTCGATCAACCTGTCCTACGATCGCTTCCACGACTTCGAGCGCTGCATGCAGCTGAACTACTTCGGCGCTCTGAAGCTGATCCTGGGATTGTTGCCGGCGATGGAGAAGCAGCGCAGCGGCCACATCATCAACATTTCGTCGATCGGCGTGCTGACCAACGCGCCGCGGTTCTCTGCCTATGTCGCCTCCAAGGCCGCGCTGGACGCGTTCTCACGCTGCGCTGCGTCCGAGTTCAACGACACCGGCGTGGCCTTCACCACGATCAATATGCCGCTGGTTCGAACGCCGATGATCGCGCCGACCAAGATCTACGACTCGGTACCGACCATCACCCCCGAAGACGCGGCCGACATGGTGAAGCAGGCCGTGATCTACCGACCGCAGCGCATCGCGACCCGGCTCGGCATCTTCGGCCAGGTGCTGCACGGCATCGCGCCGAAGATCTCGGAGATCGTGATGAACTCTGCCTATCGGATGTTCCCGGATTCGGCCGCTGCGCGCGGCGAGCGGCCGGGCAAGGACGAACGCAGCGTGACGCAGGAGCAGATGGCCTTCGCCCACCTGATGCGCGGCATCCACTGGTAGACGGGCCCGCGCGGCAGGCACCGGCGGCTCAGCCGTCGTCGTCCTCGCGGCGCGCGCCGAGCTGGCGCCCGCCGGCCGCCAGCGGCGGCCGCGATTCATCGGTGGCCCTGCGCAGCCTGCGCTCCGGCGCATCGCGCCGCGCTTCGAGTCGATTCGATCCGGCATTCGACCCGGCATTTGATCCGCTATTCGAACGAGCGTGTGGATAGGCCGGAAAGGCCGGAGCGACCGGAACGGTTCGAACTACGCTTGGCGCGTAGCGCGCGGCCTGCGCTTCGGAACGCGCTCGTTCGGCCCGGGCTGCGCGACGGCGGGCCAGTTCGGTCGCTCGGGATTCGAGGTAGGCGGCGTTGGCCTGCTGGATCCGGGCCAGCGACTCGGGCGACGTCACGACGCTCAGCGATCGCCGGGGGCGGTGCAGTTCGGCCGCGTCGTCGCACGGGCGATCGCTGAACACGATCGTCTCTCCGTCCTCGCAGCGATAGATGTCCTCAGCCGCGACGGCTCCAGCGATCGCCAGCAGAGGCACGACGACCACGCCCAGCACCGAAAGGGGCACCATCCGGCGCAAGGGAAGCGGACCTCCGCAGGCGCTCGGGACGTCGACCCGGGACCGTTCCCGCGTCGGCCGTGGGCCGACGACACCCGCGTCGCCGCGCCGGGTCATTGCCGGGCTTTCCGTGGGGCGGTCTTCGATTCGCGGGACCGGGGCCGCGCCGGATCGAGATGCAGTCGGTCGGCGACCGCCTCCGCCACATCGTCGGTTTCGCTGCGATAGCGCACCGACGGCACCGCTTCGGCGTCGATCCAGGCCGCCAGCCCACGTTCGACCAGGGTGGATTGCCAGGTTCCCAGACCGGTCGGCGGCAGGATCCAGCCGCGCTCGACCGCGCGGGCGCACAGGTACGTCCGGCCCTGCTGCGGTCGGACGCTGCCGCGCTTGTTGTAGCTGGGCCGGAACGCGCGGTCGGCGACGCGCTGGGCGAACCGGGCCCACGGGCTGTTGCCGGTCCGGTCGGGCCAGAAGTACACCGGGGCCTCGGCCGACAGGGCGTCCTGGAACATGCCCGGACCCGCTCCGGCGACCAGCAGCGCGCCGGCCCGTTCCAGGGCCAGGCCGTAGGGGTGGTCGTCGGCATCGGCCGGCCCATGGAACACGTCCGCCTTGCCGTCGAGGAGCCGGGCCAGCGCCGCGCCGGAACGTCCGGCGTCGGTCGGCGCGACGACCAGCAGGCGCGCATCGCGGCGATCGGCCCAGTCCAGCGCGCGCGGAGCCAGCTCGTCGAGTTCGGAGGTCGGCCAGCTGCCCGACGGGTGGCGGCCGAGGAGCAGCGCGACGCGCCGCGGGGCCTGCAGCCAGTCCTGCCACGGCTCGGAATTCCCCGGCGGCCGGAACCGATCTTCATGACCGAAGCCGACCAGCATTTCGACCCGGTTCGGGTGCGGCGGCAGCTGGTGGTGGGTCATGCTGACGACCGCGCCGCCGTGCTCCGGCACGCGGCCGGCGTGCCGGCCGATCAGGACCAGCGCCGGCGGCTGTTTGCAGCGGGCGGCGAGCATGCGGGCCGCTCGGCACGCCGCGCCGCCGGAGGCCACGACCACGGCCGCGCCCTCGAAGGCCTTGCGCAGCGCGCCGCGTGCGGTCAGCAGCGTCCAGGCCAGCGACAGCCAACCGGGTAGCGCCATGCGGACCAGGTCGCGGCTGCCCCGTCTCGCCAGCATGTGGCCGAGGTGCTCGGCCTTGCGGACCGGTGCGGCGCGGCGTCCCGAGAGCAGCAACAAGGGGCCGTCCGGACGAGGTCCCCCGGTCACGACGCGCCGGCGCAGACCGACCCGTCGTTCAAGGCGCCAGCGGGTGCCGGGGTTCATCCGTTCGGCCTGGCGGAACTGCTCGATCCAGAAGTGCAGGGGTCGGCGCGGTCGATTCAGGCGAATCCGCACCGGTTCGCGGAGCCTCACGTCCAGCGACTCGCTGGTCCGGAACAGGCGATCGAGAACCCAGGGCAGGTCGCCGTCGGGCAGCGTTTCCAGCAGACCGTCGATGCGACGTTGCGCCGCGACCGTTCGGCCCGCGCTGTCCGGTCCGAGCAATGCCGCCAGCTCCGGACCGTCGCGCCGCGAGGTGATCTTCAGCGCGACGTCCGGCCAGGCACTGGTCGGGCGCTTGCTGGAGACCGGCAGGAAGCGCGCCTCGTCGGCTTCGTGTTCGAGATCGAACCACAGCGACCCGGTCGAATTGCGGTCGTAGACGAACCAGTCCGGAAACGGGCGCCACGGCTGCGTATGGAGCGTAGTGAAATGGACGCAGGCGGATTCGCCGGGCTCGTACTCGGCATCACGCGCGTTGTAGCGTCCGGGCATCTCGCCCCAGAGGCCCGCCGCACGGGCCCGCGCCTCGATCCGCTTGCGCGTGGTCTTGAGCACCGCTTCCCGGTTCCAGACCTGGGCCATGCGCTTGCAGTCGACCAGCATCACCGAGGTGTCGTGATCGTTGATCGAGAGAAAGCCCGCGCCGTCCATCTCGCGGTCGAACAGCTCGGCCGGATCGGTCAGCCAGACCTGGTCGACATCGTTGTAGATGGCCCGGCCCGCGTAGTCGCAGAAGTACGGGATCGCGAACCGGTAGTTGGTGAATCCGGTGATCCAGAAGCCGCTGATGTAGCCCTTCAGGCCCTTGAGCAGGTGGATCTCGTAGATCCGGCCCGGGTCGCGGTGTTTTTCGACGGACCAGATGAACGCCCGCTCGGCGCGGAACTGCTTGCGCTCCGAACCGAGGAAGATGCGAACCGGCGGCTTGTTGCAGGGCCGATGGCCCGGGCGCACGCCGAGGATGATCTTCTCCGGGCGATTACGTCGCGCCGGCGTCATGTAGGGGTCGACGATCGGGGTCAGGCCGCGCAGGATGCGTTGCGCAATCAGCGGCATGGTGCACGCTCCTTGGAGACGGGTGCCGAGGGATCGAAATGATAGCGCTTCCAGCGCCTCTGGTGCCACGACCACATCGCCGGGCGTTCGCGCACCTGATCTTCCATGTGCGCGATCACCGCGTCGAGGGTGGACTCCAGGTCGTCGCTTGGCGGCAGCGGCTCGCGAACGCCGTAGACCCAGTCCGGTTCACGCTCGAGCCCGTCCACGGGCACGATCGGCACGTCCGTGCGCGCGGCCAGCTTCAGCACCCCGGTGGGGGTGCGCTGCGGCTTGCCGAGAAACGACCGGATCTCGCCTTCCTGCTTGCTGGCCTGGTCCATCAGCACGTAGATCAGGCCGCCGGAGCTCAGCACGCGCAGCATCTGGCGGAAGCTGCGGGTCGGGTTGGCGCGGTCGAGCGGTATCGGGATCGCCCCGGTTGCCGCGATGCACTGCTCGAGGTAGCCGGGCTGCATCCGTCGCGGATCGCGGAAGACCACGTGCGACGGCCGTCCCTGGGCGGCCAGCTTGCCGGCCATGAGGATGCCGTTGCCCATGTGCATGCCCAGCAGGAGCGCGCCCCGACCCCGGTCGGCGAGGCGGTCCAGGATCTCCGTGTTGCGAATCTCGACGGCGTCGACCAGCGCTCGGGCGTCGGCGCCGGGGCGGGCCAGCGTCAGGGCCTCGAAGATCGCGCCGTCGTTGGTCCGCGCCCCGCCGAGCAGGATCCGGCTGGCCCGGCGGCGGTCGACGCCCAGGGCGCGCGCCACGTCGCGGCGCAGGCGGCCCCAGAACGGCCAGGCCAGCAGCCAGTGCAGCGTGCCGACCGTGCGGCCGGTCCGGCGAACCCGGTGCGCACCGCCGCGTGCCGCCCAGCCGGCCAGCCCCAGCGCCAGGCGCTGCGCCAGACCGCGCCGGACCTTGCGCAGCGACGGGGTCATGACCGATCGGGCGCCTCGGCGGACGAGATCACGCCGTCGCGAACCACCAGCAGGCGGTCGGCGCGCTCCATCAGCGGCCGATGGTGGGTCACGGCGAGCAGGGTGAGGCGATGCTTGAGGTGTTCGATGGTCTCCAGCACCGCCTGTTCGGCGGCGGCGTCGAGATTGCTGGTCGCTTCGTCGAGGATCAGCAGGCGGGGGCGGTGGACCAGCGCGCGGGCGATCGCGAGGCGCTGCCGCTGGCCGCCGGACAGCTGGCCTCCGCGCTCGCCGATGCGGGCATCGAGGCCGCCGGGCAGCTGCTCGACGAAATCCAGCGCGTCGGCATCGGTCAGCGCCCGGCGGACGTCGTCGCGGCTCAGTCCCGGCGCGCCCAGCGTGATGTTGGCGAGGACCGATTCGTTGACCAGCAGCGCGTCCTGCGGCACGTAGCCGATCTGGCGTCGCCAGGCGAAGCGATCGAGCTCGGCCAGGTCGACCCCGTCGATCAGGATCCGGCCGCGATCGGGCTGGAGCAACCCGGCGACGAGGTCGATCAGGGTGGTCTTGCCGGAACCGGACGGGCCGGTCAGCACGGTCAGGCCGCCGGCCGGCAGGTCCAGCGTCAGCCCGCTGAAGACCGGTTTGCCGGGGTGGCTGAAGTCGACGTCGTCGAGCACGATCGAACGCTCGAGCGTGGCGGTGCGACGACCGGTTCCGGCTTCCCGTTCGGCGCGGGCGTCTTCGATCGACTCGTTCAGCGACCAGAAGGCGCTCTCGGCGATCGCCATGTGCTGCCAGGCCCGCTGGGCCTTGGACAGGAACGCGGTGATCCGGGCCAGCAGGAAGATCAGGATCATCACCGCCGACAGCGGCATGTCCAGGTGGACCAGCATCACGTACAGGCCGATCGCGGCCAGCACGACCAGCATCGCCTCCTGCAGCGCCTTCATCGCTTCCTTGGAGATGACCTGCTTGCGCAGGGCGCTGTTGAGCTGTTCGGTCTGGCCGGACAGCAGGGTGTCGAACTGGTCTTCTCGGGCCATTGCTTTCAGCGGCTTGATCGCTGCAAGTTGATCGGTCATCACCGACAGCATGTTGCGCAGCAGCCCGGTCTGCTTGCGACCGGCGCGCCCCGCGATGCGAACCAGGAGATTGAGCCCGCCGAGCACCACCGCGGACAGGACGAGCGCGCCCAGCGTGACCGGCCAGGAGATCATCAGCGCGACCACCGTGTAGACCATGGCGGTGATGACCTGGGTGGCCATGATCGCGGCCTGCAGGTAGCCCTCCGAGGCGCGCTGGGCTTCCGTGGCCATGGCGTTGGCCAGGCTGCCGATCGACTTCGACAGGTAGTAGCGCCAGCGGCTGGCGACCACCGCGCGGACCAGGTCCAGGCGCAGGTCGGTGGCGACTTGGGCGACCGCGTAGCCGACCTGGCGGTTGGCCAGCAGCACCACGGCGGCCTTGAGCAGGATCAGCACGATGCCGAAGGCGAGCAGGTTCGGCAGTGAGGCTTCGAGGCCCGCCCAGCCGAACAGGTCGCCGATCAGCTGCTCCGGCAGTGACTGTTCGGTCGCGTCATCGAGCACGGCACCGCTGTCGTCGATCGACTGGCTGGACAGCGAGATCATCGACAGCAGCGTCGACAGGCCGACGCCGTCGAGCAGGCTGGCCAGCAGCAGTGCCAGCAGCACCGACGCGCTGCGCCCGGGGTAGCGCCGGAACAGGGAGACCAGCATCCGGCCGGTGCCGCCACTGGCCTCGCTGGATGCGCGCAGACGGGCCGGCGCATGGGGCGCTGGATCGTCCGGGGCCGGGACCGGCTCCGACCCCGACCCCGACCCAGGGCCCGTGTCGGATGCGCCGGCGGACGCGCGCTTTGACGAGTCGGCGTTCATCGCAGGGCTCCCGTGCGCCATAGTCGGAACAGCAGGCCCAGCCCGGCCAGGCGGGGGTAGCGGCGCATGCGTTCGGTCGGTTCGACCCGCACGCCGCTGTGCCGTTCGATCTTCCAGACAAGGTAATCGATTCCGTTGCTGAATGTGCCGGCCGCCTTCAGCAGGCGGAGCACGTTGCAGGTCCGGCCCCAGACCTTGCGCAGACCCCAGCGCGCCCGGCCGCGCAGACGGCCCATTCGGCCGACGTCGATCCGCACTAGTCCGTTGTCGAGGAGGTCGACGCCGTTCAGTTTCGCCAGCGCCCGCGCGCTGAGCGCGTCCCAGAACGCGGGGTCGCGGTCGATCAGCGCCTCGGCGGCGCCGGGCGGCTCCGGCCGCAGTTCGCAGCCGTAGGTCGCCCGGACCGCGCGGATCCAGAAGTCGCGTGGCGACAGGGTGTCGTTGCCGAGCGGCAGCCCTTCGCGGGCGAAGGTGCGGGCCGCGGCCGCGCGACAGGCCGCGACGGTGCGGGCCGCCGCCGGCCCGGACGAACGGACCAGGCGGCAGGGCTGGGCGAAGCGGGCCCAGAAGTAGGCGTCGAGGCCGCCGGCCGTTCGACGCGCCAGGCTGGCCTCGCTGACGATGATGTACTTGCAGCGCAGGCGGGCGTCGTCCGGACCCGCCTCGAGGTAGTAGACGTTCGGCGGCAGCAGGGCGTTGAACAGCGCCGTGGGCCCCGTGCCGTGAACCCCCCGGTAGGAGTCGACCACGGCCATCAGATCGACCAGGCCGTTGCCGAGATCGGCGTTGCGGCGGCAGGAGCCGTACAGCACGATTCCGCGCAAGGCGGTGCCGCAGCGCGCCTCGATCGCGTCGAGCAGCGGACCCAGGCCGGGCGGTGGCGCGACGTCCAGGTCGTCGACCATCAGCTGCATCAGTGCACCGTCGGTCTCGTTCACGGTCGCAGGAACCCGAGCGATGGACCGGGTTCGACGACCAGCGCTTGCGTCGGGTCCAGGTCGAACTCCTGGCCGTCGAGCACGATCGAGTCGATGCCCTCGATCGTCAGCCGGCGGCAGTGCCCGGACAGGTAGCCCGCATCGGGCGTCATGTCGTCGCTGAACCGGCCCCGCAGGATCGACAGCATCCGCCGCCGCCAGCGGCGCGCGTCGGCGGCGATCGCGGTCACCCGGACATCGCCGTCGCCTTGCTCGGCATAGGGCCGCGCGTGGCTGTCGTCCAGCCCCAGCGTGGTCATCAGCAGGAAGCGCATCGGCGCGTCGAGCGCGCCCAGCGCCTCGGCCTCAAGGCGGAGGCGGCGGGCGTTGAACGGCTCGCGGTCGGTCAGCAGGGCCGGCAGCTGGCGCAGCACGCCGAACGCGGACGCCAGGTGGTGATTCCGGCGCCAACCCGGGCGGGCATTGCGCCAGCGATGAACGTTGCGGATGACCTGGTCGAGCATCGCCCCGGCGAGGAAGAAGCCGTGCTGGGTCTCGAGCGACGGATGGCGCACCACGAGCGTGCGCCGTTCCAGGCGTTCAGCCGTTCGGTCCGGATCGAGCAGCCGGTCCAGTGTGGCCAGGAAATGGGCCCGCGTACCGAGGTCCGCGGCGACGTAGTTCGTTCGGCCCGCGCTGAGCACCAGCAGCTCCGGCAGCTGCTCGGCGGACAGGTGACGGGCGAGGTAGCTGACCGCGCCCTGCAGCGTGCCGTCGCCGCCGGCCAGGACCAGCGTGTCGACGCCGCGTCCGATCGCGTTGGCCAGCGCGTCCTCGATCGCCGGAAGGTCGGTCACGCGGTAGGCCTGCCCGCCGGCCTCGTGGATCCGGGCCTCGGTGCGCTCGGCCCGATCGCGCAGGCTCATGCGGAAGCTCAAGGGGTTGATCAGCGCGGCCAGGCGCCTGCGCCCGGGCGCTGGAGCGGAGGCCGATTCGGCCCGGGCGTCGGGGGCGGTCGTCATCGAGGGCGTCAGCCGCCGGTCTGCCAGCGCCGCAGCACCCGCCCATCGCCACGCGACGACCAGCTGCCGCGCAGCAGGCGACCGACCACGGTGAAGTAGTCGTCGTGGTTGCTGCGGCGGTAGGGGTGGTCGGCCGGCAGCTCGGCGAGCAGGCGTCGGTGCGCCCGGCCCAGGCGGTGGTAGGGCAGGGCCGGCAGCAGGTGATGCAGCGCGTGGTAGCGCAGACCGACCGGGAAGAACCAGGCCGTCAGCCAGGTCTGGCCGGTGAGGTTGATCGAGTCGTCGAGTTGGGCCAGGTGGCTTCTCGGCTCGCCCGAGTGGCCGTAGCCGTGCGCGGCGAGATTGCGCATCCAGTTCAGGCCGATTGCCGTGGCCAGCAGGGCCCAGGCCATCAGCCAGTGGATGCCGGTCATCGGGCCGAACGCGGTCAGGAGCACGAGGCCGAGCAGCCACGCGAAGCACAACCACTCCGAGCGGGTCAGCTCGCCCTCGTAGCGAGCGGGAAACCGCTTGCGGTAGTACGGGTTGGTGATCGCCGCCGAGGCCCGGAGCAGCAGCCAGTCGCGCAATCTCGGCGATGCATGGGACAGCGGGCCGAGCACGCCGAAGCGAAGCACGGCCAGCAGCGGCAGCAAGGGCGCCTGGGCCAGGTACTTGATCGTTTCGCGCGGCGGCATCGCGGCCAGCGGCAGGTATTCGCCGTCGTCCGGGGTGCCGAAGTGGAGGTGGCTGTGGTGCTCGATGTGATTTCGATAGAGCACCCAGGGCATCAGCAGCGGAACGCCGACAAGCAGATTCCAGGCCCACTTGAAGCCGGTCATCTCGCCGGAGCGGAAGTGGACGATCTCGTGGATGAAGGTGCCCGTGCGGAAGAACGCGATCGCCGCCAGCAGCATCGCGCCCCATTGCAGCAACGGCCCGGCCGGGTCGATGAAGTAGAGCGCGGTCAGGGCCCAGGCAATCGAGGTCGTGATGATGAAATCGAGCCAGTACAGTGCCGGCTTGCGGTCGATCAGATCGTGCACGAGCGCCTGCGCCTGGCGAACGGCAGCACGGTCGTCGGGCATTGCGGCCGAAGTGCGGGAATCCATCGGAATATTCTAGCAGTTGCAGGGGTCCCGGGGCCGTATCGGGCCGGGCGGAGCGGGTTGCGGTCAGGCCGCGCGACGCAGTCGCCAGGGCTTGAACAGCACCTTGCGAACGCGGTTGTCCGCCATGTCGACGATGGTCAGGATGTGGTCGCCGAGCCGGATCGAGGTGTGGCCATCGGGCAGCGATTCGAGCTGCTCGAGAATCAGCCCGTTGAGCGTCTTGGCACCGGCCGTCGGCAGGTCCCACTCCATTCTGCGATTGAGCATGCGAACCGTGGTGTTGCCGGCGACGATCCAGCTGCCGTCGTCGAGCTTGCGGACCTGGCGCTGGCGCGCGGTGCCTTCGCTGGTGTACTCGCCGACGATCTCCTCGAGAATGTCGTCGAGCGTGACCAGGCCCTGGATGTCGCCGTACTCGTCGACCACCATGCCCATCCGCCGCTCCCGGCTCTGGAACTCCAGCAGCTGCTGAGTCAGGGCGGTGCCCTCGGGGATGTAGTACGGCGTGCGGATCGAACGCTCCAGCTCGTCCGGCGTCAGCGTGTTCTGCGACAGTTTGACCATCACGGTCCGGATGTGCAGCAGCCCGACCATGTTGTCGATATCGCCTTTCCAGACCGGCAGCCGCGTGTAGATCGACCGGGTCAGCATGTGCAGGATCTTCTCCCAGTCTTCCTCGAGGTCGATGCCGGTGATGTCCTGGCGGGGGACCATCACGTCGTCCACGGTGCCGTACTCGAGATCGAGGATGTTCAGCAGCATCTGCTGGTGATCGAGCGAGATCTGGCGGCCGCCTTCCTTGACCAGCGTGCGCAGTTCCTCCCGGGTCAGGTGGTCGCCGCGCGCGTCGGCCTTCGTTACACCGACCAGCCGCAGCACGCCGGAGGCCAGCACGTTGACCACCCAGACGAAGGGGTAGAGCACCTTCAGCAGTGGAACCAGGACATAGCTGGCGGGATAGGCGATGCGTTCGGGGTGCAGCGCGGCCAGCGTCTTCGGCGCGACCTCGGCGAAGATCAGGATCACCGCGGTCAGGACCAGGGTGGACACCCAGATGCCGGCGTCGCCGAGCAGGCGCAGGAAGATCAGGGTGGAAATCGAGGCGGCCAGGATATTGACCAGGTTGTTGCCGAGCAGGATCAGGCCGAACATCCGCTCCGGGCGACTGAGCATCTTCTGGGCCAGTGCCGCACCGCGATGTCCGCCCTTGGCCTGGTGGCGCATCCGGTAGCGATTGAGCGCCACCAGCCCGGTCTCCGAACTGGAGAAGAACGCCGAGAGCAGGATCAGCAGCAGCAGGATCAGCAGCAGCGCCTGAAGGGACAGCTCGGCCATCTCAGTCGGCCTGCCAGCGGCGGTCGAGCACCAGTTCGAGAACGGCCTTGCTGCCGAAGTAGGCGAGCAGCAGGATGACCATGCCGATCAGGCACAGCCGGACCACCCGCATGCCCCGCCAGCCGTGGCGCCAGCGCCCGTACAGCAGCACGCCGAAGATCAGCCAGGCCAGCAGCGACAGCACCGTCTTGTGCACCAGGTGCTGGGCGAACAGGTCGTCGACGTAGACCAGGCCGGTGCCCAGGCTCACGCAGAGCAGCAACCAGCCGGCCGCGATCAGCTGGAACAGGAGTCGCTCCATCGACGTCAGCGGCGGTAGCGCATCGAGCAGGCGCATGCTGCGCCGCCGGTGCAGCATCTGGTGCTGGAGGAAGATGAAGATCGCGTTCATCGCGGCGATCAGCAGCACCGAATAGGCCAGCAGCGAACTGATCACGTGGATCTCGATGCGCGGGTCGGCCAGGGCCAGTGCGGTCGGCTCGGGCGCGAAGAGGCCCTGGAGCACCAGCAGCAGTGCGGCACCGGGCAGGGCGACCGGCAGGAGCTCGAGGACCGGAAACCGGACGCAGGCGACGAGCAGGATCGCGTTGACGACCAGCGCGACCAGCGACAGGGAGCTGAAGAAATCGGCAGTGAACCCGCCGGCGGCCTGCATCTGGGCAAGCTCGATCCAGCCGTGGCCGAGCACCGCGGCGACCGCCAGTCCCAGTCCAAGGGCGCGCGGGCTCGAGCGGCCATCGCGCAGACCGATCGCGAGCGCCGGTGCGGCGAGCAGGTAGAGCACGGAAGCGATGATGACGGGCAGGCTCGGGGTCAAGGACGTCGGATCTCGTGAACGGCCGGTGCCGATCCCGTGGTGGCGCCGGACTGCAAACGCCGACGACGGGACGGAAGAATCGACCAGTATAATCCCAGCGTTCCCGAAACCCCAGACCGGACCCGCCATGTTCGATCAATTGAGCCAGAGACTCGGTGACTCGCTGAACCGCCTGCGCGGACGCGGCAAGCTGACCGAGGACAACATCTCCGAAGCGCTGCGCGACGTGCGACGCGCCCTGCTCGAGGCCGACGTCGCGCTGCCGGTCGTCAAGTCCTTCATCGACCAGGTGCGCGAGCGGGCCGTCGGCAAGCAGGTCCTGACCAGCCTCAAGCCCGGCGAGGCGCTGGTCAAGATCGTCCACGACGAGCTCGAGCGCGTGCTCGGTGGCGATCGCGCGCCGCTGGCCCTGAACCGCACGCCGCCGGTGGTGATGCTGATGGCCGGCCTGCAGGGGGCGGGCAAGACCACCACCACCGGCAAGCTCGCCAAGCTGCTCGCCGAGCGTGAGAACAAGAAGGTGCTCGTCGCCTCGGCCGATATCTACCGGCCGGCCGCGATCGATCAGCTCGAAACGGTGGCCGGCCAGGCGGGGGCGATGTTCTATCGCCATCCGGAGACGAACGACGCGGTCAGGATCGCCGAGGCTGCGGTGTCCGAAGCGCGCAAGCAGGTCGCCGATGTCGTGATCATCGATACCGCCGGCCGGCTGGGCATCGATGAGGCGATGATGGATGAAATCCGCCGCCTGCATGCAGCGGTGAATCCGGCCGAAACCCTGTTCGTGGTCGATTCGATGACCGGTCAGGACGCGGCCAATACGGCGAAGGCCTTCCACGACGCGCTGCCGCTGACCGGCGTGATCCTGACCAAGACGGACGGTGACGCGCGGGGCGGGGCTGCGCTGTCGGTGCGCACGATCACCGGCGTTCCGATCAAGTTCCTCGGCACGGGCGAGAAGCTCGACGGCCTCGAACCGTTCCATCCCGATCGACTGGCCGCCCGGATTCTCGGCATGGGCGACGTGCTCAGCCTGGTCGAGGACGTGCAGCGCAAGGTCGACGAGAAGGAAGCCAAGAAGCTTGCCGGCAAGGTCGGCAAGGCGTCGCGCCGCTTCGGGCTGGACGACTACAAGGCCCAGCTCGAGCAGATGGAGAATCTCGGCGGTCTCGGCGCGCTGGCCGACAAGCTGCCCGGGATGGGCAACCTGCCCGACGCGGCAAAGGCCCAGCTGGAGGGCAACCCGACCCGCCACATGATCGCCATCGTCAACTCGATGACGCCGAAGGAGCGCAGCTATCCGGACACGATCAACGGCTCGCGCAAGCGGCGCATCGCGCAGGGGTCCGGCACCTCGATCCAGGAGGTCAACAAGGTCCTCAAGCAGCACAAGCAGATGCAGAAGATGATGAAGAAGATGGGCAGCAAGGGCGCAATGAAGAAGCTGCTCAAGCGGATGCCGGGCGGCGGAATGCCCGGCGGCGGGATGCCGGGCGGGGGCGGCGGCATGCCGTTCTGAGCGGGCCTCCCGCGCCGGACCGCAGGCCATCGTTGGCGCGTCGACGCGGTTTCAGGATTCGGTCGGGGCTCGCTCGGCAGGCGCGTGTGCCGGCGCCTGAACGCGACGCGCCCGGCGGGGCCGGGCGCGCGGGAAAGCGGTTGATCGAACGACCGGATGACCGGCCGTTGTTGGAGATCAGCGCTTCATGTAGTTGAAGAACTCTTCGTTGGTCTTGGTCGCCTTGAGCTTGTCGAGCATGAACTCGATCGCCTGGATCTCGTCCATCGGGTGCAGGATGCGGCGCAGGATCCAAATCTTCTGCAGCAGCTCGTTGTCGACCATCTTCTCTTCGCGCCGGGTGCCCGAGCGATTGATGTCGATGGCCGGGAATACGCGCTTCTCGGAAATCCGACGGCTCAGGTGCACTTCCATGTTGCCGGTGCCCTTGAATTCCTCGTAGATCACTTCGTCCATCTTCGAACCCGTATCGACCAGCGCGGTGGCGACGATGGTCAGGCTGCCGCCGCCCTCGATCTTGCGCGCGGCGCCGAAGAAGCGCTTCGGACGCTGCAGGGCGTTGGCGTCCACACCGCCGGTCAGCACCTTGCCCGACGACGGGACCACGGTGTTGTAGGCCCGGGCGAGGCGGGTGATGGAGTCGAGCAGGATGACCACGTCGAGCTTGTGCTCGACCAGTCGCTTGGCCCGTTCGATCACCATGTCGGCGACCTGGACGTGGCGGGTGGCCGGCTCGTCGAAGGTCGAGGAAATGACTTCGGCGTCGACGGTGCGCTGCATCTCGGTGACTTCCTCGGGACGCTCGTCGATCAGCAGGATGATCATGTGGGCGTCCGGGTTGTTGGCCCGGATCGCCAGCGCCACGTGCTGCAGCAACATGGTCTTGCCGGCCTTGGGCGGCGACACGATCAGCCCGCGCTGGCCCTTGCCGATCGGCGCGATCAGGTCGATGATGCGGCCCGTCACGTCTTCGCTGGAACCGTTGCCGCGCTCGAGCGTGAACTGCTCTCGCGGGAACTCCGGGGTCAGGTTCTCGAACAGGATCTTGTTCTTGCTGGCCTCGGGCCGGTCGTAGTTGATCTCTTCGACCTTGAGCAGCGCGAAGTAGCGTTCGGAATCCTTCGGCGGGCGGATCTTTCCGGAGATCATGTCGCCGGTGCGGAGATTGAACCGTCGAATCTGGCTCGGCGAAACGTAGATATCGTCCGGGCCGGCCATGTACGAGCCCAGCGAAGAGCGCAGAAAGCCGAAGCCGTCCTGCAGGATTTCGAGCACGCCGTCGCCGTAGATCGGCTCCTTCTTCTTCGCGCGGGCCTTCAGGATGGCGAAGATGACGTCCTGCTTCTTCGAGCGGCCGATGTTCTCGATGCCGAGCTCGGACGCCATCTCGATGAGGTCCTGCACGGACAGTTTCTTCAGGTCGGTGAGATTCATTTGTGGTTTCTACGTGCCTTGGAGTACGCCTGGGAAAGCCTGGAGTCGTGCGCGCCGGAAGCCTGTGGCCCGGGCGCGGTCGACGAGCAACATCGGTCGATCGTGCGGCCGGGATTGCGGCCGGATGATCGACGAGTCGTGCCCACGGCATGGCGGGCGGGAACGAGACTGCCGTTCCGAGAGGTTGCTGGAGTATCTAGTGTCGGCAGGCGGCTGCCTGCTCAGGATGCGGCAAGGTTAGCACCATCGCGGCGCGTCGTCCAGACCGGAGGTCCGGCGCGGACGGGCGCCCCGAACCCTCTGGATCGTCGCCTGCGGATCAGACGTGCTGGTCGATGAATTCCTTGAGCACGCCCTTGGTCACGGCACCGACCTTCATGCCCTGGACCTTGCCGCCGTCGAAGATCATCAGGGTCGGAATACCGCGAATCTTGAACTGGCTGGTGATCTGCTGGTTCTCGTCGATATTGACCTTGGCGATCTTCAGCTTGCCGTCGTAGTCGTCGGCCAGTTCGTGCAGGATCGGCTCGATCATCTTGCACGGTCCGCACCACTCGGCCCAGTAGTCGACGAGGACGGGGTGGTCGGACTGCAGGACGTCCTCTTCGAAGGATGCGTCGGTAACGTGGGTAATCTTGTCGGACACGACTGGGATCTCCTCGTGTGGGTGGTGTGGGGTGCGGTTCGGCACCGCCGGGGACGGAATCGGCGAGCTGCCGATCCGGTGCTAGAATAGCGCAAAAGCGGTGCGCGCCGAGTCTTGCTGCATCGCTACATCCGGTTGGCCGCGCCCGATTTCAAGAGGACGGGCCCACGTCGACGGATTCGATCCCGGCGAGCCCCGACGCTCGCTCCGCTTTCCAGGGGATCGAGTCCGCGCCCCGAGAGCCCGAGTCCGCGCCGTTCGACGGCGGAACGGCGCTGCGCCAGCCCCCGACGAACCAAGAAGGTATCCGTGACCGAATCCACCGCAGCTCCCCAGACCCTTTCCGCCGAAGACGCCGAGCGCGTTCTCACCGACGTCGCCTTCGCCAGTTTCGACCTGCCCGAAGCGATCACCCGCAGCCTGGCCGACGCCGGCTTCGAGCGCTGCACGCCGATCCAGGCGCGCACCTTGCCGCTGGCTCTCGACGGCCGCGATGTCGCTGGCCAGGCCCGCACCGGCACCGGCAAGACCGCCGCCTTCCTGCTGGCGATCTTCAAGAACCTGCTGGCCGACTCCGACCCGGACGCGACTGGCCACCATCCGCGCGCCGTGGTCATTGCCCCGACCCGCGAGCTGGCGATCCAGATCCACAAGGACGCGATGCAGCTCGGCAAGCACACCGGACTGACCTTCGGCCTGTCCTACGGCGGCGTCGACTACCAGAAGCAGCGCGACATCCTGGCCGAGGGGGTCGACGTGCTCATCGGCACCCCGGGCCGGATGATCGATTTCTACAAGCAGCGGGTGTTCTCGCTGGAAAAGATCCGGATCGCGGTGCTCGACGAGGCCGACCGGATGTTCGATCTCGGCTTCATCAGCGACATCCGCTACCTGTTCCGCGCGATGCCGCCGGTCGACAAGCGGCAGTGCCTGATGTTCTCGGCGACCTTCCCGCTGAAGGTCACGGAGCTGGCCTACGAGCACATGAACGACGCCGAGACGATCCGCATCGACGAGGACCGCAAGACCACCGACCGGGTCCGCCAGGTCGTCTACTACCCGGCCAACAACGAAAAGCCGGGCCTGTTGGTCAAGCTGCTGCGCTCGATGGACGACGGCCACGCGATCGTGTTCGTCAATACCCGGCGCGCTGCCGACGTGGTCGACCGTACGCTTCGCGGCAACGGCTTCGACTCGGCCATGCTGGCCGGTTCGGTGCGCCAGAACAAGCGTCAGACCCTGCTGAAGAAGTTCCACGACGGAACGCTGCCGATCCTGGTCGCGACCGACGTGGCGGCGCGCGGTCTGCACATTCCCGGGGTCAGCCACGTGATCAACTACGATCTGCCCCAGGATGCCGCCGACTACGTTCACCGGATCGGTCGGACCGCCCGGCTGGGCGCGCTGGGCGAGGCGATCAGCTTTGCCTGCGAGGACTATGCGTTCCACCTGCCCGAGATCGAGGACTACATCGGCAAGCCGATTCCGATGGAAGAGCACGATGCCGGCGACCTGCCGAAGCTCGATCGCGCGCTGCCGCCGAAGGAAAGCAGCGCCACGCCGGACCGTCGCCGCAAGGGCGGCGGCCGACGCGGTGGAGGCGGGCGCCGCGGCGGTGGCGGCGGTCATCGCGGCGGCGGCCGCCGGTCCTGACCCGCGGAACGCTGTGCTAACCTGCCGGACGTGTCCGGTACCGCGGAGTCCCTCCGGCCCGCCATGCACGCGCTGATCCATTCGATGCCGCCATTCGATCGCCTTCTTCGCGGGCTGGCGCTGCTGGCCTGCGCGCTGGCGGCCGCGGTGCTGATCGAACAGGCCGTAACCGGTCCGCACGTTGCTGCGGACGGGCGGATCGACCTTCCGCGCGTCGCATCCGCTCCTGCCGCCGAATCCCTGGCCGACGTGGACTGGAGCGTGTTCGGCGAGCCCGCTGCCCGCGACTACGGGCTGGTTCAAGCGGTCGAACCGACGCCGCTGCGGCTGCGGCTGCGCGGTGCCGTGGCCGGACGCAACGGCTATGCCATCATTGTCGACGCCGACGGCAACGAAGGCGTCTACCGGGTCGGTGACGAGCTGCCCGGCGAGGCGCGCGTGACCGACATCGAGACCCGCCGCGTACTGTTGCGGCGCAGCGGCCGGATCGAGGCGCTCGCGCTGCCCGGCGGTGCCGAAGCGGCGTCCGGTCCGGCCCGCTCGACCGCGTCGCGCCCGCCGGCCGAGCGGAACGGCGCCGGCGAGGCGACCCGCGGCATCGGGGTCGGTTCGCTGTCGTCGCTGACCGCCGGCTTCACGCTCGATCCGGATCGGCTGGCCGAGCAGATCACCATCCTGCCCGTCGCCGGCGGCGGATTCCGGGTCCGCGCCGGCCGCAACGCCGCGATGTTCCAGCAGCTTGGATTCGAACTCAACGACGTGGTGCTGGCGATCAACGGCCAGCCGGTTTCGACCCGGGCCGATGTGCGCGCCGTGTTCGGCGACTACAATCCCGGGGAACGGATCGCGATCACCGTGCGCCGGGGCGACCGACAGCTGGTCCTGACGCCGGACCTGTCGGGGTTCTGAGCCGGGGCCGGTCCCCACCGTACGGCGCCCAGCGACGGGCCCGGTCATGGCCGCCCGTCTCCCGACCGCCATCGACTTCGACTGCATAGGAACCAAGCGATGACCCACTGCCGATCGATCCTGCTCCTGGTCCTGGCGCTCGCCGCGCCTGCCTGGGCGCAGCAGCCGACGACCGAAGACGGTCATGTGCTGAATTTCCAGGACGCCGAGATCCGCTCGCTGATCACCACGGTGGCCGATATCACCGGCCGGAATATCGTCATCGACCCGGCCGTCACCGGACGGGTGACCGTGGTGTCCAGCGAAGCGCTGGATGCGGACGAGGTCTACGAGGTGTTCCTGTCGATCCTGGCGGTGCATGGCTTCAGCGCGCTGAGCGACGGCAAGGTCACCCGGATCGTGCCGGACGCCACGGCTCGCTTCGGCGCCAACGGCGACACGCACGCCGGCGCCCAGGACCAGGTCACGCGCCTGATCGCGCTCTCGCACGTCCGCGCCGAGGAGGCCGTGCCGCTGCTGCGCTCGCTCGTGCCGCAGTCGGCCTACCTGGCCGCGCACGGCGCCTCGAACAGCGTGCTGGTCAGCGACCGCGCCGCCAGCGTGCGGCGGATCGAATCGGTGCTGCGCCGGATGGACTCGGCCACCGGCGAAGGTCCGGAAGTGCTGGCGCTGAACCACGCCAGCGCCAACGAGCTGGCCGAGATGGTCAATGCCATCTACGGCGCCGACCGCCCGCTGGTGCATGCCGATCCGCGAACGAACAGCCTGGTGCTCGGCGGCTCGCCGGCCCAGCGCCTGCGGCTGCGCACGCTGGTCACCCACCTGGATACGCCGCTGGACGCCGACGGGGGTTCGCGCGTGATCCGCCTGAACTACGCCGACGCCGAGGAAATGGTCCCGGTGCTCGAAAGCCTGGTCGACGAGCCCGGCGAGCGCGGGCCGCGGGCACGGATCCAGGCCCACGCGGCAACGAACGCGATCGTGATCACCGCGTCGCCGTCGGTGTTCCGCGAGATCGCGGCGGTGGTCGAGCAGCTCGACATCCGACGTGCGCAGGTGCTGGTCGAGGCGATCATCGCCGAGGTCGCCGCCGACACCGGACGCGAGCTGGGCATCCAGTGGCAGTTCTTCGAATCCGGCGATTCCGGCTTCTTCGGCGGCACCAACTACCAGAGCGGCGGACGCAACATCCTGAATCTCAGCGCCGGTCTCGGTGCGGCCGAGGACGGCGGTACCGCCGTGCTGCCGGGAAGCGGCCTCAACCTCGGCTACGTCGGCGGACGGACCAGCCTGCTCGGCATCGATCTGCTCGAGATCGGCGCCCTGGCGCGCGCGCTGGCCACCGACAACAACACCAACGTGCTGTCGACGCCGTCGATCGTGACCATGGACAACCAGCCGGCGAGCATCAACGTCGGCCAGGAAGTGCCGTTCCTGTCCGGCAGTTTCCTGACCGAGGGCATCGCGAACGCCGACGGCCAGGTCAACCCGTTCCAGACCATCGAGCGTCGCGAGGTCGGTTTGAAGCTGAACGTGACGCCGCACATCAACCAGGGCGATTCGATCATGCTGGCGATCGACCAGGAGGTCTCGTCGCTGGCGCCGATCGCCGGCGCCGTCGACCTGATCACCAACAAGCGGACGATCTCGACCCGGGTCATGGTGCCCGACGGCGCCATGCTGGTGCTCGGCGGCCTGATCAGCGACGACCTGCAGGAAGGCACCGAGCGGGTACCGGGGCTGGGCCGCATCCCGCTGATCGGCGAGCTGTTCACCTATCGCGCCGACAGCCGCGTCAAGCGCAATCTGATGGTGTTCATCCGTCCGCGCATCCTCGACGACCCGGCGTTGATGGACTCGGTCACGCAGTCGAAGTATTCGCTGCTGCGCGACCGTCAGCTCGAGCAGCGCGAAGACGAGGTGGGCCTGATCCGCAGGCCCGATACGCCGCTGCTGCCCGAGCTCGATGCGTTCCTGCAGGCTCCTGCGGGCGACGGGGGCCGATGAGCGACGCGTTCCGGCCGTCGTTCGGATTCGCCCGCCGCCGCGGGGTCACGGTCGCGGGGCGGGACGCCGAGGGGCGGCATCGCCTGCTGGTTCGTACGCCGACCGACCTCGAGGCGCTGCGCGAAGTGCGGCGCAACCTCGATGGCGCGGTGGCGGTCGAGAAGCTCGACGAGGCCGGCTACGGGGAAGCGATCGCTCGTCTATACGAGGCGGGCGACGCGGAGGCGCGGCAGGTCGCCGCCGACCTCAACGACGACCTCGACCTGGCCCGGCTGGCGGAGCAGCTGCCCGAGCCGTCCGACCTGCTCGAATCGGCCGACGATGCGCCGGTCATCCGCCTGATCAACGGCGTGCTGTCGCAGGCGGTGCGCGATGGTGCGTCGGATGTCCACTTCGAACCCTTCGAGGACCGGCTGGCGATCCGCTTCCGGGTCGACGGCGTGCTGGCCGAGACGCTGTCGCTTTCGCGTGCGCTGGCCGCACCGGTGGTCTCGCGGATCAAGGTCATGGCGCGTCTGGACATCGCCGAGAAGCGCGTGCCGCAGGACGGCCGGATCGGTCTGAAGCTTGCCGGTCGCCCGGTCGATGTGCGCGTGTCGACCCTGCCGTCCAGTCACGGCGAACGCGTCGTGCTGCGTCTGCTCGACAAGCAGGCGGGGCGCCTGTCGCTGGCCGAGCTCGGCATGAACGAAGCCCTGCTCGACCGCTTCGACGCGCTGATTCGCCGGCCCCACGGCATCCTGCTGGTCACCGGGCCGACCGGGTCCGGCAAGTCGACCACGCTGTACGCCGCACTGCAGGCGCTGAACGACCGCCGACGAAACATCATGACGGTCGAGGATCCGATCGAGTACGACATCGACGGCATCGGCCAGACCCAGGTCAACCCGAAGGTGGACCTGACCTTCGCGCGCGGCCTGCGCGCGATCCTGCGCCAGGATCCCGACGTGGTCATGGTCGGCGAGATTCGCGATCTGGAAACCGCGCGCATCGCGGTCCAGGCGTCGCTGACGGGCCATCTCGTACTGTCGACGCTGCACACCAATACGGCGGTCGGTGCGATCAATCGCCTGGTCGACATGGGCGTCGAGCCGTTCCTGCTGGCCTCCAGCCTGATCGGCGTGGTCGCCCAGCGGCTGGTCCGGAGACTGGACCCGGACCACCGCGAGGCGGTCGAGATGAGCCGGCAGGACCTGGCCGCCGCCGGAATCGAGCGCGACGGCCCGGCGAGGCTGTACCGGCCGCGCCGCGACCTGGCCGAAGGAGACAGTGGATACGCTGGCCGCACGGGAATCTACGAGCTGGTCGAGGTCGACGATCGCATGCAGCGGCTGATTCACGAGCGGGCGCCGGAGCAGGCGTTGGCCGAGGCGGCTCGCGCCGGCGGCGAGGGCATCTTCGACGACGGCTGGCGCAAGGCGACCGCGGGCACCACCTCGCTGGATGAGATCCTGCGCGTGACGCGCGAGTTCTGAGGTCCGGCGACCGACCGGAATCCGGCCACGTCGGTCCGGATTCCGGGAACCTGGCGGCGAAGCGGCGGTCCTAGGATTGTCGCCGGCCGTCGGCCACCACCTAACGAGGAGCAGGACGGCCCGATGGGCGAACGCGAAATCGATCAACAACTGGTCGAACGAGTGCAGAAGGGCGACAAGCGTGCGTTCGACGTGCTGGTCGGCAAGTACCAGCACAAGATCGTCAGCCTGGTCTCGCGCTACGTTTCGGACCATGCCGAGGCGCTGGACGTGTCGCAGGAGGCGTTCATCAAGGCCTACCGGGCGATCGGGCGGTTTCGCGGCGACAGCGCCTTCTACACCTGGATGTACCGGATCGCGATCAACACGGCCAAGAATCACCTGGTCTCGCAGAGCCGCCGGCCGCCGCTGTCGGACGTCGATGCCAGCGACGCGGAACAATTCCAGGTCGATACGCGTCTGAAGGATCGCGGCTCGCCCGAACACGAACTGCTGAAGGAAGAGATCGAAAAGACGATCAACGACGCCATCTCCGCGCTTCCGGAAGACCTCCGGGTCGCGATCACGCTGCGCGAAATGGACGGCATGAGCTACGACGACATCGCCACGACCATGGACTGCCCGATCGGAACGGTCCGATCGCGCATCTTCCGGGCTCGAGAGGCCATCGATGCCCGGCTCCGGCCGCTGCTCGGAGGCAGCGGGGCCGGCGAATGAGTCGGCGATCGAGTCGGCAATCGAGTCGCGACTCGATTCACAACGCAACCGATATCACCACGAGGTGAGTACCTTGGAACGAAACAACGAGCACCTGTCCGCGCTGATCGACGGCGAGCTGGACCGTCGCGAATCCGCGTTCCTGCTGCGCCGGCTGACCACCGACGCATCCATGCAGGACGACTGGACGCGCTATCACCTGACGCGCGCCTGCATCCACAACGAGTTTCCCGGACGCATCGACCTGGTTTCCCGGGTCCGCGCGGCGATCGCCGACGAGCGGATCGATCCGGTCTCCCGGATGTCGCCAATGGCCCGCTTCGGAGTCGGCGGCGCCCTCGCGGCCGGCATCGCGATGGTGGCCGTGGTCGGCCTCGACAACCGGATCGCTCCCGGGCCGGAGGCCGTGGAGGAGGCGCCGGCCTTCGTCAGCCAGAGTTCGGCGCTGGATCGGCAGTTCAGCCGCCAGGCGGTGCCGGCGGGCTTCAGCGAGCTTCCGTCCAGTCCGGCCGCGACCCCGGCCGATGATCCGCGCGAACGGATCAGCCGCTACATCATCCGGCACGGGCAGGCCTCGGGCGGCTCGAACTTCGTGTCGTTCACCCCGATCCTGACCTCCGATGCCCCGGTGACCGCAGTGCCGCTGGAAAGCACGACGGCCGAGGACGACGGGACCACCGTCCCGGAATGAGCCTCCGACCAGAATGAACATGGGCCGGTCGCTCGGAGTGCTGCTGGCGTTCTGGATGCTGGTTCCCGGCGGCGTCCGCGCCGGTGACGATGTCCGCGAATGGCTGACCCGGATGGAGCACGCGGTCGCTTCGATCAGCTATCGCGGCACCATGGTCAGCGTCCGCGACGGGCGGCTGGATACGCTGGCGGTCTACCATCGGGCCGACGACGATGGCATTCGCGAGCGCATCGTTACCCTGAACGGCCCGAAGCGCGAAATCCTGCGCGACCGGGACACGGTCCAGAGCCTGGTGTCGGGCGACTCGCCGATGGTCGTCGACAACCCGTTTCCGACCCGCCTGCTGCCGCGCATCTCGTTCGAGGTGCTCGATCACCCGGACGGCATCTACCGCGCTCGCGTCGGCTCCAGCGCCCGGGTCGCCGGCCGATCGGCGCGCGTCATCGAGATCCTCCCGATCGACGGTTTTCGCTACGGCCGGCGCCTCTGGCTGGACGAACGCACCGCGATGCTGCTGCGCTCGGTGCTGCTCGACGCTGATGGTCGGGTGCTGCAGGACCTGGCCTTCGTCGACCTGGAGCTCGGCGCCAGGATCAGTGACCGGGAGCTGTCGTCCGGCCTGGCCGATCCGGCCCGGGTGACCCGATATCGGGATGCCGACGACCCGCTCGAGCCGGCATTTGCGGCGACCCAGGATCCCTACTGGATGCCCGAAACGCTGCCGGCCGGGTTCCGGCTCGTCTCCGTCGGACGTACGCTGGGCAACGATTCGCAGGCCCTCGAACACCTGTTGTTCTCGGACGGCCTGTCGAGTTTTTCGATCTACATCGAACCCGTGCGCGGTCGGCGGGTGGGCGAACACCTCGACGCGATCGGTTCGATGAACGTCTACACCGGCCGCATCGACGATCGGATCGTGACCGTGGTCGGCGAGGTGCCGGCACGCACGGTCCGCATGATCGGTCAGCACGTGCGACGGGCAGAACAGCCTTCCATGCGCCATTTCCGCTGAGCCGATGGGCTCGGATCGCCTCTGGCAGTCCGGACTCGTCGTCGAGGACGCCGGCGGCCGCCGTTGGCTGGAATTTGCCGATCCGGCCCGTTGCCGCAGGTGCCGGGACGGCAGCGGATGCGGTGCGGCGCACTGGAGCCGCCTGTTCGGCTCGCGCGGGGCGATCCGCCTGCCGCTGCCGCTCGACAGTGGTCTCGAGCCGGGCACGCCGGTCCGCGTCGGCCTCTCGACGACTGCGCTGCTCCGTGCCGCCGTGCGCCTCTACCTGCTGCCGCTGCTGGTGTTCGTGGCCCTGGTGGTCGCGGCCGTGTGGATTGGCGTTGCCGAGATTGCCGCGCTGGCCGTCGGCCTGGTCGGTGCCTTCGCGGCGCTGTGGCACGCTCGTCGCTCGACGCTGGCCGGCCTGGAACCGCGAGTCGAGGCGAACCCGGGGGCGGCCTGCGGTGCGCTTGAATCGACGGCCGAGTGATTGCATCTCCCGGGATGGATTCGTGAACGGGCAGACGGGGCCGACCGGGTCCGCACTGCCGATCCGACCGCTCGATCCGACCGGTCGATCCCGGACGACAGACATGACTGGCACTACTCAACGAGGACGAATCGAGATGAACCAAGGAACCAAGCTGATTCGCCACGCCGCCCTGGCAGCGATGCTGCTGCTCGGTGCTGCAGCGCAGGCCATGCCGGACGACTTCGCGGATATCGTCGAAGCGACGATTCCGGCCGTGGTCAATATCGAGACGACCCGCTTCGGCGATCGTCCCGATCCGGACGCAACCCAATCGCAGCCGCCGGGCGACGTGCCCGAGCTGTTCCGTCGCTTCTTCGACCCCTACGGTGACGGCATGCCGCGCGGCCGGCCGGATCAGCAAGGCGGCGGATCGGGTTTCATCGTCCGGGAAGACGGCCTGGTGGTCACCAATCATCACGTGATCGAGGACGCCGACGAGATCATCGTGCGCTTGTCCGACCGGCGCGAATACCTCGCCGAACTGGTCGGCTCCGACGCCGAGACGGACGTAGCCGTGCTCAAGATCGACGCTGAAGACCTGCCGACCCTGGCCTACGGGGATTCGTCGACGCTGCGACCCGGGGAATGGGTGATCGCCATCGGTTCGCCGTTCCGCTTCGAGCAGAGCGTCACCGCCGGCATCGTCAGCGCCAAGGGCCGCAGCCAGGCGCAGCAGCAGTACGTGCCCTTCATCCAGTCCGACGTCGCGATCAATCGCGGCAATTCCGGCGGTCCGCTGATCGACCGCAACGGCCAGGTGGTCGGGATCAATTCGTGGATTCTCAGCGCGTCGGGCGGCAATATCGGCCTTTCGTTCTCGATCCCGATCGAGATCGCCGAAGACACGGTCGATCAGCTGCTGGAATACGGTCGCGTCGCGCGCGGTTACCTCGGCGTCGGCATCCAGGGCCTGAACCGCGAGCAGGCCGATGCGATGGGCCTGGATCGACCGGTCGGTGCGCTGGTCAACCGGGTCGAGCCGGGTAGCGCCGCCGAGCAGGCCGGAATCGAGGCCGGCGACGTCATCCTCGAGGTGGCCGGTCGGCCGATCGAGGTGTTCTCCGACCTGCCGCCGATCGTCGGTTCGATTCGACCCGGCGTCGAGATCGACGTGCGCATCTCGCGCTGGGGCGACGAGCAGACGCTTTCGGTGGAACTGGCCGAACGAGAAGAGGCGCCGACCGACGACGGTCGAGGAGCGGACAGCGGTGCGACGCCGACCAACGCGCTCGGCCTGACCGTCGAAGCGTTGACCGAAGCGCAGCGTCGCCAGCTCGAAGGCGTCGACGGTGGGGTGATGATCACCGCGGTCGAAAGCGATGCCGCCTATCGGGCAGGCATCCGCCGCGGCCAGGTGCTGCAGATGATCAACAATCGTCCGATCGATTCGATGGGTGACTTCCGTACCATCGTCGAAGATCTCGAGCCCGGGCGTTCGGTGGCCGTGCTGCTGTGGAGCAACGGCACGAGCCGGTTCGTCGCCTATACGCCAGAGGCCGAGCGCTAGGCTGCGGCGGTATACTACGCGGCTGGAATCGCCGCCGTCGGCTTCGGTCCGGCGGCGGCGATCGTCCCGGCCTTCGCCGTCGACGAGGCTGAGCCGCCGGAACCGGCCCGCAAGCGATCCCGGCGGGTCGCGAGCGGCTCTCGAAGCGATTGCCGGTTGACCGCCGGTTGACCTCCGGTTGACCGCCGGTCGACCTCCACCCATCCATACGGATACCTGCTCGTGAACCCAGCGATGATCGACTCTTCTGCCCGTCGACCCGAGCGTGCCGCCGCAAAGGCCGGCGGAGGCCGCGCATGAGCGGTGCGCGCCGGATCCGGAACTTCTCGATCATCGCCCACGTCGACCACGGCAAGTCGACGCTGGCCGATCGGTTCATCCAGGTCTGCGGCGGCCTGACCGACCGCGAAATGGCCGAACAGGTGCTCGACTCGATGGATATCGAGCGCGAGCGAGGCATCACGATCAAGGCGCAGAGCGTCACGCTGGACTACACCGCCGGCGATGGCGAGACCTACCAGCTGAACTTCATCGATACGCCCGGCCACGTCGATTTTTCCTACGAAGTCTCCCGCTCCCTGTCGGCCTGCGAGGGTGCGCTGCTGGTCGTCGATGCCGCGCAGGGCGTCGAGGCGCAGAGCGTGGCCAACTGCTACACCGCGGTCGAGCAGGGCCTGGAAGTGATCCCGGTGATCAACAAGATCGACCTGCCGTCGGCGGATCCGGACCGGGTCAAGGCACAGATCGAGGACATCATCGGCATCGATGCCAGCGACGCGCTGCTGGTCAGCGCCAAGACCGGCGATGGCATCGCCGACGTGCTCGAGGCGATCGTCAAGCGGATTCCTCCACCCGAGGAGGTCGACGGACCGCTCAAGGCGCTGATCATCGATTCGTGGTTCGACAACTACCTCGGCGTCAATTCGCTGATCCGGATCAAGCAGGGTCGTCTGAAGAAGGGCGAGAAGATCGCCGTGATGTCGACCGGCGAGGAACACGACGCGGACCAGATCGGCATCTTCACCCCCAAGCGGACGATCAAGGGAACGCTGGAATGCGGCCAGGTCGGCTTCATCGCCGCCGGCATCAAGGAAATTCACGGCGCGCCGGTCGGCGACACCCTGACCATGTCCAAGGATCCGGCCGAGAAGCCCTTGCCGGGCTTCAAGCCCATCCAGCCCCGCGTGTTTGCCGGCGTGTTTCCGGTCGATGCCAGCGACTACCCGGATCTGCGCGAGGCGCTGGACAAGCTGCAGCTGAACGACTCGGCGCTGCAGTTCGAGCCCGAGACCTCGATGGCGCTGGGCTTCGGCTTCCGCTGCGGCTTTCTCGGCATGCTGCACATGGAGATCGTCCAGGAACGGCTGGAGCGCGAGTACGACCTCGACCTGATCATCACCGCACCGACCGTGGTCTACGAGATCGCGTTGACCGACGGCGAAGTGATCAGCCTCGACAACCCGGCCTCGCTGCCGGCGCTGAACAAGATCGCCGAGGTTCGGGAACCGGTCATCCGGGCCAACATCCTGGTGCCCCAGGACTACCTCGGCGCGGTCATCGGCCTGTGCGAGGAAAAGCGCGGCGCCCAGCTCGACATGCGATTCCTCGGCGGCCAGGTCCAGCTCAGCTACGAACTGCCGCTGGCCGAAGTGGTCATCGACTTCTTCGATCGGCTCAAGTCCTGCTCGCGCGGGTTCGCGTCGTTCGAGTACGCGTTCGATCGACACCAGGCCGGTCCGTTCGTGCGGCTGGACCTGATGATCAATGGCGAACGGGTCGATGCACTGTCGAGCATCGTCCACCGCGACCAGGCCCAGCGCCGCGGCCGCGACCTGGCCGAGCGGATGCGCGAACTGATCCCGCGCCAGATGTTCGATATCGCGATCCAGGCCTCGATCGGTTCCAACGTGATCGCCCGCTCGACCGTCAAGGCCTACCGCAAGAACGTGACCGCCAAATGCTACGGCGGCGACGTCAGCCGCAAGCGCAAGCTGCTCGAGAAGCAGAAGGCCGGCAAGCGGAGGATGAAGAACGTCGGCAGCGTCGAGATTCCGCAGGAAGCGTTTCTCGCGGTGCTGCGCACCGACGGAGACAGCTGAGCCTTCTTTACCAAGCCCGGTAAGCCGCAGCGCGTAGCGGGTGGCCGGAGCGCAACGCAAGGACTTTCATCGCATGGATTTCGCTCTGATCATCACCCTCCTGACGCTGGCCACCGGCGCGATCTGGTTGCTCGACAAGCTGGTCCTGAAGCGTCGCCGCCGGGCGCGCGTCCTGGCCGGGCAGGCCAGCAGCGACGAACCGTCGCGTCCGATCGAGTACGCGGCGTCGTTCTTCCCGCTGCTGGCGCTGGTTCTGGTGTTCCGCTCTTTCCTGTTCGAACCGTTCAAGATTCCGTCGGGGTCGATGCTGCCGACGCTGCTGATCGGCGACTTCATCGTCGTCGCCAAGTACTCCTACGGATTGCGTCTGCCGGTACTCAATACAAAGATCCTCGAAACCGGCGAGCCGGAGCGCGGCGACGTGTTCGTGTTCCGGTTCCCGGAAGAACCCCGGGTCAACTACATCAAGCGGGTCCTCGGTGTGCCGGGCGACACGGTCACCTACCGGAACAAGATGTTCTTCGTCAACGGCGAGCCGGTCGAGCAGGACATCGTCGGTCCGTGGATCGGCGAGGGCCTGAACCGCAACATCCCGGGCACGCGCCCGCAGCTTCGAACCGAGCGGATCGGCGATGTCGAGCACGAGATCCTCATCCACCCGAGCAGGCGCCCGATCGACGGTCGGAGCTGGGTGGTTCCGGACGGGCATTATTTCGCCGTGGGCGACAACCGCGACAACTCGCGCGACAGCCGGGCATGGGGCTTCGTGCCGGAGGAAAACCTGGTCGGCAAGGCGATCCGCATCTGGATGCACTGGGATTGCGGCCGCGGGTTCTGTGTCGACTTCTCGAGGATCGGTGATAGGATTGAATGAGGTCGGAGGGCTGGCGCGAGCGCGCCTGTCGGCGTCCGATCGGGGGAAGGGTCTGTCCGGGAATCGCGCTCCCGGCGTTGATGGTCTGGAACGGTTGGGAGTACGCATGAACAAGAATCGCCTCAAGGGCATGACGCTGATCGGGTTTCTTCTGCTGCTTTCGGCGGTCGTCTTCTGCGCCTACATCGGCATGAAACTCGTCCCGATCTACATGAACCACTACAACATCGTCAACGCGATGAAGGGTCTGGCCGAAGAGCCCGGGTCGGCCCAGTACAGCGAAGCGCGCATTCGCGACCTGCTGTCGCGAAAGCTCAGCGTCAACTACGTCCGTTCGCTGCGCGCCGAGCAGATCCAGCTGGTCAAGTCGCCGCAACCGCAGCTGGTCCTCGAGTACGAGGTGCGCGAAGGCCTGATCGGCAACATCGACGTGGTGGTGTCGTTCGAGCGTGTCGAAGTTCTCAACTAGCCCGGGGCGGGTCGATTCGCTGCCGGGCCTGCCGTATACCTTCGACGACCCGGCACTGCTCGAGCAGGCGCTGACCCACCGCAGCCGCGGGCACCGGCACAACGAGCGGCTGGAGTTCCTCGGCGACGCCTTGCTCAATTTCACCATCGCCGCGCTGCTCTATGAAGAGCGACCGGACGCTCCCGAGGGCGACCTGTCGCGGATGCGCGC
The DNA here is from genome assembly GCA_965227925.1 of Wenzhouxiangellaceae bacterium. GTDB lineage: Bacteria > Pseudomonadota > Gammaproteobacteria > Xanthomonadales > Wenzhouxiangellaceae. The sequence goes on from CBDDGP010000003.1 coordinate 492,104, forward strand.
GCGCCTGGTCCGGGATCGCACCCTGGCCCAGGTGGCTCGCGAACTGGGGCTGGGCGACCACCTTCGTCTCGGTCCCGGTGAACTCAAGAGCGGCGGTTACCTGCGCGAGTCCATTCTTGCCGATGCGCTCGAGGCGATCTTCGGTGCAGCGCTGCTCGACGGCGGCGTGGATCGGGCACGGCGATTGATCGAATCCCTGCTGCGACCGAGGATGGATGCGCTGCCCGAAGTCGACATGCTGAAGGACCCGAAAACGCGCCTGCAGGAGTTTCTCCAGGCGCGTGGATTGCACTTGCCGGAGTATTGCGTGATCGACGAGAGTGGGGCCGACCATGCGCGCCAGTTCACCGTTGCCTGCACGGTCGAGATGCTGGACGCGCCGATACATGCCACTGCCGGGTCGCGTCGCAAGGCCGAGCAGGCCGCGGCGCGGGCCGTGCTGGACCAGATCGACACGGGGCCGCAGCGATGACCGAGGAAGTCGTCCAGCATTCGGGCACCGTCGCGCTGATCGGCCGGCCGAACGCCGGCAAATCCACGCTGGTCAATCGACTCGTCGGCGAGCATGTTTCGATCGTCACCCACAAGCCGCAGACCACTCGCCACCGGGTGACCGGCATCGTCAATCACGCGCGCGGCCAGGTCGTACTGGTCGACACGCCCGGGATGCACCAGCGTCGGGATCACGCCCTGAACCGGCACCTGAACCGGGTCGCCGCCGAGACCCTGCCGGGTGTCGACCTGCTGCTGGTCCTGGTCGATGCGTCGAAGCCCACCGACGAGGATCGCATGGCGCTGCGCGCAGCGGCCCAGTCCGGACGTCCGTTCCTGCTCGCGTTCAACAAGATCGACCGGGTGCAGCAGCGCGCCGAGCTGCTTCCCCTGGCCGAGCGCTGGACCGCCGATATCGATCCGGACGAGGTCCGCTTCATCTCGGCGCTGCGCGATGACGGCGTCGAGACGCTGCTCGACGCGACCGTCGACCGTCTGCCGAAGCAGCCCCCGTTGTACCCGGCGGACCTGTTCACCAACGAACCGATGCGGTTCCTGGCCGCGGAACTGGTCCGTGAGCAGCTGCTCGAGAACCTGCACCAGGAGATCCCGTACGGCACCACCGTGGTGGTCGAGGCCTTCGATGAGGAGGAGGGCCGTCTGCAGATCGCGGCCCGGATCCTGGTGGCAGAGAAGCGCCACAAGGGCATCGTCATCGGCAAGGGCGGCCAGACCCTGAAGCGGATCGGTTCGCGCGCGCGCCAGGCCATGCAGCAGTTGTTCGAACAGCCGGTGCATCTCGACCTCAACGTCGCGGTGATGGAGCGCTGGATGGAGCGCGAGGCCCTGTTCGGCAAGTTGGGCTACGACCGATGATGACGATCCGATGAGCACGGCCTGCGATGCACCGGGTCGACCGTGAGCCGGCCTTCGTGCTCCATCGGCGGGCGTTTCGCGAGACCAGCCTGACCGTCGATCTGCTGACCGCGACGCACGGCCGGATCGCGGGCGTGGCGCGCGGCGCCCGTGGTCCCCGCTCGTCGCTGCGGCCGCTCGGCCAGCCGTTCGTTCCGCTCGAAGTCAGCTGGGTGCGTCGCGGCGAAATGGCCACGCTGACCGGGGCCGAGCCGGTCGGACGGACCCGAGGTCCCACCGGGCGCGCGCTGTGGTGCGCCCTGTACGCCAACGAACTGTTGCTGAAGCTGCTGCCGCGAGACGTCGAGGAATCGGAGGTGTTCATTGCCTATGCCCGCCTTCTGCCGGCGCTGGCCGATCCAGCGCGCCAGTCGCAGGCGCTGCGGCGCTTCGAGATGGTGCTGCTCGACGCACTGGGCGTGGCGCCGGAGCTGGACGTGGTCGGCGAGGCACGCATCGCCGTCGAGGACGACGGCTGGTACCACGTCGATCCGGTGCGCGGGCCGGAGCCGGTCGCCGGGCCGGATTCGAGGGGTCAGGGTCGATCCGACCGCGGGCGCGCCGTCCCGGGGCACCTGCTGCGCGCGCTGGCTGCCGGGCGGGAACTCGGCCCGGAGCAGGCGGGCCCCGCTCGTCGACTCATGCGAACATTGATCGAGCATCAACTCGATGGGCGTAAGCTCGAGACGCCTCGTCTGTACCGGGAGTAATCCATGACTTCGAACGCGCGTCCGCTGCTGGGCGTCAACATCGATCACGTCGCCACGATCCGGCAGGCGCGCGGTACCGACTATCCTTCGGTGGTCGAAGCCGCGCGGATCGCCGAACGCGGTGGCGCCGACCTGATCACCGTGCACCTGCGCGAGGACCGGCGGCACATCCAGGATGCCGACATCGCCGCACTGCTTGAGGTGGTCGACACGCGGCTGAACCTCGAGATGGCCATCGACGACGCCATGATCGAGTTCGCGCTTGCCCACCGACCGCCCGACGTCTGCCTCGTGCCCGAGCGTCGGCAGGAACTGACTACCGAGGGCGGCTTGGAGGTCGCCGGTCAGCGCGACCGGGTCGCAGGGGCCTGCCGTAAATTCGCCGATGCGGGCATCCGCGTGTCCCTGTTCATCGACCCCGATCCCGAGCAGGTCGACGCGGCCGCCGAGGTCGGTGCGCCGGTGGTCGAACTGCACACCGGGGGCTGGGCCGAGGCCGAAGGGGCGCACGCCCAGCGCGAACTGGCGCGGATCGCCGCGGCCGCGCAGCGCGGCGAGGCGGCCGGCCTGGTCGTCAATGCCGGCCACGGCCTGCATTACGGCAACACCGCCGACCTGGTCGCCCTCGGATGCATCCGGGAATTCAACATCGGCCACGCGATCGTGGCCCGCGCGCTGTTCGACGGTCTCGAAAACGCCGTGCGCGCGATGCGTGCCCTGATGGAGCCGCCCGGGTCAGCTTGAGCGCGGCAGACGCATCGCGGTCACGGTCGCCTCGGCACAGCGCCTGAACTGGAGGTAGCGGATGCCGACGGCGTCCGCCTCCGGGGCGGCCAGTGCGGACCGCAATCGTCCGGCGGCGCGGGCCAGCCGATCGGCGCCGACGTAGCCGCTCGCGCCGATCCATTGGTGCAGGCATTCCCGGACCCGGTCCAGCCGGCCTCCGCTCAACGCCCGTTCCATCGGATCCAGCCCGTCGGCCAGCTCGTCGGCGAATGCGGCGCGCAGCGCGTCCAGTCGCTCCTGCGTTCCGAGCGCATCGATGCCATGACGATCATCCAGCAGCGGCGCCATGCCGCCGGCCGGAATCGGCCGCTCGAAGACCCGCTGGCCGCCGGAGACGCGGACCAGGGTGTCGAGCAGCACGTCGGGCGCGGCAGGTTTTTCGAGGTAGCCACCGAACCCGGCGTCTTCGGCTCGCCGCCGTGACGCGTCGCGTGCATCCGCGGTCAACGCGATCGCGACCGGCGGGTCGGGTCGATGACGCAGCGCATCCCAAGTCGAGAAGCCGTCGAAATCGGGCATGTGCAGGTCGAGGAGCATGAGGTCGAAGCGCTCGTTCTCGCACGCCGCGATCGCCTCTTCGCCGGAGTCGACCAGCACCACCCGCGCAACGCGATGACGGAGCAGGGCGCGCAGGAACGCGCGATTGACCGGGTGGTCGTCGACGGCGAGCACGCGCAGCGTTGCCAGCGCCGACGCGTCCCGAACCCCGCTGCCAATCCCTGAGCCCATAGCGCACAATGGTAGCCGATGAACGCCCTCCGTCGACCGAGTCCCGCGAGTGCACGGCCTGCCGTCCGGCTCGTGTCGCTGCCGTCCGCTGCGTTGGGGCTGCTGCTCGCCGTTTGCGGCGGGCAGGGGGCGCGTGCGGCCCTCGAATGGTCCTTGAGCGCCGACGGTGTCGAGGCCGCCGGGGCAAGCATCGAGTCGATGCGGGTCGATGCGGCAGCCGATGGAGCGGTCGACGCGCGTGTCGAAGGCATGGTGCTACCGGGCCTCGGACCGTGGGGAGGCCTGGTCGTTGCGTGCGATGCGGGTCCGGCGCGCTGCGACCGCGGTACGGTCGAACGCGTTGCCGAGGACGCGGCCGCGCTGGCCGAAGCGGGGTTCCTGCGGGGCCCCGTGACGCTGGTGCTGAGCGATGACGATGGCCGACTGAGCTGGACGTTCTCGACCGGCTTGCTGCGCGCCGAGGCCTGGCCCCTGCCGGGTTGGGTGAGCGGAGCCGGCAGCGCGATCAGCGTCCAGGACGGCCGGCTCGATGCTCGGGTGGACATCGATGCCGAGCCGCTCCGGGTCGAGGCGTCGCTGCGTTCGCTGGCCTTCGACACCTCCGACGGCCGCTTTGCCGGCGGCGATCTCGATCTGGCCGGATCGTTCGAGTTGGCCGATAACCGGCTGCAGGGGCGGCTGAGCTGGACGGCCGGCGAAGCCCTGCTCGGGCCGGCCTATCTTCCCCCGCCCGAGCATCCCGTCCATCTTCAAGCCGACCTCGAACCGGTCGGTCCGACGCGACACCGGGTGGCGCTCCAGATCGATGCCGATGCTGGAAACGGCGGGACCGAAGCCGGGGCAGGGAGCGCGAGCGCATCGTCCATCCGGGCCACTCTCGACGGTCGCATCGCCGGCCTGTTCGACGCGCCGTCCGTGCTTCGTGCATCGCTGGATCTCGAGACCGTCGATCTCGCCCGGGCCTGGTCGCTCGGGGCGGATTCCCTGGCGGCCCGCGCCGGCTGGCCCGGGCTGGCGGTCGCCGGACGGCTCTCCGGGTCGCTGGACTGGCGCGCCGACCGGGCGCTCGAGGCCGACCTGGACTGGGACGGTGTGACGATCGACGATCCGGGCGGCCGGGTCGGCGTGTACGGCCTGCACGGGCGGCTGGTGCTCGGCGACGGCTCGGCCGGCGGCGAAAGCGAAGACGCCCGGACGGCCCCCGATTCGACCACGGGCATCGATGCGCTGCAGGATCGGCTCGATGTCCGCTTCGAGCGGGCCACCCTGTATCGCCTGCCGCTGGGCGCGGCGTCGTGGTCGCTGGTCGAGCAGGGCGGCTCGCTCGAACTGGTCGATCCGCTTCGCGTCCCGGTGCTCGACGGCGCGGTGCGGGTCGATCGGCTGGTCGTCGATCGCAGCGAACCGGCGGCGCCGGCGATCGATCTCGACGCCGTGATCGAGCCGCTGGACCTGGCTCGCCTGACCCGCAGCCTGGGCCTGCCGGAATTCGGCGGCACCCTGTCCGGCCGGATTCCCGGGGTCCGCCTCGATGGCGGTGCGCTGCGGGTCGAAGGCGGGCTCGACCTGGAGCTGTTCTCGGGCCAGGCGCGGATTCGCGGCCTGAGCATCGAGCGGCCCTTCGGCACCCTGCCGGCCTTGTCCGCGTCGGTGGAGTTCGAGCGGCTCGACCTGGCGCCGCTGACCTCGGCCTTCGAGTTCGGCGCGATGCAGGGCGAACTCGAGGGCCATCTGCGCGGGCTGAGGCTGCTCGACTGGCAGCCGGTTGCCTTCGACGCCTGGTTCCACGCACCGGCCGATACGCCGCTGCCTCGACGGATTTCCCAGCGCGCGGTCGACCAGATCGCCAGCGTCGGCGGCGGTGGGGCGGCGGCACTGTCGGCGCCGCTGCTGGGGCTGTTCGACGAATTCGCCTACCGCGAGATCGGGCTGGGCTGCCGTCTGGCCGCGAACGTCTGCGCCATGCGGGGGCTGGACGAGGTCGACGGCGGGGGCTATCGGATCGTGGCCGGGCGCGGCATCCCCCGCCTGGACGTGGTCGGCTTCCGTCGCCAGGTCGATTGGCCGGTGCTGCTGCGCCAGCTGCGCGCGGCCACCCGGGGCGAGGGCGTCACGGTCGGCGATTGAATTGTCGATTGAATTGTCGATCGGGTCGTCGATCGGGTCGTCGATTGGGTCGGCAATCGAATCGGCAGTTGACTGGACGATTGAATCAGCCGTTGAATCGACGATTGAACCGACCATTCGATCAACGCTCGAACGGGTTCCGACGCCGCTGCAGCTCGGTCGGCGCGGGTCGGTTTGGTACACTTCGACCGTTCAGCGAGGGTTCAATCGGGCGCGCGCAGACTGGCGCCTGCGTTCGAACCCGCAACCGAGTCCAGGAGACCCCGAAATGAACCGCAACCCGATCAAGTGGCTGCTTGCAACCGTGCTGTGCGGCGTGGTCGTCGCCTGCGTGACGATCAACGTGTACTTCCCCGAAGCGGCGGCCGAAGAAGCCGCCGACCGGTTCATCCGCGACGTGATCGGCGAGCCGTCCGAGCCCCAGGCGTGGGTGGATCCGGCGACTGCGGATCGTCCTGGCCTGGCCGGGCGCCTGCTCGATGCGCTGATCCCCTCTGCGCACGCTCAGGGCGCGGACATCGATATCGAAAGTCCACAGATCAACGCCATCAAGGCCCGCATGTCCGAGCGCCACGCCGAACATCTCGCCGCCTGGTTCGATGCCGGCGCGATCGGCTTCGGCAACGACGGCGTGGTCGAAATCCGCGATCGCTCGGCGGTGGGCCTGTCGGAGCGGCGCGGACTGGAGCAGGTGGTGGCCGAGGAAAACGCGGACCGCCGCGCGGTCTATCGCGAGATCGCCGTCGCCAACGGTCAGCCGGACTGGGAAGACGACATCCGCGAGACCTTCGCTCGCCGCTGGATCGCCAACGCGCGACCCGGCTGGTACTACCAGGACGCCAGCGGAAGCTGGCAGCGGAAGTAGCGGCTTGGCCCGTCGTCGTCGCCGGCGGCTGCCGGCCGAGCCCGTCGAGATCGAGATCCACGACCTGGCCCACGACGGTCGCGGCGTGGGTCGACTCGAGGACAAGGTCGTGTTCGTCCACGGTGCACTGCCCGGGGAGCGGGTGCACGCCCGTCTGACCGGCCGCAACCGCAAGTACGACGAGGCGATCACGATGGTCGTCGACGAGGCGTCTTCCGAGCGCGTCGAGCCACGCTGCGAATGGTTCGGCAACTGCGGCGGATGCGCCCTGCAGCATCTCGACGCGGACGCCCAGGTGCGCTGGAAGCAGGGCCGTCTGGCCGAGAACCTCAAGCGCATCGGGCGGGTCGAGCCGGACCACTGGCTCGACCCGGTCACCGCCGAACCGTGGAACTATCGTCGACGGGCCCGACTCAGCGCCCGGCTGGTCCCGGGCAAGGGCCGCGTGCTGGTCGGTTTCCGCGAGGTCGGCGGTCGCTATGTCGCCGATATCGAAGGTTGCGACGTGCTGCACCCGGCCTTTGCCGATCGCCTGATGAGCCTGTCGACGCTGATCGGCGGCATGAGTACGCCGGATCGGATCGCCCAGGTCGAGTGCGCCGCCGGCGACGACTCCGCCGCGATCGTGCTTCGCCATCTCGAGCCGCTGACCGAAGATGACGAGACCCGTCTCAGGACGTGGTCCGACGACACCGGCATTGCGGTCTATCTGCAGCCCAAGGGCCCGGATACGGTGCATCGCCTGCATCCCGCCGAGCATCGCCTGCAGTACCGTCTCGACGCCTTTGACCTCGTGATGGATTTCCATCCCCAGCATTTCGTCCAGGTCAACGCGGCGATCAACCGGCAGTTGACCGAACGCGCCGTGGCGCTGATGGATGCCGGCCCCGACGACCGGGTGCTCGACCTGTTCTGCGGCCTCGGCAACTTTTCCCTGCCGCTGGCACGCAGCGCCGGTTCGGTACTCGGCGTCGAGCTCGACGAGGCGATGGTCGAGGCTGCCCGGGGCAACGCGGAGGCCAACGGCGTCGACAACGCAAAATTCCGTGCCGCCGATCTCCAGCAGCCGCCGGAGCAGCTCGACTGGCTTCGCGGCGAATTCGACGGCGTGCTGATCGACCCGCCGCGCTCGGGGGCGCTGGATGTCCTGCCGCTCGTCGCGGCCAGCGGCGCGCGTCGGATCGTCTACGTTTCCTGCGATCCCGCGACGCTGGCGCGCGACGCCGGCGAACTCGTCCACACCCACGGCTTCGAGCTGAAGCAAGCGGGCGTGGCCGACATGTTCCCGCACACCGCCCACGTCGAATCGCTGGCCGTCTTCGAGCGGGAGGCGGCATGAGCAAGCGGGGTGCGGGACCGCTGATCGTCGGTATCGACGGCCTGGAGCTCGACGCCGAAACCGGCGAGCGTCTGATGCACCCGGCGGTCGGCGGCGTGATCCTGTTCTCGCGCAACTACGAGACGCCGGAACAGCTGGCCGGACTGACCGGGCAACTGCGCGAACTGAAAACGGACCAGGAGGGCGCTCGCCTGCTGATCTGCGTCGACCAGGAAGGCGGCCGCGTGCAGCGGTTCCGGGCCGGCTTCACGCCGCTGCCGCCGCTGGCCGTGATCGGCCGCTGGTACGGGAGTCATCCGGAGCGCGCGCGCGATCTGGCCTATCGACACGGCCGGATCATGGCCGCGGAAGTGCTCGGCCACGGCGTCGACCTGAGCCTGGCGCCGGTGCTCGACCTGGGCGGCGACAGCGAGGTCATCGGCGATCGGGCCTTGAGTCGCGATCCTCGGGCGGTGGCGGATCTTGCCCGGTACTACATCGCCGGCATGCGCGATGCGGGCATGGCCGCCTGCGGCAAGCACTTCCCCGGCCACGGCACCGTGCGGGCCGACAGCCACCTGACCGAAGTGAGCGATCCGCGCGACATGGCGGCGCTGGCCGAGCGCGACCTCGTGCCGTTCCGCGAGCTGGCCGGCGAGCTCGACCTGGTCATGCCTGCGCACGTGATCTATCCCGCGGTCGATGAGCTGCCGGCCGGGTTTTCCGAGCGCTGGCTCGGCGATGTGCTGCGCGACGAGCTGGGCTTCGCCGGGCTGGTGGTGTCGGACGATCTCGACATGGCCGGCGCCGCCTGCGCCGGCGGCCCGCCGGAGGGATTGCGGCGTGCGCTCTCGGCCGGTTGCGACCTGGCCCTGGTCTGCGAGCCGACGTCGGTGCCGGCGGCGCTGGACGCCTTCGGCGAAGACATTGGGGAGGTCGACCTTTCCCGCCTGTACGGCCGCGCCCGCCTGACCCTCGACGAACAGCAGCTGGTGCCCGAGTTCCGGGCCTGGAAGCAGACCCTGACGACCCTGGCGGAGGATGGCCGTGGCTGACTGGATGGACCGCCTCGCGGCAATGACCGGCATGAACCCGTGGACGCTCCAGGCGTTTCTCGTGATCCTCGGCGCGCTGCTGATCGACCTGGTCTACCGCAAGGCGATGAACCGGCTGGAGACGCTGGCCGAACGCAGCAACACGCTCTGGGACGACGCCCTGGTGTACGCCGGAAAGCGGCCGATCTCGCTGCTGATCTACGGCCAGGGCCTGCTGTCCGCCGCGCGCGTGCTCGAGCCGCACACGGACGCGATCGTGTTCTCGCTCGACCTGCTGGCGCTGGGCCAGCAACTGCTGCTGGTCGCGACCGTGACCTGGTTGCTGTTCCGCCTGGTCGAGGGCTTCGAGCAGGCCTACGTGCACCACAAGCGCGCAGCCGACGAAACCTACGACATGACCACGATCAGCGTGCTCGGACGGATCGTCCGGATCGCGGTGATCGTCACCGGCATCCTGACCGTTCTGGCAATCCTGGAGATTCCGATCTCCGGCTTGCTGGCCGCCGGCGGCGTGGGCGGTATCGCGATCGGTCTGGCCGCGCGCGATCTGCTGGCCAATTTCTTTGGCGGGTTCATGGTGTTCATGGACCGGCCGTTCGGGGTCGGCGACTGGATCAGTTCGCCCGACCGGGACATCGAAGGCGTGGTCCAGGCGATCGGCTGGCGTGTGACCACCATCATGAAATTCGACCGCCGACCGATGTACGTGCCGAACTCCGTATTCACGACCATCACCGTGGTCAATCCGTCCCGCATGACCCACCGCCGGATCAGCGAACACATCGGCGTGCGCTACGACGATTTCGCGCAGGTCCGCAAAGTGGTCGACGACATCCGGTCGATGCTGCAGTCGCACGAGGGCATCGCCAGTGACCAGACCCTGATCGTCCACTTCGATCGCTTCGGCGCTTCGTCGCTGGACATCATGGTGTACTGCATGACCCGAACGATCGTCTGGCAGGAGTATCACGAGGTGCGCGAGGACGTGCTGCTGAAGATCGGGGACATCGTCGAGAGCCATGATGCGGAGATCGCGTTCCCTACACGCACGCTGAAGATCGATGCGGTGCCGCCGGAACTGGCCGGCACCGAGGCAGAAGGCGGCGAGCGATGAGGCCGCGTCGCCTGCCGGCCGATGCGGAGTGCCTGTTCGAGGCCGAACGGGTCCAGGCCGCCTACGATGACCTGGCCCAGCGCCTCGACAGTGCGCTCCCGGACGGCGAAGTCCTGCTGCTGACGGTGATGACCGGCGGCCTGTTTCCTGCGGTCGAGCTGGCCCGTCGACTCGATCGGCCCCTGCGCATCGACTACGTCCACGCGACCCGCTATCGCGGCGCGCTGCGCGGCGGCGAGATCGAGTGGGTGCGATGGCCCCGGCTGCCCGATCGCCGCTGCACGGTGCTGCTGGTCGACGATATCTTCGACGAGGGCAACACGCTGGCGGCGGTTCGCGATCGCGTGTCCGAGAAGCACGATGTGACCACCGCGGTACTGGCCCGAAAGCAGCACGACCGAGGATTGCCAAGAGACTGGATCGACTACCATGGCCTCGACGTCCCGGACCGCTACGTGTTCGGCTGCGGCATGGACTACGCCGAGCACTGGCGAGAGCTGCCGGGCATCTGGGCCCTGCCCGAGAACGCCGACGGCCATTGACGCTTCACGGAGGCTGGAGATGACGAGCGCGACGGTTGGCATCATCGGCGGCACCGGTGCACTGGAGCTGTTCGATGCGCACGAGTCGGCTTCGTTGACCACGCCCTTCGGCCCGCCCTCCGCGCGCCCGGTGCGGATCGATCTCGACGGTCGGGCCGCCTGGTTCCTGGCGCGACACGGTCAGCCGCATCGTATTCCTCCTCACCGGGTGAACTACCGCGCCAACCTGCACGCCCTGCGCACGCTGGGTTGCTCCCGGGTGGTGGCGATCAGTGCGGTCGGCGCCGTCGATCCGGCCCTGGACAACGGCGCCCTGGTCGCCGTCGACCAGCTCATCGACTACACCTGGGGCCGGGCCCATACCTACAGCGACGGCGGGTCTGCGCCGTTGCGCCACGTCGAGTTCGAGAAGCCGTACGACGGCGCGGTGCGTCGCGCCCTGATCGAAGCCGCCAGCGAACTGGGCGAGCCGCTGGTGGCCGAGGGCTGCTACGGCGCGACCCAGGGCCCGCGCCTGGAAACGGCCGCCGAGATCGCGCGCCTGGCCCGCGATGGATGCACCGTGGTCGGCATGACCGGCATGCCGGAAGCCGGGCTGGCGCGCGAGATCGGAATCGACTATGCCAACCTCTGCGTGGTCGCCAACGCCGCGGCGGGCGTCACGGACCTTCCGATCTCGGAAGAAGAGATCCACCGGGTGCTCGCTTCGGCCATGCGGCGCGTTCGAAGGCTGCTGATCGCTGCGGTGTCGCGAATCGACTAGCGCCGCGTCCTAGGAGCGGCCCCGGAGTGTGACGGGGTTCGCGTATGAGCGGCTTGGGCTGGGCGGTCGGCTCCGGTACCATGAGAGTCCCATCGACGGTGATTTCGACGGTCCGACCGAATGACTGATCTGCTTCGTATCCAGGTCCGCTACCTTGTCGACAAGGACGTTCGCGTTCTGCGTTCGCTCGTTGGACTGGCCGGGAGCAAGGCCGATGTCCGGGTCACCATTTCCGAGGACGACGAAGGCGATGTCGTGCTGGTCGACATCGACGAGCCGGACGGCGCCTCGGCCTGGCCGGAGCTCAATCGGGGATCGGTCCCCGTGGTCGCTCTGACCCGCAAGCGCGATTTTCCTGCCCGTTTCATGCTGACCAAACCGATTCGCTCGCAACAGCTCAATCAGCTGCTCGGCGAACTGCGCCACGCGGACCTCGACGAGGACTCCGGTGAGGCGCTGCCGACCTGGGCGGTGATGTCCTTCGGCGATGACGACGATGCCCTGCCGCTGGCCGAGCACCTGCGTCGACACCACTGGGAGCAGCCGGTGATGGTCGGAGGTGACGAGTTCCCGGAACTGATCATCGATACCGGCGCAGGGGCCTGGTATTCCGGTGCATCGGACCGCGAGCTGGCCCGGTTGCTCGAGCACGCGTTCAAGGCGTCCAGCGTCCGCGGGTTGACCAGCGTGGAACTGATCGACCACACCAACGGCCTCGAGCAGAACAATCTCACCAACCTCAAGTGGCGCGCCGGGCTTGCGCTTTCCGAAGGCGCGCTGCACCCGGACCTCGCCGGCGAGGTCCGCCTGATGCTGCCGCAGGTGCCGTTGCAGGCGCTGTCGGACACGGCTTTTTCCCGCCAGGCTCGCTTGCTGATCCGCCAGCCGATGACCGCCGACGAGTTGACCGAAGAGAGCCGGGCCGAACGCGGCGACGTGGCCTGTTTCCTGAACGCCTGCCACGCCTGCGGCTTCCTCGTGCTCGACAGCAGCGGCGGCGCAGAGTCGGCGCTCGGCTGAACCGCTCGACGGCCGTGACCAGGCCCGCGTGACGTCTTCCCCGTACCCTCCCGTCGGCATCGACGCGGCCGCCTTCGCCGGACCGCGCGGCTGCCTGGACCTGGCCGATCTTGCCGCAGCGCGCGGCGTCGACCCCGCCAAGTACGTTCGCGGTCTCGGTCAGCGCCGCATGGCCATCGCGTCGCCGTGCGAGGACACGGTCACGCTGGCGGTTGCGGCGGCGGACCGGGCGCTGTCGGCGTTCCGTGTCGACCCGGGCGAGATCGGCACCTTGATCGTCGGCACCGAGACCGGGGTCGATCACAGCAAGCCGGTCGCGGTCTACGTGCACGAACTGCTCGGTTTGTCGGAGCGGTGCCGCACCTTCGAGACGAAACACGCCTGTTACGGCGCCATGGCCGGATTGACGGCCTCGATGGACTGGATCGCCTCCGGCCGGGCGCGCGGTCGCAAGGCGTTGGTGATCGCGTCCGATATCGCGCGCTACGGCCTGGGGACGCCCGGCGAGCCGACCCAGGGTGCCGGTGCGGTCGCGCTGGTGGTCGATCGCGACCCCCGCCTGCTGACGATCGACCCGCAGCGCATCGGCGACTTCACGCGCCAGGTCATGGATTTCTGGCGGCCGCTCTATTCCAAGGTCGCGTTCGCCGACGGGCATTACTCCATCCGCTGCTACCTCGACGCCTTGACCGCCGCTCGTGCCGATGCGGTGGGCGCGGACGCTGCGGTGCTCGACGAGCTCGCCGCGTGCCTGTACCACGTGCCCTTCGTCAAGATGGCGAAGAAGGCGCACCAGCGCCACCTGGAGATCGAACGTGGCGCGCCGTTGGACCCGGACCTCGACGCCGACCGGCGCCTGCTGAGCGACGATCACGCCTTGCGCGTCGCGCCATGGCTGGGACTCAATGCCGAGGTCGGCAACATCTACACCGGCTCGCTGTTCCTCGCCCTGATCGACCTGCTGCGCCAGGCTGCGGACCGGTTCGCGGGCCGCCCGATCAGCCTGTTCTCCTACGGCAGCGGCTGCGGCGCGACCTTCTGCCTCGGCGAGGTGACCGACTCGGCCGCGGACTGGTCGGCCGCGCTCGATCCGTCCGACGACCTGGCGCGCCGGAAGGTGCTGGACATCGAGGACTACGAACGTTTCGTCCGCGACGGCGAGTCGGCCGATACGGCCGAGTCGCTCGACCCCGCCGCCTACGGCCTGGACGAAGGCCTGTACTACGTCGGCACCGTCGACCACCAGCGGCGGTACGTTAGGGGATAGGGACTAAGGGGAAAGGGGGCAGGGGCTAGTGAAACCGCTGCCGCTCGTTGGTCCGCGTTGAGGGGCGAGGGGAAAGGGGGCAGGGGCTAGTGGAACCGCTGCCGCTCGTCGATCCGGATCTCTCGGCAGTTGCGGAGCGGACGGTTTTTCACTAGTCCCTGCCCCCTTTTCCCTAGTCCCTCCTTTTCCGAACCCCTTTTCCCTAGTCCCTCCTTTGCCAAACCCCTGGCAGTTCCTGAAGGATCCGGTTGTCGGTCCGCGTTGAGGGGCGAGGGGCGAGAGGTCAGGGGCGAGTGGAACCGCTGCCGCTCGTTGGTCCGGATTTCTCCGAGATTGCCTAAGGGTCGGTTTTTCACTAGTCCCTGCCCCCTTCTCCCTGGTCCCTCCTTTGCCAAACCCCTGGCAGTTCCTGAAGGATCCGGTTGTCGGTCCGCGTTGAGGGGCGAGGGGCGAGAGGTCAGGGGCGAGTGAAACCGCTGCCGCTCGTCGATCCGGATCTCTCGGCAATTGCAGGGGGGGCGGTTTCTCACTAGTCCCTGCCCCCTTTTCCCTAGTCCCTCCTTTTCCCAGGTCCCTCCTTTTCCGAACCCCTTTTCCCTGGTCCCTGCCTCTCATCAACAAAAATCCCTCGAATCCGCAGCCAGTCCGTCGAGCCAGCCGTCGAGCGACTCGAAGCCGCGGGCGATGACGTGCTGGCTGCCGTCGGCGTTCTGCAGCTTGCCGGTCACCTTCAGCAGTTTCGCCTGCAGCACTTCGGCCCGGAACCGGTCCAGCAGTTTCGGCCAGACGATCACGTTGACGATGCCGGTCTCGTCTTCCAGCGACAGGAAGACCACGCCCGAGGCGGTGCCGGGCCGCTGGCGGTGGGTGACGACGCCGGCGGCCTGCACGGGCACGCCGTCGGCCAGGTCCGCCAGCGCCCGGGCGCTCCGAACGCGCCGCCCCAGGCGGCCGCGCAGCAGGGCGATGGGGTGGTGGGTCAGCGACAGGCCGGTGGCCGCGTAGTCGTCGATCAGTTCCTCGCGGACCGCCGGCAGGCCCAGCTGCGGCTGGCGCTCCTCGAGATGCGCGCCGGCCAGCAGATCGCCCTGGCGGCGCGCGCCGAGGGCCTGCCAGCGGGCCCGGCGGCGGTGTCCGGCCAGGCCCTTCAGCGCATCGGCCTCGGCCAGCGTTCGCATCGCCCGGGCGTCCAGCCCGGCGCGCTCGGCCAGGTCGGCGCTGTCGGCGAAGGGCCGCTGCCGGCGTGCGTCGACCAGCCGTTCGGCAGCCTCCGCGGCCAGCCCACTGACCTGGCGCAGGCCGAGGCGGATGGCCGGTCCGCTCGTGCCGTCGTGCCGGCCCGGTGGCGGGCACAGCGTGCAGTCCACGTCGCTGCTGCGGACGTCGACCGGCAGCACCTGCACGCCGTGACGCCGAGCGTCGGCGATCAACTGGGCCGGCGCGTAGAAGCCCATCGGTTGGCTGTTCAACAGCCCGCAGCAGAACGCGGCGGGGTGGTGGCGCTTCATCCACGACGAGAACCAGGTCAGCAGCGCGAAGCTGGCCGCGTGCGATTCCGGAAAGCCGTAGTCGCCGAAGCCCTGGATCTGGCTGTAGATGCGCTCGGCGAAGTCGGTCGGGTAACCGCGCGCCTGCATGCCGGCGACCAGCTTCTCGCGGAACGGCTCCAGCCCGCCGCGGCGTTTCCAGGCCGCCATCGCGCGCCGGAGCTGGTCGGCCTCGCCGGGGGTGAAGCCGGCCGCGACGATCGCGATCTGCATCACCTGCTCCTGGAAGATCGGCACCCCGAGCGTGCGCTTGAGCACCTTCTCCAGGTCCGGGCCCGGGTAGCGGACCTTCGACGGGTCGGCGCGCCGCTCGAGGTAGGGGTGGACCATGTCGCCCTGGATCGGGCCCGGGCGAACGATTGCCACCTCGATGACCAGGTCGTAGAAGCAGGCGGGCTTGAGCCGCGGCAGCATCGCCATCTGGGCGCGCGACTCGACCTGGAACACGCCGACCGCGTCGCCCGCCGACAGCATCGCGTAGGTCGCCGGGTCCTCGCGCGGCAGGCGGGCCAGGGTCAGCGGCTCGGCGGCCGGTTCGCTTCGTCGTCGCCAGTCGTTGGCCAGGTCCAGGCTCCTGCGCAGCGCGGTGAGCATGCCCAGCGCCAGGCAGTCGACCTTCAGCAGGCCCAGCGTCTCGAGGTCGTCCTTGTCCCACTGGATGATCGTGCGGTCGGCCATCGCGGCGTTCTCGACCGGCACCAGTTCGTGCAGCGGGTCGTCGCTGATCACCATGCCGCCGACGTGCTGCGACAGGTGGCGCGGCATGCCGATCAGTTCGTCCGTCAGGGTCAGCAGCTGGCGCACCGATTCGGCGTCGGGGTCGAAGCCGGCGCCGCGCAGTCGCTCGGGCCAGCAGTCCGGCCGGTCCCACCACGCCAGCGAAGCGGTCAACCGGTTCATCCGGGTCGGGTCCAGCCCGAGCGCCCGGCCGACGTCCTTCAGCGCGCTCTTCGGCCGGTAGTGGATCACGGTCGCGGCCAGCGCGGCGCGCTCGCGGCCGTACTTTTCGTAGACGTATTGCAGCACTTCCTCGCGGCGCTCGTGCTCGAAGTCCACGTCGATGTCCGGCGGTTCGTTGCGCTCCCTGGAAATGAAGCGTTCGAACAGCAGCTGCTGGGCCGAGGGGTCGACCTCGGTGATGCCCAGGCAGTAGCAGACCGCGGAGTTGGCCGCCGAGCCGCGACCCTGGCAGAGGATGCCGCGGCCGCGGGCGAAGGTCACCACGTCGTGGACGGTCAGGAAGAAGGCCTCGAAGCCCATCTCCTCGATCAGCTTCAGCTCGTGCGCGACCTGGGCGCGGACCGCGTCCGGCGGGCCGGCGGGCCAGCGTCGCTTCATGCCGTCCAGGGTCAGCCGGCGCAGGTGCTGGGTCGGCGTCAGGGGGGCAGGGACGAGCTCCTTCGGGTAGCGGTAGCCCAGCGCATCGAGGCGGAACTGGCAGCGCTCGGCCACCCGCAGGGTCTCAGTCAGCCAGGCTTCGGGGTACAGCTGGGCCAGGGTCTCGCGCCGGCGCAGGTGGGCCTCGCCGTTGGCGGCCAGGGCGCGGCCGCACTCGCCCAGCGGCCGGTCATGGTCCAACGCCGTGAGCACGTCGAGCAGCGCGCGCCGGCCTCGACGGTGCATCCGCACGTCGCCGCAGGCCAGCCGGGGCAGGTCGTGGAGCCGGCCGAATGCGTCGAGGCGCTCGAAGGCCTCGCGCTCGCCGGGCACCAGGCGCCGGGTGGCGCCCAGCCACAGCCGGCGGCCGAAGGCGGCGCGCAACGCGTCGACCGTTCCCGCAGCGGCGTCCAGCCGGTCCAGGGGCGGCTTCCAGATCGCCGAAACGCTCTCAAGAGAAGCTCCCAGATCGCTGAGTTTAAACGAATATGTTCCCTTCTTCGCGCGCCGCCGCGCCTGCGTGATCAGGCGGCAGATCGCCGCGTAGCCGGCCTGGCTCTCGGCCAGCAGCACCAGGTGGATGCCGCAGTCGGCGACCAGCTCGCTGCCGATGATCAGCGGCATGCCGACGTCGCGCGCGGCCTCGAAGGCCCGCACCACGCCGGCCATCGAGCAGGTGTCGGTCAGGGCCAGGGCGCGGTAGCCGAGCGCGTGGGCGCGTTCGACCAGCTCGGCCGGTGCGGAGGCGCCCCGGCGGAAGCTGAAGTGGCTCAGCGCGTGGAGCTCGGCGTAGTCGGCGGTCGGAGGCGCGGCAGGGGGCATGGGCACAGGATACTGTATGCAAGTACAGCCCTGTGCGCGCCGGGTCGTTTCGGCCTCACCCGCCGTTCGCGTCGGTCAGGCTGCCGTTGCGGTAGTCGGCCATCGCCCGTTCGATTTCCTCGCGGGTGTTCATCACGAACGGTCCGTACTGGACCACGGGTTCCTTGATCGGCTTCGCGGCCAGCAGCAGGACCCGCGCCGGCTCGCCGTGCGCGGCCGAGAACACCACCCGGTCGCCGGGGCCGAGCAGGCCGGCCGTGTGCGCGCCCAGCCGTTTGCCGCCGACCGAGATCGAGCCCTCGATCGGGTACGCGAAGGCGCTGTGGTCGGCGGGCAGGTCGATCGACGCGGAACGGCCGTCGTCGAGCGCGAGATCCAGCAGCAGCGGGTCGGTGCTCCGATCGTGCTCGCCATTGACCGCGCCGCGCACCGTCGAGGGGTCGCCGCCGTCGACCGACACGCCGGCGGCGCCGGCGATCGCGCGGATCGAGACCCCGTCACCGAGCCGGAACTCCGGGATGTCCTGCGGGCGGAGGTCGACGTAGTCGGCCGGCTTCATCTTCTCCGCCGCCGGCAGGTTGATCCACAGCTGGAACCCGCGCAGGCGGCCTTCCTTCTGGCGCGGCATCTCGGAATGGATCACGCCGCGCCCGGCGGTCATCCACTGCACGCCGCCGGGATCCAGCCGGCCCGTGTTGCCCATGTGGTCCTTGTGTTCCATCCGGCCGTCGAGCATGTAGGTCACGGTCTCGAAGCCGCGGTGCGGATGCGGCGGGAAACCGGCGATGTAGTCGTCCGGGTCGTCGGACGAGAATTCGTCGAGCATCAGGAACGGGTCCAGGTGCAGGCCGCGCCGGGCGCCGAGGCTGCGGCGGAGCTTGACTCCGGCCCCGTCGGAGGTCGCAATCGCTTCGAGTGAATCGACCATGCGTCGTTCGGTCATCGTGCTTCTCCTGTCCGTGCGGACGTCAGGCGGCCAGCCGATCAAGGTCGCGCTGGGCGGACTCGAGCGCGGCCGCGGCGTGATCCTCCCCCATTGCGAGGCCCTCGGCGTGAACGAACTCGACCGGACCCAGGCCGAGAAAGCCGAGGAAGGTCTCGATGAACGGGGTCTGGCTGTCGCTCGGGGTGCCGGCGTAGCGGCCGCCGCGGGTCGACACGACCACCGCGCGCCGGCCGGTCAGCAGGCCCTCGGGCCCGTGCTCGGTGTAGCGGAACGTGATCCCGGCCCGGGCGACGTGGTCCATCCAGGCCTTCAGCGCCGAGGGCACGCCGAAGTTGTACATCGGTGCGGCCACGACGACCCGATCGGCCGCGCGGAGCTCGGCGATCGCGGCGTCGGACCACGCCACGCGCCGACGCTGACCCGCATCGCGCCGGTCCGGCGGGGTGCCGAAGGCGGCGAAGGTCGCGGCATCGAGGTGCGGCGGCGGGTCGGCGGCGAGGTCGCGATGGGTGATTCGAAGGCCCGGTCGGCGCGCCGTCAGCCGGTCGAGATACTCGCGAGCCAGCGCCGAGGATCGGCCGTCCGCGCCGTTCAGGCTGGAGGTCACCAGCAGCGCATGGTGGGGAATTGGAGAGGTCATGAGGTGCTCCATCGATTCGACATGGACGCAGCTTATAATTCGCCTGTTCGATAAAAAAGCGGATAATTTGGCGATAAATGATCGATTCCATCGATATGAAGGCGGGTCGCGTTTCCCTCGACCAGTGGCGCGCGCTGGTCGCGGTCGTGGACGCCGGCAGCTTTGCCGCGGCCGCCGAGGTTCTGCACAGGTCGCAGTCGTCGGTCACCCACGCAGTGCAGCGGGTCGCCGAGCTGCTCGACGTGACGCTCTTCCGCCGCGAGGGCCGGCGCTCGGTGCCGACCGAGGCCGGTGTCGTGCTGGTCCGGCGGGCGCGCCAGCTGATCGACGAGGCGGCACGGCTCGAGCGCCTGGCCGGGGCGCTGGCCGCCGGAGAGCCTGCCGAACTCCGCCTGGCGGTCGAGATCATCTACCCGACCTGGCACCTGCTGGAACTCCTTGCGACCTTCGGCGAGGACCACCCGGACACGCGCATCGAGCTCCACGAATCGGTGCTGGGCGGCACGCAGGAGCTGATCGAACGCGGCGAGGTCGACCTCGCGATCGCATCGTCGGTGCCGCCCGGTTTCGTCGGCGAGCGTCTGCTCGAGGTCGAGTTCGTCTGCTGCGCCGCGCCCACGCATCCGCTGCATCGGCTCGGCCGGGACATCACGCTGGCCGACCTGCGGCGCCATCGTCACCTGCTGGTGCGCGACTCGGGCCGCCGGCGTAGCGCCGGGGTCAGCGGGCTCGACGCCGAGCAGCGCTGGACGGTCAGCCACAAGGCGACCTCGATCCGGGCGGCCTGCATGGGCCTGGGCTTCGCGTGGTTCGCCCGCGCCAACGTGCGCGAGGAGCTCGAGCGCGGTGCGCTCCTGCCGCTGCCGCTCGGTCCGGCGGGCCAGCGCACGGCCACGCTGTTCATGGTCCACCCGGATCCCGACCGCGCCGCACCGTCGCTCCGTCGACTGATGCAGCTGTTCCGTCAGCGCTGCGAGACCGAACGGCAGGCCGACCCCGATCTGTAATGAAACAGCAACAAATCCGTCATATCGTTCCGTCAGCCCATTCAGCGAGTCGAATCCATGCGTTTTTCCACGTCCAGCCCGGCGGTCGTCTGTGCGGCTGCATCCCTGTTCGCGGTTCCGGTCGGCGCGGTCGCGTCGGACTGGGACATCAGCGGTGACTTCCGCACCCACATGTACGCCGAGAACTGGCGCGATACGCGTTCCGGCGGCACCGACGATTCCACGTCGATCGGCGCCCGGTTCCGGCTGCGCCTGGAGCGCGACATCAGCGAGAACTGCGAATTCCAGACGCGCTTCGCCACCCGGGTCAACGAGTCCGGCAACGACTGGGACGCCTACATCCGCGCCAGCCGCGACAGCGGCACCGGCGTCAACGGCGGCACGGCCACGCTCGACGAACTGTTCGTCCAATGCCGATCCGGCGACGGCCGCTCGCAGTGGACCGTTGGCCGGATGCAATCGGATCTCGACCTGCCGCACATGGCCTCGCGCAGCTTCGACCGCAGCCAGGCCAGCTCGATCAACATCGGCTGGACCGACGGCGTCTCCTATCGGCGCAACTTCGCCAACGGCTGGTACGGCGAGGGCGTGGTCCAGTACAACGGCCGCGACGGCAACGGCCAGACCTTCCGCGGCCCGATCACCTTCGACGACAGCGATGCCCGGATCGGGTTCTTCGGCGTCATCGGCAGCGAAGCCGAGGTCGGACCGGTGTTCTTCCGGACCTTGTCGCTGACCGTCTACCCCGACGCGCTGGCGCCGGCCGGCACGGCCAGCGCCGAGCGCGACGACTACCTGCTCGGCGCCTTCAAGCTCGGCGCGGGCTGGGACCTCGACGCCGCCGGGCGCCGCCTGGTCGCGGTCGGCGAGATCGCCCACGCGCCGAACACGCCGCTGAAGTCCACCCTGGGCCTGCCGGGCTCCGGCGACGTCGACGGCTGGGGCTGGCAGGTCGGCACCGACCTGGTCAACGTCTTCCCGAAGCACTCGGTGGGCCTGAACTACGGGCAGTCCGACGGCGGCATGCTGATCTCCAACGACTTCCGCCAGAACAACGAGCTGGCCGAGTTCCGCTGGCAGTACAAGATCACCGCGGCCCTGCGCGCCGAGTTCCGCGCCCGCTGGCGTCGCGAGCTCGAGCGCCGCGAGGGGGCGGAGCAGCTGCAGCGCGACCGCGACGTGCGCGTGCGCTTCACCTACAAGTTCTGATCGCGGATTCGTAATCGAACATCGACGATCGACGGCACGGGCCGGCCTCCTCGGGGGCCGGCCTTTTTTCATGCCTGAAATGCGTTGGTTAGGGTCCGGGGGCGGCTCGTACAATGGCGTCTGATTCGTCTTCGGGACCGCCATGCTGATTGCCACGATGCTCGCCTACCTGGTCGCGCTGCTCGCGATCGGTGCCTGGGCCCAGCGCCGTACCCAGGACACCGCCGACTTCCACCTCGCCGGCCGGAAGATGGGTCCCTGGGTCGCTGCGCTCTCGGCGTCGGCGTCCTCGTCGTCCGCGTGGACCTTGCTGGGCATGAGCGGCGCGGCCTACGCCTGGGGTCTTTCGGCGGTCTGGCTGGTCCCGGCGATCCTGATCGGCTTCGTCATCAACTGGGTGTTCATCGCCCCGCGTCTGCAGCCGCGCAGTCACGCCGACGGCTCGCTGACCCTGGTCGAGTTCCTGGCCAAGGGGACGGATGCGACGTACGAACGGCGGCTCCGAGCCCTGGGCGCTCTGATCATCCTGTTCTGCTTCACCTTCTACGTGGCCTCGCAGTTCCAGGCGGCCGGGGTTGCGATCGGCGCGGCGCTGCCGGTATCGGCCACCTTCGCGATCATCGCCGGGGCCGCCATCGTCATCGCCTACGTATTCCTCGGCGGCTTCTGGGCCGCCAGCGTCACCGACGCGCTGCAGGGCCTGATGATGCTGCTGGTCGCCATCGTCCTGCCGATCGCGGCGCTGATCGCCGTGGGCGGTTTCGGCGGCCTGTTCGACGGCCTGCGCGCGCTCGACGATCCGTCGCTGCTGCGCTGGGCCGACCAGCCGAACCTGCCGCTGGCCGTGGTGTTCGTCGCCGGCCTGTTCGGCATCGGCATCGGCTACCCGGGCCAGCCGCACGTGGTCAACCGCTTCATGGCGCTGGAGAAGGCCGAGTCGGTCCGCCTGGCGCGCACCGTCGCGCTGACCTGGGCCGCGCTGATCTACACCGGCATGGTGCTGCTCGGCTGGGCGGGCAGGGCGCTGATGCCCGAGCTGGCGGATGGCGAGAGCCTGCTGCTGGCGCTGGCCGCCGACCTGCTGCCGGCCGTGATCGGTGGCCTGATCGCCGGCGGCGTGCTGGCCGCGATCATGTCGACCGCGGACAGCCAGCTGCTGGTTGCCGGCTCCGCCGTCAGCCACGACCTGCGGAACGGAAAGTTCTCACTTGCGGCAGACCGCATCGTGATCGTCGTCCTCGGCATCGCCGCGGTCGTGCTGGCGCTGTACTTCCCGGCCACCATCTTCGAACGCGTCCTGTTCGCCTGGCAGGGCCTCGGCAACGCCTTCGGCCCGCTGCTCCTCGTGCTGCTGTTCGGCGGCCCCGTGAAGCCCGGCTACCGCCTGGCGGCCATGCTGACCGGCTTCGCCCTGACCGTCGCCCTGAGCTTCACCCCGAACGCCCCGGGCGACGCCATCGAACGCCTCGTTCCCTTTGCCCTGGCGCTGGTGATTTCCTGGATGGGGCGTCAGCGGGATTGAGGGTGATCCGAAAGGCGAACTTCAGATGATGGGCGCGAAGACGCGAAGGCGCGAAGAGAAAAGCGAAATGTGTTTGGGAAACCGCAGATGAACGCGGATGAACGCAGAATGATCTGGATGCATCATCCCCCACTTGTCATCCCGGGCGGAGCGAAGCGACGACCCGGGACCCAGCGACTTCTGCTTTAGCAGTATCGCTCAGGGCTCGCCGTCGAGATCCGGCGGGGTTTCGATGCGGACGCCGATGACGGCATCGGGTCCGCGCGTGAATTCCGGGCGAACCGGACCGTCATCGAAGATCAGGGGCGCCAACTCACCCAGGAACGCGCGGATTCTAGTTGCGCCGATGTCGCGTGCTGCAGCCGAGAACAGCACCTCGCCGTTCAGATGCAATTCGCAGCCATCCTGGGTGTCTCCGCCGGCCGAAGGCGGGATCACCTGACATCGAAACTCGGCGGAGGTCGTCGAGTCCCGGTAAGTGACTTCAAAAGGAGTTTCCAGTGAAATCGTGTTCTGCGGGCCCGGCGCCTCGGGAACTCGTTCGTCAAAGTTGAACCGCCAGGGCGGACGCGACGGGTCGGATTGATCAGCGAAAAGCCATTGGCCCATGACTTCATGAAACTGGAGCCGCTTGTTGGTGTTCAAGATTTCACCGTGTCCGAAATTCTGCTTGACGGCAAACGTCTCCAGAATCTCTGATTGATCGTCCGAGGTATACGCAATCCGAATCAACCCCGTGTACGGAAACCAGACACCGACATCCCCAACTTCTTCGGTCACGAAGCCGTCGGGCGGGCCTCCGCAGTCGAGACAGGGACCATCCGTGACTCTGAACAGCCTTCCGGTCATCCAGTGCAAGGGGAAATAGCCGTCCGTCGAGAAGGGCGAATCATCGGGAAGCAAGAATCCCATCGACACTGCATCGTCGCGAATCTCGGACGCGGCAGTATAAATTTCGGCCTCCCCGGTTTCCTCGTCGTACGCATAAATCACCAAGAACACCGTGTCGCCCTGCAGCTCGATGTAGTACCCCTTTCCTCGCGCCTCCTGGCTGGTTTCAACGTACATGCCGGTCTCCGGGTACACGGCTTGAACGTCAAGAGGCGACAGGAATATCGCTGAAGCGACCGCAAGGAGCGGCACGAACGGGAGTCGGGTCAGGTGCATCGTCGAAGTCTTCGGGGTGGGCCAACGCGGATTCAGAATAGCACCAGCTAGCGGGGCGCTCGATCGGCTTTCTGGCATCTCGATCCAGAAAAATCGAACAGAGTCAAGATGTTGAAGCGTAAAGTCGCGTGTATGTTGCGAGGGGACTGATCTGGGAAGATCAAGTCGCCGGGGGCGAGGGACGACAGGAATTGTGGAAAACGCCTCTGTGGGAGGCTGCCCTGCAGGCGACGGGACTACCTGTGGGAGATTCTATGTCGCAGTGCAAGCTCTGCTGCTGATCCTAGGCTGGTACTCGGTCGCGTTCTTGAGCAAGGCGAAGGCCACGCGGGCGAGCTTTCTCGCGAGTGCGACCAGCGCCTGGATCGTCGACAGGCCTCGGGCTCGGTGGCGATCGTAGAAGCCGCGCCGCGTCTCGGATCTGCGAGCAGCCATCGCCGCCATGTACAGCAGGCGCCGCAGTTCGGCTCGCCCCTTCTTGGTCAGCTTCCTGCGACCTCGCATCGTGCCCGACTCCCGAACCTAGACATCCAGCCTGAGGAAGGCGATGAAGGCATCCCCGGACCGGAACGCTTCCCGGTGGAAGGCCATGATCAGTCCTGCGGCCGTCAGCTCTCCGATCCCTTCCAAGGCCTGCAGACGTCGAGCATCCGATCGCCATTGCTGGCTCCGGAGGACGCTCCGGATGCGCTCGAGGATCAAGCGGTCGATTTGATCGATATGCCGGATCAGCGCCCTTCGGCTCGGGCCGAGCTCGGTCAGTCCGCGCAGGCTTTGATCGATGCGGGTCCGGCTCTGGATCAGTCGTGCTCGTCGCAGCAGCAGGCGCTGCAGGTCCCGATAGCCCCTGGGCGGAGGGCTCCAGGGCCGAAGCTCGGAGGCCTCCCGCTCCAGGTAGCGCTTCAGCAGCCGTGCGTCGCTCGCATCGTCCTTGGCCCGGCCGCTGATGCTCTCTCGGTATCGGTTCAGCCGATAGCCGTCGACCACATAGACCACGTGCCCGGCGCGATGCGCCTGCTCGACCAGTTCGACGTGGAACACGCCGGTGGCTTCGACCGCGATCCGGGCGAGACCCGGCAAGGTCTTGAGCCAGGCACGTATCGACCCGGCATCGCTGGCGATCTCGGCGATCGCATCCTCGTTGTGAGCGACGGCCAGGCTGGCCTTGCTGACATCGATACCGATGTCGGTGGCTTCCGTTCGCATTGCCATGAGCGCTTCCTCCAAGCTTAGGTATGGATCAGGCTTGTCGGGGCTCCCTGCTGCGCTGCCTTGCATAGATCCTCGGTCCTGCACGGCCGATGGATTCCTTATCCGCGCTATGGCGAGGGGCGGGACGATATCTTCCACAGTCTGTGCCGTATGGCCAGAGGGCCGGCTAGTCCCTCCACCTCGACAGGCCTACGCTGCGACCTGCAGGAACGAACATACAAGGCTGCCTTGCAGCCGACCCGGCCAGACCCGATGGGGTCGCGAGCAGGCGCCCTCCCACAGGTGAAACCAACCTTAGGCGCCGAATCGAAGGGGCTGTGGGAGGCTGCCCTGCCGGCGACCGGACTGCCTGTGGGCGGCCAGCAGTGCCAGGCGAAATCCGATCCCGTCGATTCGCGCCCGATCAGCGGCCTCCGGCGCGCGCCCTCGACCGATGGACCCAGTCGTACAGCACCGGCAACACCAGCAGCGTCAGCAGGGTCGACGACACGATTCCGCCGATCACGACCGTGGCCAGCGGCCGCTGCACTTCGGAACCGACGCCTGTATTCAGCGCCATCGGCACGAAGCCGAGGCTCGCGACCAGCGCCGTCATCAGCACCGGTCGGAGGCGCACCAGCGCGCCTTCGATCACGGCTTCGCGCAGGTCGTCGCTTCGCGCTCTCAGGTCTCGGATGAACGCGACCATGACCAGGCCGTTCAGTACCGCGACTCCGGACAGGGCGATGAAGCCGACGCCGGCCGAGATCGACAGCGGCATATCCCGCAGCCAGAGCGCGAGCACGCCGCCGGTGACAGCCAGCGGCACGCCCGTGAAGATGATCAGCGAATCGCGGAAGGAACCCAGCGCCAGCACAAGCAGGCCGAAGATGATCGCCAGTGTCACCGGGACGACCACCGCCAGCCGCCGGCTGGCCGACTCGAGCTGCTCGAAGGTGCCACCGTACTCGACCCAGTAGCCGGCCGGAATATCGAGGTCGGCATCGATTCGTTGCCGGATTTCCTCGACGAAGCTTCCCAGGTCGCGGTCGCGCACGTTGGCCGTGACCACGACCCGGCGCTTGCCGTTCTCCCGGCTAATCTGCGCAGGCGATGGGCGCAATTGCGCCGTCGCGACCTCGCCCAGCGGAACGAACTCGCCGTTCGGCCGGGCAACCGGCAAGGACTCCAGCCAGGACAGATCGGTGCGTAGCGTCTCGGCCAGCCGGACCTGCAGCCGGAAGCGGCGATCCCCCTCGTAGATCACGCCCACGTCGCGTCCGGCGAACGCCAGCGCGACCAGGTCCTGTACGTCGGCAACGGACAGCCCGTAGCGCGCAAGCGCAATGCGATCCGGCTCGACCGACAACAGCGGAAGCTCGTCGACCTGCTCGAGGCGGGCATCGGCGGCACCCGACACCTGCTCAACCAGCGCCAGTACCGAGCCTGCCGTTTCTCGCAGGCGTTCGAGATCGTCGCCGTAGACCTTGATCGCAAGATCGGCACGAACGCCCGAAATCAGCTCGTTGAAGCGCATCTCGATCGGCTGGGTGAACTCGTAGTTGAACCCGGGCACGCCGCGCGCGACCGCCTCGATCTCCTCGATCAGGTCCGCCTTCGCCTTGCCTGGATCGGGCCAGTCCTCGCGTGGCGCCAGAATCAGGAAGGTATCGGATATCCCCGGCGGCATGGGGTCGCTGGCAACTTCCGCCGTACCGATGCGCGAGAAGACGTGATGGATCTCCGGAATCTCGATCAGTTCGCGGTCAAGCACCTTCTGCATCGCAACGGACTGCTCGAGGCCCGTGCCGGGAATCCGCAGACCATGCAGCGCAATGTCGCCTTCGTCGAGCTGTGGAATGAACTCCGAGCCCAGCGTCGTCAGCAGCCACAGCGCGCCAGCGACCAGGCCGACCGCCGCCAGCACGGTCAGGGCGCGGAACCGGAGCACGAAGCCGAGCACGGGCCGATAGACGCGCTTCGCGCCGCCGATCAGGCCGACGTCGCGCTCGCGCACCCGACCGCCCATCAGCACCGCCACGGCGGCGGGCACGACCGTGATCGAGAGCACGATCGCGGCCAGCAGGGCCATGACCACGGTCGCCGCCATCGGATGGAACATCTTGCCTTCGACGCCGGTCAGGCTGAAGATCGGGATGTAGACGGCGGTGATGATCGCCACGCCGAACAGGCTCGGCCGGATGACCTCGCGCGTCGCCTGGTAGACGACGTGAAGCCGCTCGTTCAGCGCCAGCCGGCCGCTGCCCCTGCGCTGCGCATCGGAGAGTCGCCGCACGCAGTTCTCGACGATGATCACTGCGCCGTCGACAATCAGACCGAAGTCCAGCGCGCCGAGGCTCATCAGGTTGGCCGAAACGCCGGCCTGCGTCATGCCGGTGACCGTGGCCAGCATGGACAGGGGTATCACGGCTGCCGTGATCAGCGCCGCACGCAGGTTGCCGAGCAGCAGGAACAGCACGACGATCACCAGCAGCGCGCCCTCGAGCAGGTTGGTAGTCACCGTTTCGATCGTCTTGTCGACCAGGTTCGTCCGATCGTAGACGGCTTCGACGCGCACACCTTCGGGCAGCGAGGCCTGGACGGCCTTCAATCGCTCGGCAAGATCACGGGCCACCGTTCTCGCATTGGCTCCCGTCAACATCATCGCCGTGGCCAGCACCGTCTCTTCCCCGCCCGACGTCGCTGCACCGCTACGCAGTTCCCGTCCGATGCCGACCTCGGCCAGGTCGACGACCCGGATCGGCACGCCGCCGTGATGCGCGACCACCACCTGTTCGATGTCCTCGATCCCGGCAAGCTGACCGGGCGAGCGGACCAGCAGCTGCTGGCCGTTGCGCTCGATGTAACCGGCACCGCGATTGTCGTTGTTGCGTTCCAGCGCCCGGGCCAACGCATCGAACCCGACACCGAACTCGAGCATCCGTCGCGGGTCCGGCATGACGTGGTACTGCTTGTCGAAACCACCCATCGTGTTGATCTCGACCACGCCCTCGACGCGGGCCATCTGGGGCTCGATGACCCAGTCCTGGATCTCTCGAAGTGCGGTCGCATCCAATGGACGCCCGTTCGCGTCGGTCGCTCCCGGATCGGCCTCGACGGAGTACATGAAGATCTCTCCGAGTCCGGTCGCGATCGGCCCCATGCGAGGCTCCAGGCCCGAGGGCAGCTGACTTCGGATCGACGCCAGCCGCTCGTCGAGCAGATTGCGCGCATGGTAGATGTCCGTGCCTTCTTCGAACACCACCGTGACCTGCGACAGCCCGTAGCGCGAGAGCGAACGCGTGTAGGACAGCCCGGGCAGGCCATACAGCGCGGTCTCGACCGGAAAGGTGATGCGTTGTTCGGCCTCCAGCGGCGAGTAGCCGGGCGCTTCCGTATTGATCTGCACCTGGACGTTGGTGATGTCCGGCACGGCATCGATCGTCAATCGCTGCAGGTTCCACGCCCCCAGGCCCACGACCACGAGAATCAGTGAAAGGACCAGGAAGCGGCGCTCGACCGAGAACCGGATCAGTCGATCGATCGGACCTTCGGCATCAATGCGCATGAGCTGCTCCGGCCTTTTCGAGGTCGGCCTTCAGCAGGTAGCTGTTCACTGCGACATAGCGCTCGCCCGCTGCAAGTCCCCGGACGATCTCCACGACGCGCGCGTCGCGCCGACCCAGCTCGACCGGGCGCGGAGCGTAGACATCGCCGTCGAGCACGAAGACCACGTCCCGGCCCTCGTAGGTCTGCAGCGCCGTCCATGGGACCGCCACCGGCACCTCGGACTGATCGGTCGCGATAGAGGCCTCGACCAGTTCCCCGGGCGCCCACTGCAGGTCGTCGTTGCGCAGGATCACCCGAGCGGTCACCGGCACGTGTCCGGCGCCGTTCGGCAGGACATGCTCGATGACGCCGTCCGTGCTGCGTGCATCGTGCCGGATAGAAACGGCTTGGCCCGGCCGAACCCCCTGCCGTTGACGGGGGAAGATGGAAAGCTCGGCCCAGAGCGTGGACGAATCGACGATGCGAAGCAGCGGCGAGGCACCGGCGGTCTCGCCGGGGTTGACGAACCGCTCGAGCACGCGTCCGGCGATCGGGGCCCGCACCTCGTAGCGCTGCAGGCTGTCGTCCGATTCGACGAGCGCGACGCGCTGGCCGGCGATGACGTCGTCGCCGACCGAGACGTCGACTTCGAGCACGACCCCCGGAAACCGCGCGCGAACTTCACTGGTCCGATCCGGTGGCAAGGAGAGGCGACCGAACACCCGGGTTTCGACCCGGACCGGGCCGGGACCGGCCATTGCGGTCTCGACGCCCATCCGCGCCGCCATGTCCGAGGTCATCACGACCCGTTCATCATGCTCCTCGTGATCGCCGTGCCCGCGGTGATCGTCGCGCTCCTCGTGAGCGTCATCGTGCCCATCATGCTCATCGTGCTGCACTTCTTGAGAACGTTCCGCATGGGCGTGTGCTCCGCTCGTGTCCGATCCGTCGGGGCCGGCGACCGCGAAGCCCGTAACAGTCAGCACCAGAATCAGCGCGAGCCCGGCCGACCCCTTCTTCTGCCGTGTCCAGCCAACGATATGCATGGTCATTCCTCGGGATTGTTCGTGATGGCGCCGATCGACGCCGGGTCATTCAATGAGGTTCCGGTGAGGCGTTCGATGACCACCTGCTGGGCGAGTGCAGCGGCTGCGGCATCGATCAATGCGCGTCGTGCCTCCAGAAGTTCGCGGCGCGCCGCGACGGCGTCCAGGTAGGTGTAGCGACCTCGCTCGTAGCCTGCCTGCGTCTCGTCCAGCGCCTCGGTGAGCAGGGGCAGCACGTCCTCTCGCAGTACCTTCGAGACCTCGACATGCATTGCGTAACCGCGCCATGCCTCGAACAACTGCTGGTCGAGCGAGAGTCGTTCTGCGGCCTGCTGGAATTCGACGGCCTCCCGCTCGATTCGCGCGGCCCGGATGCGCCCCCGGCTGCGCTGCTTCTGGAACAGCGGTACGCGGAGACCGGCGACCAGGGCGCTGTCGCCGATGCCGGCGTCGTGGCGAACACCCACCTCCCATTCGAGCTGGCCGTCCGCCCGAGCCTCTGCCAGCGCCAGCTCGGCGTCGAGCAGACGACCTCGAGCCGTGAAGGTCTCGATGGCCGGCGTCTCGGCGACCCGTTGGCGCAGCGTGACGAAGTCCGGCACCGGATCGAACCGAAACAGGTCGCCTTCGAGCCGGTCGAACGCGGGCGCGTCCGCGCCCCAGAGGCTGGCGATCGCTCGCCGAGCGGTCTCGAACTCGGCGATCCACCGGGATTTCTCGATACCCGCCCGAACCATTGCCGCTTCGGCGCGCAGCGCTTCAGCGCGCGGTGTCGCCCCGCGCTCAACGCGCACGCGCACCTGCTCGAGCGCGGACCGTGCAAGCTCTTCTGCCGAGGCGGCCAGGTCGATCCTGGCCTGGACTTCCAGGCCGTCGATGAATCGCCGAGCGACTTCGCCGGCCAGGTCCAACGCCTCGGCTCGCCGTTCAGCGTCGACGACGCTCCGACGGGAGTCGACCACCGCCGTTCGCGCATCGCGCTGACCGCCCAGTTCGAGCACCGAAGAAAGCGACACGGACAGTTCCGCGCCGTCAACGCCCTGGAACGGTCCGGTGCCCAGGACGTTGTCGGCCTCCACGCCGAGCGAGTAGCCTGGTCGCAGTGCAGCAGCCTGGCGCTCGGCGACCAGGGCCTGGTCTCTCAAGGGGTAGAGCGCGAGCTCCGGGTTGGCCTCGACGGCGCGTCGTGTCGCTTCGGCCAGCGAAAGTGATTGCGCCCGGCTGGTCGCGGGCTGCGCGGCAAGCACCAGCAGGACAAGTAGCCCGGTGCCGCACGCGTGAACGCGGCGCGCTGCCGCGTGGATGCAGATGGTCATGATTCGATCCCGTGTTCGATCGGCCCTGGAGGCCGGAAAGGGTGAACAGTACCGGGATCAGGAGATGGGCGGTCGCTCGATGCGGGGCAGGGCCCGCCCGGTCGGGGCCAGGGGTTCGGTGTTGATTCGCCCGGCTCGCCATACCGTTCCGAACACGAAGGGCTGGAACGCGATGGCCAGGTGGCACCCGTGGCCACTGGCGTGGCAGCAGTGTTCGCACGAACCGCCATGGGGCAGGTCTTCACCCGGGCCGGACGCCGTCGGGGGCTCGCTGCAATCGCCCTCGACACAGCCCGAAGCCGCAATGCCCGCGGCCACAACGACCGGCTCGTCGCTCGAATCCGGACCCGCAGTTTCGGCAATAACGATCAGACCCTGGAACAGGATCAGCAGCGCCATCGAAGCGGCGCGCCATCGTCGGGTCGGTCGGAAACGGAGATTCATGTCGGACTGCAGGTTCTTCGAACGCTGGAGAAATCCTAGCACGCCGCCTCTGCGGAAACGCGGCGGTGGTGTTGATCCCTGTGAACGTGGAAGGCTCCCCTGCGCGCGGCCGACGGTCGAATACGCTGGGTCCCGGGTTACTACACCGAGCGGCAGTCGCGCGAGTTTGCTGAACCGCACCGCGGCGATGCGATCGAATTCAGCACAGGCCGTCGCATCGCTCCGCCCGGGATCACAGCGGGGTGGTATCCCATGCCCATTCCGCGTTCATCCGCGATCATCTGCGATTTTTCAAAGGCTTTCGCTTTTCTCTTCGCGTCTTCGCGTCCATCCTCTGCCTTTGCTTTTCGCCGGCCCGCCCGATCTCCGTCGGACCCGCCCGCGCTGATAAGATAGTGAGCTGACTTTCACCATTTCCCGAGGAAGCCCGTTCATGAGCGGAGAAGTCGATATTCGCGCCGCTGCGCGCCCCGAGCCCGATGCCCTGATCCAGCAGATCGCCGACTACGTCTGCGACTACGAGATCACGTCGGAAGAAGCCTGGCAGACCGCCCATTACTGCCTGAAGGACTCGCTGGCCTGTTCGATGCTGGCGATGCGCTTCCCCGAGTGCGTCAAGCTGCTCGGGCCGGTGGTGCCGGGCGCGGACCTGAAGGGTGGGGCACGGGTGCCGGGCACGCACTTCGAGCTGGACCCGGTGCAGGCCGCGTTCAATATCGGCGTCCAGGTCCGCTACCTCGACTTCAACGACACCTGGCTGGCTGCCGAGTGGGGCCATCCGTCGGACAACCTCGGCGCGATCCTGGCCGTGGCCGACTACATCTCGCGCACGGAAGTCGCCGAGGGCCGTGAGCCGCTGAGCGTCGAGGACGTCCTCGAGGCGATGATCAAGGCCCACGAGATCCAGGGCGTGCTGGCGCTGAAGAACTCCTTCAACCGCGTCGGCCTGGACCACGTGCTGCTGGTCCGCGTGGCGTCGACCGCCGTAGTCACGCGCATGCTGGGCGGGTCGCGCGATGACGTGATCAACGCCGTCACCCACGCCTGGATCGACGGCGGCGCGCTCAGAACCTACCGCCACGCGCCGAACACCGGGCCGCGCAAGAGCTGGGCCGCGGGTGATGCGTGCCGCCGGGCCGTACAGCTCGCGCTGCTGACCATGAAGGGCGAGATCGGCTACCCGTCGGCGCTGACGGCCAAGGGTTGGGGCTTCCAAGACGTGCTGTTCAAGGGCGAGGACCTGGTCCTCGAACGCGAACTGGGTAGCTACGTGATGGAAAACATCCTGTTCAAGATCTCCTTCCCGGCCGAGTTCCACGCGCAGACCGCGGTCGAGTGCGCGCTGAAGCTGCACGACCAGGTCAAGGATCGCCTCGACGACATCGAGCGGATCGAGATCGAGACCCAGGAAGCCGGCGTGCGGATCATCGACAAGACCGGCCCGCTGAACAACTACGCCGACCGCGACCATTGCATCCAGTACATGGTCGCCGTGCCGATGATCTTCGGCGCATTGACGGCGGAATCCTACAACGATGACGTGGCCGCCGATCCGCGCATCGACGCGCTGCGCGACAGGATGACGGTCAAGGAAAACCCGCGCTTCACGGAAGAGTACTTCGATGCCGACAAGCGCGCGATCGGCAACGCGGTGCAGGTGTTCTTCAAGGACGGCTCGAAGACCGAGCAGGTCGGCATCGACTATCCGGTCGGTCACCGCCGACGCCGCGACGAGGGCATTCCGCTGCTGGAAGACAAGTTCGAGCGCGCCGTGCGCGGTTACTTCAGCAAGCGCCAGGGCGAAGGCATCGTCGAGGCGATGGAGAACCGCGCCGTGGCTTCGAACCTGGACGTCCACGAGTTCGCCGCGCTGTGGTCGCTGATCTGATCGCCGATCTGGTTGCCGATTCGGTCGCCGATCCGATCGTCGATCGGGTCGCGAACCGCCGGCCCCGGCGTTGACCGGCGAGCCCGTCCGCTACCCGAAGCCGCTGCGCCAGCTGCACTGGCTGCTGGGGGCGCTGCTTGTTTCGATGGTGCTGTTCGGGCTGTGGATGGGGTCGCTGGATCGCACCGACCCCCTGAAGACCCTGGTGCTGCCCTGGCACCTCGTCACCGGCGGGGCGGTGTTCCTGCTGACCCTGTGGCGGCTGACCGTGCGCTGCCGTTCGAAGGCGATGTTCGAACGCGCTCGACGGGACGCCCCGCCGGCGCGCCGCGCGCTGGCAGGGATCGTCCACGTCTCCTTCTACGTCCTGCTGCTGGGCCTGCCGCTGCTGGGCTTCGGCGTCTGGATCCTCGATCCCCATCTCGGCCCCGCACCGTTCGGCGACGGCGTGGCCGTGGGCAACTGGTCCGAACGCCTGCACCGCGTCCACTACCTCGGCGCATGGTCCGTGGCCGTTCTGCTGCCGCTCCATGTCG
The DNA here is from genome assembly GCA_965227925.1 of Wenzhouxiangellaceae bacterium. GTDB lineage: Bacteria > Pseudomonadota > Gammaproteobacteria > Xanthomonadales > Wenzhouxiangellaceae. The sequence continues at coordinate 526,014 of CBDDGP010000003.1, forward strand.
TGGGTGCGGTTCTTCGAGAACGATCCGGACATCGACCGCTGTCGCGGATAGTGTGAACGATGGAAGGCGAAAGGCGTTTTCTCGCAGAGACGCGGAGACGCAGAGGAAAAGCGAAGAACAACTGGGGATATGTCTACACCCTGTTCTCCAGGGCGAGGCGAGAGCAAATGGACTCGGGATATGGAGAACGCACCAACATCCTGTCATCCCGGCCAAGCGCAGCGCAGAGCCGGGACCCAGCGACTTCTGGGGTTCCGCCCTTGGTTCTGTAGCGAATGCGGGATCGTAGATTCTGGTTGCGCTGATCCGCGAACGAGCCGGGCATCAACCGCTGTCGCGGATGATGTGAAAGACGGAAGGCGAAAGGCGTTTTCTCGCAGACACGCGGAGACGCAGGGGAAAAGCAACGGCAAAAGCGTTGGAACCGCAGATAAACGCGGATGAACGCAGATGAACGTAAAACGAGTTGGACGCAGCACCCTTTTTGTCATCCCGGGCAGAGCGAAGCGGCGACCCGGGATCCAGTGTCTTCGTTTTGCGAACGTTGGTCGGGGCTCGCGATCGAGATTGGGCCGGCAAGAGCTCGCACTGCATAAATGCGCCTAGGGAACCCTCCTCCAGTCAGTTGAGCACAGTCACCGGATTAACGCTAGAAAGACATTGGTTCGCGGCGATTGTTATGACAATTTGCCCGGGCTGACAAGGGGAGGGGGCGTTCAGGACCGATCGGCTATTCTTCCGGTCCTTTGCTTGTCTCTGCGGCTCCGCGTCTCTGCGAGACAACGCTTTTCGAGCCCCTCGCAAGAAGGCCTACTTCATCATCCGCTTGGCGGTGCGGAGCATTGCGCCGACGATGGGGAGGTGTTCGTAGAGGCCGGAGGCGGCGTCCCAGAAGTCCTGGTGCACGACGATCCGACCCTGGTCGTCGAAGCGCAGGTGGGTCATGCCGATGCTGTTCGATTCGACCTTCATGCCGAAGGCCGAGGTCTTGAAGTGCATGGTCCAGCGCACGTAGACATCGTTGCCGTCACGAATCGTGTGATCGACATCGACCTTGCTGACGTCGAGCTTGTCGCCGGTGCTGGCCATGTAGTCCCCGACCGCGTCGCTGCTCTCCAGCGTCACCAGCGTGTCGTTGAAGAACACGCGATCGGCGTAGAGCGCGCGCATCTCCTGACCGACATTGTCGGCGGTCAGGTCGGCGAAGGTCCGGCCGAAGCGGTCCAGGCCCTCGTCGATCGCCGCGGTCGAGCCGGGAAAGGTGTCCAGTGCGTTCTTGTAGGCGTCCATGTCGGTCACTCCAGTCGGTCGGGCCCACCATAGCCAGGCGGCGAGCAGCACGAGAACGATCGCAGCGGCGATCCCGGTGAACAGAAATACGGTACGAAGCATGGGCGAAGTCTGGGGGCTGGTCGTCAATCAACGGTGAACCCGCTGGAGGCGGCTGCCGCGAGGCGTCGTGCGCAGCCGATTCCGGGCGGCCGGCCGGTTCACGGCGGGTTCACCGACAGCGGTGAGCATTCAGCGGTCATACTACGCATGTTCGAAAGAGAATCCACCGAATGCTGAAGTCCGTTCTGGCCTGGTTCGACACCCAGCAGCTCGATCCCGGCGCCGAGCCGGGACGGGGCGAGCACCGGGTCGACCTGACGCGCGTCGTCCCGTTCATCGGCCTCCACCTGGCCTGCGCTGCGGTGGTCTGGGTCGGCGTTTCGCCGATTGCCGTGGCCGTTTGCATCGCGAGTTACCTGTTGCGGATGTTCGCGATCACCGCCTTCTACCACCGCTACTTTTCCCATCGCGCGTTCCGGACCTCGCGCCCGGTCCAGTTCCTGTTCGCGCTGATCGGCGCCAGCGCGACCCAGCGCGGCCCGCTGTGGTGGGCCGCGCACCACCGGCGCCACCACAAGCGCGCCGACAAGACCGGCGACCCCCACACGCCACGCAAGGGCCTGTTCTGGTCGCATATGGGCTGGTTCCTCAGCCGGCGGCACTTCGGCACGGAATGGGACCAGATCCCGGACCTGGCGCGTTATCCGGAACTGCGCCTGCTCGACCGCTTCGACCTGCTGGTGCCGGTGGTCTACGCGGCCGCACTGTTCGCGCTCGGCGCCGTCCTCGAACGCGTCGCGCCGGGGCTCGGGACGTCGGGCGGCCAGCTGCTGGTCTGGGGCTACTTCATCTCCACCGTCGCGCTGATCCACGTCACGCTGACGATCAATTCGCTGGCCCACAAATTCGGTCGACGTCGCTACGACACCCGGGACGACTCGCGCAACAACGTCTGGTTGGCCCTACTCACGCTCGGCGAGGGCTGGCACAACAACCACCACCATTTCCCCGGCTCGGCCCGCCAGGGCTTCTACTGGTGGGAGGTGGACATGAGTTACCTCACGCTGAAGGTGATGTCCTGGTTCGGACTCGTATCCAACCTGAAGCCGGTGCCCGCCGGCGTACGTGAAGCGCGTCGAGTTCGCTCGTGAGTCGAATTGCCGTTGTCGGCGGCGGCGCGGCCGGTCTGTACGCGGCCTGGCACCTGAGCAAGGACCAGCAGCACGACGTGACCCTGATCGAGGCCAACGGCCGCCCGGGCGGCCATGCCGACACGCATCGGGTCCATGCGCCGGGCATGCGGGAACCGGTCGATGTCGATTCCGGATTCATCGTCTTCAACCGTCGGCACTACCCGCACTTCAGTGCGTGGCTGGAACGTCTCGGCGTGGCCTCGCACGCCAGCGACATGAGTTTCGGCGTCAGCTGCGAGCGGACCGGGCTGGAATACAACGCCACGACCGTGAATTCCTTGTTCTGCCAGCGGCGGAACCTGGTTTCGCCGCGCTTCCTCGGCATGGTCGGCGACATCCTGAAGTTCTACCGGCGCGCGCCGAAGCTGCTCGACGGCATGGACGATACCATCACGCTGGGTGAGTGGCTGGACCACCATAGCGGCCTCGGGCGGGCATTCGCCGACGACCACCTGATACCGATGGCGTCCGCGCTGTGGTCTTCGCCGTCGGCCACCGTGCGCCGGTTCCCGATGAAATACCTGCTGGAGTTCATGCGCAATCACGACATGCTGCAGGTCGAGGGCCGGCCCGAGTGGCGGACCGTGACCGGCGGAAGCCAGCGCTACGTCGAGGCGGCGACGACGTCGTTCCCGGGGCGTCTGATGGTGGATGCGCCGGTTCGTCGAATCGAGCGGACCGGGCAGGGCGTGTCCCTCCAGCTCGACGACGGCGCGATCGAGGCGGACCAGGTCGTACTCGCCTGCCACGCCGACCAGGCACTGGCCCTGCTGGGCGAGTCCGCGAGCGCCAACGAGCGGGACGTGCTGTCGAAGTTCCGCTACGAAGACAACGACACGGTGTTGCACACGGACGCGACCCGGATGCCGAAGCACCCGAAGGCCTGGGCCGCCTGGGTGGTGAGGCGCGACGCAGATTCCGACAGCGGCACGGCATCGATTTCCTACTGGATGAACAAGCTGCAGGGCCTGCCCGACGCCGTCCCGCTGATCGTGTCCTTGAACCAGACCGAGCGCATCGACCCGGCGAAGATCCTGAAGCGGCGCGCCTACCGCCACCCGGTCTACGATCCCGACATGGTGCGCGCGCAGCAGCGCATCGGCGAAATCGACGGGGTCGACCGAGTCTGGTTCGCCGGCGCCTGCTGGGGCTGGGGGTTTCACGAAGACGCGGTGCGCTCCGCCGTTCGCGTGCTTGGCCGCCTGGCCGGGAGGACCCGCGATGTGGCGGCCTGAGGACCAGTACGGCACCGGAACGGTCTGGCACCGGCGCGCAGCGCCCAGGGACCACGCCTTCCGCTACCGCCTCTGGTTTAGCCTGCTCGACGTCGATCGGTTGGCGGACCGCTTCGCTCGGTCCCGCCTGTGGTCCCTGGGTCGATTCGGGCTGGTGCGGTTCCGACGCGACGATTATTTCCAGCGAGGCGGCCACCCCGATCAACCGCTGGGCGATGCGGTACGCGATCGCATCGAAGAGCAGCTCGGCGTTCGCCCGGGCGGTCCCGTGCGCATGCTGACCCACCTGCGGCAGTGGGGCCTGGCCTTCAATCCGGTGACGATCTACTTCGCCCACGACGAGGAGGGCCGGCTCGCGTCGATCCTCGCCGAGGTCCACAACACCCCCTGGGGCGAGCGCCACGCCTACGTGCTCGACGCCCGCGACCAGTCCGGGCCGGACTACCGGTTCCGCTTCGACAAGGTCTTCCACGTCTCGCCGTTCCTGCCGATGGAGCTCGACTACGACTGGCGCTTCCGGCTCGATGACGACTCGCTGGACGTTCACATGCGAGTCACCCCCCGGGACCGAGACTCGCGCTTGTTCGATGCCGGAATGCGGCTTGCGCTGTCCGATCTCGACACCGCCTCGATGCGCCGTCTTCCGCTGACCTTTCCGCTGCTGGCCCTGAAGGTCGTCGGCGGCATCTACTGGCAGGCTCTGATGCTGTACCTCAAGCGAATTCCGTTCCACGACCATCCCGGAGGCGCGTCGAAGAGACGCGAGCGCACCGATGCCGGGCGCTGATTTCGAAACCGCGGCCGCCGCCGACTCGGCCGGCGTGTCCACCGTTGCGCGCTGGTGCCGATCGAGGGTGCTGGAGCGGTTGGCGGCGCTCGACGGCGGTCGACTGGTCATCCGCGATGGCGACGGCGAGCACGCGATCGGCGCCGAGACCGGGCTCGAGGCCGAGGTCGTGGTCCACGATCCGCACTTCTGGAAGATGATGGCCACCGGCGGCAGCGTTGGTGCCGGCGAAGCCTACATGGCCGGCCTCTGGGACAGCCCCGATCTTGTCGGCGTCGTCCGGGTGCTTGCAGCCAGCCGCGCGGCCTTGTCCGACATGGAGAAGGGCGGGGCGCGGATGTACGGTTGGCTGCTGAAGCTGCTGCATCGGCGGAACCGCAACAGCCTGGCGGGCAGCCGTCGGAACATCTCGGCCCATTACGACCTGGGCAACGCGTTCTTCGCCGAGTGGCTCGATCCGCGCATGCAGTACTCGGCGGCGATCTTCGACTCCGCCGACGACAGCCTCGAGCAGGCGCAGGAGAACAAGCTGGCCCGGATCGCCGAAAAGCTGGAGCTGGGTCCCGACGATCATCTGCTGGAGATCGGCACGGGCTGGGGCGGACTGGCCGTGTACATGGCCGAGACCACCGGCTGCCGGGTCACCACCACGACGATCTCTAAGGAGCAGCACGCCCACGCGGTGGAGCGGGTGCGCGCGGCCGGGCTGGAAGACCGGGTCGAGGTGCTGCTGTCCGATTACCGCGATCTCGACGGCCGCTACGACAAGCTGGTTTCGGTCGAGATGATCGAGGCGGTCGGCGCAAACTACCTCGATACCTATCTTCGGGTGATTCGCGACCGCCTCGAACCCGATGGACTGGCCCTGATCCAGGCGATCACCATCGAAGATTTCCGCTACGCCGATGCGCTGAACAGCGTCGATTTCATTCAGCGCTACATCTTTCCCGGCGCCTTCATTCCCTCGGTCTCGGCGATCGCCACGTCGATGGCGCGGGCCAGCGACCTGGGGCTGATCGAGTTGTTCGATTTCGGCGAAAGCTATGCACAAACGCTTCGCGCCTGGCGTGAGCGATTCGAAGCGGCGTGGGCCCGGATTTCCGAGATGGGCTTCGACGACACCTTTCGCCGGCGCTGGCGGTTCTATCTGGCCTACTGTGAGGGCGGGTTTCTCGAACGTGCGATCAGCGATGTCCACCTGCTGATGGCCGGACCCGGGTATCGCAAACGGCATGCTTGAGGGTCGAGACCCGGTCAGCGAGGCGGCCTCATGAGCCGGACGAATCGCGATTTCTGGATCAACCAGGGCTTCTTCCAGCTGGCGTGGCCGGCCTGCGTGCTCGGCGCCGCGTATGAGACCCTGTGGCCGGCGGCGGTGCTGATCGGAGCCATGCTGGCCTGGTTCCTGCATCCATCGAACCGTCGCGCCGGCGACCTTCGCGCGCTGGCGGCATTCGTCGTCGTCGGGGTCGTGGTCGACACGGTGTGGATCCGCACGGGCGTCGTCGACTATGCGATGCAATGGCCCTTCGACGGGTTGCAGCCGGCCTGGTTGACCGGGCTCTGGATCGCCCTGGGCCTGACCGCCCACCACTCACTCGCGGTCTTCGGACGCCGTTGGCGCCTTTGGGTCTTGCTGGCCACCGTCGCATCGCCGCTTTCCTATACGATGGCGGCCCGGGTCGGCGCCGTCGAATGGGTCGCGCCGGACTGGGTTGTCGTGCTGTGCATGGGGCCGGTCTGGGCGATCGTCACGGGCCTGCTCTTCCGCACGGTGGGTGCAGATTCCGGCGAGTCCGGGCAGGGCTCGGAGCGGGCGGCAACGGCGTCCGACTCCGACTTCGACTCTTCCCAACGACAGAACACCCGTCAGAACACCCGTCAGAACACTATGGAGACCGCACGACGATGAGTGCCATCGACTGGGCCGAGCGCGGCTGGGTGCCCGACTCGCTGATCCGACGGGCGATCCGTCGCCTGCTGCGTCAGCGTCTGCGCGAGGAATTCGCCGATGACGTCGAGCGCCAGGGCGACGTGTTCGAGCGCCGGATCGGCGAATTGCGCGAGTCCGAGATCGCCCTGGACACCGATGCCGCCAACGAACAGCACTACGAAGTCCCGGCCGGTTTCTACGAACTGGCCCTGGGCCGGCACCTGAAGTATTCCTCCGCCTATTTTCCCGACGGCGTCCGGTCGCTGGACGAGGCCGAGGCGGCGATGCTGGCGCTGACCTGCGAGCGGGCCGGCCTGCAGGACGGTCAGACGATCCTCGAACTCGGCTGCGGCTGGGGCTCGCTGACGCTGTGGATGGCCGAGCAGTATCCGAAGTCGAGCATCGTCGGCGTGTCGAACTCGGCCTCGCAGCGTCGACATATCCTCGCGCGGGCTGCCGACCGGGGACTCGAGAACATCGAGATCATCACCTGCGACGTCAACCGGCTCGAACTCGACCGGACCTTCGACCGAGTCGTTTCGGTCGAGATGTTCGAGCACGTCCGCAACTACCGAAAGCTGCTCGAGCGCATCGCAGGCTGGCTGGCCGACAACGGCCAGCTGTTCGTCCACGTGTTCTGCCACCGCTACCTGATGTACCCGTTCGAGACGCAGGGCGACGACAACTGGATGGGACGCCATTTCTTCACCGGCGGCCTGATGCCGTCGGCCGACACCTTCTTCCGCTTCCAGGATCACCTGCGGGTGACGCGCCGCTGGCTCGTCGACGGTCGGCACTACGCCCGGACTTCGCGCGCGTGGCTGGAGAACCTCGACCGCAACCGAGAGGCGGCCCTGGCGCTGTTCGAGGACGACGGCAGTGAGGTGCCGGCAACGGTCCGGGTCCAGCGCTGGCGCATGTTCTTCATGGCCTGCGAAGAGTTGTTTGCCTACAACCAGGGGTCGGAGTGGCCGGTCGCGCACTACCGCTTCGAGAAGCGCTGAAGCCATGCGCCCGTTGAACCGCATCCTCAAGGGCGGCATCCGGACCAAGCTGGTCCGCGTGTTCATCCTGCAGGTGCTGGCCATTTCGGCGGCGACCGTGCTCGGCGTCTACGCCGCCGCGCTGGTCGTCGAGCAGGTGCTGGTGCAGGAGGCGCTGAACGGCGAAGCCACGCACTTCTGGGACAACCGGGCCGACGACCCCGACTTCCCGCTGCCGAACACCGACAACCTGACCGGCTACCTGAGCGGGCCGGGGGTGAACGAAGCCCTGCCGGTGTGGCTGGCCGACCAGGAGGTCGGCTTCGGTCGGGTCGAGAAGGGCGAGGGCACCGTTCCGGTACTCCACGTTTCCGAGCGCGACGGCCAGCGGCTCTACCTGGTGTTCGACGAGAACCAGGTCTCGAACCTGGCGTTCTATTTCGGCATCGCCCCGCTCACCGGCGTGCTCTTGATCATCTACGTGCTGACCTGGCTGGGGTACCTGATGAGCCGGCGTGCGGTCTCTGCCATGGTCCAGCTGGCCGACGCGGTACGCAACTTCGATTTCCAGGAAGGCCGGTTCGATCAGCTCCGCCTGCAGGACATGACCGAGACCACCGACACCGAGGTGCTGGCACTGGTCAATGCCTTCGACCAGTTCACCACGCGCCTGGAGCGGTTCGTTGCACGCGAGCGGAACTTCACCCGCAACGCCTCCCACGAGCTTCGCACCCCGCTCGCCGTGCTCAAGGGCAACCTCGACATCCTCAACAAGAACCCCGATTCTCCGCGCCGTACCGATACCTACGAGCGCATGGCGCGCACCGTCCGCGACATGGAGTCGCTGGTCGAGACGCTGCTGATCCTCGCCCGCGAGTCGGAATCGAAGCTGTCATGGTCTTCGGTGGTGCTCAACGATCTCGTCGCCGAGCAGCTCGATCAGGTGACCCGGGCCGTCGAACGCCCGGACGTGCGAACGTCCATGTCAGCCGACGTGCTGCTCGAGACGCAGGCACCGGAACGGGTCCTCGGCATCATCTTCCACAACCTGCTCCGCAACGCCATGACGTTCACCGAGAGCGGCGAGGTCAGCGTGCACGTCGATGCGCACTCCGTGACGGTCCGCGACACCGGCTGCGGGATGAGCGACGCGGACCTCGAGCGGGCCTTCGAGCCCTTCTATCGCGCCCACGACCGGTCGAACGAGGGCTATGGACTCGGCCTGGCCATCGTCGCGCGGCTCTGCCGCCGTTTCGGCTGGCCGCTGGAGGCCGAAAGCGAACTGGGCGTCGGAACCTCGTTCCGGGTCAGTTTCCCCAAGGCGCGCCGGGTGGAGTTCGCCGGCAAGGGAGCGGCCGCGGAGCGCTGAAGCGGGGCGACAGGCTGTGTTCGGTAGATGCCGGCTGATCGGATCGAACGTCGATCCGGCCAAGGCGGGGCGTCGTACGATCTGGGGCTCGAAGAGCTGCTGAAAGCCGCGCCGATGCTGGTTCCAGCCGCTCTGACCTGCGGCGATCGGATAGCGAGGCGTCCCGCACCCGACCCGACACGCACTTCTCTGCAGACCAACCAAAAAGGCCCCGCCGTGCGCGGGGCCTTGTTTCTTGAGCGGAATGCAGTAGAACCGCTTCATTCATCCATCGCTGCGGTCCGCACTGTTTCTGAAGTCCCTCGGCAATGAGAGAGCGCTGGCCGATTCCGCCTCAACCGCGCCGCGAGCGCCGCACGCTTTCGGTCTCCGTGTAGCGCGTGTACATGTCGAGCAGCACGCGCCGGAACTGGGTGCTGTAGCCGGCGGCCACGCCGAGCGCCAGGGTCGCGATCGCGGCCTTGTCCGGATTCTTCCGCACCCAGTCGCTGAGCACGGGGTCGGCATGTTCGCGCAGCAGCGATTCGAGTTCGCTGCCGAGCTCGAGGCCCTCTGCGCCAGCATGATGCTTCGGCGACGATCCGCGAATCGAGTTGGCGATCCGCGCGATCAACAGGATCAGCGCGATCAGCACGATCCCGCAGGCGGCGGTGACCAGCGCGGCCAGGTGGGGCGGCAACATCTCGAGAAACGCGAAGTAGCCCGCCACCCCGAGGAACGCGACCACGCAGAGCGCCAGCGGAACGACGAGGACGGTCACAAGCGCGCCGGTTTCGACGCGACGTTTGATCTTGCCGATCATTGCAGCACTCTCCCGGTTTGGAGGTGGCGGGGGACCATGGTGGCCGATCGAGTCATCGGACTCAGCGGTCGAGCAGCTTGCCGAGTACGAAGCCGATGCCGAGCGCCATTGCGAGGCTGGTCATCGGACGTTCCTCGACTTCCTTCTCGAATGCACCCCATTTTTCTCGTGCCGTGTCGCGGGTCCGGTCGGCTGCGGCCTGGAGCCGCTCCTTGCCTTCGTCGGTCGCGGTGTGGGCGATGCGCGAGACGGTGTTGCCGATCTCGGACAGCTCGCCTTTCAGGCTGGCGAATTCCTTCTTCAGTTCTTCCAGTTCCTTTTCAGTCGCAGTTGCCATTGCAGCCTCCTTGCATGTGAATCAACCAATCAAGCTAACACATCCATCGATGAAGACGGATCAACACGGCCTGTTCATGCCGTGTTCGGGTCGGGCCTGGAGCCCGAGTCCAGCGGTTCGCCGGCAGCCGAGGGATCGGCGTCGTTGTCGGAATCGTCCGGAGAGTCCGAATCGTCCTGCAGCGCGGTCCACGGCAGTTCGAGCGCCGCGGCCCAGGCCATCCCGAGTGCGAGTCCGAGTGCAATTCCCGACGGCGCTGCCCAGCCGGCAACCAGTGTGCCAAGGGCGACCGCGAACACCACGAACGATGCGAACGCCGAGCAGGCCACCGCGCTGGCCCAGTCCTTGACCCGCGCGGTCAGTGCTGTGGCGTGGACCAGCAGGGCCGCGACGGCTGCGACCGGCACCGACGGAAACTCGGCATTCTCGACGTGACCGGAGAGCACGAAGCGGTCGAGCAGGAAGGCGCCACCGGTCGCTCCGATCACGCCGACACCGAAGCGAAGCGCAGCGACCCAACCGGCGTAGCGGAACACGAGACCCATGACCGGAATCATCAGCAGCGCCATGCCCGGCCAATGAAACGCCAGCAACGTGGCCCGTGAGATCGCGACCGCCTCGTCGGTGCGCGTGGCGACCATCCATTCGAGCACCGGGTAGTCGATCCGCGCCAGGCCCCAGATTTCTTCGGTCTGGCTGAACACCAGACCGGCACCGCCGATCGCGGCGACCAGTGCGAGAAAGCAGATCGTCAGACTGAGCCCCTGGGCAAGGCGAGGGTCGAGTCGACAGGCCAGCCAGACGAACGCCGGTCGCAGCCTCCGGGCGACACCGCGGGTCCCGGTGACGCGAAAGGCCAGGCGGAACGCGGCTTTGACCCGGCGCTGGTGGGCCGCGATTCGGACCGCGATCCAGCGGATGACCAGGGCGACGACGAACAGGATCAGAACCAGCATCGCTGCCGTGCCGCTGATCTCCTGGATCAGCCCCCAGGACTCGCCGAGCAGGTAGCCCAGGGTGAGGAAGGAAAAAGCCCAGAGCAGGCTGGCGATCAGGTCGAAGACGAAGAAGCGCCGGTAGCTCATCCCGGCGGAGCCGGCCAGGAACGGCGTGATGATGCGCGTCGGCGTGGAGATGCGGCCAACCACGATGGCCCACTCGCCACGACGAAGCATGAAATCCTGTGCCTTCTGGATCGGTCCGCTGAGGAATCGCTGCAGGAACGCCGACTGGAGCAATCCGTCGCCGAAGCGTCGCCCGAGATAGAAGCCGGTGGCGTTGCCGGCAACGGTAGCGACGAACACGATGCCGAGCAGCGCGCCGAAGTGGACCTGACCGCGCGAGGCGAGGATGCCGCCGGTGACGACGGCCAGCTCGCCCGGCGTGATGAAGCCCAGGAAGAACGCGGCTTCGGTCCAGCAGAAGACGGCGATCAGCAGATAGACCGTCAGTGGCTGCAGGTCGAAGAGCGGATCGAGGAGCTTGTCCATGTCGGTCTACCCGTCCGTGGTGATCTGCCCGTCATCGGACTCGCCGAGGCGGTTACGGCGGTGTCCCGGGTCGAATGTGCCGGCGACCGCCGCGGTCCTGTTGCCGATCGGGAACACCGGCGCGTTGACAGACCCGACCTGTCCCGAGTGGAGTATGCGCCCGGAACGCGGCCTCGTGTTCTCTGGCGCGTTTGATCGAGCTTCCGCTGAAGTCACCACTGAAGTCCCAGCTGAAATCTCCGTCCGGTCGGTCGCCGAACGCCCTTCCATCGCGTCCAACGCGTCCATCACGTTCATCGCGAGCCAATCTCGCGGGGGCCGATGGGGCCGTGCAGCCTCGCACGGAGGCACCAGCGGGTTGCTGAATCGTGCCGGAGCCGTCCCGTCGACTTGTTCGGTGCCGACGAGGTCGACGCCGAATCTCGTTCTGCCTTCGATCGATGAACCTACGATGACCATTCGTTTTCCACAGTTCTCCGACTGGCGAGCTTCCGCACACGTCTCGGACGCTGCCGGTCAAAAAAAAGGCCCGATGGCCGCGAGAGCGACCAGCGGGCCGATGCGTTTTTCACGCATGCCGCTAATGGAGAGTCGGCGGCGGCCTGTCGACCGGATGTCGAACCGGTCAGTCGGCCAGTTCGTTGAGCTTCTTGGCGACCGCTTCCCGGCTTTCACCGTATTTTTCCTGGATGCGGGCGATCAGTTCGTCCTTGTTGCCTTCCGCCTTCTTGACTTCGTCGTCGGTCAACTCACCCCACTGTTGCTTGACCTTGGCGTTGAACTTGTCCCATTTGGCTTCTGCCTGATCATTGTTCATGGATTGCTCCAGTGATGAATTCGGGTCGAAGTATGGGGGCGGGGCGGCCAGTCGGCATTAACCTAGGTTGATTGGCGCGAAACCAGGACGCTGGCCGCGCCGCAGGGCGGGGTGCTGGCCGGCCCAGTAGCCAGCAGGAAGGGCGCGCCCGGGGGGCTGGACCGATGTCGTGGACCGGTTTCGTGCACCGGTCTCGTGTACCGATTTCGGGCGCTACGCGGGTACCGAATTCAAGCCGCGATACGCGGTCCGGATTGCCGCACCCTCGGTTGCCGAACTGCCCTACACTGTGCGCGTCTTTTCCAACCCCTTTCCCTTCCGGAGCTCCCTCGATGAACTTTAACCTGGTCCGGGCGCTGTGCGCCCTCAGCCTGCTGGTCACGCTGCCGCTGCAGGCCGCCGACATCAACGTGGACACCACCGTTGACGAAAGCGACGGCAGCTGTGCCGACGGCGACTGTTCCCTGCGCGACGCCATCGACACGGCCGCCGCCGGCGATCGCGTCCTGGTGCCCGCCGGTACCTACGTCCTGACCCTGGGTCCCTTGCTGCCGCTGGTCTCCATGGACATCATCGGTGCCGGTGCCCCGTCGACGACCGTTTCGGGCGGCGACGCCCAGCAGGCGTTCGTCATCGACAACGGCCCGCTCGACGTCGTGATCGAAGGTCTCACGATCACCAACGCCGTCGCCGCGTTCACCGGGCGCGGAGGCGGCCTGGCCATTCGCCAGGCCACCGTGGTGCTGCGCGACTGCGTGGTCCAGCAGTCCGCAGGCTTCAACGGCGGTGGCATCGCCGCCGACGAGTCGAGCGATCTGACGATCGAGCGCTGCGCCATTCTCGACAACCTGGCCGACGGCAATTCCGGCGGCGGCGTCCTCGTCGGCAGTTCGACGCTGACGCTTCTCGACTCCACCGTGGCCGGCAACAGCGCGCCGGCGTCCGGACGGGTCGGCGGTGGCATCGCAGTGTTCGGAGGCTTTCGCTCGGGAGAGCGCGGCGGCGGCGGCCCGAGCACCGTGGTCATCCGCAACTCGACCATCGTCGAGAACGATGCCAACGACATCGGCGGCGGCATCTTTATCGGACCCGGCAACTCGGTCTCGGTCAGCAACAGCATCTTTGCCGACAATCCCGGCCTCGATTGCAGCCCGGGCGTCACCTCGCTGGGCTGGAACATCGATTCCGACGGCACCTGCAACCTCGTGGCGACCGGCGACCAGCCGTCGACCAGCCCCGATCTCGGGCCGCGGGCGCTCAACGGCGGGTCCACGCCGAACTATCTGCCGAACCCCGGCAGCCCGGCGATCGACGCGGGCAACCCGGCCGCGCCGAACGGCGGGGATGCGACCTGCACCCTGGCCGACCAGCGCGAGCTGGTGATCGACGGCGGCGACGTGTGCGATATCGGCGCGGTGGAAAGCGACGGCGTGCCGGCCGGCAGCGGCCCGCCGGTTCCCCCGGCCGAGGCCATCCCGGCGCTCGGACCGATCGGCCTGCTGGTCCTGCTGCTGCTGATCGGCGGCCTGGCCCCGGTCGCGCTGCGCCGCTGAGCCACGGCATTCCGAGTCACGGCATTCAATGGTGACCGGCCCGGCCGGTCACCGTGCTGTCCTGCCGCGACGGTCCTTGCGTCGCGGCGCTTCTCCTACTCGAGAAGACCCTCGCTGCGCAGGAACTCGCCGGCCACCGACGCGGCCGATCGCTGGCCCTGGTCGACGGCGCGGTTCATGCGCTGCATGGCCGCGGTGTCGATGCGCCCGGCCAGCCGGCCGAGCACCTCGACCAGCTCGGGCTGATCGTCGAGGATCCGGCCGCGGATCACCGGCGCGGCGTCGTAGGGCGGAAAGAAGCCGAGATCGTCGTCCAGCGCGCGCAGCCCGAAGGTCGGGATGCGGCCGTCGGTGGAGTTGCCGGCGGCGACGTCGATGCGGCCTTCCCGCAAGGCCTGGTAGAGCAGGCCCAGGTCCATCTCGGCGGTGTCGGCGAAGCGCAGCCCGTAGGCCCGGCGCAGGGCCGGGTAGCCGTCGCTGCGCTCGTGGAACTCCGACGCAAAGCCCATGACCAGCTGCGGGGCCACGGCGGCCAGGTCGCTGACCGACGCCAGCGAGCTCGCCTCGGCACGCTCTTCCGTGACCAGGATCGCGTAGGTGTTCTCGAAGCCGAACGGCGGTAGCCAGGCCAGGTCGTATTCCCGTCGGTAGCTTTCGCGCACGCGCGCGAAGGTCGCTTCGGCAGCCAGCGTGTCCGTTTCGCCCAGGATCACCCGCCACGCCGTGCCCGTGTACTCCGGATACAGGTCGACTTCGCCGGCCAGCAGCGCGTTGTGGACCACGTGCACGCTGCCCAGGCCCAGCCGCCGATCGACCGCGAGATCGGTGTGCGCCTCGACCAGCTGCGCCATGATCTCGGCCAGGATGAACTGCTCGGTGAAGTTCTTGCTGGCAACCACCAGCGTGGGCGTCGCCGCGGCGGGGCCGCGCAACGGACCAACGAACCAGAGCGCAAGGGCCACGGTTACAGCAAGTGCGGCGACACCCAGCGTCGCAACCCGTAGGGTCCCGGCCGGGCGGGAGGACGATCCGGGCCCGACGCGCCGGCGGCGCAGGCGGCGCTCCAGCACGAACAGCAGGCGATCCACCGCCAGCGCCAGCAGCGCGGCCGGCACCGCGCCGAGCAGCACCAGCGCGTTGTTGTTGACCGCGAGGCCGCGGACGATGAAGTCGCCGAGCCCTCCTGCTCCGATGAACGCGGCCAGCGTCGCCACACCGACGCTGATCACCGCCGCGGTGCGGATGCCGGCCATGATCGTCGGCAGTGCCAGCGGAAGTTCGACCTGCCACAGACGCTGGCGATCGGTGAAGCCCAGCGCCCGGCAGGCCTCGAGGATGTCCGGCGGCAGGCCGTCGATGCCGGTCAGCGTATTGCGGACGATCGGCAACAGCGCGTACAGCGTCAGCGCGACCAGCGCCGGGGCCATGCCGATGCCGAGCAGCGGCAGCAGGAACGCCAGCAGGGCCAGGCTCGGTATGGTCTGCAGCGCATTGATCAACGCCATGACCGGGCCCTGGAGCGCCCGGCGGCGACTCAGGCCGATCCCGATGGCCAGGCCGAGCGCCACGGCAATCGCGGTCGATACGCCGGTCAGGAGCACGTGTTCGTAGAGTTTTTCCAGCAGTTCGGGCGCGCGCTCGGCCAGCATCCACCCGGACCCCGTCATGTCGCGACCGGCCATCATCGATCGCGCAGCCGTTCGAGCGCCGCGAGCGGCTTGCCGAACAGCAGTTCGACGAACTCGCTGGCGGGCCGGTCCAGCAGGTCCCGCGGCGTTCCGATCTGCTCGATGCGGCCGCGGTGCAGGACCACGATGCGGTCGGCCAGGCGGACGGCCTCGAAGATGTCGTGGGTGACGAACACCAGGGTCTTCCGCAGGCGCTGCTGCAGTTCGAGCAGCATTGACTGGAGTTCGTCCCGGGTGATCGCGTCCAGCGCGCCGAACGGCTCGTCCATCAGCAGCAGGTCGGCGCCCGTGGCCAGCGCGCGGGCCACGCCGACCCGCTGCTGCTGGCCGCCCGAGAGTTCGCTGGGCAGGCGGTCGGCGAAGCGCCCGGGGTCGAGCTGCACGGTCTCCAGCAGTGCTCGGGCGCGTTGGGCCGCCTCGCCCTCGTCGTCGCCGCGCAGGCGCGGTACGGTCATCACGTTGTCGAGCACGGACAGGTGCGGAAGCAGGCCGATGCCCTGGAACACGTAGCCGATGCCCCGTCGCAGCGCGACCGGGTCGTGGTCGCGGATCGGCCGGCCCTCGAAGCGGATCTCGCCCTCGTCGGGCTCGATCAGGCAGTTGATCAGCTTCAGCAGCGTGCTTTTTCCCGAGCCCGACGAGCCCAGCAGCACCAGCCGCTCGCCGGCCTCGATGTCCAGCGACAGCGGGGCCAGCGCATCGTGCCGGCTGCGGTAGCTCTTGCTGACCTGGTCGAGGGAGATCATCGGTGCGGCAGGGTCTTCGGCGGCGGGCAGCCCAGTATAGGGTGGGCGTGTGCGACCGGTTCCGGCGGTCGCCGGGATCGGTGCCGGGCGGGCCGCGGCGAGCGGCTATACTTCCGGCGATTCGATCCTCCTGACCCATCGCCCCCGGTTTTCTCCATGCGCATAGGCACCACGCTCACCAACTACACCATCAACAAGCAGAAGGGCTTCGAAGGCGCCAGCGGCACCTTCACGGGCCTGCTGAACGACATCGCCGTGGCCTGCAAGCGGATTTCCGACCTGGTCAACAAGGGCGATCTCGTCGGCGTGCTCGGCGCGGCCGATTCCGAGAACGTGCAGGGGGAGCAGCAGAAGAAGCTGGACGTGATCAGCAACGACCTGATGATCGAGGCGCTGCAGCACAACGGCCACATCGCCGGCCTGGCCTCGGAGGAAATGGACGAGGTCCACCATCTCCCGGACCACGCCCGGCGCGGCAACTACCTGGTGCTGTGCGACCCGCTCGACGGCTCGTCGAACATCGATGTCAACGTCTCGGTGGGCACGATCTTCTCGATCCTGAAGGCGCCGGACGGCGTACGGAACCCCACCGAAGCCGACTTCCTGAAGCCCGGCACGGAACAGGTCGCGGCCGGCTACTGCCTGTACGGCCCGGCGACCATCCTCGTCCTCACCACCGGCGACGGCGTCAGCATGTTCACGCTCAACCGGGACTTCGGCGAGTTCCTGCTGACCCGCGAGAACGTGCATGTGCCCGAGGAGACCGCCGAGTTCGCCATCAACATGTCCTACCGGCGTCACTGGGACGCGCCGATCGAGCGCTACATCGCCGAGTGTCTCGAGGGGGAGAAGGGCGTTCGCGGCAAGAACTTCAACATGCGCTGGGTCGCCTCGATGGTCGCCGAAGTCCACCGCATCCTGACCCGCGGGGGCATCTTCATGTATCCGGCGGATGCGAAGATCCGCGCCTCGGGCAAGGCCGGCAAGCTGCGGTTGATGTACGAGGCCAACCCGATGGCGATGATCATCGAGCAGGCCGGCGGTGCCGCGTCGACGGGCACGCAGCGCATCCTCGACGTAGCGCCGGAGGAAATCCACCAGCGGGTGCCGGTGATTCTAGGATCGAAAACGGAAGTCGAGCGGGTCACGGCCTACCACCGCGACTGAAGGTTGGCCGTCGAGCGGTCGGCGCTCGCTCGGTCGCGCGCCGGCACGCCATCGGCAATGCATCTGCAGTCCATCGGCAACCCCACGGGAACGCGCATCGTGAAATCCGTTTCGCAGGACGATCGCGCATTCCGCCGCCGCGTGGACGGGGGCCGCTTCCCGGTGGCCGACTTCGACCACCGCGCGCACATCCGGCTGGCCTACGTCCACGCGGTGGAGGCCGGTCGGGAAGAGGCACTGGAGCGAATGAAGGCCTCGATCCTGGGCCTGCTTGCGCAAGCCGGCGTGGATCCGTCGACCAAGTACCACGAGACCGTGACCCGCGCCTGGCTCGCCGTGGTGATCCAGGCGGTCGAGGCCGACAACGACGTTCGATGCGCGGACGATTTCATCGAGCGTCATCCGGAATTGCTGCACACCGATCGGATCGAGCGCCATTACAGCCCGGCGCGGCTCTACGGAGAGCAGGCGCGGGTGCGGTTCCTGGCGCCGGATCGAGAGCCGCTGATCGCCCTGCGATGGACGATCGATGCCTGCCCGGAAGCGGGTCCCGACTGATCCGGGCGCCGAATCAGCCCAGTTCCCTCAGCAGCGCGTCCATCGAGTCCTTGGCGTCGCCGTAGAACATGCGCGTGTTGTCCTTGAAGAACAGCGGATTCTCGATCCCCGAGTAGCCGGTGCCGCGGCCGCGCTTGCAGACGAACACCTGGCGCGACTTCCAGACCTCAAGCACGGGCATGCCGGCGATCGGGCTGCCGGGATCGTCCTGGGCGGCCGGATTGACGATGTCGTTGGCGCCGATGACGATCACCACGTCGGTGTCCGGAAAGTCCTCGTTGATCTCTTCCATCTCGAGGACGATGTCATAAGGCACCTTCGCCTCGGCCAGCAGCACGTTCATGTGGCCGGGCAGCCGTCCGGCAACGGGATGAATGGCGAAGCGCACGGTCTTGCCTTGGCCTCTGAGCTTCTTCGTCAGCTCCGAGACCGAGGATTGGGCCTGGGCGACGGCCATGCCGTAGCCGGGGACGATGATCACGCGGTCCGCGTCCTGGATCGCCGAGGCGACGGCGTCGGCGTGGGCCTCGATCATCTCTCCGTCGACGGCTTCCGCCGAGGTCGTCTCGCCGCCCCAGCCGCCGAGGATCACCGACACGAAGGACCGGTTCATGCCCTTGCACATGATGTAGGACAGGATCGCGCCCGAGGAGCCGACCAGCGCGCCGGTGACGATCAGCAGGTCGTTGCCGAGGGTAAAACCAATCGCGGCCGCGGCCCAGCCCGAGTAGGAGTTCAGCATCGAGACCACGACCGGCATGTCGGCGCCGCCGATGGCCAGGATCAGGTGGCAGCCGATGGCGCCGGCGATGATCGCGACCAGCAGCATGGTCCACAGCCCGGCGCCGCCGAGGTAGAGGTAGCCCAGCGCGAAGCAGGCGAGGATCGCGACCAGGTTGAGCAGGTGGCGGCCGGGCAGGGTCAGCGCCGCCGAGCCCAGCTTTCCGGAAAGCTTGCCGTAGGCGATGATCGAGCCGGTGAAGGTGATCGCGCCGATCAGGATGCCGAGGAACAGTTCGACCTTCAGAATGCTCAGCTCGACCGGCGTCTTCTTGGCAATCGTCGCGGCAAAGCCGGCCAGCTCGCCGACCGTGCCGGCGACCTTTGCGTCGAGTGCGCGGACCATCTCCAGGTGCGCGTTGATGCCGATGAACACCGCGGCCAGGCCGACCAGGCTGTGGAAGCCGGCGACCAGTTCGGGCATCTGGGTCATCTGCACCCGCTTGGCGACGATCCATCCGCCGATGCCGCCGGCGACCACCATCAGGCCGATCAGCAGGTACTGCCCGACGCCGGCCGCCGCGGAGGCCGCAGCGATGGTTGCGGCGACCGCCAGCGCCATGCCGACGATGCCGTACCAGATCGCGCGCTTGGCCTTCTCCTGGTTGGACAGGCCGCCGAGGGCGAGGATGAACAGGACCGCTGCGACGACGTAAGCCGCACCGATCAGACCTTCGTTGATCTGCATATCCCTCAGCTCCTCTGGAACATGGCGAGCATCCGGCGGGTCACCAGGAACCCACCGAAGATGTTGACCGAGGCCATCAGCACCGAGGCCGCGGCCAGCAGCATCACGATGAAGCTGCCCGATACGATCTGCAGCAGCGCGCCGACGATGATGATCGAGGAAATGGCATTCGTGATCGCCATCAGCGGTGTGTGCAGCGAATGCGCCACGCCCCAGATCACGTGGTAGCCGACGAAGACCGCCAGCACGAACACGACGAGATGCTGCATGAAGCTCGGTGGCGCGACGGTCCCGAGTCCCAGGATCAGCAGGCTGCCGAGCCCCAACAGCAGGCCGGTGCGGTTCAGCGTCTTCTTCAGCTCGGCGTTCTCCCGCGCCGATTTCTGCTCGGCCGTCTCTTCCGGCTCCTTCTTCTTCGGCTTGGCCGCGGCAATCGCCTTGACCTTCGGCGCCGGCGGCGGCCAGGTGATTTCGCCCTCGTGGGTGACCAGCGCACCGCGGATCACGTCATCGTCCATGTTCACGACAGGCCGACCGTCCTTGTCCGGCGTCAGGTCGTCGAGCATGTGGCGGATGTTGGTCGCGTACAGGTTCGAGGCCTGGGTGGCCATCCGGCTCGGGAAGTCCGTGTAGCCGACGATGGTCACGCCGTTGTCGGTCACGAGCTTCTCGTCGGCCTTCGTCAGCGTGCAGTTGCCGCCGCGCTCGGCGGCGAGGTCCACGATCACCGAGCCCGGCTTCATGGCCTCGACCATGTCCCGGGTCCACAGCTCCGGGGCCGGGCGGTTCGGGATCAGCGCGGTGGTGATGACGATATCGACATCGGGCGCCAGCTCGCGGAATTTCTCCAGCTGCTTCTCGCGGAACTCGGGGCTGGACGGGGCTGCGTAGCCTCCGGTTTCCGCGCCGTCGGTGGCTTGATTGTCATCACCATCGTCGAAGTCCAGAAACACGAACTCCGCGCCCATCGATTCGATCTGCTCGGCGACTTCGGGTCGCACGTCGAAGGCCAGGGTGATCGCGCCCAGCGACACGGAGGTGCCGATCGCGGCGAGCCCGGCCACGCCCGCGCCGACCACCAGGACCTTCGCCGGCGGCACCTTGCCGGCCGCCGTCATCTGGCCCATGAAGAAGCGGCCGAAGTTGTTGCCGGCCTCGACCACCGCACGGTAGCCGGCGATGTTGGCCATCGACGAGAGCGCGTCCATCTTCTGCGCCCGGCTGATCCGCGGCACCATGTCCATGGCCAGCACGGTCATGCCCTTGGCCTTCATCTGCGCCAGCAGGTCTTCGTTGGCGGCCGGCCAGACGAAGGAGATCAGCGTCTTGCCGTCGGGGGCCTTCCGGATCTCCGCCTCCGACGGTTCGCGCACCTTGATGACGATATCGGCCTGATCCCAGAGCTCGGCGGCGGATTGGACCACCTGGACGCCGGCAGCCTCGTAGGCCTCGTCGGTGATCGACGCCTTCGCCCCGGCCCCGGCCTCGACCAGGCACTCGTAGCCCAGCTTCTGCAGCCGTCCCGCGCTCTCGGGCGTCAGCGCGACGCGCGCCTCGCCCGGTGCGGTTTCCTTGAGTACACCTACTTTCATGATTGAGCTCCTGAATGCTGGATCAGGCTTTCGACCGGTCATTTTCTGATCGATCTGTGGACGCCTTGGATTCTAGTGCAAGCCGGTGGCGAGGCGGTCGTCAGGCGCTGGCCGATAACGCGCCCCAAAGGATGAACCCGGCCGACGTTAGGAGGCTGGAGAAGGTAAACACCATGCCGGTAACCCGGAATGCCATCACTTCGGCGGTGTTGGCCAGGCCGTAGGCATGAACCAGGCGACCGACCAGCAGCGTTGATCCGAGACCGTGGATCAGCCAGGCCGGTGCGTCTAGCACTTCGCAGCCGGCGATCAGCAGCAAGCCGATCGGGACGTACTCGGCGAAGTTGGCGTGGACCCGAATCGCGCGCAGAAGCGTCCCATTGCCGCCGTCGCCGACCGCGACCTTGAAGCGGCCCCGCAGCCGCAGCGTTCGGACGCTGAGCGCGCAGAACAGGAGGGCGAGCAGGGCGGTGTAGAGGGGCCAGATCATAGATGTCTCCCTAAGATTCCCGGTGTGATGGTGGACAGTGCATGGCATTGAGCATAGCCGACCCTGCGGCGCCGGCATTGGAGATAGGCGTTGTAGCCGTGGTCGCCGGTTGGACGCGGCGCGATATGCGGTCTTCCGAAAGGGTCGGATAGGACCATGGCCCACTGGCCATGCCGTCGTAGTCGCGTCGCAATCTGGTGAAACTGTTGGCGAATAGTCCGCTGCTGGCCTGTACGAGCGCCGGTCACCTGCTGGCAGAGGGTTCGCTAAATATGCTCGAATTTAACGCTGTGGCCAGAGTGCTTGAACGTGGAGACCCAAAGCTCTTATGCGTGGGAACCAATGTCAGTTCTCCGCGAGGCGTCGAGCGAGACGAGGCGGCAGCGGGGAAGGGGCATCGGACGGACCGAATTTGGATCGATCTCCAGTCTGGCGTCCGAGCTCCGGCGGAAAAAATCGGAAAAGCGCTCGAATTCAGCTATAAAGATTCCCTAGGACTTGGGTGTCCACGTGTTTTCCCTTCAATCGAACCTACCGCGAGGAGGTGCTGGACCTGTACCTGTTCGAAGATCTTGATCAGGTCCGCGAAGAAACGCATCGCTGGCGACGGCGCTACAACGAGTCCTGGCCTCACGACTCGCTGGGCGATCTGAGCCCGCTGGAGTATGCCAAACGAGCCAGAGTCTCTACTTCTGAACTGTCGCCTTGACGGGGAAGCTTACGATTGCCATTGCAGCGCAAACCACTCGCTAGCTATTGCCTCGAAGGAATACACTTGTTAGCTGCTCCGCTGTTGAATGGTATCCCGAGTCATCTTCCATAACGAGATCGAAGGTTGCGTGATCCATTAAACCAACACTCGTTGCCCACGGCTTTTTGAAATCTTCATCATCGACCAAGTAAAACTTCAGGGCCGAAGCCTTGGACCCATTGCAGATTTGAATGGTGGAAATCACATTTCTCGTGGACATGGCCAGCAATTGCGTTGCAGCGGCAGTGTTCCAGACATTCCAATTCACGCAATGACGCACAGAACGAACTGATCTGTTTTCTTTGTCATTGCCGCCAAATCGGTCAAGGCGATAGAACGAGCTTCCCCACTTGCTGTGAGTCATCAAGTTCATCGCTTCTGCTGGAGCTGGCTTGCCGTGTTCTTCCTCAATTCCCACCGAAAGGGAAAAACCTCCAGGCGAAACACGATTCCCGTGCTTCAAGGCGTTGTATTCAGCAATGTTGTTCGGGTCGAGGAACTCGTGCGCCAATCGGCTCCAAGCCTTGCCGAAGTTTTTGCTCAGAGAGTCCTTTTTTTGGGCATCCTCGGTCATGTGCGCGCATGCGCCTTTTGCGATGCGATGCCAGCTCAAGGCTTCTATGTTTGTGCGGTGATATTTCAAACCCGCGCCTGTTGAGATGGCTTCAACGACCTTCCTGAGCTCGCGCGCCAAACATTTTTCCAACCAGGCATACGTGCAGTCAGGAGCCTGAAGCAGCGCTCCGACGTACGAGAAAAACATCTCGCTAGCTTGGTAGTACGCCAGTCTGATGGCAGTTGCGGCCCTCAAACTGTGTTCTTCTGATTCTATTTGGTCAAAATTCTGGTCAACAACGTACAGAAAGTACTCTGCATCTATAGACTTGAGAAAGTCGCTGTTCCTCTTCGGGCCTTCCAATTCCCAGAGGCAGTAAAGCCTGTCGTAAACCGCGAAGACGCTAGATGTCGGCGCCATTAGAGAGCAGAATCCTGCCATTTAGGCGGCGAAGACGCCGGACGATGGATGGTCGTCCAGAAGCGCCGGAAATTCCCTCGATTCGCTTCGTGGTGCGATGAAGTGTTCTGGCTTTCCACCCGGTTGCTCCTCCCAACGCCATTTTCATCCTGCACGAACGCCGGATAACCCGCAACCGAGTCGGGCAGACACGAAAACGCCCGGGCAGGCCGGGCGTCCTCGGGGTCTGGCGATCCGGCGGGCCGTTCAGGCGTCGTCAGGATGCGCCAGCTTGAAGCCCATGCCCTGGACCGTGTGCAGCAGCTTGGTCTCGAACGGGCGGTCGATGGACTTGCGCAGGTTGTACATGTGGCTCCTGAGCGTGTCCGAGTCGGGCAGCATGTCGCCCCAGAGTTCGTTCTCGAGCTGCTCGCGGCTGACCAGGCGCGGCGATTCGCGCATCAGGATGCGCAGGATGCGAATCGAGGTCGGCGACAGGTTGAGGCGCTTGCCGTCGCGCTCGACGCGCATGGTGCGCGGGTCGAACACCAGGTCGCCGATCTTGATCGCGCCGTCGGAGACTTCGCCGCGGGCGCGGCGAATCAGGGCGTTGACCCGGGCCGAGAGCTCTTCCATGTCGAAGGGCTTGACCAGGTAGTCGTCGGCGCCGGACTCGAAGCCCTCGATCTTGTCGTCGAGCTGGTCGCGGGCGGTCAGCATCAGGATCGGCGTCGAGTCGCCGCGGTCGCGCAGCTTCTTGCAGACCTTCATGCCGTCGACCTTGGGCAGCATCAGGTCCAGCACGATGATGTCGTAGTGGTTGTCTTCGAGCAGGTTCAGGGCAATGGACCCGTCGGCGGCGTAGTCCATCGCGAACCCGGAGTCCTCGAGAAAGGCGCCGACCGTCGCGGCCAGGTCGTCGTGGTCTTCCACCAGCAGAATGGTGGCGTTTGCAGTTTCTTCGCTCATCGTCGAGCACTCCTCGGGGCGGATTGGGTTCGTCGAATGCGGCGCCGATGGCGCTTTTCACATTTGTGAATCGAGTCTAGCCTGAGCCGAGGACGGGGAAATCAACGCTTGTTCACCCGCGCGAAGCGGGCGTGAAGACGGCGCCTCAGAAGCTGCGGCGGACGATGCGCGCGCCGAGCGCGGCGAGGTCGTCGCGCGCGGGCCCCGGCGGCAGGCGCTCCAGCGCCCCGCGGGCCTCGTCGAGGAGGGCGTCGGCGCGGGCGCGCGCGGCTGGAATGCCGTTCAGCGCCGGCCAGGTGGCCTTGCCTTGCTCGACGTCCGAGCCGGCCGGCTTGCCCAGCTGCTCGGTGCTGCCTTCGACGTCGAGCAGGTCGTCGATGACCTGGAAGGCCACGCCGATCGCGTCGCCGAAGTCGGCCAGGGCCAGCCGTTCGGCTTCGCTCGCCGGCCCCAGGTGCGCGGGCAGCTCGACGGCGGCCTGGATCAGCGCGCCGGTCTTGCCCCGGAACATCGCCTCCAGCAGGTCCGTATCCGGCGTCTGCTCCTCGAACGCGAGGTCGAGCGACTGGCCGCCGACCATGCCCGTCGATCCGGCCGCATCGGCCAGTCCGGCGATCACCGAGGACGGCAGGCCGGCCTTCGCCAGGCCGCCGAACGCCAGCGTCAGCAGCGCGTCGCCGGCCAGGATGGCCGTGGCCTCGTCCCAGGCCCGATGCACGGTCGGCTTGCCGCGCCGCAGCGCGTCGTCGTCCATCGCGGGCAGGTCGTCGTGGACCAGCGAATAGCAGTGCACGAGTTCGACGGCCGCGGCGATCGGCGCGACCGCGTCGTCGGACAGCCCCAGCACGCTGCCGGCGGCGAACGCCAGCTGGGGCCGGATGCGCTTGCCGCCGTTGAACACCGCGTAGCGCATGGCCTCGTGCAGTGGAGCGGGTCGCGTATCTCCGGCAGGCAGCCACGCGTCCAGCTCCCGGTTGACGCGGTCGATCCAATCGGGACTTCGGGCAGGTTCGGTCATCGGAGCGCTTCCGGGCGGGCAGGGTCGGACGGACCGGGCCAGTGTACGAGGGGCCCGAGTGCGCTGCTACACTTCCGGGCCTGCCTTTCGCCGCCGATCGTCGTCCCGCATCCATGCCCGCTCCGCCCCGAGAACTCGATGCGCCGCTCGCCGCCTCCGCGCGCGCCGGCGCGAACTTCGCGCTGATCAAGTACTGGGGCAAGCGCGACGCCGCGCTGAACCTGCCGGATGTCGGTTCGATCTCGCTGACCCTCGACGCGCTGCACACCGAGACCACGGTGCGCTTCGATCCGGCGCTGGGCGCCGACGAGCTGGTGCTGGACGGCGAACCGGCCCCGGATCGAGCGCCCCGGATCTCGACCTTCCTCGACGTGGTCCGCGACCGCGCCGGCGTGCGCGGCTTCGCGCGCGTCGAAACCGCCAACAACTTCCCGACCGCCGCCGGGCTGGCGTCGTCGGCGTCCGGGTTTGCGGCACTGACCGTCGCCGCAGCCGCCGCGCTCGGCCAGGACTGGGACGAGCGCAAGCTCTCGGAGCTGGCGCGCATCGGCTCCGGTTCGGCAGCGCGGTCGATCTTCGGCGGCTTCGTGGAAATGAAGCGCGGCCGCTACGCGACCGGTTCGGACAGCGTCGCCAAGCCACTTGCCGAGCCCCGCCACTGGCCGCTGCAGGTCGCCGTGGCGATCACCACGCGAGCGGCCAAGGACGTCGGTTCCACCGAGGGCATGCAGCGCACCGCCGACACCTCGCCGTTCTACCGCGCCTGGGTCGAGCACCAGGAGGCCGATCTGGACGAGGCGCGTGCGGCAATCATGGACAAGGACTTCGAGCGGTTGGCCCAGGTCTCCGAGGGCAGCGCGCTGGCCATGCACGGCCTGGCCATGTCGGCGCGCTCGGGGCTGCTGTACTTCAACGCCACCACGATGGAATGCCTGCACCGCATCCGGGCGCTGCGCGCCGATGGCGTGCCGGTGTTCTTCACCGTCGATGCCGGTCCCCAGGTCAAGGCGGTGTGCGAATCGGTGGCGCTGCCGACGGTCCGCGATGCCTTGAACGAGGTCGAGGGCGTGCTGGACGTCGTCGAGAGCGGCCTGGGCCCCGGCGCGGAGATCCTCTCGCAGTGAGTGCGGTCCGGGCCAGCGCGCCGGGCAAGCTGCTGGTGTTCGGCGAGTACGCCGTGCTGGCCGGCGGCACTGCCGTCGTCCTGGCGGTGGATCGCCGCGCCCGGGTCGCGATCGATCCGACCGAATCCGACGATCTCCATGTCGTCGCCCCCCAGCTGGACCTGCCCGACGACGGGCTGGTGTTCGACCCCGAATCGCCCGATCGGCGGCTCGGACTGACCGGCCGGCTGCTCGCGGATCGCTTGGCCCACTACCGCATCGACGCCGCGGGGCTGCGCATCGAGATCGATACCGCCGAGCTGTTCGAACGCGATGCCGACGCGCCCGCGGTCAAGCTGGGGCTCGGGTCCAGCGCCGCGGTCGCGGCCGCGCTGGATACGGCGCTGGCCGCGCAAGTGGGTCATGCGCGTGCGGGTTTCGAGGCCCTCCTTCCGGCCTACCGTCGCGCATTGGACGCGCCGGCCAGTGGGGCCGACCTGGCCGCCAGCCTCGGCGGCGGCCTCCGCCGGGTTCGCGCCGGGGACACGCGGTCGCTGGACTGGCCCGAGGGCCTGGTCATGCAGGCGGTCTGGGTCGGGCAGCCGGCGTCGACGCCGGCGTTCGCGTCGGCCTTCGCCGAGTGGCGCTCGCGGCACCCCGACGCCGTCGCCGACTGGGTCGAGCGGATGGACGGCATCACCGAGCGGGCGCTGGAGCAGGCCACGGCGGACGCGTGGCGGGCCGCGGCGGTCGCGTGGGGCGAAGGACTGGTCCAGCTTCAGGCGGCGCTGGGGCTCGAGATCCTCACGCCGATCCACCAGACCGTTGCCGAGGTCGCCGCGTCCCACGGCGTGGCCTACAAGACCTCGGGGGCGGGTGGCGGCGATTTCGGTTTCGCGCTGACCGACGACCCGGACGCGCTGGCGGCCTTTGCCGGCCGGGTTTTGGAAGTCGGGGGGCGTCCGGTAGAATTGGCGCTCGATTCGGTCGGAGCGCGCGACGAAGCACCGGCTCGCTGATCCTCCTCGCCGAGTCTCGCCAATCCTCCAGGAGCTGTTCGTGGCACGCATCCCCAAGTTCTACAAACTCTCGGTCACCGAGCGCGTCCGCGCTGTACGCCAGCAAGGCCTGCTGTCGCCGCAGGACTTCCAGGCGCTGGTCAGCGGCGAGCACACGCTGGACGTCGATTCCGCCGACAAGATGATCGAGAACGTGATCGGCGTGATGGGGCTGCCGGTCGGGCTGGGGCTGAACTTCCTGATCAACGGCCGCGAATACGCGGTGCCGCTGGTGGTCGAGGAGCCGTCGATCGTCGCCGCGCTGAGCTCCGCGGCCAAGGTGGCCCGGGCCGGCGGCGGCTTCGAGGTCGAGAGCACCGAGCCGATCCTCATCGGCCAGATCCAGGTGGTCGACGTGCCGCATCCGCAGCGGGCGAAGGCCGCGCTGCTGCAGCGCAAGGACGAGATCATCAATCTCGCCAACAGCCTGCACCCCAACATGGTCGCGCGCGGCGGCGGCGCCAAGGATCTCGAGGTTCACATCCACCCCTCGTCGGGGCAGGGCGGCGACATGGTCGTGGCCCACCTGCTGGTCGACACGCGCGACGCGATGGGCGCCAACCTGGTCAACACCATGTGCGAGGGCGTGGCCTCGCTGGTCGAGAACATCGCCGAAGGCAAGGTGTTCCTGCGCATCCTGTCGAACCTGACCGACCGGGCGATGGTCCGGGCCCGGGTCTCGATCCCGCTCGACGCGCTGGCCGGCAAGGGCTTCGACGGCGAACAGGTGCGCGACGGCATCATCCTGGCCAACGAATTCGCGTCGATCGACCCGTACCGGGCGGCGACCCACAACAAGGGCATCATGAACGGCATCGACGCGGTCGCGCTGGCCACGGGCAACGACTGGCGCGCGATCGAGGCCGGGGCCCATGCCTGGGCCGCGCGCGGCTCGCACTATGCGTCGCTGACCCAGTGGACGCGCGGTGACGACGGCGCGCTGCTCGGCCAGCTCGAGATTCCGATCAAGGTCGGCATCGTCGGCGGGCCGCTCCAGTCCAACCCGACGGTGGGCATGAACCTGCGACTGCTGGGCGTGAAGTCCGCGCGCGAGCTGGCCGAGGTCATGGGCGCGGTCGGCCTGGCGCAGAATTTCTCCGCGGTCCGTGCGCTGGTCACCGAGGGCATCCAGCAGGGCCACATGACGCTGCACGCGCGCAGCGTGGTCGCGGCGGCCGGCGCGCCGCCGGAGATCTTCGACACGGTGGTCGACCGCCTGATCGCCTCGGGCGAGATCAAGATCTGGAAGGCCCGCGAGCTGGTCGACGAATTGTCGAAGGACGCCGACGGGCCGCGCGTCGAAGGCGGCGAGGCGGCGGACCGTCCGTCGAAGCCGGCGTCCGAGGGCCCGGCCATGGCGGCGGGCCACGGCAAGATCATCCTGCTCGGCGAACACGCGGTGGTCTACGGCCGCCACGCGGTCGCGGCACCCGTGCCGCTGGCCATTCAATCGCACGTCGAGAAGGCGCGCCCGGGTGACGGGGTCCAGATGATCATCCCGCGCTGGGGCGTGGAGCAGCGGCTGCATACGCGCCCGCAGAAGCAGCATTCCTTCGACAAGTCGATGAACCTGATCCTCGAGACGCTGGGCCTGCAGGACGAGGCGATGCGGATCGAGATCTTCCCCAACGTGCCGCGCGCGATGGGGCTCGGCGGTTCCGCCGCGCTGGCGGTCGCCACGATCCGGGGGCTGGACCGCTGCTTCGAGCTGGGCCTGGACGACGAGCGGGTCAACGCGCTCGCCTTCGAGTGCGAGAAGATCGCCCACGGCACGCCCTCTGGCATCGACAACACGCTGTCGACCTACGGCCGGGCGATGCTGTTCCGCTCGGGCGAGAACCCGCTGCGCAAGGAAATCGAGATCGCCGAACCGGTCGACCTGGTGGTCGGCATCTCCGGCATCGAGAGCCTGACCGCGGCCACCGTCGCGCGCGTCCGCAAGGCGCGCGACGCGCACCCGGCGCTGTACGAGGACATCTTCGACCAGATCGACTCGCTGGTCCTGCAGGGCGCGGAAGCGCTCGCGGACGTTTCCCAGGGCAAGCGGCTGGAGACCCTGGGCGAACTGATGAACGTCTGCCAGGGCCTGCTCAACGCGATGCAGGTCTCGAGCTGGGAGCTGGAGGAAATGATCCAGATCGCCCGCCGCGAGGGCGCCCTGGGCGCCAAGCTGACCGGCGGAGGCGGCGGCGGTTCGATCATCGCCCTGTGCCCGCCGGGCGGCGAGACCGGCCCGAAGATCGAGGCGGCGCTGAAGGAGGCCGGTTACCAGGCCGTGCCGGTGACGATTGGTGGTCACGGCGGCGGTGACGGCGGTGGCACGAGAGGGGGTGCGGCATGAGCGCACCCGCCGACCGCGCCGTCAACGAGAAGGTCTCCTTCGACGACGAACCGCTGATCCTGGTCGACGAGAACGACCGGGAGATCGGCCACCGCGACAAGGTCGACTGCCACACGGGCCACGGTACGCTGCACCGGGCCTTCTCCGTGTTCCTGTTCGACGCGCAGGGCCGCGTGCTGCTCCAGCGGCGCGCCAACGAGAAGCCCCTGTGGCCGCTGTACTGGTCGAACAGCTGCTGCTCGCACCCGCGACGCGGCGAGTCGCTGGACTACGCCACCGCTCGCCGGATGCGCGAGGAGCTGGGCCTGGAGTCGGACCTCGAGCGCCTGTACAGCTTCATCTACCAGGCCGACTTCGGCGACCGCGGCGCCGAGCACGAGTACTGCCACGTCTACATCGGCCGCGCCCGCGGCGAGGTCGAAGTCCACCCCGAAGAAATCGCCGAATGGAAGTGGATCGCCCCGGACGACCTCGATAAGGAACTCGCCGCCCACCCCGACCACTTCACCCCCTGGTTCAAGATGGAATGGCTGGAGTTGCGGACCACCTACGCGGACCGGGTCGAGGCTCTGATCGGAGCTTAGGGGCTGCGTCCCAAAGGCGTTTTCTCGCAGAGACGCAGAGTCGCAGAGGAAAACCAAGGATCAAGAGGCTGAACTACGGAAGTCGGCGCTCCAATTCGCCATCAGCGCCATCCATCAAGTCTCGGATGTTTCCCTGCCTGACTTTTTTGCCTTTCTCTGCGTCTCAGCGTCTCTGCGAGAAAACGCTTTTAAACAGCTAACGCCTACGCCGGGGTGGCTTGGGTTCGCGGTCGGGTTTGCTGTCGTCGACGGCGACGAGTTCGGTTGCGCGGCCGGGGAGGCCGACGTCTTCGCGGAGGATGCGGTGGTCGATGGCGCCTAGGATCTTCCAGCGGCCGGGCTTGACGTCGGCGGGCAGGAAGACCGGGCCGAAGCGCACGCGTTTCAGGCGCGCCACCTGGGCGCCGACCGCGTCCCAGAGGCGGCGGACTTCGCGATTGCGGCCTTCCATGATCGTCACCGTGTACCAGGTGTGCGACTCGGTCTCCTCGCCGATGACCAGGTCGGAGAAGTTCGCCATGCCGTCCTCGAGCTTCACGCCCTCGAGCAGGCGGGTGAGGTCGGCGTCGTCGACCTTGCCGCGGATCCGGCAGAGGTACTCGCGGTCGACGTGGCCCGATGGGTGCATCATCCGGTTGGCCAGCTCGCCGTCGGTGGTCAGGACCAGCAGGCCTGCGGTGTTGAGGTCGAGGCGGCCGATCGCGATCCAGCGTCCGACCGGCGGCTTCGGCAACGCGTCGAACACGGTCCGTCGGCCTTCGGGGTCGTCGCGCGTGGTGACCTGGCCCTCGGGCTTGTGGTAGATCATCGTGCGGTGCTGGGCCGGCCGCGCCTTGACCGTGAAGCTTCGGCCCTCGACCTGGATGCGGTCCTCGGCGGAGCCGCGGGTGCCGAGCTCGGCCGGCTTTTCCGTTGATCCGAACCTGGCCGGCAGCGATCTTGCCTTCGATCGCGCGGCGCGAGCCCAGCCCGGCTCCGGCCAGCAGCTTCTGCAGCCGCTCGCCGGCCTCCGGCGGCATCCCGTGCGGACGCCGGCTGTCGCGGCGGACGGGCCTATCGCCGGCGGTCGTCTTCCGAGCCGTCTTCTTCGACGTCTTCTTCGACGTCTTCTTCGACGTCTTCTTCGACGTCTTCTTCGACGTCTTCGTCGTCGTCGGGGTCGACGTCCTCTTGCCCGGCGCCGTCTTCGTCTGCGACGTCTTCGGGTTCGTGCTCGTCGTCCGGCTCGGCTTCGCGTTGCTCGACGTCGTCTTCTTCTTCGTCGTCGTTCGGGCCGTCCGATTCCGATCGGTCCGGCTGCTCTTCGGATCCGGGCTCTGGCTCGTCGTGCGAGTCGTCTTGCGAGCCGGCTTCGGGCTCGCCTTGCGCGTCGTTCGCTTGGTTTTCTTGCTCATCGCTTCGGGGCTCGCTTGCCGGCCGATCGGGGTCGGCCAGCTCAAGTTCGGGTTCGAGGTTGTCGAGGTCGCGGATCTCGGCCAGGGTCGGCAGATCGCCGAGTCCCTTCAGGTTGAAATAGTCGAGGAAGTCCTTGGTCGTGCCCAGCAGTTCCGGCTTGCCGGGAACGTCGCGGTGGCCGACGACCTTGATCCAGTCGCGGTCCTGGAGGGTCTTGAGGATGTTCGCGCTCAAGGAAACGCCGCGGATTTCCTCGATCTCGCCGCGGGTGATCGGCTGCCGGTAGGCGATGATCGCCAGGGTCTCGAGCAGCGCGCGCGAGTAGCGCGGCGGCTTTTCGCTCCACAGTCGAGAGATCACCGGCATCAGTTTCTGGCGCACCTGCAGGCGGTAGCCGCCGGCGACCTCGACCAGTTCGACCGCGCGGCCCTCGAGCTCGGAGTCGAGCGCCGAGAGCGCCTGGCGCAGCAGCGAATGCCCCGGCTGCTCGTCTTCCTCGAACAGGCCGTTCAGCTGGACCAGCGTCAACGGCTGGCCGGCCGCGAGCAGCGCGGCTTCGATGTATTGCTTGAGTTTGTCTGGGTCCATGGGCTTTGATAGGGACTAGGGAAGAGGGGCTAGGGAAAAGGGACTAGGGGCTAGTGTGGTTCGGGGCGATCGCTCGCTTCGAGTACACGGGAAACGGGTGGCGGGTTCTACTCGTCCCTGACCCCTTTCCCCTCGTCCCTCGGGCACGCCCGTTCCACGGCCCGGTCGCGCAACGCGCCACCAGCGTCATGAGGCAGCCTCCGCGCCCGGCGCCCGCAGGTAGATCTGGCCGAACAGCTCCTGCTGGACCAGGTCGACCAGGTGCTCGCGCAGCAGCTCGAGCAGGGCGAGGAAGGTCACGACGGCGCCGAGCCGGCCTTCCTCGAGGTCGAACATCTCCTCGAAGCGGACGAACTCCTTTGCCTTCAGCGATTGCACGATGCGGCTCATCCGCTCGCGCACACTCAGCGGCTCGGACTGGATGCTGTGCTGGGCGAACAGCTCGGCCCGGGCCATCACGTCGCGCAGCGCCAGCAGCAGCTCCTTGAGTTCGACCTCGGGCGGGACGCGCACGGGTTTGTCGTCGACGACCTCGGCGCTGGCGACCACGATGTCGCGTTCGAGCCGCGGCAGCTCGTCGAGGTCCTCGGCGGCCTGCTTGAAGCGCTCGTACTCCTGCAGTCGACGAATCAGCTCGGCTCGCGGATCGCCCTCGTCCTCCTCTTCGACCTTCGGCCGGGGGAGGAGCATCCGCGACTTGATCTCGGCCAGGATCGCGGCCATCACGAGGTACTCGGCGGCGAGTTCCAGCCGCATGTCCTGCATCATCTCGATGTACCCGGTGTACTGGCGGGTGATCTCGGCGATGGGAATGTCGAGGATGTCGATGTTCTGGCGCCGGATCAGGTACAGCAGCAGGTCCAGAGGACCCTCGAAGGCGTCGAGAAAGACTTCCAGCGCGTCCGGCGGAATGTACAGGTCGTCCGGCAGCTTCAGCAGCGGTTCGCCACGGACCGTGGCCAGCGGAATCTGCTGCTGTTGCGCCCGCTCCTGTTGCGCGCGATCTTCGACGGTCCGGACGGTGTCGCTCATCGGCGGCAGTGTAGCAGCCCGCCCCGGTCCGGTGCGCTCGCTATACTGCCCGGCCTGGCCCCTGAACACACCCGGAGCGCCCGTGCTCTACATGATTCTCGGCATCGAATCCGAAACCGGTCTGGCGGGTCGCAAGGCGTCCCGGGCCGAGCACCTGGCGCGGCTCGAAGCGCTGCGCGACGACGGCCGCCTGGTGCTGGCCGGTCCGCTGCCGGCGATCGATGCCGAGGACCCCGGTCCGGCCGGTTTCACCGGTTCGCTGGTGGTCGCCGAGTTCGAGTCCCGGGACGCGGCGCGCGCATGGGCCGAGGCCGACCCCTACATCGCGGCGGGCGCCTGGACCGGTGCCGACGTGCGCCCGTTCAAGCAGGTGATGCCGTGAGCGCTGACCGGCCCACCGGCATCGACCCGGAGGTGACCGCCCGGCGCGTCGCCATGATCCGCGAGCGCATCGAGACCGCACTGAAGCCCGACGCCCTCGAGGTGATCGACGAGTCGCACCTGCACGTGGGCCACCCCGGCGCGCGCGACGGGCGAGGGCACTTCCGAGTCCGGATCCGGTCCGATGAACTGGCCGCGCAGTCGAGGATCACGCGCCACCGCTCGATCTACGCCGCGCTCGGCGACCTGATGACCACCGACATCCACGCGCTGGCGATCGACGTCGTCGACTGAGTCCGATCGACCGCGGGTCCCCATCGAAGACGGGTCCCATCGACGACTGAGCCGGCCGAAGGTCGGCCCCAACTTCACACAAAGGTTTCGATATGTTCTGCAAGCGATTGACTTCTATGTTTATTGGTGCGTTGTCTGCCGTGCTGCTCACGGCCTGCGGCGGCGACGGTGATGCCGAATGGGTGCACGAGGAGGACGTCGTGCTGGTCGAGGTCGGCGGCGAGCCAGTGACCAAGGCGATGCTGGAAGTGGTCATGGAAAACGGTGGCGTGGGCGAAGACGACACCGAGCGCATGCGCGAACTGCTCGACGGCCTGATCCGCCTGCAGGTGGTCGCCAACGCCGCGGACCGGCAGGGGCTTTCCGACGAGGCCAAGGTCCGCGCAGAGCGCCGGATCGCCGATCTGCGCGTGCAGAACGTGCGTTTCCTCGATCGCTACCGCGAAGACAATCCGGTGACCGAGGGCGACATCCAGCGGGCCTACCGCGAGCAGGTCGAGCGCTCCGGCGGCGCGCGCTACCGGATCGAGGCCGTGCCGTTCGAGCGACAGTCCGAAGCGCTGGCGGCGCTCGACGCGGTCGAGCAGGGCGAGCGCGAGTTCGACGACGTGGTCGCCGTGGCCGAGGCGAGCGGCGCAACCGTCGTGCGCCCGGACTGGATCGACCTGAGCCAGGTGCCGGCGAATTTCGCCGATGCGCTGGAAGGCACCGAGCCCGGCGCCGTCCTGCCGGTGCCCCAGGCGATGGGCGACTCGTGGCTGGCGGTGCGGGTGCTGGATACGGACGAGCTCGAGCCGCCGCCGCTGGCCGACGTGCGCGAGGGCATCCGCCGCACGCTCAGCGCCCAGCAGGGCGAGGCGCTGGTCGAGGAGCTGTTCCAGG
The DNA here is from genome assembly GCA_965227925.1 of Wenzhouxiangellaceae bacterium. GTDB lineage: Bacteria > Pseudomonadota > Gammaproteobacteria > Xanthomonadales > Wenzhouxiangellaceae. The sequence continues at coordinate 560,905 of CBDDGP010000003.1, forward strand.
GCGCGGAGATCGTGCCGATGCTGCCGATGACGGCGGCGGACCCGGAGGTCGACGAAGCGGCCGGTCGTTCTACCGACGACGCTGCCGACGCAGCCCCTGATGACGCGCCGGACGGCCCCGGGGCCGGGTAGGCCGCACGCCCGGAGGACGGCGACGCGCCCGCGCCGCCGTTCGGGGTCAGGGCAGTTCGACCTTCGTCGGCGGCGTCCAGCCCTCGGCGCGGTGCTCGACGACGACGTCCGTGTAGACCCCGCCGCGGACGTTGAATTCTGCCGTCAGGCGCATGAAGCGCGGATTCGTTGCGGCCACGAGGTCGGCCAGGATGCGGTTGGTCACCGCCTCGTGGAATGCCCCCTCGTCGCGGAACGACCAGGCGTACATCTTCAGCGACTTCAGCTCCACGCAGAGCTTGTCCGGCACGTAGTCCAGGCGCAGTTCGGCAAAGTCCGGCTGGCCCGTCTTCGGGCACAGGCAGGTGAATTCGGGCACCCGGATGCGGATCGTGTAATCGATCTCCGGGCGCGGGTTCGGGAAGGTCTCCAGGTCTTTGCTGGGGGAAGTCGACATTCGGGGTCCTGTGGGTCTGACGTGAGCGGGATTTCCAAGGCACAATAGCCGCGTCGCACTAGAATAATTCACCCGGGGCCAGCCGACGTCGTCGCGACGTGAGTGATGGCGTCGATCCAGCACTCGATCCAGCGCTGGAATCGCACCCGTTCACCCGCTTGCGCCCCGGTTGCTCACCCGCTCAACGATGAGTTTCGAGTTCGATCCCCGAATGAACCGCACAGAGAAACGTCACCGCCCATGCGCCTGACCGCCATCAAGCTGGCCGGATTCAAGTCCTTCGTCGATCCGACCACGATCAAGTTCCCGTCCAACCTGATGGGCATCGTCGGTCCCAACGGGTGCGGCAAGTCGAACATCATCGACGCGGTCCGCTGGGTCATGGGCGAAAGCTCGGCCCGCCAGCTTCGCGGCGAATCGATGAGCGACGTGATCTTCTCCGGCTCCAGCGCGCGCAAGCCCGTCACCACGGCGACCGTCGAACTGGTGTTCGACAATGGCGACGGCCGCGCCGGCGGCGAATACGCGAAGTACAACGAGATCTCCGTGCGCCGCCAGGTCAGCCGCGACGGCCAGTCGCTGTACTTCCTCAACGGCAGCCGCTGCCGCCGCAAGGACATCACCGACCTGTTCCTGGGCACGGGGCTGGGGCCGCGCAGCTACGCCATCATCGAGCAGGGCATGATCTCGCAGATCGTCGAGGCCCGTCCGGAGGAGCTCCGCGGCTTCCTCGAAGAGGCCGCCGGCATCTCGCTGTACAAGGAGCGCCGCCGCGAGACCGAGAACCGGATCAAGCACACCCGCGAGAACCTGGAGCGGCTGGCCGACCTGCGCGAAGAGGTCGGCAAGCAGATCGCCAAGCTGCAGCGCCAGGCCAAGGCCGCCGAGCGCTACCGCAAGCTCAAGCAGCGCTACCGCGAGGACGAGGCCCGGCTGACCGCCCTGCGCTGGCGCAAGGCACGCGGCGACGTGGACACCCAGTCGAAGGCCTTGAAGCAGACCGAAACGCGGCTGGAGCAGACCGTGGCCGCGCAGCGCGAGGCGGAGAAGGCGCTCGAGCAGCTGCGCGAGAAGCAGCACAGCGCGTCGGACCAGGCCTCGAAGGTCCAGGCCGAGTTGTACGAGGTCGGCGGCGAGATTGCCCGGCTCGAGCAGGCCATCGAGCATGCCCGCGAGCTGCGCCAGCGGCGCAAGGCCGAGTACGCCGAGACCGAATCGCAGCTCAACGAACTCAAGCAGCACCTGGTGCTGGACAAGACCCAGGTCGAGCAGGTCACCCAGCGCATGGCCGAGCTGGAGCCCGCGCTGAACGCCGCCCGTGAGCAGGAGGAACAGGCCCGGGCCGCGTTCGAGGCCGCCGAGACCGAACTGACCGCCCGCCAGGAGGCCTACGCGGCCAGCCAGGAAGGCGGCGCGAAGAACCGCCAGCAGGTCGAGCTGCTGAAGCTGCGCATCGAGCACCTCGACGAGCGGATGAACCAGGCCGCCGACCGGCTGGGCCGGATGCGCTCCGACGACGAGGGCCGGCTCGACGCGCTGGATACGGAGGCGCGCGCGACCGCCGAGGAACTGACCGCCATCGAGCGTGAGCTCGCCGACGCCGAAGGAGCGCTGGTCGAGGCGCGCGAAGGTCGTGACCGACAGCGACAGGCGATCGAGGAACTGCGCCGTTCGCTGGAAGCCGACCGCGGCCGCCGCCACGAGCAGCACGGTCGGCTGCAGTCGCTGAAGACGCTGAACGAAGGCGATGCGTCCGACGAGGACCGCGACCGCTGGCTGGCCGAGCGCGGCCTCGACGGCCGGCCGCAACTGCTGGAAACGCTGAAGGTCGATCCGCGCTGGCAGCAGGCGGCGGAGACCGTGCTCGAGCACTGGCTGTCCTCGCGCCTGGTCGATGGAGACCTGCCCGACGCCGTTCCGGTCGGGCCGCTGGGCCTGGTCCGGCCCGGCGACGCCGAGCGCAGGTCGGGCACGCTGGCCGAGGCGGTCGAAGGCGCGGGCGCGCTCACGGGTCTGCTGGGCACGGTCCGGCTGGCCGACAACGATGACGAAGCGCGTTCGCGGATCGATTCGCTGGCCGCCCACGAGTCAGTGATCACGCCGGACGGCACCTGGCGCGGCCCCGGCTGGGTCTGGCGCGCCGGCCAGGGCGAGGCCGGCGATGGACGGCTGGCGCGCCAGCAGGAAATCCGCGCGCTCGAAGCGTCGCTGGCCGAACTGGTCGAGGCGATCTCGACCCGGGCCGACGAACTGGAGAAGGCCCGTGAAACGGACAAGGCGGCGGCCGAGGGCGTCGAGCAGGCGCGCAGCCGGGTCGAGTCGCTGCGCGGTCGCAAGGCCGAACTGGCCGGCGTCAAGGCCGGCCAGGACAATCGGCGCGAAGCGCTGAAGAAGCAGCGCGAACAGGCCGCCCAGGAACGCGAAGCGCTGGAGAAACGCCAGGAAGGCGATCGCGAAGCGGTCGGCCAGGTCCGGCGCGAGCTGGAGACTGCGCTGGAGGAGCTCGAAACCCGGGACCGCGACCAGCAGGCCCTGGACAAGGCCCGAAGCGAGCAGCACCAGGTGCGCGAACAGGCGCGCCAGGCCTATCGAGACGCCCGCAGCAAGCGCGAAGAGCATGCCCTGAAGCTCGAGTCGAGCCGGGCCAGTCTCGATTCGCTGAAGCAGGCGATCCAGCGCATGGATACGCAGATCGGCCAGCTCCAGGGGCGCTATGTCGAGCTGTCCGAGGCGCTGGCCAAGGGCGATGCACCGGAGCGCGAGCAGTCCGCCAAGCGCGACGAGCTTCTCAAGCGCCGGCTCGAGGTCGACGAGCGGCTGAAAGCGGCGCGAGCCGCGCTGGAGGAACTGGAGCAGGAGTGGCGCGGCCACGACCAGGCTCGGCAGAAGGCCTCATCCGAAGCCGACGACATTCGTCAGCAGCAGTCGAACCACCAGCTGCGCCTGCGCGAGCGCGAGATCGAGGTCGAACGCCACGCGGCCCGGATCGAGGAACTCGGCGGCGAGCTGGACAAACTGGTCGAGGACCTGCCGGAAGACGCCGAAGCGCAGGCCTGGGTCGACGAACTCGCCCAGCTGGAGGAGCGCATTCGCCGGATGGAGCCGGTCAACCTGGCGGCGATCGAGGAGTTCGAGGAAGAATCCCGACGCAAGGACTATCTCGATCAGCAGAATACGGACCTGACCGAGGCGCTGGAGACGCTGGAAACCGCGATCGCACGCATCGACCGGACCACGCGGACCAAGTTCAAGGACACCTTCGAGCGGGTCAACAAGAACCTCGAGACCCTGTTCCCGCGACTGTTCGGCGGCGGTCACGGTCACCTGGAGATGGTCGGCGACGACTGGCTGACCGCCGGTGCAGCGATCCTGGCGCGTCCGCCGGGCAAGCGCATCAGCCGGATCCACCTGCTGTCCGGGGGCGAGAAGGCGCTGACCGCGGTCGCGTTCGTGTTCTCGATCTTCAACCTGAACCCGGCGCCGTTCTGCCTGCTTGACGAGGTCGACGCGCCGCTTGACGATGCAAACGTCGGACGATTCTCGGAACTGGTCCGCGAGATGTCCGACAAGGTGCAGTTCCTGTTCGTCACCCACAACAAGGTGACGATGGAAGTTGCACACCAGATGCTGGGGGTGACGATGCGCGAACCGGGAATCTCCCGGCTCGTGTCGGTGGACCTGGAGAAGGCGGTGGCAATGGCCACCTCCTGACCCGAGACCGGGAGACCGCGATGGACAGTCTGCGTCTGACCCTGATCCTGATCGGCCTGGCGATCCTGGCCCTGATCTGGATGCTGCACCGCCCCGGCGACCGTGCACGCAAGCCCGGTGCCACCCGCCGGGACGCGGCGCGCCGGGTCGAGCCCGGGATCGAGTCCCGCCGAGATGAAGCTCGAGATGGCGGTCGAGACGACGGTCAAGATGATAATCGTGACGCCGACGGTGACGACGCCACGATCGATCCGGAGTCCGACGGCCAGCCGGTCGGCCGCGGCGGCGAGCCGCGCCAGACCCTGCTGCCGGACCTCGGCTCCGAGGCGCCCGATTCGGCCGTGGAAACGATCCGGCGCGACGACGCCCGGCGCGTCCGGCGCACGCCCGATCCGAGCGGCGAGCGCGCGACGCCGGCGACTTCGGCGCGTGCTCCGGTCGCCGATGGCGACGACGAGGACGACGACGAACTCGGGTTCCTCAAGGATCTGGAGGTCGAGCACCGTCGCGAGAAGACCCGCGACCGAGCCGCCGACCGGGCGACAGACCGGGCCAACGAGCGCGCCGCAGACCGAACCGGCGCGCCCGAATCCGGCCGCGACCCGAAACCCGAATCCCGGCGTCCGCTGCTCAAGCGCGCCGCCGAACTGGTGCCGCGCAAGTCGACAAGAACCGAGGCCCCGGAACGGAGTTCCGCGACCGGTCCCGGGGGACGCCGCGAGCCGGAACTGTCGGCCCCGCCCCCGGGTGCCGATGCCGGGCAGCGGGTCGAGCCGCGCTGGCCGGGCGACGAGCCCGAGCCCTCGGAGTCCAACGCCCCGCGCGAGCGGATCAGCCAGAACGAAGCGAGCGGCGAGGCGCCGCGCATCGTCACCCTGTACCTGCGGGCTCGCGGTGAACGCCTGATCAGCGGACTCAGCCTGCTCGACGCGGCGATCAAGGCCGGCCTGCGCTTCGGCGAGATGAAGATCTTCCACCGGCGCCATCAGGGCGCTCCGAAGCCGGTGTTCAGCATGGCCAACATCGCCCGGCCCGGCAGCTTCGATCCGTCGGCCTGGAATCTGTTCGAGACCCCGGGCGTGACCCTGTTCATGGCGCTGCCGGGCCCGGTCAGCGGCCTCGACGCCTGGGATGCGATGCTGGCGACCGGACAGCGCCTGTCCGAGCTGCTCGATGCGGACCTGATGGACGACAGCCAGTGCCTGCTGACCCGCCAGCGCATCGCGCAGATTCGTGAAGACCTGCGCGAGTACGACCGCAAGGCGGGCCTCGGGCTGTGAGCGCGGGCCCGGCGGACCGGGTGGTCGAGCTGCGCGAGCAGATCCGCGAACACAACCACCGGTACTACGTCGACGCCGACCCGTCGATCCCCGACGCCGAATACGACCGGCTGCTGCGCGAACTGCAGGAGCTCGAGGCCGCGCACCCGGAACTCGACGATCCGGATTCACCGACCCACCGCGTCGGCGCGCGCGCCGACCAGGGCTTTGCCAGCGTCGAGCACGAAGTGCCGATGCTGTCGCTGGCCAACGCCTTCGACGATCAGGAAGTCGAGGATTTCGACCGCCGCATCCGCGAAATGCTCGACCTCGACACGATCAGCTACACCGCCGAGCCCAAGCTCGACGGGCTGGCGATCAGCCTGCGCTACGAGGGCGGCCGACTGGTCCGCGCCGCGACGCGCGGCGACGGCCGCACCGGCGAGGACGTGACCGGCAATGTGCGGACCATCCGCGCCGTTCCGCTGACGCTGACCGGCGACGCGCCGGACCCGCTGGAGGTGCGCGGCGAGGTGTACATGACGCGCTCGGGGTTCAAGGCGCTGAACGAGCGACTGGCCGTCGACGATCACAAGACCTTCGTCAATCCCCGCAACGCCGCCGCCGGCAGCCTGCGCCAGCTGGATCCCGCCATCACCGCCGATCGACCGCTGCGGTTCTACGCCTACCAGGCGCTGGCCGGTGACGGTGCTGGGGTCGATGCGGAAGCGGATGACGAGCGCGGAGCAGGCCTCGGCGCCTCGCAGTCCGAGGTGCTGGGCCGGCTCAGGCAACTCGGCTTTCCGGTCTCGGACCTGGTCCGGCGGGTGGAAGGGCTCGACGGTCTGCTCGAGGCCTTTCGTGCGATCGGCGACAAGCGCGACGGGCTGGACTATGACATCGACGGCGTGGTCTACAAGATCGAGGACTTCGACCAACAGCAGGAATTGGGCTTCGTCAGCCGGTCGCCGCGCTGGGCGCTGGCCCACAAGTTCCCGGCCCAGGAAGAGATCACCACCCTGCGCGCGATCGACGTCCAGGTCGGCCGGACCGGAAAGCTCACGCCCGTGGCGCGCCTGGAACCGGTGTTCGTCGGCGGCGTGACCGTGACCAACGCGACGCTGCACAACCTCGACGAGATCCGGCGCAAGGACGTGCGCCCCGGCGACCGCGTGGTCGTGCGACGGGCCGGCGACGTGATTCCCGAAGTGGTGCGCTCGCTGCCCGAGCGGCGCGAGAACGAGCTCGACGAGTGGCAGCTGCCGGCCGAGTGTCCCGTGTGCGGCTCGCACGTCGAACAGGTCGAGGGCCAGGCCGACGCGCGCTGCTCCGGCGGCCTGGTCTGCCCGGCCCAGCGCAAGCGGGCGCTGGAGCACTTTGCCTCGCGCGGCGCGATGGACATCGAGGGCCTGGGATCGAAGATCATCGACCAGCTGGTCGAACTCGACCTGGTCGGCGATCCGGCCGATCTCTATGCGCTGCGCATGGAGACGCTGGCGGATCTGGAGCGGATGGCGGAGAAGTCGGCGCAGAACCTGGTCGACGCGATCGAGCGGTCGAAGGACGTGCCGCTCGGGCGGCTGCTGTTCGCGCTGGGGATTCGCGAAGTCGGCGAGGTCAGCGCGCGCAACCTGGCTCGACACTTCGGTGGGCTCGATGCGCTGATCGCCGCCGATGCCGAGGCGCTGGAAGCGGTCGACGACGTCGGGCCGATCATGGCCGCGCATATCCGCGAGTTCTTCGCCGAGCGACGCAATCGCGAGGTGGTCGACCGATTGCTCGCCGCCGGCGTCGAACCGAAGGCCGAGGCGGCCGAACCCGCCGGCGAGCGACCACTGGAAGGACTGACGCTGGTCCTGACCGGCAGCCTGGACGCGATGCCACGCTCGGCGGCGAAGAAGCGGCTGGAGGCGCTGGGCGCCAAGGTCACCGGCAGCGTGTCGAAGAAGACCTCGGCGGTGATTGCCGGCGCCGACCCGGGCTCCAAGCTGGACAAGGCGCGCGAGCTCGGCGTGACGGTGCTGGACGAATCCGGGCTGCTGAAGCTCCTGGACGGCGAGCTGCCCCCGGATTGACCGGGATCATTTTCCTCCACGTCGGTGCGCGCTAAGCTGGTGTCGTGACCTGCAGGCCGGCCTGCGGCGTGGCGATTCCCGACAGGGGCGATCGCCGCCGGGGTCCGCGACTGCGGGTCGGTTACCACGGAGGAGCCCCGTTATGAACGACGTCATGCAGATCAAGGAAATCCTGGTCCCGGTCGACGGGTCCGACAACGCCCTGCGCGCAGTCCGGTTCGGGCTGCAGTTGGCGCGCGGGTTTTCCGCTCGCGTGCGGCTGTTCTATGTCTTTCCGCTGTCCTCGGTCGAAGTGATCGGGATGGCGGGGATGAGCCGCGACGACATCGACCAGGCGGCGCAGTCGGCGGCCCAGCGGGTGTTCGACAAGGTCCACGACGCGATCGCGGAGTACGACGGAGGGACCGACGTCAAGGTGTCCGACGAGACCTCGGTCGGCGATCCGGCCGAGGAGATCATCCGCTGCACCGAGGACGACGACGGCGTGCACGTGGTGCTGGGACGGCGCGGACTATCGCGCATCCAGACCCTGCTGCTCGGCAGCGTCAGCGAAAAGGTCGTGCGCCACGCCCACGGACCGGTCACGGTCGTCGTCTGAGTCGAGGACGGACCCGCCGCGTGCGCGCGGGCGAGTCCATGGGGCAGTTCGGTGGGCCGTCGGTGTTCCGGTCAGCGGGTCGGGTCGGCGTATCGGGTCGGGTCGGCGACGCCGGCGGCGGCAAATCCCTCGCGGCGGATCCGGCACGAATCGCAACGCCCGCAGGCCCGGCCGTTGGCGTCGGCCTGGTAACACGACACGGTGGCGGAGTAATCGACCCCCAGCGCGACCCCGCGCCGGATGATGTCCGCTTTGGTCAGGTGGATCAGCGGGGTCCGCACGGCAAGCCCGTGACCCTCGACGCCACGCTGGGTGGCCACCCGGGCCAGGTCCTCGAACGCGGCGATGAACTGCGGCCGGCAGTCCGGGTAGCCCGAGTAGTCGATCGCATTGACGCCGATGAACAGCGCTTCGGCGGCCAGCGTCTCGGCCAGCCCGGTCGCGATCGCAAGCAGCACCGTGTTGCGCGCGGGGACGTACGTGATGGGAATGCCGTCGGACGGCGAGACGGGAACGGGCAGGTCGTCGGTCAGGGCGGATCCGCCGATCCGGCGCAGATCCACCTCCACCGTCCGGTGGCCGGCCGCTCCGAGCGCCGTCGAGAGCGCGGCGGCGGCCTCCAGCTCGGCGCGATGCCGCTGGCCGTAGTCCAGCGCAAGCGTGTGGCACTCGAAGCCTTCGTCGACGGCCATGGCCAGCGTGGTGGCCGAGTCCAGGCCGCCGGACAGCAGCACGACCGCGCGGGGGCGTTGCTCCAGGACGGTCACGTCGGTACGGGAGGTGTGGAGCGGAGCGGAAGAAGGGCCCCGGAGCGGTCGTTCGGCCGCTCCGGGACCGCCGGGATCGCCGGGATCAGTCGAACGGCCACAAGCGGTCGAGCAGGCTCTTTCGCTCCTCGTCCTGCATGCGGTCGGGGTAGTTCATCTCGAGCACGCGCCGCGTGTCGGCGGCCAGCTCGGTCATGTCCATTCGCTCGTAGGCTCGCGCCATGATCTGCAGCGCATCGACCGTGGCCGGCGCGCCCGGGTAATTCTCGATCACGTAGCGGCAGCGGTTCAGCGCGGCCACGTGCGCGCCGCGGCGCTGGTAGTAGCGGGCCACCGTGACCTCGTACTCGGCCATGATGTTGCGCAGGAACACCATGCGCTGGCGCGCATCGGCCACGTAGCGGCTGTCCGGAAAGCGCCGAATCAGTTCCTGGAAGTCGCGGAACGACTGCTGGGCGGCCTGCTGATCGCGATCGGCGGCCGTGCCCGGGAACATTTCGCGCAGGAAGCCCATGGTCTGGTCGTAGTTCACCAGGCCCTTCAGATACCAGGCGTAGTCGACGTTCGGATGGGTCGGGTAGGTGCGCAGGAAGCGGTCGAGGCTGGAAATCGCGGCCTCGGGCTTGCGGGCCTTGTGCTGGGCGTAGGCCATGTCGAGCAGCGCCTGCTCGGCGTGGCGCCCGAACGGGTAGCGGATGGTCAATCCGCGATAGAGGCTGATCGCCTCCTCGTACATCCGCGCGTTCAGCGCGTCCTTGGCCTCGCTGTAGAGGTCTTCGGCGCTGCGATCGTCCTCGCGGATCGCGTCGCCGCCGCCGCAGCCGGCCAGCAGCACGAGCGGCAACAGCAGGGCGAGGATTGCGGCGATACTGGAACGGCGGGGGGAGGTCTGACGCATGGGCACGAGCGAATCCGAAAGAGCAAGCCTGACATGATAAACGTAACCGCTGCCGACCGTCACCGTCTCGGACCCCATCCATCGGGGGCGATCGATGGCTAGCGGCGATGCGCGGGAACAGCGCGAGGCCACCGTGCCGGTCGATGCTGCAGGTGAGCGCGTCGACCAGGCCGCCGCCGCGCTGTGGCCGGAGTTCTCGCGCAGCCGCCTGACCGCGTGGCTGCGCGACGGCGATCTCACCGTCGACGGCGCGGTCGTCAAGCCCAACCGCAAGGTCGTCGGCGGGGAGCAACTGGTGCTCGACGCAGCGATCGAGGCCCACCCGAGCAATCCTCGACCGCAGCCGATCGCCCTCGAGGTGTTGTACGAGGATGCGCACCTGCTCATCGTCGACAAGCCGCCGGGCCGGGTGGTCCACCCGGGGTCCGGCAATCCCGACGGCACGTTGGTCAATGCCCTGCTGCATCGTGATCCGGCGCTGGAGCGCCTGCCGCGAGCGGGCCTGGTCCATCGGCTGGACAAGGACACGTCCGGCTGCCTGGTCGTCGCGCGCACGCCGGCGGCGCATACGGCGCTGGTTGAACAGCTGCGGCGGCGCGAGATCCATCGCCATTACCAGGCGCTGGTCTGGGGCGAGGTGATCGCCGGCGCTACGGTCGATGCACCGCTCGGCCGCCACCCGGTCGATCGGCGCCGCCAGGTCGTGCGAAAGGACGGCCGGCACGCAGTTACTCACTATCGCGTGGCCCGCCGCCTGGCCGGCGGAACCCTGCTCGACGTCAAGCTCGATACGGGCCGGACCCACCAGATCCGGGTCCACATGCAGCACCTTGGGTTCCCTCTGGTCGGCGATCCGAGCTACGGCCGGCGCGGTGCGCCGGCGGGCCTGACGGAACGCCAGCGTGAGGCCTGGCAACGGTTCCCGCGCCAGGCCCTACACGCGGTTCGCCTGCGCTTCGACCATCCGCTCGCCGACGGCGAAGTGGACGTGCGATCGCCGCTGCCGACCGATCTGGCGACGCTGATCGAGATTCTCGCCGACGATGACTGATTTCGAGCGGATCGCCGCGCCGCTGGCCGCGCCGGTGCGCGGATTCGCGACGACTCGCCACGGCGGGCGGTCCGCGCCCCCGTACGACAGCTTCAACCTGGGCGATGCGGCCGGCGACGCGCCCGAGGCGGTGGCGGCCAACCGGGCCCTGCTCGGCGCCGTGCTTCCGGGCGCGCCGCACTGGTTGCGCCAGGTCCACGGAACGCGGGTGATCCACCTCGACGACTGGGTTCCGGGGGTCGAGGCCGACGCGGCCTGGACCGACCGCCCGGGCCAGGTGGCTGCGATCCTCACCGCAGACTGCCTGCCGGTGGTGCTGGCGGACCGAGCGGGCCGCTGCGCGGCCGTGGCGCACGCCGGCTGGCGTGGCCTGGCCCATGGGGTGCTGGAGGCGGTGGTCGACGCGCTCCCGGCCCCACCCGACCGGCTCCATGCCTGGATCGGACCGCGGATCGGACCGCGCGCCTACGAAGTCGACGCACCGGTACGTGATGCGTTCGCCGAGCACCTTCAGGAATTCGATCCGACCCGCCCCGGTCACTGGACCGCCGACCTGCCGGCGATCGCTATGGCCCGCCTTCGGGCCGCCGGCGTCGGGCAGGTGGCCGACTGCGACCGCTGCACCCACGACGAGCCGGACATGTTCTTCAGCCACCGCCGGGCCTCGCCGTCGGGCCGGCAGGCGACGGTGGTCTGGATCGAGGGGACGAATCGTCGGTCGGTCTGATCGATTGCCTTGCGGATTCTGCGGTGCGGTTTTGGGGTTGGTTTTTTTTCTTTGAATCAGCGTCGTCGCCGGTCAAGATCAAATTCAACGGCGTTTCGCCACGCGGGCTTCGCCCGCTTGCTGGCGAGGTACTTTTGACAATCGCCTCAAAAGTACCCAAAAGCGCTTTTTCACCCCGTGCGAACCGAGCGGGGTTGCTTGTCAGGCAACGGCGCGGCGCAATGAATGGCTTACTGCGCTGAGACGCGAGAAGCGTATAAAGCGCCAGCTTTCTGCTACCCGAGCAGCGATCGAAGAGGTGTCGCCCAGGGGGGGGCAAACCCGCGGGATGCAGGTGCTTTCTTCCGTCGCTCGTCGACCCGATCCCGCCGCGGGTAACCTCGGAGATTGCGCTCTACAGCTTCTCCTCAGCTGAGGCCGACCTGTGATTTCTGGCGCCCCGGCGCTCCCGGAGAAACGCTCACCGAAAACCGCTTGGATTTTAGAGAGCGCTTTTGCCGTCTTTTGTCGCGCCTGACAAAGGAAGGTCGCCCGCAAGCGCGAAGCGCGGGGCGAAACGCCTTTCGGGGTTGGTTGTTTCCCGGCCAACAGGAACACCAGAATCAGAATCGTCCCGCGCCGGGCTGCGCGTAACCCGGCCATGCCGGACCGCGGACAAGCCGGGCCGCCAGGCCAAAGCCCCCCGTCGAGCGAGTCGTGCCCCGCGACCCGCCCCATCGACTACCATCAACGGCTGGAATCCACCCGTCGGGCCGCGCGGTCCGAGAGCAGGCGAATCGATGCAAGCGCTGTTCGACGCAACCGCCGACGTGCTCCAGTTCATGGCGGTGCTGTTCGTGTTCCTGATGGGGCTGGGCGTGCTCGCCGTGGTCGTGCTGTACATCGTCGACCGGACCCAGCACCGTCACGCGGTGCGGCGCAACTACCCGGTGATCGGGCGCTTCCGCTACTGGTTCGAGCATCTCGGCGAATTCTTCCGCCAGTATTTCTTCGCCAACGATCGCGAAGAGCTGCCGTTCAACCGAGCGCAGCGATCCTGGGCGTATCGTGCGGCCAAGAACCTGGATAACACGTCGGCGTTCGGTTCGACCCGCGACATCCGGCGCGAAGGAGCGGTGATCTTCCTCAATTGCGCGTTTCCGAAGCTCGACGAAGAGGCCGAGCCGATCGCCGAGCTGACCATTGGCCCCCATGCCCGCCATCCGTACACCACCGACAAGTTCTTTCATGTCTCGGGCATGAGCTACGGTGCGCTGTCCGCGCCGGCGGTCCGGGCGCTGTCGATGGGCGCACGCAAGGCCGGCATCTGGCTGAACACGGGCGAGGGCGGGCTGGCGCCCTGGCACCTCGAGGGCGGTTGCGACATCGTGTTCCAGATCGGCACGGCCAAGTTCGGCGTGCGCGACGAGCTGGGCCGACTCGACGACGAGAAGCTCGCCGCAATCGCCGCCCACGAGCAGGTCAGGATGTTCGAACTCAAGCTGGCGCAGGGGGCCAAGCCGGGCAAGGGCGGCATCCTGCCGCGGGCCAAGATCACCGAGGAAGTCGCGAAGATCCGCGCGGTGTCCCGCGAGCGCGACGCGATCAGTCCCAATCGCCACCCCGAGGTGTCGTCCTGCGACGACCTGTTGGACCTGATCGGCCACATCCGCGAGGTCAGCGGCAAGCCCTGCGGCTGCAAGATGGTCGTGGGCCGGACCGACGTCCTCGACGAGCTCTGTCTCGCCATCCATCGCCGCGGCGAGGAGCATGCGCCGGATTTCATTACCGTGGACTCGGGCGACGGCGGCACCGGGGCGGCCCCGATGACCCTGATGGACGACGTCGGCCTGCCGCTGTCCGAGGCGCTGCCGATGGTCGTCGACAAGCTCGACGAGTACGGCCTGCGCAAGCGCGTCCGAGTGTTTGCTTCGGGCAAGCGGGTCAACCCGGTCGACGTGGCCTGGGCGCTGTGCGCGGGCGCCGACATCGTGCTGGCCGGGCGCGGGTTCATGTTCGCGCTGGGCTGCATCCAGGCGATGCAGTGCAACAAGAACACCTGTCCGACCGGCGTGACCACCCACGATCGACGCTTGCAGCGCGGTCTGGTGCCTTCGGACAAGGCCGAGCGCGTGGCCTGGTACGCCCGCAACATGATCAAGGAAGTCGAAACCATCGCCCACTCCTGCGGCGTGGCGCGTCCCCGGTTGATGACCCGGAATCACGCGCGCGTGGTCGTCGACAACAACCGCAGCGTGCTGCTGAGCACGCTCTGGCCGCCGGCCGAAACCCGGGCCGAATACGCCGGCGGCGACGCGCCGTGACCGCTGCGCTGCACGCGCTGAGGAAGGGGGCCTGGCTGGTCGTGCTCGCCGTTCTGTCGGCGTGGCCGGGCCGCGTGGTCGCCGACGAGGCGGGCTGGGCCGGCAGCGAGACCTGCCATACCTGCCACCGCGGACGCTTCTCAAGCTGGCACCGGACCTACCACCGGACGATGACCCAGGAGGCGACGCCGGAGACCGTGCAGGGGCGCTTCGACGGTCGTGCGGTCACCCAGTGGGGGTTGACCGTTCGACCGGTGCGCGAGGACGACGCGTTCTTCTTCGACTACATGGCGCCGGGCAGCGATCGGGTGGTCGCGCGCTATCGGGTCGATCGCACGGTCGGGTCCCATCGCTACCAGCAGTACCTGATGCGCGACCCGGAAGGCGGCGGCAATTTCTACCGGCTGCACCTGCTCTGGCACAACCAGGACCGACGCTGGGTGCACACCAACGCCGCGTTCCTGGGCCCGGACGATCAGCAGTTCGACGATCACGTGACCGTGTGGAACAACAACTGCATCTTCTGCCACAACACCGGGCCGGAACCGAACATCGTCAACTACGACGACATGATCCGGCGAGCGCGCGCCGGTGAGCCAGTCAATCCGCTGGTCGACGGCCAGTTCGAGTCCCGCGTGGCCGAACTCGGAATCGCCTGCGAGAGCTGCCACGGCCCGGCCGAGGGTCACGTCGAGAAGCACCGTAACTGGCTGACCCGAGCCTGGTACACGCTGACCGACGCGGCCGACGACAGCATCGTCAATCCGGCGCACCTGGACCGCGACGCCGCGACCCAGGTGTGCGGACAGTGTCACGGCCAGCGCCTGCCGAAGTCGGTCGAGATCATGCGCGAGTTCATCGACGAGGGGCCGATCTACCGGGCCGGCGGCGACCTGTTCGAATCGGTCGACCTCGTCTGGCCCGACAGCGAGCTGCCGGTCGTCGGTCACGGCATCGATTTCTCGGAGCGCTTCTGGCCCGACGGCACGCCGCGCCTGACCGCCTACGAGTACCAGGGACTGCTCCTGTCCGAATGCCACACCCAGGGCTCGATGACCTGCGGCAGCTGCCACGAGATGCACGACGGCGACCCGGCGGGCATGCTGACCGCAGATCAGCGCGCCGGCGCGGCCTGCCTGGATTGTCACCGGCCGATCGCCGAGGATGTCGTCGCCCACACGCATCACGAGGCCGGGTCGATGGGCTCGAATTGCCTGTCCTGCCATATGCCCGAGATGGTCTACGGCGTGATGGAAATCCATCGCTCGCACCACATCGAGTCGCCGGACCCGGCCGCCGATGCGGCCAATGCGCGGCCGAACGCCTGCACGCTGTGCCACGCCGATCGCTCGCTGGACTGGGCCGAACGGGAGACTGCAAGGCTTTGGGGTCGTGCGCCGAGCGAGGTGCGTCGTGCCGACGGATTGCCGTCGGCGGTGGTCGACGGAGTGGCGCGTCTGCTGGCCGGCGACCCGGTCGAGCGCGCCGTGATGGCGGTCGGTCTCGGTCGCGCGGCCGAACGAGGTCAACTCGACGATCCGCAGCGCTGGCGCGCGCACCTGGTCCGGGCGCTGGACGACGACTATCCGGCGGTTCGTCGATTTTCGCGCCGTGCCCTGATGCAGGTCGAGCGGGCGGTCGGCGGGTCGGGTGGCGGGTCGGGTGGCGGGTCGGATAGCGACGCGCTCGCCGCGCTGGCCGACCACGATCCGCTGCTGATCGGTGACGCGCGCACGCAGGCGCTGGCCGACCTGATGCGGCGCTACGATGCGCTGGACATCGCGCATGACGACGTCGACCGATCGATGCCGCCGGGTGCCGGCGTCACGCTGGAGCAACTCGAAGCACTGGGCGAGGCTCGCTCGGACGCCATCAATATAGGGGAATGATCATGCGGTGGAATCAGGAAAAGAACGGGCGGCTGGAGATGGGCACGAGGAGTGGCTCGAACGTCCGGGGTGCTGTCTCCCATGTCGCGCTGCTGGCCCTGTTTGCGTTGCTGGCCGGATGCCAGATGCTGCCGCAGAAGCCGCTGCCCGAACCGGAGCCGCCGATCGTGCAGGGGCCGCCGGACCCGGCAGCGGCGCGCACCGGCCCGGCTCGCCTGGTCGACGCGATGGATCATCTGCAGTACGGCCGCTTCGAAAAAGCGGCGGCGATGATCGAGACGCTTCGCGAAGGCAGCCCGGGATCACCGACCCTTGCATTGCTGGCGCGCCAGCTCGAAGCGCCACCGGCCGAGTTGTTGCCGGGCCCCTATCGCACCATCGAAGTCCAGCCCGGCGACACCCTGTCGCAGATCGCAGTACGCGAACTCGGCAATCCGCTGCTGTTCGTCGCTCTCGCTCGGCTGAACGGCATCGACGTGCCGAGAACGCTGTCGGTCGGCGCCGAACTGCGGGTGCCGGAGACGCCGACGTCGGAACTGGCCGCGAGCGCGGATGCCGTCGCGGCCGTCGCTGCGGACTCGGACCGCGCCGACGATCCGCTCGCCTTGGCAGAACCCGTGAACGAGCGCGATCCAGCCTCCGACCCGGCGCGTTCTGCGGCCGCGGCCGGTCGCCCGAGTGAGGAAACGGCGTCAGGCCCCGAACGTGCAGGTAACGACCCGGCCATCGATCCGGTCGGACCGCAGTCGGTCGAACCACGGCGGTCCGAACTGGAAACGGTTGCCGAATACCTGCTGGCCTCGGGCCAGCCCACCGATGCCCGCGAGCTCCTGCTGGCCGCGGCCCGGGAACGGAATCTCTCGCCGCGCGCGGAACGCCTCCTGGTCGAGCTGGCGCTGGACACGGCCCAAGCCGAGGCCGACGCCGGCCAGTACGACGATGCCGTGGCCACCCTGGCCCAGGTCGCCGAGGCACTCGATCCAGGCGCATCGCGGGCTCGGATCGACGTGCGGCGTACCCGGATCGAGGTCCAGAGCCTGCTCCGGCGCGCCGAGGGGTTCCGCGAACGCGGGCTGCTGTTCGAAGCCTACGGGCTGGCCGAGCAGGCCAGGGGGCTGGACCCGGACTACGCGCCGGCCGTTGCCCTGGAAGACGATCTGCGCGACCAGCTGGTCGAACGCCATCACGATCGAGCGCTGCGAGCCTGGCGCGCGCGGGATATCGACGTGGCCATTCGCGCCTGGCGCGAGCTGCTCGACGCGGTGCCGGACTTCGAGCCGGCGCGGGTCTACCTGGACCGCGCCGAGCGCTTGCGCGCCCGCCTGGGCGAGCCCGACTAGACCCGTTCGCAACGGGGGGCGCCGCAGGGCCGATCAGGGAAGGGTGCGGCGACGGGGAGCTGGCCCGGAACAGCGCGCGCCGGCCGTGCACCACGACGTCTTCGCCAGGGCGGAGGCCCGCCAGACGCATCGAAACCGATCCGAAGGGTGCGAGCGCGGCGGCTCCGGTCCGACCGACCGGTCAAGCAGATCGAGCCTGAAAGATCGAGCGGGGAAGATCGAGCTGGGAAGATCGAGCTGGGAAGATCGAGCTGGGAAGATCGAGCTGGGAAGATCGACGCTGCAAGGGTCCCACGGGTCGCGGGGTGGCCGGAATGCGCGTCAGCGAGCCCGGCCGGCCGCGGGAATCAGCGTCCTTTGCGACCCGGGCGAATCGCGGTGACCGAGTCGTCGTCGACTCCGGCGGTCGGGTCCGGACTTGCACCGAGATCCAGCGTGTCTTCGGGGCCGCCTTCGATGCGCTGCAACCGCAGTCGGGCGCTGACCGCTTCGGCGTTGGGAACCTCGGTCGGGTCCTCGCCGGACTCCAGCGCCTGCATCGCCGAGTGCTGCTCGTCGAGACGGATCGCCAGGCGGTTGAACTGCCGGTAGACGTCGCTGTATTCGTCGCGACGCTCGGCTTCGAGCCGGAAGTCGACCTGACCGCGGGCCAGCCGCTTCAGCCCCCAGGCCAGGCGCTGCAGCGCGCGCTGTTGCCGTCGCATCATCCAGGCGCTGCCGAAGGCGACGACCAGGATGGTCAGGGTGAACACGAGCACCAGCATGGTCATCGTGGTGGCCGCGGTCGCGTCGAGGGCGCTGCCGTCGAGTCCGAGGCGGACTTCGCCGACGCGGCGGGCCTGGAACCGGATCGGTACGGCGAACTGCAGCAGGCCATCGTCGTTGCGCGTCAGCACCACGCTGACGGCGTCGCGCTCGATGGCCTCACCGTCCGGCGCGGGCACCGGCTGACCGCGAAGATAGGGGTCGGTGGATGCCTGGACGATGCCGCTGGCATCGGAGACGTGCAGGTGCTCGACCTGCGGGTTGACCGAGAAATCCGAGACCAGGATCGATAGCGCCGTGGTGTCCTCGAGGATCAGCGCCTCGGCGGTTTCCTGCGCGATCAGGCTGGCCAGCGCGTCGCCAAAGCCATAGGTCGCCGATTCGATGGCGCCGGTCTGCGAGCGATAGACGTACCAGAGGCCCAAGATCAGCACCACGGCGACCGCCGCGCCGATCGTCAGCGGCCAGCGCAGCAGGGAAGACTGCTGGCGGACCGTTTGCAGCACGCCGCGGTGCAGGCCGGAGCGGATCTCCTCGAGTTCCTCGACGACCTGGCGTGCGCTGCCCGGGCGGGAATCGGGTTCGCGCGCCATCAGTCGATAGACGAGGTCGACCAGCTCGCGGGGCGTGTTCGGGTCGCGCGGCTTCAGCGGCCGGGTCTGGTGCCGGATCACCTGCTCGATCACGCCCTCGGAATCGGGCGCGTCGAACGGCAGCTCTCCGGTCAGCAGTTCATACAGAACCACACCGAGCGAGTACAGGTCCGAGCGCTCATCGACGGTTCGTCCCGTCAACTGCTCCGGCGCCATGTGGGTGGGGGTGCCGGCGACGGTGGCGTGTCCGCTGGCGCGATCGCCGCGCTCGATGGCAGCGATGCCGAAATCCATGATCTTGACCAGCGACGAGTCGGGGTCGATGTGGACATTGGCCGGCTTCAGGTCGCGGTGGATGACGCCGCGACGATGGGCGTAGTCCAGCCCACCAGCCAGCTGCAGCCCCAGCTGCAGGATGGCATCGACGTTGAAGGGGCGCGCGCCGTGCTCCTCGAGCCGCTCCTCCAGCGTGTCGCCGGACAGGCGCTCCATGGCGAGAAACGGCAGGCCTTCGTTCTGGCCGACGTCGAACACGGTGACGATGTTGGGGTGCGACAGGCCGCCCGCCGCGCGCGCCTCGCGCATGAAGCGCTGGCGCGCATTGACGTCGCGGGCGACGTGCTCGCGCAGGACCTTGATCGCCAGCGCACGGTCGATGCGGCTATCGAAGCCCTCGTAGACGATGGACATCGAGCCGCGACCGAGTTCGCGGCGAATTTCATAGCGGCCGATCCGCTCCATCAGCCGCCAGCGCCGCTGAGGAACCAGAAGGCTCCGCCGGCGGCGATCACGGCCAGTGCGATCCAGGGAATCCAGCGCATCGGGTCGGCGCCTGCGGAGGCGCCGCCGGAGGCGTTCGGGTCGCGGAACTTCAATCGGATGCGGCCCAGCCGAATGACGTCGCCGTCGGCCAGTCGATGCGAGAAGACCTTTTCGTCGTTGACGAACACGCCATTGGTCGACAACAGGTTGATGATTCGCCAGCCGTCCTCGGAGCGGACCAGGCGGGCATGCTCGGACGACAGGCTCGGTTCCTCGAGCTGGATGTCGCAGACCTGGGACCGGCCGATCGTCGTCCGGTCGGAGGCCAGGCCGAACTCCTTGCCCTCGAGTCCGTCGCCTACACCGACCAGCCGGGCCGCGTGGCCGACCACGGTCTTGTCCCCCGATGCGGAGGCCAGGTTGCCGGGCAGCTGGTCGCGGGAAAAGACCTGCGTGCCCTGGGGACCGTGGCGTTCTTCATCCTTGTGGTCGGATTCGGCGGTCATGGCGGTTGTCTCCCCGAAAATGACAGGAGATTCGAGTATAGCAACCGGTCCTGTGATTGGCATCTGTCGATTTCGCCCGATCGACACCGGTTTCGAGCGGGTGGTCGGCGGCGTTTTCGGGGTAGAATGTCGTCCCGGTGTCAATCATCCGGGATCTCGGTCATGGCTTCATTCATCTTCGTCACCGGCGGCGTGGTGTCTTCGCTCGGCAAGGGCATCGCATCGGCCTCGCTGGCCTCGATTCTCGAGGCACGCGGACTCCGCGTGACGCTCCTCAAGCTCGACCCCTACATCAACGTCGATCCCGGAACGATGAGCCCGTTCCAGCACGGCGAGGTCTTCGTTACCGAAGACGGCGCAGAAACCGACCTCGACCTCGGTCATTACGAGCGCTACGTGCGCACCCGGATGAGCCAGGGCAACAACTTCACGACCGGAAAGATCTACGCCAACGTCATCGCCAAGGAGCGCCGCGGCGACTACCTCGGGTCGACGGTGCAGGTCATTCCGCACATCACCGACGAAATCAAGGATTCGGTCGAGCAGGCCGCCGACGGCTACGACGTCGCGCTGGTCGAGATCGGCGGTACGGTCGGCGACATCGAGTCCCTGCCGTTCCTCGAAGCGATCCGCCAGCTCGGCGCGGAGCACGGTCGCCGGGCGCTGTTCATGCACCTCACGCTGGTGCCGTATCTGCGCGCCGCCGAAGAGATCAAGACCAAGCCGACCCAGCACTCGGTCAAGGAGCTGCGCTCGATCGGCATCCAGCCCGACGTCCTGCTTTGCCGCTGCGAGCGCATGCTCAGCGAGCACGAGCGGCGCAAGATCGCGCTGTTCACCAACGTCAGCCAGGAAGCGGTGATCTCGGCGGTCGACGTCGACAATATCTACAAGATTCCGCTGTTCTACCAGCGCCAGGGGCTGGACCGGATCATCCTCGATCGGCTCGGCCTCAAGGCCGGTCATGCCGACCTGTCGGACTGGGAAGACGTGGTCGAGCGCCAGGCCCGTCCGGCCCACGAGGTCACCGTGGCCATGGTCGGCAAGTACGTCGAGCATGCCGATGCCTACAAGTCGTTGAACGAGGCGCTCTCGGCCGGCGGCCTGGCCGACCGGATCAAGGTGAACATCAAGCCGGTGGAATCCGAGCAGATCGAGCAGCAGGGCGTGGGCGTGCTCGAGGGCGTCGACGCGGTGCTGGTGCCGGGCGGCTTCGGCGAACGCGGCTTCGAGGGCAAGATTTCCGCCATCCGCTACGCCCGCGAGCACGGCATCCCGTACCTCGGCATCTGCCTCGGGCTGCAGGCCGCCGTGGTCGAATTCGCCCGCAACGTCTGCGGCCTGACCGGCGCCAATTCGACCGAGATCGATCCCGATTCCCCGCATCCGGTGATCGGTCTGATCACCGAGTGGATGGACGAGTCGGGGCAGAAGCAGCTGCGCGACGAAGGCTGCGATCTCGGCGGCACCATGCGGCTCGGCGCGCAGCGCTGCCGCCTGCAGCCCGACACGAAGTCGCGCAAACATTACGGCAAGGACGAAATCCTCGAGCGTCATCGCCACCGCTACGAGTTCAACAACCACTATCGGGAAACGCTCCATGAGCACGGTATGGTCATCGCCGGCCTGTCCTCCGACGACATGCTCGTCGAGATGGTCGAGCTGCCCGATCATCCGTGGTTCGTGGCCTGCCAGTTCCACCCCGAGTTCACGTCCACCCCACGCGAGGCGCATCCGCTGTTCACCGGGTTCATCCGCGCCGCGCTGGCGCACCAGCAGGCCGACGTGCGCAAGCCCGAAGCGGCGGCGTCCTGACGACGCCGCTTCAACGAGTGGACCGACCAGGTCGACCGAACGACTACGCCGAACGACTACGCCGACGAGGCCCCTGAATGAACATTGCTGATTTCGAGGTCGGGCTGGACCGACCCTTCTTCCTGATCGCCGGCCCGGATACGCTGGAGTCGCTTCAGCTCTGCCTGGACGTCGCCGGCCATCTGAAGGAGGTCACGGACCGGCTGGGCATTCCCTACGTCTTCAAGGGTTCCTTCGACAAGGCCAACCGCACGTCGGTGAAGAGCTATCGCGGACCCGGCGTCGACGAGGGGTTGGACATCCTGGCCGCCGTGCGCGAGCAGGTCGGCGTGCCGGTGCTGACCGACGTCCACGAAGACACCCCGCTGGACGCGGTCGCCGAAGTGGTCGACGTGGTGCAGACGCCGGCGTTCCTCTGTCGCCAGACGAATTTCATCCAGAACGTCGCGCGCCTGGGCAAGCCGATGAACGTCAAGAAGGGCCAGTTCCTCTCGCCCTGGGAAATGCGAACCGTGGTCGAGAAGGCCCGGGCGGCGGGCAACGACCAGGTGATGTGCTGCGAGCGAGGCTACATGTTCGGCTACAACAACCTGGTCGCCGACATGCGGTCGCTGGCGATCATGCGCGAAACCGGCTGCCCGATCGTCATGGACGCCACCCACTCGGTGCAGCTGCCGGGCGGCCAGGGCGACAGCTCGGGTGGCGCGCGCGAGTTCATCCCCGTGCTTGCCCGGGCCGCGATCGCCGTGGGCGTCGCCGGTCTGTTCACCGAGACCCACCCCGAACCCGAAAACGCCCTCTGCGACGGGCCGAACTCCATGCGCCTCGCCGACATGGAGGGAATGCTCGAGACCCTGGTCGAAATCGACCGGGTGGTCAAGAAGCAGGGACTAGAGATCAGTGACTAGGGACTAGGGACTAGTGGCTAGTGGGTTGAACTAGTCCCTAGTCCCTGTCCCCTGACCCCTCTCCCCTTGCCGATTAAATTCAACTCATTGATCTCACGAAAGAGCCGTAGCCATGAAAATCACCAAGATCCACGCTCGTGAAATTCTCGATTCCCGCGGTAATCCGACGCTCGAGGCCGAAGTCATGCTCGAGGGTGGGGCCTTCGGGCGGGCGATGGTGCCTTCGGGGGCGTCGACCGGTGAACACGAGGCGGTCGAGCTGCGCGATGGCGACGAGGCGCGCTACGGCGGCAAGGGCGTGTCGAAGGCGGTCGGTCACGTCAACGGCGAGATTGCCGGCGCGCTGATCGGCATGGATGCCTCGCTCCAGTCCGCGCTCGACGAGCGCTTGATCGAACTGGACGGCACCGACAACAAGGCGCGGCTGGGCGCGAACGCGCTGCTCGGCGTGTCGCTGGCGTCCGCGCATGCCGTGGCCGCAGCACGAGGCCAGGGCCTGTACGAATCGCTGCTGGAAGCCACAGGCGCGACCCCGACGCTGCCGGTGCCGATGATGAACATCCTCAATGGCGGCGCCCATGCGGACAACCGCGTCGACATCCAGGAATTCATGGTGATGCCGCTCGGCCTGCCGGATTTCCCCAGCGCGCTGCAGGCCGGCACCGAGATCTTCCACGCGTTGAGATCCACGCTGAAATCGCGCGGCCTGAACACCGCGGTCGGCGACGAGGGCGGGTTCGCCCCGGATCTCAACTCCAACGAGGCCGCGCTCGAGCTGCTGCTCACCGCAGTCGTCGAGGCCGGCTACAAGCCAGGTGAAGACGTCGCCCTGGCCCTCGACGTGGCCTCCAGCGAGTTCTGCAACGACGGCCACTACACGCTGAACTCCGAAGGTCGCGCGTTCGACCGCGAGGCGTTCGTCGAATACCTGACCGGCCTGGTTGCCAAGTTCCCGATCCTGTCGATCGAGGACGGCATGGGCGAGAACGACTGGGAAGGCTGGACGCTGCTGACCGAGTCGATCGGCGGCGCGGTGCAGCTGGTCGGCGACGACCTGTTCGTGACCAACACGAAGATCCTCAAGCGTGGCATCGACGAAAAGACGGCCAACGCGATCCTGATCAAGCCGAACCAGATCGGCACCCTGAGCGAAACCCTGAACGCCATCGAGATGGCGAAGGCTGCGGGCTTCGGCACGATCATGTCGCACCGCTCGGGCGAAACCGAGGACACCACGATCGCCGACCTCGCGGTCGCCACCGGCGCGGGTCAGATCAAGACCGGTTCCCTGTGCCGCTCGGACCGGATGGCCAAGTACAACCAGCTGCTGCGCATCCACGAGGCGCTGGGCGATCGGGCGGTCTACGCCGGCCGCGACGCACTATCGCGCTGACGCCGGTCAGCGACGGCGGATTGCGTCGACGCTGAACAAGCGGTCCTCGTCGCGCAGCAGGTACAGCGCGATGCACGCGGCCAGCATCGGCCAGGCGGCGAAGAACAGCAGGTGGTCGAACGGCTGCAGGTACTGCTGCCAGGATCCCAGGGTCGACACGGCGTGCAGCACCAGCACCAGCCCGTAGCTGATTCGGCGGAACGCCCCCGCGAGAAAGACCAGCACCAGGACCAGTTCAGCGGCCGCGACCGCCGTCATCGCCGGGCCGGCGATCCCTTCCAGGCCGTAGAAGTTCGCGAACACGGCCTCCGCATGGCCCGGATTGACGAACTTGTCCAGGGTCCACATCAGCATGACGATGAATACGCCGAGGCGAAGGAGCAGCAGCGACAGCGCCAGGCGCTGGGTGGTGGGTCGATCGGTCGTCGTGTGCATCTGGCTGGACATCGCGGGGTCCTCGCTGGATTCGAGAGTGGATGCAGAGTCGACCGGGGCAGGCTCGACTATCTTGCTCCTTTTTCCGATGTCACGGGCGCGCTCACCGTACCTGCACGGTCCTGGAGGAGCATCGTCGGTCCGCTGTCGGTCCGCTGTCGGTCCGCCGATGTCGCCGGACCTCCATCGTTGTCTCGTCCGATGCAAGAAACACAGGTCCGAGCCGGTCTCGTGATCCGAAGCCGTGCGGAACGACGCGCGTGCCCGGCGCCGGCGTGCTCGTAGCGCCCCTGCACGAAACGACCACCGAAGGGAGAGATCGTGTCTCGAACCCGAATCGCTGTCTGGATGTCGACCCTGCTCTGGCTTTCGCTCGCAGCGACCCCTGCCGCTGCCCTGGATTCCGGTGAAGACCGGATCGGAGTCGTCTTTGCACCCTTTACCGACCTGCTCGACGACTTCGTCGTGGTCGCCGAGACGGACAGCGGTGGGCGTGTGTCGGCCTTCGATTACGCCGCCGCGCTGGCCGCGGACACCACTGCGAGCCGGCTCGATCGCCAGGATCGGCTGCTGGCCGGGTTCGACCCCGCGACGCTGAGCACGCGCGAGCAGGCGCTCGCCTTCTGGATCAACGCTTACAACTACTTCATGATCGCGCACGTCCTGCGTCGAGCGGAGGACGACGGCGAACTGGCCGACGGCGTCAAGGACTTCGGTTCGCTGTTCCGTCCGTTCGCGGTGTTCGGCCGCGAGCTGTTCGACATCGGCGGCCGACGATACAGCCTGGACGGCATCGAGAAGGACACCCTGTTCGGCGAGGACTTCCGCGATCGGGGATGGTTCGATCCGCGCGTTCATTTCGCGGTCAACTGCGCCTCGGTCGGCTGTCCGCCGCTGCGTGCGGAGCTCTATCGCCCGGATCGCATCGATGCGCAGCTCGACGACAGCACGCGGCGTTCGCTGGCGACCGATCTGCACCTGGTCGTCGACGACGACCGCGTCCGCTGGACCCGCCTGTTCGACTGGTACGAGAGCGATTTCGAGGTCGGCTACGACGGTCCGGAAGACTTTGTGACCGCGCATGTCGACGAGGAGCGGGCGCGCGCGGTCCGGACGGCGACGCGGTTCGAGAGCATCGAGTACGACTGGCGGCTGAACCGACCGTCCAACTTCGAGCGGCTGGCCGAATGACCGCCGCCGAGATCGAACACGAACCCCATCCCCGGATCGGATCGTCCGACCGGATCGAACCGACCCCGAAGGAACCGACGATGAACCCATCCCGCCTTGCGCGCCGCGTTGCGCGCGGCTTCGGCGCCTGCGCGCTGCTGTTTCTTGCCGTCCCCGCGGTCCTGGCCCAGCAATCCTCGGTCGAGACTGCGCTGGAGCTGCCGGCCGTGGCGGTGGCCGGTCGCGTCGTCGAGCGCAACGAGCTGCAGGGCACCTCGGCGGTCGACGTGATCGAGGCGACCGAGCTGCGTGACGCGGCCGCGGTCGGCGGGGAACTGGGCGAGGCGCTCGAGCTGCTGCTGCCGTCGTTCAATTTCCCGCGCCAGTCCAACTCGGTCACCTCCGACCACATCCGCAGCGCGCAGCTGCGGGGCCTGAGCCCGGACCAGGTGCTGGTGCTGGTCAACGGACAGCGCTGGCACACCTCGGCGGTGGTCAACGACAACACCAAGATCGGGCGGGGCACCAGCGCCTTCGACTTCAACACCATTCCGGTCAGCGCCGTCAAGCGCGTCGAGATCCTGCGCGACGGCGCCGGGGCGCAGTACGGCTCCGACGCGATTGCCGGGGTGATCAATATCGTGCTGGACGACACCGCGTCCGGCGGCCGACTCGATGCGTCCGCCGGCCTGCATCACACCCGCGTCGGGGCGATCGACCGCAACATCACCGACGGCGAAACGCTGCGACTGGCCTACAGCCAGGGCGTGACCACCGGTGCCGGCGGGTTCCGCTTCGGCGTCGAACTGCTGGCCCGCGAGCCGACCGATCGATCCGGCTTCGACCGGGTGTCGCCGTTCATTCCGCAGACCCCGGCCAACCTGGCCTTTCGCGGCCAGCGGACGCACCGCCTCGGCGATCCGGAAACCCGCGAGGTCAAGGGCTGGTTCAACGGCGAATGGCCCGACGCCGACGGCGCCTGGTACGCGTTCGGAACCCTGGCCGCGCGCGACACCGAGGGTGCGGCGGTCTACCGCTACCCGGATTCCGACCAGAACGTTCCGGCCCTGTACCCGGACGGATTCCGGCCCACCACGCTGGGCGAGAATCTCGACTACGGCGTGACCGCAGGGCGTCGTCATACGCTTGGCGAGTGGTCCCTCGACGCCTCGGCCGGCTTCGGCCGCAACCGCTTCGAGTTCGGCGTGCGCAACTCGCTGAATCCCTCGCTCGGTCCGGACAGCCCGACCCGGTTCGATTCCGGCACCTTCGAGTTCCACCAGGCGCGGGTCGGCATCGATGCCGCCCGCGAGTTCGACGTCGCGGGCGCGGCGAGCCCGCTGGGCGTACTGATCGGCGCGCAGTTCCGCCACGAAGCCTTCGACAGCGAGGCCGGTGACCCGGCGTCCTACGCGATCGGCGATTACCGCTTTCCGGACCCGCTGGCGAACCTGGTCGGCCTGCCGGAGATCGGAGCGCAGGGCGCCCAGGGCCTGTCTCCCGATGACGCGGCCGACATCGACCGCCAGGTCGTCGGGCTGTTCGCAGAGGCGTCGATCGAGCCGGTTCAGGCGTTGACCTTCGACGTCGCCGCACGGGTCGAGGACTACTCCGACTTCGGCACCACCTTCGACGGAAAGCTCGGTGGGCGCTTCGAAGTCGATCCGGCGCTGGCCCTGCGCGCGTCGCTCGGTACGAGCTTCCGCGCCCCGTCGCTGACCCAGGTCGGCTGGTCGCGGCGGGACAACACCTTCGGCCCGAACGGCGAGCGGATTTCCTCCCGGCTGGTCCGCGCGGGCTCGCCGCTGGCCCGAGGCCTGGGCTTCGAGGACCTGGAGGAGGAAACTGCGGTCAGCGGCAGCATCGGGATCGCCGGCCGGTTCCCGTCGGGCTTCTACTACGCGCTGGACGCGTTCCGGATCGACGTCGACGACCGGATCACCCTGTCGGAAGCGCTGCAGGACCCGGGACTGATCGGCGCGGTCCAGCAACTGCCCGGCGGGGAGGGCGTGGAGTCGATCAGCGTGTTCACCAACGCGGTCGATACGCGCACCCGCGGCGTGGAGCTGGTGACCGGCTACTCGACCCGCTGGGCCGAGTGGCGCCTCGAACTGGACGGCCGCTACGCGTACTCGCGCACGCGGGTCCGCTCGATCAATGCGCCGCCGCCGGCGGTGCAGGCGATCAGCGACGGCGTCGCGCTGATCGGGGTCGAGGAGATCAACACGATCGAGACCGCGACCCCGGACCACCGCGCCATGGTCCAGGCGCAGGTCGAGCGCGGCGCGTGGCGGGGCCTGCTGCGCGCCCGCTACGCGGACAGCGTCGAGCGCGTGTTCTCGTTCGCCCGGCAGACCTTCGGCGCGGAGACCGCGTTCGACGCGGAACTCGGTTGGCGATCGGCCGGCGGCCTGCAGCTTGCCGTCGGTGCGCAGAACCTGTTCGACGAGCGGATCGAGCGGTCGAACCCGTCGAACGATTTCTTCGGCAACTTCGCCTACGACGTGCTCCACCCGGTCGGCGTCAACGGCCGCTATCTCTACGCGCGGGTCGGTATCGACTTCTGACGGCGGAGGCTCTCGCAGCGTGACCGGGCCGCCGCCGGTCGACTCCTTGCGCCCCGGCGTGGATAATCCACGGGGTTTCGACACGCGAGTTGATCCATGGCCGGTCCCCTGAGTGAAGCGGTGATCTACCTCGGCAGCGCCGTGGTGATGGTGCCGATTGCCCGCCGGCTGGGGCTGGGCGCGGTGCTCGGGTACCTCGGCGCAGGCGTTCTGATCGGCCCGTGGGTGCTCAACCTGATCAGCGATGTCGAGGACACGCTGCATTTCGCCGAACTGGGCGTGGTGCTGCTGCTGTTCGTCATCGGCCTGGAGCTCCGGCCGAGCCGCCTGGTGGTGCTGCGCAAGCTGATCTTCGTCAACGGCACCCTGCAGCTGGCGCTGTCGACGCTGCTGATCTGGCCGCTGGCGACCTGGTGGCTGGGCAGCGGCAAGCTCGGTCTGCTGGTTGCGGTCGTGCTGTCCCTGTCGTCGACCGCGATCGGCCTGCAGATGCTGGCCGAGAAGAAGCAGCTGACCGCACCCTACGGCCGCTCGGCCTTCGGCATCCTGCTGCTCCAGGACCTTGCGGTGATCCCGCTGCTGGCGCTGATCCCGGTGTTCGGGTCGACCCTGCCCAGCGCCGAGGGCGAGGGCGATTTCTGGCTGGCCACGTTCCAGGCGGTTGCGACCATCCTGGCGATCGTCATCGGCGGTCGCTTCCTGCTGCGGCCGGTGTTCCGCCTGATCGTGCTGTCCGGCGTGCGCGAGGTGTTCCTGGCCGCCGTGCTGCTGGTGGCGATCGGTACGGCGATGCTGGCCGACTGGGCCGGTCTGAGCATGGCGCTGGGGGCGTTCCTGGCCGGCGTGCTTCTGTCCGACTCGGAGTTCCGCCACGAGCTCGAGGCCGGCATCGACCCGTTCAAGGGCCTGCTGCTGGGCCTGTTCTTCATCGCCGTCGGCATGATGATCGACTTCGGCCTGGTGATCTCCGCGCCGGGGCTGGTGTTCGGCATCGTCGCGGCGCTGATGACGATCAAGTTCGCCGTGCTGTTCGTGGTCGGCCGGGTCGGCGGGCTGGGTTCGCGCGATTCGCTGTCGCTGGCCTTCGCGCTGCCCCAGGCGGGGGAATTCGGCTTCGTGCTGTTCTCGGTGGCCCTCGAGCAGCAGGTGCTCGAGCGCTCGGTGGTCGACCCGCTGATCGTCGCGGTCTCCGTGTCGATGGCGCTGACGCCGCTGATGTACTTCATCAACGAGCGCTGGATCCAGCCCCGGATCCACGACGAGGCCGACGAGCGCCCCGAGTTCGAAGGCATTCCGGACGACCTCGGCGAGCCGCGCGTGATCATCGCCGGCCTGGGTCGGGTCGGCCAGATCGTGGCCCGGACCCTGTCGATGCTCGGCATCCACTTCACGGCGCTGGACTTCGACCAGGAGCAGGTCGAGTTCGTCCGCCGCTTCGGCCACCGGGTGTTCTTCGGCAACGCCACGAACCCGGACGTGCTGCGCGCCGCCGGTGCCGAGCACGCGCGGCTGTTCGTGCTGACGATTTCCGATATCGACGTATCCCTGCAGACCGCGCGGATGCTCCGCCGCCACTACCCGAACCTGCGCATCCACGCCCGGGCCCGGAACCGCCACCACGCGATGGAGCTGATGGCGCTGGGCGTCGACCACGTGATCCGCGAAACCTGGCTTTCGTCGCTGGACCTGGCCAAGGAGTCGCTGCGCGCGCTGGGCGTGCGCAACCCGAGCCGCTACGTCGACCGCTTCCGCGAACACGACGAAGCCACGCTGGCCGAGCAGGTCCACCACAAGGACGACGAAGAGAAGCTGGTGGCCATGGCCTGGCGCTCGCGAAAGGAGCTCGCCGAGCTGTTCGAGGACGACCGCGAAGCACTGCGGAAAGGGCGGGACCAGGAGCGATTGTGACCGTCGTCACAAATCGGCTGGCCGTTGTCTCCAGCAGCCCCCATCCGCTATGATCGAAGGTTGCTGTTTCCACCCCATGCGTCGAGGCGCCCGAATGATGATGCGACTTCCCCTGTTTGCCGCACTGTGCGGCCTCGCCATGGTGGCTTCAGCCACTGACACGGATGTCCCGGAGTGGCGCGATCCGGCCAACCATGACGCCTCGGCGATCTGGTCGACCTGGAGCGGTGCCGGGGAGTTCGAGCTGCGCGCCGATTACCTTGCCCGTTCCGACCTGCAGATCCTGGTCAAGGGCCGGGCGATCAGCGGGGCGGTCCGCGTGCCCGTCCGTGTTCGCAACCTGGGTTCGCTCTCGATCTTCGCGCCCTACGGCAATTTCGAGGCCTTCGATGACGGCCGCCTCGACGTCTCCACGGACATCGTGCTGCGCTACCGCGATCGGGAAGTCTCGCTGGAGCAGCTGGTCGTCACCGGGTTCACCAATAACGATCACCCCGCGCTGCGGGTCAGCGATGGCAAGGGCCGTCACCTGCTGACCGTGGCCCATCCGCACGTGATCGCCGACCAGGAGCGACAGCTGCTGACGATTCACAACGCCGACATTTCCGCCACGGCGGCGCTGGCCGAGGCCCTGGATTTCCCCGAATTCGCCGACTATCCGTTCGGCATGGCCTGGTTCGACCTCAATCTGCACATTCCGCCGGACGCCGACCTTCGCGGCTTCAGCGACCCGGCGCGCGGCCTGAGCTGTTCCGGCCGGCCGAACTGGCCGCAGGATTCGGCGCTCGGCAACCTGTACCAGGTCGACGTCCGCCTGATCAACATCGGCCAGGTGGCCTACCAGGGCGCGAACTCGAACGGCATCAAGGTTGCGCCCTCGGCCACGCTCAAGAGCGTCAATGACACGGGCGATGCCGCCTGGATTCCGAAGTTCAGCAGCAACGGCCTGTATCCGTACTCGCCGCCCGACCAGCATCCGTTCCTGGTCTGGAACATGTACCGGATCGCCGACGGACGGATCGAGCAGCTCGGCGCCTCGGGGGTCAAGCACGCCTTCCTGACCCTGAACTTCAACTGCACGATCAACTGCGGCAGCGGCAACGTGCTGTGGCCCGGCTGCGAGGACGTCTACGGCACCGGCACCAACAACAGCAACTCCAGCCAGGGCCCGCGCTACGACATCATTCCGTCCGACGGCCTGTTCTTCTCGAACGGGTCGTTCTTCGACCCGGGCCGCACGGGGTCGCAGACCAACAGCTCGAGCAGCTTCGAGAATCGCCTGGTCGTCGACCCGGCCGAACTGCAGACCGCCGGCGCCGAGTACTTCCTCGACTCCTGGTACGTGGTCATGGCCGACATCGACATCTGGAACTCGATGGGCTTCCACAGCATCAATCCGAACCAGTCGGGCGGCAGCTGGAGCTTCGGTCCGCTGGGTCCGTTCACCAATGGCGCGACGATCGAGAACTGGGTGGCCGCCGATACCGCCGACCCGACCGAAAGCCACGAAACGATCGTGGTGGCTTCGGAGACCCCGGGCGCGCTGTACCCGGCCAACCTGCCGCAGGGCCACCTGCGCGTGCTCGGCAAGGCCACGGAAGTCGCGCCCGGCCGCTGGCGCTACAACTACGCGGTCCAGAACTACGACTTCGACCGTAACATCGACCAGGTCCGCATCCCGCTGCCGGCCAGCGCCCAGCTGTTCGACACCTGGTTCGGCGCGCCGGTGGTCGACGGCGTACAGGTCGCCGACTGGACCATCGAGCGCGTCGGAAGCGAGCTGGTGTTCACGGCGCCGGCCGGTGTTCCGCCAAACACCAACGCGCTGAGCTGGTTCTCGCTTTTCAACTTCGAAGTGGAAACCGACCTTCCGCCGGTCGACGGCCGGGGCACGATGACCCTCGAAGTGGCCGATGCGGGCTCGCCGTCCCAGCTGACCTCCGAGATCGTCGCTCCCGGCTTCCTCGAGGACATCTTCCTCGACGGCTTCGAGACCCCCTGAGGCCGCGGTCACAGCGATCGCTTCGATCTCTGCGAACCCGGATCAGCGGAACGTCGAACCGCGCCGCAATCCGATCATCGACCCGGACCGGGCCGCGCCATCGAGCGCGGCCCGGTCGCGTTCGGGCGTCGCGAACCCTCAACTTGATTCACTCCCCCCGCGACCCAACCCTGTGGATAAGTTTGGGAATGTGGCGTTGACTGAGGCGTAGCGAGGGGGCGGCTGAGAGTGGCCGCCGGAGCACAGGAACCGGAGCGTACTTTCGCGTACGCGAGGATTCCGAGCACCGCCGGACGGTGTCAGCCGCCTCCGCAGTAGCCTCAGAAGGAGGAGTCGATCATGCGAATGGACAAACTTACGGCCCGCTTCCAGCAGGCCCTGAACGACGCGCAGAGCCTCGCCGTCGGCATGGACCACCAGATGCTGGAACCGGAGCACGTGATGGTGGCGCTGCTCGACCAGGAAGGCGGCGGCATGCGCGGCCTGCTCACGAAGGCCGGCGCGCAGGTCGCCCAGCTGCGCTCGGCGCTGGGCAAGAAGCTCGACGGCCAGCCCAGGATCTCGGGCGGCGAAGCCGGCCAGATCAACCTGTCGAACGACCTCGGCCGGGTGCTGAACCTGACCGACAAGATCGCGCAGAAGCGCAGCGACGCCTACATCGCCTCGGAGCTGTTCGTGCTGGCCGCACTCGAGGCGAAGGTCGCGCTGGCGGAGACGCTGCACCAGTGCGGGGTCACGACGCAGGGGCTGGAGCAGGCGATCGACCAGGTGCGCGGCGGCGAGACCGTCGACGACCCGAACGCCGAGGACACGCGCGAGGCGCTGGACAAGTACACGATCGACCTGACCGAGAAGGCCGAGCAGTCGCGGCTGGACCCGGTGATCGGTCGCGACGAGGAGATCCGCCGCGCGATCCAGGTGCTGCAGCGCCGGACCAAGAACAACCCGGTGCTGATCGGCGAGCCCGGCGTGGGCAAGACCGCGATTGTCGAAGGCCTGGCCCAGCGCATCATCAACGGCGAGGTGCCGGAGGGGCTGCGGGACAAGCGCGTGCTGTCGCTGGACATGGGCGCGCTGATCGCCGGGGCGAAGTTCCGCGGCGAGTTCGAGGAGCGCCTGAAGGCCGTGTTGAACGACCTGAAGAAGCAGGAAGGCCGGATCATCCTGTTCATCGACGAGATCCACACCATGGTCGGTGCGGGCAAGGCCGAGGGCTCGATGGACGCCGGCAACATGCTCAAGCCGGCGCTGGCCCGCGGCGAACTGCACTGCATCGGCGCGACCACGCTGGACGAGTACCGCGAGCACGTGGAGAAGGACGCGGCCCTCGAGCGGCGCTTCCAGAAGGTGTTCGTCG
Organism: Wenzhouxiangellaceae bacterium; assembly: GCA_965227925.1. GTDB lineage: Bacteria > Pseudomonadota > Gammaproteobacteria > Xanthomonadales > Wenzhouxiangellaceae. The sequence continues at coordinate 594,271 of CBDDGP010000003.1, forward strand.
GTGAGCCCAGCATCGAGGACACGATCGCCATCCTTCGTGGCCTGCAGGAGCGCTACGAGGTCCACCACGGGGTCGACATCACCGACCCGGCGCTGGTCGCGGCCGCGACGCTGTCGCAGCGCTACATCACGGACCGCCAGCTGCCGGACAAGGCCATCGACCTGATGGACGAGGCGGCCAGCCGGATCCGCATGGAGATCGATTCCAAGCCCGAGGCGCTGGACCGCCTGGAGCGGCGCCTGATCCAGCTGAAGATCCAGCGCGAGGCGCTGAAGAAGGAAACCGACGACGCCTCGAAGAAGCGTCTGGCGGATCTCGAAAGCGACATCGAGCAGGCCGAGCGCGAGTTTGCCGACCTGGACGAGGTCTGGAAGTCCGAGAAGGCCTCGGTGCAGGGCGCGACCCACATCAAGGAAGAGCTGGAGCGCGCGCGGGCCGAGCTCGACAACGCCCGTCGCGCCCAGGACTGGTCGCGCATGGCCGAGCTGCAGCACGGGAAGATTCCCGACCTGGAGCAGCAGCTCGACCAGGCCGAATCGGCCGATACCACCGACAAATTCCAGCTGTTGCGCAGCAAGGTCACCGAGGAAGAGATCGCCGAAGTCGTCAGCCGCTGGACGGGTATCCCGGTCTCGAAGATGCTCGAAGGCGAGCGGGACAAGCTGCTGCGCATGGAGGAGGCGCTCCACGACCGGGTCATCGGCCAGGACGAAGCGGTCAAGGCCGTGTCCGACGCGATCCGCCGGTCGCGGGCGGGTCTCGCCGACCCGAACCGGCCGAACGGCTCCTTCCTGTTCCTCGGGCCGACGGGTGTGGGCAAGACCGAGCTGTGCAAGTCGCTGGCCAGCTTCCTGTTCGATACGGAAGACGCGATGGTCCGGATCGACATGTCCGAGTTCATGGAGAAGCACGCCGTCGCCCGCCTGATCGGCGCACCGCCCGGCTACGTGGGCTACGAGGAGGGCGGCTACCTGACCGAGACGGTCCGACGCCGGCCGTATTCGGTGATCCTGCTCGACGAGGTCGAGAAGGCCCACCCGGACGTGTTCAACATCCTGCTTCAGGTGCTCGACGACGGCCGCCTGACCGACGGCCACGGCCGCACGGTCGATTTCCGCAACACCGTCATCGTCATGACCTCCAACCTCGGCTCGGACCGCATCCAGGCGATGCAGGGATCGGACTACGAGGCAATGAAGTCCGCGGTGATGGAGGTGGTCGGCAGCCATTTCCGGCCCGAGTTCATCAACCGCGTCGACGAGATCGTCGTGTTCCACCCGCTGGACCAGGCGCAGATTCGCGCGATCGCCGCGATCCAGGTGGCCTACCTGCAAAAGCGCTTGGCCGATCGCGAGATGGGCTTCGAGATCACCGACGCCGCGCTGGATCTGCTTGGAGAAGCCGGCTTCGACCCAATCTACGGCGCCCGGCCCCTGAAGCGCGCGATCCAGCATCGCCTGGAGAACCCGCTGGCGCAGAAGATCCTGGGTGGCGACTACGGCCCCGGGGACACGATCAGGGTCGATGCTGCCGACGGCGAGCTGATCCTTGGAGGGTGACGAGCAGGCGGCTGATCCGGCGTCGCCGGCCAGGATCTGGGTCGATGCCGATGCGTGCCCCGGCGCGATCAAGGACATCCTGTTCCGCGCGGCGCACCGCACCGGCATCGAGCTGACCACCTTCGCCAACCACGCGATCCAGGTTCCGGCGAATACGAACATCCGCCACGTCATCGTCTCCACCGGCTTCGACGAAGCCGACGACGAGATCGTCCGACGCTGCAAGGCGGGCGACCTGGTGGTGACGGCGGACATCCCGCTGGCCGCCGAGGTCATCGAGAAGGGCGGGGCGGTCGTCACCCCGCGCGGCGAGCGCTATACGAAGGAAACCATCCGCCAGCGGCTGAACATGCGCGACTTCATGGAGACCCTGCGCTCCAGCGGCCTCCAGACCGGCGGCCCGCCGCCGCTGGGCAACCGGGACAAGAAAGCGTTCGCGGATCAGCTGGATCGCTGGCTGGCGAGCAACACGCGCTAGCGCACCGCAGCGGCTTGCTCGAACGCCTCGCCTGCGGCATGATCCTCGGCAGGCGTGGCATCTTGGGGTGTCCCGGAATTCCAGACCCGAATCCTCGTTTCGCTGGAGTTATACGGCGGTTCTGCCTGGTATTGCTCAAGGAGATTCGGACATTCATGTTTGAAATCGGTGCGTTGGAAACGAAATCGACGAAAATTGCAGGTTATCCGTCATTTCTGACCGAATATCCTTTACCAGGCGTTTTCGCCTCCTAAATTCAAGTTAGATTTCACAACACTATTCCCATGCTTCGTAGAAAAGCCGTAACTATGCAACTTCCTGGCGGGCTGACGGCGATTATGCAAGGGCGGACTTTGGTTGCGATGGACGATGAACGAGCAATCGTGGCAGCGCCACTGGGGCCGATTGCGAAGCGTAGACACGTTTCTCATCTTGCTCGAATTGGGCAAAGAACAGAACATGTGCAATTCGGAGAGATCGAAGGTTTCAAATGCACACTGGAAGGTCAAACCTTCTATTACATGGAAGTTGAGGGTGTTTGCGTGCAGGTAACTGAGGAGTTAATACCAGGTTCCGGGGCCCATCCAATGGTCGAAGAGCATCTCCACACCCTTGAGCTGAAATGAAATCTAACAAGTCGCTCAAGGCATTCCGGCCCTGGCGGGCCTCCATCGGACGCGGCAGAGCCGCGCCGCTTAGCTAATACGTTATCTTCCAAATTGATTTCTAGATTCATCACGTGCCTTTCTACGTTTATTCTCAGCGCATGTAGCTTCCACAACCCGTGCGTGCCAGACGAGCAGCAAGAAGTTTCAACCCTTGCTCTTCCGATAGGAGCCTCGGTAGAGTTTCCAGCCACGTTCATCGCGACTGAGATCAACGCGGGTTTTTGGATTAGAAATTACTGTGAGTCTTCGATTTGGCTGGGTGCTGTTTGGGAAGAGCGAGATGAAAATGATCAACCATTTGAAGAAACGGTGCTGCTTGAAGAGACTAAGCGACAGCTTGTGATGTCGGACCCGGATGAGCGGTTTGTTCCTACGGAAAATTCTTCGAGAACTCTTGAAGTTGAGCAAGCCATCTGTGTCAAATCAATCGGCCAGCTAGAAGAGCGAAGCACCGAGGATCCAAGTGTCGTTCAGAGACGAGTCGAGAGCGGCGAGTTAGCATGCATCCACCCGTTGGACGATCGGATTTTGCTAAGGCTCTTCTATTATGTCGATGACGATCCTGGGGCGTCCCTTTCACCCCAACAAAGACTTGGCGAACGCTTCTTGAACTCACTGATCATCGAGACAGAAGATAACAAGGCGCTCAAGGAATTCCGACCCTCTGGGCCTCCATCGGATGCGCTACGCGCGCCGTTTAGCTAGAACGTTAATGCCTCAGAAAAGCGTTCACCAACTCCTCGACGACATCCGCCTCCTGGGCGACGCGCAGTACGAGCTCGTCGAGGGCGTCCGTGCGCTGGTCGCTGAGACCATTCCAGGCGTCACGGAAGACGTCAAGTACGGTGGCATCCTGTTTGCCGCGGACGTCATGTTCGCCGGGGTGTTCGCCTACAGGAAGCACGTCTCGGTGGAGTTCTCGCACGGCGCTTCGATCGATGAGCCGTTCGGGCATCTCGAGGGCGCCGGGAAGGGGCGCCGACACCTGAAGCTCCACGATCCGGCCGACATCAAACACAAGCAACTTGCCGTCTATCTGTCGCTCGCACTGGACGCCGCGCGAAAGAACGCCTGATCCGGCTCGTCGGAGGGCGGAACCGTGCTCCGACAGTGTCGGGGCCGTGGCGCCGGTAGGGTATCGTTCCGGTCTCTTCAACCGAGTCGCCCGCATGCACCGAATCAAGGCTGTGCTCACGCTTCTCGCGGCCGTGGCCTTCCTGCTGTCACCCGTCTTCAGCAGCGGCTTCAATGGCTTTTCTCCGGACCAGTTTCCGATACCGCAGGACGACCCACCGGTCCAGCCGGCGGGCTACGCGTTTTCGATCTGGGGCCTGATTTATCTCGCGCTGCTGGCCGGCGCGGTGTTCGGGGTATTCAAGCGCGCCGAGGACGCCGGCTGGGACGCCATGCGCTGGCCCTTGATCGCCAGTCTCGCCGTGGGCGCCGCCTGGATCCCGGTCGCCAACCGCTCGGTCTTCGGCGCGACGATCCTGATCTGGATCATGCTGGCGACCGCGGTGCTCGCGCTGCGGGCGGCTGGCACGGGCGACCGGCTGTTGCTGCGCACGCCGATCGCGCTGTACGCCGGCTGGCTGACCGCGGCCAGCTGCGTTTCCATCGGCCTGGTGCTGGCCGGCTACGGTTGGCTCGGCGGCACGGCCGCGGCCGTTCTCTGCATCGCGCTGGCGCTCGTGATCGCCGTGACCGTCCTGGTCGCGCGCCGGGATTCCCCGGAATACTCGCTCGCGGTTATCTGGGCCCTGGTCGGCGTCATCGTTTCGAACCTGGAGCCGGTGAACTGGCCCGTGCTCGCGCTGTCCGGGGCCGGCATTGTCGCGCTTGGCGCCGTCGCGTCCAGAAGCCTGGCCCGGGCGGCCGAGGTCTGATGCGCATTGCCTGATGGATTCCGAATGCAGGAGTGGGTTTACCTTCGTCGTCGACGTTGATGCCCTGCACGATCGTCCTCGCAGGTTCCGTCGGGTGGTTCGTGCTGGCTCGACATCCCGACGGGCCGGATTCGGCGAACGACTCGCGCAACGAGGTGTTCGCCGGCTGGGCGGCCACGGCGCTGTTCTGGATCGAAGCCGCGGTCTTCGCGGCGATCGGCGTGGAGACCGAGTCGTATGCGTTTATCCCCGCGATCGTCCTTCTCGCCGGCGCCGTGGGGGTCTACCTATCGCGGTGGCGCGCGGACTCCTTGCGCGGGTCCGCGACGGGGGATCATCGAGAGGGTCCCGGTCCGCGGGGCGGGTCGATGGACGGCTAGACGCCCAGCGACGCGGCCCAGGCCGTGAACCGCTGCCAGGGGCCGACGTACGGCAGCAGGTGCCACAGCGCCATCTGGATCGCCCACAGCACGAGGAAGATGGTGAACGGTGTGCGCGTTCTGCCGTTCTTCCAGTCCAGTGCGAGCAGGCCGATGGCGACCACGAACGGAACCCAGAGGCACTGGTAGAAGGTCAGGGCCGGCAGGCCGGCCGGCGCGACGTAGTTGCCCATGGCGCGGCTCAGGCCCGGCACGAGGAACACCAGCGCGGTGCCGACCATGAATCGAGCGTGGTACTGGACCTTTTTCCTGTGGACCATGGCCAGGGTGTACAGCACCACGTACAGAAACACCGAGTACAGGCCGAGCAGGAAGATGCTGTAACCGAACGGCGGGATCGGCTCCTCGAAGCGGGCCACGTTGTGGAATGTCACCCAGACGCCGGACACGGCGATGATCGGGGCCAGCAGCACCGACAGCTTGCCGACCGACCGGTGTGCGGCGAGGTTCTTCGAGCGCACGCGCCAGGCCTGGTGGATCAGCAGCAACACCCAGGCCAGCATGGCCAGGCCGTGGGCGTGGTGGGCACCGTGCATGCCATCGAAGAACACGGCGAAGTACGATTTCCAGAAGCCCAGCACCAGCACGGCCAGCAGGCCGATGAACCAGAATACGGCAGTCTTTGCGTACGGCATGGATTGGCCCTCCCTGACCGAATCCGATGGCGCAGTCTAGGACGAAGCGGTCCGGCTGTCACCTGGCGCAACGCGGCTGGTCCGATCAGCACGGCCTGTTCTCCGCCGATCGATGTACGCACAGGGCGGGGCGACGACGTGCGGAATTCGAGCCGCCGATCGTTGCTGTCAACGCGGCATGGCCATCGTCGGCTCTGAGTCTGCGAAGGTGGGCAACAAGGGTTGAAGCGTATCAATCGGTGCCGTTTCGGTCAGCCAGCCGATCGGAAGCGACCGGCTGAAGGAACGATGGGTGCAGGAACGATGTGTGCAGGAACTATCGGCAGCCCAGGCAACCCAATCATGGGGTCCGGCCAGTTTCTCAGGGCCCCGTCACCCATTCTGGAGCGATCAAGATGACAAGAAGCAAATTGCTTGGGGCAACACTTTTCCTGATCGGGCTGGTCATCGGCATGGCGCTGGACAGCCCCCGAGTCGTTCGCGCCTCGGCGCCGGAAACCGTTGCGATGAACCCGTCCGAGCGGACGTTCCTGGTCAACTTCGCCGAGGTCGAGGAGATTCTGGAGCTCGGAGAACGGTTCAAGGGCAGCTATGAGCGATCACTCACGCTCTCGGACGGCAGCGAGCGACGCATCCGCCTGACCCCGATGCTGCGAGACGGGGAACTCTGGGTTGAGCTCAGAGACGGCGCAAGGGTGACCTTCATGGGTCCCAACGGGTCCACCTACAACGGTGATCTGTTGATCAACCTTCGCGACGTGACCGGGGCGATGCCAATGCCCGACTGACCGAAGAAGCAATCGACCGCTGGGTCGATTGCTTTCCCGGTGCTGGATGTTGTGGTTGACTACAAGTTGAACAAGCCGACGACGCCGTAGACGATCAGGTAGACCGCCACGATGAAGTTCAGGAACTTCGGCGCGATCAGGATCAGGATGCCGGCGATCAGGGCCAGCAGGGGCATCAGTTCGAGCGTGAGGGTCATTGTGATGTCCTTGGATGGAAGGGACGCCGACGATGCGAGATCATCGGTCTGCTGTCAAGCCGCTCGCACCGCGACCCGGGGTCGATTACCCTTGACGCGATGAGCTCCGGGACGTCTCGCTTGCTGATCGTCGGCCACGACCCGTCGCCCAACCTCCAGCGCTTGTGCGAGGCGGCGGTTTCAGGCGCGCGCGACGATTCGATCGAGGCGGTCGACGTCCGGTTCGTTCGGCCGCTCGACGCCGCCGCCGCCGATGTCCTGGACTCGCAGGCGGTGATCCTGGTGACGCCGGAGAACCTGGGCTACATGGCTGGCGCGCTGAAGGACTTCTTCGACCGCTGCTTCTACGATCTGCTCGACCGCACGGACGCTTTGCCCTACGCGGTACTGATCCGGGCGGGCAAGGACGGCACCGGCAGCCGGCGCGCCATCGAGAGCATCTGCGGTGGGCTGAACTGGAAGGCGGTGCAGGCGCCGGTGATCTGCCGCGGCGAATGGGACGATGCGTTTCTCGATTCGGCGCTCGAACTCGGCATGACGCTGGCCGCCGGGCTGGAGGCAGACGTCTTCTAGATCATTTCCGCCTGGGCGACGTCCGGGCCCCGCTGGCCGGTGTGATGCGCGTCGGCTATAGTGCAATCTGATCCTGCGAGTGCCGATCATTGCGAAGGGGTTCCAGCCGATCCTGGGTCGCGGTTCGCGACGTGACGCTCATGGTCGCAGCGTTCCTGATGAACTGCTGGTTGCTGGTGCCGATCTTCGGCTCGCTGACGCTGCACTTCGGTCAGTCGCTGGCGCTGCTGGTCCTGCTTCTGTTCGGCCCGCGATCGGCGCTGCTGGTTTCGCTGGCTGCCGGTGCAGGTCTCTCGTGGACGCTCGGCGGATGGCTCGGTCCGCCGCTTGCGGTGCTCGAGACGGCGGCCATCTGGTGGCTGCTGGTCCGGCGCGTGCCCCTGGTATCGGCGTCGCTCGTGTTCTGGCTGGTCCTCGGGCTGCCGCTGAACTACCTGATCGCGATCTATTCGGTCGAGATGGCGCAGGGCTATCTGTGGATCGGTGTGCTGAAGCAGGCGATCAACGGCCTGTTGAATGCTGCGCTCGCCGGCGGCGCATTCATCGCAGTGGTCCGCCTGCGCATCCCTTCGGTGATGCAGTCCCTCCGTCGCGTCTCGTTGTTCCGGCAGATCTTCTCGCTGGTGGTCACGCTGATCGCACTGCCCGCGATCGTTGTGGCCCTGGTGATCGTCGACCGGTCGATCGACGTGGTCGGCACGGAGATCGACCGGCGGCTGGTCCAGCGCGCCCAGGACTACGCGCTTCTTGCCGAGTCGTATCTCGACCGTCACAAGACCGCTGTGCAGTTGTTCGCGCAGGAAACAACCGCCGTCGCACCGGTCGACGATTCGGACTTCGAGACCGGCGAGGTCTTCGAGCGACTGGATCGCCTGCAGCAGGCCTATCCGGGGTTTCTCAGCATGCTTCTGACGGACCCGGACGGAACGATCATCCACGGCGCGCCCGCGGACTTCTATCGTCGCCTGACCGAGTTGCCGCTCGCCCAGCAATCGGTGGAGGACCGTCGGTACTTCCAGGTGCCCAAGAACCAGGGCAGGAGTTTTCTGTCGGAAGGCTTCCGGGGTCGCGGCTTCGGCAATGATCCGATCGTGGCGATCAGCGCGCCGCTGACCGGCCGCGACGGCGCGTTCATCGGTATCGTCGAGGGTTCGCTCGATCTGCCGGCCTTCGCGCGACTGGAATCGGTGCTCGACGATCACGAAAGCGTACTGGTGGTCGACCGGGCCGGTCGTGTCCTCTATGTGCCGGAGAATCTGCCGGTCGAGCCGCTTTCGATGGTCGACCTGACGCGCAACAACCGATTCCGAATCGCGGCGATCGATCAGGTTTCGATCGGCGATGAGCGCTACTTCATCGAATCTTCGGAGACTGCCGACGGCTGGACCGTGCACGCGCTGAGTCGGACCCGCGTGGTCGAGCGCCAGATCGGGTGGTTCCTGCTCATCTTCCTCGCCGGTCTGGCGGCGCTGATCGGATTCGCCTGGCTGCTGAGTCGGACGTTCGCACGCGGGGTGACCCAGCCGCTGTTGTCGCTGACCGAGCAGATTCTCGATCCGACCCGGCGACGGATCCGGATTGCCGATCACGAAAAGATCAGTCCGGAGTTCATCGCCGTTGCCGATGCGCTGGATCAGGCGCGTTCCTTGTCGCTGCAGTTCCAGGACGAGCTCGCCGATGCCGTCGAAATCAAGACGGCCGAGCTGGAGCGGGCCAACCAGGTACTCGAGGCCCTGTCGGGGCAGGATCCCCTGACCGGTCTGTTGAACCGGCGCGGCCTCGAGGCCGGCTCGGAGAGCCTGCTGGGTCTGGCCCGGCGGGAAGGGCTGCCGGTAGCGGTGGCGATCATCGACATCGATTTCTTCAAGAACCTCAATGACCAGCACGGCCACGCGGCCGGCGACCGCTGCCTGGTGGAACTCTCGCAACTGATGCGCTCGATGTTCCGGCGCAGCGGCGACCTGGTCGCCCGGACCGGGGGCGAAGAGTTCCTGGTCGTTGCGATCGGCGCCGATGTCGACGCAGCGAGTGATCGGCTGGAGTCGTTCAGAACCGCCGTGGAAGAGATGCCGATCGATCACGATGCCTGCCGGATGCAGATGACCGTGAGCGTCGGGCTGACCATGGTGCCCTCGGCCGCCGACTGCGAGCTGGACGAAATGATCGAGCAGGCCGACCGCGCCCTGTACGCGAGCAAGCGGTCCGGCCGGAACCGGGTCACGAGGTATCACGACCTCGGCTGATCCCCTCCGGCGCTGAAGCAAACCGCCCTGGATTCCCACGCACGTCCGCATCGCCGGGCATCGACAGGCATGGCCCGAGATCCTCGCCACCCGGGTATGCTCGACCCCCATCCAAGCCTCCGGGAAGACCGTGCCCAAATCGCGCCTGCTCGCTTCGGCGAAGATCCCCGATACCGGCGTCGAGCTCAAGCTTCACGAGCACGGCGATCGCTTCGCAATCTCGATCCCCGGACGCGGGGAATTGATGAACACGCGTGTGCACGGGTCGGAGATCGCGCTGGCCGAACGATCCTGCGCACGCATCGCCGGCCGGGCCGACCGCTCGTCGCCGCGCCTGCTGATCGGCGGGCTGGGCATGGGGTTCACGCTGGCAGCGGCGCTAGGTGCGCTGGAGAGCGACGCCGAGGTCGTGGTCGCCGAGCTCGTTCCCGAGGTCGTCGACTGGAACCGCGAGCTCGTCGGGGAGCCGTCGGGTCATCCGCTCCGCGATCCGCGAACCACCGTGCACATCGGCGACGTGGCCGAGTGCCTTCGGCAGCCGGGCTCGAAGTTCGATGCGATTTTGATGGACGTCGACAACGGACCCGAGGGGCTGATCCGGCGCGAGAACGACTGGCTGTATGGAGCTTCGGGGCTGGCCGCAGCCCGGGCGGCCCTGCGGCCCGGCGGGGAACTGGCGATCTGGTCGGCCGGTCCCGACGAGCGATTCACGCGACGATTGCAATCGGCCGGGTTCAAGGTCGAGACCGAAATCGTTCGCCCCCATCGCTCCGGCAAGGGAGCGAAGCACGTGCTCTGGTTCGCGAGCGCGCCGAGCTGATGCGAAAAACCCCGGCGCGCGCGATTTGGCAATCATCGGTCCCTGACGTATTCTGACCGTGCGCTGCCGATCGGGCATCGGGCTTCCACGCCCGATCGCGGCGATGGGAGGACGGCCGAGTGACCCACCCTACAGACGCAGCGTCGAACCCGAGCCAGGCCGCAGACGGCCTGCGGTCGCGCGAAACGCGTCGCCGCGAAGGGTTTCGCCTGCTGCGACGCATGCTGGCGTATCACGCGATCGTGACCGTGCTTCTCGTGCTGGGGCTCCTGGTCTATCCCCCGTTGGCCGATCTGCTGCCCGTCGGCGGCGTCGAGGAACTGGTCGAAAGCGGCTCGTGGTCCGTGGCATTGTCGCCGGTCGAACCGGCAGCGGACCAGGGCGAAATCTTTCGCACGGTGCTCGACGCCACCGGCCAGCTCGACCGCCTCGGCTACGCACGGCGCCTCGCGATCGCGCTGATCGGGCTGTGGATTCTGATGCTGCCGGTGGCCTGGGTCCACAAGCGCATGTACCGCGCCCAGACCTTCGATCATTCTCTGGACGAGACTACGCTGGTCCTGCCGGGCGTGGTCGCCGCGATCGTCCTTGTCGTCCAGCACAGCCTGGCGCTGGCCTTCAGCCTCGCGGGGATCGTGGCCGGCGTTCAGTTCCGGCGAGCGCTTCAGGATACGTTCGACACCCTGTTCATTCTCGTTGCGATCGGCGCCGGTATCGCGGCAGGGGTCGAGGCGCTGGAAATCGCCGCGGTGCTGTCGGTGTTCTTCTGCTACGCAACGCTCTACGTGTGCTGCTTCGGCGACGGCCTGGAATCGGACTTCGTGGCCCATCGCAAACGCGAGAAGAAGCGCAGGAAACGAGTCGCAGCGGAACGAGCGTCCCCGGACCCGGACCCGGACCCGGACCCGCGGCGTGATACCGGTGCCTGAAGGCTTCGCACTCCGCCGGCGCACGGCGACGCCTGCCATCGTCTTGCTCGTCGTCGTGCTTGTCGTCGTGCTCGTCAATGCGCTGGTCGGCCTGCTGGTCGGCACTCCGGCCACCGCGGAAACCCCCGAGCCGCCGGTCCCTCTGTTCGACGAGTCACGGCTTGCGAGCGGCCCGCTTGCACTCGAGATTCGCGCGCCCTGGCGTCGCCTGCGCCGTGAACGGGAAGATCAGGGTCCCTACACGGCGACGCTGCGGATGCCGGGCCTCGAAGGACAGCTACCGCTCACGGTCGAGAAGCGCGGTATCTCGCGCCAGGAGATCTGCGCGATGCCTCCGGTGCGGCTCCGCTTCGAAGAGACGCGGATCGGCGGAACGCTGTTCGCGGGCAACCGTACGATCAAGGTGGTCACCCATTGTCACCGCAGCGATCGCTGGGCCCAGTACGTGGTGCTGGAATTTCTCGCCTATCGCTTCTACAGCGAACTGAGCGACTTGAGCTTTCGCGTGCGGCCGGCCGAGATCGTCTACGCCGACTCCGAGCGCGACCGGAGCGAAGGGCCGCACACCGCGTTCCTGATCGAGGACGATCGCCTGGTCGGCAACCGCCATGGCCTGGACAAGCTCGATGTCGAGGAAATCCGCTCCGCGGACCTGCCTGCGTTCGAGACCAGCGTGTTCATGCTGTTCCAGTTCATGATCGGCAACGTCGATTTCTCGCCCTTGGGCGGCGTCGGCGACGAGTGCTGCCACAACGTCAAGCTGATCGGCAACGAGGAAACGCTGAATCCGATCTACGCCGTTCCCTACGACTTCGACAGCTCCGGCTGGGTCGACACGAGCTACGCGGCGGCCCCCGAGCAGCTGCCGATCGAGGACGTGCGACAGCGATTGTTTCGCGGGTTCTGCCGGCACAACGAAGGCCTGCCGGCGGCGCGCGAGCTGTTTCGGTCGCGCCGCGCCGCGCTCGATCGGATTCTCGCCGCCGAGTCCCGGTTGACGTCACGAAACCGGCGCAAGGCCGAGCGCTATCTGGACGATTTTTTCGAGGTGCTGGACAGCGATCGACGCTTCGACCGGATGATCACGGGGGCGTGTCGCAGCTGATCGCGCCGCGCGTTGCAGGCGCCGGCACGGAAGCCCCGACGTCTGCCTCGTTTCCCGTGTCCTTCCCGTCGTCGTTCGTTCCGGTCGCGGACGATCCGGTCGGCGCTTCGGCCAGCGACTCGGCATGCAATTCGTCGATGCGCGTGCGTAGCTTGGCGTCGCTTGCGAACATCGCTGTGAGTTCGGCAACATAGCGAGTCAGGTCTTCGCCCAGATCGGGAAGGCGGACGCGCCCGTCGCGGTAGCCCGCGAACCGCCCTTCGCCGGTGATCTCGAGGTACCCCACGTGGCCGCCGTAGTAATCGGCGATGCCTGTGTCGATCTGGATCACGCGCCCGTCGTAGCGCGGCCAGATCACCCCGCCGGTCGGCGTATGACCGACCACGATGTGTGCAGCGTCGTAGCGACGCAGGATGGCGTCGACGGTTTCGGCCGAGGCCACCGGTTCGACGCCGGACAGACCCCGGTACCAGAGCGGCCCGACGGGATCGACGAGGATGCCGAGCTCTTCCTGACTGCGCGCGTCCAGGGCGTCCCGAGCGCGCTCGGTCCAGTCGGACAGAGACGAGCGGCAGTAGTCGGCGCTGATTCCGCCGTGCAGGAACACCACGTCGTTGATCCGGATCGCGACGCGCTGCGCCCGGACCCATTCGTACATCTCGCCGTCGTCGGCCCACAGGGGGCTCCAGGCGTAGCGGTGCTCCAGCCAGCCTTCCGGATGCTCGGCCTTCCACCGCTGCTCGTAGTCGTCGGGCAGGGCGGCAAAGGCATCGGGATCGCTGGCTTCCATGCGCGCCATCACTTCGTCGAAGTAGCGTTCGCGCAGGCGGGCGGACCGCCGGTCGGCCCAGGCCGCGAACTCGCCCGCCGTGACGTAGCGCAGGTCGCCGTAGACGTTCATCGCCTCGTGGTTGCCCATCAGGTTGTGCACCGCGCCGCCCGCGCGGCGGGCTTGACGGGCCAGCGTTGCCATGTGCTCGATGATGCGGCGCGTGTCGGGCCCGCGGTCCGCGATGTCGCCGGTCTGGACGAGATGGGTGTCACCTGCGGCCCAGCGCTCGCGCTCGTCGACGAGCTGCGCGGCACGAAGCGTGGCCATGTAGCCGTTCCAGTCGCCGTGCAGATCGCCGATCGCGACGATGCGATCGACGCCGTCGATAGGGTGCGCATCGGTGGTTGGTTCGGCAACTGCGCAGGAAGCGAGCAGACAGGCGGCGACCGTTCCGACGAGGCAGGGACGAAGGCAGTTGCGCATGCGCATGCGAGTCAGGGCCCGGGGCAGGGTCCCGATTCTCGACGCGGCGCGAACGTTCTCTGGTCTGACGGCCATGAACCATCATAGCCAACCCGCTGCCGGCCCAGCGAACAGCTGAAGGCACCGGAAATCAAGAACAGGGAGGGGTGGGACGGAAACGGCCGCCCGCGGGGCGGGCGGCCGTGGAACGGGCCTGCGATCAGGCGACGCGGCGAACCACGAGGCCGCCGATAGAGAGCATCAGCAGGGCCAGCAGCAGCAGGCCGGTGCGATCCAGCGTCGGGATGGCGACGGCGTCGCCGGCCGTTCCCTGGACCGTGACCGTGTCCGGGCTGGACGCGGCGTTGCTGTCGATGTCGAAGCTGTCCAGGAACGAGCCCGACACGGTACCCGGGTCGAACAGTACGTCGATCGAGCAGCTTTCGCCCGCGGCCAGCGTCGTCGGCACCGCGAAGCAGCTGCCGCCGTCGAACGAGAACGGAAACGCCAGGTCGGCGATGTCCGAGATCGTCAGGTCGGCCGAGCCCGAGTTGGTCACGTTGACCGTCGCCGACGCAGTGCCGCCGAAATCGACCTGCAGCGAGACGCTGCCCGTATCGATCGAGACCACGGCTTCCGTGCCGTTGCCTTCCAGCGAGAAGCTGTCCGGAGACGACGGGGCGTTGCTGGCGACCGAGATCGACTGGCTCGCGGCACCGGTGGCGGTCGGCGAGAACGTGTAGTCGAGGGTGCAGCTGGCGCCGGCGGTAATCGTGAACGGTGCGCTACCGCAGCTGCCGCCGGCGTCGGCGAACGGGGCCGCAGCCGCGCTCACGGAGCTGACGTCCAGGTCGGCCGAGCCGCTGTTGGTCAGCGTGACGCTGGCGGCTGCGCTGGTCGTTCCGACTTCCTGGTCGCCGAAGTCCTGCGGGTTCGGCGCGATCGCCAGACCGGCCTGCGTGCCGTTGCCGCGCAGTTCGAAGGCATCCGGCGACGACGGCGCGTTGCTGGACACCGAGATCGACTGGCTCGCGCTGCCGGTTGCGGTCGGCGCGAAGGTGTAGTCGATCGTGCAGCTGGCGCCAGCGTTGATCGTGAACGGTGCGGAGCCACAGCTGCCGCCGGCGACCGCGAACGGTGCCGAGGCCGCGTCGACGGCGCTGACGTCCAGGTCGGCCGAACCACTGTTGGACAGCGTGACGCTGGCCGCGGCGCTGGTGGTGCCGACGACCTGGTCACCGAAGTCCTGCGGGTTCGGCGCGATGGCCAGGCCGGCCTGCGTGCCGTTGCCGCGCAGTTCGAAGGCGTCGGGCGACGATGGGGCGTTCGAAGCGACCGAGATCGACTGGCTCGCGGCACCGGTGGCGCTCGGCGAGAAGGTGTAGTCGACGGTGCAGCTCGCGCCGGCACCGATCGTGAACGGCGTGCTACCGCAGGATCCGCCGGCGTTCGCGAACGGAGCCGAAGCGGCGCTCAGCGAGCTGACGTCGAGGTCGCCCGAACCGCTGTTGGTCAGCGTGACGCTGGCCCCGGCGCTGGTGGTGCCGACGACCTGGTCACCGAAGTCCTGCGGATCCGGGGTGACCGTCAGGGCGGGTACGACGCCGTTGCCGACCAGGTCGTACTGGTCCGGGGAACTCGGCGCATCGCTGTTGATCGTCAGCGTCTGACTGACCATGCCCGTAGCGGCCGGCGCGAACTGGTAGTCGATCGTGCAGCTAGAGTTCGCGGTGATCGCGAAGGGCGTGCTGCCCGGACAGGAACCGCCCACTCGGCTGAATGCGCCAGCGGCAGCGGTGACGCCGTTGACCTGGATGTCGAACACGCTGGTGTTCTCGACCAGCACGGACTGGGTGCCACTGCTGCTGCCGACCGCAACGTCTCCGAAGTCCAGCGGGCTCGGCGTCACGGTGAGGCCCGCCTGCGTGACGCGCAGGTTGCGGATCTCGTGGTTGTTGGTTGCCGCGCCCGTGGCAGCGCCGAAGCCGAGCTTGAAGGTGGCCGGGATCGGAGCCTGGGTCGGGAAATTGGCCGAAGTAATGTCCAGTCCGTTGACCACGGTCTGGAAACCGGCACCGCTGTCGATCTCGACCGTCAGCGTCACGGCCGGTGCCGGCGTGATCGTCAGGCGAACGGGACGAGCGCCGGCGCGACTGCCGGTCGGGATCGAGAATGTATCGAAGGACAGCAGATTGAAGGCGTTCGGATCGCTGGTGTCGCCGGAGCCGCGAACGCCCACGCCGGCGACAGCGCCTGCGTTGCAGGGAATTTCGTTGCAGGAGCCCGTGCCCGTGCTGGCGTAGTTGCCGAATTCGTCGAGGCCCAGGCCGAGATAGCCGTTGCTTACGCCTGCAACGGTGCCGTCGGAACTGCCGGCATAGCCCAGCGATCCGCCGCCGCCGCCGAGCGTCGGGCTCGCGGTCGCGCCGTCGATCAGGAAGAACGACAGGCCGTCGCCGTCGCTGCCGGCACCCCATGTGGCGTATTCGAAGGTCACCTGGATGCCGCTGGTGCTGTCGAAGGCAACGTCGTAGATCGCGCCGCCGGCCTGGCCCTGCAGATTCGGCGTCAAACGCAGCCAGCCGTTTCCGGGCGAATCGATCGAGTTGGCCGTCAGCGCGGCATCACCGAGCAGGATGAACCCGGGCGCGGTGGTCTGGGTGAACGATTCTTCAACGAGAACCTGCTGAGCGAACGCAACCGAGGAGACTGCGCTCAGCCAGAGGCCGAGAACGGTACGAAATTTCACGAATGAATCCCCTTTTTGTTGTGGTGGGTGGAGTCGAACCGGTCTGGATCATACGCGATAAATCGGACCATTACGGGTCGCTGTTCGCGGTCGGACGAACGAGCGTTCTCGAGATGTGCTGCAGGTCTCGTTCCGGGCGTGATTCCGACGAGAGAAACGATCAGATGCAAACTTGATCGACGGTCGGATTCGCAGCCGGATCGACGACGGGATCGACCATTGAATCGATCATTGGATCGGCAATTACGGCGGCAATTACAGCGGCAATCGGGCCCGCAATCGGATGTGCTGGACGGCGGACGCGTGGGCCTGGTGCGCGTCCTATCGGGGGCAGCATGACTCGAACCTCCGGAGTGCTAGGATCGGGATGAGCGACAACGTCTGCGCTGAACACTGTCCGTCGTAGCGGCCCTGGAGGGATCGGAGGTCGATGCGCTCGGTGTCTTCCTGCGCTCGGCGGCTACGCGAAGGAGATTCGGGAAATGAAAGACATCGACGTTTTCATCGGGGGCGTTCGCCGCCCGGCGCTTACTGGTGCGTCTCTTTGCGCCCTGGTGCTTCGCGGTGCAACGGCCCTGGCGCTGCTCTGGATCTCGGGGATCGTTGCGGCAAGCGAATCGGCTGGCGGGGACGCGCAGACTGCCGATCGGGTCGCGCGAATCGACGCGGCGGTCGCTCCGTTCGTGGCGGCACGGGATTTCATGGGGGTGGTCGGATACCAATTCGACGGGCAGGCGCCGGTGATCCTGCCCTACGGCCTGGCCCAGGTCGAACTCGACGTCCGTCACCGGCCCGATGGCGTTTTCGGAATCGGATCGATCAGCAAGCAGATCACCGCTGTCGCCGTGCTGCTGCTCGAGCAGCACGGAACTCTGCAGGTCGCCGATCCGGTGTCGCGCCACCTGCCCGAGTTCAAGCCGAATGACGACATCCGCATCGAACAGTTGCTTCTGCATACCGCGGGCGTGGCCGACATCTACGATCTGGAGTCGTTCGCACGCTCCGGCGGCGCCGTGGGTCGCTTTGCGGAGGTCATCGACGAACTGGCTGCACGCCCACTGACGCACGCGCCCGGAACGGCGTATGCCTATTCCAACGGCGGCTACGCGGTGCTGGCCGCCCTCATCGAACGCGTTTCGGGAACGACCTACGCCGAATTCATCGAACGCCGGATCGCGAAGCCGCTCGGGCTGGGGACGCTGCGCCAGATCGGCCCGGGCGTGCGACCGGGACGGGTCAGCGGCTACGACCCGCACGGCATCGACGGCCTGCAGCCGTCCCCGCGGGTGGCGACCGCCTACCTGGTCGGCTCGGGCTCGCTGGAGGCCGATGCCGAGGACCTGCTGGCGTGGACCTCGGCCATCCACTCGGGCCGGCTCCTGTCCCGCTCGTCCTACGCGAGCTTCATCCGCGATCACGGTCAGGCCTACGGGTACGGCATCAGCGTGTTCCGTCGATTCGATCGCCCGGTGTTTGGTCACGACGGCAGGATCGCCGGGTTTTCGAGCGATGCGGCGCGTTATCCGGACGACGGCCTGAGCGTGGTCGTGCTCGGCAACGTGCAGTCTGTCGCTCGCGACGCCATCCGCCGGGTCGTCGCCGCTGCGGCGCTGGACGTCGAGATCGACGCGGGCGTGCCTCCCGACGACCTGCGACCCGTTCCCGCGTCGATCGAACTCGAGGCGTTGGAAGGCGCCTACGGCTTCGGGCCGAATCTGACCGTATTCATCGATGTGCGCGACCGGGAGGTCTTCGCCCGCGCCAATCGGGGCGGGGAGAGCCCGCTGGTCTACCGCGGTGACGGTCGCTGGTTCTCGCGCATGCTGTACACCACGGTGCGCTTCGGTCGTGACGCCGACGGCCGGGTCGATCGCCTGATCTGGGGCGAGACGGACGGCGCGCCGGAGGGCCCCCGCTTGAGCGGATCGCCGTGAGCGAGCGGCCGAAGGACGCGGGTTGCCCGATGCGGGGCACGCAATGAACGACACGACGAGCCACACGTCGAATCACACGACGAATCACACGACGAATCAAATGACAATCGACGCGCGATGACCGATCCCACCGATGTTGAACTGCTCGTCGATCTGCACCTCGAACGGGCGCGTCAGGGTCCGGGCAGTCGGGCGATGACTCAACGCGCCATCGAACTCGCGGGCCTTCGAGGCCGGACCGGTCTGGAGATCGTCGACCTGGGCTGCGGCACGGGGGCCTCGACGATCGAGCTGGCGGCGCTCCCGGGTGCTCACGTCACGGCGGTGGACCTGGCCGGCGCGTTTCTCGATCGGCTCCGGCGCCGCGCCCGGGCCGCGGGGCTGTCCGATCGCATCGCGACGATCGAGGCCTCGATCGATGATCTTCCGTTCGGCGACCTGCAGTTCGACGCGGTCTGGTCCGAAGGGGCGATCTACACGATCGGGTTTGCCGAAGGCCTGCGGGCCTGGAGGCGGCTGCTCAAGCCCGACGGCGTGCTGGTCGTCAGCGAGATCACCTGGACCACGCCGCGCCGGCCGGCGCCGATCGAGGCCTTCTGGAACAAGGCCTATCCGGCCATCGACACGGCCTCGGGCAAGATGAAGTCTCTGGAACGAGCGGGCTATTCGCCGATCGGCTACTTCCCGTTGCCCGAGGAATGCTGGACGAACGAATACTATCGTCCGCTGGAGCGGTGCTTCGATGCGTTTCTCGAACGGCGCGTCGACCGGCCTGAGGCGTCTCGGGTGGTCGAGGCCGAGCGGGAGGAAATCGCGTTGTACCGGCGGTTCGGTGCGTACTACAGTTACGGCATGTACATCGCGCGCATGCCGTTCGAGGAGACCGATCGATGAGCATCGACGACGACCGTATCAGCTGCCGGACGCCGAAAACCGGCGGCAAGCCCACTCGCATTCTTCGTTGGAAGTTCGATGCGATGCGCGATGCGATTCTGGCGTCGGTCAGCGATGATGAGCAGGGCACGCAGTTCCGCGACCTTCGGGCCGGCATATCGGCCGCGCTCGACCGCACGCTGGATGCCAGGCGCCGTGAAGCGTTCGGCTCCGTCGGCTGGTACCTGATGGCGGTCAAGCTCGAGCTCGAAGTGCGTGGAGAGATCGAGCGCGTTCCCGGCGCTTCTCCGCAGCGTCTCAGGAAGATCGGCTGACCGGTCGATCGGCCTGGGCGTGGCGGGCATGGAACCGAAACCGAATACACCCCGGAGGATCGCTGGATGAACCCGTTTTCTTCGCTCGTGCTGGCCGCATCGGTCGTTGCCCTGCTGACCTTCGCGGTCGGCCTCCGCCTGTACCTCGTGCGGGTTCGAGAGATGAAGTCCAACCGCATCCACCCGCAGTCGGTGGCTCTTTCGGGCCAGCGTGCCGAGCGTCTGAAGGACACCCGCGCCGCCGACAACTACAACCACCTGTTCGAGCTCCCGGTGCTGTTCTACGCGCTGGTCGCGATCGCGCTCGCGACCAGCCACGTGCCTGCCTGGCTGGCGGTGGGCGCCTGGGTGTTCGCCGCATCGCGCGTCGTCCACAGCATCATCCAGTGCACCTACAACACGGTCATGCATCGCTTCGCGGTGTTCATCTTCGGGTTCCTGGTGCTGATTCTGATGTGGGTGGGCTTCGTCACGACCTATGTCGCGCGCTGAACGCCCGTACCCGACGTCGCCGCCGAGCGGCTGGACGCTCTGACCCGTGCTGGCCATCCTTTCGCTGCTGGTGGTCCTGGTGATGTCGTTCCTGGTTACGCGGATCGCGTCGTCGGCGCTGGTCCACACGGGGCTGTCGCGCCAGGTCGCGAGGTTCCAGGCCCGGTCGGCGCTGACCGGGGCCGGCTTCACGACCGCGGAATCGGAGCGCCTGGTCGACCATCCGGTGCGCCGCCGCATCCTGATGATGCTGATGCTGGTCGGCAACGCCGGCATCATCACCGCCGTGTCCTCGCTGCTGCTGGCCTTCATCGGCGAGGATCCCGGCGCGCCGCTGTGGTTGCGCGTGACGCTGCTGGTCACCGGCCTGATCGGACTGTGGGCCCTGGCCTCCAGCCATGCGGTCGAACGGGTGCTGTCGCGCTGGATCGACCGCATGCTGGTCCGCTACACCACCATCGAGGTTCGCGATTTCGGCAGCCTGCTCGGACTGGCGGGCGATTACCGGATCGTCGAGCGGAACGTCGGTGCGCGGGACTGGTTGATCGGCAAGACGCTGGCGGAGGCGGCGCTGCCCGACGAAGGCGTGCTGGTCCTGGCGCTGAAGCGCAAGGACGGTACGTTTCTTGGCACCCCGGACGGCGCCGTATCGATCCGGGCCGACGACCTGCTGGTCCTGTACGGCCACCTCGACGCCCTCGAGCGTCTGGACCACCGCAGCTCGGGTCCGGGCGGCGAGCTCGACCACGTCGAAGCGGTGGCCGAGCAGGCGCACGAGAAGTCGCAGGAATCGGGCGAGACCCGCGAGCGGGACGACAGCGAGGCCGGCGAGCGAGGGTCGCCGCGCAACACGACCGACGACGCGGTGTAAAAAACCGCGTCCGCGCGCATCCAATCCTGTAGAGACCACGCCGGGAGCCGTCGTGCCCCACGACTTCGATGCCGTCATCGACGCCCACCGCGATCAGCTGGTGCGTATCGCGCGCCAGTACGGCGGGCCGAACGACTGGCAGGACCTGCTGCAGGAGACCGCGCTGGCGATCTGGCGCGGTCTGCCGCAGTTCGAGCAGCGCTCGAAGCTCTCCACCTGGGTCTATCGGATTGCGGTCAACTGCGGTCTGCAGCACGCTCGAAAGCGCCGGCCGGCGCAGACCGGGCTGGACCGGGAGCCGGCCGGGGCGATCGAGGTGGGCGATCCGATGACGGTTCTCGAAACCTTTCTCGCCGAGCTCGACCCTGTCAATCGCGCGGTCCTGCTGCTCGATCTCGAAGGCCTCTCGCGCGACGAAGTCGGCGATGTGCTGGGCATGACGCCCGGCGCGGTCGCAGTTCGAATGACGCGCCTCAAGGCCCGGTTCAACGAGCGATTCCTGCAGGAGGCATGATGGAGGAGGAAGCATGATGGACTGGAACGATCTGCGCCGCGAATGGCAGTCGCACGATGCCGCGCCGGTCGACCTCGCGCGCCTGCGCCCGACACATCGCATGAAACTCTGGCAGCGGGTGCGGCGGCGCGACCTGCTCGAAACCGCGGTCGCGGTGCCGCTGGTGCCGGCGTTCGGCTTCGTTGCGGTCCTGCTTGCGATGGGAGGGCGGGGGGTCGCTGCGGCCTTCGCCACTTTCCTGGTGCTGGCCATCGCGTGGATCCCGGTTCGCCTGTGGCGGGCGCGTCGATCGATCCCGGCGCCGGACCCGGGCGGCACGGCGCTGGCGTTCCTGCAGGCCGAGCGCCGTGCCCTGGTCCACCAGGCCGAACTGCTTTCTTCGGTCGCCCGCTGGTACTGGGGCCCGATCGGCGTCGGCGTGATCGGCCTGGTCGCCGGCATCCGCGGCTTGACGACGGACACGCTGGCCTACGCCGGCGTCGTGGCGGTCGTCTGCGCGGCGATCGAAGTGGCCAACCGCGTCGCCGTCCGGAACAGCATCCGGCCCGCGATCGAGGCGGTCGATCGACAGATTCTCGAACTTCGCAAGGAGAGTGAAGACAATGATGCAACTGATTGAAGGAAAACGAATCGCCCTGGCGATTGTTCTGCTGGGTTCGGCGTCAGCGAGCGCGATCGACGAGATCGGCGAACAGCTGGATGTCGCGGTGGCCGAGGGTGAAGTGCTGTCGGCGGCGGTCTCGTCCTGGGACCAGGGCATCCAGCGGCGTCGCTTCGTCGGTGCGCTGTCCGATGGCGACCGGCGTGCCCCGACGGAGGCGACCCGCTACCAGATCGGGTCGATCACCAAGGCCTTCACCCACCTGTTGCTGGCCGAGCGTGTCGCCGCCGATGCGGTGACCTACCGTACGACGATCGGCGAGATGGTGGAGGGTGAAACGACGTTCGAGAACGATCAGGTGGCAGAGATCACGCTCGAGGCCCTGGCCACCCACACCAGCGGCTTGCCGCGCCTGCCCGCCAACCTGAACCCCGGCGCCGCGCCGCAGGATCCCTACGCCGCCTACGACGGCGAGGCCCTGCTGGCCGGAATCCGCAGGGCTCGCGCTGGCCAGCCGCTGGGCTCGGACTACGCCTACTCCAATTTCGGCGCCGGCCTGCTCGGCTGGCTCCTCGGGCGCGAGCACGGCGGTGGGTACGCAGCCGCGCTCGACGACGAGGTGCTGACGCCCCTGCGCATGAAGGACACGGCCTTCGAACCCGGCGACACGGCCGCAGCCGCGTTCGCCGGCGGCGAGATCGTGCCGGCCTGGACCTTCGATGCGCTGGCTGGTGCCGGTGCCCTGTGGAGCACGACCGAGGACCTGATGGACCTGGCCCGGGTGCTGCTCGGCCACCGCGCCAATCCGCTGGCGCACGATCCTGCGTTCCAGCTCGAGCCCGTGGCCGCTGCCGGGGCATTTTCCGTGAGTCGCGTCTGGCATATCGCCGAGACCGAGCGCGGCCCGGTCTACTGGCACAACGGCGGGACGGCCGGACACCGCTCGTTCTTCGGCGTTCGACCCTCGACCGACCAGGCGCTGGTGGTGCTGGTCGCGGGCAGTGCGGACCCGACGGCCATGGGCATGGCGTGGTTCGGGTTCGAGCCGCGATCCAGTGAACAGGCGGAGATCGACGAGTCCTTGCCCGGCCAGTACGCGTTGACCGAACAGGTCGGCATCGGTGTGTTCGCCGAGAACGGTACGCTGCGCGCGCAGCTCAGCGGCCAATCCGCGTTGCCGATCGAGTCGATCGGCGACGATTGGTACCGACTCTCCGTCGTCGATGCGTCGCTGCATTTCCTTCGTGAGGAAGGCGACATAGTTGCCGTGGAACTGGTCCAGAACGGCCAGGTACAGCGCGCCGAGCGCACCGCGGATCGGGCCGCGGCGCTGGATCGCGACGAGGCGGCAATCGAGATCGACGACGCGCAGCTGGAGGCCTTCCTCGGCGACTACGCATTGACGCCTCAGGTGCGGTTCACGGTCCGGCGCGGTGGAGACAGTGGACTCGAGGTCCGGCTGACCGGTCAACCGTTCTACCCAGTCTACGCGAAGGGGGACGACGTGTTCTTCTACAAGGTCGTCGAAGCCGAGCTGCACTTCGAACGTGACGAGCAGGGCGCAGTCATCGCCGTGGTGCTGCACCAGGGCGGCATCGTCCAGCGGGCCGAGCGGATCGAGCCCGGCGCGTGATTCCGGTCCGCAGGGTCGTGAATCGCACGATCGTGATTTGCCGGTTCATGCTGCGAGGCGAACGGCCGGGTCGTGCTCGTTCGCCATGAATCAGCGACCGGATGAAACGTTGAACGAGGTGCTGGACGAGGCGCGCGCCTGTACGCACTGTTCGCCGCTCCTGCCTGCCGGTCCGCGTCCGATCCTGCAGGCCCATGCGGGATCGCGCATCCTGATCGCCAGCCAGGCGCCCGGGCGGATCGCGCACGAAAGCGGGGTGCCGTTCCAGGACCCGAGCGGTCGCCGGCTGCGTGCCTGGCTGGGCATGAACGAAGACACGTTCTACGATCCGCGCAACGTCGCCATCGTCCCGATGGGCTTCTGCTACCCCGGCAAGTCGCCGGGGCGGGCGGGCGGCGATGCGCCGCCTAGGCCGGAGTGCGCGCCGCTGTGGCGGCGCCGGGTCCTGCGCAGGCTGACCGGCGTCCGGTTGACGCTGGTCATCGGTCGTCATGCGCAGCGCTGGCATTTCGGCCCGCAGGCCGCGCGTCCGATCGTCGAGCTGGCTCGAGGTTGGCTGGATGCGCCCGGCGACGTCGTTCCGATGCCGCACCCGAGTCCGCGCAACAATCCGTGGTTGGCGCGGAACGCGTGGTTCGAGACGGAGTTTGTGCCCGAATTGCAGGCCCGGGTTCGCCGGGCGTTGGCCTCGACGGACTGAACGGGCCGATCCCGCTCGGCGCGGGCAGGTAGGGGAGCGAGGACACGACCCGGCCGGTCACTCGTTCGATCAGGGGGGTCGCGAGAAGCGACGTCGAGCGCTACGGAACGAGAGGCCGGATGGCGAACCTGCAGGTCGTGTCCACGCGCGCGGGTCGCCGAGCCCTTTGCAATCGGATCGGCGCTACGCAGGCCGCGGGCGCCTCAACGCGGCCTGCTGCGTTGGTTGTCACGGTGCGAGCCGCGGCGAGCGTCGCGACGATTCATGAAATCGGCAAACACCAGGTACCAGCCGGCCAGCTCCAGCGTGATCGCCGCGGCGATCAGCGCAATGGCGCCCTGCGAGGAGCCGATGAAATAGACTACGACGGCTGCAGACAGCAGCACGAGCGCACCCAGCATATGGTGCTTGCGCATGAACTCCATCTTTCGGTACCGGGACTCCCATTCCGGTGCCGCCGTGGCTGCGGGCGACCTCTCGACGACCACAGTACAACCAGTTCATGCGTTCGTCCAGTGGCGCGTCAGGCGCTTAGCGCGTCCGCATGGTGCCGAAGATGGTCCTCGATGAAGGTCTGGATGAAGTAGTAGCCGTGGTCGTAGCCGGCGTGCCGGCGCAGCTCCAGCGACTGGCTCGCCTCGGCGCACGCGGCCTCGAACAGCTCCGGTTTCAGCTGCTCGGCGAGGAACGGGTCTTCCAGGCCCTGGTCGATCAGCAGCGTGCCGTCGAAGGGCTGGCGGCGGACCAGTTCGCAGGCATCGTAGCGTGCCCACGTCTCGCGGTTCTCGCCGAGGTAGCGGGGCAGCGCCTTGTGCCCCCAGGGCACCTGCGACGGCGCAACGATCGGCGCGAAGGCGGAGATCGAACGGTAGCGGCGCGGATTGCGCAGACCGATGACCAGTGCGCCATGGCCGCCCATCGAGTGACCGAAGATGCCGCAGCGATCTGAATCGACGGGGAACTCCTGCTCGATCAACTCCGGCAGCTCGCGGGTCACGTAGCTGTACATCCGGAACCGGTTCGACCACGGTGCTTCGGTCGCGTCGAGGTAGAAGCCGGCGCCTTCGCCGAAGTCCCAGTCCTCGGTCGCGCCCTCGATGCCCGTGTCGCGCGGGCTCGTGTCCGGAACGACCAGCACCAGGCCCAGTTCCGCGGCCAGGCGCTGGGCGCCGGCCTTGATCGGAAACACGTCGGGTCCGCAGGTCAGTCCCGAGAGATAGTAGAGCACCGGCAAGCGATCGCCGGCCCGGTGAGGGGGCAGGTAGACGGAGAAGTGCATCTCGCCGCCGCATTCGCCGGAACGGTGGCGGTAGAAGCCCTGGCGCCCGCCGTGGCAGTGATGAAGCTGTTCGAGTTCGATCGGCATGATTCGGAAGTCTCCGCGCGATCAGTCGTAGACGACCACGGAGCGGATCGATTCGCCGGCGTGCATCAGGTCGAAGCCGTCGTTGATCCTGTCCAGCGGTAGCGTGTGGGTGATCAGGTCGTCGATCCGGATCCGGCCGTCCATGTACCAGTCGACGATCTTCGGCACGTCGGTGCGACCGCGGGCGCCGCCGAAGGCACTGCCGCGCCAGTTGCGGCCCGTGACCAGCTGGAACGGGCGGGTGGCGATCTCCTCGCCGGCGCCGGCAACGCCGATGATCACCGAGGTGCCCCAGCCCTTGTGGCAGCACTCGAGCGCCTGGCGCATGACCTCGACGTTGCCGATGCATTCGAAGCTGTAATCGGCGCCGCCGCCGGTCAGGTGGACCAGCCAGGGCACCAGGTCGCCTTCGACGTCGTCGGGGTTGACGAAATCGGTCATGCCGAAGGTCTCGGCGAGTTCACGGCGGGCGGGGTTGATGTCGACGCCGACGATCCGAGCCGCGCCCGCCATCCGCGCGCCCTGGATGACGTTCAAGCCGATCCCGCCGAGCCCGAACACGACGACCGTCGAGCCCGGTTCGACCCCGGCGGTCCAGATCACTGCACCGATCCCGGTGGTCACTCCGCAGCCGATATAGCAGACCTTGTCGAAGGGGGCGTCCGGGTGGATCTTCGCCAGCGCGATCTCCGGCAGCACGGTGTGGTTGGCAAAGGTCGAGGTGCCCATGTAATGGTGCAGCGGATCACCGTTGAGGCTGAAGCGACTGCTTCCATCCGGCATCACGCCCTTGCCCTGGGTTTCGCGAATGGCCTGGCAGAGATTGGTCTTCGGATTCAGGCAGTAGTCGCACTCGCGGCATTCGGGCGTGTAGAGCGGAATGACGTGGTCGCCCGGTCGGACCGAGCGGACGCCTTCGCCGACCTCGAGCACGACGCCGGCACCCTCATGGCCGAGGATGGCCGGGAACAGGCCTTCCGGATCCTTGCCGGAGAGCGTGAAGGCATCGGTATGGCAAAGCCCGGTGGCCTTGATTTCGACCAGCACTTCACCGGCGCGGGGGCCGGCCAGGTCGACGGTCTCGATGGAAAGCGGCTTGCCGGCCTCGAAGGCGACGGCGGCGCGGGTCTGCATCGGCGGGCTCCAGCGTGAACGAATCCCGATGATACCGACGATCGTCAGGACAGTCGCCGCGATCAGGCGCCCCGGGTCGGGTCCGGCGGCGCGAAGACCGGAGCCTTCCCGGCGACCGGGAAGGCGTTCAATAGCGTGGCCCGGGTCAGGGTCCGGGTCAGGCGGCGTTGCGGTTGCCGTTGCGACTCTTGCTCCGGTTGCCGCTTCGGTTGGAGTTCCCGTTCCGTCGGCCGCTCCGGTTACCGTCGCTGCCGCGCCCGCCGTCGTTCGCCGAGCGCGCTGCGCCGCGGCCGCGGTTGTTGCGATTGCCGCTGCGGCTGCCGCTACGACTGCCGGACGGG
This sequence comes from Wenzhouxiangellaceae bacterium, assembly GCA_965227925.1. Classification (GTDB taxonomy): domain Bacteria; phylum Pseudomonadota; class Gammaproteobacteria; order Xanthomonadales; family Wenzhouxiangellaceae. The sequence goes on from CBDDGP010000003.1 coordinate 621,369, forward strand.
CCGCCCTTGCCGCGGCCGCCGCCACCGCCGCCGCCCCGGGCGGACTTGGTCGAGTGGTTCAGCGGTTCGGTCGGCGCGTAGCCTTCGATCGCCTCGGTCGGAATCTCGACCTTGACCAGCTTGCGGACGGCTTCGAACTTGCCGTGCTCCGCGCCGCAGACCAGCGATACGGCCAGACCTTCACGACCGGCGCGGCCGGTGCGGCCGATCCGGTGGACGTAGTCCTCGGGCACCTCGGGAATGTCGTAGTTGACCACGTGCGGCAGCTGCTCGATATCCAGGCCGCGCGCGGCGATATCGGTGGCGACCAGGGCACGAATCCGGCCCGACTTGAACTCGCCGAGCGCGCGCGTGCGTGCGCCCTGGCTCTTGTTGCCGTGGATCGCCGCGGCGGTGACGCCGTCGGACTCCAGCTGCTTGGCCAGGCGGTTGGCGCCGTGCTTGGTGCGGGTGAACACCAGCACCTGGCGCCAGTCGTTGCTGCCGATCATCCACGACAGCAGTTCGCGCTTCTTCGCCTGGTCGACCGGAATGGCCTTCTGGGCGATCGCCTCGACGGTGCTGTTCGGCGGCGCTGTCTCGATCCGCACCGGGTCGTTCAGGAACTGGCCGGCCAGCTGGGTGATCTCGCGCGAGAAGGTGGCGGAGAACAACAGCGTCTGGCGCTCCTTCGGCAGCGCCTTGAGGATGCGCTGGATCGCCGGCAGGAAGCCCATGTCGAGCATCCGGTCGGCCTCGTCGAGGATCAGCACCTCGAGCCGGCCCAGGTCGACGCAGCGACGCTGCATCAGGTCGATCAGGCGTCCCGGCGTGGCGATCAGCACATCGACGCCGCGCTTCAGCTTGTCGATCTGCGGATTGATGTTGACGCCGCCGAACACCACCGCCGACCGGATCGACAGGTGGCGGCCGAAGTCGCGCACGTTGTCGTGGACCTGGGCGGCGAGTTCGCGCGTCGGGGTTAGCACCAGGGTGCGCACGGCCTTGCCCTGGCGAGGCGTTTCGGCCAGGCGGTGCAGGGTGGGCAGGGAGAAGGCGGCGGTCTTGCCGGTGCCGGTCTGGGCGCTGGCCATCACGTCGCGGCCTTCGAGGACGACCGGGATGGACTTGGCCTGGATCGGCGTGGCGGTTTCGTAGCCCTGCGCCTGGACGGCACGCAGGAGTTCGGCGCGAAGGCCGAGGGAATCGAAGTTCATGGAATCGGGTTCCTTGTGGACCAAGGCGAGCGGCCGTCGACTACGACGGCGAGGGGGCAGATCGGGGAGCGCCTTGGTTCAGAAGTACATCCACGAAACGCGCGCCGTCCGGATCGGTCAGCGCGGTGCGCACCCTACCACGTTTCAGGGGGTTGCGGCGCTTGCGGCGGGTTCGGGCGAAGACGACGAACGCTCATCGAGCCGGTCCAGACACTCCTCGCACCACTCGACGATGGTCGCGTACTTGGTCAGGCCCAGGCGCAGCGTGAAGTGGGCGAACAGCTCCGGGTCGGGCAGGGCGTCGGGAAAGCGGGGGTCGTTGGCCGCCCAGTCCGCTTCCAGGCCTTCGAGCTCCAGCCGATGGCGAACGAATTCGTCGCGCAGCGCTTCCATGAACCGACGCTGGCCCGCGGTCGGGAGATGCGCGAGGTAGCCGACCTGGGCCAGCCAGCTGAGGCGGTCGGAATGGACCTCAGGGCCCTTGCTCAGCCAGTCCGTCAGCGCATCCATACCGGCCCGGGTACGGCGATAGACCGTGCGCGGCGGCCCCTTGTCGGAGGGCTCTTCGCGGCTTGCGAGCAGCCCGTCGCGCTCCATCTTTCTCAGCGTGGGGTAGATCTGGGCCAGGTTGGCCGACCAGTAGTGGCGCTCCTGGGTCTCGAAGCGTTGCTTGAGGTCGTAGCCGCTGGCCGGCGTGGCCAGCAGCCCGAGCAGGATGTTCGGCAGGCTCATGCCGGCTGCGCAGGCGTCTTGGCGAACTTCGCGCGCTCGCGCCGCATCCAGATGCTGGTCGCCGGGATGCCGATCGCGGCCGGCAGGATCCAGGGCACCACCTGCCACATGCCGGGCAGGTTGTAATCGGTCATCCGGTTGATGCCGAACACCGCAAATGCCGTATGGAAGGCGATGCCGCAGCCGAGCATGGCGTTGATGTGTTCGAGCTTCCACAGACCCGGCTCGCTGCGCTGGCCCGAAATGACCTTGAGGATGCCGAACCCGTTGAGGATGCCGATCGGCGACAGGGCCAGCAGCAGGATCATGTTGTCGGGCCGGTAGTACAGCGCCCAGGCGACCAGGAACACGCTGGCCAGGATCGCTGTCCACGCCGAGATGCGGCGATAGGGCGTATCCAGCTCGGTGGTGGCCTTCTTGTGCTTCAGCACGGCGACCCCGTGGCTGAGGATCACGCCGGTCACCAGGGCGAGGTAGCCGAGGAACAGGGCGAAGGCCCAGGATTCTGGGTTATCGGCAAAGGCAACGCCGCGCATCGCCGCGCCGGCCATATTGCCGAGCACCGCGGCGCCGGCCGCTGCGAGGACGACCATCGCGCTGTAGCGGAAGACCTTGCCGGCCGAGCGGTGCAGTTGTCCGCCCTTGCGCGAGAAGACCGGAAACCAGAAGGCGATCAGGCCGATGAAGCCGAACACCATGTGGAGCGTGCGATTGAGATCGAGGGTGGTTTCCATGCCTGGCCTCCCGGGTGAACGTCGTTGCTGAACATCGTTGCTGAGAATCGTTGCTGAGAATCGTTTCTGACCATCGTTGCCACCGGTCTCGGTGGCGGCTGAAGGTTCCGACCAACGTGGCCCGCGGATGCCGCCGGTAGCGGTGCGTCGAACGGGACCGGCGCCATCCGCCGGGTCATCGCGTTCGAGCGACCTGCCTGGACCGCAGGGTGACCACGACGTCGGTATATAAGCCCTTACATAGACTATGTACAAACTTATATACCACCCGGGGCGACCGGTCAAGTCCCGCGGCCGGGGCTCGGCGCGACCCGCGGCGACCGGGAGATCGACGAAACGGCCCTCGCCGCCGGCGCGATGCACTGCGGCTAGAATGCCGCCATGCCCCTGACCGAGCTCTACCAGCAGGCGATCCTGGCCCACAACCGGGCGCCGAACAATCGACGCGCTCTGGCCGCCGCGACCCACCGCGCCCGCGGCCTCGACGCCCTGTGCGGCGATGACCTGGTGATGGAGCTCAAGGTCGATGAGCGGGGCGGGATCCGGGATGCGGCATGGTCCGGCGAGGCCTGTGCGGTGACCACGGCGTCCGCGTCGATGCTGACCGCGTGGTTGCCGGGGCGTTCCGGCGCGGAGCTGAGGGACGCGGCGGAGGCATTTCGCGGCCTGCTCCGCGACGACGGTCGGCCCGACCTGGAGGAGCTGGGTGAAATCAACAGCCTGCGAGCGGTTTCGAAGTTTCCTTCGAGGGTGCGCAACGCGCTGCTTCCGTGGCAGACCGCGCTGGATGCGCTCGAGCGGACGCCGGGCTGACGCGGATCAGTCGGCGGTCGTTGCGGCAGGAACGATCCGGAGCAGGCGACCGTCCTCGGCATCCGTCAGCACCCAGACCGAGCCGTCCGGCCCCACCCGGACGTCGCGCAGGCGCTCGCCGAGCTCGCCGAGCAGGACATGCTGGTCGACCACCCGCAGGCCGTCGCGCCCGACGTCCTGCAATTCGACAGCCTGCAATTCGACCCGGCGCAGTTCGCGCGAGGCCAGCGCAGTGATCAGCAGGTCGCCATCCCAGTCCGGGAAGGCGGCGCCGCGGTATACGGCCAGCCCGGCCGGCGCGATCGACGGGGTCCAGACGAGCAGCGGTTCGATCATTCCCGGGCGCGACCGGTACGGCGAGATCGCCGCGCCCGAATAATCGATGCCGTGGGTGGCGGCGGGCCAGCCGTAGTTGCCGCCGGCCACGATGACGTTGATCTCGTCGCCGCCGCGCGGTCCGTGTTCGTGCTGCCAGAGCACGCCTCGTTCGGCGTCCCAGGCCAGCCCCTGGATGTTGCGGTGGCCGTAGCTCCAGGTTTCCGGCCGGGCGTCGTCGGCGTCGATCACGGGGTTGTCGACCGGCACCGAGCCGTCGGCGCCGAGGCGCACGATGCTGCCGAGGTGGTTGGCGGGTCGCTGGGCGTCTTCGCGGAAGTCGAAGCCGTCGCCGAGACCGACCGCCAGCGTGCCGTCCGGCAGCCAGGTCATCCGGCCGCCGTAGTGCACGGGGGTGTCGCGGGTCGGTTCGGCATTGAACAGGACTTCGAGGTCGACCAGCGCTCCGTCGACCAGGCGTGCCCGGCTCACGCGGGTCGTGTTGGCGTCCGACGTGCCGTGAGCGTAGGACAGGTAGACCAGGCCGTTGGTTTCGAAGTCGGGGTGGGGCAGGGCCTCGAACAGTCCGCCCTGGCTGTTGGCGTAGACCGGCGGCACGCCGGCGACGGGCTCGTCGAGCAGCACGCCGTTGTCGATCACGCGCAGCGCGCCGGTGCGCTCGGTCACCAGGATCCGGCCGTCGGGCAGGAACGCCAGCGACCACGGCCATTCGAGGCCGTCGGCCGCGGTTTCGATCTGGTAGTCTGCGGCCAGAGCGGGGCGGGGCGCGAGTACCGAGGCGGCCAGGGCTGCGGCGAGCAGCAGGGCGAGCGCCGCGATCCCACCGGTCGCGACAGGGGAGCTCAGCATGGACTTCAGAGACACGGGAACGAGGAGGAACGACCGGCCGATGTACGTCATGACTGCAGGATCCAGAGCGCGGCAAGGCACCGAGCATAGCAGCGGAGAAACGGCGTGAAGCGCGCGCTGGTGGCCTGGCTGCTGGCGGTGCTGGCCGCGGCGATCGGTGGGACCGCGGTGCAGGCCCACCTGAACGCCTCGGCGCTGGCCCGGCTCGGCGTACCGATGCCGATCGGGGAACGCCTGGGCCTGTTCGGTCACGACCTCGTCCACTTCGCGCCGACCTACGCCGCGCTCGTCGCCGCGGCCTTCCTGGTCGCCTGGCCGGTCGCCGCGCTGCTCGCGCGCTGGCGGCCGACGCTGCGCGGTCTGCTGTTTCCGCTGGCCGGCTTCAGCGCGCTGGCCGCGATGCTCTGGCTGATGCAGCTGGCCCTGCCGATCACCGCGATCGCCGCGGCCCGGACGCTGCCGGGTGCGCTGGCGCTGTGCGCGGCCGGCGCGCTCGGCGGCCTGATCTACACCCGCCGCACTCAGAAGTCCTCGTCGGCGTAACCCTGCTCGACCAGCCAGTCGCGATCGGTGCCTTCGTTGACGTTCTCGAACAGTGGGGTCGACAGGTAGCGCTCGCCCGTATCGGCCACGACCGCAACCAGCGTCGATCCGTCCGGGGCGGTTTCTGCGACCTTGACCATGGCCGCGACCGCGCCGCCGCCGGAGATGCCGGTGAAGATGCCTTCCTCGCGCGCCATTCGCTGCGCCATCTCGATCGCTTCTTCGTCGGTGACCGGCTCGATGCGGTCAGCGATGTCGCGGTCGAGGATTTCGGGGATGAAATCCGGGGTCCAGCCCTGGATCTTGTGCGGCGTCCATTCCTTGCCGGACAGCAGGGCGGCGCCGGCCGGCTCGGTGGCGATGATCTGCAGGTCCGGGCGGGCCTGTTTCAGCACCCTGCCGGCCCCGCTCATCGTGCCGCCGGTGCCCCAGGCGGTGATCACGTAGTCCAGTCCGCGGTGGGCGAAGTCGCGCAGGATCTCCGGGCCCGTGGTGCTGGCGTGATAGGCCGGGTTGGCCGCATTCTCGAACTGGCGGGCCAGGTACCAGCCGTTGCGTTCGGCCAGCTCGGCCGCGCGCCGGACCATGCCGGAGCCTTTCTCTTCCTTCGGTGTGAGAATCACCTTCGCGCCCAGCGCACGCATCAGCTTGCGGCGCTCGATCGAGAAGGTCTCGACCATCAGCGCGACGAAGGGATAGCCCTTGGCGGCACAGACCATGGCCAGCGCGATGCCGGTGTTGCCCGAGGTCGCCTCGACCACGGTCTGGCCCGGCGTCAGCGTGCCGCGCCGCTCGGCGTCCTCGATGATGCCAATGGCCAGCCGGTCCTTGACCGAGCCGAGGGGATTGAAGAACTCCAGCTTCGCGAACAGGTCCACGTTCTTCGGACCGATCCGGTTGAGCCGAACGGTCGGGGTATGGCCGATCGTGGTCAGGATGTTGTCGTGGATCATGGGTGGCGCCTCGCGGGATGGGCCGGGAACGGACGCCCAGTGTAGCTCTGCGCGGTTGGTGGGAGAGTGGATGGGGCTCGTGAGAGGGGCCAGGGCGTCGGCGAAAGGGGTCTGGAAGAGGGGCCAGGGACTAGGGGAAAGGGGCCTGGAAAAGGGGCAAGGCACCAGGGGAAAGGGGGCTAGTGAGGGCAGTAGGTACGCTCAGGGTTCGGAGAGGCTCTGGTGTTCCTAGTCCCTGACCCCTTTCTGCGACCAGGGGAAAGGGACTAGGGGAAAGGTACTAGGGGAAAGGGACTAGGGGAAAGGGGCTAGTGGGGGCAGTAGAAACGCCCAAGTTTCGGTAAAGCGCGGGTTCTACTAGCCCCTGACCCCTTTCTGCGGCCAGGGGAAAGGGACTAGGGGAAAGGGGCTAGTGGGGGCAGTAGGTACGTACAGGGTTCGGAAAGGCTCTGGTGTTCCTAGTCCCTGACCCCTTTCTGCGACCAGGGGAAAGGGACTAGGGGAAAGGGGCTAGTGGGGGCAGTAGAAACGCCCGAGGTTCAGTAACGCGCGGGTTCTACTAGCCCCTGACCCCTTTCTGCGGCCAGGGGAAAGGGACTAGGGGAAAGGGACTAGTGGGGGCAGTAGGTACGCACAGGGTTCGGAAAGGCTCTGGTGTTACTAGTCCCTGACCCCTGACCCCTTTCTTCGATCAGGGGAAAGGGACCAGGGAAAGGGGCTAGTGGGGGCAGTAGAAACACCCAAGGTTCGGTAAAGCGCGGGTTCTACTAGCCCCTGACCCCTTTCTGCGGCCAGGGGAAAGGGACTAGGGGAAAGAGGCTAGTGAGGGCAGTAGGTACGTACAGGGTTCGGAAAGGCTCTGGTGTTACTAGCCCCTGACCCCTGACCCCTGACCCCTGACCCCTGATCCGTTTCTGCGACCAGGGGAAAGGGGCTAGTGAGGGCAGTAGGTACGCACAGGGTTCGGAAAGGCTCTGGTGTTACTAGTCCCTGCCCCCTTGCCCCTCGTCCCTCCTATCGATACACCAGTTCCACCGCTTCCACCACATCCAGCCCCGAGATCGCCGCCAGCAGCTCGGTACAGGGCCGGACCCGCCACGCGGGACCCAGCTTCAGGGTCGCCTCGGCGCGGCCGTTGCTGAACCGCACGATGACCGGAATCTCGCCCGGGCGGTAGGGGCGGAGGGCGGCGGCAAGGTCGTGGTGGACGCTGTCGGGTGGCGCGTCTCGCCGCAGGCGGAGGTGGACGTGGCGGGCGAAGCGCTCGCGCGCCTGGTCCAGCGTGAACACCTGCTCGGCGATCATCCGGTAGCCGCCGTTGAAGTCGTCGATGTCGACCTTGCCGCTGACCACGACGATCTCGTCGGAGACCAGCATGTCGCCGCTTTCGGCCATCACTCGATCGAACACGGCGACTTCCATCCGGGCACTGCCGTCGTCGATCGCGGCGAACACGCCCTTGCCGGGGCGGCGGCGCAGGGCGACGACCAGCCCGGCCAGGGTCATCGGCGTGCCCTGGTTGCGGCCGCGCCGGCGGCCGTCTCCGCCGCCGTTGAACCCGTTGGCGCCCGGCGGTGGCTGCTGCCCGCCGAGCTTGTCCGCCACCTCGCCGAGCCGGCAGCTGACGAAACCGCCGATCTCGTCGGCCAGGTCGTCCATCGGGTGGCCGGTCAGGTACAGGCCCAGCGTCTCGCGTTCTGCACGCAGGCGCTGGCGGGCGTTCCAGGGCCGAACGTCGGGCAACGGGGGTTCGTCGTCGGGGCTCGGCGCGTCGCCGCCGCCCCCGCCGCCGAACAGGCTGGCCTGGCCCGCGGCCGAATCGGCCTGGTGGCGCTCGGCCGCGGCCCAGGCGTCGGGCAGGGCCTGCATCAATGCGGCCCGGTTGTCGCTGATGCTCTCCAGCACGCCGGCGCGGATCAGCGTTTCCATCGTGCGCTTGTTCAGCTTGCCGAGGTCGAGCTCGCGCAGCAGGCCGGCCAGCGACTCGAAGGGCCCGGTGCGCTCGCGGACCGCGACGATGTTCTCGATCGCGCCCTCGCCGACGCCCTTGACCGCGCCGAGGCCGTAGCGGATGCGGCCGTCCTCGACCTCGAAGCGGTAGACCGAGGCGTTGATGTCCGGCGGCAGGATCTCGAGATCCATCGCCCGGCAGTCCTCGATCAGGTTGGCGACCTTGTCGGTCTTGTCCATGTCCGCCGACAGCACCGCGGCCATGAACTCGGCCGGGTAGTGGGCCTTCAGCCAGGCCGTGTGGTAGGCGACCAGCGCGTAGGCCACCGAGTGCGACTTGTTGAAGCCGTAGCCGGCAAAGGTCTCGATCAGGTCGAACAGGTGGCCCGCGTCGTTGGCGTCGACATCGTTCCCCGCCGCGCCGGCGCAGAAGATCTCGCGCTGCTTGGCCATCAGGTCGCGGTCCTTCTTGCCCATCGCGCGGCGCAGCAGGTCGGCCGCGCCGAGCGTGTAGCCGCCGACGACCTGGGCGATCTGCATCACCTGTTCCTGGTACAGGATCACGCCGTAGGTGGGCTTGAGGATGGCCTCGGTCATCGGGTGCGGATACTTGACCGTGGCCCGGCCGTGCTTGCGCTCGACGTAGTCGTCGACCATCCCCGCGTCCAGCGGGCCGGGCCGGAACAGCGCGACGGCGGCGACGATGTCGTCGAAGCTGTCGGGCACCAGCTTGCGCAGCAGGTCCTTCATGCCGCGCGACTCGAGCTGGAACACCGCGGTCGTGTGCGCTTTCTGCAGCAGCGTGAAGGTGTCCGGATCGTCGAGCGGCAGGGCGTCGAGCTCGATCGCCTCGTCGCCTGCGCGTCTGCGCTCGCGGTTCACGGACTTCATCGCCCAGTCGATGATCGTCAGGTTGCGCAGGCCCAGGAAGTCGAACTTGACCAGGCCGACGGCCTCGACGTCGTTCTTGTCGAACTGGGTCACGACCGAGCCGGAGCGCGGGTCCGTGTACAGCGGCGTGAAGTCGGTCAGCGGACCGGGCGCGATGACCACGCCGCCGGCGTGCTTGCCGGCGTTGCGCGCCACGCCCTCGAGCTGCATGGCCAGGTCGAGGATGCTGCGCGTATCGTCCTCGCGCTCGAAGCGCTGCTTGAGCTCGGGCTCCTGCTCCAGCGCCTTGGCCAGCGTCATGTTCAGGTCCGGCGGAATCAGCTTGGCGATCGAGTCGACGAAGCCGTAGTTGTAGCCGAGCACGCGGCCGCAGTCGCGCACCGCCGCCTTGGCCGCCAGCGTGCCGTAGGTGATGATCTGGCTGACCCGGTCGCGGCCGTAGTGGTCGGCGACGTACTCGATCACCCGGTCGCGGCCGGCGACGCAGAAATCGATATCGAAATCGGGCATCGACACGCGTTCCGGGTTCAGGAAGCGCTCGAACAGCAGGTCGTAGCGCAGCGGATCGGGGTCGGTGATGCCGATGCACCAGGCCACCAGCGAGCCGGCGCCGGAGCCGCGGCCCGGGCCGACGGGCACGTCGTTGTTGCGGGCCCAGGCGATGAAATCGGCGACGATCAGGAAGTAGCCGGAGAAGCCCATCTTGATGATGACCCCCAGCTCGCGCTCCACGCGATCCCGATAGTCCTGTTCCTCGTAGCCCGGCGCGATGCCGTGGGTTGCCAGGCGGCGCTCGAGGCCCTCGAAACTCTTGCGGCGCAGGTAATCGTCGGCCGTGTCGCCCTCCGGCAGAGGGAACGCGGGCAGGGCGTATTCACCGAGGGTCAGCTCCAGGTTCAGCCGCTTGGCCAGCTCGACCGAGTTCTCCAGCGCCACCGGCAGGTCGGCGAAGGTCTCGGCCATGGCCTCCGACGACTTGAGGCTCTGGCCCTCCACGTAGTCGCGCGGCCGGTGCTTGTCGTCGAGCAGGCGGCTCTGGTGGATGCACACCCGCGCCTCGTGGGCGAGGTACTCGTCGGGCTGGGCGAAGCGCACGTCGTTGGTCGCGACCACCGGAACGTCGGCCTCGATGGCCGCGGCCAGCAGCCCGCCCTCGACCTCGCGTTCGCCGGCTCGCCCGGTGCGGGTCAGCTCGATGTAGACCCGGTCCGGGAACCGCGCCGTCCAGGCGTCGAGTCGGCGGCGCGCCTCGTTGGGGTGGCCGGCCGACAGCGCCTGGCCGATGTCGCCGTCCCAGCCGGTCAGCGCGATCAGGCCCTCGCAGGCGTCGGCGGTCAGCCATTCCTCGCGCAGCCGCGGCTGGCCCTGGTCGCGGCCCTCGATGAAGCTCTTCGAGATCAGCCGGCAGAGGTTCAGGTAGCCGGTGCGATCGGCCACCAGCAGGGTCGCCACGTGCGGCTCGGGCCGGCTCGGCGAGGCGATCCGCACGTCGGCGCCGACCAGCGGCTTGATCCCGGCCTTGTGCGCCTCGCGGTAGAACTTGACCAGGCCGAACAGGTTGTGCCAATCGGTGATCGCGATCGCCGGCATGCCGAGGTCGCGGGCCCGGGCGACCAGCTCGGCCGGCCGCGACAGGCCGTCTTCCAGGCTGTACTGGGAGTGGACGCGCAGGTGGACGAAGGTGGCCGGGGCCGGCTCGACCCGCGCATCGTCGGCGGCGGAGGGCGCAGGGATCGATGCGGGGTGGGCGGACATGGATTCGATTATAGGGAAGGGTGGAGCGAGGGGCGGGGCGGTGGACCGGACGAGTGAAAAAAACCGTTCCGCTATTGCCAAATCGGAGGGGATTTGGTATCTTGGCGCGCTTCGCTGTACGGGCGATTAGCTCAGTTGGTTAGAGCGCTGTCTTGACATGGCAGAGGTCGCTGGTTCAAATCCAGCATCGCCCACCAAATTCCCTTCTTCAGGACTTTCCTGGCACGCCGCCTGCGCCGTCGTTCGGTGCTCGGAATCCTCATGTGCCTTTGAGCACACTGCGGTTCCTGCGCTCCGCGCGCCGGCGCAATCGACGCACCATGAACGCCCTGAAGAAGGGAATTTCATTTCCTCCCCAGGCTTCCTTGGGCATACGGCCAGCAGCGCCGTTCGGTGCTCGCGATCCTCATGTGCCATATAGGCACACTGCGGTCGCTGTGCTCCGCGCGTCACTGCTGTCCGCGCACCCAAGAAATCCTGAGAAGGAAATTTCATTTCCTTCAGGCTCGCGGCACGCCGCCTGCGGCGTCGTTCGGTGCTCGCGATCCTCATGTGCCATCAAGGCACACTGCGGTCGCTGCGCTCCGCGCGCCGGCGCATTCCACGCACCCTGAAAGCCCTGAAGAAGGGAATTGCATTTCCTCCTCACGATTCCGCCTTCGTGTTGGACTGGAAAATCACAGGATGCCGAGTCTGAGGTGTCTGCTAATGTTTCCCCTTTCGAAAATCTGCGTATTGAGCAAAAGTCGGGCGAAACAAGGGGGAATGAATGAGCGATCAAGAGACCAAAGCGGATCTCGTCAATGAAGTCTATGTGTTGACTATTGAATTGGCGGCCATCGTCAACGCTCCGATCATGGCCTATCTCTTGGCGGGCCCGATCGCATTCTTCGTTGTGACGGTATTTTGTCTGGCCGGTGGCGCCTACGTTTTTTCGAGCCACAAGCTGAGAGTTAATCGTTTTTGGGTTGCCGCGCTCTGTGCAGTGCACTTCGTGCCCGGAGCTATCCTGGCTGGCTACGCATTCTCCAGACAGGACTTCGACACCGTCGCGATTTTCTTGGGGGCATCCAATTTTGTAATTTTCCTCACGGCCATGCCGGCTGTCATGAGGCGAAGTATTGCCTAGCAAAGCCGCTCGCGAACAAGCCCGACACTGCTGGGAATCGGGACAAATTGCCCACAGCGCCCCTCAACTGGAGCTGGCAGAGGTTCGAATTTGGTAGCTGCTGCGCGCGAGTCTCCCCTGATCAATAATCGCTCAGGCTCTCGCTGCTGCCGCATCGCCTCTAATTGACTTTGGTGCAAACCTCCTTGAGCAGTTGGTTTCTGGCCCTAAGCGGTGGCGTTGCCGCTTGGTGGGGCGCTGCGGTCCGGTACAATTGGGGGTTCGTATCGGTTTTGACTGCACGGAATTTGCATGCCTGAGATCACGTTGCCCGACGGGAGTCGGAAGTCGTTCGAGGCGCCGGTGACGGTGCTCGAGGTTGCGGAGTCGATCGGGCCGGGGTTGGCGAAGGCGGCCCTGGCCGGTGAGGTGAACGGGAAGCTGGTGGATACGGGCTTCCGGATCACCGGCGACGCGGCGCTGAAGATCGTCACCGGGCGCGACGAGGACGGGGTGGAGATCATCCGGCACTCGACCGCGCACCTGCTGGCCCAGGCGGTCAAGCGGCTGTTCCCGGAAACCCAGGTCACGATCGGTCCGACGGTCGACAACGGCTTCTACTACGACTTCGCCCGCGACAAGGCCTTCAAGCCCGAGGATCTCGAGGCGATCGAGAAGGAGATGGCGCGGATCGTCGACGAGGACATCCCGGTCGAGCGCAGCGAGATGGGCCGCGACGAGGCGGTGGCCTTCTTCCGCGACCAGGGCGAGGAGTACAAGGCCGAGATCATCGCGAGCATTCCGTCCGACGAGGCGCTGTCGCTGTACCGGCAGGGCGATTTCATCGATCTCTGCCGGGGTCCGCACGTGCCGTCGACGGGCAAGCTGGGGGCCTTCAAGCTGACCAAGCTGGCCGGTGCCTACTGGCGCGGCGACTCGGACAACGAGATGCTGCAGCGCATCTATGGCACGGCCTGGGGCGACAAGAAGGCGCTCAAGGCCTATCTGCGCCGGCTGGAGGAGGCCGAGAAGCGGGACCACCGCAAGATCGGCAAGCAGCTGGGCCTGTTCCATTCCCAGCCGGAAGCGCCGGGGATGGTGTTCTGGCACGACCACGGCTGGCGGATCTACCGGATGATTCAGGACTACATCCGCGATCGTCTGCAGGAGGCCGACTACCAGGAGGTCCACACGCCGCAGATCGTCGACCTGAGCCTGTGGCAGAAATCGGGTCACTGGGACAACTTCGCCGACAACATGTTCATCACCTCCTCGGAGGACCGCACCTACGCGGTCAAGCCGATGAACTGCCCCTGCCACGTGCAGATCTTCAATCAGGGCCTGCGGAGCTACCGCGACCTGCCGCTGCGCATGGCCGAGTTCGGGTCGTGCCATCGGAACGAGCCGTCGGGCTCGCTGCACGGGCTGATGCGGGTGCGCAATTTCGTCCAGGACGACGCGCACATCTTCTGCACGCCCGAGCAGATGCGCGACGAGGTGCTGGCGTTCAACGCGCTGGTGTTCGATGTCTACAAGGACTTCGGTTTCGAGGACATCCAGGTCAAGCTGTCGACCCGGCCCGAGCAGCGGGTGGGGTCCGACGAGGTCTGGGATCGTGCCGAAGAAGCCCTGAAGGAAGCGCTGGAAACCGCTGGAATTCCCTACGAAATCCAGCCGGGCGAGGGGGCGTTCTACGGCCCGAAGATCGAGTTCTCGCTGACCGATTGCATCGGCCGGGTCTGGCAGTGCGGAACGATGCAGGTCGACTTCTCCATGCCCGGTCGCCTGGGCGCGGCCTACGTCGACGAGAACGGCGAGAAGCAGGTGCCGGTGATGCTGCACCGGGCCATCCTCGGCTCGGTCGAGCGCTTCATCGGCGTGCTGATCGAGCACTACGCGGGCAACCTGCCCGTGTGGCTGGCCCCGGTCCAGGTGGTGGTGATGAACATCACCGATGCGCAGGCCGATTATGCTCAGGGCGTGGCGCGCCGGCTCGAGGAGCTCGGATTCCGCGCCGACGCCGACTTGAGGAACGAAAAGATCGGTTTTAAAATCCGCGAGCAGACCCTGGCCAAGGTGCCGTTCCTGCTGGTGGTCGGGGATCGCGAAGTCGAGGAAGGAACGGTGGCCGTGCGTCAGCGCAGCGGCAACGACCTGGGCTCGATGCGCCTGGAGGCCTTCGCCGACAAGCTCGGTCAATGGGTCGCCCAGCGCGGCCGGACCGATCCGGCGGATTGAACCGCGAGTTGGATCGCGAGTTGGATCGCGGCTCGATTGGCGGAAAGGTTCGCGGACCGATCCGCAGGATGAACCCGATCGTCGCCGTTGCACCGATCCTGCGACAATGGTCGCAGGGTCCTGCGCCGGTCGGCGGTCGACCAAGGCAGGACCGAACAAACTCAACCCACAGCTAAGGAGACATCCACATCGCCACTGACAAGAAGACCCGGCGCAACCAGGACATCACCGCGCCCAAGGTGCGAGTCGTAGCGTCCAACGGAGACCAGGTCGGTATCCGGAGCATCCAGGACGCCATCGCGCTGGCCGAGGAAGAGGGCATGGACCTGGTCGAGATCGCGCCGCAGGCGGATCCGCCCGTGTGCCGGATCATGGACTGGGGCAAGTTCCGCTTCGAGGAGTCGAAGAAGCAGCAGGCCCAGAAGAAGAAGCAGAAGCAGGTCCAGGTCAAGGAAGTGAAGTTCCGGCCCGGCACCGACGACCACGACTACGACGTGAAGATGCGCAACCTGCGCCGCTTCATCGAGGAAGGCAACAAGGTCAAGGTCACGCTGCGCTTCCGCGGCCGCGAAATGGCCCACCAGGACCTTGGCCGCGATCTGCTCAAGCGGGTCGAGGGCGATATGGAAGGCGAGATCACCGTCGAGCAGTTTCCGCGCATGGAAGGCCGGCAGATGGTGATGATGATCGCGCCGAAGAAGACATGACCGTCAGGCGATGATGGACGCGCGGCCGACCGTTCGGATGATCGGCCGCCTCCGGATCGCGATTCGGATACGAAAAAGGGGCCCGGCGGGCCCCTTTTTCGTGGTCGGACTTCGACTCGAACGGCGTCGCTCGGGTCAGACCACGTAGACGAAGACGAACAGCCCCAGCCAGACCACGTCGACGAAGTGCCAGTACCAGGCCACGGCCTCGAAGCCGAAGTGGTGATCGGGCTTGAAGTGACCCTTCATGCAGCGGATGGCGATGACCAGCAGCATGATCGACCCGACCGTGACGTGCAGGCCGTGGAAGCCGGTCAGCATGAAGAAGGTCGAGCCGTAGATGCCCGAGCCGAGGGTCAGGCCCAGGTCCTGGTAGGCGTGGACGTATTCCGCGGCCTGCAGGTACAGGAACAGCGCGCCCAGGGCGACGGTGGCGAACATCCACAGCACCAGCGCGCGGCGCTGCATCTTCTTCAGCGCCCAGTGGGCCATCGTGATGGTCCAGCCGGAGGTCAGCAGGATCAGCGTGTTGATCAGCGGCAGCTCGAAGGCGCCGATGGTCTGGAAGTCGCCGCCGATGTTGGCCGGGCCGTTGGTCGGCCAGGCGGGCTGGTAATCGGGATAGAGCAGGGCGTTGGTCATCACGCCGGTGCCTTCGCCGCCGATCCACGGCACCGAGAGCACGCGGGCGTAGAACAGCGCGCCGAAGAACGCGGCGAAGAACATGACCTCGGAGAAGATGAACCAGATCATCCCCTGGCGGAACGAGGCGTCGACCTTGTTGTTGTACAGGCCGGACTCGGATTCCTTGATGACGTCGGCGAACCAGCCGAACATCATCAGGATGACGGTCGCGGCGCCGGCGACGGCCATCCACGGACCGATGTCGCTGCCGTTCATCCAGTTCGCGAAGCCCGACACCAGAAGGAACAGCCCGATCGAGCCGACGATCGGCCACTTCGCAGTGTGGGGAACGTAGTAGTTTGCGCTTGCCATGTTGACTCCCGGTGGGTTTCGGGGCGAATCGCTCAGGGTCCGACGGACGCCTGCTCGGTCGCATCCTCGTTCTTGTAGATGATGTAGGAAAGGGTAATCAGGTCGATCCTGCCCGGCAATTGCTCATCGACGTAGAAGCGGACCGGCATCTCGCGCGATTCGCCCGGCGCCAGCAGCTGCTGTTCGAAGCAGAAGCACTCGGTCTTGTTGAAATACAGCGAGGCCTGTCCCGGGGCCACGCTCGGAACCGCCTGGGCGACGATCGTGCGATCGCTGCGGTTGTGGGCGATGTAGGCGGTCTCGTACATCCGGCCGGGCTGGATGTCCATGAACGTCTCCACCGGCTCGAATTCCCAGTCCAGCGCGGTGTTCACGTTCGAATCGAAGTGGACCTGGATCCTGCGATCCGAGTCGCCGGTATCGACCACCTCGGCGACCGCGTCGCCGGTCCGGCCGCCGATTCCGGTGATCTCGCAGAACTTGTCGTAGAGCGGCACCAGCGCGTAGCCGAAGCCGAACATGGCCACGGCCAGCAGCGCCAGCTTGCCCGCGGTGCGGGCCGTGCTCGTCGTGGTTCCCTTGTCTGCCTTGTCGCTCATGGTCGATGCACCAGGATCTTCGGTGGTCCAGCTCTCGGTCAGGTCGCGCTGCCGAACACGCCGCTCAGGATGAACGCGCCGTAGACCGCCAGCGCGACGATGCCGAGGGCGATGGCGGTGCGTCGAACGCCCCGCCGCCGCGACTGCGGACTTTCGTTTCGGCCTTCGTTGCGGCCGGCCTCCCGGCCGCGCTCGTGGTCCGTGCGGGAGCTCATGTCAGCCCGGCACCTTGTCCTCGTGGACCGCGACCGTGTCGTCGACGACCGGCGGGGTGTCGAAGGTGTGCAGTGGGGCAGGGGACGGCACGGTCCACTCCAGCCCGCGTGCGCCTTCCCAGACCCGGGCGGTGGCCTTCTCGCCGCCGCGCACGCACTTGATCACGATCCAGGCGAACAGCAGCTGGGCCAGGCCGAAGGCGAAGCCGCCGATCGACGAGATCAGGTTGAACTCGGCGAACTGCACGGCGTAGTCCGGAATACGGCGCGGCATGCCGGCAAGACCAAGGTAGTGCTGCGGGAAGAACAGCACGTTGACCGAGATCGTCGACCACCAGAAGTGGATCTTGCCGAGACGCTCGTCGTACATGTTGCCGGTCCACTTCGGCAGCCAGTAGTAGGTCGCGGCCATGATCGAGTAGATCGCGCCGGTGACCAGGACGTAGTGGAAGTGGGCGACCACGAAGTAGGTGTCGTGGTACTGGAAGTCGGCCGGCACGATGGCCAGCATCACCCCCGACAGTCCGCCGATCGTGAACAGGATGACGAAGCCGATCGCGAACAGCATCGGCGTCTCGAAGGTCATCGATCCGCGCCACATGGTCGAGACCCAGTTGAACACCTTGATGCCGGTCGGCACCGCGATGACCATGGTCGCGTACATGAAGAACAGTTCGGCGCCCAGCGGCATGCCCACGGTGAACATGTGGTGCGCCCAGACGATGAACGACAGGAACGCGATCGAGGCGGTGGCGTAGACCATCGCGGTGTAGCCGAACAGCGGCTTGCGCGAGAAGGTCGGGATGATCTCGGAGATGATCCCGAACGCCGGCAGGATCATGATGTAGACCTCGGGGTGGCCGAAGAACCAGAAGATGTGCTGGTACATCACCGGATCGCCGCCGCCTGCAGCGTTGAAGAAGCTGGTGTCGAAGAACCGGTCGGTCAGCAGCATGGTCACGGCGCCGGCGAGGACCGGCATCACGGCGATCAGCAGGAAGGCGGTGATCAGCCAGGTCCAGACGAACAGCGGCATGCGCAGCAGGGTCATGCCCGGTGCACGCATGTTCAGGATGGTGGCGATGATGTTGATCGCGCCCATGATCGACGAGATGCCCATCAGGTGGATCGAGAAGATCACGAAGGCGAAGCTGTTGCCGCCCTGGAGCGACAGCGGCGGGTACAGCGTCCAGCCCGAAGCCGGGCCGCCCGACGGCATGAACAGGGTCGACAGCAGCATCAGGAACGCGAACGGCAGGATCCAGAAGGACCAGTTGTTCATCCGCGGCAGGGCCATGTCGGGCGCGCCGACCATCAGCGGCACCATCCAGTTCGCCAGGCCGACGAAGGCCGGCATGACCGCGCCGAAGATCATCACCAGCGCGTGCATGGTGGTCATCTGGTTGAAGAACTCGGGATCAACCAGCTGCAGACCCGGCGAGAACAGCTCGGCGCGGATGACCATCGCCATCGCACCGCCGATCAGGAACATGGCCAGCGACCAGAACAGGTAGAGCGTTCCGATCTCCTTGTGGTTGGTCGTGAACAGCCAGCGCTTCAGGCCCTTGGGCTGATCGTGGTGATGGTCGTCAACGTGTGCGGTTTGCGTCGTCATTAGCGATCCCTTGAAACAGGTAACAGCGAACAGTGGGCTGCTGCGTTTTCGATGCGCGACCCGCAGGTCGCGAATTCATTCAGTGTTCGATGGCGCGGTCGGGTCGTTCCGGAGCCGAAGGTCGGCCGGCGCCGATCAGGGGCTGGCCGGTCCGGTGTCAGCGACCGAGCCGGAGCTCGCGTTCGCGGCCACCCCGGACTTCTGGCTGTCGACCCAGGCGCGGTACTCCTCCGGGGGCACGGCCTCGATGACCACCGGCATGAAACCGTGGTCCTTGCCGCACAGCTCGGTGCACTGGCCGCGGTACACGCCGGGCTCCTCGATCAGCGTCCAGGCTTCGTTGACCATGCCCGGAATCGCGTCGCGCTTCCAGCCGAGGTCCGGCACCCACCAGGAATGGATGACGTCGTTGGAGGTCAGCAGGAAGCGGATCCGGGTGTCGGTCGGAACGATCACGCGGTTGTCGACCTCGAGCAGGTAGTTCTCGACGTCGGCCGGGTCGATGCCGGAGCCGATCTGGCGAGCCAGCGAGCTGTCGCGGTCGAGCGCCGAGTAGAACTCGATCTCGTCCTCGATGTACTCGTAGCCCCACAGCCACTGGTAGCCCGTGACCTTGATGTTCAGTTCGGCGCCGCTGGTGTCTTCCATGTCGATCAGGACCCGGGTGGCCGGGATCGCCATGACGACCAGGATCAGGATCGGAATCACCGTCCAGGTGATCTCCGCCCGGGTCGAGTGCGTGAATTGCGCGGCCTCGGCGCCCTTCGACTTCCGATGCAGGTAGATCGACGTGAACATCGCCGCGAACACCAGCACGCCGATGACCGTCACGATGCCCAGGATGACCATGTGCAGTTGGTAGACGTCCTGGCTGAACGGCGTCACCCCCGGCGTCATGTTGTCGCCCACGGCGAACAGGGCCCAGGTGACCGCGGCAATCACCGCAACCATGGCCAGGCCGACGATCAGTTCGTTGGTTCTCTTCATCCTGAACTCGCTCGTTGTCGATTTACGGATTGGTTGACTTCGTTGTTTCGTTCGGGTCGCCCCGAATCGCTTCGATCGCTGCACTCGTTCGCAATCGTTCTCGATCCGCGCTACCGGCTCGTGGCCGGAGACGCTGCGGCCGTGCAGGTCGAAAGCGCCTGCCGCAGCCATTCGGCCACCTCGAGCCGTTCTTCCGCCGGCACGAAGCCGCCGATCTCGGTGCGCTCGTCGTGCATTCCGACGAACAACCGCGGTTCGCGACCGCTGCGGTCGATCTCGACCCGCACCCAGCCGGTGGGCCAGCGCCGCTCGACGCGGCCTCGGGCGGAGCAGTCGATCAGCCAGACGCGCTCGGCGTCGACGCAGACCTCCTGTCGGTGCCAGTACCCGCGCCACGCCAGCCGGAAGCACCAGCCGACGATCGCGAGGTGGACCAGGGCGATCGCGAAGATCGGCCAGAACCCCATCAGCGTCGGCAGCAGGGCCACCAGCAGCGTGATCGCGCTCAGTACCAGGAAAACACCGGCCAGCCGGTCGAAGGTCAGCGAAAGGTTCGAAAGCAACTCGGCCCGGCGGGTCTCATCTTCGCCGTTGGTTGCTTCGATTTTCAGCATCGGGTCCGACCGCCGAGCAGGGTTTCCCATGGACTGCGTATTGTAACGGATTCGGATCGTTCGAGGCGTTCCTGACGTTCACGGATGTCATGCTCCGTCGCCGCGCAAGGCGCCGGCAGAATCGCAGCGGAGCAACGTTGCGTTACACTGGCGACGGCCGCCTCGGGCGACCCCGTCCGGACGTCGTTCGGGCGCCGACAGACTCGTAATTTTCGCCACGTTTTTCTGGAGTAGCGGGCCGCGATGAGCGCAGAGTTTCCTTTTGTAGATCCGGGCGACATGTCCGACCATCCTCTTCGACAGGCCATGGACGCGGCCTGGTCCGTTCCGGAGTCGGAGC
Organism: Wenzhouxiangellaceae bacterium; assembly: GCA_965227925.1. GTDB lineage: Bacteria > Pseudomonadota > Gammaproteobacteria > Xanthomonadales > Wenzhouxiangellaceae. The sequence goes on from CBDDGP010000003.1 coordinate 641,540, forward strand.
ACGTGCCGTCGCTGCTGGCCGAGATCGGCCTGGGCGCCGATGTCCGCGGCGCGATTTCGACCTGTGCCGTCGACCTGGTCCGCCGGGTGCGCAAGCGCGCCGACGACCAGGGCGCCATGGAAGCGTTCATGCGCGAGTACGACCTGTCGTCGGAGGAGGGCGTGGTCCTGATGTGCCTGGCCGAGGCGCTGCTGCGCATCCCCGATTCCGACACCGCCGAGGCGCTGATCGCCGACAAGCTGTCGGAGGCCAACTGGGAATCGCACCTCGGCAAGAGCGAGTCCCTGTTCGTCAATGCCTCGACCTGGGGCCTGATGCTGACCGGCCGGATGGTGCGCGTCGGCCAGTCCGCGCGCCGTGATTTCAGTTCCGTGCTGGCGCGCCTGGCCAACAAGTCGGGCGAACCGGTGGTGCGGCTGGCGATCCGCCAGGCGATGCGCATCATGGGCCACCAGTACGTGATGGGCCGGACCATCTCCGAGGCGATGGAGCGCGCCCACAAGAAGGGCAATCGCCGCTTCCGCTACTCCTTCGACATGCTGGGCGAGGCGGCGCTGACCGCCGAGGACGCGGAGCGCTACCGCAAGGCTTACGCCGATGCGATCGACGCGATCGGCGCGGCGATCCGCAAGGCCGGCGATGACCGCGACGTGTTCGAGGTCCCCAGCATCTCGGTCAAGCTCTCCGCGCTGCATCCCCGCTACGAGCCGGCCAAGCGACAGCGGGTCATCGACGAGTTGGCTCCCGTGCTGCTGGATCTCGCCCAGCGGGCCCGCGACGCGGGCATCGCGCTGACCGTCGATGCGGAGGAAGCGGAGCGGCTGATGCTGTCGCTGGACGTGTTCGCCGAAGTCCTCGGCGACGAGACGCTGGCCGGCTGGGACGGCCTCGGGCTGGCACTGCAGGCCTATCAGAAGCGCGCCTGGGCGGCGATCGACTGGCTGGCCGAGCTGGCCGAACGCAGCGGCCACCGGATTCCGATCCGGCTGGTCAAGGGCGCCTACTGGGACACGGAAATCAAGTTCGCCCAGATGGAGGGCCACGACGGCTACCCCGTGTTCAGCCGCAAGCCCAACACGGACATCTCCTACCTGGCCTGCGCGCGCAAGCTGCTCGACCTGCGCGAGGCCTTTTATCCCCAGTTCGCGACGCACAACGCGCACACCATCTGCGCGATCAGCGAGATGGCCGGCTCGCGCACCGACTTCGAATACCAGCGGCTGCACGGCATGGGTCGCGAGCTGTACGAAGAGGTGCTGGACAACGACGACTTCCACGGTCACTGCCGCGTCTACGCGCCGGTCGGCAACCACAAGGACCTGCTCCCGTACCTGGTCCGGCGGCTGCTCGAGAACGGCGCCAACACCTCGTTCGTCAATCGCATTGTCGACGAGCGCCTGCCGCCCGAAGAGGTCGTTTCCGATCCGATCGAGGCAGTCGAGCGCTTCGACGTGCTGTCGCACCCGAAGATCCCGCAACCGATCGACCTGTTCGGCGCGGACCGGTGCAACTCCCGCGGCATCAATTTCGCACGCCAGAGCGAGCTGGAACACCTCGCGGACCGGATGAAGGAGCACGGCAGCGGCGAATGGCGCGCCGAGCCCATGGGCGTGTCCGGTCTGCCGTCGGAAGCGGCCCGCGTGGTGCGCTCCCCGGCCGATCGCGAAGACCGCGTCGGCGAGGTGGCGTTCGCGGTGCCCGAGGCCGCCGGACCGGCCATCGAGGTGGCGCTGTCGAAGCAGCGCGACTGGGACGCCACCCCGGCCGCTGATCGGGCCGCCACGCTCGACCGCCTGGCCGACCTGCTCGAGGACCATCGCGACGAGCTGATGGCGCTGTGCGTGCGCGAGGCCGGGAAGTCGCTGAAGGACGGCATCGCCGAGGTGCGCGAGGCGGCCGATTTCTGTCGCTACTACGCGATGGAAGCGCGGCGCGAGTTCGCCGGGGCCACGGTGCTCCCGGGACCGACCGGGGAACACAACGAGCTGTCGCTGCACGGCCGCGGCGTGTTCGTCTGCATCAGCCCGTGGAACTTTCCGCTCGCGATCTTCACCGGCCAGGTCGTGGCCGCGCTGGTGGCCGGCAACGCGGTGATCGCAAAGCCGGCCGAGCAGACCCCGCTGGTCGCCGCGCGTGCGGTCGACCTGATGTACCGGGCCGGCATTCCCGAGGGCGTGCTGCAGATGCTGCCCGGCGACGGACGGCTCGGCGCGGCCCTGACCCGCGACCCGCGGATCGCCGGCGTGGCGTTCACCGGGTCGACGGAAACGGCCCGGGCGATCAATCGCGCCCTGGCCGAGCGCGACGGACCGCTGGCGACGCTGATTGCCGAGACCGGCGGCCAGAACGCGATGATCGTCGACTCCTCGGCGCTGGCCGAACAGGTCGTGCGCGACGTCATCCAGTCGGCGTTCCTGTCCGCCGGGCAGCGCTGTTCCGCGCTGCGCGTGCTGTACGTGCAGGACGATGTGGCCGACCACATCCTGACCATGCTGGCCGGCGCGATGAAGGAGCTGCGCGTCGGCTGGCCGGGCTACCTGAAGTGCGATATCGGTCCGGTGATCGACGCCTCGCAGCTGCAGATGCTGCAGTCGCACGCCGACCGGATGGAATCGGGCGCCAAGCTGCTGGCCAAGGTGCCGCTGGAAGGGCGCCGGCCCGAGGGCTTCTGGTTCGCGCCGCGGGCCTACGAGATCAGCGGTATCGAGAGTCTCGACGGCGAGGTGTTCGGGCCGCTGCTGCACGTCGTGCGCTACCGGGCGCGCGACATCGACAAGGTGATCGATGCGATCAACGCCACGGGCTACGGCCTGACGGTCGGCGTGCACAGCCGCATCGACCGGGTCCAGCAGGCGCTGTGTCGGCGCATCCACGTCGGCAACGCCTACGTCAACCGCAACATGACCGGCGCCGTGGTCGGCGTCCAGCCGTTCGGCGGCGAGGGCCTTTCGGGGACCGGACCGAAGGCCGGCGGCCCGCACTACCTGGCGCGCTTCGCGGTCGAGCGGACGCGCACGATCAACACCGCGGCGGTCGGAGGAAACGCTTCGCTGATGGTGCTGTCGGACTGAGCATGAGCGCAGCGCACTGACATGTACGAACAGTTCTACGGTCTCGACGAGCGTCCGTTCTCGATCACTCCGGACCCGCGCTTCGTCTACCTGAGCCAGCGCCACCAGGACGCCCTGGCGCACCTGCTGTACGGCATCGGCCGGGGCGGCAGCGGCGGCTTCGTGCAGCTGACCGGTGAAGTCGGCACGGGCAAGACCACCCTGTGCCGCCTGCTTCTCGAGCAGGTGCCCGAACGGACCCACATCGCGCTGGTGCTCAATCCGATGCTCGAGCCGCGCGAGCTCCTGCGCGCGGTCTGTCGCGAACTGGAAGTGGCGCTGGACGACTCCGACGGCAGCCTCGAGGACCTCAACGAACGACTGAACCGCCGCCTGCTCGACATCCACGCGGCCGGCGAACGCGCGGTGCTGATCGTCGACGAAGCGCAGAACATGAGTCGCGAAACGCTGGAGCAGGTCCGCTTGCTGACCAACCTGGAGACGGCGACCGACAAGCTGCTCCAGATCATCCTGCTCGGCCAGCCCGAACTTCGCGAACTGCTGTCGCGGCCGTCGCTGCGCCAGCTCGCCCAGCGGATCACGGCGCGCTACCACCTGGCGCCGCTGGCACCGGCCGAAACCGGCGAGTACGTCCGCCACCGGATCACGATCGCCGGCGGCGAGCGCTGTCCGTTCACGCCGTCCGCGCTGCGCACGCTGCACCACGTGTCCGGCGGCGTGCCGCGCCTGATCAACATCATAGCCGACCGTGCACTGATGGCCGGCTATGCCGCCGAGACCGACCGGATCACGCCGGCCCTGATCAACCGGGCCGCGGGCGAGGTGGTGGTCGGCGACGAGGAGGGCGGCCGCCGTGGTCTGACCGCCGGGCTGTCGCTGGCCGCGGTGGTGCTGGTGCTGGTCGTTGCCGCGGGCGTGGTCTGGTCGCTGAATCGCGTGCCCGCCGAACCTCCGCCGGACGAGCCGCAGCCGATGTGGCGCCAGGTGCTCGACGACGCCAGCCGCGAGGATGCGTTACGCGAAGCGGCCGCCCTGTGGCCCGGCGTGGACGTGGACCTGGTCGAGCTGGCCTGCCGGGATCAGCACGCCGAAGGCCTGGCCTGCTACCGACTCCGCGGCAACCTCGCCCTGATCCGCGACCTCGGCCGCCCGGTGCTGCTGCGCCTGGCCGAGCCCGAGGACGCCATGGTGCTGCTCGTCGCGCTCGGCGACCGCCAGCTGCGCATTCGCCAGTCCGGGCAGGATTTCCGCGTTCCGTCCGATGCCGTGGAGCGTCGCTGGCGCGGCGAGTTCCTGGCGGTCTGGCCGGACAGCGGCCGGATCCTGCGCAGTGGCGAGCGCGATCCGGCGATCGAATCGTTGAAGCGAACGGCCGCGGCGCATTCCGAGTCGCCGTGGGAAGGTTCGCTGGACGACCAATACGACGCGGCGTTCGAGGACTGGGTGCGGGGGTTCCAGCGTCGCAACGGCCTGCGCGAAGATGGCATGGTCGGCCCCGTGACCCGCCTGTACATGACCGCACCGTCTGCCGGTCCCGCTCGGCTCGAGCCGCCGGAGACGGCGGGCGAACCCTCTCCGGAGGCGGGCTGATGTCGCTGCTGCTCGACGCACTGCGAAAATCGGAGAAGAAGCGCAGCGGGGGATCACCGCCGCCGCTCGGCCTGCCGACCGGCCCGGCCGCCGGCGAGGCCGCTCCGGCACGACGCAGGCGCGCCGGCCGTCGCGGTCTCTTCGCGCGGGTCCTGCTGGCGCTGATCCTGCTGGCGCTGGTCGTGACGTCGGCGTGGTGGGCCGCCGGTCGACCGGGCGGCAGCGAGCTGCGGGCGACCTGGGAGGCCTGGACCGGTTCGCCGGATCCCGACGCGGGGCCGGGCTCGGGCGCGGCGTCGATCGATGGCTCGGCGACCGGCCCGGCCAGCGACGGCGGAAACGTCGATGCGATGCTGGACGAGGGCAATTCCGAGAGCGACGAGCCGGAGCACCGGCTGGTCGCTCCGGCGTATCGACGACCGGCGGCAACGGCGAGCGGCGAGCCGGCCGCAGGCGACACGGCGGTCGACACCCTGGACGACGCGCAAGCGGACCGCGGTCGCGCGGCCGAGGCGCCCACGCAGACCATGGACGAGAACCCGGGACGAACCGGGGCGGCGACGACGGATCGGGCTGCGGATTCGGCCGTCGAGCCGGCCCTGGAGCCGGCCCCAGAGCCGGTCGTAGAGACAGGCGTGGAGCCAGACCTGGAGCCGGCTGCAGATCCGACCGCAGACTCGACCGCGGATCCGACGCCTCCGGTCCCGGAGCGCCCGACGGAGCCCGCGACCCGGGACGACAGCATCCTGCCCTGGGAGCTGCCGGCCGGCCTGCGCTCGGAATTCCCGGGCATCGACGTTTCGGTGCACGTGTACGCGCCGGAAGCCGAGGACCGCTTCGTGCTGATCGACGGCGAGCGCTACGGCGAAGGCGATGCCCTGGCTCGCGGCGTGCAGCTGGAGGAAATTCGCCCGCGCGGCATCGTGGTCGGCTACCGCAACTACCGGATCCGGATCGAATGAGGCCGGCCCGGGCAGCGGGGCGTCCTACCGCGCTCGATCGTCGCCGGCGGGAAGCGCTGCGGTTGTTCGACGCGCGGTGAGCGTCGTCCATCGCACGGAGCGCCGTTCGCGCGCATCGCGGTTCCCGGGCGGGGTATTCGGGGTTTCGCTGATCGCCTCGCTGATGTGGGGCGTGCACCTGCTCCAGATCGGTCCCGCGGCGGGCAACTGGCTGGAGTTCTGGGGCTTCTCGCCGGCACAGGTCGGCGCGGCGCTGGTCGGTGGCGAACACCGGGACCTGCGGCAGGTCGGGGCGCTGTTCACCGCCTTGTTCGTGCACGCCAGCGGCCTGCACCTGGTCGGCAACCTGGCGTACCTGTGGGTGTTCGGCATTCCGGTCGAGCGGGCGATCGGCCACGCGCAGTTCGTGCTCGCCTTCGTCCTGCTGGGCGCCCTGGCCAACTTCTCCGTCGTGCTCGGCAGCCCGGACCTGGAGCGAACCGTGGTCGGCGCCAGTGGCGGCGTCTCGGCGGTGATCGGTCTGTACCTGGGTCTGTTCCCGACCCGCCGGATCGGCCTGTGGCTGCCGCTGGGCGTGTTCCTCCAGTTCGCGAGGATCCCGGCGCTGCTGGTGATCGGATCCTGGTTCACGCTCCAGTTACTGTACTGGGTGTTCGGCCCCTTGTCGGGGGAGGTGGTCTGGTGGACCCACGTCGCCGGCTTCCTGTCCGGCCTGGCGGTCGCGGGCCTGTTCCGCCTGAGACGCGTGCCGCACCGCGGCGCCGGAGAGGATTGATCCGATGTACAAGATCGTGTTTCTGAACAAGGGCCAGGTCTACGAACTGTTCGCCGAGTCCGTGGAGTCCAGTCACCTGGTGGGGTTCGTGACCGCCTCGAAGCTCCTGTTCGATGCCGAGCCCGGGGTCGTGATCGATCCGACCGAGGAGCGGATGCGCAACGAATTCCGCGACACGGAACAGCTGCTGTTGCCGATGCAGTCGGTGATCCGGATCGAGAAGGTGAAGAAACGCGGGGCCAGCGTTATCCGCGATCGGAGCACCGGCGAGAAGGTCACCCCGCTGCCGATTGACGGGCCCGGTCGGAAGCGCTGAGGCCCGCGGTGCGGGTCGGCCGGGTCTGGACGCGCCGACCGACCCGAGTGCCCGCTCCCGGCTGGTCGGGGCGGGACGGTTGTGGTAGTTTTCCCCGCACGCCCGGCGCGGTACTACGCCCCGCTGCAGCGGCTCCGAACCAATAACGACAAGCCGACCCGGCGCACCCCGGCACGACTGCGAGTCGGTCGATCGCATCGGCGGCAACAGCGAAGGAAACGGAATGAACACCACGGAACATCGACCGGCCGAGCAGGCCGAGAACCCCGGCGGCTGGCTGAACCGCGCGCTGAACTTCATCGAGGTGGTCGGCAACCGGCTTCCGGACCCCGCCATGCTGTTCCTGCTGCTGATGATCGTGGTCTGGGTCCTGTCCTGGCTGCTTTCCGGTGTCCAGTTCGGCGCCCAGCACCCGTCGACCGGCGAGGCGATCACGATCACCAACCTGCTGACCGGGTCGAACCTGGTCAGCTTCCTGACCACCATGGTCAATACCTTTACCGGCTTTGCGCCGCTCGGCGTGGTCCTGGTGGCGATGCTCGGGGTCGGCGTGGCCGAGCAGAGCGGCTACATCAACGCGCTGCTGAAGAAGCTGCTCGCGTTCACGCCGAAGCTGCTGCTGACACCGATGCTGATCCTGATCGCGATCATCAGCCACACCGCGGTCGACGCCGGGTACGTGGTGGTGATCCCGCTGGGCGGCATCATCTTCTATGCTGCCGGCCGGCATCCGCTGGCCGGGATTGCCGCGGCCTTCGCCGGGGTTTCGGGCGGGTTCTCGGCCAATTTCATTCCGTCGGCGATCGATCCGCTGCTGATGGGCTTCACGCTGCCGGCCGCCCAGCTCGCCGACGCCAGCGTCGAACTGCATCCGCTGATCAACTGGTACTTCACTTCGGCTTCGTGCCTGGTGATCGTGCTGCTGGGCTGGTGGATCACCGACCGGATCATCGAACCCCGCCTGGCCGACACCCCGCTGGATGGCGACAAGGACGAGATGCCCGAAATGCACGAGATCAGCTCGAAGGAGAATCGGGCGATGTGGGTCTCGACCACGGTCATGGCGGTCGGCTTCGCGCTGTTGATCCTGGCCCTGATCCCGGGCGGTTCACCATTCCGCGATGCAGCGACCGGCGAGCTGACCCAGTTCTCGGCGCCGATCATGCAGTCGATCGTGCCGCTGATTTTCATCTTCTTCGTCGTGCCGGGGGTGATCTACGGCTACATGACCGGCACGTTCAAGAAGAGCAAGGACGTGGTCGACGCGATGTCGACGACGATGAGCTCGATGGCCTACTACATCGTCATGGCGTTCTTCTGTGCGCTGTTCGTCGCCGAGTTCGGCCGTTCGGGCCTCGGGGTGCTGCTGGCGGTCGAAGGCGGCAACTTCCTGCGCGAACTGGCGCTGCCGGGTGGGCTGACCCTGTTCGGCATCATCCTGCTGGTCGGCTTCGTCAACCTGTTCGTCGGGTCGGCCTCGGCCAAGTGGGCGCTGCTGGCGCCGATCTTCGTGCCGATGCTGATGCAGGTCGGGTTCTCACCGGAGCTGACCCAGGCGGCCTACCGGGTCGGTGACTCGTCGACCAACATCATCACGCCGCTGATGCCGTACTTCCCGCTGGTCGTGGTGTACTGCCAGCGCTACGTCAAATCGACCGGTATCGGCACGCTGGTGTCGCTGATGCTGCCGTTTTCCGTGGTGTTCCTGCTGGTCTGGTCCGTGTTCCTGATCGGATACTGGATGATCGGCCTGCCGCTGGGGCCGGGCACCAGCTACGTCTACCCGTACCCCGCAGGCTGAGCGGCAGGTCCCAGTGACGGATTCAGCGTTGGATCCAGCGGGCCGGGTCGACCGGCCTGCCTTCGTGGCGTAGCTGGAAGTACAGCCCGGCGCGCGTCTCGCCGCCGGAGCTGCCCGCCAGGGCCACGACCCGGCCCGGTTCGACCCAGTCGCCGACATCGGCCAGCAGCGCCTGGTTGTGGCCGTACAGGCTCATCCAGCCGTCGCCGTGGTCGACAATCAGCATCATCCCGTAGCCCCTCAGCCAGTCCGCGTAGGCGACCCGGCCGTAGGCAACGGCCTGCACCTCGTCACCGGTCTCGGCCTCGATCAGCCACCCCTGCCAGGTCGTCTCGGCGTTGCGCGCATCGCTGAACGCGGCCTGCACGCGGCCCGGAACCGGCATCGGCAGGGCGCCGCGCAGGTCTGCGAAGGGAGGCGCGGCCAGTTCGGGCGGGATGTCGGCCAGCGCACCGGCCAGCCGGGCGAGCAGCGACTCGAGCTCGGCCGCGGCCGTGCGTCGCTCCTCGAGCCGGGCCTCGTCGCTGCGGATCCGGTCGCGCAGCTCGGCCAGGGCGATCTCGCGCTCCTCGCGCGCGCTGCGCTGGGCGTCCAGCGCGTCCTGCTGGCGCTCGCGCAGCGAGACCAGCTCCCGCTCCCGCCGGCGCCGGGTGTCGAGCACCGCATCGAGGTCGCGACGGCTCGCGACCAGCGCGTCGACGAGCTCGGCCCGAGCCCGACCGAGGTAGCCGTGCATGGCCAGCTGTCGACTGATCCGGTTGGGATCCTCGGCGTTCAGCAGGGTCCGCAGACGCGACCTCGAGCCCAGCCGATACGCGGCCTGAAGCTGCGCGGCCAATCGATCGCGTTGGCTATCGACGCGGTCCTGCAACGCGTCGGCGCGGTCGCTGAGTTCGACCACGGCATTGCGGGCTAGCGCCAGCGCGGCGTCGGTCTCGCGCAGTTCCCGGGCCAGCACAGCGAGCCGCCGTTCGGCGGCCGCCAGGGCCGCCTGCTCGTCGTCGGCCCGCGAGCGGCGTTCGTCCAGCGATTCACGGATCGCCTCGATCTCGGCCCGGAGATCGGCCAGCTCGGCCTCGACCTCGGCCGGATCGCGCTGCGCCCCGGTCGCTCGGGTCTCCTGCGCGAGGACTTCGACGGACAGCCCGGCAGTGGCCGCCAGGGCCAGGGCCAGGGTCGAAGGGAGGATTCCGCTCGCGCGTACCGGTGCGCTCGTCGCAGCGCTGCGCTTGCGGTTCGAAACTTCCCTCGACGTCACGGTTCCAGCGCCGTTCGTGACCGGGCAGGGCGGCCGGCGGCGCGTCATTCCTCGGGGTGAACCAGGGGCCGTCCGGTCATCGCCGACGGCACCGGCAGGCCGAGCAGGGTCAGCAGGGTCGGCGCGATGTCGCGCAGGCTGCCGACCGTCTCCATCGTGGCCGGCCGACCGTGGAACACCAGCGGCACCGGGTTGGTGGTGTGCGAGGTGTGGGTCTGCCCGGTCTCGGGATCGAGCATCTGCTCGACGTTGCCGTGGTCGGCCGTGACCAGCAGCTCACCGCCGGCGCGGTCGACCGCCTCGACCACCCGGCCGAGCAGGCGGTCGACCGCTTCGGCGGCCTGGACCGCGGCCTCGAAGATCCCGCTGTGGCCGACCATGTCGGGGTTGGCCACGTTGCAGACGATCACCGGGTAGGTGCCGCCCTCGATCGCCTCGACCAGGCGATCGGTGAGTTCCGGCGCGCTCATCTCGGGCTTCAGGTCGTAGGTGGCGACGTCGGGGGAGGGGATCAGGGCGCGGTCCTCGCCGTCGAAGACCTGTTCCTCGCCGCCGTTGAAGAAATAGGTGACGTGCGCGTACTTCTCGGTCTCGGCGATCCGCAGCTGGCGCAGGCCGGCATCGGCGAGTTCGCCGCCGAGCAGGTGCTCCAGGCGGGTCGGCGGGAACGCGACCGCGGCGGGAAGGCCTTCGATGTAGGCCGTCATCGTGGTCAGCACGGAGAGCGTCGGCCGGCGCGCTTCGAAGCCGTCGAACCCCGGTGCGACCAGGGCCTGGCAGAACTGGCGGGCCCGGTCGGCGCGGAAGTTGAAGAAGATCACCGCGTCGCCGTCCTCGATCGCCGCTCCGTCGCCGATCAGCGTGGGCTGGACGAATTCGTCGTTCTCGTCGCGCGCGTAGGCGGCAGCGAGCGCTTCGGTCGTGTCTTCGGCGCGGTGATCGGCCCGGGCATCCACGATCGCGTCCCAGGTCCGCTTGACCCGGTTCCAGCGGTTGTCGCGGTCCATCGCGAAGTACCGCCCGCCGATCGTTGCGACCCGGGCGCGGTCGATCGCCCCGACCTCGCGCTCCAGCGCCTCCAGCGACGGGGTCGCCGAGCGGGGCGGCATGTCGCGGCCGTCGAGGATGGCGTGCACCGCGATCGGCCCGGGGTGACGCTCGGCGGCCATCCGCAGCGTCGCGAACAGGTGCTGCTCGTGGCTGTGCACGCCGCCGGGCGACAGCAGGCCGATCAGGTGCAGCGTGCGCTCGCCGGACTCGGTCATGGCCTTCTTCAGCGCCGCGTTGTCGTGGAATTCGCCGTCGTCGATCGCCTTGGTGATCCGGGTGAAGTCCTGGTAGACGATGCGCCCGGCACCGATGTTCATGTGGCCGACTTCGGAATTGCCCATCTGGCCGGCGGGCAGGCCGACCGCCTCGCCGGAGGTCTCGAGCAGGGCATGCGGGTCCTCGGCCCAGAGACGATCCCAGTTCGGGGTGTCGGCCGTGCTGATCGCGTTGTCGGCGGCGGGCTCACGGATGCCCCAGCCGTCGAGGATGAGCAGCAGCAGTGGAGTTCGAGCGGTCATTTCGGCGCGGTTCTCGGTTCGGGTTCGATGGGTCGTCGGCCGGGTCTCGATCGGGTCTCGACAAGAAACGGATTCGATCCCGACCGGATCGCGAATCCCGGTCGCCGTTTCGCGGGCGGGCAGGTCGCTACGGGCCCGGCGGCAGCTGCCCAGGCGTTCGACCGGCTCCTGTCCGCAGCGCTCGTCCGGGACGGCCGTACGCCGCCGGGGACGCGATCCGCAGGAATTATCCCACAGGCCCGATCGGCGGACGGCGCGCTCCAGCAGGGCGGGCGGGAATGCGGGATAATGGAGGTTTGCACGGAACCACCCGTAGAGAACCCATGGAACAGGTCCTGACCTTCATCGGAAACCACCCGGTGCTGACCGGCGCGTTCGCGGTCGTGCTGGCCGCGCTGATCGCCAGCGAAATGGGCCGCATGGCCCGCCGCTGGAAAGAGCTCGATTCCCATCAGGCCATCCTGCTGATGAATCGCGAGGATCCGCTGATCCTCGACGTTTCCAGCAGCAAGGATTACGCCGAAGGGCACATTCTGAACGCCGAGAACGTGACCCCGTCGCGGCTCGAGGCGGGTAATCAGAAGCTCATGAAGTACCGGGATCGCCCGGTCCTGGTCTATTGCAAGAATGGCCAGATCTCGCCGCAGATGGCGTCGCGCCTGACCAAGCTGGGCTTCGAACAGGTCCACGTGCTCAAGGGCGGCCTCGCCCAGTGGCGGTCCGACAACCAGCCGGTGACGCGCGGCAAGGGCCGGTCCAAGCCGAAGTCCACGGACCGCAAGGCGGGCAAGGCAGGCAAGGCAGATCGCCGGAAGGGCAAGGACGCGAAGCGCGGGACCGAGCCTGTTGCCGACGAATCGGAACGCCCGGCGGACAGCGCTCGCAGCGATTGAGGCTACGGGCCCGCAGCGATTGACTCGACGCGCCCGCAGCGATTGAGTCTACGAGCCCGCAATGCCCGAAGCCGGCACGAACACCGGACCACGAACTCTCAACAGACACTCTCGAGGAAACGACAGACATGGCAGACGAACAGATCGATACCGCCGCCGGCGGTGAAACCCAGCAGCAGGCCCAGATGGCCGTCCAGCACGTGTTCCTGAAGGATGCGTCCTTCGAGGCGCCCGGCGCGATGGGCATGGAAAACGCCGAAGGCCAGCCGGACATGAACCTGAACCTGGCGCAGCGCGTCAATCAGCTCGGCGACGACCGCTACGAGGTCGTTCTGACCGTGACCGTGACGGCCAAGCAGGGCGACAAGACCGCCTTCATCGCCGAAGTGCATTACTCGGGCGTGTTCCAGTTCGCCGGGTTCAGCGAGCAGCAGCTGCCCTACGTGATCAACGTGATGTGCCCGAACGTGCTGTTCCCGTACGCACGGACCCAGGTCGGCACCCTGATTGCCGCCGGCGGATTCGTTGCCCCGCCGCTGCAGCCGATCAACTTCGAAGCCATCTACGCGCAGCGCGTCCAGCAGCAGCAGTCGGAGCAGGCGCCGAACGGCGCAGCCGAGTGATGCGGCCGGGAGTCGCGCGGTGAGCGAAGTGCAGCGCCGCTGCGTCGCGGTGCTCGGCGCAGGGTCCTGGGGCACCGCGCTGGCCATCCAGCTGGCGCGCGTCGGCCACGACGTCCGGCTCTGGGCGCGCGACGCCGGGCACGTGGCTGAAATGCAGAGCGAACGCTGCAACGCTCGCTATCTGCCCGAAGTCGAACTCGATGCCTCGATCCGGCCGCTGGCGCAGATCGAGGAGGCGCTCGACGGCGCCGATCGGATCCTGGTGGTGACACCCAGTCATGCGTTCGCCGAAAGCCTCGACGCGGTGGCTTCGGCGGTTCGCGAGGAGACCGGTCTGGCCTGGGCCACCAAGGGCTTCGAGCCCGGCACCGGCCGCCTGCTCAGCGAGCTCGCGGTCGAGCGCCTCGGCGACGGCATTCCGCTGGCCGCGGTGTCGGGCCCGTCGTTCGCCGGCGAAGTTGCTCGCGGCCTGCCCACCGCGGTCACCGTGGGCGCCTCGACGCCGGACTTCGGCCGTGACTGGGCCGCGTTGCTGCACGGTTCGAGCTTCCGCGCCTACTACACCGCCGACCTGGTCGGCGCGCAGTTGGGCGGGGCGGTCAAGAACGTGCTCGCCATCGCCTGCGGCATGGCCGACGGCCTGGGCCTGGGCAACAATACGCGCGCGGCGCTGATCACCCGCGGCCTGGCCGAGCTGATGCGCCTCGGCGAAGCGCTGGGCTGCCGCTCGCGAACCCTGATGGGTCTGGCCGGCATGGGGGACCTCGTGTTGACCTGCACCGGTGATGCGTCGCGCAATCGTCGCTTCGGCCTGGCCCTGGGCAAGGGCGCAAGCGCCGACGAGGCCCGGGCCGAGATCGGCCAGGTGGTCGAGGGGGTCGATGCGGCCGAGGAAGTGATGCGGGCGGCCGAGCGCGCGGGGGTCGAAATGCCGATTTCCGAGCAGGTTCACGGCATCCTGTTCAAGGGCTGGAACGCGGCCAAGGGGGTGCGCGTGCTGATGGAGCGTGAACCGAAGGCCGAGACCGACTGAGCACGACGCAAGTACGATCAGGAAGCAGAAGTTCAAAACGCAGAAGACCGAAGCAAGCCGGTCCCCCAGGAGGGTCGATGGAAACGCTGGACTACAACGAGCTGGCCGTCCCGGGTGTACGTCAGCTCAAGCCGTACACGCCGGGCAAGCCGATCGAGGAACTGGAGCGCGAGTACGGCGTGTCCGACTCGATCAAGCTCGCCTCCAACGAGAATCCGCTGGGTGCGAGTCCGCGGGCGCTGGAGGCGGTGCGCGAAGCGATCGACGACCTGTGGCTGTACCCGGACGCCAACGGATACCACCTGAAGGCCGCGCTGGCCGAGAAGCACGGCGTCGACCCTTCCTGCATCACGCTGGGCAACGGGTCCAACGACGTGCTGGTGTTCCTGGCCCAGGCGTTCCTGGCCCCGGGCCTGAAGGCGGTGTTTTCCCAGTACTGCTTCGCGGTCTACCCGATCGCGACCCAGATGGTCGGGGCTGAAGCTGCGGTCGCGCCGGCGCTGCCCGCCGACCATCCGATGGCGCTGGGGCACGACCTGCGGGCGATGTATCAGCGCATCGACGCCGACACCCGGCTGGTGTTCCTGGCCAATCCGAACAACCCGACCGGCACCTGGCTGTCCGGTGAGCGGATTCGCGAATTCCTTGCGTCGCTGCCCGGTCACGTGATCTGCGTCGTCGACGAGGCCTACACGGAATATGCCGAGTCCGACCAACTCGGCGATGCCTCGACCTGGCTGGAACAGTTTCCCAACCTGGTCGTGACCCGGACCTTCTCCAAGGCCTACGGGCTGGCCGGGCTCCGGGTCGGCTACGCCCTGTCGAACCCGGGCGTGGCCGACCTGCTCAAGTCGCGTCCGGCCGGCGTTCAACGTCAATTCGCTGGCGCTGACGGCGGCCCGAGCCTCGCTCGGCGACCACGAGTTCATCGACCGCTCGCGGACGATGAATGCCGCCGGCCCTGGTCCAGCTGCGCGAAGGCCTCGAAGCGCTGGACGTCGGCGTGGTGCCGTCGGCCGCCAACTTCGTCCTGGCGCGCTTCGATCGCTCCGGCGCCGAGCTCAACGAGGCCTTGCTGCGGCGAGGCATCATCGTGCGTCCGGTCGGCAATTACGGCCTGGACGACTACCTGCGGATCACCGTCGGCACCGAGGCCCAGAATCGCCGCCTGCTCGACTGCGCTCGCCGACATCCTCGGAGGCTGATCCGGTGCGATTGCGGGTCCATCCGGCGCGCGGCCCGCTGGCCGGCGACATCACGCCGCCGGGCGACAAGTCCGTTTCGCACCGCGCGGCGCTGTTCGGCGGCCTGGCCGACGGCGAAACCGAGATCGTCGGCTTTCTCGAAGGCGAGGACACGCGCGCGACGCTGGCGGCGATGCAGCAGCTCGGCGCCGGCGTCGAGCGCAACGGCGATCGGATCGTGGTGCGCGGCGGCCGCCTGCACGCTCCGAACGGCCCGATCGATCTGGGCAATGCCGGGACCGGCATCCGGCTCCTGACCGGTGCGCTGGCCGGCCGCAGCGACCTCCACGGGACCCGACTCGTCCTGACCGGCGACGCCTCGCTGCGCGGACGTCCGATGGCACGAATCGTCGATCCCTTGTCCGAGATGGGCGCATTTGATCGAAAGCACGGCGGGCCGCGCCGCACCCTGACCCTCCGTCCGCGTTCGCTCAGCGGCGCCTGCTTCGAGCTCGGCGTGGCCAGCGCGCAGGTCAAGTCGGCGCTGCTGCTTGCCGGGCTGACCGCAACAGGCCGGACCGAGGTCGTCTCGCCGGCGCCGTCGCGCGATCACACGGAACGCCTGCTTCCGGCCTTCGGGGTCGAGGTCGACGTGCGCGGGCTCGGCGCTTCGCTGCGGGGCCCGTCGACCCTGCGCGGGACGTCGGTCACCGTGCCCGGCGACCTGTCGTCGGCGACCTTCCCGTTGATCGCCGCGCTGCTGGTCCCCGGATCGCGCATCGGCCTGCGCGGCGTCGGCGTCAACCCGACCCGCGACGGCGTGCTGCGGATCCTTGCCGACATGCTCGAGCCCGGCTCGATCGAAGTCTGCGGGATCGAGGGGCGGGGCCGGCGACGAACCGGTCGCGGATCTTGAGATCCGGCAGCTCGGTCCGGTCCGCGGGCTCGACATCGCCCGGGACCTGGTGCCGCTGGCCATTGACGAGTTTCCCGCGCTGATGGCGCTGGCCGCCGCGTCCGCCGGAACCACGCGCATCCCGCGGCGCCGAGGAGCTGCGGGTCAAGGAGTCCGACCGCATCGCGGTGATGACGACGCAGCTGCGCCGCCTGGGCGTCGAGATCGAGGACGTCGCCGACGGGGCGACGATCGTCGGCGGTGCCGTCCGCGCCGGCCGGGTCGACGCAGGGGGGCGATCACCGCGTCGCGATGAGCCTTGCGGTGCTCGCGCTGGTGGCCGACGGGCCCGGTCGAGATCGACGGCGCGGACTGGATCGCGACCAGCTACCCGGACTTCGTCGAGGACCTGCGCGCGCTCGGCGCCGATGTCGAGGTCGAAGGCGATGTGGAGGGTCGAAGGCGATCTCGAGGTCGACCGGCGATGAGCAACGACTCCGCGCCGGTGCTGACGATCGACGGCCCGTCCGGGGCCGGCAAGGGCGCGGTCTCGGCCCGGGTCGCCGACGCGCTCGGGTGGCGGGTGCTCGATTCCGGCGCGGTCTATCGCGCGGTCGCGCTGGCCGCGCTCGACCGCGGCATCGCCGCCGGGCAGCGCGAGTCGCTGATCGAGCTCAGTCGCGCGCTGCCGCTGGAGTTCCGGCCCGGACGCGACGGGATCGACGTCCTGCTCGACGGTGAACCGGTCGGGCGATCGCCTGCGCACCGAGCCGGTCAGCGTGATGGCGTCCAAGGTCGCGGCGATCCCCGAGGTCCGCGAAGCGTTGCTGGACCTGCAGCGCGGCTGCCGGCAGCCGCCCGGCCTGGTCGCCGATGGGCGCGACATGGGCACGGTCGTGTTCCCCGACGCGCCGGTCAAGGTGTTCCTGGAGGCCAGCGTCGAGGAGCGGGCGCGGAGACGCTATAACCAGTTGAAGGAAAAAGGGGAACCTGTTATTCTTGCGCGTCTTTTTCGGGACATGCAGGAACGGGATCGTCGCGACCGCGAACGGAGCGTCGCACCGACCATCCCGGCCCCCGATGCGATCGTGATCGATTCGACCGCAATGGGCCTCGATGATGTCGTTGCGTCGATCCTCGAACGCGTTCGACGGAACCTCGACCTGCCGCCGGAAGAGACGTAAGGAAGTACCGCACGACCTGAGTAGTACCCAAGCGTGCGCCGCGGGGGCCGTTCACCGGCCTTCGGGCGCGTTCACTCACGAGCGCCCGGGTGGGCGCAGACGACAAGAAGCCGGGCCCCCAACCCCAACCCTTCGAGGAACCCGTTGCACCGGCGTCTTGCAGGAACCTTTGTATTTCAATGACTGAATCTTTTGCCGAGCTATTCGAACAGAGCCTGAATGAAGCCAATCTGCGCCCCGGTGCCATCGTCACCGGCCGCGTGGTGGATATCCGCGACGACGTCGTGGTCATCAATGCCGGACTGAAGTCCGAGGGCATCGTCCCGATCCACCAGTTCCGCAAGCCCGACGGCGAGCTGGAAGTGGAACTGGGCGACGATGTCGAAGTTTCGCTGGATGCCGTCGAGGACGGATTCGGCGAGACCCGTCTCTCCCGCGAGAAGGCCAAGCGGTCCCGGATCTGGGACACGCTGGAACTGGCCTCCGAGAAGGAAGAGAACGTCATTGGCCAGATCACCGGCAAGGTCAAGGGCGGCTTCACCGTCAGCATCGACGGCATCCGGGCCTTCCTCCCGGGTTCGCTGGTCGACGTTCGGCCGGTGCGCGATCCGAGCTACCTCGAGGGCAAGGACCTCGAGTTCAAGATCATCAAGCTGGATCGTCGCCGTAACAACCTGGTCGTTTCCCGCCGCGCCGTGGTCGAACACGAATTCGCCGCCGAGCGCGAAGACCTGATCGAGCGCCTGGAAGAGGGTGCAGTGGTCAAGGGCGTGGTCAAGAACCTCACCGACTACGGTGCGTTCCTGGACCTCGGCGGCATCGACGGCCTGCTGCACATCACCGACATGTCCTGGAAGCGCGTTCGCCATCCGTCCGAAGTGGTCGAGGTCGGCGACGAGCTGGAAGTCCGCGTGCTGCGCTTCGACCGCGAACGCATGCGCGTCTCGCTGGGCCTCAAGCAGCTGGGCGAGGATCCCTGGGACAACATCGATCGTCGCTACCCGCCGAGCTCGCGCTTGTTCGGTCGCGTCACCAACATCACCGACTACGGCTGCTTCGTCGAGATCGAGGATGGGGTGGAAGGCCTGGTCCACGTGTCCGAAATGGACTGGACCAACAAGAACGTCAACCCGAACAAGGTCGTCCACATCGGCGAAGAAGTCGAGGTCATGGTGCTGGACGTCGATCCGGAGCGCCGCCGCATCTCGATGGGCATGAAGCAGGTCAAGCCGAACCCGTGGGAAGCCTTCGCCGCACTGCACAACAAGGGCGACAAGGTCTCCGGCACGATCAAGTCGATCACCGACTTCGGCATCTTCATCGGCCTGGAAGGCGACATCGACGGCCTGGTTCACCTCTCGGATATTTCCTGGATGACCCCGGGCGAGGAAGCCATCCGCAACTTCCGCAAGGGTGAGGAAGTCGAAGCCGTCGTGCTGGCTGTCGATCCGGAGCGGGAGCGCATCTCGCTTGGCATCAAGCAGCTGGACCAGGACCCGTTCGCGACCTTCATGGCCGAGCATCCGCGCGGATCGATCGTGACCGGTCGAGTGCGCGAGATCGACGAGCGCGGTGCGGTCGTCGAACTGGCCGACGGCGTCGATGGCTACCTGAAGGCCAACGACATGCTCAAGGAGCGCGTCGACGATGCGACCAAGGTGTACAAGGTCGGCGACGAAGTCGAAGCCAAGTTCGTGGCGCTGGACCGCAAGTCCCGCAACCTGACGCTGTCGGTTCGTGCGAAGGACGAGGATGAACTCGCCGACGCAGTCGATCAGTATCAGGCGCCGAAGGCCGGCAGCACCAAGCTGGGCGAACTGCTGCGCGAGCAGCTCGGCAAGGACTGATCCACGCGACCCATTCGGGCCGCCGCGCCTCGCGGCGGCCCGTTGCGACCGTCAATCGAGCACCGGAACCATTTGGCTGAAGGGACCCCGTCGACCCATGACCAAGTCGGAACTGATCGATAAGCTGGCGGCAGACCAGAAGCACCTGAGTCACGCGGACGTTGACCTCGCGGTCCGCTCGATCATCGATCAGATGAGCTCCACGCTCGCCAGTGGCGACCGGATCGAGATCCGGGGATTCGGCAGCTTCTCGCTTCATTTCCGTCCCCCGCGGATGGGCCGCAACCCGAAGACCGGTGAAGCGGTCGCGCTTCCCGGCAAGCACGTTCCCCATTTCAAGCCCGGCAAGGAGCTTCGCGAGCGCGTCAACGACGCCGCGCAGGCGACCGGGGACTGACCATGTTGCGCTGGTTCTTCGCCCTGATCGTGATTTTCGGCGCGGCGCTCGGCCTGTTGCTCGGCGTGCTCAATGCCGACCCCGTCCTGCTGGATCTCGGCCTGCTGCGCTGGGAAGCGTCCCTGGGGGCGATTGTCGCGGCCGCAGTCGGCCTCGGCATGTTGATCGGACTTCTCGCTGGCGCCGTACTCGGCCGGCTGGGACGGCGGCGCCGTTCGCCATCTGTCGGCACGACGCTGCCGACCGATGAATGATCTGACCTGGATCGCGCTCGCGTTGTTGCCGGTCGCTGCAGCCAGCGGCTGGTGGTTGGCGAGACGCTATCCGGCGGCAGACCAGCGCCGACACGACAGGGCCCTGTCGAGCAACTATTTCCGCGGCCTGAACTACCTCCTCAACGAAGAGCCCGACAAGGCGATCGAGGTGTTCCTGCGCCTGGCCGAAGTCAATCGCGAAACGGTCGAGACGCACCTCGCGCTGGGCAACCTGTTCCGTCGCCGTGGCGAGGTCGACAAGGCGATCCGATTCCACCGCCACATCATGACCCGGTCGCAGCTGTCCGAGCAGCACCGGACCCAGGCCCTGCTCGAGTTGGGCGAGGACTACATGCGCGCCGGTCTGCTGGACCGGGCCGAAAAGCTGTTCAGCGAGCTGGCCAGGGAAGGGCGCTTCTCGGAAACCGCGGTCCGCAACCTGTTGGCCATCTATCAGCAGGAGAAGGACTGGCCGGCCGCCATCGTCCAGGCCCGACACCTCGAACGCGTGACCGGTGAAACAACCGCCGCACTGTCGGCCCAGTTCCACTGCGAACTCGCCGAAAAGGCGCGCCGTGCCGGGGATCGGGACACGGTCCGGAGTCATCTCGCCTCGGCTCGAAGCTACCAGGCCGACTGTGCTCGCGCGAGCCTGATCCAGGCCCGGCTCGCCTTCGACGGGCAGCACTGGGCCGAAGCGATCGAAGCCGATCGGGCGGCCTGCGAGCAGGACCCCGACCTGGTGGCACTGGTCCTCGACCGACTGATCCGGGCCCACGCGGAACTCGATCGATCCGACGAGCTCGTCGACTTCCTTCAGCGCATGGACCAACGGTCGACCACGGCCGCGCCGCTGCTCGGGCTGGCGCGCCTCCGGGCCGATCGCGATCCCGAGGGGGCGATCGAACTGCTGCTCGACGGGCTGCAGAAGCGACCCAGCGTGCGGGGGCTGCGCTACCTGCTGGATCTGATGCACCGTCATGGCCAGAGGCTGGACGCGATCGACCCCGATTTGCTGACCCGCCTGATGGATCGGCTGATGGACGGCCAGCCCCGCTTCCGCTGCGTCGACTGCGGCTTCAGCGGCCAGACCTGGCACTGGCAATGCCCCAGCTGCCGGGGCTGGGAATCGACCCGCCCGGTGATCGGGGTGCTCGGCGAATGACCGGTTTTCCGTTGCTGGCCGCGGTCGCCGCAGCGTTCGTCCTGACGGTGCTGCTGACCCCGCTCGCGCGTCGCTACGCCCGGCGACGAGGCCTGATCGACCGACCCGGCCCGCGGCGCAGCCACGACACGCCGGTCGAGCGCGGCGGTGGCATCGCGTTGGCGGTCGGCCTGTTCGCTGCGACCCTGCTGATGCCGCCAGTGCCGGGAGCGGCGGCGTTCCAGATCGGCCTGATGGTGATCGCCGCGCTGGGGCTGGCCGACGATCACCGTCCGCTGCGGGTCGCGATCCGTCTGCCGGTCCAGCTGGCCGTGGCCGCGGCCGTGGTGATGGCCGTCGGCGGCGTTCCCCACATCGGGCTGGCCGGACATGCGGTCGAGGCCTGGTGGGTCTGGACGCCGCTGGCCGCGCTGGCCATCGTCTGGATGATCAACCTGTTCAACTTCATGGACGGTTCCGACGGACTGGCCAGCACCCAGGCGGCGTTCAGCGGCCTGTTGCTGTCGATCGGCTTTCTGGATGCCGGAGAGACGGCGCTGGCTGCGGTGGCCGGCGCCCTCGCGGCTGCTTCCCTGGGCTTCCTGGCCTGGAACCGACCGCCGGCGCGGATCTTCCTCGGCGACTCCGGTTCGCTGACCCTGGGCTACGTGCTCGGCGTCCTTGCCCTGGTCGGGACCGTGACCGGTTCCGTGTCGGTCTGGGCGGCCGCGATCGCGGTTTCTCCGTTCGTTATCGACGCCACGGCGACGCTGGTCGCGCGGCTGGTTTCGGGACGCGAATGGTATACTCCGCACCGCGATCACGCCTACCAGTGCCTGATCCGTTCGGGCTGGAGCCATGCCCGCGTGCTCGTCGCACTGGTGGTCCTCGACCTCGCGGTCGTGCTGCCGGCCTTCCTGCTCGCCTCGAAGGTACCGGCCATGGATCTGGCGATCGCAGCGTGCACAGGGGTCATGCTGCTCGTGATCTGGTGGTTGGCCAGGCAGCGGGCGAAGGCGGAGAACAGGGACGAATGAACTTTCGCGTGCTCAGGCGTACGCCGCGGTATCAGAACATCCGGGTCTTCGTCATTCTCCATGACCTGCTGGTGGCCGTGGCCGCGTGGTTCGCCGCGCGTTGGGTCGCGGCCGCGACTCTGGACGTCTCCTGGCCGTCGACGGCACAGCTGCTGGCCGAGGCCGCGCTGTTGATTGCCCTGCAATCACTGATCCACTGGCGCGTCGGCCTGTATCGAGGGCTGTGGCGCTTCGCCAGCCTCCCCGATCTGGGCAACCTGGTCCGGGCCTCGCTGCTCGGCGCGGTGGCGGCCGCCACCGTGCTGCTGGCAATGGACGTGCCGTCGCGCGACCTGGTGCCGTTGCTGTGGCTGTATCCGACGCTCCTGCTGCTCGCCCTGGGCCTTCCGCGACTGGTGTTCCGGACAATCAAGGACATGCGGACCGAGGTCCGCTGGCGGCGTGCCAGCCAGCGCACCGTGATCCTCGGCGCGGGGCGGTCGGCCCGCCTGTTGCTGCCCGAATTGCGGCGCCGAGGCGGGTTCGAGGTGGTCGGGTTCCTCGACGACAACGAACGCCTGCGCAATGCCGAGATCGACGGCGTGCCGGTGATCGGCAGCATCGATCGTCTGCCGCGCGTCGTTCGCGAAGCCGCGGTCGACCTCGCGGTAATCGCCATCCCTTCGGCCACCAACATGCAGATGCAGCGCATCGTCGAGCTCTGCGAGCAGGCGGGAATCGAATTCAAGACCCTGCCGACGCTCAAGGAACTCGGCGCCAGCATCACCCGGTTCGAGGACCTCAAGCCGGTGGCTATCGACGACCTGCTCGGCCGCGATCCGGTTTCCCTGGACTGGAACGCGATCCGCTCCGGCCTGGCCGGCAAACGGGTCCTCGTGACGGGCGGCGGCGGCTCGATCGGCGCCGAGCTGTGCCGGCAGATCGCGCGCCTGGACCCGGCCGGACTGGTCGTGCTCGACAGTTCCGAATACAACCTGTACCGGATCGACTATCGCCTGCGCAAGGAATTCCGTGACCTGGTCATGGACAGCGTGCTCGGCGACGTCTGCGATCCGGCCACGGTCGAGCGCGTGGTCTCGCGCCACCGGCCGGAAGTGATCTTCCACGCGGCGGCCTACAAGCATCTTCCGATGCTGCAGAACCAGGTCCGCGAGGCGTTCCGGAACAACGTGCTCGGCACGGTCCGGATGGCCGATGCGGCGCGGCGCCACGGGGTCAAGACCTTCGTCCTGATCTCGACCGACAAGGCGGTCAATCCCTGCAACGTGATGGGCGCGACCAAGCGCGTGGCCGAGCTGTACTGCCAGCACAGCAACCGCGACGCCGGCGCCGGGCCCACCGCCGACGGCGAGCATCACGGAGAGCAGGTCGGCCATACCCGGTTCATCACCGTGCGCTTCGGCAACGTGCTGAACTCGACCGGCTCGGTGGTCCCGCTGTTCAACGAGCAGATCCGCGCCGGCGGTCCGGTCACCGTGACGCACCCCGAAATCTCGCGCTATTTCATGACCATCGCCGAGGCCGGCCAGCTGATCCTGCAGGCTGCGGTGCTCGGCGAGGGCGGCGAGGTGTTCGTGCTCGACATGGGCGAGCCGGTCCGGATCGGTTACCTGGCCGAACAGCTCATCCGCCTGGCCGGCAAGGAGCCCGGGCGGGACATCGAGATCGTCTACACCGGGCTGCGGCCAGGCGAAAAGCTGTTCGAGGAGCTGTTCCACGAACACGAGGCCTACGCCAAGACCGGTCACGAGAAGATCCTGCTGGCGCGCAATGCCTATCCCGATATCGCGGGGTTCGAGCAGCGCCTGCGCAAGGCCGAGCAGGCGGTCCGTCAATACGACTCCGAGGCCATTCGCGATGTGCTGATGCAGCTGGTGCCCGAGCTCGAGCGCGTGCCGGCGCGCGAGCGCAAGGTGATTCCGCTCGGATGACGGCACTCGGATGACGGCAAGGGGCGACGCGCCACCGCTTCGACCACGCCCGGTCGCCGACGGTGGCCGGGTCGAAGTCTTCGATTTCGACTCGACCGCGCTGGCCGGCAATCCACTCGGCGACCCGACCCGGCGCAGTGTGGCCGTCTACCTGCCGCCCGGCTACGACGCGGATCAACGCCGCTATCCCGTGCTCTGGTCGCTGCCGGCGTACACCAGTTCGGGCCAGGCCCAGGTGTCCTGGCGCAACCACGGTGAAACGCTGCCGCAGCGCCTCGATCGACTGATCGACGGCGGACAGATGGCCCCCGCGCTGTGCGTCATGCCCGACACCTACACGGCGCTGGGCGGTAACCAGTTCGTCGACTCGCCGGCCATCGGCGACTACGCCCGCTTCCTGGGCGATGAGCTGGTTCCGGAAGTCGACAAGCGCTTCCGCACGATCGGGGAGGCGGCCGGCCGGGGCGCGTTCGGCAAGTCCTCCGGCGGGTTCGGTGCGCTGCACCTGGCGCGCACCCGCCCGGGCCTGTTCGGTGCAGTGGCCAGCCATGCCGGGGATGCGGGCTTCGATCGGGTCTATCTGCGCGATTTCCCGGGCGCCTGCGACGAACTCGCCCGTCACGACCGCGATCTCGAAGCCTTCGTCCGGACCTTCTGGCGAGCGCGTCGGCCGTCCGGCCGGATGTTCCACACGCTGATGGTGCTGTGCCTGGCCGCCAGCTACTCGCCGGACCCCGACCGGCCTCTGGGCGTGGCGCTGCCGTTCGACCTGGAGACCGCCAGGCTCGACGAGGCGGTCTGGCAGCGCTGGCTGGCCTTCGATCCGGTCCACTGGCCGGACGCGCAGCTCGCTTCGCTCGGGGCGCTGAACGGTCTCTGGATCGACGCCGGCAGCCGTGATCAGTACTTCATCCACTACGGCACCCGCGAGTTGCACCGGCGGCTCGACGCGGCCGGCATCGAGCATCACCACGAGGAGTTCGACGGCACCCACAGCGGCATGGACATCCGTTTCGATCGATCGCTGCCCTGGCTGGTCGGCCGCCTCAAACAGGACTGATTCGGTACGATATAATCCAGTCCGTTCCTTCCCCGCGGACGTCCCATGCTGACCGTGACCCCCACCGCGCGCGACTACTTCGCCCGCCTGCTCGCAGAACAGCCGCCGAACACCGGTCTGAGACTGGTCGTTCGCGACGCGGGCACGCCGCACGCCGATGTCGAACTCAATTACTGCCCGCCCGGTCGCGAAGCCGAGGATGACGAGGCCCACGATTGCGGCAGCTTCACCCTGTTCGTCGAGCGCGACAGCAGCGAGGCCCTCGGTGGGGCGATGATCGACTTCGAGACCCATGAAACCGGCGGTGAACTCAGCATTCGGGCGCCGGGCCTCAAGGGCCGGGCACCGGGCAACGACGCGCCCCTGGCCGAACGCGTCGCCTGGGTGCTCGACACGCGGGTCAATCCGATGGTCGCAGGCCACGGCGGGCAGGTGGGGCTGGTCGAGGTGACCGAGGAACGCGACGTGGTCCTGCAGTTCGGCGGCGGCTGCCACGGCTGCGGCATGGTCGACGTCACCTTGAAGCAGGGGATCGAGACCCAGCTTCGCGAGGCGGTCCCGGAGATCCGGCGCGTCGTCGACGCGACCGACCATTCGACGGGCAGCAATCCGTACTACTGATCGGCGGTCGTTCGGCGTCGAGAGCGACCCGCGTGGACGCGTTGTCTGAGATGTGGGTTTGCCGTTGAGCCTGGCTTTTGATTTTTGATTTTTGAATTCTGGTTTGGGTCTGCGGCGACGCTGCATCGGAAACAAAACCAACCCCCAAAAGCATTTCGCCCCGCGCTGCGCGCTTGCGGGCGACCTTCTTTTGTCAGGCGCGACAAAAGAAGGCAAAAGCGCTCTTCGGTCCGGTTCATACTCATCGGTAACACTTTGGTTCAGGGACATAGGTAACACTCGATACTGCCGCTCCGACCTTCTCGAGGAGCGCTCCGATGCCCTGGCAGGATTGCCGACCGATGGATCACCGCCTGCTGTTCATTGCCGACCACCTTCGGGGCGGTCGCAGCATGAGCGAGCTGTGCCGGCTTCACGGCATCAGCCGCAAGACCGGCTACAAGTGGATCAACCGGTATCGCGAGGACACCCTCGAAGGTCTCGGCGACCGAAGTCGCAGGCCCCACACCTCGCCGCAGCAGTTCCCGTTCGCCATGCGCCAGCGGATCCTGGCGCTTCGCCGCTGCGGAAGCATGGTGCTCGGCCCGAAGAAGATCCAGGCGCTGCTCGCACGAGAGTTCGAGCACGTCCCGTCGAAGACGACGATCTACAACATCCTCCGGGCGGAAGGCCAGATTCAACCAAGACGCCGATGGCGCCGAGTCCCAGCGTTCGAACAGCCGTTCGCTCCGGTTCGTGACCCGAACGACGTCTGGACGGTCGATTTCAAGGGCCAGTTCCGATTGGGCAATCGGCACTGGTGTTACCCCCTGACCGTGATGGACCTGCGCAGCCGGTATTTGCTGGCCTGCCAAGCCCAGCCTCGCATCGCGACCGCGACAGTGCAGGAGCACTTCAAAGGCCTGTTTCGGCGCCTTGGCCTGCCACGACGGATCCGCTCCGACAATGGCTCCCCGTTCGCTTCGCGCGCCGTCGGCGGCCTGTCGCGCTTGTCCGTCTGGTGGGTCAAGCTCGGCATCCTGCCCGAACGCATCCAGCCCGGCCAACCGCAACAGAACGGCGCACATGAGCGCATGCATGAGACCCTCAAGCAGGCCGCTACGGCGCCCGCCAGTTGTCACCTCGCCGCCCAGCAACAGCGCTTCGACCGGTTCCGCCGGGCATACAACACTCGCCGGCCCCATGAAGCGCTGGATCAGCAGGTCCCGGCGAGTCACTACCAGGCCTCGGAACGTCGCTTCCCAGCCCGGTTGCCCGAGCTGTCCTACCCGGATTGGTTCGAGGCCAAGTCCGTTGGCCCGTGCGGACTGATCTATCTGGAACGTCGCCAGATCTACATCTCCAACACGCTGATCAAGGAATCGGTGGGTCTCGAGCAGGTTGCCGAGACCGTCTACGACGTCTACTTCGGGCCTCTCCGTCTCGGGTCCTTCGATCTCTCAGACAGCAAACACCGCAAGACCCGATCCGGCTATCTGACCCTCAAGCTGTAACCCATGTCCCTGAACTTTTCTGTTACCGATGTCCTTGACTCGTACACTTCAGAAGCCAGGCGGATGAATGTGGGTGTTTCTCTGGGAAGGCCGGGGCGCCAGAAATCACAGGTCGGCCTCGGTTGAGGAGAAGCTGTAAGGCGCAACCTCCCGGGTTACCCACGGTGGCTGCGGGTCGACGATCGGCGGTAGAAAGCGCCTGCGTCGAAAGGGTTTGCCCACGTGGGCGCAACCTCGTTAATCACTGCTCGGGTAGCAGAAAGCTGGCGCTTTATACGCTTCTCGGGTCTCAGCGCGCTGAGCCATTCATTGCGCCACGCCCTGTCTGACGGGCAACCCCGCCCCATTCGCACCGCTTGTAGAAGCGCTTTTGGGTACTTTTGAGGCGACTGTCAAAAGTACCTCGCCAGCAAGCGGGCGCAGCCCGCGTGGCGAAACGCCTTTGATCCTGGTTGTCTTGTGGCCCGAAACCAGAACCAACCCCAAAAGCATTTCGCCCCGCGCTTCGCGCTTGCGGGCGACCTTCTTTTGTCAGGCGCGACAAAAGAAGGCAAAAGCGCTCTTCAGAAGCCAAGCGGATGGAGGTGAGCGTTTCTCTGGGGACGCCGGGGCGCCAGAAATCACAGGTCGGCATCGGCTGAGGAGAAGCTGTAGCGCGCAACCTCCCGGGTTACCCACACTGGGTGCGGATCGAGGATCGACGGTAGAAAGCACTCAAGTCACTGGGGTTGCCCACCTGGGCGCATTCTATTCGATCACTGCTCGGGTAGCAGAACGCTGGCGCTTTATACGCTTCTCGTGTCTCAGCGCGCTGAGCTATTCATTGCGCCACGCCAGTGCCTGACAAGCAACCCCGCTCCGTTCGCACCGCTTGTAGAAGCGCTTTTGGGTACGTTTGAGGCGACTGTTAAAAGTACCTCGCCAGCAAGCGGGCGAAGCCCGCGTGGCGAAACGCCTTAGATCCTGATCTTGATTTTGATCTGCGGCGACGCTGATTCAGGAAAAACCTAACCGGAAAAGCGTGCGCCCGTCGCCTGCGGGTGACCTGAGTTTCCAGGCGGATCCTTCGGGAGCACCCACGACGTGACCGGGTCCCAACAAACCCCAATTCCAACCGGCATCACAGCTCGCAAGCGCTGAGAAGAGCCAGAACCACGAGGCCCGGCGCGCTGGCCGGGCCGGGAAGTGCGACGGACGGAGACGAAGAAACGCCTCGAGCAAGCCGGCGACCGGCTCGCCGGTCGGATCAATCGATCGACAGGTCCCGCAGGCCGTCCTGGCTCGAGAACCAGGCGGCAAGGTCCTCGATGTCTTGGTCGGACAGGTTGGCGGCGAAGCCGGCCATGACCGCATTCTGGCGATCGCCGCTGCGGTAGGCCTTCAGGGCATGAACCAGGTAGTCGGCGTGCTGGCCGGCGAGGATCGGGTAGCTCGGCTGCAGGGCTTCATCGCCGTTGCGACCGTGGCAGGACTGGCAGACCTGCGATTTCTCGAGTCCCCGCTGGGCGTTGCCGGCAGCGTGGGCTGCGTCGACGTGAACAAGGGCGGCTGCCGCGAGGGCGGCGAGGGCGGTCAGGAGGCGGTTCATGATGCGTCTCCGTCGAGCGAAGCGAAGTAGGCGGCAATGTCCTCGATGTCCTGGTCGGACAGCGTGGCGGCCTGGGCCTGCATCGTGGCGTGCTTGCGCTCACCGGACCGGTAGGCCTGCAGCGCGGCAACCACGTAGGCTTCGTTCTGGCCGCCCAGCTTCGGCACCGTGTAAGTCGGGTAGACGTTCTTGTAGAACGGGATGCCGTGGCAGCCGGTGCAGGTGTAGGCCAGGGCCTCACCGCGGGTCGGGTCGCCCTCGGCCAGCGCGGTCAGCGGGAGCCCCAGCAGCAGCATCAGGGCGGTCAGTCGGCGTCGCATCAGTATCCATTCCGATTGGTTGAAATGATCCGCCCATTATAGCCGCCCGGCCACCTCGCATGCATGCGCGGGATGTACAATTCCGGGTCACGTCGGCACTCCGGCGTACCCGTCCCAACGACACCGAATGGCCATGCCCGCACTCGATCCGCTCGACCTGTACCGAATCTCCGATGAACTGACCGACGAGGAGCGGATGATTCGCGAATCGGTGGGCCGCTTCGTCGATTCAAAGGCGATGCCGCTGATCGCGGAATGCTTCGACCAGGGCCGCTTCCCGGCCGAGCTGGTGCCGGAGATCGCCGAGCTCGGACTGCTCGGTTCCAGCCTCGAAGGCTATGGCTGTGCTGGCCTGAACTCGGTCAGCTACGGGTTGATCTGCCAGGAGCTGGAGCGCTGCGATTCCGGGCTGCGAAGCTTCGTGTCGGTGCAGTCCTCGCTGTGCATGTACCCGATTCACGCGTTCGGCTCCGAGGAGCAGAAGGAGCAGTGGCTGCCGCGCATGGCGGCCGGCGAAGTGATCGGCTGCTTCGGCCTGACCGAGCCGCACGGCGGGTCCGACCCGGCCAACATGAAGACCCACGCGAAGAAGGACGGCGACGACTGGATCCTCAACGGCGCCAAGATGTGGATCACCAACGGATCCATCGCCCAGATCGCAATCGTCTGGGCGCGCACCGACGACGGCATCCAGGGCTTCATCGTCGAAACCGACTCCAAGGGCTTCGAAGCGCGCGACGTGAAGGCCAAGATGTCGCTGCGGGCCTCGATCACCTCGGAACTCTACTTCGACAACGTACGGGTGCCCGACGCCAACCGCCTGCCCAACGTCAAGGGCCTGAAGGGGCCGCTGTCGTGCCTGAACCAGGCCCGCTACGGCATCACCTGGGGCCCGATCGGCGCCGCCCAGGCCTGCCTCGCCGAGGCCCTGCGCTATCTCGACGACCGCGAAATGTTCAAGCGCCCGCTGTCGGCCAACCAGGCCGTGCAGCTCCGCCTGGCCGACATGGCCCGACGCATCACCAGCGCCCAGCTGATGTCGCTGCGCCTCGGCCGGCTGAAGGACGCCGGCGAGATGCATCCGACCCAGGTCAGCCTGGCAAAGTGGAACAACGTCCGCATGGCGCTCGACATCGCGCGCGAATGCCGCGACCTGCTCGGCGGCTCCGGCATCACCCTCGAGTACGTCCCGATCCGCCACATGCTGAACCTGGAATCGGTGATCACCTACGAGGGCACCGAAACGATCCACCAGCTGGTGGTCGGCCGTGAATTGACGGGACATAACGCGTTCTGATTGGTCGTGCGGCTGCGCCGCGGCCGTCCGTGTCGTTGACCGTGCCGATATTCGTTCCGGCGAAGGGTCGGTCGTCCTGATTCGAGGCTGGCCGGGCGGGCGGAAGGCGGCCGGTCTTACGCAGAACGTCAAGAGCGTTTCGCCATGCGGGCTTCGCCCGCTTTCTGGCGAGGTACTTTTGACAGTCGCCTCAAAAGTACCCAAAAGCGCTTCTACAAGCGGTGCGAACCGGCCGGGGTTGCCCGTCAGGCAAGTGTGCGGCGCAATGAATGGCTTACAGCGTTGAGACACGAGAAGCGTATAAAGCGCCAGCTTTCTGCTACCCAAGCAGCGATCGAAGGTTCTTCGCCCAGGTGGGCAAACCCTTTCGACGCAGGCGCTTTCTACCGCCGATCGTCGACCCGCAGCCACCGTGGGTAACCCGGGAGGTTGCGCCTTACAGCTTCTCCTCAACCGATGCCGACCTGTGATTTCTGGCGCCCCGGCGTCTCCAGAGAAACGCTCACATCCATCCGCCTGGCTTTTAGAGAGCGCTTTTGCCTTCTTTTGTCGCGCCTGACAAAAGAAGGTCGCCCGCAAGCGCGAAGCGCGGGGCGAAATGCTTTTCGGGGTTGGTTCTGGTTCTCGATTTCAAAGCAGGATCAACGGCGTTTCGTCACGCCGACCGTGTGCAGTGCGCTCCGCGAACCGAAACGTACCCAGCGCGTCACGGCAGCGCGCGAACCAGGCCTAGGGCGCGTTGCGGGGCGAAACGCCCCGGGTCCTGCCGACCACAGGTCAATCAAGAGAAACGATGGTGCCGAGGAGAGGACTCGAACCTCCACGGGTTGCCCCACCAGGACCTAAACCTGGCGCGTCTACCAATTCCGCCACCTCGGCGCGGTCGCAATTCTAGCGTGAAATCACGGGCCCGACGCGCGGCCGCGCGAGCGCGGAGCGCTGCGGAATGATCTGCTGGGTTGTTTGCCGGTATGCACCACCCGGAAATGGATGGTGCCGAGGGGGAGACTCGAACTCCCACGTCCTAACGGACACTAGCACCTGAAGCTAGCGCGTCTACCAATTCCGCCACCTCGGCATAAAGAAGTGGCCGAGGCAAGGGGGGAACCTCGGCCACAATCCGGCTCGGGGAAGGGGGGAACCCCAGACCGGAGACGAAATTCTAACCCGTCACGCGGTCATGTCAAGAGTACTCCGTCACAAAACGGAACAATCGTGGCGCGGTCTCGAGCGGCCGGATCCACCCTGCAACCGGTCCTTCAATGCACCCGTGGAGCGGCCATTCTGCAGGCCGATTCAGGGGCCGATTCAGGGGTCCGATTCAGTGAATGGCCCAGTGAGGCTCGACCGAGCCTCGAGTCGGTGCAGACGGGCATCACTTCGGGGTGGTTCGCTCATCGGGTGGGGGCGATCCGGGGCCGATCCGGCAGCGCGCGCGGGGTCGGCTGCGAGCACGTCCGGACCGTCGCCGACCCGGCCGGGAGCGCGCCGGACGACACGGGTCGCTGCATGCCCCGGTGCTATACTTCAACGCTTGATTCCGCGACGCTTCGGCCGGCCCCACATGGGGGCATCGCCGGCGCGAGTCGTCGCCCCGAGACCCGCACGGAAAGGACGATATTCAGCATGGATTTCAGATTGACCGAAGAACAGCAGATGATCCAGGCCGCGGCGCACGAGTTCGCCCAGGAACGGATCGCCCCGGTGGCCGCCGAGTTCGATCAGTCGGGCGAGTTTCCGCTCGAGAACATCCGGGCGATGGGTGAGCTCGGCCTGATGGGCATCGAGGTTCCGGAGGAGTACGGTGGGTCCGGGCTCGACACGATCGGCTACGCGGTGGCGCTGATGGAAATCTGCGAAGCGGACGCCGCCCACGGCACGATCATGAGCGTCAACAATTCGCTGTTCTGCAACGGCATCCTGAAGCACGGCACCGAGGACCAGAAGCAGAAGTACGTGCGGGCCGTGGCCACCGGCGAAGCGATCGGCGCGTACGCGCTGACCGAGCCGCAGTCGGGCTCCGATGCCTCCAACATGAAGTCGCGTGCGGTCAAGTCCGACGACGGCAGCCACTATGTGATCGATGCCCGCAAGTCCTGGATCACGTCCGGGCCGCATGCCGACTACATCGTGCTGTTCGCCATGACCGACCCGGATGCGGGAGCAAAGGGGGTGTCCGCGTTCGTCATCGACACCACGCTCGACGGCTTTTCGCGCGGCAAGACCGAGCCGAAACTGGGCATTCGCGCGTCGGCGACCTGCGAAGTCGAGCTGGACGGCTACAAGTGTCCGGCCGACTGCCTTCTGGGCGAGGAGGGTGAAGGCTTCAAGATCGCGATGGGCGTGCTCGATGCAGGTCGCATCGGCATCGCGGCGCAGGCGGTCGGCATTGCCGAGGCCGCCTACAAGGCGAGCCTGGAATGGTCGCGCGACCGCAAGGCCTTCGGCCGTGAGATCGGCAGCTTCCAGATGATCCAGGCCAAGATCGCCGACATGAAGTGCCGGCTCGAAGCAGCAAGGCTGCTGACCCTGCGTGCGGCGTGGGCGAAGATCCAGTCGCAGCAGACCGGGGCTCGATTCACGGTCGACGGCTCCATGGCCAAGCTGGTTGCCTCCGAGGCCTGCATGTTCATTACCCACCAGGCGGTCCAGATCCACGGCGGTATGGGCTACAGCAAGGAGCTGCCGGTGGAGCGGTACTTCCGCGATGCCAAGATCACCGAGATCTACGAGGGCACCAGCGAAATCCAGCGGATGGTGATCGGTCGCCAGGAGACGGGCCTGAGATGATCGCGCCGTAATTGCGAGGGGATTGCCGCGGTCATTGTTCAGGAAACTGCTCAGGCAATCGGGTTTAGGTCATTGCTCGGGCAATCGGGCGACAGTCGGGCGACAGAGGGGCGACAATCGGGCGACAATCGCGCGATAATCGCCATGCGCGCGACGGGGAGCCGCCGCCGCGTGCCTGCCATGGATCCAACGTCGGGGTAGACGAAGATGTCCGAGTCAGGGCGCTCGCGCCGCAGCCAGGGCGCAGCCAGGAACAACGAGAGCGGCACTCGCCGCGAAGTCCAGAAGGTCCTCGATTCGCTCGAGGCCATGCCCGGCAAGGTCGATCCGGCATTCGCCCGAGCGTTCCTGCGCAACCTGCCGGCGATCGAGCCGGAGGAAATGCCGCCGGACGTGCTGGCGCGAATCGTCGCGGGATTCAGCGAATTCGTTCGCGAGCGACGAGCGGGGGACGTGAAGCTCCGCATCTTCAATCCCAGCGAGGACGAACACGGCTGGACCTGCAGCCACAGTGTCGTCGAAATCATCAACGACGACATGCCGTTCCTGGTCGATTCGGTGGTTCTCGCCCTGTCCCGGCTCGATCTGTCGGTGCACCTGATCATCCATCCGGTGGTGGC
Source organism: Wenzhouxiangellaceae bacterium (assembly GCA_965227925.1). Taxonomy (GTDB): domain Bacteria; phylum Pseudomonadota; class Gammaproteobacteria; order Xanthomonadales; family Wenzhouxiangellaceae. Next base: position 675,092 of record CBDDGP010000003.1, read on the forward strand.
GCTCCAGCGCGATCCGGGCGGTCACCTGATGGCGCTGGCCGACGACGGTGATTCCAAGGCCCACGCCGAGTCGCTGATGCATCTGCAGATCGACCGGCAGACCGCGCCGGACGCGCTGGCGCGGATCGAGCGCAGGATCCGTTCAACATTGGCCGACGTGCGTCGTGCGGTGCAGGACTGGAAGGCGATGCTGGGCAAGGCCGAGCAGATCGCCGGCGAACTCGCCGACAGCCGCTCCGGCCTGGACGACGAGGAACTCGAGGAAGCGCGCGAGTTCTTCCGCTGGCTGGCCGACGATCATTTCACGTTCCTCGGCTACCGCGAGTACGAAATCACCGAGTCCGATGATCGCCGTCTGCTCGAAGTCGTCGAGGGCAGTGGCCTGGGATTGATGCGAGAGGATCACCGCGCCGCGCCCAGCCGCGAGCTTTCGCGCGACTCCGATTCGGGTCGCAAGCACGTCAGCCACCCGATCATCATCACCAAGACCAATGGCCGCTCGACCGTTCATCGCGACGGCTACATGGATTACATCTCGGTACTGCGCTTCGACGACGAAGGCGGCGTGGCCGGCGAGAAGCGGATCATCGGCCTGTTCACCTCGGGTGCCTACATCCGCCGTTGCCAGGACACGCCGCTGGTCCGGCGCAAGGTCCTCGATGTGTTGAGCATGTCCGGTCTGCGGCCGGGCAGCCACGCCGGCAAGGCGTTGTTGCACATCCTGGAAACGCTGCCCCGGGACGAGTTGTTCCAGGCCACCGCCGAAGAGCTGCTGAAGCTCGGCACCGGCATCCTCGACCTGCAGGAACGGACCCAGACCCGCCTGTTCATCCGGCGCGAGCGCTTCGGGCGCTTCTACTCGTGCATGGTGTTCATCCCGCGCGACCGGTTCAACACCGAGAACCGCCAGAAGGTCCAGAACATCCTCAAGCGCGCGCTGAAGGGCGAGCGGCTGGATTTCTCGGTCCAGGTCGGCGAGTCCAAGCTGGCCCGGATGCACGTCATCGTGCGCTCCAAGGGCGAGCCGCCGGCGGTGATCGATACCGCCGAGATCGAGTCGAAGATCAAGCTGGCGATCCGGTCCTGGACCGACGAGCTCGGCGAAATCCTGATCAGGAACTCCGGCGAGGAGCAGGGGCTGGAACTGCTGCGCCGGTTCGGCCGCGCCTTCCCGCTCAGCTACCAGGGCGACGTGGCGCCCCACGTGGCGAGCTTCGATGTGATGGCCGCAGCGCGCCTGCGCAACGTCAGCGACCTGCAGATGAGCCTGTACAAGCCGCGCCGTCGGCTCAAGGGCATCCTCCGCTTCAAGCTGTTCAAGTACGACCAGCCGATCCCCCTGTCCGACGTGCTGCCGATGCTCGAGAACCTGGGCATGCGGATCGTCTCCGAGCGGCCCTACGAGTTGAAGATGGCCGACGGCAACGTGATCTGGATCCAGGACTTCGACATGCGTCCGCCGGGCGGGACCGATCTCAACCTCGACCTGGTCCGCGATCATTTCCAGGACGCCTTCGAGCAGACCTGGCGCGGCCGCAACGAAAATGACGGCTTCAATCGCCTCGTCCTCCTGGCCAAGCTCAGCTGGCGCCAGGCCAGCGTGCTCCGCGCCTGTGGCAAGTTCCTGCTCCAGACCGGTTCGCCCTTCTCGCAGACCTACATGGAGCAGACCCTGGCGGCGTGGCCGCTGGTGTCTCGCCTGCTGGTCGAGTATTTCGAGGTCCGGTTCGATCCCGCCCGCGCGGACGAGACCGCCAAGCAGCGAGCCGCCGGGCGCAAGCAACTGGAGAGCCACTGCAGGGAGCTGGCCGAGGCCATCGACGACCCCGTCCTCGACGAGTTTCTCGACGACGTCTACGTCGCCCGCGAGACCGGCGACCGCGAGGATGATGCGCAGACCGTCCGCGTCGCCATCCTGCGGACGATGGATTCGATCTCCAGCGCCGATCAGGACCGCATCCTGCGCAGCTTTGCCGACGTGTTCCGGGCGATGCTGCGGACCAACGCCTTCCAGCTCGACGTACGCGGCCAGACGCATGACTACATGAGCTTCAAGTTCGACTCGGCTCGGCTGCCGGACCTGCCGCGGCCCCGCCCGTTCCGCGAGGTCTGGGTCTACTCGCCGCGCGTCGAAGGGGTGCACCTGCGGGGCGGGATGGTCGCGCGCGGCGGGCTGCGCTGGTCCGATCGGCGCGAGGACTTCCGCACCGAGGTGCTGGGCCTGCTCAAGGCCCAGACCGTGAAGAACACGATGATCGTACCGGTCGGCGCCAAGGGCGGCTTCTTCCCGAAGCGGCTGCCGATCACCGACGACCGCGACGAGATCATGGCCGAGGTCGTCTACTGCTACCGCTCGTTCATCAACGGCCTGCTCGACATCACCGACAACCTCGACGGCGACCGGATCGTGCCGCCCGAGGGCGTCATGCGCCACGACGGCGACGACCCCTACCTGGTGGTTGCCGCCGACAAGGGCACGGCGACCTTCTCCGACATCGCCAACGCGATTTCCGCCGAACACGACTTCTGGCTCGGCGATGCGTTCGCCTCGGGCGGATCGAACGGCTACGACCACAAGGGCATGGGGATCACCGCCAAGGGCGCCTGGGAGTCGGTCAAGCGTCACTTCCGTGAGCTCGGCCTGGACACCCAGAACGAACCCTTCGACGTGGTCGGGATCGGCGACATGTCCGGCGACGTATTCGGCAACGGCATGCTGCTTTCGCGGCACATCCGCCTGAAGGCCGCGTTCAACCACATGCACATCTTCCTCGACCCGGACCCCGACCCGCAGACCAGCTTCGCCGAGCGCAAGCGCATGTTCGAGCTGCCGCGATCGAGCTGGAGCGACTACGACAGCACGCTGATCTCGAAGGGCGGCGGCGTGTTCTCGCGCCAGTCCAAGACCGTGCCGATTTCGGCCGAGGTGCGCGAGTGGCTGGGCATCGAGGACGAGGAACTGGCGCCTCACGCGTTGATCAAGAAGCTGCTGACCGCCGACTACGACCTGTTGTGGAACGGCGGCATCGGCACCTACGTCAAGGCCCAGTCGCAGTCGAACGCCGACGTCGGCGACCTGGCCAACAACCCGGTCCGGGTCGACGGCCGCGAGCTGCGCTGCCGGGTGATCGGCGAGGGCGGCAACCTGGGCCTGACCCAGCGTGGCCGGATCGAGTTCGCGCTCAACGGCGGCCGTGTCAACACGGACTTCATCGACAACTCGGCCGGCGTGGACTGTTCGGACCACGAGGTCAACATCAAGATCCTGCTCAATCAGGCGGTGACCGCCGGCCGGATGACGCTGGACGAGCGCAACGACCTGCTGCGCGAGATGACCGACGAGGTCGAGGTGCTGGTGCTGCGCTCGAACTACCTGCAGACCCAGGCGCTGAGCATGATGGAATCGATGACCTCGACCCGCCTTGGCGCCGAGGCGCACTTCATCACCATGCTCGAGCACCAGGGCGTGATCGATCGCGACCTGGAGGACCTGCCCGACGAAGAGGAGCTGCGCGAGCGGGTCGCCCACGGCCTCGGATTGACCCGGCCCGAGCTGGCCGTGCTGTTTTCGTTCAGCAAGATCACGCTCTACCAGGACCTGGTCGCGTCCGAGGTGCCCGAGGACCCGTACCTGTCGCGCGAGCTGGAGGACTACTTCCCGCAGCCGCTGCGCGACGCGCACGCGGACCTGATGGCCGAGCATCGCCTGAAGCGGGAGATTATCGCCACCCGCGTGACCAACAACCTGGTCAACCGGATGGGCGCGTACTTCGCCATGCGCATCAAGGAAGACACGGGCGCGTCGTCGGCCACCGTGGCCAAGGCGTTCACGGTCGCGCGCGAGATCTTCGACGCGCGTTCGGTCTGGCGCAAGCTCGAAACGCTCGACAACTCGGTCGACGCCGAAGCGCAGAACCGCGTCTACCTCGAGCTCTGGAACCTGCTGCGCCAGTCCACCCGTCGCCTGATCACGCTGCCCGGGGGCTTCGCGATCGACATCTCGAGCAAGGTCAACCGCTTCGCGCCCGGCATGAAGGACTTCCGCGACGCGCTGGCCGACATCCTTACCGAGGAAGAACTCGACGCCATGCGGACCCGCGTGGCCGAGTACGAGACCGAAGGCTTCGATGCCGAATTCGCGCAGCGCTGCGCGTCGCTGGGCTGGATGTACTCCTCGCTGGACATCGTCGACGAGGCCCGCAACCTCGACCTCGAGGTCAAGCAGGTGGGCCGGATCTACTTCCGCCTGTTCGACGAGCTGTGCCTGCGCTGGCTGCGCGACAGCGTCGAGAATCTGTCGGTCGAGAAGCAGTGGCACGCGCACGCCCGCGGCAACCTTCGCGACCAGTTGTTCGGCCATCATCGCGTGCTGACCCGTCGCATCCTGACCGAGCACCGCGACGCCGACGACCCGATCCAGGCCTGGTTCGGACAGCACGCCGACAGCGTCGAGCGCACCCGCGTGATGCTCGACGAGATGCGCGCGACCTCGGGCCAGGACTACGCCACCATGCAGGTCGCGATCCACGGCCTCGGCCAGCTGCTCAGCGCCACAGGCTGAGCCGATGTTCGCCGACGGCCCGCTGCGAATCGCCTTCCTGAGCAGTGCTCGGCCGGCCGCTCGCGAGGCCGCCGAGCGAATGATCGAGCGCCACGGCAACGTTCCCGTGGCCGAGGCCGACGTCCTCGTCGCGCTCGGCGGCGACGGGTTCATGCTGCACACGCTGCACGAGAACAGCGACCACCGGATTCCCGTGTTCGGCCTGCACTTCGGCGAGGTCGGTTTCCTGATGAACCGGTTCAGCGAAGACGATCTCGAGGATCGGATCCGCAACGCGGCCAGCTTTACCCTGAAGCCACTGCGGATGCAGGTCGCGACCCAGGACGGCCGGACGCGCAGCGCGCTGGCGATCAACGAGGTCGCGCTGCTGCGCCAGACCAGCCAGGCGGCCAACGTGCGGATCCGGGTCAACGGCACCGTACGGGTCGATCGCCTGGTTGCCGACGGGGTCCTGGTCGCCACGGCGGCCGGCTCGACCGCCTACAACCTCTCTGCGCACGGTCCGATTCTGCCGCTGGGCACGGACGCGGTCGTGCTGACCCCGATCAGCCCGTTCCGCCCGCGCCGCTGGCGCGGTGCCGTGCTTCCTTCGGCGGCGACCGTGGAGTTCGAGATCCTCAATGCCGAACGACGCCCGGTCAGCGCCACCGCCGACTACGACGAAGTGCGCGACGTGGCCCGGGTCGAGGTCACCGAGGACGACAACGCCGAGCACGTGCTGTTGTTCGATTCGGAGCATTCGCTGGACGAGCGGATACTCAACGAACAGTTCTTGTAGGCCCCTCGCTTGGGGCGCGGCGCTGCTGCGGCGGCCCCGGGCAAGCCGCTCCCGGCACTCCGCTCGGTCGCGCGTCCTCGACGTGGCGCTGCCACGCCTGCGGGGCGCTCGGTCCCGGATTGCCGAGATCGACTCACCCGGAACCCCCTCGTGACGCGCCGCGCCCCAAGCGAGGGGCCTTTGCTCCCTCTGTCAGATTCTGTGGGACGCGCTTTTGCCGTAGCGCTGCTGCGACTGCAGGGCGCTCGGTCGCCGACCGGCCCGGCTACTGATTGACTAGCCGCTGTATGCTTACCCTAGGTGGCAGATGCATTTTGGAGTTGCGCATGTCGCGGGCCCTATCCCTGTTTCTTGGGGTTGCACTCTTGGCGGTCACGATTCCTTCTGGGGCAGCCAGCTGGAGCTGTGAGACAGACGCCTCCATGGAGGAGACGGACAGCTCCGACTACCGGCCTCTTCAACTTGTATCGATTCTCTCGTTGATTACGCGCCCGGAAGACTTTGATGGAAAGCGAGTCGATGTCGGCGGCGTATTCCGTCTCTACTACGACCGCATTGCACTCTACGCGAGTCGTGAGCATTTGGAAGCCGACGACTATGCGTCTTCGATTGACGTGGATTTGCCTCGATGTCTGAATGTGGATGACTTCGACCGTATGGCAAGTCTCAATGGAACGTTCGTATCCGTGCGCGGTGTATTCAGCTCGCAAGGAGCCAATTTCAGGGCTGGATCGATTCATCAAGTCGAGTTGGTGAGGGGCCCCGCAGAAGATTGATTTGCGATTGTAGGCAGATGCGCCTGTTTGGGCTCAGATCAGGCGATACACGAGGCTACGAGCGAGCAATTAGCTGCTGTTCGTTCGCTTGGGCGTTGCTTCATCGCTCGCTGCGTTTGGATGCGGTGGGGCGAAAGGGGTTGATCAATAGCGCCAGCAATTTCTGCTCGCGATCGTCCATGTACTCGTCCAGCCCGATCGGCATGTCACGTTCCGGATGCTTCGGCTCGGCACGATAGCTGCGGAACAGGCGGTCCCAGATCGAGAGGTGGAAGCCGTAGTTGGTGTCGGTCTCACGCTGGTCCGGGCTGTGGTGGATGCGGTGCATGCTCGGGGTGACGAGCAGCCAGCGGGCGGCGCGGTCGAGGGGTTTGGGCAGGGCGATGTCGGTGTGGGTCCAGAGGGAGCCCAGGCTCAGCATCAGTTCGAAGACCAGCACGGCCAGTGCGCTGGGGCCGAGCAGGGTGATGATGACGAGTTTCAGGGCCATCGACAGGGCGATTTCCAGCGGGTGGAATCGCACGGCCGTGGTCACGTCGAAGCCGCGGTCGGCGTGGTGGACGCGGTGCATGCGCCACAGCAGCGGGATCCGGTGCATCAGCCGGTGCTGCCAGTAGATCACCAGGTCCAGCACCAGTACGGCGATCACGAACTCGATCGCCGGGTGCCAGGCCACCGCGCCGAGCAGGCCTCCGCCGTGGATCTCGGCCGCCCAGGCCACGGCCAGGATCGGGAAGCCGAAGCGCAGGAGCAGCGTGTCGATCACGCCGAAGGACAGATTGACCGCCTGGCGCTTGGCGAGCCTGCCGTCGCCTCGCAGCGCGAAGCGCCACTGCAGCGCCAGCAGCAGCGCGGCGACGGCCACGAAGCTGCCCAGCCGGATCGCGCTCTCGTGCTGAAGGGCGTCGATCATTCGCGCTGGGCCTCTTTCGATGTCGGAGAACGTGCCATCACGGCGCGCAGCTTTGCAGCCAGCGCGCGCTGGGCGGTCGACGGGGTCTCGAGGCGATCGAGTTCATCGGCGACCCGATCGAGGTCGCCGCGATCGTCGAGGTCGCTCATCAACGGTAATTCGAGCCACGCGTCCTCCGGCGCCGCGATCGCGGCCCGGAAGCGGGCGGCGGTCTGGGGCCGGCTGTACGGCAGGCCCGGCCAGCCTGCGGTCGGGTCTTCGGCCGAGCTGCCGTAGAGCCAGAAGCCGCCGTCCCGGGCCGGGCCGAGGACGTGGCGGCCCGGTGTCCGGAGCCAGTCGGCGGCGCGATCGAGTTCGGTCGGGGCGAGTTGGGGCAGGTCGCCGCCGAGCAGAAGGACGGCGGGATGGGTCCGGCGCAGGCGGCGGAACACGCCGGCCATCCGGTCGCCGAGGTCGCCGGCGGGCTGGGCGACGCAGGGCGCATCGGTCCACGGCGTGTGATCGACAGCGTCCGGTTCGGCGACCGCCCAGTAGCGGGCGCATCGGCTGCCATCGATCGCGCCGCGAATGCAGTCCAGCGAATCGCGATACAGCGCTTCGGCCTCGTCCCGGCCGAGCGAGCGGGCGAGCCGGGTCTTGAGCGCCGAGCGCCCCGGCGTCTTGACGAAGACCGCTGCGGCCACGCGGCTCATTCCGGAGCCGCCCCGCGGCGCGCGGACCGCCACATCGACCAGGTCAGGCGCAGGTGTTCTCCGGTGGTGCGCCACCAGCCTCGGTCCGCGTAGCGCCGCGGGGAGGTCGCGAGCGGTGCATCGAGGCGCTGCAGACGGACGCCGGCGCGGCGCGCGCGGACGACGAACTCGAGGTCCTCGCCGCGCGTCCATCGAGGGTCGAAACCGCCCAGCCGCTGGTAGGTGTTCCGGTGCAGCCGCCACCCCTGGTCGCCGAACGGAAGGCCCAGCCAGCGCGACCGGAGGTTGGCGCCGAAGGCGTTGAAGCGGACCCACGCCGGTCGCGCCGGCGCGAAGCGCAGCGGAAACCAGGCCAGCCGGTCCGTTCCGATCGGCTCGGCAGCGGCCGTCAGCACCGCGCCCGACGGTCGAGCGTCGGCGTGCAGCAGCCACAGCTGATCGGCCCGGGCGGCACCGATGCCGCGGTCGAGCTGCAGCGGCCGGCCCGCTTCGCCGGAAATCCAGGTCGTGCCCCGAGGTGCGGAGGCCGGATCGAGCTCCGCCGGCGGTTGCTCGCAGCCGCTCAGCACCACCTCGTACGGGACCGGCAGGTTGCGCAGCAACGGCAGCAGGTCACGCCAGGCCTCGTCGCCGGGTCCGACCGGGACGATGATGCTGAGCTGGGGGACGGTCGAGGATTCGATGGTTCGGGACGCCTGGCGAGTACCGGTCGAGAATAGTCGATCGGCGCGAACTCGACGGGTATTCTCCGACTACGACGCGCCGATTACGACGCGTCGATCACGACGCATGGAGCGCGGCGAGCTTGTCGATCACCGTCAACCCGGCTGCGGCTCCGGGCGGGGGCGCGTATCGACCCGCACCCAGCGCCGGATCAGCGGCAGCCGGGTTCCGATGGCGCGCAGGATGCGAAGCGCGAAACGCAGCACGCGACCCGGCAAGCGGGGCAGTGCGTCCATCCAGACGTAGATCGTGGGCAGGAACACGAGGCTCACCACGGTCGAGAACAGCAGGCCGCCAACGATGGCGCGAGCCATCGGGAAGTAGGGCGGGCCGTCGCCGCCGATCTGCGTGCTGCCGATGCACAGCGGCACCAGGCCGAGCACGGTCGTGCCGACGGTCATCAGAATCGGACGCAGGCGATCATGGCCGGCCTGGAGTACCGCTTCGTCGCGGCTCATCCCGTCGGCCCGCAGGTGATTGATGTGGTCGATCAGCACGATGCCGTTGTTCACGACCACCCCGATCAGGATCAGGATGCCGATCATCGCCATCAGCGAGAACGTGGTCCCGGTCAACAGGAAGAACCAGTACACCCCGATCACGGAGAACAGGATCGATACCACCATGGTCAGCGGGTACAGCAGGGACTCGAACAGCGCGGCCAGCACGATGTAGATGAGGACCAACGCCAGCAGGATGTTGATGACCATCCGCAGGCCCGTATCGTCCTCGCGCTCGAAGCCTCGACCCAGCCTCCATTCGTAGCCGGCCGGCAGTTGCATCGCGCCCAGCGCGTTGTTGATGCGGTCGCGCGCCTCGTTCATTGTGATGTCGTCGAGGTTGGCCTGGACCGTCAGCGCGGTTTCGCGGTCGACGCGCCGCACGACGTCCGGCCCCGTGACCTCGACCAGTTCGACCAGCGCGGACAGGGGAATGCGGCGACCGTCGGCGGCGGTGATCCGCAGCTGTTCCAGGGTCCGGCGCTGCTCCGAATCGTCCTCGCCGAAGCGCAGCAGGACCGGGACTTCGCCGTCCGGGCCGCGGAATTCGCGCAGGTTGGTGCCGCGCATGGCCGTCGCCACGGTCCGCGCGATGTCGTCCGAGCCGATCCCCAGGCGCTGGGCGCGCTCGCGGTCGATCCGGATCTGCAGCTCGCGATCGCTGCTCCGGTTCGGAAGCCGCACGCCGCTCAGGCCGTCGACGGTCTCGAGCAGGCGGATGGTCTCCTCGGCGATCTCGCCGAGGACCTGGCTGGACGGGCCGACCAGCGAGACCGAGACGCCTTCGCCGCCGCCTCCGCGCTGGATCTCGAAGGCCGGCTTGGCGATCGCCAGCTCCGGCAGGCCTTCGAGAATCCGGCGGCTGATCTCGCTGCTCGCGATGGCCCCGTCCGAATCCTCGGTCAGCAGGATCGACGATTGGGCGTTCCCGGTCTCGTCGTAGTAGGAGTAGACCGCGCGGATCTGGAAGCGCTCCTGGTTCTCGTACAGGTAGTTCTCGACCGTATCGATGACTTCCCTGGTCCGCTCTAGACTGTAGATGCCGTCGAGGTTGTAGCGCAGGAACAGGTCGCGGTCTTGCGTGTCGGGAAACATGTCGGTCTCGACCAGGGTCGCCGGCACCACGATCGAGGCGAAGGTCGCGAAGATCATCGCCGCACTCCAGCCCCGGTGACGCAGCGTCCATCCGAGCAGGGCGCGATAGGTACGCCGGATCCGATCCAGCATCGGCGACCGTTTGGTGGACTTGGCGGGCTTGAGGCGGCTGGCGATCATCGGGATCAGGGTCTGGGCCAGCACCAGCGAGACGGCCAGCGAGACCACGATGGCGATCGCCACGTGCGACAGGAAGATCGAGATCTGGTTCTGCTCGCCGAAGATGTTCGGCAGGAACACGGCCGAGCTGGTCAGGGTGCCGGCCGCCACGGCCAGGCCGACCGAGCGCACCCCGCGCACGGTCGCCGCCGCGGTGTCGGCGTTCGCCCCGTCGACCCGGTTCGCCTTTTCGCGTTCGGTCGCGATGCTTTCGCTGACGACCACCGCGTTGTCGACGAGCATGCCGATCGCGAGCATCAGGCCCATCATCGACAGGATGTTCAGCGATACGCCGAGGAAGTACATGACCCCGAGCGTGATGATGATCGAGACCGGCACGGACAGCGCAACCATCAGGGTCATGGGTACGTTGCGCAGGAAGAAGTAGAGCACCAGCAGCGAGAGCAGCGCGCCGAGGAGCCCCGCGTTCAGCAGGTCCGACAGCGAGCTGACCACGCCGTCGGCCTGGTTGTCGAGAAAGAACAGCTGGATGCCGCGCATTTCGGGCTGGCGGCCGATGCGGTCGATTTCGGCCAGCACGGCGCGGCCGACGTCGACCAGGTTGGCGCCGCTTTCCTTGGTGATGTTGACGCCGATCGCATAACTGCGATCCAGGTGGCGCGCATAGTTGCGTTCGGCCGACTCGTAGGTGATCTCGGCGATGTCGGACAAGCGCAGCCCGCTGTCGTCGATGACCAGGTCGCGATAGGCGTCGACGCTGCGGAACTCCGCGTCCGGCGTGACCCGATAGCGCGTTCCGTCGTCGGTGATCAGGCCCGCCGAGCTGGCGAAGTTCACGTCGCCGAGCTGCTGCTGCAGACTCGGCAGGTCGATGTCGTGGGCCGCAACGCGTCCGGCATCGAGCTCGATCCGGATTTCCTTCGGCTCCAGGCCCTGCAGTTCGACGCGGGCCACACCGGGAATTCGCTCCAGCGGCCGGATCAGGGCGCGCATGATGCTGTCGTAGGCGTCCGACAGGTCGCGGTCGGACGAGATGCGCAGCGTCAGGACCGGCTGGTCGGCCGTGTTGAATTTCAGGACGTCGATTCGTCGGACGTCGTCGGGCAGTTGATTTCGAATGGCCTCGACTCGTTCGCGTGCCTCGATCGCCTTGATCGAGACGTCTTCACCCCACTCGAACTCGATCTGGAACTGCGCCATTTCGGCCGTGGAGTTGCTGCTCAGGCGCTGGATGTCGCTCAGCGTGGCCAGCGCCTCCTCGACCGGGCGGGTGATGTCGCGCTCGACTTCGACGGGCGTCGAACCGGGGTAGGGCACCTGGACCAGCACGAAGGGCACGTCGAGCTTCGGGAAATACTCCAGCGGCAGCAGGCGAGCCGACAGCAGGCCGATCGCCACCAGCGACACGAACAGCATGGTGATGGTGACCGGGCGGCGGATCGAGAACTCGGCGGGGCTGGCCATGACGGAATTCCTCGGAGGCAGGCGCCGATCAGGCCGTTGCCGCGTCGCGTGTGTCGTGCGATGCGGGCCTGCGCCACTCGAGCGGTCGATCGAGCAGCGTGTAGACCACGGGGATCACCACCAGGGTCAGCAGCGTCGAAACCAGCAGGCCGCCGATCACGGTGACCGCCATCGGCGCGCGAATCTCCGCGCCTTCGCCGAGTCCCAGCGCCATCGGCAGCAGGCCGAATGTGGTCGTCATCGTGGTCATCAGGATCGGTCGCAGACGCTGACTGCCGGCCTCGATGAGGGCATTGCGCCGGTCCATGCCGTCGTTGCGAAGCTGGTTGACGAGGTCGATGAACACGATCGCGTTGTTGACGACGATCCCGCAGAGCATGATCAGGCCGATGAAGACCATCACGCTCAGCGCCTCGCCGGTCACGAACAGGCCCAGCGCCACGCCGACGGCCGCCAGCGGAATCGAGAACAGGATGACCAGGGGCTGCAGCAAGGACTCGAACTGCGAGGCCATCACCAGGTAGACGAGAAAGACCGCGAGGCTCAGCGCGAACAGCAGAGACCGCACCGATTCGCGCATTTCCTCGGACTGACCGACGATGCGCGGGGAGGTGCCGGTCGCCAGCACCGCACCGGCAAGCAGGGTCTCCGCCTCGGCCACCGCCGCCCCGAGTGAGCCGAAGGCCAGGTTGGCCGAGACCACGGCCACGCGCTCCTGGTTGGCGCGGCGGATTTCTGCCGGGCCTTCCGTCACGACAATCTCGGCCACGGCGTCCAGCGGAATCGGACGCGGGCTTTCCGGGTTGACGATCAGGTTGCGGATATCGGCGATCGAGGACCGGTCCTGCTCGTCGGCGCGCACCAGCACGTCGATCTTGCGGTCGCGCCAGCTGTAGCGGGTCGCAACCGTTCCGCGCACCGTGTTGACCAGCTGGTCGGAGGCCTGGCGTACGGTCAGGCCCAGCGCCGCCAGCCGTTCCTGGTCGAACAGGATCTGGATCTCGGGATGGCCCTGGTCGAGGCTGGACTCGATGTCGACGAAACGGTCCGAGCCGGCCAGGCGATCCACGACCCGGTCGGCCGACGCCTTGAGCTCGGCCAGATCGAAGCCGGCGATCTCGATCTCCAGCGGACGATCGAAGCTCAGCAGTTCCGGCCGGGTCAGGCGCACGGCTGCGCCGGGAATCCCTTCGGCCGAGGCGCGCAGGTCGGCCATTGCCGCTGACTCGGTGGTTTCGTCCGCGTCGGTCAGCGAGACCAGGATGCGGCTGATGTTCTCGCCCGACTCGGTGGGGCTTGCGTCGATCCGGTTGCCGCTGCCGGCCACACCGAAGCTGAAGTCCACGCCCGGCGTGGTGCGCGCCCGATCCTGGATCCGGCGCATGACGCGGTCGGTCTCGGTGAGCGGGGTTCCGGGCGGCAGCTCTGCGGTCACCTCGAAGCGGCCCTGGTTGAGTTGCGGAATCAGCTCCGTATCGCGGCCCGTCAAGTCGTAGATTGCCGCGGCCATCAGGATGGCCGCAACGCCGAGGACCCCGGCGCGGCGATCCAGCGCATGACCCAGCAGCGAACGATAGCGACGCTGCAGCGCCTGCATCACACGGCCGCCGCTGGCGGCATCGGGCCGGGTGGAACGTCGTCTGCCGAATCGTGCGGCCAGCATCGGAATCAGCGTGAGCGCGACCAGCAGCGAAATCGCCAGCGCGAAGGCGATGGTCAGCGCCTGATCGCCGAACAGCTGTCCGGCCACGCCTTCGACGAAGGCGAGCGGAACGAATACCGCCAGCGTGGTCAGGGTCGAGGCCAGCACGGCGCCGCCGACCTGCACCGCACCCTTGACGGCGGCCGACCGGGCGTCCAGCCCGAGCCCGCGCTGGCGGGCGATGTTCTCGAGCACTACGATGGCGTTGTCCACCAGCAGCCCGGTCGCCAGGGCGATGCCGCCGAGCGACATGATGTTCAGCGAGATGCCCGTCTGCGCCATCAGGAAGAAGGTGGCCACGATCGAGACCGGAATCGAGACGGCGATGATCAGCGTCGACGCCGGATCGCGAAGGAACAGGAAGATGACCAGCATGGCCAGCAGTCCACCCAGCAGGGCGTTGCCGGTGACTTCGTCGATCGCCCGGTCGATGAAGGTCGCCTGGTTCTCGACCACCTCCAGCGTCATGCCGTCCGGCAGCCGTTCACGCAGCGCCTGCAGGGCGCCGACCACCGAGTCGGCCACGGCCACCGTGTTGGCGTCGCCTTCCTTGTAGACGGCAATTTCAACGGCTTCGTGGTCACCGAGACGGATCACCGCTTCGCGTTCGGCGTAGTCCTGACGCACTTCGGCAATGTCGCGCAGGAAGATCGGCTGGCCTTCGCGGCGGGTGACGATCAGGTTTTCGATCTCTTCGATGCTGGCGAACTGGTTGACGGTGCGGACCAGGTAGCGCTGGCTGCCGTCCTCGAGGCGGCCGGCCGAAACGTTGATGTTCTCCCGGCCGAGGCGATTGGCCAGCTCGGCGGTCGTCAGATCGAGCCGATCGAGGCGGTCCTCGTCGATGGAGATGTGGATTTCGTCCTCGAGACCGCCGCTGATCTTCACCGCAGCGACCCCGGCCAGCGGTTCCAGGGACTTCTTGATCTGTTCGTCGGCGTGCCGCCGCAGGGCTTTCAGGGAGGCAACTCTGTCATTGCTGCCGGTGTCCGGCCGGTCCTGCGCTTCGTCCTGCAGCTCGCCTCGAACGCCCAGCGCAACGCGAAGGATCGGATCGGTGGCCGGGTTGAAGCGCAGCAGCGTGGGGCGGGTGGCCTCGAGTGGGAGCTGGAGCACTTCCAGCTTTTCGCGCACGTCGAGGCTGGCCATGTTCATGTCGGTGCCCCAGGTGAACTCGAGCACGACGTCGGACTGGCCGGCCCGGGACACGGACTGGATCGAGCGGACCCGGGACACGGTGCCCAGCGTCTCCTCGATCGGCCGCGACAGCAGCGTCTCGATCTCGGCCGGCGCGGCGCCGGTGATTTCCGTTCGCACGGTCAGCGAGGGGTAGCTGAGGTCCGGCAGCAGATTGACCTGCAGATTGCCGAGCGAGATCAGGCCGAACAGCACCAGCGAGACCACGCCCATCATTACCGTGACCGGGCGCTGGACGGCAATGCCGATCCAGCTCATGAAGGAATGACCTTGATCCGTGCACCGTCGCGCAGGCTGTTCTTGCCGGCCGTGACCACGATCTCGCCCTCGGCCAGACCCTCGACAACCTCCACGCGCGAAGCCTCGCGGTAGCCGGTCCGGATTTCCCGCCGTTCGACCGTCTGCGTGCCGTCGTCCGCGGCCTCGCCAACCAGCACGAACACCGCCTGGCTACCGTCCTCGTTCAGCACGGCCTCTTCGGGAATCATGGCGACGCCGCTGCGACGATCGTGGACCACCTCGACGCGTCCGAAGATGCCGGGTCGCAACCGGCCGGTGTCGTCGCTGAACTTGGCCGTCACCGCGAAGGTGCCCGTGTCGGCGTCGATGACCGGTCGGATGCGCAGGACTTCGCCTTCGAAGACCTGGCCGGGGAAGGCGTCGGCGCGCAGGCGTGCGGGCTGTCCCGGTTGGAGCAGGTCGAGCTGGCGCTCCGGTACGTGCAGCACGGCCCACAGCGGATCGAAATCGTCGATGACGAACAGCGGCTGGTGCTGGGCGACCAGGTTGCCGAGCTTGACCATGCGCTGCGAAACCACACCGGCAATCGGCGCGCGGATCTCGGTGTTGTCCAGCTCCAGCCGGGCGAGGGCGTGGGCGGCGCGCTGGGCTTCCGCGTTGGCTCGGACCCGATCGAACTCATCGGCACTGATGAGGTTTCGTTCGTGCAGCTGGGCGGCGCGCTCCAGCTCCCGTTCGAGCTGATTCAGCGTGGCCTCGGTCTGCCGCGCCTGGAGCGTGTAGCGGTCGTGCTCCAGCTGCGCCAGCAACTGGCCCTGCTCCACGCGTGCGCCTTCTTCGACCCGGATTTCGATAAGGATGCCGGCCTGCTTGGCGACCACCTGGGCCTGGCGTTCCGGTTCCAGCGTCGCGGTAGCTTCGTAGCGGGCCGAGACGTCCCCGGTGCCGACGCTTGCGGTTTCGACCGGCAGCGCCGATTCGGCGCCTTCATCCTGGGTGTCGTCGGTCCGACCGACCCCGTCGTTGCAGCCCGTGAGGAAGGCTGCGGAAGCGAGCAGCAGAATGGAAGCGATCAGGAGACGTGGGGAGACGGAGGGCGCGCGCGGCATGAGTGCACCTGTGCTGGTCAAATGGTGTGCTACCACACTACAACACCGTGACGCAAAAGGCAAGCGATTTCTTTGCTCGCCCTGGGCCGTAGCGCCATCGCAGCGATCACGCGGGAGGCGCGCCTGCAGGCGGCGCACTCGGGTGCGAACGGGGTTTACCCGCTGAGAATTCGAGAGAAAATCAAGCTTGAACAGCCGCTTGTACTGTGCGTCTCAGGCCGGTTCGAGGTTTCTGTCCGGCCGCCGGTACGGCGTTGCAAGCCGTGCGACGCTCAGCCTCGGCGCCAGGCGAAGAAGCGCTCGGCGAGCTTCAGCAGTCGCTCGGGCTTGCGCGCCTTCTTCCACTCACCGGCGGCGAACTTGTTGGCCTCGTTCAG
Source organism: Wenzhouxiangellaceae bacterium (assembly GCA_965227925.1). Classification (GTDB taxonomy): domain Bacteria; phylum Pseudomonadota; class Gammaproteobacteria; order Xanthomonadales; family Wenzhouxiangellaceae. The sequence goes on from CBDDGP010000003.1 coordinate 691,399, forward strand.
CGTCGGGTAGACGTGGATGGTGCCGAGGATCTTCTCCAGGCCGAGCTTGTGCTTCATCGCGAGCACGAACTCCGCGAGCAGTTCGCTGGCGTGTGCGCCGACGATGGTCGCGCCCAGGATCGTGTCCTTGCCCGGTTCCGTGAGCACCTTGACGAAGCCGTGATCGGCGGATTCGGCGATCGCCCGGTCCAGGTCGTCGAGGCCGTAGGTCGTGACCTCCACCTCGATGTCCTGCTCGGCGGCTTCCTGCTCGTTGAGGCCGACGCGCGCGACCTCCGGCTCGGTGAACGTCGCCCACGGGATCACGCGGTAGTCGGCCCGGAACGACCAGAACGGCGCGATCAGTCCATTGACCGCGGCGAACCAGGCCTGGTGCGAGGCGACGTGGGTGAACTGGTACGGCCCGGCCGCGTCGCCGCAGACGTAGAGGTTCGGAAAATTGGTTCTCAGGTAGTCGTCGGTACCGATGGTGCCGCCGTCGTCGACCCGGACGCCGAGCTCTTCGAGTCCGAAGCCCTGTGTCCGGGCCTTGCGTCCGAGCGCGACCAGCACGCGATCGAACTCGAAGCGGACCTCCTCGCCGTCCTTGTCGCAGACGGCCACGCCGCCGCCCTCGGCCGCTTCGAAGGACACGGCCCGGTGCCCCGTGGCCACCGTGACGCCCTCGCGCTCCAGCCGTCGGGTCAGCGCCTCGGAGGCCTCGACGTCTTCCTTCTGCAGCAGCCGGTCGCCCATCTCGACGATCGTCACCGCCGAGCCCAGCCGGGCGAAGGCCTGGCCCAGCTCGGAGCCGATCGGCCCGCCGCCGAGGACCAGCAGCCTGCCGGGCTGCTGCTCGAGATCCCAGAGCGTGTCGGACGTGCACATCGGCACCGTGTCCAGGCCGTCGATCGGCGGCACCAGCGGCTCGGCGCCGGTCGCCAGGACGATGCTGCGGCCGGTGATGGTCCGGGTGCCGTCGTCGTCGGTGACCTCGACCGCCCACGGCGAGACCAGCCGTCCCTCGGCGAGCAGGACGTCGACGCCCATGCCCCGATAGCGCTCCGGCGAGTCGTGCGGTTCGATCTTCGAGATCACGGACCGCACCCGGTCCATCACGTCCTTCCAGTCGAACTCGGCCCGCAGGCTGCGGATGCCGTAGGTCTCGCTGTCGCGGGCTTCCTGCAGCAGCCGTGCCGTGCGCAGCAGCGCCTTCGAGGGCACGCAGCCCGTGTTCAGGCAGTCGCCGCCCATCTTGTGCTTCTCGATCAGCGCGACCTTCGCCTTGACCGTGCTGCCGATCAGCGACGAGACCAGGCCGGCCGATCCGGCGCCGATCACGACCAGGTCGTAGTCGAAGGACTTCGGCTTGTCGTGGCCGGCATAGACCTTCCGGTTCTTCACCAGGCGCAGGATCCAGCGGGTGATCAGCGGCAGCAGGCCGAGCAGGACGAAGGCGCCGATCAGGCCCGGCGACAACACGTCGCCGACCGAGTCGACCTGGGCCAGTTGGGTGCCGGCGTTGACGTAGACCACCGTGGCCGGAAACATTCCGACCAGGCTGACCCAGGCGTAGGTCCAGGTCCGGATCGGCGTCAGCGCCATGACCAGGTTGATGACCCAGAAGGGGAAGATCGGCACCAGCCTGAGCGCCAGCAGGTAGAACGCGCCGTCGCGCTCGACGCCTTCGTTGATCCGCTTCAGGCGCTTGCCGAAGCGCTTCTGTACCGAGTCCCGGAACAGGAAGCGCGCGGCCAGGAACACCAGCGTCGCGCCGATCGTCGAGGCCAGCGAGACAGCGAGCGTGCCGGCGACCAGGCCGAACAGCGCGCCGCCGGCCAGGGTCAGGATCGCCGCCCCGGGCAGCGACAGCGCCGCCATCACGACGTAGACGGCGATGAAGACCAGCAGCGCGGCCACGAAATTGCGATCGACATAGGCCAGCAGCTCGTCGCGGCGTTCGCGCAGCTCGGCCAGGCTGAAGTACTGGCCCAGGTCGAACCAGAAGAACGCGCCGACGGCGGCGGCGAGCGCGGCCAGCAGGACGAATCGGGTGGTGGTCTTGCTCATCGGGAACGCTCCGGGAGGGTCGGCAGGCGGCGGTGATGCTGCATCATAGCCACAGACGGGACCGGTCCCGGTCCGAACCGCTTTCATCGGTCCGTTCGGCAGGATGCCTGAAGACGAGGGTCATGGACGCGCCGGGGCTTCGCATCGGAATGGCAGCGTGTCGTTCCCGCTTGCCGATCGCGCGCAGTGCCGCGGTTGGAACGACGCGGGTCCGGAAATGAACGCGGCCCGGAAGGCCGGGCCGCGTACGATTCAAGGTTGACGGGGCAGGGGCCGGGCTATTCCCAGGGATTGCAGTCGTAGCCGGCGACGCGCACCAGGCGGGTCATCACCAGCGAGCCGGTGCCTTCGCCGATGTCGGTGAAGTCGTAGTCCAGCTGGATCGTGTTGCAGTCGATGACCGAGATGGTGAACGCCCCGATCGTCGTTGCATCGATCGCGCTGGCCGGCGGCTGGTTCGGGTCGGCGAAGAACTCGCCGCCGTCAAAGCGCAGCGCGTCGACGCTGATCGGGCCGGGCTGGAACTCGATCGCGGTGGTGTTGCCTGTGACCCAGAGCGGCGCGCCGTCGAGGTAGGTGAAGAAGATCGCGAACAGGAAGTTGGCATCGCCGGTCTCGGCGACCTGCAGCACCAGGCCCTGGCGCTCGCGGCCCTCGGCGACCCACTGGCCGGTGAAGCGGCCGTTGAGGACCGGCTCGTCGAACTGGGGCGGATCGAGGCTGGGCTCGAAGCGGTCCAGCAGCACCGGGAAATTCACGTTCTCGGATCCCGAATACGCCTCCCAGGTGAATTCGACGGTGAACTGCTCGTTGTAGTCCTCGGGCAGGAACGTGGTCTGACCGTCGATCGAGTTCGGTTCGACGGCGAGCATCCAGGTGGTTCCCGCATTGGTGATGATGCCGCCGGTCGCGCCGACGTTACCGGATGCCGGAATCAGCAGCAGGTTGGCCTCGTGGAACGGTCGGTCCACATCACCCGCTTCGGCATAGACCTGCGGAATCACGACCGGGTCGCCGCCCAGCTGCGCCATGCGGACGAGCACTACCGAGTAGCCATCGTCGGCGCAGGCGACGCGCCAGATCTGTACGTTCACGGTTGCGTCGTTCACGTTGCTCAGGGCCGAAGGAACATTGATGTCGCTGTCCACGAGAAGGCTGTCCGGGTCGTCGGGCTGCTCGGGCAGGTCGATCGACAGACAGCCGGGCGGGAACGGCGTGCCGAGGTCGGTCAGCAGGTTCAGCTCGCCGGTCTGGGCCGACGCGGTGGTCGAGGCCAGCATCAGGGCGAGCAGCGCGGGGAGGGCAGGCAGGGCGAATCGGCGCATGGACGGATCTCCGGAAGTCGGGTTCATTTCTACAACGTCATTCTAGCGGGGTTGGCTGACTCGAAGCTGAACCGGTCGGAATCGTCCGCGCGGGGCTGCGTGATAAACTTCCGGGCTTGTTCCAACGGCAGGAAATCGCGTTCCATGGCAGGTCATTCCAAGTGGGCCAATATCCAGCACCGCAAGAAGGCGCAGGACGCCAAGCGGGGCAAGATCTTCACGCGCCTGGTGCGCGAAATCACCGTCGCGGCGCGCGAAGGCGGCGGCGATCCCGACGCCAATCCGCGGCTGCGCCTGGCCTGGGACAAGGCCAACGCGGCCAACGTGCCCAAGGACAATATCGAGCGCGCGATCAAGAAGGCGACCGGCGAGCTCGAGGGCGTCGACTACGAGGAAATCCGCTACGAAGGCTATGCGCCCGGCGGCGTTGCGGTGATGGTCGAGACCGTCACCGACAACCGCAACCGGACCGTGGCGGCCGTCCGTCACGCGTTCAGCAAGCATGGCGGCAACCTCGGGACCGACGGCTCCGTGGCCTACCTGTTCGAGAAGAAGGGCGTGATCAGCTTCGGCCCCGGCGCCGACGAGGACCGGATCATGGAAGCCGCGCTGGACGCCGGTGCCGAGGATATTGAAACAGCCGATGACGACAGCGTCGAGGTCCTGACCACGCCGGAGCAGTTCGCCGAGGTGCTGGGGGCGATCAAGGCGGCCGGCCTGGAGCCGGACGAGGCCGAGGTGACCATGCGCGCCAGCACCACGGTGCCGCAGGACGCCGACGGCGGGCGCAAGCTGGTGACCTTCCTCGACGTGCTCGAGGACATCGACGACACGCAGAACGTCTGGCACAACGCCGACATTCCGTCCGAGGCCTACGACGACTGATGACGCCGCTGCCTCCGATCCGCGGCAACGCCGGTCCGCGCTCCGTGGTCCGGGGCGGCTGATGCGGATCCTCGGCATCGACCCGGGCTCGCGGATCACCGGCCTCGGCGTGGTCGACGGCCACCGGCTGGTGGCGGCGATCGACCTCAAGCTCGGCGGCGGCGACATGCCCGGCCGCCTGTCGGCCCTGTTCGACGGCATCCGCGAGGCGATCGAGGCGCACCGGCCCCAGGTGGTCGCGATCGAGACCGCGTTCATGAGCCGCAACCCGCAGTCGGCGATCAAGCTCGGCCAGGCCCGTGGCGCGGCGATCTGCGCCGCGGTGCAGTGCGGGCTGGAGGTGCATGAATACGCGCCGCGGCTGATCAAGCAGGCTCTGGTCGGGCGCGGGGGTGCCGACAAGGAGCAGGTCCAGCACATGGTCCGGATGCTGCTGAAGACGAAGGAGCCGTTCGGCGCCGATGCCGCCGATGCGCTGGCGGTGGCGCTGTGCCACCACCACACCGCCGAGACCGCCGCCCGGCTGCCGGCGGGGGTGCGGCTGCGATGAGGGCGTCGCACGACAGCCGACCCATGACCGTCCGCCGATGAAGTCCGAACGATGAGGTCCGATCGATGATTGCCAGGCTTTCCGGAACGCTGATCGAGCAGCAGCCGCCGATCGTGGTGATCGACTGCCACGGCGTCGGCTACGAGGTCGAGTGCCCGATGACCGTATTCGATCGCCTGCCCGCCATCGGCGAGCCGTGCAAGCTGGTTGTTCATACGGTGATTCGCGAAGACGCCCACCTGCTGTTCGGCTTCGCGGCCGCGTCCGATCGCCAGCTGTTCCGCACGCTGCTGAAGATCTCGGGCGTCGGGCCGAAGTTGGCGCTGGCCATCTTGTCGAGCGTATCGGCGGCGGACTTCGCGCTGATGATCGAGTCCGGCGACAGCCAGGCGCTGACCAAGCTGCCGGGCATCGGCAAGAAGACCGCCGAACGGCTGGTGCTGGAGATGAAGTCGCGCCTCGACGACCTCGGCCTCGAGGCCACCGGCCTCGGCGGCGCCGGGTCCGCGGCGCCGGACGTGTCCAGCGAGGCCCGGGCCGGGCTGATCGCGTTGGGTTATTCGGCGACCGAGGCGTTGAAGATGGTCAAGGGCGTGGACGGCGAGCCCGGCAGTGCCGGCGCGATCATCCGCCAGGCCCTGAAGAACCGGATGGCGAAGTAGCCCGAGAGCGCGGGCGTCGGTCGGGTGCCCGCCGGACCGCTACCGCGCCAGCAATCACCAGGCCGAAGGCGAGAAACATCAGCCCGATTGACGTCAGGGCCGGAACAGCGATCGCCGGCGGCGGGATGCCGCGAATCGACGTGGTGCCCACCCCGACCCAACCGTCCTGCCAACGCACGAAATCCCGAAAGCTGCCCGTCGGAACCGTCGGCTCCATCGACCATTCCGTCCCGTCGAGGCTCGTCAACAGTTCGTTGGCGTCGTCGTCCAGCCGTTGAAGGATGAGGCCCTCGGGGCCGCCTCTCAGGCTGCGGAACCGACCGACCCGGTCCGGCTGTTCGACGAGTTCGGTGTCACCGTCCGGCGTTCGCCGCACCAAGCGCAGCGGGGCGCTGGACCCGTCGAATGGTTCTGCTGCAGCGGCGATGAATACGCTGCCATTCCAGGCCACACCGCCCGATCGAACGACCGGGCCAGCTCCGCCCGGCGCGAGCCAATCCGGGCCGTCCGAGGAAATCGTGAAGGCGGCGCCGACCGAGACCGAGGGCGGAGGAGCCGTGCTCGTCGTCGCGAATACGTCGCCGCCTGCGGCCAGCCCGCTGAGACCGGGAACAAAGGTGATTCCTTCGAACGTGGTCACGTACACACGCGCCCAGGTCGCGAAATCCGCGCTGGAAATCAACCCCGCTCGGGGTAGGTCCGTGAACCACTGCGCAAGCATCCAGACTTCACCGTCGTGCTCGATGACACTTTCGACGTCCAGGAATTCGTTGAATGGAGGCGGTTGTGAAGACCAACTCGTCGCGTCGCCGCTGCCCAGGAGCAACCGGCCGCCGTCGAGGACCACAACGAACCGGTCCAGTGCGTAGCCGATAGCGTCGATGCTGCGTCCGGCCAGGCCGGGATCGATCGGGGTCCAGTCGAGACCATCGCTGCTGGTGAACAGAAGCCCGGGCCCGATCGGGTCGTCGATGGCAACCGCGCGTGCGAGCAGGACGCTACCGGAGCTGGCGACCTGCTCGAACCGGATTTCGGGGCCCGGTAGTGGCCGCTCCTCCCAGCTCAGGGTCATGCCGTGCGCCGCCTGCATCGATGCGATGAGTGCAAACGCCATCAACACGACCTTCCGTCCCGGGCGCGAACGCACCGGCCTGCGCTCGCTCGTGGAATCGATCATCAGGGAATCCCAACCACCGCCAAGTCCTGTTGCTCACCGTATCCGACGCGACCGCATGGATCAACGGGTCGCGGGCGCTGTCGCTGCTGCCCGGATGGGCTACCATTCCTCGTGGCCACGCCCCGACCGGTCCGTTCCAGTGCCCGTATCCAATGAATGACCTTCCTCCGATGGACGACAACGCCCGCCTGATCGGCGCCGACGCCGAGGGCGACGAGGCGCGCGTCGAAGCCAGTCTGCGCCCGGCGCGGCTCGACGAATACGTCGGTCAGAAGGCGATGAAGGACCGCCTCGGCATCTACCTCGAGTCGGCCCGCAACCGCGCCGAGGCGCTGGACCACGTGCTGATCTTCGGCCCGCCGGGGCTGGGCAAGACCACGCTGGCTAATGTCATTGCCGCCGAGATGGGCACCCAGCTGCGCCAGACCTCGGGACCGGTGCTCGAGCGCGCCGGCGACCTGGCCGCGATGCTGACCAACCTCGAGCCGGGCGACGTCCTGTTCGTCGACGAGATCCACCGCCTATCGCCGGTCGTCGAGGAGGTGCTGTATCCGGCGATGGAAGACTACCGGATCGACATCATCATCGGCGAGGGACCGGCGGCGCGTTCGATCCAGCTCGACCTGCCGCGCTTCACCCTGGTCGGCGCGACCACCCGGGCCGGCCTGCTGACCTCGCCGCTGCGCGATCGCTTCGGCATCGTCGAGCGGCTGGAGTTCTACGACGTCGACGACCTGGCGAAGATCGTCACCCGCTCCGCCGGCATCCTCGACATCGGCTGCGACGCGAAGGGGGCCGCCGAGATCGCCCGCCGATCCCGGGGCACGCCGCGGATCGCCAACCGCCTGCTGCGCCGGGTCCGCGACTACGCCGAGGTCCGCGCCGACGGCTCGATCGGCGGCGATGTGGCCCGGGCGGCGCTGGAGATGATGCAGGTCGACGCCGAGGGCTTCGACCAGCTCGACCGGCGACTGCTGCAGATCCTGGTCGAGCACTTCAACGGCGGCCCGGTCGGCGTCGAGTCGCTGGCCGCGGCGCTGTCGGAAGAGCGCGGCACGATCGAGGACGTGATCGAGCCGTTCCTGATCCAGCAGGGCTTCCTGGTCCGCACCGCCCGCGGCCGCATGGCCACGGACCGGACCTGGCGCCACCTCGGCCTGAAGCCGCCGTCCGGACGGAACGGGCCGGACCTGTTCGACGCGGAAGGCGACGCGGAATGACGGTGGCCCGATCGGCGCTTGCCGTCCTACTGGCCGGCGTGCTGGCGGCTTGTTCCTCGGTGCCGCTGGGCACGATGTGGAAGCTTTCGCGGATGGGGCCCGAGGCGATACTTGAAGCCAATCCGGTCGAAGTTCGTGCTGCCGTTCGAAGTCACCGTGATCTTCTAGACGTCAATGGATTCGCGCAGGGGACACTGCATGTGGCAGTGCAGTCTGAAGTCCTTGGAGACCGAGATTGGTGGTTTGAATTGGAAGATGTGTCCTCAGTCGATGCATTGCGGCTCGAGCTTCCGCCGCGAGATCAGCGTTGGCGGGTTTATCGCGTAGTGGCCGAGCAGCTTTCGGAGTTCCAGTCAATGCAGCAAGAGCTCACAACACTGATCGAACAGTTCGAGACGGTCGAAGGAGGGCACGCGCTCAGCTTGCGGGTCTCTTTTCCTAGAGAGAGCTGGCTCGAAGGGATCGAATCGTTGTCTGAAGGCCGAAGCGGATCTTTTGACACGGAGATTGGGTATCGCGTCGATATCCAGCTTGACGCCGCAGACGGCTTCTTTACCCTCCTGCGGGACGACGAGCTTGACTTGAGTCCGATCCTGGAAGAAGGGAATGACAGCCTGTAACCCTTCCTTCCGCTACCGCGTCTACTGGGAAGACACGGACGCCGGCGGCGTGGTCTATCACGCGCGCTACCTGCAGTTCCTGGAGCGGGCTCGCTCGGACTGGCTGGCCTCGATCGGCGTCCACCAGGTGCCGCTGCGCGAACGGCACGGCGTGGTGTTCGCGATCACGAAGATGGCGATCGATTTCCGCAAGCCGGCGCGACTCGAAGATGAACTCTCGGTGACCGTTGCCGTCATAGCCATCGGTCGCCTGAAAATGGACTTCGAACAGCGGATCGAGCGCGACGGCGAGCTCCTGCTGACCGCCACGGTGCAGGCGGCGTGCCTGGACGCCGAGCGCTTCGCACCGACGCGCACCCCGGCCGACGTGCGCGACCGGATCGTCGCTGCAGCGAACGGGGTGAGAAACGAGTGAGAAACGCTTCTTCCGATCGCCACGCCCCGAGTCCAGGACTCGAACCACTGGCCCCTGACCCCTTTTCCCTGAACCCTGATCCCTGATCCCGTATCCCTGACCCCACGACAAGGAACCTGAACCCGAATGACAACCGACATGAACGTCTGGAGCCTGATCCTCGAGGCCACGCTGGTCGTGCAGCTGGTCATGGCCGCGCTGCTGGCCGCCTCGGTGGTCTCGTGGATGATCATCTTCGTCAAGCGCGGCATGCTCAAGCGCATCGAGAAGCGGTCGAAGGACTTCGAGGAGCGCTTCTGGTCGGGCGCCGATCTCGGCCAGCTCTACGACCGCATCGCCGGCGAGAACAAGGCCCGCGAGGGCATGGAATCGATCTTCGAGGCCGGCTTTCGGGAATTCTCGCGGCTTCGAGAGGAGCGCAGCGTGTCGCCGGGCGCGATGGGCGACGGCGCGCACCGGGCCATGCGCGTGGCGCTGACCCGCGAGGTCGACCGGATGGAGCATCACCTGAGCTTCCTGGCCACCGTGGGATCGACCAGTCCCTACGTCGGCCTGTTCGGCACGGTGTGGGGGATCATGCACGCGTTCTTCGCGCTGGCCGGCGTGCAGCAGGCCACGATCGCGATGGTGGCCCCCGGCATCGCCGAGGCGCTGATCGCGACCGCGATGGGCCTGGTCGCCGCCATTCCTGCGGTGATCGCCTACAACCGCTACTCCAACCAGGTCTATCGCCTGGAAGTCCGGATGGACAACTTCAAGGAAGAATTCGCCGGCATCCTCCATCGCCAGGCCCGCCGCCTGCAGGAGGGCTGAGATGGAGGCCGACTCTCCGCTGCGCCGCCGCCGCCGGCCGATGGCCGAGATCAACGTGGTGCCGTACATCGACGTGATGCTGGTGCTGCTGATCATCTTCATGATCACCGCGCCGCTGCTGAATCTCGGCGTCGAGGTCGAGCTGCCCCAGGGCAACGCCGAGTCGCTGGGCGATATCGAGGAGCCGCTGCTGGTCACCATCGATCGCGACGGCAACCTGTACCTGAACACCGGCGATGCGCCGGAACTGGTCGACCCGCAGACGCTGACGGAGCGGGTCCGCATCATCACCGGCCGCAACCCGGACGTCCAGGTGCTCGTCGGCGGCGATCAGCAGACCGATTACCGCTACATCTACGAGACCATGGTCGTGCTGCAGCAGGCCGGGGTCGCATCGATCGGCTTCATGGGTGATCCGCCGGACCAGTGAACAGGCCGCGCATCCCCAACGAAGCGCCGTCGCCCGCCCGCGAAGCCGCGCGCGCGCTCGGCCTGGCCGTGCTGGTCCACGTCGGTGCGCTCGCGCTGCTGTGGCTCGGCAGTCTGAGCTGGACCGCGCGCGAGCCGCTGCGGCCGAACCCGGCGTTCGTGCTGGTCGACGCCGCGCCCGTGGTCGAGCGGCGCGAACAGGAAGTCCGCGAGCGCGAAGCGGAGCAGCAGGCCGAACAGCAGGCCGAGCAGGCCCGGCGCCTGCTCGAACAGCGTCAAGCCGAGGAAGCGCAGCGCCAGCGCGAGCTGGCCGAACAGCAGCAGCGCGAACAGGAGCGCGAAGCTGCCGAAGCCGAGCGCCAGCGCCTGCTCGAACAGCAGCGCGAGGCCCAGCTGGCGCGGGAACGCGAAGCCGAGGCGGCGCGCCGCGAACGCGAGCAGCAGGAAGCGGCCGAACGCCAGCGCCGCGAGGCCGAACAGGAGCGGCTGCGTGAGCTGGAGGAGTTGCGCCGGCAGCGCGAGGCTGCGCAGCAACGCCGCGAAGAAGAGGAGCGTCGGCTGGCGGAGCTGGCCGAGCAGCGCGAGGCCGAGCGCCAGCGTCAGGCCGCCGAGCAGGAGGCCGAACGGCTCCGCCTGGCCCGCGAGCAGGCCCAGGCCGCCGAGCGCCGGGCCACGCTGGCCGATGAATACTATGCGACGCTGCAGGAGCTGATCACGCGCAACTGGCGGCGGCCGCCGACCACGGAACCGGGCCTGCGCTGCACGGTCCGGGTCATCCAGATTCCCGGCGGCGCGATCATCGATCAGTCGATCGTGTCGCCCTGCAACGCCGACGAACTCACCCGGCGGTCGATCCTGGCCGCCGTAGAACGCACCGAGCAGCTGCCCTATCGGGGGTATGAGGAGGTTTTCCAACGTGAAATCGAATTCGTGTTCCGCTATGACGGCTGATCTGCGCTCCGCGGCTTCGAGACCGCGATGGATGCTCGGAGCGGCGTTCCTGCTTGCCCTGGGGCTGGCGCTGACCGGCGGGCCGGTTCGGGCCCAGCTGCAGATCGAGATCGTCGACGGCGTCGAAGGCGCGCTGCCGATCGCCGTGGTGCCGTTCGCCCAGGGGCCCGGCGCGCTGCCGCCCGAGACACCGATGCACGAGGTGATCGCGGCGGACCTGCGTCGCTCGGGCCTGTTCGAGACGATGGCCGTGGTCGACATGATCGACCGGCCGACCCGGCCGGCCGAGGTCCGGCCGAACACCTGGAACCTGCTGCGGGTCGATTACGTGGCGATGGGCCGGATCGTGCCGGCGCCGGACGGGCAGGGCGAGGAGATCGAGTACCACCTGGTCGCCACCACGTCCGGTCGCACGCTGTTCTCGCGCGCGATCGCGGCCGGGCCGGGCGAGTACCGGCTGCGCGCCCACCAGATCGCCGATGCCATCTATGAAGAGCTGATCGGCGTCCCCGGCGCCTTCGCCAGCCGGATTGCCTACGTCAAGGTCACCGACACGGGCACCGACGACGAGCAGTTCGAGCTGATCGTCGCCGACTCCGACGGCTACAATCCGCAGACCATCGTCCGTCACAGCCAGCCGATCCTGTCGCCGAGCTGGGCGCCGGACGGTCGCCGGATCGCCTACGTGTCGTTCGCGACCGGCCGCTCCAACGTGATCGTCCAGGACATCTTCACCGGCCAACGGGAGACCGTCTCGTCGGAGCGCGGCATCAACGGCGCACCGGCCTTCTCGCCGGACGGGCGCTACCTCGCGATGAGCCTGTCGCGCACCGGCAGTCCGGAAATCTGGGTCCGCGACCTGGAAACAGGCCGGAACGAGCAGCTGACCCAGCACTATTCGATCAACACCGAGCCGGTCTGGTCCCGGGACGGCCGGCACCTGTATTTCACCTCCGACCGGGCCGGGCGACCGCAGATCTACCGGGTCCGTCGCGACGGTCGCGACGTCGAGCGGGTCACCGTCGAGGGCCGCTACAACTCGCGGGCCTCCGTGGATCCGCAGACCGGCGCGCTGGCCCTGGTCCACGGCGACGGAACGACGTTCAGGATCGCGGTTCTCGATCGCGAGTCCGGAAGATTGCGTGTATTATCCCCGGGACGTATGGACGAGTCGCCGAGCTTCGCGCCGAACGGCAGTATGGTGCTCTACGCGACGCGCGAAGGTGAGCGAGGCGTGCTCGCCGCGGTCTCGGTCGACGGCCGCTTCCGGCAGCGCCTGGTGCTGGCCGACGGCGACGTCCGCGAGCCGGCCTGGTCGCCGCGGATTCGCTGACCGCCGGGTTGGATCGAGGCCGGGCCCGGTGTTCGGCCGGATGACGATTTCGAACAACGTTGGTGCAAGACGAGGGCCGGAGTGCCTGCCTGATCGGTCGGCGCATGACCGAGGCCCGGAAGAAACGCAGCATACAAATCGAACCTACCGTCCCTGACCTGTATTCCTGGAGGAATCATGAACACCGCAGTCCGTCTGATGATGATCGTCGCACTGAGCCTGCTGCTGGCCGCCTGCTCCCGCGAAACCCGTGAAACGCCGCCGGAAACCGATCCGGGCGACTCGACCACGATGCCGACCGATCCGGTCGAAGTCGATCGCGTCGATCCGGCCGACTACGCCGATTCGCGCAACCTCGACAACCCGGACAGCCTGCTGAGCCAGCGCGAGATCTACTTCGAGTTCGATCGCTCGGACGTCCAGCCGCAGTACCTGCCGATCATTCGTGCCCATGCCGCCTACCTGCGCGCCAACTCCTCGGCCCGTGTCCTGCTCGAAGGCCACGCCGACGAGCGCGGTTCGCGCGAGTACAACCTGGGTCTCGGCGAACGCCGCGGCAACTCCGTGCTCGACCTGATGCGCGCCGAAGGCGTATCCGGCAACCAGGTCGAAGTCGTCAGCTACGGCGAAGAACGCCCGGTCTGCCGCCAGACCAGCGACGCATGCTGGGAGCGCAACCGGCGCGTGGAGATCGTCTACACGGCCCGCTGATGAAATCGATGTCCCGATTCGCGTCCTCGTTCCCGGCTGCCGCCATCGCGATCGTCGTGATGACGGGGATGGCGGGTGGCCTGATCCTGGCGCCGGCGACCTCGCCGGCCCAGGACGATTCCCTGGCCTCGCGCTACATCCTCGAGCTGCAGCAGATGCGCGAGGAACTGCGTGAACTCCGCGGCCTGGTCGAGACCCAGGCCCAGGAGATCGAGAACCTGAAGCGCCGCCAGCGGGACCAGTACCTGGACCTGGACCGGCGTATCGGCGAACTCGCCGCAAGCGGCGCCGGCGGTCCGTCGACCGGTGGACCGGGGCGTGAAACGTCGGCGATCGACGCACGGGCAACCCCGGCCGATCCGGGTAACGACCGTCCTGACAATCGTCCTGACACCCGCTCCGGAACCGGTGCGCAGGCCGCGCCGCCGTCGGCGGCGGGGGATCAGCCGTCGGTGGAAGCGCCTCCGCCGCCGTCCGACCTGCCGGCCGTGCGCGAACCGATCGAGGCGGAAGCGCAGATCGCCACGCTCGAAGCGCAATCCTCGGGTGGCGCGCGCGAACTCGAACCGCCGACGGAAATCGAGCAGCAGGCCTACGACCAGGCGTTCCTGGCGCTGCGGGAAACCCGTTACGCCGATGCCGCCGAAGGCTTCGACCGCTTCCTGCGCGATCATCCCCAGTCGAGCTACGCGCCCAACGCGCTGTACTGGCTCGGCGAGGTGTACTACGTCACCCGGGACTTCGAAACGGCCCTGGCCCAGTTCAGCAACCTGCTCGACCGCTACCCCGGCAGCAGCAAGCAGCCCGATGCGCTGCTCAAGACCGGGTTCAGCCACTACGAACTCGGCCACTGGCCGGAAGCACGCGCCGCGCTGCAGCAGGTGTCCGAGCAGTTTCCGGGCACCAATTACGCGCGCCTGGCCCAGAATCGCCTGCGCACCATGCGACTGGAAGGAAGGCTTTGAACGGCAGGGGCGAGGGATCAGGGGAACGAGGCTAGCGGGTCGGCCGTCCGGCCCCCTTCACCCGTCCCCGGCCCCTGGCCTCTAGCAATGGCCCTTGGCCACTAGTCCCGGTTCCCTGCCCCTAGTCCCTGCCCCCTGTTCCCTGTTCCCAAGCCCCATGTCCGCTCCGACTCCCGCTCCACACCGCTCGGCGACCGAGCTGAAGATCACCGAGATCTTCCGCTCGCTGCAGGGTGAATCCCACTCGTCGGGCTGGCCGACCACGTTCGTGCGGTTGACCGGCTGCCCGCTGCGCTGCAGCTGGTGCGACACCGCCTATGCGTTCCACGGCGGCTCGTGGTGGACGGTCGACGCGGTGCTCGAGGAGGTCGAGCGCAACGGCTGCCGCCACGTCTGCGTGACCGGCGGCGAACCCTTGGCCCAGAAGACCTGCCTGACGCTGCTGACCCGCCTGTGCGACGCCGGGCACCGCGTTTCGCTGGAGACCAGCGGCGCCCTGCCGGTCGTCGAGGTCGACCCGCGGGTCATCAAGGTGCTGGACCTGAAGCTCCCGGGCTCGGGCGAGGCGGCGCGCAACGACTGGCGCAACCTCGACCACCTGCAGGCGCACGACGAGATCAAGTTCGTGGTCGCCGACCGGGAAGATTTCGACCAGGCCGTCGCGTGGGTGCGCAGTCACGGACTCGACCGCTGGACCGTCTGGTTCTCGCCGGTCTGGGAGCAGCTGCCCCCGCAGACGCTCGCCGACTGGCTGCTCGAAAGCGGCCTCGACGCCCGGCTGCAGGTGCAGCTGCACAAGGTGCTTTGGGGGGAGAAGCCGGGGGTCTAGGTGGTGGAAGGGACTAGGGGACAGGGACTGGGGGACAGGGACTGGGGGACAGGGACTGGGGGACAGGGACTGGGGGACAGGGACTGGGGGACAGGGACTGGGGGACAGGGACTGGGGGACAGGGACTGGGGGACAGGGACTGGGGGACAGGGACTGGGGGACAGGGACTAGGGGACAGGGACTAGGGGACAGGGACTAGGGGACAGGGACTAGGGGCTAGTAAAACCATCGCCTGGTCCACATCCCCTCGCCACGACCACCACTATTCCCTCGACAACCGCGCAGGACAGGGGACAGGGGACAGGGGACAGGGGCTAGGGGAAAGGGGGCAGGGACTAGTGAACGACGTAGCCAAGGTTTTACTAGCCCCTGCCCCTAGCCCCTCGCCCCTCGCCCCTCGCCCCTGGTCCATGCCCCTTTCCCCTAGTCCCTCAACTACCCCCTCAACTACCCCCCGTTCTTCCCGTCCAGCAGTCCCCGCAGCTCGTACAAGGCGTCCAGCGCTTCGCGCGGCGAAAGCGCGTCGGGATCGAGCCCGTTCAGCGCGTCGATGACCGGGTGGGGCGTCGTTGCGGGATCGGGTTCCGGCGCCGCTTCGGGGCGCGGTGGGGCCGGCGCGTCGAACAGGCCCAGCTGCGGGCTGTCGGCGGCGCGGGCCTTCTTCTCGAGCTGATCGAGGTGACCCCGCGCGCGCGCCACCACCGCCGGCGGCACGCCGGCCAGGCGCGCGACCTGCAAACCGTAGCTCTGGCTGGCCGGGCCTTCCCGCACCGCGTGCAGGAAGATCACCCGATCCTTGTGCTCGCGCGCATCGAGGTGGACGTTGACGATGCCGTCGTGGTCGGCCGCCAGCTGGGTCAGTTCGAAGTAGTGGGTGGCGAACAGGGTGTACGCGCGCAGCTGCATCGCCAGTTCCGTGGCCACCGACCAGGCCAGCGCCAGGCCGTCGAAGGTCGAGGTGCCGCGGCCGATCTCGTCCATCAGCACCAGCGATCGATCGGTCGCGTTGTTCAGGATGTTCGCTGTTTCGACCATCTCGACCATGAAAGTCGATCGGCCGCGGGTCAGGTCGTCGCCGGCGCCGATCCGCGAGAAGATCCGGTCGACCGGTCCGCATCGCATACTGGCGGCCGGCACGAAGCTTCCGGCATGCGCGAGCAGCACGATCAGCGCGACCTGGCGCATGTAGGTGGACTTGCCGCCCATGTTGGGGCCGGTGACGACCAGCATTCGCCGCTCCGGATCCAGCCGGCAGTCGTTGGGCACGAACGGTTCGTCCTGGAAGGGCTCGACGACCGGGTGCCGCCCCTGCTCGATGTCCAGCCCCGGCGATTCGTCGAGCACCGGGCGCGCCCAGTCCAGCGACTCGGCCCGCTCGGCGAAGGTGACCAGCACGTCGAGCCGGGCCAGCGCATCGGCGATCGACGCCAGCGGCGCGTGCTCGCCGGCCAGCTGCTCGACCAGCGCTGCGTACAGCGCCTTTTCGCGCGCCAGGGAGCGTTCGCGCGCCGAAAGGACCTTGTCCTCGTGCGCCTTGAGCGCCTCGGTCACGTAGCGCTCGGCGTTCTTCAGGGTCTGGCGCCGGGTGTATTCGGTGGGCACGGCCTGCGACTGGGCCTTGGACACCTCGATGAAGAACCCGTGGACCCGGTTGTAGCCGACCTTCAGGGTGCCGATTCCCGTGCGCTCGCGCTCCTGCTGCTCGTAGGTCTGCAGGAAGTCGTCGGCGTTGCCGCTGAGGCTGCGCAGTTTGTCGAGTTCGCCGTCGTAGCCGTCACGGATCACGCCGCCGTCGCGGATCAGCACCGGCGGTTCGTCGACCAGAGCGCGATCGAGCAGGTCGACGAGGTCGGCCCGCTCGGGCAGCTGCGCGAAGACGTCGCCGAGCATCGGGTCGTCGAGCTCGGCCAGGCGCTCGGTCAGCATCGGCAGGCGTTCCAGTCCGCCGCGCAGCGTGGTGAGGTCGCGCGGACGGGCGCTGCCGAGTCCGATCCGGGTCAGGATCCGCTCGAGGTCGCCGATGCCCGACAGCGTGTCGGCGACGCGCGGATGCACCTGGTGTTCGATCAAGGTTGCCACGGCCGAATGGCGTGCGGCCAGTGCGCTCCGGTCCTGCAGCGGGTGGGTGATCCAGCGTCGGAGCTTGCGGCTGCCCATCGGTGTCGCCGCGCGATCGACCAGGCCAACCAGAGTGTGCTCGCTGCGGCCGTCGGGGTGCCGGTCGATCTCGAGGTGGCGCCGTGTCGCGGCGTCCATCTGGAGATGCGCATCCGCGGTCTCACGCCGCAGCCCGGTCAGCGGCGGAAGGTCGCCGGCCAGCATGGCGCGTGCGTAGTCGAGCAGCGCGCCCGCTGCACCGATCTCCGGCCCCGGATCGCTGTCGGCGCCGTCGATGCCGAAGCCGGACAGGTCCTTGACGCGGAACTGGCGGATCAGCGCGCGCGCCCCGGCTTCGGCGTCGAAGGTCCAGTCCGCGCGCGTCGTGCGGCAGGTATCGACGGAGATCCAGGACCGGTCAAAGGACGATTCCGGCAGCAGCAGTTCGGCCGGTCGCAGGCGTTCGAGTTCCGCGCCCAGCGCTTCGACGCCACTCGATCGGGCGCAGCCGATGCGGCCACCGGCCAGGTCCATCCAGGCCAGGCCGAACCCGGCCGGGCCGCCGCAGACCGCGCACAGCAAGCGACTGTCGCGGGCCTCGAGCAGCGATTCATCGGTCAGCGTACCGGGCGTGACGACCCGGACCACCTTGCGCTCGACCGGGCCCTTGGCGGTGTCGGGGTCGCCGACCTGCTCGCAGATCGCGACCGATTCGCCCTTGCGCAACAGCCGGGCGAGGTAGGACTCCATCGCGTGGACCGGCACACCGGCCATCGGAATGGGCTGGCCGGCCGATTGCCCGCGTGCGGTCAGGGTGATGTCCAGCAGTTCGGCCGATCGACGCGCGTCGTCGTAGAACAGCTCGTAGAAATCGCCCATCCGGAAGAACAGCAGCGTGTCCGGATGGGTGTCCTCGACCTCGGCCTTGATCCGCAGGTACTGCTGCATCAGCGGGGTGTGCGTGGACGGATCGCGGTTGGCCATCGAGGGAATCTTGCACCGGGGATTGGGCGACGGGTCGCGTGGCTGCAGCCTCGACACGCGGTCAGGCATCATACCGTCATGGATCGCCCGGTAGACGACGAATCGCTGGTCCGGCGCGCCGAGGCAGTGGCGTCGGCGCTGAAGACCCACGGCCGGTTGCTGGCCACGGCGGAGTCGTGCACGGGCGGCTGGATCGCCAAGGTCTGCACCGACCTGGCCGGCAGTTCGGCCTGGTTCGACCGCGGACTGGTGACGTACTCCAACCGGGCCAAGACCGAGGAACTCGGCGTGCGCCCGGCCACGCTGGACCGCTACGGCGCGGTCAGCGAAATGGTCGCCGCCGAGATGGCGCGGGGCGCCCGCGATGCCGCGCACGTCGACTACGCGATTTCGGTCAGTGGAATCGCCGGTCCCGACGGCGGCGGGCCGGACAAGCCGGTCGGCACGGTCTGCTTCGGCTGGGTCGGCCCCGACGACGAGCCGGAGACCGAAACGCTGCACTTCGCCGGCGACCGCGACGCCGTGCGTCGGCAGACCGTTGCCTACGCCCTGGACGGCTTGATCGAACGGCTGTGACGACGCCGGCGAAGTCGGACGGGATGACGTGGGCCGCATTGCCGGGCACGTCGTCAGGACCGTCTTCGGGCACGTCGCCGGACGCAACGCCATCCACAACGCACCGGCGACTGTTCTTCGCGCTCTGGCCCGATCCGGAGCTTCGGTCCGCCCTGGTCGAGCGCGGCGATGCGCTGGGCGATCGGCTCGGCCCGACCGCCGCGCGTCGGGTTCCCGCGTCGAACCTGCACCTGACCCTGCTGTTCCTCGGCGACGTCCCCGTCGACCAGGTCCGATCGGTGGAGGACGTCGGCGACTCCGTGGCCGATGGCGGTCGCCATCGGTCGTTCACGCTGGAGCTGGACCGCTATGGGGTGTTCGATCGGGCGCGGGTCGCCTGGTGGGGCGGCCCGGCGGTCAAGGCCGGGGCCCGCCTGGTCGATGACCTCGCCGCCGGCGCGGCGGCGCGCGGCCTGCCCGTGGATCGCCGGGAGTGGCGACCGCACGTCACCCTGTTCCGGCGGGTCGACGGGCGAACGGGGCGGCCGGATTCCAGGGCCGACGATCCGGGTGATCCGACACCGAGCGCAGCATCGATCGACTGGCACGTCGGCGGATTCGTGCTGGTCGAGTCGATTCGGAGCCGGCCTTATCAGCTTTTGAGAAGCTGGGGCCTAGAATGAGCATTGGAATCATCGACACCGGGTACGCGGCGACCGGCCTGGCCGGTTCACGCGTAGGAATCCGGCGGGGATTGCGGTAGGAAATCGACGCGATCCGCGCGCCGGGGGCGCGCGGCCCCGGGTGTCTGTGCGATACTCGCAAAGCGGGTAAACTACTGAACAAATACACAGCGAGACTTACCGTGGACGACAATCGAAAACGAGCACTTTCGGCGGCACTGAGCCAGATCGAGAAACAGTACGGCAAGGGCGCCATCATGCGGATGGGCGACGACACCGGGGCCCGCGACGTTCCGGTGGTGTCGACCGGGTCGCTGGCACTGGACGTCGCGCTGGGCATCGGCGGGCTGCCGCGGGGCCGCGTGATCGAGATCTACGGCCCGGAATCCTCGGGCAAGACCACGCTGACGCTGCACGCGGTCGCCGAGGCGCAGAAGGCCGGCGGCACCGCGGCCTTCGTCGACGCCGAGCACGCGCTGGACCCGAGCTACGCCGCGAAGCTGGGTGTCGATGTCGACGACCTGCTGGTCTCGCAGCCCGACACGGGCGAGCAGGCGCTGGAAATCACCGACATGCTGGTCCGCTCCGGCGCGGTCGACATCGTCGTCGTCGACTCGGTCGCGGCGCTGACGCCGAAGGCCGAGATCGAGGGCGAGATGGGCGATTCGCACGTCGGCCTCCAGGCCCGCCTGATGAGCCAGGCGCTGCGCAAGCTGACGGGCAACATCAAGCGGACCAACTGCACGGTGATCTTCATCAACCAGATCCGGATGAAGATCGGCGTGATGTTCGGTTCGCCGGAGACCACCACCGGCGGCAACGCGCTGAAGTTCTACAGCTCGGTCCGTCTCGACATCCGGCGCATCGGCGCGCTGAAGCGCGGCGACGAGGTGATCGGCAACGAGACCCGGGTCAAGGTGGTCAAGAACAAGATGGCGCCGCCGTTCCGGCAGGCGGTGTTCGAGATCCTCTACGGCCAGGGCATTTCGCGCGAGGGCGAACTGGTCGAGCTGGGCGTGGAACACAAGATCGTCAACAAGTCGGGCGCGTGGTACAGCTACGGCGACGACCGGATCGGGCAGGGCAAGGACAACGCTCGACAGTTCATGAAGGACAACCCCGAGATCGCCGCCGACATCGAGAAGCAGTTGCGCGACATCCTGCTGCCGAAGGCCGATGCAAAGGCTGATGCGAAGGACAAGGCGGCCGAGAACGACGCGCCCGAGGCCGAAGAAGCCGCAGGCTGAGACCGGTGGCGCGCGATACCGATGAACCTGCGGTTGATGAAGCCGCGCTCCGGGAAGCTGCGGTGCGGTTGCTGGCGAGGCGGGAGCATTCGCGCCAGGAGTTGATTCGCAAGCTGAGCCGCAAGGGGTGGCCCGAGACGGCCGTCGGGCCGATGGTCGATGCGCTCGAAGCGGATGGATTGCAGTGCGACCGGCGATTCGCGGAAAGCTATGTCCGGCAGCGAATCGGCAAGGGGTACGGCCCCTTGCGCATTCGCGCCGAACTGGCCGAGCGGGGAATCGATCGTTCGGACGCCGCGCGCGCGCTGGACAGCGAATCCCCGGACTGGTCGGTCGTCGCCGCGGACTGGTACCAGCGTCGATTCGGCGGCCAGGGCCCGGAAGATCTGAAGGAAACGGCGCGACGCCAGCAGGCGCTCGCCCGCCGAGGCTTCGCCCACGAGCATTTCCGCAACCTGTTCGGCCGCTAGCGAGGGGGGGTGATTTCGACCCGGTTCTTTCCGCGTCGCTTGGCGTCGAGCAACCGCCGATCGGCTCGACCGAGCCAGGCTTCGGACGTTTCGCCCGGGTGGAGTGGGGTCACGCCCGCCGAGAACGAGGCGTGACTGCCCGCGGAACCCACTTCGGCGAAGAAGTCGCGGCCGAGTTTCGTCACGACCTGACCGGCGTTGTCCAGCGTCGTGTTCGGCAGGACCAGGACAAACTCCTCGCCGCCGTAGCGATAGAAGCGGTCCGAGTCACGGGTGTTCCGCTCGATGAACCGCGTCAATTCCTGCAGCATGCGGTCTCCAGCTTCGTGTCCGCCGCGGTCGTTGACGATCTTGAAGTCGTCCATGTCGATCAGGGCAAGACAGTGAGGAGGAGACTGGTCGTTCAGGCGGCGCTGCAGGCGTCGCAGGTCATGATCGAGGGACCGCCGGTTCAATGCGCCGGTCAGCCCGTCCCGCTCGGCCAGTTCGGTCAGCTGCGTCCGCTGTCGGTCGACGCGAGACGCGAAGATCAGGCTGAGCAGGCCGATCATCCCGGCCACCGCGACGAATGTTGCGCGTTCCGTACCCGTGGCGAACAGTCCGGGTTCGAGCGCGATGACGATCACCACGAGGACGTTGATGGTCACAGCGACCGATCGGTCGGCCATCAGGAAGTTGCCGACCAGGGCGGAGAATGCCCACATGTAGCTGAGGCCAAGGAAATGAACCACCGTGACCACGGCCGAGGCGGCCACCACGGCCAGCAGGTTGGCGGCGGCCCGGGTCCAGTCCGCCCGCCAGGCCAGCGCGGCCAGAGCGCAGAACAACAGCACGATCGCTGCATCGGCGAAGGCGACGAGCAGCTGACCCTGGACCAGGCGGTAGACGGCGAACGGGCCGATCGTCAGAGCCGTGCTGGCGGCGTAGAGCGTGATGACGGCAAGACGCAGGTCCTCCAGCATTCGGCCGGTCAGCCGCAGCCAGTGCTGCCGCAGACGTTCGTGGAGTCTCGCTTTCGATGGAACGGATTCCTGGGTCATGGCCTGCGCCGGCAATGTTGGTCGGGTGTCATGCCCTTGCAATATGCAAGGAGCGGGCCAACTGCTCCATCACCGTGACGGGGTGCGGCTTTCGCATGGCGGGAACGTGGCACGCGAGCGGCCGAACGCCGTAGACTATGCAGTTGGCTTCGAACTTGGCGCGTCCAGGGCGCATTCATGAAAACCACCGCCGAAATCCGCAAGGGCTTTCTCGAGTATTTCGAGGCCCGGGAGCACCGCATCGTCCGGTCCAGTTCGCTGGTGCCGGGCAATGACCCGACGCTGCTGTTCACCAACGCCGGCATGGTCCAGTTCAAGGACGTGTTCCTCGGCGCGGACAAGCGCGACTACAGCCGCGCGACCACTGCCCAACGCTGCGTACGTGCCGGCGGCAAGCACAACGACCTGGAAAACGTCGGCTACACCGCCCGCCATCACACCTTCTTCGAGATGCTGGG
Source organism: Wenzhouxiangellaceae bacterium (assembly GCA_965227925.1). GTDB lineage: Bacteria > Pseudomonadota > Gammaproteobacteria > Xanthomonadales > Wenzhouxiangellaceae. The sequence continues at coordinate 713,867 of CBDDGP010000003.1, forward strand.
CAACTTCAGCTTCGGCGACTACTTCAAGCGTGACGCGATCCGCTTCGCCTGGACCTTCCTGACCGAGGTCTGCGGCCTGCCGCCGGAAAAGCTCTGGGTCACGGTGTACGAGGACGACGACGAGGCGGCCGAGCTGTGGATCGACGATATCGGCGTCGACTCCGAGCGGGTGTCGCGGATCGGCGCAAAGGACAACTTCTGGGCGATGGGCGATACAGGCCCCTGCGGCCCTTGCACGGAAATTTTCTACGACCACGGTCCGGATGTCCCCGGCGGACCTCCGGGCACGCCCGAGGAAGACGGCGACCGCTATATCGAGATCTGGAACCTGGTGTTCATGCAGTTCGATCGGGCCGCCGACGGCAGCATGACGCCGCTGCCGCGGCCCTGTGTCGACACGGGCATGGGACTCGAACGGCTCGCCGCCGTGCTCCAGGGCGTTCATTCGAACTACGAGATCGACCTGTTCCAGGACCTGATCCGGGCGGCCGCCGACAAGACCGGCGCAAGCGACCTCGAGTCGGCGTCGCTGAACGTCATTGCCGACCATATCCGGGCCTGCGCGTTCCTGGTTGCCGACGGGGTCCTGCCGGCCAACGACGGCCGCGGATACGTCCTGCGCCGGATCATCCGGCGGGCGATCCGACACGGCTACAAGCTCGGCTGTGAAACCCCGTTCTTCGCGGCCATGGTCGAGCCGTTGGTCGATGCGATGGGCGAGGCCTATCCGGAGCTGGTCGAGCGGCGGGTGATGATCAGCGAGACGCTCGCTCGCGAGGAGCAGCGCTTCGGCGAAACGCTGGACCAGGGCATGAAGCTGCTCGACGGCGTGCTGGCGGATCTGGACGGCGGCGAGATTCCCGGCGACGTGGCCTTCAAGCTCTATGACACCTACGGCTTTCCGCTGGACCTGACCCGCGACATCGCTCGCGAGCGAGACCTGGTGGTCGACGAAACAGGATTCGAAGCGGCGATGGAGGCCCAGCGCGAGCGAGCGCGATCGTCCGGCCAGTTCGCGGCCCGGGACGGCGTGTCCACCGAGGTCATCGCAGAACTTCCGCCGACCGAATTCGTCGGCTACGACCGGGTCGCGGTCGACGACGCGAGGGTCGTCGCCATCCTGGTCGACGGCGAGAAGCGCGACATCCTCCGCGAGGGCGAGTCGGCGCTGGTGGTGCTCGATCGTACGCCGTTCTATGCCGAAGGCGGCGGGCAGGTCGGCGACACCGGGTCGCTGTCCTTCGAAGGCGCGACCTTCCGAGTCTCGGATACGCGCAAGCTCGCCGGCGTCTATCACGGCCACGAAGGCCGGCTCGAGAACGGGACGCTGAAGGACGGCCAGTCCGTCGCCGCGCGCATCGACGATGCCCGGCGCGGCGACGTGGTGCGCCATCACTCGGCGACCCACCTGCTGCACGCCGCCCTGCGCGAGGTTCTCGGCGACCATGTCCAGCAGAAGGGGTCGCTGGTCGCCGCCGAACGATTGCGCTTCGACTTCTCTCATTCCGAGGCCGTGACGCCGGAGCAGATCGAGGCGATCGAGGACCGGGTGAACGGTCAGATCCAGTCGAACGTGGCGTCGACGGCGGAGCTGATGGACTACGACGAAGCCATCCAGGCCGGCGCGCTGGCGTTCTTCGGCGACAAGTACGGCGATCGCGTGCGCGTCCTCCAGTTCGGCGATTTCTCGACCGAGCTGTGCGGCGGAACGCACGTCGACCGGGTCGGCGATATCGGCGCGTTCAAGATCATCCAGGAAGCCGGCATCTCGTCCGGCGTGCGCCGGATCGAAGCCGTCGCGGGCCCCGCGGCCGTGCGCTGGATGCAGCAGGCCGATCGCGCCCTGAGGGACCTCTCCGGGCGTTTGAAGAGCAGTCCTGAACAGCTGGCCGAGCGGGTCGATGGCCTGGTCGAGAAGAGCAGGGAGCTCGAGAAGGCGCTGGATCGCGCAGAGCAGAAGCTCGCCGCCGCGCGCGGCGCCGATCTCGGCGGTCAGGCACGCGAGATCGGCGGCGCCCGGGTGCTGGCCGAGCGGCTCGAGGGCGTCGATCCCAACAGCCTGCGCGACACGGTCGATCAGCTGAAGAACAAGCTCGGATCGGCAGTGATCGTCCTCGCCGCCGACGCGGGGCAGGGCGTGCGCCTGGTGGCCGGAGTCACCGCCGACCTGACCGATCGGGTCAAGGCCGGCGAGCTGGTCAACCACGTCGCCGGCCAGGTCGGCGGCAAGGGCGGCGGCCGACCCGACTTCGCCCAGGCAGGCGGCAGCGATGCCGACGCGCTTCCCGCGGCGCTGGCGTCGGTCTTCGACTGGGTTGCCGAGCGTCTCGATTGATGATTCATGCCTCAACGGCAAAGCGGTCAACGTACGTCGAATGGACGTCGATTGGACGTCTGTAGACCGGCGTATTGAACGTCTATTGAACGGAGGGTTTGTTAACCTGCGTTCAGGCTTACGGTAAGGATGGAGGACGGCATGGAGTTCTGGATCGGCGCAGCGATCGCGGCAGTCATCGGCTTCGCCCTCGGCGCATTGGTGGTCTGGCTGATCGACCGCAAGCGCGGGGGCGGCACGTCGGTGGCGACGCTCAAGCAGGAGCACGAGCAGTTCCGCGAGCAGGTCACGACCCATTTCGTCGAAACCGCCGACCTGATCAACAAGCTGACGGACAGCTACAAGGACGTGTTCGACCACCTCAGCAAGGGGGCCGAAACCCTGGTCGACGACAAGAGCCTTCGTGACCGGATGCCCCGCGTGAGCGACCAGGAAGTACGACTGAAGCGGCTGGGCAGCCGGACCCCGCAGGCGGGTTCCGGCGACGGCGCTGGCTCGCCCTCGGCGAGCGGAGCGAAACCCGGAAGCGCCACGCGCTCGTCTTCCAGCGAAGCCGAGCGCGGCCCGAGCCGCGGCGAGGTGAAGCGCGCCAACGACCCGCGGCCGTCGGCCGCGAGCTCGTCGGCAGGTACATCGTCTGCGGCGTCCGGTAGAGCGTCGAGTAAAGCGTCAAACCGGTCGTCGAGCGAATCGTCGAGCGAATCGTCGGGCGCATTGTCGAACAGCTCGTCGAACAGCTCGTCGGCCAGCCCGTCGACGACGTCGAAAGAGGCCTCGAGCGCCACGCCCGGCAACAAGAAGTCGTCGTCTCCGGCGTCGACCCGATCGCCCTCGAAGCCCTGATCCTCCCCGTCGGCGCGACGCGGTTCGCATCCGGCGCCCGGTTTCGGTAAAGTACTCACGCGGTGTGTAGGGCACCGTGATGGGTACTTGTTGGCAACCTGGGGAGCATCGATGATCAAGCTGTTGATCGTGGAGGACCATCACCTGGTCCGGTTGGGCCTGCGCGGCATTCTCGACGACGCGCCGGGAATCGAGATCATCGGCGAAGCCGAGTCGGGCGAGGAGGCGCTACGGCTATGCCGCGACCTGGTCCCCGACGTGATCCTGATGGATATCAGTCTGCCGGGTCTGTCCGGCTTCGAGACCAGCAGCCGGCTTCTCCGGCAGCTGCCGGACGTCCGGATTCTCGCGCTGACGGCGCATGCCCAGGCGCCGTATCCGGCACGCCTGATGGACATGGGCGTGGCCGGATTCCTGACCAAGGCCTGCAGCGCGAGCGAACTGGTTCGCGCAATCCGGAGCGTGCACTGCGGCGAGCGCCACATCGGCAATGAAGTCGCGGCCGAGCTGGCGATGGCCCTGCTCCCGGGGGCGCCGAGGTCGCCGTTCCAGACCCTGACGCCGCGCGAGATGGAAGTGGCCCTGATGCTGGCGGAGGGTCGGCGGGTCAACGACATTGCCGGCCTGATCAACGTCAGCCCGAAGACCGTCGCGACCCACAAGTACCGGATCTACGACAAGCTGGGCGTCGACAGCGAAGTCGCGCTGCTGCGCGAGGCCATCCGCCACGACCTGATCGACGCCGCTTCCTGAGCACGGCGGACCGGGTGCGTTCCCGGTGCGGGATCGCAAGTGATGGTCGGGTTGTGAGGGCCTCGCTGCAAGGGTCCTGCAATGAGGCTCCGGCTCTGAAGGTCCGGCTGTAAAGGTCCGGTCGTGAAGATCCGCCGGTAATGGTCCGCCGGCGAAAGTCCACCCGTGAAGGTCCGCCTGGGAAGATCCGCCCGTGAAGAACGGGCTGTGAAACACCGATCCGAGCGCTTGGCTGCAGACGGTCCCGCCCGTCGCAGGGGCGCGAGGTTGCGCGAGACGTGGGGGAGAGGTCGGCGCCGTGCGGAAGGAGGCACCCCGGTGCTCGATCCGGGGGATCCCTTAGGGCGGGTCGCGCTGCTCGAGGGTCGACGGCCGCGCCGGGCGTGGCCGTCGAAAAGAACCTGCATCAGGGAATCGTGATCGACCGGCGTGATTCACTGACCCCGGATCATTGAACCCGAGTCAGCGAACCCGGACCAAGGACCCCGGATCAACGGACCCGGACCAAGGACCCCGGAGCAACGGACCCGGACCAAGGACCCCGGAGCAACGGACCCGCAACTACGAATCCGGATCGATCGATCCGGATCAGTCCTGGTTGCCGGACGTCTTGTCGTCCTTCAGCGTGAACAGCCCGGGCTGCTCGCCCGCCGGCTTCGCCTGCGGCCGATCATCGCTCCGCCGCTCATCGGACTTTGGCGGGGACGCGTTCGCCGGCTGGGCCTCCGAATCCGATTTCGGAGCCGGCTTCGGGTCGGGCTTCGTTCCCGACTTCGAGTCCGAAACCTGCTCGGACGCCTGTGCGGGCGGTCGCTCGGGCTTCGGCTCGGGTTTCGGCTTGGGTTTCGGCGCGGGCTTGGACTCGGGCTTGGACTCGGACTCGGTCTTCGACTCGGGCTTTGACTCGGGCTTCGACTCGGGCTTCGGCTCGGGCTTCGACTGGGGCTTCGGCTCGGTCTTCGGCTCGGTCTTCGACTCGGGCTTCGCCTCGGGCTTCGCCTCGGGCTTCGGCTCGGCCCTGCTGTCCGCCTTCGACTCGGTCTTCGGCTCGGTCTTCGGCTGGGGCTTCGACTCGGTCTTCGGCTGGGGCTTCGACTCGGGCTTGTTACCGCTTTGCTCCGGCTTGCCACGCGATTCACCGCCGGCCCCCTGGTTCGGTGGCCGAGCCACCTTGTCACCGTGGTTGCCGGACGGGTTTGCGGGCTGGTTGCCGCCGCGGTTCCCGCTCTGGTTCCCGCTCTGGTTCCCGGACTGAGTGTCGGACTGAGTGTCGGACTGGCTGTTGGAGCCGTCGGCGCCGCCGCCGGACGCTGCACCGTCCTTGCCGCCGGTGCCGTACTTGTTGCGACGTTTCTTGCCGCCGCGACGCCGGCGTTTCTTCTTCTTCTTCTTCGGGCCGGAATCGTCGGGTGCGCCGCCGGCGGCCGGTTTGCCGCCGCTCTTGTTCGGAGAGTCGTCCTCGCCCGAGCCCTCGCCGGCCCGCTTGCCGTGCGGCTTCGCGCCGGTGCGCGCGGACCCGGACTTCCGGGTCCGCTTCTTGCCGCCGCCGCTGGATGCAGGCTTGCGTCCCCGGGTCGGTCGTGCGCTCTTGTCGTCGCCGTCTCCGGCGTCGGTCTTCGCCTTCGTGTCCTTCCTCGCCGCGGAGCGAGCCGATTCGTCCGACGCCGCGACGCGTCCGGCGAACAGCCCGGACCACCACAGGCCGATCGCTTCCCAGAACCCGATCCGCTTCTGCGGCTCGGCCGCGGCGGGCTCGGCCGGCTCCGGCCGCTGCGGCGCCGGCTGGGAAGGCCGCATGGTGCTGACCGCGGGTTCTTCGCGCTTGACCGCAGCCTGCTTCTTTTCCTGTTCGGTGACGACCAGTTCGGTCTCGTCGCCGGCCGGAAGGGCGTAGCTCGGCTCCTCGACGTCTTCGTTCGACTTCAGGCGCTGGATGTCGAAGCGCGGCGTATCCATCAGCGGGTTAGCGACCAGCGTCACCGGTGTGCCGGTACGCGATTCGATGTTGGCGATCGCCTTGCGCTTTTCGTTGAGCAGGAAGTTGGCGACCGCCACCGGCGCCTGGATGATGACGCGGCCGGTGTTCTCCTTCATGGCCTCTTCTTCCGACAGGCGCAGGATCGCCAGCGCCAGCGACTCGATCGACCGGATCGAACCGTAGCCGTCGCAGCGCGGGCAGGTGATGTGGCTGGACTCGCCCAGCGAGGGCCGCAAGCGCTGCCGCGACATCTCCAGCAGACCGAAGCGCGAGATGCGGCCGATCTGCACGCGCGCCTTGTCGGTGCGCATCGCCTCACGGAGCTTCGTTTCGACCTGGCGCTGGGCATCCCGACCGCTCATGTCGATGAAGTCGATGACGATCAGTCCGCCGAGGTCGCGGATACGCAGCTGGCGGGCGATCTCCTCGGCCGCCTCGAGGTTCGTCTGCAGCGCGGTCTCCTCGATGTCGGCGCCCTTGGTCGCGCGGGCCGAGTTGATATCGATCGAAAGCAGCGCTTCCGTGTGGTCGATGACCACCGCGCCGCCCGACGGCAGCCGCACTTCGCGGGCGAATGCCGATTCGATCTTGCTCTCGATCTGGAACCGGGAAAACAGCGGGGTGGGGTCGTTGTACCGCTTGAGCTTGCGCAGGTTGTGCGGCATGACCTGCTGGAGGAATTCGCGGGCGTCCTCGAACACGGATTCCGCGTCGATCAGGATTTCGCCGATGTCGTCGCGCAGGTGGTCGCGCAGGGCGCGGATGATGACGTTGCTTTCCTGGTAGATCAGGAACGGCGCCTTGCGCGAGAGGGCCGCATCACGCACCGCTTCCCACAGCTGCATGAGGTAGTTGAGGTCCCACTGCAGGTCCTCGGCCTCGCGGCCGACCCCGGCCGTGCGCACGATCAGGCCGAAGTCGTCGGGTACCTCGAGCTGCTTCAGCGCGTCGATCACGTGTTTGCGATCTTCGCCGGTGACCTGGCGCGATACGCCGCCGGCCCGGGGGTTGTTCGGCATCAGAACGAGGTAGCGGCCGGCCAGGCTGATGAAGGTGGTCAGGGCCGCGCCCTTGGTCCCGCGTTCCTCCTTCTCGACCTGGATGATGACTTCCTGACCGCCCTGGACGGCGTCCTTGATGTCGACGCGCTCGCCGTTGTCGAGCGCCTTCTGGGCCGCATCGGAAAAATAGTCGCGGGAGATTTCCTTCAGCGGCAGGAAGCCGTGGCGCTCGGAGCCGAATTCGACGAAGCAGGCTTCGAGGCTGGGTTCGACGCGGGTGATCCGCCCCTTGTAGATGTTCGACTTCTTCTGTTCCTGGGCGGGCACCTCGATGTCGAGGTCGATGAGGTTCTGGCCATCTGCGATGGCGACACGCAACTCTTCGGGCTGAGTCGCGTTGATCAACATGCGTTTCATTGTGTGTTCATGTCCTCGTGGACGCACCCGGCCGGCCAGAGGCCGCCAGGATCCACCTTGCACGCATCTCGCGCGCACGGACCCGGCCTTTCTGGTCTTGGTTTTGTGGCCGGGGGCGTCGGGTTGTCGGTCGTGCCGGACCGGCGGCGAACCGCGGTCGACGGCGACGTGTGTTCTCGTTTTGCGACGCGGCGTTCAACCGCGCTGGCCCCGCGCCGGGGCGCGAAGCATCGATCCGGTATCGGCGCGTGCCCGGGCCCCGGAATCCAGGGGCGTTTCGAGCGCCGGAAGCGGCAGGATCGTCGGCCCATGGGCCGGGAGACCGCGCTGCTATCATGGCCGCGCTGACCGGTCGAGCGGCCGGCGCGTCCGGTTTGCTGCCGACAGGCCTCCGCTCAACCCTTCTAGTATACGCTGCTGGTCCCGGCTCGGGCAATTTGCCGAGGGTGCCGGGCCGATCCGGACTGCGCAGCGACACCCGGCAGAACAGGCAGGAGGAACAGATGGCGTCGGCCACCGCCCGCGAGGTCGAGATCGAGTCCGATCGATCCGGCCAGCGGCTCGACAATTTCCTGATCCGCGAGCTCGGCAACGTGCCGCGCGCGCTGGTCTACCGGCTGATCCGCACCGGTCAGGTGCGGGTCAACGGCGGCCGCGCGAAGCCGATGCACAAGCTGTCCACCGGCGATCGGGTGCGCGTTCCGCCGGTGCGCGACCAGGCGCCGGCTCCGTCGCTTCCGGCCGCGCGGATCGAGCAGGCCCGCCAGGCCATCCTCCACCGGCAGGCGGAGTTCCTGGTGCTCGACAAGCCGTCGGGCATCGCGTCGCAGGGCGGCAGCGGCCTGGCCTGGGGCTTGAACGACCTGGTCGCCGCGATCGACGACCGCGCCGTCCCGGTCCACCGCCTGGACCGTGAGACCAGCGGTCTGATGGTGTTCGCGCTCGGTCGGCAACCCGCGAGTGAACTCCAGCGGGCGTTCAAGCGTCAGACCGTCGAGAAGCGCTACCTGGCGCTGCTCGACGGGCACCTGCGCGACGAAGTCACGGTGATCGACGCGCCGTTGAAGAAGATCCGCGACGGCAGCGGTCAGCACCGGGTGATCGCCGACCCGGACGGCCAGCCGGCACGGACCACGTTCAAGCGGTTGGAGCGATTCCGCCGGCACGATTTCGTCGAGGCGACCATCGAGTCGGGCCGGACGCACCAGATCCGGGTGCACGCGCTGGAAGGCGGCGCACCGGTGGCCGGCGACGAGCGCTACAACCCGGGCCGGACCACGCCCGGACTCGAACGACTGTTCCTGCACGCGGCGTTCCTGCGCTTGCCGTGGCCGGACGACCAGGTATTCTCCTCGCCGCTGCCCGTCGCCCTGACCGCCGTGATCGATGGCCTACGGGGCGCCCGATGATGCAGCCGCGCGCATCGAACCGAAGCCCATCCACGACCGGAGTCTCCGTCCCGTGTTCCAACCGCTGACCGTCGCAATCGGCCTGCGCTATCTGCGCGCGAAACGACGCAACCATTTCATCTCGTTCATCTCGCTGATCTCGATGGCCGGAATCGCCGTCGGGGTCGCGATCCTGATCACCGTGATCTCGGTCATGAACGGGTTCGAGAAGGAACTGCGCGAGCGGATCCTCGGCATGGTGTCGCATGCCACGGTGTCGACCTGGGACCGGGCCTTCGACGACTGGGAGCCGCTGGTCGAGCGGGCCGGCGAACACCCGGGAGTGGTCGGCGCCGCGCCCTTCGTCGAGTCGATGACGCTGCTCAAGGGCCGCGGGGTCGAGGGCGCGCTGGTTCGCGGCATCGACCCGGGCCTCGAGCCCGGCGTGTCGGAGCTGGCCGAGCAGCTGGTGGTCGGCCGCCTCGACGACCTGGACGATGCCCGCTGGCAGGTGCTGCTCGGCGTCGAGCTGGCGGCGAAGCTGGGCGTCGGACCGGGCGACCCGGTGACCATCTTCGCGCCGGAAATCCGTGCCACCGCAGCCGGCGTGGTGCCCCAGGTCCGCCGCTTCACCGTCGCTGGGGTGTTCGAAGCCGGGGTGCACGAATTCGATGCGGGGCTCGCCGTGGTCCATTGGCGCGATGCCCAGGCGCTGTTCCGGATGGGCGACGACATCAGCGGGGTGCGGCTGGCCTTCGAGGACCTGTTCCGGGCCCGCACGATCGCGCTCGAGCTGGCCGATACGCTGCCCGGCTTCTATCGCGTCCGCGACTGGACGCAGCAACACGCCAACTGGTTCCGCGCGGTGCAGATGGAGAAGACCGTGATGTTCATCATCCTGTCGCTGATCATCGTGGTCGCGGCGTTCAACATCATCTCCACGCTGGTCATGCTGGTGACCGACAAGCAGGCCGACATCGCGATCCTCAAGACCATGGGTCTGAGTCCGGGCGGGGTCATGGTGGTGTTCGTCGTCCAGGGCATGATGATCGGCGTCATCGGTACCTTGCTCGGCACCGTCGGCGGCACGCTGCTGGCGCTGAACGTCGAGAGCATCGTCGCCGGCATCGAGTCGCTGCTCGACACGGAGTTCCTGTCCGCGGACATCTACTACATTTCCGACCTGCCCTCGGACCTGCATGCCTCCGACGTCGTCCAGTTCGCGCTGCTGGCGCTCGGGCTTTCGCTGGTCTCCACCCTGTATCCCGCGTGGCGTGCGGGCCGGACCCGGCCGGCGGAGGCGCTGCGCTATGAGTGATCTCGTCATCCGTTGCAGTGGCGTCACCCGCAGCTTCCGCCAGGGCGAAAGCCGGCTCGAGGTGCTGCGCGGCGTCGACCTGGACATCCGGGCCGGTGAGCAGGTCGCGATCGTCGGCGCGTCGGGCGTCGGCAAATCGACGTTGCTGCAGATCCTCGGCGGCCTGGACGATCCGACCGCCGGCAAGGTCGAGGTCGCCGGCCGGGACATGGCCGCGGCCAGCGAGCGCGAACGAGGCCGGATCCGGAACCGGCACCTGGGCTTCGTCTACCAGTTCCATCATCTGCTGCCGGAGTTCACCGCCGTCGAGAACGTCGCGCTGCCGCTGATGATCGGCGGGCAGTCGTCCACCGACGCCCAGCGCGAGGCGGCCGGGCTGCTCGAGCGCGTCGGTCTCGGTCAGCGCCTGTCCCACAAGCCCGGAGAACTGTCCGGCGGAGAACGCCAGCGGGCGGCCGTGGCCCGGGCCCTGGTCCACCGTCCGGCCTGCGTGCTGGGCGACGAACCGACCGGCAACCTCGACGAGAAGACGGCCGCCAACGTCTACGCGCTGATGCTCGAGCTCAACCAGGAGCTGGGCACGAGCTTCATCGTGGTCACGCACGATCGGGGCCTGGCCGCACGGATGGATCGCCGTCTCGAGATGACTGAGGGCAGGTTGCACGCCGTGGACTGATGGGGCAACCGGGGCGGGCGTTGGCGTGGAGCCTGGCGGGCTTCGCTGCGGGGGTGCTGGTCGCCGCCGCACTTCCTGCGTGGGTGTTCGGCGTTCTTTTCGCCGGTCTCGTGCTGGCCGCGTGGTTGTCCGGCTCGACGGCCCTGCGATCGCCGGATGCACCCGGGTTCGCGGCCGCGGATCGGGACGGACCCGACCGGGGGTCCGTCGCCGGCGTCGAGATCGGGCCGGATCCTGCGCCGACTCCGGCCCGGAATCGTCCCCGCCCTTGCCGGCGCGCCCTGGGGCTGGCCGCCGTAGCCCTGGTCGCCGGGGTCGGGTGGTTCCATCTCCAGGCAAGTCTGCAGGCCGACCGGGCCTGGCCGATCGAACGGGCGCAGGAGGCGGTCGAACTGGTCGGCCGGGTCGACGCGCTGCCGGAATCGGATGGCGAGGTCATCCGGTTCCTGCTCAGGGTCGGCGACGGAGCCGAACGGATTCGACGGGTCGAACTGGCCTGGTACCGGCCCCGGGGATGGCCCCGCCCGGGCGAGACCTGGCGGGTCACGGCGCGTCTCGAGCCGCCCGGAGGACTTGTCAATCCCGGGGGCTATGACCGCGCTCGAGCACTGTTCGCGCGACGCATCGATGCGCTGGGTCGGGTCGAACACGCGTCGCGCGTCGCCGCTGCAGGCCCCGGATCGATCCTGGCGCAGCTCCGCCGGGATGCGTCGGACTGGTTGCAGGCCGAGATTCCCGACCTGCGATCGGCGGCCCTGATCCGCGCATTGACCGTCGGCGACCGCTCAGGAATCCCGTTCGAGCTGGCCGACCGGCTGCGGGCTACCGGAACGGCTCATCTGCTGGCCATCTCCGGGCTGCACGTCAGTCTCGTGGCCGGCGTCGCGGCGCTGCTTGCCGGCGCGCTGTTCACCCCGCGAGCGATGCGATGGCTCTGGCCCGATCGTCGACGCTATGCCTTGGCCGGCGGCTTGCTGGCGGCCTTCGTCTACGCACTGGTCTCGGGATTTTCCCTGCCGACCCAGCGCGCGCTGCTGATGCTCTCCATCGGGCTCGGGGCGACGATGCTGCGCAGACCGATCGCACCGGGTCGGGCGCTCCTGTGCGCATTGGCCGCCGTGCTGGCCTACGATCCGCTTGCTCCGCTGGCGCTGGGATTCTGGCTGTCCTTCGCGGCGGTCGCGGTGCTGATCTGGGCCTTCGCCGGACGCGCGACCGCGTCCGGTGGCGTGCTCGGGCTGGTCCGGGCCCAGCTGGTCCTCGGCCTCGGTCTGCTGCCGCTGAACCTGGGCCTGTTCCAGCAATGGGTGCCGGCCGCCCTGCCGGCGAACCTGGTCGTGATTCCGTTGATCGGCTTCCTGGTCCTGCCGCTGGCGCTGGTCGCGGTGGCGGCCTATGGCCTGGGTCTGCCGATTCCGGCGCTCGCCCGACTGGCCGGCCGGGGGATGGAGGCGGCGCTGGCCACGATCGACAGGCTGGACGCTGCGCTTCCGGCCGGGTCGATCGACTGGCTGCCGGATCCGACCGCGATCGCGCTGGGCTTCGCCGGAGCCCTGTGGTTGCTGGCACCTCGTCGCTGGCCGGCCCGGGCGCTGGGCCTGTTCATGCTGCTGCCGTTGCTGCTCTGGCGGCCGGACCCGATGCCGATGAGCGGCTTCGGGGTGGACGTGTTCGACGTCGGCGACGGCCAGGCGGTCGCGGTGCGCACGCGGACCTCCACGCTGCTGTTCGGCGTCGGGCCCGGAGAGGCGCCAAGCGGGGAGGGCAGGACCGGCTGGAGTCGGGTTCGCAGCACGATTGTCCCTGCGCTGCGATCGCTGGGCGCCGCGCCGGTGACCCGGGTCGTGGTCCCCGGCAGCTCGAGTGGCCAGGCCGGCGGCTTGGCCGACGCGCGGCGACAATGGCCGTCGGCGCGCTTCCTGGGTCGTCACCCGGAGGGGGTCGAGCGCTGCATCGAAGGCCGGTCGTGGTCGATCGATGGCGTGGCGTTTCGCTGGATCCATCCGAGCGCCGGGCTGCCTGATCTGGACGGCGACGATGACTGCGCGCTGCTGGTGGGATCGAGTGCCGGGCGGGTACTCTTGACGGGGCGGCTTCGCGCCGCCGGCCTGGCCCGCTTGCGCGGCCGGACCGGGCCGGTCGACGCGGTTCTCGTGCCGCGCCAGGGGCACCGCGACGCGGCCGATCCGGCCTGGTGGCATGAGATCGCGCCGCGTCTGGCCGTGGTGTCGGTCGATTCGGCCAATCGCTACGATCTGCCGCATCCGCAGCTGCGGGCGTTTCTAACTCGCCGCAGCATCCCGCTGCTGACGACTGCCCGATGCGGTGCGATCCAGCTGGAATTCCGGCCGGGACGGCCGATGACACTGGACGTGGAGCGTCGCCGTCGGCGACGGGCCTGGCATCGCGAAACCTCGTGCCCGGACCGTGCTGCAGGCCCGGCAGCGGCCTCGGGACTTGGTTATGATGCAGCGAGCACGCCGGGCGGAGGGCTCGAGCCAAGGCCCTGACCGGCCGCGGCGATGGGCTCAACGAGACGACCAACGAATCGATCGACAACCGCTCGACAACCGCTCGACAACCGCTCAACCGCAGCACAACAACAGCTCAACAACCCGTTCACCGAAAGGCCAAGGTACCCGCAGATGCTCGAAATCGTCCTCGCAGGCGGCTGGTTGATGTCGCCCATCGTGCTGTGCTCGGTGCTTTCGCTGGCCATCGTCATCGAACGCGCCTGGACCCTGCGCCGACGCAAGGTGCTCCCGGCCGGGGTGGTCGAGAAGGTCTCGGCGTGGGCGCGGCAGCGCGAACTGGACCGCAAGCACATCGAAGCGCTCCGCCAGTCGTCGCCGCTGGGCCGCGTGCTGGCCGCCGCGCTGGACAATCGCGACCGCGCCCGCGAGGTGGTCAAGGAGGCGGTCGAGGATACGGGCCGTCACGTCGTTCACGACCTCGAGCGATTCCTGAACACCCTGGGCACGATCGCGGGAATCACGCCATTGCTCGGTCTGCTCGGCACGGTGATCGGCATGATCAAGGTGTTCGCGGCGATCATGGAGGCCGGCGTCGGCGACCCGGCGCCGCTGGCGGGCGGAATCTCCCAGGCGCTGATCACCACGGCAGCCGGATTGACCGTGGCCATTCCCACCTATTTCTTCTACCGCTATTTCCGGGGCAAGGTCCGGGCCTACGTCGTCGGCATGGAGCAGCAGGCGCTGGAGCTGATCAATTCCATCGAGCACGGCAACCGTGAGCTGCGGCGGTCCGAGCTCGGCTGGGGCTGATCTCCGGCTCGGTGGAACAAGGAGCGTCGCGATGCAGTTGCAGACCGAACAGGACGAAGAACCGGAAATCAACCTAACCTCGCTGATCGACGTGGTCTTCCTGCTGTTGATCTTCTTCATGGTCTCGGCCACCTTCGAGCGCCAGGCCCTGCTGCGTGTGGTCCTGCCCGAGGCGTCGACCGCGCGCCAGGAGTCCGTGCCGGAGCGGATCGACCTGGTCATCACGGAAACCGGTGACTACTTCCTCGGTGAGCAGATGCTGGCCGATTCGCGCAAGCCGACGCTGGAGCTGGCCCTGCGCCAGGCCTTCGAAGCCGATCCCGAAGCCGCGCTGGTGATTCGTGCCGATGCCGGGGCGCGTCACGAGCTGGTCGTCCGTGCGCTCGACGCCGCCGCTTCGCAGGGCATTTCCAGGCTCAGCATCGCGACGGTCGACGAGGGCGGATCGGGGCCGTGAACACGCCTGCGGCGGCGACGACGATCTACCGTCGACTGCTCGGTTTCCTGCGCGGCCATCCCTGGGTCGTGGCCGCGTCGCTGATCGCCGTTTCGCTGGACGCGGCGGGGCAGGCCCTGTTCGTCTACCTGTTGCGCCCGTTGATCGACGACACCCTGGGCAGCGCCGCGCCGTCGTTCTCGCTCTGGCTTCCTGCCTTGGTGATGCTGGCCGTCGTGGTCCGCGTGGTCGGCAATTTCGGCGGCGGCTACGGCATGGAGTGGCTCGGCCGTCGGTTGATCGCCGACCTTCGACGCGACCTGTTCGGGCGTTATCTCGACCTGCCGCTCACTGCGTTCGATCGCGAGGGGAGCGGGACAATGATCTCCCGGCTGACCTACAACACCGAGCAGGTCGCGCAGGCGGCGACGACCGCCTTGCTCGGCAGCGTGCGCGACCTGCTGACCGTGACCGGCCTGCTGACCGTGATGCTGCTGCAGTCCTGGCGACTGACCCTGACCATGCTGCTGCTGCTGCCGGCGATCGCCTTCGTGGTGTTCGTGGTCAGCCGCCGCTTCCGCAAGATCGCCTGGCGCATCCAGGACTCCATGGGGGTGGTCACGCACCGGACCGAGCAGGCGGTCAAGGGGCAGGAGATCATCCGCGTGTTCGGCGGCCAGCAGCACGAAGCCACGGACTTCGCCGAGGTCAACGAATCGAACCGCCGACTCCACCTCAAGCTGCGAGCAACTCAGCTGGTGTCCTCGTCGCTGATCCAGCTGGCCGCTGGCGCCGCGGTGGTCGTCCTGCTGCTGGTCGCCGCCAGCCAGTTCATGCGCGAAGAGGTGTCGGCCGGAATCTTCATGTCGGTGCTCGCCGCGATGGTCGCCACGATTCCGCCGCTGAAGCGCCTGACCAATATGCACGTGCTGATCCAGAAGGGGATTGCCGCGGCCGAGTCCATCTACGACACGCTCGATCGGCCGCCCGAGCGCGACGATGGCGATCTGGTCCCCGAGCGCGTCGGCGGCGAGGTCCGTATGGAGGCGGTCGATTTCAGCTACCCCGGGCACGACCGGCGGGTGTTGCGGGATATCGATCTCGACCTGGCGCGCGGCACGGTCACCGCGCTGGTCGGTCGGTCCGGCTCGGGCAAGACCACGCTGGCTCGACTGCTACCGCGTTTCCACGCGCCCAGCGCGGGCCGGATCCTGCTCGATGGGCGCGACCTGGCCGACTACGACCTCGACGCGCTGCGCCGCCAGGTCGCCCTTGTCGGGCAGCAGACCGTGCTGTTCGACGACAGCATCGAGGCCAACATCCGCTACGGCCAGCTCGACGACGCGTCCCGCGCCGAGGTCGAGGAGGCGGCTCGCCAGGCGCATGCCATGGAGTTCATCGACCAGCTTCCGTCCGGTCTCGACACTCGCATCGGCGCGGCCGGGGTTCAGTTGTCCGGCGGACAGAAGCAGCGCATCGCGATTGCCCGGGCCCTGCTGAAGAACGCGCCGATCCTGATCCTCGACGAGGCGACCTCGGCTCTGGATGCGGAGTCCGAGCAGGCCGTCCAGCGCGGCATGAACCGACTGATGGCCGACCGCACGACGCTGGTGATCGCCCATCGCCTGACCACGGTGGAACGGGCCGACCAGGTGGTCGTCATGGACCAGGGTCGGATCGTCGAGCGCGGCCGGCACGAGGACCTGCTGGCCCGACCGGACGGGCTGTACCAGCACCTGTATCACGCCCAGTTCCGCGACGACGTCGACGGCCGGAACGCGGATCGACAGGCGTCGAACGCCGACCCCGAATGAGAAGCGCGGTCCATCGACTGGCCGAGCGCTGGTGGTACGGGCGGCCGCGTCCGCCGGCGTTGTTGCGTCCGCTTGCGGCGCTGTACGGTGCCTGGACGTCCGGTCGCCTCGAGCGACCGTCGGCGCGTCCGCCGGTGCCGGTCATCGTGGTCGGCAACCTGACCGCCGGCGGCAGCGGCAAGACCCCGGTGGTGGAGGCGCTGGTCCGGCTGTTGACCGACGACGGCCTGCGGGTCGGCGTGATCTCTCGCGGCTACGGCGGCGAGGAGCCGGTCCGGCCACTTGAAGTAACCGCTTCATCGACGGCCCGGCGCGTCGGCGACGAGCCGCTGGCGCTGCATCGCGCAACCGGCGTCCCGGTCTGGGTCTGCCGGCATCGCGCAAGCGCGCTCGCGGCTGCCGTGGCGCATGGGAGCGAGGTGGTGATCAGCGATGACGGCCTTCAGCACGTCGCCCTGGCGCGTAGCTTCGAGCTGTGCGTGATCGATGGCCGGCGCGGGTTCGGCAACGGCGCACTGTTGCCCGCCGGCCCACTGCGCCAGCCGGTGCAGCGCCTCGATCGGGTCGACGCAGTGCTGGTCAAGGCCCCCGTGGTCGTCGACCTGCCGGGGGCCTTCGAAGACTTCGAATTGGTCCCCAGCGGCTGGTCCGGCGTCGCCGGCCGGCCGGTCGCGCCGCCTGATCGGGGGTGGATCGATGCGGTCGCCGGCATCGCTGATCCGGAGGCTTTCTTCGAATCGCTGGAGGCGATGGGCTATCGGCTACGTCGACACCCGCTCGCCGACCACCAGGTGATCGACCCGGATTGGTTGTCGGGCCTGCGCGGACCGGTGGTGGTCACCGCGAAGGATGCGGCGAGACTCGATGCCGATACGCGCCCGGACCTGTTCGTTGCCCGGGTCGAAGCGCGCCTTCCCGAGTCCTTGCGCGAGTCGGTGCGCGCACATGTGCGAGAATTTTCGTCATGAGCACGTTCCATGTCCTGATTCCGTCGCGGCTGGAATCCACCCGCCTGCCGCGCAAGGCGCTGGCCGACCTGGCCGGCAAGCCGCTGGTGGTCCGCGTCGCCGACCGCGCGAACAATTCCGGTGCTGCTACCGTGCACGTCGCCACCGACAGCGACGAGATCGCGGCCGCTGTCGGCGAGGCCGGGGTCGGTGTGGTCCGGACGTCGGCCGAGCACGACTCGGGCACATCGCGACTGGCTGAGGCCGCCGAAATCCTGAGGATGGCCGACGACGCGATCGTGATCAATGTGCAGGGCGACGAGCCGGCGGTGCCGCCGGCCTGCATCCGGCAACTGGCCGACCTTCTGGAGGCGAGGACCGACGCCGAAATGGCGACCTTGTGGACGCCGCTGGCCGGTCCGGGCGAATGGCGCGATCCGAACGTCGTCAAGCTGGTCGCCGACGCCGGAGGCAACGCGTTGTACTTCAGCCGTGCGCCCATTCCCGCGGTGCGCGACGGGGGCGATCCGGGTTCTCGGGGTCGACGCCATGTCGGCCTCTATGCCTACCGGGCCGGCGCCCTGAAGCGCTGGAACGCGCTTCCCGTCAGTCCCCTGGCCGAGCTGGAGTCGCTGGAGCAGCTTCGGGCGCTCGCCGCCGGCTGGCGGATCGTCGTTGCCGAAGGCGTGGAGACGATGCCGCCGGGCGTCGATACCGCCGAGGACCTGGAAGCGATGCGCGCGCGGTTCCGGGCCGATCGACGCGTCGCGGAGCGTTTGCCATGACCCGGATCCTGTTCGTCTGCATGGGCAATATCTGCCGCAGCCCGACGGCCAAGGGCGTGTTCGATCGCGCGCTGACCGAGGCGGGAATCGAGTTCACCAGCGAATCGGCGGGCACCCACGACTACCACGTCGGACGGCGTCCCGATCCGCGCGCCGTTCGTGCCGCGATCGATGCAGGGTTGGATATCGCCGACGACGTGGCCCGCCAGGTCTCCGTCGAAGACTTCCGTTCGTTCCACCGCGTGTTTGCGATGGACCGCGCCAACTACACCGCGCTGCAGCACCTGCGGCCCCCCGATGCGCACGCCGATCTTCGCCTCGTGATGGACCTGGTGCCGGACTATGGCGTCGATGAGGTGCCCGATCCCTATTACGGTGGTGACGAGGGTTTCGTGCGGGTGATCGACATGCTCGAGGCCGCTGCCCGTGCGCTGGCTGCGGAGTTGGTGAACGCGGAGTCGAGAGGCCGCCGCGGAGACGCCGGGGCCGAATGAGCAAGCGCTCGGAGGGTGCGGACTTCGACGGCCGGTCGGTCGCCCGAGACCTTGCCCAGGCACCGGGGGTCTACCTGATGCGTGACGGCCAGGGCCGCCCGCTGTACGTCGGCAAGGCCCGCAACCTCCGCAAGCGCGTGTCCAGCTATTTCGACCGTCGCGACAAGGGCGCTCGAATCGGACTGATGGTGTCGAAGATCCGTTCGATCGAAGTCAGCATCACGCGCACCGAGGCCGAGGCCCTGCTGCTCGAGAACGAGTGGATCAAGGCCCTGCGGCCGCGCTACAACATCAATCTCCGCGACGACAAGAGCTATCCCTGGATTCGCCTGACCCGCCACCAGAAGCACCCGCGGATCGGCTTCTACCGCGGCGGTCGGTCGCGGCCGGGCGAATACTTCGGGCCGTATTCCAGCGCAGGGGCCGTGCGCGAGGCGCTGAACCAGGTCTATCGCCTGTTCGGGGTCCGCCAGTGCCGCGACAGCGTGTTCCGGAATCGGTCTCGGCCCTGTCTCCAGTACCAGATCAAGCGCTGCACGGGGCCCTGCGTCGGTCTGATCTCCGACGAAGACTACGCGGCGGACGTCGAGGCCGCCCGGGCCTTCCTGAAGGGCGAGAACGAAAGCGTCGTCGAGCACCTTGGCGATCGCATGCAGCAGGCGTCCGAGGACCTCGATTTCGAGACCGCCGCGCTGCTTCGCGACCGGATCCAGGCGATCCGCAAGATCCAGTCCAGCCAGTTCGTCACCGACGGCGCCGAGGAGCTCGATGTGATCGGCCTGGCGGCCGAGGGCGGGACAGTCGCCGTGCAGGTCGTCGAGTTCCGCGGCGGCCGCAACGTCGGCGGCAAGACCTTCTTTCCGGGCAACATCGATACGGAAGCACACGAACCGGAGATCATGACCGCGTTTCTCGGCCAGTACTACGCCGAACGCCGGCCGCCGGCCGAGATCCTGGTCACGGTCCAGCCCGAGGGCATGGAGGTGCTGGTCGAAGCGCTTCGGACGCGTCGCGAGCGGCCGTTGCGGATCGCCTCCCGCGTTCGCGGCGAACGGCGGCAATGGCTTCAGCTGGCCGAGTCGAACGCTCGCGACGCGCTGCGAAGACGCCGCAACGAGCGCGACCAGGTGGGCCGCGAGCTGGCCGCGCTGGCCGAGCTGCTGCAGCTCGACCAGCCGCCTGCGCGTATCGAGTGCTTCGACATCAGCCATATCTCGGGCACCGAAACGGTCGCATCCTGCGTGGTTCACACCGACCAGGGGCTGCAGAAGAAGCTCTACCGGACCTTCAATATCGAGGGCATCACGCCCGGCGACGACTACGCGGCCATGGACCAGGTCCTGACCCGGCGCTATCGCAAGGTTCTCGAGGAGGAGCCCGATCGGATACCCGAGCTGGTGCTGATCGACGGCGGTCGTGGCCAGTCGGATCGGGCTCGGGCGGTGCTGGCGGAGTTCGGCCTCGACGCCGTTCCGGTGGTCGGTATTGCCAAGGGTCCGGCCCGGCGTGCGGGCTACGAGACCTGGGTTCTGGCCGGCCGTGAGGTGGCGCCGGGCCCGCATCACCCGGCGTCGTTGCTGGCCCAGCGGATTCGCGACGAGGCGCATCGATTTGCGGTCAAGGGCCATCGCCGTCGACGCCAGAAGCGCGCCCAGGCCTCGCCGCTTGAAGCGGTTCCGGGGATCGGGCCGAAACGCCGCCAGCAGTTGCTCAATCACTTCGGCGGCCTGAAGGGCGTTCGCGCCGCCGGCATCGAGGAGTTGATGCGCGTCGACGGCATCAATGCGCAGCTGGCCGAATCGATCTACCGGCACCTTCGCGACTGAACTGCGGCAACCGGGCGACCGAACCGCGTACCATACGGTCCTGACGTTTTCTCCAGCGGCCGCGACCTTGACCCTGAACCTTCCCACCGTCCTGACACTGCTGCGCATCGTGGTGATCCCGGTGCTGGTCCTGTTCTTCTACCTGCCGCAGAGCTGGTCGAACGAAGTCGTGGTCGGCCTGTTCATCGCCGCCGGCATCACCGACTGGGCCGACGGCTGGATCGCTCGACGCTACGGCATGGTCAGCCCGTTCGGCGCGTTTCTCGACCCGGTCGCCGACAAGCTGCTGGTCGCCGTCGCGCTGGTCCTGATCGTTCAGCGCCACCCGGAAACGCTGCTTGCCCTTGGCGCGGCCATCATCCTCGGCCGGGAGATCACCATCTCCGCGCTGCGCGAGTGGATGGCCGAGATCGGCCAGCGGGCGCGGGTCAAGGTGTCCGGCGTCGGTAAGTCCAAGACGATCTTCCAGATGGTCGCGATCGGCTTCCTGCTCTATGGAGAGCCTCTGCTCGGATTGCCGGTGATGGACATCGGACGCGTGCTGCTTGCGATCGCGGCGGTGTTGACGATCTGGTCGATGGTGATCTACCTCCGATCCGCATGGCCCGCCATCACGTCCGAGCGCCCGTGAGCGCTGTTGTGTCGGCGTCCGGCGGTGCTCGGGTTCCTCACGCACCTGGAGTGCGCTCCGGACTCCTGCGCTCCGGCGGCCACCGACACAACAGCGCTCACGGACGCTCGGCTCGTGATGGCATCGTAGGATCGTCGAGTCCCGGCGGCGGTGCTCGGGTTCCTCACGCCCCTGGAGTGCGCTCCGGACTCCTGCGCTCCGGCGGCCACCGACACAACAGCGCTCACGGACGCTCGGCTCGTGATGGCATCGTAGGATCGTCGAGTCCCGGCGGCGGTGCTCGGGTTCCTCACGCACCTGGAGTGCGCTCCGGACTCCTGCGATCCGGCGGCCACCGACACAACAGCGCTCACGGACGCTCGGCTCGTGATGGCATCGTAGAGGCGTGGCAGAGCGGGGGTGCTCGGATTCCTCACGCAGCTGGAGTGCACTCCGGTGTCCTGCGCGCTGACGGCCACAGCGAGGGCCGCTCTCTGAAATTCTCGAAAGTGATGGGTCCTGCTGGATCGGTCGCTTCTGCAGCGACTGCGAAAAGGCACTGAATATGGCGAAAGCGAAGAAGAACAGGCAGACGATGGCGGAGCAGGCGGATCGGCACGTGCTGTACGAGGCCAGCGTGCAGGATCCCGAGTCGGAGATGGAGTTCGTGTCGGAGACCTTCCAGGCGCTGACCGGCCGGCCGCTGAAGTTCATCCGCGAGGATTTCTGCGGCACGGCCAATACGTCGGCGTACTGGGTCGGGCAGAGCGAGGATCACCGGGCGATCGGGGTCGACCTCGACCGGCCGACGCTGGACTGGGGTCGGGACCATCACCTGGCGCGGCTCGACGAACCGCAGCGCTCGCGGATCGACCTGGTGGAGGCCGACGTGCTCGAGGTCGACACGCCGCCGGTCGACGCGGTGCTGGCGATGAATTTCAGCTACTACCTGTTTACCACCCGCGAGCGACTCCGGACCTATTTCGAGCGCGCGCGCGCTTCGCTGACCGACGACGGCATCCTGTTCCTCGATGCATTCGGCGGCTACGAGGCGCACCAGGAACTCGAAGAGCGCACCGAGCACGACGAATTCACCTATGTCTGGGACCAGGCCGAGTTCAATCCCATCGATCAGCACATGACCTGTCGGATCCACTTCGAGTTTCCCGACGGGTCGGAACTGCCCAGCGCGTTCGAGTATCACTGGCGACTGTGGACGCTGCCGGAAGTGCGCGAACTGCTGCTGGAGGCCGGATTCTCTTCGGCCGAGATCTACTGGGAAGGGACCGACGAGGACACCGGCGAAGGGGACGGTATCTACACCGCCAGCGAACAGGGCGATGCCGACGCCGGATGGATCGCCTACCTGGTCGCTCGTCGCTGACGACTCCGGACCTCAGCGCGCAACGAAAACGGCGGCCGCTCGGGCCGCCGTTTCGTGTCCAGCCCGGGGGTAATCGCCCAGGCGTCGGTGATCGGCGAGGGCCGGTTACAACGAGAAGATGTTGTCCAGCCAGGCGTCGAGGTCGCGATAGTCGGCCGGATCGGCCTCGACGAACTGGTCGACGTCGAGTTCGAACAGGGCGGCGTGGTAGTCCGAGTTGTCGTGCAGCGCCACCATCGCTTCGGTGACCGCGTCACGCACGCTCTGCGGCACGGATGCGGCCGCCGACAGGGTCAGACCGGGGATTTCTTCCGACGTCGCGATCGTGATCAGGTTCGGGTACTTCTCGGCAATCGACAGCGGTACGATGGCGGCGTCGGCTTCCATCGAGAACACGATCTCCACGGCATCCAGCCACGAGGTCGCGTTGGACAGCACGACCGGCTGCTGCAGCGGATTCTCGTACCAGTCGGTCAGGATCAGGAAGCCGAGGCTCGGCGAGGGCAGGGTGGAGACGCGTTTGCCGACGAACTCGTCCAGCGACGGATCCATGCTGGCGTTGCTGGCCAGCAGCGAAAACGAGATCGGCCGCGAAGTCGTCACCAGCGGCACGTAGCCGAAGTTGTTCCGGCGGAATGCCGCCATGTGCGCATCTTCCAGCACGAGCGGCGCGGCTTCGTTGCGGCGAGCTTCCAACCAGTAGCGATGGAAATTGCGCACCGTGGTCAGCCGCAGGTCCAGGCCGGTTTCCTCCCGCAGGTAATCGACCAGCGGCTGGTAGACCAGCTCGGCCTGGTCGGGCAGGTAGACCGGATTGACCAGAATCTCGATCGGTCCGGTCATCTCCTGGACGACGACCTCGTCGGCGCTTGCGCCTTCGTCGGCCGCTTCGGCTGTACCGTCCTCCTGCGCGGCCAGCGGCGCGGCCGCCAGGGCCACGAGCAGCAGACACAACGCCAGGCAGGCCTGGCCCACAAGGGTCATTGCGAATGTCGGACTCCGGTGGGCGCCCCCTGTCGTCGAGGCGAGCCCGGGGTGGATGGCTGCAACGGTCGTCGTGGCCGTTGCGGAACGAAACGTACCGTTGATCGGATGGCTCATGGATGTCTACCCCAGCGCGGTTTCTTGGTATGCAGGTTTCAGTCGAGCAGCGTGCTCCAGCTTGCTGAAAACTTATGCAATTTATGGACCAGATACTAGCATAGTGTGATCGGCTTCAAACACGGCATCGCCGGCTGGCGGGTGCATCGCATCGGGCCGTCATTCAGCGCTCCAGAGGGATCACGGCGAGCCCCATATGACCCTCGGCGGCATCGGGATCGGCGAGCGCATAGAGCACCGTGCCCTCGGCGTCTTCGACCGCAATCGTGGCTGCGGGTTCGGGCGCGGGCCCGAGGCCTCGAAAGGCTTGGACCGTCCGCGTCACGCGCCCCCGGTAGCGGACTCGTGCCACCACCTCCTGGCCCGGCCAGCACCCCTTGCGGTAGGACAGCCCGCCGAGCTGTTCGAGGCCGAGGGCCTGGGGAAGATAGCGTGCGCTCGTTGCAGGCAGGATCCATGCGATCTCGTGCCGAAGGTCCTCGACAAGCCACGCCGCCCAGTCGGGTTCGGTTGCGGGCCGCCCCGGCGTCAAGCGCCGTGTCCCGTCGAAGGAAAGCGGCCATCCGAGCGCGTCGGCCGGGTCGATCGGTCCTGCGTCGGAAATCGTCACATTGCGACCGATCTGATACAGGCGAAGTCGCCGGACCAGGTCGTCGGCCAGGGCGTCGGGAAGGGCGAGATGGACCGCGTCGCCGTCGATCGCCAGCAGCATCAGCGCGAGCACTCGGCCCTTCGCGTCGCACCATGCCGATGGCGTCCAAAGATGGGGGCTCAGGGAGCCCACGTCTGCGGTGAATTGCGACTGGGCGAAATCGAGAGCGTCGTCTCCGGTCAGTGCGATCGCGCGCAGTTCGAACAACGCCGTGCCCGGGCGCGGATCATCGACTCCGTTGCCGGGGCCGGGGGCATCCGATGTGCGCATCGAATCGCTCTCGTCGGGCTTGTGCTCTTCATCCATCTGGCGACATCCAATCACGTGTTGAAGTTAGAATACAGACATGCCCGAGGACCCAAGAGTTTCAAGCCATCGCGAGCGCATCGACGCCATGTCGGAGCGCTCGGTGAGCGAGATCCGATCGTTCGGCTCCGAGCCGCCACGACTCGATACAGCGTCGGCCGATGCTTCTCCGCCGGATGATGCCGCACCGGCCGGGTCGGGGTCGGCCAGCGACGAGCCCGGCGCCGATGACCGAGTCTCAGTGCGAGGCGCAGAACCGGGCGAAAAACAGCGCGATGCGCCCGAGGACGTCGCCCGCGAGGCGCCGACCGAGATCGGCGGACGCAAGGGGCTCGATCCCGTTCGCTACGGTGATTGGGAAAAGAACGGCCGCTGCATCGACTTCTGACCGCCGCACCCGCCGGTTCACCTCCAGGCCGCAGGGTCGTCGATACAATCGCTGTGGCGGAACGCATCGCTCGGATCCACCCATTCAATGAACATCAACCACGGCAGGCCAGCATGAGCTCACGCACCTCCGACGATCAACGTCCCCTTTCTCCCCACCTCCAGATCTATCGCTGGGAGTGGACCATGGCGGGGTCCATCCTTCATCGCGTTTCCGGAATCCTGCTGTCGGCTGGCGTAGTGCTGGTGACCGCCTGGCTGGTTGCGCTGGCTGCGGGGCCCGAGGCCTTCGACCGCGTCCAGGGCCTGCTGGCCTCGCCGGTCGTCGTGGCGCTGCTGGTCGGCTGGACGCTGGCGCTGTTCTATCACCTGCTCAACGGCATCAGGCACCTGTTCTGGGACGCCGGGATGATGCTCGATCTCGGTCCGGCCCGGACGTCGGCCATTGCGGTCGCAGTCGGTTCCCTGCTCCTGACCGCGATCGTCTGGCTGGTCCCGTTGCTTGCGGCTTCGGCAGCGTCGAACGGAGGTGTGCAATGAAGTCTCTTCGAAACCCGATCGCCAACGCACACAACCACGGGGCGGCCGGTGAGGGCGTGGCGCACTGGTGGTCGCAGCGTTTCAGCGCGATTCTGCTGGTGCCGCTGACGCTTTGGCTGGTGTGGGCGCTTTCGGTGCTCGCCGGCGCTGATTTCGAGGGCGCGCGCGAGTGGCTGGCCGCACCATGGAACACCACGATGGCGATCCTGTTCGTCGTCGCCTCCTTCTATCACGGCAGGCTCGGACTGCAGGTCGTCATCGAGGACTACGTGCATCATCGCCCGACCGAAATGGCGCTCCACCTCCTGGTGTCGATCGGCGCCGTCGTCGGCGGCCTGCTGTCGATCATCGCGCTGCTGAACATCGCGTTCACCAGCTGATTCGAACAAGGATTTCCCGAAACCTGATGTCTACCAATTGCGAGATCGAAACGCACGAATACGACGTGGTCGTCGTCGGTGCCGGCGGCGCAGGCCTCCGGGCAACGATGGGACTGGCCGCGACCGGGCTGAACACGGCCTGTGTCACCAAGGTGTTTCCGACCCGATCGCACACGGTTGCTGCGCAGGGCGGCATGAGCGCCGCGCTGGGCAACATGGGCGAAGACGACTGGCGCTGGCACATGTACGACACCATCAAGGGATCGGACTGGCTCGGCGATCAGGACGCGATCGAGTACATGTGCCGCGAGGCGATTCCGTCGGTGATCGAGCTCGAGCATTACGGCGTTCCGTTCTCGCGGACCGAGGAAGGCAAGATCTACCAGCGGCCGTTCGGCGGCATGACGACGCATTTCGGCGAAGGGACGGCCCAGCGCACCTGCGCGGCCGCGGACCGAACCGGACACGCCATCCTGCATACGCTGTACCAGCAATCGTTGAAGCACGATGCACAGTTCTTCATCGAATACTTCGCGATCGATCTGATCATGGACGAGGACGGCGCCTGCCG
This sequence comes from Wenzhouxiangellaceae bacterium, assembly GCA_965227925.1. GTDB lineage: Bacteria > Pseudomonadota > Gammaproteobacteria > Xanthomonadales > Wenzhouxiangellaceae. The sequence goes on from CBDDGP010000003.1 coordinate 740,093, forward strand.
GGGCGTGCTGGCGTGGGATCTGGCCACCGGCAAGCTGCATGTATTCCGTGCCCACTCGGTGATCCTGGCGACCGGTGGATACGGACGCGCCTATCTCTCGGCGACCTCGGCCCACACCTGTACCGGCGACGGCAACGGGATGGTCCTGCGCGCCGGCCTGCCGCTCCAGGACATGGAGTTCGTCCAGTTCCATCCCACCGGCGTATACGGCGCAGGCTGCCTGATCACCGAGGGCGTCCGAGGCGAGGGCGGCTACCTGACCAACTCCGAAGGGGAGCGGTTCATGGAGCGCTACGCGCCGAACGCCAAGGACCTGGCGTCCCGCGATGTGGTTTCCCGCTCCATGACCATCGAGATTCGCGAAGGTCGTGGCGTCGGCGAGAACAAGGACCATATCCACCTCAACCTCCAGCATCTCGGTCCGGAAGTGATCAACGAACGCCTGCCGGGGATCGCCGAGACCGCACGAATCTTTGCCGGCGTGGACGTGACCAAGGAGCCGATCCCGGTGCTGCCCACCGTGCACTACAACATGGGCGGCATTCCGACCAACTACCACGGTGAGGTCGTGACCCTGAAGGACGGCGATCCGGATTCGGTCGTGCCGGGCCTGTTCGCGATCGGAGAGGCCGGGTGCGTATCGGTGCACGGCGCGAACCGGTTGGGGTCGAATTCACTGCTGGACCTGATCGTGTTCGGCCGCGCTGTGGCCCAGCGCTGTGCGGAGACCATGAAGCCGAATCAGTCGCACAAGACCTTGTCGAAGGAGATCGTTGACGGCCTGATCGGTGAGTTCGACCGCATCCGCCATGCCGACGGCAGCTCATCGACGGCCGAGATCCGCGACCGCATGCAGCGCACCATGCAGGAAGATGCCGCCGTGTTCCGTACGGACAAGACGCTGGCCGAAGGCCTGGACAAGATCCGGGCCGTCAACGCCGCGTTCGACGACGTGAAGGTGAGCGATCGGGGCATGATCTGGAATTCCGACCTGGTCGAAACCCTGGAGCTGCGCAACCTGCTCGGCAACGCGGTCAGCACGATCGCTTCGGCCGAGAACCGCAAGGAGAGTCGCGGCGCGCACGCGCAGGAAGACCATCCGGATCGTGACGACGAGAACTGGATGAAGCACTCGCTGATCTGGTTGGACGACCAGGGCGAATCGAAGATCGACTACCGGCCGGTCCACATGTACACGTTGTCGGACGACGTCGACGTGATCCCGCCGAAGAAGCGCACCTACTGACCCGAGCCGGCAATTCGACCGGCCCTATCGAACGAAACGGACTCGATTCCATGGCCCAATTCCGACTTCCGAAGAATTCCCGGATCCGCGACGGAAAGCACTTTCCGGCGCCCGACGGCGCGAAGCGTACGAAGACGTTCCGCATCTATCGCTGGGACCCGGATTCCGGCGACAACCCGCGTATCGACCGCTACGAGATCGATCTCGACAAGTGCGGGCCGATGGTGCTGGACGCGCTGATCAAGATCAAGAACGAGTACGATCCGACCCTGACCTTCCGCCGCTCGTGTCGGGAAGGGATCTGCGGTTCCTGCGCTTTCAACATCGACGGCACGAACACGCTGGCCTGCACCAAGGGCATCGACGAAGTCCGGGGCGACGTCAAGATCTATCCGCTACCGCACATGCCGGTCGTCAAGGACCTGGTTCCCGACCTGACCCATTTCTACGCGCAGTACGCGTCCATCCGGCCGTGGATCCGGACCCAGAGTCCCGCGCCCCCCGACAAGGAACGCCTGCAGTCCCGTGCCGACCGCGCCGAGCTGGACGGTCTGTACGAATGCATCCTGTGCGCCTGCTGCTCGACGTCGTGCCCCAGCTACTGGTGGAACGGCGACCGTTATCTCGGCCCGGCAGTTCTGCTCCAGGCCTACCGCTGGCTGGCCGATTCGCGCGACGAAGCCACCGGTGAGCGGCTCGATGCGCTGGAGGATCCCTTCAAGTTGTATCGCTGCCACACCATCATGAACTGCGCGAAGACCTGTCCGAAGGGGCTGAATCCGGCCAAGGCGATTGCGGAGATCAAGAAGATGATGCTCGAACGCCGTGGCGTCTGAGCGCTACTGCGCGTCTGCCTGAGAGCGTCCGGCGGTGCTCGCAATCCTCATGTGCCTGAACGCACACTGCGGTTGCTCCGCGCCGGCGGCCACGCTCAGCCAGCCGCTCGCTACGCGCTCAACGTCTATCGAAGCGTCGTGCGGCGATCCCCGATTCGCGACCGGCGTCCGGCGGTGCTCGGGATCCTCATGGACGCTCATGTCCACTCCGGTCCCTGCGCGCCGGCGGCCACGCTCAGCCACGCGCTCGCGACGGCCTCAACGCCTCATGATGACATTCCGCACCGTGCGGTCGGGGTCCCGGGTCCGCGAACGCGTCGGATGCGCCTGCCGATCGTTCTTCCAATCGTTCTTCCAATCGTTCTGCCAATCCAGTCATTCTGCCAATCGATCTGCGCACTCCGGCTTCCTGCCGAAGTCGGGGCGCTGACGTGACCGGCGCCCGAGATGATGCCGAGCCGACGGTGTCCCAGCTGCGCTGGCGGTGCCGTCGCGGCATGCGCGAGCTCGATACGCTGCTGTCGTCGTGGGTCGAGCGCTGCTGGGACGAGGCCGATCCGACGTCGCGGCAGCGGTTCCTCGAACTCCTCGATGCCGAGGACGATCAGCTCTGGGACTGGATGATGGGACGGTCCCGGCCGGCCGACGACGCGCTGGCCGAGCAGGTCGCCCGGGTCGTCGAGCGGCGGCCCTGAGGCCGCTGCCGGTGGCCGCATACCGGCGATTGCTGATCGGCTCGGGCACGGCACTGGTCCTTGTCGCGGTTGATCGGACCGGACTGGAGGCCTGGGCATCGATCGCCGTCGTTCTGCTGGTGATCGTCGTTGCGGCCCTGGCACTGCGCGCAGCGTCCCATCGTTTGCGGATCCGGACGCCCCAGCACGGTCTGGTGATCGTCGAAGCGGAAACGGTTCCGGGCGCCTGGCAAGGCCGCCTCGAGCCGCTCTACACCAGCGGGTTCTACTGCGCATTCAGGGTCGTCGATCCGGCTCGCGGCAAGCGCCTGTTCGGCCTGTTCCGCGACGAACTCGATCCCTCGTCCTGGCGCCGACTGCAAGTCGCGTTGCGCGCGAACTAGGGCTCCGGACCGCTCGACGACGAACCGAGGGTGGCCATGGCGCGGCACTCGTGCCCCTTCCGGCCAGCGGTTAGAATCCGGGCATGTCCGAAGCGTCGTCGACCCACGCGCCATCGCCGCGCGTTGCTACCTGGATGGAGCGCCTCTATCCCCTCTGGATGTGGCTGGTGCTGCTGCCGGCAACCGTGCTGTTCACCATCATCGCGGCGCCGATCGCGATCGTGGTCTGCCTGTTCGGCGGCCAGCGGTTCGCCAATCTGCGGATCGCCGCGCTATGGGCCCGGTTGATCGCCCGGCTGACTCCGGTCCGGGTCGAGATCGAAGGCATGCAGAACGTTCAGCCCGGCCGCTCCTACGTGGTCGTCGCCAATCACCAGAGTCAGTACGACATCCCGGTCATCTACGGATTCTGCGGGCTCGACCTGCGTTGGGTGATGAAGGCCGAAATCGGCCGGATTCCGTTCGTTGCCCAGGGCTGCCGCGCGATCGGCCACATCTTCATCGATCGCTCCGACCCGGAACAGGCGCGGGCAGCGATCAATCGGGCGGTGGCGGACCTGCCGGAAGGAACCGGCGTCCTGTTCTTTCCGGAAGGCACTCGCAGTCGCAGCGGCGAACTGCTGCGTTTTCGCAAGGGGGCCTTCCGAGTCGCCGTCGATCGAGGCCTTCCCGTATTGCCCATGACCGTGACCGGAACGCGCGACATTCTCGAACCCGGTCGCTTTCGCGTGCGGCCCGGCCGTGCTCGGCTGATCATCCATCCGCCGATCGAACCCGAGGCCCGTCGCGATGCCCGGTCGCGCGCCGATCGGGCGATCGATCCGCCGGCCTACGGCGTGCCGGATTCCCCGACGCAGCGGCTCAGCGACCGGGCGCGTGCCGCGATTGCCTCCGCGATGGCGTCCTCGACGTCCTCCTCGACATCCACTTCGACGGCCGCCGCTCGGGTCGAGGAACGGGGCCGCGACGGATCGGCTCGCTCGGCCGATGCCGGCGCGGGGAGGGAACGCGATGCGCCTTGAGATTCCCGACCCGGCCTATACGTCCTCGCACCGCGCCGCGGGAAATTTCGTCCTGGCGCTCAAGGTCGTGTTCGGGTTCCTGGTCGTGGTCTGGTCGGTGTTCCTGTTCGATCAGGCGCTGGACCTGAACCTGATCCGTTTCGGCCTGCGGCCGCGCGACGGCATCGGCCTGATCGGACTGGCGACCACGCCGCTGCTGCACTTCGATCTGGCGCATCTCATGGCCAATTCGCTGCCGCTGCTGATCGGCGGCACGCTGATGCTGTACCTGTTCCCGAACGCGTCGATCCGGGTCCTTCCGGTGCTGTTCGTCGGCACCAGCGCATTGGCCTGGGTATTCGCTCGGTCCAACACCCACATCGGCGCCAGCGGCCTGATCTACGGTCTGCTCGCCTTCGTCTTCGTGTCCGGCCTGATCCGACGCGACCTGCGATCGGTCGGTGCGGCTCTGATGGTCTGGTTCCTGTACGGATCGATGCTCTGGGGCGTTCTGCCTTCCGGCGCCGGAACCAGCTGGGAGCTGCACGCCAGCGGCCTGGTGCTCGGGGTGATCTGCGCGCTGCTGTTCCGGCGCTGGGACCGGCCGCCGATGAAGCGCTATGCGTGGGAAGACGAGCATGAAGATGCCCCGGACGACGACCGTTATGACAACTCTTACGATCACCAGGACGCCCCCTGGCGCCTTCCGCCCGAGCCCGAAGACGACCCTCGCTGGGGGCCGCGACCGTGACCGACCCTCGCCGCACGAAACGGGCGGACCCGGCCGTGCCGACGCTGCACGTCCTCGGCGCTGGCCGGACGGCACGTACGCTGGTCCGGCTCGGCCGCGAGGCCGGGGTCTGGACCGTGGGCCAGGTCTGCAACCGCCGCCCCGAACGCGCGCGCGCCGCGGTCGACTGGATCGGTGAAGGCGTCGCAAGGGAACGCTTCGAGCCACTGGCTGGGGGCGACTGGCTGATGATCGGCCTGCCGGACAGCGTGATTGGCGATCGGGCAGCCCAGGGCGTGCCGGGACGGCCGGGGCTGGCCTTCCACCTGTCCGGTGCCGAGCCGGCCTCGCTTCTGGACGGCCTCGCCGAAGCGGTCGCTTCGGTCCATCCGGTCTGTGCCTTCGCCGATCCGGAGCGCGCCGTCTCGGCATTTCCGGGGAGCTATGCGGTCGGCGAGGGCGATCCGGCCGCGCTCGACCGGGTCCTGCCGGCGTTCGAGGCCATGGGCGCGCGCACGCTGCGCTTCCAACCCGACAACAAGCGGCTGTACCACGCCTCGATGATCGCGGCCTCGAATTTCCTGTGCACCCTCGACGCACTCGCGCTGGACCTGGCCGAGGCCGCCGGCCTGAGCGCCGAGCAGGCGCTGCCGCTGATCGCCACGCTGCAGTCCGGGGCGCTGGGCACGATTGCCGAGCAGGGCCCGATTCGCGCGCTGACCGGGCCGATCGAGCGCGGCGATTCAGCGACCTGCGCAACGCTGGTCGAGCAGGTGAGGGCGCACGGCGCGAGCGACGAAGCGTTCCGGGCCCGCGTCGAGCCGTTGCTGATGGCGCTGGGACGCGCGACGATCGAACTCGCGCGACGCAAACATCTGCGAGAGCCGGCCGACGGACCCGATCTGGCCGCGGTCGAAACCGCCTTTGCGGAGCGGCGCAGCTGATGGCCGCCTTCGACTACCAGGCGCTGGACGATGCGAAGACGGTGCGTGGCGTGATCCAGGCCGACTCCGCGCGCCAGGCGCGCTCGCTGCTTCGGGAACGCGGCCTTGTTCCGCTTGACGTAATGCTCGTACGCCCAGGCGGCGGCCGTCGCGGCGGCGCGCGGTCGGGTCGCGAGCGTGCGCTGCTGCTGCGCCAGATGAGCGGCCTGCTGCGTGCCGGCCTGCCGCTCGAGGAGATCCTGGCGCTGCTCGTCGAGCAGACGGATCGGGCGGCCGTTCATCGACCGCTGGCCGCGATCCGCTCGCGCGTGATGGAGGGCGGATCCCTGTCGGAGGCCATGTCCGAACATCCGAATCTGTTTCCGCCGCTGTACTGGCGCTCGGTTGCGGCCGGTGAGCAGGCGGGGCGCCTGGAGACCGTGATCGGCCGACTGGCCGACCATGCGGAAAAGCGCGCTGCGCTGTCGCGGGGGATCTGGATGGCGCTGGTCTATCCGCTGCTGCTGGCTGCGCTTTCGATCGCGGTGGTCTGGGGCCTGATCGGCTTCGTGGTGCCGCGCGTGGTCGAGGTGTTCGATCAGTCCCGCCAGGCTTTGCCACCTCTGACCCGCAGTCTGATCTGGATTTCCGATGCGGTGGCGGCCTGGGGTGGTCTGGTCCTGGTTGTCCTGGTCGGGGCCTTGGTCGCCGGCGCGCTGCTGTTGCGCCGTCCGGCCACGCGGCGGGTGTTCGACGGCGCGCTGCTGCGCGCTCCGTTGATCGGCCGCGTGGTCCGTGCTCACGCCAGCGCACTGTTCGCTCGTACGCTCGCGATCCTTTCGGCCAGCGGCGTGCCGGCGGTCGATGCGCTCGGTACCGCATCGACGGTCATCCCGAACCTGCGGGTGCGGGCGGATCTGGAACGGGCCGCGGCCCGGGTGCGGGAGGGCTCATCGATCACCGCCGCGATCCACGACCTGTTCTGGATGCCGCCGCTGACCCGGCGCCTCGTGGCCGGCGGCGAACAGGCCGGCGATCTCGGCGGCATGCTCGATCACGCCGCCGAGCTGCAGGAGGCCGACCTGGAACAGACCGGACAGGTTCTGCTGGCGGTCCTCCAACCCGCCCTGATCCTGCTCGTCGGCCTGGTCGTTCTCTACATCGTGCTGGCGATCCTGCTGCCGGTGATGAACCTGAGCCAGATGCTGGGCTGACGCGATGCGCCCACGCAACGACGATGCGGCGATGATCGCCTTCGAGCATGTCGCCAAACGCTATCCCGGCGGCGTCCAGGCCCTGTCGGACGTCAACCTCCGCCTCGAGGCCGGTGAGATGGCGTTCCTGACCGGGCACTCCGGCGCGGGCAAGAGCACCTTGCTCCGGCTCATCGCACTGCTCGAGCGGCCGAGCCGGGGGCAGGTGCTGTTCCAGGGCCGCAACGTCGGCCGCTTGTCGCGACGTCAGACTCCCATGCTGCGTCGCCGGGTCGGCGTCATCTTCCAGGATCACAAGCTGCTGACCGATCGAAGCGTGTTCGACAACGTGGCGCTGCCGCTGCACATCGCCGGCGTTTCCTTCGGCGAGATCAAGCGCCGCGTCGGTGCGGCGCTGGATCAGGTCGGGCTGCGCGAGAAATCCGCGATGCGGGTCCCGGTGCTGTCCGGCGGTGAGCAGCAGCGGGTCGGGATTGCGCGGGCGATCGTCGCCAAGCCGCCGCTGCTGCTTGCCGATGAGCCGACGGGCAATCTCGATCCCGCGCTGTCGGAAGAGCTGATGACGCTGTTCTGCACCCTCAACGAGCTGGGCACGACGGTGCTGATCGCGACCCACGACCTGTATCTGGTGCGACGGCTCGGCCGGCGCACGCTGGTCCTGGACCACGGCGAGATCATCGACGACACCGTGCCGGCGCCGGTCCGGTTTGCCGACGCTCCGGTGGAGCCTCCGGCATGAGCCGGCACGATTCGATCCGCTCCGGCGCGCGCGGTTGGGCGCGTCGACATGCCTACAGCCTCCTGTCTTCGATCGGGGCCCTGATCCGCTCTCCGGTAGCCACCGGCATGACCGTCGGTGTACTCGCGATTGCCCTGAGTCTGCCGCTGGGGCTGTTCGTCGCACTGGACAATCTCGAACGGATGAACACCGACCTGGAACGTCTGGAATCGATCTCGGTGTTTCTGGACATCGAGCTCGACGCCGAGGCCGCGCGCCGGATGGCCTCGTCGCTCGCGTCTGCACCGGACGTTCTGACCGTCGATCCGATCGGCCCGGACGCTGGAATGCGGGAATTGGCCGGCGCGACGGGACTCGACGATCTCGAACTCGGCGAGGTGCCGCTGCCGTGGGTGCTCGAGGTGACGCCGGCGCGTGATGGAGACGTGGCGCGCCTGGCCAATAGGCTGCGCAGCCTGGACGGCATCGACCAGGTCGTTGTCGACCTGGCCTGGCTGCGACGGCTCGATTCTCTTCTGTCGGTCTTCGAGCGGCTGGTCCAGTTGCTCGGGGTGTTGTTCGGGTTGGCCGTGCTGTTCGTGATCGCCAACACCATCCGCGCCGAGATCCAGGCCCGCCACGAGGAGATCGAGGTCATGGCTCTTGTCGGCGCGACCCCGGCCTGGATTCGACGACCGTTTCTCTACGCCGGGCTCTGGATGGGCTTGTTCGGGGGTGCCAGCGCCTGGCTGCTGGTACAGGCAGGGCTCTGGCTGCTGGCCGGTCCGGTGCGTGAGCTGGGCGAAGCCTACGGGACGCCGGCAACGTTGCAGGCCCCGCCCGACGCGCTGATCGGCGTCCTGGTCGCCGGCGCGGGGCTGCTGGGCATTCTCGGCGCGGCGGTTGCAGTATCACGACAGCTTCACCGGATCAATCCATGATTCGTCTTGAACCCAGGAACTTGTGCCCCAATCGCTGATCCAACACGGCGAACGAATTCTGGCCTGTTCTGCGAGTTAGGAGTCGCGGAAGTGAAGCGGGGTAGCCGAAAGCGCCCGTTTTTGCTAGAATTCTTGGGTTGAATCAGGAGGTTTTCATGTCGAAGGAACTCGTGCCAAGTCATCTTCTCGCGCCGGCCGGAACGGGCTCGCTGGATTCCTACATCCAGGAGGTCAACAAGATTCCGGTGCTGACGCTCGAGGAAGAACAGAACTTTGCGCGCCGCTTCCGCGACGACGAGGATCTCGACGCAGCGCGCATGCTGGTCATGTCGCACCTGCGATTCGTCGTCCACGTGGCACGCGGCTACTCCGGCTACGGTCTCCAGCTCGGCGACCTGGTCCAGGAAGGCAACATCGGCCTGATGAAGGCGGTGAAGCGATTCGATCCGGAGCAGGGCGTGCGGCTGGTGTCGTTCGCGGTTCACTGGATCCGCGCCGAAATCCATGAATTCGTGCTGCGCAACTGGCGCATCGTCAAGGTCGCCACCACCAAGGCCCAGCGGAAGCTGTTCTTCAACCTGCGCAAGAACAAGAAGCGCCTGGGCTGGCTGAACATGGACGAGGTCAATCGCGTCGCCGAGGATCTCAACGTCAAGCCCGAAGTCGTCATGGAGATGGAATCGCGCCTGTCCGGTCAGGACGTGGGCTTCGATCTCTCCGGCGATGACGACGACGATCGGCCGTACCTCGCCCCGGCGGGGTTCCTGGAGAACCACGCCGATTCGCCTGACGTGGCCACCGAGACGGCCGACATGGAAGAGCATCAGCACAATCTGCTGTTCTCCGGCATCGGCGAACTCGACGACCGGTCGAAGGACATCATCCAGTCGCGCTGGTTGCTGGACCCGAAGATGACGCTGCAGGAGCTGGCCGACAAGTACGGCGTGTCCGCCGAGCGCATTCGCCAGCTGGAAGCGGCGGCGATGAAGAAGCTCAAGGCCGCGTTCGACGCCTGAACCCCCTGAAACGTCGGAGCGCTGTTGCGCACCCGCCGGACGGCGTCCGGTGGTGCTCGAACTCCTCATGCACCTCGAGTGCACTGCGGGTCCTGCGCTCCAGCGGCCTCCGCCCAGCGGGCGCTCTCGACGCGCTCCGACGCTCCAGCACCTTGTAGAGATTGGCCTCCTCAGCGGAGGCCGATTTCGTTCGGAGCGCTGTTGCGCGCGTGGCGGACGGCGCCCGGTAGTGCTCGGAATCCTCATGCACTTCGAGTGCACTGCGGGTCCTGCGCGCTAGCGGTCACCGACCGCCAAGCGCTCTCGACGCGCTCCGACGATTCGGCTCATTCCGTGCAACGGCCTTCTTCGCGAAGGCCGTTTTCGTTCGGGGCGCTGTTGTGCGCGGGGTGGATGGCGCCCGGTAGTGCTCGGACTCCTCATGCACTTGATCTGCACTGCGGGTCCTGCGCTCCAGCGGCCACCGCCCAGCGGGCGCTCTCGACGCGCTCCGACGCTCCAGCACCTTGTAGAGATCGGCCTCCTCAGCGGAGGCCGATTTCGTTCGGAGCGCGGTTGTGCGCGGGGTGGACGGCGCCCGGTGGTGCTCGGAATGCTCATGCACTTGATGTGCACTGCGGTTCCTGCGCGCTAGCGGTCACCGACCGCCAGGCGCTCTCGACGCGCTCCGACGATTCGGCAGTTTGTAAAGATCGGCCTCCACGGCGGAGGCCGATTTCGTTGCCGGCGAATCGGGGGTAGGCTCGGCGTCTTGCGGGTTCGATCGGGGTCATCGCATGGGCACAGATGAAGAGTTCGACCGATCACGCGCAACAGCGTGGGTCGTGAGCGGTCTGCTCGCGGCCTCGATCGTAGCCGGCGTGCTGCTCGGGGCGGCCGCGCGGGTTGCGATGCGTTGGGTCGCGATCGACGCGGGACTCGACCCCGGATTCTCGATCGGGGGGAGCATCGAGGTCATTGCCTTCGGCGTGCTGATCGGTTCGCCCGTGGCGCTCGGCCTCGGTGCAGCGGCCTGCCGCTGGCGCCTGCCCCACGGATCGGGCCTGGCGGCGGCGTCGGCCCTGTTGATCGTCCTGTCGGTGGTTCCGCCGCCTGCGGCGCGCAGCGCGATCGCGACGGTGCCGGACTCGATGGGGCAGGCCCTTGCCGTGTTCGCAGGCGCCTTTCTCCTCTATGGGCTGAGCCTCGAGCTGCTGGTTCACCGGTGCCGGAAACGGCGCCGATTCCAGCGCCGTTCCGCGCGGCGCAGGTCGCGGTGACCGAGGTGATCTCGCCCGCTCGAACGGCCGGACCGCGGTCGTGGTGCGCCGTGTCGGCTCGACCTCCCTCGATCCGGCGGAGACCTGCTCGAAGCAGCCATGCTCGAGGCAGGGAGCGGGGGCCGGATCCTGCACGCAGCGATACGCGCGAGACCGGGAATCGACCCGGCTGGGACACTGCGGATCGGCCCCGGGCGGACTATACTGTGATGGAGTTCACGGTGTGCGGCGCCGCGGCCCGATGGGTCTCGCGTCGTGCGCGACCCGCAGGACGTTGCCGCAGGCTTGAAAGAGGACCCGGGCCACGCGTCGGCGGCAATCCTCTGCCGTCCGATAGACCGCTCTCCGAGGAGACGACAGAATGATGATCGAATACCTGCCGCCGCTGATCGTCGCGGCCGTGGTCGGCACGGGGCTGGTGACGGGGCTGCTGTTCGCGTTCGCGAACTTTGCGCTGGATGCGTTGGCCGACCTCGAGACCGAAGCGGGAATGTTCGCGATGCGTCGGATCAACAAGCGCATCAGGAATCCGCTGTTCTTCCTGTTGTTCGCCGGCACTCCGCTGGTCTGCGCGGCGATCCTGCTGATCGCGGTGTTCGCGCCCGAGCTGCCGGCACGGTGGTGGTTGATTGCGGGAGCCGCGCTCTATCTGACCGGCCCGCTAGGGATCACCGCCATGCACAACGTGCCGCTCAACAACCGACTCGAAGCGGCGGACTGGTCGAACGCCGAGCGGGTCTGGCCGGCGTATCGCCGGCGCTGGCAGTTCTGGAACCACCTTCGAACGATGCTCGGAATGCTGGCCCTCGGCGCATTGGCCATCGCGGCCGTGTCCATCTAGCGCACGCGATCGCGCGCCGGATCGGGCAAGCCACGCCGCGCCATGACCGATCCTCCTTCGGCGCGGACGAGCAGGGATTCCGGAACTCGCCGGCGCCGTCGAGCGGTCAACGCGGGTCTCGTCGTCGCCCTGGTCGGAACGACGCTGGTCTGGCTGCCGCCGGTTGCCGGCGAGCTGCTGCCGGAACCGATCGTGGCCCGCAACGTCGTGTCCCAGCTGATCGACTGGTTGTTCGTCGCCGTCCTGTTGCTGCTGGTCGGCTTCGGAGAGCGGCGCGGTCTTTCGTCGCTCGGATTCCGCCCGCTGACCGTCCAGACGCTGGTCGACGCACTGGGGCTGGCGGGCTTCTTCATGCTCGGCCTGGTTGCATGGAGACTCGTCGTGAGCCCGTGGTTCCCGGAGGTCACGCTGCCGGCAGGAGATCCGGCCGTCGGCGAACTCCCGGATGGATTCCATTTCTGGTTCGCTCCGCTGGCGCTGGTCACCGCCAGCGTCGCGGAGGAGATCATCTATCGGGGATATGCCATGCAGCGCTTGCTGGAGCGTTTCCGGAGCCCCTGGCCGGCGCTCCTGCTTCCGCACCTCGCGTTCGCGCTCTACCACCTGAAGGACGGAGCGGAGAGCGCGGTGTCGCTCCTGGTCCTCGGCGCGCTGTTCACCTGGTACTTCTATCGAACGCGAAATCTCACCCTGCTCATCGCAGCGCATTTCATCATCGATCTGCTTGCTCTGGTCGGCGCCTTCGTCGGGCTTCGCTAGCGCGTTTCCGTTTGCGTCCTCAGTCGAGCTGCCGCCATTCACCGGGGGCCAGGCCCTGAAGGTCCCAGTCTCCGATCCGCGCCCGAACCAATCGCAGGGTCGGGTGACCGATCGCTGCGGTCATTCGCCGAACCTGACGGTTCCGTCCTTCGCTGATCGTCAGCTCCAGCCAGACGTCGACAACGTTCTTCCGGTATCGCACCGGCGGATTTCGCGGCCACAGACCCCCGGGTTCGTCGATACGACGGACCCGGGCCCGCCGGGTTCGGCCGTCCTTGAGATCGACGCCCGTTCGTAGCTGTTCCAGCGCATCCTCGGCGGGCTCCCGCTCGACCAGCACCCAGTAGCGCTTCGGCTTCCGGAACTTCGGCGAGCTGATCCGCGCCTGCAGCGCGCCGTCGTCGGTCAACAGCAGCAGGCCTTCGGAATCCTTGTCCAGGCGCCCGGCCGGGTACACGTCGGGTACGTCGATGTAGTCGGCCAGGGTCGAGCCTTCACCGGAGAACTGGCACAGCACGCCGAAGGGCTTGTTGAAGGCGATCAGCATCCGCGCGTCAATCGTGGTTGCCGATCCGGTCCCAGGTGCGGGTCTCGAAATCGTCGGCATCGTGCCGCTCGCGCAGCTGCATCGCGGGCTCGCCGAAGCTCCGGTTGACCATGCGGCCGCGGCGGACCGCCGGCCGATCGTCGATCGCCTCGGCCCACCGGACGACGTTGGTGTAGTCGTGGACCTGCAGGAAGTCGGCGGCGTCGTACAACCTGCCGAGCACCAGCTGGCCGTACCAGGGCCAGATGGCCATGTCGGCAATGCTGTAGTCACCGGCTATCCACTCGCGATCGGCGAGGTGGCGGTCGAGGACGTCGAGCTGGCGCTTGGCCTCCATCGCGAAACGGTCGATGCAGTACTTGATCGGGAACGGCGCATAGGCGTAGAAGTGGCCGAAGCCGCCGCCGAGGTACGGCGCGCTGCCCATCTGCCAGAACAACCAGTTCATGCACTCGGTTCGATCGGCCGGGGCCGTGGGGACGAACGCGGAGAACTTTTCCGCCAGGTACAGCAGGATGCTGCCGGATTCGAACACCCGGGTGTGGGGTCGGGTCGAACGGTCGAGCAGGGCGGGAATCTTGGAGTTCGGATTGATCGCGACGAAGCCGGAACCGAACTGGTCGCCCTCGCCGATGTCGATCAGCCAGGCATCGTACTCGGCCTCCGAGATGCCCCGGGCCAGGAGCTCCTCGAACAGGACGGTGACCTTGACGCCGTTCGGCGTGGCCAGCGAATAGAGCTGATGGGGATGCTCCCCGACCGGGAGATCCTTGTCGTGGGTCGCGCCGGCCACGGGCCGGTTGATGTTGGCGAACTTGCCGCCGTTGCCCCGTTCCCAGGTCCAGACCTTCGGCGGTGAGTAGTCGGTGTCCGTCATTGCGGCGTCTCCTGGTGTGTCGAAAAAAGAGGTCCAGCATGGACCGGTCCGTGGTCCGGTCGATTGCATCGGAGCGCGATCATCGACCCGCGTGTCGACCCGCGTGTCGATCCGCGTGTCGATCCGCGTGCCCGGCCGCGTGCCCGGCCCGCGTCGCGCATCGCACGGTACAGGGCGAGGTTCCACTCGGCGCCCGACAGGCCCGTATGGGCCATCGGGTCGTCGGTTTCCGCTTCGACGCCGAAGCGTTCGGCCACCCGGTCATTGGCCAATGCACTCGCGCCCAGTCCGAAGGCCATCGAAGGCAGGTCGAGTACGAAGTAGGTATACAGCTCACCGATCGTCGATCCATGCTCGCGGAGCAGGGCGTCGAGAAAGGCACGGTCGAAGGGTGCGTTGTATGCGGTCAGGATGAACCGTCTCGCATCGCTATGCCGGCCGTGGAACTCGAGGATTCGTCCCACGGCGTCGGCCGGTTGGACGGCATCCAGGGCGGTCCAGCGTTGTGCCGAGTATCCGTTGATCGAGCGCGCCGCTTCGCCGGCGCGCTCGGGAAAGCGGGGATGGATGCGAAGAAACAGCCGGCCGAGCTCTTCGCCGTCGAGCGTGGCGTAGATCATGCCGATGTCGATCATTTCGTGGTGCCCCGGTTCGAGCCCGGTGGTTTCGACGTCGATGATCGCAAGGCCCCAGTCGCCGGGCGCGGCATCCGGCCAGGGCGGGGCGGCGCGAAGTTCCGGAACCGCGATGGCGATCAGCGCCACGGCAACGAGCGCCGCGATTGCATGAGGCGAAATGACGTGCCGCGAGATGGCGGCTGTCGGGATTGGGACCGTCAGGAGTGCGTCCGTCAGGATTCGATGCCGGCGCCTGCCCTCACGCAGGCGAAGACCGGATCGCGGAATCGATGACTGCGCCGGAGCGATTGGCGAATCGATCGTCGGCATGGCTGGGCTCCGTTCGGGTCGCGCTCAAGCCTACCGCGAGTATCGGCTCGTCGCACCTGCTCGCCGAATCTGCTTGACGCCAGATTGGACAGGGACGAACGGCGAAGGGGTTCGACAGGCTCAATCGACGGCCACGTCGGAACATCACGCGGGTCCGACGCGATGAAGTCCAGTGGCGAAGCGGCAACTCCGGCACACTTGCGGCATGAACCGCTACGTGACCCTCCTCGAATGCAGCCTCGAAGGCGATCGGTACCCGACCGGGAAACCGCTACGGCTGTCGGATGCCGGCCGTCCGCTGCTGGTTCGCTACGACCTCGACGCGATCGCGCGTGACGTCGACCGGGACGCGCTCGCCGCACGCGACGGCGGCTTCTGGAAATGGCGCGAACTCCTGCCGCCGGCCGACTTCGATGCGGTGCCGCGGCTCGGCGAGATCGATACGCCGCTGATTCCGCTCCAACGCTCGTCGGGCGTCGTGGTCAAGGACGAAGGCCGCCTGCCGACCGGTTCCTTCAAGTCGCGCGGGCTTGCGTTGGCGGTCGCGATGGCGCGCGAGCTCGGCCTCGAAAAGCTCTGCATGCCGTCGAACGGCAACGCCGGAGCCGCGCTCGCCGCGTACGCGACACGAGCCGGCCTGCAATCGCTGGTCTACTGTCCGGCCGACACGCCTCGGATCAACATCGAAGAGACCCGCTTCTGCGGTGCCGAAGTGGTCGAGATCGACGGCTACATCGATGACTGCGGCAAGCAGCTGGCCGAGCGCGCGAAGGCCGAGGGGTGGTTTGACGTTTCCACGCTGAAGGAGCCGTACCGCCTGGAGGGCAAGAAGACGATGGGACTGGAGCTGGCCGCGCAGCGCGGCTGGACGCTGCCCGATGCGATCTTCTATCCGACCGGCGGCGGCACCGGGCTGATCGGCATGTGGAAGGCGTTCGCGGAGATGCAGGCGCTGGGCTGGATCGATGGCCCGCTGCCGAAGATGTTCGCCGTCCAGTCGGAAGGCTGCGCACCGATGGTCCGCGCCTTCGACGCCGGCGAGCGCTTCGCCACACGCTGGGAGAACGCCGCGACTGCAGCCGCCGGCATCCGGGTGCCCCAGGCCGTTGGCGATTTCCTGATCCTCGATGCGGTCCGCGCGTCCGGCGGGGCGGCCCTGGCGGTGTCCGAAGTCGCGATCCGAACCGCCTGGCGGGCGCTGGCGCGCGACGAGGGCGTGCTGGTCTGCCCCGAAGGCGCGGCGACCTTCGCCGCGTGGCAGCAGGCCGTGGCCAGTGGTCGGCTGGCCGCCGACGCCGACGTGATGTTGTTCAACTGCGCGACCGGTCTCAAATATCCACTCGAGACGGGCTGAACCGTCTCAGTCGCTGCGCCGGAGCGAGGGTGGCGGCGGGGCGTAGCGCAGGTCGTCGGGCGGTGGGGCCCGGCCGCGTTGCTTGCCGCACAGGCGGACGTAGGTTACCCGCATGCTCATCCACGGGTTCATCAGTTCGTCGTTGGTCGGCGCATCGACCCGGGTGCAGATGACCTGGCCATTGGCCAGCACGTGCACTCCGCGCTGCTCGCCGGTCGCCGAGGCCCAGGTCTCGCTGTAGGCCTGGACCGGACCGACCCAGGGATTTAGCCAGCCGCCGCCGAGCGGCAGGCGCCGGATCGGCGCCCCGCTGCGCACCCAGGGCACGGTCGCGGACGGAGCGGCGTCGAAGGCGGGCGCCGCGCCGTCGCCTGCGTCCTCGTCGTCGGGAAGGGCCAGCGTCGTGATCTGATGCCGCAATTCCTGTAGATCGACGCGGGTCGACCCGGTGCGCGCGGCGAGGGCCGCGGCAGCAGCTTCAAGCACTTCTTCGGGCGGGGTGTCCTCCGGCTGCGCTGCAAGCGCGGCGGGTGGAACCTCTTCCCGCGCCACCGTCGGCGGATCGGGGGGCGGTTCCTGATCGACCGGCTCCTGCAGCGGCACCGGCGCCGCCTCTGCGACCGGTGCCGAATCGGCGCGCTCGACGGAGTGCAGCGTCACGACGACGATGTCCGGCTCCGGGACGGGGGGCGACGGCCGGTCGTCGATCCACCACGCCAGCAGTGCGACGGCCACTGCGTGCAGCGCCAGCGAACTGATCACGGCCGGCAGCGAGCGGCGGAGGCCTCCGTAGGCACGATGATCCGACGCGGCATCGCGCCGGGCGCCGTCGAGGGACGGCTCCGCCGCTTCGGCAGGAGAGGTGGGAGTCGGCTTGGAGGACGGCATGCCAGACCGGTCGCAGAACGGCAGTCGGTTACACTACCGGACCTGTCGTTTTTCAATGGTTAAGAGGACGAAACGCATGGCTTATCAGCACGTCAAGTTGCCGGACACCGGCACCCGGATCACCGTCGAGAACAACGCGCTCAAGGTACCGAACGATCCCATTCTCGGCTATATCGAGGGCGACGGCATCGGTGTCGATATCACGCCGGCCTGCCTGAAGGTCTGGGACGCGGCGGTCGAGAAAGCCTACGGCGGCAAGCGCAAGGTCCATTGGGCCGAGCTGTACCTCGGCGAGAAGGCGGCTGGGATCTACGACGGCGACTACTTCCCCGAGGAGACGCTGGACGCGATCAAGGACCTGAACGTCGCGATCAAGGGGCCTCTGACCACGCCGGTCGGCGAGGGCTTCCGCTCGCTGAACGTGTCGCTCCGCCAGACCCTGGACCTCTACGCCTGCGTGCGCCCGGTCAAGTACTACTCGGGCGTGCCGTCGCCGCTGCGCAAGCCGGAGGATTTCGATGTAGTGATCTTCCGCGAGAACACCGAGGACGTGTACTCGGGCATTGAGTTCGAGTCCGGCACGCCGGAAAACGCCAAGCTGGCGAAGTTCCTGCGCGACGAGATGGGCGCCGATTTCTTCGAGGACGCCGGCCTGGGCGTCAAGCCGATCTCGGCGTTCGGCACCAAGCGTCTGGTCCGCAAGGCGATCCAGTACGCGATCGACAACGACCGCGAATCGGTGACCCTGGTCCACAAGGGCAACATCATGAAGTTCACCGAGGGCGCGTTCCGCAAGTGGGGCTACGAGGTCGCGGCCGAGGAATTCGGTGACGTGACCATCACCGAGGACGAACTCTGGGAAAAGCACGACGGCAAGCGGCCCGCGGGCAAGATCGTGATCAAGGACCGGATCGCCGACATCATGTTCCAGCTGCTCCAGCTGCGTCCGGCCGAGTTCGACGTCCTGGCGACCATGAACCTGAACGGCGACTACCTGTCCGACGCCGCAGCGGCCTCGGTCGGCGGCATCGGCATCGCGCCGGGGGCCAACATGGCCGACAACGTGGCGGTGTTCGAAGCCACCCACGGCACGGCGCCGAAGTATGCCGGCCAGGACAAGGTCAACCCGTCCTCGCTGCTGTTCTCGGGCGTGATGATGTTCGACTACATCGGCTGGACCGAAGTCGGCCGGATGATCGAGCGGGCGTTCGAGAAGGTCGTGGTCGGCGGTACGGTGACCTACGACTTCGCGCGTCAACGCGCCGACGCCACCGAGGTCTCGACGTCCGGCTTCGCCGACGCCCTGGTCGAAGCCATCCGCAACGGCTGAGTCCGTTCGCGGGCCGACCATGAGCTGGAGCGACGTTCGAGCCGCGCTCGCCGAGACCGACCCGCAGGCCAAGTGCCTGCGGGTCGATCGCTTGTGGGCCGAGGTCGAGTCGGGCGACTTCGTGCCGTCGGCTCGAGCGCGCAGCAGCCGACCTGACGACGTTCCGGCGTCGGTCGGTTGGCCCGAGCGGCCCGTGCTCGTGCACCCGTCGAAGCTGGCGCGGCGCGGACTCGGCAGCGTGGACGGGCGGATCGCGTTGATCCACGCCGTTGCGCACATCGAGTTCAACGCGATCAATCTCGGTCTCGATGCGGCGCTGCGCTTCGACGGCATGCCCGACGCGTTCTATTGCGACTGGCTGTCGGTGGCCCATGACGAGGCGCGCCATTTCCGATTGCTGCAGGACCGGCTGCAGCAGCTCGGTGCGGCCTACGGCGACCTGCCGGCCCACAACGGGCTGTGGGACATGGCGGAAAAAACCGCCCACGATGTTCTGGTCCGGATGGCGCTGGTGCCGCGCGTGCTCGAGGCCCGGGGCCTGGATGTGACCCCGGGCATGATCGAGCGCCTGCGTGCGGTCGACGATTCGGCGACCGTCGCCTGCCTCGAGACCATCCTCGACGAAGAAGTGCGCCACGTGGCCATCGGGTCGCACTGGTTCGCTTACTGCTGCGAGTGTCGCGGCGTCGAACCCGAGCCCACGTTCCGGAGCCTGCTGGTCGACTACTTCGGCGGAGCCTTGCGCGGTCCCTTCAACCATTCCGCGCGGCGCGACGCCGGGTTCAGTTCGCGGGAACTCGAGGCCCTGGAGGCGATGGGATGAAGGCAATGTGCAAGCACGTGCTCGACCTGTCGTCGAGCGAGTCCACGCCGGCGCAGAGCGACGATCGACCGTGCGCTACGCGCCGTCGTGTGACCGGGATCGAGCGAACCGGGTGCGGCCGCGGGGAGAAGCCATCATGAGCGATGCAGGGAAGGTCGATACGCTGGTTGTCGGCGCCGGCTGGGCCGGCCTGACTGCCGCCACGAAGCTCGCCGCGGCCGGGCAGCGGGTCCTGGTGATCGAGAAATCCCGCGGTCCGGGCGGGCGCAGCGCGACGCGCCGGGACGGCCGGTCGCGCTTCGACCACGGCGCCCAGTATTTCACCGCCCGGTCGGCCGCTTTCGGCCGCCAGGTGGCTGAATGGCGCGACGCCGGATGGATCGCGAAATGGACCCCGCGCCTGGCCGTGCTGGGCGACCCGCAGGCCCATTCGGACCCGGAGTCGGTCCAGCGCTTCGTGGCGATGCCCGGCATGAACGGGGTCTGCAAGCAGCTCGCCGCGGCGCTGGACTGTCGCTTCGAAACCCGCGTGACCGCGCTTCGCTTCGATACCCACTGGAGCGTCGAGCTCGGCGACGAGGTCATCGAGGCCCGGCGCCTGCTGCTGACCGCACCGCCGGCCCAGTCGGCCGCCTTGCTGGGTAACGACCACCCCCTTCACGACGAGCTGGCTGCGGTGGAGTTCGATCCGTGCATCGCGCTGATGGCGGCCTTCGACGACGAGCTCGATGCGCGCTTCGATGCGGCCTTCGTCAACGACGACTCGCCGCTGCGCTGGATCGCGCGCGACTCCAGCAAGCCCGGCCGAAGCGGAGAATGCTGGGTGGCGCATGCAACCGGCGACTGGTCCCGCCGTCGCCCCGAGGACGACGTGGACGATCTCGCCGCGGAACTGGTCCCGGACCTGTGCCGGCGGCTGGAGGTTTCTGCAGACCGGGTCGCCGTCGCGCTTGCACACCGCTGGCGCTTTGCCCAGGTCGCGGACGCGCGTGACGACGGATTCCTCGCCTGCCGCGAGCAGCGCGTTGCCGTGGCCGGGGACTGGCTGGCCGGCAGCCGGGTCGAAGGCGCCTGGACCAGCGGCCGCAAGGCGGCCGACTGGCTCGCCGACCTCGTGTGAGGGACCACTCGCCGCGGCCGGGCCTGTCGGTGCGTTCGGGCCGGCACGATCCCGGCCCACGCGAAGCCTGACTGTCATGGTGCAACAGGTAGACTAGCGCCATGGCTGAATCCACCCCCGAATCGACGTCGCGCGTCCGGAACCCGAGCGGGTCCGACGCGGAACGGAATGCCCAGCTGCTCGACGGTCGCACGGTCGCCGACCGCCTGATCGAGAACGTCGCCCAGGCGGTTCGCCAATCGGTCGGCAAGGGCCGCCGGCCGCCGGGTCTCGCCGTGGTCCTGATCGGTGACGACCCCGCCTCCGATATCTACGTCGGCAACAAGGTCAAGGCTTGCGAACGAGCGGGCCTCGTCTCGCGCGACTACCGTCTGCCGCACGGCACCGACCAGAACAGCCTGCTGGCCCTGATCGACGACCTCAACGCCGACGATGAGGTCGACGGGATCCTGGTCCAGCTGCCGCTTCCGGCGCACATGGACGAGCTCGAGGTCACGCGCAGGATCGATTCGGCCAAGGATGTCGACGGCTTCCATCCCTACAACGTCGGCCGGCTGGCCCTGCGCGATCCGGGCGTTCGTCCGTGCACCCCGCGCGGGGTCATGACCCTGCTGAACCACTACCGCCTGTCGCCGAAGGGGCATCACGCGGTCATGGTCGGCGCCAGCAACATCGTCGGACGTCCGCTGGCGCTCGAACTGCTTCTTGCCGGCGCGACCACCAGCGTCGCGCACCGGTTCACCAACACGCTCGAGGACCTGGTCGGCCAGGCGGACTTCCTGTTCGTCGCGGTCGGCAAACCGGGCATCGTCGACGCGCGCTGGATCCGTGACGGCGCGGTGGTCATCGACATCGGCATCCACCGAGACGAGAACGGAAGGCTGCGCGGCGATCTCGACTTCGAGCCGGCCGCCGAACGCGCAAGCTGGATCACACCGGTGCCCGGCGGCGTCGGACCGATGACCGTGGCCACCCTGATGCAGAACACCGCCGAGGCTGCAGGCCTTGTGGTGCGTGCGCCATGAGCACGTCGATCCGGTTCGTATCGAAGATGCTTGTGACGAGTGCGGCGGTGCTTGCCGTGGCCGGCTGCGGAGCACTGATCGATCGCGCGACCGACAACTTCACGGCCGACCTCGAGCGCGCCGTGATCAACTACGACGAGCCGTTGATCATCGAGCGCGGCCTGCCGACCTTCCTGCTGATCCTCGAGGCCCGCGTCGAGGCCGATCCCGGCAACGCTTCGACCCGGCTGGCCGTGGCCGAGCTGACCAGCACCTACGCAGGTCTGTTCGTCGATGCGCCGGATCGCCAGCGACGGCTGGCCGAGCGGGCGCTTCGTCACGCGCGGGCCGGCGCCTGTTCCGCGGTTGCGGCCCTGTGCCGCATCGACGACGGCAACTTCGAGGACTTCGAGCGCCGGTTGCAGGACCTTCCGGGCGATGCCGTCGACGGGGCCTACGTGCTGGGCACGGTCTGGGCGTCGTGGATCGCCGCGTCGAGCGACGATTTCCGGGCCCTGGCCGATCTGCCGCGCGTCGAAGCCCTGCTGAACTGGGTCGCCGAACAGGATCCGGACCACGACGATGGTGCGGTCTGGCTGTATCTGGCCGTGCTCAATTCCCAGCGTCCGCCGGCGGCCGGCGGACGGCCCGATCTGGCCCGCGAGCAGTTCGAGCGCGCTCGCTCGCTGTCCGAAGGACGCAATCTCCTGATCCCGGTGCTGATGGCCGACGAGTACGCGCGGCTGGTGTTCGATCGGGATCTGTTCGTCGAACTGCTCCAAAGCGTGCGCCAGGCGGACCCGGATCAGGAAGGCTACGTGCTCGCCAACCGCATCGCGCTCGAACGCGCCGAAGACCTACTTGAGAACACGTCCAGGATTTTCGACTAAGCCCATGATCCGTATACTTTTTGCAGCAGGAATTCTTGCGTTGGTCTTGTTCCCGTCCGGGCCGCTCTCGGCCCAGCAGATCAAGATCGCCGCGCTGGCGCCGGACGGCTCGAGCTGGATGGAGTCGCTGAAGTCAGCCGGCGACCGGATCGAGTCCGGCAGCGATGGCGCCGTCCGCATCCGGTTCTATCCCGGCGGTGTGATGGGCGATGCCGATACGGTGCTTCGCCGCATCCGTCTCGGCCAGCTGCACGGCGGGGTGTTCACGGTCGGTGAACTGGCCGGCGTTGCGCCGGAATCGAACCTGTATTCGCTGCCGTTCCAGTTCCGCAATGGCGAGGAACTGGCCGCGTTGCGCGAGGAGTTCGATCCGATCATCCTCGATGCCCTCTACGAGGCCGGGATGATGGCGCCCGCGATCACCAACGGCGGCTTCGCCTACCTGTTCTCCCGCGAGCCGATCCGGGCACCCGACGATGTCTCGACCGACCTGCGGGTCTGGATTCCGGAGGGTGACGCGCTGTCCCGGCGGACCCTGTCGAGGATCGGCGCCAGCGCGGTGCCGATGAGCATGGCCGAGGTCTACACCGGGCTGCAGACCGGCACGCTCAATACCTTCGCCAGCACCGTCTCCGGATCGATCATCCTGCAGTGGCACACCCGCGCGAACTACATGCTCGACCTGCCGGTGTTGATGACCGCAGGCACGCTGGCCATCGACCGGCGCATGTTCGATCGACTCGATCCGGAGCACCAGGCCCTGGTCCGGGCGGAATTCGCCACCGCGCTGCGCGGTCAGGCGGCGACGGTCGACGACGAAAACGCCAACGCACGGGATGCCCTGCTCGAAGAAGGCATCGAAATCATCCAGCCCGATCCGGCCGGAGTCGCGGAATGGACCCGGCTGTCCAACGAAGTCCTCAACGAGATGCTGGAATCGGGCGACTACGAGGTGCCGGGAATCGAGCGCTTGCGCGAGCGTCTGGCGCAGCTGCGCGCCGCCGCCGACCGATGACCGGGCACGGGCCGGACCGGACGCCCCGGACCGACCCGGTTGCCGCGCTCGGCCGCTGGCTTCGAGCGCTGGAACTCGGCGTGCTGTCGACCCTGTTCCTGGCCCTGATCCTGCTCGGGCTGACCCAGATCGCCTTGCGCAACCTGGCCGACAGCGCGCTGCCGTGGGCCGATCCGGCGATGCGCGCCGGGGTGCTCTGGTTGGCCATGTTGTCGGCGGCGCTGGCCGCCGGCGAGTCGCGCCACATCCGGATCGACGTGTTCAGCCGGTTCCTGCCCGAAGGCCTGCGCGACGGTGTCCAGCGCGTCCTGTTCCTGGCCACGGGGCTGCTGTGCGCCGGCATGACCTACCTGTCCCTGGAAACCGTCGCCCTGGAGCGGGACTTCGGCGACATGGCATTTCTCGCCGTGCCGCGGTGGTGGGTTCTGGCGATCATCCCGATCGGGTTCGCGCTGATGACGTGGCGATTCATCCGGGTGGCGGTCGTCGGCGGCACCGATCGGAAGATCGACCGGATCGCCGAGGACGGCACCGGCCCGGAGCCCTCGCCGACGCCGGGCGAGCGGGGTCCTGCGAATCCGGGCGGCGGAGCCGACCGGTGGTGATGATTCTGCTGCTGCTCCTCGCCCTGTTCGGGCTGCCGCTGTTCGCGGTAATCGGCCTGGCTGCGGTGCTCGGGTACTACGACGCCGGCGCCGACCCTGTGCTGGTCGCGCTCGAGTTCCAGCGCATCGGTGAGCTGCCGGTGCTGGTCGCACTTCCCTTGTTCACCTTCGCCGGCGTCCTGCTCGCGCGGTCGGAGACACCGGTGCGGTTGGTCGACGTCACCCGGGCGCTGTTCGGCTGGCTGCCGGGCGGCCTGGCGATCCTGGGTCTCGGGCTGTTCGCCTTGATGACCGCGTTCACCGGCGCCTCCGGGATCACCGTGGTGGCGCTGGGCTCGCTGATGCTGCCGGCGCTGTTGAAGGCCGGCTATCCCCAGCGGTTCTCGCTGGGCCTGGTGACCGCCGGGTCCAGCCAGGGTGTCCTGTTCGCGCCGTCGCTGCCGCTGATTCTCTACGCGGTGGTGGCCCAGCAGGTCGCGCCGGGGCAGGGGATCCGGATCGAGGATCTGTTCCTTGCCGGCATCCTGCCGGGCCTGCTGATGCTGGCGCTGATGGCCGGTTGGGCGATGTGGGTCGGGCGCGGCCAGGCCGCCGATCCGAGTCCGCGGCCGCCGATCGGAAGGAGCCTCCGCGCCGTAGGCTGGGAGCTGCCGCTTCCCTTCGTCGTGCTCGGCGGCATCTACGGCGGCTGGTTGCTGGTGGTCGAGGCTGCCGTGGTCACCGCGGCCTGGGTGCTGGTCACCGTCGTGGTGATCCGTCGCGAGCTCGGCTTCGGCGAACTGGCGAAGGTGATCGCCGAAGCCATGATGCTGGTCGGGGCGATCCTCGTGGTGCTGGGATTCTCGATGGCTTCGACCAACATCATGATCGACACCCAGGTACCGCAGCGGCTGTTCGAAACGGTCGAGCCGTGGCTGTCCAGCCCGTGGATGTTCCTGCTGGCGCTGAACGTACTGCTGTTGATCGTCGGCATGATGCTCGACATCTTCGCCGCGCTGGTCATCATGGCGCCGCTGATCCTGCCCATCGCGCTGGCCTTCGGCGTCGACCCGGTGCATCTGGGCATCGTGTTCCTGGCCAACCTCCAGATCGGCTACTGCACGCCGCCGGTCGGCATCAACCTGTTCCTCGCCTCGCACCGGTTCAACACCGACATTCTCACCGTGTACCGCGCCACGCTGCCGTTCCTCGGTTGGCTGCTGGTCGCCCTGCTGATCATCACCTGGTGGCCGGCGCTGAGCCTCTGGCTGCCCGGTCGGATGGGCTGAGTCCGGCCTGCGTGCGCGCGCGACCGGGCGCCCGACGGCGTGCCGCCCCGAGCGCGCCCGGTTCCGACTTCGTCGATGACTGCGCCGACGGCGATCGTTACGGCGATCTTTACGGCGATCTTTACGGCGATCGTCACGGCAATCGTCACGGCGACAGTCACGGCGGTCGGCCGGCCGCGGGGGACGGTGTATCCTCCGGCCGGGCAGATTCAATGGCAGGAGAGAGGGAATGAGCGAACACGCGGTTCGAAGCGTGCTGCGGATCATCGCGGTGACCACGGTTCTGATCGGGGCGATCCTGACCACCGGGGCGGTCTTCGGCCTGATCGGCCTGGACGCCGCCGTGCGGGGCTTCGGCGTCCATGGCCAGGGCACGCCGGCGCTGGCACAGGCGCTGCTGTGGGGATACAGCAGCATCATGCTCTGGGGACTGCTCTTCTATTCGGCCAGCACGCCGATGGCGCGCCAGATCGTGCGCTGAACGTCCTCCGCTGTATATCGTCAGCTGAATATCGTTAGCTGAGTATCGTCCGCTGAGTATTGTCGACTGAGTATCGTCGACGGAACGACGTACCGGCCCCGCTTGGCGGGACCGGTGCGAAGCGTCCGGTCGTGCGTCAGTCCCGCTCGAGGATCGCGCTGACGCCCATGCCGCCGGCGGTGCAGACCGAGATCAGGCCGCGGCCTGAGCCCTTCTGCTCGAGCAGCTTGGCCAGGGTGCCGACGATTCGCGCGCCGGTGGCGGCGAAGGGATGGCCGACGGCGACCGACGAGCCCTTGACGTTCATCTTCGAGCGGTCGATGGCGCCCAGCGGCGCGTCGAGGCCGAGCCGATCGCGACAGTAGTCCTCCGATTCCCAGGCTTTCAGCGTGCACAGGACCTGGGCAGCGAACGCCTCGTGGATCTCGTAGAAATCGAAATCCTGCAGGGTCAGCCCGGCGTTCCGGAGCATCTCGGCCACGGCCACGGTCGGTGCCATCAGCAGGCCCTCGTCGCCGACGAAGTCCACCGCTGCGGTCCGGCCCTGGGTCAGGTAACAGGTCACCGGCAGATCGTGCTTCTTCGCATAGTCCTCGCTGGTCAGAAGAACGGCGGCGGCGCCGTCGGTCAGCGTGGTCGAGTTGCCCGCCGTCAGGGTGCCGTTGCCGGACCTGTCGAAGGCCGGCTTCAGCTTGCCGAGCGACTCCATGTCGCTGTCCGGGCGGATGTTGTTGTCGCGCAGTACGCCGGCGTGCTCGACGACCAGGTCGTCGAAGAAGCCCTCGTTCCAGGCTTCGGCGGCGTTGTGGTGGCTGGCCAGCGTCAGTTCGTCCTGCTCGCGCCGGCCGATCTGCCATTCCCTCGCCATCCGCTCGCAGTGCTGACCCATCGAAAGGCCCGTACGCGGTTCGCCGTTCGACGGCGGCTGCGGCGCCAGTTCGGCCGGCGAGAAGCCCTTGAACACCGCCAGCTTGTCCTTGAAGCTCTTTGCCCGGCCGAGCTTGACGAGTCGCTGGGCGAAGCGGCGCTGGAACACGATCGGTGGGTCCGAGGTGGTGTCCGTGCCGCCGACGATGGCGCAGTCGATCTGGCCGGTGGCGATCTCGGCGCCGGCCATCAGGGCGGCCTGCAGACTGGTCCCGCAGGCCTGCTGCATGGTGATGCCCGGCGTGAGCGGAGAGAGCGAGGTCGACAACACGGCCTCGCGGGCCAGGTTCCAGTCCTTGGAATGGGTGGTCACGGCCCCGGCAACGACCTTGTCGATCTGCTTGCCGGCCAGGCCGTACCGGTCGACCACACCCTGGATGGCACGCGTCAGCATGTCCTGGTTGGTCTCGTCGGCGTAGAAGGTGTTGGAGCGGCAGAACGGAATCCGGCTGCCGCCGATGACGGCGATGCGTCGAATGGAACCGTCGGTCATGAGAACGATCCTCGTGGAATGGGGTCAGTGCGTTCGGTGGCGGTGGGCATCAATCGTCCTTCGCGGCGGATTTCTTGTTCGCCGCGGACGTCGTCCTGGCCGTCTTCTTTTTCTTCTTGCTCGCCTTCTTGCTGGCGCCGTCCTTGCGATCGGCGTCCTTGTCCTTGTCGCTGCCGTCGCTCCTGCCCGTCGCGCTCTTGTTGCTCGCTTTTTTCCTGGACGCTTTCTTGCCGGTCGGGCTCTTCGAACTCGCCTTCTTCTTCGCCGTCTTCTTCTTGCCGGCGCCTGACGTCTTGCTGCGCGCGGCATCGAGCAGTGAATCGTCGGCCGAGGCCTCGGCATCGGTATGTTCGACGTAATGCACGGGGCCGCCTCGGAACGGCGCAAAGCCCGTGCCGAAGATCATCCCCGCATCGAGCAGGTCCTTGTCTTCGACCACATCGTCTCGCAGGCAGGCCATGCATTCGTCGAGATAGGGCTGGACCAGGTCCTTGGCGATCTGCTCGAGATCGTGGCCCTTGTGGGCATCGTCGTCCCGTACGGGCTTGCCCTTGTCCCACTTGTAGAAGCCTTCGCCGGTCTTCTTTCCCTTCTTGCCGGCGTCGACCATCGATTCGAGCACCTTCCGATCCTCGCCGGCAGTCTCTCCGAGCAGCGTGTCGATGACGCCCAGCCCGACATCGAGACCGACCGTGTCGACCAGTTCGACCGGGCCCATCGGCATGCCGAACTGGACGGCGGCCTTGTCGAGCGCCTCCTTCGGGATGCCGTCGCGGTGCAGGGTCATCGCCGTGTACATGTACGGCACCAGTACGCGGTTGACCAGGAAGCCCGGGGTCGAGGTGACCGGCAGCGCATACTTGCCGATCTGCGTGGCGAAGCTGCAGCCGTCGTCGACCCGGTCGCTGTTCGTGTCCTTGTCGTAGACGACCTCGACCAGCGGCATCTTGGCGACGGGATTGAAGAAGTGGAGACCGATCAGGCGGGTCGGATCGTCGAACACGTCGGACAGCTCACCGAGCGGAATGGCCGAGGTGTTGGTCGCGACCAGGGTGTGGGCCTGGAGGTCGGACTTCAGGTTCTCGAACAGCGCGCGCTTGGCGTCGCGATTCTCGAAGATCGCTTCGATGACGACATCGGCGCGCTTCACGCCTTCGCCTTCGACGTCTGCCCGTAGACGGGCCCTGGCCGCCGCGACCGCCGCCGGTTTCTTGAGCTTTTTCCTGAACAGCGATGACGCGCGCTTCAACGCCGGTTCGATGTACTTCATCTCCCGGTCCTGCAGCGTCACCTCGAGACCGCGCAATGCGCACCACGCCGCGATGTCGCCGCCCATCACGCCGGCGCCGATCACGTGCACGCGACGCGCCTTGAAGTCGCTGCGCTTGCCCTGGGCCTTGAGTTGTTCCATCAGGCGGAACACTCGCCGCAAATTGGTCGACGTGTCGCCGACCAGCAGTTCTGGAATGTTCTCGGCTTCGGCCCGGATCATCGCGGTCTGCGAATCGCCGTGGGCCTCGAACTCGTCGATGAGCCGGTACGGGGCGGGGTAATGGTCCGGGCGAGCCTTGCGCCGGGTCTGCTTGCGCATCTGACCGGCCAGGAACTTGCGGCCCGGCCCGGTCAGCGACAGCTTGTTGACGACACCCGACAGGCTGTGCTTGCGCTTCTTCAGCACCGCTCGGCGAGCCGCCCAGCGCAGCGAGCCGTGCACGCTGACGGTCTGGTCGACCAGGCCGATTCCGCGCGCCGCCCTGGCCCGCAACATGCGGCCGGTCAGCATGATCTCCATGCCCTTCATGCCGCCGATGGCCTGCAGGGCCCGGCCCGAACCCCCGTAGCCCGGGTAGATGCCGAGATTGACTTCGGGAAACCCGATCCGGGTGCGATCGTGGTCCAGGGCAATGCGCCAGTCGAAGCAGAGGGCGAGCTCGAGGCCGCCGCCGAGGCAGAAGCCCTCGAAGGCGACCACCTTCGGCACCTTCAGCTTCTCGATGCGCTCGAACAGCGCATGGACCTCGCGAATGCCTTCCTGCAGCCGGGTGACGTCGCGGGTGGCATCGAATTCGCGCACGTCGGCACCGACGATGAAGGTGCCGGGCTTGCCCGACGTCAGCACGAGACCGGTTGGCGCGTCGCGCTCGATGTGGTCGACGATCTGGCCGAGTTCGGATAGAACATCGCGGCTCAGGCTGTTGACCTTTTCGCCGTCTCGGTCGATGTAGAGCCAGAGAATGCCGTCGAGGTCGGTCTCGAGGCGCCAGTGCTTGAACGGGCCGGGCAGGGACGATTCAGCCGCTTCGGTCACCATCGGGTGGAGCTCCATGCGTGGGCGTATGGTGCAAGTGTATCAGGGCGCCCCGGGAACTTCGGGTGCCGTTGGTCCCGGGCTGGACGTGGTCAGGGCAGGGGATAGCCCAGTTCGCGCAACCAGCGGGCGATGGCGATCAACGGCATGCCGATCAGCGCGGTGGGGTCGTCGCTGCGCATCGCTTCGACCAGGGTGATGCCGAGGGACTCCGAACGCATCGAACCCGCACAGTCCAGCGGCTGGTCGATCTCGATGTACCGGTCGATCTCGTCCGCGGAAAGCGCGCGCAGCTCGAGGACGGTGTCGATCGAGGTCCGGCGGTCGTCGCCGGCGCCGACCAGCGCAAGCCCCGAATGCCAGGTCACGCGCTGCCCCGACATGGCGCGCAGCTGGTCCCGGGCGCCCGAGGCCGAGCCCGGTTTTCCGAGAACCTCGCCGCCGGCCAGCGCGGCCACCTGATCAGCGCCGATCACGGCGTGGCCCGGATGGGCCGAGGCGACCCGCTGCGCCTTCTCCAGCGCCAGCCGCTCGGCCAATGCCCGAGGGGCTTCTCCGGCGATCGGTGATTCGTCGATATCGGCGGGAACGACCTCGAAGGGTACGCCGAGACGGCGCAGCATGTCGGCCCGGTAGCGTGAGCCGGAAGCCAGGATCAACGGTCGGGGGGTGTCGGTCATCGGCGTGTCGTCATTGCTGCGGGGTGGATTCCTCGATTGTCTGCAAGGGTGTTGGAAACAGGCCCGGAATGATATACTGGTGGGCTATGTCACGTGACTTTCCCGACTGGATCGATCCGGACCGGGCCGCCCAGGGTGAACGGGCATACTCGGGGCGGGTCCCGGCCGCCTGGCTGAAGCGGCTGGACGGCCTGCTCGACGAGCCCGAACGGGATGACGGCTGGATCGACTTCACGCTGCGGGTGTGGAGGGACGACCAGAAGCATCCACGGCTGGACCTGCGCCTGGAGGGTCGGGTACCGATGACCTGTCAGCGTACGCTGGAGCGTTTCCTCCAGGCGATCGAGGGCCGCAGCGACCTGACCGTGGTGGAATCGGAAGCCGGGCTTTCGGTGCTGCCCGAGGACGCCGAACCGAAGGTCTGTCCCGGCGGTCGACTTCGGATCGTGGAGCTGGTCGAGGACGAAGTCCTGCTGCTGCTGCCGACGGTCCCGGTCCGCCCCGGCAGCGAACCGGTCGAAGCCACTGCCGGCAGGATCGATCTGCCGGATGACGAAGACGAACATGCGTCCAGCCCGTTCGCGGCGCTGGAAGACCTGAAGAAACGCTGAGGCAGGACGACACCTCGTCCCCCGGCGAACGAACCTAGCTGGAGAGAGCCGACATGGCCGTACAGAAGAGCCGAAAGACCCCGTCCCGCCGCGGCATGCGCCGCTCGCACGATTCCCTGAGCGCGCCGACGCTGTCGGAAGAGCGCGCGACCGGCGAAATCCATCGCCGTCACCACGTCAGCGCCGAAGGCTTCTATCGAGGCCGGCAGGTGATCGAGGTGGCCGAAGAAGTCGAGCTGGACGAAGGCGAAGAATGATTCGGGCGCGCGTGTCCGGTCGAACCGGACCGCGCACCGATCCCGCCGCATGACTCGATCCTCCGGCTCGCCCCCCGAGCCCGGCAGCATTACGGTCGCCGTCGACGCGATGGGCGCGGATTTCGATCCCGCGCTCGCCGTCGACGCGTCCGTTCGCGCGCTGAACAACGACCCTGACCTGACGCTCCGCGTGTTCGGTGATCCCGACGCGCTGGCGTCGGCCGAGCGCGATCTTCCCGACGCGTTGCGGCCCCGGCTGCGCGTGGTCAGCGTGACCGGCTTCGTCGAAATGGACGCCAGCCCGGCCCGAGTGCTGCGCCGGTCGCGCGACTCCAGCATGGCGCGGGCTCTGGCCGACGTCGCGGAAGGGCACAGTCGGGCGGCGGTCAGCGCTGGCAACACCGGCGCCCTGATGGCCCTGTCGAGAACCGTGCTGGGCACGCTTCCGGGAATCGAACGACCGGCGTTGATGACCGCATTTCCGGTGACCGGCGGGCGGGCCTGGGTTCTCGACCTGGGTGCGAACATCGGCGTCGACGCCGGCCGCCTGCATGAATTCGCGATGCTCGGAAGCGCTGCGGTCGAGGTCCTGCTGGGGCGGCCGGCCCGGATCGGCCTGTTGAACATCGGCCGCGAACCCAGCAAGGGCCCGGATGTCGTGCGCGAGGCGGCTCGACGCCTGGAACAGCAGGCCGGGCTCGATTTCTGCGGATTCGTCGAGGGTCACGACGTGTTCGCCGGCCGGGCGGACGTGGTGGTCTGCGACGGGTTTGCCGGCAACGTGCTGTTGAAATCGGCCGAAGGCGCGATCGGTATGTTGCTCGATGAGCTGACCGCCGACGCCCGCCGGCCGCTTCGCGGCTTCGGCCTGCGCCGCAGCCTCGCAACGCTGGCGAAGCGCTTCGATCCGGGCCGACACAATGGCGCGTCGCTGCTGGGAATCAGTGGTATCGTCGTCAAGAGTCATGCCCACGCCGACACCGTCGGCCTGG
The DNA here is from genome assembly GCA_965227925.1 of Wenzhouxiangellaceae bacterium. Taxonomy (GTDB): domain Bacteria; phylum Pseudomonadota; class Gammaproteobacteria; order Xanthomonadales; family Wenzhouxiangellaceae. The sequence goes on from CBDDGP010000003.1 coordinate 772,072, forward strand.
CGCGAGCGATCGAGCTGGCGGCGTTAGAGGCGCGACGAGACCTGGTGCCGGCGCTGGAACGTCAACTCTGGTCCGACGCCTGACGGCGCAACGGAGACACGATCATCATGCATGCACGCATCATCGGCACCGGGCACTACCTGCCCGAGAGGGTGTTGACCAACGCCGAATTGGAACAGCGGGTCGAGACCACCGATCAGTGGATCCGAGACCGGACCGGGATCCGGGAACGGCGCGTGGCCGCCGAGGACCAGACCACCGGGGACCTGGCCGAAGAAGCCGCTCGTCGCGCTCTGGACATGGCCGGCGTCGATCCCGCATCGATCGATCTGCTGATTCTCGGCACCACCACGCCGGACGTCGTGTTTCCGTCGACCGCCTGCATGATCCAGAAACGCCTGGGTCTCGGCGACTGCGGCGCGTTCGACGTCAACGCGGCCTGCTCGGGCTTCATCTACGCGCTTTCGATCGCGACCCAGTACATCGAGGCCGGCACGGTCAAGCGGGCGCTGGTGATCGGTGCCGAAACGCTGACCCGGATGCTGGACTGGAACGATCGTTCGACCTGCGTGCTGTTCGGCGACGGCGCCGGTGCGGCGGTGCTGGAGGCGGACGAGACCGCTGGCGTCCTGTCCACCCACATCCATGCCAATGGCGACTACGCCGATCTCCTCGGGGCCAACGTGGGCGTCTCGCGCGGATTCACCGACGAGCCCCGCGGCGGCGTCAAGATCCACATGAAAGGCAACGAGGTCTTCAAGGTCGCGGTCAACACGCTCGGCCGGATCGTCGACGAGACCCTGGCTCACAACCAGCTGGACAAGCACGACCTGGACTGGCTCATTCCGCACCAGGCCAACCTGCGCATCATCAAGGCCACCGCCCGCAAGCTGGACATGCCGATGGACCGGGTGATCGTCACCGTCGATCGCCACGGCAACACCTCTGCGGCGTCGGTGCCGATGGCGCTGGACGAGGCGGTGCGCTCGGGCCGCGTCAAGCGCGGCGATCTGATGCTGCTGGAAGCCTTCGGCGGCGGGTTCACCTGGGGAGCCGCGCTGATCCGCTACTGAATCGCACTGCCCGGTCGAAGCACGGACTGCAACGACGACAACGTGCGGCCGCCGAAACGGCAAGGACCGGCAGGGCTGCTTACGACGACACCACACGAGACCATCGGGGTAGACACCAATGGCCAAGACCGCATTCCTGTTCCCGGGGCAGGGCTCGCAATCCGTGGGCATGCTTTCCGGGCTGGACGGCTACGACAACGAGATCCGCGCGACCTTCGACGAGGCCGGCGAGGCGCTGGGGCGTGACCTCGGTACGCTGGTGCAGGAGGGTCCCGAAGCGGAGCTCAACTGCACCGAGTGGACCCAGCCCGCCATGCTGGCCGGCGACATCGCGCTCTGGCGGATCCATCGTCGGCTCGGCGGAACGGCGCCGAACGCGATGGCCGGCCACAGCCTCGGCGAGTACGCCGCGCTGGTGGCCGCCGGCTCGATCGATTTTTCCGATGCAGTCCGGATCGTCCACCACCGCGGAACGTTGATGCAGGCCGCGGTGGCCGAGGGTGAGGGCAGCATGGCCGCCATCCTGGGCCTGGACGATGCCGACGTCGAACGCATTTGCGGCGACATTTCAACGGCCGATTCCGTAGTCGTCGCCGCGAACTACAACGCGCCGGGACAGATCGTCATCGCCGGCCACGCGGGCGCCGTCGATCGTGCGGTCGAGGCCTGCAGCGAGGCCGGTGCCCGGCGCGCGATGAAGCTGCCGGTCAGCGTTCCTTCGCATACCCCGTTGATGCGATCGGCCACCGATGGGCTGGCCGATGCGCTGGCCGACATCATCGTGCGCGCACCGGCCTGTCCGGTGCTGCACAATCTCGACCGAAAACCCCGCGAGGCGCCGGATGCGATCCGCCGGGCGCTGGTCGATCAGCTGACCCATCCGGTTCACTGGACCGGTACCATACGCAGCCTGGTCGACGACGGCTTCGGCCGCTTCGCGGAATGCGGTCCGGGCCGGGTTCTCTGCGGTTTGGGCAAGAGGATCGAACGATCGGCCGACTGGATCGCATTGGAGCAGGGCGGCGCGCTGAGCCGTGTCGCGACCGGCGACTGACCGAACCGAGGATGGGAGTCCGAGATGAACGCTGACGACACGATTGCTTCGCTGCGGCTCGACGGCCAGGTGGCGCTGGTCACCGGGGCCAGCCGGGGGATCGGGGCCGCCATTGCCGATCGGCTACTGGCGCTGGGTGCCGACGTGTTCGGTACCGCGACCAGCGAACGGGGCGCGACCGGTATTTCCGGACGCCTCGGCGACGGTCGGGGCCTGGTTCTCGACGTTCGTAACGACGAAGCGGTCATCGATCAGGTCAAGCACGTCACGTCCGCGGCCTCCGCCCCGACGCTGCTGGTGAACAATGCCGCGGTCACCCGCGACCAGCTGCTGATGCGGCTCAAGGACGAGGACTGGGCCGAAGTCATCGACACCAACCTGACCGGGACCATGCGGCTGGCCCGCGCCTGTCTTCGCGGCATGCTCAAGGCGCGCGGCGGCCGGATCATCGGGATTTCCTCGGTGGTCGGCTACAGCGGCAACCCGGGGCAGGCCAACTACGCCGCGGCCAAGGCCGGCCTGGCCGGATTCTCCCGGGCCCTGGCGCAGGAGGTTGCCGCGCGTGGAATTACCGTCAACGTGGTCGCGCCCGGGTTCATCGATACGGACATGACGCGGGCGCTCGACGACGCGCAGCGCGAGCGCCTGGCCGAGACGATCCCGCTCGGCCGCCTCGGCGAACCGGCCGATATCGCGGCGGCCGTCGGCTGGCTGGCGTCGCCGTCGGCCGGGTACGTCACCGGCCAGACGCTGCACGTCAACGGCGGCATGTTCATGACCTGAAGTCTCAAGAATCGTTTGCAACTTGTTGTTTTTGAATTGCTAAAGAATCCGATGTCGGGTTCGATTCATCGCCGGGAGTCCGGTAAACTGGAAGGGTCGTTCGTTGTTCCCTACAATGTGCGCGCCTTCTTCAATCGATACGAGGAAATCACTGATGAGCAGCATTGAAGAACGAGTCAAGAAAATCGTCGTCGAACAGCTGGGCGTGAAGGAAGAGGAAGTGACTCCGAGCGCGTCGTTCGTCGACGACCTCGGCGCCGACTCGCTCGACACGGTCGAACTGGTGATGGCGCTTGAAGAAGAGTTCGAGTGCGAGATTCCCGACGAGGAAGCCGAGAAGATCACCAGCGTCCAGCAGGCGATCGACTACGTCAAGTCGACCGTCGACAAGTAAGCGACGCCGGTTCGGCGCACGGGAGTCCGTAGGCATGCGAGGTAATCGACGGGTGGTGGTAACGGGACTGGGCTGCGTCAGCCCGGTCGGCAACGACGTGTCCAGCGCCTGGGACAGCATCGTCAACGGGCGAAGCGGCATCGGTCCGCTGACCGAGATGGATCCGGAAAAGTTCGCGACCAAGATCGCGGGCGAAGTCCGGGCTCTCGAACTCGACCGCTACCTGACGCCGAAGGAAGCCCGCAAGACCGATACCTTCATCCACTACGGAATGGCAGCGGCCGTCCAGGCCGTGGAAGACGCGGGCCTTCCCGAAGAACCCGAGGATCCGACCCGCTATGGCGTGGCCATCGGGTCGGGCATCGGCGGCATCAAGTCGATCGAGGACACTTACCAGACCTACATCGACTCCGGCCCTCGTCGTATCTCGCCGTTCTTCGTGCCCAGCTGCATCATCAACATGGTTGCCGGCCACCTGTCGATCCGGTACGGCTATCAGGGCCCGAACATCTCGATCGTCACGGCCTGCACCACGGCGACCCACAACATCGGCGACGCCGCCCGCATGATTGCCTACGGCGATGCCGATGTGATGGTCGCCGGCGGTGCGGAGTTCGGCACGGTCCCGACGGCCATGGGCGGCTTCATCGCCGCCCGCGCGCTGTCGACCCGCAATGACGAGCCGGAGAGAGCCAGCCGGCCGTGGGATCGCGATCGGGACGGCTTCGTGCTCGGCAACGGGGCTGGCATCCTGGTGCTGGAGGAGTACGAGCACGCCAAGGCGCGTGGCGCCCGGATCTATGCCGAGCTCAAGGGCTATGGCATGTCCGGCGATGCCCACCACATCACTTCGCCACCGGAGGGTGGCGACGGTGCCGCTCGCTGCATGAACGCCGCGATCCGGGATGCGGGGCTCGATCCTTCCGACGTGGACTACGTCAATGCCCACGGCACTTCGACGCCGCTGGGCGACAAGGCCGAGTTGCAGGCCGTTCGCCGGACCTTCGGCAACGACCTCGATTCGGTCATGGTCAGTTCGACCAAGTCGATGACCGGGCATCTGCTCGGCGCGGCGGGCGGCGTCGAGGCGATCTTCTCGGTCCTGGCGCTGCATCACGGCGTCGTGCCCCCGACCATCAATCTCGATTCCCCCGACGACGAGTTCGAGGGCGTCGACCTCGTGCCGCATACGGCACGCGAGGCCGATCTGCGCGTCGCGATCTCCAATTCCTTCGGGTTCGGCGGCACCAACGGAACGGTGCTGTTCACCCGGCTGGATTGAACTCGCCGGGAGTGGCCGTCGACGCTCCGGTCGAAGCCCCGACCGTATCGCTGCCGGGGCGCGCCCCGGATCCGATCTCGGTGCACCGGGCCGATCCCGCGGCCTGGCCCTTCCTGCTTCACTCGGTCAGCGCGGGTGCCGGAAGCACCTGCACGCTGCTGCTGTTCGCCGACCGGGAAACCTCGCCGATCAGCGGATCGGCGGATCGTCTGAACGAGCTCGAAGCCGCCTGGCGAGTCGAGCAGCGCGCGCAGGACCCGAGCCAGCCGTTCGCCGGCGGCTGGTTCGTCTATTTCGGCTATGAAACGGCCGCCTGCATCGAGCCGAAGCTGCATCTGCCGCGTCCGCAACCGGACCTGCCCGACGTCCACGCCCAGCGCTGCCGGGGCGCGCTGGTCATCGACCATGCCGACGGTCGGGCGCGGTTGGTCGGCGAGTCCTCCGAGGTCCTGGCCGCGATGCGGGACGCGCTGGCGGGTACCCCTGGATTCGAAGCCGAAACGCGGCCTCCCGCGCTGCAGATCGAGGTCGACGACGGGGCGCGCTTCGAGGACGGCGTTCGGCGGATCCGCGAGTACATCCTGTCCGGCGACGTTTTCCAGGTGAACCTCTCGCGCGGCTGGCGCGCCCGGGCGGCGGAACCGCTCGATCCGGTCGCGCTCTATCGCAGGCTTGCCGACGCCAACCCCGCTCCGTTCGCCGGTCTGGCGCGCTTGCCGGGCGGCACCCTGCTGTCGTCGTCGCCCGAGCGCCTGGTGTCGAGCCGCGCGGGACGAGTCGATACGCGACCGATCGCCGGAACCCGTCCCCGGGGCGCTTCGCCCGGACGCGACCGGGAGCTGTCCGCCGAGCTCATCGGCCACCCGAAGGAGCGTGCCGAGCACGTCATGCTGATCGATCTCGAGCGCAACGATCTCGGCCGCGTCTGCGTTCCCGGGAGCGTCGAGGTCGACGAGCTGATGGTGGTCGAAAGTTACGCCCACGTGCATCACATCGTGTCCAACGTGACCGGCCGGCTACGGCCCGGCGCAAGCCCGGTCGACGTGATCCGCGCCGTGTTTCCCGGCGGCACGATCACCGGCTGTCCGAAGGTCCGGTGCATGGAGATCATTGCAGAGCTGGAGCGAGTGGGGCGGGGACCGTACACGGGCTCGATGGGCTACCTCGGCCTTGACGGGCGGCTCGACCTGAACATCCTGATCCGGAGCATGTGGACCGCCGGCCGCGAGGTCCATTTCCGGACCGGTGCCGGCATCGTGGCCGATTCGCAGCCTGCGGCCGAACTGGCCGAGACCGAGGCCAAGGCGCGCGGTCTGCTGCGCGCGCTGCAGTCGTGACCGGCGCGCGGATCAACGGCGGCCGGGGCGATCGGATCCCCGTCGACGACCGGGGGCTGCTCTACGGCGACGGCTTGTTCGAGACCGTTGCCTTCCACCATGGCCGCGCAGCGCTCTGGCCGCTGCACATGGAGCGCCTGGCGACGGGCTGTCTTCACCTGGACATCCCGATTCCGGATCCGGACCGATTGCACGATGAAGCGATCGACGCGCTTGACGGCGAGGCGCATGCCGCGGTCCGGATCACGCTGACCCGAGGCGCAGGAGGACGGGCCTACCGGCCACCGGACGCGGCCGCGCCGAATCGCATTCTCACCGCCCGCGCGCTGCCGACGGACCTCGAGCAACAGCGGCGCGAAGGGATCGCGATGATCACCGCGCCCTTCATGTTGCCGAGCCAGCCGCTGCTGAAGGCATCCGGCGGTCCGGGCTGCAAGCGGGACGGAAAGCAGGGCGGCGACCCGCACGGTGACCCGCTCTGCGGCTTGAAACATCTCAATCGGCTGCCCCAGGTGCTGATCGGCGCGGCCTGCCGCGACGCCGGTGTCGAAGAGGCGCTGGTTGTCGATCAGGGCGGCCGGCTGGTCGAAGCCCTGACCGGCAACCTGGTGATCGAGCAACGGGGACGCCTGGTCGCGCCCGGTCCGCATCCGTGGGCGGTCGCCGGGGTCGGCCTCGCGTGGTTGCGTCGGGCGGCCGGGCCGGCCCTCGAGGAGCGTGCGTTCGAGCGCGCCGAACTCGCGGCGGACGACGCGATCTGGGTGCTAAACTCGGTGCAGGGCGTTCGGCCCGTGGTGCGCCTCGACGGGGAGGCCCGAGGGCCGGGCCGCACGCTGCGTGACTGGCAGCAACGTTGGGTCGAGTTCGTCGAAACCTGAGACAGCTTCCAGCAATGCGTCGTTTCTTACTGCTTTTCTTTGTTTTTGTCTTGCTGACCGCAGGTCTGATCGGCGTGCGGGCCTGGCACGATTACCGATCCTTCGTCGATCGGCCGCTGCTCGAGTCGGGGACGGTTCGACTGTGGCTTCCGGCCGGAGGCCACCTCGGTACGGCGGTCGGCGATCTCGAGCGCCTCGGCCTGACCCGGCGCGACTGGCGCTGGCGCCTGCTGGCCCGGCAACGCTCGGAGCGTATTGCGGCCGGAGAGTACAGGATCGAACCCGGGACCACGCCCGACGACCTGATCGATCGACTGGCCGCCGGCGAGGTGATTCGTCACCGCTTCACCATGATCGAGGGCTGGACTCTGGACGAGCTCCGCGCCGCGTTGGAGCGGGATTCGCGGCTGGCGTCGGAGGGTCGAACGCTGGATGAAACCACACTGATGACTCGCCTGGGTTGTGACGGCTGCCCGGCCGAGGGACGCTTCCTGCCCGAAACCTATTTCTTCGTTCGCGGCGACAGCGATCTCGACCTGCTCGGCCGCGCCCACGACGCACTGGAACAGGCGCTGGCGGCGGCCTGGCGCGAGCGGGACGACACGGTGCCGCTGGACGGACCCGACGACCTGCTGGTGCTGGCCTCGCTGGTTGAAAAGGAGGCCCAGGTCGCCGAAGAGCGGGCGCAGGTGGCCGGCGTGTTCGCCCGGCGACTGCGGCGCGGCATGCGCTTGCAGACCGATCCGACGGTGGTGTACGGGCTGGGCGACGATTTCGACGGTCGAATCCGTCGCGTTCACCTGAGAACCGACCATCCGTGGAACACCTACACTCGGCACGGACTCCCGCCGACGCCGATCGCGCTCCCGGGGCGCGCCGCGCTGGCAGCCGCGGCCCAACCGGCCGAAGGCGAAGCGCTGTACTTCGTCGCCCGGGGCGACGGCACCCACCAGTTTTCCAGCACGCTGGCCGAGCACAATCGTGCGGTGGATCGCTATATCCGGGGTCGCGAATGACGCGGGGACGATTCATCACCCTCGAGGGCGGGGAGGGCGCTGGCAAGACCACGGCCCTGGCGGTCGTCCGCGAGGAACTCGAGCGGCGCGGTCGTCGTATCCGCGTGACCCGCGAACCGGGCGGCACGCCTGCTGCGGAGAAGATCCGTGCGCTGCTGCTCGACCCCGATACGGGCGAGCTCGACCCGCTGACCGAGCTGCTGCTGATGTTCGCGGCGCGACGCGAGAACGTCACCCACGCGATCGAGCCGGCGCTGGCGGCCGGCGACGATGTGATCTGCGATCGCTTCACCGAGGCCAGCCACGCCTACCAGGGCGGCGGACGAGGACTCGGGCCGGAACCGGTCGAGGCGTTGAGCGCTCTGGTTCATCCTGGGCTCGAACCCGACCTGGTCCTGGTGCTGGACGTGCCGGTGGACGTCGGGCTGGCCCGGATCGAGGCGCGCGGCGACGCGCCGGATCGCTTCGAGTCGGATCGAGGCGAGTTCCTCGAGCGGGTCCGCGCGGCCTACCTCGAGCGCGCGGCCACCGCTCCCGAGCGCTTCGTCGTCGTCGACGCCACGCGATCCCCGGAACAGGTCGCCGACGCGATCCGAGCAACGCTCCGCGACGCCCTGGAGCGCTGGTCGTGACCTCCCTGCCGTGGCTGGACGCCGAGCGGGATCGCCTGAACGGCGTGATCGCTGCTGACCGGCTCGGTCACGCGCCGATGATTCTCGGCTCGGCCGGAGTCGGCAAGCGCGTGTTCTCCGAGTGGCTCGCCGCCCGCTTGCTCTGCCTGACGCCGTCTGACGGCGAGCCCTGTGGCCGTTGTGCGTCGTGTCGCCTGCTGCCGGAAGGCACCCATCCCGACTTCTTCCGCCTGGCACCGGACGAGGGCAAGACCGAGATCCGGGTCGACCCGGTGCGAGACTTCATCGATTCGATCACGCTGACGCCGTCGATCGGCGATCGTCGGGTCGGCATGATCGATCCGGCCGATCGGATGAACCGCAACGCAGCCAACGCCTTGCTCAAGACCCTCGAGGAGCCGTCCGGCGACGTCTGGTTGATTCTCGTCACGGACCGTCCCGATCGGCTTCCCGTCACGATCCGCAGCCGGTGCCAGGTCCACCGTGTCGCGCTGCCGGAACGCGCCGCTGCAGAACGCTGGCTCGAAGCACAGCATCCCCAGCGCACCGCCGACGAGCGATCGCTGGCGCTGACGCTGGCCGACGGCGCACCGCTGGTGGCCGACGGCTGGTTGGCCGAGGGAGGGCTGGAGGTCGGCCTGGGAATCCGTGATCGTCTCGATGCGCTGGTCTGCGCCGGCACCGTCGATCCCACGGTGCCGACCGAATGGCACGACGACCCGGAAACGACCTGGACCTGGCTGGCGCGCTGGACCGAGGGATGGACGCGGCGACTCCGGACCGGCACGGCCGATGGCCTGGGTGCAGCGCCGCCGGCCGGCGACCCGGAAACCCTCGATCGACTCCACGCACTCTGGTGCGACGCCCTGGCCGGACGGCGGATGAGCGGCGATCCGGTGCGGCACGACTGGCTGATGGCGGAGTGGCTGCGAGGCTGGCAGGGGCTGGCCGGCCGGTTCCCGGTTGCCCGCTAGGCGAAATCCGTTAGACTCCAGTCGTCACGATTCCATCGAGAGGCGGCCATGGCGCAGAAGGGCATTCTGTCCTGCAGCATCGACGACAAGCAGGAACTCTACCGCTGCTACATGCCGTTCCTGAACGGCGGCGGCCTGTTCATTCCGACCAAGAAGCGCTTTCGTCTCGGCGACGAGGTGCTGGTGCTGTTGACGCTGATGGACGAGGAGCGGATGGCGATTCCCGGTCGCGTCGCGTGGCTTTCGTCCCAGTCGTCCGGTGCCGGCGTCGGCGTTCAGTTCCTCGATACGGCCGAAGGCGAACAGGCCCAGAGCCGGATCGCATCGGAGCTGGCCGGCATGCTGGAATCGGATCGACCGACCCGCACGATGTAGCCGCGTGTCCGGCCCGGACGCTCCAGCGCCAGATCCACCCGTCCACACGCACGACAACGAGTCCGAACCGCCGCGCCCGCTGGCCGATCGGCTGCGTCCGCGCGACGCGGACGAGGTCGTAGGCCAGGATCATCTGCTCGATGCACACGGTCCCCTGCGCCGGATGCTGGCGACCGGCCGCGTGCAGTCGCTGGTGTTCTGGGGCCCGCCCGGGACCGGCAAGACCACCCTGGCGCGATTGCTGGCCGGTGTAGGCGGTCTGCATTTCGAGCAGATCTCCGCGATCTTTTCCGGTGTCGCCGACCTGAAGAAGGTCTTCGCCGCGGCGCGCCGGCGGCGCGAGGACGGGCAGGGCACCTTGCTGTTCGTCGACGAGATCCACCGCTTCAATCGATCCCAGCAGGACAGCTTTCTGCCGGTGGTCGAGGACGGCAGCATCGTGCTGGTGGGGGCGACGACCGAGAACCCGTCATTCGAGCTGAATGCCGCACTGATGTCACGGCTCAAGGTCCTGGTGCTCGAGCGCCTGGACCGGGACGCCCTGGCCACGCTGCTGGCGCGTGCGGAGAGCCACCTGCAACGCACGCTGCCGTTGAGCGAGGATGCGCGTGAACTCCTGCTGGAGCTCGCCGACGGAGACGGCCGCTACCTGATCAACCTGATCGAGACGGTGATCGAGCTGGCCGATCCCGAGCCGCCGATGGAACGCGACGCGCTGCTGCGCCTGGTCCAGCGCCGCGCGCTTTCGCACGACAAGGACCGCGATGCGCACTACAACCTGGTCTCGGCCCTGCACAAGTCGCTGCGTGCGTCGGACGTCGATGCGGCCTTGTACTGGTTGGCGCGCAGTCTTGCCGGCGGTGAGGATCCCCGCTACATCACCCGGCGCCTGATCCGCTTCGCCTCCGAGGACGTCGGCCTGGCCGATCCCCAGGCGCTGACCCAGGCGCTGGCCGCCCGCGAGGCCTTCGATCAGCTCGGCTCGCCCGAGGGCGAACTGGCGATCGCGCAGGCGGTCGTCTACCTGGGCAGCGCGCCGAAATCGAATGCGCTGTATCGCGCGATGGGGCGGGCCGCGACGGCCGCACGCAAGAACGGCGCGCTGCCGCCGCCGAAGCACCTCGTCAACGCACCGACCCGCTTGATGAAGGAGCAGGGCTATGGCCGCGGCTACATCTATGATCACGACACGCCGGCCGGGTTCTCGGGCCAGAGCGGATTTCCTGACGCGCTTCCACGAACCCACTTCTACCAGCCCGTCGAGCGCGGCTTCGAACGCGACGTGAAGCGGCGGCTGGCGTACTGGGACCGGCTGCGACAGCGCGCCGAGGAGGAGGGCGGTCCGCCTCCCGCGGCCGATCCGTGAGCGAAGATTCGTGAGCGAGGCTCCGTGAACCGGGATCCGCAGGCCCGGCTGATCCTCGAGGGCCATCCCTTCCGGGTTCTGATCCGGATGGCCGTGCCGGCCGTGGCCGTGATGCTGATGTTCGGCCTGAATGCGGTCATGGACGCGGTCTACATCGGTCAGTTGATTGGTGAACAGGCGCTGGCCGGCGTCTCGCTGGCGTTTCCCGTCACCCAGCTGACCCTGGGCCTCGGCTCGCTGGGCGGGATCGGCGGCGGCGTGCTGTTGTCGATCGCGATCGGCCGCGGCGATTCCGATCTGCTTCGGCGCCTTCCGGGCACCTGCGTCGGGATCGCCGCCGTGCTGTCACTGGTCTACGCCGTTGTCGGGGCCGGCTTCGCCGAGGCACTGGTTCGGGGCATGGGGGCCGGCGGGGCGCTCGAGCCGATCGCGGCCAGCTACCTCAGAGCCCACGCGCTGGGAGGCTTCGCCGCGATCGCCGGCCTGACCCTGAACATGCTCCTGCGCGGCGAAGGCAAGATGGGCCTGGCCGCGCTGTACATGGGGCTGGGCCTGGCGGCGAACCTGGTGCTGACGCCGGTGTTCATCGGCGTGTTCGGCTGGGGCGTGGCCGGTGCCGCCTGGGCGACGAATCTGGGCGCACTGCTCGGCGGCGCGCTGGTCTGGCTCCGCTTCCTCCGTGGTCGGGCGAGCTACCCGGTCGACCCGCACTACATCGGGCTCGGCCGATCGCTGGCGGCCCGGATCGCGCGGCTGGGCGTGCCGGCGATGATCTCCTCGTCGATGGGCCTGGTCCAGGCCATCGTCGTGTTCAACGTCCTGTCGCGCATCGGCACGGAACAGGACATCGCGTTCTTCGGTGCCGCGTGGCGGGTGCTGCTGTTCATGCTCACGCCGCTGTTCGGGCTGATGCGCGCGTTCCAGCCCGTCGCCGGCTTCAACTACGGGGCCGGACGCTGGGACCGGGTCCGCCTGCACTACTGGGTGTTCGTTGCCGCCGGGGTCGTCATGGTCGTGCCGATCTGGCTGCTGATGGGCGCGTTCCCGGTCCAGACGCTCGCCATCATGCTGCCGGGGGTGGATTTCACGGCCGCCGATCTCCACCACTTCCGGGTTCTGATCCTCGTGCTGCCGGTGCTGCCAATCGTATTCACCGCGCTGAGTCTGCTGCCCGCGGTCGAACGGCCCGGACTGGCCACCGGCGTCTCGGTGGCCCGGCAGCTGGTGTTCTACGTTCCCGTGATGCTGCTGCTACCTCGCTGGGCGGGCATCTCCGGCATCTACTACGGCGCAACCGGGATCGATCTGCTCTGCACCTTGTGGCTGCTGGCGATCGTGCTCGCCATCTTTCGCAAGGGCCCCGGCGGACCGGGCCGCAGCGGGCCGTCGATCGGGCCCTCGGACCCGTGGCGCGCCGGTGCACCGGTGCGCGGCTGACTCGCCGTCGGGCCTCCCGGACCCACGGGGGCGGAGCGCTGGTCCCTGGACCCAGGTCACGGGCAGCACCGCCCCGCCGGGGGCCGTGCACGAACAGATCCCGAGAACTCGCCGCGCGTCGCGGCCCAGCGATTCGAGCGTCAGGGTTGCCACGACAGGAGTCCCTCGTCCCGCAAGCGCCCGAAACGCGACTCGCCGGAGCCCGCCGCCAGGACGATGCCGGCAGTCGGGTCGATCTCCTCTTGGGAACGCGCCGCGCTGCGCTGCGGCAGGGCGGTGACCACCAGCCGCAGCGGCGTACCGGCGAACTCGGCATCCAACGGGTAGCAGGTGACCATCGTGAGCAGCGGGCCGGGCGCATCGAGGTCGATCCGCGACGTGCGGCTGTCGATCACGGTCGATCCGGCCACGACCCAGTCGGTCCGTGCCGGCCGGCCCGCTTCCCTGTTTGGACCGGGGGCCAGGGCCATCTGCACGCCGTCGCCGATCTGCAGGTCGCCGAGGAAGCGGAAATGCGTGTCGCGGTGGCCGGCGATCACGTGGTGATCGTCGCGCCCGCTGACCAGTCCGGGGCCCCAGGCCAGCTTGGGCAGCTCGACGCCGTCGAGCACCAGGCGGTCGACCGCGAGCTCCGGCACGAGCAGTCTCGCCGCCGGGCGGGTCCGCGCGCCGGGCCACGGAAGCGGCGGCGCGACCTCGTGGCGTTCGGCCCTGGACCAGCTGCGCTCGAGGAGTAGCTGGCCGAGCAGGCCCTTGGCGTGGATCCACCCGGCATGCCCGAACAGCAGCAGCGAGGCGACCAGCAGGCCGATGGCGGCAGCGACCCGCACGCTCACCGCCCGACCCCGTTCGGAGCCCGAGCGGGCCCGAGCCTCGGAGCGGCCAGCAGCAGGCCGCCGAGCAACAGGGCGACCAGCGCTGCGGCCACGGAGCGAGGCGCCGACGATGCGGTCTGGGGGAGGGCGAGCGTGCGGCCGTGGGGCCGGTTGTGCGGCGTCCGTGCCGCCTTCAGCGCGGCCTCGGCCGAGCGCCTCGGCGTGGTGTCGACCGCGACCAGGCTGGTCAGCGGACTCAGAACCTGGTAGGCCAGCGCCGTGCTCAGGGCGAAGGCCTTCAGGCCCTCCGGGTCGACATCGGAGCGGGCGAAATCCAGTACACCGTCGACCTTCTGCCGCGCCCATTCGCGGGCCACGCCCTGGGCGATGCGGAAGTCCGCCAGCGGCCAGCTCTGGCGGATCGGCCGGCCGTCGCGCTCGGCCCGCAGCGTGACCTGCTCATCGATCAGCGCGTCCAGCGGCGCGTCGAGCCGGGTCAGCACCATCAAGGCCTCGCCGGCGTAGAGGTCGGGAAGCAGCACGGGCCAGGCCTCGTCGGCCACCGGCCAGTCGATCTCGAGCCGTTCCAGCGCCGGGTGTTCCAGCTGATCCATCAGTTCACCGACGTCGCGGGCCAGGCGGCGCGGATCGGCGATGCGGGTCAGCGAACCTCGACCGTCCCGGGCCAGCGCGGCCAGGAAGGGTGCATTGACGCCGTGACCGATCCCGACCGCGAACACCCGGCTTTCTCCCATCCGGGCGCGCACCTGGTCGATCACGGCGTGTTCGTTCGCGACCGCGCCGTCGGTGGCGAACACCACCTGGCGCAGGTAGCCCTCGGCGATCGGCGGGTCCAGCGCGTGGACCAGGGCCGCATCCATGCGGGTGCCGCCGTCGGCCTGGAGCTGGCGTAGAAACGTCCTGGCCTCGGCCAGTGCGCTCGGGGCGGCGTAGCGGGGCGTATCGAACAGCGGCCGGGCATGGTTGCTGAATGCGATCACATTGAATCGATCTCCGGGCTGGAGACGGTCCAGCGCGGCAAGCAGCGCCGAACGGGCCTGCTCGATTGCTTCTCCCTGCATCGACCCCGATGCATCGATCACCAGAACCAGCTCTCGCCGTCGCTGCACTGGTGCCCAGGCCGGCGGCGGCACCAGCATCAGCAGGGCGTGCGTACGGCCCTGGAATTCCTCGACGTAGAACCCGCCGGTCAGCCGGTCGCGCTCCATCAGCGTCCACTCCAGCTCGAAATCGCGATCGACCACCGGAGCGTTCTCGTCCAGGGTGACCGTCCAGCCACCCACCTCGGTCGGCTGGAGGACGACCTCGTGATGCAGACTGTCGAGGGTGGCCAGCTCCGGCCCCGGACGGAGAGCGACCCGCAGCTGCAGCGGATTGATCGGCGCCGCTTCGACTGCGCCATCGGCGTTCGGCGCGAAGTCGGGCGGCGCCGGAAGGTCGCCGGGCACGACGCGCGTTCCGATCGATGACCGGTTGCCGGGCGCCCCGCCGAGCGTGTTCTCGAATCGGGGAATCAGCGTCATCGGAACCGTCAGCGAAAACCGGGCGTTGCGGTAGTCGACCCGGTGCGCGAACCCGATCTCGACGGTGACCTCCTCGCCGGGGCCGATGTTGGTGACGTCGGTGGTGAACAGGCCGGGACGCTGTTGCTCGACCAGCCCCGCGGTCCGGCCCGCTGAGCGCGCCGTCTCGAAGGTCCGGCGAGCGACCTCGCGCGGCTCGATGCGGCCTTCGATGAGCCGCTCGCCGATCTCGACGCGCAGCGTGTCGACCGCCGCGCCGTCGGGCAGGGGGAACTGGTAGCGGCCCTCGACCCAGTCGCGGGAGGGGTTCCGGAACCGATGCCGCAAGGTCGTCCGGGCGATCAGGCCGGTGACCTCGACGTCGATCCCGGTCGCCAGGGCGAGTGCAGGCCGGGTGGTTCCGTCCGACACGAGGGTCAGTTGCGGGCGCTCGGCGCGCAGGTCGGAGGTGGCCAGCGTGGCGCAGACGGCAAGCGCGGCCAGGGACAGGGTCGGGGTACGGGGCATGGTCGGGTCTCGGTTCGGGTCTGGCCCCCATTGCAATGCGCGGGACGGGCAGGGGCCGGCTCCGCTCGGGGCAATACGCCGACCGGATGTGGCAATTCGATGGCAGCTTCGATGCGGCGGCCCGGATTCGTGGCGGCTTCCGGTACGCTTGGCGCCATGCAACGACGAATCGCCGTGATCGAGGACGAGACCGCCCTGCGCGAGAACTATCGGGATGCGCTCGGACGGTTGGGGTACCGGGTCGACGGCTACGCCGATCGGCGCTCGGCCGAACGTGCGTTCAACGACGCGCTGCCGGACCTGGTCATCATCGACATCGGCCTCGACGACGAGCCCGAAGGCGGCTTCGAGCTGTGCCGCTGGCTCCGGTCTCGCTCCGACCGCCTCCCGATCCTGTTCCTGACCGCGCGCGACAGCGAACTGGACGCCGTCTCCGGTCTCCGTCTCGGCGCCGACGACTACCTGACCAAGGACATCAGCCTGCCGCACCTGGCCGCCCGGGTCGCGGCGTTGTTCCGCCGCTCGGGCCTGGCGGCCGGCGACGAGGCGATCGAAGGCGTACTCCGGGTCGGCGCGCTTGCGCTGGACGTCGACCGGCTGAACGCGCGCTGGAACGAGCGCGACGTCGACCTGACGGTGACCGAGTTCTGGATCGTCCACACGCTGGCGCGCCGACCCGGCCACGTGAAGAGCCGCAATCAATTGATGGATGCGGCCAACCTGGTCGTCGACGAAGCCACCATGACCTCCCACGTCAAGCGGATCCGGCGCAAGTTCGAGGCCCTGGATGCCGGCTTCGACGCGGTGATGACCGTCCACGGCGCCGGCTACCGATGGCGCGAGCCGGCATGAAACTGCGCGGCCAGCTGCTGGTCGCAGCGGCCCTTATCGCACTGCTGCCCGCGGCGGCGTTCCTGTTCCTCGGTCCGATCGAACGGCTGCTGCGCGCCGGGCACGAGCAAGCGGTTGCCGAGTCCGCGGCGACGGCCTCATCGCTGCTGCGAGCGCGGGGCGCGTTGCCCGAGCCGCTCGCGGTCGAATCGATCGGCACCCCGGTGCTGTATCGGCATGTCGCGTCCGGCGATCGCCTGCTCGACGGCTACGCCGACGACTGGACCGGCCACGTGCACACGGTCGTCGGCCTCGATGGCTCCTCCGTTCGATCCCGTCCGGCCGACGCGCTCGATCGCGGTTCCGACCCGGTCCGGGTGGCGGCGCTGGAGTCCGGTGCGGCATTGGACCTGTACCTTCGCGTGACCGACGCCAGCCCGGCCTATGCGGCTGCCGATGGCCGCCCCGGCGACGCGGTGACCGTCCGGATCGGCAGCGCGAGCGATCCGGACCGGTGGACCCGCCTGCGGTTCGCCCCAGCGTCGCCCGGCCCGCTCGTGCTGCGTGACGGATCGGGGCGCCTGGTGCGTGCCCACTGGCAGGACCGGGCCGACGGGTGGAGTCTCGAACTGCGGATGCCGTTCGATCGGGATCTAACGACGATCTCGATCGAGGTGGCCGACCGCGATGCTTCGGGCACGACGCGCAGCCGCTACGCCAGCGGACCGATGAGGCTGATCGGAATCGATCCGCGGGCGTCCGAGGCCTTGTCGACGCTGTCGATCGCACCGGCCTGGATCGTGAATGGCGAAGGCTGGGTACTGGCTCGAGCAGCCCCCCGCGCCGGCGAACCGTCTGCCGGCGCGGAAGGATTCGCGACCGTCGATCGGCCGGAGTCTTCTGCGGACCGGTCGGAATCTCCGGACAGGGATGACCTTCCCGGGGTCCTCGACTACCTGATGGCCGGACGCATCGAGGCCGCCCCGGCGTGGTCGGCCGAACCGGCGCGGCTCGACGGGCCGGAGGTGGAGGCCGCGGTCGCGGGTCGGGCGTTGGCCGGATGGTGGCGGATCGGAGACGACCGAGCCATCCGACTGCGCTACGCCATGCCGCTCGAGGCCCGACCGGGATCGCCGGTGCTGGTTCTCGAACGGGATGCTGGCGCACTGTTGCTGCTGGCCAATCGTGCCGTCCTGTCCTGGTTGGGCGCCAGCCTGGTGATCTTCATGGCCGTCGCCCTGGTGCTGTTCGCCTTCGTGCTCGTGCTTTCGCTCCGCATCCGTCGCTTGCGAAACGCGGCCGAACGGGCGGTCGAGCGCGGCGGGCGCGTTGTCGTCCTGCCCGACGCTTCGGCTGCCGCCGACGAACTCGGCGACCTGTCGCGCAGCCTGCGCGAGCTGCTGGCGCGCCAGCGAGATCACCAGCGCTACCTGCAGACCCTGGCCGACAAGCTGGCCCATGAACTGCGGACGCCGGTCAGCATGGTCCAGTCGTCGCTCGACAATCTGCATGCCGACGTCGATCGCGATCGAAGCGCCGAGTACCTGAGGCGCGCCGAGCAGGGCGCGGCGCGACTTCGCCGGATCGTGCGCGCAATGAGCCAGGCCGCGCAGCTCGATGAGAGCCTGGCCGGCGAGACGAGGCGTCGAGTCGACCTGGGGGCGCTGGTCGCCGACTACGCTGCCGCACGTGCTGATGGCCAGCCGGGCCGGGAGTGGTCCTGGGCAGTGCCGGAGCGGGGCGCGGCCTTGATGCTGGGTTCGGAAGAACTGCTCGGCCAACTGCTCGACAAGGTGGTCGACAACGCCGTGGAGTTCTCGCCCGACGGTGGCCGCATCGACCTGAGGCTCGAGCGCGACGGTGCCGAATGGCGCTTGAGCGTGGAGAACGACGGACCTCGGATCGATCCCGATCGCCGCTCGGCAATCTTCGACTCGATGGTGTCGTTCCGGAACCGGCGCGGTGATCGGCCGCACCTCGGGCTCGGCCTGTACATCGCGCGCTGCATCGTCGAGTTCCACGGCGGAAGAATCGACGCCCGTCCGACCGAACGAGGCACCGTGATCGAGGTGTGGGTTGGGAGGGGAAAGGGGTTAGGGGGCAGGGACTAGGGGAGAGGGACCAGGGGAGAGGGACTAGGAGAGAGGGACTAGGGGAGAGGGACTAGGGGAGAGGGACTAGGGGAGAGGGACTAGGGGAGAGGGACTAGGGGAGAGGGACTAGGGGAGAGGGACTAGGGGAGAGGGACTAGGGGAGAGGGACTAGGGGAGAGGGACTAGGGGAGAGGGACTAGGGGAGAGGGACCAGGGGAGAGGGACCAGGGGAGAGGGACTAGGGGAGAGGGACCAGTACTAGAGGGGCCGGAAAAGCCTCGACATCCGCACTAGTCCCTGGTCCCTTGCCCCTGACCCCTACTCCGTAATCCTTCACCCCAGAACCGTCTCCGCGACGGCCGCGAAGTGACTGATGCTGCCGGCAAGCACGAACAGGTGCCAGATGCCGTGGGCGTGGGGAATTCGTTCGTTGTGATAGAAGATCGTCCCGGCGGTGTACAGCACGCCGCCGGCGACCAGCCAGGCTAGTGCGACCGGGTCCAGGGCCCGGACCAGGGGCACCAGCGCGATCAGCACGAGCCAGCCCATGCCGATGTAGGTGGCGGTGGAAATCGCCTTGTAGCGGCCGGTGAAGAACAATTTCAGGACGACGCCGAACACGGCCATGCCCCAGATCACGCCGAACAGCGACCAGCCCCACGGTCCGCGCATCGCGGCCAGCGTGAACGGCGTATAGGTTCCCGCGATCAGCAGGAAGATCGCGCAGTGGTCGAGAATCTTCAGGCGGCGCTTCAGTTCGGGATGGCGGGCCGCGTGATACAGCGTCGATGCGGTGTAGAGCAGGATCAGGCTGGCGACGAAGATCGAAACGCTGACCACCTCGCGCGCGCCGGCGTGGATCGAGGCCAGGGTGATCAGGACTGCACCGCCGCCGATGCTCAACAGCACGCCGAGCCCGTGGGTCAGTGCATTGACGAGCTCTTCGCGATGGTCGAAGGCGGGCGGCGGCTGGGGCATCGTGTCGTCACTCCGGAAACGCTACCGGCAAGCATACCGTGGGTCGGGCCGGAGGCGTCGCCAGGTGGACGCGATGGCCCGCTGCGCCGGCGTCAAGCGAACGGCCTGAAGAACCTGCAAGCATGGATCGATTCAGGCCATCTCCACGTCGGGCTGGTAGCGTGCTCGCCGATTCCACAGAAGGAGACCCCGATGAGCAACGCAAGTGAACCGGCGATCGTGCCGATCCTGAAACGCACCCTGGCCAACGACGACTTCCGTCAGACCGTGATCACCGGCGACAAGTGCCAAGTGGTTCTGATGACCCTCCAGCCCGGCGAGGAGATCGGTGCTGAAGTCCACGGCGGCCACGACCAGGTGCTCGTCCTTGCCGAGGGGCGGGGGCAGGCGGTTCTCGACGGTCAGGCGACCGAGGTCGAGGCCAATGACCTGATCTTCGTCCATGCCGGTGTCGAGCACAATTTCATCAACACTGGCGATCGACCGTTGAAGCTCTACACTCTGTATGCGCCGCCGGAGCACGAGGCCGGTACGCGCCACGCAAGCAAGAGCGAAGCCGACGCGGCCGAACACGACCACTGAGCCCGGCTTCAGCCGGCGTTGTCAGGTGCGCCGAGGTCCCTTGCCTCGAGGTCCTTTGCTTCGACATCCAGCGCGTCGAGCAGTTGGTCGAACAGGCCGGATGCGCCGATGCGGAAACGCGCCGGGGTCGGCCATGCCGGCCCCATGCGGTACTCGGCAAGGCCAAGGAACCGATCGGCGGATTCGATCGTTCGAATGCCGCCGGAAACCTTCAGGCCGCAGCGCGCCGCGACGTCGTCGCGGTCGATCCGATCCAGAACAATCGATGCCGCCTCGATCGATGCGCCCGGCGGCCCCCTGCCGGTCGAGGTCTTGAGAAAATCGGCGCCACAGTCGATGGCCAGCGCAGCGGCGGCATCGATCAGGGGTTCGCCCAGCGCGCCGGTCTCCAGGATGACCTTCAGCGTTGCCCGACCGCAGCGGCCGCGAGCGGCCGCGAGCATGTTTCTCGCGGATTCCGGTCGGCCGTCGCGGATCGCCCGCCACGGCAGCACGAGATCGATCTCGTCGGCGCCGGCGGCAAGGGCTCGCTCGATGGTCGCCAGGACCTCGTCGATGTCTCCGTCGCCTGACGGGAAGTTGGCGACGGTCGCGACCCGGATCCGGTCGCGCACGCCTGCTCCGACCAGGCTTCGGTCCGCGGTCCCGACCTTGTCGGGCAGGACGCAGACGGCGGCCGGTCGACCGTGCGGCGTAACGGCGTGACGACACAGCGCCTCGATTTCCCGGTCCGTGTCGCCGTCCTCGAGCCGGGTGAGATCGAGATGGGCAAGCAGCCGCCGCAGACGGTCAGCCTGCATCGATGTCCTCGCCATCTCCGGCCGATGCCGATTCGTCCATGGTGACGTCGTTCATGTCATCGTCCATGCCATCGTCCAACCCCAGCGCCTCCTGGTATCCCTCGACCCGCTCGGCGGCCAGGTCCGTGCGATAGAAGCGGGCGACGTGGTACAACGCATCGCCTTCGTTGACCAGCGGCAGGTTGGAGCGTCCGATGATCAACCCGCTGAACGGGGCGCGGACGTCCTGCTCGCGTTCCCCGAACGGATCCGAAATCACGCCGAGCACGCTCTGGTCGCGAGTCACCCGTTGACCGATATCGAGGCGGGCCCGGAACAGGCCGCTTTCGGGCGCGCGGACCCAGCCGCTGGATCGAGCCACGACCGGCTCCGGCGGCGGTTTTCTGCGCGACGCCGGCAGCATGTCGAGCGCCTCCATCACCCGCAGGATTCCATTGATTCCGCCGCGGATCGAAAAGTCGTCGAGGCGCAGCGCCTCGCCGGCTTCGTAGAGCAGCACCGGAACCTCGTGCTCGGCGGCCGCGGCGCGCAGCGATCCGTCGCGAATGGCCGCGTTGAGGATGACCGGCGTACCGAACGCCCGCGCCAGGCGCAGCGTCTCCGGGTCATCCAGGTCGGCGCGGATCTGCGGCAGGTTCGTGCGATGGACCGCGCCCGTATGCAGGTCGATCCCGTGGCTGGCCTGGCCGACGATCTCGTGCATGAACAGGTGCGCGACGCGGCCCGCCAGTGACCCGCGCTCGGAACCGGGGAAGGACCGGTTCAGATCGCGCCGGTCGGGCAGGTAGCGGCTGGACTGGATAAAGCCGTGCAGGTTGACGATCGGTACCGCGATCAGCGTGCCGCGCAGGCGCTCGAGCACCGGCAGCTTGAGCAACTGGCGCAGAATCTCGACCCCGTTCAGTTCATCGCCGTGAATCGCCGCGCTGACGAACAGCACGGGGCCGGCCTTGCGGCCGCAGACGACCTGGACCGGCATGACGGTCGGCGTATGGGTGTAGAGCCGTCCCATCTCCAGGTCGATGCTGGTGCGCTCGCCGGGCGCGACGGTAGTTCCGCCGATGGTGATCGGGCGATTCGGATCGCGTCGCTGCCGGGTCCGGCTCATCCGATCTCGAACTGCGCTTCGGACAGGGACATGACCGACTCGGCGCCGGCCCGGATCTTCGCGTCCAGCGCCAGCGTGTCGGGCAGCATCCTCTGCATGAAGAAGCGCGCCGTGGCCAGCTTGCCATCGTGGAACTCGGCGCGGCCGCGTCCGGCGGCACGCGCACGCAGCGCTGCCTCGGCAATGCCGGTCCAGGCGAAGGCCATGGCCGTCAGCGCAAACATGCGCAGGAAGTCGCTCGATGCAGCGCCGGCCTCCAGCGGGTCCTTCGCCATCCGGCCGTAGAGCCACTGACTGGTCGCCTGCAGGCGTTGCACCGCTTCGGCGAACGGGCCGACGAATGGAGCGAGCTCGGTCGCGTCGGCCGTGCGTTCGAGCAGCCCTTCGGCGTGGACGAAGAAGGACTTCAGCGTTCGGCCCTTATTGGCGATCAGCTTGCGGCCGACGAGGTCCAGGGCCTGCACGCCGTTGGTGCCCTCGTAGATCTGGGTGATACGAACGTCACGAACGAATTGTTCGACGCCGGTGTCGACGATGTAGCCGGCGCCGCCGTGCACCTGCATCGCCAGGTTGGCGACGTCGCTGCCGACGTCGGTGAACCAGGCCTTGATGATCGGCGTCATCAGCGCGACCCAGTCGCCGGCGGCCTCGCGCACCCCAGGGTCCTCGTGCGATTGCTCCAGCTCGAGCTGGACGCCGGTATAGAGCCCCAGCGCGCGCGATCCCTCGACGGAGGCGCGGCCGATCATCAGCATGCGGCGCACGTCGGGGTGCACGATGATCGGGTCGGCCGGCCGGTCCGGGTACCGGGGGCCGTCCAGCGACCGACCCTGCAGCCGTTCCAGCGCAAATCGCTGGGCGTTCTGCAGCGCCACGTCGGCCATGCCCAGGCCCTGGATCCCGGTGACCAGTCGGGCGGCGTTCATCATCGTGAACATGGCCGCGAGGCCGCGATTCGGTTCGCCGACCAGTTCGCCGATCGCCTGGTCGTACTGCATTTCGCAGGTGGCCGAGGCCTTCATGCCCATCTTGTGATCCAGCCCCATGCAACGCACGCCGTTCCGGTCGCCTAGCGTTCCGTCCTCGCCGACGACATGCTTCGGCACCACGAACAGGCTGATTCCGCGGGTGCCGTCGGGCGCATCCGGCAGGCGGGCCAGCACGAGGTGAATGATGTTCTCGGCGATGTCGTGTTCGCCCGCCGAGATCCAGATCTTGGTGCCGGTGATCCTGTAGCTGCCGTCGTCGTTCGGCTCGGCCCGGGTGCGGATCAGGCCCAGGTCCGTCCCGCACTGTGGCTCGGTGAGGTTCATTGTGCCGGTCCACCGACCGTCGACCATCGGTGGCAGGAAGCGCTGCTTCTGGCCATCGGTGCCATGCGCGTGCAGCACCTCGTACGCTCCATGAGTGAGTCCCGGATAGGCGGCAAAGGACGGGTTCGCGGCGTTGATCATCTCCGACAGCGCCAGTCCGACGAAGCTGGGCAGGCCCTGGCCGCCGTAGTCGGGATCGGTGGTCAGCCCGGTCCAGCCGTTGTCGATGTACTGCCGGTAGGCCTCGCCGAACCCGTCCGGCAGCCGAACCGCGTGGTCGTCGAATCGGCAGCCCTGTCGATCGCCGACCTCGTTGAGCGGCTGCAGGATTTCCTGGCTCAATCGGGCCGCCTCGTCGAGCACCGCGTCGATCACGTCCGGCGTCGCTTCGGCCATCGAAGGCAGCGTGCGGCACGCGTCCAGATCGAGGTACTCGTGGTACAGGAAGCGGAAGTCTTCGAGCGGGGCGTGATAGCTGGGCATGGGGGCTCCTGGAGTCGAAACGATGGGGTGACATGGCGCGAGATTGCGCGGTGCGGATTCGGCCCGCCGATCAGTCGACGGGATCGCCTGTGCGGGATCGCCTCTGCGGGATACATACGCACGCGTATGGCGGAAAAATAGCACAGTAAGCGAGGCGCCGGCCGCCGTCTCGCGATTGCGTCGGTGGCCGTCGGTTCAGCCGACGTCGATCGAACCGTCTCGTACCCAGCGATTCCACTTGCCCCGCATGCGCAGGATCGAAGGCTCGTCAACGCGCTTGTGCAGGCGTTCGATCGGCACCCACGCAAGGTCCCTGGACTCCTGGCTGACCCGATAGTCCCAGCCCGATGTGCTGACGAACGCAAACCTCAGGTCGTAGTGGAGATGTCCCGGTTCCGGACCGCGGGCGGGGATCGGGTGGATATCGAGGTCCAGTAGCCCGGGTCCGATCGGCGCGACGGTCAATCCGGACTCCTCCTCGGCTTCTCGCGCGGCGACCGATCGCGGATCGCGGTCGCCGTCGCTGTGGCCGCCGAGCTGGAGCCAGCGATCGAGCTTCCGATGATGAGTGAGCAGCACGGCGTCGCGGTCCGGCGAAAGCAGCCAGGCCGCGCCGGTCACGTGGCCGGCCCAGCAATCGCGCCGGAAACAGTCGGGATGGTCGGCACGCAGACGATGGAACCGGTCCACGATCGCGACCTCGTCCGGGTAGCGGCTCGCGTAGTCGTCCAGCCATCCCGCCAGGGAGTCGCTCATTCCGTCAGCGCCCGGGCCAGGGCGGCACACTGCGTGGCGCCATCGTTGGGGTAGGGCGAGGGCGCTCCGGTGCCCCAGACCGGGCCCGGCCAGGCGCTGTCGCTTTCGAAGCGCGCGATCACGTGCACGTGGAGCTGGGCGACCTGATTGCCCAGGGACGCCACGTTCATCTTGTCGGCGACCGTATGTTCGAGAAGCACGCGGGTGCAGTGATCGATCTCTTCGGTCAGTCGGCGGCGGTCGTCATCGCCGAGGTCGATCAGCTCGCGGCAATCGGCGCGTCTCGGCACCAGCACCAGCCAAGGAAATCGCGCGTCGTTCATCAGTCGCACCTGGCACAAGGCCAGATCGGTAACGTGGAGCGTGTCGCGTTCGAGCATCGGGTGGAGTCGGAAGTCGTCGGGCATGGGTAGCGTTCCGGTACGTGTCGATGGACGGTGGCGAGCCGGGGCCACGGACGGTGCGATCGATGAGTCTACTGCGCCCGTGCCGTCACGCGAACACCGCCGAGCCGTCCGCCGTCGAACAGGCGCTCCATCGTCGAATAGAACGACGCCAGGGCGTCGAACGCGTCGCGCCCGTGCAGCGTGGCGAACGCTTCGCGATCCGACCGGAAGTCGCGGGCTCGATCGCGCACGAACGCCGCCCAGTCGTCCGTGCAATCGTCGAAGCGGACGTCGCCGAAGCCGGCCGACACCAGTTCGTCGATGTAGGTCGGTCGGTCGACCAGGTGGGCGCATTGCACTTCGTCGCGAAGCAGCGTCCGCTCCTCGTCGTCGAGCGGATTGCGGATGAAGAAATCCTCGGCGTGCAATCCACCGCCGGCCCGGAGCAGCGACCGGCAGCGACGAAGCAGGGCGGGCCGGTCCGGAATGTGCAGGAACACCAGCCAGCTGACCAGCGCATCGAACGGTCCTTCCACTGCGTGGGGATCGAGGATGTCGCCGCCGATGTGGCGGATTCGACCGTCCATTCCGCAACGCGACGTCAAGCTGGCCGCGCACTCGTGGAGCTCCTGTTGCAGTTCCAGCGCAACGACCCGACACCCCGGTGCCGTCGCCAGCCGCCGCGCCGGCCCGCCGAGTCCCGAACCGACATCGAGAACCCGATCCTGTTCGGTCAGACCGAGCCGCTGTACGGCGAGGTCCACCGCTGCGCGCCCCTCGTAATGAAGATGGTCCAGGTCCTCCAGCTGCGTCGGCTGCAACGGAGCCGGCGGGGCCAGGCCGCGATCGGCCAACGCACGCTCGACGCGATCCACGTGCTGATAGAGCTTCATCCGTTTGATGTCGTTGTCGGCCACCCGGGGTGCCTCGTGCAGTCTTGGAGGAGAGGGCGATGGTAGCCGGTCGGCGGCGTCCGGACGTCCACGGAGGGTACGGGGCCGCCGATGGCCGGACCCGCAGAGTCTCGGATCGCGTGCAATACTTCACGGCATGCGATTCCAGTTGACCGAGCGAGGATTGAAGCGACGTCTCGACGCGCTGGCCGAGGGCGACCCGCAGCTGGCCGCGGCGATCGCACGGGTCGGCTATCCGGCCGAACGGCGCTCGGGCTCGCCCAGCTACGCGCACCTGTTGCGCATCCTGGCCGGTCAGCAGCTTTCCGTGAAGACGGCGGCGACCATCTACGGTCGGGTGATCGAGCATATCGGCGACCCGCCGGACCCGGACGCACTGCTGAGAACCAACGACCCGACGTTGCGCTCGCTCGGCCTGTCGAGACAGAAGATCGCCTATGCCCGCGGTCTTTCCGAAGCCGTTCGTGACGGCCTGATCGAGCCCGAAGCGTTGGCCGGCATGGACGACCAGGCGGTCATCGAAACGCTGACTGCGCTGAAGGGCTTCGGCCGCTGGAGCGCGGAAATGTTCCTGCTGTTCTCGCTCGGGCGGCCGGACGTCTGGCCGGCCGACGACCTCGGCATCCAGGCCGGTCTTCAGCGCCTGCTGGAGCTGGACGCCCGGCCCACTCGTCGCGAGGTCGATCGGATCGGCGAGCGCTGGGCGCCGCACCGCGGCGCGGTTGCGATCTTTCTCTGGCACCTGTACGGCGCACCGCCGGCCTGACGGGGACGCTTCGCCCACTCGCAAAGGACGAACTATGACGATCGTCACCTTTCCAAATGCCTGCAATTGCGATAGGCTCCCTCGATCGATGTACCGCTCCGTAAACGATCGCTCGCACACGAAACGATCGCCCTCACACCATTGGAGATTTCGCTGATGAAGAACACTGTTTTTGCTGCTGCATCCCTGATCCTCCTGTCCGCCTGTGCGTCGTCGCCGTCCACCCGCGCCCCGGACCCGGTGGCCGAACCGGCGCCGACCGCCGAAGCGCCGCAGATCGTCCAGACCGACGAGTTCATCGTGTTTCTCGACACGCTGGAGGCCGATATCGAGAACGGCGAGCCGCGCGAGTTGACGAGCCTGGAAAAGCGCCGGGTGAATGAACTGGCCGGCGACCTGCGCGAGATGCTCTCGGGCGTCGAGTCGGTCGAGCAGCTCAACAACAACGCGCAGATCGACGTCTACAACAAGACCCAGGCCCTGTGGAGCGCCGTGGTCGGTCGTGCCGAAGACCAGGTGATCTGTCGCCGCGAGCACCGCGTGGGGACCAACTTCAAGTCGACGCGCTGCCGGACCGTCGAACAGATCCGCGAAGACCAGCGCGAGGCGAGCCGGTACCTGCAGGGCATCGGTCCGGGTCCCATGCCGGTGCTCGACGGCGTGCAGTAACGCGTCCGGAGGCATCGTGGAGGGCAGGGCATTGGCCTGCTCCACGAGTCGACACAGATGACGAAGCGCCCGCCCTGCGGGCGTTTCGCGTTTTCGGCGTCGGATGCCGCACTCGCGGATTCAGCGGCGTTTCGCTATGCTGGTGACTCGTTCCAGACCGGAGGAGTCCACGATGAACCGAGTGTTTGCTGCTTGTTTGCTGGTCCTTCTGCTCGCTGCCTGCGCGTCGAACGGGCCGCGGCCCGAGTCGGCCGCGGACTCGGCCGCCGAATCCGCCGGGAGCGGCTCGGAAGTCGTGTCGCCGGCGCAGTTCATCGCCTGGCTGAACGACCTGGAAGCCGGCCTCGAGGTCGGCGAGCCGCGCGAACTCAACGCTTCGCAGCTGCGCGAAGTCGACCTCCTCGCGGACGAGTTGCGCAGTCTCCTGAACGGAGTCGACGACATCGCGGCGCTGAACCCGAATCAGCAGGCGATGATCTTCAACAAGTCCCAGGAGCTCTGGGGCGTGGTCAGCGGGCAGGAAGCCGAGCAGGTCGTCTGTCGCCGCGAACGCCAGGCCGGTACGCATTTCCAGCGCACCACCTGCCGCAGCGTGGCCGAACTTCGACGCGAAGACCGGGAAACCCAGATGTGGCTCCGCCAGATTCGCGGCCCTGGCCCGATGCCCAGCGGCGGCTGATCCCGCAGCTCGGCAGGTTTCTACCCGGAGCTCGGCGACCGGCCGGGCCGGCCGTCGAGCGGATGGTTGCGCAAGGCTGCTGCAGGAGCGTCGAAGCGACTTCGTCAGGAAAATCAGTCGCCGAACCGGCGCCGGCGTAGGGAACCGGGCGCCATCCTGCTGCGGTGGGCGTCATCTTATTTTCTGCCTGCCTTGTTCGAACCGGATCACGTGGCAGGTCGAACGTGTCTCTACGGCCAGCCGCGTTGCTGTCGCGTGCGCAGCGAGCGTCGCGGTAATGGCTGGACAAGCGATGCGGTGACACCATGCAAGGAGAAGAGGCGCGATCCAGTCTTTCGCCGGCTGATGGGGTTCGTGGCTTAGTTGCGCATAATGTATATTATGGTAAATAAAGCATGGGGAACCCGGCCCTGATCGGGCAGCCGCCGGATCGGTCAAAATCGGTCAAACCGCCCGGGTCGCTTTCGAGCGGCGCACTCTGCCGGACGCCAAGCCGCCGTCGCATCGTGCATGCATCATGGGCGTCGCGCTTGCAGATCGATTCGAGGCGCGTATCATCCGCTCGAACTGCCGCGATCCAAGGGAGCGTGAACGTGCGCTGCAGGTCCGATCTTTTCAGCGAAAGCCCGCTCGCAGCTTGCCGGCCCAGCCGCGGCAGTACGGCGCGTCGGCGCAACCGTCGTCCCGCGAATGGCCGCGTTCGGCCTGCGCGCGGTGTGGCCGGCCTGGTGCTCGTCGGCGCCCTGATCGGCATGCAGCTGCCTTCCTCCGGAACCGCGGAGGGAGCTGAGTCCGGCAGCCGTTCCGGCGACACGGCGTACGCCGATCCTCTGTACGCGCCGGTCCCAGAAGCCTGGTTCGAATCGCCGACGGTGGAGCCGGTGATCGAGCCGCCCTCTGCGCCCTCTGCGCCCGCTTCGGATCCGACGCATGCGCGGCCGCTGGCGGCGTGGGCGGAACAGGCCGCGTACCTGAGGGAGCAGCTTCAACGAGCCGGCTTCGAGCTCGGCGACCGGCTGCATCTGCGCATCTACAAGGAAAGTCGCGAGCTGGACGTGCACCTGTTGCGGAACGGTCGATTCGATCATTTCCGGACCTTC
This sequence comes from Wenzhouxiangellaceae bacterium, assembly GCA_965227925.1. GTDB lineage: Bacteria > Pseudomonadota > Gammaproteobacteria > Xanthomonadales > Wenzhouxiangellaceae. The sequence goes on from CBDDGP010000003.1 coordinate 800,997, forward strand.
CGCATCTGCGCCATTTCCGGCTCGCTGGGGCCGAAATGGCGCGAAGGCGACCTGCAGGCGCCCGAAGGCGTCTACCGCGTGACGCGCGACCGCATGCACCCGGCGTCGGACTTCCACCTTGCGTTCAACCTCGGCTTCCCGAACGCACGGGATCAGGCGCTTGGTGCGACCGGCAGCAACATCATGATCCATGGCGGCTGCGCGTCCAACGGCTGCTTCGCGATGACCGATTACTACATGGAGCAGCTCTGGGTGCTGACCGAGGCCGCGTTCGACGCCGGCCAGCACGCCGTGGATGTCCACGTGTTTCCGTTCCGGATGTCCGAAGACAACCTGCGCCGGCACGCGGAGTCTCCGCACCGGGCGTTCTGGGACACGCTGGCGCCACTCGAACGCTACTTTCGCCGAACGGGGCATCCACCCCTGATCGAGCTGGGAAATCCCGAGTACCGCGTGCTGGGTGCGGCGGCCTCGCGGGACCCCGAAGCCCGCTCGCCGTCGGCGCCCTGATCCGGTCAACGGATCGCTCCATAGACAGCGCCTATGGCCGGAGCGTGTGGCGCGCCGTACTGTACAAAGCCCGAAACGTTCTGACTTGAGTCGATATACAGCCCGCAAAAACGTTTTATTTCAGTATTTTACAGACGTTTTATCCAGTCGATTCTTGAATTGACGGGCGCTTGATCGACGATTGATCGACGATCGATCGGCGATCGAGGGGCGCCGAACGAAACGCGGCAGACCCCCTGCCCCGCACGCGTCGGTCGAACGTAGAACTGCCCGGGCCCCGACGGCTACGGGCAGATTCGCAGCGATGCGGAAGGATTCGGTTTTGTCGAGGAGACGGTCAGACGCCGTCGCGCGCCAGCGGCATGGTCATGCAGCGGCAGCCGCCACCGCCGCGACTGAGCTCTGCGCCATCGATGCCGACCGCGACCCGACCGGTCTTCGGCAGCTCGCTGGCGCCTTCGAGCAGGTCGACGGCATCGACGATCTGGAAACCTGCGGCAGACAGTGCGTCGATGGTGTGGACATTGTGCTTGTAGCCGAGAATGCGACCCGGACCGAACGCGAAGAAGTTTGCTCCGGAGGCCCATTGCTCCCGCTCCTGATGAAACGGGTCCGGGCCGCCGCAGGCGATCGGTTCGATCTCCATGCCCAGCGCCGCAAGCGCTTCGAGAACGCCGGAATACTCGCGGATATGGGCGCCGCCCTCCCCCGCACCGTCGAAGCGGCAGTGGAACGCCCGGCAGCGCTGTGTGCCCGTGATCAGGGGCGGGAACGCCACACAGGCGTCACGATCGACCATGGTGAAGATCATGTCCAGGTGAATCGTCGCCCGGGTCTTCGGGATCTCGACGACGATGAAGTCGGTGACCGGGCCCTGGCTGGCGATCGCTCGCATCAGCCGGTCGATGCCCGCCACCGAAGTCCGCTCGCTGTAGCCGATCACGACCAGATCCTCGCGGACGACGAGCAGGTCGCCGCCCTCGATCGTGACCTCCGAATCGGGGTTGGACGTGCCGTCGAAGTAGAAGCCGGCACTGGAAAGCTGCGGATGGTGCTTGAAGATCGCCTTCAGCAGCAGCGCTTCGGCGACCCGTGCGCGAAACGCCATCGAGCCGATCACGATGCGATCGTTGACGCACATCGTCGCGTCGCGGGTGAAGAACGTATTCGGAAGCGGCGGGATCGCGTAACTCGAAGGTGCGAGGAACTTCTCCAGGCTGTCGACGCGCTTGCCGGTCCCTTCGATCAACTGCCGGGCGAGGCGACGCGGCTCCAGGTCGATCAGATCGGCAATCAGCTCGGGGCACTGGAACAGCTGGCAGAGTTCCTCGATCAGCGCGCGCCGCACCTTTTCCCGCCCCAGCACCTCGGTCAGCAGGTCGCGGAACTCCATGACCTCGGCCACCTGCTGCAGAACGCCCTTCAACTGACGATGTTCTCCGCGGGCGAGCGGCAGGCTGAGGATGTCGTCGTACAGGACCTCGGCCGCGGTGGCGGGCGTCATGTTCTCGAGTTCCTGCCCGGGGGTGTGCACCACCACCGTGTTCAGGGCCCCGATCTCGGAGTCGAGGCGGATCGAAGTGGCCATCGGCGAATCGTTCCTGGAATGGTCGGGCGGCTATTGTCTCAGCGTGCATCGACGTAGTGCAGCCCGATCTTGCAGACCTCGTCGTCGAGCGGCTTGACCCAGCGCAGTTCCGCGCGCATCGGCCCCAGACGGTTGAGCTTGACCAGGCACGGCAGGCCCTGTTCGGCGCCTTCGGGCAGCGCGGAAGCCAGCGCGACCAGCGCACAGCCCGTGTAGGACTCGTCGAGCACCGGACCGGCGGCGTCGGCCTTGAAGAACTGGTCGTCGGGTTCGGCGTCGATGAACTGGACCTGCGCAATGACCACGTCGCCGGGGTCGAAGCGCATGTGGCTGCGTTTCGGTGAGTTTCCGGACTTGGACATGCGATCTCCCTCCCTGGTGAGCGACGGCGCCCGGATCGACCGGCACGCAGGACGCCCGGATCGGACCGTCCGACTCGATCATAGCCCCAAACGGGCGGTCCGCAAAATCGCCGCGATGGACGGAAAGAAGAGTGGTGCCCGGGGCCGGACTCGAACCGGCATGGCCTTGCGGCCGGGAAATTTTAAGTCTCCTGTGTCTACCTGTTTCACCACCCGGGCTCGCAGGACATCATAGGGGGATGCGGCGTCATGCGCGAGTGGCGAGCTTGCGCCACTCCGTGAGCCGATCCGGAAGCCAACCGATCGCCACAACAAAAAAACGCCCGAGGCGCGAGCGCTTCGGGCGTTTCGGATTGGAGGCTAGGCCCGGAGTCGAACCGAGGTACACGGCTTTGCAGGCCGCTGCATAACCACTCTGCCACCTAGCCGCGACAGTGCTTCCTGAACCCCGATTCTACCGAAGATCGTACCGGCGATGCCAACGCCGAATCGAATTCTGGGTCCGGGATCAGGACCGGCCGAGGCCGGAAATGAAAAACCCCGGCGGCGCCGGGGTCCTTCGTAAGCTGGAGCGGGAAACGAGACTCGAACTCGCGACCCCAACCTTGGCAAGGTTGTGCTCTACCAACTGAGCTATTCCCGCGAAGAAGTCGAGTATTGTAATCGACGGCTCGGGTCTGTCAAGCACTTTGCCGTGCGAAATCCGTATTCGCGCCGGTGCCGCCGCCGGCCGCCACGTATACTGCCCCGCGCGCGAATCGACGCGACGCAGTGAACCCGCCCACCCAACCGCAGGACGCTTTCTTGGACCGCACGCAATCGAGCTCGCCGACGCCCGACGACGCTGAACTCGAGCTCTCGATCATCGTTCCGACCTGGAACGAGGCCGAGACGATCGAGGCGCTGCTCGGCGCCGTCCTGAAGCAGCCCGATCTCCCGCGCTCGATGGAGATCGTGGTCGTCGACGATGCCTCGGACGATGGTACCCAGCAGCGCGTGCTGGAGTTCGGCGATTCGCGGGTCCGCCTGGTCGAGCACGCCGGGCCGCGGGACCTGACCGCGTCGGTCCTGGCCGGCGCCCGCGCTGCCCGGGGTGCCTGGAGCGTGGTGATGGATGCGGACGGCAGCCATCCCGCCGATCGGGTCGGCGCTCTGCTGCGACCGCTGCTCGACGGCCAGGCCGACGTGGTGGTCGGCAGCCGCCACGTCGCCGGCGGCGGCATCGACAACTGGCCGGCGCTCCGTCGCCTGGTCTCGCGAGGCGCCGCGCTGCTGGCCTGGCCGTTCACCGCCGTGCGGGATCCGATGTCGGGCTTCTTCGCCACGCGAACGGCACGACTGGCTGCCCTTGAGCCGTCGGCCTGCGGCTACAAGGTTCTGCTCGAGCTGCTCGTTCGTTCCGACGAACGGCTCAGGGTCACCGAAGTACCGTTCACGTTCCACGATCGAGCTGCGGGCGAGTCGAAGCTGTCCCTGCGGGTGCAGTGGTTGTTCCTGCGCCGGCTCGCGGCCTTCGGTGGAGCGCGGCTCAGCAGCGGCAACCTGGCCCGCTTCGGCCTGGTCGGGGTCAGCGGGGTGGCCGTGGATCTGCTGGTGTTCTGGCTGCTGACGCTGGCCGGTGCAGGCCTTGCAACCGCTCACAGCAGCAGCTTCCTCGTCGCGACGGTGTCGAATTTCGTGCTGAATGCGGCCTGGAGCTTTCGCGGAGACTACGCTGCGGACCGACGCCCCGGGCTGCGCTATCTCCGTTTCCTCGGCGTGGCGCTGCTCGCCCTGGCCATGCGCGGCGGCGTGCTGGCGATGCTGGTCCACGGGCTCGACCTGGCGCCGGCACTGGCGATCGCACCGGCGGTCGCGCTGACCGCGGGCATCAATTACCTCGGTTCGATCTTCTACGTGTTCCCCGCACGGCAAGCGCCCGGCGATGCGATCCACAAGCCGGCGCTGCGGTGGCGGATGGCGGCGCTGGGACTGATCGCCGCATCGCTGTTGCTGCGTGTGCTGTACCTCGGCCGGGTCGACCTGATCCCCGACGAAATGTACTACTGGGTCTACACGCTGCATCCCGCCCTGTCCTATCTCGACCACCCGCCGTTGACCGCCTGGCTGATTGCGGCAGGAACGTTCCTCGCCGGCGATTCCGTGCTCGGTGTCCGCCTTCCGCTGCTGATTCTCGCGCCGACGTCTCTGTGGCTGGCCTATCGCTACGGTCGGGCGTTCGGCGACAAGACCACCGGACTGCTGTCGGCCATGCTGGTGGCGACGGTGCCGGCCTGGATGGCTACCGGTTTCCTGATGACCACCGACGCGGCATTGACCACGGCCTGGCTGGCCGCGCTGGTGGCGCTGCGCGCCGTACTGATCGACGGCCGGGAGCGTGCGTGGTGGTGGGTCGGTGCCGCGATGGGGTTCGGCGCGCTGGCCAAATACACCATGGTGTTCCTGGCGCCCGGCATCCTGCTGTTCATGCTGCTGCACCCGCCGGCGCGGCGCCAGCTGCGCTCCGTGCACCTGTGGGGCTCGGTGGGCCTGGCCTGGATTCTGGTCGCGCCGGTGCTGGTCTGGAACGCTCGCAACGACTGGGCCTCGTTCGCGTTCCAGTCGACCCGTCGCGTGGCCGAGGATCCGGCGTTCTCCGCCCATCTTCCCCTGGTCCACACCGTGCTCATGCTGGCGCCGCTGGCCGGTCTGGCCGCGCTGCTGCTCGTGGTCTGGCCGCGCGTGAGCCGCTGGGCCGCACCGGATGCGCTCGCACGGCGCTTCATGCTTGCGCTCGCGCTCGGTCCGCTCGCCGTGTTCATTGCCTTCGGGGTGCTCACGGCGACCAAGTTCCACTGGATCGTGCCGGTCTGGCTGAGCCTGCTGCCGATGCTGGCGGCCACCGTACACGCGCCGGCACAGGCGCCACCGCCCGCGCCGGTGAGGGCCCTGCATGCGGCCTGGCCCCCGGTGCTTCTGGCGTCGCTGATCCTGGTCGGTGCGGGCATGCACTACGTGGCGCTCGGCCTGCCGGGCGTACCCTGGCGGGAGCATCGGCTCGGATACCTCGGCTGGCCGGAAATCGCCGCCGAAGTCGACGCGCTCGAGCAGGAACTGGAATCGCGCACCGGCCAACGCCCGATCGTTGCCGGCCTGGCCAAGTGGGGGATCGCCGCCGCGCTGAGTTTTCACGATGTCGACGGTCGTCGCGACAATATCACTGCGCGCAACCTGATCGGCATGGGCGGTTCGCAATGGGAACGCTGGTTCGATCGCGACACGGATCCGAGCCGGCCGGTGCTGCTGATCAGTCACGAGACCAAGGTCATCACCAAGCCATGGCTCGAGGATGCTCTGATCGATCTCGGCCCGCTGCAGAGTCGAAGCGTCGAACGCAACGGAAAGACCATCCAGCAGATGTACTGGCGGGTGGCCGGAGGCTTTCGGCCCGAGCAGCTCCGCTATCCGGGTCAGGACCCGGCTGACCGCCTCGAGGACGACTAGGCGTCGGCTCGGACGCCCTGCGGCGTGCGTCGAATTCAACCCGAACCCGCGCCGAGGGTGCGGTGATGGATAGCGACGAGAACCGATGCTGGAGCGATTGACGGCTTCCAGTTTCCATTCGCACGGTTTGATGGCAGAATAACGCGGTTTTTACAAACGACGGAGTTCCATGTCCAAGGACGATCACATCGAGATGGAGGGTCGGGTGCTCGAAACCCTGCCCAACACCATGTTCCGTGTCGAGCTCGACAACGGGCACACCATCACCGCCCACATTTCGGGCCGTATGCGCAAGCATTACATCCGCATTCTCACCGGTGACCGCGTCAAGGTCGAAATGACGCCCTACGACCTGAGCAAGGGTCGCATCACCTACCGCATGAAGTAATGGCCGTCCGGCCGGACGGCCTGGCGCCCCGGCGGACACGCCTGAAGGTCTGCTGCATCACCGATCTCGACGAGGCCCGTGCGGCGGTTGCCGCCGGCGCCGATGCGCTGGGGCTGGTAACGGCCATGCCCAGCGGACCCGGGGTCATCGACGAGACCCGGATCGCGCAACTGATTCCGGCGCTGCCGCCCCCGGTCGAAGGCGTTGTCCTGACCGCTCTGGACCGCCAGAGCGATCTCCTCGCCCAGGCCGACCGGCTGGGCGCGCGAACGCTGCAGCTGGTTCGCGAACTCCCGTTGAAGCTCCATCGCACGCTGGCCGCGGCCCGCCCTGCCCTGCGCCGGGTCCAGGTCGTGCACGTCGAGGACGAGGGTGCGGTCGACCGGGCGATCGCCTATGCGGCGGAGGTCGACGCGTTGCTGCTGGATTCGGGCCGGCCCTCGGCGGCGGTCGCTGAACTCGGCGGCACGGGGCGCCGCCACGACTGGTCGATCAGTCGAAGAATCGTCGACGAGATCGGAGCGATGTCCCCGGTTCCTGTGTACCTGGCCGGTGGCCTCGGCCCCGACACGGTCGCCGAGGCGATTCGAACGGTGCGACCGTTCGGGATCGATCTGTGCAGCGGCGTGCGCACCAGCGGTCGACTGGACCGCGAGCGACTGAGCCGGCTGGTCGACGCAATGCGAGACGCCGATCAGCAGACGGACCGAGGTACGGTCGAACGGCCTCGCACCGGCCGGTAATCCCGACCATCGCCTGGACGGTCATTCGGCCGGGACGGTTTCCACCGGTGTCTTCGGGAAGCTCAGTGCCAGGCCCTTGCCCTCGCCGTCCACATCCACTTCGACCGTGCCGCCCTGCTCCGCCAGCTCGCCGAACAGGAGCTCATCGGCCAGCGAACGCTTGATGTGCTGCTGGATCACCCGCTTCATCGGGCGCGCGCCCATGGTCGGATCGAACCCGTGCCGCGCCAGCCACTCGCGAGCCTCCGCGCTGACCTCGATATGCACGTTGCGATCGGCCAGCTGGTTTTCCAGTTCCATCACGAACTTGTCGACGACCTGCAGGATCACCTCGAACGGCAGCGCGCCGAACTGGATGACCGCATCCAGGCGATTGCGGAACTCGGGCGTGAACTGACGTCGAATCGCCTCCATGCTGTCGGAGCTCGCGTCGCTGTCGGTAAAGCCGATGCTGCGCTTGCTCATGTCGGCCGCCCCGGCGTTGGTGGTCATGACCAAGATCACGTTGCGGAAATCCGCCGTGCGCCCGTTGGCATCGGTCAATTTTCCGTGATCCATGACCTGCAGCAGCAGGTTGTAAATGTCCGGGTGGGCCTTCTCGATCTCGTCGAGGAGCAGCACGGCGTGCGGGGTCTGGGTCACCGCCTCGGTCAACAGCCCGCCGCGATCGAAACCGACGTAGCCGGGCGGTGCGCCGACCAGGCGCGACACGGTGTGCGCCTCCATGTACTCCGACATGTCGAAGCGGATCAGCTCGATGCCCAGGGTCATCGCCAGCTGACGGGTCACTTCGGTCTTGCCCACGCCGGTCGGCCCGGCGAACAGGTACGCGCCGATCGGCTTCTCGGCCTCGCCCAGGCCGGATCGAGCCATCTTGATCGCGGCCGACAGGGTCTCGATCGCACCGTCCTGGCCGAACACGGTCAGCTTGAGATCGCGCTCCAGGGTCTTCAGCGCATCGCGATCCGAGCGCGAGACCTGACGCGGCGGAATGCGGGCCATCCGGGCCACCACGTCCTCGATCTCGTGCACCCCGATCGTATCGACGCGGTCGTCGTCGGGCAGCAGGCGCTGACGCGCACCGGCCTCGTCGATCACGTCGATCGCCTTGTCCGGCAGATGCCGGTCGTTGATGTGGCGGGCCGACAGCGTCGCCGCGGCCTCGAGCCCCTCGGCCGTGTACCGCACGCCGTGGTGCTCCTCGAAACGATGCTTCAGTCCGTGCAGGATCTCGATCGTCTCGCCGACGGTGGGCTCGACCACATCGATCTTCTGGAATCGCCGCGCCAGCGCACGATCTTTCTCGAACACGCCGCGGTATTCCTCGAAGGTCGTCGAGCCGATGCAGCGCAGTTCGCCGTTGGCCAGCACGGGCTTGATCAGATTGGAGGCATCCATGACCCCGCCGGAGGCCGCACCGGCGCCGATGATGGTGTGGATCTCGTCGATGAACAGGACGGCGTGCGGCCGGCTCTTCAGTTCGGCCAGCACCGCCTTGAGGCGCTTCTCGAAATCGCCGCGATACTTGGTGCCGGCCAGCAGTGCGCCGAGGTCCAGGGCCCAGATCTCGGCGTCGCGGAGCACGTCCGGGACGTCGTCTTCGACGATGCGCAGCGCCAGGCCCTCGGCCAGTGCGGTCTTTCCGACCCCGGATTCGCCGACGTAGAGGGGGTTGTTCTTGCGCCGACGGCAGAGAATCTGAATCGTGCGCTCGATCTCGGCCTGGCGCCCGATCAGCGGGTCGATCCGGTCGGCACGCGCACGTTCGTTCAAGTTGGCCGCATAGGTGGCCAGCGGCGATTTCTGCGCTTCGGCGGCCTCTTCGCCGGCCGGTTCCGGATCGGCAGCGCCGTCGTCGGCGCCGGCCGGGTCACCCGATTTGGTGATGCCGTGCGAGATGAAGTTGATCACGTCGAGGCGGCTGACGTCCTGCTGCCCAAGGAGGTAGACCGCGTGCGAATCCTTCTCCGAGAAGATCGCGGCCAGCACGTTGGCGCCGAGGACCTCGCTCTTCTCCGCCGACTGCACGTGATAGAGCGCGCGCTGCAGCACGCGCTGGAAGCCGACCGTCGGCTGGGTGTCGCGCTGGTCGCCGGCCGACAGCACCGGGATGGTTTCGTCGAGAACCTGCTCGAGGTCCGCGGCCAGACGGTCGAAGTCCACGCTGCAGGCCTGCAGCACCGAGCGTGCCGACGGGTTGTCGATCAGCGCCAGCAGCAGGTGTTCGACGGTCAGGAATTCATGTCGACGGCTGCGCGCCGCGTGATAGGCCTGCGAGATGGAAAGCTCGAGATCCTTGCTGAACATTTCGGGTCACTCCTCGCCGTGCAGGCGGTCGACGCGTTCACTCTGCGACTTCGGCCCGCCGGCGGTCAAGTCGGCGGGGTGCGGGAAAAGCGTGACGCGCGTCACGATTCCTCCAGCGTGCACTGCAGCGGATGCTCGTGCTCGCGGGCATAGTCGTTGACCTGGATCACCTTTGTTTCCGCGATCTCGAAGGTGTAGATGCCGGCCACGCCGCGTCCGCGGGTGTGGACATGCAGCATGATCTGGGTCGCCTTGTCGTGCGCGAGACCGAAGAACCGCTTCAGCACGTCGACAACGAATTCCATCGGCGTGTAGTCGTCGTTCAGCACGACCACCTTGTACAGCGGCGGCTTGCGGACCTTCGGCTTCGATTCTTCCAGCGCCAGCCCGTCGTGGGGCGCGCCAGGCGTTCTGGACGGTTCACTCATCGGCAGGAAGCCACGAATCGCTCGGCATGAATCGCTCGGTAAAAATGATGGTACCCCAACGTTGTGGGTGCGACGGGGTCTTTCAAGACGAGCGGGCAGGAAAGCGCCGCGACCGGTGGACGGTCACGGCGCGGGAGCAGGCCGACCGCCGCGGTGGCGGTCGCCGTCAGGCTTGCGCTCAGGCCGATTCGCGGAACTGCTCTTCCTCGGTCGATCCGCTCAGTGCCGACAGCGACGACTGTCCGGAGGAGATCGCCTGGGTCAGCTGATCGAAGTACCCGGTGCCGACTTCGCGCTGGTGGCGCGTTGCCGTGTAGCCGTCCTTCTCCGAGGCGAACTCGGCTTCCTGAAGATCGACGTAGGCTTCCATCTGACGGGCCTTGTAGCCGCGCGCCAGCTGGAACATGGAGTAGTTCAGCGCGTGGAACCCGGCCAGGGTGATGAACTGGAACTTGTAGCCCATCGCGCCCAGCTCGTTCTGGAAGCGCGCGATATCGCCCTCCGACAGGTTCTTCTTCCAGTTGAATGACGGCGAGCAGTTGTAGGCCAGCATCTTGTCCGGATACTCGGCGCGGATCGCCTCGGCGAAATTCTTCGCCTGCTCCAGGGCTCGGCGTCGATGTCTCGCACCAGATCAGGTCCGCGTACGGTGCGTAGGCCAGACCTCGGGCGATGGCCTGCTCCTGGCTGGCCCGGACTTCGTAGAAGCCTTCGACCGTGCGATTCCCGGTGCAGAATTCGCGGTCGCGCTCATCGATGTCGGCCGTCAGCAGGTTCGCACCCATGGCGTCGGTGCGGGCCACGATGATCGTCGGTACGCCCTCGATGTCGGCCGCGAGCCGGGCCGCGACCAGCTTGTTGACCGCCTCCGCCGTGGGCACCAGTACCTTGCCGCCCATATGGCCGCATTTCTTGGCCGACGCCAGCTGGTCCTCGAAGTGGACCCCGGCGGCTCCGGCCTCGATCATGCCCTTCATCAACTCGTGCGCATTCAGCACGCCTCCGAACCCTGCCTCGGCGTCGGCCACGATCGGCGCGAACCAGTCGATCTCGCCCTCGCCTTCCGAGTGCCTGGATCTGGTCGGCTCGCATCAGGGTGTTGTTGATCCGGCGCACGACGTCCGGCACCGAGCTGGCCGGGTACAGCGACTGGTCGGGATACATCTGTCCGGCGTTGTTTGCGTCGGCGGCGACCTGCCAGCCCGAAAGGTAGATGGCGTTCAGTCCGGCCCGCACCTGCTGCATGGCCTGGTTGCCGGTCAGCGCGCCCAGCGCGTTGACGTAGGGCTCGTCCTTCATCAGCCGCCACAGCTTTTCGGCGCCGTGTCGCGCCAGCGTGTGCTCGACCTGCAGCGTGCCGCGCAGGCGATGCACTTCGGCCGCGTCGTAGGGGCGTTCGACACCCTTCCAGCGAGGGTTCTCGGTCCATTCGCGCTCCATCTCGATGATGGTGCCGACGTTGGTCGATTCGTTCATTTCGGGCTCCTAGGTGCTCGTCAGGGTGGGCTCGGGGCGGGTCAGTCGAGCCGGTCGTAGGCCGGCAGCGTGATGAATTCGATGAAGTTGTCGTCATGGGTGACGCGTTCCAGCAGCTCGGCCGCGGCGCGTAGCTGCGGGCCGCCGCCGTCCTCGGCCAGCTCGGCGACGATTTCCGCCTGCCAGCGCCGAACCAGGTCGGCATCGATGTCGCGGCCGTCGTCCAGACGGCCGGCCGGGTGGCGGAGCCACTGCCACAGCTGGGCGCGCGCGATTTCCGCCGTCGCGGCGTCTTCCATCAGGTGGCGGATCGGCACGCAGCCCTGGCCGTCCAGCCAGGCCGTCAGGTACTCGATCGCGACCCGGATGTTGCCGCGCACGCCCGCCTCGGTGATCGATCCTTGCGCGGGGCCGGACCAGGGTCGGCCGCCGAGATCTCGACGTCTCGGCGAAGCTTGCCGAGCTGGTTCGCGCCGTGCAGGTATTCGTCGAAGATGTCCATCGCGATCGGGATCAGTCCCGGATGGGCGACCCAGGTCCCGTCGTGGCCTTCGGCGGCCTCGCGCTTTTTGTCCGCGCGCACCTTGTCCAGCGCCGCTCGATTGGCGGCCTCGTCGCCCTTGATCGGGATCTGCGCCGCCATGCCGCCCATCGCGAAGGCACCGCGTCGATGACAGGTCCGGATCAGCAGCCGCGAATACGCGCTCAGGAACGGCGTGGTCATCGTGACCTGTTCGCGATCCGGAAGCACCTTGTCCGAATGATTCCGGAACCTCTTGATATAACTGAAGATGTAGTCCCAACGCCCGCAGTTCAGCCCGACGATGCGGGACTTCAGCGCGTACAGGATCTCGTCCATCTGGAACACCGCGGGCAGCGTCTCGATCAGCACCGTGACCTTGATTGTTCCCGGTGCCAGCCCGCAGCGCTGCTCGATGAGTTCCAACGCTTCGTTCCAAAGCGCGGCTTCGCGATGATGTTCGAGCTTCGGCAGGTAGAGGTAGGGTCCCGAGCCCTGCTCGATCAAGAGCCGCGCATTGAGCGCCACGAAGGCTGCCGCATCGAACAGGCCGGCAGGGATCGGCCGGCCGTCGACCTCGACGTGCTTCTCGTCGAGGTGCCAGCCGCGCGGTCGGGCGATCAGCACCGCGCGGTCGTCGTCCAGCGTGTAGTGCTTGCCGTTCCCGGCCGTGAACTCGATCGTCCGGCGGGCGGCGTCGTGCAGGTTCTGCTGACCGTGGATCATGTTGGCCCAGGTCGGCGTACTGGAATCCTCGAAATCGGCCATGAACACCCGGGCGCCGGAGTTCAGGGCATTGATGATCATCTTGCGGTCGACCGGGCCGGTGATCTCCACCCGCCGGTCCTGGAGGTCGGCCGGAATCTCGGCGACGGTCCACTCGGACTCGCGGATGTCGCGGGTCTCGGGCAGGAAATCCAGCGTCGCGCCGGCGTCGAGCTCGTCCTGCAGGGCCTTGCGCGCCGCCAGCAGTCGATCGACCGGATCGCGGAACCGGCGACCGAGCTCGTCGAACAGCGCCAGCAGCGCGTCGTCGAAGAGCGCTTCGGTGCCCTCGGGATACGGCGCGAGCACCTGCAAGGAAGGCGCTTCGTCGGGGCGTGCGTTGGACGGCATCTGCGGTTCTCCAGGAGAGTCGCGATCAGACTAGGACCGCGCCGGGTATATGACAAATTAAATAATCGGATATTCCGTATTGGTTTTTCCAATACACTGTCGTCGAACGGCTCATCCGGACCGAGCCGAGGAGGCGACGACCGTGTACAAGGGCAACCTGCTGAAGCACCTGCGCGCGTTCTGTCAGACCGCGCGGCTGGGTACCGTGTCGGCGGCGGCCGACCGGCTCTACGTGTCGCAGCCGTCGATCAGCCAGCAGATTCGCGCGCTGGAGGACGAACTGGGCCAGCAGCTGTTCGATCGCCAGGGTTCGCGCATGCACCTGACGCCGGCCGGCCGGACCCTGCTCGACCTGGCCCGGCCGCTGGTCGATCGAATCGACGCCCTGCCCGATGAGTTCGCGCGCGCCTTCGGCCGTCTCGACTCGGGCGAAATCCGGATCGCTGCCGGTGAATCGACCATTCTCCACCTGCTCCCGGCCCTGCTGCAGCGATTCCGGCGGCAGCACCCGGGCATCTTCGTCCACCTGCACAACGTGACCGGCGCCGACGGCCTGGGCCTGATCCGCTCCGACAAGGTCGACTTCGCGGTCGGCTCGATGATCGACGTGCCCGACGACATCCGGTACCGGCCGGTCTACAGCTTCAAGCCGGTACTGATCGCGCACCGCGACCATCCGCTGGCGCGGCGGCGCGAAATCACGCTGGCCGACATCAGTCCCTACGGCCTGATCCTGCCGCCGCGCCGGTTGACCACCTATACGCTGATCGACCGCGTGTTCCAGAAGCACAAGCTACCGTTCCGGGTCACCCTCGAGGTCGGCGGCTGGGAAGTCATCAAGAAGTTCGTCGCGCACGGCATGGGGGTCTCGATCGTCACCAGCATCTGCTTGAGCGACGCCGATCGCGATCAGCTGATCACCCGCGACGTGAGCCGCTGGTTTCCGAAGCGCACCTACGGCGTGGTCATGCGCAAGGGCGCCTACCAGACGCCGCAGGCGCGGCGCTTCATCGAGCTGATGTCGCCGGACCTGTTTCCGGAGCCCGAGTTTGTCGCCGAGCGACCGGCGCGCTAGGGCGCGATGGTCCGATCGACTCGAGATCGGCCTGACTTCCGCTTGCGATCAAGCCCCGCGCACCCCATCCTGCTGCTCATGAGTATCGAAACCATGGTCGCCATGTCCGGCGGCGTCGATTCCTCGGTAACCGCGCTGCTGCTGAAGCAGCGCGGCGAGCCGGTCGCCGGCCTGTTCATGAAGAACTGGGAGGACGATGACGGCATCGACGGCGCCTGCGCAGCTGAAGACGACGCGGCCGACGCACGCGCGGTTGCCGACCTGCTCGGCATCCCGTTCCATGCCCGGAATTTTGCCCTTGAGTACTGGGAATCGGTATTCGAGGAGTTTCTTTCCGAACTGCGCGCCGGCCGGACGCCGAACCCCGACGTGCTGTGCAACCGGGAGATCAAGTTCAAGACTTTCCTCGACCATGCCCGCGACCTCGGCGCCGAAACCATGGCCACCGGGCACTACGCGCGCCGCGATGAGCGCGGCGGGCGCTACCGCCTGTTGAAGGGGCGCGACGCAAACAAGGATCAGAGCTATTTCCTGTACATGCTCGACCAGGCGCAGCTGCAGCGCGCCCGCTTCCCGGTCGGTGAACTGGAAAAGACCGAACTGCGGCGGATTGCTGCCGATGCCGGCCTGCCGACGGCGGGCAAGAAGGACTCCACCGGAATCTGCTTCATCGGCGAACGCGACTTCGACGGCTTCATCGCGCGCTACCTCGAGGCTTCGGCCGGCGACATCCTGACCACCGACGGCCAGCGCATCGGCGAGCACCGCGGGCTGATCCATTACACGCTCGGTCAGCGCAAGGGGCTGGGCATCGGCGGTGTCCGCGGGTTCCCGGAAGCGCCGTGGTTCGTGGTCCACAAGGACCTGCCGAACCATCGCCTCTTCGTCACCCAGGATCCCGACGATCCGCACCTGGTGGCGGATCGCCTGGTCGCCGCCCGCCTGACCTGGATCGCCGGCGAAGCGCCGGCCGACGACGGCTGCCTGAGCGCGAAGATCCGCTACCGCCAACCCGATCAGCCCGTTGCCATCGAGGCACTGGACGGCGACCGGATGGGGCTGCGCTTTGCCGATCCGCAGCGTGCCATCACACCGGGCCAGTCGGTCGTGCTCTACCGGGGCGACGAATGTCTGGGCGGCGGAATCATCGAATCGGGAAGCCAGCGCATTCCGGAGGTCGGATGAAGCGCGACCTCGCCGAGCAGACCCTTGCCTTCGCCGGCACGCTCCAGGCCGGCGAACTGGTGCGACAGATCGGTGCCTCGGGCCAGTGCAGCCGCCAGGCCGCGGCACCGACCCTCGACAGCCTGTTCGAGACCGACCCGGAGTCGACCGCGGCGGTGTACGGCGGCGTCGACGGCGTGCGCCTCGGTATCACCGTGGCCTGCGAACTCGGCGACGGCGGCTCGCGGGATGCGCTGACCGCGCTGGGCTATGCCTCGGGACTGATGCGCCTGGCCCGCCTGATCGAACGCGATGCTGAACGCCAGCGCGCCCTGTATCGCGAACTCGACCTGGTCGCCTCGGCCCGCAAGCGAACCGACGCCCCCCTCGACCCCGCGATCCTGGCTCAGCTGGCCGATGTCTACCGGACCACCCTGTCGACGCTGCCGTTCCGCATCCAGGTGGTCGGGCGGCCCGAGGTGCTGCAGCAGCCCGACAAGGTCGAATGGGTGCGTGCGCTGCTGCTCGGCGGCCTGCGCTCGGCCTTCCTGTGGCGGCAGATCGGCGGCCGGCCCTGGCGCCTGTTATTTCAGCGCCGACGCATGTTCCGCATCGCCGCCGACCTGGCCGAAGGTTGAGCCGGGTTCGGGACGGCTCGGCCGGAAGCACGGGCCCCGCATGATAAAATGTCGGCCTTTCTGCCCGATCGACCCTTCAATCCGGAGACTGCCATGCGAGACGCTCTGAACTGCCGTGACGCCTTCGAGGCCCACGGTACGTCCTATCAGTTCTACAGCCTGAAGAAGCTCGGCGAGAAGCACGACATCTCGCGCCTGCCCTTCTCGCTGAAGATCCTGTTGGAAAACCTGCTGCGGCACGAGGACGGCGAGAACATCACCGCCGACGACATCGCCGCGGTGGCCAACTGGGACGCCAACGCCGAGCCCTCGCAGGAAATCTCGTTCACTCCGGCGCGCGTCGTGCTGCAGGATTTCACCGGCGTTCCCGCGATCGTCGACCTTGCCGCCATGCGCGACGCAATGAAGAACCTGGCCGGGTCGCCGACCCGGATCAACCCGCTCTCCCCGGCCGAACTGGTCATCGACCACTCGGTGCAGGTCGACGAATACGGCCGTGCCGACGCGCTGGACCTGAACAACCGCATCGAGTTCGAGCGCAACAAGGAGCGGTACGCGTTCCTGCGCTGGGGCCAGGGTGCCTTCGACAACTTCAAGGTCGTGCCGCCGAACACCGGCATCGTCCACCAGGTCAACCTCGAACACCTGTCACGCGTGGTGTTCGGCCAGAAGGTGAAGGACGATCAGGTCGACGGCGAGATGATGGCCTGGCCCGATACGGTGGTCGGCACCGACTCGCACACCACCATGATCAACGGCCTCGGCGTGCTCGGCTGGGGCGTGGGCGGCATCGAGGCCGAGGCTGCGATGCTGGGTCAGCCGATCTCGATGCTGCTGCCGCAGGTCGTCGGCTTCAAGCTCTCCGGCAAGCTGCCCGAGGGCGCAACGGCGACCGACCTGGTGCTGACCGTGACCGACATGCTGCGCGACCACGGCGTGGTCGGCAAGTTCGTCGAGTTCTTCGGCGACGGACTGACCCACCTGCCGCTGGCGGACCGCGCAACCTTGGGCAACATGTCGCCGGAGTTCGGCTCGACCTGCGCGATCTTCCCGATCGACGCCGAGACCATTCGTTACATGAAGATGTCCGGCCGTAGCGACGAACGCGTCGCGCTGGTCGAGCAGTACGCCCGGGCTCAGGGGCTGTGGCGTGAGGATGGCGATGCGCAGGCCGACTACACCAGCGTGATCGAACTCGACATGGGCACGGTCGTGCCGTCCCTGGCCGGGCCGAAGCGTCCACAGGACCGGATCGCGCTGACCGATGCGAAGAATTCCTTCCTCGAGACCTGCGCCCAGATGACCGCCAAGCGCGACGGCAACGAGGACGGCACCTTCGCCGGTGAAGGTGGCGGGACCGCGGTCGGCCACGACACCCCGGGGGTGGCCGAGGTCGAGTACAAGGGCGAGAAGTTCGTGCTCAAGGACGGGGCCGTGGTGATCGCTGCGATCACCTCCTGCACCAACACCTCCAACCCGGCCGTGATGCTCGGCGCCGGCCTGCTGGCGCGCAATGCGCGCAAGAAGGGCCTGAAGGTCAAGCCCTGGGTCAAGACTTCGCTGGCACCGGGCTCCAAGGTGGTCACCGACTACCTGGAGAAGGCCGAGCTCGACGACGACCTCGAAGCGCTGGGCTTCTACACCGTGGGCTACGGGTGCACGACCTGCATCGGCAACTCCGGTCCGCTGCCCGACCCGATCGAGAAGGCCGTTCGCGAACGCGAGATGGTGGTCGCCTCGGTGCTGTCCGGCAACCGCAACTTCGAGGGCCGGATCCATGCCGAGGTGCGCACCAACTACCTCGCCTCGCCGCCGCTGGTGGTCGCCTACGCGATCGCCGGCCGGATGGACATCGACCTGATCGAGGAACCGCTGGGCCAGGACGAGGACGGCAACGACGTCTACCTGAAGGACATCTGGCCGGATGCGCACGAGCTGCACGACTTCATCCAGAAGACCGTCACCTCCGAGATGTACTCGCGCAACTACGCCAGCGTGTTCGAAGGCGACGAGCGCTGGAAGTCGATGGATACCCCGACCGGCGAGATGTTCGCCTGGTCCGACGACTCCACCTACGTCCAGAACCCGCCCTACTTCGAAGGCATGACGATGGACCTGCCCGAGATCGGCGACATCGAGGGCGCGCGCTGCCTGGCCAAGTTGGGCGACTCGGTCACCACCGACCACATCTCCCCGGCCGGTGCGATCAAGCCCGAGTCCCCGGCCGGCCAGTACCTGCAGGAGCACGGCGTATCGCCCGTCGACTTCAACAGCTATGGCTCGCGACGCGGCAACCACGAAGTCATGATGCGCGGCACCTTCGCCAACGTCCGGATCAAGAACGAGATGGCCGAGGGCACGGAAGGCGGCTTTACCACCCACGTCGGGTCCGGCGAGGTCATGCCGATCTACGACGCGGCGATGAAGTACAAGGAAGACGACACGCCGCTGATCGTCATCGCCGGCAAGGAATACGGCACTGGCTCGTCGCGCGACTGGGCGGCCAAGGGTACGATCCTGCTCGGCGTCAAGGCCGTGATCACCGAGTCCTTCGAGCGCATCCACCGCTCCAACCTGGTCGGTATGGGCGTGCTGCCGCTGAACTTCATGGACGGCGAGTCACGGGAAACGCTGGGCCTGACCGGCTTCGAGACCTACGCGATCGAGGACCTGGCTATCGGCCAGTCCAACGAAGCCACGGTCGTCGCCACGGACGACGACGGCAAGGAAACGAAGTTCAAGGTCCGCGTGCGCCTGGATACGCCGAAGGAAGTCCAGTACTACAAGCACGGCGGCATCCTGCACTACGTCCTGCGCCAGCTGGCCGGCACCGACCCGGCCGGGGCGCAAAGCGCTGCTGCCTGATCGGCGGACTTGGAAGATCGATACCGGGCCCGGCCCGGAAATGAAAACGGCCCGCATCAAGCGGGCCGTTTTCGTTCTGGTGCATTGATCCGGGTCAGTCTTCCAGCTGCGGAATCCGCCCCGGTGTCCACGGTGCCTTACCGGCGACCTCGTTTTCGAGGGCGTCGAGTGCGGCATCGGCAGAACGCAGCGCTGCTTCGACCTCGTCGTACTGCGACCGGGCGATCGCGAGCGACTGCGCCTGGTTGTCGGTGACGGCCGCCAAGGCACCCATGTGCGCCCAGCCGAACATGCCCATGCGGCCGGCCAGGCCCATCGGGCGCGGTTCGTTGGCGCCGGCGCGGACGCTGTCGCCGTATAGCATGACGCCGAGGTCTGCCAGCTGCTCGTCGATCCGGTCGAGGCGGTTGCGCAGGCTCGGGCCGAGCTCCGGCGTGTCGCGCAGGGCGATGTCGAGGTGCGAGGCGCGGTTGCGCAATTCGCCGAGGGCGCGGCCTGCGCCCTGCATCGCGCGGCTCAGGTCGGCGGCGGCCTGCATGGTCTCCGCGTGGACTTCCAGCGAGTCCGGACGGAACAGGCCACGATCGAGCGGCTTGACGGTGAAGGACACGGGCTCGGTCAGCGCCTCGGTCTGGCCGCGTATGCGCTTGAAAATGCGCGCACTGTAGTCGCCCGGTGCGACGAACACGCCCTGCGGTTCGCTGTCCCAGGGCGCGCGGAAGCCGCCGCCACCCAGTTGGACCGGGTCGGGCGCCGGCGTGCGCAAATCCCAGGCCACCCGGTGCAGACCCTTGCCCGTCGGACCGGTGACCCGGCGAACGACTTGGCCGGCGCTGTCGTAGATCTCGATCAGCACCTCCGGCGCCTGCTCGCGGTCTTCCTCGCGCAGGCGGTCCCAGGACGGATACGGGTTGTCCTCGCCCTCACCGCGTCGTTCGCCCTCTTCCTTCAGACGCTGGTCGCGCAGGCTCGTGTAGCCGTCGCGCAGGTGGTAGGTAAAGACAGCGCCGAAGGGCGGATTGTCGGCCGTATAGAAGGTCTCGCCCTGGAAACCCTTGGTGCCGTAGCCGAACACGTCCTCTTCTGCGTACATCCACGGATCGCGGACCGGGAACATCGTCGCCTCGCTCCCGGCCACGTCCTCGGCCGAGGTGCGCAATGCTCTGTAATCATCGAGGATCCGGATGCCGCGGCCGAAGGTGGCGATCACTAGGTCGTTCTCGCGGCGTTGGATTTCGAGGTCGCGCACGGCAATCGTCGGCATGCCGCCGGTGATCTCGTGCCAGCTCTCGCCGCCGTTCTGCGAGTAGTAAACGCCGAACTCGGTACCGACGAACAGCAGGTCCGGGTCCACGTGGTCCTGGACGATCGTGTGCACGTTGCCGCGCTCCGGCAGATCGCCGGTGATCGATGTCCACGAGCGTCCGCGATTCGATGACCGATAGACGTAGGGCGCGTAGTCGCCGCGCTTGTGGTTGTTGAAGGTGGCGAACACCGTGTCCTCGTCGTGCAGCGACGCGGCAAGGTCGCTCACGTAGGTCCTGTCCGGCACGCGGCCGAAGTCGTCCCTCCGCGTCCAGTTCTCGCCGCCATCGCCGGTGACCTGGACCAGGCCGTCATCGGTACCGGCATAGATCAGTCCTTCGACCAGCGGGCTCTCCGACAAGGAGATGACGCTGCCGTACATCGAGGTCGAATCGTTCTTGGCCACGGCGTCCACGCTCCAGACGCGGTCCATGACCTCGAGTTCGTTCCGGTCCAGCTGGCGGGTCAGATCGGGGCTGAACCTGCGCCAGGAATTCCCACCGTCATCGCTGCGGAAGATCCTCTCGGCCGCGAAATACAGCCGCTTCGGATCGTGCGGGCTGATGATGAAAGCCGAATTCCAGTTCCACTTGAAGTTGTCTTCGTCGGCGCCCGGCATCGGCGTGATCAGCACGCGCTCGCCGCTGGTGCGGTCGTAGCGCGCCAGCATGCCGTACTGCAGCTGGGAATAGACGATGTCCGGGTTGGTCGGGTCGACCTGGGTCTTGAAGCCGTCGCCGCCCAGGGTCACGATCCAGTCGGAGTTCGCGATGCCGTAATTGAAGGTCGTTCGCGAGGGTGCGCCCAGCGTCGAGTTGTCCTGGGTGCCGCCGTAGACGTTGTAGAACGGCTCGGCGCTGTCCGGCGTGGCGCGATAGAACTGGGTGATCGGCAGGTTCTCGACGTGCCGCCAGTTCGCGCCGCGGTCGTAGCTGTCGTAGATGCCGCCATCGTTGCCGGTGATCAGGTGGTCGGGGTTGTCCGGATTGATCCACAGCGCGTGCTCGTCGACGTGCTTGTGCGCCGAACCGACCATCGACCAGTTCGCGCCGCCGTCCTCGGTGACCATCATGAAGGTGTCCATCGAGTAGACCCGGTCGGGGTGGACCGGATCGGCGATCAATTCGTTGTAGTACTGCGGGCTTCCGGCGACGTAGCTCGAGCGCTTCTCCCAGCTGACGCCGAAGTCCGTCGACCGGTAGGTGCCCTCCCCGGGACCGTCCGACTCGATGACCGCGTAGACCGTGTCGGGACGCGCCGGCGCGTAGGCCATACCGATCTTGCCCATGTCTTCAGACGGCAGGCCGGCAGTGATCTCGGTCCAGGTCTCGCCGCCATCGGTCGATCGGTGGATGCCGCTGCCCGGCCCGCCATTGATCAGGGTCCAGACGTGGCGTCGCCGCTGGTAGCTCGAAGCGAGCAGCAGGTCCGGGTCGTCCGGATGCATGATCACTTCGTTGATCCCGGTGTGCTCGTCGATCTCGAGGATCCGTTCCCAGGTTGCGCCGCCGTCGCGGGTCCGATACAGCCCCCGGTCGCCGCCGGAGTTCCAGAGCGGACCGTGCGCCGCGACCAGCACGTGGTTGGAATCGCGCGGATCGATCACGATCGCGCCGATATGACCCGACTCCTTAAGGCCCATGTTCGACCAGCTGCGACCGCCGTCGATCGACTTGTAGACACCGTCGCCGTAGCCGACCGAGCGCTGCGCGTTGTTTTCGCCGGTGCCGACCCAGACCGTGTCCGGATCGTTGGGATCGAGTTCGACGACGCCGACCGCGTAGGAGCCCTCGTGGTCGAAGATCGGCGTCCAGGTGATGCCACCGTTGGTGGTTTTCCACACCCCGCCGGATGCAACGCCCGCGTAGAAGGTCTGCCAGCCCTCCGGATGCATGGCGAAATCGCTGATTCGGCCCGAGGTCACGGCCGGACCGATGTCGCGCACGCTCAAGCCGCCGAAGATCTGGCCGGCATCGGGTGCATCGTCGTCTGCGGCGAGCAGCGACGCTGCGGGCAGGACGAACAGAAGCAACGCGGCCAGGCCGCGCAAGCGGTGAGGAAGTCGATTCATCAGGAGGTCTCCCGGATTCGGAACGGATCGTCGAGGGCGGCCGAGGCCGCAGACATTCCCGGAAGCTTACCGCGATCGCTCATGCCTTGCGACCTCGCCGGGTCCGCAGCCACGCGTCCGTGGGTTCGCCGCTCGCCGGACCGGCGGGTCAGGCCCCGTCCGCGCGCTCGAAGTCCTCGAGGATGCCGGCGATGCGCCGGTCCTTCGCATCCCAGAGCTCGTTCAGCCAGTCCTGGAAGCGCTGACGGAACGCCGGGTCGTCCTGGTAGCGACCGTCAAGAAGCTCGGCGGGGACGGGAAAGCTGCGAACGTCGACCACGATGTCCGGAATCTCACCGGCCATGAGGGCGCCCAGTTCGCCTTTGCCACGCGGATAGACAACGGTGACGTCGATGATCGTGTCGATCGCCCCCTTCATGGCGTCGAGGACGAACGCGATGCCGCCGCCCCGGGGTTTGAGCAGGTGTTCGTGGGGCGACGCCTGCCTGTCGTGCTTCACCGCTTCGAAGCGCGTGCCCTCGACGAAGTTCATCACCGAGACCGGCAGGTCACGGAACTTGCGGCAGGCCTTGCGCGTGGCTTCGATGTCGCGGCCGGCCAGCTCCGGTCGCCGGGCGACCTGTTCCTTCGAATAGCGTTTCATGAAGGGAAAGTCCAGCGCCCACCAGGCCAGCCCGAGCACGGGCACCCAGATCAACTGGCTCTTGAGGAAGAACCGGAGCAGAGGAATCCTGCGGTTGAAGACGCGCTGAAGAACAGGAATATCGACCCAGCTCTGGTGATTGGCCAGAACCAGATAGCGGCCATCGGGAGCGTCCGGGACGTCGCCGCGGATCGAGATGTTCGTGCCGCTCAGCGTATCGATCATCCAGTTGTTGAAGCCGATCCAGGACTCGGCCAGTGCGGTCAGCACGCGGGTCAGGCCGCGCCGGATCGGCGAGACCGGGATCAGGATCTTGACCATGGCCAGCAGGATCAGGGGCACGCCGTGCACCAGGGTGTTGAGCGCAAGCAGCGAGGTGGCAATGAGGATCCGGAACCAGCGCATGGAAATGTCCGGCGTGGGCGAGCCGGTATTCTCGCCGATTCATGTCGATGCGCGCCCGGGCCCGTCGAGCGGTGGGCGCGGAACGGCGAAACCACGCGGCGCTCGCTATACTCCATGCTCGCGTCGAATCGACGCTGGATTGCCCCGAACCCGCGCCGCGCCCCCATGGTCACGACCCGAATCGACTCCAAGCTGCCCGACGTCGGCACCTCGATCTTTGCCGTCATGTCGCAGAAGGCCCAGCAGCACAGCGCATTGAACCTGGCGCAGGGCTTTCCCGATTTCGACTGTCCGGCGGCATTGCGCCGCAACGTCGAACAGGCCATGGCGGCCGGCCACAACCAGTACGCGCCGATGCCCGGCCTGCCGCTGCTGCGCGAGCGGATCGCCGCGAAGGTGGAGTCCCTGTACGGCGCCGACGTCGACCCGGATGCCGAGATCACCGTGACCTGCGGAGCGACCGAAGCGCTGTTCGTCGCGATCCAGGCCACCGTCAGGCCCGGAGACGAAGTCATCGTGTTCGATCCCGCCTACGACAGCTACGAGCCGGCGGTGCGCCTGGCCGGCGGCCGCTGCATCCATCTTCCGCTGAGCGCGCCGGAGTACACGATCGATTTCGACCGCCTTGCGGCGGCGTTGAGTGCGCGCACGCGCCTGATCGTGATCAACAGCCCGCACAATCCGACCGGCGCGGTGCTTTCGGCCGGGGCCCTGGATCGGCTGGCCGAGGTGCTGAGCGATTCGGGCTGCTACCTGCTGTCCGACGAGGTGTACGAGCACATCGTGTTCGACGGCGCCGCACACGCAAGCGTGCTGGCCCACACCGAACTGCGCGAGCGCAGCTTCGCGGTCTCCTCCTTCGGCAAGACCTATCACACCACCGGCTGGAAGATCGGCTACTGCGTCGCGCCGCGCGCGCTGACCCGCGAATTTCGCAAGGTCCATCAGTTCGTCACCTTTGCCGTGTCCACGCCGATGCAGCACGCGATCGCCGAGTTCATGGTCGATCGGGAGTTCCACCTCGAGCTCGCCGACTTCTATCAGGCCCGCCGGGACCGATTCCGGGCCGGCCTCGCGGGTTCGGCGTGGGGTCGTTTACCCTGCCCGGGAACCTATTTCCAGCTCCTCGACTACAGCGCGATCTCCGATCGACCCGATACGGAGATGGCCGACTGGTTGATCGAGGAGGCGGGGGTTGCCTCGATCCCCGTGTCCGTGTTCCACGCCGACCGGCGTGACGATCGGGTGCTCCGGTTCTGTTTCGCCAAGACCGATGCGACGCTCGACGCCGCGGCCGAACGGCTCGCCCGGGTCGGCAATCCGTCATGAGCGACGGTGCACCGCGACCCCGCCACCTGCCGCCCGAGGAGGAGCTCGAAGAGAACTTCATCCGGGCCTCGGGTCCGGGCGGGCAACACGTCAATCGCGCCGAGACCGCCGTGCAGTTGCGCTTCGACGCGCGCGGCAGTCGCTTCCTCAGCGATCCGGTGCGCGAGCGGCTGATCGAGGCGGCCGGCCAGCTCGTCGACCGCAACGGCGTGATCACGCTGCGCAGCGAATCGAGCCGGAGCCAGTACCGGAACCGGGTCGAGGCCCGCCGCCGGCTCGCTGCCATGATCGAACGCGCCAGCCGACCGCCGAAACGGCGGATCGCGACCCGGCCGTCGCGCTCGCAGAAGGAAAGACGCCTGTCGGAGAAACGGCACAGGCAGAAGATCCGGCGCCTGCGCAAGCCGCCGAAGGTGGACGAATGATGTTCGGCGGTGCTGTCGAAGGTGTTGCTGCGCGCGCTAGCGCGAGCGCATTTGTGGTCGGGCTCGTGCTCGCTCTTGCGCTGCTCGCGACACCGCGAGTGCTCGCCGAACTCGCCAAAGAGTCCGACGGGCCGCCCGGCGCGCTGGACCTTGCGCCCACGCTGTCCGAGTTCGAGACGCGCTTCAGGCGTGCGGTCGCCGATGAGCGAATCCCCGGCGCAGCGTGGGTCGTGGTCCACCGCGGTCAGGTGCTCGGCCTGGGCACTTACGGCCATGTCGACCAGCAGCGTTCGCGCACGATCGATCCATCGACGATCTTCCGGATCGCGTCGGTCTCGAAGGGCTTCGCGGGCACGCTGGCCGCGCTGCTTGCGCACGAAGGGCAGATTGCCCTTGAGGAGCCGATTGCCGCATACGCGCCGTCGTTCGGCTACCGTGGCCCGGGATCCGAACGCCTGACGATCCAGGACGTGCTCGGACAACGCTCGGGCTTCGTGCCGAACGCCTACGACAACCTGATCGAAGCCGGACGCTCCCGCCAGGATATCTACCCCCGGTTCTCCGAGATCGAGCCGATCTGCCCGCCGGGTGCGTGCTACAGCTACCAGAACAGCGTGTTCAGCCTGGTCGAGGACGTCGTCGAGCAGGCGACGTCGGTGCCGTACCCCACACTCGTCCGGCAACGCCTGTTCGCCCCCCTGGGCATGCAGCGCGCATCGATCGGCTACGACGCCTTCATGGCTGCCGAGAATCGCGCCCTGCCCCACCTCAAGACCCGCAGCGGCTGGCGCCAGGCGGCTCCGCGACGAACCTACTACCAGGTCAGCTCGGCCGCGGGGGTCAACGCCAGCGTGACTGATATGGCCCACTGGGCGATCGCCATGCTGGGCCATAGACCGGACGTGGTCCCCGGTGCGGTCATCCGGGATGTTTTGACGCCGCGCGTGCGGACCGCGCGCGAGCTGCGCAATCGGCACTGGCGTGGCGTGCTCGACGACGCACACTACGGCCTGGGCTGGCGAATCTACCGGATCGGCGATCGGGAACTCGCGATCCACAGCGGCTGGCTGGCCGGCTATCGCGCCGAAATCGCGCTCTCGCACGAACTGGACCTGGGTCTCGTCGTGCTGATGAATGCCGAGTCGCGCGCGGTCGGCGAGCTCGATCGGGCGTTCTGGGACCTCGCACTCGACGCCAGCAATGCCTCGACGCTCGGGCAATCACTCGGGCAATCACTCGGGCAATCGCTCGGCGAATCGGTCAGAGAATCGCTCGGCGAGTCGGTCGACAAACAGGTCGGCGAACAGGTCGGCGAACAAGTCGGCGAACAAGTCGGCGAACAAGTCGGCGAACAGGTCGGGGTGACGGGACTCCAAATGATCGGAGATCAGCCGGCAGAATGGTCCGTGGCCTGCTCGACCAGCGCATGATGGAGCGCCTCGAACAGCGCGCGCCGGCGCTCGGCGTCCTCGACCTGCCCGGCAGCGCCGCCGTGGCGCGACCGTTTGGCCAGCTCACGGTAGGTTTCGGTGCGATTCCGTAAGCGCATCCGGAGGGCCGGGTCGCCCCCCTGCCCGGCCTGGATCGCCGCGCGAGCGCGCTCGACCAGGCGGCGCTCGGCCGGGTCCAGCACGGGGTCCTGCTTCGAGTCGATCATGCGCGCACCGGGGCGTGGGCGTTGGAGAACTCCCGTGGCATGATACCGGCATGAGTCCGGGGCGCGGTCGCCGAGGCAGCTACCGATTCGAGCGGTTCCCGCTCGGCCGTCCGTGGTGCGAGGCGATTCGCCTCGAAGACGGACGCGCGCTGCTCGTCCGGCCGATCGAACCGACCGACGCGGAGCGCCTGCGCGCCTCCTTCCGCGAATTGACACCCGACGAGATCCGCTTTAGGTTCTTTCATCCAATCAAGGAGTTGTCACCCGAATTTGCCAAGTCGCTGAGCACGCTCGACCCGGCCCGCGCGTTCGCCCTCGTGGTGACCGAAGCACGCCCGCCGACCGAGGCGAGAATCGGTGCCGTGGCGCGGGCGGCCATCGATGAGGTCGACCTGGCCAGTCCGATCGAAGAGAAGCGCCGCTCGGCTGAATTCGCGCTGACCGTGGGGCGGGAGATCGGCGGCTCGGGTCTCGGCCGATATCTGCTGACGCGGATCATCGAGTGGTGTCGGAAGAAGCGGCTGGAGTCCGTCTACGGCCGCGTCATGGTGGAGAATGAGCGCATGCTGAGGTTGGCCCGACAACTGGGGTTCGACGGTCGCGAGGAGCCCGGTGCTCCCGGCATCGTACGGGTGCGCCTTCGCCTGGCGCCGGGACGCGGACCATGACCGGGTCGAAGCAGCGCCGTCGCATATTCCAGACCTCGCGCTCCGCACTTCGGATCGCCCCGGTCATCACCCTGGTGCTGCTGCTGGCAGCGGCAGGCGGCGGCATCGCCGTGGTGGTACTCGATCTGATGTCGGGCGCACGTGCGTTCGTGGCCAGCGAGAGCCTGTGGTCCCGAGCGCAGCAGGATGTGGTGTTCCACCTCGATCGCTACGCGGAGACGGGGCGCCCGGTTCACCTGCGAACGGCTCGGGAACGGCTGCGCATCCCGCTGGCCGTTCGCGATGCGCGGATCGCGCTCGATGCTTCCCCGCCGGACTTCCCACGCGCTCGCGCTGGATTCCTGGCCGGCGAGAACCACCCGCAGGACGTCGAGCGACTGATCCGCTTGCATCGACAGCTGCCACGCAGCGCGTCGCTGCGGCGAGCATGGGCGATCTGGCGCGAGAGCGATATCTGGGTCCTGCGCCTGGAGCGGCTGGCTGACGAGCTGGAGACGCTCTGGACCGAGCCGGGCCGTTCGTCGACCATGCTCAGCTCGGTGCGGGATGAGCTTGCCTTGATCGACCGCAGCCTCGGTCGGGAGGCCGCAGAGTTCTCTGCGGCCATCGGTCAGGCAACGCGCGAACTGGTCTATCGGGCCAGGCAGATTGCCTGGGCGGTGGTGCTGGTCATCGCGCTGTTGCTGATGCTTGCGATCGCCTGGGCACTGCGCGGGATGCGCCGCTCGGAAACCCGCTTCTGGACCACCTTCGAGAAAGCGCCGGTCGGGATGGCGCTGATCGACCGCGACAGCACCCTCGTCGAGGTCAACGATGCGCTCTGCCGGCTGCTTCGTCGTCCATCCGGCGAAACGCGCGGTCGACCGCTCAGTCATTTCTCTCACACGGAGGATCGAACTGCGCTGCGAAAATTCGTGGCCGATGGAGCGATCGGCGACGCTCCACTCGGCGATCTGGAAACCCGGTACCTGGCTCCGGACGGGGAACACGTCTGGGGCAAGCTCTCGCTGGCCCGACTCAATGACGGACGCCAGCACCGGGATTCGGGCGATCTCCAGGTCGCCGTGCTGGAGGACATTTCCGAATCGCACAGACTGGCCGGGGAACTGGCCTACCAGGCGGCGCACGACCAGCTCACGGGCCTGCCGAATCGACGTGAGTTCGAGCGCCAGCTCAATCGTGTCCTGCATGGCGTTGCCCAACGCGGCGGACAGCATGCGCTGTGCCTCGTCGACCTCGATCAATTCAAGGTCGTCAACGATTCGTTCGGCCACCTTGCCGGCGACGCATTGCTCGTTCGCCTGACCGAACGTGTGCAGGAATGTCTGCGCGAAATGGATCTCCTGGCGCGCCTCGACGGCGACGAGTTCGGCCTGCTGCTGATGGACTGCCCGGTCGACATCGCGAACGAGGTCGCCGAACGCATCCGTGAAACGATTGCTGCGTTCGAGTTCCATTGGGAAGAGCGGCCCATCACGATCAGTGCCAGCATCGGGCTGGTACCGATCCACTCGGGCAATCACGACGCTGCGGTGCTGCTCCAGCAAGTCAACATCGCCTGCCACGAGGCCAAGGAACAGGGCCGCAACCGGCTCCAGGTGCACTCCGATGAGCGGACGTCCTCGCGGCGCCGTCATGCGGAAATGAGCTGGGTGCATCGGATCAACCAGGCCTTGTCCCAGGGGCGACTGCGCTTTCACGGCCAGTTGATCAAACCGCTGAACGGCGATCGCTACCGCTGCGAATTGCTGCTTCGACTGCAGGGCGACGAGGAGCTGCACACGGCCAGTCAGTTCATGGAAGCCGCCGAGCGTTTCCACATCGCGCGCACCGTGGACCGCTGGGTCATCGACAACGTGCTGGACGAGATCCGAGCCTTCGAGTGCCGTGATGACCGGATCCATGCCTGGCATATCAACCTGTCCGGACAATCGGTCGACTGCAAGACCGTGCTGCCCGACCTGATCGAGCGCATCCGCTCGCGCGGCGTGCCGCCCGAAAAACTGTGTTTCGAGATCACCGAATCGGCCGCCATCACCAGCCTCGAAGAGGCACGCGAGTTCTTCAGTGCGCTGCGTGAACTGGGCTGCCAGATCGCCCTCGACGACTTCGGCAAGGGTCTGTCGACCTTCGACTATCTCAAGCAGCTGCCGGTGGATCTGGTGAAGATCGACGGTGGTTTCGTTCGCGAACTCGCGCATAGCGAACTGGACCATGCAATGGTCCGCTCGGTGCACGAGATCGCCCGGGTCGCCGGGCTGGAGACGATCGCCGAGTCCGTCGAGAGCGTCGAGGTGCTGATTCGCCTCAAGCAGATCGGCATCGATTACCTCCAGGGGCACGTCATCCACAACCCGGTCCGGCTGCGCGAACTGGTGCTGCCTGGTGGCGAGATCGAGACCCCGGTCTGATCGATCCGGGCGGTCAGACGACCGGACCTCCGTTCGACGCCGGGCGTTCCTGCGACCGGTCCTTGCGGATCGGAAGATGCAGTCCGAGCCGCCGCCACAGCCACAGGAAGCCGAAGTAGCCGAGGACCGCGGCCGGAATGGCGACCCCCATACTTCCGATCAACGTGGCAACCGTTTCCTCGGCGATCGCGTCGCCCAACGTGCGCGATGCCGCGCGAGGGACCGGAAGCCACGACATCATCCACTGACCCAGTCGATTGAAGCCGTAGTACAGCGGCGCCATCGTGATCGGATTGCTGACGAACGAGACGATGAATGCGGCCGGAAAGTTGGCGCGGAACGCCAGCGACCCGACCACCATCATCGCGGTCTGGATGCCAACGGTCGGCGTCAGGCCGACGAACAGGCCCAGCGATACACCCCGGGCCAGCGCGAACTCATCGATGTGCAGACTGCCGCCGCGCTCCAGCAGCGCCGTGACCCGCGGATGGCGCCCGAGCCATGCGCGGATGCGGCCGCGGTGCTGGCGCGAACCCTGGAGGAACTTGAGGCGGAGCCAGCGCATCGGCCGCGCCCTATCCGTCCAGTCCGGCCAGGTCGAGCACGAACGCGTATTCCATGGCCTGCGATTCCAGCCGCCGGAATCGCCCGGAGCGACCGCCGTGTCCGGCGTGCAGGTCGACCTTCAGCAGCAGCGGATTGTCGTCGGTCTTGCGATGGCGTAGACGGGCCACCCACTTGACCGGTTCCCAGTACTGGACCTGCGAATCCCAGAGGCCTGCCGTCACCAGCATCGGCGGGTAGTCGCGCTCCTGGACGTTGTCGTAGGGCGAGTAGGAAAGCATGTAGCGGTACATGTCCGGCCGTTTCGGGTCTCCCCATTCGGCGAACTCGAAGCTGGTCAATGGAATCGATTCGTCGAGCATGGTCGTGACCACATCGACGAATGGAACGGCGGCGATGATTCCCGCGTACTGGTCCGGCGCCATGTTGGCCACCGCAGCGACCAGCAGTCCGCCGGCACTTGCGCCGGCCGCAAACACCCGATCCGGGTCGACGATGCGCTCGTCGATGAGAAACCGCGTGACGTCGATGAAGTCGGTGAACGAATTGCGCTTGTGCAGCAATCGACCCCGCTCGTACCAGTCGCGTCCAAGCTCCTGTCCGCCCCGCACGTGAGCAACGGCGAACACCATGCCGCGGTCGAGCAGGCTGAGCCGTTCGCTGGAGAACCCCGGTTCTTTCGATCGGCCGTAGGCCCCGTAGGCCGACTGGATCACAGGCGCCGTTCC
The DNA here is from genome assembly GCA_965227925.1 of Wenzhouxiangellaceae bacterium. GTDB lineage: Bacteria > Pseudomonadota > Gammaproteobacteria > Xanthomonadales > Wenzhouxiangellaceae. The sequence goes on from CBDDGP010000003.1 coordinate 831,866, forward strand.
GTCGAGAGGCGTGTCCCGGTGCCAGGCGAGCGAAACGGGAACGGCCGTGCCGTCCCGGGCCGTCGCCCAAAGGCGGCGGACCCGGTAGTCTGCGGCGTCGAAATCGCCGGCGACTTCCAGACGGTTGAGCAGGTGGCGCTCGCCGCTGTCGAGGTCCATCTCCCAGACGGCCTGCGGAGTCGTCGGCGACGTGTAGACATACTGCAGGCGCCGGCGCGACGGATCGCGATTCCGTCCGAGCTGCACAACGTGGACGTCTTCCTCGAAGGCCAGCAGTCGTTCGCTCCCGTCGACGCGGTCCAGCACCCGGATTCGACGCTGGCCGTCGACCCGTTCAGCGAAGGCCAGGAAGGTCTCGAAGGGGTCGAATTCCGCGATGAACGCCCGGTCCCGGTGCCCGACCAGTTCGGTCCAGGCCGACGGTCGATCATGCTGATCCTGTTCGGCACGAACGATCCGGAAGTTCGGCGCATCGAGATTGGTCCGGATGACCCAGTGATCGGCAACGTGCTCGGCATGGTACTTGTGACCGGGCGATCGGGGCAGGAACACCCGGAGACCGGGCTCCGGCGACGCGTCGTCGATGAATCGCAATTCGCTGCTGTCGGTAGACTCGAGGTGGACCAGCGCGTAGCGATCCGACCGGGTGCGCCCGACCGTTGCGAAGAAGGCCGCGTCGGATTCGGTGTACAGGGTCGTGACCGTGCCGCGATCGGGATCCAGGCGCCGGACCCGGTCGCTGCGCAGGGTCCGCGGATCGTTCTCGACCAGCAGGATCGACCGACCGTCCGGACTCCAGCTGGCCGAAGAAACCCCTTCGATCCCCGGATCGCTGACCTCGCCGGTCACCAGGTTGCGGATGCGCAGGCGGAACTGCCGATGTCCGCGGGCCTCCTCCAGCCACAGCAGGCGGCGGCCGTCGGGGCTCACGTCCCAGCCGGCGAGCCGGAACCGGGCGTCTTCGCCGGCCACCCGATTGCCGTCCAGCAGGACTTCCTCCGGCGCGGTCAGGCGTTCCCTGCGCCGGGCCAGCACCGGGTGTTCCCCGCCCCGCGCATACCGCATGTAGTACCAGTAGCCGCGATCGTAGAACGGCGCCTCGCGCTGCTCGGCCGGAAGCCTCGCCGCAAGTTCGGCCTCGAGCGTGTCGACGAGCGGTTGCAGCCTGCTCATCGCGCGGGCGGTGTGCGCGTTCTCGGCCTCGAGCAGCTCGAGCACCCGGGCATCCTGCCTGCGATCGTCACGGATCCAGTAGTACGGGTCCGCACGATCGCCCGCGGGCGCGCGGACCACATGCTCCCGCCGTTCGGCCGAGGGCGGTCCGGTGTCGTCGCTGGACCCGGAGTTGCTGCACGCGACGATCCACGCCGCCACTGCAACCAGCAGCGCTTTCGCCACCGGCTCGAGCCTGCGGCGCATCAGCCTGCCGGATCGTGGCTGAACAACCCGGCCAGCAGCGTGTCGTGAAACGTGTGCGGGTCGTCGCCGCAGTGCAGGCCGATCCGCCTCGCATGCTCGAAGAAGCCGGGAGCAGGCCGGCCCCTACGCACCCGGCTGACGACCAGTGCGGCCAGAGGCGGGCGGCCTGCGGCGGCATCGACCTCGAGCAGGCGCTCGACCAGGCGGGTCACGCGGTGGATGCGGTGCGGCGCTCCGACCCGGAGCGCATCGGCGACCTCGCGGTAGGTCAGCGTCCTGTGCCGCAGACGCGCGTTCTCGAGAACCGCGCGCAGACCTGCGAGTTCGTCGGCAGACGGCGGCGTCATCGAACGGCTCAGTCCAGCCCGCAGTTGTTCTTTTCGAGGACCCGTTCGGCGCGGTAGCTGGAGCGCACCAGGGGACCGGACACAACCTCGAGAAACCCCTTTTCGAGGCCGATCTCGCGGAAACGACGGAACGTCTCAGGCGTCACGTAGCGGTCCACCGGCAGGTGGTTCATGGTCGGACGCAAATACTGGCCGAAGGTCACGATGTCGACCCCGATGGCCCTGAGATCGTCCATGCATTCGATCACTTCGTCGTCGGTCTCGCCCAGGCCGAGCATCAGGCTGGTCTTGGTCAGTACGCCGGGCCGATGGCGCTTGGCGTGGGCAAGCACGTCGAGGGTCTGCTCGTAGGACGCACGGGGATCGCGGACCGGATGGGTCAGACGCCGAACCGTTTCAACGTTCTGGGCGAACACCTCGAGCCCGGCGTCGACCACGGTCTCGACGCAGGCGTGTCGACCCTGGAAATCGGGCGTCAGCGCCTCGACGGCGGTGCTGGGATTGGCGTCCTTGATCGCCCGGATGCAGGCCGCGTAATGTCCCGCGCCTCCGTCCGGGAGGTCGTCGCGATCGACCGAAGTCAGCACGATGTAGCGCAGGTCCATCAAGCGGACCGATTCGGCCGCGTTGGCCGGCTCGTCGGCGTCCAGCCAGCCGCGCGGATTGCCCGTATCGACCGAACAGAACCGACAGGCGCGGGTGCAGACATCGCCCATCAGCATGATGGTCGCGGTACCTGCGCTCCAGCACTCGCCGATGTTGGGGCACTTCGACTCGGCGCAGACGGTGGCCAGCGCGTGCTTCTTGACGTTGGCCTTGACGTCCTCGTACTTGCCGCCGGACGGCAAACGGACCCTCAGCCAATCGGGCTTGCGGCCGATCGGTTCCGGGGTGGAGTCGCGCCGGGCCTTGATACCGTCCCGGATCGCGGTGAACCCCTGGGGTTTGCGCACCTTGTCACCGCTTTTCACGGTGATCGGAATCTGGGTTCCTGCAGACGCCTCGGGCATGGAAACACTCGCTTCGAATCGACCGCCCATTGTATCGGATTCGCTCCGTGCGTCCGTCAAGCCGGTTCGGTTCCTGCTGCGGCGTCGTGCCGTTCTCCGGTGGTCGCAGTGCGCTCCGGTGCGATCGGCGAGGCGGGTTCGTGAACGGGCTCGGACGCAGACGCCGCCCGAGCTCCCGGGCCCGCGGCCGGAAGCTCCGACGGCCAGTCCAACCCCGATCTCCGCCGCCGCCGATGAAGCTCCCCGAGGGCATCGTTCGGCGACCCGGAGCAGGCATCCACCAGCGCTTCGGGCAGCCAGGGCGAGGGCACCAGCGCCGGCCAGGCGCGCCGCACCAGCGCCAGCCGATCCAGACGTACCCAGAGCAGTGGCCTGCCGTCGCCCGGGCGCAGGGCGACGGCGCGTCGCTGGCGGACCAGTTCCGCGAACCTGCGCGTCCAGCCGCCGGCCCGGCTTGGCCCGGCCATCGCCACACCCCGCTCGCCTTCGCGGACGGTCAGGAAACCCGCGGTCCCGAGCAGCTTTTCCAGCGCATCGCAGCGATCGGCCAGGGCCGGCCGACGAGGCCTCGACCGGTCGCTCGTTCGCCCGCTCGCAGTGCACCGGGCGTCGCGGTCGACCGAGCCGCTCCGACCGACGGCACCTGCTGGAGCCGTTCCCGCGTCAGCAACGCCCCCCGCAGCATCCCCGGCCGAGACACGCGCGGCGAATCCGTACCCGCCGGTGGAACGCCGTGCGCCCGATCGTCCCGGGGCGGGCTCGAAGCTCCGGGTCCGGCGTTCCTCGGCCGCCGCCTCGTCCAGGAAGCTGTGGCGCGGCGCGTGGATCAGGCCTTCGGCCAGCGCCGACGGCTGCTCCAGGTCGACCGCATGGACCACGACCCGGCCCTGCTCGATCGACTCGAGCAGCGCGGTGAGGCCCGCAAGGTCCATGTACTCGTGGAGGCAGTCGTCGAGCGCCTGGTGAACCAGCGGATGATCCGGCACCTCCCGAGGCCCGGCGAGATTCTCGAGGCAGGCCAGCTGGTCCGGAAACACCCGCGCGATGAGGTTCTCGGTGCGGCTGCGCTGCTGCTGCGCAGGCACCGGCCCGAACGCATCCACCCGCGGCAGCACCAGCGCGGTGTTGGCCGCCCAGCGGAATCGAGTCAGGAACAGCGGGGTATCGAGCAGGGCCTGGGTCAGCACCGCACGTACGCTGGCGGCTCGCACGAAGCCGATCACGTCGGCCACCTCGAATTCGCTGGTCACGCCCAGCGAGATCAGCACTCCATCGTCGGTCGCAGCGGCCTGCAGTTCGAAATTGAACTGGCGACAGAAGCGCTTTCTCAGGGCCAGCCCCCAGGCGCGATTGATCTTCGCACCGGCCAGCGTGTGCAGCACCAGGTGGCGGTCGCCGTTGGGGTCGAGGAAACGCTCGACGACCAGGCGACCGGGGCTCGGCAGTGCGCCCAGCGTCGCCTCGGCCTCGGCCAGCCAGCGCTGCGTCTCCGGCCGACGCGCTCCACCCTCGATCCGCGCCAGCATCGCGCGACCGACCGCATCGCTGCGCCCGGCGCCCTCGCCGAACCAGAACGGCAGCTCGGCGGCCGGTTCGTCGTCGGCCGGCTCCACCTCGACCTCGCCGCAGCGCACCCGCAGAATCCGGAACACCCGATGGCCGAGCTGGATGACCTGGCCGGGCGACGACTCGAATGCGAATTCCTCGTCGAGACGGCCGACCGGTTCGCCAGCGACGACGTCGATCACGGTGTACTCGAACCACTCGGGAATCGTACCGGCGTTGGCCAGGACGCGCCGGCGGGCCCCCGGCGGCACCCGCAAGCGATCGTCGGCGGCGCGCACCAGCCACGCGGTGCGCTGGGCGGCCGGCAGACCGGCGCCCGCGTCGACCAGCACGTCGACGATCCGCGCCAGCGCTTCGCGCGTCAGGGACCGCCACGGCCGGGCCCGGCGGATCCGCTCCAGCGCATCGTCGATCGAGTCGATCCCGTCGGCGGCCACCAGGGCGACGAGCTGCTGGGCCAGCACGTCTCGATAGCCCGGGCTGGTGGTCAGTCGGTCCATGGCTCCGGTGCCCAGCGCGTCTTCGACGGCCTCGACCTCGAGCAGCTGATGGCGCGTCAGCGGGAACCAGTGCAGCACCGAGCGCTGCCCGGGGCGGTGCCGACTGCGCCCGGCCCGCTGGCGCAGCGCGTTGAGTCCGCCTGGCGAGCCCAGCTGTGCGACGCGCTCGATCGTGCCGAGGTCCAGACCGAGTTCCAGCGAGGCGCTACCGACCAGGACATCCAGTCGACCCTCGCGAAAGCCGGTTTCGGCCTCGGTCCGGCAGCCGCTGTCCAGGCTGCCGTGGTGCGCGCCAACGCGCTCGGCGCCCAGCCGTTCGCCGAGCGCGCACGCGGTTCGTTCGACCTGCGCCCGGGTCTGACAGAACACCAGCAGTCCGCCGTCGCGACCGGCCAGTTCGGCCAGCCGGTCATGGATGGCGTCCCAGAGTGCGGTTCCCGCGTACGCGCCGAGCGCAGGCCCGGGCCGCTCGATCACCAGCCGCGGTGCCCGGTCGCGGGTGACCTCCGGCGCGATGACGGCGGCCGGGGCCTCGCCGCCTAGCCAGCGTGCAAGCGCATCGACCGGCTCGGCGGTGGCCGACAGGCCGATCCGGTGGATCGCGCGCCCGCAGAGCGCGTCCAGACGCGCCAGGCTCAGCGCCAGGTGGGCGCCGCGTCGTCCGGGCGCCAGGGCGTGAACTTCGTCGATGACGACGCTGCGGACGGTCCCCAGCATCCGCCGCCCGCTCGATGACCCGAGCAGCACGAACAGCGTCTCGGGCGTGGTACTCAGGACCTCAGGCGGCCTGCGCGCCTGGGCCTGCCGCTCGGCGGCCGAGGTGTCGCCGCAGCGCAGTGCGGATCGGACCGGCCGGCCGCGCAGCTCGCCGGCGGCGTCGAGCAGCGGGGCCAGGTTGTTCAGCATGTCGCGGGCCAGCGCCTTCAACGGTGCGATGTGCAGCGCTCGGACGCCGCGAACGGTTTCCGGCCGGTCGACCAGCCGCTCGGCGATCGGCCGCCACGCAGCCAGGCTCTTGCCCTCGCCGGTGCCAGCGATCAACAGGGCGTGGCGCCCTTCTCGCAGCGTCGGCCACGCCTGCTGCTGGATCGGCGTCGGGCGTCCCACGGCCTCGGCGAACCAGCCGTCGAACTGTGCAGCGGCGTCGAACAGGCGCATGGGGGAAGTGTCGCTCGAGGCGTTCTCAGAACCTGAGAACGAGGGCCTTCAATCGAGCCCGGCCGGGCGCCACTCGGCGCTGATCAGCCGCCAGTCGTCGCCGTCGAGGCGCCACCCCGTGTCGATCCGCCACAGTCGCCCCTCGTCGGGCAGCAGCCCAGAACCCCCGGTGGCCAGCGCGCCGAAAGTCGCGGTCGCGCGGGCCTCGCCGATCAGGACCACGTCCGTATCGAAGCGGCTGACCGAGATGCGCTCGCGCGCCATTCGCTCGCGGCGAACCAGCAACCCGAGCGTGCGCCGATCGAGACCCCGGTTTCCGGCAATGAAATCGTCGGCGATCGGATCCATGAAGCCATCGACTTCGCCGCGTTCCAGCGCGGCTTCCATCGATGCGATCGTGTCCAGGATCCGCTCCTCGGCCGGGGGCGGCGATCCGCAGCCGACCGCCAGCCAGGCCGCGGCCAGCAGGCTCACGAATCGAGACCCGGAGCGGGTGGCGGTCCGCAGCGCGAGCGAAGCCGGCTGGATCACCGCAGCGTCAGTCGCCGCCGTCAAGCACCGACTCCAGCAGCCGGGAGGCCACGACGATGAGGTCGTACTCGGTCACCAGACCGACCAGCTTGCTGTTCTCCACCACCGGCAGGCAGGACAGGCGGTTCTCGCGCATCAGGCGGATCGCTTCGACGGTCGTGGTGTCGGGGCTCACGGTCTTCGGATCGGGCCGCATGATGTCGCGCACCATCACCGGTTCTCCGTCCTCGCCCTTGTCCGCGCCCCGCGCAACCAGGCGAAGGAGTTGGCGATGACTGACCAGGCCCAGCAATCGACCCGCGTCGTCCTCGACCGGGACGTGGCGGACGTAGCGCCACTCCATCAGGCTGGCGGCGAAATCGACGATGTCGTCGGGTCGCACCGTGAACAGGTCGGTGGCCATGAACTGGCCAATCGTGCGGTAGCTCTCGCGCCAGTCCTGGCTGGGGTTGAACTCGGCCAGCGCCCAGTCCGACACGGGCCGGCCGTTCTTCTGCTGCTCGACCATGCTCGCGGTCAGCGCCCGCAGCCGCTCGTGCATGCTGCCCGACTCGCTCATGTTCTCCAGCGAACTCAATTGCCAGCGGGCCCCGGTGCGGCGCTTGCTGACTCGCTGTTCGATGACGCCGAGATAGCGCTCGATGTCGTCGTGGTCGATGCCCGCCTCGCGCAGCCCCTCGTCGGCCAGCGGCAGGAGCTCGTCGAGGATGAGCTGCTGGGCCGGCATCTGACGCTCGTCGAACCAGACCTGCTGGGCGCGCAGCCCGTCGCGCGCGGCCGACATGAAGTTGCTCTTCACGTCGGCGAAGTTCAGGTGATCGCGAATGTCGTCGATGGCGTGCGACAGGCGCGACATCATGCCGAAGAAGAACGCCGAATTCGCGATCTCGTCGACCACCGTCGGGCCGGAAGGAATGACCCGGTTCTCGATTCTCAGGTGCGGCTTGCCGTTGCCGGAGATGCCGTAGCAGGCGCGGTTCCAGCGATACACGGTGCCGTTGTGCAGGCGCAGCGCGTTGAGCCTGGGAATCTCGCCGCGCCGGACCATGCCGATCGGATCGTCTTCGAATTCGGTGGTCAGGATCACCCGGAACCGCGCGATGTCCTCCTTGAAGATCTCGATCACGGATTCCTCGATCCAGTGATCGCCGAAGTGGACGCGGGGCTTCAGACCGCGCGCGGCCAGCGCCTCGGAGCGCGCATCGATGGAGTTCTCGAACACCGCGATCCGGCTTTCGTGCCAGAGCCGCTTGCCGAGCAGGATCGGTGAATTCACGCAGGCGGCAAGCAGCGGTCCGGTCACGGCCTGGGCGACGTTGTAGAGCGAGGCGAACTCGCCGGCGCCGACCTGGAAGTGAACCTGGAAACTGGTGTTCGCGGCCTCCAGCATCAGGTTGTCGTGCTGGAAATTGAGCTGGTCGATGCCCTTGATCGCGAACTGGAAGTCCGAACCGCGCAATCTCAGCAGCGCTTCGTTCAGGGCGAAGTAACGCGCCGTCGGAACCATGGCGTTCAGGGTCAGGTGATCGCGCGTCAGCGTCGGGAGAATGCCGACAAGGGCGACCTGCGAGTCGACCAGGGCGGCATGTTCGCGCGCGATCGCGACCACCTCGTCGGTCTCCTCCTCAAGTCTCCTCAGGCAGTCGCCGCCCAGCTCCAGCGGCGAGAGATTCGCCTCGAGGTTGAACAGGCCCAGCTCGTGGGTGAATCGCGGATCGTCGATTTCGTCGAGAATCCGCATCGCGGTCATCGCCGGACGGTACGCGCCGTCGACCAGGAACATCTCCTGTTCCGCGCCGATCCGCCGGATGTCGCTCTCGAACACGCCCGCGGCGAGCATGTCCTCCATCGCGCGGACCTCGTTCAGCAATGCTTTCATGAAGGCGCGACGGGTGGCCTCGTCGCTCGTGCGCTCCACGTTCTGTTCGCCCATGCTGCCGACTCCGGATTGCGCCAGTGCGCTCGAACGGGACGCTGCCCACGCCGAACGTCTCGGATGATAAACGTCCGCCTGGCTTGCGGCAAACGCAGTCGACCGCGGTCGCCCGTGCGGCTACCGCGAATCGCTTTGGCCGGACGCCGGGGCCCGACCTTGTCTGCGGACGGCGACTATGCGAATCTAGCGGCGGGTAGACCACAAGAATTCAAAAGGGCGATTCAATGACCGAAAAAGCCTGGCTGGACCAGTATCCGGACGGCGTTCCTGCGGAAATCGACATGGACGAATTCAGGTCCGTGGTGGACATTTTCGACAGCAGCTGCTCGCAGTACCGCGACCAGGTGGCGTACGTCAATTTCGGAAAAGAGTTGACCTACGGCGATCTCGATCGGAAGAGCGCCGCCTTCGGTGCCTACCTGCAGTCGCTGGGCCTCGAGGCCGGCGACCGGATCGCGGTGATGATGCCGAACCTGCTGCAGTACCCGATCGCCCTGTTCGGCATCCTCCGGGCCGGTCTGGTGGTCGTCAACACCAACCCGTTGTACACCGCACGGGAACTGCGCCACCAGCTCAATGACTCCGGCGCCAAGGGCATCGTGGTGCTGGAGAATTTCGCCCACACGCTCGACAGCGTGATCGCCGACTGCTCCGAGTGTCGTCACGTGTTCGTGACGGCGGTCGGTGACCTGCTCGGCTTCCCCAAGGGTCCGTTGATCAACTTCGTCCTGCGAAAGGTCAAGAAGGAGGTCCCCGACTACAACCTGCCCGATGCGAAACGGTTCACCGCTGCGCTCAAGGCCGGCGAGTCGATGCAGCTGGATCGGCCGACCCTGAACCACGGCGACCTCGCGTTTCTCCAGTACACCGGCGGCACGACGGGCGTCTCCAAGGGCGCGATGCTCACCCACGGCAACATCGTCGCCAACGTCCAGCAGTCCGCCGCGTGGCTGGGCGAGAAGATCGACCCCGGGCGGGAGATCATCGTCACCGCCCTGCCGCTCTATCACATCTTCGCGCTGACGGCCAACTGCCTGGTATTCATCAAGTTCGGCGGGCGCAATCTGCTGATCACCAATCCGCGCGACATGGGGGGGTTCGTCAAGGCGCTGAAGAAGGAGCCCTTCACGGCGATCACCGGGGTCAACACCCTGTTCAACGGCCTGCTGAACACGCCCGGTTTCGACGACGTGGACTTCGGCAACCTTCGCTTCACCCTGGGCGGCGGGATGGCGGTTCAGCGAGCGGTGGCCGAACGGTGGAAATCGGTGACCGGCGTCCCGCTGATCGAAGCCTACGGACTGACCGAGACGTCGCCGGCCGCCTGCATCAACCCGATGGACCTCGAGGACTACAACGGCGCGATCGGTCTGCCCATCTCGTCGACCGAGGCGCGGGTCATCGACGCCGAGGGCAACGAGGTCGCCGTCGGCGACCCCGGCGAGCTGTGCATCCGGGGACCGCAGGTCATGAAGGGCTACTGGCAGCGACCCGAGGAAACCGCCAAGGTGCTCGACGACGCCGGTTGGCTGAAGACCGGCGACATGGCCTGCTGCGACGAGAAGGGCTTCTTCTTCATCGTCGATCGCAAGAAGGACATGATCCTGGTCTCGGGCTTCAACGTCTATCCAAACGAGATCGAGGACGTGGTCGCCGATCACCCGAAGGTGCTAGAGGTCGGCGCGATCGGCGTCGAGGACGCAAAGTCCGGCGAACTGGTCAAGGTCGTGGTGGTGCGCAAGGACGACAGCCTGACGGTCGACGAACTCCGCGCCCACTGCAAGAAGGAGCTGACCGGCTACAAGGTGCCCCGCTACGTCGAGTTCGTCGACGAACTGCCCAAGACCAACGTCGGCAAGATCCTGCGCCGGGAGCTGCGGGACAAGTTCGGCGAGGCGCGCAGCAGCTGAGCGGCGCGCCTGCGCCGAGCCGCTCCGACCTTCCCAGCTTCGCTAGAGCAGCTGTCCGGGATCGGGCCGCTCTTCCAGTCCGGACACGCCGACCCCGATCAGGCGCACGCCGATCCGGCTCTGGTAGCCGGCCCAGGCGCGGGCGAGTTCCCGCGCCGCCTCCGCGATCGTCGCCGCATCCCGCGTATAGCCGCCCAGACCGCGACTTCGGGTCAGGGTCGAGAAGCCGCCCGAGCGCAGCTTCAGGTGCACGGTGCGCGCGTACAGGCTCCTCGACTGGAGCCGCGCGGCGCAGGCCGCCGCCTGCTCGTCGATGACCTCGACGATTCGATCGAGGTCCCTGAGGTCGCGGCCGAAGGTCGATTCCTGACTGATCGACCGGCGCAGCCGACCGCCTTCAACCGCGCGCGGATCGATCCCCGCGGCGCGCTCTCGGAACACCTCGCCCTGGCGCCCGAGCACCCCGGATAGCCAGGTGCCCGGTGCCTTGCGCAGCTGGCCGATGGTGAAGATGCCCGCATCGTGAAGCTTGGCCGCGGTGGCCGGACCCACGCCGGGCAATCGACGGATCGGAAGCGGATCGAGAAAGCGCTGGACCGAAGCATCGGGGATCCAGGTCAGCCCATCGGGCTTGTCGTAGTCCGACGCCAGCTTGGCGACCAGCTTGGTCCGGGCCAACCCGACCGACGTGGTCAGCCCCGTGGCTTCGAACACGTCGCGTTTCACGGTCCGTCCCAGCGCAAGCACCGCTGCATCGTCGGTACCGGCGGGCAGCCGATTGCCGAGATCGAGATAGGCCTCGTCCAGGCTCAGGCCCTCGACCCGCTCGGCGTGGCGTTCGAAGACTTCGAAGATGGAGCCGGAGACCTCCCGGTAATGCGCGTGTCGCGAGCGGACGAATACCGCGTGCGGACACAGCCGCCGCGCCCGCGCCGAAGGCATCGCGGAGTGGACACCGTAGCGACGCGCCTCGTAGCTGGCCGCGGCGACGACCCCTCGCCCGCCGTCGCCCCCTACAATGACCGGCCGACCGCGCAATTCGGGCCGGTCCCGCTGCTCGACGCTGGCATAGAAGGCATCCATGTCGACGTGGGCGATCAGGCGCGGCGCTTCGGCCCGCTCGGGGCCACGCCGCGGTGCCCGCGATCGGCTCGCCGCCTCGTCCGGCGCCTCGGCTGCACGATCGTCCCGAATCCGCTGATCTGGAGCTTCCGACATGATCGATCCGAACGATTTTCCGGTTCTCGAGCGCGAGATCTGGCTCAATCACGCGGCGATTTCGCCGTGGCCGGCGGCGGTGGTCCGGGCCATGCGGGCGTTCGTCGACGACAACGCGGCCCATGGTCCGATGCATTACGACCGTTGGCTGGCGACCGAGCAGCGCTTGCGTGAACGAGCGGCCCGCCTGCTCGACGCCGAGCGGGCCGACGACGTGGCGCTGGTCAAGAATACCTCGGAAGGCCTGTCGCTGATCGCCGCCGGGCTGGACTGGCAGCCCGGAGACCGACTGGTCTGCGTCGGCGGTGAATTTCCCAGCAACCATCTGCCCTGGGTGCACCTGGTTCCCGATCACGTCGAGGTCGTCGAGGTGCCCTTCGCGATCTTCGATCCGGAGGCGGCGCTGATCGACGCGCTGAACGGGCGCACGCGGTTGATGGCGGTGTCTTCCGTGCGCTACGACAGCGGGGTCCGCCTCGACCTCGATCGCCTCGGTCGCGCCTGTCGCGATGCCGGCGCGCTGCTCGCGGTGGATGCGATCCAGCAGCTCGGCGCGCTGCCGCTGTCGGTGCGCGAGCTGCCGGTGGATTTCGTCGTGGCGGGAAGCCACAAGTGGCTCCTCGCGCCGGAGGGCCTGGCCCTGTTCTGGTCGGCGCCGGCCGCGCGCGACCAGCTGCGCCCGATCCAGGCCGGCTGGCGGATGTGGCCCGACATGTTCGATTTCGACCGGGCCGACTCCGGCATCCCCCGGCACGCCCGACGCTTCGAGCCGGGCACCCTCAACACCGCCGGCATCCACGGGCTGGATGCAGCGCTCGGCTTGCTGCTGGATACGCCGCCGGACGAGCGCGCTGCTGCGCTGATGGCCGCGACCCGCCGCCTGATCGACGGCCTCGAAGGGCTGCCCGGGATCGAGCTCGTCACGCCCGGCGACGATCGGCGGCGCGCCGGGATCGTCACGTTCCAGTGTGCCGGTCGCGATCCGCGCCGATTGCTCGCGGCGCTGCGCTCCGAATGCGTGATCGCAGCGCCACGCGGCGGGGGCCTGCGACTGTCGCCCCATTGGTACACGCCGCCGGACCAGATCGATCGCGCGCTCGACGTGATCCGGAGCGCGCTGCGCTGATTTGAACCGCGACACATTCCCGGACACCCGCTGTGTTGCGTGTCTCGGAGCGTCGCCGACGCGATCGGACCCGGCCGAGGCGACGCTTGACGGGTCCGGGATCGGCGAGTAGTTTCGATCGTTCCCCTCCCCCAACGGATCCGACCATGTTCAACAAGAAGGAAGCACAGGACGGCGCTCCGGAAGCGACCGCCTCCCATCGAAGCGAAGCACCGACCCGCACGCCCACGCCGGCCCGAACCAGCGGCTCGGTCGCCACCATCGGCCCGTCGATCCGGATCGACGGCGATCTCCAGGGCGACGAGGATCTCGTCGTCGAGGGACGCGTCACCGGCACGGTCCAGCTGCGCAGCAACACCCTGACCATCGGGCCGCAGGGTGAAGTCAAGGCGCGCGTATACGCCCACACCATCCTGGTCGAGGGCAAGGTCAACGGCGACCTCTACGCCTCCGAGCGGATCAGCATCCGCGACTCGGCCCGGATCGAGGGAAACATCTACGCACCCCGGATCAGCCTCGATGACGGCGCCCGCTTCCGCGGCGCGATCGACATGGACACGGAGACCGAAAGCTTCCGCAAGGCCTTCGGCAGCGCCAAGGGCGCGGCCGGTTCGTCGTCCAATGCGTCCTCGGGCACGTCGTCCGGTTTGTCCGCTGGCTCATCGAAGACCGGCGGCGAGCGCTCGAAGGCCGCCGCCTCGGACTCGTCGTCGAGCAGCCCGGCGTCGGCCAAGCAGGCCGGAGCCAGTTCGACCAGCTCGGCGGCCTGATCGGGCAGGAGTCGGGTGGCCATGACGGCAGCGCGTAAGGCCATGTCCGGCGGTCCGGAAAACACCGGCAGCGTCGACGAGCGTTTGCGGCTGCCGTTGTTGAAGGAGCGCCTGGATTCGATCGGCACCGACCGGCAGCGCTGGCTGGACTTCGGGGGAGTCCAGCCAGCCCTGGTCGACCGTCTTGCCGCCGGGCCGAATCGCCTGGTGGTCGCCCGACTCTCTCTTCAATCGCGCGAAGACGCGCTGCCCGTCTCCTTCGCCCTGCTCGAACGTACCTCGGCGCCCGAGGCGTTCGATGTCCTGCTGGCCTGGGACTGGCTCAACCATTTCGACGCCGGGGATCTTCAACGGCTCGGCGCCCGCCTGGCTCGCCATGCCCGAAGCGGCGCTCGTCTGCACGCCCTGATCCACTACGCCAGCAGCGCGATGCCACCCAAGCCGGTCGACTATCGCCTGACCGGCGATGGCGAGGTCCGTTTCGATCGGGCCGATGCAGGACCCCGTCCGGCCCCGCGCTACAGCCCGAAGGCACTGGAAAAGGCAATGCCGGACTGGCAGGTCGATCGAACGATGCTGCTGAACAACGGGATGCAGGAATTCGTGCTGATGCGGCGCGAGGCCCGGGGCGGCGACTGATCGACGACGGATCGACAACCGATCGACAACCGATCGAAGACCAAACAACGGCCGAGCGGCGCCCATCCAACCGCCGTGCTGGGCCGGCGCGCTCTGAACCCGCGCAGAACGGACCGTTCATCGTCACAGCCCCGTTCGCAGAAACGAAAAAGGCGCCGGACATGCCGGCGCCCCTGTGGTCGCTCTTGCCGGGTTCGTCAGCGGCCAGGCGGCGCGCTGACCGAACCCTGCCGATCAGGCCGCTTCGGAGCGGTCCGATGCGTTCTCGAGGACCTTCTCACCGCCGATCGAGATCCGGCGCGGCTTCATGCGCTCGGGCAGTTCGCGCTGCAGCTCGATGTGCAGCAGGCCGTTCTCCATCGCGGCGGAGTCAACGCGCACGTGGTCGGCGAGCTGGAAGCGCCGCTCGAAGGAGCGATTGGCGATGCCTCGGTAGAGGAACTCGCCGTCCTGCTTGTCGTCGTCGGACTTCCTGCCCGAAATGGTCAGCGTGTTCTGCTCGCTGACGATCTCGATCTCGTCCTGCGAAAAGCCGGCCACGGCCATCGTGATGCGGTACTGGTCCTCACCGCGGGACTCGATGTTGTACGGCGGGTAGCCGTTGCCGTCGACGCGCGCGGCGTTGCTGAGCATGTCGGCGAGGCGATCGAAACCGATCGCGGTGCGGTACAGGGGGGTCAGGTCGAACGTGTTCATGGTCTATCCTCCAATGAGCAATAGGTGGTGTTCAAGGTCGGAAGTCGCCGTGGGTCGGCCGATTTCCGGAGGCCCCTGTCGGCGGCCTCGGAGAATAGATCGGGGCGGATCGCCCGGCTTCAAGAGCGGCGACGATCGCGACCGCAGTCGGGGCAGGCCGGGTCCTGCGGCACGTCGAACCGGCGCCAGCGGCCGGTCCAGCCGTCGAAGCTCGCCACCCAGCCCGCCGCTCGGGCGGTCGACGAACCCTCGCCCCGGCCGGCCGTCAGCCACTTGATCGCCTCGAGCGCCTGCATCGAGCCGATGATCCCGGGGAGAACCCCGAGCACCCCGGCCTCCGCGCAGGACGGCGCCGAGGCCCCGGCATCAAGCTCGGGGAACAGGCAGCGGTAGCAGGCCTGATCCGGAGCGCCCGGATGGAACACGCCGACCTGCCCGGAAAATCGCTCCACCGCGCCGTAGATCAGCGGCGTGCTTGTCCGAGCGCAGGCGCGGTTGACCCGGCAGCGCGTCGGAAAATTGTCGCTGCCGTCGACCACCAGGTCGTGTTCCGGCACCTGCCGTTCGGCCAGTGCATCGTCGAGACGCTGCTCGAGCGCCACCAGCTCGACGTCGGGATTGAGTGCAGCGAGGCGGTCGCGCGCCGATTCCACCTTGGCCCGGCCCAGGGCGGCCTCGTCGTGGATGACCTGGCGCTGGAGATTGCTGCGCTCGACGCGGTCGTCGTCGATCAGGGTCAGGCGGCCGACGCCGGCGGCGGCCAGGTACATCCCGGCCGGCGACCCGAGGCCGCCGCAGCCGACCAGCAGCACGCGCGAACGCTTCAGCGCCAGCTGGGCGGCCTCGCCGAACCGCGGCAGCGCAAGATGGCGCTGGTAGCGCTCGCGCTCGCGCAGGGACAGCGGCGAATCGGGAACATCGATCGGCAGGTCGCCCAGACGCCACGCCTCCAGGCCGCCCTCGACGTCGGCGGCGTCGATTCCGGCTGCCCTCAGGGCTTCGACCCCGGCGCGCGAGCGGTTCCCGCGGGCGCAGATCAGCACGGCTCTCGGCGGGCCGACGTCGCCGGCGTCGAGAAGGTCCTCGACCGTGCAGCGCTCGGCGCCGCTCGGCGTGCCGAGCAACCATTCATCGCGGCGTCGGATATCGATCAGACGAATCGCACCGGCGGCCTGGGCCGCGCGCGCCTCGCTCGGCGTCAGGCGATCCTGGCGTTCCGTGCGGGCCATCAGCGCTTGCGCTTGCGGATCCGCTGCCTGCGCTTGACCTGGCGCGGCGTCAGCGTGTTCTTGCGACCCGCGTAGGGATTGACGGAATCCTTGAAGATCAGCTGGATCGGCACGCCGACCAGTTCGAAGTGGTCGCGGAACCGATTGATCAGGTAGCGGCGATAGGCCGGCTGCACATGCTCGGTCCGGTTGCCGTGAATGACGATACGGGTCGGGAAATTGCCGCCCGCGTGGGCGAACCGCAGCTTCGGCGCGAAGCGCTGGACCACCGGCGGTGCGTGCGCTTCGACCGCCTTTTCCAGCGTTCGCGACAGAGCCCCCGAGCCGGGGCTCTGGCAGGCGGCGCGGTAGACGGTCTGGATCGCATCGAGCAGTTCGCCGATCCCGCTGCCGTGCAGCGCCGAGAGGATCACCACCGGGGCCCAGGCCACGAACTTCAGGTCGTCCGCGGCATCCTTGAGAATCTGGTTGCGGGCCTTCTCGTCCAGCCCGTCCCACTTGTTGAACACCACGACCAGGCCGCGCCCCGCGTCGACCACGTGGCCGGCCAGTCGAGCGTCCTGATCGGTGATGCCCTCGGTCGCGTCGACCAGCAGGCAGACCACGTCGGCCTTTTCCATCGCCTGCAGCGCCTTGAGCGTGCTGAGCGATTCGACCGCCTCGTGCTGCGAACGCCGACGCCGGATTCCAGCGGTGTCGACCAGGTCGTAGGACCAGCCGTCCCGTTCGAGTCCGGCCCGCACCGGGTCGCGGGTCGTCCCGGGACGATTGGCGGTGACCGCACGCTCCTCGCCGAGCAACCGATTGAGCAGGGTCGACTTTCCAACGTTCGGACGACCGATCAGGGCCAACCGGATGCGATCGGGATCGACCTCGCCGGCCGCGTCGTCGTCGGCAACCGCGGGCAGCGCTTCGACGATCTCCTCGGCCAGCGCATCGAGCCCGCGACGATGAGCCGCGGCAATGGGGATCAGGCCGGGCAGCCCGAGGGCGGCGACTTCGGCCAGCGCGCCGTCGAGATCGATGCCGTCGGTCTTGTTCACCGCCACCCGCACCGGCTTGTCCAGTCGCCGCAGCGCCGAAGCGATTTCGAAGTCCTCACCGCCGACCGGCGCCCTTCCATCGACCACGAACACCACCACGTCGGCTTCTTCGAGCGCGGCACGGGTCTGCGCCTGGGCTCGCTGGTTCAGGCCGTCACCGTCCGGATCCAGGCCGCCGGTGTCGACCAGCAGCACCTCCCGGCCGTCGAGCCGGGCGCGCCCGTAGATTCGGTCGCGGGTCACGCCGGGCTGGTCGGCGACCAGCGCGTCGCGGGTCCGGGTCAGTGCATTGAACAACGTCGATTTGCCGACGTTCGGTCGGCCGGCAATGACGACGACGGGAAGCCCTGGCTCGCTCATGGATCGCCCTCTTGGGCGGAGACTCAGCCCTGTCCGCCGACGCGCCAGGCCGACAGCCGACCGTCGCGATCCAGCAGGTACAGCGTGTTGCCGACGACCAGTGGGGCGCTGGCCGGGCGGTCCTTCGACGCGCGCGTGCGGGCGGCGAATTCACCGGTGTCGGCATCCAGCCAGTGCAGGTAACCGTCGCGGTCGGCGACCACGACGAAACCGCCCTGGAAGGTCGGCCGCGTCACGTGTCGCCGCAGCAACTGCTCGTTCTGCCAGACGGTCGCCCCGCTCTGTCGATCGACCATCCAGACCACGTCGTCCGATGCGGTGGTGGCCAGGCGGGTCCGCGCAATGGCCAGCCCCGAATGCGACGCGATGTCCTTGACCCACTGGATCCGTCCGGAATCAAGCGCCAGTGACGCCATGCGGCCGTGCTGGGTGACCGCGTACAGGTCGCCGCCGACCACGGCCATCGGACCGTCGATGTCCGACAGACGCTCGAGCTCCGAGCGACCCTCGGGAATGCTGACTCGCTGCTCCCACAGCAGCGCTCCGTCGGCGATGCGCAGCGCGGCGACCGTGCCGTCGTCGTAGCCGATGAACACCTGCCCTGCGCGAAGCAGCGGATCGGAATTGCCGCGCAGGGTCAGCAGCGGAACGCTGCGGTCGTAGATCCAGTCGCGCCGTCCGGTCTCGACATCCAGGCCGAATACCCGTCCGTCGATGCATCGCGCCACCACCGTCTGGTCGCGCAGCACCGGCATCGCGAGGACTTCGGACGACAGTTGCGCCCGCCACTGGATGGCTCCGGTGGCCCGGTCGAGCATCGCCACCTGGCCGCCCACCGTGCCGACCAGCACCCGCTGGCCGAACACCGAAGGGCCCGATGCGATCTCCAGTTCCGTATCGAAGCGGCGCAGCACATCACCGCTGTCGGCGTCGACCGCGCTGACCTGGCCCTCGTGGTCGGCGACCCACAGTTCGCCGTCGATGTAGAACGGCTTCAGGTTCGGTGCCGAACGATCTCGACCTGCGCCCGTATCGGTTTCCCAGAGCCGTTCGACCGCAAGTCGCTGCTCGAATTCGACCAGGTCCAGCGGATCCCGCGCCTCGTCCTTCTTGCCGAAGCCGCTGCAGCCGCCGACCAGCAGCGCCGCAGCGAGCACTCCCGCGATGCGCAATGCCGGCCTCACGAAGCCTCCGGAGAGCCGGTCCGCGACCGCAGCGCGTCGAGCTTGACCTCGACCAGGCGTGCACTGTTGCCTTCACCGCGTAGCTGGTCGGCCGCAGCGGCGTAGGCATCGACGGCCTCGTCCGTGCGACCCAGCCCGGCCAACAGGTCGCCGCGAACCTCCAGCCAGAGCGATTCGAATCCGGTCGGCGCTTCGCCGTCCAGCAGAGCCAGCCCCTGCTCGCCCTGCCCTTGCGCGGCATGCAGTCGCGCCAGCCGGAGTCGGATCAGCGGCTCCAATGCGCCTTCGGCGTTGCGTTCCAGCAGCGCCTGGTAGCGCTCCGTGGCCGTAGCGACTTCCCCGGCCTCAACCTCCGCCGCGGCCAGCAGCATGGCCGCCAGGTCGCCGTAGGCGTGGCCGTCGACCGCGTTCTGCATCCCGGCGAACTGGTCCTGTGCCGCCGCCAGTCGATCTTCCTCGAGTTCGAGCTGGATCGCGGTGTAGTACTCGCTGGCCAGAAGGTCGCGCGAATCCTGATAGGAAATCCACTGCCGCCAGCCGAAGATCCCGGCCAGCGCCAGGCCGACGCCGATCAGCAGGGAGGCGCCGTTTTCGCGCAGCCATCCGCGTACGCGTTCGCTTTGTTCGTGTTCGTCGTAGAGTTCAACCGCCATGATGGATTCCAGCGTAATCGTTAGAAGAGTCGGACGCGGTCGCCCCGCCCGTTCCGGAGACCGGCAATGATAAATCAGTCGACGGCGACGTGACCCGCCGATCCGCCTCGTGCGCCGAATTCTCGGCCCACCCGGCACCCGTCCAGCCGCGTTCAGCGCCGATCCGACATGGTCCGATCGGATTTCGAACCGGTGCGGCCGACTCCGGTCGGGATTTCCGGATCCGCATGCGGGCGCTGTTCAGAGTCCGCCCGCCCGTTCGCCCAGCCGCTCGCGCAGCTCTGCGGCCAGCCTGCCCCGAGCAATGGCCTGTTGCGGTGCATCGCCGCGCAGATCCTTGACCGTGACTTCGCCGGCCGCCAGCTCGCCCTCGCCGAGGACCAGCGCAACGGCCGCTCCGGACCGGTCAGCCCGCTTGAACTGGGCCTTGAAACTGCCGCCCTGGAGGTCGGTGACCAGGCGGATTCCGGGCCACGCGTCGCGCAGCGACTCGGCCAGGCCCAGTCGATGCTCGGCCGACTCGCTGCTGACCAGGTAGGCATGCGGCGCGCGATCGAAGCGCCGTCCCGTGGCCTCGACCAGCGCCAGCAATCGCTCCATGCCCAGTGCGAAGCCGATCCCCGGCGTCGGTCGGCCACCCTGGATTTCGATCAGATCGTCGTAGCGGCCGCCGGCGCACACCGTGCCCTGGGCGCCGAGCGCGTCGGTGGTCCATTCGAACACGGTCCGGCCGTAGTAGTCGAGGCCGCGAACCAGGCCGGGATTGTGCGTCCAGGCGATCTCGAGCGCATCGAGCAGGCGCGTCACCGCCTCGAAATGCTGCGCGGCCTCGTCGCCGAGGTAATCGTGCAACCGCGGCGCGTCGACGAGCAGCGCCTGCGTGTCCGGGTTCTTGCTGTCGAGGATCCGCAGCGGGTTGCTGTCGAGCCGGCGCTGACTGTCGGTATCGAGTCGATCCGCCAGCGGCCGCAGGAATTCGACCAGGGCATCCCGGTAGCGCTGCCGGTCGTTGCGGTCCCCGAGGCTGTTGATCTCCAGCGTCAGCTGGTCGGCGACGCCGAGGTCGGCCCAGAGCCTCGTCGCCATCGCGATCAGTTCCGCGTCTGTTTCGGGCGTTGCCAGACCGAACACTTCGACGCCGGTCTGGTGGAACTGGCGCTGCCGACCCTTCTGCGGACGCTCGTGGCGGAACATCGGGCCGGAATACCAGACCTTCAGGCCCGGCGGGTTCAGCAGACCGTGCTGGAGCGCGGCGCGCACCACCCCTGCGGTGCCTTCGGGGCGCAGACAGAGACTGTCCCCGTTGCGGTCGTCGAAGGCGTACATTTCCTTTTCGACCACGTCGGTGCCCTGCCCGATCGCGCGCGTGAACAGTTCGGTCTTCTCGACCAGCGGGATGCGGATTTCGGTGTAGCCGTAGGCATCGAGGCGCTCGGCCAGGCGAGCGTTCAGCCACTGCCAGCCGGCGACCGCATCCGGCAGGATATCGTGCATGCCCCGAACGGCTTGCAGGGTGTTCATCGGGAAATCTCCATGAATCGCCGCGCGAGCGCGACGGAGCGGTCTCAGCCAGTAGGCCCTTCGTCGCCCGACGCGGACCCATCGCCCGCCGGGGCGTCGAGCGTGAACTCGGCCACGCTGCCGCGATCCGCGCCCTCGAACCGCACCGGCTGACCGTCGAAGCTCAACTCGACCGCGCTGCCGCGACCGACCAGGACGCGCACCGGGGGCTGGGCTTCGTAGCTCCGGCGAGTGCCGGCGCGCAGCAGATCGAACTCCAGCCGCTCGCCGCGGGCGTCGCTGATCTCGACCCAGCTGTCGTCGAGCAATTCGATCACGATCGGATGCAGCGGAGACACCGGGTGCGTCTCCGCGATCGCTTCCGCATCGGTCGCGGAGATCGATTCCGCATCGATTCCGCTCGCCGTATCGGTCCCGACCGGCGCGCCGAGGCGCGCGCCTTCCGTCCGCAGGGCGCTCGGATCGACCGACGCATCGCCGGTTCGCAGCGGCGAGAGCGGAAGCGTGGAGGCCGACAGGGGACCGTCCGCGTCGGGGTCGTCACCATCGAGGCTCAGGGCTCGGGCGATCCGTCGAGTCATTCCGTCCCGGTCGGCGTCGGTGCTCGGCTGCTCGGCCAGGGAGGGTGAACCCGGAGTGCCCGACCCGTCGTCGGCGTCGAACAAGCGCGTTCCACCGGTCACGAAGAAATAGACCAGCGGCGGGACGATCAACGTGGTGACCAGGAAGTAGGTGGCGAGCCGGACGAAGCGATCGACCCGGTCCGTCGAGGCCGGCGGCGGCAGAACGCCCTTCAGCGGCGGTGGCTCGTCCGGCGTGTTCGGATCGATGAACTGTTCGGCAGGGACGCCGAGCTCGCGCGCGTAATTGGCAATGTATCCGCGACGGTAGATCGGTGCGATCCGATCGAACCGGTCCGCCTCGATCGATTCGATGATCGATCGGGAAAGTCGCATCGACGCAGCTACATCGGCGACGCTCCGTCCCTGGCCCTCGCGCAGCGCTGCAAGACGACTGCCTGCCGACGCAGCGATTTCGATGGAATGCTCCGACGCGTCGATCGAAGGATCGGCCGACGGCTTCGTGTTCGGGTCTACGCCGCTCGGGGGCGTGGAGTGATCATTCATGGCTCAGGAATCGCCTGCTCGCAGTTGTTCGGCTTGCAGCGATTCAGGATAACGCGATCGCAGCTGCATTGCATATCGCTCTGCGTCTTCGGGGCTGTCCAGGGCGCGTTCGATGCGGACGCCGAGAAGCAGGGCGTCCGGTCCGAGTGGCCCACTCGCCTCGAGCCGCTGCAGAAACGCCCGGGCCGGAAACGCCCGACCGGAGTCGAAGGACAGGCTGGCGAGATTGAACAGCGCCAGGCGATTCCGCGGGTCGATGTCCAGCGCCTGGCGGAGATAGGCTTCGGCCGCGGCCTCCCGGCCGGCGCGTCGCGCGCAGGACCCAGCGTTGGCCAGGACGACTTCCGGAGTCGGATAGAACGGGTCTTCCAGCGCCTCGCGGAAATGGCGGTCCGCCTCGTCGAAGCGCTCGACGCGGCAAAGCAGCGCGGCAAAGCTGTTGTGGACCGCACCGTCCTCAGGGGCCAGCCGGGCCGCACGCTCGAGGTGTCCGAGAGCTCGCGAGTCGCGCCCGATGCGTTCGTAGACGATGCCGAGCGCGAGGTGCGCGGGGACGTGGTGCGGATCCTGCGAAATCGCGAGCTCGAGCTTTTCGAGCGCCAGCTGGACCTGTCCGCGCTCCAGGTAGCCGACGCCCAGGCGGGTGTTGATGTCGGCCGCTCGCACCGGGCTGACGCGCTCGACGGCCGACCCGGTCCGCTGCGGGTTGAGTTCCTGGCCGGTCGAAGCACAACCTGCGACGGCCAGGACCAGGACCAGTGCGGCGCAGCATCGGATCATGCCAGGGCCTGCCGGGCAAGCTGCTCCTGGACCACGGCGCGCCGCCGACTGGCGCTGAGCACCTTGCCGACCAGCTGGCCGCACGCGGCATCGATGTCGTCGCCGCGGGTCTTGCGGATGGTGGCGATCATGCCGCCCGAGCGCAGCACGTCCTGGAATCGGTGGATGGTGTTGTTCGAGGAACACTTGAACGGCGTGCCGGGGAACGGGTTGAACGGAATCAGGTTGATCTTGCACGGCACGTGCGCCAGCACGCGGAGGAGCGCCTTCGCCTGCTCGGGCCGGTCGTTGACGCCGTCGATCATCGTGTACTCGAACGTGATCGACTGTTTCGGCCGCTTGTCGGCCAGATAGCGCTTGCAGGCGGCCAGCAGTTCATCGATCGGATACTTGCGGTTCAGCGGGACCAGGCGCGTCCGCAGCTCGTCGTCCGGCGCATGCAGGGAAACCGCCAGCGCAACGCCGGGGCCGTCCCGCAGTGCATCGATGCCGGGCACCACGCCCGAGGTCGACACGGTCACCCGGCGCGCGGCCAGTCCGTAGGCCAGGTCGTCACGCATCAACTCCAGCGCGGGCCGGACCTGGTCGAGGTTCAGCAGCGGCTCGCCCATGCCCATCAGCACCACGTTGGTGATGCGCCGCTCCTCACCCAGCGCCTCGGCCGCTCGCCAGACCTGGCCGATGATCTCGCCGGCGTCGAGGTTGCGGCTGAATCCCTGGGTCGCTGTCGAACAGAAGGTGCAGTTGAGCATGCAGCCGACCTGCGAGGAAATGCACAGGGTGCCGCGATCCGGCTCCGGGATGAACACGGTCTCGACCGCGCTGCCGCCCGGCAGCGCCATGATCCACTTGACCGTTCCGTCGTTCGAACGATGCTCGCTCATCACGCCGGGCGCGACGATCTCGGTTTCGGCCTGCAGCCGCTCGCGGAGCGCGCGGCTGAGGTCGGTCATGGCGTCGAACTCGGTGACGCCTCGCTGGTAGACCCACTGCAGGATCTGACGCGCCCGGAACGGCTTCTCGCCCCAGTCGGCGAAGAACTGCTCGAGCTGCGGGCGCGAAAAGCCCATCAGGTTCGTTTTCGGGCGGGGGTCAGCCATGAAGTTCAGCCATGGATATCAAAGGTTTGCGCCACGCACTTCAATCAGCGCGAGTATATCTCATCGTCTCCGAAGAAGAAGCGGATTTCTTCGGCTGCCGTTTCCTCCGCATCCGAACCGTGGACAGCGTTGGCATCGATACTGCTGGCGAAGTCGGCGCGGATGGTGCCGGGCGCTGCCTCGCGCGGATCGGTCGCGCCCATCAGCTCCCGGTTGCGCGCGATGGCGTCGTCGCCCTCGAGGACCTGGATCATGACCGGACCCGAGGTCATGAAACTGACCAGGTCGTTGAAGAACGGGCGCTCCTTGTGCACGGCGTAGAAGCCTTCGGCGTCGCCCTGCGAGAGGTGCTTCATGCGAGCGGCAACGACCTTCAGGCCGGCACGCTCGAAACGGGTGTAAATCTCGCCGATCACGTTCTTGGCAACGGCATCGGGCTTGATGATGGACAGGGTGCGCTGCATGAGTCGGAAACTCCTGATTTCTGGTGGTCTAGAGTGGTCGTTGATGGGTGCGCGTTGCGACTCGACGGCCCCGGCCTGCGCCGGACCTCGGGTCACCCGCACCTGCTGCGAGGATCCTTGCGCCAGTGACCCGCTCCGAGCGACCCCGTACCGGCGCCAGCGCCTGGTTGCGCGCGCTGCGATCCAACCCCCTATTCTAGCGTGTTCTCGACCGCCCCCGTTCAACTGCGCGACACCCTGCCGCGCCCGCCCGGATTTGCCGGGAACCCAATGCCGTGCTAGGATTCAAACAGGTGTTTGAAGCGCTCGTTTCAAGCTTCTGTTTGAAGCCCGCGTTTCAATTCGAGCCGATCGCTGAATCAGGACCGGCAAATCGAGGCCGGATTCGAGACCACGCCACGCCGCGACGGACCGCAGCGTCGTTTCGACCCTACGCTCCCGGCGTTCGACTCGCGCCGGACCCGTGGTCCGGAATCACCGCCATCGCCGACCGCTCCACCGGCTTCGCCCAGGTAACGAGGTGCTGAATTGACCGACTCGACCGCAACAAGGATTCTCGACACGGCCGAGCAGCTGTTCGCCGACCGGGGGTTCCACGCGACGACGCTGCGTCAGATCACGCAGGCCGCAGGCGTCAATCTCGCCGCCGTGAACTATCACCACGGTTCCAAGGACGCGTTGATCCTCGCGGTGTTCCAGCGCCGTCTCGACGAGCTCAACAGCGAACGCCTCGCTCGCCTGGAACAGGCGCTGGCCTCGACCGACCCGCCTCGACTCGAAGACGTGCTCGAGGCCTTCATCCATCCGGCGCTCCGAATGAGCACCCAGTCGTCCGGGGATGGTGGTCGATTCATGCGCCTGTTGATGCGCGCATGGTCGGAAAACGCGACCCAGCTCCACGGCGTAATCCGCCGCCAGTACTCGCACGTGATGCGCGCGTTCGCCGAAGCGGTCAGCCGATCGCTCGGAACCGCGCCTGAGAACCTCCGTCAGCAGCTCGATTTCCTGATCGGCGCGCTGACCTACACCATGGCCGAAACCAACGATGACGACGTCGAGCCCACCGCTCGCGCGCTGATCCGTTTCGGCTGCGCGGGGCTGCGCGACTCGGTGTCCGGAATGACCCGCGATCCCGCCGCGCTGCGCCAACCCAACCTGTTCGAGGAGACCTCCGCATGACCATCCTTGCCCTGCTCGCCGTCGTTCTGCTGCCGGTCGTCCTGGCCTACTTCGCCGCTCCGGCCTGGCTCGCTGCCCTGCTCTGTTCCGCGGCGGCGGTCCTGTCCTTTGCCTCGGGCGCATCGCTGGCGGTCTCGATCGTCGCCTCGCTGATCGCCGTTCCGCTGGTCGTCGCCGCCCTGCCTCCGGTGCGGCGGGCCCTGCTGACCAACCGCCTCTACGGGTGGTTCCGCAAGGTCCTGCCGGCGATGTCGGCGACCGAGCGCGAAGCGCTGGAATCGGGCACGACCTGGTGGGATGCGGAACTGTTCTCGGGCCGGCCCGACTGGAAGAAGCTCCTGGGTCACCCCGCACCGTCGTTGAGCGCCGAGGAGCAGGCGTTTCTCGACGGCCCGGTCGAAGAACTGTGCGGCATGCTCGACGAGTGGAAGATCCACCAGGATCAGGATCTGCCGCCGGAGGTCTGGAACTTCCTCCGCGAGCACCGCTTCTTCTCGATGATCATTTCCAAGGAGTACGGCGGGCTCGGCTTCTCCTCCCAGGGCAACGCCGCCGTCGTGACCAAGATCTCGACCTGCAACCAGACGGCGGCCGTGACCGTGATGGTGCCGAACTCCCTCGGTCCGGGCGAGCTGCTTCACTATTTCGGAACCGACGAGCAGAAGAAGCACTACCTGCCGCGGCTGGCCTCCGGCCAGGACATTCCCTGCTTTGCCCTGACCTCGCCGCTGGCCGGTTCGGACGCCGCGTCGATGCCGGACAAGGGCATCGTCTGCAAGGGCGAGTTCAATGGCGAGGAGGTGCTCGGCATCCGCGTGACCTGGGACAAGCGCTACATCACGCTTGCGCCGGTCGCGACGGTGGTCGGCCTGGCCTTCAAGTGCTTCGACCCGGACGGTCTTCTGGGCGGCGACAAGAGCCTCGGCATCACCTGCGCGCTGATCCCGGCAGAAACGCCGGGCGTCGAGACCGGCAATCGCCACTTGCCGGGCGGCTCGCCGTTCATGAACGGCACGACCCGCGGCAAGGACGTGTTCATTCCGATGGACTGGGTGATCGGCGGACAGGAACGCGTCGGACAGGGCTGGAGCATGCTGATGCACTGCCTGTCGGCCGGTCGCGCCATCTCGTTGCCCGCACAGGCAGTCGCCGGAGGCAAGATCTGCAGCCTGTTGACCGGCGCCTACGCGCGGGTCCGCTATCAGTTCAAGCAGCCGATCGGCCAGTTCGAGGGCATCCAGGAGCCCCTGGCCCGGATCGGTGGTGAAACCTATCGCATGGACGCCGCCCACCAGATGACGCTGGTCGCCCTCGACCAGGGCGAAAAGCCGGCGGTGATCTCGGCCATTCTCAAGGCCAATCTGACCGAGGCGAATCGGCGCGTCGTCGCCGACGCGATGGACGTGCACGGCGGCAAGGCCGTCATCCTCGGGCCGCGCAACTACCTGGCCCAGGGCTACCAGGCGCTGCCGATCTCGATCACCGTCGAGGGCGCCAACATCCTGACCCGGTCGATGATCATCTTCGGCCAGGGCGCGATCCGCTGCCATCCGTGGCTGCTGAAGGAAATGATGGCGGCGACCAGCCAGGCGCCGAACGCCCGCAAGGCCTTCGACCGGGCCTTCTTCGGCCACATCGGCTACACCCTTGGCAATGCGGTACGTTCCCTGGTGCTCGGTCTGACCGGTGGGCGCTTGAGCCCGGCGCCGTTCGATGGCCCGCTGAAGCGGGACGTGCAGCGGATCAACCGCCTGTCGGCCGCGTTCACGCTGATCGCCGACTTCACGCTGCTGATTCTCGGCGGCAAGTTCAAGTTCGCCGAGAAGCTGTCGGGCCGCTTTGCCGATGCGCTCAGCCACCTCTACCTCGCCTCGGCCGTCGTCAAGCGCTTCGAGGACGATGGCCGACCGGATGCGGACCTGCCGATGGCGCGATGGGCGATGGCCGACAGCCTGAATCGGGTCGAGACGGCACTGTTCGGAGTGCTGGCCAATTTCCCGCTCCCCGCACTCGGTCGGGTTCTTCGGGTCTGGGCGTTTCCGTTCGGGCGGCGTCACCAACCGGCCGACGACCGCACGGGCCGCGCGATCGCCGAACTGCTGATGTCGAACAACGCGTCTCGAGATCGGCTGACCCACGACACCTTCCGAGCCACCGATGGCGTGGGTGCGGCGGTCGTCCTGAAGGCCTTCGACGCCATGCTGGAGACGGCCGATGCCGAACGCGCGGTCTTCAATGGCCTGAAGCGCATGCCGACACCGGCCAACGTCGAACGGCTCGCCCGCCAGGCCGTCGAAGCCGGCCTGATCGATGATGCGCAGGCCGACCGGCTGATCGAGGCCCAGCGACTTGCCGCCGAGGTGATCGCGGTCGACGAGTTCGAACCGGACGCGCTGGACAAGCAGCAGACCGGCGACCCCGAACCACCGCTGAAGAAGGCCAGCTGACCCACGGTCCGACACCGCTCGATGCCGGCCGAAGTGCCGGCGTCGACGGCTGCGGATCTTTCTCCTCTTCTCTCGAACTACAGGAAACCTGCTCGATGCCCCAGAACCGATTCATCGTACGCAAGGCGGCCGTGCTCGGCGCTGGCGTCATGGGCGCCCAGATTGCCGCCCACCTGACCGCGGCCGGAATTCCGGTCCGCCTGTTCGATCTGCCGTCGCCGGACGGCGACCGCAACGGCCTGGTCAAGGGCGCCATCCAGCGCCTGGGCAAGCTCAAACCTCCCCCGCTTGCCGAAAAGGCCCTGAGCGCGGCGCTCGAGCCGGCCAACTTCGAGGACGATCTCGAAGCGCTGGCCGACTGCGACTTCGTGATCGAGGCCGTGGCCGAGCGGATGGATATCAAGAAATCGCTGTACGAGCGCCTGGTGCCCCACCTGCCGGCCGATGCCATCTTCGCCAGCAATACTTCGGGCCTGTCGATCACCGAGCTGGCCGATGTCGTTCCGCAGAGCCATCGGAACCGGTTCTGCGGCGTGCACTTCTTCAACCCGCCGCGCTACATGCACCTGGTCGAACTGATTCCGCACGCCGGAACCGACGACGCGGTGCTGGACCAGCTCGAGGCCTTCATGACCGAGACCCTCGGCAAGGGCGTGGTCCGGGCTCGTGACACGGTGAACTTCATCGCCAACCGCGTCGGCGTGTTCTCGATGATCTCCACGGTCCACCATGCCCAGCGCCTGGGTCTGGGCTTCGATTCGGTCGATGCGCTGACCGGTCCGGCCATCGGTCGACCGAAATCGGGCACGTTCCGCCTCGCCGACGTGGTCGGTCTCGACACCATGGCGAACGTCATCTCGACCATGCAGGACAAGCTCGAAGACGATCCCTGGCACCCTCTGTACCGCAAGCCGGACTGGATGCAGCAGTTGATCGACGCCGGTGCGCTGGGCCAGAAGAGCGGCGCCGGTGTGTTCCGCAAGGAAGGCAAGGCGATCCGCGTCCTCGATCCGGCGTCCGGGGACTACCGTGACACCGATTATTCGCTCCACGACGAGGTCAAGCAGGTCCTGGCGATCAAGGATCCGGGCGAGAAGATGACCGCCCTGGCCGAATCGGACCGACCGGAACTCGAGTTCCTGTGGGCGATCCACCGCGACCTGTTCCACTATTGCGCGGTTCACCTGGCCGAGATCGCCGATTCGGCCCGCGAAATCGATCTGGCGATGCGCTGGGGCTACGGCTGGGACAACGGCCCGTTCGAGATCTGGCAGGCCGCCGGTTGGAACGACGTGGCCGAGCGCGTTGCGCGCGATATCGAAGCCGGCACCGCACTGGCCGACGCCGCCCTGCCCGACTGGGTCGGATCGGTCGACGGCGCCCACGGCGACGATGGCTCGGCGGCCGGCACTGGTGCGTCGGTGCCGCGGCCCGACCTCGCGGTCTACCGCCGACAGATGCAGCCGCCGCGCCTGGTCGGAGAGTCCACGGAGCACGGCACCACGGTGGCCGACCTGCCCGGGGCTCGCCTCTGGACGCTCGAGGACGACGTCCTGATCGTCTCGCACCGGTCGAAGATGAACGTCATCGACACCGGCGTGATCGAGGGCCTGAACGAGGCGGTCGAGCGCGCCGAGCGCGAATTCGCCGGGCTGGTGATCTGGCAGCCGAACGGCCCCTTCTCCGCCGGCGCCAACCTGAAGGCCGCCATGGACTGGGTGGCCAACGACGAGTTCGATAAGGTCGAAGCGCTGGTCGCCGATTTCCAGGCCGCCAACCTGCGACTGCGCTATGCCGCGGTGCCCAGCGTTGCCGCGGTTCGGGGCCTGGCCCTGGGCGGCGGCCTGGAGCTGGCCATGCATACCAGCCGGATCGTTGCCCACCTCGAGTCCTACATGGGCCTGGTCGAGGCCGGCGTCGGGTTGCTGCCGGCCGGCGGTGGGCTCGGCACGCTGGCCTTCCGGGTCGATGAACAGACTCGGGCCGGCGACAGCTACGCGCTGCTCGAAAAGCGCTACAAGCAGGTCGCGATGGGCCAGGTTTCAGGCTCGGCAATGGAAGCCCGTGCGATGGGCTATCTGTCCGAAGCCGATTCGATCGTGATGCACGAACACGAGTTGCTGCACGCCGCCCACGGCCGGATTCGCGGCCTGGTCGCAGCAGGCTATCGGGCGCCGCTGCGCGGGCGCACCGTGCCGGCGGCCGGCGACGTCGGCATCGCAACGATGAAGATGCTGCTGGCCAACATGCACGAAGGTCATTTCATCAGCGACCACGACCGGGAGATCGGCGAGCGGATCGCCGACGTGATCTGCGGCGGCGCGATCGACCG
The DNA here is from genome assembly GCA_965227925.1 of Wenzhouxiangellaceae bacterium. Classification (GTDB taxonomy): domain Bacteria; phylum Pseudomonadota; class Gammaproteobacteria; order Xanthomonadales; family Wenzhouxiangellaceae. Next base: position 862,111 of record CBDDGP010000003.1, read on the forward strand.
CGGCACGCCGGTCACCGAGGACTGGCTGTACGCCCTGGAGCGCAAGCACTTCGTCGAGCTGGCGAGAATGAAGCCGACCCAGGAGCGGATCGTGCACATGCTGAAGACCGGCAAACCGCTGCGGAACTAGGAACAAGGGGCCAGGGACTAGGGAGCAGGGGCTAGTGGCAAAGCGGGCGAGTCGATGTCTGTAGCCACTTGACCCTGATCCCTCTCCCCTTCCCCTCGACCGACCGATCAGCGGGTCCGCCGACCCTTAACGAATTCGAACAGTCTGAGGAATAGCAAATGAGCAACGCATATATCGTCTCCGCGGTGCGCACGCCAGTGGCGAAGGCGTTCAAGGGCGGCTTCCGGACCACGCGCCCCGACGACCTCCTCGCCCACGTCATCCGTCATGCCATGGCCGACGCGCCGAGCGTCGACCCGGCGGCGGTCGAGGACGTGATCGTCGGCTGCGCGATGCCCGAGGCCGAACAGGGCATGAACGTCGCACGGATCGGCGCCCTGCTCGCCGGCCTGCCGGACAACGTGCCGGGCGTGACCGTCAACCGGTTCTGCTCGTCCGGGCTGCAGAGCGCGGCGATGGCCGCCGACCGGATCCGTCTTGGCGAGGCCGATGTGATGATCGCCGGCGGTACCGAGACCATGACCATGGTGCCGATGATGGGCCACAAGGTGGCGATGAACCCGAAGGTCTTCGAGGACGACAACATCGCGATCGCGTACGGCATGGGGATCACCGCCGAGAAGGTCGCCGAGAAGTACGGGATTTCGCGCGAGGACCAGGACGAATTCGGCTACCGCAGCCACCAGAAGGCGATCGCGGCCATTGACGGCGGCGAGTTCACCGAAATCCGGCCGTACACGGTCCACCACCACTACCCCGATCCCGCATCCGGAGCGATCCGAACCGTTGAACAGGTCATCGATACGGACGAGGGCCCGCGCCGGGACAGCTCGCCGGAGGTACTCGGCAAGCTGCGCCCCGTCTTCCGCGCCGACGGCGTGGTCACTGCGGGCACCAGTTCGCAGATGTCGGACGGCGCGGGCGCGCTGGTGATGGTCTCGGAGAAGGCGCTGAAGGACTACGACCTGGAACCGCTGGCGGTCTTCCGCGGATTCTCGGTGGCCGGCGTGCCGCCCGAGATCATGGGCATCGGCCCGATCGCCGCGATTCCGAAGGTGTTGAAGCAGACCGGCGTCACGCTCGACCAGCTCGACTGGATCGAACTCAACGAAGCCTTCGCCGCCCAGGCGCTGGCCGTGATCCGGGATGTGGGTCTCGATCCCGCCAAGGTCAACCCGCTGGGCGGTGCGATCGCGCTCGGACACCCACTGGGCGCGACCGGCTCGATCCTGTCGGCCAAGCTGATCCACGGCATGCGCCGCCGCAAGCAGAAGTACGGCATGGTGACCATGTGCATCGGCACCGGCATGGGTGCGGCCGGCATCATCGAAGCGCTCTGAGAAGCGGCCCGTTGGCCGACGCGCCCAGCGCGTCGGCCTATCGGGTCCCGGCCTGCTGCGCCGCGCGTAGCTCCAGAACCAGATCATCGCCCAATTGCTGGGCGGCCTCCAACCAGGCCGGATCGACCCCCTGAGCGTTCCGGTAGATCTCGATGGCATTCGTCAACTCGCCCAGCGCCGCATCGAAGCGCCCCTGGGCTTTCAGAACGATCGCGAGCGCCTCGTGCGCCTTGCCGATGCGTGGATGTCCAGCGTCGTAGCCACCCCGCGCTACGGCAAGGGCTTCGCGCGCCAGCGACTCGGCCTGCTCGAGATCGCCCGCCAGGGTCTGCAAGCGCGCCAGGTTGAACAGCGCGGTCGCCGTCTGCGGGTGATCGTCACCGAGCGTCGCTCGTCGAATCCGGACCGACTGACTCATCGCCTCGATCGCATCGTCAAGACGATCCATGCCGTAATACAGCAGGGCGAGGTTGTTCAGCACAATGGCGTAGCTGGGATGCAGTTCGCCGGTTGCCTGGCGCTGCAGTTCCACCGTACGGCGGAAGGCGTCGAGCGCCTCGTCGTTGCGTCCAAGGCTCTGTCGCGACGTCGCTATCGATGACCAGATGGCCGCACGCGTGTCCAGTTCGACCGATGGATCCTCTCCCGCGCGTTGCAACGCCTCGAGCGCCAGCGCTTCACTTCCGGCGTAATCGCCGGAGTCGATGCGCATTGCCGACCAATTGCCGAGCATGCTGACGTACAGCACTCGACTACGCTCGGCGCCCGGAGCATTCCCCTCCAGCAGCGCCCGAGCTTCGGCGAAGCGGCGTTCCGCCGACTCGAAATCGCTTTCCCACCAGTCGACGATCGCCAGGCCGTCGAGGGTTTCTGCCTGGCCGACGACATCACCGGACGCGGTCCGGACTGCAAGGGCCTGCTCGAGCTGGAATCGCGCCGGACCGATCTCGCCCAGGTTCTGCAGCGCGTAGCCGATCGCGTAGCGCAGATCACCCTCCAGTTCCGGCTTGCCGGCGAACTGCTCGTCGACGTCCGGAATGGCCTGTTTCAGGGCGCCGGCCAGAGTGGGTTCGTCGGCGTTTTCGAACGGGTCGGCGCGCTGGATCATGTCGACCAGGAACGCCTTCGCCGCTTCGGCACGCTCGGCCTGGTCCTGGGCGAGATCGCGTTGACGCTGCGCCTCGTTGGCCTGGTGCTGGACTCCGAGCAGGCCGCCGATCAACACCGCGAACACGACCGCCGTTGCAACCACCGCGCCACGGTACCGCTTGACGAAATGCCAGGCTCGATAGCCCCGCGAGGCCCCGCGGGCGCGGACCGGCTCGCCGCGCAGGAACCGGTCGAGGTCTTCGCCCAGCTCCAGCGCGTCGGCATAGCGGTCTGCGGGATCCTGGCGCAGGCCGGACATCACGATCCGGTCCAGGTCGCCGCGCAGGTGGCGACGCAGCACGGCGGTCTCGCCCAGACCCTTCGGCGGTGCCCCACCGTCGCGCCCGATGGCGGCACTGGGATCGGGTGGCACCGTTTCGCAGACCTTGCGTTCGGCTTCGGTCGCCGACAGCCCAGCCAGGCGGTGGGGACGGGTCCCGGTCAGGAGCTCGTAGAGCACGACCGACATCGAGTAGACGTCGCTGGCCCGAGTCACCTTTCTGCCCAGCAGCTGTTCGGGGCTCGCGTAGGCCGGCGTCATCAACCGGGCCTCGTAGCGCGTCTCGGGCTGATCCAGGTCGATGGCCCCGGCCTCCAGGACCTTGGCGATGCCGAAATCGATCAATCGCACCTGCCCCTTGTCGTCGACCAGGATGTTCGAAGTTTTCAGATCTCGGTGAACGATGCCCGCTGTGTGGGCCTGGGCCAGCGCCTCGCAGGTCGCTCGTATCAGGCGAAGACGCGTTCTCAGATCGGCTTCCTTGGACGCGCACCAGCGGTCGATCGGCTCGCCGCGCACCAGCTCCATGACGAGATACGGCGTCGAATCATCGGTCGTCCCACCATCGATGACCCGTGCGATGCCCGGATGCTCCAGCGTTGCCGCGATCCGGCGTTCCGCGTCGAAGCGTTGCACCGCGGTTGCATCGAGGTGTTCGGCCGCGAACAGCTTCACCGCGACCTCCTGCTCGAACGCGCCGTCGGCGCGACGGGCGCGGTAGACCACGCTCATGCCGCCGACGCCGATCATCTCGCTCAGCTCGAAGGCGCCCACCCGCTCGCCGCTACGATCGGTCAACCTGGGGGCGGCTCGCGCCGACGGCACGGAGCCGGGTGCGAGAAACGACGTCGTTTCCGGCTCGCGCGCAAGCAGCCCCCGTACGCGTTCTCGCACCGCCTCCGGCACGTCGCTGCGAGCAGCCAGCCAGGTGTCCCGATCGGCGGACGGTTGCCCCAGGGCCTGCTCCAACAGGGCGAGCGCCCGGGCCTCCAGCGCGTCGCTCAGTCGATCGCTCATGCCCCCTCCCCCTGCTCGAGTTCTTCGCGCAGCCAGATCCGGGCGGCGCGCCAGCTGCGATTGACCGTCGCCACCGAAACGCCGGTGAATTCGGCGACCTCGGGCACGGTCAGGCCGCCGTAGCAGCGCAGCTCCACGACCCTCGCCTGATCCGGGTTGAGGCGTTCGAGGCGCTCGAGCGCGCGCTCCAGGTCGAGAACGTCGACCGGACCCGAACCCTCGCGCTCCAGCGTCGTCGTCAAGGGCGGATCCGGCGTCCGCTTGTCGGCGTTCCGCCTGCGGCCGGCGTCGACCAGGACCTGCCGCATCACCCGGGCGGCCACGGCCAGGAAGTGCACCCGGTCGCGCCAATCGACGGGCGCACCCTCGGCGATCTTCAGGTAGGCCTCGTGGACCAGCGCGGTCGGCTGCAATGTGTGGCCCGCCCGCTCGCGCGCGAGGCGCGATCGCGCCATCGACCGAAGCGTTCCGTAGACCTCCTCGAGAAGCGCGGCTTCGGCGCCGGGTTTGCCGTCCGCCCATTGACGGAGGATGATCGTGAGTTCGTGGCTGGACCCCTTCGACATGTGAGAAATCGACCCCGGCAGATTCGACAGACCGCTCGATCGAGTCTATCCGCAGCCCCTCCTAGCGACAAGCGCGCACGGATTCGACGATACGATTCCGCTGCAGGATGCGCTTACTCCAACAAGGCCCGACCGCATTCCCCGATGGAGAACCCGACATGACCCTCTCGACCGCAGCCTCGTTCGGCCCAGGACGACCCCGCGCAAACGCCGGCCTGCTCCTGCTGGCCCTGTTGGCCCTGCCGGCATGGGCACAGTTCCCGGTGCCCGCGGATGTCGTCTACTTCGCCGGCTTCGAAGGCGACTCGATCGAACCGGCCTTCCCCATCGTCGGCGGCGACTACGTACTGCCGTCGATCCCGATCGGCGACCAGCTGCAGTGGCTGATCGACGAACTCGCGGTCGGTGAAACGACCACACTGGCCGAGGTGCAGGCGCGGTTCTCACCGGTGTTCGACCCCGCCTCGATGCGCGACTTCATCAATGACGTGCTCCGGGTCGAGTTCCCGAACGGTCGGATCACCGACCTGATCTCCGTGACCCCGGTCCAGGCCGTCGCGATCATCGACGGGGACAGCGGCCCGGCAACCTCGGGCTTTCTGCAGTTCGGCGTCGAGTACTCGGGATCGAACCTTATCAACTTTCTCCAGGTCAGCAATTACGGCGGGACGGTGCAGTTCCCGGCCGACCAGACCCTGACCCTCGCGCAGGCCGCCGACAAGTTCATGACCTTCCACCCCGAGAACGGGCTGTTCATCGGCTACGTCGATCTCGCCGGCCGCTGCCAGCCGATCGAAGTCCGGGATCCGGACACGCCGCGAGGACTGGGGTCGATCTTCAAGACCTGGGTGCTGGGCGGCGTGGCCGAAGACATCGCCGACGGCACGGTCGATCGTTCCGACCCGATCGAGCTGGTCGCGGAGGAGCGCGCGGCCGGAGGAACCATCAACGAAGAGCCGCTCGGCACGCTGTTCGATGTCCAGGACATGGGGACGCTGATGATGGGCATCAGCGACAACACCGCGACCGACCACCTGCACGAATTGGCCGGGCGGCAGCGGGTCGGTCAGGTCGTCCAGGACTATGGCGTGACCGACCCCGACGAACTGTTGCCGTTCCTGAACATCAGCGAACAGTTCCACGTCTTCACCCGCTTCGACCTGCCGACGGCGGAGTCCTACGTCGACGGCACCGAGGCGTTCCAGCTGAACTTCCTGAGCAGCATGATCGAGCCCGAGGGACCGTCCTTTCCGATCTCGTTCCCGTTCTTTCACGAATCCCTGCTCACCTCTGGAACGTGGCGCGCGACCGCAACGGATATCTGCCGGACTCTGGCCGGCCTGCGCGCGACGCCGGCGGACTTCGGCGCGTTCGAATTCGTCGACCAGGCGATGGGCTCGCAGGCGGCACAACCCGACATCCGGACCGCCTGGGATCGCGCCTGGTACAAGGGAGGCAGCCTGACCTCCGGCGTGTCGGGGAATCACGTGCTGACGCACGCATGGCTGCTGGAGAACGAAGGCGATTTCCCGCCGTTCGTGATCGTTGCCCTGGCCAACAATCCGGCCGGCGGCATCGATCCTTTCGAGATCCAGTCGGTGACCAATCGCATGGCCGAGTTGCTGGCGGCGTTCCAGCCCTGGGATTGACGCGGCGGAGTCCGCGAGGCGAAAAAAAAGGCACCCGGGCAGACAAACCCGGGTGCCCCGAACCCCGGAAGCTGCGACTCCCGAGGTCACCCCACGGACGGCATCCTACCCGCATCGAACACGATCGGTCATCGGAAGATTTCCTACAACAACGAACGCCCGGCGTCAGCGCCCGCTGCGCCAGCCGCGAGCCGCGTCGCAGGCCTGGTACCACCAATAGGAGGCCTGCGCCGTCCAACGACCCAGCGACCCACCGGCCCAGCGCGGCCCCCACGTTGAGAACGCGACGAGTCGCTCCGTCTGTCCGTCGAGGGCTTCGGCGAGCACCTCGCCGGCCAGCGTGGTCGGCGCCATGCCGTGGCCCCCGAACGCGCTCGCGGCCCACAGGCCCTCCTCGACCTCGCCAAGAATCGGCATCTGGTGCCGTGCATAGCTCATCCATCCACCCCACGAGTGGCTGAACTCGACATCGCCCAGCGACGGAAAGACCCGGGTCATGTCGCGCCGCATCAGGCGTTCGATGGCGTCGGGCGAGCGATCGGAGATCGAGATCCGCCCACCCCAGAGCAGGCGGTCGCCGATGCGCCGGTAGTAGTCGAAGGCGAAGCGCGTGTCGTAGACGGCAGCACGGCCCGGGATCAGCGCTTCGATCCGGTCGGGCACCGGCTCGGTCACGGCCACGTAGGTGGCGATCGGCTGGATGCTCCGGACCAGCCTCGGAACGAGCCGGCGATCGTAGCCGCCGGTCGACACGACCACACGGTCGGCGCGCACCGTTGCCCCCTCGGTGCGGATCCGCCAGCGATTCGCGCCCCGGTCGATCTCACGCTCGAGCCCGAGCACCGGCGAATCGCCGTGGACGGCCACGCCGCGCTGGTCGAGTTCGGTGGCGAGCGCGCGCACGTAGGCCAGCGGATTGAAATGGAATGCGCGGGGTTCGAGCAATCCGCCGCCGTAGCGATCCGATCGGACCCAGGCTTCGCGTTCGGCCCGGTCCAGCGATCGGAGTTCGAGGCCGATCGTCCGCTTCAGCCCGCGTCGCCGCGCGTCCAGCCCTTCGTCATCCCGGAACCAGTCGGCCAGCAGAACGCCTTCTCCGTCGAGCGCCACGCCCAGCGACGAACAGCGCGCCCGGACCCGATCGACCGCATCCTGGGTCCACCGCTGCATTTCCCGCGCCTGCTCGACTCCGACCTGCCGGACCAGCGCGTCGGGGTCCAGCGAGTAGCCGCCGAACACGAAGCCTCCGTTCCGACCCGACGCGCCTTCCCCGGGCTGGCCGGCCTCCAGCACGACGACATCGCGGTGACCTCGTTCGAGCAGACTGTAGGCGGTGCTCAGACCCGCCAGGCCGGCGCCGATCACCGCGATGTCGACCGTCCGATCGGACTCGATCCGGGAGAATCGGCGAGGCTCGATCCGGTCCTGGTACCAGGTCGGCGCGTGGAATCGGGGCCACTCCATGGCCATGGCAAGGTCCTCGGTCAGGGCTGCTAGACTTGCCGCCCAGAATACGCGACCGATCGGGCACGGACTCCACCAAGGTCCGCCGCGTGCTCATGCGAGCGGGAGCCGTGGAACGACAGGTCGCAGGCCGCCTCGAAACGGAGATGCAGGAATGGGCAAATCCAGCAAGTACGAAGCCAAGATTCCCGACGACAACGGGATCATCCACTACACGGACGACGAGCACGCGATCTGGGCGGAACTCTACGACCGGCAGATCGACATCATCCAGAACCGCGTCTGCGACCAGTTCTTCAACGGGCTGAAGACGCTGGACCTCCCTTCGGACCGGATTCCCCAGCCGCGGGACGTGTCCGAGGTGCTGCGCGAGCGGACCGGCTGGGAAGTCGCGCCGGTGCCCGCGCTGATCAATTTCGACCGGTTCTTCAAGCTGCTGTCGGAGAAGAAGTTCCCCGCCGCTTCCTTCATTCGCACGCGCGAGGAAATGGAGTACCTGCAGGAACCGGACATCTTCCACGAGATCTTCGGCCACACGGCGATGCTGACCGACGAGGCCTTCGCCAACTTCACCCATGCCTACGGCAAGGCCGGTGTGCAGGCCAGCAAGGAAGAGCGGGTCTTCCTCGCCCGCCTGTACTGGTTCACGGTCGAATTCGGCCTGCTGGGCACGGACGCCGGAACGCGCATCTACGGCGGCGGGATCGCGTCGTCGCCCGGCGAAACGGTCTACTCGCTGGAAAGCGACGAGCCGATCCGCCGGCCCTTCGACCCGATCGACGCGCTGCGTACGCCGTACCGGATCGACATCTTCCAGACCGTCTACTACGTTCTCGATTCGATGGACGACCTGTTCGAGCTGGCCGAAATGGACCTGCTCAAGCTGATCCGCAAGGCCCGCGCCCTGGGCCAGTTCGCACCCACTTTCCCGCCCAAACAGAAGGACGCTGCCTGACCATGAGTGACGATCTCCAGGAAAAGAAATGCACGCCGTGCGAAGGCGGCACCCAGCCGCTGGACCGGGAACGGATCGACAAGCTGCTTCCCCAGGTTCCGGGATGGGAGGTCGGCGAGGACGGCAAGCGGATCGTCCGCCGCTTCGAGTTCAAGGGCTTCTACAAGACCATGGCCTTCATCAATGCGATGGCGTGGGTCGCCAACCGCGAAGCGCACCACCCGGATTTCGAGGCCGGCTACAACTTCTGTCGCGTGACCTTCCAGACCCATGCGATCGACGGCCTCAGCGAAAACGACTTCATCTGCGCGGCCAAGCTCAACGCCCTGCTGGATGACTGACCCGGCCGAGCGCATCGACCTCGCGGCCGCCGACGCCTCGGCGGCCGCCCGTCTCGAGCAGGCGGTCGATGCGGTCAACGGCGTGGTCCTCGGCAAGCCCGAGGCCGTCCGCCTGGCCTTTTCGGCCCTGCTGGCCGGCGGCCACCTCCTGATCGAAGACCTTCCCGGCGTCGGCAAGACCACGCTGGCGCAGGCGATGGCGATCGTCACCGGTGGAACGTGGCAGCGGATCCAGTTCACCAGCGACCTGCTGCCGGCCGACATCCTCGGCGTCTCGATCTGGCGCCGGACCGAGGAGGCCTTCGAATTCCGGCCCGGTCCCGTGTTCGCCAACGTGGTCCTGGCCGACGAGATCAATCGAGCAACGCCGCGCACCCAGAGCGCCCTGCTCGAAGCGATGGCCGAACGCCAGGTCAGCGTCGACGGCCGGACCCACCCGCTGCCACGACCCTTCTTCGTGATCGCGACCCAGAATCCGCTCGACCTGGTCGGCACCTATCCGCTGCCGGATTCGCAGCTCGACCGGTTCCTTCTCCGGATCGGCCTGGGGTATCCAGAACCCGACGAGGAACGCCGATTGCTCCGGGAACCCGACCGGCGCGACCTGCTCGAGGCCCTGCCGACCTGCCTCGACGACAACGACGTTCGCCGGCTGATGGACCGCGCCCGCGACCTGCACCTGTCGGACCCGGTCGTCGATTACCTCCAGGCGCTGATCCTGGCGACCCGCGAACACCCGTCCCTGCGCGCCGGGCTGTCGCCGCGAGCGACCCTGGCCCTGGCCGCCACGGCGCGGGCGCACGCGCTCCTCGACGGCCGGGATCACGTCCTGCCCGATGACGTCAAGCGCGTGTTCCCGGCCCTGGCAACGCACCGCGTTCAGGTTCGCGCCGACTCCGAGGCCCCGGCCGATGTCATCACCCGCATCCTCGAGCGTACGCCGGTTCCCTGAGGCCGTCCGCCGCCGCTTCGCGCGCTGGCTGGACGGCGCACTGCGCCGGCGCGGACCGATCGAACCGCCGCTGACCCTGCGCTACCGACAGGTCTTCATCCTGCCGACCGCGTTCGGCTGGATGATTGCCCTGCTCCTGCACGGCATGCTGCTCGGCAGCCTGAACTTCAACAACAGCATGGGGCTCTTGACCACCTTTCTGCTGGCCTGTCTCGGGCTGCTGTCGATGCACCTGGCGTTCCGCAACCTGGAACGCGTTCGGGTCGAGGCCGTCCACACCCGGCCCGTGTTCGCCGGCCAGGCGGCCGTCGTTCACGTCGAGTTGAGCGATACCGCCGATCGTGCGCGGCTGGGCATCGTCTGCCGCCGTCCCGACGGCGCGGCGTCCAGCGGGGTCGATCTCGATGCGAGCGGATCCGCGCAGGCCGAACTGGAGCTCCCCACCGAGCGCCGCGGCCGGCTTCCCGTGGGTCGGCTGCGCATCCGGACCCGGCAACCGCTCGGCCTGTTCGAAGCCTGGTCCTGGGTCGAGAGTCGGGCCTCGATCCGCGTCTGGCCGCGACCCGCCGACCGACCGCCCCCGCCCCCGCGCAGCAGCGACGCCCGTCGTTCGACGAGCCCGGGCGATGAAAGCGACGAATTCCACGGGCTGCGCAACTGGCGCGAAGGCGATCCAGTACACCGGATCGCATGGAAGGCCAGTCAGCGCCATGATCAGCTGCTGGCGCGGCAGTTCACGCGTCCCGAGCGCGGCCGGATCGTGTTCCGGCTCGACCAGGCGGCGGCCGCGGATCTGGAAGGCCGGTTGTCGGTCCTGTGTCGATGGATCCTGGACGCCGAACGCGAAGACCTCGAGTACGGCCTCGATCTGGGTACCTGGCGTGCCGCTCCCGACCGCGGCGAAGCTCACCGGGACCGATGCCTCGACGCGCTGGCCGACCACGAATGACGATCCGACTCGGCGCTTCGACCACCGGCTTCGTGCTGGCCGCGTTCCTGGTCGCGGCCGGCCCGCACCTGCTGGCGATGCCCGCCTGGCTCGGTGCGTTCGTCCTGATCGCGGCCGCCTGGCGGGGGGCGGCGGAGCTGCGTGGCTGGCGACCGCCCGGCCGCCTGGTCCGGATCGGTGTGACCTTCCTCGGGCTGGGCCTGGTCATCGCGGCGTACGGTACGCTCTGGGGTCGACGGGCGGCCACGGCGCTGCTGTGCGTGATGCTGGCGTCGAAGCTGCTGGAGATGTACCGCCTTCGCGACGGACGGATGGTTGCCGCGCTGTCGTTCTTCCTGGTCGCCACCCAGTTCCTGTTCAGCCAACGCCTGGATCTCGTGATCTGGCTGCTGGTCGCGTGCTGGCTCGCCACGGTCGCGCTGCTGCGCATCCAGCGCGACGAGGATGCGCCCCGCGCCGGTCCGGGACGGCCCCTCGGCGTTCCAGCGCGCGACATGGTCCGGGGCGCGACCGCGATGATCCTGCTGGCGCTGCCCTTCGCGCTGATCCTGTTCGTGTTGTTTCCGCGCCTGGCCTCGCCGTTGTGGGGGCTGCCCGAGGAGGCACTGGACGGCCGCACGGGGCTGTCCGACGAGATGTCCGTGGGCGAGATCGCCAGCCTGTTCGAGGACGACAGCCCGGCATTCCGGGTCACATTCCAGGGCGAGCGTCCGCCGCGCTCGGAACTGTACTGGCGCGGTCCGGTGCTCTGGCGCTTCGATGGCCGCACCTGGACCCGCGTGTTCTACGTCAACCAGGCACCCGAGCGCGTGCCGCAGGTCGGCCCCGGCGCGCTGCGCTACACGGTGCAGATCGAACCCACGGAACGGCACTGGCTGTTCGCGCTGGACTATCCGGCCCGATGGCCGGACAAGGTGCGGGTCTCGATGGCCTTCGAGATGCGGCGCGACGAACCGCTGACCGGCCTCACGCCGTACAGCGTGATCAGCCAGACCGACTTCGTCGATTCGCCCACCCTGTTGCCGCTGTACCGCAACCTGGCGCTGGACCTGCCGGAGGGCAGCAACCCCCGAACGCGCCAGCGCGCACTCGAGCTCCGGGAACGGTTTCCCGACGACGACGCGGCGCTGATCGACGAGGTCCTGCGCTGGTTCAACGAGGGTCCGTTCTACTACAGCCTGGACACGGCGCCGCTCGGCCGCCACGGCGCCGACGAGTTCCTGTTCGATCTGCGCACCGGCTACTGCGAGTACTACGCATCGGCCTTCGCCGTGCTGATGCGCCACGCCGGCATTCCGACCCGGGACGTGACCGGCTACCAGGGCGGCTACTGGCAATCCTCCGACGAATATCTGCTGGTCAGGAACTCCGACGCGCACGCCTGGACCGAGGTGTGGCTGGAAGGTCGCGGCTGGACGCGGGTCGATCCCACCTCCGCGGTCTCGCCGGCACGCATCCTCGACGGCGCACGAAGCGCGCTGCCCGGCGCGGGCGGCTGGTTGAACGCCGACTGGGCGTTCCAGCTGCGGAACCAGTACGACCGCCTGCAGAATCTCTGGAATCGCTGGGTTCTCGGCTTCGATGCCGAGCGCCAGGAATCGATGCTCCGAACCCTCGGCCTGCAGACGCTGGGCCTGGCCGGCCAGGCGGCCCTGATGGTCGCGGCGATTCTCCTGCTTGCGCCGCTGGCCTGGTGGCTGCGCGGTCTGCTCGCCGGGTCCCGGCGCGACCGCGATCCTCTGCGCCTCGCGTGGCGGCGGGTCGAACGCCGCGTCGGTCGCAAGGGCGCGCCCCGGCGCACCGGCGAAACGGTACGCGAATGGACGCCTCGTGCCGCGCTCTCGATACGGAACCACGCCGAACTGGTCGACCTGGCCGGTCGCTACCAGCGCCTGCGCTACGGTTCCGCCCCGGCCGAGAAGGCGACCGGGGACTTCATCGCGCAATGCCGTCGCTGGCGGCCGCGGTTCCGATAAGGAGCCTCGACGACGGTCGACTGCCGCTGCAGCCCCCGGCGACGCTTCGTCGATGAACCCTGCACGGTTTTTCTGTTCCAATGAAGGTGATTGGACCTTTACGCGAGGAGCACTCCCGATGACCCGAACCGGCCCCGTACCCGCACTCGTCGTCCTGGCCGCGATGCTCGGCCTGGTCGGCTGCGCCAGCATCCCGGCACCGCTCGAGGGCGAGTTCGCCGAGCGTCCCAGCCCGTCGGAGACCACCCCGAGGCAGGTCGGCGAGACCTTCCGCTGGGGCGGAACGCTGGTCGAGACCCGGCCGGGCGAGTCGGCGACCTGCCTCGAACTGCTCGCTCGCGAGCTCGATCGAAGCCATCGACCGGTGCAGAGCGATCGTGCCCTGGGCCGCTTCCGCGCCTGCCACGACGGCTTTCTCGACCCCGAGATCTTCGCGCCGGGCCGCGAAGTCACGGTCATCGGTCGACTCGAGGGATTCGAGAGCGGCAGCGTCGGCGACTTCGCCTACCGCTTTCCGCAGCTGGACACCCGCTCGGTCTACCTCTGGCCCGAACGCGTCGAGCTCGACGACCGCTACTACCCGCCCTACTACGGTCCGATCTGGCGCTACCACGCCTGGCCCTACTGGCCGTACTCGGGCCCGTACTGGATCGGCCGGCGATCGCACTTCATCGGCTACCCGATTCGCGGCCACCTGCGAGCGACGGTGCCGGCCCCATCGACCCCGCACGCCGAGAACTGACCTGCGCCGGACCGATCGCTGCCTCCGTGCAGCAGGCACTGTATTTTGATATAGTACCGGCCATGAAGCTTTCCCCTCGACAAGCCGAAATCCTCGCGTTCATCCGCGATTCGATCGATCAGGACGGTCTGCCGCCCACGCGCAGCGAGATCAACGCCCATTTCGGCTTCAAGTCGCCGAACGCCGCGCAGTCGCACCTCAAGGCACTGGCCGCCAAGGGCGCGATCCGGCTGGATGCACGGACCGCTCGCGGCATCGTGCCCACCGTCGACGACGAGCCGGCGCCGCTGAACCCCGGAAGCCTGGCCGAGTTGCCGCTGATCGGCCGCGTCGCCGCCGGCGCGCCGCTGCTGGCCCTGGCCCACCAGGAACGCCGGGTTCCGGTCGACATCTCGCTGTTTCGACCCGCCCCCCACTACCTGCTGCGCGTCCAGGGCGACAGCATGAAGGACGCCGGCATTCTCAACGGCGACCTGCTGGCCGTGCATCGCACCCAGTCCGCGCGCGACGGCCAGATCGTGGTTGCCCGGATCGACGATGAAGTGACCGTCAAGCGTTTCCATCGCGACGGCGCGAGGATCCGGCTGAAGGCGGAAAACGTTGCCTTCGACGACATCGTGGTCGCCGACGAGGGCCAGCGGGAATTCGTGATCGAGGGCCTTGCCGTCGGCGTCCTGCGCCGACTCTGACCTCATAGCGCGGCTGGCTCGCTGCCGGTCTCGACGATTCGCGGCAATCCGCTGCGATTGTCTGCTGCGATTGTCTGCTGCGATTGTCTGCTGCGATTGCCTGCTGCGATTGTTTCCTGCAATCGTCCACTGCAACCGTCTGCTGCAGTCGTCTGCTGCAGTCGGTTGAACGTTCGAATCCGACTAGTCGATACGGAATCCGTCCCGGTCCGCCAGGAACGGAAGCCGGTCACGAATGCCTCGAACCGACGCCGGGTCGAGCACGAAGCCGGAGACCTCCTCGGCCTCCCCCATTTCCAGGAGCGGCTCGCCGAGCGCGTCGAAGGCTCTCGAACTGCCCGGGTAGTCGACCCCCTTGCCATCGGTGCCGCTCCGGTTGACCCCGATCACCACGGCCTGGTTCTCGATCGCGCGGGCCTTCAACAGCGTGCGCCACGCGTCGACGCGGGGCGATGGCCAGTTCGCCGGAAACAGCTGGACGTCGAAGGCGTCGTCGTTCCTGCACCAGACCGGAAACCGCAGGTCGTAGCAGATCTGGAGATCGAAGCGCCAGCCGCGCCAGCGAACGCGCACGCGGCGGTCGCCCGCGGCGTATCGATCCCCTTCGCCGCCGTAGCCGAACAGGTGGCGCTTGTCGTAGTGCGTCACCGCTCCGCCCGGTGTGACGAACAGCATGCGGTTGAAGCGCCGCCCGTCTTCGACCACGGCGACGCCGGCGGCAATGGCCGCTCGGCGCTTTCCGGATTCCTCGATCAGCCAGTCCAAGTCGGCCTTGCCCTGCTCGCGCTCGGCATCGGTGGACAGGTCGCCGAGAAAGCCCGTCGTACACGTTTCCGGCAGCACGTAGAGGTCGGCCGTTGCGACGCGATCCATCAGCGTCGACAGGTGCTCGCGATTGGCGGCGCGATCGGCCCAGCGGGTGTCGGGCTGGATCAGTACCGTGTTCAGAGGTTCCATGCGGCAAGCCTACACGGCCCGGACGGCTGCATGCCAGAATGTCGGATCGCTTCCGGGAGTCCACTGATGATCTATCGCCGCATCGCGTTCGCGGTTTCGCTGCTCGCCCTCCTGCTTCTGCTCGCCGGCGGACCCGGCTATCGCTTCGGGCTCTGGGACCTGGGCTTCGGCCTGCTCGGCATACTGCGCTACGCGCTCTACCTCGGCGCGGCCGGTGCGGTGCTCGCGGTGATCGGCTTGCTGGTGCCGAAGATTCGACAACAGGGCGTCGGCCTGCTGATCGTCGCGCTGGTGCTCGGCGTGGCGGTGGCCCTGGTCCCCGTCGGCGTCCGCCAGACCGCCTCGAGCAAACCGTTCATCCACGACATCACCACCGACCTGGACGACCCGCCCGAGTTCGTCGCCATTGCCCCTCTGCGCGCCGACGCGCCGAACCCGGCCGCGTACGGCGGCGACGAGGTGGCCGAGCAGCAGCGCCAGGGCTATCCGGACCTCGGGCCGGCTCGCTACGATACGTCGATGGCCGAGGTCTTCAACGCCGCGCTCGAGACCGTGGATTCGATGGGCTGGGAGCGCGTCGCCGCCGAGCGCGGGGCGGGCCGGATCGAAGCCACCGACACGACGTTCTGGTACGGCTTCGAGGACGACGTCGTGGTCCGAATCCAGCGCGACAGCGGACGGACGCGCGTCGATGTCCGCTCCAAGTCCCGCGTCGGCGGCAGCGACCTCGGCAAGAATGCACAGCGAATCGAGGCGTTCCTGGCCGAGCTCGACGAACGGCTCGGCGACTGACACACCGAGGCCATCGTGGCGGCTGGACGTCGATCTGCAAGCCGCCGTCATCTCCGGGACCGGACCCGAGCCGTCGGGCACCGGCTCGACAACCCCGCTCTGGAGACCGCCCGAATGACCCAGTCGCTCCCTTCGATGCGCCACCTGCTGATCGGCCCGCTGATCGGCCTGCTGACCAGCGCTGTGCTTGCGCCCTCCGCACTCGCGCAATGGAACCATCGATACGCGAAGCTCGACGACTTCGGTCACCACGTCTACCTCGAGCAGCACGAGCTGCCGATTCTCGCCCACGGCCCGACCGACCCCGCACCGGCCCCGGACAGCCGGCGACTGGCCTTCGCGGCGCAGGGCTGGCTCTGGGTCCTCGACCTGGAGACCGGCAACGCGACCCGGGTGACGGACGGGCCGCACGTCGACGCCCGGCCGCGCTGGTCCCCGGACGGTACCCGGCTGGCCTTCGTCCGCGACCGCGGAGACGATACGTCGATCGTGGTCCTGACGCTCGCCGACGGTCTGCAGCGCGTGATCGACACGCCCGGCATCGACCTGGACCCCGAGTTCCTGGCAGACGGTCGCGCGCTGATCCATAGCGCGGCGGTCGACGGCAGTCTCGAGCTGGTCCGCTTCGATCTGGAAACCGGCGAAACGGAAACGCTGACCGACCTCCCGCAGGTGGTGCGCAACGTTCGCCGGCTGGCCGCCGGCAGCGGCATCGTCTACCTGCACGGAAACGGCGCACATCGCGTGCTGCGCGAACGCCGGTTCGGCTCCGGGGAGGACCGGATCGCCCATGCCGAAACCCTGACCTATCACCTCACGTCCGACGTCCACCCCCGCCAGCGGTTGATCGTCTTCAGCGCGCCGATCGACAACGACTACCACCTGTGGACGATGGATCTCGACGATCCCCGAGTTCGTCACCGCTTGACGCAAGGGAGTCCGTACGCCACGTCACCGGCGTTCAGTGCCGACGGCGGGCACGTGTACTTCGTCGACCTTGGCGATCGACGCCAGTTCGGATTGAAGCGCATTGCGACCTACGGGGGCGCGCCCGAACCGGTCGACGTCCGTCGCTGGGACTACGGCACACCGACGGGACGGCTCGCGGTCACGGTCACCGACGAGAGTGGAGAGCCGGTCACCGCCCGGGTCTCGATCGTCGATCACCGAGGGCACCCGGTCGCATTCCACGAGGACGCGACCTTCTTCGATCCGCAGACCGGACGGCACTATTTCTATCTGCCCGGAACCACTCGCCTGACCGTACCGACAGGCCGCTACCGCATCGAGGCCGTGCGCGGCCCGCTGACGCCGCGGGTCGAAACCACCGTGGACGTCACCGAAGCGGGCGTGACGAACGCGAACCTCGCGCTGGACCCGCTCTGGAACGCCCGCGCCGCCGGCTACGTGTCGGCCGACCACCACGTCCACCTGAACGGCGACGGTCACCACCGCGCCGACCACGACGACGCCTTGCGGGCGATGTCCGGCGAGGACCTGGACCAGCTGGCTCCCCAATCCTGGAACCGCTGGGAGCGCCGGATCGATGCGGCTCTCCTGGGCTCGGACACGGTTCGCGACGGGCGCGCGGTCCACCAGGCCCAGGAAGTCCGCTCGCACTTCCACGGCCATATCGGGCTGCTCGGCGTCGATACGCCCTTCGCCCCGTGGTTCTTCGGTCCCAACAATCCGACGCTCGGCGACCCGGACAGGACCAACGGCGACGTGATCGCCTTCGCCGAACGCACCGGCGCCTTTGCGACCTACGTCCACCCGATCGGCGATGACCGCGACCCGTTCACCCACCTCGAGGATCGACCGATCCCGCTGGAACTGGTCTCCGACGGCGTGCTGGCCGAGCGCATGGGCATCGAGCTGGTCTGCGCGTGGACCAGCCCACTGGGCAATGCGGCGGTCTGGTACCGGTTGCTGAACATCGGCAAGCCCGTGGCTGCGATGTCGGGCACCGACGGCTGGGTCGATTTCCACCGCACGCCGGCGGTCGGCACCGGGCGCAACTACCTCCGCGTGCCGGAGAACCAGGCGTCGATCGAGGCCGTGATCGAGGCCGCCGCGGCCGGGCGCGGCTTCGTTTCCACGGGGCCGGCGCTGGTGTTCGAACTCGACGACGGTGCGCAGCCCGGTGGGGTTACATCCAGCGGTCGTCGGTCCTGGACGGCGACCCTGGCCAGCACGACGGCGATCGACGTCGTCGAGATCGTCGTCAACGGCGACGTCGTGGAAACCGCAGAGGGCGTCGGCGACGGAGAGACCCGCGAACTGCGCGGAGAGGTCGACCTGCCCGAAGGTGGCTGGGTCGCCATCCGGGCCTACGCGTCGGAGCTGCAGGACGATGCGTGGCCGACCATGCACGCCCGGCCCTTCGCCCACTCGTCGCCGATCTGGATCGGTCGGGTCGGCTCGACCGACCCGCAGGTCCGCACGGCCGCCGCGCGGGATCTGTTGCGAGCGGTGGAGACGTCGATTGCTGCGTTCGACGAAGCGTACGGGGAGGTACCGACGCCGAGGCTGGACGGGCGCCTGGACGACGCGCGGCGGCGCCTCGAAGCGATGATTCCCGTGGAAGAGCCGTCACAGTAGGCCTGCATTCCGGGCTGTCGGCTGTGTGATCGCGAGTTCGCCGCTTTGCGGCTCGGTTCGTCAGGATTCGAACCGCCAGCCCGCTTCGTCATCCTTGAAGCATCTGAACGAGGCGGGATCTCCTGTTGATGGCGGAGAGGGAGGGATGGACTGCGCGCCTGCGGCGCTTGCCCTCCGCTGCGCTTCGGGTTGCTGCGCCCGCTGCGCGGGCTTGCATCGAGCTCGCCTTCGGCTCGGTTCGAACCCATTTGCGTTGCTTAGCCTTGTCGCGACCCACGGGGCGTGCATCTTGGGTCGCCTGCCTGCGTTCGTCCCTCCAGGGTTCGAACCTCCAGCCCGCTTCGCCATCCATGAAAAAACCCCGCGCAAGGCGGGGCTTTTTCATGGATGGCGGAGAGGGAGGGATGGACTGCGCGCCTGCGGCGCTTGCCCTCCGCTGCGCTTCGGGTTGCTGCGCCCGCTGCGCGGGCTTGCATCGAGCTCGCCTTCGGCTCGGTTCGAACCCATTTGCGTTGCTTAGCCTTGTCGCGACCCACGGGGCGTGCATCTTGAGTCGCCTGCCTGCGTTCGTCCCTCCAGGGTTCGAACCTCCAGCCCGCTTCGACATCCATGAAAAACCCCGCGCAAGGCGGGGCTTTTTCATGGATGGCGGAGAGGGAGGGATTCGAACCCTCGAACCGGGGTTACCGGTTAACGGTTTTCGAGACCGCCGCATTCGACCACTCTGCCACCTCTCCGAAACTTGAATTGTAGTGATCAGATTGTCCTGATCTGCGGTCCGTTGGACCGCGAGACCGCCGCATGGACTGCGCAGCTGCGCTGCTTGCCCTCCGCTGGCGCTCCGGGTGGCTTCAACCGCTTCGCGGTCTTCGCATCGAGCTCGCTACGCTCGGTTCGACCACTCTGCCACCTCTCCGAAACTTGAATTGTAGTGATCAGATCGTCCTGATCTGCGGTCCGTTGGACCGCGAGACCGCCGCATGGACTGCGCAGCTGCCGCTTGTTCTCCGCCGCTCCGGGTCGCGATTCGCTGGCCGGAATCGAGCGGATGAATCAAGCTCGCCAGTATACCGAAGTTGAAACGTTTCGGACACCCCGATGTGGCGGATCGAGGGTCGTAGAATCCGGGTTCCGGGCCCGGAGGAACGATGGAATGACTGAAGCGCTGTTTGCCGAAGATGCCTACCTGACGCAATGCACGGCGCGGGTTGTGGAGGCCGGGGCCGAGGGGGTGGTGCTCGACCGGACCGTGTTCTATCCGCTCGGCGGCGGCCAGCCCGGCGACCGCGGCGTGCTCGAATGGGATGATCATCAGTTGGCGGTGACGGACACCCGCCGGCGACGCGAGGACGGCGCGATCGTCCACGTTCCGGCCCGGGGCTCCGCTCTGCCGGCGGTGGATACGGAGGTCTCCGCGCGCATCGACTGGGCGCTGCGGCACCGCCACATGCGGATGCACACCGCATTGCACCTGCTCGGCGCGGTACTCGCCTATCCGGTCACCGGGGGCAATATCTCCGCCGAGAAGAGTCGCCTCGATTTCGACATGGCCGATGCCGCCGACAAGGAGGCCGTGACCGCCGAAGTGAACGCCATGATCGAGGAGGCCCACCCGGTCGAGTCGCGCTGGATCGACGAGGAGGACCTCGATCCCGGGCTGATCCGGACGATGTCGGTCAAGCCGCCGACCGGGGTCGGCCGGATCCGCCTTCTCGAGATTCCAGGCATCGATCTGCAGCCCTGCGGCGGGACGCACGTGCGGCGAACCGACGAAATCGGCCGTGTTGCCGTGACCCGGATCGAGAACAAGGGGCGCCAGAACCGCCGCGTTCACCTGGTTCTCGAAGACAGCGACGACTGACGCGGAACTCAGCCGGCGATCGAGGGGTGGGTGGCGGCGAAGGTCGCGTCCGCTTCCCAGGCTTCGACCACGCGCTCGAGCGCAGGAAACGAACCGCTGCGAATCCGGTTTCGGAACACGGCCCAGCTCAGGAAGCATGCCAGACGGAGGCCGTCGTCATCGGCGTGGGGTGCGTCAGTGAACTGACGGTCGAGTTCGACCAGACTGCTTTCGACGCGGTCGCGCTGGCGAGCCAGGTAGGGCACCTCGTCCGGCCGCAGGCCGTCGCGTTCGAGCAGGAACAGGTTCACGGTCGCATCCATTGCCGTATTGACCATCAGGTAGCGGTCGAACGCCTCCGGGTCGGCCAGAAAGGTCCGCCCGCCCCGCTCGCGGATCCAGCGCAGGATGCTGCTCGAGTCGGTCAACTGGATCGCTCGATCGCCGCCGCAGTCGTGCTCGAAGAACGGCACGCGGCGGGTCGGCGACTGACGAGCGCTGGCCGAATAGTCGGTCTCGACGAATTCGAACGGCTCGCCCTGCTGGATCAGCGCCACGCGACAGTGACGTACGTAGGGTGAGGTGTAGCTTCCGTACAGCTTCATCATGGATCTCCGTGAACGGCGAGATCGGCCGGGAGCACGCCGACCGCCGCAGCCACCGCGCGCTGCGCGCTCAACGCTTCCCCGACCGTCATTTCTTCTTGCGCGCCTGCAGCTGCGCCTTCCGCTCGGCCCGGGTCCGCGCGGGTCGCTTCGGCGGAGAGTGCCCGCTTTCCTTGCGGCGGCCGGCGCGGTCGGCCGATCTGTCGGTCGACTCGCGAACCGCCTTCGAGCCCGCCGCGTTGTCGCGTCTCGGCGCCTTCTTCCTGACCCGCTTCGTCTTCGACGGCGCCATCGACCGGTCGCGGCCGGGCTTCCCAGTCGGTCCTGGCCGTCCTGATGCCTCCGGCGCCGACCGTGCGGCCGGGCCCGGGCGGCCACGATCGAGCGAGATCCGGAGCGCCTGACCGGCCACGCGGACCGTGGCCAGATGGTCGAGCAGCGCCGGCTCGAGATCGGCCGGCAGGTCGACCACGCTGAAGGTCGGCTGGATGTCGATCCGGCCGATCCGGCCGGCGTCCAGCCCGGCTTCGTTGGCGATTGCACCGACAATGTTGCCCGGCTTGACCCCATGGCGCGCGCCCACTTCGATCCGGTAGCCGACCAGGCCGGCGTCCTGGCCGGTCCGGGCGGCCCGGGCCGTGCGCGGCTCTCTCGGTCGGCCGTGTTCGGCCGGCGGGTCGTCGAAGCTCACCGCGGGTCGATCGACGCCGAGGCGCGGTGCGTCGCCGCGCGCCATCACCGCCAGCGCGGCCGCGACATCGTCGATCGACGCGTCCAGCGTATCGACCGCTTCGCGCACCATCGCGCGTCCCGCATCGAAGTCGTCGCCGTCCAGCGCCGCCCGGATTCTCTGCTGGAACCGCAGCGATCGCTGGGCTTCGACGTCGCCCACGGTCGGCAGGCTCATCGCCTCGATCGGCTGGCGGGTTGCCCGTTCGATCGCCCGCAGCATGCCGCGTTCGCGCGGCGCGGCGAACAGGATCGCCTCGCCGGAACGCCCGGCGCGTCCGGTCCGGCCGATCCTGTGCACGTAGGCCTCCGTGTCGTACGGAATGTCGTAATTGACCACGTGGCTGATCCGCTCGACGTCGAGGCCTCGCGCGGCGACGTCGGTCGCGGCGAGGATGTCGATTTCGCCGCGCTTCAGCCGCTCGACGATCTGCTCGCGCTGCTTCTGGGGAACATCGCCGTTCAGGGCCGCGGCGGAAAACCCGCGCGCCTCGAGCCGCTGGGCCAGTTGCTCGGTGGCGATCCGAGTGCGCGCGAACACGATCATCGCGTCGAACTGTTCGACTTCCAGGATCCGCGTCAGCGCGTCGAGCTTGTGGACGCCGCTGACGACCCAGTAGCGCTGCCGGATATTCGCCGCCGTGGTCGTGCTCGCACGGATCGTGATGTGCTCGGCGTCGCTCATGTGGCGCTCGGCGATCCGGCGGATCGCGTCGGGCATGGTGGCCGAGAACAGGGCTTTCTGGCAGCTGGCCGGAATCCGCTCCATGACATCGCGGACGTCGTCGATGAAGCCCATGCGAAGCATCTCGTCAGCTTCATCGAGGACCAGGGTCTGCACACGGTCGATCTTCAGCGTGCCCTTGCCCAGGTGGTCCATGATCCGGCCCGGCGTGCCGACCACCACGTCGGCGCCCCGGCGCAGCCCGTTGAGCTGCGGTGCGTAGGCCTGCCCGCCGTAGATCGGCAGGACGTGGAAGCCCTTCAGGCCGCGGGCATAGCTCTGGAACGCCTCGGCGACCTGGATCGCGAGCTCGCGGGTCGGCGCCAGGACCAGGGCGGACGGGCGAGCCGCCGAGGCGTCGCGCCGCGCCAGGATCGGCAGCGCGAACGCGGCGGTCTTGCCGGTTCCGGTCTGGGCCTGGCCGAGCACGTCGCGACCGGCCAGCAGGGCTGGAATCGTTGCGGCCTGGATCGGCGACGGCGCTTCGTAGCCCAGATCCGCCAGCGTGCTCAGCAGCGGTGCGGGAAGGCCCAGGTCGTCGAAGCCCGGTTCGGGGGCGTCGGAATCGGACATGTCGGAATCCATGCGGAATTGCCAATGATAGCGGTTCGGAACGGCGCCTCGTCCCCGCCGCCCGGAATCGGACCCGATCGAGCGGGTAAACTAGCCCGTTGTTCGCGCATCCCATTCCAAGGCAAGGACCCCATGCCCCGCATCGAATCGCAGGTCAATCGGAAGGACCCGGACTTCGTCGACCGCGCCGAGCACCATCGGGCGCTGGCCGCTGACCTGCGCGAGCGGCTCGACCGGACCGCGCTCGGCGGTCCGGAACGCTCGCGGGACAAGCACGTCGCGCGCGGCAAGCTTCTGCCGCGCGAGCGCGTCCGCACGCTGCTCGATCCGGGGAGCCCGTTCCTCGAAGTCTCGCCGATGGCCGCCAACGGCCTGTACGACGACGCTGCGCCGGCGGCCGGCGTGGTTGCCGGCATCGGACGAATCCAGGACACCGAATGCATGGTCGTGGCCAACGACGCGACGGTCAAGGGCGGCACCTACTACCCGATGACGGTCAAGAAGCACCTGCGGGCCCAGGAGATCGCGCTGGAGAATCACCTGCCCTGCATCTATCTCGTCGACTCCGGCGGCGCCTTCCTGCCGCTGCAGGACGAGGTCTTCCCGGACAAGGACCACTTCGGCCGGATCTTCTACAACCAGGCGCGGCTTTCGGCGGCCAACATCCCGCAGATCGCGGTCGTCATGGGCTCCTGCACGGCCGGCGGCGCCTACGTACCGGCGATGTGCGACGAGGCGATCATCGTCAAGGAACAGGGAACGATCTTTCTCGGCGGGCCGCCGTTGGTCAAGGCGGCGACCGGTGAGGAGGTCGATGCCGAGACCCTGGGCGGCGCTGACGTCCACACCCGCCTGTCGGGCGTCGCCGACCACTTCGCCGAGAACGACACGCACGCGCTGGCCATGGCGCGCGACATCGTCGGCCACCTGAATCGCCGCGGCCCGGACGGGCCGGCCCGGAGGCCGACCGAGCCGCCGGCCTACCCGGCCGACGATCTCTACGGCATCCTGCCCACCGACACCCGCTACCCCTTCGAGGTCCGCGAGATCATCGCCCGGCTGGTCGACGGGTCGGAATTCAGCGAGTTCAAGGCGCGCTACGGCACCACCCTGGTCTGCGGCTTCGCTCACCTGCACGGCATGCCGGTCGGTATCGTCGCCAACAACGGCATCCTGTTTTCCGAATCGGCGCTGAAGGGTGCGCACTTCATCGAGCTTTGCAATCAGCGCGATATCCCGTTGATCTTCCTGCAGAACATCACCGGCTTCATGGTCGGCAAGAAGTACGAACAGTCCGGCATTGCCCGCGACGGGGCCAAGATGGTCACCGCCGTTGCCTGCTCGCACGTGCCGAAGTTCACGGTGATCATCGGCGGCTCTTTCGGCGCCGGCAACTACGCCATGTGCGGACGGGCCTACGGAGCGCGGTTTCTCTGGACCTGGCCGAACGCCCGCATCTCGGTCATGGGCGGTGAGCAGGCCGCCAGCGTGCTGGCCACGGTCAAGCGCGACGGTCTCGAACGCGCCGGAACGGAATGGAGCGACGAGGAGGAAGAGGCCTTCAAGGCGCCGATCCGCGAGCAGTACGAACACCAGGGCCATCCCTTCTACGCAACGGCCCGTCTGTGGGACGACGGCGTGATCGATCCGGCGGATACGCGGCGCGTGCTCGGCCTGGCCCTGGCCGCTTCGCTCAATGCGCCGATCGAGAAGGGACGCTTCGGCGTCTTCCGGATGTAGCGGCCGTCATGCTGAACCACGACATTGACAAACGGGGCGTCGCCACCTTGACGCTCGACCGGGCCGACGTTCACAACGCCTTCAACGCCGAGCTGATCGCTGCACTGACGCAGCGCTTCGAGCGCCTGGTCGACGCGCCGCCGCGGGTGCTGGTGCTGGCCGGCTCCGGACGGTCGTTCTCGGCCGGCGCCGACCTCGGCTGGATGCGCGGCATGGCCGAAGCGGGCGAGGACGAGAACCGGGCCGACGCGGAGCGCCTGGCCGCGATGTTCCGCGCGCTGGACGCCCTGCCCTGTCCCGTGATCGCACGGGTCCACGGCCCGGCCTTCGGCGGCGGCGTGGGCCTGGTCGCCTGCTGCGACATGGCCATCGCGGCTACCGACGCCAGATTCGGTCTGACCGAGGTCCGTCTCGGACTGATCCCGGCGACGATCGCCCCGTTCGTGCTGGCCCGGATCGGAGCCGCTGCCGCCGCCGCTACTTCCTCACCGGTGAGCGCTTCGATGCCGCAGAGGCCCGCCGGATCGGCCTGGTCGACGAGGTCGTGGAGCCCGACCGGCTCGACGACGCGCTGGCCGAACGCATCGACGCGCTGCTCGCCTGCGGTCCGCAGGCGATCGCCGAATGCAAGGCGCTGATCCAGCGCGTGACCGAGTTCGAAGGCGGACTGCAGGAACTCGACGCGATCACGGCCGAATGGATCGCCCGGATCCGCGTCTCGCCCGAAGGCCAGGCCGGCCTGCGCGCATTTCTCGAAAAACAACGCCCGGACTGGAGCCGGCGCGACCGGAGCTCCGAGCCCTGACATGACCGACGCCCCCCTGTTCAAACGCATCCTGATCGCCAATCGCGGCGAGATCGCCTGTCGCATCATCGAGAGTTGCCGGCGCCTGGGAATCGCGACCGTTGCCGTCCATTCCGAGGCCGATCGCGGCGGCCGGCATGTGCGGATGGCCGACCACGCGGTCGAGATCGGGCCGGCCGAAGCGTCGAAGTCGTATCTCCGCGCCGAGCGCGTGATCGAGGCCGCGCGCGCAACCGGAGCCGAGGCGGTCCATCCCGGCTACGGCTTCCTGTCGGAGAATGCCGGGTTCGCCCGCGCGCTGGCCGAGGCCGGAATCGCGCTGGTCGGCCCCCGCCCCGACACGATCGAGGTCATGGGCTCGAAGGCCCGGGCCAAGGCCCTGATGGACGAGGCCGGCGTGCCGCTGGTCCCCGGCTACCACGGCGACGATCAGTCCGACGCCACGCTGGCCCGCGAGGCCGAGCGGGTCGGCTTTCCGCTGATGCTCAAGGCCGCGGCCGGCGGCGGCGGCAAAGGCATGCGCGTGGTTCGCTCGGCCGACGAATTCGAGGATGCGCTCGCTGCCGCCCGACGGGAGGCCGCCTCCGCATTCGGCGACGAGCGCATGATCCTGGAGCGCTACGTCGAACGACCGCGGCACATCGAGGCGCAGGTGTTCGGCGATACGCACGGCAACGTGGTTCACCTGTTCGAACGCGATTGCTCCAGCCAGCGCCGCCACCAGAAGGTCATCGAGGAAGCCCCGGCACCAGGCCTCGATCCGGCGCTGCGCGAGGAGCTGCTGGCAGCTGCAGTACGCGCCGCGCGCGCCGTCGATTATCTCGGTGCCGGCACGGTCGAGTTCCTGGTCGATGAGCACGGCTTCTACTTTCTCGAGATGAACACCCGGCTGCAGGTCGAACACCCGGTGACCGAAGCCGTGACCGGTCTGGACCTGGTCGAGTGGCAGCTGCGGGTGGCCGCTGGTCAGCCGCTGCCCCTGGCACAGGACGAGGTCGAGTGCCGCGGCCACGCCATCGAGGCGAGGATCTATGCCGAGGATGCCGACGCCGGCTTCCTGCCCGATTCCGGCACGGTGCGTGCGTTGGCCTGGCCCGATGCTCACTGGGCCCGAATCGATCGCGGCATCGACGTCGGCGATGCGGTCAGCGTTCACTACGACCCGATGATCGCGAAGCTGGTCGTTTCCGGCGAGAACCGAAGGGTCTGCCGAGCGCGCCTGCTGGAATCGCTGAGCTCGACCCACATCGCCGGCCTGACCACCAACCTCGGCTTCCTGCAGCAGCTGGCCGCAAGCGACGCATTCCGCGATTCGACGATCGACACCGGCCTGCTCGATCGAGACCTCGATTCGCTGCTCGACGCCGGGGCCAGACCGCCGGCGTCGGTGATCGCGGCCGCTGCTCTGTCGTTTCTCGATCCGCCTTCGGCATCGGCGAGCGCGTCGGAAAAGCGCCGGCACGCTGCGGCGGCCTCGCCGTGGCAGGCGACCGACGGTTGGCGCCTCGGCGCACCCGCGCCGGTCTCGCTCGACCTCGAGATCGCGGGCGTTCGGACGATCGTCCACTGCACGCGGCACGACGACGGGATCGTCGAGCTCGCGATCGACGACGAAACGCTCGAGCTGCGTCGCAGGCGCGTCGAGGACGGCGTGCAATCGATCACCGTCGACGGCCGATCGACCCGGCTGCGGGTGCACGGCGACCGCATGGTTCGTGAGATTGCCACCCGGTCGCGTCGCTGGAGCGTTCGCCGCCACGACCGCTTCGAAGCCGTCGGTCCCGCAGGCACGGGGTCCGGTCGCATCGTCGCCCCGATGCCCGGCAAGGTGCTGGCGCTGCGGGTCGCCGAAGGGGAGTCGGTCGAAGAAGGCCGGACCGTGGCGCTGATGGAAGCGATGAAGATGGAGCTGTCGATCAAGGCCGAAGTCGGCGGAAGAGTCGCTTCGATCTCGGTCGCGGAAGGCGACCTGGTCGAGGCCGACGCGGTCCTGCTCGAGATCGACACCGACGTCGACACGGGCTGAGCCCACCCCGGTCTCCCGGACGAAGTCGGGCCGGGGTCTCGAGCGGGCCCACGCCGTAGAGACGCCCTGGCCGGCCACCGGCGTCGAGCCTGTAGAATGGCGGGCTGTTCAGCGCTCGTCCGGGAACGCTCTTCGATGACCCAGGAATTCGTCAGGATCTGCGAGGTAGGACCGCGCGACGGACTGCAGGACGAGTCCCGCTACGTGCCGGTCGAGACCAAGCTCAAGCTGATCCACCGGCTGGCCGAATGCGGCGTGCCGGTGGTCGAGGCAACCAGTTTCGTCCATCCGCGCTGGGTGCCCCAGCTGGCGGACGCCGACGACCTGATGGCCGGTCTCGAACGCCGGCGCGGGACGCGCTACCCGGTACTGGTGCCCAACGAAAAGGGCTACGACCGGGCCCGCGCAGCCGGCGCCGACGAGGTCGCGGTGTTCTCGGCGGCGTCCGAGGCCTTCAATCAGCGCAACATCAATTGCAGTATCGACGAGTCCTTCGAGCGCTTCCGACCGGTGCTCGAACGGGCGCGCGAAGACGGCGTCCGGGTCCGCGGCTACATCTCCTGCGTGCTGGGCTGCCCCTACCAGGGCAACGTGCCGATTTCCGATGTGGTCCGCGTCGCCCAAGCATTGCTCGACGCGGGCTGCGCGGAGATCTCGCTGGGCGACACGATCGGCATCGGTACCGCCGGCAAGGCCCGAGCGATGCTGCGCTCGGTCCTGGACTCGGTGCCCGCGGACAAGCTGGCCGTGCACTACCACGACACCTACGGCCAGGCGATCGCCAACATCCTCGTCTCGCTCGAACTCGGGCTGCGCACCGTCGACTCCTCGGTCGCCGGGATCGGCGGCTGTCCCTACGCCCGCGGCGCGACCGGCAACGTGGCCACCGAGGACGTCGTCTACCTGCTCCACGGCCTGGGCATGGACACGGGCATCGATCTCGACGCGCTGGCCGCCGTAGGCCGCTGGATCGCCGGCACGCTGGGTCGCCAGGGCAGCCGCGCGGGCACCGCGATCTACAACAAGAATCACGCAGATTGACCCCTTTCCCCACCCCCTATTCGAGGAGAACTCCAGATGAAGTTTGAAGGCATCCGCGCAATCATTACCGGCGGGGTTTCCGGCCTGGGCTTCGGCGTCGCCGAGTATTTCGTCGCCGGCGGCGCTCACGTGGCCCTGTTCGACGTCAATGAAGAGGCCGGCCGGAGCGCCGTCGACACGCTCGGCACCGACAAGGCCCGTTTCACCCGCGTCGACGTGACCGACGAGCAGGCCGTGGCCGACGCCGTATCCGAAGCCACCGATGCGATGGGCGGTCTGAACGTCGCGATCAGCTGCGCAGGCATCCTCGGCGCCGGCCGCGTTCTCGGCCGCGAAGCGCCGATGCCGCTGGAACGATTCCGCTCCACCGTGATGGTCAACCTGGTCGGCAGCTTCAACGTGGCCAAGGCCTGCGCCGACCGGATGCAGCACAACGAAGCCAACGAGGACGGCGAGCGCGGCGTGATCATCAACACCGCCTCGGTCGCCGCCTGGGAAGGCCAGATCGGCCAGGCGGCCTATTCGGCCTCGAAGGGCGGCGTGGTTGGCATGACGCTGCCGATGGCCCGGGAGTTCACCCGCTTCGGCATTCGTGTCATGACCATCGCCCCGGGCGTGTTCCACACCCCGATGGTCGACACCATGCCCGAAGAAGTCCAGCAGGCCCTGGCCGACTCGGTGCCGTTCCCGAAGCGCCTCGGCAAGACCGCGGAGTTCGCCGCCCTGTGCCGGACCATCGTCGAGAACGCCTACTTCAACGGGTCGGCGATCCGGCTCGACGGCGCAATCCGCCTGGAGCCGAAGTAATGGACACCTTTTCCGAAGTCGCCGAGCACGTGGAGGCCCACTTCAACGTGGTTCACAAGGAAAAGTTCGTGCTCGGGCTGGAGGTTCCGATCTCGGAATCCCGCCGGCAGAGCGTCTTCCTCGCCGAATTGAAGGACGACGACGACCGCCGGATCCTTCGCCTGGAAACCACGGTCTGCCCGCTCGGTGAACAGGACCCGGTCAAGGTGCTGCGGGTCAACCTGCTGCTCCGCGGCGGCTACCTGGCCATCGGCGACATGGAGGGCGTGCCGTTCCTCAAGCTGTGCGACAACCTCCAGGTCCGCCACCTGTCGGCCGCCGCGCTCAGCGATCGCATCAAGCGGCTCGCCAAGCTCGGCGACGAGATGGAGGAAACCCTGACCCACGGGCACGATTATTTCTGATCGACCGGTACGCGTTAGTCTCGCGCAGTCATCCTTTCCCAAACCAGGAATCACCGTGCCGGAGCAAAGGCATCGAAGGGAGTAAGCAATGGACGCAGTTATGGAGTATTTGAGCAACCTCGACACCGCAACGCTGATCGGCTGGGCCTGGAAGCTGATAGCCGCGCTACTGATCTTCTTCATCGGCCGCATCGTCGCCAAGCTGATCGCCAGCTTCCTCGCCAAGCTGATGCGCAAGCGCGGCATCGAAGACATGCTGGCCAACTTCCTGAGCGTGGTGCTCTACGCGATCCTTCTGGTCGCCGTGATCATCGCCGCGATTTCGCAGCTCGGTATCCAGACCACGCCGCTGATCGCCGTGCTGGGTGCGGCGGGGCTGGCGGTCGGCCTAGCCCTGCAGAACTCGCTGGGCAACCTCGCCGCCGGCGTGATGATCGTGCTGTTCCGGCCATTCACCAAGGGCGATTACGTGGAAGCTGCGGGAACGTCGGGTACGGTCACCGATGTGGGTCTGTTCCAATCGGTCCTGAACACGCCGGACAACCGACGCGTCATCGTGCCGAACGGTCAGATCACCAGCGAAAACATCACCAATTATTCGGCCTACGACACCCGCCGCATCGACCTGATCATCGGCGTGGGCTACGGCGACGACCTGAAGGTCGCCCGCAGCACGATCGAGAAGGTCCTGAACGACCACGAGAAGGTTCTCGACGACCCGGCTCCGGTCATCTGGGTGATGGAGCTGGGCGATTCGAGCGTGAATTTCGCGGTCCGTCCGTGGGTCCAGGCGCCCGATTACTGGGGCGTCCGCAGCGAGCTGCTCGAATCGCTCAAGGTCGAACTCGAGACCGCCGGCTGCGAGATTCCGTTTCCGCAGCGCGACGTGCACCTGCACCAGGTCGAAGCCGACTGACCACAGCCGGCACCCGAATCGCTCAGGAAGGGTCGCCCGGCGGCCCCCAGAGCATCCGGTCGAGCGCACGCTCGGGGCTGAACGCCTCGAGATCGATCTTGCCGTCGACGAACACGACGCCTTCATCCTCCAGCCGCTGCCGCTGCAGGCGATGCGGCGTGGATCCCGGCTTGAAGCTGATTGCACCCTGGGCATTGACGACCCGATGCCAGGGCAACTCCAGGCGCTTCGGGGCCCGGCCGAGTGCGCGGCCGACCATACGAGCCCGGCCCGCCAGCCCGGCCAGCCGGGCCACCTCGCCGTAGTTCAGTACTGACCCTCGCGGAATGCCCGCCACGACCGTCCAGATCCGCTGGAAGCGGTCATCGGCTGCGTTGGTCGTCGTCGAAGTCGTCGAGGTCGAGGCCACGTCCGCGTGCTGCGCTGAGCGTGCGCGAAAGCATACCATTGAGCATGTTCAACTCATCATCGTCGGGGCGCGCGCGCATGAACACCCGGCGCAGGCGTCGGTGCAGGGTCTCGTCCTGGCCCGGCGTGCTGAACCGGATGACCCGCAGCGTTTCCTCGAGCCGCTGGAAGAACACCTCGAGCCGGTCGGCCGTCGCCGGGCGGGCTTCCGGTCGCTTCGGCCGGACCGCTTCATCGCGACCGGCGAGGTGGAACTCGTAGGCCATGACCTGCACCGCCTGGGCCAGGTTCAGCGACGTGTAGTCAGGGCCGGTGGGAATCTGGACCAGCGCATTGCACCGGTCCATCGAAGCATTGTCCAGGCCCGATCGTTCGCAACCGAACAGCACCGCGACGGGCCCCGGCTGGAGCAGCGCCTGGCGGGCTGCTTCGCGAGGTTCCAGCATCGGTTGGGCGACGTCGCGCGCCCGGTGGCTGGTGCCGATCACCCAGACGCAATCCTCGATGGCCTCGCCCAGGGACCGGTGCACGCCGGCGCGGGCCAGCAGATCATCGGCGCCGGCCGCGAGCGCCGTGGCCTCGGCGTTAGGAAACGTGGCCGGTGCGACGAGGCGCAGATCGCCCAGCCCCATGACCTTCATCGCCCGTGCCGCCGAGCCGATGTTGCCGGGGTGCGAAGTGCGCTCGAGCACGAATCGGATGGGCGCGAGTCGATCCATCCTCGCAGTCTAGCCGCTCACGCTCGCAGCCAGGCGACGAGAGCCCGCCGACCGGGCCCGGGGCGCGTCGGTCCCCTGCGGTCTGCTATCCTTGCCGGCTTGCCCTCGATCGAGAACGAGCACCGGTGACGAACCCGTTCCTGAACACTGCCATCGAAGCAGCCCACAAGGGCGGCGACCTGCTGATGAAGTACCGCGACCGGGTCGATTCCATCCCCGTCGAGCGCAAGGCGCGCGGCGACTACGCCAGCGAAATCGATCGTGCCTGCGAAGCGCTGATCCGCACCGAACTCAAGCGTCGCTACCCGGACCATGCCGTGGTTGGCGAAGAGGACGGCAGGACCGGCGACAGCGAGCACGTCTGGCTGGTCGATCCGATCGACGGCACCAGCAACTACCTGCGCGGCATCCCGCACTACGCGATCTCGATCGCCCAGGTCGTCAAGGGGCGGGTCGAACACGGCGTGGTCTACGATCCGGCGCGCGACGAACTGTTCGCCGCCAGCCGCGGCCAGGGCGCGACGCTGAACAATCGCCGGATCCGCGTTTCCGGGCGCAACACCCTGTCCGGAGCCGTGCTCGGCGCGGCCTTTCCGTTCCGGTCGCGCCGCCTGCTGCCGGCCTACATGAGCATGTTCGATGCCCTGTTCGACGAGGCCGAGGACATCCGTCGCGCCGGCGCCGCCTCGCTGGATCTGGCGTACGTCGCCTGCGGCCGTCTCGACGGCTACTGGGAACTCGCGCTCAAGCCGTGGGACATCGCCGCTGGCGCGCTGCTGGTCCAGGAGGCCGGCGGGGTCGTCATGGACATCGCCGGCGGCGATCGCTGGCTGCAATCGGGCCATGTCCTGGCCGCCCCGTTCAAGCTGATCACTCCCCTGCGCAAGGCGATCGAGCCGCATTTGACCGAATCTTTGATCGCGCGAACGCGCAGCGCCGATTCGAGCGACGTGCCGTCCTGACTGCCTGGACCTCGTCTAGAGATCGTCGAGAGTTCGTCGAGACGTCGTCACGAGTTCATCGCGATGACGCCACAGGTGCATCGCGAAGTCGTTCATGGCCTCCCCGGCGACGAGCGTCAGCCGTCACCGCCGACGCGCAGCCGGCCGCCGTCCATCCGCCACTCCCGATCCGGTGCCCAGCCGGGGATCCGATCGTGCGACAGGACGATCAGAGTGCGGCCGGCCAGCCAGGGCTCGATGCCCGCTGCGACCCGGCCCGCGGTCGCTGCATCGAGCCCGGCGAAAGGCTCGTCGAGCACCAGCAGGCCACGCCGGGTCAGCAGCACCCGCGCGAGTGCCAGGCGCCGCGCCTGGCCGCCGGAAAGACCGGCACCCCGCTCTCCCAGCCAGCTTGCAAGGCCTTGCGGAAGCCCTCGGGCCCAGGCCGCCAGGTCGACCGCCTCGAGTACTGCGTCGAGACGCGCCGCTGAAGCGTCGGGATCGCCGAGCCGCAGATTGGCCTCGAGCGTATCGCTGAACAGCATCGGCGCCTGCTCCAGCCTGCCCGTGCGTTGCAACCGGACCGCTTCGTCCTGAAGGAACAGGTTCTCGCCGTCGAGCAGGACCGAGCCGCTCGACGGTTCGAGCTCACCGGTGATGATCCGGCCGAGCGTGGACTTGCCGCAGCCGCTGTCTCCACCGATGACCACGCGTTCGCCCGGTTCCAGCGCCAGATCGACCTCCGTGAGGACGCTGGCCTGGACCGGGCTCCACCGAAACGATACGCCCTCGAGAACGACTTCGGGCGCGGACGAGTCGCGCTTGATCTCGCCGTCGTTCGCCGAGCCGCCCTGCATTGAGCGGTCCGTCACTCGGCGCACCACCGGCGCGTCGGCGTCGTTCCCCGGCCCGCTCCCCAGCCGTTCGATCCGACGCGCGGCTTCGGCGCAGTTGGCGCGCAGGACCCATCCGCCCGGCAATGCTTGCAGCGCTTCGACCAGGCCGAGCATCAGCAGCGCCAGGCCCGCTGCTGCGGGCCCCGAGAGCCGGTCGGCTCCGACCAGCGCGAGGCCGCCGATCAGGACCGCCCAGAACGCGAGGTAGGCAAGTGCACTGGTCGCAGCCTGGCCCAGGGCCTCGAGACGTCGCTGCCGTCGTTGGGCCTCGACCTGCCCGACCGCATGATCGGCGACGCGAACGGACCGTTCTGCGGCACGGCCGACGCTGATCAGCTCGGCCAGGCCGTCGACCCAGCGGGTCATTTCGATGCGCAGGCGCGCGTTGTTCTGCACGATCCGTCGACCCGGCGCCGCGCCAGCGCGCTGCAGCCCCACGAGGACCAGGAGTGTGACCAGGGGCAGGACGAGCCCGACGGGCAGCAGCGCAGGGGCCAGCCAGGCCATCGCCGCGATCGCGAACACGACGCCGCCGAGCGCCCCGACATTGGGAAGAAGCCAGCGCGGCACCAGGAGATCGAGGGTGTCGATATCGCGCGTCAGTCGGGTCAGCAGGTCGCCTTCGGGGACCGACTCGAGCCAGCGCACGGGCCGGGTCAGCAGGCGCCGGAACACGCGCAATCGCAGCGCTGTGAGGTGGCGCAGCATCGCATCGTGGCCGGCCAGTCGTTCGCCGTAGCGGGTCACCGTGCGACCCACTGCGGCGGCCCGGATCGCCGCACCCGGCGTGAAGATGTCGATCATGGCCATGGCGGACAGGCCGACCAGCCCGGCGGCGGTGATCAACCAGCCCGATACCGCAAGCAGGGCCGCCGCGCACCCGGCCCCGAGCACCGCGAGGACCGCGGCCAGCGCGATCCTGCCGCGGACCCGACCGTCGGCTCGACCGATTCGCCGCAGCGCGCTCATCCCGCCTGAGCCTCGACCACCCGCCCCTGCTCGACCCGCAGGACGCGATCGGCGCGGTCGATCAATCCGGCACGGTGGCTGGCAGCGATGACCGTGGCGTCGCGCGCTTCGAGGAGCATCGACAGCGCATCCAGCACCCGTTGTTCGCCGTGCCGGTCCAGGTGCGCGGTCGGCTCATCGAGCAGCAGCACCGGTCGCGGTCGCAAGAGCGCTCGTGCGAGCGCCACGCGCTGCAGCTGGCCGCCCGACAAGCGCTCCGCCCGATCGCCGACCGCGCTGTCCAGTCCATCGGGCAGTCGACCCGCGAACTCCATCACGCCGGCGGACTCGGCGATCGCCTCCACCTCGTTCCGGGATGCATCGGCGCAGCCCAGCGCGATGTTGTCGTACAAGGTGCCGGGGAAGAGCGTCGGCCGCTGACCGAGCCAGGCCACGTGAGCCGACCGCTCGAGCTCGGACCACGGCGCACAGTCCTTGCCGTCGATTTCGATCCGGCCGCTCGCGGGATGCAGAAACCCCGCCAGTAGATCGATCAGCGTGCTCTTGCCGCCCCCGCTCGGCCCGGTCAGCACGATCCGCTCGCCCCGCGCGACGTCCAGATCCAGCCCCTCGAACAGCACCGGCCGGCCAGGATGAGCGAAGGAAACGGCGCGGATCCGGACCGATGCTGCGCGGGCGGCCGTCCTCGAGCCCCTGGTCGCCGGGGACGGTCGAGCCTCCGGCCCCGGGGCGCTCGACCTGTCTGCGGGAGGGGCGACGGGCGAATCGGACCCGATCATCCGCGCGACTTCCGCGACCGCCGCGCGCGCGTCGGCACGGTCGTGCCAGCCCTGCGACAGCGCGCGAAGCGGTGCGAAGAATTCCGGCGCCAGCAACAGCACGAACAGCCCCCCGGCCAGCGTCAGGTCGGCCGCCGGCCCGAAGTCGAGAAACCCGAGGAGCCCCATCCCGACGTAGATCGCGATCGCGGCGATGGCTACGGAGGCGAAGAACTCGAGCACCGCCGACGACAGGAACGCAAGCTGGAGAACCCTCATCGACGCCCGGCGCAGTGCGTCGGTCCGTTCGTCGACCTGATCCTGCGTGGCGCGTTCGGCATCGAAGCGCTTGAGCGTGGCAGCGCCCCGCAGTCGATCCAGGAACCAGCCGCCCAGGCGCCCGAGCGCTTCGACCTGGGCGCGCGCCCGCGACTCCGCGCCCCACCCGACCAGGACCATGAAGGCCGGAATCAGCGGCGCGCTCAGCAGCAGGAACAAACCGGCAACCCAGTCGACGGCCAGCACCGCCGCCACGAGCACGATCGGCACGATGGCTGCGGCAAACTGCTGGGGCAGGAACCGGGCGTAGAAGGCGTCGAGCTTCTCGATCTGGTCGTCGAAAGCGGCCAGCACCCGGCCCGTGGGCGGTGCCTGCGCGGGACCGGAGCGCAGCAACGACTCGAGCAGCCGCCGCCGAAGACCGATGCGAATGCCGGCCGAGGCGTCGGCGGCCAGTGCACCGCGAACACCGATCAACGCCGCTCGGAGCAGGAGCACGGCCAGCAAGCCGCCCGCCAGCAGCCATTCCGGCGTCCGCTTCGCGACGACCACCTCGTGAACGACGGCCGCGATGGCGCCGGCCTGGCCGAGAATCAGCGCGGCCTCGGCGAGGGCCAGGCCGATCATCGACGGACGCAACCATCCGGGCGCCTGCTCGTTCAGCCAGGCGCCGGTCGGCGCGTCAGTGGTAGCCGGCACCGTCCCTGACCTTGCCGCGGAACACCCAGTAATTGAACGCGGTGTACAGCAGGATGATCGGAATTAGGAACAGCATGCCCAGAAGCAGGAACAGCTGGCTGCCGGGCGCCGAAGCGGCATCCCAGAACGTGTAGTCCGGCGGTACGGCGTACGGCCACATCGAGATCAGCAGGCCGAGGTAGAACAGCCCGAACAGGAGCATCGATCCAACGAAGGGCACGACATCGCGCCGTTCACGGATCGCACGCCAGACCCAGAGCGACGCGGCCAGCGTGGCGACCGGGAAGATCCAGAGCCAGGCCACGCCGTCCAGCCACCGCTGCTGGACGAAATCCTTGCTGAGCGGCGTCCACAGGCTGACCAGCAGAAAGAAGGCGAACACGGCGATCAGCAACCGCTCGCTGATCCGAAACGCCCAATCCTGGGTGTGTCCATCGGTCTTCATCACGGTCCACGTTGCTCCGAGCAACGCATAGCCCGTCACCACGCCGAACCCGGTCATGACCGTGAACGGCGTCAGCCAGTCGAAGGCTCCACCCGCGTACTGGAAATCGACCACTTCGAAGCCCTGCAGGTAGGCCCCGACCACCGCGCCTTGGGCGAACGAGGCCACGGTC
The DNA here is from genome assembly GCA_965227925.1 of Wenzhouxiangellaceae bacterium. Classification (GTDB taxonomy): domain Bacteria; phylum Pseudomonadota; class Gammaproteobacteria; order Xanthomonadales; family Wenzhouxiangellaceae. The sequence continues at coordinate 899,156 of CBDDGP010000003.1, forward strand.
GAGCCGATGCTGAAGGAGCGATCCCACCATCGGCGGGAACGATCGCTGGACTTGAAGCGGAATTCGAACGCGATGCCGCGGAAGATCAGGCCGGCGACCAGCAGGAAGATGCCGATGTACAACGCAGGCAGAAACACCGCATAGACCAGCGGAAAGGCCGCCAGCAGGCCCGCCCCGGCGAGAATCAGCCAGGTCTCGTTGCCGTCCCAGATCGGCGCGACCGAATTCATCATGCGGTCGCGGGAAAGATCGTCCGGCGCCAGCGGAAACAGGATGCCGACGCCGAGATCGAAACCGTCCATCAAGACGTACATGAAGATGCCGACGCCGATGATGACGACCCAGATCAGGGTCAGGTCGATGGTTTCCACGCTCAGGCTCCCTTCGGCACGGCGCCGGTCATGGTCAGCGGATTGGCCGACAGCGGTCGCTTGGGACGCGCCGATTCATCGTCCTCGGCCTGTTCGATCGGATCGGGCCCGGCCATCACCACGCGCCCGAGGTAGTAGAGCCCGGCGCCGAACACGACCGCATAGACCGCAACGTATCCGAGCAAGGTGGCCAGCGCCATCCCGCCGGTCAGCGAGGGCGTGATCGCCTCATCCACCCGCATCATCCCGTAGACCACCCAGGGCTGCCGACCGATCTCGGTGGTGAACCACCCGGCCAGGACAGCCACGAACGGCAGCGGTCCGACCATGGACAGCACCCTGAGGAGGCGCGGCGACTCGAACAATCGCCCGCGCAGCAGCTGGGTCGCCGATGCCCAGGACAGCAGGATGAACAGGATCCCGAGGCCGACCATGACGCGGAAGCTCCAGAACACCGGTCCGACCGGGGGCCGATCCTCCGCCGGCACCGATTTCAGTCCCTGGACCTCGCCGTCCAGCGAATGCGTCAGGATCAGGCTGCCGAGGTTGGGGATCGCGACTTCGAAGTGGTTGTCCTCGGCGTCGGCATCCGGGATCGCGAACAGGATCAGCGGGGCCCCCCGCTGTGTTTCCCAGTGGCCCTCCATGGCGGCAACCTTCATCGGCTGGTATTCGAAGGTGTTCAAGCCGTGCAGGTCGCCGACGAACATCTGCAGCGGCGTGGCCACGGCCAGCATCGCGACGGTCATCTTCAGGGCCATCCGACTCGATCTCGGGTTTCGGCCGCGGACCATGTACCAGGCGCTGACGGCGGCCACGACCAGGCCGCCGGTGATGAAGGACGCCAGGGCCATGTGCGCGAATCGGTAGGGAAGAGACGGATTGAAGATCGCCTCCAGCCAGGAGGTGACCTGGAATCGGCCATCGATCAGCTCCACGCCGGCCGGCGTATGGAACCAGCTATTGGTCGAAAGGATCCAGAATGAGGAGATGAACGTACCCAGCGCCACCATGCAGGCGGCCAGCAGGTGCAACCCGGGCGGCACGCGGTCCCGACCGAACAGCAGCACCCCGAGGAAGGTCGCTTCGAGGAAGAACGCGGTGACGACCTCGTAGCTCAGCGTCGGACCGAGGAAATTCGCCGCCGCCAGCGAGAACTGCGACCAGTTGGTCCCGAACTGGAACGCCATGACGATGCCCGACACGACACCCATGCCGAACACGACGGCGAAGATCTTGATCCAGAACTGGGAGAGCTTCTCACGCACCGGGTCGGGCCGTCGGAAATTCAGCGCTTCGAGCAGCGCGATCCACGCGGCCAGGCCGATCGTGAAGACCGGGAAGATGGCGTGAAAGGAAACCACGAACGCGAACTGGATTCGCGACAGAAGGACCGGATCGAGCTCCATCGAAGTTCTCCGAAAGCCACTGTTACATTATAACTGTTCCGACAGGTGCAGAGCGTCGGTCCGATCGCCTGCGGACGGGTCGGATCGGGCGGCCGGGAACGCTCTGCAATGCCCGCTAACAGTAGCATCCCGGCGTCGTCGCGGTGCCAATGTCGAGCGCAGGAATCGCACTTTGCCGCGCCGAACCGCGGGAGCCCGGAATCGGCTAAAATAGTCGGCTGAATCGAGCCCGGTGCGGACCGGTCCGGACCCGGCTCGGCTCGCTCATCCCTACCGGTCTCGGGGGCCGGTGTTGTCGCCGTCGATTCGCGCCGAAAGAAGTGCGAAGCCTGGAGGATTGAATGAATCTTTTCGAAACCATCCATACGACCCAGCACGAACAGGTCGTGTTCTGCCACAACAAGGATGCCGGCCTGAAAGGCATCATCGCGATCCACAACACGACGCTCGGTCCGGCGCTCGGCGGGCTGCGGATGTGGCCCTACGCGACCGAGCAGGAAGCGCTCGACGACGTTCTGCGCCTGTCGCGCGGGATGACCTACAAGGCCGCGGTCGCCGGCCTGAACCTCGGCGGCGGCAAGTCCGTGCTGATCGGCGATCCGCGAACCGACAAGTCCGAAGCGCTGTTCCGCGCCTTCGGGCGCTTCATCGACTCGCTCAACGGTCGCTACATCACGGCCGAGGACGTCGGCATCGACGTCAACGACATGGAGTATGTGTTCCAGGAGACCGACAACTGCGTCGGCGTCCACCAGGTCCACGGCGGGTCAGGTGACCCGTCGCCGTTCACCGCGTTCGGCACGCTGCAGGGCATTCGTGCCAGCCTCCAGCACAAGTTCGGCAACGAGGACGTCGGCAATTTCTCCTACGCGGTCCAGGGTGTCGGCCACGTCGGCTTCGAGCTGGTCAAGCTGCTGCGCAACGAAGGCGCCAAGGTGTTCGTGACCGACATCAACGACGAAGCCGTCCAGGCCTGCGTCGACCTCGGATGCGAGGCCGTCGGGCTGGACGAGATCTACGATGTAGACGCCGATGTGTTCTGCCCCACCGCGCTGGGCGCGATCGTCAACGAACAGACCATTCCTCGATTCAAGTTCAAGATCGTCTGCGGCGCAGCCAACAACCAGCTCGCCACCGACGAATGCGGCAACGAGCTGGCCAGTCGCGGAATCCTCTACGCCCCGGACTATGCCGTCAACGCCGGTGGCCTGATGAACGTCTCGATCGAGTTCGAGGGCTACAACCGTGAGCGCGCCAAGCGCATGATGCGTACGATCTACTACAACGTGTCGAAGATCTTCCAGATCGCGGATCGCGACGGTATTCCCACCTGGAAGGCGGCCGATCGCATGGCCGAGGAACGGGTCGCGACCATCGGCAAGCTCAAGCTGCCGTTCATGGGTCGGGCGCATCGCTTCCCGGGCCGCGAGCGCGGCAACCACTGACCGGGATGCCGGTGCCGCGGCCTTCCGCGGCGCCCTCCCCGCTCGGCCTCCGCGCGATCGTGCGGACGCCCAAATTCCCGGGCCGCGCCAGGGCGTGCGGTTCGCCAGACCCGGAGACTCCGTGCCATGAAGCTGTCCGAAGACCTCGAACTCCTGCGTGAATCCGTACGACGCTTCGCCGAAGACACGATTGCGCCGCGCGCCGCCGAGATCGACGCATCCAACGAGTTCCCGCAGGATCTGTGGTCGGACCTCGGCGAAATGGGTCTGCTCGGCATCACGGTGCCCGATTCGTTGGGCGGATCCGACATGGGCTACCTCGCCCATCTGGTTGCGATGGAGGAAATCTCGCGCGCCTCGGCCTCGGTCGGTCTGTCCTACGGCGCACACTCCAATCTCTGCCTGGACAACCTGTACCGGAACGGCAACGACGAGCAGCGCGCCCGGTTCGTGCCGAAGCTGGTCACCGGAGAGTTCAAGGGCGCGCTGGCGATGTCCGAGCCGGGCGCGGGCTCGGACGTGGTCGGTTCGATGACCTGTCGGGCCGAGAAGCGCGGCGAAGCATGGGTCGCCAACGGCTCCAAGATGTGGATCACCAACGGCCCGGAAGCCGACGTGGTGCTGGTCTACATGCGCACCGCCGCCAAGGATGCCGGATCGCGCTGCATGACCGCCTTCCTGGTCGAGAAGGACATGCCGGGCTTCCGCAAGGCGCAGAAGCTCGACAAGCTCGGCATGCGGGGCTCGAACACCTGCGAACTGGTATTCGAAGACTGCGAGATTCCGCCCGAGAACGTCCTCGGCGAGGTCAACGCAGGCGTGAAGATCCTGATGTCCGGCCTGAACTCGGAGCGACTGGTGCTTTCGGGCGGTCCGATCGGAATCATGCAGGCCTGCATGGACAACGTGCTGCCCTACGTGCGGGAGCGGAAGCAATTCGAACGCCGCCTCGGCGATTTCGGCCTGATGCAGGCCAAGATCGGCGACATGTACACCGCGCTGCAGTCCTCGCGCGGCTTCGCCTACCAGCTCGGCGCGGCCTACGATGCCGGAGAGCGCTCGCGCATCGACGCCGCCAGCTGTCTGCTGCACGCCTCGCGAAGCGCGGTCGAGGTCGCCCTGGAGGCCATCCAGGCACTCGGCGGCAACGGCTACATCAACGAGTACCCCACCGGTCGCCTGCTGCGCGACGCCAAGCTCTACGACATCGGCGCCGGAACCAACGAAATCCGGCGCATGCTGATCGGCCGCGAACTGGTCCAGGAACGCGGCTGAAGCCGCTCGGCCGAGCCGGCAGAACACGGCCGGCACGGTCCTCGGAACGTTTCACGTTCTGGGGTACGCTACGCCCTCTTCCGTCCGGGTTGCCTGCATGACCTTCGAAATTGCATTGGTGTTCGTGATCATCGGCTGCGCGCTCTACCTGTTCGCCACGGAGAAGCTCCCGGTGGACGTGACCGCGCTGGCGATCCTGGTCACGGTCATGGCGATCCCGGTGCTGTTCCATTCCGAATGGCTGGTGGCACGGGGCGTCGACCTCGAAGCGGCATTCCCTACCGTTTCCGAGAGCCTGTCCGGCTTGTCCAGCACGGCTACGGTCACCGTGCTGTGCATGTTCATCCTTTCCGGCGGCATCCAGCGCTCGGGCCTCGTTCACCTGCTCGGCCGCAGGCTGTTCCCGATGGTCGGAACCTCGGAGATTCGCCAGATGATCGTGATCGGCGTGCTGGTCGGCGTAGTCTCGGGGTTCATCAACAACACCGCTGCGGTGGCGATCGCCATTCCGCTCGTGCTCGATATGGCCAAGCGGTCCAACCTGCGGGCCTCGAGGGTACTGATTCCGGTCAGCTTCTTCGGCATGCTCGGCGGCACCCTCACCCTGATCGGTACGTCGACCAACATCCTCGCCTCGGCGATCCTGGCCGAGGAGCCGGGGGTCGAGCGCCAGCTCGGCATGTTCGAGTTCACCCATGTCGGGCTGATCGTCCTGGTGACCGGGCTGATCTACTTCCTGACCCTGGGCCGCTGGCTGTTGCCCAATCGCGATGCACGTCCGGTCAACGAGCAGGACGAGGAGACCTTCGTCATCGAACTCGGGGTCCCCAGCGGCAGCCCGCTGGTCGACAAGACCCTCGACGAGGCCAAGTTCGAGACCGCGACCGGCGTCGAGGTGATGAAGCTCACCCGCGAAGAAAAGACCTGGATCAAGCGCGCACGCTCCACAGCGATCAGCGCCGGCGATATCGTCCTGGCTCGGGCCACGATCCGCCAGATCATGGACCTGATCAAGGAAGACATGGTCGACGTGCTGTCGGACTTCGGCGACACGCGCAAGGCGCGTCCGGACGGCCAGCTGGTGCCGATCCTGCTGCGGAACCGGGGCCTGTTCAATGGACGCACCGCCCGGGCGGTCGACTTCTGGAAGCGGTACCAGGGCCGATTGATCGGCCTGGATACGCGGTCGATCCGTTCACGCCGGATGGCCCAGGAAAAACTGCACGTCGGCGAGATCGCGTTGCTCGAGATCTCGAAGACCGCCCTGGCCCGGCTGCTCCGCAATTCGGACGTGGTCGTGCTCGACGAGTACGAGGACGACTTCGAAACGCGCAAGATGCTGATCGCCGGGGGCATCGTCGCCGCCGTGATCCTTCTTGCGGCACTGACGCCGCTGCCGATCGTGCTGACGGCCATCGGCGGCGTGATCGCGATGGTGGCGACCGGCACCATCGCCAAGCAGGACATGTACGACGATGTGTCCTGGGACGTGATCTTCCTGCTCGCCGGGATCATTCCGCTCGGCATCGCGATGACCAAGTCCGGCGCCGCGGGCTGGGTGAGCTCGCTGCTCGCCGGGTACGCTGCGGGCTGGGACCCGATCTACGTGGTCATGGCGCTGTATGCGGTCACGACACTGTTGACCAGCATTCTCAGCAACAACGCGTCCGTGGTCATCCTGGTACCGGTTGCGATCGCTCTCGGCGAGATGCTCCAGCTCAACCCCATTCCGCTGACCATTGCCGTGATGTTCGCGGCGTCGAACAGTTTCCTGACGCCGGTCGGCTACCAGACCAACACCATGATCTTCGGGACGGGCGTATTGCGCTTCTCCGACTTTCCCAAGGTCGGCGCCCCGCTGAATCTGATCCTGATGGTGGTGACCAGCTACGCCGTGACCTGGTTCTGGCCGCTCCAGGTGACCTGACGGGACCCGGACCGAGCGCGGTCCGGACACGGCCCGGAGTCGAACCTGCGATAATGGCGGACTGACTTTTCGCAACGGATTCTGCTCCCATGACCGACTCCATCGTCATCGTGGCCGCGCGCCGCACCGCCATCGGCTCGTTCCAGGGCCAGTTCGCCCCCGTCTCCGCGCCGCAACTCGGAAGCGCCGCCATCCGCGCCGCTGTCCGTGATGCCGGCATCGCAGGCCAGGACGTGACCGAAGTACTGATGGGCTGCGTACTTCCGGCCGGCGTCGGCCAGGCTCCGGCGCGCCAGGCGGCGCTCGGCGCCGACCTCCCCATCTCGGTCGGCTGCACGACCCTGAACAAGGTCTGCGGCTCCGGCATGAAGGCGGTGATGCAGGGCCACGACGCTCTCGTCGCCGGCTCGTCCGAGGTCGTGGTCGCCGGCGGCATGGAGTCGATGACCAATGCGCCGTACCTGGTCAAGCGCGGGCTGCGGATGGGCCACGACCAGCTCCTCGACCACATGTTCTTCGACGGCCTGCAGAACCCCTACGACGGCAAGATGATGGGCCAGTTCGGCGAACAGTGCGCGGCGAAGTACGATTTCACCCGCGAGCAGCAGGATGCCTTCTCGCGCGCCTCGGCCGAGCGGGCCCAGGGCGCGATCGAATCGGGTGCCTTTGAGGGTGAGATCGCGCCGGTGACCGTACGCACGCGAAAGGGGGAGGCCGAAATTGCCACGGACGAGGAACCGGGCCGGATCGCCCTCGACAAGATCGAGAAGCTTCGCCCTGCGTTCGCCAAGGACGGCACGATCACCGCGGCCAGCTCGTCGAAGATCTCCGACGGTGCCGCGGCCCTGGTGCTGATGCGCGCGGATGAGGCCGAACGACGCGGCACCGCACCGCTGGCGCGGATCGTCGCCCATGCCACGCATTCGCAAGAGCCCGAGTGGTTCACTACGGCACCGATCGGTGCGTTGAAGAAGGTGCTCGAAAAGGCCGGCTGGAGCGCCGGCGACGTCGACCTGTTCGAAATCAACGAAGCCTTCGCCACCGTGACCATGGCCGCCATGAAGGAATTGGACCTTCCGCCCGACAAGGTCAACGTCAACGGCGGCGCCTGCGCGCTCGGACACCCGATCGGCGCCAGCGGCGCCCGGCTCATCGTGACCCTGATCCACGCCCTGAAGGCGCGCGGCGGCAAGCGGGGCGTCGCCTCCTTGTGCATCGGCGGCGGCGAAGCCACCGCGATCGCCGTCGAGCTGCCCTGAACGCGCTCGGGCGGGCACCGACCCGCCCGTCCTCGCGCGGCCTGCACGCATCCGTGCGGCCGGTGTAGGCTGGACGCGACCTGGCTGGAGAGTCCGCGATGTTCCGAATCTCGATCCGACCAGGACCGCTCCTGGCGTTCCCGGGCCTGGTTGCCGTTGCGTTGGCGTCGATCGCATTGGCGTCACCCGTCCTTGCGTCGACCGACGCCGACTATGTCCCGGATCGCGGCGATTGGGCACGCGCCGACCCCGACGCCTCCGGTTTCGATCCACGTCGCCTCGAAGCCGCGGTCGCGTGGATTCGCGCGCGTGCCGTGACCGAGCCGGCGAACCTCGAACAGGTTTTGCTGGACACCTACACGGAGCGCGAACCGGACTACCGAGTCCTCGGGCCGACGGCGCCCCGCCGGAGCGACAGTGGGATCATCCTGCGCGGCGGCCGGATCGTGCGCGAATGGGGCGACGTGCATCGGGTCGACATGACCTTCAGCGTGGTCAAGAGCTATCTCGCGACCATCGTGGCGCTGGCGCTCGCGGATGGACGGATCGCGGGTCTCGACGCGCCCGTCGGCGAAAGCGTACACGGACCCTGGTTCGAGGGCGAACGCCACGCCGCGATCACCTGGCGGCACCTCCTCAACCAGACCTCCGACTGGTCCGGCACGCTGTGGGAGGTCCCGGACTGGGCCGATCGGCCCGAAGGTGACGATCCAGCGCGCTGGCCGGATCGCGAACTCCACGCCCCCGGGGCCCGATTCAAGTACAACGATGTTCGCGTCAACCTGGCCGCACTGGCGGCGCTGCAGGTCCTGCGTCGACCGTTGCCCGAAGTGCTGCGGGAACGCATCATGGACCCGATCGGTGCCTCGCCGACCTGGCGGTGGCACGGCTACGAGAATTCCTGGATCGAGCTCGACGGTCTGCGCATGCAGTCGGTTTCGGGCGGCGGCCACTTCGGCGGCGGCCTGTTCATATCGACCCGGGACCACGCCCGCTTCGGCCTGCTGATGCTGCGCCGGGGGCTCTGGGGCGACACACGCCTTCTGCCCGATGACTGGTTCGACGCGATCCGCGAACCGACGCCGGCCCGACCCGACTACGGCCTGATGTGGTGGCTGAACACCGACCGGGAACGACTGCCCGCCGCTCCCGACTCGGCCTACTGGGCAGCAGGATTCGGCGGCAACTACATCTACGTCGACGAGTGTCACGATCTGCTCGTGGTGCTGCGCTGGATTCCGGAACTGGAAGGCAGCATCGAACGGATACTCGACGCCCTGGCGCCGAGCGCACGCTGCGAGGCCGACTGATGCACGCATTGACGCTCGCCATCGAAACCCACGGACGTGGACTGATCGACATCACCTCGCACGTGGCTTCTGCAATCGCCGACAGCGGCGTGCAGACGGGCCTGTGCCATGTCTTCATCCTGCACACCTCGGCATCCTTGCTGATCACCGAGAACGCCGACCCCGACGTTCTGCGGGATCTCGAAACCGTGTTCGCCGGTCTCGCGCCGGACGGCGACCCGAGGTACCGCCATACCGCCGAAGGCCCCGACGACATGTCGGCCCACGTGCGATCCGCGCTCACCGACACGTCGCTGACCCTGCCGGTCCGCGAAGGCCGACCGCAGCTGGGGACCTGGCAGGGAATCTTCCTGTGGGAACATCGGACCCGACCGCACACGCGAACCCTCTCGGTCACGATCTCCGGTTGACTTGCACCGGGCTTTTCGGGCAAGTTGTCGGACTTGATCGGCGACCCGCTCGATTCCTGCCGGCCGGCAGACCGAGCGAAACCCGACACCCAGAAAACCATCATTTCATCGGGGATTGTTCATGACTCAACCCACACCTGCTGCCGGCACGCCGGGCAAGACCTTCTTCGGTCATCCCGCCGGTCTCGGCACGCTGTTCTTCACCGAGCTCTGGGAGCGCTTCAGCTACTACGGCATGCGCGCCCTGCTGGTGCTGTTCATGGTCGCGACGCTGGCCGAGGGTGGCCTGGGCTTCGACGACGCCACGGCCACCGCGATCTACGGTCTGTACACCGCGGGCGTATACCTCGCCGCATTGCCCGGCGGCTGGCTCGCCGACCGCGTGTTCGGCCAGCGGGACGCGATCTGGTACGGCGGCATCATCATCGCTGCCGGCCACGTCGTCCTGTCGTTGCCCGGCTTCGGCCTGGTCGGCGAGCATTACGGCTTCTTCCTCGGCCTGATCCTGATCGTCATCGGCACCGGCCTGCTCAAGCCGAACATCTCGAGCTGCGTCGGCGAGCTGTACCCGGAAGGCGGTTCGCGCCGTGACTCCGGCTACGTGCTGTACTACATGGGCATCAACCTCGGCGCCTTCCTGGGTCCCCTGGTCTGCGGCTTCCTGCGCGTGAACATGGGATGGCACTGGGGCTTCGCAGCCGCCGCGGTCGGCATGATCGCCGGCCTGGTCGTCTACAAGTGGACCGAACGTCACCTCGGTGACTTCGGCAAGGACCCGCACCCGACGCCACCGGGCAAGGAAGGTCAGACCGCGGCGATGAAATGGGCCACCTACGGCGGAACGGCGCTGCTGTTCCTGGTCACCGTGCTCGCGCTGGAAGGGGTGTTCACGATCGATGCGATTTCGCTGTCGCAATACACCGTCTATGCCATCGTCGGCGTCGCCGCGCTGTTCTTCGGCCGCGTCCTGCTCGACCCGTCCCTGACGAAGCTCGAACGCAACCGCACCATCGTGCTGGTCGCGCTGTTCATCGGCGCAGCCTTGTTCTGGTCCGGCTTCGAGCAGGCCGGATCGTCGCTGAACCTGTTCGCCGAACGCTACACGGCCCGCGAGATGCTCGGCCTGGTGATACCGGCCGAAGTCTTCCAGTCCTTGAACCCGCTGTACATCCTGATCTTCGCGCCGTTCTTCTCCGCCTTGTGGATCAACCTGGGTCGGCGCAATCTCGATCCGTCGATCCCGCTGAAATTCGCGCTCGGCTTCCTCCAGCTCGGACTCGGGTTCGCGTTCATGTGGATCGCCGCGTCGCTGATCCAGGACGGCGACCAGGTGCTGCCGACCTGGCTGCTGCTGACCTACCTGTTCCACACCACGGGGGAACTCTGCCTCAGCCCGATCGGCCTGTCGGCGACCTCGAAGCTGGCCCCGCGCAAGTACTACAGCCAGCTGATGGGCATGTGGTTCTTCGGCGCCGCCCTCGGCAACCTGATCGCGGGCCTGCTCGCCGGCGAGTTCAACGGCGACTCGGTGTCCGAGTTCCCGGCCCTGTACCGGCAGATCGTGATCTTCTGCGGGGTCGTCTTCATCGCATTCCTGGTCGCCACGCCATTCCTGAAGAAGATGGCGGCGCTGGACAATGTCGAGTCGCATACGCGGGAAGACGAACCCGGCGCGTTCGAGCAGGACGTGCCGACCGGCAGGACCTGATCGAAGGACCCGACTGCATGCATCGATCGGGCCGCCGCCCGATCACGGACACGGCCCCGCCCCGCGGGGCCGTTGTCGTTTCAGCGCCGGGCCGTAGCCGACCGGGCGCTGGCTGCGCGCGACCAGACCCGCAATGCGAGCAGCTGGACCGGTACCAGCGCGACCAGCAGGTCGAGGTTCCACTGGCTTCCCGGCAGCAGTTTCAGTAGCGGCGCGGCCAGAATGCCGGCGAGGGTCAGGCCGGCCACGACGCGCTCGAGGCGCCCGCCGCGTGCCGGCCACAGCAGCACCATCAACGGGTTGAGCAACAGCAGATTCTCGTTGGCTGCGGTCACCGCGTGCGACGTGGCCAGCCACAGGTACAGCAGCAGGCCGCCGGCCAGCGCATTGAACGCCAGCCAGATGCGCCAACCGATCAGCCTCGCGGTACGACGCCGTGCCACCAGGAAGGGCAGGAGCAGTAGGATCGACGCCCCGCACAACAGGCCCAGCGCGGGGCCCCAGGCGAAGGACGGCGTGTTCGCCGGTAGGGGCCGCGACGATTCGTGCAACATCCGGTCGTCGATCACCAGCGAGCGGCGTCCGCCCCGGCCATCATCGATCTGAAGGGCCGCGATCTCGCGCGCGACCACCTCGGGCAGGAACATCTCTTCCCAGACCGTCCTCGGCCGATCCACCGGTCGCCCCAGCGCGGCCTGGATGCCGAGATACAGCGCCGGATCCGGTCGGATCAGGCGACGGGTGTGCTGGCGCAGGTCCAGCCGCGCCGGCGCCGACTCGGTCGCCTCGCGCAGCGCCCCGTCGAGCGCGAAATCCAGCGCGTCCCGAATGCGGGTCGAGCAGTTGTTGAAGTAGTAGTCGTAGGCGAAATTGCGGGTGTCCGGCTGGACCCGCTGCTCGAGCCAGTCGGTCAACCTGCGAATGGTACGGTCATCGAAATCCAGCAACTGGGCCCGGACCGATCGGTCGCGCCACTGGTAGTAGGCCAGTTCCTCCACCGGATCGCGGTCGACGGCGTAGTAGACGAGGTCACCCTGGAGATAGTCGAACACGAACCCCGGGGTGTCGAAATCGAAGAAACCGAAGTTGTAGACCTTGTCGATCCCGCGTTCGGGATCACGGATCCACAGCGCGTTGTGGCCGAACCGTTCCTCGATGCGATCCGCGGTTCCGTACGTCATCAGCCACGCATCGGCTGCGGAGGCTGAGGGCGAGATCACCAGACCTGTCGGCAAGGGCAACAGGAACAGCAGCAGGCGCGTCACGGAGCGAACGGCGGACATGGGCGACAGGTTCCGGAATTCCGGCGCGCAGCATAGCAGCCGCCCGAAGACCGGGCGGCTGGACCCGATCGCTCAGGGCGTCTTGACCGGCGGCGCGGGGCGCGGCGGCGCGCCGGGCGGTTCCATCGCCACCCGTTCGAGCAGATATTCGATCGCGATCTCGAGCTGACGGTCGCGGCCGGCAATCACGCTGGCCGGGTCGTTGTCGACCTTGATGTCCGGCGCCACGCCCTCGCCTTCGATCACGTATTCGCCCTCGGTGTTCAGGAAACCGAACTCCGGCACGTTGACCGAGCCGCCGTCGATCAGCGGTCCGTGGTTGGTGATGCCGACCACACCGCCCCACGAACGCTTGCCGATCAGCGGCCCCAGGCCGGCGTTGCGGAACTGGTAGGGGAAGATATCGCCGTCGGAGGCCGAATTCTCGTTCAGCAGGGCCACGAGATGGCCTCGGAAGGCCTGGTACGGGTAGTTGGTCGCCTCGGGCATGGTGCGCGAATAGCCCAGCGACAGCGGCTTGCGCGCCAGCCGCTCGATGATCATCTGGGAGACATTACCGCCGCCGTTGCCGCGCACGTCGATGACCAGGCCATCCCGGTCGATCTGGCCGTAGTACCACTTGATGAACTCTCGAATGCCGTCCGGACCCATGTCGGGCAGGTGCAGGTAGCCGAGTCGGCCATCGCTGGCGGCCTCCACCTGCGCCTTGTTCGCGCGGACCCAGTCGAGATAGTGGAGCGGCTGCTCATCATCGATCGGCCGCACCAGCACGTCGCGTGCTTCACGACCGTTCGCCCGTTCCGAGACCGTCAGCGCCAGCGCGCCGCTGCCCTTGCCGGTCAGCAGGCGATACGGATTGATGTTCGCCGTCAGCGGCTGACCGTTGATGGCCAGCAGGTAGTCGCCCGGGTTGATTTCGACTCCGGCCTCGGTCAGCGGTGCGCGGTAGCGCGCTTCGTCGTTCTGCCCGTCGAAGATCTCCGAAATCCGGTAGCGATCACCGTCCAGCGTCAGGCGGGCACCGAGCAGGGCAACCTGCGGCCGATCCGGAAGACCGAGATCGCCGCCGGAGACGTAGGCATGAGAGACGTTCAACTCGGCGATCATTTCGCCCAGCAGGTCGTTGAGGTCGCCGCGGTGCGCGACGTGCGGCAGCAGGGCACGATAGCGCTGGCCGAGCGCCTCCCAGTCGTAGCCGTGCATGTTCTCGACGTAGAAGAAGTCGCGGAATCGGCGCCAGACCTCCTCGAAGGCCGTGTCCCACTCGGCCGCCGGGTCGATTTCGGCGAAGAGTCCGGACCGGTCCACGGTCTCGGCATCCTTGCCGTTCTTCACCGGACGGACCTGCCAATCGCTGCCATGGCGCGTCATCACGACCTTGCGATCGGCGCTGATGTCGCCGCCGGACAGGCCTTCAACGAACGTGGAGGTTTTCTGGTCCTCGAAATCGAAGCGCTTCAGGCGCGGCGCCTCGGCCCAGGAACGGCCGTAGTAGAAGGGATCGAATTCGACCAGCAGCAGCGCACCGTCCACGGACCAGACGTCGCCGTAGTTCGAGGCCTCGACCGGCACGCGGATCACGCGTTCTGCGAGCCCGTCGAAATCGATGACGACATCGCCATCGTCGCCGTTCCCATCGTCGTCCTCATCGTCCTTCGCGCCCTTGTCCCGTCCCTCGTCATCGGCAAGAATGCCGGCGTCGCTGGGATCTTCGGGCGCGAAGGGATTGGCCGCATCGTCGGTCAACGCATAGGCCAGTACGCCGGTCACCCGATTGGTCGCGAAATTCCACTCGCGGCCGGAAATCTGCGGCGCGAACTCGCGGTCGGCCAGGAAGAACAGGTGTACTCCATCGGGCGAGAACACCGGCTGGTACTCGGAGTAGAGTCCTTCGCTCAACTGGTGGGTGGCGCCGTCGCGAACGTCGTGCACGTAGAGCGCCCGGAGCTGGTTCGACTGGGTCAGGCTGAAGGCCAGGTAGCGTCCCGAAGGCGACCACTCGTAATCCCGGTTGCGCCAGGCCGGATCGCGTCCGGCCTCCACCGGATCGCCGCCGTCGACCGCCTGCACCCAGATCCGGCCCAGGTGATCGGAATAGGCGATCCGCTCGCCGTCGGGCGAGAACTTCGGCGCGTAGAGCCGCACCCGATCGGGCCCGTCCAGCCGGCGCGGCGTTTCGCTTCCATCGGCGGCGCCGATCCAGACGCCTTCCTCGCCACCGGAATCCGAAACCCAGGCGATGGTGTTGCCGTCCGGGGCCCAGGCCGGCTCGCGATCGTGCGCGTCGGACGACCGGGTCACGGCCCGGGTCACGCCCTGCTCGACCGGCGTGTTGAACAGGTCACCGCGGGCGTAGAACAGCACGCGTTCCCCGGTCGGGCTCAGTACCGCATCGCCGACCTGATCGGCGACCGACTCGCTGCGCACGCGTCGATTCACGCCGTCGTCGGGCACCCGGATACTCAGCCGCCGGTCGTCGCCGGTTCGCACATCGACGATTTGCAGCGCGCCGCCGAGGGAGTACACGATGCGCCCGGAACCATCGTCGGCCGGCCAGCGCACGTCCCAGTCCGTATGCTCGGTCACGGCCGAGACCGAGTCGGAGTCCGGATCGATTCGATACAGGTTCAGCGTGCCCGAGGAAACGCGGTCGGACGCGAAATAGCCGGAGCCGTCGATCCACATCGGATCGCGATCGGTCCCCGGATCGTCGGTCAGGCGGCGCGCCTCGCCGTTGTCCAGGTCGAACATCCAGAGATCCTGCGCCCAGCCGCCCTCGTAGCGTTTCCAGGTCCGGAAATCCCGGGCCAGGGGCGTGTAGAAAAGAGCATCCTCGCCGGCGTAGACACCGGACCCGGCCTGCGGCATCGGCAGGGCCTGCGGCAGTCCGCCCTCGACCGGAGCGACGAACAGCTGGCCTTCGGACGAATCGCGCGCATCGCGCAGCGAGCGGAACAGGACGCCGCTTCCGTCCGGCGTCCATCCGTGCACCTGGTGGTCGTAGCCCCAGCGCGGCGGCAGAGGACCGGACGCCGGGTACCAGGTCAGCTGGCGCGGTTCGCCGCCGGCCGCGGGCATCACGTAGACCTGCTCGTCCCCGCCATACTGGCCGGTGAACGCGATCCAGTCGCCGTCGGGCGAGAAATGGGCGAACAGCTCCAGGCCGGGATGACTGGTCAGGCGGCGCGCCGTACCGCCCTGGTCCGATGCGGTCCACAGATCGCCTCCGTGGGTGAACACCACACGGTCACCGTGGAGGTCGGGGTAACGCAGCAGCAGGGTCTCGTCCTGGGCCCACGCCGGAAGCGACGAGGCGGCGAGAACGACGTGCGCGACCATCAGGAGCGGCGCGAGCGAACGAATCGATGACGTCATGGGTTTCTCCGATCGTGTATGCGCGGTCGGGATCCGGTTTCGACTCCCGACGGGGCGCTTCGTGAGCATCGATTGTAGGCAGCCGGGGCCGAGGCGGCATGTGTCGTTGGTCCTGCACCACGCGGGGCAAGCTTGAAGTGTGCCCCCGAGTCGCAGTAGGATTTCCCCAGGCCCGCGACGAATCCATCCGGAGAACCGTCATGCGCACGCTGCCTTTCCTTCTCGCCGCCGCAGTCGCAATGGCGACACTCGGCCTGGCGCCCCCCCTCGCTGCCGCTGATCTCGAGCGGCCGGGGAATTCCTTCTACGCCTACGACGAGCACACGCCGAGCAGCCGCCTGCTGGCCGAAGCCCAGCGCGCCTACCGAGCGCGGATGTTCGCGCTCTCGCTAGACAACTACAAGGCGGCCTCGCGCTGGTCGGACAAGTTCGCCCAGTACAACGTCGGCATCATGCACCTGCGAGGCGAAGGAACGGACTACGATCCGCTGCGGGGCTGGGCCTGGCTTCAGCTATCGGCCGAACGCGGCTACCCGCAGTTCGTCGAGGCCGCGGATTCGCTCTGGGACCTGTTCGATGCCGGCGAGCGCGAGCGCGCCCGAACGATCCTCGAAACGGAGCTCGAACCGGTCTACGGCGACGACGCGACCTTCGAACGCACGGCCCGCGAGATGCGGTTCCGCCGACGCGATGCAACGGGAACGCGCACCGGTTCGCTCGCCATGATGCAGATGCTCCGGGTGATCGACTCGAGCGGTTTCCCACGCGCCGGCACCGAGTTCTACGATCCCGAAAAATGGGATTTCCGCAATATCGTGGAGTACGAAACCCGTTTGATGCATGCGATCCATGGCGGCACCGTCGAACTCCGGGAGCTCGAACTCGACGACTGAGGTCCGCTGATCGCAATCTCGGAAGACGCTGTAAGGAGGAGTCGAAATGCCCGAACGCCCCTATCGTGTTCTGGTCGCCGCCGCCTTCACCACGGTTGTCCTGACCTTCTCCGCGCAGGCGCAGGGGCCCGATCCGTCGGCGCTGAGCCTGGCGGAGCACACGCCCGGCAGCCGACTGATGGCGCTGGCCAGCCGGTCCTACCAGGCCGGTCACTACTGGTCGGCCTACACCAAGTACAGGGAGGCTGCGCGCTGGGCCGACAAGTTCGCCCAGTTCAACCTCGGCGTGATGCACCTGAAGGGCCAGGGGACCGAGTACGACCCAGCGCGCGCTCTTGCGTGGTTCCAGCTGTCCGCAGAGCGCGACTATCCCATGATGGTTGCGATGGTGGACGATCTCGAAGCGCTCCTGAACGAGCAAGCGATCGAGCGCGCCACGAGCATTCGAATCGAAGAGCTGGAGCCGATCTTCGGCGATGCCTACGCGGTCGAGCGAACGCACAGGAGAATGCGAAGAGAGCGTCGATTTGCCGCCGGCACCCGTGTCGGTTACATCGGCATGATGCGAGTGATCGGGCGAGACGGCATCTCGCGCGATGGCTACGACTTCTTCGCCCGGGAAAAGTGGGATTTCCGCAATATCGTGGACATGGAAACGCAGTACATGATGAATCTCGGCAACGAG
This sequence comes from Wenzhouxiangellaceae bacterium, assembly GCA_965227925.1. GTDB lineage: Bacteria > Pseudomonadota > Gammaproteobacteria > Xanthomonadales > Wenzhouxiangellaceae. Next base: position 916,506 of record CBDDGP010000003.1, read on the forward strand.
CGCGTCGAGTTGCGTGAACTCGAGCTCGACGACACGCCGGCCGACCCCGACTGACGGCGGAACCGGGGGCGGTCGGCCGCCCCCGGTTCACGGAGCTGAACGCCCGGAAGCCGAGCCTCGGAGGCTCGGCTCCCGACCACGGACAACGCGCTACGGGCTCTCGAACCCGTCGATGAAGATTTCCTCGGCGAGGCCCCCGCAGGCCTCCACCCGCAGGTCGTCGATCGTCCAGCCGGCCCGTCCACCGACCGTTCCGTCGGTCCCGACCCGGAACCGGAGCTGGATCGTCTGGTCGGCGTACGCGGAAAGATCCACCACGTAGTCATCCCAGTCGCGGGGGTCCCCGCACCACGCCTCCATGCCGGCCAGCGGGTTGGGTCCGCTGGCGAAGTCGTTGACCGTGCCGTCATGCGATCGATGCAGGACCGCCGAGCCGTTGAGGTCGGTCCAGCTTGCTCCGCCGTCGGTCGAAATCTCGAGCACGCCGGCGTCCCAGCAGGCGCCGCTGGCGTCCTCGAGTTCCTGGTGGTTCCAGAATCGAAGCGTGAGCGGCAGCTGGTCGGAGCCCGGCAGCGCGATCGGCGGCGAGACCAGGCGCTGGTCGCTGATCGAGTCCAGGTTCTCGGCGTTCCAGGCGAACGCGCCACCGTGAACGTTGGCGCCCGATTGCTGCCAGGTGTTCTGGATCGAGCCCGCGCCCGGCGTCCAGCCGTTGGTGCCGGATTCCATGTCGTCGGACCAGACCTCGAGCGTCGCGGACCCGATCGGGCAGTCGCCCGGCTCCGGCTGCGTATTGAAGCTGAAGGTGGCGGACTCCGCGCTGCCGCAGGCATTGTCGACGGTGACCCGCCAGTAGTAGAAGGTCGACGAATCCAGCGTCAGTTCCACCGAGGTCTCGCGCGTGGTGATGTCGTGAACCACGGTCGAAAACCCGGGATCGGTGGCCACCTCGAGGCGGTAATCGAGACCCTGGGCGACCGTGGTCCATTCGAAGGTCTGCACCGCGAGCGTGTTCACTGCGCCATCGGCCGGCGAGACCAGCGGCGGCGCCGGCGGCACGGCGTCGAAGGTATTCAGCACCAGCGGCAGGGACTTGGTCCCGGTCGTCGAGGTGCCTTCGACCGCAGCTGATGTGGTTCCCGGTGCGGTGCTCGCACCGAAGGCGACCGTCAGCGTCGACGTGCCGGACGGGGTCACCGGGTTGATGTCGAAGCTCCCCGTGACGCCGGCGGGCAGACCGGTCGCGCTCAGCGACACCGGGTCGTCGAAACCGAGCAGGCTGTCGATGGCCACGGCCACGTCCTGGCTGTCGGGAACGCAGGCCATGAGCTCCGCAGGGTCCAGAAGCATGCTGAAGTCCGGCGCGTCGAGGCAGTTCTGGCAGACCAGCGCGAAGTGCTGCGCAGTGGTCACGCCAGGCTGATCGAGCAGCACGCTGCCGGCGATGTTGAACGCATCCACGGTGATCGTGGCCGAGGTGCCCGGCGCGGCCAGCGTGACCTGCTCGATGTTGTTGAGCCGGTCGGCGGCGCCACCGGGCTGGGAGAATCCGCCCGAGAAGTTGTTGCCCAGGTAGGTCTGGCCGCCGCTGACCACCGTCAGGTCGAGGTCGTTGACCATGGCCGGGTTGGCGCCGACCGCGCCGGGCGCGTCGGACCAGACCAGCGTGACCTTCAACGGCTGTGCAGGATCGACGACGCCGACCACGAGCTCGTAGGACTCGCCCGAGGCGGTGAACAGCTCGGACTGGTCCCGGAACTCGAAGCTCAGGCCGTCGTCGACCAGGGTCGACAGGTCGATCCGACCCCAGCCCGAATCGTTGTTCGGCGGCGGCGTCGGGCCGACCGGCACAGCGGAGTTGATCAGCAGGGCCTTGCCCATCGCCGGGCTTGGATCGACCGCGAACTGGTCGCGCCACCATTCGGTCAGCAGGACCAGGGCCCCGGACGCGTGCGGCGCCGCCATCGAGGTTCCGGTGCACAAGGAGTATTCGCCGTTCGTGTTGGCGATCGACGAGGCGCACTGGGAGGCGTTGGCGCGGCGGGTCGAACTGACCGACTGGCCGGGCGCGGCAATCGTCGGCAGCCAGCGATTGTCGACCGCCGGTCCGCGGCTGGACGAACCGTAGATCGCATCCACGTCGCCCGAGACCCGGAAGGTCTGGGTGCCGCCGGTGACCACGACGTTCTTGGCTTCCTTCGGCGCGGTGACGCCGGAGCCGCCGGAGTTGCCGGCCGAGAACACGACCATGAACGGGTCGAGCACCGACGGCGTGTCGAAGTTGCCGTCCAGCACCATCAGGTCGTAGGTCCGCTCGGTGGCCTGGTAGCCGTGCTGGGTGCCCTCACCCGAGGTCCAGGAATTGTTCGAACCCACCGCGCCGCCCAGCAGCGCGTCCCGACTCAGAACCTGCCAACCGCCGGCCGGCGGCCAGCTGTTCTGCGACCCGCAGATCGGGTTCTGGGCAAAGATGCTGGCGCCCGGCGCCATGCCGTGGCCGTAGAGGAACCCGTTGGAATCCACGAACCCGGCGGTCCCGTCGCCGGCCCAGATGCCGGTCACGTGCGTGCCGTGTCCGCCCGACGTCGGATCGTCGCCCGGGTTGGCCTCGCTGCAGCCCGGATAGTTGATGCCGCCGACGATCCGACTGTTGTAGTCGCCGTGGGCATACCAGACGCCGGTATCGGTGGTCGCCCAGGTCACGCCGCTGCCGTCGAGGCCAACCGACACGAGCCATGAGGGATACCCGGGAAAGGGGATGTTGCTTGCATCCAGGTTGTCGGCCAGGACCTGGGCCGCACTTTCATCCTCGAGCTCCGGTTCCGGGCTGAGGTAGCTCAAGGCGACGACCTGCGGGATTGCGGCCAGGGCCGGCAGAGAAGCGGCCGGGGTCTCGATCACGGCGTTGTAGAGCCGGCGATCCGGTTGCGCCGGCCACGCGTCCAGCACGCGCACGCCGCCCAGCCGGGCGAGTTCGTCGACCACGGCCGACGCGTCGCCCGAGTTGTAGAAGTGGACATTGACGTTGCGGATCCGATCTCCGCGGGCCTTCAGCGAAGGCTGCGTCTTCAGCGTGGTCGGCAGCTCGACGGCGGCGCGGACGAACGGGAGCTCGTCGGCCGCCTGGCGCGAGGCCGGGGTCGCCCAGGCCAGGAAGGCCAAGCCGGGAAGCGGCTGGAACACGTCCAGCCCGGCCCGACCCAGTTCCTCGAGATCGCTTGCCAGCGCCGGGCCACGCAGCTGCACGATCGTCAGCCCTTGGCCGCCCGGCGTTCTCGTGCCGGCGCTCGCGGCGAGCTCGAGCGGGTCGAAGGAGGCTCCGTGCAGACCCACCCGATAGGGCGAATCGATCCGTTCGCCGGCCCCGTCGAACGGTGACGGGCCGCGCCCGTCCTCGATCACGATCCAGCGGTAGCCGCCGTAATCCCGCGACCACGAGGCCTGTTCGAGCGCGGACTGCGAAACGGGTTGCTCGCCGTCCACGCGCCAGGCGCTCTCTGCGGCCGCAAGCGAGCCGGCCGCGGCGAGGCCGGCCAGGAGGCTCGTGCAGACGACGGACTGGAGCGTCGATCGACAAGTGGACCGAAAGGTGAATCGAAGGATCGATCGGACCGTCGACCGAAGAGTCGACAGGACGGAGGGGTCGCGCAATGGGCGCGCCGGACCAATAGAACGCATCGGAGAACTCCCTGTACGAAAACGGGCCGCACTGCGCGGCCCGTTGAAAGTACCCGATGGCCTGCCGGACGGCAAGCGCCGAGGGTCCGATTCGCTTCCGATCCGGCTAGGTCTCGTCCGTGCCGCCGGATCCGGAATCGTCGCCGAGTTCGTCCGTGCCGTCGTCCGTCCCCTCGCCCGAATCGCCGTCGATCTCGCCTTCGAGATCGTCGTCCTCCGAAACGGCCACCCGGGCCAATCCGATCAGCTGTTCGTCCTTGCCCAGCCGCATCAGCGTCACGCCTTGCGTATTGCGGCCCAGGCGCGAGATTTCGGCCACCGACGTACGGACCAGCGTGCCGCTGTTGGAGGTCAGCATCACGTCGTCGTCGTCGGTCACGCCCAGGGCGGCGACCAGGGGACCGTTGCGGCCGGTGGTCTGGATGCCGATCACGCCCTGCCCGCCCCGGTTGTAGACCGGGAACTCGTCCAGCGCGGTGCGCTTGCCGAAGCCGTTGGCGGTCGCCACCAGCACGTCGCCACCGTCGTCGCTGCCGTCGCCGACGACCAGCATCGAAACGACGGCCTGCTCCTCCTGGAGTCGGATGCCGATCACGCCGCGGGTCTGACGCCCCATGGGCCGGACCTTGTCTTCATGGAAGCGGATCGCCTTGCCGGCCGAGGACAACAGCAGGATGTCGCGCGACCCTTCGGTGAACGCCACGTCGACCAGTTCGTCGCCGTCCTCCAGCTCGATCGCCCAGATGCCGTTCGAACGGATGTTGGCGAAATCCGACAGCGGGGTCTTCTTGACGCGGCCGGCGCGAGTGGCGAAGAACACGAACCAGTCCTCCGGAAACTCACGGGTCGGCAGCACCGCGTTGATCCGCTCGTCCGGATCCAGCGGCAGCAGGTTGACCATCGGTCGTCCGCGCGAACTGTGCCCGGCCTGCGGCAGCTCGTAGACCTTGGTCTTGTAGACCTTGCCTGCGCTGGTGAACACCAGCAGCGTATCGTGCGTGTTGGTGACCCAGAAGCGCTCGACGAAATCCTCGTCCTTGGTCTTCGCCGCGCTGCGGCCGCGTCCACCGCGCTTCTGGCTGCGGTATCGGTCCAGCGGCTGGTACTTCGCGTAGCCGGCATGGGACAGGGTCACGACCACGTCTTCCGGGGTGATCAGGTCTTCCATGGTCAGGTCGAGCTGATCGGCCACGATTTCCGTGCGGCGCTCGTCGCCGTACAGATCGCGAATCGCGGTCAGCTCGTCCCGGATGACCTGCATCAGGGCATCCGGATCGGACAGGATCCGGATCAGTTCGCGGATCGTGCCCAGGATGTCCTTGTATTCGTCGGAAAGCTTTTCCTGCTCCAGGCCGGTCAGCTTCTGCAGGCGCAGGTCGAGGATGGCCTGGGCCTGGGCCGGCGAAAGCTGGTAGCCGTCGTCGGCAAGGCCGAACTCCGGCAGCAGGTCTTCCGGGCGCGACAGATCGGCACCGGCTTCACCGAGCAGCGCCTCGACCGGCCCCGGTGCCCAGCGCCGGGCCTGCAGCCCTTCTCGCGCTTCGGCCGGCGTCGGCGAGGCCTTGATCAGATCGATGATCGGGTCCAGGTTCGCCAGCGCCACGGTCAGGCCTTCAAGGATGTGGGCGCGATCGCGCGACTTGCGCAGTTCGAACAGAGTCCGACGAGTCACCACGTCGCGGCGGTGCATCAGGAAGGCCTGGAGCACCTCGCGGATGGTGAGCAGCTTCGGCTGATTGTCGACCAGCGCCACCATATTGATGCCGAACACGCACTGCATCTGGGTGTTCTGATACAGGTTGTTGAGCACCACCTCGCCGACTTCGCCGCGTTTGAGCTCGACCACCATGCGCATGCCGTCCTTGTCGGACTCGTCACGCAGTTCCGAAATGCCCTCCAGCTTCTTCGCCTTGACCAGCTCGGCGATCTTTTCGAGCAGACGCGCCTTGTTGACCTGGTACGGAAGCTCGGTAACCACGATCTTGGTCTTGCCGGTCTCCTCGTCCTCGAAATGGCATCGCGCGCGCATGTAGATCCGGCCACGGCCGGTGCGGTAGGCCTCACCGATCCCGGCGGCACCGTTGATGATGCCTGCGGTCGGGAAGTCCGGCCCCGGCAGGTGCTGCATGATGCCGTCGATGTCGAGCATCGGGTCGTCGATCAGCGCAAGCAGCGCGGCGGTGACTTCGTTGAGGTTGTGCGGCGGAATATTGGTCGCCATGCCCACCGCGATGCCCGATGCGCCGTTGATCAGCAGGTTCGGCACGCGCGTCGGCAGAACCGCCGGCTCGTACTCCGACTCGTCGTAGTTGGGCAGCCAGTTGACCGTATCCTTGTCGATGTCGGCCAGCATTTCGTGCGCCAGCCGGGCCATGCGGACTTCCGTGTACCGCATCGCGGCCGGCGAATCGCCGTCGACCGAGCCGAAGTTGCCCTGCCCGTCGACCAGCATGTAGCGCAGCGAAAACGGCTGCGCCATCCGCACGATCGTGTCGTAGACCGCCGTATCGCCGTGCGGGTGGTACTTACCGATGACGTCACCGACCACGCGGGCCGATTTCTTGTAGGGCTTGTTGTAGTCGTTGCCCAGTACGTGCATCGCGTAGAGCACGCGGCGATGGACCGGCTTGAGACCGTCGCGAACGTCGGGCAGCGCGCGACCGACGATGACGCTCATCGCGTAGTCCAGGTAGGACTGACGCATTTCGTCTTCGAGATTGACCGGGAGGATTTCCTGGGCGAGTTCAGCCATGCGATCGCAATCTGGAATGGGCCGGAGGAATAGCGTTCAAACCAATGTTCTTATTAGTTTTTATCAGATCGATTCGACGTGCAACACGAGCCGCAATGCGAGCACGAATCCGACCTGCAACAACCCTGTAATTCTACCACGCCAGGGGCTCCCGACGCACTCCGTTCACGCGCTGTCGACCAGCGCCCGAATCCGGCCCTCGTAGGGCGGTTCCAGCACGCCCCGTTCGGTCACGATGCAATCGATCAGCTCGGCCGGCGTGACGTCGAACACGGGGTTCCAGGCGTCGATGCCCGGCGGCGGCGCGTCGATGCCCGCCGCACGCCAGATCTCGCTCGCCTCGCGCTGCTCGATCTCGATCCCGGCGCCATCTCGCGTATCCGCATCCAGCGTGGACACGGGGGCAACCACCATCATCCGCGCGCCGAAGCGCCGGGCCAGTACCGCCAGCATCAACGTCCCGACCTTGTTCGCCACGTCCCCGGTGCCCGTGATGCGGTCCGCGCCGGTAATCACCCAGTCCACGCGCTCCCGCTGCATCAGGCCGGCTGCGGCGCCTTCCACGAGGACTTCGGCCGGGACGCCCTCGCGCGCCAGCTCCCAGGCGGTCAAGCGCAGCCCCTGCAACCACGGCCGGGTCTCGCAGGCCAGGACGCGCGCCAGCCGCTCCTCGCGCCAGGCCCGCACGATGACGCCGAGCGCCGTGCCCGTTCCGCCGGTCGCCAGCGAACCCGTATTACAGTGGGTCAACACGGTCGACCCCGCTTCGATCCGTTGCGCACCGTGCTTCGCCATGGATTCGTTGGCCGAGCGATCCTCGTCGTGGAGGCGGATCGCTTCGGCAAGGAGCTTCTCCACCGCCGCACCGGGGGCCGCGTCGCTCACGCGGCGCATCCGGTCCACCGCCCAGGCCAGGTTGACCGCCGTCGGGCGAGCCGCGACCAGGTCCTCCAGGTCGGCCAGCCACGCCGCGCGATCGTCGCCGCGATCCCGCGCGGCCAGGACGCAGGCATAGGCGGCGGTGATACCGATCGCCGGCGCTCCGCGCACCACGAGGTCGCGGATCGCGGCGGTCGCGTCGGCCACCGATGCGATCGGCAGCCAGCGCTCCTCTGTCGGCAGAAGGCGCTGGTCGAGCAATTCGAGACGGTCGTTCTGGAAACGGATGGATTCGACGCGGGAAGCACTCATGACGGCAGTGTATCGTCCCGCGTCGACCGAGGTGCCCGGCCGACGGCGCAGACGCGCGGATCGGGTATCATTCCGCCGTCATCTTCGATCGAGGAACCGCCCCGGATGAATGCACTCCAGAACTCACTTGCCGTCGTCTCGCTCGTCCTTGCTGCCTTCGCCCCGGTCGTTTCGGCCCAGGACGACGCGGCAGCGGAGAACCCGTTCATGAAGGAGCGCCCCACCGTCGTGCTGCACACGTCGATGGGAGCGATCACGCTGGAACTCTACGAGGACGAGGCTCCGATCTCGGTCGAGAATTTTCTCGAGTACGCTCGGTCGGGTCACTACGACGGCACGATCTTTCACCGGGTCATCCGCAATTTCATGATCCAGGGTGGCGGCTTCGACCCCGACTTCAACCAGAAGCCCACCGGCGAGCCGATCACCAACGAGGCCGACAACGGCCTGACCAACAAGCGCGGCTCGGTGGCAATGGCGCGCACCGGCATGCCGCACTCGGCCAATGCCCAGTTCTTCATCAACACGGTCGACAACCCGTCGCTGGATCATCGTGGCACCCAGTCGGGTCGCACCTGGGGCTACGCGGTGTTCGGCCAGGTGACCGACGGCATGGAGGTGGTCGACGCGATCCGCTCGGTCGAAACGACCAGCCGCCCGCCCTACTCCGACGTGCCGGTCGAACCGGTGATCATCGAACGCGTCGAGATCGAGTGACCCGGCTGCGCCGACCGACGCCTTGAGCGACCTGTCGCCCGACACCCTGATCATTTCCGACCTGCACCTGCAGGCCGATCGGCCGGACATCACCGAGCAGTTTCTCGATTTCCTGGGTCATCGCGCGCGTCGCGCCCGGCGACTGCTGATTCTCGGCGACCTGTTCGAAGTCTGGGTCGGCGACGACGCGGCCGGCGAGTTCGAACACCGGATCGCATCGGCACTGGCGGACACGGCGACCGCCGGTGTCGAGATCGCCTTCCTGGCGGGAAATCGCGACTTTCTGCTCGGCGACGACTACTGCCGGATCGCAGGCATGACCCGACTCGAGGAGCCCGTACGCCTGGACCTCGCCGGTTCCTCCTGCCTGCTGCTGCACGGGGACACGCTGTGCACCGACGATATCGACTACCAACGATTCCGGGCAAGGGTGCGCGACCCGGCCTGGCAGCGCAGGCAGCTCGCCCGACCGGCCTGGCTACGCAGGGCCCTGGCCCGCGTGTACCGCTGGGTCAGCCGTCACCGCACCCGGCGCGCGAAGCCGGAGATCATGGACGTCAACGAGGCTGCCGTGCTGGAGCTGTTCGAACGCACCGGGGTCGATCGGATCATCCACGGCCACACGCACCGACCGGGTGTGCATCGTTACCGGATCGACGATGGAGACAACACGCGAACGGTGGAGCGGATGGTGCTCGGCGACTGGTTCGACCACGGCAGCGTGATCGCAGTCTCCGGCGGCTCGATCGAACTGGTCGAGATGCCGCGAGCCTGAGGCCGCGGCACGGTCAAGCGGTCAGTCCCAGCCCTCGGGATGACCGTCGATCGGCTTGTAGCCGCCCTCGACGCCCTTGGTGACGATCGCGACCGCGTTGTGCGGGTGCAGGCTCTCGAAGTGGCGGCAGCGCGCCCAGAAGTCGGTGATCCGGTCGTGGCCGTCCAGCGCGCCCTGCACGCGGCGGCCGGCGTCTTCGCAGAACATCAGGTTCTGGCCGTTCAGGCGAGCGAACTCCTGCTCGTCCTCCCGCTTGACCGCCGTCTGGACCGGCGTCTTCAACGCGCCTTCGAGCGTGTCGATCAGCTCATCGAACGGAAAGGCCTGGAAGCCGGGTTCGAAGCGCACCCGGACATCGGCGATCGAGCGCTGGCTGTGCGGCGTCGCCATGATGCCATTCTCGCTTCCCAGCCAGTTCAGCACCTCGTCGCGGTCCAGTGACCGGCCGGCGTCGAAGTCCTTTTCGAACTGCTGCTGGATCAACTGCCGCGCAAGCGCCGCCGAGCACGGGCAGGTGCTCGAGTAGGTCACCTCGAAGGCCACTTCGACATCGAACTGGCGGCCATCGAGCGTCGCGATGATGCTGAAGGGGTACGACCGCCAGCCAGCGTTGTCGCTGGCCAGCGCCGGCCGACGAACCTGGTAGTCGAAGTCGATGCGGACCATCGCGCGCGTACTCAGGTCGGCGTGCGACTCGAGAAAGTCGCGCAGCAGGTGATGCAGCGACATCGGGGTCACGCTGTGCTCGGCCAGCGCCCGATCGAGGTGAAGATACAGGCGCGACATGTGGATGCCGCGCACTTCCGGACGGGCCAGGTTGACGAACGCGCTGACCCTGGCCGGGCAGCGGATATCTCCGGCACCGTCGGCCGACAGACGGATCGGGATCTCGATCTCGTTCATGCCGACCCAATCGAGGGCGCCCGCAGCCTGGGTGTTCGGCTGCGAGGCGATGTCCGGCATCGAAACGACCTGTGACTTGCTCTTCATGTCTACGATCCTGGTTGATCCAAGGGCACGGCCGACCGCCGTAAGACCGCGAGTATGGCGACGCCCGATCAACGTCAGGTGAGCCTGGGGAGGGTCGATTTCAACCCGTCCCGGCGCGCGGTCCGGGGATCGACCGGCGCGAGAGAAAATGGTCGGAGCGGGGAGATTCGAACTCCCGACCCCCACAACCCCATCATGGCGCCCGATTAGACGTAACGCACTGATAATTAAAGGCTTTAATCTCCAGCTGACCGCCCAATACCGTGCAATTCCGTACATTGAGGATCAATAACTTACATCGCGATATGCTACCGGATTTCCGACCGCTCTATTCTCCATTTTGCAGTGTCATCGAGCTCTGAATTGAAAATTCGCCGGGGGGCTTGATTCTTAAAAGCCCATGCTCACACCGAATCTTCCCGTCTAGATCGAGCAACCTGGCTTTGTTCTCACTCCGATTTCGGCTAGTGACCTTCGCGATACCGTCAGTTGTTACGAGGGTATCGCAGCCGGTTGATACGGCAGTCTGCACAACCACAGCATCAAAAGGGGTCAGCATGTGCCTCTGAGCCAGCAGTGCAGCTTCCTTGCATAGCTTCGTGTGGGCAGGTTGTTTGTAGAAAATGCTTCGATCAAAAAAACTGCTGAAGGCTTCATTTTGTTGTTCTCGATCAACAACTTGTGACTCGATTTCTCTCAAATACAAGCATTCTGCAATTACTACGGTTGGAAGAACTATCTGAATTTCGCCGTTCTCCGCGGAGTCAATAATCGTCTGAACGTGTTGAGCTACGGGCTGCCTTTTGGAAATCACATCCAAAATGACGCAAGTATCCAAGCACACGTTTTGTCGACTCTCAACCGCCACGCAATCGCCTTATGAGCTCCTGCGGGTCCACATCACCCGCAATGCGGAAATCCATCGCCTGCATCTCAGCTAGTGTTGGAAGCTGATCATCACTCGGTATGGGTTCCCAGCTTTCCACGGTCATTGAAACCGGGGTCCCATTTCGAGCATATTTGGCTTCTCCGAATACACGAATCCTCGATTTGATCAGAGAACCCAACTCTTCGGCTTCGTCGGGATCGAAATAGCAGACGGTGGCCCGCGACTTCTGCACCGGTGTGTAGATTCCGAATTCGCTCTTGCTCCCGTGAACGTTAATCCTTTCGAGACTCCCTTCAAGTTCAGTGCGCTCATGCACAAACTCCGGCCCGAGGGCCAAGTCGATGTGCTCGATCAAGGAAGGGCCAATGTAGAAGAAACTACCGCTGGAATTCTTAATCCCGATTCGGTCGATCTTTTTGCAGGTAGTGGAGGCGACAGTTCGAATATTAGCGAGGCACCTCTCGGTGAAATGCCTTGGAGCGACACCGCCCGTTGAGATTGTTTCTACCCCGGAAATGAACGCTGAAACGATACTTGGATTCGTCGCTCCCTCCCGACCAATCCCTTCAAAGTCGGTAAAACTCGGATTGACTCGCTTAAGGTCACCAACTACCCAATCAACAGACTCGCCTCCATCTGATAGCTCTCTGTCCAATTCACGCAGGGCGACCAGGGTATGGCGCAGTACAGTCAGAAAAGAAGAGGCGTCAATCAATCCTCCCTTTCCTTCGATTTTCAGAGTCAGTTTCTCCATCTGACCCTCACCGGCCTTATCGGGAAATTAGCGCTCTGCAGCGAACAGCACCTGCGCAGACCGTAGAACCTCAGGCACACCCCACAAGCTGCGCAATGCAGCTCGGATGAGCCGAATTTGACTGTACCACTTCCGTCTCTCAGCACGCTAGAGCCGGTCTATCGCCCCGCCACTCAAACAAATCGATTGCGAAAACTAGGGTAGCCCGCCAAACCACACTGCCCCGGCCACAGCGACGCACGGCGCACTCCAATTCGGCCAATTTTTCAGCCAAAATGAAACGCACCACAAAATATTTTCTACCTGATTTCTACCGCATTCTACCGGCCCGAGGACCGGGCCGGTACAAGTGCTTGATTTAATTGGTCGGAGCGGGGAGATTCGAACTCCCGACCCCCACAACCCCATTGTGGTGCGCTACCAGGCTGCGCTACGCTCCGACCGGAAACTGCGGGGTCGATCTGGATTGTCGATCCGACCGGTCGAGGCGACCTGTCGATTCAGAGAAACGATTATACCGGCTGGGTGCCGGTCGCGTCAGCGGCGAAGTACCTGAAGGACCTCTTCGAGCTCGCTACGCACCTGCCGCACCAGCTGCTGGCTGCGCGAGACGTCCGACTGGGCCGCTTCGCCCTCGAGACGCTGGCGAGCACCGAGGATCGTGAATCCCTGCTCGTGGAGCAGGCTGCGGATCTGGCGGATCATGATCACGTCGTGGCGCTGGTAGTAGCGCCGGTTTCCGCGTCGCTTGACCGGCTTGAGCTGCGGGAATTCCTGCTCCCAGTACCGCAGCACGTGCGGCTTGACCGCGCACAGCTCGCTGACTTCGCCGATGGTGAAGTACCGTTTCGCCGGGATCGGCGGCAGCTCCTGATTACTCCCCGGATCCAGCATAGGCCTCCACCCTTCCGCGCAGTTTCTGTCCCGGTTTGAACGTCACGACACGGCGCGCCGAGATCGGAATCTCTTCGCCGGTCTTCGGGTTCCGTCCGGGTCGCTGGCGCTTGTCGCGCAACTGGAAATTACCGAAGCCCGACAACTTCACGTTGTCGCCGGCCTCGAGGGCATCCCGTATGGCTTCGAACCAGGCATCGACGAACTCCTTTGCCTCGCGCTTGTTCAGCCCCACTTCCTCGAACAGACTGTTGGCCAGGTCGGCCTTGGTCAATGCCATTGCTTACCCTCTCAGCATCACTCCACACGCTTCGTTCAGGGTCTTGACCACCCCGTCGACGACACGATCTGCGTCGGCATCGGTAAGGGTGCGCGAAACATCGCGAAGAATCAAGCCTATAGCGATCCCTTTGAAGCCCGATTCTATCCCCTTTCCGCTGTATGTGTCGAATATCCTGCATTCGGCCATCAGCGGACCGCCGGCCGAGCGGACCGCGGAGACGAGCTCGGCCGCCGACAACGTGTCCGGGACCGCCAGCGCCAGATCGCGTCGAACCGAAGGAAACCGCGACAATCCGGCGTACTCCGGGAGCTCGCGCCGCTCGAGCGGCCCGAGGTCGATTTCGGCGACGAACAGCGGAAGATCCAGCTCGAACGCTTCGCCCAGCGCCGGGTGCAGCTGGCCCATCCAGCCCACCTCGCGGCCGTCGAGCTCGATCACCGCGCACTGGCCCGGGTGGAGCCAGGACCGACTGGCCGATGCGGCAGTCAGTGAGCCGTGGGCGTGCCCGGCCAGCGTGAACAGCTGTTCGACCTCACCCTTCAGATCGAAAAAATCCACCGCGCGACGCTCCGTGTTCCAGGCCTCCGGCAGCACGTCTCCGGCCATCGCCAGGCCCAGGCGGCGGGTTTCGGCAAACGCCTCACCGCCGTCGCCGCCCCGCCCCGCCTCGAACACGTGGCCGGTCTCGTACAGACGCAGCCGGCGAAGCTGGTGACGCAGGTTGGAGGACGCGGTATCGAGCAGACCCGGCAGGAGACTGGTTCGCAGCACCGCCATGTCCCGGCTCAGGGGGTTGGCCAGCGGCTGGGCGCGCTCGGCCAGGCCGAGCCGCTCCAGCGAGGCCTGCGGCACGAAGCTCCAGGTGATGATCTCGCGGAACCCCCGGGCCTGCAGCGAAAGATCGAGGACAGCCAAAGGCGTCGAGCGTTCGCTGGCGACCGCGGCGCGCAGCCGGCCGCCGGGCGCACGGGTCGGCAGGCGATCGTAGCCCACCACGCGCGCGATCTCCTCGATCAGGTCGACTTCGATCTCCAGGTCGCGGCGCCGCGACGGAGCCCGCACGGAGATCCGCTCTCCGTCGACTTCGCCGTCGACCTGCATGCCGAGGCGCCGAAGCACGTCGAGCATCTCGTCGCGCTCCAGGGCCGAGCCGAGCAGGCGATTGACCCGCTCCGGCCGAAACTCGATGGTCGACCGGGCCGAACGATGCGCATCCGATCGAACGTCGATGGTCGGACCGGGCTCGCCGCCGGCGATATCGACGATCAGCGCGGTCGCCCGCTCGAGCGCGACGGCCTGGAGTTCCGGATCGACGCCGCGCTCGAAGCGGTGCGAGGAGTCCGTCGCCAGCCCGAAGCGGCGCGCCTTGCCGGTGATCACGGCCGGGTTGAACCAGGCCGACTCGAGCAGGATGTCGCGCGTCGAACCGGTCACGGCGCTGGCCGCGCCGCCCATGATGCCGGCCAGCGCCACAGGACCGGCGTGGTCTGCGATGACCAGCAGGTCGGGATCGAGGTCGATCCGCTGCTCGTTCAGAAGCTCCAGCGTTTCACCCTGCTTCGCACGGCGCACCCGGATTCCGTCGTCCAGGCGATCCAGATCGAAGGCGTGCATCGGCTGCCCGAGCTCGAGCAACACGTAGTTGGTCACGTCGACGATCGGGCCGAGGCTGCGGATTCCGCAGCGCTCGAGGCGCTGGACCATCCATGGCGGCGTCTGCGCGCCCGAATCGATGCCTTCGATGACCCGCCCGACGTAGCGCGGGCAGGCCGCAGGGTCGTCCAGGGCAATCGGAACTTCGCGCCGTCCAGCGGCGGCCACCGGCTCCAGCGGGGGCGGAGTCAACTCGGCATCGTCCAGCGCGGCCAGTTCGTGGGCGATTCCGCGAATCGACAGGCAATCGGCCCGGTTGGGCGTGAGATCCAGCTCGATGACATGATCCGGCAGGCCCAGCGCATCGGCCAGCGGCCGCCCCGGCGACAGGTTCTCGGCCAGTTCGAGCAGCCCCGACGCATCCTCGCCAAGGCCCAGCTCGGGCGCCGAGCACAGCATGCCCGACGAGGCCACGCCGCGCAGTTTCGCGGCCTTGATCTTCATGCCGTTGGGCAACCGGCTGCCGATCGTTGCAACCGGTGCGACCAGCCCCTCTCGCGCATTCGGCGCGCCGCAGACGATCTCCAGGGGTTCGTCGGCTCCGACGTCGACCGTGCAGACCCGCAGACGGTCGGCATCCGGGTGCGGCGTGCAGGCCGTGATCCGGCCGACCACCACCCCGTCGAGCCCGTCGCCGAGCCGGACGAGATCGTCGACCTCGAGCCCGGCTCCGGTCAGGCGCTCGGCGGCCTGCTCGGCCGTCCGATCGGTCCGGACCCAGTCGCTGAGCCATTCATAACTGAAACGCATGGAAACGTCTCCAGGATTCGGAGTTCGAGCCCGCCCCGCTCAGCGGAACTGGGCCAGGAAGCGCACGTCGTTGTCGAAGAACAGGCGGAGGTCGTCGACCCGGTACCGCAGCATCGCGAACCGCTCCACGCCCAGCCCGAAGGCATAGCCGGTGTAGCGCTCGGCGTCGACCCCGCAATGGGTGAGAACGTTCGGGTGGACCATGCCGCAGCCCAGCACTTCGAGCCAGCGACCGGCGCTTCCATCGGCATTGCGCCAGCGGATGTCGACCTCGGCCGACGGCTCCGTGAACGGGAAGTAGGACGGACGCAGGCGCATCTCCAGTTCGTCTTCGAAGTACTCGTTGACGAAGGAAGCCAGCAGCCCTTTCAGATCGGCAAAGGTGACGTCCTCATCGACCAGCAGGCCTTCGACCTGGTGGAACTGGGGCGTGTGGGTCTGATCCGAATCGCTCCGGAACACCCGTCCCGGCGCGACGATCCGCACCGGCGGCGCCTGCTCCTTCATCACCCGCACCTGGACCGGTGAGGTGTGCGTTCGCAGCAGTCGACCGTCGGGCAGGTAGAAGGTGTCGTGCATCGCCCGGGCCGGGTGATGCTCCGGAAAATTCAGCGCTTCGAAGTTGTGGTAATCGTCCTCGACTTCCGGCCCGTCGGCGACCGCGAAGCCCAATCCGCGGAAGATCTCGAGGATGCGCCCCATCGCGCGCGAAACCGGATGCGGCCCGCCGCCATCGACGGCCCGTCCGGGCAGGGTCACGTCCAGGGTTTCTTCCGCCAGCCGGGCATCGAGCGCGGCGCGGTCGAGTTCGCTCTTGCGCGACTCGATGGCCTGGGCGAGATCCTGCTTCAGCGCATTGACCGCCTGTCCGACGTCACGGCGCTGGTCCGGCGGCAGGCCGCCGAGCGCCTTGAGTTCAGCGGTCAGCCGGCCCTTCTTGCCGAGCCAGGCGACCCGGACGTCGTCGAGCACGCGCGAAGACTCCGCCCCGGCCACGTCGGCCAGGGCGGAGCTGCGCATGGAATCAAGATCGGGCGCGGCCACGGCTGCCAGGCCGCCCGGTCAGGACAGCTGAGCCTGTGCTTTCTCGGCCAGGGTCTTGAATGCGACCTTGTCGTTGACGGCCAGTTCGGCCAGCATCTTGCGGTCGATCTCGATCTCGGCCCGCTTCAGCCCGTTGATGAACCGGCTGTAGGACAGACCGTGCTCGCGAGCGGCGGCGTTGATGCGCTGGATCCACAGCGAGCGGAAATCACGCTTGCGCTGACGGCGATCGCGGTACGCGTACTGACCGGCCTTGATGACCGCCTGCTTGGCGACGCGAAAGACCTTGCGACGTGCGCCGTAATATCCCTTTGCACGGCTCAGGACCTTGCGGTGACGGCGGCGTGCGACCACTCCACGTTTTACTCGTGCCATGTCTCGTTCTCCTTAGAGCTTCGGAAGCATCTTGCGAATGGCCTTTTCATCGGCCTTCGCGACCAACGACGTCGAGCGCAGGCGACGCTTGCGCTTGGTATCCTTCTTGGTCAGGATGTGGCTGTGGAAGGCGTGCTTGCGCTTGATGCGCCCGCTGCCGGTCTTGCGGAAACGCTTGGCGGCGCCCCGGTTGGATTTCATCTTGGGCATGTGCAACTCCTTGAATTGCTGCTGGTCGCAGCGATTGTCGCTTTATTTGTCGATGCCTTCGCTGCAGCGGCGGCTCGGTCGGAGGATCTGACGACCCTCGATCCCGGGCCACGCTTTCCGTGCCCACGAGCTGCAGTCCGGCTTGTTGGTACAGCAAGCCCTCAATTATACCCTGCGAAACGATCCAGTGTCCATGCCCTACGCGCTTTCCGCAGACCGCGTCCGAGTCCGGGCCTTCGCTACAATCAGCGCCTGCTTCGAGCGCGGGAGACCGACCATGTGTGGCCGCGGTGGAATGGACTTCGACTGGCGTACCGTGTGGCGCTACCTGTCGCTGGCCGGCGATCCCCCGGACGGCGGCGAGCGCCGCCTCAACATCGCGCCGAGCACCCGCAGACGCGACGGCGTCGACTGGCGGACGCTCCCGGCGGTCCGCAGCGTCGACGGCGAGCGACAGGTCGATGCACTGGTCTGGCCGCTGGTGCCCCACTGGCTGAAGGGCGACCTGCCGAAATTCTCGACCGCCAACTGCCGCAGCGAGGCCGACACTCCGTTCGCCGAGACCGTGACCGGCAAGCCGACCTTCCGCACCGCGTGGAAGCGCGGGCAGCGTTGCGTGGTCGTGCTCAGCTGGTTCTACGAATGGGATCAGCGCACGCGGCCGCGGCAGCCCTGGCGCGTGCTGCCTGCCGATGGGCCGGTCCTGACCCTGGCCGGCCTGTGGGACCGCAGTCCGACCGGCGAGGACTCGATGATGGAAAGCTGCACCATCGTCACCACCCAGCCCAACGCCCTGTTGCGGGACATCGGCCACCACCGGGCTCCCGTGCTGCTCGACGGGCCTGCGGTCGAGGCGTGGCTGGACGGCAGCGACGACGACGCCCAGGCCGTCGTGCGCCCGCCGCCGGACGACGCGCTGCGCGCACATCCGGTCTCCGCCCGCGTCAACAACCCCCATTACGAGGAAGACGATCTGCTGGAGGCCAGTGATGGCGGATGAGCGCGAGGGACGCGACGCGCCGGAACTGCGGATCGAGGAGGTCGACGGCGCAACCGTGCTGAGGGCGATCGGCGACTGGACGCTGCCACACGCTGCCGCCCTGGTCGAGCCGGTCGAACGGGCCGGTCGCGGCGCCGCCCGTCTCGACTTCAGCGGCATCACCCGACTCGATGCTTCCGGGGCCCTGCTGCTCGAACGCCTGACCCTGCGCTGCGAAGACGACGGACAGCGTGCGGGGTTGCCCCAGCGCTGGCAGCGGGTGTTCGAATCCGTGGACACGGCCTGCGACGATCGACCGGCCGCCGCGCCCGACGTCGACCCGCAGTGGCGGCAGGTACTGGAGCGGATCGGCCGCGCGGTCACCGGCATCCTCCAGGCCGCACGGGAGCTGCTGGGCTTTCTCGGCCTGGTCGTTCATCGCCTGGCCCGGACCGCGCTTCGCCCGGCCCGCTTGCGGCTGACCTCGGTCGTGTATCACGTCGAGCAGACCGGTCTCGACGCGGCGCCGCTGCTGGTGCTGCTGGCGTCGCTGATCGGCGCGGTGATCGCGTTTCTCGGCGCCACGGTGCTGCGCGACTTCGGCGCAGAGCTGTTCGTCGTCGACCTGGTGGCGTTCGCATTCGCCCGCGAATTCGGCGTATTGCTGACCGCGATCCTGCTGGCCGGGCGGACCGCCAGCGCGTTCTGCGCCCAGATCGGGATGATGAAGTCGCGCGAGGAGATCGACGCGATTCGCACCCTGGGCCTGGATACGGTCGACGTGCTGGTCCTGCCGCGACTGATTGCCCTGCTGATCGCGCTGCCGCTGCTGACCTTTCTCGCCACGCTGGCCGGGCTGTTCGGCGGCCTCGTCGTCTCCGTGGTTTCTCTGGACATCAACCTGGCGCTGTACATCGAGCGCGTCCAGCAGACCCTGACCCTGCAGCACTACCTGGTCGGCATGATCAAGGCGCCGCTGTTCGCCTTCGTCATCGCACTGATCGGCTGCCTCGAGGGCCTGCGGGTGAGCGGGACCGCGCAATCGGTCGGCGAGCACACGACGACCGCCGTGGTCCGCAGCCTGACCCTTGTGATCGTGCTCGACGCCTTTGCGGCGGTCTGGTTCATGGAGATGGGCTGGTGATCGATACGCCCGACTCGATTGCTCGCGACGACAGCGTCGGCGAACCCCGCGCCAGGGCTCCGATCGTCCGCGTTCGCGGCCTGGACAATCGCTTCGGCGACGACATCGTCCACCGCGACCTCGATCTCGACGTGCACGCCGGCGAGATTCTCGGCGTGGTCGGCGGCTCGGGCACGGGCAAGTCGGTCCTGATGCGCTCGATTCTCGGCCTCCGCGCACCCACCGCCGGGCGGATCGACGTGTTCGGGGCCCCGATGGACGGCTCCGACACCAGCCAGCAGCGCCTGGCCCGCCGGGCTGGCGTGCTGTTCCAGGACGGTGCCTTGTTCTCGTCGCTGACCGTGCAGGAGAACGTCGAGCTGCCCTTGAAGACGCACCAGCCCGGCCTTCCGGAGCAGCTTCGACGCGACCTCGCCCGGTCCAAGGTCCAGCTGGCCGGGCTGCCGGAGTCGACCTGCGCCAAGATGCCGTCCGAGCTGTCGGGCGGGATGCGCAAACGGGTCGCACTCGCCCGGGCCCTGGCGCTGGAGCCGGAGCTGCTGTTCCTCGACGAACCAACCGCCGGGCTGGACCCGATCGGCGCGGCCGATTTCGACCGCTTGCTGCGCACGCTGCAACAGGCCCTGGAGCTGACCGTCTTCCTGATCACGCACGATCTCGATACCCTGTACGCGATCACCGACCGGGTCGCGGTGCTGGCCGATCAACGCGTTCTGGCCGCCGCGCCGCTGGTCGACATCGAGCGCCTCGACCATCCCTGGGTCGAGGCATACTTCCACGGAGCGCGTGCACGCGCCGCGCAGCCCGACCGTCACTAGAAGGCCCCTGCATGGAAACGCGAGCGAATTTCGTCGTCATCGGAGCGTTCACCGTACTGGTCGCGATCGCGGCGGTCGTGTTCGGCCTGTTCACGGCCCGCTTCGCGACCGACAAGGCCTGGGATCGCTACGAGATCCTGTTCGAGGAGTCAGTGATGGGGCTGTCCGGGGGCAGCTCGGTGGTCTACAACGGCGTCAACGTCGGCCGGGTCGCCGATATCGAACTCTATCCCGGCGACGTGCGCCAGGTCCGGGTCGTGGTCGAGATCGAGGGGGCCGTGCCGATCCACCGCGATACGGTCGCCACGCTGCGCCTGACCGGCCTGACCGGCACCGCCGTGATCCAGCTCAGCGGGGGTTCGCCGGACGCGCCGCTGCTCGAGCCGCCGCGACGCGGGCTGGCGCGAATCGAGTCGCGCATCTCGCCGCTGAATCGACTCGTCGAGTCCTCCGAAGGCATCGTGGTCACGGCCAACCGCATCATGAATCAGCTCGGCGAACTGTTCGACGAGACGAACCTGGAGCGGGTCCGCGATACCCTGGTCGATGTCGAACGCTTCAGCGCCAGTCTGAACGACCCCGACAGCGACCTCAACCGGCTGCTCGCCGGAGCCGCCGAAGCCGGCGAGCGACTGCCCGAGCTGGTCGATCGGCTCGACGCGACCACCGCCCGCGTTGGTGAGGCCGTGACGCAGATCGACCGCGGACTGGTCGACGGCCTGCCCGAGCTGCGCGGCCAGCTCGAACGCACCCTGGCCAACCTGGAGTCGTTGACCGGCCGGCTCGACCAGATCGTGGCCAGCAACCAGGACGAACTCAGCCGGATCGGCGGCGTCGGCATGCGCCAGCTCGGCGGCGGGCTGGAGGACATCCGGCAGCTGGTCCGGCGGCTGTCGGACCTGGTCCGGCAGATCGAACAGGACCCGGCCCGCTTCCTGCTCGGCGGCGAACAACCCGAGGAGTACCCGATCCGATGATTCCCTCCACCTCGTTGCTTGCGTTCGTCCGCAGTTCCGGACCGATGCGAGCCGCCGCACGGCGCTCGCGCTCCGTCCTGCTGCTGGCCACCCTGCTGGGCGCGACGCTTGCCGTGGCCGCCTGCTCGATCCTGCCGGAACAGGAGCCGGTCCACCTGGTCGACCCCCGCCTGGCCGCCGAACCCGGCCGCCACGGCGAGCCCCGCGCCTGGACGCTGAACATCGCCCGTCCGGAGACCGATCCGGTCCGCGACTCCGCCCGCGTGCTCGTTCGCACACCGGACGGCCAGCTCCTGGTCCATCCGACCGCGCGCTGGGTGGCACCGGCCCCGGAACTGGTGCGGACCGCACTGGTCCGCTACCTCCGCGACGCCGAACTGCTGGCCCAGGTCGGCGCCAGCGCCAGCGGCTCGGACCGCACGCTGGTGATCGACCTGCGCCACTTCGAAATCGCCCGCGACCCCTCCGGCTCGCTCGCCGTCATCGCCCAGGCCGATGCGCGTCTGTACGACAGCGCGTCCGCCGACCGGGTCAGCCGGCTGGCCTTCGATCATGCCGAGGCGATCGATTCGGCCTCCGTGGCCGAAATCGTGCGCGGAACCCAGGCGGCGCTGGCCGAACTGGCGCGCCGCAGCGGCGACTGGCTGGCGGGGCTCTGACCTCCTGCGCTGGAGCAGCCGCGTTCGGTTGATGCGATAATGGCCGGCTGACGCGGCCGTGGGCGCTCGATGCACCGACCGGACGACCGGCCTGACGACCGGCCTGACGACCGATCTTGCGAAGGATCGGGCGAGTGATCTGGCCATCGCCGCCCTGCCCGACATCACGCGGACCCGACCCCCGAGCCGTCGGTCCGACGCACGAACCGAATTCGACGTTTCCATTCACGACTCTGCACAAGGAGCCCGCATGAACCAGCGCGCCAGCACGATCCTCGAAGCCCTCGGCCTGAAGGCCGATAACCCGGGGGCCTGTTTCGGAGCCGGACAGTGGTCGACCACCACCGACGCCGGCACGATCGAATCGATCAACCCATCGACCGGCGACGTGATCGCCCGCGTACACGCCGCATCCGACGCCGATTACGAGCGCGTCATGGACCAGTCGGTGGAAACCGCCAAAGCCTGGCGCCAGGTCCCGGCACCGCAGCGCGGCGAGGCCGTTCGCCTGGTCACCGAGGCGCTGCGCAAGTACAAGGATCCGCTGGGCAGCCTGGTTTCGATGGAAATGGGCAAGATCAAGCCCGAGGGCGACGGCGAAGTCCAGGAGATGATCGATATCGGCGAGTTCGCGGTCGGCCAGTCCCGGATGATGTACGGCAAGACCATGCACTCCGAGCGTCCGGGTCACCGGATGTACGAGCAGTGGCATCCGCTGGGCGTGGTCGGCGTGGCCACCGCGTTCAACTTCCCGGTCGCGGTCTGGGCCTGGAATGCCCTGTTGTCTGCGGTCTGCGGCAACGCCACGGTGTGGAAACCGTCGCCGAAGGGCGTCCTGTGCTGCGTCGCGGTGCAGAACATCGCCAACGAAGCGCTGGAAGGCACCGACTTCCCGCCGATCTTCACCAGCTTCATGGAAAACGGACACGACCTCTCGCAGAAGTTTATCGACGACAAGCGCGTCGACCTGATGTCGTTCACCGGGTCCAGCCAGGTCGGCCGGATGGTCGGCGAACGGGTCGCCGCGCGGATGGGCAAGAGCCTGCTCGAACTCGGCGGCAACAACGCGATGATCGTCGACGACACCGCCGACCTGAAGCTGGCCGTGCCGGCCATCGTCTTCGGCGCCGTCGGCACGGCGGGCCAGCGATGCACGTCGACCCGTCGCCTGTTCCTGCACGAGTCGATCGCCGAGGATGTGATCGCCACCCTGGTCGATGCCTACAAGCAGGTGCCGATCGGCGACCCGCTCGACGACGGCACCCTGATGGGCCCGCTGACGGACCAGGCCTCGGTCGACCGCTACAAGGCGGCCCTCGAATCCGCGCGCGACGCCGGCGGCGAGGTGCTGACCGGCGGCAAGCAGCTCGACCGCGACGGCTTCTTCGTCGAACCGGCGATCGTTCGCGCCGAGAATCACTGGGACATCGTCCAGGAAGAGACCTTCGCGCCCATTCTCTACGTCATGACCTACAGCAAGCTCGAAGACGCCATGGCCATGCACAACGACGTGCGCCAGGGCCTGTCGTCGGCGATCTTTACCACCGACCTGCGCAACGCCGAATATTTCCTCGGCCACCTCGGCTCGGACTGCGGCATCGCCAACGTCAACATCGGCACCTCCGGCGCCGAGATCGGCGGTGCGTTCGGCGGCGAGAAGGAAACCGGCGGCGGTCGCGAGTCCGGTTCCGACGCCTGGCAGTCGTACATGCGCCGCCAGACCAACACCATCAACCACTCGACCGAGCTGCCGCTGGCCCAGGGCATCAAGTTCGACCTGTAACGCGATTGCCGGGATTCCGGGCCGGTCAACCGGCCCCGGACTCGGGCCCGGTCCCGCACCACGAGCGACGGGATTCGGGACGGTACAATCCGGAGCACCCGGCCGCGTCTCGCGGCCGGGTCGACTCCACTCCACGAGGCCGATCGTGACCGACCGCTCGTTGCCATCCTCGAACGACACCCATCCGCTGGCGCTGCTGAGCCTGATCTGCGGCGTGCTGGCCTGGGTCGCCTTCCCGATCCTCGGTTCGCTGGTCGCCATCGTGGCCGGCCATGCCGCGCTGGCACAGATCCGACGATCCGCGATCCGTCCGCCGGGCGCCAACCTGGCCCGGGCCGGCCTGATCCTGGGCTGGCTGCAGATCGCCCTGGTGGTGCTCGTGGCGGCGTTCTGGATCGCCCTGGCACTGCTGGCCGGCGCGCTCAGCGGACTCGGCATCGCGGTGCTGATCGTGCTCGGCGTGGCCGTCGCCGCCGCCCTGCTCGGCTTGCTGGCGATGTTCTTCGTCGGCGGTGTCGGTCTCTGACGCCGTGTACGCCTGGCTTCGCAACGGCCTGTTCGCGCTGCCCCCGGAAACCGCGCACGACGTCGCGCTGAATGCGTTGAAGGTCGGCCGCGCCGTCGGCCTGCCCCGACTGCTCGCCGGGCGCCCCGTGGAGGCGCCGGTCCGTTTGCTCGGCCTCGAGTTCCCGAATCCGGTCGGACTGGCCGCCGGCCTGGACAAGAACGGCGACTACATCGACGCCCTAGGCCAGCTCGGCTTCGGCTTCATCGAGGTCGGTACGGTCACCCCGAGACCCCAGCCCGGCAATCCGAAACCGCGCATGTTCCGCCTCGCGTCGCACGAGGCCCTGATCAACCGGCTGGGTTTCAACAACAAGGGGGTCGATCACCTGGTCGAGCGACTCCAGGCCCGCCGCTTCGATGGACCGGTCGGCGCCAACATCGGCAAGCAGAAGGACACGCCGGTCGACGAGGCCGCTGGCGACTATCGTTATTGTCTCGAGCGTGTCCATCCGCATTGCGACTACATCACGATCAACATTTCGTCGCCGAACACCGCCAACCTGCGAGCGCTGCAGGACACCGGTCCGCTGCGCGAACTGCTCGACGAACTGACCGCCGCGCGCGACGCGCTGGACGCCGAATACGGCACGTCGCGTCCGATCCTGGTCAAGATCGCACCGGACTGGGGCGACGACGCGCTGGTTCCATCGCTCGAAGTCATCGCCGGTTCGGCGGTCGACGGCCTGATCGCGACCAACACCACGCTGTCGCGCGAGGCGGTAGCCGGCGCGCGCCACGCCGAAGAATCCGGCGGGCTGAGCGGTGCGCCCTTGCTCGATTCGTCGAACCGGGTACTCCGGACCGCCCGCGACGTGCTGGGCGGCGATCGCCCGATCATCGGGCTCGGCGGCATCACCCGCGGCGACGATGCCGCCGCGAAGCGGGCGGCGGGCGCCGACCTGGTCCAGATCTACACCGGCTTCATCTATCGCGGCCCGGCGCTGGTCCGGGACTGCATCGAGGCCCTGGCGCAGGGCTCGGCCGATGACTGAAGCGCCGGGCGCCGACCGCCTGGGCGCGCTCACGACCTTCCGCCTGCCGGCGGCGGCCGACGACCTTGTCGTTCTCGAACATCCCGAACAAGTGCCGCGGCTGGCGGAGCCGCGCCGCGGTCCCGACCTGATTCTCGGCGGCGGCTCCAATACGGTGTTCCTCGGCGACTGGCCCGGGCGCGTCCTCCTGAACCGCTTGCGCGGACTTCGATTCGAATCGGCCGGCGGTGACGCGGTGCGGGTCTTCGCCGCGGCCGGGGAGTCGTGGCACGGACTGGTCCGACGATGCCTGACCGAGAAGCTGCACGGGCTCGAGAACCTGGCCCTGATCCCCGGCAGCGTGGGCGCAGCGCCGATCCAGAACATCGGCGCCTACGGGATCGAGCTGGACCGGGTCTTCGACCGGCTCACGGCCTGGGATCGCGTGCAGCGACGCTGGGTGGGCTTCGATCGCGAGGACTGCGCGTTCCGCTACCGCGACAGCCGCTTCAAATCCGACGAACCGGACCGTTACCTGATCACCGAAGTCGTGCTGCGGCTTTCGCGTCGCTTCGAGCCGGAGCTCGGCTACGCGAGCCTGCGCGACGCGCTGGACAACGCCGGCATCGCCCGGCCCGACGCCCGCCAGCTGGTCGCCGCCGTACTGCGGCTGCGGCGACACCGCCTGCCGGATCCGGGCCGCCTGGCCAACGCCGGCAGCTTCTTCAAGAACCCGATCGTGGGGGCGAAAACGGCGCGCGACCTCCTCGAAACGGAGCCCGATCTACCGCACTGGCCGATGGCCGACGGCTCGGTCAAGCTCGCCGCCGGCTGGATGATCGACCGGCTCGGCTTCCGCGGCGAGCGCGTCAACGACGCCGGCGTCTATGCCAATCACGCCCTGGTGCTGGTCAATCATGGCCAGGCACGCGCCGCGGATCTGCGCCGGCTGATCGACCGGATCGTCGAGGCCGTGGACGACCGCTTCGGGGTCCGTCTGGAGCCGGAACCGCGACTGATCGGCGTGGCCCCGAGCAGCGGCCGGACCCGCACGGCGGCGCGATGATCGAACCGGTCTTTCCGGCCATCGATACATCGACGCTGGCGCTGGCCCGGGCGATCATCCAGCTGACCCTGGCCGGGCTGGTGATCTGGACCGGCAGCCGCGGCGAACAGCGCGCCGGAACGCACTGGTGGGCGGCCGGCCTCGCGCTTCACGGGGTCAGCCTGCTGTTCTACCTGGTCCGCTACTCGCCGCTGGACAGCCTGATCACGGCGGCGAACCACCTGACCCTGGGCCTGAGTTCGGCCTGCTTCCTGATCGGGTTCTGGCGCTTCGGACAGCGGCCGGTCCAGCAGGTCCCGGTGGTGCTGATCGTGGCGATCCCGGCGCTCAGCCTTCTGATCTGGGAATGGTGGATGCCGATCGCGCGCTGGCGGATCCTGATGACCGCATCGAGCCAGTTGATCTTCCTGGCTACCCTGCAGGCAGTGCTGGCCTCCGCGCCGAGGCGCGAGATGGCCGGCATCTATCGCGTACTGCGCGCCTCCACGATCGGCTACGCCCTGTTGCTGTTCTGGGCCTACGGCAGCCTGGTCGAACTGCTGCCGACGGCGGCGCGCGTACCGCCCGGCTATCACGGCGTGTTGTTCAGCGTCGGATCGATGCTGTTCCTGCTCGCACTCGCCGTCGGCTTTCTGGCCCTGCAGTACGCTCAACTGGCGTGCCGCCACGCCGACCAGGCCCGCACCGACTGGCTCACCGGGTTATTGAACCGGCGCGGCCTGGTCCAGAGCGTCGAGGAAGCGCTGGCTCGCCAATCGGCCGTGGGAACGTCGGCGGTTCTGGCGCTCGACATCGACCGCTTCAAGGCGGTCAATGACCACCATGGTCACGCTGCCGGAGACCGCGTTCTGCGCGTGCTGGCCTGGGAGCTGACCCGGCAGGCCGGGCCGGACGCGGTAGTTGCCCGCGTCGGCGGCGAAGAGTTCCAGGTGCTGCTTCCGGACACCGACCTCGAATCAGCAATGCGCTTCGCGGAAACGCTGCGCGAGGCCTGCGCGTCGCTGGAGATCAACACGCCGTCGGCCACGATCCGTCCGACGGTCAGCATCGGTGTGGCGCTGCTGGTCTCCGACCAGTCGCTCGACGACGCGGCGAAGCGGGCCGACGCCGCGTTGTATCGGGCCAAGCGTGCCGGCCGCGACCGGGTCGAGATCGATCGCGTCGCAAGCGCGGTCTGATTCGAGTCCGCCCGGGCCCGCCAGGCCCGGATGCGCGCCCTATTCGGCTTCCATCGAATCGGCGAAGAACGCTTCGCGCAGGCGTTTTGCAGCGCCCTGGAACACGATCACGCCGTCGTCCGGCGTCGCGTCGCCGATTGCGCCATCGGCCACGGTGAACGTCCACGTGATCCCGGCCACGCTGGCCGGGGCCAGGTCGAACCACGCCGTCGTGTCCTCGTCGGGAAACGCCAGACCGTAGGCTCGAATCCGGTACGACGGGTCGCTGAACTCGGCGTCGGGGTCGTGATAGGTCAACGCGATCTCTGCCTCCTCGCAGTCCGGAATCCGCAGGTGGAGTCCACTGAAGGTCGCTTCCATCGCCGCTTCCACCGGCACATCATCGAGCAGGTCCAGTCCGAAACTGTTTTCCAGACCCGGGCAGGCTCCGACCAGGCCGGTCAGTTCGGCGGTGATGTAGCTGCTGGTGCCCCGGAACGGATCGAGCACCTGCGGAGAGGCGACCACGGCCTGGTCGCGATCCTGTACGCCGTCCCCGTTGCCGTCGCCGGCATTGGGCGCCCCCTCCTCGATCGGGTTCGTGGCCCCATCCGTATCGCCGTCGGGAACGACTTCGAAGCTCTGGACGCTACGCGTGGTTCCCGCATGGATCAACAGGTTCGATCCGGTGTTGTCGAGCTCCAGCTTGAGCCCGACGGCCGCGCCGGGGAACCCGGTGCTGATCGACGACCAGCTGGTGCCTCCGTCGTCGCTGACGAAGACGCCTCCATCGCCGTTGCCGAGAGGATCGGCAATGCCGGCGTAGACATCGCCGGTCAGCGGATCGACGACCAGGTCCCGCACGTCGCGATTGGCCAGGCCCGTTCCGGAGAAGGTCCAGTTCAGGCCGCCATCGATGGTCTTGTAGACCGTTCCGAGCACGGAATTGGACAGGTCGTTGGTCGAGGCATACAGGGTCTGTCCGGTCGGATCGGTCGGATCGTAGGCCAGCGAGAGCACGTCCGCCGCGGCCGCACCTGCGACGCCGTTCACGCGGGGCAGTCCGTTGGTCACGTTGGACCAGGTCGCCCCGCCATCGATCGTTCTGAACACGCCGTTGTCGATCGCCATCGGTACATCACCGTCGCCGCGCCCGATGAAGGTCGCCATGTACAGCGTATTGCCGGTCAGGTCCGCCGTATCGACCACGATCTGCACGCCGGACGCATACATGACCCGGCCCGAGGCGCCCGTTTCCCCGCTGCCGATCCCGCTGTCGGAGGCCACCCAGGTCGCGCCGGCATCGACGCTCTTGTAGACGCGCGCAGCCTCCTGCGTGAACCCGCCCATGCCGTCCGACGTGTATCGACCGGAGCCGACGGCGTAGAGGACCTGGGAATCCCCCATCGGGCCCGCGCTGAACGGGTCGACCGCGATATCGCGAACAGTGCCGAACAGGGAAAACTGGAACGGCGGCATCGTTTGCGGAATGCCGTTGTCGATCGTCGTCCAGGTCAGGCCACCGTCGTCGCTCTTGTAGATGCCGCCATTGCCCGGATCGGTCCCGCCCATTCCATCGGGCTTCGGGCGGAACAGCCCACCGGCGTAGAGCGTGTCGCTGTCGTTGGGATCGACGACCAGCGCGCGGAACTGATCGGCCGCAAGCCCGCTGTTGGCGGTCGGCCAGGTCAGGCCGTTGTTGGTGGACCGGAAGCTGACGTAGGTGGCCCCGAACGAGTCGCCGACCCCGGCGTGGACCTTGTTGCCGACGTTCGAGGCCACGGCACGTATGTTCTGCGCATTGAACCCCGTGATGCCGGGCACGAAGCTGTCGATCGGCGGCAGCGCGTTGCGTCGGTAGACCCCGTTGCTGTTGGTTCCGACGAGCTGCCTGCTGGTGTCGAAGGGCTTGTACACCACGACCGTGCTGGTGGCGGTCTGCAGCAGGTCGTT
Organism: Wenzhouxiangellaceae bacterium; assembly: GCA_965227925.1. Taxonomy (GTDB): domain Bacteria; phylum Pseudomonadota; class Gammaproteobacteria; order Xanthomonadales; family Wenzhouxiangellaceae. The sequence goes on from CBDDGP010000003.1 coordinate 945,535, forward strand.
GCCGGCAAAGCCGGAAGCGACGTGGGTCCAGGTCGCCCCGTCGTCCGTGGTGTACTGGACGCCCTCACCGCCGGCCAGGTAGACCTCGGTGTTGTCGCTCGGGTTGATCGCGATCGAATCGTTGAACGTGCTCGGGCTGGCCGGCGTGGCCACCCACGTGGCCCCGCCGTCATCGCTGCGCGCGGTGCCCTGCCCTCCGCTGGCCCAGACCCGACCGGCCGATCCGAACTTCAGCGCGCGCAGCGCTTGCGTATCCCAGGGGCAACCGGCAGCGCAGGCGATCTCGGTCCAGACCACGGGCGGAGGCGGCAGCGTCAGGTTGCCGCGGTATACGCGGTGATCGCTGGCCGCGAAGTCGGTCTCCGTCGCGATGAGAACCTCGCCGGGCGCGGCCGGATCGGCGGCGATCGAGGTAATGAAGAAATCGCCGGGTTGCGGCACCGCCGGCGAAGCGTTCCAGCTCAGTCCCGAATCGGACGTCCAGAGCACGCGACCGTCGTCCAGGGCGACATAGTAGGTTCCGGCCAGCGTGGGCGAGACCTCCAGGCGGCCCATCGAGGCGGCGGAAAGGAGGCCCGGCGCCGGCGTCCGGTCCTGCCAGGTCGCCGCCGCATCATCGCTGAAGAAGAGCTTGGTCGCACCACCGACCATCAGGCGACCGATCGCGGTCTGGCTGTGCACGATATTGAACACCTGGCGGTTGATGCCTGCGCTGCGATCGGACCAGGTGACGCCGCCGTCGACCGACCGGAACACGCCGCCGCGCGACACCGCATAGACCTCGTTGGCCGTGAACGGCGAGGCCGCGAGGCCGAGGACCCACCCACCGTCCGGACCGTTGGATGTCCAGATCCCGGGGCCCGCGTCGAGCTCCGTTGCGGGGACCCACCACAGCAGCAGGGTCGCCAGCGCTCCGGCGAGGATTGTGGGGCGTGACATGCGATTCATGGACGGACTCCGGCAGCGAATGAAGAACGAAACGACGGAAGGCAAAGTACCCCCTCCTTCTTGAGAACGCAATTCGGCGCCGATCCCCGCCATTTCGATGCGTGAGCGCTGCGCGAGGCCGACGCCGACCGGCGCGGCGGCGCGGCGGCGCGTCGCCGCGCGCTGCGGCATACTCGGGCCACCCCACAGAGGACCTTCGACCATGCTGCGACCCGTCTCCCTCGCGCTGTTGCTGTTCGTGCCGACGATCGATCGAGCGGTTGCGCAGGACCGCGCCGACGCCCACGAGCCTCCGTCCTTCGATCGACTCGTGGCCGACGCGCGACCGGCATCGGGCTTCATCGACCTGTTCATCGACAGCGACGAGGGGACCGTCCTGGCTGCGCTGCCGCCGCCGGCCGACGACGGCACGATGCTGCGCTTTCTCCATGCGCTACGGCTGACACGCGGACTCGGTTCGAACCCGTTGGGCCTGGATCGGGGCTGGGGCAACGACGGACGGATTCTGCGCTTCCGGAAGATCGGCGATCGGGTGGTCATCGAAGCCGAGAACCTCCGCTACCGAGCCGACCGCGCCGGCGAGGACGAGCGGATCGCCGTCGCCGAATCGTTTGCCCGCTCGTTCCTCTGGAGCACCGAGGCGCTGGCCGAAGACGAATCCGGGCGGGTGCTGATCGACCTGTCCGGGTGGCTCGTCCTCGACGGCCTCGGACTCGCGCAACGCCTGGGCAGCGACGGTGGCAGCTTCAAGCTCGCCGACGACCGATCCATGCCCGAGGTCGACTCCGCACTCGTCTTTCCCGACAACGTCGAGATCGACGCTTGGTTGACGTTTTCCATCGACCCGTCCGGCGACCCGCCCGGGGCGCAGGTTCGCGCCACCTCCGCCGATCCCAACAGCGTCACGCTGGCCCAGCACCACAGCTTCGTTCGCTTGCCCGACGACGGATACCGCAGCCGCAGGGCCGATCCACGCAGCGGCAGTTTCGAAGTGGCCTTTCGCGACTTCGCCGCGCCCCTCGACGCTCCGGTCGTGCGCAGCCTCGCGGTCCGGCACCGGCTCCAGCACGTCGAGCCCGGGCGCCCGGAATCCGGCGTGGTCGAGCCGCTGGTGTTCCACATCGATCGCGGTGCCCCGGAGCGCATCCGTGAGGCGCTGATCGACGGCGCGTCGTGGTGGGCGGAAGCATTCGCAGCCGCCGGTTTTCCCGGGGCCTTCCGTGTCGAGCTGCTGCCCGAGGGGGCGCATCCGCTCGACATCCGCTACAACGTGGTCCAGTGGGTGCACCGTCAGACCCGGGGCTGGTCGTACGGCGGCGGCGTCATCGATCCTCGAACCGGCGAACTGATCAAGGGCCACGTGATCCTCGGGTCCCAGCGGGTGCGCCAGGACCGGATGATCTTCGAGGGCCTGGCCGGCGTCGACGCCACGGGCACCGGTCGCGATGACGATCCGGTCGAACTGTCGCTGGACCGGATCCGGCAGCTGGCCGCGCACGAGGTCGGTCACGCGCTCGGCTTCGGCCACAACTTCGCGGCGTCGAGCACCGACCGGGCCTCGGTCATGGACTACCCGGCGCCGTGGATCGATATCCGCGACGGTCAGCTCGACTTCAGCCGGGCTTACGATCGGGGCATCGGTGCTTGGGACCGGGTCACGGCAACGTGGTTGTACAGCGAGTTTCCGGCGGGAACCGACGCGGCGGCCGCCCTCGACGCCATCCTGGAGGACGCTTTCGATCGCGGGCTGCGCTACATCGCCGACGAGCACGGTCGCGGTGTCGGCGAGGCGCATCCCCATGCATCGGTCTGGGACAACGGCAGCGATGCCGTCGAAGAGCTGCAGCGTGCCCTCGCCGTGCGAGCGCACGCGCTGGAGCGCTTCGGCGCCGATCGAATCGCTTCGGGCCGGCCGCTGGCCGACCTGCGCGAGGTCCTGGTGCCGATCTATCTCTACCACCGCTATCAGGTCGATGCGGCCGCCAAGCTCGTCGGCGGTGTCGAGTTCCGCTATGCCGAGCGCGACCCGGAGCGCAACGACCCGGCCGAGGTCGTGGCACCGGTCGATGCAGCCGCCCAGCGGCGGGCGCTCGACGCGCTGCTCGGAACGCTATCGCCCGAGCGGCTCGACCTGCCCGACGCCCTGCTCGCCCGGCTGCCGCCCGGCACCCGCGGATTCGGGTTCTCGGACGCGCCCGACGAGACCCTGGCCGCGCGCACCGACCCGGCCTTCGATCCGTTCACCGCCGCCGAGACGGCGGCCGATGTCACGCTCGCCGCGCTGCTCGCCCCTCGACGCGCCGAACGCCTGGTCCGGCAGCATGCACTGGACGACCGGCTCCCGTCGCTGGAGCGCGTGATCGCAGCGATCGAACGCAAGGTCGTCGACGCGCTGGATGACCGCACGCCCCTGCGCGGTGGACTGATCGCCCAGCGCGTGGTCGGGCGTTACGCGGCCGCATTGATGCGTCTGGACGCCCCTGCGGCCTCGGCTGAAGTCCGCGCGGCGTCCCGCGTCGCGCTGGCATCGCTGATCGAGGCGATGCCGCGTCGAACGGATGCCGCGTTCGCGAACTGGATGCAACACCAGGTCCGGCAACACCTCGACCGGCCGGCGCCGCCGATGGATCCGGCCTCGCCGGGTCCGCCGGTGCCGCCCGGTAGCCCGATCGGCTCGTCACTCCGGACCGGCGAGGCCTGCTGGCACTGCGATTGAGCGACGGATTCAGCCCAACGACTGGGCGATCCGCAGCAGGTCGGAAAAGACGCCGGCGGCGGTCACGTCCGGCCCCGCACCCGGGCCCTGCACGATCAGCGGGTTGTCGCAGTACCGACGGGTCCGGAACGCGACCACGTTGTCGGTCAGCGCCAGGTGCGCGAAGGGGTGATCGCCGGGCAGCTGCTCCAGGCCGACGCGCGCCTTGCCGCCGGCGTCCAGGCGCGCGGTGTAGCGAAGGCAGCCCCCCGCCGCCCGCGCGGCCTCGAGACGCTCGGCCATCGTCTCGTCCATGGCCGGTAACGCAGCGAACACCGCGTCGGCGCCGGACAGCTCTGGATCCGGCAGCAAGGGATCGATGTCGATGTCGTCCAGGGTCAACGACAGGCCCAGTTCGCGCCCCAGGATCACGAGCTTGCGCGCAACGTCCATGCCCGATAGATCGTCGGCGGGGTCGGGTTCGGTGTAGCCCGCCGCGTGCGCCTCGCTGACCAGCTCGGAAAACGCCATGTCGGGCTCGAAGCGGTTGAACAGCCAGGCCAGGGTGCCGGAAAAGATGCCTTCGATCGAATCGACCCGGTCACCGCTGTCGACCAGGTCGCGGAGCGTCTGGACCACCGGCAGTCCGGCGCCGACCGTGGCTTCGTAGCGCCACCGCGCCGGACCGCGAGCGTCGAGCTCGCGCAGACGCAGATAGCGATCGAGGTCGCCGGCACCGGCCTGCTTGTTCGGCGTGATCACGTGAATGCCCGCTTCGAGCCAGTCCGCATAGCGTTGCGGCGGCACGCCGCTCGCCGTGCAGTCGATCAGCACCGCGTGCGGCAGACGCTCGGCGCGCACGTGTGCGGCCAGGCGCTCGTAGTCCAGGGGCTCTCCGGCCGACAGGTCGCCGCGTATGGCGTTGTCGGAAACCCGAAGATCGTCGAGGACCATCAAGGAGGAATTCGCCACCGCCCGGATCTGCAGATCCAGTCCGGCCGTCTCCGCAAGCCTCGGCGCGGCATCGCGCAGCTGTGCCAGCAGGGCCCGTCCGACCTGACCGGGGCCGATCACACCGATCGAAAGGCTGTGTTCGGACAGGTAGAACGCCGCATGCAGGGCGCGCAGCGCGCGTTCGGACTGGTCGCGGCTCACCGCGATCGAGATGTTGCGCTCGGAACTGCCCTGGGCGATCGCCCGAACGTTGACCCCGGCCCGGCCCAGCGCGCTGAAAAGACGGCCAGCGACCCCGGGCGATCCGGCCATGCCGTCGCCGACCGCGGCCAGCACTTCGATCCGGTCTTCGTGACGGATCGCCTGAAGCTGGCCGGCCGCGATCTCGCGGGTGAACGCTTCGGTCAGAAGCTGCTCGGCGCGCGCTGCCTCGGTCGCGGGCACCACGCAGCAGATCGAGTGCTCCGAGCTACCCTGGGAAATCATCGTCACGGAGATGCTGCCTCGATGCAGCGTGGAGAACACCCGCTCGGCGGTACCGGGCACGCCCAGCATGCCGGATCCTTCGATGTTGACCAGGGCAAGATCGCGAATCGCGGTCATGCCCTTGACCGGCGGCAGCTCGGCGCCGACCCGATCGATGCGGGTTCCCGGCCGCTCGGGATGGCGCGTCGATCGGATTCGTACGGGAAGATCACGCTGCAGCAGCGGGGAAAGCGTCTGCGGGTGCAACACTCGGGCACCGAAATAGGCCAATTCGAACGCTTCCCGATAGGACAGGTGCTCGATCACCTGGGCGTTGGGAACGCGACCGGGATCGGCGTTCAGCACACCGTCGACATCGGTCCAGATCTGGACTTCTTCGGCGTCGAGCAATGCGGCCAGGATGGTCGCCGTGAAGTCGCTTCCGTCGCGACCCAGCGTTGCGATTCGCCCGTGCTCGTCGCGACAGCAGAAGCCCGTCACGACCAGCCGCTCCGGTCCATCATCCAGGATCGGCCCGAGGCGCTCGCGGCTCGTGTCGAGCAACGCGATCGGACCCAGCTCGCCACGCCGGATCCGGATCACCTCCCGGGCGTCGACGAAGCGTGCCGGTTCTTCGCGGGCCGTGAACGCACCGGCGAGCAAGCGGGCCGACCACTGCTCCCCGAGCGCGGCGACCAGGTCCATGGCTTCTTCCGGCACCAAACCGAGCAGCCCGAAGCTCTCGAGGAGGTGCCGCAGCCGCCGGAACGAAAGCTCGATCGCTTCGATCGCCGAGTCGGCGAGATCGAGCGCCGCAGCGCATTCGAGATGGCGAGTGCGAAGCGCGGCCAGCGCTTCCGGCCAGTCGTCGGCGTCGTGGGCGGACCGCTCGGCGAGATCGATCAGGGCATCGGTCGTGCCTTGCATGGCCGACACGACGACGGCCTGGCGGCGGCTGCCCGCCGAGGACGTCATCAGGCCGACGACCTGCTCGAAGGCCCCGGCATCGGCCAGGCTGCTGCCGCCGAATTTATGGACGATCCAGTTCATCCGTGGTCCGGTGCGAAGTCTGCAGGAAGCATAGCCGACCCCGGCGCTCGATCGGTCCAGCTTGCGGACACGAAAACGCCGGGGAGTCCCCGGCGTTGTCTGGTTCTGTCAACGTCCTGCGCTCGCCGTTGCGGGCTCGGCATCGTCGCGAAGGCTCAGTGGTCGTCGTGGGTCCAACCCAACGAGCGAGCCATCGCCTCGAAGCGCTGATGGGTGGATTCCTGCCAGGCATCGCCCCCGGGCCGCTCGAAGAAGAACGGCTCGCGCTGCTCGGAGACGGGCGCCACCTGGTTCATGGTGGCGGCGTCGTAGAGGCGACCGTTGAGCATCGTGTAGGCGACGTTCTGGCTGTCCCGGATGTTCTCCAGCGGGTTGCCGTCGATGATCGCGAGGTCGGCCAGCTTGCCGGCCTCGATCGAGCCGATCTCGCCGTCCATGCCGAAGTAGGCGGCCCCGTCGATGGTGGCTCCGCGAAGGGCCTGGAACGGAGTGAATCCGCCCTGCTCCATCATCCAGAACTCCCAGTGGGCGCCGAGGCCGGCCCGCTGGCCGTGGGCGCCGATGACCACGGGCACGCCGAGCTCGTTCAGCTCGAGCGCCTCTTCCGCAACGGCGATGTGGTTGTAGTGCTCGTCCGGTGCGGTCGGGCGGCGGATCGAGCGCGGGTAGACGATCGATTCCGGCGTGAAGGTCATCAGCCGGTCGTTCTTCCAGACCTCGGTCCGGTCGTACCAGTATTCCTCGCCCATCAGCCCGCCGTAGGCGACCACGAAGGTCGGCGAGTACACGACGTCGGTCTGGCTCCAGAGCTGGTCGATGTCGGATCGGATGCGCTGCACCGACAGGCTGTGCTCGATGCCCGTGTGACCGTCAACGATCTGGGTGAGATTCTGTTCGAGCCGCATGCCGCCTTCCGGCACGACGATCATGCCGAGCTCGTGGCCGGCCTTGAGCACCTGCTGCCGCTGATCGCGCCGCAGGTAGTTGTAGCTCTTGACCGAGATCGCGCCCTGCTGCTGCTGACGCCGGACATGGAACAGCGCATCGTCGTAGTCGTCGATCCTGGCCGTCGCCCCGGGGAACAGGCCGGCATAGAGGATCCGACCGGTCGAGAAGATGCGTGGGGCCAGGGAGCCGCCGGTGCGCTGCAGCTCGGCCATCGAGAAGATGCCCCAGTTGTCGTTCGACGGATCGTGGATGGTGGTCACGCCGAACGCGAGGTTGGCGTACTGCATCCAGTTCTGCTTCGGCTGCAGCTGCTCGTTGCTCATCGCCCCATGCGCGTGCGCGTCGACCAGACCGGGGATGACCGTGTGGCCGGACACGTCGATCACGCGATAGCCGTCGGGGACTTCGACGTCGCCGGCGGCACCGACCGCCTCGATCGTGTTGCCGCGAACCAGCACGACGCCGTTCTCGATGATCTCTTCCTGCTCATAGGCATCGCGCATGGTCACCACGCGACCACCGGTCAGTGCGATCCGGCCGTCCGGCACGTCGGCATCCACTTCGAAGGCCAGGTCCCGACCCTCGGTGACCGGTTCCGGCAGCTCGTCGGGCGCCCCGTCCAGGAACGCGAAGGCATCGATGAGCGGACGCTGGTACAGCGTGGATCCGTACGACCAGCCCAGGGTCGAGCTGTCGTCGAGCCAGTGCAGCATCTCGCCGGCACGCGCCGAGACCTGGCGCACCGGGTAGGCCGACGTGGAGGAACTGATCGACACCGGCTGGCCGGCGGCGAAGAACGGCGCGACGTAGGCGTTGTAGTCCTGGGTGAAGGCCACCCACCGGCCATCGGGCGATACGCTGTATTCGGTGACCCATCCACCGTTGAGGTGCGTGCGCTCGTCGTTGCCGTCGAGGTCGACGCTCTTCAGTGCGAGGGTGGTCGTGTCGGTCCGCTCGGTGTACAGGATGCGCTTGCCGTCGGCCGAGAATTGCGGATTGCTCCCGGCTTCGACGACCTTCACGGGCTCGCCGCCGTCGAGCGACGCCCGGTAGATGCCCGGGCGTTCGGACCAGGTCGGGGACGTCAGGTAGCCCCCGGTGGTCTTGCGGAACACGACCTGCTCTCCGTCTGGCGAGAACGCCGGTTCGACGTAATGGCCCGGCTGCTCGGTCAGAACCTGCTCACGGCCGCGACCGATCCTGCGGACCCGGACGCTTCCCAGCGCCTCGTCGTCGAACGTGGTGTAGACCACCGAGTCGCCGTCGGGCGAGAACCGCGGATGGAATTCCCAGTGCTCCCCCTGGTCGGTCAGCCGACGCCGCCGGTCCGATTCCAGGTCGTGCACCCAGATGTGGCCCAGCGCCTGGTACAGCGCCCGTTCGCCGTCCGGCGAATACTGATTCCACCGAAGCATCCGGACGTCGACCGTTTCCGGTGCGACCGGCACCTCGACGCGCAGCGCAGGCTGGACCCTGCGGATATCCCGGACCCGGAACTCGATCGTGGACCGCTCGCCGTTCAGGTCGACGCGATGAAGGCCCCCGTCGCTCCAGAGGACCAGCCCGTCGCCGTCGGGCAGCCACGCGAAGCCCGGGTAGTTGCCCCGGTCGCCGCTGGTTTCCTGCATGTCGCGCGACAGTTCGTCCAGCAGCGTCGTTTCCACACCGGACTCGAGGTCCTTGAGCATCAGCCGGCTGGTCAGCTCGGTCGGGTTGCGGCGAACGAAGGCCAGATGGCGCCCGTCGGGGGACGGCACCGGGCGGACCGCCCCGCCGGGGCCGGACACCACGGTCTCGGTCTCGCCGCTCTCGCGGTCGAGACGGCGGATCGCGAACACCCCGTTGTTGGCGTCCTTGTTGTACTGCCAGACCGTGCCGGAGGTGACGTCCTGGCTGAAATACAGGTAGCGGCCGTCGGGCGAGAACGCCGGTTCGGCGATGTTCTTCTGCGATTGCTCGCCGTGCAGCCGTTCGATCAGTTCCACGCCGCCGCCGCCCGAGCGGTGGTACATCCAGATCGAACCGGCCGGAATCGATCGCGCCGAGACGTAGCCCTTGCGCGCGGCCACGAACTCGCCATCGGGCGTCCAGGCCGGGTTATGCAGCAGCTGGGCCTGCTCGTCGGTCACCTGGTGCAGGTCCTCGCCGTCGGCCGACATGGTCCAGACGTTTTCGGCGCCCGCCCGGTCGCTGATGAACGCGATCCGGCGACCGTCCGGGCTGAAGGTCGGCTGGAAGTCCCATGCGATGCCCGACGTCAGCGGCTGGGCGTCGCCGCCGTCGATATCGACCCGGTAGAGGTCGCCGAGCAGGTCGAACACCACGACACCGCCGTCCGGACTGACCGTCACCGTCGACCAGGTGACCTCCTCGGTGTCGATGTCGATCTCGACCCACTCGCCGGGCGGATCCTGGACATCCCACTCCTCGCTGTCCGCCGCGTCGATGCAATCGTCCCGGTCGGCCGGGGTGTCGCAACCGCCCGGAGTCTCGACCTCCATCGGCGGCTCCTGGGCCAAGGTCGCGGACGCGAACAGGCCGAGTAAAAACAATCCAATCAATGCCTTGTGAAACATAACTACCCCGTAGCTTGAAGTGAGGCCGAGTCGGCCGGGCATGCGTAGCGGTGGTCGGTCAGGAGGGCGCGACGGCGTCGTCGCCGGCACCCGCCTCGACCCGTTGTTCGACGCTGGGCTCTAGTCGTCGCTCGAACCGCCTTCGGATTCATCGACCGGCTCGCTCGTCGAAGCGGGCTCGCTCGGTTCGTTGGCCACGCCGTGCGGCACGTGACCGGTGGCGATGACCTGGCTGGCGCTCTCGCAGTGCAGCGCCTGGTCGTCGAAGAAGATGTCCGCACCGAACGCACGCAGGAACGTGGACTTGTCGCGCCCGCCGAGAAACATCGACTCGTCGATGCGGATTCCCCAGGCGCGCAGGGTCATGATCACGCGCTTGTGCGCCGGCGCCGAGCGCGCCGTGACCAACGCGGTCCGGACCGGAGTCTCATCGGCGGGATACGCCGACTGGATCCGGTGGATGGCCTCCAGCACCGCCTTGAACGGACCGGCCCGCAGAGGTGTCATCGCCGCCTCGCGCTCGCTGGTCGAGAATGCTTCCAGGCCCTGGGTCTTGTAGACCCGCTCGGCCTCGTCGCTGAAGATCACGGCGTCGCCGTCGAACGCGATCCGCAGCTGGCCGGAGCGGTTCTCGCGCGTGGCCTGGGGCAGGATGGTCGCGGCCGCGTACCCGGCCATCAGCACCTTGCGAACGTCTTCGGCATTGGCGGACAGGAACAGATCGGCGCCGACCGGCTCGATGTAGTTGGCGGGACTCGCTCCGTTGGTGAATACCGCGCGCTCGATCTTCAGGTCGTGATGCTCGATCGAATTGAAGATCCGCAAGCCCGTGTCCGCGCTGTTGCGCGAGAGCAGCAGGACCTCCACCCCGGGATGGTCCATTTCGTCGTCGTTCAACGCCAGCAGCTTGGTGACCAGCGGAAACGCCACACCGGGCTGCAGCACTTCGTCCTCGCGCTCGCGCTGATAATCCATGTAGGCCTGCAGGCCCCGCTCCTCGTAGATCTGGTGCGTGGAGTCCAGGTCGAACAGAGCGCGCGATGAAATCGCGACCACCAACGACTTGTCGCTGGAATCGTTCATCGGCGCGAGGCGCGGTGGATCGAGAGCATCGGGGGCATCTCCGGCATGGCCGAAATGATAGCGCAACAGGACCGCGGCCATCGCGATCGGCACGCGCAGCACCCCGGAAACTGCGCGCTTTTCCGAGCCCGGGCGACGGCCCTGGCGCCTTTTCAAGCGCATCGCCAGCGGCTATGCTGACCGATGATCCTCGCAACGCTGCCCGGACCCCGCATCATGCCGCGCCTCCGCATTCTCCTGCCGGTGATTCTGCTCGCGATGTCTTCGCTGGCCGAGGCGCAATCGGACGCACTTGCTCGACTGCTCGACGATATCGAACGGGCGACCTTCGGCTCGTCCTCTGCCGCGGTCGAACAACAGCTGGAAGCGCTCCAGAGCCGGATCGACGAAGCGTCGCCTCGACAGCAGCACCGCCTCGAACTGCTGCGGATTCGCATTCTCGCGCGCAGCGGCCGGCTCGACGAGGCGGCGGAGCGATCGAGGGTGCTCGTCGAATCACTGGAAACGATGGACCCCGACCTGGCCCAGCGCGCCCTGAACCTCGCCACCAACGTGCTGGTCGTCGACGGTCGCTACGATGAGGGATTCCGCTACTTCAGACGCGCGCTGGATCACGCACCGGCGGTTGCCGACCCGCGCATGCGCGCCGACACCTACAGCGTCGCGGCCGAGTTCTACGACCGGATCGGCGAAACCGCGACGGCGGTGTCGTACGCCGACCAGGCGCTGGCGCTGGCCCGCCAGCACGGACTCGACCGCCAGGCCTGCATCGCGCTGGAGCGAGGCGGCCGAGCCCTGCTGCACGGTCAGGGACTGGTCGAAGCCGCCGCGCGGATGACCTCGGCCATTGCCACCTGCGAGCGAGCCGGGGAACGAGTCTTCAAGGGCCAGGCCGAACTGGGACTGGCCCGCGCCCGCTTCCAACAAGGCGAGCCCGAGCAGGCGTCGGAGCTGATCCAGCAGGCGGCGCTCACGTTCGAGGAAGCGCAGTTCCCCGAGGGCTTGCTCGAGCTGCGCGTGCAGCGCGCCGAGTGGGCGTTGGAGGCCGGCGATCTGGACCGGCTCGAGAGCCTGCTGGCCGGAATCGAGGCGCCACTCGGCCGGCCGGGTGAACTCGATATCCGGGCCCGGGCATGGCAGCTGCGCGCGGAGTTGGCCGAACGCCGTGGCGACCGCTACGCCGCGCTCGACGCGTTCCGGCGGGCGATGGCGCTGCGCCAGGAACGTTCGGAACGCCAGCGTACGATGCGGATCGCCCTGCTGATCAACGAACAGGACACGGCGGCCCGCTCCCAGGAGCTGACGCTGCTGCGCGACCGCAACCGGGCGCTGGAACTCGAACACGAACGTCGGCAACAGGCCGACCTGGGACTGATCTACGGCGGTAGCGGAGCGCTGGTCGCTGCAATCCTGGTGATCGTTCTGCTGTTCAAGACCGGCAGCGATCGAAAGCGTTTCCAGCGGATGTCCCAGCGCGACGGCCTGACCGGCCTGCTCAATCACACCCGCTTCTTCCAGCTGGCGCACCAGGCCTACCAGCGATGCCGCCAGCAGGATCGCCCCTTCGTGATCGTTGTCGCCGATATCGACCTGTTCAAGCAGATCAACGATGAGCACGGTCATCTGCTCGGCGATGCGATTCTCGAGCGCACCGGGGCCTGCATGCGCGAAGCCTTCGGCGCCGACGCACTGATCGGCCGGCTCGGGGGTGAGGAATTCGGGATCGCCCTGCCCGGCGACGACACCGATGCCGCGGTTGCGCGGATCGAGCATCTCCGTGCGGTGATCAACGAATCGCGCGCAGACGGCGAACCGGCGATCACCCTCAGCTTCGGCGTCGCCGAACGGGGCCGCGAACGCGACCTCGATGCGCTGTACGCGCGCGCCGACCAGGCGCTCTACGACGCCAAGGACGCCGGGCGGAACCGGGTCGTGACCGTCGCTCGGCTGGTGCTCGATTCGGCGCGGTTCACGACCTGATCCGCGTTCAGCGAATCGGGACCAGGCGTTCCTCGTCGCCCAGGTAGCGGCGCAGCACCTCGGGGACGATCACCGAGCCGTCCTGCTGCTGGTAGTTCTCCAACACCGCCACCAGGGTGCGGCCGACGGCCAGGCCCGAGCCGTTGAGCGTGTGCACGAGTTCCGGCTTGCCGGACTCGGGATTGCGCCAGCGCGCCTGCATCCGGCGCGCCTGGAAATCGCCGAAGTGGCTGCACGAGGAGATTTCCCGCCATGCCTGCTGTCCCGGCATCCAGACTTCGAGATCGTGCGTCCTGCGGGCCGAGAAGCCCATGTCCCCGGCGCACAGCAGCATGGTGCGGAACGGCAGCCCCAGCGCCTCCAGCACCGCCTCGGCATCGGCCGTGAGCTCATCCAGGGCCTGCTCCGCCTCCTGCGGCGTCGAGATGCGCACCAGCTCGACCTTGTCGAACTGGTGCTGACGGATCATGCCCCGCGTGTCCTTGCCGTAGGAGCCGGCTTCCCGGCGAAAACAGGGCGTGTGCGCGACGAATTTCAGCGGCAGGTCGCCGCTGTCCAGGATCTCGCCGGCCACCAGGTTGGTGACCGGAACCTCCGCGGTCGGGATCAGGTAGCGCGGCGGATCGTCGTCGATCCGGAACGCGTCGTCCTCGAACTTCGGCAACTGGCCAGTGCCCTGCATCGCATCGGCGCCGACGAGGTACGGCACATAGACCTCGTCGTAGCCGTGCCGGCCGACGTGCAGATCGATCATGAACTGGGCCAGTGCACGGTGCAGTCGAGCCAGCGGGCCGGACAGGACCGCGAACCGGCTGCCGGCCATCCGGGCTGCGCGCTCGAAATCGAGCCCGCCCAGGCCTTCGCCGATCTCCACGTGATCGCGCGCTTCGAACCCGAGCTCGGGCGGTTCCCCGCTGCGCTTCAGCTCCACGTTGTCGGACTCGTCCCGACCATCCGGGACCTCGTCCGCAGGCAGGTTCGGCATGTCGAGCAGCAGGTGATCCAGCGCCGCTCGGACCTTGTCGAGTTCCGTGGCAACGTCCTTCAGTTCCTCCCCGATCTGCGCCACCTCGGCCTTCAGCGGCTCGATATCCTCGCCGCGCTGCTTGGCCTGGCCGATTGATTTCGAGCGCGTGTTGCGCTGGTTCTGCAGGTCCTGCTGGCGAGTCTGCAACGACTTGCGACGCGTCTCGAGTGCGGCGAACTGCTCGCGGTCCAGCGGATAGCCCCGCCGGGCGAGTCCGGCGGCGACGGTTTCGAGGTCGTTGCGCAACAGCTGGGGGTCAAGCATGGTTGATGTCCTTCTGGATCAGCGAACGGCGCACCCGGAACGCCGGGCGACGCAGTCATTGGTACGGGTGGCGGAAGATCACGTTGGCCTCGCGCTCGGGTCCGGTCGAGAGCATGTGGATCGGCGCCTCGACGAGGCTCTCGATCCGCTCGAGGTAGGCGCGGGCGCCGGCCGGCAGACGATCCTCGTCGGTGATGCCCCGGGTGTCGCCTTCCCAGCCCGGCACGGTCTCGTACACGGGGCGCGCCCGGGCCCACTCCTCGGCCCCGAGCGGGAACGCGTCGACGCCTTCGTAGGCCACGCAGACCTTGACTTCATCGAAGCCGTCAAGGACGTCGAGCTTGGTCAGGCACAGCCCGGTCACGCCGTTGACGCGAACCATTCGCCGCAGCGCGACCGCGTCGAGCCAGCCGCAGCGCCGCGGCCGACCGGTGGTGGCGCCGAATTCCACGCCCCGTTCGGCCATCCTGCGACCGTGCTCATCGTCGAGTTCGGTCGGGAACGGACCCGACCCAACGCGCGTTGTGTAGGCCTTGGTGATACCCAGCACGTAATCGATGTCGCCGGGGCCGACGCCGGCGCCGGTCATCACGCCGCCGATCGTGGTGTTCGACGATGTGACGAAGGGATACGTCCCGTGGTCGATGTCCAGGAGCGCGCCCTGGGCGCCTTCGAACAACAGGGCCTTGCCCTCACGGCGGAGCGTATGCAGTTCGTCGGTGACGTCGCACAGCATCGGCTTGAGCAATTCGCCGTAGCGCGCCGCGTCGTCGGCCACCTTTGCCGCGTCCAGCGGCTCGACCTTGTACAGGTGCTCGAGCAGGAAATTGTGGTAATCCAGTACGCCGCCGAGCTTGTCCTCCAGCCGGGCCGGGTCGGCCAGGTCGGCCAGGCGGATGCCGTGTCGGGAGGCCTTGTCCTCGTATACCGGGCCGATGCCGCGCCCGGTGGTGCCGATCGCCTTCTTGCCGCGGGCGGTTTCGCGGGCGCGGTCCAGGGCTTCGTGACAGGCCAGGATCACCGGGCAGGCGCTCGACAGTCCCAGTCGGCCTCGAACCTCGACGCCAGCAGCCTCGAGACCCTCGATCTCCTTGAGCAGCGCATGCGGCGCGACGACCACGCCGTTGCCGACCAGGCAGCGCGCGCGGTCCGTGAGAATGCCCGACGGAATCAGATGGAGGACGGTCTTCTTGCCGTCGACCACCAGCGTGTGACCCGCGTTGTGTCCGCCCTGGAAGCGGACCACCGCGTCTGCGTCGTGGGCCAGCAGGTCCACGATCTTGCCCTTGCCCTCGTCCCCCCACTGGGTCCCGAGGATCACTACGGATCGACTCATTGGATCGGCTCCCTGAATCTGTGTCGTTGAAGCTGGCTGCGGCCCGGTTGTTTCCGCAACCAGCCGGGTCGGTTCAGCGCGCGAGGTGGAAGAGTACGGCACCGACCACGATCAGGCCGATGCCGAAGCTCCTGAGCGAGCCGTCGGGCAGCTCGCCGAGCTGCTCGACGAGGCCGCGCCAGCCGCGCGGGTTCAGCGCCGGCATCAACCCTTCGATGATCATCGCCAGGCCCAGCGCCAGCAGCAGATCATTCCACATGGCGCGCTACCGCTGCTGGTCGAAGTACCGGAAGAAGTCCGAACCGGTGTCGAGCAGCATCACGTCGCGCTGGCCGCCGAAGCTGGCCTCGTAGGCCTCGAGACTGCGCAGGAATGCGTAGAACTCCGGATCGCGCTGGTAGGCGTTGGCGTAGATCTCCGTCGCGCGTGCATCGCCCTCACCGCGAATTCGCGCCGCGTCCCGCTCGGCCTCGGCCAGCAAGACGCGCACCTGGCGATCGGCTTCGGCCTGGATTTCCTCGGCCCGCTCCCGGCCCAGGGACCGGAGTTCGTTGGCGAACTCGGTCCGCTGCGTTTCCATCCGGTCGAACACCGAGTCGAGCACTTCCTCGGTCAGCTCGATCTTCTTGATCCGGACGTCGTTGACCTCGATGCCGAAGTCGCCGACCCGCTCGTTGGCACGGGCCTGGATGGTGCTCATCATGTCGCGCCGCTGCTCGGACACGACCTCCGACAAGGTGCGCTGGGCGAACTCGTCACGCAAGTCGTTGCGGAACAGCTGGGCCAGTCGCGAACGGGCGATCGCCAGGTCACCGCCGGAGGTCGAGGTGTAGAAGCGCGACGGATCGACGATCCGCCACTTCACGTAGTAGTCGACCTCGACGAACTTCTGCTCCGCGGTATTCATCCGCTCCGGCGGCATGTCCAGGGTGATCAGTCGCCGGTCGAACTTGACCACGTTGTTGATGAACGGCGTCTTGAAATGGAGCCCGGGGGTGTAGTCGTCTCGGATGATCTCGCCGAGCCGGAACTTCAGCGCCGACTCGGTCTCGTCGACGATGAACACGCTCTGCAGTCCGACCACGAGGGCGACGACGACCAGGATGGGAATCAGGATTCTCATGGTTCAGCGCCCCTCGCGACCGGTGCGGCCGCGCGTCGGAGTGGAGGAAGTCGAACGGCTCTGCTCCTCGCTGGACATCAGCGGAGGCGGCGGCACGGACCGTGCCGAGGATGCGCGCTCGCCGCCGATCAGGCCGTCGAGCGGCAGGTACAGCATGTTGTTGCCGTCTTCGATGTCCAGCAGCACCTTGGGCACGGTCGAATACAGGTTCTGGAGCGACTGGAGGTACAGCCGCTGCCGCGTCACCTCGGGCGCCTGGGCGTATTCCTCGTATACGGCGACGAAGCGGTCGGCCTCACCTTCGGCCTGGGCGATCAACGATTCCCGGTACCCCTGCGCCTCCTCACGGATACGAGCAGCCCGTCCACGCGCCTCGGGCACGACCTGGTTGGCATAGGCCTGCGCCTGGTTGGCAAAGCGGATCTGGTCTTCGCGCGCTCTGACCACATCGTCGAAGGAATCCTGCACCTGGTTCGGCGGCTGCACTTCCTGCAGGTTGAACTGGGTGATCTCGATGCCCGAATCGTAGCGATCGACGATCTGCTGCAGCAGCTCGCCGGCCGACGTCGCGATCAGACCGCGCCCGACCTCGAGGATGAAATCCATGTTGTTGGTTCCGACCACTTCACGGATCGCGCTGTCGGTCGCCTCGCGCAGGGACCGCTCCGGCTCCTGGACCTGGAACAGGAACTTCTCCGGCTCGACCACCCGATACTGGACCGCGTAGCCGAGGTCGATGAGGTTCTCGTCGCCGGTCAGCATCCGCGACCGGTTCTCGATCGAGCGGACCTGCTCGACGTTGACCTTGCGCACCGTTTCGACCGGCGCCGGCAGGGTCAGGTTGAACCCGGGCATCAGCGTCCGCGTGTAGTCGCCGAAGCGCAGAACCACCCCGCGCTCGGATTCGTCGATGATGTGGATCGAGTTCCACACGACCCAGATGCCGGCCAGCACCAGCAGCAGCATCAGGATTCCGCCGAACCCCGGGCCGCTGTCCGACCCGCCGGACGAGGGCTCGCCTCCGTCCCCACCGAGGATTTTCTTCAAGCGCTTCTGCACGTTGGCGAACACTTCGTCGAGGTCCGGCGGGCGCTGGCCGTCGCCACCCTTCCAGGGGTCCTGTCCGTTGCCGCTGCCGCGACCCGGTTCGTTCCAGGGCATTCCGTTCTCCGATTGATGAACCGGTCATTGGCACCGATTCGTGGTTTCGATTCGCGACCGGATCGCCCGATCACGCGACTCGGCGCCGGAACGCGCAGCCGAACTTCGGCTGCGCGAACCAACGCCGGAAACTGCTCAGGATTTTAACAGGTGTTCGTGCACCCACGATCCATCTCGACCACCCAGACGCTCCAGTTCGCGCGCATCGCGACGCGCCAGGTCCACGGTCAGCCGGCTGGAGCCGTCGTCGTTGACTTTCTCGTCCTCGATCGCGCCGAGCGCGAAGAGGCGCGAACGTAGCCGCTGAAGCGCGGCCGGAAGCGTCACATCGGCGTGGATGCGGCCTCCACCGACGGCCTCGATCAAGGCCGTGCGCAGCAGGTCCAGCCCGTCGCCGGTGATCGCCGAAACGCGGACCTGGACCGGACGGCCGTCCGGTCCGTACTCGACGCCGGCCGGTTCGTCGCTGCGGTCGATCTTGTTGTAGACGCGCAGCCGCGGCAGCTCGCCGGCACCGATCTCGTCGAGCACCTCGTCGACCGTTGCGATCTGCGCATCGCGCTCCGGATCCGAGGCATCGATGACGTGAACCAGCAACGATGCCGAGAGGGTTTCCTCCAGCGTGCCGTGGAAGGCGGCAACGAGCTCGTGCGGAAGGTCCTGGATGAACCCCACCGTATCGCTGGCCAGAATCGCCCCGCCGTCGATCGAGTCGATGCGCCGTACCGTAGGATCGAGCGTCGCGAACAGCTGGTCGCGTTCGACCACCTCGGCCTGGGTCAGGCGATTGAACAGGGTCGACTTGCCGGCGTTGGTGTAGCCGACCAGGGCGGCCAGCGGCAGAGCGCTGCGCTCGCGCGCGCGGCGTCCCTGGGCGCGCCGCTGGGCGACCCGCTCGAGGCGGCGCCGGAGCTGGCGGATCCGCCCGGCCAGCAGGCGCCGGTCGGTTTCCAGCTGGGTTTCGCCGGGCCCTCGCATGCCGATCCCGCCGCGCTGTCGCTCCAGGTGGGTCCAGCCGCGGACCAGCCGGGTGGCCAGGTGCTCGAGCTGGGCCAGTTCGACCTGCAGCTTGCCCTCGTGCGAACGCGCACGCTGGGCGAAGATGTCGAGGATCAGCGTCGTCCGGTCGAGGACCGCGACGCCGACATCGCGCGACAGGTTTCGTTCCTGGATCGGGCTGAGCCGGTGGTCGACCAGGACCAGGCCTGCTTCGTGCTCGACCACCGCCTGCTTGATCTCCTCGACCTTGCCCGAGCCGACCAGCGTGCGCGCGTCGGGCTGGTCGCGCCGGGCGCTGAGCGCGGCCACGACCTCACAGCCGGCGGATTCGGCCAGCAGTCGGAATTCTTCCATGGCGCGCTCGGACAGCGGCGCGCCGAAGGTCGGATGGAGCAGGACCGCTCGCTGACGGTGAGCGGCAGGACGGTCTACGGGTTCGGAGCCGATCAATCGTCGTCCGACTCCCCGCTCGGCGCCAGGCGCACGTTGCGCGCCGGCACGACGGTCGAGATGGCGTGCTTGTAGATCATCTGGCTGACGGAATTCTTCAACAGCACCACGAAGTTGTCGAACGATTCGATCTGTCCCTGGAGCTTGATTCCGTTGACGAGAAAGACCGAAACGGGAACCCGCTCCTTGCGGAGCGCATTCAGGAACGGATCCTGGAGCGATTGACCCTTGCCGGACATTGGATGTCTCCTTATTGTTGTGTCGTGCCTACGGATCGATTTCCGGTTCACGAACAGTCTGCTGCCGATCCGTGATGGGCGAGTCGCCGCTCGATCGTGCTGCACGATCGTGCTGCTTGATCGTGCTGCTTGATCGTCCTACGCGACCGTCCTGCACAACCGTCCTTCTCGCACAGCGCCGCGGTTCGACCGTCGGTCGCGGCGCCCACGGCAGCGTCATGACGTGCCAAGCGATTCTGCAAATCGTCCTGCACATTGAATTATGCGGTCGATCGTTACGGGGTTCAACGGGTCGTACCAACGTCCGCCCGCCCACTGGCGCAGCGCGGTCAGCTGGCGCTTGGCCAGCCGCCGCGTTGCGCCGGCGCCGCGCTGCACCAGCTCTTCGTCGCCGAACTCGCCCCGCAGCCGCTGCACGGCCTGGCGGTAGCCGACGGCGCGCAACACCGGACCGTCCGGGTCCAACCCCGGCCTCCGCAGCAGCGACTCGACTTCCTGCAGAAAGCCGGACTCGAGAATCCTCGACCAGCGACGGTCGATGCGCGTGTGCAGGCGCGACCGATCGGCCGGCGTCAGCACGATCATCAGGCTGTTGCGCATCCGGTCCCGGCCCCGGCCGGTCCACAGCGACGACGGTGGCCGCCCGGTGAGTTCGTGGATTTCCAGCGCACGGACGATGCGCTGCGGGTCGCTGGGACGGATCCGGCGCGCCGCCACCGGGTCGACCGACCGCAGCCGATCGTGCAGCACGGCCCACCCCACCGTCTCGGCCTCGCCTTCCAGCTCGGCCCGCAGGTCCGGGTTGGCGGCGGGCAGCGGATCCAGCCCGTACCGCAGCGCCTTGAAATACATCGTCGTGCCGCCGACCAGCACCGGCAGCTGATCTTCTGCAACGGCCGCCGCGATGCTTCGCTCGGCATCGGCCACGAAGTCCGCAGCCGAATAGGCTTGCTCGGGATCGCGAATGTCGATCAGGTCGTGCGGGAAGCGGGCCTGCTCCTCGACGGTCAGCTTGGCCGTGCCGATATCCATCCCGCGGTAGACCTGGGCCGAATCGACGCTGATCAGGCGACAGGGGCGGGAGTCGGCCAGCGCCATGGCCAACGCGGTCTTGCCGGCCGCGGTCGGACCGGCCACGACCACGCAGGGCGCAAGCCGGTCGACGTCGCGATTCAGCGACCGATCGTCCGCCACAGGCAACCCGCCTCGCCGGCCGCCGCCTCGATCGCGTCGAGTCGCTGCTCGTGGGCGGCGCACTCCGCCGACCCGGCGCGCCGAACGATCAGCCGGGCGGGATCGATCTCCAGCGTCGCGTGCTCGTGCTCGACCGACGACGTACTCGAAAGATCGAGGCCGAGATCGACCTGGCCGCCGGTCATCAGCAGGTAGACGTCGGCGAGCAGCTCCGAGTCGAGCAAGGCCCCGTGCAGGGTGCGGTTGGAATTGTCGACCTCGTAGCGGCGGCACAGCGCGTCGAGGCTGTTCCTCTGCCCGGGATGCAGTTCGCGCGCGAGCTCCAGCGTGTCCAGCACCTGGGCCAGGTCGGCGATGCGCAGCCCGTCCGGCCGTCGGGCCAGTTCGGCATCGAGAAAGCCGACGTCGAAGGCCGCGTTGTGGATGATCAGCTCGGCGTCGCGGATGAAGCCGATGAATTCGTCGGCAATTTCCGCGAACACCGGCTTGTCCTCGAGGAACTCGTCGCTTAGCCCGTGGACTTCGAGCGCGCCGCCCTCCACCGAACGCTCCGGATTGATGTACTTGTGGAACTGGCGGCCGGTCAGCGATCGGTCGATCAGCTCCAGCGCTCCGATCTCGATGATCCGGTGGCCCTCCTGGGGCTCGAGACCGGTGGTTTCCGTATCCAGCACGATCTGGCGCATGGTCGTTCCTCGTTCAAATCCGGTGGGTGCAGACGGGCCGTGAATCAGCCCCTGCGGCCGATCGCACCGGTGGCCAGGCGGTCGGCGCGTTCGTTCTCGGGGTGACCCGAGTGGCCCTTTACCCAGGACCATTTCACCTCGTGACGCGCCGCGGCATCATTCAGGCGTTGCCAGAGGTCGGCGTTCTTCACCGGTTTCTTCGCGGCGGTCTTCCAGCCGTTGCGCTGCCAGCGCGGCAGCCATTCCGTGATGCCCTGGCGGACGTAGTTGGAATCGGTGGTCAGGTGCACCCGGCAGGAGCGCTTGAGCGACTCCAGCGCGCGAATCGCAGCCATCAGCTCCATCCGGTTGTTGGTGGTCTCGCGCTCTCCGCCCGACAGCTCCTTCTCGGCATCGCGAAAGCGCAACAGGGCGCCCCAGCCGCCCGGCCCGGGATTGCCGCTGCAGGCACCGTCGGTCCAGATCTCCACGAGATCGCTCATGACTCGAAATCGCTCATGCGGCGCGACAACTCGTGCCCTGTGCGGCACCCATCGCCGTTCCCGCCCCGGCGAAGCCTCGCCGGAACTCCAGCCTGCGAATCGTCGCTGCACGCGGCGGCTTGCGACCGACGACGAGCAGCAGCGGAGACACGCCCGGTAGCAGGCTGGCCCAATGGCGACGGCGTGGAATCTGGAGCTCGAGCTCGTGGCAGGCGTGCTGGTAGACGAATCGCGGCCAGACCGGCAGCTTCAGGGCATCGCGACCCAGTTCCCGCCAGCTGGCCCTGTGCCAGGGGTTGGCCGAGACCGATACGACCAGGCCACCGGGCGCGAGGACCCGAAGGATCTGGTCGAAGCGAGCCCGCGCATCGCCGTCCCAGAACAGATGGCGGACCAGCACTGCGGGAACGCTTTCATCGGCAAACGGCATTGTGGAGCCCGCCGTCTTCACCGGCCAGATCCAACCCGATGCGTCGAGCAGCATTCGATGCCGGGGAACGTCCACGGCCGGAGATGGGCTGCTGGCGGGCGACAGCTCGAGCACCCAGTCGACCCCGGCGCTGTTCAGCACGCTGGGAACCAGGGCGTTCTCGGCCTGCTGAAGCGACGCGAATCCGGCGGACATGACGGCGGGTCGTTAGAATCGGGGACGGATGAGAGCATAGCAGAAGGGACTGTCCATGACGCTTCGGGTCGACGCCGTTCCCGCCTTCCGGGACAACTACATCTGGGTCCTGCACGATGGCCGCCACGCCGCCGTGGTCGATCCCGGAGAGGCCGGACCGGTGCGGCGCTACCTGGACCGGAACGGCCTGACTCTGGGTGCGATTCTGCTGACGCACCACCACCACGACCACATCGGCGGTGTCGATCTGCTGCTCGAATCCGCCGACGTGCCGGTGTTTGGCCCCCCGGATTCGCGGATCCCGCAGGTATCGGAGGCCTGCCGGGACGGCGACGCGTTCACCCTCGACGCGCCGGCGCTGTCGTTCCGCGTGCTGGAGACGCCGGGCCACACGCGAAGTCATATCGCGTTTCACGGACACGACCGGCTGTTCTGCGGCGATACCCTGTTCTCGGTCGGCTGCGGGAAACTGTTCGAAGGCTCGCCGGAGCAGATGCAGGCATCGTTCGACAAGCTCGCGGCCCTGCCGGAGGAGACCGCGATCCACTGTGGACACGAGTACACCCGCGCAAACTGCGAATTCGCGCTGTCGGTCGAGCCCGAGAACCCGGATCTTCGCAGGCTCGCCGAACGCGTCGACCGGCTCCGGTCCGCCGATCGCATCACCCTGCCCTCGACGCTGCGCGTCGAAAAGCGCTGCAATCCGTTTCTTCGCACCCGCGAAGTCGCGGTCATCGAAGCCGCGCAGCGCCACGACCCGGATTGCTCCGATGAGCCGGCCTCGGTGTTCGGTGTACTGCGAGCGTGGAAGGACGCCGGCTGACAGCGGCCCTGCTTGCTCGTCATCCAGCTTGCGCTCCGCAGTGTTGCGAAGGCGCGCCAGACCCCGTATCCTCTATTGTATCTTTTGATCCCGATACAAGGATAAGGTCATCGAACTGGAACGCGTCGGGCGTCATTGCTCCCTGCTGGGGGATCCAACCCGGTTGAGGTTGCTGGCGCTACTCGATCTCGAAGAACTGACCGTTGCCGAGCTGGCGCAGACCATGCGGCTGGCCCAGCCGCGCGTGTCGACCCACCTGGCCAAGCTGAGATCCGCCGGACTGGTCGCCGACCGCCGGGAAGGCGTCTCCGTGTACTACCGTTCGATGACGTCGAATGAAGACTGTCCGTTGTGCCAGCTCTGGAATCTGCTGCGACAGCGCCTCGACGACCCGCAGGTCGCCGCCGACGCCGAGCGACTTCCCGACGTCCTGGCCCAGCGCGCCCGGGGCCGGAACTGGCCCGACGCAGTCGCCGGCGACATGGAGCGCCATTACTCGCCCGGCCGGAGCTGGGAAGCCACCGCCCGCGCCGTGGTCCAGCTAATCCAGCCGGGCCGGGTGCTCGACATCGCATCCGGGGACGGCGTGATGGGTGAACTGCTGGGCCGTCGCGCCGATTCGATTGACTGCGTCGACGTGTCGCCGCGCGTGGTCGAAGCGGGCCAGGCCCGGCTGGAGTCGCTGGACAATGTCCGCTTCCACCAGGGGGACATGCATGCGCTGCCCTTCGAAGACGGGTCCTTCGATACCGTTCTCCTGCTTCACGCCCTAACCTACAGCGAGCGGCCGGCCGATGCGGCACGGGAAGCCGCGCGGGTCCTGCGGCCCGGCGGCAGCCTCGTGGCGGCGACCCTGAGGGCCCACCGTCATACCACCCAGGTCGAGGCCTTCGGTCACGTCAACGACGGGTTCGAGGCCGACGCGCTCTCCGCGCTGTTCGAACCCTGCGGACTGGACATCGCGTTCTGCGACGTGACCTCGGTGGAGAAGAAACCGCCCAATTTCGAAATCATCACCTTACTGGCCACGAAATCATGAAACGATCCGACGCCAACACCCCCTGGCACGATGAGACGCGCGTCGACGCGCTGTTCGACGCGCTCGGCGATCGCATCCTGCTCCTCGACGGTGCGATGGGCACCATGATCCAGGCCGAGAAGCTCGATGAGGACGACTTCCGCGGCGAGCGTTTCGCCGATCACGACGACGACCTCAAGGGCAACAACGACCTGCTGTCGTTGACCCGGCCCGACGTGATCAAGCGCATCCACAAGGCGTTTCTCGAGGTCGGCTGCGACCTGATCGAAACCAACACCTTCAACGCCAACCGGATCAGCCAGGCGGATTACGCGCTCGAGGATCTCTCCGCCGAGCTCAATCTCGAATCGGCACGACTCGCCCGCGAGGCCTGCGACGAGGTCGCACGGGAGACCAGCCGGACCTGTTTCGTGGTCGGCACGATCGGCCCCACCAACCGGACCGCGTCGATCTCGCCGGACGTCTCGAGCCCCGGCTACCGCAACATCACCTTCGACGACCTGGTCGAGGCCTACACGGAAGCGGTTGGCGGACTGCTCGACGGCGGCGCCGACCTGCTGATGATCGAGACCATCTTCGACACTCTGAATGCGAAGGCGGCGATCTTCGCCATCGAACAGGAATTCGACCGGCGTGGCGAACGCTGGCCGGTGCTGGTGTCCGGCACGATCACCGACGCGAGCGGCAGGACACTGTCCGGGCAGACCGCCGAGGCGTTCTACTACTCCGTGCGCCATGCCGAGCCGACCGGCGTGGGCTTCAATTGCGCCCTCGGCGCCGACCAGCTCAGAAAGCACATCGAGGATCTTGCGCGCGTCGCCGAATGCCTCGTGACCGCGCATCCCAACGCCGGCCTGCCGAACGAGTTCGGCGAGTACGACCAGACGCCGGAGGAAATGGCGTCGATCGTGAAGTCCTACGCCGAAGACGGGCTGGTCAACATCATCGGCGGCTGCTGCGGCACCACTCCGGCGCACCTGGCGGCCATCGCCAGCGCCATCGAGCCGTTCCAGCCGCGATCCCTCCGAACCAGAAAGGCTGCATGAATTCCACCCAATCGAAAAGACGCCACACCCGGCTGAGCGGGCTCGAACCGCTGGTCATCACTCCTGAACTGGGCTTCGTCAACGTCGGCGAGCGGACGAACGTGACCGGATCGGCGCGCTTCAAGCGTCTGATCGCGGAGGAAAAGTACGACGAAGCTGTCGAAGTCGCACTGCAGCAGGTCGAGAACGGCGCCCAGGTTATCGACGTCAACATGGATGAAGGCCTGCTCGACTCCGAACAGGCCATGACCGATTTCCTCAACCTGATCATGGCCGAGCCGGACATCGCGCGTGTGCCGATCATGGTCGATTCTTCGAAGTGGACGGTGATCGAAGCCGGGCTGAAGTGCCTCCAGGGCAAGGGCATCGTCAATTCGATCAGCCTGAAGGAAGGCGAGGAGCAGTTCCTCGAGCAGGCTCGCAAGATCCGCCGCTACGGCGCTGCGGTCATCGTCATGGCCTTCGACGAAACCGGCCAGGCCGACAATGCGGAGCGGATGGTCGAATGCCTGGCGCGGGCGCACGAACTGCTCGTTGAGCGGGTCGGCTTTCCGCACGAGGACATCATCTTCGATCCGAACATCTTTCCGGTTGCCACCGGCATGGACGAACACAACAACTACTCCATGGAGTTCATCGAAGCGACGAAGACGCTGAAAGAGCGGTTCCCCGATTGCCACATTTCCGGCGGCGTCTCGAACATGTCGTTCTCGTTCCGCGGAAACAACCCGGTTCGCGAAGCCATGCATTCGGTCTTCCTGTACCACGCAACCCGCGCCGGCATGGACATGGGCATCGTCAATGCCGGCCAGCTGGCCGTGTACGACGATATCGACCCGGAGCTGCGCGAGCTGGTCGAGGACGTGGTGCTCAACCGGCGCGACGACGCGACGGAGCGGCTGCTCGATGCAGCGGACAAGTACAAGGGCGAGGGTCAGAAGCAGGAGAAGGACGAGGCCTGGCGCGAGAAGCCTGTGGCCGAGCGGTTGAAGTACGCGCTGGTCAAGGGCATCGACAAGCACGTCATCGACGATACGGAAGAGGCGCGCCAGCAGCACGAGACCTCGCTGGAGGTGATCGAGGGCCCGCTGATGGACGGCATGAACTACGTCGGCGACCTGTTCGGCGACGGCCGGATGTTCCTGCCCCAGGTTGTCAAGTCCGCGCGCGTCATGAAGAAGGCCGTCGCCCACCTCGTGCCCTACCTCGAGAAGGAGAAGAAGACCGGCGAGAAGAAGGGCAGCGTGCTGCTGGCCACGGTGAAGGGCGATGTGCACGACATCGGCAAGAATATCGTCGGCGTGGTGCTGGCCTGCAACGGGTTCGAGGTCCACGACCTCGGCGTGATGGTGCCGGCCGACAAGATTCTCGACGAGGCGAAGAAGCACGACGTCGACATGATCGGTCTGTCCGGTCTGATCACACCGTCGCTGGATGAAATGGTCACGGTTGCCGAGGCCATGCAGAAACGCGACATGGACCTCCCCCTGCTGATCGGCGGTGCCACGACCTCGCGAGCGCACAGCGCGCTGAAGATCGACCCGGCCTACGACGGCCCAGTGGTGTGGGTCAAGGACGCCTCGCGCTCGGTCGACGTCGTGCGCAAGCTGGCCAGTTCGACCCACCGCGCCGACTACGCTCGCGATATCGCCGAGGACTACGAAACGGTTCGCGAGCGACAGGCCAACCGCAAGCAGCGCAAGCCCTTGATCTCGCTCGACGAGGCGCGCAAGCAGGCCTTCGAGTTCGACTGGTCGGGCTACTCGCCCGAGAAGCCGCTGAAGCCGGGCCTCCAGGTAATCGATGACTGGCCGCTCGAAGACCTCGTCGAGGTCATCGACTGGACGCCGTTCTTCCAGACCTGGGAACTGGCCGGTCGCTACCCCGACATCCTCGAGGACGAGACCGTGGGCGAAGCGGCGACCAGCCTGTTCAACGACGCCCAGGAAATGCTCCAACGCATCGTCGAGGAAAAGTGGCTGCAGCCGAAGGCGGTCTGCGCGCTGCTGCCCGCGGCGCGCGAAGGCGACGACATCCTTCTCTACACCGACGAGTCGCGCGAAGACGTCCTCGAGCGCATGGTCTGTCTGCGCCAGCAGGCGGACAAGCCGTCCGCCAACCTGTGCCTGGCCGATTTCGTCGCGCCGAAGGACTCCGGCGTCGAGGACTGGGCCGGGCTGTTCGCCGTCACCACCGGCCACGGCATCGAAGAAGCAAAGAAGAAGCTGCCGGAAAACGACGACTATTCCGGCATCCTTCTCCAGGCGCTGGCCGATCGTCTGGCCGAAGCGCTGGCCGAAGCGCTCCACGCGCGCGTACGTCGCGAACTCTGGGGCTACGCGCCGGACGAGAACCTGTCCAACCAGGAACTCATCAAGGAGAAGTACCGCGGCATCCGACCTGCACCCGGCTACCCCGCCTGCCCCGACCACAGCGAGAAGATGAAGCTGTTCGACCTGCTCGATGCTCCCGGAAACATCGGCCTCGAGCTGACCGATTCCTTCGCGATGCATCCGGCCGCCGCGGTCAGCGGCTACTACTTCGGCCATCCCGACTCGAAGTACTTCGTCGTCGGAAAGGTCGGCCGCGACCAGCTCGAGGACTACGCCGATCGCAAGGGGGTCTCGACCGAACAGGCGGAGACCTGGCTGAGGCCGGTGCTCGCCGACTGACACGGACAGGGTCCGATCGCGCCCCCGCCGCGGGCGCGCTCGACGACTGAGGCTGTCAAGAAACTGACCCGGGCGGGTCACCGGAAAGTAGTGCGCGTTCTCTAGCTTGGCCGGATTCCAACCCACGAATCCACGTATCCGAGGAGAACGTTCCATGAAGGTCCTGAAACCACTCGTGTCGGCCCTGCTCGCCGGCGCGCTGACGTCGGCCAACGCACTCACGATCGACCATGTCGGCAGCTTCGGTCCCGGTGTCGAAGGCGGCGCCGAGATCGCAGCCTTCGACCCGGTAACGGCGCAGATGTTCGTGACCAATTCCGAGAGCAACACCCTGGACCGGTACGATTTGCGCGATCCGCTGGCTCCGATTTCCCTGGGTGCGATCAGCCTGTCGCCCTACGGCAACGCACCGAACAGCGTTGCCGTATCCAATGGCATCGTGGCCGTCGCGGTCGAGGCCGATCCTGCGCAGGATCCCGGAACGATCGCGTTCTTCGATGCCGCCGGCGACCTGCTGGGCCAGGTCACGGTCGGCGCCCTGCCCGACATGGTCACCTTCACGCCGGACGGCGATCGGGTCCTGGTCGCCAACGAGGGCGAACCGAACAACGACTACACGGTCGATCCCGAAGGCTCGGTGTCGATCATCGACATCAGCGGCGGCATCGGCGCTGCTACCGTCCAGACCGCGACCTTCACCGCGTTCAACGCCGGCGGCCCGCTCGCCGGCGACCTGCCGACCGGGGTCCGGATCTTCGGACCGGGCGCAACGGTCGCGCAGGACCTCGAACCCGAGTACATCAGCACCGA
Source organism: Wenzhouxiangellaceae bacterium (assembly GCA_965227925.1). GTDB lineage: Bacteria > Pseudomonadota > Gammaproteobacteria > Xanthomonadales > Wenzhouxiangellaceae. The sequence goes on from CBDDGP010000003.1 coordinate 974,210, forward strand.
CGAGACCGGCACCACGGCCTGGGTCACGCTGCGGGAGAACAATGCGGTTGCGATCATCGATATTCCGTCGGCGACCGTGATCGGCATCGTGGCGCTCGGTTTCAAGGACCACAGCCTGGCGGGCAACGCACTGGATGCCAGCGACGAGGACGGGCCGATGGGGCCCCGGCGATCACGATCGCGAACTGGCCGGTGCTCGGCATGTTCCAGCCCGATGCCGTTGCCACCGCCACCGTCGGCGGCATTCCCTACCTGTTCACGGCCAACGAAGGCGATGCGCGCGACTACGACGGCTTTTCGGAGGAAGACCGGATCGGTGATGTGACGCTCGATCCCGCGGCATTTCCGAACGCGGCGACGTTGCAGGACGACGCCAACCTCGGCCGGCTCAACATGACGCTCGCCGACGGGGATGCCGGCGGCGACAACGACTATGACGAGCTGTACGTCTACGGCGCCCGGTCGTTCTCCGTCTGGAACGGTCTGACCGGAGCGCTGGTCTGGGATTCGGGCTCGGAGTTCGAGGACATCACCGCCGGCCTCGGTCTGCCGTTCTTCAATGACGACGATGGCCGCAGCGACAACAAGGGGCCCGAGCCCGAGGGCATCGATGTCGGCCTGGTCGATCTGCAGCGGTTTGCATTCATCGGCCTGGAGCGGGTCGACAGCATCTTCGTCTACGACGTGACGAACCCGAACGCGCCGCAGTTCGAGCAGCTTGTGCAGAGCCCTCCTGGTGAGGAAGCGCCCGAAGGCGTTCTGTTCATCGATGCGGCCGATACGCCGAACGGCCTGCCGTGGCTTGCGGTCACTCACGAGGATTCCGGCACGATCGCGCTCTACCAGCTGACGGGAACGGGCATCACCAACGCGGCTCCGATCCCGACGCTGGGACGCGCCAGCCTGGCCCTTATGACCACCCTGGTCCTGCTGCTCGGGTTCGCAGCAACCCGGATTAGCGGCCGCAAGTAGCGGCGACGTCTGTCCGACGACGTCCCGACGTCTCCCCACCGGCTCGCCCGTCGGGCCGGTGTCCTCCTCGACACCCTTCTCGAATTCCTATCCCGCCGTTCTGAACCTCGTCCGCTTCAGGAATGTGACGTTTTTTGTCACTTTTTGCGTGATGCCGGTCACAATTTCGGCAATCGGGCTCGATATTCACTGGATTTTCACGTGGGGCATCCCGTATAACCAAGCAGGGCATGTAGGGATCCGGCCAGCGACACAACCGGCAACATTGCCAGCTCGGAATCGCCGCAGCGTGGGAACTGCGGGCGGGAAAGAGCGTGCCGAACCCGGAAATCCCACCGAATGCAACTATTCGGTCGCTTCATGCCCAAGGGGAGTTCGTACCAAGGGGACTCAAGCAGTACACATGGGAGACAAGTAGATGTTCTGGAAGAAACTATCCGTATGCACCGCGACCGTCGGCCTGCTGGCCGCCTCGGTCGGAGCGCCGGTGATCGCCTCCGAGCTGGTTTCCGGCTCCGATCACAACGCCGCGTTCCGCATCGCCAAGCAGCCGATCGAAGGGCAGTACATCGTCGTGCTGAAGGACGATGCGGCCCGGCTGGCCGGCGAGCGTTCCGCGGCCCCCGAGGTCGCACGCGTCGCAAGCGATCTGGCCACTCGCCACAATCTGAGCGTGGCGCGTTCCTACTCGCACGTGCTGAAGGGCTTCGTCGCCAGCAAGGTTGACGAGAAAGGCCTGGCCGACCTGCTGGCGGATCCGCGCGTCGCCTACGTCGAAGAAGACGGGGTCGTCTCGATCAACGCCACGCAGAACGGCGCGACCTGGGGTCTCGATCGAATCGACCAGACCGATCTGCCGCTTGACGGCAGCTACACCTACAACACGACCGCGTCGAACGTCCGCACCTACATCGTCGATACCGGCGTGCGTCCTTCGCACAACGACTTCGGCGGACGGGTCACCAGCGGTTACACGGCCATCAACGACGGCCGCGGCTCGAACGACTGCAACGGACACGGCACGCACGTCGCCGGCACCGTCGCCGGTTCGACCTGGGGCGTGGCCAAGCAGGCGTTGATCGTTCCGGTCCGCGTGCTCGGCTGCAACGGCTCCGGCAGCAATTCCGGCGTGATTGCCGGCATGGACTGGGTCGCCGCCAACGCGCAACTGCCGGCCGTGGCCAACATGAGCCTGGGCGGCGGTGCCTCGACCTCGACCGACAACGCCGTGGCCAACATGCGCAACCAGGGCGTCACGGTCGTCGTGGCCGCGGGCAACGAGAACCAGAACGCATGCAACGCATCACCGGCGCGCTCCGCCGCGGCCATCACGGTCGGTTCGACCACCAGCAGCGATTCGCGCTCGAGCTTCTCGAACTTCGGCACCTGCGTCGACATCTTCGCACCGGGCTCGTCGATCACCTCGGCCTGGTACACCAGCAACTCGGCCACCAACACGATCAGCGGCACGTCGATGGCCTCGCCGCACGTGGCCGGCATCGCGGCGCTGTACCTTGCCGACAATCCGTCGGCCAGCCCGACCGCCGTGGAGAATGCGATCTTCGCGGCCGGCATTTCCAACACCCTGACCGGTGTCGGTAGCGGCTCGCCGAACCTCATGGCCTACTCGCTGTTCGACGGCGGTGGCGGTGGCGGCGGCGGTGGCGGCGGCGGTGGTGGCGGTGGCCCCACCGAGCTGACCAACGGTGTGCCGGAAACCGGCCTGTCCGGCGGACAGGGTTCGCAGGTCTTCTTCACCCTCGACGTGCCGGCAGGCGCGAGCGACCTGGCCTTCGACATGGCCGGTGGTTCGGGTGATGCCGACCTGTACGTCCGATTCGGTGCCGCACCGACGACCTCGTCCTACGACTGCCGCCCGTACATCGGCGGCAACACCGAGAGCTGCGATTTCGCCAGCCCGGCCGCAGGCACGTGGCACGTCATGATCCGCGGCTACTCGTCCTACTCCGGCACCTCGCTGGTCGGCAGCTTCACCGAGCCGGGCGGCGGTGGCGGTGGCGGCGCCCCGTGCAGCAACTGCGACCTGTACACCGGTTCGCTGAGCGGCACCGGCGACTCCGACGTCCAGCCCAACGGCACGTACTACTACTCCGGTTCCGGTACGCACAACGGCTACCTCCGTGGCCCGAGCAACGCCGACTTCGACCTGGAACTGTACCGCTGGACCGGCCGCTGGACCCGGGTGGCCAACAGTGCCAGCGCCGATTCCAACGAAGACATCAGCTACAACGGCTCGTCCGGCTACTACTACTGGCGGATTCGCTCGTACTCCGGCAGCGGTAGCTACGACTTCTACCTCGATCGCCCGTAAGGGATCGACGAAGTCCACGCAGTATCGAGAGCCCCGGCCCCGCCGGGGCTCTCTTTTTTCGGGTACGCTGACGCGGTCCATGTCCGACCCCCGACCCACGAAGCCTTTCGAATGAACCGCCTCGATGCCCTCCGCGCCCGTGCGTCCGCCACGGCCCATCAGCAGGCCTCCGATCGCCTGCCGGCGCGCCCCGACCAGGCGCTGCGTCGGGTCCAGCGCGCGATCGACGACCGGATCCACGAACTGTCTCGCGAAGATCGCGGCCCCATCGCCTGCGCGCGCGGGTGTGCCTTCTGCTGCCACCTTCGCGTCATGGCGACGGCGGTCGAAGTGTTCGCATTGCTGGATTACCTGCAGAACACTCTCTCCAAGGCCGAGTTCGACGCGTTTCGTGAGCGCGCCCGGAGCACGGCGGCGCACCTGGCCGCACTGCCCGCGGAGCGTCTTCTGACGGTCAACCTGCCCTGCCCCGCGCTGGTCGACGGGGGCTGCAGCGGCTATGCCGGACGGCCCTTGAACTGCCGCGCTTACCACTCCTTGTCGGTCGACGCCTGTCGCGAATCGTTCGAGAACCCCGAGGACCTGTATCGTGGCCATCCTCAGCTGGCCCCGCTCGCCCGAGTTCACGGCGGAGCCCAGGCCGGACTGATCGACGCGCTGTCGAGCCATCGCCTCGACTCGCGTCAGTACGAATTGGCCTCGGCCCTGGCCGAGGCGCTGGACGATCCCGAATCGACCCGGGCCCGGCTGGCGTCCGGGGAGACCGTGTTCCGGCGTGCGCGAACGATCGACTGAACTCCGTACCGACGACGTCGCCATTCGAAGACCTCGTCCCACCGACCGCCCCTTCCCCACGAGGACCCACCACGATGCGCCTTCAACTTGCTACCTGGCCCGATATCGAGACCTACCTGGAAACCTGCGATGCGATCCTGGTCCCGATCGGCTCCACCGAGCAGCACGGCCCGACCGGCCTGATCGGCACCGATGCGATCTGCCCCGAACAGATCGCTGCCGGGCTGGCCGACGAAGGGGCTCTCGTCGCCCCGACGATCGGCATCGGAATGGCCCAGCATCATCTGGGCTTTCCGGGCAGCATCGCGCTGCGGCCGTCGACGCTGATGGCGGTGGTCGAGGACGTCGTGCGCTCGCTCGAGGCGACCGGCTTCCGGCGCGTGATGTTCCTCAACGGGCACGGCGGCAACATCGCCACGGTCCAGGCCGCGTTCTCGCAGATCTGGTCCCGCGCCAGCCTCGCGGCCGAGCCTTCGCCCCTGTCGCTGAAGCTGGTCAACTGGTTCATGCTTCCGTCGGTCCGCCGCCTTTCGCGAGAGCTCTATGGCGATGCAGAAGGCAGCCACGCCACACCGTCGGAAATCTCCCTGACCTGGTTCGCCTGTCCCGACGCCCGCCGCGAGGCTCGCCTCGAACCGCGCGTGGCCCCCGACGGTCCGATCCGCGACGCCGCGGACTTCCGCCGGAGGTTTCCCGACGGCCGCTGCGGATCCGACCCGACCTTGGCCACGCGCGAGCACGGGGAGCGCTTCTACCGCGCCGCTCTCGATGATCTCCGTTCGGTCTGGGCAGAGTTCTGTACGTGAAGGTTCCGGAGTGAATTCGCCGGCGACGTTTGGTACCGTGGCGTGCTGACTCGACAGAAGAGGCGTCCATGAAGGAACGGCTGCGCGAACTGTTGAACGAGCTCGGCGTGGAGAACACCGAACTGTTCTACACGCTAGCGGTGATCGGCCTGATCGCCGTGGTGAGCCTGTTGGTCCACCTGGTGCTGCACCGTGGACTGCTGCGCCTGCTGGCCCGCTTCTCGCCGTCCCGGCCGAAGGGCGCGGCAACGTTCTTCGACCGTCGGCTGGCCGCGCGCCTCGCTCTCGCCGTCCAGGGTGTGCTCGTCTACGCGATGGCGCGTGCGTTCCTGGCCTCGGACGGCTGGATCCTGGAACTGGTCGAAACGCTGACCAACCTGTGGATCGTGCTGTTCGGTGTGCTTGCCCTGTTCTCGCTGCTCGACGGCTTCGAGCGCCTCGGGCAGCGCACCGAGGCCAGCCGCCGCATTCCGCTCCGGGGTCTGTTCCAGGGCGTCAAGCTGGTCGCGGCGATTCTCGGCTTCGTCATCGCCGTCGCCTTCCTGATCGGCAAATCGCCGCTGATCCTGTTCAGCGGCCTCGGCGCAATGACCGCCGTCGTGCTGCTGGTGTTCCGCGACCCGATCCTCGGCCTGGTCGCCGGGATCCAGCTCTCGGCCAACAACATGCTCTCGGTCGGCGACTGGCTGCAGATGGACGACTACGGCGCAGACGGCGACGTCATCGATATCAGCCTGACCACGGTCAAGGTCCGCAACTGGGACAAGACCATCACCTCGATCCCCAACTACGCGCTGATCTCGGATTCGTTCAAGAACTGGCGCAACATCGAGCTGGTCGGTGGCCGGCGGATGAAGCGCTCGATCCGCCTCGACGCCAGCTGCGTCGGCTTCGCGACCGAGGACGACCTCGAGCGCCTTCGCGACGCGCAGCTGCTGACCGACTACATCGAAGAGAAGGTCGAAGAGCTCGGCCGGGACAATCAGGAGCGTGGCGTCGACCCCGAGTCGATCACCGACGCGCGCCGCCTGACCAACATCGGACTCTTGCGCGCCTACCTCACCGAGTACCTCGGTGCCCACGAGAAGATCCGGTCCGACCTCACCTACATGGTGCGCCAGCTGCAGGCGAGCGACGACGGCATCCCCCTCGAACTCTACGGCTTCTGCACCGAGACCAGCTGGGTTCCGTACGAGACCGTGCAGGCCGACATCTTCGACCACGTCTACTCCGTCCTCCCGGCCTTCGGCCTGCGCCTGCACCAGGCGCCGACCGGGCACGATGTGCGCGATGTGGGGCGTGCGCTCACAGCGTCGGGCGAGCAGCGGGGCGAAGAAGCAGCGGATACGGGCGAGCAGCGGGGCGAAGAAGCAGCGGATACGAGCGAGCAGGCCGAAGACGGAGACTGAGGACGGCAGCGGATCGAATCGCGCCCGAATCGACGAATCCGACTACTGGGGCGAGGAGTCCTGAACTGAAAATGGTGCCGGTGGACGGATGGCTGAAGCTGCGCTTCAGCGAGCTCGCTTCGCTCGGTTCGAACCGATTGTTGATTGGTCGGCGGTTCGAATCGTGCCGTGAGCGACCACGGTGCATCGGAAAGGAAAGCGCTTGGTCTTGGAAAATGGTGCCGGTGGACGGATTCGAACCGCCGACCCACGCATTACGAATGCGTTGCTCTACCACCTGAGCTACACCGGCACTGGCTGGCTGCCGCGAGCGCGGCAAGCCGGGAATTATACCCTCGGGAACGCCTGATGGGAACCCGAGCGCGATGGGAACGATGGGAAGCCCGAGGTGGGCGCCGAGGTCAGCGCCCTACCCCCTCGACCCGCCAGTTCGCGCTCGCGACGACCTCGACCGGCTTGACCCGGGGCGGCAGGCCGGCCGGCGCGGCGCGGAGACCTCCACCCTCGCCGCGGGCTTCGAGCACGAGCCCCTCGTCCTGGAGGACGCGGAACCCCGCAGCGCCGACCGATAGCCACGCGGAGCGGGCGAAGAGCCGGTTCGAATCGGCCGCCACGGTCGCCAGCTGCAGCCGCCGCTCACCCGCAGAATCGTGTCGCTCGAGGACCAGGGCAACCGTGCGGCCGCGGTCGTCGACCACGCGTGCGGCCAGGGCGTTGCCGACCCTCGATTGGTCCCGCCTTGCGGCGGGTTCGGCGACCACCAGCCAGTCGCCGAGTCCGGCGGTCCGCGCCGTGGCGCGAGCAGCAGCGCGTGCTGCGGACTCGAAGCCATCGCCGAACAGGCCGACCGAATCCCGATCGAGGGCCACGTTGTTGGCCGGCGCCGTGTCCACGGCGTCGATCGCCCCGGTGGCGGTCGCCTGGGCGACGATCGTGCCCTCGACCGCCGGATCGAGGGTGCCGCTGATCACGAACAGGGCCTCACCGCCGCGCACGGCGTCGATCGTCTCGAACGGCGCACCCGGCCCGGTCGGGCTGCAGTTCACGCCGGGATCGCTGAAGCACAGCCACTGCTCGGCCTGGAACGCTGCCGGCGGCTGGAATACGACGTCGGCGCGCTGGCCGTCGCTCGGTCCGTTGTTCCGCACGGTCAGCAGGTACTCCACGGGCTGCACGTCGCCCTGGGCGAAGAACGCGATCCCGTTGTCCAGGCTGACTTCGAAGTCCGCCTGGCGGGCCACCGGCAGAAGGATCGAACGGACATCGTTGGTCGGATTCGCATCGCCGGTCGGGCTGGTGGCCACGAAGGTCACGGGCAGCGTCCCGGAGGCATCGCTGTCCACGCCGGCGCGAACGTCGAAGCGTCGCGATTCACCCGCCGGGACTCCACCCAGGCCGCACAGCGGATATCCGTCGGGGTCCTCGGCACAGCCGATCGTCGACGCGAACTCGAGATCGTTCGGAAGACTGGTGACCACAGCCACGGAGTCCGCCGGATTGAGCGCAAGGTTGCTGACTTCGATCGTGGCATTCACCGCGTCGCCGGCGACCACCGGGAGCACGAGCTCGACGATGTCGACCGACAGGTCTGCGTCGTAATAGCCCTGCGCGTGCAGGACCCGACGCAGGTCAGGTGCGGAGATGCCGAGGAGGATGACCGCTGCGGCGAGGATGATGCCCGTGATGGGACGAGCGGTCGTTCGATACGACCGTGTGCCTGCGTTCGAGTGCATTCAGGAACCCCAGTAAGGAAAAGAAGGAAAGCGTGAACCAGAAACGGAGAAGACTGGCCTCGAACAGCGCCGCTGCGCCGAGAACGAAGAGGCCCAGGAGCCAGGCCGACCGCGCTCCCGTGTCCGGGGCGGTATCTCGGAGGGCGAGCCGCAGGGCCTGCACCCAGAGCGCAACGAACGGGATGGCCAGCAGCAGGCCGCCGCCGGCGAGCCATTCCAGGATCAGGTTGTGCGGCCAGGGCGAGATGCGCCGGTCGACCACCGCAGTGAACAGGTCTGCAGCCGGGTCATGGAGTACGCCGAAGCTGCCGGGCCCGTGGCCGACCATTGGCGATGCGGCGAACTGAGCCCAGGCCGCGTGCCAGAGCGGAATCCGACCGTCCCACCAGCCGATGAACTTCGACGTGAACGGGCCCTGGACGGCCAGCTCGATGCCCAGGACGAGTCCGACAAGGAGGACGATGCCGGCGCAGAGTCCGACAGCGACCTTCGGCTGCTGCCGACCGACCCACACGGCCCGTCCGACCAGAGCGACCAGCAGAACCAGTAGAACGCCCCGGCTCTGGAGCACGAAACCGACCAGAAATGCCAGCATCCAGGTCGCCAGCGCCAGGCCTCTGAGGAGCGGTCGGGTCTGGTGCAGCAGCGGCAGGCACACGGCAGCCAGGACAGCGACCAGCAGGGCGTCGTTGGGCACCACGAACAGGAGATTGCTCGCAGCATCGATGCGTTGTTGAGGTGCCGTTCCCAGCGGAGCCGCTGCAAGCACCCAGGCGGAGAGGATCACGGAAACGATCGCAAGGGAAATCAGGGAACGCCGTTGGGACCGCGCGCCCGGAGCGTTTCGCGAGAGCACCGCATAGGCGACCAGGCCCATCAGGACGGGATAGCCGAGCACCAGGCTCCGCAGGGGATCGAGGCCGAGGGCGGCGACTGCGAGGTAGGCGATGCCGACCAGCAAGACGAGGGAGTCCAGCACGTGCCACCCGCCACGGGGGCGCCGGCCGTCCAAAAGGGAAAGCACGCCGAAGCCCGCGAGCACCAGGAGGCCGAGGTCGAAGGGAACCGGCACGGCCACGGCAAGCAAGAGCAGCGCGGGCAGATGCGCCGTCAGTCGGTCGGCGACCCGCGCCCTGTCGGTTGGCTGATCCAAGAGAACCCTTCGCTCGATCTGATCACCGGGCGAAGATCGCTCTGGACTCCGCACCCCCTACTGGGAATCACCGTATCAAACTCCGGCGAACGCCTCAACTCGCGCCGGCCCGAAATGCAGGATCGCCGATTCGGCACCCTCCCCGTCGGCGGCCGTTCCGCCCTGCCGTACGTGCCGTTCCTGCGGTCGAAGATCGCTGGGTGCGCTGCCGAAACGACGCGTGCGCATCGCCGCCCCCGGATCGGGGTTCGGGGCAAGCTCCGCGCAGCGACCGCAATGTACATGCGGGTACATGAGGATCGCGAGCACCGCCGGACGCGGATGCTCTCCTGCTCCTAAGATGAAAAATCCTCTGGGTGCTGTCAAGGGGCTCTCTGCGAGAGGCCGCCGGAGCGCAGGATCCGCAGTGTGCATCCGGGTACATGAGGAATCCGAGCAACGCCGGACGCCCCCGCTTCTACGGGGAAAAATCGCTGAGTGTGCTGCCGAGACGGCGCGTGAGCGTGGTCGCCGGAGCGCAGCGACCGCAATGTACATGCGGGTACATGAGGATCGCGAGCACCGCCGGACGCGCTCACGCGCCGTCTCGGCAGTGCAATCGGCGATTTTTCAGTCTTTGGTGACTCGGTTCATTTCCACCAGACTGATCTGCCCCGCCTTCACCTTGTTCAGCGCCGAGCGGCGGAGGTCGTTGACGCCCTCCTTCTTGCTCTGCCGCTCGATCTCGAGCGCGGTGCCGCCGGCCAGGATGACCTGCTCGATCTCTTCGGTGATCGGCATGACCTGGAACACGCCGGAGCGCCCCTTGTAGCCGTCGTTGCAGAGGTTGCAGCCCTTGTTGGTGTAGATCTCCAGGCCTTCCTCGATCTCCTGCTCGGTGAAGCCGATCTTGCGCAGCGCCTCGGGCGGGAGATCTTCCTCGAGCACCTTGCACTTGTGCAGCGTCCGGGCCAGGCGCTGGGCCATGACCATGTGCACGGCGGAGACGATGTTGTACGGCGGTACGCCCATGTTGGCCAGTCGGGTGATCGACTGCGGGGCGTCGTTCGTATGCAGCGTGGAGAGCACGAGGTGACCGGTCTGAGCCGCCTTGATCGCGATTTCCGCGGTTTCGAGGTCGCGGATTTCCCCGACCATGATGATGTCCGGATCCTGTCGCAGGAACGAGCGCAGCGCGGCGGCGAAGGTCAGGCCCTGCTTCTGGTTCTGCTGGACCTGGTTGACGCCGGCCATGCGGATTTCGACCGGGTCCTCGACGGTCGAGATGTTGACGCCCTCCTGATTCAGCAGGCCGAGCGCCGTATACAGCGACACCGTCTTACCGGAGCCGGTCGGGCCGGTCACCAGCACCATGCCGTAGGGCTTGCTGATGGCGTCCATGTAGACGTCCTTCTGCTCGGATTCGAACCCGAGCTTCTCCGGACCGAGGTAGGCGCCCGAAGAATCCAGGATACGCAGCACCACCTTCTCGCCCCACAGCGTCGGGCAGGTGGAGACACGGAAGTCGAAGGCCCGGCCCTTCGAGATGTTGAGCTTGATGCGGCCGTCCTGCGGGACGCGGCGTTCGGCGATGTCGAGATTCGACATGACCTTCAGGCGCGCGGCCAGGCGACTGGCCATCTTGGTCGGCGGGCGCATCTGGGTCTTCAGCACGCCGTCCATCCGGAAGCGGATCCGGTAGGTGTCCTCGTACGGTTCGAAGTGGATGTCGGACGCATCCTTGCGGATGGCGTCGACCAGCACCTTGTTGACGAAGCGAACGATCGGCGCGTCATCGGAACCGTCGTCCTGCTGCTCCTGTTCCTGCGTCTGGTCGAAGGTCAGCGACTCGAGATCCTCGTCGCCTTCGGTCAGTTCCTGGAACGCTTGCGACGAACCGGACATGATCCGGTCCATCGCCTGCGTGATCGCATCGGCCGGCGCGAGCACGGCCTCGACGTTCAATCCGGTGGTGAACGCGACCTCGTCGAGCGCGGACTGGTTGGTCGGGTCGGCGACGGCGACGAACAGACGCTTGCCGCGCAGCATGATCGGGCAGACCAGATGCTTGCGCATCAGGTCTTCCTTGATCTTGTCCGACGGTGCGTGGCGGATGTCCAGCGCGTTCAGGTCGATCAGCGGCAGACCGAATTCCTCGGCCGCCACATGCGCGAAGCCGGCCGGGTCGACCAGGTTCTCGCGAACCAGGTGACTGGTGAACGTGCGCCCCTTCTCGGCCGCGTCGGCCAGCGCTTCGAGCGCCTGTTCCTCGTCGATCAACCCGTCGTCGATCAAGCGACGGCCGGTGGTCGGAAGCCGTGAGGCACTTACGGTTTCAATGGTCGATGCCATGCGATTGCAGTCCCGGTCGGTGTCTGATCGGAGCCCGTCAGGCCCGCGATGGTTCCGAAGAATACACCGCAGGCGCGCGACGTGCCTGATACTCGTTTGCAGAAGTTACGCTCAAGCGACTGAATTGTCAACGAATCCCCAGCAAACCGTTCGCGGTCGATTTCCGGCTACTCCGGGTCCGGAAGCCGGTAATCGACGCGATACGGCGGTGGATCGCCTCCGTCGTCGACCAGGTAGTGCTTCATCCAGCGCATCAGTCGCAGTGAATAGTCCCAGCGACTGGCCGCGCGCCGATTCCCGTGCCCTTCGCCGGGGTACAGCACCAGCCGCACCGGCGGCGGATCGTCCTGGAGCTTCAGGAACCGATAGAACATCCGCGACTGGGTCGGGTCGACGCGCGGATCGGCGTCGCCGTGGAGGATCAGGATCGGCGTCGCCGCATCGGTGACGTGATACAGCGGCGAGGCCTGCTGGAACAGGTCCCAGTCCTCCCACGGCCACTTGCGGAGGTGGACCAGGTTGAACTCCCATGGAATGTCCGAGGTGCCGAATGCCGCGATCTGGTTGCTCAAGCCGACGTTCATCACCGCTGCGGCGAAACGCTCCGACTGCACCGTTGCGCCCCACGCCGTAGCGTAGCCGCCGTAGGACCCGCCAGTGATGCCGACCCGCTCGCCGTCGACGAGGCCCAGCTCGATCAGGTGATCGACCCCATCGACCAGGTCGTCGAACTCCTCCATGGCCGGCCGGCCCTGGCTGGTCAGGGAGAACTCCACGCCGCGCCCCGTGGAACCGCGGTAGTTCGGGAAGAAGGTGAAGAAGCCCTCGGCCGCAGCGTGCTGCGCCGGCGAGCCGTAGCGAGTCAACCAGCCGTTCGAATAGTGGGCTTCGGGACCGCCGTGGACCGTGAGGATCAACGGGTATCGTCGTCCGCTGCGGTAATCCAGCGGGTAAACCAGGATGCCTTCGATGGTCAGCCCGTCGCGCGCCTCGTAGGTCACGACCTCCTGGCGGGCCAGGTCCACGTCGGCCAGCCATGGGTTGGTCACCGTCCGTCGCTGCCAGCCGTCGTCGGAACGCTCGTAGAGCTCGTTGGGGTGGGCCGGCGTGCTGGCGGTGGCGACCACGCGACCGTTGGCGATCGCGAGTCCGGTCAGGATCGGACCCGGTTCAACCAGATCGACCGGGTTGCTGCCGTCCGGCGCCAGCGAGCCGAGACGGGTGCCCACGCCTTCGGCGACGATGTAGGCCAGCCGTTCCGGCCCCATCCAGGCCAGGCGCTGGACGTGGCCTTCCAGCCCGGGCAGCAGGTCGGTGAACGATCCGCCGCCGGCGCGCGCGATCAGCAGGCGGCCCTCGCGGGGATCGTTGACGATGTTCGTGCCGATGAACGCGAGGTGGCGTCCGTCGGGCGACCAGGCCATGTCGCCCAACTTGCCGGGGTTGTCGATCCGGCCGATCGTCTCGCCGTCCGGCGCGATGATGCGGATCCGAGTGAAGACCAGCGTGTCGTCGACCCGCTCGTTCGGCGCGACCTTGATCGCCAGTCGGTCTCCCGCCGGCGACCAGGTCACATCCTGCACCGAACCCTCGATGTCCAACGGAGCCGGCTCGGACGCATCGCCAGGCTGGACGATCCAGACCCGTCTCGGACGCTCGCCCTCTTCGACCACGATGGCGTCGAAGCCGAGCTCCTCGAGGTCAGCGATTTCCTCGTCGACCGGCTCGAAGGCCAGCACAGCAACCCTTTCGCTATCGGGCGCGAAGCTGTAGGCCGAAATGTCGGTGTCCAGCGAGGCCATCACTTGCGCTTCACCGCCGTCGACCGGCAGTCCATACAGACGGCGCGTCTCGTCATCGCCTCGCTTCGCGAGGAAGGTGATCCGGGTACCGTCCGGGGTCCAGCCGATCGCACCGACATCCACTTCACCGCTGATGAACGATCGCTGTTCGCCGTCGGCGTCCAGGACGTGCAGCTCGTTCCACGCCGGACCGTCCTCGTCCACGCCGGGGCGACGCTGAACGTTGACGGTATAGGCCACGTGCCGTCCGTCGGGACTCAGCGCGACCTGGCCGACCTGATCGAGGTCGGCGATCTGCTCGAGCGTCATTCCATCGGCTCGAACGGCCGCCGGGGAGAACAGGAACAGCAGGAACAGCGAGGTCGCCAAGACGGCAACACGATTCGGCATCCACATGGGCAGGACTCCTGGCTTGACTCTACGAATGAATCACCGATCCGATCGATGACCGGGACGGCGGCCGGGGTCGATTCCGGCGTAGCGGCGCAGGACTATAGCAAAGCGCCGTCGGCGCGGTGAGCGAACCGCCGGCCGCTCCAGCCGGACCCGCTCAGTCGGGCCAGGCGCCGAGAATCAGACCGTAGACGAGAAACTGGACCAGGTTGAACCCGGAATTGATCGCCCAGTAGTACAGCGGCCGGCGCTCGAAGGCGTTGTGGATGGCCAGCGACGTGGCGACGAACAGCAGGCCGATCCCGAGACCCCAGTGCAGGCCCGTCGCGATGCCGGCACCCTGCCCCAGGACCAGGGAAAAGCCCGCGGCCGCCACGACCATCGCGACGAACGCCGCCGCGAAGGTGCGCCCGACGTGACCCGAGCGGATCTCCTCGTCGGTCAGGCCCAGGGCGCGCTGCCAGGGCCTGGCGAACATCAGCGGCGAATACCAGATCGCGCCGAGCACGAAGGCCACCACCGCGGAGACCAGTGCGCCGAGCCAGTTGATGTGCTCGAACAGGATGTGCTGCACCATGACGACCCTCCCGACGGACTCCTTCCGCAAGACTCCCGGTTTTCCTGCCGCGGGTCAAGTGGAGTAGGCTTGGCGAATCGTTCGGACGGCCGTCGGACCGAAGGCACGGCGATGCTGAAACTGAAGCACCTGATGACAGGCCTGCTGCTCGGCGCACTGGCCCTGACCCTGGTTTCGTGGTGGAACCGAGACGCGTTCAGCGACCCGCTGCCGTGGGATCCGGCGCTGGCCGAACCGCCGCGCCAGATCGCGATCGAGCGTGACGCGTTCCTGGCCCGGGCCAACGAGGTGGACTACCTCGTCCAGCCGCTGTTCCGCTACGAACTCACCGGCCTGGTGGTCTCGTTCAAGCGCTTCACGCCGGGCATCGGCATCCACGAACGATGGAACGACTACATCAACGTGGCCGATCTGTGCGTGGTCTGGGGCGACAACGCGAGCCAGCTCGACCTCAACGCGTTCGAGTTCTGGAACCTCGAATTCACCTGCATGGTCCAGACCGACGACCGGGCTGCGTGGGCTCGTTTCGACCAGGATGCGCTGGCCAACAACCACCTGTTGACCACCGATCCCGCCGTCCAGGCGGTCATCGACGACCTGCGGGTCGGCGACATCGTGTACCTGAGCGGCCACCTGGCCGAGTACGGCCAGCCGGGCGGCCCGGTGCGCGGCACCAGCATCACCCGGACCGACCGCGGCAACGGCGCCTGCGAGACGATCCACGTCGACCACGCGCAGATCCTCGCCTCGATGCACAACGGCTGGCGAACGCGCTTCCGTCTGGGCCTCGTGTCGCTGGTGGTCCTGCTGCTCGCCTGGTTCGCGATCCCCCACCGCTACCTTCGGTGACCGGACCAGGGCCTGGCCGGATCGATGTCTGAGCGAATCGATACGTGAACGCGTCGCGACCCTGCGCGGCGCGGAGGGTCCGTCAGGCCTCCGCACCGCCGGCCGCGGCTATCGCTCGACGGTAGCGCTCGGCCAGCTCCGGGTCCGCGTCCGGCCCCGGCACCAGCGCGATGTCGCGCAGGCCGAGCGTGCGGCCGTCGGCGGCCTGCACCACCACCGGCCGCACCCCGCGGCCGCTCGATCGCTCGACGATCCGCAGTGCTTCGCAGGACTCGCCGAGCCAGCGCTGGGACCACTGGGTCAGGGCGATCAGCACCGGATGGAGCGCCCGTCCGGACGCCGACAAGCGGTATTCGTGCACCCGGCGGTCCTCAGGACACGGCACGCGCTCGAGCAGGCCGGCCTCGACCAGGCGTTTCAGTCGTGCCGACAGGATGTTGCGGGCGATGCCGAGATTGGATTCGAACTGGCCGAACTGCACGGAGCCGAGGAAGGCTTCACGCAGGATCATCAGTGCCCAGTGATCGCCGAGCAGCTCGGTCACCCGGGCAATCGGACAGGACTTCATCGAAGCGGGTTTCGGTGTCATGGGGTCAGTGTGCCGAAATTAGTTGCTTTTTGCAACCGTTCTGCTACACTGAATCTAGGTTGCAGTTTGCAACCGGGTTTCCGGGGCCGATTCCGGTGACCGGAAGCCGCTGGTCCACCTGCGCGATACCGCGATGGAGAACTCCGATGTTGATTTCCTACCGAGACCCCGACCGAAACGATCGAAACCCCGAAAAGGACCCCGATTCGCGCTTCAACGCACGACGCATCGTTGCCCTGCTGGTCGTCTACGGCCTGCTCGGCCTGGCGCTGGCCGCTTGACCCCTCACGGCCCCGGCAGATCCGGTAGCTCGGTCCGCTCCGGATCGCCGGGCACCGACGGAAACCGGCCGGCGGCCCAGTCGGCCTTGGCCCGATCGATCCGCTGCCGGGTCGAGGCGACGAAGTTCCACCAGAGATAGCGCGGACCGTCCATCGGCTCACCGCCGAGCAGGATCACTCGAGCGCCCTGCTCCGCGGTGAGCTCGACGCGGGCTCCCGGCGACAACACCAGCAGTCGTCCTGGGGGCCACGCTCGACCGTCGACCTGCAGCGCCCCGGCATAGAGATACAGTGCGCGTTCCTCGGCCACGGGTTCGATCAGGACCCGACCGCCGGGCTCGAGGCGCAGATCGACGTAGATCGTGTCGGTCGGCGTATCGACCGGTGAACGAACGCCGAACGCACTTCCGACGACCACCGACGCGACCCAGGCTGGGCCTTCTGCGAAGGGAATCGTTTCCGCCGGATGGTGCTGGAAGCCGGGCTCGGAGTCCTCCAGCGAGCGCGGCAGCGCGAGCCAGGCCTGCATGCCCGCAAGTACCGACGCTCCGCGGCGAAGGTCGTCGGGGGTGCGTTCCGAATGCACAACACCGCGCCCGGCGGTCATCAGGTTGACTTCACCGGGCTCGATCCGCTGCTCGCAACCCAGGCTGTCGCGATGCATCAAGGCACCCTCGAAGAGCCAGGTCAGTGTCGAAAGACCGATATGGGGATGCGGCCGCACGTCCAGCCCCGAACCCGCAGAAAACCGGCCGCGCCCCATCTGGTCGAGAAACACGAAGGGGCCGACCGTTCGAAGCTCCCGGCTCGGCAGTGCCCGGGCGACCTCGAAGCCGCCGACATCGCTGGTCCTCGGCACGATCTCCCGTTCGACGCCGGCGGCCCGTGGCGCGTCGTGCCGGACCTGCGCCTCGGGACAGTCCGACCAGCTCACGAACCGGCTCGGAGGTCGCTCGCGCGCAGGGTGTAGCGGAAGCGCTCCGCCCCGCTGCTGTCCTGCAGGATCAGCGTGGCGACCCGGTCGTCGCGCGGGCCCGTGATCTCGACCCGGCCGAAATTGCGCTCGGTGAACAGGCTCCCTTCGACCCGGTACTGACCCTCGCCTTCGTGCGGCGAACCGGCGCCGGCGGTCAGTGGCGACACGGTCCAGTCGTACAGCGGATACTCGCCGCGCCGGTCCATCTTCAGCAGCACCGAGTGATGCCGGTCACCGGTCAGGAACACCACGCCGGGAATGTCTTCCGCGGCGATCCTGTCGAGGATCTCGCGGCGTTCGCCGGGTGCAAGGTGAGCATAGTTCTCGAACAGCTCCGCGCTGTTGATGAACTGGCCGCCCATCACCACGAACTTGAAGGTCGCATCGCTTTTCTGCAGTGCATCGATCAGCCACTCCGCCTGTGCCCGGCCCAGCACGGTCCGCTCACCGGTCACCCGGTCGTTGGCCGAACGGAAGTAGCGGTTGTCGAGCAGGAAGAAGCCCGCATCGTGCCACTCGAAGTAGGACATCACGCCGCCGCCTCCGGCGCCGCTGAACGGAGGGTTCGGGAAGAACGCGTCGAAGACCTCCTTGGCGGTTTCGCGCAGTGCGTAGCTGCGGTCGGAGTTGTTCGGACCGAAATCGTGATCGTCCCAGGTTCCGAAATGGTGCATTCCGGTCAGCAGTCGCTGCATTTCGGGCAGCTGTCGCGAATGACTGAACCGCTGGTACATGCCCCAGGGCGAGTCCCAATCGACCTCGCGGTAGTAGAAGTTGTCGCCCATCCACAGCATGAAGTCCGGATCCGCGTCGGCGATCGCGTCGTAGATCTGGTAATCGCCGCCGTAGGGGCGTCCGGGCCGGTCGTATTCCGTCTGGTTGACGTACGAGCAGGACCCGAGCGCGAAGCTGAAATCCGGCGGGCTCTCGCGCCATTGCCACAGCGGCTGGGTCTGGAAGCGCAGTTCGAACTCACTGTCCTGCGCGTTGCCGTCGAGCAATACGCGGTACTCGTACTCGGTGCCGGGCTCCAGCCCGGTGACATCGATTTCCGCAGTGAACGCGGTTCGGGCTTCGGTCCGGACCGCCTCGGAGACGCGGAATTCCTCGCTGCTTCCGGCCGGACGGAACGCCAGCTGCGCCTCGGCCGATCGATCGGTCATCAGCCAGACCTGGACAACGCGCATCGCGGAGTAGCCCGGCATCGGGCCAGCCACGACCTGCTGCGCCGCCGCCGGCGAGCTCGCCAGTCCGGGCAGCAT
The DNA here is from genome assembly GCA_965227925.1 of Wenzhouxiangellaceae bacterium. Classification (GTDB taxonomy): domain Bacteria; phylum Pseudomonadota; class Gammaproteobacteria; order Xanthomonadales; family Wenzhouxiangellaceae. Next base: position 992,470 of record CBDDGP010000003.1, read on the forward strand.
CATCGTGCAGGCGAGCAGAACGGTTCGGAACGACATGATGGGTCTTCTCCTCGAATCGCAACGCATGAGGATACCCGCAGAGGATGACGCTTCGATGGCTCGCGACAAGCGTCGCGCCAGCGAACGTTCGGTCTCGCGGAGCGACCGGCCGGACGATCCGATGAAACCTTTCGGGCGATTCGCGCGTCTACTGAACAGGGAGGCGAGACCGAACGTACCGTTCAGAGGACGCTGCAATGAGCATGAACCGGGAACACGCACTCGAACTCCTGACCCTGCTGGCCGTGATCGCGATCGTCCAGGTGCCGCTCAACGACTCGGCGAGCCCCGGGGATGCGAACGCGGCGAAGCACGGCGATCTGCGCGAGTACGACTCGCCGAAGTACGATTCGCCCGACCTTGATTCCGCGAACCACGGGTTCGATCCGTCGCCCCCTTCGCTCGCCTCCCGGGTCGTCGCCCCGCGGACCGGCCTCGGGTCGTCAGGCGCATCGGCATCCCTTCGACTCGATCCGATCGCATTGCTGCAGGCTCGAGTGCCGGCCGATTGGCGGGTTACGGTCACGCCGCTTCGATGGACGCCCCGCGCGGAGTCCTCCGCCGACCGGCCGGACCGGGTTACCGCGATGACGTGCTGACCTTCGCTCGGAGCCCGGCACCGGCGGTTGCGTCGATCTGCGCATCGATCTGGGCATCGATTTGCGCGCCGACGATCCCGTCGCCCATCCCGTCGATCATCGTCAACCACAGGCCCGTCCGGCCAGCGCCGGGCGTCTCCGCTGTCTCGCGTTGCGCGGATGCGACTCGAGCGAGACGCCAGGAACTATCGAAGTTGACTGTCCTTGCTACCTCGTCGGTTCACTCCACCCCGGTCCGACGCGGCGTCGGCCTCGGCCTGACACTCGACGCACAGGCGGACCCCCGGCACGGCCTCGCGGCGCGCCTCGGGAATTTCGTCACCGCATTCCTCGCATTCGCGCAGGCTCTCGCCCTTCCCCATCCGGCTTCGCGCCCTGCGCACTTCGTCCTCGACGCTCGCATCGATCTGGTCCTGCACGGCCCCGTCGCGGGCCCATCCTCCGGCCATGGTCTGTCGATCCTTCGTGCAACCGGACACCAGTCTAGCGCGAAGCGCCGGATGACCCCCGCAACGACAGATCCGGAAATTGTCCAAGTGCCTGATTTCGTATAGTCTGACGCCATGAACCGACTCCGAATTCCGATCTCTGCACTCCTCCTCGCATCGTTCGTCGCGTTCGGTTCCAGCGCGATGGCCGACGTACTGACCCCGTCGGAAGTGGCGCAACTCCGCCTCAGCGCAAACCGTGAACTCGTCGCCGTCGCTGCACAGACCCTCGACGAAGCCGTGACAAAGCGCGGCGGTGCGTCCGCTGCGAGGACAACGCTCGAGCGCGCCGACGCCGAGCCCGACCCGCGGCTTCGCGAAGCCCTGCTCGAGCGCTGGCTGCGCGACTGGGCGCCGGAACGCGGCGCCGCTGCTTCGACCGACCCGGCCTTGTTCGACCGCATCGATGCCCTGACCCGCTTCGAGCCGGTCGTGATGATCGGCCACCACGAACACCCGGGCCGCGCCGTCGGGGCGTTCAACGTGGCCGGTCAGGCGGGCAATCGCCTGCACCGGATCGCCGTGCGCGATCGTGCCGACGCGCTGGTGCTCCGGCCCGAGACCCTCGAGCCCCTGCTGACCGGATCGCGACCGTCGGGCGCGCCGAAATCGGCGTCGGTCGACGTCGAAGCCGCGGTCCTGGCGCTGGCCGATCTACCCGCAGGGCAACGCGACCCCATCGTGACCGCGCTGCGGTCGCGGCTGGTCGACACGACGTCCGGAACGGCCTCCTGGGCCGGTCCCGCCCTGCTCGAGCTGCACGAACTCGGAGCGCTGCCGGATACCGGCGTGCTGGCCGACCTGGTCCGCCACGCGGAAGCCCCGGTTGCAGCAACGGCCCTTCGCCGCACGGACCACGCCGACGACCCGATGCTGAAAGCGACGGCGGTCCGTGCGGCATTGACCCGGCCCGGTCTCGGCGGCCTGGCGCTCGCGAGGGCAGCGGCGAGCCCGGAGCCCGAACTGGCCGCCGCACCCTGGACCCTGCTGGACGATCCGATGCTCGGCGGCGACGCCGCGCTGGCCCTGGCCCGCCATGCTCCTGCGCTGGAGGCGACCATCGAGGTGCGCTACCCCGACGCTACGCGGAATGAACGACTGCGAATGCAGCTCGCGCTCCGGCTTCGTGACACCCCGGCGAGCCGATCCCTGCTGGACCGTCTCACCGCTTTCGCCACTTCGGAAACCGGTCCCGCCCGGCCCGACGCCGCACGGGAGATCGAACGATGACCCGCCTCCACGCCGATTCCGGGACCCTCTGCGTTACCGCCTGCGCAGTGGTCCTGTCGCTGAGCCTGGTCGGCGGGGTCGAGGCCCAGCAACGCTTCACCTACGTCGAATCGCCGGCCGGCGGCAACACCTTCGCCCTCGGCTATCCGCCACCGGTGCCCGAGCCGACGGCGCTGCCGTTCGACGGCTTCCGCACCTGGCAGGCCCTGCATGCACGGCACCAGGACCTGATGATGATGAACGACTTCATCGACGGCGAGGTCGTCGGCCAGACCCGCCTCGGCCGCGACATCTGGGCCTACGCTTTGACGACGCCCGATCCGGCCATGCCCGACGGCCGGCCCAAGTCCTCGGTGCTGATCAACGGCGGCATCCACGCCCGCGAGTGGGGAACGCCCGAGTTGACCACCGGGCTGATCGAGGGCTACGCGGCCAATGCCGGCGACGGCTGGCTCTACGACTACCTGCTCGACCACGTGCGATTCGTCGTGCTTCCCGTGAACAACATCGACGGGTTCCTGCAGACCCAGCGCTATCCGACCGAAGTGCTGGTCGGCCAGGACCCACGCTTCCCCGACGATTGGCCGCGCGACGGCCGGATGCGGCGCAAGAACCTGCGCGACGCCGACGAGAACCTCGATACGCTCGGCGACCATCTCAACGGGGTCGACCTGAACCGCAACAACCCACCCTTCTTCGACCCCGGCGGCTGGACCGACGTCGAGACCGACCTGACCTGGCACGGCCCCTTTGCCCACAGCGAGGCGGAAACCCAGGCGCTGGTCGCCGCGGGGGTCTATGCCGACGGCGATCGCCTGCGCTGGTACCAGGACACCCACTCGTTCACCCAGCTGTTCTTCTCCAAGCGCACGTCGAACACCCGACGCAACGCCATCCAGGCCCGACTGTTGTCGACCTTCGCCCGCTTCCATGACGCGCTGTCCGTCGAGCGCCACGGCACGGGCCGGCTCTACGTCGATCTGCCCGATCCGATCGACACGGGAATCGGCGTCACCCCGGAGTACTTCGCCTACACCTACGGCATTCCGGCCTGGACGCTGGAAATCGAACCGGACAACGGCGGCGAGGACTACGGTGGCTTCGGCGCCAACCACGATGGCTTCATCCTCCCCGAATCGGAGGTCGCGCGGCTGCGCGACGACATGGCGATCACCCATGCGGTCGTGGCCTACGAGATGGCTGGACCGCCTTCGATCCGCAGTGTCGAAATCCGTACCGTGGACGGCTTTCCGGTCCTGACCGCGGACTGGAACGCCTCCGCCGACGGCAGTCGCACGCTGGAAAGCCGACTGTGGGAGCCGCTGCTGGTGGGCCTGCAGTATCGGCTGCGAGTGACCTTCGACAAGCCGATGCGCTGGCTGGACATCGACGGCGACGGATCCGTCCGGGAAACGCCGGGCCGGTCGCTGTCGTTGAACCCGTTGATCTGGTTCGGAACGCCGACCTCGTCGGCCTTCGCGATCGATACGGACATCGGCCAATGGCTGATCGAAGGCGCGGATCGCTACGCGACCGATACCTTCGAGGTCGAGTTCGAGCTGCCGTCGTCGATGGATCCGGGCGACCTGCTGGTGGACACGCACGGCCTGGTGATCAGCGCCAGCGACCTGACCGGCCAGTTGCTCGATACCGATCCGTCCACCGCCGCCGACTGGGCCGACGGGGCCTGGACCGGCTACGAGAACAGCCAGGGCGCGGCCGGCGATTTCGGCGGCTCGGATTCGAACCTTGAGGTGCTCACCGTGACCCGCGACGCGGCCCGCATCTGGTTCCGACGGCGCGGCTGAGCCCCGTCGCGTCGGATCCGCCGGCTTGTAGTCGCCGGTTCAGCCGGCAGGGCACCGGCCGAGGCTGCCCGCCCGCCTACATGTTGCGGCGGTATTCGCCTCCGACCTCGTAGAGCGCGTGGCTGATCTGGCCGAGCGAGCAGCGCTTGACGGCCTCGATCAGTGCCTCGAAGGTATTGCCGCGCGCCCGGGCCACGTCCTTGAGCCGGTCCAGGCGCTCGCCGGCAGACGCTTCGCTGCGCCCCTGGAATGCCCGCACGTTGACCACCTGCTGGTCCTTCTCCTCGGTGCTCGACCGCATCAGCTCGATCTCGCCGCCCTCCTGCGCCGAGCCCTCCGGTGGGCGGAAGGTGTTGACCCCGACCAGGGGCAGCGAACCGTCGTGCTTCTTGTGCTCGTAGTACAGCGACTCTTCCTGGATCTTGCCGCGCTGGTACATCGTGTCCATCGCGCCGAGCACGCCGCCGCGCTCGGAGATTCGATCGAACTCGGTGTACACGGCGTCCTCGACCAGGTCCGTGAGCTGGTCGATCACGAAGCTGCCCTGGAAGGGGTTCTCGTTGTAATTCAGGCCGAGCTCCTTGTTGATGATCATCTGGATGGCCACCGCACGGCGCACCGATTCCTCCGTCGGCGTCGTGATCGCCTCGTCGTAGGCGTTGGTGTGCAGGCTGTTGCAGTTGTCGAAGATCGCGTACAGGGCCTGCAGCGTGGTCCGGATATCGTTGAACTGGATCTCCTGCGCGTGCAGCGAGCGACCGGAGGTCTGGATGTGGTACTTCATCATCTGCGAGCGCTTGTTGGCGCCGTAGCGCTCGCGCATCGCCCGGGCCCAGATCCGACGCGCGACGCGACCGATCACCGAGTACTCCGGATCCATTCCGTTGGAGAAGAAGAACGACAGGTTCGGTGCGAACGCGTCGATGTCCATGCCGCGGGCGAGGTAGTACTCGACGATGGTGAAGCCGTTGGACAGCGTGAACGCCAGCTGGGAGATCGGATTCGCCCCGGCTTCGGCGATGTGATAGCCGGAGATCGACACGGAGTAGAAGTTGCGCACGCCATGGTCGATGAAGTACTGCTGGATGTCGCCCATCATGTGCAGCGCGAACTCGGTCGAGAAGATGCAGGTGTTCTGCGCCTGGTCTTCCTTCAGGATGTCGGCCTGCACCGTTCCGCGCACGACCTTCAGCGTATCGGCCTTGATCTTCGCGTAGGTCTCGCCATCGACCAGCTGGTCGCCGGTGACGCCGAGCAGACCCAGGCCAAGGCCATCGTTGGTCTTCGGCAGCTCGCCCGCGTATTCGGGCAGGTCGTCGCCGAGCAGCTCCGCGCGCTTGTTCTGCGCGGCCTCCCACTGGCCGGATTCCCTGAGATGCTTCTCGACCTGCTGGTCGATCGCGGTGTTCATGAACATCGCCAGGATCATCGGCGCCGGACCGTTGATCGTCATCGACACTGAGGTCGCCGGATCGCTCAGGTCGAAGCCCGAATACAGCTTCTTCATGTCGTCCAGCGTCGCGATCGACACCCCGGAATTGCCGACCTTGCCGTAGATGTCCGGCCGCTCGGCGGGGTCTTCGCCGTACAGCGTCACCGAGTCGAACGCGGTCGACAGGCGTCGCGCCGGCTGCCCTTCGGACAGGTAGTGGAAGCGACGATTGGTCCGCTCCGGCGTGCCTTCGCCGGCAAACATCCGGATCGGGTCCTCGTTGGTCCGGCGGTAGGGGTACACGCCGCCCGTATAGGGATAGTGACCCGGAAGGTTTTCCTTGTGCAGGAAGACCAACAGGTCGCCCCAGTCGGCGGTCTGCGGTGCGGCGATCTTCGGAATCCGCAGCTTTGAAAGCGACTCGCGGTAGTTCGAGCCCGAGATCTCGCGCCCGCGCACCTCGTAGCTGTACTCGTCGGCCTCGACCGAGGCCTTCAACGCGGGCCACGCGCGCAGACGATCGCGAGCCTCTTCGGGGATCGCCTTCAGCGCTTCGTTGTAGCGCTCGGCCAGGAGCTTTCGGTCACCGGTCGACGGCAGCGCATCGACGCTGCGCAGCGGCTCCGGCAGGTCGTCGGTCCCGAGCTCGCGCAGGACCTCGTAGTAGTGCTGGGCCCGGCGGGCCTCTTCGGCCCAGCGCAGGATCGACGCATTGAGCCCCCGACCCTGCTCGGCGATCTCGGCCAGGTAGCGCACGCGCTGGCCCGGAATCAGCACCGAGCCCTTCGGCTCGGCCGCTTCGACCGAGGAGCCCGGCTCGAACTCGCAGCGCGGGCCGCGTCGATCGAGATCGCGGATCAGCCGGCACAGGTTGGCGAACATCCAGGTCACCCCCGGGTCGTTGAACTGGCTGGCGATCGTCGGATAGACCGGCACCTGTTCGTCGGCAAGGTCGAACTTCAAGCGGTTGCGCTTCCACTGCTTGCGCACGTCGCGAAGCGCATCCTGGCTGCCCTGCCGATCGAACTTGTTCAGAACGACCAGCTCGGCGAAATCGAGCATGTCGATCTTCTCGAGCTGGCTGGCGGCGCCGTATTCGGACGTCATCACGTACACCGGCAGGTCGACGAGATCGACCACCTCGGAATCGGACTGGCCGATTCCGGCCGTCTCCAGCAGCACCAGGTCGAAGTCGCAACGGCGCAGGAACTCGAGGCTGTCGCGGACGACCTCGGAGGTCGCCAGGTGGGCCCGGCGCGTGGCCATGGATCGCATGAACACGCGGTCCGAACGCAGCGTGTTCATCCGGATCCGGTCGCCAAGCAGCGCGCCGCCGGTGCGCCGACGGGTCGGATCGACGGCGAGCACCGCGATCTTCATCTCCGGAAAATGCTGCAGGAAGCGGTTGATCAGCTCGTCGGTCACCGACGACTTGCCGGCACCGCCCGTCCCGGTCAGTCCGATCACCGGGATCCCGCCTTCGACCGGCTTGGCCAGCTGCGCCTGCTGGTGCTCGGACAGGGTCCCGGTCTCGATGGCCGAGAGCGTGGCCGCGATCGCGCCCGCGTCCAGCCGTTCGTCACCGCCCGGCAAGCGCGGCGACGGTCGCGTTCGCGAACGCCGCGCCTTCTCCGTGCGCTCGACCAGGTCACCGATCATTTCGGCCAGACCCATCTTCATTCCGTCGTCGGGGTGATAGATGCGGTTGACGCCGGCGGCCTCGAGCTCGCGGATTTCGCCCGGGGTGATCGTGCCGCCCCCGCCGCCGAACACCTGGATGTGCGACGCACCCTGTTCCTCGAGCATCTCGACCATGTACTTGAAGAACTCGTTGTGGCCGCCCTGGTACGAGCTGATCGCGATGCCGTCGGCGTCCTCGCAGATCGCGGCCCGGACGATCTCGGCGACCGAACGGTTGTGGCCCAGGTGCACGACTTCGCAACCCTCGGCCTGGATCAGTCGGCGCATCAGGTTGATCGCCGCATCGTGGCCGTCGAACAGGCTGGCGGCCGTGACGAAGCGCAGCGGCGTGTCGGAGCCCGGGGCGGACTGATCGGATAGGGATTCGGCGGTCTGGTTCATTCGGGGACCTCGGTTGCGGACGGTCAATCCCCTATTTTAGCGCGCCCGGCATCGACGCCGCGCCGAAGCTCGTCTCCCTGCTGGACCGCATCGATCGGTCCTGCGCGGAGACTGCTGCCGGGGCTTGATGCCCGCCGGTGAAGACCGGCGGTGAAGACCGGAACGGGCGTCAGTCCTCGGGATTGAACAGTCGCCGCGGCCGCAGGCGACGGTCGGCATCGATGCGTCCGAGGCCGACGAAGACCTCGCCGTGACGAATGCGGACCGGATCGGCGGGGTCCGACTCGGTCGACACCGACTGGCCGTGACGGATCGCTCGCTCGCCGTCACCATCGACCCGGACTTCGGGCAGCCCGCTCAACGCGCTTTCCGATGGCCGGAGCAGCGCACGACGATCCTCCTCGGACTCGAGCGCCTCGAGGTCGTCCAGCGTCACCGCATCCCGCAGGTCGAAGGGGCCGGACCGTTCACGGCGCAGCGCCGTCAGATGCGCACCGCAGCCGAGCCGCTCGCCCAGATCCATCGCCAGCGAACGGATATAGGTGCCCTTGCTGCACCGCACCCGCAGGGTCAGCCGGTCGTGCTCCAGGTCGAGCAGATCCAGGCGGAAGATCGTCACCCGGCGCGGCGGGCGTTCGACTTCGATGCCCGCGCGGGCAAGCTCGTGCAGGCGCTTGCCCTTGTGCTTCAGCGCCGAGTACATCGGCGGGACCTGATCGATCGAGCCGCGAAAGGCCTCGAGCGCGTGTTCGACCCGCTCCCGGTCCAGCCGCGGAACGGGGCGATGGTCGAGCTCTTCGCCGTCGGCATCGCCGGAATCGGTGGTGACGCCCAGCCGGGCCTCGGCCAGGTAGCCCTTGTCGGCGTCGAGCAGAAACGCGGAGACCTTGGTCGCCTCGCCGAAGCACAGCGGCAGCAGGCCGGTGGCCATCGGGTCCAGCGCGCCGGTGTGACCGGCCTTGCGCAGGCCGAGCAGGAACTTGGCCCGGCCCAGCGCCTGGTTGGACGTCAGCCCACGCGGCTTGTCGAGCAGCAGGATTCCGGATCGCGGCATGGCAGCGGAGGGTTCGAGCGCGCCGACGGCGCGAGTTTCAGTCGTCGCGGGGCTTGCGAGCCGCGGCCAGCAGCTGTTCGATGCGCTGGCCGGATTCGGTCGACGTGTCGTGGATGAACCGCAAGGCCGGGACGATGCGCAGGCGGACGCGTCCGGCGAGCTCGTGACGGATCTGCGGCGCGGCCTCGGCCAGGACCGAGATCGCATCGGCCGCCTTTTCGATCTCGAGCACCGACACGAACACGCGGGCGTGGGCGAGGTCCCGCGAGACTTCGACGTCGGTCACGCTGGTCAGCGACGGGAGTTCGTGCTCGAACTCCCGGCGGATGATGTCGGCCAGCTCGCGACGCAGCAGGCCGGCCACGCGATCGGCACGACCGCTCATCTCAGTCTTCCAGCGTGCGCGCCACTTCGTAGCGCTCGTAGCATTCGATCTGGTCGCCCGGCTTGACGTCGTTGTACTGTTTCACGCCGATACCGCACTCGGTTCCGGCCTGCACTTCCTTGACGTCGTCCTTGAAGCGGCGCAGAGATTCGAGTTCGCCCTGGTAGACCACGACGTTGTCGCGCAACACGCGGATCGGATTGGTGCGCTTGACCGTACCCTCGACCACCAGGCAGCCGGCGATTGCGCCGAGCTTGGACGAGCGGAACACGTCCTTGACCTCGGCCAGGCCGATGATCTCTTCCTTGGTCTCCGTGCCCAGGAGGCCCGAGATGGCCTTCTTCACGTCGTCGATCGCCTCGTAGATGATCGAGTAGTAGTTCAGGTCCAGGCCGGCTTCGCTGATCACCTTGCGCGCCGAGGCGTCGGCACGAACGTTGAAGCCGATGATGATCGCGTTCGACGCCTGGGCCAGGGACGCATCGGATTCGGTGATGCCGCCAACGCCCGACGAGACCACGTTGACCTTGACCTCCTCGTTGGAGAGCTTGGTCAGGGCGTCGCGCAGCGCTTCGGCGGAGCCCTGCACATCCGCCTTGATGACCAGGTTGACGGCCTGCTGGTCGCCAACGGCGCCCTCGCCCATCTGGTCGAACAGGTTCTGCAGCTTGGCGGCCTGGCGTTCCGCCAGCCGGCCTTCGCGCGCCGAGGACTTGCGCTGATCCGCCGCTTCGCGCGCCTTGCGCTCGTCGGCCACCACCAGCACCTCGTCGCCGGCATTCGGCACGCCGGACAGACCGAGAATCTCGGCCGGAATGGACGGGCCGGCTTCATCGATCGGATCGCCGGCCTCGTTGAACATGGCGCGAACGCGGCCGAACTCCTCACCCGCCAGCACCATGTCGCCCTTCTTCAGCGTTCCGTCCTGGACCAGCACGGTCGCGACCGGGCCGCGACCCTTGTCCAGCGAGCTCTCGACCACCACGCCGCGGCAGCGGCGATCCGGGACGGCCTTGAGTTCGAGCACCTCGGCCTGGAGCAGGATCGCTTCGAGCAGCGCATCGACACCTTCGCCGGTAATCGCCGAGACCGGCACGAAGATTTCCTCACCGCCGTAGTCCTCGGGCACGACTTCCTCGGCCGACAGCTCGTTCTTGACCCGGTTCAGGTCCGCTTCCGGCTTGTCGATCTTGTTCACCGCGACGATCAGCGGAACGCCCGCAGCGCGGGCGTGCTGGATGGCTTCCTTGGTCTGCGGCATCACGCCGTCGTCGGCAGCGACCACCAGGATGACGATGTCGGTGGCCTGCGCGCCGCGGGCACGCATCGACGTGAAGGCGGCGTGGCCCGGGGTGTCGAGGAAGGTCACGACGCCGTTGTCGGTCGTCACGTGATACGCACCGATGTGCTGGGTGATGCCGCCGCTCTCGCCGTCGGCGACCTTGGCCCGGCGGATGTAGTCGAGCAGCGAGGTCTTGCCGTGGTCGACGTGGCCCATCACCGTGACCACCGGCGGACGCGAGCTCTCTTCGCCGCCCTGGTCGTCGCCGACCAGTTCGCTCTCGATGTCCTGTTCCTGGGCCGGACGCGCCTCGTGGCCCATTTCCTCGGCCACCAGGATCGCGGTCTCCTGGTCGAGCGCCTGGTTGATGGTGACCATGGAGCCCATGTTCATCAGCGCCTTGATCAGGTCGCCGGCCTTGACCGCCATCAGTTTGGCCAGTTCGCCGACGGTGATCGACTCGGGAATTTCGAGTTCGCGCTTGACCGGCTGGGTCGGCATCTGGAAGCCATGCTCGCCGCCGACGCTGGTCGACTTGCCTCGACGCTTCGGCTTGCGGCGTTTGCTCTTGGCCGCCACGTGCAGTTCCTCGCGGCCGTAGCGGGTCTTCGCGCCCTTGCCGCCCTTGCGCTTGGCTTCCTTCTCTTCCTCGCGCTTGCGGCGCGCTTCGCGTTCGCTTTCCTGGCGTGCCGCCTCGGCTTCGGCCCGAGCCCGCGCTTCGGCCTGTTCGCGGGCCTGCTGCTCGGCCTCGCGCATCTTCTCTTCCTCGGCCTGGCGTCGCTCCTTCTCGGCCTGCTCGACTTCGCGCGCTTCGGCCTCGGCCTTGGCTCGCTCCTCGGCCTCGGCCCGCCGCTTGTCTTCCAGGTCGCGTTCGGCCTGTTCGGCTTCCTCGCGCTGCCGACGCGACTCCTCGAGCGCCTTCAGCGCCTCTTCGCGCTCGGCGTCGGTCTGCTCGGCCTCGGCGATCGAGCCGCGCTTGACGTAGGTGCGCTTCTTGCGGACCTCGACGTTGACGGTTCGCGAAGGCGCAGCGCCGCGCGTGCGGGTACGCCCCGCACCGCCGGCCGGCACCTTGAGCTCACTGACGGTCTTGCGACGCAGCGTGACCTTCTTCGGCGAATCGCCCTCGTCGCGGGTCTCGCTCTTGCCGTGCGAGGTCCGGAGGTGAGCCAGCAACTTCTTCTTGTCGTCGTTGGTCACGGGCGCGTCGGCAGCCTCGACCTCGATACCGGCCTCCTTGAACTGGGCCAGCAGTCGGTCCGGCGTGACACCGAGCACCTCTGCCAATTGCGAAACGGTGACCTGCGACATTCAGACTCCTTGCAACTTCTATGGGTTCGTGGACTGCGTACGAGCGACTCGGGTCAGCCTTCCTCGGCAAACCAGTGAGCGCGTGCTTCCATGATCAGTTCTGCGGCCGTCTCGGCATCCAGGTCCTTGACGTCCTCGAGTTCGTCGACGGCGCACTCGGCCAGGTCGTCGCGAGTGCGGATTCCCTGCTCGGCGAGGCGGAAGGCGATCGTTTCGGTCATGCCCTTCAGCGCCAGCAGGTCTTCGGCCGGCCGGTTCTCTTCGAGCTGCTCTTCCGACGCGATCATCTGGGTCAGCAGCGCGTCCCGGGCGCGGCGACGGAGCTCCGCGACGATATTCTCGTCGAACTCCTCGATCGCCATCAGCTCCGATTCCGGTACGTAGGCGACCTCTTCGACGTTCGAGAACCCTTCCTGCACCAGGATGCCGGCCAGCTCCTCGTCGACATCGAGCTTGTCGACGAACATCTGCAGCACCGAGCGCGACTCTTCCTCGCTCTTGGCCTCGGCGTCCTCGATGGTCATGACGTTGAGTTCCCAGCCCGAAAGCTCGGAGGCCAGGCGCACGTTTTGACCGCCGCGCCCGATCGCCTGCGACAGGTTGTCTTCCTCGACCGCGACATCCATGCTCTTGGCGTCCTCGTCGACGATGATCGACGCGACTTCCGCCGGCGCCATCGCATTGATCACGAACTGGGCCGAGTTCTCGTCCCAGAGAATGATGTCGATGCGTTCGCCGCCGAGCTCGTTGGACACCGCCTGGACACGCGAACCGCGCATGCCGACGCAGGCGCCGATCGGATCGGTCCGCGAATCCAGCGCGTGAACGGCGATCTTGGCGCGACGACCGGGGTCGCGCGCCGCGCCCTTGAGTTCGAGCAGGTTCTGGCCGATTTCCGGCACTTCGATCTTGAACAGCTCGATCAGCAGTTCGGGCATCGTGCGGCTGACGAACAGCTGCGGGCCGCGCTGCTCGGCGCGGACCTCGTAGAGGTAGCCGCGCAGGCGATCGTTGATCCGGACGTTCTCGCCCGGAATCGTGTGCCGCGACGGCACGAAGGCTTCGGCGTTGTCGCCGAGGTCGAGGTAGATGCCGCCGCGCTCGAGGCGCTTGACGACACCGCTGACCAGTTCGCCGACCCGGTCCTCGTAGGCCTCGACGACCTGGGCGCGCTCGGCCTGCCGCACCTTCTGCACGATGACCTGCTTGGCGGCCTGCGCCGCGATCCGGCCGAACTCAGGAGCCTCCATCGGTTCCTCGATGAAATCGCCGACGTCGAGCTCCGCGTCGATCTTGTGCGCTTCGGTCAGGCGGATCTGACGATCCTCCGACTCGAGTTCCGCTTCCTCTTCGTCGTCGGAAATCACTTCCCAGCGACGAAACGCCTCGTAGTCACCGGTTTCGCGGTCGATCGCGACTCGGGTGTCGATGTCGTCGGGATGACGACGGCGTGCGGCCGAGGCCAGCGCGGCCTCGATCGCGTCGAAGATGATGTCCTGCGACAGGCCCTTCTCGTTCGAGACCGCTTCGGCGACCTGCAGGATTTCCTTGCCCTTCTTCATTCGATTGCTTCCGACTCGTTGCCTTGAATGGTCGCGCGGCGTTCAGTCCGCCGCACCCGGGGTTCGTTCGCCGGCCATCAGTGCGTCCCAGTCCGGCTTCAGGTTGGCCCGCCGGATCGCGTCCAGCGGCACTTCATGAATCTGTCCGTCGACGTCGATTTCGACGTGATCGGCGTCGGCACCCTTCAGCGTGCCGACCAGCTTGCGGCGCCCTTCGATCGGCGCGAACAGCTGCAGCACCGCCTGCTCGCCGGCGAACGCCGCGTAATGCTCCGGCTCGAACAGCGGTCGTTCCACGCCCGGCGAGGACACTTCCAGGCTGTACTGACCCGATACGGGGTCCTCGACGTCGAGCAGCGCGGACACTTCGCGACTGACGTCGGCGCAGTGGTCCACCGTGATGCCGTCCGGATCGCGGTCGATGTAGATGCGGATCAACCGGTTCTTCGGATTCGACAGGTACTCCAGGCCGACGAACTCGAAGCCCAGCGATTCGATCGCCGGCTTCAACAACGCCTTCAATTCGTCCTGGACCGCCATGCGCTGGCCTCCGTCGAGTGCCTGTCTTGGCCCTGGATCTTCGCGCCGATGCGCGGGCCCGGCGATGGTGCTGTTGCCGATGCCGGGCCGATGCCGGAACGATCCCGGGGCCGATAACAAAAAAGCCCCTGAAGACCAGGGGCTTTCTTGCACCGATGACCTGGTAGCGGGGGCAGGATTCGAACCTGCGACCTTCGGGTTATGAGCCCGACGAGCTGCCAGACTGCTCCACCCCGCAATCGAGCCATTAATGATATCCGAAGACGAATTCCAACGCAAGCCCGATTCGCTTCGAAGACCAGGAATCGGGCTGCCAAATCGCCCCGGCGGTTGTCGCAATCGTCGTCGCGCTCAGTCCTCCTTCACCGCCTCGCCGAGCACATCCCCGAGCAGGCGGTTGACACGCCGTACAAAGCCGGCCGGGTCGGCCAGGTCGCCGCCTTCGACCAGCAGCGCCTGCTCCAGCAGCAGCGCCGAGAGCTCATCGATCCGCTTGTCCCCCGACGGCAGGCCGGCAACCACCTGCACCAGCGGATGCGCCGGATTGACTTCGAGTCGCGGCGTTCGTTCCGGCACGGGCTGGCCGGCCTGCTCCAGCATCCGCCGCATCCGCGGGTCCAGACCGCCGGGATCGACCACGCAGCTGGCCGAGTCGGTCAAGCGACGGCTGACCCGAACCTCGGAGATGCGCCCGCCCAGGGCGGCCCGGATCCGACCCACGGCGCCGCCGGCGGCGTCGTCCGCCGCGTCGCTTTCGGCTTCGTCGCCATCACCGTCGGCGGGCGGCGGACCGTCGGCGACCGAGCGCAGGGGCTTGCCGTCGAACTCGAACAGGTGACCCACCACCCAGGCATCGATCGGGTCCGTCAGCAGCAGCACTTCGGTGCCCTGCGCCCGGAACGCCTCGAGATGTGGACTGTCCAGCGCCTGGCGGGTGGAATCGGCGGTCAGGTACCAGATCGTGTCGACCCCATCGCCAGCCCGCTCGAGGTAGTCCGCCAGGCCGACCGAATGCGGCGCTTGCGACTCGGTGCTCGAGAAGCGAACCAGCCGGGCGATCCGATCACGCTGCTCGGGATCCTCGATCAGCCCTTCCTTGAGGATCGCACCGAAGTCGCGTTGGAACGCGTCCCAGCGCTCGTCGCCCGTCTCGGCCAGCTTTTCGATCATGTCCAGCGCACGCTTGACGACCGTCGCGCGGATCTTCTTCAATAGCGGGCTGTCCTGCAGGATCTCGCGCGAGACGTTCAACGGCAGGTCGGAGGAATCGACCACGCCGCGCAGGAACCGCAGATAGCGCGGCACCAGCTGCTCTGCCGCATCCATGATGAACACGCGCTGAATGTAGAGCTTCACGCCGCGCAGATCGTCCCGGTTCCACGCCAGGTCGAACGGTGCGCGGCCGGGCACGAACAGCAGCAGCGAGTAGCGCTGGGTGCCTTCGACGTGGTGATGGGCCAGCGTGGCCGGCGGCTCGTCGTCGCCGGTCAGGCCTTCGTAGAACTCGTGGTAGTCGGACTCGTCGAGCTCGTTCTTCGGCCGCGACCACAGCGCCTTGGCGTCGTTGACGATGCCGTCGGTGTCCGGATCATCGCGGTCGTCGGCCGACTGCAGACGGATCGGAACGGCAATATGGTTGGAATAGTGCTTCAGGATGCCGCGCAGGCGGTCGCCATCGAGCAGGTCCCGGTGGTCCTCGCCGAGGGTCAACTGCACCCGCGTACCGGGGCGCTCGCGGACGATGGTCTCGACCGTGTACTCGCCCTTGCCGTCGGATTGCCAGCGGACACCCTCTTCGTCCGCAGCGCCGGCGCGGCGCGTTTCGACGCAGACCCGGTCGGCGACGATGAACGCCGAATAGAAGCCGACACCGAACTGGCCGATCAGTTGTGCGTCGGCCTTGCGATCCCCGCTGAGCCGCTCCAGGAACCGGGCGGTGCCGGAGCGCGCGATGGTGCCGAGATTCTCGATGACCTCCTCGCGGCGCATGCCGATACCGTTGTCCTCGATCTCGAGCTGACCCGCCTCGCGGTCGTAGCGCACGAAAATTCCCGCTTCTCCAGCGGCCGCGGCCAGCGACGCATCGGTCAGGGCTTCGAAGCGCAGCTTGTCGAGCGCATCGGACGCATTCGACACCAGTTCGCGCAGGAAGATCTCCCGATTCGAGTACAGCGCGTTGATCATCAGCTTGAGCAGCTGATGGACCTCCGTGTCGAAGGTCCTCGTTTCGGCCGCGTCACCGGGCGGCGAAGCGACCGGGTCGGTCGTGTCTGCGGCCGTGCGGGCGTTCGTCGGCGAGTCTTCGGTTCGATCGTTCATGACAGGGTCTCGGCGCTTTCGTTGCGGGCGGTGTCGGCAAACATGGGCGCCGCGCGCGCGAATTCAAGCGAGCGTCCGGCCGGCCGGCGAGTTGCATCGAGGCGGACCCGCCCGGATAATGCAGCTCCCCAGGTCTGGCCCCGAGCCCGGAAACCGCTGCCGCATGCGCCATCATTATCGGATCACCATCACCGACTTCCGCGCCGCGAAGCACTACACGCTCTCGCAGTTGATGTGGCGCGTGGTGCTGTCCGGAGCCGGCGTGATCGCCACGGTATTCCTGGGCAGCCTGCTGGTGATCCAGCTGATGTCGGGGCGCATCGACCGGCTCAATGGCGACATCGAGAACCTGCGCGCGCAGAATCTCGAGGCCGAGCAGCGCAACGCGGAACTGCTGGCCCACCAGGACGAACTGAATCGACAGGTCGACGCCCGAGCGAGGGAACTGATCGCCCTGACCGACGATCTCGAACAGCTCGAGAGCCTGATCGGCGTCGACGCCCCGCAGAGCCTGCCGGTGGCCGAGCGGATCTCGGTCGCCAGCCATACCGCGCTGGAACGGCGGCTCCTGCTGACGTCCATCCCCAGCGGCTATCCGCTGGCCGAGACGCGGGTGACGTCGAGCTACGGCATGCGCGATCACCCGGTCGAGGAAGGGACGCGACTGCACGGCGGGGTCGATCTGCGCGCCTCGCGAGGAACCACGGTGCTGGCGACCGCCGACGGCGTGGTCGAGTGGGCCGGCCCGAACCCCGGGTCCGGCCTGGGCACAATGATCAAGCTGGTCCACAACTACGGCTTTACCACCTACTACGCGCACCTGGACCAGGTCGACATCCGCGTCGGCGAGTACGTGCGCGAAGGCCAGCCGATCGGCCGAACGGGCAACACCGGCCTGTCGGCCGCGCCGCATCTGCACTACGAGGTGCGTTACCTCGGCCGGCGGCTCGATCCGCGGCCGTTCCTGGACTGGTCCCTGGACCGCTACGACCTGGTATTCGACGAAGAGGAACGAGTGCAATGGGAATCCTTGGCAGAAACCGTCCGCAGCAAGGTGCGGGGACTGGATCCACGATCCTCGGATCCGGCACCGAGCTGGTCGGCGATCTCACCCTGAGCGACAGCCTCCACGTCGACGGACGACTGGACGGCAACATCCGCTCGGAGGCCGACGTCACGATCGGCGAATCGGGCCAGGTCGACGGGGAGGTGCAGGCCCGCCGGGTGCTGATCAGCGGGACCATGAACGGCCGGGTCGAAGCCGAACGGCTGGAGATCGTCGCCGGCGGGTCGGTCGAGGGCACGATCAGCGTGATCGACCTCGTGATCGAACCCGGCGGACGCTTCAACGGCGCCAGCGAACTCCGCCAGCAGCCAGCCAGCGACGCCGCGAAAGCGGCGAACCGTCGCGCCGCGGCCGAACGCGACGACGACGCGGGCAAGGAATCCTCCCCGGCCTGACCGAGCGTCCCATCGAGCCGGTCCGCCCTGCCTGACCGCCCTGCCGAATCATTGTTCCGGCAGACTCGTTCCGGCAGATTCCTGCGGGCCTGACCCGGACTCCAGAACGACTCAGCCGCCGCCCGTCGGGCGGGCACGCTTCTTGGCACGGAAGTACAGCGTCCGCTCGAGGGTCGCGACGCTCTCGCCCTCGCCATCGAACACCCGGACTTCGTGGCTCTTCAGATAGCGCTCGCCGCCGGCGACCGCGCTACGGACGTCGTCGAGGTCGGCTTCGTCGAGCCGGAACTCCGCGCTCACCGTACCGCGCCCGGGCTTGACGAACCGGATCGAGGCCGAGTAGTCCCAGACGATGACCTCCGACCCCAGCGCCTTCAGATACATCAGCATCAGAAAGGGGTCCGTCATCGCGAACAGGCTGCCGCCGAAGTGGGTCCCGACGTAGTTGCGATTGAGCCGCCCAGCGACCAGTTCGACCCGCACGTAGCGCCAGTCGTCGCTGATTTCGCGCACCCGGATGCCGGCGCCCAGATAGGGCGGCCAGAGGTTCATCAATCGTCGGAACAACCAGGGCTTCATCGGCTCGATTTCGAATCTTGGTACGGCCTCGTCGAACGATAGGCCGGGGCCGCCAAGGCGCTGTCGACGAGGCACGAGCTGCGGAGCCGGACGATCCGGGCCCCGCCCCGCCAGCAGTATTCGCCAGCGTGTCTACGAGAAGCGAAGTGGGACATGAAAACGGCCCGGAGCGTGGGCGCCGGGCCGTCGATTCGGGAGCGCGCTCGTGCCGCGCCCCGTTGTTCGCGATGCGGCGAACTCAGGAAGAGGCGCGTGCCCGTCCGGTGAGCTTCTCGCGGATGCGCGCGGCCTTGCCTTCGAGGTTGCGAAGGTAGAACAGCTTGGCGCGGCGAACGCGGCCCTTGCGCTTGACTTCGATCGACTCGATCAACGGGCTGTAGCTCTGGAACACGCGTTCCACGCCGGTGCCGTGCGAGATCTTGCGAACGGTGAAGGCCGAATGCAGCCCGCGGTTGCGTCGCGCGATGACGACGCCTTCGAACGCCTGCAGACGCTGGCGTTCGCCCTCGCGAACCCACAGGTTGACGACGACGGTGTCACCCGGGGCAAACTCCGGGAGTTCGCGCTGGGTCTGTTCTGCGTTGATCTGGTCGATGATGTTCATGGTGCGAATTCCGTCCGCTCGATGATTTCGGTGCGGGGCCGGTCTGCTGCCGATCCCGCCAAGTCAAGCGCGCAAGTATAGCGCATGAATACGCCGAGCGAAAGAGCTATCGCACCTTCGGAATCAGGACTCCGGCAGCGACTCGAGCAGCGCCAAATCCTCGTCGTCCAGCAGGCCGCGGCTGCGCAGCGCGTCGATCAGGTCCGGTCGACGATGACGGGTCCGAAGCAGCGCCTGGCGCCGCCGCCATCGCTCGATCGCGGCGTGGTCGCCGGAACGCAGGACCTCCGGAACGTCCCGTCCACGCCAGCGCTCCGGGCGCGTGTAGTGCGGGCAGTCCAGCAGGCCGTTCGAGAACGAATCCTCGGCTGCGGAATCCTCGTGGCCCAGCACGCCGGGCTGCAACCGGACAACGGCATCGATCAGCGCCGCTGCGGCCAGCTCGCCCCCGGACAGCACGAAATCGCCCAGCGACCACTCTTCGTCGACCAGCTCGTCGCAGACCCGCTCGTCCATACCCTCGTAACGGCCGCAGACCAGGATCAGGCGTTTTCGGCCAGCCAGCTCTTCGATGCCCCGCTGGTCCAGCCGCCTCCCCTGGGGTGTCAGCGCGGCGACCGGTGCATCCGACCCCTGCTTCGCCTCCTCGATGGCCCGGGCCAGCGGCTCGGGGCGCATGACCATGCCCGGCCCGCCGCCGTAAGGCCGGTCATCGACGCTCCGGTGCGCGCCGGAGGCGTGGGTCCTCGGGTCGAAGGTCTTCAGGGCGACTCGTCCGTCGGCCAGCGCCTTGCCGGTCAGTCCGAGGTCGTACAGCGAATCGAACCAGTCGGGAAACAGCGTGACGACGTGGACTTCAGTCAGCATCGGTCCATTCCGGCTGCCAATCGACGGTGACCGTTCCGGCCTCGAGGTCGACCTCGTGCACGTAGCGGCCGAGCACGAACGGCACCAGGTGATCGCGTCCTCCCTCGGCCCGCCGGATCACCAGCACGTCGTGGACGCCGGCATCCAGCAGCCCATGGACCCGGCCCAGTTCGGCCGACTCCACGTTCACGACGCGGAGGTTCAACAGATCCTTCCAGTAGTACCGGTTGGGGCCGGACTCGGGCAGCGCGCCGACCGGTATCCGGAGTTCGACCCCGGCCAGCCGTTCGGCACTTTCCCGAGAATCGATCTCCTCGATGCGAGCGACCAGGCGAGGCCCCTGACGACGCCACTCGCGGACGTGAAGAAGCCCCGGCAAGCCGTCGGCCTGCCAGGGCTGGTAGTCGAAGATGTTCTCGGGCGGCTCGGTGAAGGAAAAGACCTTCACCCATCCGGACACACCCCAGGGACCGTTCAAGCGGCCGATGCGAAGCGTGGCTTCACTGGGCTCGTCCGGGCCCCGGGCAGTCATGGCCGGACTCAGGCGTTCGCCGAAGCGGCCTTGCGCGATTCGTCGACCAGGTGGCTGACTCGCTCGGAGATCTGCGCACCCTGCTCTCTCCAGTGCTCAATACGCTCGAGGTCCACGCGCAGGCGCTCGGCCTGGCCGCGGGCAACCGGGTTGAAGAACCCGATCCGCTCGATGTAACGGCCGTCGCGGCGGTTACGGCTATCGGTCACCACGATGTGGTAGAACGGCTGTTTCTTGGCACCACCACGTGCCAGTCGGATCTTGACCATGCTGTCTCCTGCTTCATCGGCCGGACGATCATCCCCGGCCGTTCTGCTTGTGTTCGAAAGGACGCGGGATTGTACCCGCAATCCGCGTTGTCCGGGCCCGGACGAGTGTCCGTCCGGGCCGTTGGTACTGCTTACTCGGCTGCAGCCTCGTCGCCACCGCCGCCGGCATCGGCCGTCTCGGCGGATTCGGCTTCGTTGGCTCGAAGCAGCGCTGCCAGTTCGGCTTCCGTATCGCCCACGACCTCGGCGTCCTCACGTCGACGCTCGCGCGCCACGCGACCGGTGCCTGCCGGGATCAACCGACCGACGATCACGTTCTCCTTCAGACCGCGCAGGCTGTCGACCGTGCCGCGAACCGCGGCGTCGGTGAGCACCCGTGTGGTTTCCTGGAAGGACGCCGCCGAGATGAACGACTCGGTCGCCAGCGATGCCTTGGTGATCCCGAGCAGGACTGCCTGCAACCTTGCCGGCCGCAGTCCGTCCTTTTCCAGGCGCTGGTTCTCCTCCCGGACGCGGACCGCATCGAGCTGCTCACCCGGCAGGAACTTGCTGTCGCCGGATTCGAGGACTTCGATCTTGCGCAGCATCTGGCGGATGATCACCTCGATATGCTTGTCGTTGATCTTCACGCCCTGCAGGCGGTAGACGTCCTGGATTTCCTGGACCAGGTAGTTCGCGAGCGCCTCGACACCCAGCAGACGCAGGATGTCGTGCGGATTCGGTTCGCCGTCGACGACGGTTTCGCCCTTCTCCACATGCTCGCCCTCGAACACCAGGATCTGACGCCATTTCGGAATCAGCTCCTCGTGCGTATCGCCGGCTTCGTCGGTGATCACGAGGCGCTGCTTGCCCTTGGTCTCCTTGCCATAGCTGACCGTTCCGGAGGCTTCGGCCAGAATCGCCGGTTCCTTCGGCTTGCGTGCTTCGAACAGGTCCGCCACTCGCGGCAGACCCCCGGTGATGTCACGGGTCTTGGACGATTCCTGAGGAATGCGCGCAAGGATGTCACCGACCTGGACGTCGTCGCCGTCGCGGCAGTTGATCACCGCGCCGGAGGGCAGGTAGTTCTGCGCCGGCTGATTGGTGCCCGGCAGCATCAAGGGCTTGCCCTTCTTGTCGACCAGACGAATCGTCGGACGCAGGTCCTTGCCTTCCGAGCCACGCTTCTTCGGATCGGTGACGACGATGCTGCTCAGACCGGTCACATCGTCGGTCTGCTCGGTCACGGTCACACCGTCGATGAAGTCCTGGAACGACGTCTTGCCCGCAACTTCGGCAACCACCGGATGGGTATGAGGATCCCAGTTGGCCACGACCTGGCCGGCATCGACCTTGTCGCCCTCGCGGACACTCAGCACCGCACCGTAGGGAATCTTGTAGCGCTCGCGCTCACGCCCGTGGCTGTCGATCAGCGACAACTCGCCGGAGCGTGAGACCGCGACCAGCTTGTCGTCCTTGTTGACCACCGACTTCAGGTTGTGCAGGCGGATCGAACCGGCCGACTTGACCTCGATCTGGTCGATGGCCACGGCCCGCGATGCAGCGCCCCCGATATGGAACGTACGCATCGTCAGCTGGGTGCCCGGCTCGCCGATCGACTGGGCCGCGATGACACCAACCGCTTCGCCGATGTTGACCTCGGAGCCGCGCGCCAGGTCGCGGCCGTAGCACGTGGCACAGATCCCGTAGCGGGTCGCGCAGGTGATCGGCGAACGGACCAGGACACGGTCGATCGCATTCTCTTCCAGCGTGGCGACCCACTTCTCGTCGAGAAGCGTGCCGCGTTCCACCAGGACCTCGTCGCTGTCGGCCGGATAGATGTCCTCGGCCAGGACGCGACCGAGAATCCGCTCGCCGAGCGGTTCGACCACGTCGCCGCCCTCGACGATCGGCAGCATCTCGAGGCCGTCCTCGGTGCCGCAGTCTTCCTCGATAACGACCAGGTCCTGCGAGACGTCGACCAGACGGCGGGTCAGGTAGCCGGAGTTGGCGGTCTTCAGCGCCGTATCGGCCAGACCCTTTCGAGCACCGTGAGTCGAGATGAAGTACTGCAGGACGTTCAGGCCCTCGCGGAAGTTCGCGGTGATCGGCGTCTCGATGATCGAGCCGTCCGGCTTGGCCATCAGGCCTCGCATGCCGGCCAGCTGGCGGATCTGGGCGGCCGAACCACGGGCGCCTGAATCGGCCATGATGAAGATCGAGTTCATCGAATCCTGCTCGACCTTGTGGCCATCCTTGTCGACCCGGATTTCCTTGCCGATCCGACGCATCATCGCGCGCGCGACTTCTTCGTTGCAGCGCGACCAGATGTCGACGACCTTGTTGTATCGCTCACCGGCCGTGACCACACCGGAGGAGTACTGGTTCTGGATGTCGAGGACTTCCTGCTCGGCGCGCTCGAGAATGTCCTTCTTCTCCGGCGGGATCTGCAGGTCGTCGAGGCCGATCGAAACCCCGGCACGCGTGGAGTTCGCGAAGCCGGTGTACATCAGCTGGTCGGCGAACACCACCGTGTGCTTCAGGCCCAGGTCTCGATACGCTTCATCGATCAGCTTCGAGATCTGCTTCTTCTTCAGCGTCTGGTTGAACATCGAGAACGGCATGCCTTTCGGCGCGATCTCGAACAGCAACGCACGTCCGGCGGTGGTTTCCTGCCGCGACGTATGCGCCTGCATCTCACCGTTCTCGTCCTTGCTGTACTCGGTGATGCGCACCGAGATCGGAGCCTGCAGCTCGATGCCCTTGTTCATGTACGCGCGGTGCACCTCGGCGGTGTCCGAGAAGTGCATGCCTTCACCCTTGGCGCCGGCGAGTTCGCGGGTCATGTAGTACAGGCCCAGGACGACGTCCTGCGTCGGCACGATGATCGGCTCGCCGTTGGCCGGCGAAAGGATGTTGTTCGACGACATCATCAGCGCGCGCGCTTCGAGCTGAGCCTCGAGACTCAGCGGGACGTGGACGGCCATCTGGTCACCGTCGAAGTCGGCGTTGAACGCGGTGCAGACCAGCGGGTGCAGCTGGATGGCCTTGCCCTCGATCAGGACCGGTTCGAAGGCCTGGATGCCGAGACGATGGAGCGTCGGTGCACGGTTGAGCAGCACCGGATGCTCGCGGATGACCTCTTCGAGGATATCCCAGACTTCACCTTCTTCCTTCTCGACCAGCTTCTTGGCCGCCTTGATGGTCGGCGCCATGCCGCGACGCTGCAGCTTGGAGAAGATGAACGGCTTGAAGAGCTCGAGCGCCATCTTCTTCGGCAGCCCGCATTCGTGCAGCTTCAGGGTCGGGCCGACCACGATGACCGAACGACCGGAGTAGTCGACGCGCTTGCCCAGCAGGTTCTGACGGAACCGGCCCTGCTTGCCCTTGATCATGTCGGCCAGCGACTTCAGCGGACGCTTGTTGGTGCCGGTGATCGCCCGGCCTCGGCGACCGTTGTCGAGCAGCGCATCGACCGCTTCCTGCAGCATGCGCTTCTCGTTGCGCACGATGATGTCCGGCGCGTTGAGTTCCAGCAGTCGCTTCAGGCGGTTGTTACGGTTGATCACCCGACGGTACAGATCGTTGAGATCCGACGTCGCGAACCGGCCGCCGTCGAGCGGCACCAGCGGACGCAGGTCCGGCGGAAGCACCGGCAGCACGGTCAGGATCATGAACTCGGGGCGGTTTCCGGATTCCAGGAACGCCTCGACCAGCTTGATCCGCTTGGTCAGGCGCTTGATCTTGGTTTCGGAGTTGGTCGCCGCGATGTCCTCGCGCAGCTGTGACAGCTCGGACGCCAGGTCGACGTTCTTGAGCATGTCGTAGATCGCTTCGGCACCCATCTTGGCGTCGAACTCGTCGCCGTAGGTCTCCATCGCATCGAGGTACTGCTCGTCGGTCAGCAGCTGGCCGCGCTCCATCGGGGTCATGCCCGGATCGAGAACCAGGTAGGACTCGAAGTACAGGATGCGCTCGATGTCGCGCAGGGTCATGTCCAGCATCAGCCCGATGCGGGACGGCAGCGACTTCAGGAACCAGATGTGCGCCACCGGGCTGGCCAGGTCGATGTGACCCATGCGCTCGCGGCGGACCTTGGTCAGCGTGACTTCGGTGCCGCACTTCTCGCACTTCACACCGCGGTGCTTCATGCGCTTGTACTTGCCGCACAGGCACTCGTAGTCCTTGACCGGTCCGAAGATCGCGGCGCAGAACAGGCCTTCGCGCTCCGGCTTGAAGGTTCGGTAGTTGATGGTTTCCGGCTTCTTGACCTCTCCGAACGACCAGGAGCGGATCATGTCCGGCTGGGCCAGACCAATGCGAATCGCATCAAAATCGGTAATCTGATGCTGGCGCTTGTAGAAATTCAGCAGATCGCGCATATCGTGATCCTCCTCGATCAGGACTCTTCGAGTTCAATGTTGATGCCCAGGGACCGGATTTCCTTCACGAGCACGTTGAAGGATTCCGGCATCCCGGCCACCATGCGGTGGTTGCCGTCGACGATGGACTTGTACATCTGGTTACGGCCCTGGACATCATCGGACTTGACCGTCAGCATTTCCTGCAGCGTGTAGGCCGCACCGTAGGCTTCCAGTGCCCAGACTTCCATCTCGCCGAAGCGCTGGCCACCGAACTGCGCCTTCCCGCCCAGCGGCTGCTGGGTGACGAGGCTGTACGGACCGGTCGAACGCGCGTGCATCTTGTCGTCGACCAGGTGGTTCAGCTTCAGCATGTACATGTAGCCGACGGTCACCGGGCGGTCGAACGAGTCGCCGGTGCGGCCGTCGTACAGCGTCATCTGCCCACTCTCGGGCAGGTCGCCCATCTTGAGCAGCTTCTTGATCTCTTCCTCGTCGGCACCGTCGAATACCGGCGTGGCCATCGGCACGCCCTTGGTAAGGTTGCCGGCAAGTTCGATCACGTCATCGTCGGAGAAGTCCTTCAGCGACACCCGGCCCTTGCGGTCCGAGTTGTAGACCTCTTCGAGGAACTTCTTGACCTTCGCCGGCTTCTCCTGGGCTTCGAGCATGGCCTCGATCTTCTTGCCCAGGCCATGGGCGGCGAGGCCCAGGTGGGTTTCGAGCACCTGTCCGATGTTCATGCGCGACGGCACGCCCAGCGGATTCAGCACGATGTCGACCGGGGTGCCGGACTCGTCGTAGGGCATGTCCTCGACCGGAACGATGGTCGAGATGACGCCCTTGTTCCCGTGGCGGCCGGCCATCTTGTCGCCCGGCTGCATGCGGCGCTTGACGGCCAGGTAGACCTTGACCATCTTCAGAACGCCCGGTGCGAGGTCGTCGCCGCGGGTGATCTTGCCCTTCTTCTCCTGGAACTTGTCGTCGGCGAGCTTGCGCTGCTTCTCGATCTGGCGCTGGGCGCGCTCGAGCACGTCCTGCGCATCGTCGGAGCGCATCCGCAGCTTGAACCACTGATCGCGCTTCAGCTCCTCGAGGTAGGCCGAAGTGACCTTGGCGCCCTTCTTCAGGCCCGGCCCCTTGTCGACCACCTTGTTCAGCAGCAGCGACTCGAGGCGGTTGAAGATGGCGTCTTCCATGATCCGCAGCTGGTCGTCGAGATCCTTGCGGACCTGGGCGATCTGCTCCTTCTCGATCGACACCGCACGCGAGTCCTTGTCGACGCCCTCGCGGGTGAAGACCTGGACATCGATCACGGTACCGTCCATGCCCGAAGGCACGCGCAGAGACGTGTCCTTCACGTCGGATGCCTTTTCGCCGAAGATCGCGCGCAGCAGCTTCTCTTCCGGAGTCAGCTGGGTCTCGCCCTTCGGCGTGACCTTGCCGACCAGTATGTCACCGGCGCGCACTTCGGCGCCGATGTACACGATGCCGGCGTCGTCCAGCTTGCTCAGCGTGTACTCACCGACGTTCGGGATATCGCTGGTGATTTCTTCCGAACCCAGCTTGGTGTCGCGGGCGACGCAGGTCAGTTCCTCGATGTGGATCGAGGTGAACCGGTCTTCCTGGACCACCCGCTCCGAGATCAGGATCGAATCCTCGAAGTTGTAGCCGTTCCACGGCATGAAGGCCACGCGCATGTTCTGGCCGAGCGCAAGCTCGCCGAGATCGGTCGACGGGCCGTCGGCCAGCACGTCGCGACCCTGGACCGCATCACCCACCTTGACCAGCGGACGCTGGTTCATGCAGGTGTTCTGGTTCGACCGCTGGTACTTGACCAGGTTGTAGATGTCGACCCCCGGGTCGTCCTCGCCGACTTCGTCTTCATTGGCGCGAACGACGATTCGGCCGGCGTCGACCTGATCGACGATTCCGCCGCGAAGCGCCACCGTGGTCACGCCCGAGTCGGTCGCGACCACCCGCTCCAGCCCCGTACCGACCAGCGGCTTGTCGACGCGCAGCGTCGGAACCGCCTGGCGCTGCATGTTCGAGCCCATCAGTGCGCGGTTGGCGTCATCGTGCTCGAGGAACGGCACCATCGCGGCGGCAACGGACACGATCTGGCGCGGCGAAACATCGATGAAATCGACTTCGTCGGTGTTCTTCAGCGTGAACTCGCCCTGGTGACGGCACGGGATCAGCTCTTCGACGAACTTGCGGTTGTTGTCGAGCTCGGCATTGGCCTGGGCGATCACGTAATCGCCCTCCTCGATCGCCGACAGATAGGAAACCTCGTCGGTGACCTTGCCGTTGACGACCTTGCAGTACGGCGTCTCGAGGAAGCCGTAGCTGTTGGTACGCGAATACACGGCCAGCGAGTTGATCAGGCCGATGTTCGGACCTTCCGGGGTCTCGATCGGGCACAGGCGCCCATAGTGCGTCGGGTGCACGTCGCGGACTTCGAAGCCGGCCCGTTCACGGGTCAGACCGCCCGGACCCAGCGCGGAAACGCGGCGCTTGTGGGTGACTTCCGACAGCGGGTTGTTCTGGTCCATGAACTGCGACAGCTGCGAGGAGCCAAAGAACTCCTTGATCGCGGCGGCCACCGGCTTGGCGTTGATCAGGTCCTGAGGACCCAGGCCTTCGCTCTCGGCCATGCTCAGGCGTTCGCGCACGGCGCGCTCGACGCGGACAAGGCCGATCCGGAATTGGTTCTCGGCCATTTCACCGACCGAGCGGACTCGGCGGTTGCCGAGGTGGTCGATGTCGTCGACGGTCCCGTTGCCGTTCCGGATGTCGATCAGCACCTTCAGGACGGCGAGAATGTCCTCGCGGTCCAGGGTGCCCGGGCCTTCGAGTTCATCGCGGCCCACCCGGCGGTTGAACTTCATCCGGCCGACCGACGACAGGTCGTAGCGCTCGTCGGTGAAGAACAGGTTCTTGAACAGGTTTTGGGCGGCTTCCTTGGTCGGCGGCTCGCCCGGGCGCATCATCTTGTAGATTTCCCACAGCGCCTCGAGTTCGCTCGACGTCGGATCGATGCGCAGCGTGTTGGAGATGTACGGACCCTGGTCGAGGTCGTTGACGTAAAGAATCTCGAACGACTTGACCTTGGCCTCGCGCATCGCCTCGAGCAGCTCGGGCGTGATCTCGTCGTTGCAGGCCGCGATCAGCTCGCCGGAATCCGTATCGACGATGTTGTGGGCCAGGATGCGACCGATCATGTACTCGTCGCTGACGTCCAGCGTCTTCACGCCGGCCTCTTCCATCTGCTTGACGTGACGCGCGGTGATGCGGCGATCCTTGGCGACGATGACGTTGCCGTCCTTGTCGGCGATGTCGGCCAGCGCGGTCTCGCCGCGCAGGCGCTTCGGCACCAGGTCGATCTTGGCGTCGCTCTTGCGCAGGGTGATCTTGGACTTCTCGAAGAAGGTCTCGAGAATCTCCTCGTCCTCCATGCCGAGCGCGCGAAGGAGAATCGTCACCGGCAGCTTCCGGCGGCGATCGATTCGCGTGAACATCGAATCCTTCGGATCGAACTCGAAATCCAGCCAGCTGCCGCGGTACGGGATGACCCGGGCGTTGTAGAGCAGCTTGCCGGACGAATGGGTCTTGCCCCGGTCGTGATCGAAGAACACGCCCGGCGAACGGTGCATCTGGTTGACGATGACGCGCTCGGTGCCGTTGATGATGAACGTGCCCGTCTCGGTCATCAGCGGCAGGTCGCCCATGTAGACGTCCTGCTCCTTGACTTCCTTGACCTTCTTGTTGCGCGCCGGGCTGTCCTTGTCGTAGATCACCAGGCGCACGGTCACGCGCAGCGGCGCAGCGTAGGTCATGCCGCGGAGCTTGCACTCCACGACGTCGAACTCGGGCTTGCCGAGCTCGTAATTCACGTACTCCAGCGCGGCGTTGCCCGAATAGCTGGAAATCGGAAATACCGAGGACAGGGCGCCATGGAGGCCCTTGGAATCGCGATCGCTTTCGGGAATCTGGTCCTGCAGGAATTCCTTGTATGACGCCACCTGGGTTGACAACAGGAACGGTGGGTCAATAACCTGCACGTGCTTTCCAAATTCTTTCCGGATTCGCTTCTTTTCGGTAAACGAGTAGTTCATCGGCATTTCACCCGCGTGCTGGTGCAGTTGATCCGGGACACTTCAAACAGACTGAACCGCCAGGACACCCGGAACGGGCCCTGGCGATCGTTCTTGCACTGGCAGAACGCTGCAAACAGGAACGGGCCGGGCGCCCTCGGACGCCCAGCCCATGCCTGACATCAATGCGAAGTCGAGGAGATTACTTGACCTCGACGGTCGCGCCAGCTTCTTCCAGCTGCTTCTTGATATCTTCTGCTTCTTCCTTGCTGACGCCTTCCTTGACCGGGGACGGAGCGCCCTCGACCAGGTCCTTGGCTTCCTTCAGACCCAGGCCCGTGATGCCACGGATGGCCTTGATGACCTGGACCTTCTTGTCGCCGAAGCCTGCCAGGACGACGTCGAATTCGGTCTTTTCTTCCGCAGCACCTGCGTCGCCACCGGCAGCCGGAGCGGCAGCAGCGGCCACCGGAGCGGCAGCGGAAACACCGAACTTCTCTTCCATCGCTTCGATGAGGTCAACGACCTCCACGACGGTCATGTTGGAAATGGTTTCAAGAATGTCTTCTTTGGAAACGGCCATTGTTCAATACTCCAGATTTCTAGCGTTAAAAAACGAAAAGGATCAGGCAGCCTGCTTGCTGTCGCGAACCGCGGCAACGGTACGAACCAGCTTGGTATGCGGCTCGGCGAGGGTGCGAACGAATTTCTCGATCGGTGCCTTCATGACACCCATCAGCATGGCGATCGCCTGGTCGCGGGTCGGCATCTTGGCCAGACGCTCGATTTCCGAGGCCTGGTAGAGCGTCGCGCCCATGGCAACCAGACGAACGACGAGCTTGTCCTCGTCCTTCGCGAAGTCCTTGATCAGCCGCGCTGCAGCGCCCGGGTCCTCGGTGGAGAACGCGAACAACAGCGGGCCGGTCAGTTCCTCGGCCATGCATTCGAACTCGGTACCCTCGACGGCACGCTTGACCAGCGTGTTCTTGGCGACCTTGAGATAGACACCTTCGTTGCGCGCCTTCGCACGCATCTCGGTCATCTTCTCGACGGTAATGCCACGATATTCGGCAGCTACGGCTGAGTGCGCGGACTGGGCCACACTGGCCACTTCCGCCACGACCGCCTTCTTCTGCTCGAGAGTGAGCGCCATCTGCTACCTCCGTCAAGTCGGATGGCCGGATCGCTCCGACCTTCCAGCCACACCGGATCCAGATGAATCCGGCACCTTGTTGGTGGCCGTTTCCCTTCGATTCGAACAATCGTCGGTAGTCGGGCGACACCATCTGCGCAGGCGGAATCGCTTCCTTTATCCCCTGCCCCGCGCAAGCGGTTCGGGGACCTGCGGTCTTGGACGGGCGCGGAAACGGTCTCCGCGATACGCCCGTACATCGGCCGGACCCGAGAGCCCGGCGCGAATCCTGCTGCCGGAGCTACAGCTCCAGCGTTGCGTTGTCGACGACCAGGCCGGGGCCCATCGTGGTCGACACCGCGATCTTGCGAAGGTACTGGCCCTTGGACGCGGCCGGCTTGGCCTTGACCAGTTCCTGGATCAGTGCCTTCAGGTTGTTCTTCAGGGCGTCGACCTCGAAGTCCGCCTTGCCGATCGTCGTGTGCACGATGCCGCCCTTGTCGGTACGGAACTGCACCTGGCCGGCCTTGGCGTTCTTGACCGCGGTCTCGACGTCGGTGGTCACCGTGCCGACCTTCGGGTTCGGCATCAGGCCGCGCGGGCCGAGGACCTGGCCCAGTCGGCCGACGACGCGCATGGCGTCCGGGGTGGCGATACAGACGTCGAAGTCGATCGTGCCGCCCTTGATGGTGTCGGCCAGGTCATCCATGCCGACGATGTCGGCGCCGGCCGCCTCGGCCTTCTCCGCATTCTCGCCCTGGGCAAACACCGCGACCCGGACGCTCTTGCCGGTGCCGTGCGGCAGCACGGTCGCGCCGCGCACCACCTGGTCGGACTTGCGCGGGTCGATGCCCAGACGAACGGCCACGTCGACGCTTTCGGTGAACTTGACCTTGCTCATGTCCTTGAGCAGGCCCAGCGCTTCGTCGATGCCGTAGAGCTTGCCCGGTTCGATCTGGTCGCGAATTGCGCGACGGCGCTTGGTATTGGCAGCCATTATTCGACACCCTCCACGTTCAGGCCCATGCTGCGGGCGCTACCGGCGATCGTGCGCACTGCGGCATCCATGTCCGCTGCGGTCAGATCCGGCTCCTTCATCTTGGCGATCTCTTCGAGCTGGGCCCGGGTGACCGTTCCCACCTTCTTGGTGTTCGGCTCGCCGCTGCCCTTCTGGATCTTCGCCGCCTTGCGCAGCAGAACCGCCGCGGGCGGCGTCTTGGTGATGAAGGTGAAGCTGCGGTCGTTGTAGACCGTGATCACCACCGGTGTCGGCAGACCCTGCTCGATGCTCTGGGTCGCCGCGTTGAACGCCTTGCAGAATTCCATGATGTTCACGCCGTGCTGACCCAGCGCGGGGCCCACGGGCGGACTCGGGTTGGCCTGACCTGCAGGAACCTGCAGCTTGATGTAGGCCGAAATCTTCTTCGCCATCTTCGTTTCTCCTTCGGGTCCAAGCGCCGATCGACACAGCGATCCGGCTCCCCATCGTTGTCGTTACCACGTTCCGGTCCGCGCTCGGCGCCGACCGGATTCGCCGCCGGCCTTCGCCGGCCGCGCGAATTACAGTTTCTCGACCTGCTGGAAGTCGAGCTCGACGGGCGTCGAGCGCCCGAAGATCGAGACGGCCACGCGCAGGCGGCTCTTCTCGTAATTGATTTCCTCGACGGTGCCGTTGAAATCGTTGAACGGCCCATCGATCACCCGGACCATCTCGCCCGGCTCGAACAACACCTTCGGTCGCGGCTTGTCGACGCCTTCCTTGACCCGATTCAGGATCGCATCGGCTTCGGCCTGGCTGATCGGCGCCGGCTGGTCCTGCCGGCCACCGATGAACCCCATGACCTTGGGCACATCCTTGACCAGGTGCCAGGTGTCCTCGTTCATTTCCATTTCAACCAGCACGTAGCCGGGAAAGAACTTGCGCTCGCTCTTGCGCTTGACGCCCTTCTTCATCTCGACCACTTCTTCGGTCGGGACCAGGATTTCGCCGAACTGCTCTTCCATCTCGGCGCGCTCGATCCGGTCCTTCAACGAACGCTGGACCTGCTTCTCGAAGCCCGAATAGGCGTGAACGACGTACCAGCGCTTGGCCATCAGAGCTCTCCGCCGAGGCCGATGAGGCGACGCACTGCGAAACCGAACAGCGTGTCCATCGCGAACAGGATCAAGCCGACGATCACGGTGATGACCAGCACGATCAAGGTGGTCTGCAGCGTCTCCTGACGCGTCGGCCAGACGACCTTGCGGCGCTCGACATCGACCTCACGCACATAGCTGAAGAACTCGCCGCCCTTCTGGGTGCGCGAGGCAACCACGATAGCGACCGCGATCACGGCCAACAGACCGACGATCCGGAGCAGATCCATGACCTGCCCTTCGAAAAACACGAACCCGTAGATGCCGCCGGCGAGGATCAGTCCGGCGACGATCCAGAGCGGGATATCGCGCGTTGCATTCTTTTCAGCTGCCATAGGGATGCCTGGTGATTCTAGTGGCAGGCGAGGAGGGACTCGAACCCCCAACCTGCGGTTTTGGAGACCGCTGCTCTGCCAGTTGAGCTACTCGCCTGTTGTATCGACCTTCGCGGTCCGGCCCGCCTTCGGCGAGCCGTTCCGCTACGACGTGTCGACCCGTGACCGATTATCCGGTCAGGATCACTTGTGGATCTTCGCCACCACGCCGGCACCCACGGTCCGGCCACCCTCACGGATGGCGAAACGCAGACCTTCTTCCATGGCAATCGGGGCGATCAGCTCGACCTGGATCTTCACGTTGTCGCCCGGCATCACCATTTCGGTTCCTTCCGGCAGTTCCACCGCACCCGTCACATCGGTCGTGCGGAAGTAGAACTGCGGACGGTAGCCCTTGAAGAACGGCGTGTGACGGCCGCCTTCTTCCTTGCTCAGCACGTACACCTCGGCTTCAAAGTGCGTGTGCGGCGTGATCGTGCCCGGCTTGGCCAGAACCTGGCCGCGCTCGACGTCGTCACGCTTCGTGCCGCGCAGCAGCACGCCCACGTTGTCGCCCGCTTCGCCCTGGTCCAGCAGCTTGCGGAACATCTCCACACCCGTGCAGGTGGTCTTCGTGGTGTCCTTGATGCCGACGATTTCCAGCTCGTCACCCACCGTCACGATCCCGCGCTCCACGCGGCCCGTCACCACCGTACCGCGGCCGGAAATCGAGAACACGTCCTCGATCGGCATCAGGAACGGCTTGTCCGTGTCGCGCTCCGGCGTCGGAATGTACTCGTCCAGCGCCGACACCAGCTTCAGGATCGACGGAACGCCGATGTCCGAATCGTCGCCTTCCAGCGCCTTCAGCGCCGAACCGGTGATGATCGGCGTGTCGTCGCCCGGAAAATCGTAGCTCGACAGCAGCTCGCGGACTTCCATCTCGACCAGCTCCAGAAGCTCTTCGTCGTCGACCATGTCCGCCTTGTTCAGGTAGACCAGGATCTGCGGAACACCCACCTGGCGCGCCAGCAGGATGTGCTCGCGCGTCTGCGGCATCGGGCCGTCGGCCGCCGAAACCACCAGGATCGCGCCGTCCATCTGCGCCGCACCGGTGATCATGTTCTTCACGTAGTCGGCGTGGCCCGGGCAGTCGACGTGCGCGTAGTGGCGCGCATCCGACTCGTACTCGACGTGCGCGGTCGCGATCGTGATCCCACGAGCCCGCTCTTCCGGCGCGTTGTCGATCTGGTCGTACGCCTTGAACTCACCGCCGCGCGCTTCCGCGCAGACCTTGGTCAGGGCCGCCGTCAGCGTGGTCTTGCCGTGGTCGACGTGACCGATCGTGCCGACGTTGACGTGCGGCTTCGTGCGTTCGAATTTAGCCTTGGACATGCCTGGAAAACTCCGTTTTCGTTTTGAATGCCGGTCTCGATGCCGGCCCGCTGCCGGCAGAACACGACCGCAGGGACCCTCCCGACGGCCGCGTCCGTGTCTGGTGCCCACGACTGGACTCGAACCAGTGACCTCTCCCTTACCAAGGGAGTGCTCTACCACCTGAGCTACGCGGGCTAACGTTTCTCTTCGTCCGTGCAACACTGGAGCGGGTGATCGGAATCGAACCGACATCATCAGCTTGGAAGGCTGAGGTTCTACCGTTGAACTACACCCGCCTAGCCTGTGTCGCTTCCGCTGGATTCCAAAGTGGTGGAGGGGGCAGGATTCGAACCTGCGAAGGCATAGCCAGCAGATTTACAGTCTGCCCTCGTTGACCGCTTGAGTACCCCTCCGCTCGATGTGGAAGCGCGCGACATCGACGCTCCCTGCTCCGGAAATCCATCGCCATCGGACGAAGCCAGCAATTGTCGGGCAACTTCGGGCCCAAGTCAAGCCCGTCGCGGCAAAAAACCACCGTCCGGGCGGGCGCCCGGCGCGACCCCGCCGGTGGGGCCTAGTCGGCGGTCGCGGTCACCGTGAAACTCTCTCCACAGCCACACTCGTCGGTCACGTTGGGGTTGTCGAATTCGAAGTGCCGGTTCAGGCCCTGGGCAATGAAATCGACCCGAGTGCCGGCCACCAGCGGGAGCGCCTCGGCGTCGACCAGGATCCGGATGCCGCGGTCCTCGAACACGGTATCGTCGGCGCCGACCGCGTCGGCCAGCCCGACCTCGTAGGCCCAACCGGAGCAGCCGGTGCGCCGAACGCCCAGGCGCAGGCCCACGCCGCCCTCGGCGGCGAGGAACTCGGCGACCCGGTCAGCAGCCGATTCGGTCAGCGTGATGGTCGATTCGGACATGGAGGACCTCATGGACGGGTTTTCGGGCACGGCTTGCACTATTATCTTGCGCCCGAGCACGTTTTTTCAATTCCCCTATCCTCCGGACCCCCGAATCGACATGGCAAACGCGAGCATCAAGGCCGTTCTGGCCGGCGAACACGAGGTCGGCACGCCGCTGACGATCGAAGGCTGGATCCGCACCCGACGCGACTCCAAGGCCGGCTTCTCCTTCCTGCACGTCAACGACGGCAGCTGTTTCGGTAATCTCCAGGTGGTCGCCAGCCAGGACCTGCCGAACTACGGCGACGCGGTTCGCCACCTGACCACCGGCTGCGCCGTTCGCTGCCTCGGCACGCTGGTCGAATCCAAGGGACGCGGCCAGAGCGTGGAGATCCAGGCCGAGGAGATCGAGGTGCTGGGCTGGGTCGACGACCCGGACACGTACCCGGTGCAGCCGAAGCAGCACAGCTTCGAATTCCTGCGTTCGGTGGCGCACCTGCGTCCCCGCACCAATACCTTCGGCGCGATCACCCGGGTCCGGCACGTGGCCGCGCGCGCCATTCACGACTATTTCGACCGCCAGGGCTTCCAGTGGGTCAATACCCCGATCATCACCGCCTCCGACGCCGAAGGCGCGGGCGAGTTGTTCCGGGTCAGCACGCTGGACCTGGCCAACCTGCCCACCGACGACCGGGGCCAGGTGGACTTTCGCAAGGACTTCTTCGGCCGAGAGACCTTTCTGACCGTCTCCGGCCAGCTGAACGTCGAGGCCTATTGCCTTGCGCTGTCGAAGGTCTACACCTTCGGGCCGACCTTCCGGGCCGAGAATTCCAATACAGCGCGCCACCTGGCCGAGTTCTGGATGATCGAGCCGGAGATCGCGTTCGCCGGGCTCGACGAACTGGCCGTGCTGGCCGAGGACTTCCTGAAATCCGTGTTCAGCCAGGTCCTCGACCGCTGCGGCGAAGACATGGCGTTCTTTGCCGAGCGGATCGAGCCGACCGCGATCGAGCGTCTTGAGACCCTGATCGAGAGCCCCTTCGTGCGGATGGACTACGCCGAGGCCATCCGAATTCTCGAGGCCAGCGGACAGACCTTCGAATACACGCCCGAATGGGGCCTGGACCTGCAGACCGAGCACGAGCGGTACCTGACCGAGAAACACTGCCAGGCGCCGGTCATCGTGGTCAACTACCCGACCGAGATCAAGGCGTTCTACATGCGCCTGAACGACGATCAGCGCACGGTGGCGGCAATGGACGTGCTGGCGCCCGGCATCGGCGAGATCATCGGCGGCAGCCAGCGCGAAGAGCGCCTCGACGTCCTGAAGAGCCGGATGGAGCCCGAACAGCTGGAATCGGGTGCCTACGACTGGTTCCTCGACCTTCGCCGCTACGGCACGGTGCCGCACGCCGGCTTCGGCCTGGGCTTCGAGCGCCTGCTGGCCTACGTCACCGGCATGAGCAACATCCGCGACGTCATCCCGTACCCGCGCACCCCGGGCAGCGCGCCGTTCTGACCGGCGCGCCGGCGCTCGCCCGGATCGCCCGGATCGTCTGAAAAAAAGGCGCTGCCGCGAGGGCAGCGCCGTCCCCGACTGCCAGGACGTTGCACCGGTTCAAGGGGTCGGAACCGGTGGACGTCGATGGCCGCCACATCAACCCGGCATCAAAGCTCCCATGCACGCCGGGTCCATCCAACTGGCGATCGTTCGGTCAATCGAACACATACCAGCCCACTCCGTATCGACAGGTCTCCGGCCCGCGCTTCGCCGGGCCGGAATCGGCGACTTCGTACTCGCGCAGCAGACACTCCATCTCCTCGATCTGGCGCTGGAGCAGGACACGGGCCCGGGCGTCGAGTTCGTCGCGCCGCACGGCCGGAATCCGGGTGCTGAGCCGATCCTGCTGCAGGTGACGAGCATCGGTGCCGGAATCGTCCGCGTTGCGGCGCACGGTTTCGACCAGGCGCGCAATCGAATGCGAGCCCAGGTCCAGCGCGGTTTCCTCCGACGACCGGACCGGGCGATAGAGGGGGTCGACCAGGCGGATCCGCTCGTCCTCGTCGACCGCGGCGTTGCCGGACTCGATCAGCTGGTCGAGCACGGTGTGGGGCGTGATGTTGCGACCGACGGCGCGGGTCGTCAGCGCCTGGAAGGAGCGCTTCGGCCCCGTCATCGCGAGGCGTGCCGGCGCGCCTCGCTCGTCGAGGAAGGCCGGATCGCTCAACCAGCGTTCGATCACCACGGACCCGGCGCAGATCTCGGTGGAAGGCAGGTCCGTGTCCGGATCGCCCTGCGCCGCCTCGATCGAGGCGATCGTTCGCGTATCGAGCCCGGTCAGCATCGCCAGCCGCGACCGCGTGATCCGCTGCCCGGGGTGGGTGCGCTCGAGCCACGCCCTCGATTCGGCGACGTACAGGCGCCGCAGCCGATCGAGCAGATAGATACAGGCCACGCGCCCGACCAGCAGGCGGACCAGCGGGCGCAAAAGCCGCTCGACCGCCAGCGCGGTGCGCTGCGAGGGGCTGGCCGTCTCGGACGGGCCGCCGGGTGCTGCGTCGGATGGGTCGTTCACGTGCATCGTCGGATGCGCTCCCCCTTGCATTGAGACTCTACTTCGTGCCGCGTCTTCCCTTGTCTCGCCGTAGACGCGCGGCCTGGTGGGTAAGCCGTTGGGTCCAGAATCGCACCGTAATCCATTTTTGTCAATATGCATCGATGCATATTCGTGGATCGCCGGTTCGCAGCGCCGTTCATGGACCTGTGGCTACACTCCAACCTGCCCGTTCGACGAGACGCATCGATGCCCGACTTTCCCTCGCCCTTCGACAGCCAGAAGCTCGACCGCCTTTACCAGCAGCTGGTCAACGAAGAAGACGCGCGCGTCTGCCGCGACATTTCCGAGGGCGCGTGCAAGGTGGTCCCCGGAAACTTCCTGCTGCAGATCACGACCCAGTTCTTCACCAAGCTCGGCGACGCGATCGCCAATCCGAAGACCATCCTGGCGTGGCTGCTCACCGCCCTGTCGGCGCCGGCGATCTTCACCGCCTTCCTCGTGCCGGTGCGCGAATCCGGTTCGCTCCTGCCGCAGCTGATCATCGCCAGCTACGTCCGCAGGATCCCGGTGCGCAAATGGGTGTTCGTCCTCGGCTCTGTGCTGCAGGCCGTATCGGTGTTCGGGATGGCGCTGGTGGCCGCGACGCTGACCGGCACCGCGGCCGGCTTCGGCCTGCTCGGCGCGCTGATCGCGTTCAGCCTATCGCGCGGCCTGTGCTCGGTCGCCTCGAAGGACGTGCTCGGCAAGACCGTGCCAAAGACCCGGCGCGGCCGCGTCAGCGGCTGGTCGGAGACGCTCGCGGGCCTGGTCACGATCGGGATCGGCGTGTTCCTGCTGCTCAGCGGCGACGGAAGCGGCGACCGCTCGGGCACCTCGACGACGACCTGGGTCATCCTGCTGGCGATCGCCGGCGGCCTGTGGCTGGTCGGCGCGGCCACCTACGCCTCGATCAAGGAGGAGCCCGGCGCCACCGAAGGCGGCGGCAATGCCCTGACCGAAGCGCTCGAGCGCCTCGCGCTGTTGCGCGACGACGCGCCGTTCCGACGCTTCGTGATCGCCCGTTCGCTGCTGCTCTGCTCGGCGCTCAGCGCGCCGTTCTTCATCATGCTGGCGCACGAGAACACCGAGGGCGCGCTCCTCGTGCTCGGCCTGTTCGTGATCGCCGACGGGGTCGCGAACCTCGTGTCGGCGCCGTTCTGGGGCCGATTCGCCGACAAGTCCAGCCGCTGGGCCATGGTGGTTGCCGGTGCCGCCTCGGCGCTGGTCGGCCTGCTGCTGGTCGCGGTGGTCGAACTCACCGGCCTGGCCGGCGCCTCATGGCTCTACCCGCTGTTCTTCTTCCTGCTGGCAATCGCCCACTCCGGGGTCCGGATGGGCCGCAAGACCTACGTGGTCGACCTCGCCGGCGGCAACAAGCGCACGGACTACGTCGCGGTCAGCAACACCGTCATCGGCGTCGTGCTGCTGATCACCGGCAGCGTCGGCGCGCTGGCCAACGTCATCTCCATCTCCGGCGTCATCGTCGTCCTCGCCGCCATGGGCCTCACCGGCGCCTGGCTCTCGAGCCGCCTGCCCGAGGTAACTTGAAGGAAGGGACTAGGGGGGAGGGACTAGGGGCTAGTGGCGCTACAGTCGACGGTTTTACTAGTCCCTGGCCCCTCTCCCCTCGACCCTTCGCAAAGTCAGGGACTAAAAGAGAGGAACCGGGGGCTAGTGGCGCTACAGTCGACGGTTTTACTAGTCCCTGGCCCCTCTCCCCTCGACCCTGCACTCAAGCCGCGAACCCCTGGGCCTTGATCTTGTGGATGCGGTCGCGGATCGAAGCGGCTTCCTCGAACTCCAGGTTTTCGGCGGCCTTGAACATGGCCTTCTCCAGCTCGGCAATGCGCTTGGCGGCCTCGGCCGCAGACAGGGGCTCCTGCTCGTAGGCCGCGGCGTCCTCGGCGGCGCGCTGGCGGCGGTCCTCCATGCCCTTCTTCTTGCGGCCCTTGCCCTTCGCCCCCGGGGCATCGTGGGCGTCGGACATGATGTCGGCGATGTTCTTCTCGATCGTGCGCGGCGTGATGCCATGCTCTTCGTTGAACTCCAGCTGCTTCGCGCGGCGACGCTCGGTCTCGTCCAGCGCGCGCTTCATCGAGTCGGTGATCTTGTCGGCGTACAGGATCGCCTTGCCGCGCACGTTGCGTGCGGCGCGGCCGATGGTCTGGATCAGCGAACCCTCGGAGCGCAGGAACCCCTCCTTGTCCGCATCGAGGATCGCCACCAGCGAGACCTCGGGCAGGTCCAGGCCCTCACGCAGCAGGTTGATGCCGACCAGCACGTCGAACGCGCCCAGCCGCAGGTCGCGGATGATCTCCACCCGCTCGACCGTGTCGATGTCGGAATGGAGGTAGCGGACCCGCACATCGTGCTCGGCGAGGTACTCGGTCAGGTTCTCGGCCATGCGCTTGGTCAGCGTGGTCACCAGCACCCGGTCGCCGAGACCCACGCGCTCGTTGATTTCCGACAGCAGGTCGTCGACCTGGCTGCCCACGGGACGGATCTCGGTCTCGGGATCGACCAGTCCGGTCGGCCGCACGACCTGCTCGGCGACGGTCTCGGAACGCTCCAGTTCCCATTGCCTGGGCGTGGCCGAGACGTGGATCGCCTGCGGCGCGCGCGCCTCCCATTCCTCGAACTTCAGCGGCCGGTTGTCCAGCGCCGACGGAAGCCGGAAGCCGTACTCGACCAGCGTTTCCTTCCGGGCTCGGTCGCCGCGGTACATGCCACCGATCTGCGGCACGGTGACGTGCGACTCGTCGAGGATCAGCAGCGCGTCGTCGGGCAGGTAGTCGAACAGCGTCGGCGGTGGCTCGCCGGGCTGGCGGCCGGTCAGGTGGCGCGAGTAGTTCTCGATGCCCTGGCAGTAGCCCAGCTCCATCATCATTTCCAGGTCGAAGCGGGTGCGCTGCTCCAGCCGCTGCACCTCGAGCAGCTTGCCGGCCCCCTTGAGCTGCTCCAGCCGCTCGGCGAGCTCGATCTTGATCGCTTCCGCGGCGTCCAGCACCACCTGGCGGGGCGTGACGTAGTGGGTCTTGGGGAAGATCGTAAGTTCGTCGAGGCTTTCGCGCAGCTCGCCGGTCAGCGGGTCGAAGCGGCTGATCCGCTCGATTTCGTCGTCGAACAGCTCGACCCGCACGGCCTCCTCGTCCGAATCGCCCGGGAAGATGTCGATCAACTCGCCGCGCACCCGGTAGGTGCCCCGTCGAAGCTCGAAATCGTTGCGCGAGTACTGCATCTCGGCCAGCCGGCGCAGGATGTGGCGTTGATCGATCTCGGCGCCCTTCTCCAGCGTCAGCGTCATCTTCAGGAAGCTCGACGGATCGCCGAGGCCGTAGATCGCCGACACGGTCCCGACGATCAGCGAGTCGCGCCGCTGGAGCAATGCCTTGGTCGCAGACAGGCGCATCTGCTCGATGTGCTCGTTGATCGACGCATCCTTCTCGATGAACGTGTCGGACGCCGGCACGTAGGCCTCGGGCTGGTAGTAGTCGTAGTAGCTGACGAAGTACTCGACCGCGTTGTCGGGGAAATAGGCCTTGAACTCGCCGTAGAGCTGGGCGGCGAGCGTCTTGTTCGGCGCCATGATCAGCGTCGGCCGCTGGACCCGCTCGATGACATTGGCCATCGTGAAGGTCTTGCCCGAACCGGTCACGCCGAGCAGCGTCTGGTGCCGGTCGCCGCGACCGATCGAGGCGGCCAGCGCGTCGATCGCCGCCGGCTGGTCGCCGGCCGGTCGGTAGCTCGACGCCATCCGGAATTTCCGCTTGTTCGCGGCTTTCGCCATCGTGAACCCCGCTGATCGGTCAGCTTCTATAATTGCGGGCGAGCGTCGGGCAATGCAATGTCGCCCGGCAACAGGGACGTCCAACCGCTACGGGGAACTCACCGCCATGCCCATTCGAACCGCCCAGCGCGTCGCCCAGGTCAAACCGTCGGCCACCATCGCCATGTCGATGAAGGCCGCGGAACTCAAGGCCCAGGGTCGCGACATCCTGTCGTTGAGCATGGGTGAGCCCGACTTCGAGACCCCGGACCACATCCAGCAGGCCGCGATCGAGGCGATCCGGGGCGGCCAGACCCGCTACACCGCGGTCGACGGCACCCCGGCGCTGAAGGACGCGATCATCGCCAAGTTCAAGCGCGACAACGGCCTGGACTACGCGCGCGAGCAGATCCTGGTGTCCACCGGCGCCAAGCAGTCGATCTACAACCTGCTGCAGGCGATGATCGATCCCGGCGACGAAGTGCTGATCCCGGCACCGTACTGGGTCTCCTATCCGGACATGGTTCGACTGGCCGGCGGCGCGCCGGTCACGCTGCACACCACAATGGACTGCGATTTCAAGATCACCCCCGGCCAGCTGAAATCCGCGATCACCGAGCAGACCCGCCTGCTGATCCTCAATTCGCCGGGCAATCCGAC
Source organism: Wenzhouxiangellaceae bacterium (assembly GCA_965227925.1). Lineage (GTDB taxonomy): Bacteria > Pseudomonadota > Gammaproteobacteria > Xanthomonadales > Wenzhouxiangellaceae. Next base: position 1,034,233 of record CBDDGP010000003.1, read on the forward strand.
CGGGCGGGCGTACTCGCGCGCCGAGCTCGAAGCGCTCGGCGAGGTCCTTGAGGAGCATCCGCGGGTGGTCGTGGTCTCCGACGACATCTACGAGCACATCTGGTGGGCCGACGAGCCGTTCTCGACGCTGGCCCAGGTCTGTCCGTCGCTGGCCCCGCGCACGGTGGTGATCAACGGCGTGAGCAAGGCCTACGCGATGACCGGCTGGCGGATCGGCTACGCCGCCGGCGACGCTGAACTGATCAAGCAGATGCGCAAGATCCAGGGACAGAGCACGTCGAACCCCTGCTCCATCAGCCAGGCCGCAGCCGTCGCCGCGCTGTCCGACAGCCAGCTGTGCGTGGAGACGATGTGCGCCGAGTTCCGGAAACGCCACGACTGGCTGGTGCCGGCCCTGAACGAACTGCCCGGCCTCGCCTGCACCGCCGGCGAAGGCGCGTTCTACGTGTTCATCGACGCCGCCGAGGCGATCGAGCGCATGGACCTCGACGGCGACGGCGCCTTCTGCGAGCACCTGCTGGAAAAGGCCGGCGTCGCGCTGGTGCCCGGCTCGGCCTTCGGCGCCCCGGGCCACGTCCGAATTTCCTTTGCCTGCAGCCTCGACACGCTGAAGGACGCCGTGTCGCGGATCGCCGACGCGCTGCCGACCGGGTGATTCGCTCCTTTCCTGACTGACCGGCCACCCGGAAACGCCGGGTCCAACCTCTGGCCCGTAGGAGCGCGCTTGCGCGCGAAGAATGCATCGGTGCCGTCGACACGATTCGGCACGCGCGCTGGCGGACGCTGCCTGCGGCGACAGGACCCTCCGACCCGGATCGGTGTTCTGCGAAAGGGCGTAGCGCATGCATCGAGGTAGGTCGTTTTCCGACGATTCTCCGCGCCGATTTCCTACCCCGCAGCGCGGCATCCTTCGGACGACCGCGTCCACCTCCAAATCCGATCATGGGCTTCCGATGAACACGGAGATCGCCGATGATCCGACGAGCGGACGGCTTCACGCTGATCGAACTGCTGGCCGCGCTGGCGCTGCTGGCCATCCTTGCCGGCCTCGCGGTCCCGGCAATGACCGGGATCCTGCAGGCCCAGCGCGTGGGCAGTGCCGCCAACACCCTGGTCGCCCACCTGAACCTCGCCCGGCTCCACGCGATCACCCGACGCGAGGTGACCCTGGTCTGCCCCTCCAGGGATCGGATCAGCTGCTCCGGCGAGAATCGCTGGGAAGACGGCTGGATCGTGTTCCGGGACCCGGACCGGAACCGGCAGGTGGACGCCGCCGCCGACCTGCTGCGCGTCGGCAATGGCGCAGGCGGCCTGATCATCGATTCGGCGGGCCGGACCCGGGTCCGCTACCAGCCCGACGGCACCGCCGGCGGCACGAACCTGTCGATCAAGCTGTGCGACCCGCTGGCCCCGGACAATGCCCGCGCGGTCATCGTCTCCAACCCGGGCCGACCCCGGGTCGGCGACCTGCCAAGCCACCTCGCCTGCCCCGGCCTGCCGTGACGCGAGCCGGGCCGGGCGCCGGCAAAAAAACCGCTGCCCGGGTTGACGAAAGCGGCCGTCCATAGGAAAATACGCGGCTTCACTTCCCCGGTAGCTCAGCTGGTTAGAGCGGGTGACTGTTAATCACTAGGTCGTTGGTTCGAATCCGACCCGGGGAGCCAAATTCGAAAAAGCCCCGCAGTTCGCTGCGGGGCTTTTTTTGTCCTTCCTGCGGTCGTTGCCGCGGTCAGGACTCGAAGCCGTCGGCGAAGATTTCTTCGGCGGCGATCGGCGTCTGGTTGAAGTACCAGCTGGTGTTGCTGGTCGATGCCATCTGCACGGTCGCACTGGATACGCGCAGGTGCGTCGGGCTGACGAACGATCCCCCCGCCTGACAGAATGCAAAGGACGTTCCGGTGATCTGCACCGTGATGTCGCAGCCGGACTGCACGCCGCCGTAGACCAGCTCCAGCTGGTAGTCGTCGCCGGTGCCCTGGGTCTCGTCGAGGCCCGACTGGCCGAGCCGGATCATCGCCACGTCGTCGACGCCGAGCTGGCGCTGGTCCTCATCGAAGAACGCGCCCTGTTGCATCACCGCTTCGCTGTTGGCGAAGCCGAGCGAGGCGCCGACGTCGCGATCGGCATTGGCCGCGAACAGGTCGCCGCCCGGCAGGTCCGAGAGATCGTTGCTGTAGTTCGACGTATCGACCGGCTCGAACAGCTCGAAGGGATTGTTGTCCGGGTTGAACCAGTGCACGTTGACGTCGTCGCCGCGCACGTCGTCGGCCGAGCCGCGGATGCCGTCCGTCCCGGCATCGATGTCGAGGCTGCCGTTCAGGCCGTTGCCCGCCTTGGTGTAGTTGCGATCGGCGCCGGACAGGCCCGATTCCGTGGCGGCGTTCGGGTGCGCCAGGCCGATGCAGTGACCGATCTCGTGGACCAGCGTGGACTCGTAGTCGACCTGCCCCGCCGGAATGTCGTTCGCGCCGCCGAAGAACAGATTGGGGCTGGCAGACGTCAACTGGTTCCAGGTGAAGATGGTGTTCTCCACCGAGGTCTCCATCTCGGGGATCGATTCGCTCGACGGCGAAATGCAGACCGAGACCTGCAGCGTGCCCCCGGAACCGGTGTAGCCGCTTGGATGGACGATGCGTTCCGGGAACGCGTTGCCGCTGCCGTCCAGCGAGAACAGGAATGCGCCGGCGTGGGCCTGCGACGCCAGCAGCAGCGCGGCGGCGATCCCGATCGAGGTCCTGGCGTTGCGTGCGTTCATCGTTCGGTCTCCTGCAGCTCGGCGTTCATCAACGAGAAGAACTCGCGCTCCAGCCGATCGAGCCGGGCCAGGCGCGGGTCGTCGCTCCGCTGCGCCCAGGCCTCCAGCGAGACCACGGTCACGGTGTCGAGCGGGCCGCGCTCGGGGTCGACCAGCGCGAAGCGAGAGAATTCAGGGTCGGTGACCACGGTGAATGTTTCGGCCGCTCGCTGCTGGACCGCGCGCTGGAGCTCGACGGAGTCCGTCCGGGCCGCTTCGAAGGCGCTGCGCAGCCGCTTGTAGGTGCCGGCCGGCACGGTCAGGCGATGGCTGCCCGGATAGGTCATGAAGGCCGGCCGGTGGATCGTCATCCGATCGTCGGGCGAAAGCTCGACGCGAAGCACGTTGTCGTCCTCGCCGATCAGCGTGAATTCGCGCTCGTAGACCAGCGTGTCCGCTGCGAGGGCGGTCGAGAGCAGCATCAGCAGTGCGCCGATGGCGAGCGATAAGCGAGTATTCATTGGCGACCTCCGGTCGAGTCCAGACCCGAAGATACACCGCTAGAGGTGACCGCGACAATCACGCCGCGGGGCTCTCTCGCACGGGTCCTCGCGTTCAGACCTCGGGCCGCAGGTACGGGAACAGCAGCACGTCACGGATCGACGCGGAATCGGTGAACAGCATCACCAGCCGGTCGATGCCGATGCCCTCGCCCGCGGTCGGCGGCATGCCGTACTCCAGCGCACGGATGTAGTCGGCGTCGAAGTGCATCGCCTCGGCATCGCCGGCGTCCTTGGCCGCGACCTGGGCGCGGAAGCGCTCGGCCTGGTCCTCCGGGTCGTTGAGCTCGGAGAAGCCGTTGGCGATCTCGCGCCCGGCGATGAACAGTTCGAAGCGGTCCGTGACCTCCGGGTCGGCGTCGTTGCGGCGCGACAGCGGCGAGACTTCGGTCGGGTACTCGGTGATGAAGGTCGGCTGGACCAGGTTTTCCTCGGCGGTCTTCTCGAAGATTTCCAGCAGCAGCTTTCCCCAGCCCCAGTCGTCCTCGATGTGGATGCCGAGCTCCAAACAGGCCGCGCCCAGCACCGCGCGATCGCGCAGGTCGCCGTCGGCCAGCTCCGGGTAATACTCGCGTACCGCGTCGGCGACGGTCAGGCGGCGGAAGGCCGGGCCGAAGTCGATGTCCTCGCCCTGGTAGTCGAGCTTCGCCCCGCCGTGACCCAGGTCCTCGGCCAGCTGGCGCAGGAGCGTCTCGGTCAGGTCCATGAGGTCGTTGTAGTCGGCGTAGGCCCAATAGAACTCGAGCATCGTGAACTCGGGGTTGTGCCGGGTGGAGACGCCTTCGTTGCGGAAGTTGCGGTTGATCTCGTAGACCCGCTCGAAGCCGCCGACCACGAGGCGCTTGAGGTGAAGCTCGGGGGCGACGCGCAGGTAGAGGTCGATGTCCAGCGCGTTGTGGTGGGTCTTGAACGGCCGCGCGGTAGCGCCGCCCGGCAGGTGGTGCATCATCGGCGTCTCGACCTCGAGGAACCCGCGCGCCTCGAAGAAGGCGCGGATGCCGGCGACCAGCTTCGCCCGCGTCTCGAAGGTTCGGCGCACGTCCGGATTGGCGATCAGGTCGACGTAGCGCTGGCGGTAGCGGGTTTCCTGGTCGGACAGGCCGTGCCACTTTTCCGGCAGCGGCCGCAGCGACTTGACCAACAGATGCAGCTCATCGGCGTGGACGCTGAGCTCGCCGGTCTTCGTCCGCATCAGCACGCCGGAGGCGCCGACGATGTCGCCGATGTCCCACTGCTTGAAGGCCAGGTAGACGCCGTCCGGCAGGTCGTCGCGACGCAGGTAGAGCTGGATCCGCTGGCCCGAACCGTCCTGGAGGTGGACGAAGGCCGCCTTGCCCATGATCCGGCGCGACACCATCCGCCCGGCCACCGAGGCCGGAATCTTCTCTTCCTCGAGCGTGTCCTGGGGAAACGCGTTCCCATCGCCGTATTCGGCGAGCAGCGCATCGGCCCGGTGCTCGGGCCGGAACGTGTTCGGAAACGCCTGCCCCTGCTCGCGCAACGCATCCAGCTTCGCCCGCCGCTCGGCGATCAGGCGATTCTCGTCGACGTGGTCGTTGGTGTCGTTCTGATCAGTCATCGGTTTGAAACCCCGGTTTCGTAGGTCCACAGATGAACACGGATAAACACAGATGAAAAAAACAGAAAAAGGTCCGAGGACTCGGCGAACTTCCGTTGATCGAATGCCTTGGCCGATTCGATCAGCGATGAGCTTAGTCCCTTGCCTTTCAATCCGTGTTCATCTGTGTCCATCCGTGGACAGATAAGGTGTTGAACATTACTCCAGGCCGGCTTTGAGCGAGGCGGCGACGAAGTCGTCGAGGTCGCCGTCGAGCACTTTCTGCGTGTCGGTGCGCTCGACGCCGGTGCGCAGGTCCTTGATCCGCGACTGATCGAGGACGTAGTTGCGGATCTGGCTGCCCCAGCCGATGTCGGCCTTCTCGTCCTCGGCGGCCTGGGCCTTCTCGCGCTGCTTGTGCAGTTCCAGCTCGTAGAGCTTGGCGCGCAGCTGGCTCATCGCGCGGTCCTTGTTCTTGTGCTGGGATCGGTCGGTCTGGCACTGGACCACGATGCCGCTGGGCTCGTGGGTGATGCGCACGGCCGACTCGGTCCGGTTGACGTGCTGCCCGCCGGCGCCCGAGGCGCGGTAGACGTCGATGCGCAGGTCGCTGGGATCGATCTCGATCTCGATGTTGTCGTCGACTTCCGGCGACACGAACACCGAAGCGAAGGAGGTGTGGCGGCGGTTGCCGGAGTCGTAGGGAGACTTGCGCACCAGGCGATGGACGCCGGTCTCCGTGCGGCACCAGCCGTAGGCGAATTCGCCCTCGACCCGGATCGTCGCGCTCTTGATGCCGGCCACGTCGCCGTCCGAGACCTCGACCAGCTCGGCGCTCCAGTCGCGCGACTCGGCCCAGCGCAGGTACATGCGCAGCAGCATCTCGGCCCAGTCCTGTGCCTCAGTGCCGCCGGACCCGGCCTGGATGTCGATGAAGCACGGCCGATCGTCCATCTCGCCGGAAAACATGCGCTGGAACTCCAGCGCCTCGATCCGCGTGCGCAGCGACTTCAGGTCGCTCTCGACGCTGGCCAGGGTGTCGGGATCATCCTCCTCGATCGCCATCTCGAGCAGTTCGCCCGTATCGCGGATGCCTTCGAAGACCCCGCGCTGCATCGTCACCGACTTGTCCAGCGCGGCGCGGTCCTTGTTCAGCGACTGGGCCCGCTCGGCATCGTCCCAGACGCCCGGGTCCTCCAGCTCGCGATCGACTTCCTCGAGTTTTTCTACCTTGCCATCGTAGTCAAAGGTACCTCCTGAGCGACTCGGCTCGTCGGGAGAGATCGTCCAGAAGGTTCTTCAGCGCGGTCTGTTCCATGGCGCAGCGGGGCCTCGAGAATCAAAGCGGGGCATTGTACCGGTTCGCGCGCGCCGCGGAATCGTCGCGGACAACGCCGAAGCCGTTCACGCCTCGCCTTCGACCCAGTGCTGGATGTTGAGCTGCGGGGTGACCTTGCCGCGCCATCGATTGATCTCCAGCCGGTAGGTCACGTGCAGCGGCTCCGGCAGGTCGCGGTGGCACCAATCGCCGGCGCGGAACGCGATCGCGTCCAGCGCCGGGCCGCCGGACAGGGGCTCGAGCAGCAGCTTCAGGTGGTCACTGCCGACCACGCGGCGCTCGAGCACGCGGAAGCGGTCGTCGAACAGCGGTTCTTCCCAGCCCTGCCCCCAGGGACCCGCATCGGCCAGGGCTTCGGCCGTTTGGATGGTCAGTTCCGCCCCGCTGAGCGGTCCGTCGGTGCGGACCGCGTCCGGCGGGAACTCCAGCGCGCGCACGTGGGCGGCGAACGCGCTCCGGAACGCATCCAGCTGCTCCGAGGCCAGGCTCAGGCCGGCCGCACGGGCGTGGCCGCCGAAGCGATCGATCAGGCCCGGGTGCCGTGCGTCGAGCTCGGCCAGCAGGTCGCGCATGTGCACGCTGGCCGGCGAACGGCACGACCCCTTGAGCTCGTCGGAACCGGGCTCGGCCGGCGCGAAGGCGATCACCGGGCGCTGCAGCTGCTCGCAGATGCGCGAAGCGACCAGGCCGACCACGCCAGGGTGCCAGTCCGCGTCGAACAGGCACAGACCGCCGCAGTCGCCGTCGAGGTCGGCGGTCAGCTCGGCGGCCAGCCGTTGTGCGGTGTCGACCATGTCGCTCTGCAGCTGCTGCCGGTCGCGGTTGAAGCGGTCCAGCTCCCCGGCCAGCTGCATCGCCTCGTCGGCATTGTCGGTCAGCAGGCAGCGGATGCCGATCGAGATGTCGTCGAGCCGCCCGGCAGCGTTCAGGCGCGGTCCCGCGATGAATCCGAGATCGGCGGCGGTGGCGTGCACGAGGTTGCGGCCCGCGACCTCGAGCAGCGCGCCGACTCCGGGCGCACACTGCCGCCGGCGGATCCGCTCCAGCCCCTGGCGCACGAGTCGTCGGTTGTTCTCGTCGAGTCGAACCAGGTCGGCCACCGTGCCGAGCGCGACCAGGTCGAGCAGCCCGTCGAGCCGGAACGAGGCGTCGTGACCGCGCTTGCGCAGCTCGGCGCGCACGCCGATCAGGACGTAGAAGAGCACCCCGACGCCGGCCAGGTTCGGCGACGGAAAGTCGCAGTCGGCCCGGTTGGGGTTGACGATGACGTCGGCGTCCGGGAGCTCGGGCCCGGGCAGGTGATGATCGGTGACCACGACCTGGACGCCCGCCTCGCGCACCCGCGCGACGCCGGCGATCGAGCTGATTCCGTGGTCGACGGTGACCAGGACGTCGGGCTGCAGGGCCAGGCATTCTTCGGCCAGCTTCGTGCTCAGGCCGTAGCCGTGCTTCATCCGGTCGGGCATGCGCCAGCAGACGTCGGCCGCCCCGAGGCCGCGCAGGCCGCGGACCGCCACCGCGGTGCCGGTCGCGCCATCGGCGTCGAAGTCCCCGACGACCAGGATCCGCCGGCCCTGTTCGACCGCGTTGGCCAGCAGCGACGACGCCACGTCCAGGTCGGCCAGCGTCGGCGGCAGCATCGTGGCCAGGTCCAGCGCGGGCGCTTCCGTGCAACCCCGCGCGGCGAGCACGCGGCCGGCCACCGGATGGAGGCCGGCGATCGGCGTCGCGTCGCGACGCCGGTGGACGCGGACCCGGCGGATCAAGGCTGCTCCTCGGGTCGGAACGGGCGCCGCCAGAACGCGAGCGGGCTCCAGCGCCCGAGTCGTGCGCTTCGCTTCGTGCCGATCAGGCGCACGGACCCGAGCCGACCGGCCCGGAGAGCGCGCCAGGCGGGTTCGAACAGGGCGGCGTCCAGCGCCGCCAGCCGCTCGGGCGCATCGGCGCCGAGCGTGGCTTCGACCAGCGTCGTTCCGGTCAGATCCACGGACGGATCGCCGACCGAATCGTCGACCGGCAACGGTTCGGCCTCGACGCCCAGCCAGCGCGCCAGTCCTTCCCCTTCGGCCCGGTCACCGGCCACGATCACGCGATCGACCGGTGACGACTTCGGCCGCGCGGGAACCGTACCCGCGCCCCAGAACCACAGGCCCAGACCGGCCGAGCCGGGATCGTCGAGCGCCCGGAACTGGTGGAAGATCATCTGCGATTCGTTGATCAGCGCGTGCCAGCGCGTGGCACCGGGCCCACGCGGCAGCGTTTCGTCGAGGCGGCGTCCCGCCGCTGCCTGCAGCGGCACGAAAGCGGCGTCGGGCGCTTCGGCAAGGCATAGGCGTCCCGGAACGCCGGTCGTCGCAGGATGCCACTGGAGGTCGGAGGCGTCGAACAGCTCCCGCAGGGCATCGTGCAGCGGCTCCATCGACGAGGCCGACCAGTCCAGGGCGGCGGCCTGGCGAAGCCAGACCGCGGTCAGGTCGGGCTGGAGATGGACCGGATCGACGCGCAGCCAGGCGGAACCGGACTCCGCCGAATCACCGGCGGCCAGCGCTGCGCGCGGACCGGCAGCCGGAATGCTGTCGAGCTCCAGCGCAGCGGCCAGCGCAGGTTCGCCGCCGCCGCGTTCGATGCGGCCGAAGCCGAGCAGTCGGGCCAGCCCCGGCAGGGCCTCAAGATGACCGTAGAGCACGTCATCGAGCACCGGCAACACGACCAGCAGCTGCGCGCCCACGGCCTCAGCCCTTCTCGCCGTAGCGGACCTCGACGATTTCGTAGACGCGATTGCCGTTCGGAGTCTGGACGTCGACCGTCTCGCCTTCTTCGCGGCCGATCAGCGCTCGCGCCAGCGGGGCCGACACGGACAGCCGGCGCTCCTCGACGCTGGATTCCAGGTCGCCGACGATCTGCCAGTGGACTTCCTCGGCGTCCTCGACGTCTTCCATCAGCGTGACGTGCGCACCGAACACGACCTTGCCCTCGACGTCGAGCGCGTCCACGTCGATGACCCGGGCATGCGAGAGCGAACTCTCGAGCTCCTGGATTCGGCCCTCGATGAAGCCCTGCTGCTCGCGCGCGGCGTGGTATTCGGCGTTTTCCTTCAGGTCGCCATGGGCGCGCGCCTCGGCGATCGCCTCGATGATCTTCGGTCGTTCTTCCTTTTTCAGGCGCTTGAGCTCTGCGCGCAGGCGCTCGGCGCCCTGCTTGGTCAGCGGTGTCTGCTGCGACATGGTGGCCTCAGTCTGTTGAATGGAGTTCCGCGAGCGGAACGACTTCACGCTCCTGCCAATGCTCGAGGGCACGCAGGGTGGCGCGAGCGCCGGCGATCGTGGTGGAGTAGTTGACCTTCCTCTGCAGCGCTTCGCGCCGGATCGAGAACGAGTCGGTGATCGCCTGGCGACCTTCCGTGGTGTTGACGATGTAGTCGATTTCGCGGTTCTTGATCAGGTCGACGATATGCGGTCGGCCCTGGATCACCTTGTTGATGTAGTCGCAGGCAACCTCGTTGTCAACCAGGAACTTCCAGGTGCCCTCGGTGGCCACGAGCTCGAACCCGCGCTCGACCAGCTCGCGAGCGACCGGCAGCAGCGCGTCCTTGTCGGCGTCGCGCACGGACAGGAAGGCCCGGCCGGAGTGCGCGGCCTGGATGCCCACGCCCTGCTGGCCGCGCGCCACGGCCGCGCCGAAGGTCTGGCCCACGCCCATGCATTCGCCGGTCGACCGCATCTCGGGACCGAGAATCGGGTCCACGCCCGGAAACTTGATGAACGGGAACACCGGCTCCTTGATTGAGTAGAACCGGGTTTCGAGATCTTCCGTAATTCCTTGTTTTTCCAGCGTTTGCCCGACCATGCAGTTGGCCGCGATCTTGGCCAGGGGCACGCCCGTGGCCTTCGACACGAAGGGCACGGTGCGCGAAGCGCGCGGATTGACCTCGAGCACGAAGATCTCGTCGCCGCGCACCGCGAACTGCACGTTCATCAGGCCGATGACCTTCAGCGCCAGCGCCATCCGGCGGGTCTGGTCGGCGATCTCGGCGATGACCTCGGGGGCCAGCGAGAACGGCGGCAGGCTGCAGGAGGAATCCCCCGAATGGACGCCGGCCTGCTCGATGTGCTCCATGATGCCACCGATCACCACGCGCTCGCCGTCGCAGACCGCGTCCACGTCAACCTCGATCGCGTGGTCGAGGAAGCGGTCGAGGAGAACCGGCGAGTCATTGGACACGCTGACCGCTTCGCGCATGTAGCGCTTCAGTTCGTCGACGCCGTGGACGATGTCCATGGCCCGCCCGCCGAGCACGTAGGACGGACGCACGACCAGCGGGAAGCCGACTTCGGCCGCCAGCACGATCGCCTCGTCGGGGGTGCGCGCCGTGCGGTTCGGCGGCTGCTTCAGGCCCAGCCGGTTGAGCAGGTCCTGAAAGCGCTCGCGGTCCTCGGCCAGGTCGATCGAGTCGGGCGTGGTGCCGATGATCGGCACGCCGGCGGCCTCCAGATCGCGGGCCAGTTTCAGCGGCGTCTGGCCGCCGAACTGGACGATCACGCCCTCGGGCTTCTCGACGTCGATGATCGCCAGCACGTCCTCGAGGGTCAGCGGTTCGAAGTACAACCGGTCGGAGGTGTCGTAGTCGGTCGAAACCGTCTCCGGATTGCAGTTGACCATCAGCGTTTCGAAGCCGAGTTCGCGCATCGCCATCGCCGCGTGCACGCAGCAGTAGTCGAACTCGATGCCCTGGCCGATGCGGTTCGGACCGCCGCCGAGCACCATGATCTTGCGCCGATCGGTCGGATGCGCTTCGCTTTCCTCTTCCCAGGTGCCGTACATGTACGCGGTCGTGGTCGCGAACTCCGCCGCGCAGGTGTCGACCCGCTTGTACACCCGGCGCACGTCCAGGGTCTGGCGCAGGTGGCGCACCGCGCGCTCGGACGTCCCGAGCAGCGTGGCCAGCCGCGCGTCGGAGAATCCGTGGCGCTTGAGTTCGTGCAGGCGGTTCGCACCCAGCGCTTCGAAGCCCGTGCGGCGCACCTGCGCCTCGATCTCGACCAGCTCCAGCAGCTGGTCGAGGAACCAGGGGTCGATCCAGGTCAGGCGCTGGACCGTGTCGAAATCGAGACCGCGCCGGAACGCCTCGGCCACGTACAGGATGCGTTCAGGACCCGCTTCGCGCAGCTCGCGCCGCAGCAGCGTGTCGGCATCCAGGTCCGGGTGTTCGTCCAGCGGCATCTCGTTGAACCCATCGAGGCCGATTTCCAGGCTGCGCAGGGCCTTCTGCACCGATTCCTTGAACGTGCGGCCGATCGCCATCGCCTCGCCGACGGACTTCATCTGCGTGGTCAGGCGCTTGCTTGCGGCCGGGAATTTCTCGAACGCGAAGCGCGGAATCTTGGTCACGATGTAATCGATGGTCGGCTCGAACGAGGCCGGGGTGGCGCCGCCGGTGATCTCGTTCTCCAGTTCGTCGAGCGTGTAGCCGACCGCCAGCTTGGCCGCCACCTTGGCGATCGGAAAGCCGGTGGCCTTGGACGCCAGCGCCGAGGAGCGCGACACGCGCGGATTCATCTCGATGACCACCATCCGGCCGTCCTCGGGGTTGATCGCGAACTGCACGTTCGAACCCCCGGTCTCGACCCCGATCTTGCGCAGCACCGCGATCGAGGCGTCGCGCATGCGCTGGTACTCGCGGTCGGTCAGCGTCTGGGCCGGGGCGACGGTGATCGAATCGCCCGTATGGATGCCCATCGGGTCGAAGTTCTCGATCGAACAGATGATGATGCAGTTGTCCGCCTTGTCGCGGACGACCTCCATCTCGAATTCCTTCCAGCCCAGCACCGACTCTTCGAGAAGCACCTCGTTGGTCGGCGACAGCTCCAGGCCGTGGGCGACGATCTCGACGAACTCGTCGGTGTTGTAGGCGATGCCGCCGCCCGAACCGCCGAGCGTGAAGGACGGTCGGATGATGGTCGGGAAGCCGATCCGCTTCTGGACCTCCATCGCCTGGTCCATCGAGTGGGCGACCTCGGCGGTGCAGGTGTCCAGGCCGATTTCGGCCATCGCGGTCTTGAAGCGGTCGCGATCCTCGGCCATGTCAATGGCATCGCGCGACGCCCCGATCAGCTCGACGCCGAACTCCTCGAGCACGCCCTCGCGGACCAGGTCCAGGGCGCAGTTCAGCGCGGTCTGGCCGCCCATGGTCGGCAGCAGCGCGTCGGGCCGCTCGCGCCGGATCACCTCGCGCACGTACTCCCACTTGACCGGCTCGATGTAGACCGCGTCGGCGATCTCGGGGTCGGTCATGATCGTGGCCGGGTTCGAGTTGACCAGGATCACCCGGTACCCCTCCCCGCGCAACGCCTTGACTGCCTGGACGCCCGAATAGTCGAACTCGCAGGCCTGTCCGATCACGATCGGCCCAGCGCCGATGATGAGGATGGATTGGATGTCGGAACGTTTAGGCATGACGAATAGGGACCAGGGGTCAGGGACTAGGGATTAGTGAAACCGCGGATTCACCAACAGAGGAACCGCGAACGTAGCCTCGCAACTTGGATTCGATCGCGCGGAGCATGCGGCCGATCTCGACGAGCTCGGAATGGAGGCCGGAGGCTTGCTCATCGCCCAGGTAGTCGACCCTGGAAGCGATCTCGATCTGAGTCTCCAGTTCAGCCAGAGAGCCGATCGCAATCGACACGAATCGCGCATAGTCCTTGGTCGATCTTCGAGCGTTTCCTTCTGCGATATTGGACGGAATCGAGACCGCCGTTCTTCTGATCTGCTGAGTCAATGAATATCGCTCGCTGTCGGGAAACCCCTCGGTCAGCGTGTAGACCTGTTCGACGACGTCCATCGCGCGCTGCCACACTTTGAGTTCCCGATAACTCCGAAGCTTCATCACTCGTCCCTGCCCCCTAGCCCCTCGCCCCGCGTTCGTCGCGCATCAACGCGACGAACGCCTGGAACAGCGGCCTCAAGTCGTGCGGGCCGGGGCTGGCTTCGGGGTGGCCCTGGAAGCCCATGGCGGGGGCATCGGTGATGCGGATGCCCTGCAGGCTGCCGTCGAACAGCGAGCGGTGGGTGGCCTCGATGCGCTCGGGCAGGCTGGCCTCGTCGACCGCGAAGCCGTGGTTCTGCGAGGTGATCAGGACCCGGCCGGTCGCCAGGTCCTGGACCGGATGATTGGCACCGTGGTGGCCGAACTTCATCTTGACCGTGCTCGCCCCGGCGGCCAGCGCGAGCAGCTGATGGCCCAGGCAGATGCCGAAGGTCGGGACCTGTCGATCGAGCAGCGTGCCGATCGCTTCGACCGCGTAGTCGCAGGGCTCCGGATCGCCGGGGCCGTTCGACAGCATGACCCCGTCCGGCGCCAGCGCCAGCACGTCGTCGGCCGGCGTGGTCGCTGGAACCACGGTCACGCGGCACCCGGCATCGACCAGCAGCCGCAGGATGTTGTACTTGACGCCGTAGTCGTAGCAGACCACGTGCGGCGCCGGGTCGACCGGCGACGGCGTCCGCGACTCGATCGCCGGCGAACCCGCCGACCATTCATGGCGCTCGCCGCAGGTGTTCTCGCAGGCGAGGTCGCGACCGGTCATCGGCGGGCAGGCCCGGGCGGCTTCCAGCGCTTCGGATGGGTCGACCTCGTGATCGACCAGGATGCAGCCGTTCTGCGCGCCCTTCTCGCGCAGCAGGGCGGTCAGGGCGCGCGTGTCGATGCCGCCGATCGCGACCACGCCCTGCTCGACCAGCCAGTCGGGCAGAGACTGGGTCGACCGCCAGGAACTCGCCCGCCGCGGGCAGTCGCGGACGATCAGGCCGGCCGCGCGGGCGCGATCCGACTCGTTGTCCTCGGGATTGGTGCCGGTGTTGCCGATGTGCGGCATGGTCAGGGTGACCAGCTGGCCGGCGTAGCTGGGGTCGGTCAGGATTTCCTGGTAGCCGGTCATCGCGGTGTTGAAGACCACCTCGCCGACCGCCTTTCCGGGCGCACCGAAGCCGAACCCGGAAAACAGCGAACCGTCTTCCAGCGCCAGAACTGCCTTGAGATTGGACAAATCGTGCCTCCCGATTCGCGAAGCGGCGTTCGGGAAGCTCGGTGAGGTCGAGACCCGGGAACGCCGCTCGTCGAAGGGTCGCGATGCGACCGGTTCGAGAGAGCATTCTACGCCACCTCGGCGGGCCGGTGGCTGCCCGGAGCGGCTCGGCGACGCCAAAACCGGCCGGACCGGGGCCGGCGACCGGTTCCCGGTCGACAGGCGGTCAGTTGTCCGTCACGTCGTCCCTTTCATTGACCGTCAGGTCGTCCAGCACGTCCGCCAACCCGTAACGGCCCGGCGCACGCCCGAGCATCCAGCGCGCCGCGCGCAGCGCGCCGCGCGCGAACAGGCTGCGATCGGCGGCTCGATGGGACAGCGTCAGGCGCTCGCCCGGGCCCAGGAAATGGACGTCGTGCTCGCCGACCACATCGCCGCCGCGCAGGGCCTGGATGCCGATCCGCCCCGGATCCCGCCGGCCGACGCGGCGGTCGAGGTCGATGACGTCAGCGGCCTCGAGCCCGCGCGCTGCTGCCGCGGTCGCGGCGAGGCTCAGGGCAGTGCCCGACGGCGTATCGGCCTTGCCGCGATGGTGCGCCTCGAGGATTTCGATATCGAACTCGTCGCCGAGCCGCCGCGCGGCCTCGCGGACCAGCGCGTCGAGCAGGTGCACCCCGATCGAGAAATTCGCTTCGTGGCAGACCGGGATGCGACCGGCCGCCTCGGTCAGCGCGGCGCGCTGGGCCTCGTTCAGCCCGGTGGTGCCGGTGACGAAGGGCAGCCCCGATGCCTCCGCGACCGCCAGCGCCTCGAGCATGGAATCGGGGCTGGAGAAATCGATCACGACTTCGGCGTCGTCGCGAGCCCGCAGCGGCTCTCCGGATCGGCCCCGGCCGACCACGGCGGTGTCCCCGTCGGCGTCGGCCAGCGCTTCGATCAGGCGGCCGACCCGGCCGCTTGCGCCGTTGAGAAGAATGTTCACCTGGAACTCCGCGCGGACCGTTCCGGGGAAGTATAGCCGGGCGGCTTCAGAAGCCCATGCGGTCGAAGAAGTCGCGGACGCTGTCGGTCCAGCCACGCGATTTCGGGCTGTGGTCGACGCTCTGATCGGCGCCCAGGCTGTCCTCGAACTGCTTCAGCAGGTCCTTCTGCTCGCGGCTCAGGTTGACCGGCGTTTCGACCAGCACGCGGACCATCAGGTCTCCGACCCGCGAACTACGCACCGACTTGACGCCCTTGCCCTTCAGTCGGAAGGTCCGGCCGGTCTGGGTCTCGGTCGGGATCTTGAGCATGACCGAGCCGTCCAGCGTCGGCACCTTGATCTGCCCACCGAGCATCGCGGTGGTCACGGGAATCGGGATCTCCGCGAACAGCTGGTCGCCGTCGCGGTTGAACAGCTTGTGCGGGCGCACGTGGATGTCGACGTACAGGTCGCCGGCGGTCCCGCCCTGCAGGCCGGCCCCACCCTCACCCGACAACCGGATCCGGTCACCTTCGTCGACGCCCGGCGGCACCTTGACCTGCAGCGTGCGGGTCTCGCGGACCTGGCCGGTGCCGTCGCAGCTGGTGCATGGATCGCTGACTTCACGTCCGCTGCCGCCGCAGTTCGGGCAGGTCTGCTGGACCGAGAAGATGCCCTGCTGCATCCGGACCTGGCCGGCGCCGTTGCAGGTCGAGCACACGTTCATCTTGCCGCTGGTCGAACCCGAACCGCTGCAGTCGGAGCACTTTCCGATGCCCGGTACGCGGATCTCGCGCTCCACGCCCTTGACTGCCTCCTCGAGGTCCAGCTCGAGCGTGTAGCGGAGGTCGTGGCCGCGCCGCGAGCGAGCCTGCCCACTGCCGCCCCGGCGACGACCGCCGCCGAAGATGTCACCGAAGATGTCACCGAAAATGTCGTTGATATCGCCGAACCCGCCACCGCCGGCGCCGGCGCCGCCGAAGCCGCCCGGTCCCTGGCCGTTGACCGCGTCATGGCCGTAGCGATCGTAGGCGGCGCGCTTCTGCGGATCCTTCAAGACTTCGTAGGCGAGCTTGGCTTCCTTGAACTTGTCCTGCGCCGAATCGTCGTCGGGGTTGCGATCCGGGTGGTACTTCATCGCAAGCCGGCGATAGGCCTTCTTCAGTTCGTCGTCGCCGGCGTCCCGCTTGACGCCCAGCACTTCGTAGAGATCGCGTTGGCTCATCGTCGTTCGGCCCCGTCATTCCATTCGACACGCGCCGCCGGTTCAGGCCGGCGGCGCGCGTTTCGATGCGCTGGTCGGTCGTTCGCAGCGCGGTCGATCGATCGAGGACCGACGGCCCGCCAGGCCGTCGATCCGCAGGCGATCACTTCTTGTCGTCGTCGACCTCGGTGAACTCCGCGTCGACCACGTCCTCGGCATCGTCGCCCTGTGCATCCTCGGCGGATCCGGCGGACTCGCCCTCCGCGCCCTGCTGGGCCTGCGCGGCAGCCTGGTAGAGTGCCGCGGCCGCTTCCTGCAGTTCGTTGACGGCCGCCTCGATGGCCTCCTTGTCGTCGCCCTTCAGCGACTCCTCGACCTTGGCGACACCGTCTTCGATCGCCTTCTTCGCGTCGTCCGGCAGCTGTTCGCCCTGCTCATCGAGCATCGAGCGCGTGGAGTGAACCATGGCGTCGGCGTTGTTGCGCGTCGTGACCAGCTCGTGGAACCGCTTGTCCTCCTCGCGGTGCGCCTCGGCATCGGAGACCATCGTCTCGATCTCCTCCTCGCTCAGGCCCGATCCGGCCTTGATCTCGATCCGCTGTTCCTTGCCCGTTTCCTTGTCCTTGGCCGAGACGTGCAGGATGCCGTTGGCGTCGATATCGAAGGTCACCTCGATCTGCGGCATGCCGCGCGGCTTCGGCGGAATGCCGGCAAGGTCGAAGCGAGCCAGCGACTTGTTGGCCGCAGCCTGCTCGCGCTCGCCCTGGAGCACGTGGACGGTCACCGCACTCTGGTTGTCCTCGGCGGTGGAGAACACCTGGGACGCCTTGGTCGGAATGGTCGTGTTCTTCTCGATCAGCTTGGTGAACACGCCACCCAGCGTCTCGATGCCCAGCGAAAGCGGGGTGACATCGAGCAGCAGCACGTCCTTGACGTCGCCCTGCAGCACGCCGCCCTGGATCGCCGCGCCAACCGCAACGGCCTCGTCGGGGTTGACGTCCTTGCGCGGCTCGCGGCCGAAGAATTCCTGGACAGCCTTCTGCACCATCGGCATGCGCGTCTGGCCGCCGACCAAAATCACCTCGTCGACATCGGCGATCTTCAGGCCGGCGTCGTTCAGCGCCGTCCGGCACGGCTCGATCGAGCGCTTTACCAGTTCCTCGACCAGCGACTCCAGCTTGGCCCGCGTGACCTTGATGTTCAGGTGCTTCGGTCCGGACTGGTCAGCCGTGATGTACGGCAGGTTGACCTCGGTCTGCTGGCTGGAAGAGAGCTCGATCTTGGCGCGCTCGGCGGCTTCTCTCAGTCGCTGCAGCGCCAGCGGGTCCTTCTTCAGGTCGACGCCCTGGTCCTTCTTGAATTCGGCGATCAGGTAATCGAGCAGACGCGTGTCGAAGTCCTCACCGCCGAGGAAGGTGTCGCCGTTGGTCGCCAGCACCTCGAACTGCTTTTCACCGTCGACGTCGGCGATCTCGATGATCGAGACGTCGAAGGTGCCGCCACCCAGATCGTAGACCGCGACCTTGCGGTCCTTGCCCTGCTTGTCGAGGCCGTAGGCCAGCGCGGCAGCGGTCGGTTCGTTGATGATCCGGCGGACGTTCAGTCCGGCGATCTTGCCGGCGTCCTTGGTCGCCTGGCGCTGCGAATCGTTGAAGTAGGCCGGCACCGTGATCACGGCTTCCTCGACCTTCTCGCCCAGGTAGTCCTCGGCGGTCTTCTTCATCTTCATCAGGACGCGCGCGGAGACTTCCGGCGGCGCCATCTTCTTGCCGTCGACTTCGACCCAGGCATCGCCGTTGTCGGCCTCGACGATGTTGTAACTGACCAGGTCGCGATCCTTCTGCACCACCTTCTCGTTGTACTTGCGGCCGATCAGGCGCTTGACCGCGTACAGGGTGCGGTCGGGATTGGTCACGGCCTGCCGCTTCGCGGGCTGGCCGACCAGCACCTCGTCGTCCTTGGTGAAGGCGACGATCGACGGCGTGGTCCGGTCGCCCTCGGCGTTCTCGATCACGCGCGTCTTGCCGCCTTCCATCACGGCAACACACGAATTCGTGGTTCCCAGGTCGATTCCGATGATCTTGCTCATGGCTTCAACATCCCGTTGGTTCGAATCTGATTCTTGGTGTCACGTCGGGTGACATGCACCGTGCGAGGTATCGACCTCGCCGACTACTTCGGTGAATGGGGCTGGCACGGCGAATTTTCAAACCCCGGCCGACCCGCGAAGGTGCCCCCTTCGACCGCAGGCTCAGGCCGACTTGGCGACCACAACGCGTGCCGGACGCAACAGG
Source organism: Wenzhouxiangellaceae bacterium (assembly GCA_965227925.1). Lineage (GTDB taxonomy): Bacteria > Pseudomonadota > Gammaproteobacteria > Xanthomonadales > Wenzhouxiangellaceae. Next base: position 1,052,907 of record CBDDGP010000003.1, read on the forward strand.
CGCCCGTGCAGCGCGTACCCTTTCTGCAGCACCTCGATGACGCTGTCGGGCTCGACGTCCGGGGAGGGGACCGCCGTCATCGCCTCGTGCCAGGTCGGATCGAATGGCTTGCCCGCAGGATCGATCGTTTCCAGGCCGTGCGTTTCGAGCACCTTCAGCGCCAACTTGCGGGTCAGCGCCAGGCCTTCGACCGCGCCCGAATCGTCGCCCTCGCCGACCGAGTCCATGGCCTGGTCCAGCGAATCGAGAACCGGCACGAAATCGCGCATGATGCGTTCCAACGCGAACCTGCGCGTCTTGTCCATCTCGCGCTCGAGGCGCCGCTCCTGGTTGGCCATCTCGGCCTGGCTGCGCGCCAGCGCCTCGGTCAGCCGGTCGACCCGATCGCCGAGTCCAGCGTGCGCGGCCTCGTCGGTTTCGACGTCGGCGGAGTCGGCCCCCTTCGAACCGGCCTCCTCCGCCGGGTCCGACGAGTCCGACGATGCGCCCTCGTTCGGGCCGCCTCCGGCATCGAGCCGCTCGCCTTCCTCGCGAGCCTGATTCTGCTCGGCTTCGGTCTCTCGACTCGGGGATGTGTCCTGCGAACGGTCCTGCTCGCTCATGGGCAACGGCTCCTTGGGCTGGTCGGCGCGCCTTCCCCGGCGGCGCCGACGTTCGTTTTGATGTGTCGACGGGGCGCAACATGGGGCCCGGTCGAAGCGAATCCAACCGATACAATAGCCGTACACCCTTTTCTGCCGACCGGCCGCGCCGGACCGACCCAGGAACCCATGCTGCGTTCGCTTGCCATTCGGGACTTCACGATCATCGATCGACTCGAGCTCGAGTTCGGCGCCGGCTTCGGCGCGATCACCGGCGAGACCGGGGCCGGCAAGTCGATCCTGATCGACGCCCTGGGCCTGCTGCTGGGCGACCGCGCGGACTCCGCGGTGGTCGCCCCGGGCGCCGAACGAGCCGAGCTCAGCGCCTGGTTCCAGCTCGACGAGGGTCACCCGGCAAGAGCCTGGCTCGCCGAGCAGGCGATGGACGACGGAGACGAGCTGCTCCTGCGCCGGTCGGTGCCGGCCGACGGTGCCTCGCGCGGCTGGATCAACGGCCAGCCAGCGACGGTCGGCCAGCTGAAGGCACTGGGTGGCCTGCTGGTCGAAATCCACGGCCAGCACGAGCATCAGCGACTCGCCGATCCCGCCCATCAACGGCGCTGGCTGGATCGGGGAGTCGCCGGTGACCTGCGCCGAGCCGTGCGCGAGGCGGCACGAGCCCACGCCGAAGCACGTCGCGCGCTGCAGGCGCTCGACGAGGACAACGACGCCGACCCCGACCTGCTGCGGTTCCAACTCGACGAGCTCGACGCGCTGGACCTCGGCGACGACGAACTGGCGGAGCTCGAGGCCGAGCAGCGTCGGCTGGCGTCGATCGAGGACCTGCAGCGTGCCGCCGCCGACGCGATCGACGCCCTGGACGGCGACGCCGACGGCAGCGACGCCGGCGCGGTCGCCTTGACGGTCCGCGGGATTCGCGCGATCGACGCGGTGACCGATCGAGACCCGGCGTTTGCCGAAGCGCGGGAGATGCTGGCCACCGCCCGAGTCCACCTCGAGGAGTCGGCCCGGACCTTGAATCGGCTGGCCGAGTCGCTGGAAGCCGACCCGGACCGCCTCGACGCGGTCGATCGTCGGCTGGGCAGGATCATGGAGCTGGCCCGCAAGCACCGCTGCGAGCCCGAATCGCTGCCGCCGCTGCGCACCGAGCTGCGCGACCGCCTGGAGCGGATCGAGGGTGCGGCCGAAGCGCGCGAGCAGGCCGAACGGGCGCTCCGCAAGCGCCGAAGCGAATGGCTGGACGCCTCCCGCGCGCTGCACGAGGCCCGACGGGCCGCTGCGGAATCGATCGCAGGCGACGTCGCCGACGCGCTTTCCGCGCTGGGCATGGATACGGCGCGCATCGAGTTCGAGATCGACTTCGACGACGACGACGACGCCGCGGTCGCCGAGCACGGCGCCGACGCGATCGAGCTGCTGTTCACCGCCAATCCGGGCCAGCCGCCTCGACCGCTGAAGCGGGTCGCGTCCGGCGGCGAGCTGTCGCGCTTGAGCCTGGCCATGATCGTCGCATCGGCCGAGCCGGCCCGCGGCGTGGTCCGGATCTTCGACGAGATCGACGCCGGCGTCGGCGGCGAGACGGCGCACCGGGTCGGCGAGTTCCTGCACCGCGCCGGCGCCGGCGGCCAGGCCTTCTGCGTCACCCACCTGGCCCAGGTCGCGGCGCGAGCCGATCAGCAGTACCGAGTCATCAAGCAGTCCGGCGATAGCCGCACGCGGGTTCAGGTGGAACCGCTGGACTCGAAGGCGAGAGTCGCCGAACTGGCGCGGATGCTCGGCTCGACGACCGGGGAAACCAGTCGGCGGCACGCCGAGGCGCTGTTGGAAGGCCGCGAGGCCTGATCGGGGAGGACCGGCAAAGAAGAGGCGCCGGTGAGCCGGCTCAACTTCGGTTGCGACTGCCCTTCTTCTGCACGTACAGGACCAGCGAGTGGTCGACGATCTCGAAGCCGTGCTTGTTCGCGATTTCGTCCTGCAGTCGCTCGATCTCCTCGTCGAAGAACTCCACTACTTCACCGGTATCGAGGTCGACCATGTGATCGTGGTGGCCGCCTTCGTCCAGCTCGTAGCTCGCCTGAGGCGCCCGGCCGGAGCCGTCGTCGAACATGTGCTTGCGCACCAGGCCCGCGGTTTCGAACTGATTCAGCACGCGGTAGACCGTGGCCAGGCCGATGTCCTCGCCCTGGTCGATCAGCAGCCGGTGGACGTCATCTGCGGTGACGTGCTTCTGGTCGGCACCGTCGAGCAACTGCAGGATGCGCAGCCTCGGGAGGGTCACCTTGAGGCCGGCCTTGCGCAGTTCGCGGGTTTCTTCGGACATTCGGGACGCACCGGATGAGCGGATTCGTATTGTATCATTCGGGTCGATTTCGACGCGGTACTTCCTGGCCATGATCCGACTCTCCCTGCTCGCGCTCGCCGTCCTCGTCGGCGGCTGCAACGTCATCTACAAGCAGAACATCCCGCAGGGCAACGTGCTGGATGAGGACGACATGGAGCAGCTCACGGTCGGGCTGACCAAGCGCCAGGTGCTGGTGCTGCTCGGTTCGCCGGCCGTCCAGAGCCCCTTCCACGACGACCGCTGGGACTACGTCAACTCCTTCGCCCGCAGTGGCGACAAGGCCGAGCGGCGCACCTTGACGGTGCTGTTCGAGAACGATCGGGTCGTCGATTTCCACGGCAATTACCTCGACGATGCCGGGATCGCCGGTGTCGACCCGGAGGAGCTGGAGATCATCGACCCGGACAGCAATCAGCCGATCCTGCCGCGGCGCGACCGCGACGACGACGAGGTGATTCCGCCGGCCGAACCGCCGCGCTGAATTGGCCCGGGCGACTCGGCTTCAGTCCTTGCGGCGCTGGGCGTTGAGCCGGCGCACTTCCTTCGGGTCCAGTTTCAGCGGCCGATAGAGCTCGATTCGATCGCCGTCGCCAACGACCTGCTCGAGCCTGCACAGCATTCCGAAAATGCCGACATGATCGGCACGAACGTCGAGTTCCGGAAACCGCTGCTCCAGCCCCGAGGCCCGGATCGCGTCCGCCACCATACTGCCGGCCGGCAGCTCGACCGACACCACGACCTGGCGATCCGGCCACGCGGCCGCGACCTCGACGCGAACCCGCTCGGCGGTGTCCGGTTCGGCCACGTCAGGAGTACAGCGCGTCGGCGCGCCGGCAGAAATCGTCGACCATGCGGTTGGCCACCGAGACGAAGCCCCGATTGAAGGCCGCGGCCAGCACCGGGTTGTCGAAGTCGAAGCTCAGCATCAGTTCGACCTTGCAGCCGATGCCCAGGTCGCCGAAGCGCCACTCCCCGCCGAAGCGACGGAACGGGCCTTCGTCGAGGTTCATCGTCAGACGTTCGCCGGGCTCCAGTTCGTTGCGGGTCCTGAACTTGCGGGTCACGCCGGCGACGCTGACCTCCAGCGACGCCAGCTGATGACGCTCGTCCTGCTCGTGGACTTCGGCCGAACGCACCCAGCCGAGGAAACTCGGGTAATGCTCGACGTCGCAGACCAAGTCGTACATCTGCTCCGGCGAGTGCGAAACCAGCGCGGATCGGTTGACTTCAGGCATGGTCGGCATCATACCCAACCCATCGCGAAGCGGGCGACGCAAGCGGTAGAAGGCCGTGCAGCCGCCCCGGCCGCTGCACGGCCGCGCGAGCGCCGATCCAGTAGACTGCCGCCTAGCGGTCCCGACCGCGCCCGTACCCCGACCCTCACCACGGCCCTTCGACCATGAGCTCCTCGTCGTCCTCTTCGTCGTCCTCCACCATCGCCCTGAACAAGCGCGCGCGCTTCGAGTACCAGCTCGAGGACCGGACCGAATGCGGCATTTCGCTGCTGGGCTGGGAAGTCAAGTCGCTGCGCGCCGGCAGCGTGCAGTTCGGCGAAAGCCACGTGCTGCTGCGTGGCGGCGAAGCCTTCCTGTTCGGCTGCGTGATCCAGCCGATGACCTCGGCCTCGACCCACGTGAATACGGACCCGATGCGCACCCGGCGCCTGCTGCTCCACAAGCAGGAGCTCGACACCCTGATCGGCTCGGTCGAGCGCAAGGGCTACGCGCTGATCCCGACGGCGATGTACTGGAAGAAGGGCAAGGTCAAGGTCGAAATCGCGCTGGCCAAGGGCAAGAAGCAGCACGACAAGCGCCGGGCGCAGAAGGAGCGCGACTGGGAGCGCGAGAAGGGCCGGATCCTCAAGCAGCGATGACTGGCCGCCCCCCGCGGCACTGAGTGCCCATGCCCCGAACGGCCGGACCACCCGTGCGGCACCCCTGAACGCCTCCGCTTGACGGCGGAGGGTCCCGCATCCATGTATAGTGATGGAACGGAACAACGGGACAGTTTTCTTGTCTCAGTTCCCGTACCACCGGGGGCGTACTGGCTTCGACGTGGATCGGACGTACCCTGGGGCATGCCGAGGAGGCAGCAATCCTCGTAAAACCTGGCTGCAAATTGTTAGTTGCCAACGACGACAACTACGCACTGGCCGCCTAAAAACCGGCCTGCTCTCCCCCGTTTGAGCCTGCGCTTTCGACGGGAGATCATTCAGCAGGATCGCTTCAGGTCGAGTCTCGGGGCCTGGAGTTAAACCAAACCGCGACTGGTCGTTCCACATGCCCTGCCCTTCGGGCGGTGGAATGACGAGAAACAATAGAACGGGCTAAGCATGTAGAACCAGGATCAGATGGTTTGCGGACGCGGGTTCGACTCCCGCCGCCTCCACCAGATCCCCGCAAGGGACCCGCCATCGCGCCGGTCCCTTTTTTTATGGCCGGTTCGGGCGGGAGTCGAACCCGCCTTGTTTGTATCCGAGGCTACGCCTCGCAGTCTGGCGCCTTGCGGCGCTGCGACTCAGGCGTCGCTCCGCGACGATTGGATTGCGTGTACACCCACACGCAAGGCCCCGCCGCCTCCACAACCCCACACATGAGTCGCTGCGCGACGTCCCATCTGCGAGTACAGCGACTCGCAGCGCCCCCGGAGAAAAAGCCGGTCCCTGTGCCGGCTTTTTCGTATCCGCTTGTTTCACGCAGGGCAAAGTCGAACCCGCCTTGGGTTTACCCAGGCCGTGGGGACGCAGTCTTGCGCCTGCGGTGGCGACGGACATCTAGCGGTTCAGCACACGGAAGTCGGTACGCCACGACGGCATTTGCGACGACGAGGTGTGAGCAAGTAGTTCAAGACCGTCCGAAGGCCGCGGCCGACCCAGCGAGGTGTCGAAATAGAACGAGAGAATCAACTCGGACGAGATGGGCTCTCCGTCGAGTCGTGCCGGCGCATAGGTCCAGTCCTGCGCGGCTTGAAGCGCCAGCCGCTCGTAGCGTCGGACCATTCCCTGCGAGCTCAGCGGATGGTCCCCGATCTCCAACTCGACCGGTGTGCCTCTAGCGTCCAGCGCGACCCGAACGGGCAGCCGCCACAATGCGTGCTCGGGTGTCCAATCGGGACCGGGCTGGACCGACTGCGGCATGCCGGGATACAGCACGAGCCTCGGCTTCGAGAACGAGCTGGGAAACAACGGCGGCGCTGGGTCGATCAACGATGCCTGGACGAAATCCACCGTGCCTGATCGCTCACTGACGGCCGGCGCAAGGTCCTGAGCAAAGGCGGACTGGGCCGAAAGCGTCGCTAAAAAGAACCCGGAGGCCAGGATGGGCTTGATCGTGTTCGATGTACTCATGGTGTTGATCCTCGTGTTGATGTTAGCCGGCAAGCCGGCGCCACACATGCACCACGCGACGCCGCGCCGAACAGCGGCCCTCAGCGACCGACGTAACGCCTGACCGAACCGATGCTCGGCGGTCCTGGCCGGAATCGCGGCGTCGCGATCGCTTGGTACGAAATCGGTCTGATGTCGTATCGGTTGGTATCGAAGAAGAACGGCAGCAGGACTTCGGAAACGACGGGCTCTCCGTCGATCCGCGCCGGTGCAAAGCGCCAGTCGCGCACCGCCGCCGTTGCCAGTTCGTGATACCGATTGACGAGTCTCGGGTCGTCGATGTTGGAGTCGTCGACCGTGATCTCCACCGGAGCCCCTCGCTCGTCCAACCTCACCCGCAGCAACAGGCCCCATAGCCGTCCGAGCGGGGACCAATCCTCGTCAGGCAGACCCTCGCTCGGCATGCCTGGGTAGCTCAACAGTCTGGGCCGGTACATCGACTGGGGAAAGTCCGGCGGCGTGGTCTCGATCAGCCGGGCGTGTTCGACCGCCACCGTTGCGGTCTCCGACGTACCCGTTTCGGCCGCCGATACTTCGGCGACGAGGTTCTCGGTTTTCTCGGGAATGTCCGTTCGCCGGTTGGCATCATCGGTCGGGCTCTGCGCAACGAGCCCGGACTCGACCGCCTTGGCCGGCATCGCGGATCGGGCGACCGCAGTTCCCGGTGTGGACGCAGCAGGTTCCTGTTCCTGTTCCGGTTCCGGCAGTGGCGGTGGGTGCGTGGATACCGCATAGGCAGGCATCGGCGCGGTCCGCGGGGCAATGGCCCGATCCAGACCCGGTGTCCGAATTGTTGGCTCGGCGACCACCATGTCCACACGGAGCTCGGGCATCGAGGCTGCGCGATAGTATCGCTGCGGCTCCTGATGGGACCAGGCCCCGATCGCCGCAACCGTCCCGGCCGAAAGGAACATGACCGTGCCGGCGATGAGCCGTAGACGGCCCAAGGGTGGCGCGCAGATCATCCGGATTCGGGTTGCCAGCGGGTGGCCGGTTCGCCACGCGCATCCAACCGGCAGCGCCGGAGCACTCGTGCGGGTCGCAAGCATCGCCTCTGCATAGGCGCGCCGATGCCCGGGGTGCGCTCGCAGCACTGCGGCGTCACAGGCCAGTTCCTGGTCCATTCGGAAACGAGGCCACGCGAGGTGAACCAGCGGATTGAACCAGAACACGCACCGCAGGAGGCAGGCGACCAGGGTGAATTGCGTATCGCCGCGGCGCAGGTGGCAGCGCTCGTGGGCGACAATCAAGTCCTGCTGCGGCCGGGTGTAGCGCTGCTCGAAGTCGGCCGGCAGCACGATGCGCGGCCGGAGCGCGCCGATCAGGATCGGCCCGATGTCGGGCTGCTCGCTGAGAAACGTTCCGTCCCGCCGCAATGTCAACCGGCCCAACGATCGCAGCAACCGATGCTGACGCACGACGAGCGCGGCGACCATCAGCAGCGCACCGGTCAACCAGGCCGCCAGGACCCGCTTCTTCGGCGCCGGGTCGGCAAGCGGGGATGGCCCCTGCGCCGAAGGCACGGCGTCGTTCGCCACGATCGGAGGTAATGCGCGACGAGGTAAAGCGCGACCGACCCGCTCACGCGCCGCCGGGGTCATCGGCGCGATCACTGTACCCGAGGCCCGTGCCCGCGGATCGGCGGCCGGATCGATCGTCTGCACAGGCGCGGGCAACAGGGTTGCGATCAGGACGATCGGGACCAGGGCCCACAACAGCAGCGCATTGCCCGCACCGAAGAAGGTCCGCCAAGCGCGACGAAGCACGAACACACCGAGCAGCGCGGCCGATAGAACCAGCGTGGCGTCTACAAGGAGTCCGATCAGCTCATTCGTCATCGTCAAGCTCCCGGATCAAGCGGCGCAGTTCGTCGAGGTCCGACTTCGAAAGCTCCTTCTGCTCGTTGAAATGAGCCACCAGCGGCGCGATACGGCCGTCGAACAGCCGGTCCAGCAGCGACCGGCTCTGTTGCGACACGTAGTCCTCGCGCTTCAGAACCGGCCGATACCTGAATCTCCGGCCTTCCCGTTCGGCCCGGATTGCACCCTTGTTCAGCAGGCGGTTCAGCAACGCCTTGACCGTGCCGGACTGCCAATCGGTCCGGTCGGCGACGGCCTCGCGCAGCTCCTCGGCCGTGGCTTCTCCTCGTTGCCAGAGCACTTCCATCAAAGTGCTCTCCGCGTCACTGATCGCTTTCATGACGTTCCTTGGTTTACGACTGTAATCGTAATTTCAGTTTACACACGTAATCGATGCTGTCAAGCGCAGGTCGCACTGATCGCCCAATCATGCCGATCCCCGTCGATCGATCGAGGGAGGGATTGAACCCGGCGTGCAGTGCCCCGATCCCTCCCAGAACCCCTCAACCAGGCGCTCTCCATGCCCGACACCCGAGACCGCGATTCCGCCCTGCTGACCATCGCCCTGTTCGCCGCCTTCGCCGACGGCGCAAAGCACGAGCACGAACGCGAGGAGATCCGACGGATCGCCGACGCACTGACGGGCTCGCAGACGGGTGACGGCGCCCCGGACCTGCGCGCGCTCTATCAGGACGTGCTGCTGAAACGCATCTCGCTGTCCGATGCGACCGAGGCCCTCGACGAGGCGGGCGAAAAGCACCTCGCCTACGAGATGGCGGTCGGGGTCTGCGACGCGGACGGTCGGATGACCGACGCCGAACGGGCGTTCCTGGACGAGCTGAAGGCCGAACTCGGACTGCAGGCTGGAGAGACCGACCCGATCGAACGGGAAGCCGAGCAGGTCGTCGAACTGACCGAGGCTGCGGCGCCGGCTGCGGTGCCCGTATCGGCCGAAGAGCGGCCCTCGCCGGCCGAGATGCCGCAGGTCGACGAGGCCGCAATGGACAAGAGCATCCTGAAGTATTCGATCCTCAACGGCGCGCTGGAACTCCTTCCGCAGTCCTGGGCCTCGATGGCGATCATTCCGCTGCAGATCCGCATGGTCTACGGCATCGGCAAGGACTACGGCGTCGAGCTCGACCGCGGCCACATCAAGGAATTCCTGGCCACGCTCGGGGTCGGGATGACCTCGCAGTACGTCGAGCAGTTCGGCCGCAAGCTGATCGGCGGCCTGTTCCGCGCCGCCGCCGGGCGCGGCATCGGACGCCTCGGCCGCAGTGCGACGGGCATGGCATTCTCGTTCGCGACAACCTACGCCCTGGGCCAGGTGGCGAAGCGGTACTACGCCGGCGGCCGGCAGATGAGCACCGAGCTGCTGAAGCGGACCTACGAGGAGGTGCTGGGATCGGCCCGAACCATGCAGGGCGACTACCTGCCGCAGATCGAGCAGAAGGCGCGGACCCTGGACATGGGCGAAGTGATGGGCCTGGTCAAGGGCAGCCGGGTCTGAATCGCTCGGGCGCGGTGGGTCAACCCTCGCGCCCGGCGCACGCGCGTCGCAGACGGTCGCGGATCGCCTGCCAATCGGGCGTATCGGGCACCGCCTCGACCAGGATGACGGCCGGATTGCGGGCATCGGCCCGGCGCAACGCCGCGTAGAGTTCGCGGGCGTACGCTTCGGGTCGGTCGGCCAGCCGGAACCAGCCGCATCGGCCGTTCCGGGCGTCGGTGGCACGCCGCGCCAGGACCGCCACGCTGCCCTGTCGCAGCGCCTTCGCGACCGCTGCATCGAGCGCATCTGCGGCGACGAGTTCCAGCGGCGCTTCCGGCGCGTAGTGCGACGGCAGGCGGCCCGATGCACGCGGCCCCTCGCCGTCGTCGGTCTCGGCCAGCGGCTCACCGATCACGCGCTCGATGTCGGCCACGGAAATCATCCCGGGACGCAGCAAGCGAGGCACCTCGCCGCTCAGGTCGACGATCGTCGATTCCAGGCCCACGTCACAGGCGCCGCCGTCCAGCACGGCGACCACCTCGGGCTCGGATTCGGCGTCGAACTCCTTCATCACGTGCGCCGCGGTGGTCGGACTGACATGGCCGAAGCGATTGGCCGAAGGTGCGGCCAGGGCGCCTCCGAAGCGTTTCAGCAACGCCTGCGCCACCGGGTGGGCCGGCACCCGCAAGCCGACGGTGGACTGGCCGCCGGTGATCACGTTGTCGACCCGGGGGCCGCGCTTCAGCACCAGCGTGAGCGGTCCCGGCCAGAAGGCCGCGGCGAGTCGGCGTGCGGCCTCGGGCACATCTCGCGCCCAGCCGTCCACGGACCCGGCATCGGGCAGGTGCACGATCACCGGGTGGTCGGCGGGCCGGCCCTTGGCGGCGAACACGCGGCGGACCGCGTCCGGGTTCGCAGCGTCGGCGGCCAGACCGTAGACGGTTTCCGTGGGCATGGCGACCAGGCGCCCTTCGCGCAGCCAGCCGGCCGCGCGCTCGAGGTCGGCAGCGTCGATGCCCAGTCGAATCATCGGCTCGATCGTCCCCGCGTCAGAACTTTTCCGGGCGCAGGACTTCGACCTCGCCGAGCAGCAGGATCATGGCATAGTCGTCGTAATAGGTCGTCTGCAGGTGCTCGGCAATCCGCCGGGCGGTGGACTCGTCGCAGACCACCTCGATCCGGATGTTTCCACTGGCCTCCCAGCCGGCATCGCGGACGCCGCGGTGACCCTTGCCGCGCGCGTTGACGATGGTGTACCCGTGCGCACCCAGCTTCTCCAGGTCGCGGGTCAGCGCCGACTCCAGGACCGCCTCGGTGATCACCGTCAGCAGCTTGCGTATGTTGGTGCGATTCGACTCCATCTGCGACTCCATCGACATCGGTCTGCGTTCTCAGGCGGCCGCGTGGGCCCATTCGGCGAACGTCCAGTACAGGGGAATGCCGACCAGCACGTTGAACGGGAACGTGATCCCGAGCGACGCGGTCAGCGACAGCGTCGGGTTGGCCTGGGGCACCGAGATGCGCATCGCCGCCGGCACCGCGATGTAGGACGCACTGCCGGCCAGCACGGCGAACAGCATCGTCCCGCCCGGGCTCATGCCCATCAGCAGCGCCAGTCCCGTGCCGATGGCGCCGAACACGACCGGCACCACGGTACCGAACGGCAGCAGGAACAATCCGTACCGCTTGAGGCTGCTGGCCTGGGCGGCCGCGATCAGGCCCATCTCGAGCAGGAACACCGCGAGAATGCCCTTGAACAGGTCGAAGAACAACGGCTCGATCGAGATCAGGCCGGCGGGGCCGGCGATCCAGCCGATCAGCAGCCCGCCGATCAGCAGCACCACGCCCTTGCCGAGAAACACTTCGTGACCGATGCTCTTCCAGTCCATTTTCGCGCTGAGACCGCGCGCGAGCACGATGCCGACCAGGATCGCCGGCATCTCGAGCACCACCAGCAGCAGCGGCAGGTGCGCTTCGTAGTCGATCTCGCGGGTCGCCAGCCAGGCCACGGCAACGGCGAATGTGCCGACGCTGACCGAGCCGTAGTGCGCGGCGATCGACGCGGCGTCGGGCCGCTTGAAGCGGCCGATGTGCAGCAGCACCGGATAGATCAGCAGGGGCAGCGCAATGCCCATCAGAATCGCGACCACGACATCGGGCAGCACCGACAGGAACGGCTGCTCGGCCAGCTCGACGCCGCCCTTCAGGCCGATCGAAAGCAGCAGCAGCATCGACACGAAGTCGTAGATCGCCGACGGCAAGCGCAGCTCGGCGCGCAGCAGCCCGGCCGCCAGCCCGAACAGGAAGAACAGCAGGATCGGGTCCATGCGATCAGCCCTCCAGCCGCCAGGCCACGTCGCCCCCGGCACGCAGCGGCACGATGGTCGAATCGACGAAGGGGAATTCCTCGGGTACGGTCCAGGTCGAGCGCGTCAGCGTGATCGTGCCGCGATTGCGCGGCAGCCGATAGAAGTCCGGACCGTGGTGGCTGGCAAAGCCTTCCAGGCGATCCAGCCGGCCGGCCGCATCGAAAGCCTCGGCATACAGCTCGATCGCGTTGGGCGCGCTGAACACGCCGGCGCAGCCGCAGTCGGATTCCTTCTCGCCCTTCGGGTGCGGCGCCGAATCGGTACCAAGGAAGAACTTCGGGCTGCCCGAGGTGGCCGCCTCGACCAGGGCCTGGCGGTGGCGCTCGCGCTTGATCAGCGGCAGGCAGTAATGGTGCGGCCGGAGACCACCGTCGAACAGGGCGTTCCGGTTGAGCAGCAGGTGATGGACGGTGACCGTCGCCGCGACCCTGTCGGACGCGGCCGTGACGAAATCGACCGCGTCGGACGTCGTGACGTGTTCCAGCACCATGCGCAGCTCGGGGAGATCGCGCACCAGCCGATCGAGATGCCGTTCGATGAACACCGCCTCGCGATCGAACACGTCGATCTCGCCGTCGGTGACTTCACCGTGCAGCAGCAGCGGCAGGTCGACCTCCTGCATCGCCTCGAGCGCCGGCATCGCACGAGCCAGGTCGGTCACGCCGCTGTCGGAGTTGGTCGTCGCACCGGCCGGGTAGTACTTGACCGCGTGGACGAACTCGCAGTCCGCCGCGCGGCGGATCTCGTCCGGCGTGGTGTTGTCGGTCAGGTACAGGGTCATCAGCGGTTCGAAGGCAGCGTCGGCGGGCATCGCGGCCTGGATGCGCTCGCGATAGGCCTGCGCCCGTTCGACGGTGGTCACCGGAGGCTTCAGGTTGGGCATCACGATCGCCCGCGCGAAGCACCGTCCGGTGGCGCCGAGCACGTCGCGCAGCGCATCCCCGTCGCGCACGTGCAGGTGCCAGTCATCGGGGCGGGTCATGACGAGTCGATCAGCGGCCACGTCGAACTTCCGGGCAAGGATTTCGTGCATTCTACCGGCACCGGTCCGAATGATCCCGGACCTTCCGACCCGCTAGGATGATTCCATGACCTACGCCGTACTCTCGATCGTCTGCGGGCTCGTCCTGCTGCTGTGGAGCGCCGAACGCTTCGTGGTCTCGGCCTCGGAACTGGCCTCCCGTTTCGGCATGCCGCCGCTGTTGATCGGCATGGTCGTCGTCGGCTTCGGCACCTCCGCGCCCGAACTGACGGTATCCATCCTCGCCTCGACCGGCGGCAACCCCGGCATCGCGCTCGGCAACGCCTACGGCTCCAACATCACCAACATCGCGCTGATCCTCGGACTGACGGCCATCATCTGCCCGATCGCCGTGCAGTCGAGCGTCATCCGGCGCGAGCTGCCGGCCTTGCTCGCGTGACCGCGCTGGCCGCATGGCAGTTGCTGGACGGAGAGGTGTCGCGGCTCGACGCCGCGGTGCTGCTGACGATGTTTACCGCGCTGCTCGGCTGGAGCCTGTACGAGGCGCGGCGCCAGCCGGCCGATCGGCTCGGACTGGACGTCGCCCAGGAACTCGAGGTGCGACCCGATCCTTCGCTCCGGCGCAGCCTGGCCTGGCTGGTGGTCGGCCTGCTGGTCCTGATCGCCAGCTCAAGGCTGCTCGTCTGGGGCGCGGTCGAGGTTGCGCAGTGGCTGGGCGTCAGCGACCTGGTGATCGGCCTGACCATCGTCGCGATCGGCACCTCGCTTCCCGAACTGGCCTCGTCACTGATCGCCGCACGCCGCGGCGAGCACGACCTGGCGGTCGGCAATATCGTCGGCTCCAACCTGTTCAATACGCTCATGGTCATCGGCGCCGCTGGGCTGGCCCGGCCGCTGCCGGTCAGCGACACGCTGCTGACGCGCGACCTGCCCGTGCTCGGCGGCGTGACCGTGCTGCTGCTGATCATGGGCATCGGCATCCGCGGCCCCGGCCGCATCAATCGGATCGAAGGGGCGGTGCTGCTCGCGATCTTCGTGGCCTATACCGCCTGGCTGCTCGGCTGCATCGGCCGATCGGGCTGAATCGACGGATCGGCTAGATCGCTGCGGCGATCCAGTGCCAGAGCGGCACCGTCGCCGTGGAGAACAGCACACCCCAGGCCACCAGGGCCGAGGCCAGTTCGGGCGCCAGCCGGGCGCTGGACGCGAGCGCGGCCGCGGTGATCATCGGCGGCATGGCCGATTCGAGGACCACCACGTCGCGGATCGGTGAATCGGTGCCCAGAACCAGCGCAACGCCCAGCGCCGCTGCGGGCAGCAGCAGCAGTTTTCCGATCAGACCGCCGACCAGCGGCCAACGATATTCCGGGACCAGGCGCAAGCGCAGCTGCAGGCCGACGGCCAGCGTGACCAGCGGAAGCAGCATGTCCGCCAGCGTTTCGGCCAGCGCCATCAGCCAGCCCGGGAACCAGCCATTGCCCAGCAGCAGGGCCGCAACCAGCGCAACGAACGGTGGAAACGTCACCACCCGACGAACGATGGCGATGGCTGCGGGAGCTTCGCCCTCGCCGAACCAGGCGAGCACGAACAGAACGTGGGTGCAGACGATCAGGAACGAACCGAACTGGTCGTAGACGACCGCGTACCGGACCCGGTCCGCGCCGAGCAGAGCCTCGACCAGCGGGAAGCCCAGAAACGAGGTATTGCCGAGCGGGACCAGCACCAGCAGCACCGCCGTGACCTGGCGCGACAGGCCGAACAGCCGCGAGCAGAGCAGCACGCCCAGGATCGTCAGCGCCAGCAGCAGCCACGGCACGATGATGAGCGGCAGCAGCGCCCACGACGCCTCCAGCGTGGGGACATGGATGAAGATCAGCGCCGGCAGGCACACCACGATCACGACCCGGTTCAGCGTCTCGGGAGCGTTTTCGGGAAGCACGCGGCCGGCCGCGAACAGGCGCCCGACGGCGATCAGCAACAGGATGGTGCCGTAGGCGGCCACAGCGGACGTTCAGACGCCGGACATCACAGCCCTTCGAGCACGTCCGCGCCTTCGGGCACCTGGAATTCGAAGGTCCCCGGTTCGATGGCCGGGTTGCGCTCGATGCGGTCCAGGGTCAGACGCGTCGATTGGCCGAAGGGATCGAACAGGTCCAGCGCGTAGGGAAGATCGTCGACGAAGGTCAGCCGGGCCATCTCGATACCGGCATCCTCGGCCAGTGGCTCGAAGCGCAGCACGTTCGGCTCGCTGGACGGCAGCACGCGATAGAAGGTCTCGAGCAGGTCCGGTCGGGTCAGAACCAGCATCGGCGAGTCCTCCGGGGCAGGCTGCGGTCGTACGGTGACCTGCTCCAGCGCCTCGTCGTAGTGCCACAGCTGCTCGCCGTCGGCGACCAGCGCCTGCGGGAACGGCTCGAGATAGTCCCAGCGAATCCGGTCCGGGGCCTCGAAGGCCATCCGTCCGGAGCTCTGCTCGACGACCTCGTCGCGGCCGTCGACCGTGATCTGGGTGAACTCGGCGGTCAGGCTGGTCAGGTCGGCCGCGAACGCGTCGAGCAGCGCACGGGCATCACCCTGTGCCTGCGCCGGTAAGGCGGCCAGCAGCAGCGATCCGGCAATCAACCATCTGGCAAGCGGCGATCTAGCAGGCGGCGATCCGGCAAGCGGCGTCGGTAGTCTCACGGCGGTATCCCGATTGAATTTCATTGGGCGATTATGACCGCCCGGCCCTGAACGGTGGCTGAAGTCGCAGAACCCCGTGGTCCGGATCCTGTTGGAGTGCGCTCGCACGCGAACCGGTCCCGTCGCCCCGCCCTTCGCCCGCAAGCGGCCTCCAACAGGCAGGCCAGGGATCGGGGCTCGTCTGTTGAAGGGCGCTTGCGCGCGAATCGGTTCTGCCGCCCCGCCCTTCGCCCGCAAGCGGCCTCCAACAGGCAGGCCAGGGATCGGTTCTCGTCTGTTGGAGGGCGCTTGCGCGCGAACCGGTCCCGTCGCCGCGCCCTTCGCCCGCAAGCGGCCTCCAACAGGCAGGCCAGGGATCGGGGCTCGTCTGTTGGAGGGCGCTTGCGCGCGAACCGGTTCCGTCGCCCCGCCCTTCGCCCGCAAGCGGCCTCCAAACAGGAATTTTTCGGATCGCGAGCACCGCCGAGCGCCGTCAGCGGCCCGCGCAGTAGCTCCCCCGCTAGTCCCTTGGGGGCGGAGCCGGGGCGAGGACTTCTCGCTGCCCGTTGTGCTCCGGCGGCGACACGATCCCCTGCCCTTCCATTTCCTCGATCAGACGCGCGGCCCGGTTGTAGCCGATACGCAGCTGGCGCTGGACGCCCGAGATTGAAGCACGTCGGCTTTCCAGCACGTACGCGACGGCCTTGTCGTAGAGCTCGTCCGACTCGTCGCCGCTCGCCGCTTCGGGCAGACCGGTCTCACCGATGGTCTGCCCGTCGGCCATGGTCTGGGTGTCGGACAGGACCTCTTCGAGGTAGTCCGGCTGGCCCTGGGCCTGCAGCCATTCGACCACCTGGTGGACCTCGTGGTCGTCGACGAAGGCGCCGTGGATGCGCTCGGGCAGACCGCTGCCCGGCGGCAGGTAGAGCATGTCGCCGTGGCCGAGCAGGTTCTCCGCGCCCTGCTGGTCGAGAATGGTGCGCGAATCGACCCTCGACGACACCTGGAATGCCATCCGGGTCGGGATGTTGGCCTTGATCAGCCCGGTGATCACGTCGACCGACGGCCGCTGGGTCGCCAGCACCAGGTGGATGCCGGACGCGCGCGCCTTCTGGGCCAGCCGGGCGATCAGTTCCTCGACCTTCTTGCCAACGATCATCATCATGTCGGCGAACTCGTCGACGACGACCACGATGAACGGCAGTTTATCCAGCGTCGGCTTGTCCTCGCCTTCGGCCAGCGTGCTGGGATCGACCAGCGGATCCGGGATCGGCTCGCCCTTCTCCTCGGCGTCGGCGATCTTTCGGTTGTAGCCGGCCAGGTTGCGCACGCCCAGGTTCGACATCAGCCGGTAGCGGCGCTCCATCTCGGCCACGCACCACCGCAGGGCATTGGCCGCTTCCTTCATGTCGGTGACCACCGGTGCAAGCAGGTGCGGGATGCCCTCGTAGACCGACAGCTCGAGCATCTTCGGGTCGACCATGATCATCCGGACCTGGTCGGGGGTGGCCTTGTAGATCAGGCTGAGAATCATCGAGTTGACCGCCACCGACTTGCCCGAGCCGGTGGTCCCGGCAACCAGCAGGTGCGGCATGCGCGCGATGTCGGCGACCATCGGCTTGCCCGAGATGCTCTTGCCCAGGCCCAGGGTCAGCGGCGAGGACGATTTCTCGTAGGCCTCCGAGGCCAGGATCTCGCGCAGGTAGACGATCTCTCGCTTGCTGTTCGGGATCTCCAGGCCGATCACGCTCTTGCCGGGGATGACGTCGACCACGCGCACGGAGATGACGCTCAGGCCGCGGGCCAGGTCCTTGGCCAGGTTGGCGATCTGCGCGCCCTTGACGCCCGGGGCCGGCTGGAGCTCGAAGCGCGTGATCACCGGCCCGGGATGGACCGCGACCACCTCGACCTCGATACCGAAGTCCGACAGCTTCAGCTCGACCTGCCGGCTCATCGCCTTCAGCGTGTCGGTGGAATAGCCCGCCTCCTGCTTCGGCGGCTCGTCGAGCAGGTCCAGCGGCGGCAGGCTCCCGGCCGGCAGGTTCTTGAACAGGGAGCGCTGGGCGAGCTTGGCCTTGGCCTTCTCGGTCGGCTTGGCCTCGACCCGCGGCTCGATCCGTACCTCGGGGCGCTTCTTGCGCTTGACCGTGTCGCGCTTGCGGACCTCCTCGCGCTCGGCCCGGGCCCGACGGCCGGCCATCCAGTCGCGCGCCTCGCCGATCTTCTCGACCGTCCAGGCGAAGGCGGCGATCGCGAAGGCGCCGGTGCGGTCGATCACCGTGACCCAGGACAGTCCGGTGAACAGGGTGATCCCGGCCAGCAGGACCGCCAGGTTGATCAGCGCGGCACCGGTAAAGCCCATCGCGCGGATCATCGGCCCGGACAGCAGGTCGCCGATGATCCCGCCGGTATTCTGCAGCGCGCCGCGCGGCTGCATTTCGAACAGGATGCAGCCGGCCAGCAGGATCAGTACCAGGCCGCCGAGCCGCACGCCCCACTCCGGCCAGCCGACCGGTTCGGTGCGTTCGGACAGCAGCCGGAACGCGGCCGCGCCCATCAGGAACGGCAGGAACCAGGCCATGTAGCCCATCAGGACCAAGAAGAAGTCCGAGATCCAGGCGCCGAAGCGGCCACCGAGATTGGCCACCGCGTCGCCGCCGCTGCGCGAGAAGCCCGGATCCTGGGCGTCGTGGGTCACCAGGGCGAGCAGAAGGTAGCAGGCCACGACCAGTACCAGCAGGAACAGTGCCTCGAACAGCCGGCGCTCCAGTGCGCCGCGGTCGCTACTTGCGGCCTTGCTGCTGCGGGCCGTGGACGTGCGGGACGGACGGGCGGATTTTCGGGCGGCTGGGGGCAAGCGGGAAGTCCTCTCAGGAGTTGCGCCTAACGCATGATTCCAGAAGATGTTTTTATTGTCCACGCCTCGCGCGGGCCGGGCGGCCGCGCGGCACGGCTGCACATCGCAGGACGGGGGTTGCGTTACTCTTCGGGTTGTCTCGCTTGTCTCGGCCGCCGGCGACCGCAGATAAGGAGCGTCGCGACCTCTTCAACCATCCTGACCACCCATTCGGAGAAGTATACATGGGCGATTCACGCCATTTCCGGCTGCTGATCCTCGGTTCCGGACCGGCCGGATACACCGCCGCCGTCTACGCAGCGCGCGCCAACCTGAACCCGGCCATCGTCACCGGAATCCAGCAAGGCGGGCAGCTGATGACCACCACCGAGGTCGAGAACTGGCCCGGCGGCGTGGCCGATCTGCAGGGACCGCAGCTGATGCAGGACATGCTCGCTCATGCCGAACGGTTCGACACGGAGGTGGTGTTCGACCACATCCACACCGCGCACCTGGCCGAGCGCCCGTTCCGCCTTGAGGGCGATACGGGCGTCTACACCTGTGACGCGCTGATCATCGCCACCGGCGCCTCGGCGCGCTACCTCGGGCTGGATTCCGAGGAGCAGTTCAAGGGTCGCGGCGTTTCGGCCTGCGCAACCTGCGACGGATTCTTCTACCGGGACAAGCCGGTCGTGGTGGTCGGCGGCGGCAACACCGCAGCCGAGGAAGCGCTGTACCTGTCCAACATCTGCAGCAAGGTCACGCTGGTCCATCGTCGCGACGCGCTGCGGGCCGAGAAGATCCTCCAGGACCGGCTGTTCGAACGCGAAAAGGAAGGTCGGATCGAGTTCGCCTGGGACCACGTGGTCGACGAAGTGCTCGGCGACGACGATGGCGTGACCGGCGTGCGCATCCGGCACGTGGAGACCGGCGACACGTCGGACGTGCCGGCCGACGCGATGTTCGTGGCGATCGGGCACGACCCCAACACCGGCATCTTCGCCGATCAGCTCGACATGGAAGGTGGCTACATCTCGATCAAGAGCGGTCTGGAAGGCATGGCCACGTCGTCCAGTGTCCCGGGGGTCTTCGCGGCCGGCGACGTCGCCGATCACGTCTACCGCCAGGCGATCACCTCGGCGGGATTCGGCTGCATGGCCGCGCTGGATGCCGAGAAGTTCCTCGACCAGCCCTGACCGGGACGCCGCCGTGGCGACTGCCGCCGTTCCCGGGAACCCCGTGCCCGATGTCGCGCGCTGGAACGCGCTGAACCGCGGCGACAACCCGTTTACCGACGCGCGCTTCCTGAACGCCGTCCAGGCCGCCGGCTGTTGCGAGGGGGACAGCGGTTGGCAGTGGGCAGCCATGGAGCTGCCCGCCTGGATCAAGCTGCACTCCCACGGCGAATTCGTGTTCGATTTCGCCTGGGCCGACGCCGCCCATCGAAACGGCCTGGCCTGGTACCCCAAGCTGCTGATCGCGGCGCCGTTCACGCCGGTGACCGGCCCGCGACTGTTCGGTCCGAACGCGGATTCCCGCAGTGACGCGCTGACGCGGATCGAGAACCGGCTCGCGGACGACGGACTGCCGGCCGCGTCGATCAATTTCGGCGACGGAGCCGACGCCGAAATCCTCGATGCATCGGCCTGGCTGGGTCGATTCGGCTGGCAGTATCACTGGCACAACCGCGACTGGTCCGACTTCGATGCGTTTCTCTCCGCACTGCGCGCCAAGCCGCGCAAGAACATCCGCCAGGAACGCCGTAGGGCCAACCGGGACTGGACCTATCGCTGGCTCGACGGAGCCACCATCAGTGACGAGGAACTGTCCACGGTCGCGCACTGCTATCGCACCACTCACCTGCTCTACGGCAACCGGCCCAGCCTCAACGAGGCGTTCTTCCGCAACGCCGCACAGGCGTTCGGCGCGGATTTCCTCGTCTGCATGGCCGCGCGCGACGGCGAGGATCGGGCCTGCAGCGTGTTCTGGAAGTCGCCCACCAGGTTGTACGGCCGCTACTGGGGCGCGCTGGAAGAAACCCGTGACGTGCATTTCGAGGCCTGCTATTACCGGGGAATCGAGTACTGCATCGAGCATGGCCTGCAGGCCTTCGAACCGGGTGCGCAGGGTGAACACAAGATCCGTCGCGGCTTTGTGCCGGTGAAGACCCGGTCCTGGCACTGGATCGCCCACCCGGGTCTGCGCGACGGAATCCGGCACTGGCTCGGCATGGAATCCGAGGCCCTGGAGGAGTATCGCAAGAGCCTCGACGAGCTGGTGCCGTTCCGGGAGACCGAACCATGAGCGGCATCCCCTTCGCCGTTCCGGTTCTCGGCGATGCGCCGGTCTTTCCCGATCCCGGGGCCGGCCGCCATCCGGACGGCCTGATCGCGGTCGGCGGTGACCTGTCCCGGGAACGCCTGCTGGCCGGCTACCGTCAGGGTATTTTCCCGTGGTATGAACCCGGCGGACCGATCCTGTGGTGGTCGCCCGATCCGCGGGCGGTGCTGATCCCCGAAGCGGTCCACGTTCCGCGTCGACTGCGGAGAACGCTCCGCCAGGGACGCTTCGAGGTGACGCTGGACCGCGACTTTCGCGCCGTGATCGAAGCCTGCGCCGAGACCCGTCGCTTCGCCGAAGGCACCTGGATCACCGACGAGATGCGGGCGGCCTATGTCGACCTCCACGAGCACGGCGATGCGCACAGCCTCGAAGTCCGACTCGACGGCCGGCTGGTCGGTGGGGTCTACGGCGTCGCCGTCGGCCGGGTGTTCTTCGCCGAGTCCAAGTTCCACTACGAGCGCGATGCGTCGAAAGTCGCGCTGATCGAACTGATGCATCGGCTCCAGGACGCCGGCTTCCTGTTCTGCGACTGCCAGCTCTGGAACCCTCACCTGGAGCAGTTCAACCTGCGCCTGCTCGATCGTCCTGACTTCCTGCGGCTGGTCCGCCACGGCACCCGCGAACCCCGCCCGGACCTGGCCCGGTGATCGCTGCCGGCGAGTGCAGTCACCGAGTGCAGCCGGCGAGTGCGGCCTACAACCGCCGCCCCGCGCGAACCTGGCCGGAGCCAGGACACCACGAATCCGTCACTCGAGCGGCGGCCTCAACCACTGGTAGGCGTACCAGAACCAATCTCCGCTGCCGTCAGCGGCCGGCGCCGTGCAATTGATCTTGTTGCGCCCGGCCGAATCGATGCCGGCGACGTCGACCGAGACGCGCAGCGACGAGCCCTCGGCCTGCCGTTCCAGCCCCAGCGCCTCACCCGACGACGCGTAGCAGGCGAGCTGCCCGGCCCGATAGTCGCCCGCGTCGATCGTCAGCACGAGCTGCTCGAGCGGCGCTCGCGGTCCGTCTCCGGGCGGGCTGGGCTCGGCCTCTGTCACCGGCAGCGGCCTCGACCGGACAGCGCGCTCGAGCCGGTCCAGTCCGTCGAAACCGGTGGCGAACGGGAACCGCGGCAGGGCAAGAAAATCGCTGGTCGGTCCGATCGCACCGGAGCGCTGGACCAGTGCGAACTCGTGGACCCGGGCCACCCGCTCGGCCAGGGCCCGGCTGTCCTCGCCGTAGGGATAGGCGAAGGCACGCGGACTGCGGCCGGTTTCTTCCTCCAGTCGACGAGCGGCGCGGGCGAGGTCCGCATCGACGCGCGTATGCCAGTCGCCACCGCTCTCCCCGTCCTTGGGTCCGGCCAGGTGCGCGTGGGTGGCTGAATGGCTCTCGAGCGAGGCGCCGGCCTCGGCCAGCTCGCGCAGCTGGTCCCAGCTCATGACCGGTCCTTCGCCGGAGTCGACCGCATCGGTGTTGACGAACACCGTGTACGGCCAGCCGCGTTCGGCAAGCATCGGCGCCGCAGTGTCGTGCACCGAGACCCAGGCGTCATCGAAGGTGATGGCGACCGACCGCTCGGGCACTGCATCTCCGGCACGCAGCGCCTCGAGCAGATCGAGCAGCGGACGGACCGTGTAACCCTCGTCGGTCAACCAGTCGAGGTGCGCCTCGAAACGCTGCGGGGTCACGCTGGTCGACGCGGGCGTGTCATTGGCAACGTGGTGATACACGAGCACGACGGCATGATCGTCGCCCTCTCTCTGCTCGGCCCGGCCATCGCTGGGTGCGGCGAAGATCATCAGCGCCGCGAGCAGAGCCGGAATCAGGCCGACCGACAGGAGCGCTGCTCCGCGACGCGCTTTCGATTGCGCGAGAACGTTCATCGTCATCACCTTGCGGCCTCGTTCCGGGCCAGCGCCTCGTCGATCAGCGGCCGGTTGGCGCGGATCACCGCCTTGATCTCGTCGACGTAGGCCTGGCGACGCTCCGAGTAGCGCAGCAGTCCGTCGGCCAGGGCCAGCGCGCGCGGCGGTTCGCCCGCCTCGCGCAGGCCGGCCCGGATCCGACGCAGCGGCGCGTAGGCCGGATGGGTATTCAGGTTGTGCAGGTAGCGACGAACCGACTGGCGCGGCGACTCGAAGGCCGCGACCTCGTGGCGCGCGCCCTGCGATCGACGTCGCGGGACCAGGCCACAGCCCGGTTCGTAGCACCACTGCCCGAACAAGTTGTTGGCCTGGCGCGCGAAGCGTGACCGGCCCCAGGCCGACTCGGCGGCCGCCTGGACCATCGCCAGCGCCGGCGGCACGGTATCGATGCGCAGTTTCAGCGCGACAAGCGTTTCTTCGACGCTCCGGTCGGGATTCGAATCCAGCTCGTATTCGATGGCGCGGGCGCGCAGCCAGCGCTGGGCCCACCAGCCCGGCGGCTGGCCCGCCTCGAACCGGTCCTCGAGCGCGAGCAGCCGCTCACGCTGCGCTGCGACCCGGGCATTTTCCTCGCGGACCAGCGGCGCCAGGAACTCGAAGAACGCCTGCTTGCGCGCCTCGACCGGGCCGTCCAGGTCGAAATCGGGCAGCGGACCGGGCGCCGGGCGCAAGCCGAGGACCAGCGCACCGCCGATCAGCAGCAGCAGCGCGAAGGCCACGAGGCCGTGGCCGAGATGCAGGCCGCCGGGTTCGGTCGTGGTCGCCGATCCCTCGCGTCGTGGGGTCGACGACGTCATCGGCTCGACCCGCCGCCGGCGGTCAGACGCTCCAGCGTGCGTTCGTCGGGGTAGCCGTCGGCAATCAGGCCCTCCGCTTCCTGCCAGTCGCGCAGCGCGCTCCGCGTGGCCGGCCCCATCAGTCCGTCCGGCTCGCCCGGGTCGAAGCCGAGGGCGATCAAGCGGGTCTGCAGGGCGCGAATCGAGTCCGCCGACGGCGCCCGATCGATCTTCGGCAAGCCGGCGACCAGGTCGCCGCCACCGGCGATGCGATCGGCCAGGTGACCGACCGCGATCGCGTACGACTGCGAGCGATTCCAGGCCACGATGGCGTCGAAGTTCGGATACACCAGGAACGCCGGCCCGAGATGCCCCATCGGCACCAGCACCGCAGCCTCGATCTCGGCCGCCGGCAGCTCGCCCCCGGTCGCGGTGCGAACGCCGAGCTCGCGCCAGTCGCTCAAGGGCCGACGATGATCGAGTCCGGTCCGGGCATAGGGGAAGCCGTCCGGCAAGCGAGCTTCGCGGCCCCATCGTTCACCGCGTTGCCAGCCGAGCGCGGCGAGGTAGTTGGCCGCCGAGGCCAGCGCATCCGGAATGCTGTTCCACAGGTCGATGCGACCGTCGTCGTCGCCGTCGATCGCATGGCGCTGCCAGGTCGACGGCATGAACTGCGTGTGCCCCATGGCGCCGGCCCAGGAGCCGCGCAGCGTGCCTGCATCGAGCGACTCCTGCTGCATCAGCTCCAGCGCGATCATCAACTCCTCGGTGAAGAACCCGGAACGGCGCCGATCGCAGGCCAGGGTCGCCAGCACGTCCAGCGTAGGCATGCTGCCGAGGAAGCCGCCGAAGTTGGTCTCCAGGCCCCAGAACGCCACGAGGTACCGGCCCGGAACGCCGTATTCGCGGGTCAGCCGGGAAAGCAGCTCCGGATAACTCGCCAGCATCAGGCGGCCGGTCGCGATCCGCGACGGCGTCACCCGGGCCCGCAGATAGGCCGCAAACGATTGCCTGAACTCGGGCTGGGCGCGGTCGAGTTCGATCACCCGAGCCTGGTAGTCGACCTCGGCCAGCGCGCCGTCGACCAGCGCATCGGCCACGCCGCGCTGCCGTGCCGTGTCCATCAGTCCGGCGCGGCATGCGGCGAAGGCCGCTTCGGGCGAATCGGAATCGGGCGTCCCGGAGTCGGGCGCCTCGATTGCGGGACTCCTGCCTGCGGGCGTCTCCGTCTCCGGCGCATCGGCCAGGACCGTTCCCGTCACGACCAGCGCCGCGACCAGTGCCGGCGCGAGGAGCCCGCAGTGGCCGAACCGTTTCGGTGTTGCGCGTTCGTTCATCGAGCGTGCGTCTCCTTTCGTCCGGTGACTTCCTTGTCCGGTGACTTCAAGAACGGCTTCCGGACCGAGTGCCGGAGGATCGCATTCCGGAATGGTGCCCGGGTTGACGATCGACCGGCCCCGGGCCGCCTCGCCGGACCCCCGTCACGACGACCCTTCGAGACTGCGGATGAATGCGTCGGCTTCGGCGATCGACGCGTTCATCGCCTCGATCAACGCCTCCGTGTCGTCCTCGATGCCGTCGAGCTCCGCACGCAGCGCCGAGATCGCGCGCGCGTTCAGGTTGTGCTTCAGGAACAGCACCTGGTCCTCGAACGCCTGCAGCACCGGATCCATCGTCGCCTCGGCCCGCTGCATCGCCGCGATCATCCGGCCGTAGCGCGATCGCGTGTCGCGCAGCAGATCCGCCGAGCGATTCCGAAGCCCGGCGTTCTGATAACTGTCGAGCTCCTCTTCCCATTCGTCGAAGAGGTCTTCGGCAACGTCGCGGATCGAGTCGATCCGCTCGCGCACCTGCTCCGCGTCGTCGACGCTGCGTGAATATTCCCGGTCGAGCCGGTCGTAGAGGTCCTCGAGATCGCCGCCGTCGAAATCGACGGTCGCCCGGAACTGCTCCAGCGCCGAGGAGAACTGCTCGCGGGCGTCGTCCTGGGCATCGCGCGCCGCTTCGACGCGGCTACCGAGGATGTCGCGCTTCTCGATGCCGAAGGTTTCCAGCGTCCGGTACTTCGCGGCCTGGCAACCGGCCAGCAGCAACAGGCTGGCCGCGATCGGCAGCCACCGTGGATTTCGACTCAGCCTGGACGTCATGGTGAATTCCTCGTTCGTTGATCGGATGCGACAGTCTACCGAGCGCGGAGTTCGGCCGCCGACCGGACTTTGCTACCCTGCCGCTCCGTTGCCCAGGAGCAGACCCATGACCCGCATCGACCCGGCGACCATCGAGCAGGCAATCCGCGAGGCCTCCGATGCCGCGCGGCCGCACGCGCGTAAGGGAGAGGTCGCCGACTACATTCCCCAGCTTGCCGCGCTCGATCCGGATCGCTTCGGACTGGCCCTGATCGAGCTCGACGGGCGCGAGCACGCGGTCGGCGACGCCGACGAGGGCTTTCCGATCCAGTCCATATCGAAGCTCTTCGCGCTGGTCCTGGCCATGCAGCGCCTGGGCAGCGACCGCGGCGTCAGCGAGGAGATCTGGACCCGGGTGGGCCGGGAGCCGTCGGGCGATCCCTTCAACTCGTTGGTCCAGCTCGAACACGAACGCGGCATCCCGCGCAACCCGATGATCAATGCCGGCGCACTGGTGATTGCGGACCTCCTGATCGAACACTGCGACGACCCGCTGGAATCGCTGACCGATCTGATCGGCGAGCTGGCTGGCGAGCCGGTCCGGATCGATCCCGAAGTGGCGGCGGCCGAGGACGCCACCTCGCAGCGCAACCGGGCCATGGGGAACCTGATGGCGTCCTTCGGCAACCTGACCAACGACATCGACGCCGTGCTGGACGTCTACAACCGGCAGTGCGCGATCACCATGACCGCTCGCCAGCTCGCGCGGTCCGTGCGCTTCCTGGCCGACGACGGCGTCGACCCGGCCAGCGGGCGCAGCATCCTGTCGGGCAGCCTCGCCCGGCGGGTCATGGCCGTGATGCTGACCTGCGGCACCTACGATGCGGCCGGCGACTTCGCCTTCTCGGTGGGTCTGCCCTGCAAGAGCGGCGTGGCCGGCGGCATCCTGGCCGTCGCGCCCGACCATTCCGGGCTGTGCGTGTGGTCGCCGCCGCTGGACGCGGCCGGGAACTCGGTCGCCGGGCGCGTCGCGTTGCACGAACTGACCGATCGCCTGGAGCTGTCGATCTTCTGAGCGATCGGGACTTGTGACCCATTGACCCGCAGGCGTCAGCGGGCGATGCTCAGCGCTGATCCCGGCCGCACCACGATCCGTGTACAACCCACGCCACCTGTTCCGCATCGCCCGGCGGGGATTCGCCGACATGCTGCCGGCGCTTCGCCAGGCCTTCAACGGCCGCAGCGACGACGACCGCCTGGATCGGGTGTTCGGCCCGTGGCCGCGCCCGACCATCCTGACGCTCGTGGCGATGGGCCTCGTGGCCGGCTATGCGCTGCAGTCCGCGCTGGGTTCGATCGGAGGCATCGTCTACCTCAACGTTTCGGCGGTCCTGCTCGGCACTGCCTACGCCCTCCTCTACCGCCAGTACCTGTTCAGCGACCCACTGGCGGACGAAGACGACTTCCCCTGGCTCGCCGGCGCGCTGATTCCGGCCGCGATCGCTCTGGTCCTCGTCGAGTTCTGTGGGCGCCTGCTCGACGGCACCGGCAGCCTGGTCGGCGCACCGGCCTGGACGTCGATCGGCGGCGTGCTCGATGCCTTCGCCGACTCGCTGGGTGTCGCGGCAGGGCTGACGATCGCCGTGGCGGCACTGTGCTACAGCAAGGCCTGGCCCGATGCGCTGGGCGCACTGGTCAAACGCCTGATCATCTTCAAGATCATGGTCTGGATCATGGTGCTGGTGTTTGTCGAGATCGGCATCGTCGGTGCGATCGTCGGCCGCTTCGTGGAAGGCGTGTTGGGCATCGATGTCCCCGACTGGCTCGGCGACTTCGTCGATCAACTGACTTATGCGGTGCTGATCTCGACGATCTATCTGGCCATCATCGGGGGCACCTGGACCGCTTGCCGGCGAGCCTTCCCGAAGCTCCTCGCGGAAGGCGACGTCGATGTCCTCCAGGAACTGGAAACCATGGCCGAGGTGCCGGAGAAACGTCGCGAGAAAGCCCGCAAGGCGCGCGCCGAGCGCGCTGCGTCCGACGACTGAGACCGGTCCGGGGCGAGGTCGGAACCGGGGCGCTCATGCGACGGCGATGACCGCCTCAACGGCGCTCGGCGACCTGCCGCGCAGCGATCCCGATTTCCAGCAGCAGGCAGATCAGCCCCCCGGTGATCAGCAGCATCGCGGCCATGAACAGACCGGCCACCCAGACCCCGATCTCGAGCGCGGTGAGCTCACCGATGAACAGCGAGACGACCACCAGGCAGACCAGGACCGCACTCCCCACGCACAGCCGGATCGAGCCGTTGACGAAGCGCACCCGGCGGCGCAGCCGAGCCGTCTCCGCCCGCAGCAGATCGGCTTCGCAGGGCTCGTCGTTCAACCCCGCGTCGACGGCGCGTTTGCGGTCGATGATCCGCCCCAGGCGAGTGGACAACATGTTGAGGAACCCGCCGATGGCGACCAGCAGGAAGACCGGGGTGAGCGCAGCCTGGATCACGGCGGCGACGGCTTCGATCGAAGGGGCGGCGGTCATGGAGGCACCGGTGCTGGACAAGGTCTTCACGGGCAGTC
Source organism: Wenzhouxiangellaceae bacterium (assembly GCA_965227925.1). Classification (GTDB taxonomy): domain Bacteria; phylum Pseudomonadota; class Gammaproteobacteria; order Xanthomonadales; family Wenzhouxiangellaceae. The sequence goes on from CBDDGP010000003.1 coordinate 1,081,168, forward strand.
GATTCTGACATGGTGGGTCAACGACCGGGCTTCAAGCGTACGTCGTACGTTGACGTCGGCACGTTACCGTTCCCGCTCACTCGAAACCGGATTCAATGAAATGAGCCAGGACACCCTGACCATCGCATCGCCCCTGTTCAAGGCCTTGGCCGACCGCAGCTTCGACTCGGTCATGGTCACCCGGGCAACCGACGAGCACGGGGCTTCGGAAATCGTGTTCGTCAACCAGGCCTTCACCGATCTCACAGGATACGGGCGCGACGAGGTGCTCGGACGCACTCCGGGCTTCCTGCAGGGAGAAAAGACCGACCGCGCGGAACTCGAGCGGCTCGAAGCCGACCTGCAGGCCGAACGTCCGTTCCACGGCCAGGCCGTGAACTACCGCAAGGACGGCCAGACCTTCATCATGGAATGGACGGTCCAGCGCGTGGCCGAGATCGACGGCGAGATTTTCTATGTCGCCGTCCAGCGCAAGGCCGGCGACGCCTGAGCGTGGCGTCCCGCGCCGAGGCTCGCGCGCCTCGGCGCGGCCGACCTTCGCCGCCTGTCTGCCCCGTACCGTCGATCAGTCCTCGAGCGGCGGAGTCGGCAGCACCATCAATTCGTGCACGTCCACGTGGTCCGGCTGGGTCAGTGCATAGATCACCGACCGGGCCACGTCCTCGGGCTTCAGCGCATCCGGCTTCGGATCGTCGAAGAACGGCGTATCGACCATACCCGGTTCGATCAGCGTGACCCGGACCCCGCTGCCGCGGAGCTCCTCTCGGAGCCCATAGCCAATCGCCGACACGGCCCACTTGGTCGCCGAATAGAACGATCCGCTCAGCGTTCGCCGCCCCGCGACCGATCCGGTCAGCAGGACGTGGCCGCGCGCTTTCCTGACGTGCTCCAGCGTGGCACGCAATGTATAGGCCGCACCGAGAATGTTGACTTCGGCCATGGTCCGCCAGCCGTCGACCGGCGCGCCCGAGAATCCGCCGGGGCCACCGCCGACACCCGCATTGGCGAACACCGCATCGATGCGGCCGTAGTGATTGACCACCGTTTCGACCATGCGCTGCTGGGCTTCGAAGCGGGAGACGTCGCAGGGAACGGCAAAGGCATTGGACTTGCCGAGCTCCTTGACCAGCGCATCGAGTTTGTCGGTGCTGCGAGCGGTCAGCGCGAGACGATAGCCGGCGTCGACCGCCATGCGCGCGGTCGCGGCACCGATGCCGGTCGAACCGCCGGTGATGAGCAGGACTTTTTCGGAATCGGACATGACGTACTCCTCGCGTTCGAAAGGTCTCGAATCGATCGACCGCAGCCGGGCGATCGCTGTCCGGCAAGCCTACCGGCCGGCCGCGAAGATGGGCTCAGGGCTCCGGGGGCGGTGCGATCCGGCGAACGACCTCGAAGTAGGCTCGCGGCGCGCTGGTGGCGTGGTGCGCCCCCGGCAGCGGAAGCACCTGCAGCTCGAACGCCGACGCCGGCTCCGCTTGACGCGCCTCGATCCATTCTTCGGCCGGCTCGCGGAATCGCGGCGCGTCTTCACTGCCCATTGCGATCACCAGACGCGTCGGCGGGTTCGAAACCGCGGCTTGCAGGTCCATGAAGAACGCGGCATTGGCGTGGATTGCCGGATTGACGGCAACGTAGGTCGAGAACAGCTCCGGCCGGGTCAGGGCCGCGTGGATCGCGAACTGGCCGCCGAGCGACTGGCCCAGCAGCACGCGACGCGCCGGGTCGATCCGGTACTTGCGCTGCAGCCGCGGCAGCAGCTCATCGGCGAGAACGTCCTGGAACGCAGCGGCACCGCCGAAATACTCGACCTCGGGCGACGGCGCGGTGTAGTCGGTGCTGCGCAGGTTGCCGTTGGAATAGCCGAGGCCGCCGTAGGAAATGCCGACGACGATGACCTCGCCGGCGCTGCCCTCGGCTTCCATCATCAGCTGGAACGGGCTGAGCATCGGGAACAGGATCCCGCCGTCGAGCAGAAGCACCATCGGGTAGTTCCGCTCCGATTCGGCATAGCTCCGCGGCACGCGGACGAGGATATGGAAATCGCGCCCCAGCGCTTCGGCCGTCTGCGTGAAGGTCTCTCGATCACCGAGACCGAACAGCGGATCCGACCCAGAACCCGGCCCGGCGGCCTGCCTGAGGGCTGGCCCGACGCCACCGACCGTCAGCAAGAAAAGAACTATGGCAAGTCCTCGTCGAATCGGCTGGGTCACCATGCGAATGCCCTCGAACAGGATGGCCGGAAGACTAGCACGCGCCCCCGCTACAGCCCACTGCAGTCCGTTCAGCGAGACCGCGCGGGCTAGACTGGATGCCCGTCGCTGCCCGGACCACCCATGCGCTCACTCCGACCCTCGCTTTTCGCCCTCGCAGGCCTCGCTGCGACGCTTGCCACGGCCCTGTGCCGGCCCGGCCTCGCCGCGCCGATCGCGGTCACCGTCGACGACCTGCCACTGCAGGCCGTCCGCGATCGCAGCACCGCCGACATCGCGACGATCAATGCCGGCCTCCTCGATGCACTGCGTCAGCACGAAATCGAGGCGGTCGGCTTCGTCAATGAGGTCAAGCTCGAGGTCGACGGAGGCGTCGATCCGCAGCGCGTGGACGTGCTGAGCGCCTGGTTGGAGGCCGGTCACGAGCTCGGCAACCACAGCTACTCGCATCCGAACCTGCACGCGACACCGATCGACGAGTACCTGGCCGACATCGACCGCGGCGACGCGGTCATTCGTCCGCTGGCCGAACGGCACGGGTCCTCGGTCCGCTACTTCCGCCACCCCTTCCTGCGCACGGGCCGCTCGATCGAGACGCGCGATGCAGTTCACCGCTGGTTGTCCGCCAACGGGTACATGGTTGCACCGGTCACCATCGACAACTCGGAATGGATCTACTCGGCCGCCTACGATCGCGCGCATCGATCGGCGGACGAGGCGCTGAAGCACCGTCTTGGCGAGTCCTATGTCGACTACATGGCCGCCAAGACCGCCTTCTTCGTCGACAACGGCCGATCGATGTTCGACCGCGACATCGCCCAGGTGCTTCTGATTCACGCGAACCGGCTGAATGCGGACTGGTTCGACGCGCTGGCGGATCGCCTGCGAACGGACGGCCACAGCTTCATCGACCTGGACACGGCACTGGCCGACCCGGCCTTCGATTCCGACGACCTCTCGACCGGCCCCGGCGGCATCAGCTGGCTGCACCGCTGGATCCTGGCCGCCGACGTCGATCGCTCGATTCTCGCCGGCGAACCGCGGACCCCGCAGTGGGTGCTGGACGCAGCAGGACTCGATTCGGAATGAGCTCTTCGGATGCGCCTCCTTCGATCGAGATCCTCCACCGCGACGACCGGCTCGTCGTGGTCGCCAAACCCTCCGGGCTGATGGTCCATCGGACGAACATTTCCCGCGACCGTGTGTTCCTGTCCGAAATCCTGCGCGAGCAGCTCGGTCAGCGCGTCTGGACCGTGCACCGACTGGATCGTGCCACCTCCGGCGTGCTGCTCTGCGCGCTGGATGTCGAGGCGGCCGGCGAACTGGGCAAGCAGTTCATGGCCGGGACGGTCGACAAGCGCTACCTGGCCGTCGTGCGCGGCTGGATCGGCGACGAGGGCGTGGTCGATCGGCCCTTGCGGCACGAGCGCCGTGGCGACCAGGACGCGATCACTCGCTTCCGCTGCCTGGCGCGCGCCGAGCTCGGCGAGCCGGTTGCCCCGCACCCGACCGCTCGTTACAGCCTGGTCGAGCTGGTGCCCGAAACCGGCCGCCGCCACCAACTGCGCCGCCACATGAACGGCCTGGCCCATCCGATCATCGGCGATGTCAACCACGGCGACCGCCGCCACAACCGCCTGTTCCGGATCAAGTTCGGCAGCCACCGCCTGCTGCTTCACGCCGAACGGCTGGCGTTCGACCACCCGGACGGGACACGTCGGCTGGACCTGAAGACCACCGTGCCGGACGAGTTCGGCCAGGTCATCGACGCACTCGGCTGGCGCTCGGCGCTGGATTCGCCCGACGCCGGCAAGCGGTGATCCGTCCTTCGTTGCACCGCCGTCTACGCGGCCTCGCATTCCGGACCGGGACGGCCATGGGGGTCGAGGAGCGGCCGAAGGCAAGGCTATACTCCGGGTCGACCACGCGACACGGGACCGAATCGACTTCGGCATCGGCATGAGCGATCCAGGACATCCCGAAAACGCACCTCGGTCGATCGTCGGCGTCGTGTTCCGGTTCGGACCGTACGAACTGGACCCGGTCCGCGAAACCTTGCACGGACCCGACGGACCGCTTCCGCTGCGCGATCACGCGCTGCGCGTCCTCAAGCTGTTGATCGAGCGCGCTCCCGAAGTCGTCAGCCGGGACGACATCCTCGACGAGGTCTGGGGTCACCAGGCCCTGTCGGAAAGCTCCATCGCCCAGGTGATCCGCGACATCCGAGCCGTGCTGGTGGATTCGGCCCGTTCGCCGCGGTTCGTTGCGACCCGATACGGCCGCGGCTACCAGTTCGTTGGCGATGTCGTTCGCATCGAACCCGGCATCGAGAGCGGCGCGGAACCAACGGGCGCCGACGGAGTTCCTTCCCGGTTCCGGGCCCGCCCGTCGACACGATCGCCACAGGATGCGCCGACCCGGCCGATCTCCGGGCACGCTCGCTCCCGACGCAAGTGGCGACCCCTGCTGCTGGCGACCATCGCCATGGTGGCGATCGGTCTCTGGCACTGGGCCGGTGACGAGTCGAGCCTGCCCTCGGCTGACGCGGGCGAAACCCTCGCCCTGCGAGCCATCTCACCGGACGGTGGCGTGGCGCTGTCGTCGGCGTTCGTCGACTACCTGGCCTTCGTTCTGGCCGGGGACCTGGGCAGCGACCGGGTCGACGTGGTCCGTGACGGCGACGAAGTGGATCCGGCCTCTCGGGTCATCGAGGTCAGTCTGTCGTCTCTCGAATCCGGCGATCGGCGCGAACTCGAGCTTTCCATCGGTCGAACGGGCGCAGGAGGTCCGGAATTCAGGCAACGCTTCGACGAGGCCAGCGAACTCGTCCAGCGCGGCCTCGACGAGATCCTCGCGTCCGTCGAGCACCAGGCCGATGGCGGGATCCGCCTCGAGTCCGGCCTCGTTTCCCGATCGGGGTTCGCGGTCGAAACGCTGTTGCGCGGCATGGCCGCCCAGTTCGCCGGCGACGTGAAGCGGGCCGCAGAGCTGTTCGAAGCTGCGCTCGCCGAAGATCCCGGGTTCGAATTCGCCCGCTACGAGCTGGCGATTGCCGTTCGACGCAGCGGCGACCACGAACGTGCGCTGGCCATCCTGGAGCCGATGGCCGATCGCCTCGAAAGTGATTTCTGGCGGTTCCGTATCGACAACGCACGCGGGATCGCCTACTGGCAGCTGGATCGCTTCGACCAGGCGCTGGATGCTCTCCGCCGCGCCGAGGCACTGGCGGACTCGCCGGCCGGCCGCGCGATCGTGCTCGGCAACATCGCCCTGCTCGAACGCAACCAGGGTGCCCTGGACCAGGCCGAGGCGACCGGCCTCGAGGCTGTGCGCAATGCCGTTCTGACCGATTCGCCGCGCCTGCAGGCCGGCGCCCGCAATACCCTGGCCTCGATCCAGCTGCGGCTCGACCGCGTCGAGGACGCCCTGGTCCAGCTCGATCTCGCCCGCGAGTCGTACTACGAGGCCGGCGACCTGGCCGGCTACAGCGCCGTACTGAGCCGGACCGCCCGGATCCGCGCAGGCCGCGGCGAACGAGCCGAAGCCGAGTCCCTGCTGCGGCTGGCGCTGGGCATCCGCGAGCAGATCGGCGACGAAGACGGCGTGGCCGATATCCAGATTCGCCTGGCACGGATCCACCGGATCGAGGGCGATTTCGAACAGGCTCGGGTCCTGGCCCGGAACGGCCTGGATCGGGCGCAGTCCCTGCAGGAAGACGACCTGGTCATCGACGGCTACCAGGCACTGGCGGCGCTGGCGCTGGCGGAGCGCCGCAACGACCAGGCGCGCAGCTACGGTATGGAGGCGCTCCGGCTGGCCGAGCAGACCGGTCGCGGCAACGACCAACGGGCGGTCCGGCACGGGCTGCTGATGCTCGGACTGGAGTCCGGCGCGACGACGCGAGACGACCTCCTCACGCAGACGAACGCTCTGGTCGATGAAGCCGACGCTGCAGACGATCGCCTTGTCGCGGTCCGGGCCCGCATCCTCGCCGCCCGCATCCACCGAGAACTCGAACGCGCCGACGATGCGCGACGCGTGTTGATCCGTGCCGAAGAGCTGGCCAACGCTGACCGCCGGCTGCAGCACGAACTCGACGCCGAACGCGTCCGACTGGCGCTATCGCTCGACGATTACGAGACCGCGTCACGCCGCCTCGAGGCCCTGGAGCGCACCCAGGCGCCGGACCGCATTCGACTCGTGCTCCGCGCGCAGCTGCAGGAGGCAACCGGCGACCTGACCGCCGCGATCGAAACCGCCGGCCTGGCCCGGGCAACGATCGGCGACTGGTGGACCGCGGAGCACCAGGCCGACCTGGACGCCTGGACCGCGGCACTGCGCGACTGAAGACCCTGCGCGAAACGCTCGGCGCTATTCGAAGGAATCCACGAACAGCTGGTCCGGCGACAGGAAGATCGCACGGACGGTGCGATCGGCGTCCAGCGTGACCGTACAACTCGAACCCTGACAATCCCCGGTATAACCCTGGAACGTGCTCCCGGCGTCTGCCGAAGCCGTCAGGGCAAGAACGGTCGAGGCCGGCACGATCGCCGAACAGGTGCCCGGGCAATCGATGAAGCCCTGGTCGTCGGTCACCGTGCCGCTGCCCGCGCCATCGGGAGTCACGGTGAGGCGAAAACCGGGCGTCTCGAAGCTCGCCGTCACGGTCCGGTCCTGGTCCATCGAGACCTGGCAGGTCCCGGTGCCCGAACAGTCGCCCGACCACCCGGTGAACACGCTCCCCCCGATCGATTGCGCTTCGAGCAGCACCTTTTCAGCGGGTAGGAACCCCGAGCTGCAGGCCCCGGGGCAGTCGATCGCGGCCGGTGTGCTGGTCACCCGCCCCGTGCCGTCGACCGTGACGTCGAGCGTATTCAACGCAACGTAGTTGGCCGACACGCCGCGAGCGGCGTTCATCGTCACCACACAGGCGCCGTCGCCGACACAGGCACCTCCCCAGCCGTCGAAGGCGAAGCCCGGCGCGGGTTCCTGGACCAGTTCCACCATGGTGCCGGTGATGAAGTCGGCGCTGCAGGTGCCGGGACAATCGATGCCGACCGGTGTGCTGGTCACGGTCGCGTCGCCGCCCTGGATCAGTACGTTCAGCGGATAGCTGCCCGGTTCATCGAAGGTGGCGGTCACCGACCGGGCCTGGTCCATGGTGACGGTACAGTTGCCGGTACCCGAGCATTCGCCCGACCAGCCGGCAAAGGTGTGACCGACCTCGGCGATCGCGGTCAGTTCGACCACCGTGCCGTCGTCGAAATCGAAATCACACTGCGCCGGACAATCGATGCCCGGCGGCAGGCTCTCGACTTCACCGGTTCCGGCACCTGCCAGCGTCACCGACAGCGTGTAGATCGAGCCGACGGCCTGCAGCTCGATCGCGCCGGAGTCGCACTGATCCCCCCCGGCCCCGGGTCCACCGGCCCGTGGATTGCCGAGCTGGTCCGGGGTCGCCACACAATTGAATCCGGCTTCCGGCAGATCGACGGCCGGTCCGTTGGCCAGCGGGACATAGTGCGTGTCGTTACGAACCGGGTCGACGATCGCCGTGATCTCCGCCTCGAAGGCGTCGAAGCCGAACGAGGGGCACTCGTCGTCGGGGTCCAGCACGTTGCCGTCCTGGGAAAAGAAGTCGCTGGTCGGAACGTTCGCGCTGCAGTCGGTGCCGATGATGTCGCCCATGAACGCACGGCCGTTGCCGTGCAGGATCGTGTTGCCGAACGCGACCAGCCCCTGGCCGCCGTTGGCCTCCTGCACGTGGATCCCGTCGCCGAGGCCGAACAGCGTTCCGCAGCTGACCGCCTGGTTGTAGATGATGGTCGAACGAAGCACCTGGACGAACACGTCCTGGATACCGCCGACCCCCGTATCGGCGATCGCGACGACGTGAATGCCGCCGCCCGTGCGGCCGAGGTTGTCGGCCAGCGTGCTGTCGAAGATGTAGGCCTGGGCCCCGGTCGAGGCGCTGGCCTCGATGCGCAGGGCGCCGCCGGTCGTCGCCACCGTATCCGGCGACGAGGGGTTGCACGGTACGTCGGCCCCGTTTTCGAGGAGCGCGGACCGCCGGATCGTCAGTTCGCCGTTGAATTGCGCGATCGCACCGCCTCCGTGCTCCGGGTTGGTTCCGATCGCGGTGTTGTCGACGATCTCCGAGTCCTCGATCAGGACCGTTCCCCCTTCCATCCGGATCGCGCCGCCGAACACGAAGGTTCCGATCGACCGGTTGTCGGTCATCACGACCTCGCGCAGCGTCAGGTCCGCATCGACCACGCGCAGTGCGCCGCCGCCGATCATCAGGTCCTGCGACCGCCCTTGGCGAAGGGTCAGCTCCTCGAGCACGACCGTCCCGCCGAGGATTTCGAACAACCGGAAGGGATTCGCCGCCGTGGAGCGCTCGATCACCGCCTCGTTCCCCTGAATCTCGAGATCACCGGTGATCGAAGGCGTGCCGCTGTCGGAACCCGGCCAGGGTTCGGTCAGCGTATAGCGGTGACCGGGCGTGAGCACCAGCTGATCGGCTCCGGTGCCACCCGGGCAATCGGCGTGGATACCCCGGTCCCGCTCCGCGTTGTCGAGTGCCTCGAGCAACGAGCATCGGCCGTCGTTCGCGATTTCGGTCACCTCGCTCACGATGATCGTGGCTGGAAGAGCGGTGATTGGTGTAAGCGTGGCGACGAGTGCGGCCATCGGCCAGATCCTGTTCATCGTGATGTCTCCTGCCTGACGTTGCACGAACCGTATCGATGCCGCATCCGGCGATCTTTCGATTTCCGTGAAAGATCATGAAACGTCGTCGAAACAGAGCCTTGTGGAACGTCTCAAGAAATCCTCAATTCACGTCGATTCACGATCTTTCACGGCATTCGAAGGACTTCGGACCCGGGCCACACTAGCCTGAGGGCGAGATCCCAGACGGCCGGCCCGATGAACTCCACGACGCTTTCCTACAGCACCCTTCTGCCGGCGAGCCTGCTGCTGGCCTCCTCCCTCGCAAGCGGCCAGAGCGCACCCCCGAGCGATGTGATCTACGCCAACGGCTTCGAAGGCTTCGAGCTGCTCGGCGGGTCGATTTCCGGCCGCGCATTCTTCGACCCCGATACGGATGGTGACCTGGGCGACGGCGAACCGCTGGTCGATGCGGAGGTCTACCTCGACGAGAACTACAACGGCCGCTTCGACGACGGCGAGCCGCTGGACCTCACGGACGCGGACGGTCGATACCGCTTCGCCGGTGTCGGACCGGGCGTCTGGCACGTCCGCCAGGTGTTGCCCGCCCCGAACATCCAGACCGCCCCTGCCGGCGCAGTGCCTCCTGCGTACGATCGCCTTCCCGACGAAGTGGTCGAGTACACCCATGCGCCGCCCGGCGTTGGCAACTTCGACGTCCCCTACGGCAAGCACGCCACGGACTACCCACCGGGCTGGGGCGGTCTGGCCCCGACCAATCAGCCGGAAATCCTGGACACGCTCGACATCCTGCTGAAACCGATTGGCGTCCGCGGACGGGCATCAGGCGGCAATGCGACCAACGGTACGGAGCTGCTCACGCTTCCGCTCGGCGCCAGCGTGACGTTGCGGTTCGAGGAGCCGATCGTCGATGGTCCCGGCAGCGACCTGATCCTGCACACCTATGGCGGTTCGGCCGGCGAATCCGCCGAAGTGTTCATCGGGCCGTCCACCGATGCGCTCGAGTCCATCGGTGTCTTCGAGGAGTCCGATCCCAACTTCCCGATCGATCTCGCGGACTTCAGCGAACCGGGGCCGATCCAGTTCCTGGAGCTCGTGTCCTTGAGCAACGCCGGGACGTATTTCGGCTTCGAGTTCGTCGGCGCCGAAGTGATCAACTTCGCGGTCGCCGATCCGGATGCGCATATCGTCGTCATGACGCCGGACGACTACATCCACGAAGACCTCGACTTCGGTCGTTTTGCACGAGACCTCGCGCCCACTGTCACGATCGGCATCGTGGACAACGACCCCGGAACCGCCGGCCTGCTGGCAGGGGAGTCGATCGATGTCCAGGTCTTCGCCAACGATGACCTGGGGCTCGAATCGGTCGATCTTCAGGTCGATGGTCAATCCGTGATTCTCGACGCCGACAACTCGGCCGAAGTCGCGCTGACCGACGCGGGGCAGCTGACGCTCGAAGCCAGCGCAACCGATACGGGCGGCCAGTCCACCGCCCGGTTCAGCCAGCTCCTGGTGCTCAACGCCGATGGCAGCAATCCCTTCGATTCCGGCGTCAGCGGTCAGACGACCGGCGGCGGCCCCGGCGTCCCGCGCGCCCGCATCCTGATTCCGGCTCCGGGAGCCAGCAGCGATGTCGACGTGGACATCGTGGCCGATATCACCGGAAACCCGGCTCCCACGAGCTGGACACTGGACTACGCGCCGGTCGACCTGATCGACCCCTACGACATGCCTGCCGTCGACCCGGACTACATCGAGATCGAATCGGGCTCCGGAAGCGTGTACTCGGACGTGATCGGAACCGCGCCGCTGTCGAGCCTGCCCGACGGCATCTATTTCCTTCGCTTGAGCGCCAACAGCGGCGGCAGCCAGACGGCCTATTTCGGCCAGGTGCTGGCAAAGAACGTGCCGGAGGAATCGCTGCGGCCGCAGATCACGCTGACCGAGCCCATTTCGGGATCCACGATCACGATGACCTCGGACATCGAGGGATCCATCACTTCGACAAGGCCTGTTCTCGAATGGTTTGTCGAGTTCGCGCCGGCGGTTCAGGTCGACCCGAACAACCTCGGATCGAACCTTCCCGATTGGACGCGGATCGCCGAAGGCAGCGGAACGATCGACGTCCCGGCCGTCCTGGCAAATTTCGACAGCACGTTGACCCGCAACGATCGCTATATCGTTCGGGTCGTCGCTCGCAACGACATCGGCCTCGGCCGGGTCGAGGCCTTGACGCTGGACGTGACGGGCAGTGCCAAACTCGGGCGGAACCGGCTGGAGTTCGATGACATCGACATCGAACTCGCCGGCTTCCCCCTCCGAATGACCCGGGTGTACGACTCGTTGCGCGCCGACCAGGCGGGCGACCTCGGCTTCGGCTGGTCGCTGGGCCTGGTCGACGCCGACATCGGTGAAACCGTTCCGGACACGGGCGCCCTCGGCCTGTTCGGATCCACACCGTTTCGCGTCGGCACCCGGGTCTACCTCGACGCACCCACCGGTGAGCGTCTCGCGTTCACCTTCGATCCGCAGCCGGGGCCACCCAGCCCGTTGGGCCAACCCTACCGCGCGGTGTTCGACCCCGATCCCGGCACCTACCATCGCCTCGAAGTGCCCCAGGGCGACCAGGCCTTCCTGCGCCTGAACGACGACGGCAGCGTCGGGCTGTTCTCGATCGGTTTTCCCTGGAACCCGGAGCAATACGTGCTCATCGCCCCGGACGGCCGCCGCTACTTCGTCCACGAGGACCAGGGCCTGCTGGCCGCCGAGGACCTGAACGGCAACCGGATCAGCATCAACGACAACGGCATCGACCACTCCAACGGTCCCGGCCTGCAGTTCCTTCGCGATGCCCAGGGTCGAATCAGCGAGGTCCGCGATCCGGACGGAAACGCCTGGACCTACGGCTACGATGCCAATGGCGACCTCGTCAGCTTCATCGACCCGGACGGCAATGAAACGACCTACATCTACCGGACCGATCCGGCGCACTACCTGGAAATGATCATCGACCCCCAGGGTCGGATGCCCAGACGCTACGAATACGACCCGGATACCGGACGGCTGACCGCGATCATCGACGTGAACGGCAACCGCCGGGAATCGCTCCACGATCCTCAGGGGTTCATCGGCTTCGAGACCGACGCCCGCGGCAACATCACGGAATTCCAATACGACGCGCGCGGCAACGTGACCCTCGTCGAAGACCCCAAGGGCAACGTCACGCTCTACGAGTACGCCGACCCCGACAATCCGGACCGCGAGACTCGGCTGGTCGACCCGACCGGTGAGGAATGGCGCTACACCTACGATCCCATGGGCCGACCCGTCGACCTCACGTCGCCGCTCGTCTCATTCGGCAACCAACGCATCTCGGTGAGCTACGACGATTTCGGCAACATCACCGAATACAACGACTTCGATCGCCGGATCAGCACCTACACCCATGACGCCAGCGGCAACCGACTGAGCGAAGAGCCCTTCGATGGCCTTCGCAGCGACTTCAGCTACAACGCAGACGGCCGTCTGATTCAACGCGCCCGTGGCGACAGCGACCTGACCGACTACGGCTACGACGCCAACGGTTTCCTCATGCAGGAAGCCGACAGTGCCGGCAATCAGCTCAGCTACGAGCGCTCGGCGAGTGGACGCATCACGCGCTTCAGCGACACGAATGCGCCGCTCGACATCACCTACTCGCCCGCCGGTCTGTTGAACACGCAGACCGACGCGAACGGCAACACCGCCCGATTGATCGAGAACCCCGACGGCTCGCTGCTGCGTACGGATCGACTCGGCAACTCGACGCGCTTCGAATCGGACGCCGATCGACGCCCGACGCGGATCGAGCTGCCGAGCGGAGCGACGACAACGACGAGCTACGACCCGGACGGCAATCCGCGTACGGTCACCGATCCGCTCGGCAACACGACCACCTACGCCTGGGACAGCACCAACGTGCAGGTCGGCTACACCGACGCCGCCGGCGCCTCGGAGACGCGCACGGTCGACGAGAACGGCAACGTGATCGAGGTCATCGACCGCAACGGCAAGCGCCGCACGTTCGAGTGGGACGCCAACCGCCGCCTCCGCTTCGAGCGCTGGCACGACGGCGGCGGTGCGGTGGTCCGCGAGATCGAATGGATCTACAGCGCGACCAGCGGCCTCGACCGGGTCGAAGACACGTTCGACGGCCAGACCTACACGATCGACTACACCGGCCGCCAGCCGCGACCGAGCCGGATCGACTACGTCTTCCCGGGCCAGGTTCCCTGGCGGGTGACCTATACATGGAACAACCAGGCCGAATTCCCCGTGCTGGTGCAGGCGTCCGGTGATGGCACGGTCGCCAACCGCGTCGTGGTCGATGAATATCGCGGGGAAAACTGGGGCATGAGCTGGCAACATCCCGACCAGAGTGGCAACAGCGTTCGACTGGTCCGCCGGGCTGACGGCCGGATTTCCCGCATCGAGAGGAAGACGGGACTTGGGGGCGGATCGGCACCGGACTCGATCTCCCATCACGGGTACGACGCGCTCGGCCGCCTCGCCTCGATCCGCCACGAGGACGCCGGCGGCATGCTGCTGCACCCCAACGGCGAGTTGCTTTATCAGCGCAATGCCGAGGAGCAGATCATCAGCGAACAGCACGCCGGGAATATCGTGTCCTACAGCTACGACGCCGACGCCCAGTTGACGGAGGCCGCCCACGACAATCCGGCCTATCCCGACGAGTCCTACGGCTTCGACCCGGCCGGCAACCGGATCACCTCTCATCGGGCACCGGGAACGGCAACGGTCGAGACCGGGAATCGCATCACGGCGGCCGGCGACTTCGACTTCGAATACGACGCGGCCGGCAACCTGGTCCGCCGCACCGATACGAGCTCGGGCGAAGTCGCCGAATTCGACTACGACCACCGCAACCGCCTGGTCCTGGCCACCGTGCACCCGAGCCTGGGCGCCCCGGCGACGAACACGGTGGAAATGGCCTACGACTATCTCGACCGTTTGCTCTACCGCATCGTGGACGGGCAGAAGATCTGGTTCATCCACGACCGCGACCACCTGATGGCGGAATTCGCCGACGGTGCCGCCCAGCCGAGCGCGTCCTACTTCTACGACCCTTCGACGTTGGATCGGATTTACGCCGCATGGCGCGACGACGGGATCGGCGAGCGCTGGTTCCTGCACGACGCGATCGGCTCGATCCGCGGCATCACCGACGCGAACTTCCTGGCGATGAGCTGGGTCGACTACGACGCCTACGGCAACCTCCAGTCGGGCGCCCTGCCGGCCGGCGACGAGCCGCTTCGGTTCGCCGCGCGACCGTACCTCGATGCCATCGGCCTGTACGACAATCGCCGCCGGTACCTCGACCCTGAACTCGGACGCTTCAACCAGGAAGACCCCGTCCGGCACGACGGTCGCGACTTCAATTTCTATCGCTACGCCTACAACCAGCCCACCGGCTTTACCGATCCGACAGGCGAGATCTCCGCATCGGAGTTCGCAATCCTTTCAAGAGTCCTCGATGCCTACAAGACCCTGCGCGACGGAGGAGATTGGACCGGCGAACTTGAAAAACCCTGCCTGTTTGCTGCGACAGCCGCTGCAGGCTTCGCGTGGATGGATGTGATCGCGGAGGTCATCCGCGATCCGACCGATCCCGAAGTCCCGCCGTCCATCGATAACTCGGAATTGCTCGCGGAGACCGGGTGCAAGGGCGCATTCGACTGAGGCGAACACAGCGGGTCAGCGAGATTCGGCGCAAGAGCGCCTCGACCGGGCGCGATCCAGACGCGGTGCGGTGCTTGTCCGATCGCCGCCACCCGGCTGAGCCCCCGCGACGAACCCCGGTGACAAGCACGAGGATTACTGTTAATCTGTACAGTATGCAGATTTCACGCCCCACCGGCGGCCGCGGAGCCGCCAGCAATCCCCGACACCGGTTCAGCCGCGTCGAAGGCGAAGCGATCGACGACGGCTGGCCGCGCGAGATCGAGGACCTGCCCCCGGTCCGGACCACCGTGGCGGCCGAGACCGCGAAATCGATCATCAGCCGCAACTCGTCGCCGGACGTGCCGTTCGAACAGTCGATCAATCCGTATCGCGGCTGCGAGCATGGCTGCGTGTACTGCTTCGCCCGGCCGTCGCACAGCTACCTGGACCTGTCGCCCGGGCTGGACTTCGAGACCAAGCTGTTCTTCAAGCAGAACGCGATCGAGTTGCTGGAGGCCGAGCTGCGCAAGCCGAACTACGTGTGCAAACCGATCGTGCTCGGCATCAATACCGACGCCTACCAGCCGATCGAGCGCAAGCTGAAGGTCACCCGCCGACTTCTCGAACTGCTGCTCGAGTACCGCCACCCGGTCTCGATCCTGACCAAGGGCATCACGATCCTGCGCGATCTCGATGTGCTCGGTGAACTCGCCGAACGCAAGCTGCTGTCGGTCTCGGTCAGCCTGACCACGCTCGACGACGGGCTGAAACGCACGCTCGAGCCACGCACGGCATCACCCGCCGGGCGCCTCAAGGTGCTGCGTGCGATGACCGATCTGGGCCTGAAGCCGGGCGTGCTGGTCGCGCCGATCATCCCGCAGATCAACGACCGGGAAATCGAGGCGATTCTCGAAGCAGCCGCCGACGTCGGCGCCGGCAGCGCCGGGTACGTCCTGCTGCGCCTGCCGCACGAACTCAAGGCCGTGTTCCGCGACTGGCTGAACGTGCACTACCCGGATCGTGCCGACCACGTCATGAGCCTGGTCCGGCAGATGCGGGGCGGCAAGGACTACGACAGCGCCTTCGGCACGCGCATGTCCGGCACCGGGCCGTTTGCGACCTTGATCCGCAACCGCTTCCGCGTTGCCCAACGCAAGTTCGGGCTCCAGGGCGACGATCGGCTCGAGCTGGACACGACCCAGTTCCGCCGCCCGGCGCGCACCGGCGACCAGCTGACTCTTCTTTGAGCGCGGGTCGGACCGGATCATCCAGGATCGCCCAGTGCTCGTCGTATGTCCTCACGAAGTCCACGGCCAATCCGCTAGGCTGATCACTTTCGAGCGCAAGGAACCGGGAATGCAACGACCACTGACCGCGCTGTGCTGGGTCATGCTTTTGTGCGGAGTCTTCCTGCTCGCCGCCGCCGTGCTTCACTCGCTGGAGGTCGCTCGACTGTTCAGCGAACCGCCGTGGATTCTCGGCGTCGCGCTGGCCTCGATCGGGGGCCTGCTTCTCGGCACGCGCCGCAAGTAGGCTCGAAGGTTCCTTCGCCGCAAGAACCCGGCTCGACGTCAGCTTTCGAACCCGTCCGCGAACAGGAAATCCTCGTCGTCGCGGATCTGCACCGCGATCCGGCTCGGACTGATCACCTGCGCGCCGCTGCTGGCCTGCACCAGGTCGACGAAGAAGGTCTTGTCGCCGTCCACGACGCCGTTGTCGAACAGCGTGATCGACACGGTGCCCACGGCCTGGCCATCGACGAAGGATGTCGACCCCGACCCACCGTCGAAATCATCGCCCGCGACGGCCGAGCCGTCGACGGTCGTCCAGCTGACCGAGACCGGGCCCTCGTTCGGGCCGACCCGCTCGATCGTCAGGTCGACGCTGCCCTGCCCCTCGAGCACGTCGAGCGAGCCGACCGACCAGCGGACGTCGCCCGGAATCGGCGATCGCACCACGTACAGCGCGTCCGTATCGGCACCCGCCCAGCTGGCATCGATCGCGGCCGGCTGGAAGGCGACCTCCCAGGCGCTGCCCGGCGAGGCCTGCTCGACCACGTCCTGGTCGGCGAAGGCGACCCCGAGGTCCGGGACCGGAGCGGCGAAGCTCGCCAGCACGGCGCCCGTATCGAGCACGTGGACCGCATCGAGGTTGCCGCTGCCCGGGCCGGCACGAAACAGGCTGAACGCGCCCCCGGAAAATCGAGCCAGGTCGTCGGGGCGGAACACCTGCCCATCGAGCTCGACGGTGACATCGAAGGAAACGACCAGGTCGCAGGTGCCGGGATCACGCGTTACCGCGTCCAGGTCGACTCCGTCGGCGACCCCTTCGGCGACGCCATCGAGAGACTTGACGCCCGTCGTTCCGAAGACGTCGGCGGGTCGCTGCACGGTCCCGCCGATCTCCGCGGTCGCATTCAAGGAAAACAGGGCCCCGCCGCAGCCATCGGCCGCGTGATAAGCATCGACGTCCGAGCGGTCAAGGGCACCGAGGAACGCCGTCGCCTCGGCCTCTCCGAGCGCGGTCTCGTACAGGATGATGTCATCGTCGCTGACGACCAGTACCGCGCCCCCGTCGGCCGGGAACCGGGTGTGGATATCGGCCGAAAGGTGAAGCTCGTCGAGCGACGTGGCGGCATGGGCCGTGACCGTACCGACGATGCAGATCGTCGCGACCGCGATCCGGAGTGCGGACCCGGCGGACCAAGCGGGTCTGAACCGATCCGCTGCAGCGCGACTTGCCCGCCGGGCGTTCATGGGCACGGCGCGCCGCTGCAGATGCTGATGTCGATGTCGTTCGCGCAGTTTTCCTCGGTGATCGCCAGGTTCGTCGCGTTGGACCACAGGGTGTTTCCGCTGCAGTTGGTGTTCTGGACACCGTAGGAGAAGTTGTTCAGGAGATAGCTGTTCCGTACGGTGACCAATCCGTTCCCGGTGATGCCCGTATCGCCGGCGTTCCGGACCACGGTGTTTTCGACCAATCCCTGGCCGAAATGGATGATGCCGTGCGATCCGCAATCGGACACCTGCATGTCGCGGACCACCACGCCGGCGCCAGAGACCCGCATGCACTCGAACTCGAAGCCCTGCACGGTCCCGTTCCGGATCGTGATGCTGGACGGGAAGTTCATGATGCCGAATCCGATGCCCCGGATGCCGGCCGCCCCGCTGCAGCTCGGCCCGTCACCGGTACAGACATGGCCGCTGCGGATGGCATGCCCGCCGAGGTCGAGCACGACCTGCGAGGACTGGATCTCGACCCCCTCGCTGGAGCTCGGCACGTCGAGGTTCGACGTCAGTACGTAGCTGCCGGGCTCGGTGATCCGCACCGGCCAGCCCGGCGAGTCACCCGCGAAGCATCCCGCAGCGACGCAGACCTGATTGATTTCGATCGCCCCCTCGCCGGCGACGGCATTCGAAACGGTCGCGAGTATGGGCAGGGAAACAGCAAGCGCTGCTGCGAGCGGCTTCAAGGTCGGATGCGGTCGGTTCATCGGTTCGTCCTCAATCATTGATGCGAAATCTGGCGCGTGCCCGGCTCGGCGCTGATGCATGCCTGCACCCCACGCAACGCTACAGGAAGAAAGCGGCAGGTTCCAGGATCCGGCGCTTCGGTCGGCAAGCTGTCGATTCCAGACGTCCCTGTACCGGCTCGCTCCACCATTGACCGCTGCCGAGGCGCAGGGTAGCGTTGGCCGAAGGTGCGGTATCGACATCGCGCCGCCTCACCATTACAACGGAGTTCGGCTCGAATGTCCGACAACCCATTGCTCAGCGGCACGCCGCGAACCCTCCTGATGGCCCTGGTGAAGAACCTGGTTCCCTGGCTGCTCGCGGTCTTGGCCGCCTCGTTGCTCGGCTCATTGATCCAGACCCACCTGAACCTCGTCAACGTGCTCGAAATGGGCGCGTACTGGACATTGGACGACTGGCAACGCTCGGTCGTCCACGACCTGCTCACCTTCATGCCCTTCTACGCCCTGCTGGTCGGCGTGGCGTTTCTCATCGCTTTTCCGGTAGCGCTGTGGGTCAAGGAGAAATGGCCCTCAGGCCGCGCCTCGTTGCTGAGCCTCGCCGGCGTCGTGGCGCTCGCCGTCGCCTTCTTCGTCGCCGACACCGCCGCGCCGATTCCCACCCTGATCGCAGCGACCCGCGACATCACCGGCTACGTGGCCATGCTGGCCACCGGTGCCGTGGGGGGCTGGGTCTTCCATCACTTCAGCGCCAGCCACGATGTGCCTTCGAGTTCGAAGCTGACGCTGGCGCACCTTGCCGTTCCGATCCTGGTCCTGGGCGCTTCCTTCGGATTGCACGTGGCAATGAAGCCCGAGCGCACGCTGGACATCGAAGACGTTCCGATGGACGGATTCGAGGTCGCCGTGCTGGTCGACGGACTCACCCACCCGTTCAGCATGGCTCGGCTTCCCGACGGCGGCTGGCTGATCGTCGAGCGCGTCGGCAGCCTGCGTCGCGTGGAACCGGGCGGCGCGTTGCTCCGGGAACCGGTTGCTGGTGTCCCCGAGGTCGTGCCCGGCAAGCAGGCGGGCCTGCTCGACATCGAGCTGTCGCCCGACTTCGAACGAGATCAGCGCGTCTACCTGAGCTATGCCTGCGGCAGCGCCGAGGAGAACAACACCTGCGTCGGCCGCGGCGCGTTCCGCGACGGCCGCCTGCAGGACTTCGAGCAGATCTTCCAGGGCCGCCCCTTGAAAGCCACCGCCGTCCAGTTCGGCTCGCGCATCCTGTTCCTTCCCGACGGCACGCTGCTGGTCAGCGTCGGCGACGGCTTCGACCTGCGCGAAGACGCGCAGGACCTCGAATCACATATCGGCAAGCTGGTCCGACTGAACCCGGACGGCTCGGTGCCGGAGGACAATCCGTTCATCGGCCGCGACGGCGTTCTGCCGGAAATCTACAGCTACGGTCACCGGAACCCGCAGGGGTTGGTCCGCGATGAGGCAACGGGCTACATCTACGAGAGCGAGCATGGCCCCTACGGCGGGGATGAAGTCAACCGGATCGAGCCTGGGGTCAACTACGGCTGGCCGCTGGCGACCGAAGGTGTCAACTATCCCGGCTCGAGCATCTCGCCGCACGACGATCTCGACGACATTCGCGGGCCGTTGAATCACTGGACACCCTCGATCGCACCGTCGGGCATCGCGATCTACCGGGGCGATGCGTTCCCCGAGCTCGACGGCGACCTGCTGGTCAGCGGACTGGCCGGCAAGGGCCTGTTCCACCTCGAGTTGGACGACGGACGCGTGGTGTCCGACCGCCGCCTGTTCCACGCGCTCGACAAGCGCATCCGCGACGTGATGGTCGGCGAGGAAGGCGAGCTGTACGTTCTTACCGACCACGCGCCCGGCCAGCTGCTGCGCATCGACCCGGCCGACGGCGCCGACCGGGACTGATTCCCGATCGGCGTGACCGAGGCGGATGCACGCGGGGCACCCCTCGGCGCCCGTGCCGCCGGGGCCGCTCAGCCCTCGGGGGGCGCGTCCTCGACGTCGCCGTCCCCAGTATCGTTGTCGAGCCGCGGTGCCGGCAGTTCCTGCCCGCGCTGGAACAGCGTCAGGGATTCGGCGCGACCGGATTCCGGCAGATCGAACTCGATATCCGCGCCGACCTGCCGGCTGAAGAACCGCGTCGGCGATTCGGCCTCGACCATGATGGCCGGTTGCCCCGTTGCCTGGATTTCGAGCTGGCCGTCGTTGACGCGCACGGTCATCACGAAGCCCGGCTGCAGCTCGTAGCGCCCGACCAGCCGCTCGAGCTGATCAACCGGCACCTCGATGCCCTCGCGCCGCTGGACCTCATCGCTGATCCGTGCAGCGCGCTCCGGCTCCGCACCCCAGGCGTTGTGCAGGGCCACCGCGACCACCGCGCCGGAGTCGTCGCGTTCGACCGAGAACCAACTCAGCGACTGCTCGAAGGCCAGCCGGTCGCCCTCGACGGGAACCACCTCGAACTCGGCCCCGCCGGCGCGTTGGCTGATCAGCACACCGTCCTCGAGCCGGAGGGTGCGGTTTTCCTCGTCATCGATCCGGTAGGTGCCCTGCACCTCCAGCGCCTGGGCGTCGGTCCAGTCGACCTTCGGCGCCTCGATCGGATAGCTGCGGCCGGTCGCCAGGCCGGCCAGTCGCAGCGCGACGTCCTGGGTGTTCCAATCCCGGATCGCGCGGTTGCTCAGCACCACCACCGACAGGTCTTCCTCGGGCAGATACAGCGCGTGCGTCACGAAGCCGAAGATGCCGCCGCCATGCGCCAGCGCGGGTTGCCCGAACCAGGTGCCGGAAAGAATCCCGAAGCCGTAGTCCTGTTCGGCGGCCGCGCCTTCCGGCGTGGTCATCCGGGCATACATCTCGTCGCCGAGGATTCGACCGTTGTGCAGTGCGCGCTGCCAAAGATCGACGTCCGCTGCCGTCGCCATGAGCGCTCCAGCCGCGTGCGGCTGGGTCATCGACAGGTAGGACGTACGTTTGATGTCGTCGGCCGTGCCGTCGTAGCCTTCGACCCGGCCCGGAACGATCTCGTAGTCGCTGTAGGCATCGGTGTTCTCGATCCCGTTGGGCAGCAAGAGCTCGTCGCGGAGATATTCGTTCCACGCGCGATCGGTCACCGCCTCGATCACGGCGCCGACCAGGACGTACCCCGAGTTGTTGTAGGCATACTTCTCGCCCGGCGCGAAGTCGGCCGGTTCGTCGGCGAACACGGCGATCAGTGCCGCCGTGTCGAGATCGGCGCGGATCCGCTCCGAACCCATGTAACCCTCGATGCTGGTGTAGCTCTTGATCCCCGAAGTGTGGTTCAGCAACTGCGCAATGGTGACCTCGCCGACCGGAAAATCGGGCAGGAACCTCGACAGCGGATCGTCGAGCGTGACCTCACCCGCCTCGACCAGGCTCAGAAGCGCGGCGGCCGAATACTGCTTGGACACCGAGGCCAGGCGGAACACGTGATCCGGCCGAAGAGGCACGCCGAGCTCGAGATCCGCCATGCCGACCCCGTGTTCGAGAAGAATCTCCCCGTCCCGGCTGACCACGACGACCGCACCGGGCGCATCGCTGGAATAGATGGATTGCAGCATCTCGACTGCGCGGTCGGCGAACGCGTCGTCGGCGTGCGTCGGCGTCGCGACCGCGATCGAAGCCGCAATCGAAGCCGCGAGCAGCATCATCGACAGCGCGCGAAGCGACGACGATCGCAGCATGGAACGAACCTTCAGGCTTCGGGACATCGGACATCTCCAGCGGGTCGAAGGGAACAGGCACGGTACAAGCTGCCCGAAGCCGGCGCGAGTGAAGGAAGTCACTGGAACGCAAACGAGGAGGATCGCCCGGGCGGAACAGACAGCGGGCCGACTCCGGGGTCGGCCCGCACTTCAGCGACATCCGGCGGCTAGTTCTGCGGCACGGGGATATCGATCGTCGAGCGGAACACGATCACCTGGGGCGGGTTGTCGTAGTCCACGCGGATCAGGATTTCAGAGACATCGGTTTCTCCGAAGTAGCGGGTGCGTCGCGACACCGCCTTACCCGCCGCACGGCCGGCTCGGAAGTCGACGGCTTCGCTGCCGAACTGGCCTTCCGGGTCGAACTCCTCGACGGTCACCGCCGGCAGATCCGGAATCATCGGCACCAGCGTCCATTCGGCGCGCACTCGCGCCGTACCGAGCGGGAGCTTCAGCGTACGCCAGAGCATGAAGTCGGGAGTGACGAACCAGCAGCGGTGCGCGACCAGTCCGGGATCGCGAGCGCAACCGCACAGCGGAACGTCGTTGGGGACCCAGTCGTTCGGTAGGCCGTCAGCGGTCTCGAAATCACAGTATCGCGGGCCGTCCGGACGGACGCTTCCCGTGTCGACATAGACCCAGAACGGCACCCAGGCCGTCGAACCACCGATCGTCAACGGTTCCCAACCCGGCGGATTCGGACGCGCATCGAAGAACGCGTCACGCACCCCAGGACTGTGCCACATCGGGCCTCCTCCGCGGCGGGTGGCGCAGGACGCATCGGCGGTTCCACGAACGACAACCGCGTAGCCCATCGTGGCCGATACGGAGACGCGAGGCATGTTGAACTCGACGAGGCCCAGATCCGCCGGTATCGCATTCGCCGGACGCGACTCGGCCGATATCGCGATGCCCGCGGGCCTTCCATCGGACGAAAGTTCGTGCAGCTCGACCGTGATCACTCCGGTCGAGCCTTCGCTGCAGTTGAGCACCAGGTCGATCCGATCCAGCCATCCGGACCTTCCGGCATCGTAGGTCATCGCCAGCATCTGTTCCGACGAGCCGCCGACGGCCAGCGAGACGTCGGGGTTCCATGAGAACACGTACTGGTCCAGCTCCACGGAAGCGTGGCCTGGCCCGGACCACAGGACACCGCCGATCAGACCGGTCAGTAGGGCGAAACGCCTCCGGACGGCGCAGAAGCGATTCTTGCGGGCGCATGGTCTCGTTCGATCCGTGTGCATATCGGGTCCTCCCTGGCAGACGGGATTGCTCTCCTGTTTCC
Source organism: Wenzhouxiangellaceae bacterium (assembly GCA_965227925.1). Classification (GTDB taxonomy): domain Bacteria; phylum Pseudomonadota; class Gammaproteobacteria; order Xanthomonadales; family Wenzhouxiangellaceae. Next base: position 1,104,316 of record CBDDGP010000003.1, read on the forward strand.
CTGCACAATCGGAAAGCGGCCGGAGATCCGGCCATGGTCAGTCGTCCGCATCGAGCGGATGCCGACGAAGAATCCGTCGTCGGTCGGTGCTGCTCGCGGCTACACTGAAGACTCAACGGCGACGACAAGGGGCGCCCCGTGGAGCTGCAGGGCTCGATCACCATCAACGGGAAGAAGTTCGAAAAGGGCGACACCGTCGCCTGGTACACCGTCTACCCGTTCTTCCTGCTTCACATGGGCGTGTTCGGCGGCTCGGGCTTCTTCATGGCCTACGCCGGCGACGGGCCGCCGCTGGCGTTTCTGTACATGCACGGCGGATTCGCCTGCCTCGTTTACGTCCTGTTCTACGTCACCATCTTCGGTGTCGACCGGGTCCGGTGGATGTTCATCAACGCGGCGCTCGGCCTGTTCGGCATCTACGCGCAGATCGACTGGATCCTGTCCTGGTTCGACAAGCAGGCCTCCGAGTTCTCCGCCTGGGTGCATTTCATCCCGTTTTTCTTCTACGTGCTCTACACCTTCCTGCTGCACCAGATGCTCATCGACGTCTTTCGCGCACGCAACGATCCCCGTCGCCGAAGGGTCATCGACGCGCTCTACATCGGAGGCTCGCTGCTCGTCTACGGCGCAATCTGGCTGTCTCGTGATCGTTGATCCCTTCGACGGTCTCGTCGAGACGCGCCGGCCATGAACCCGGACAAAAAAAGGCCCCGCAGTTGCGGGGCCGTTTCTCGGGTTCTACGATCCTGGAAGGCATGGATCAGTCGTCCAGCGTCTCGTCACGTTCGATCACCGGCTGATCATCGTAGGAAATGATGATCTCGACGCGGCGATTCTGCGCGCGCCCGGTATCAGTGTCGTTGCCGGCCACCGGATACTGCTCACCATACCCCTGCGTCACGATCCGGTCAGGATCGACGCCATTGGAAACAAGCGCCGCCTGCACCGATTCAGCGCGGCGTTCCGACAGCGCCTGGTTGTATTCGTCGCTGCCGGTACTGTCGGTGAAGCCCTCGATGCGGATCGGCCGGTCCGAGTAGGTCTGCAGGTAGGTCGCCAACTCAGCCATCTGACGTTGGGCGCCCGATTTCAGGTCGGCTTCGTTGAAATCGAACAGCACATCTCGAAGCGTCAGCAGCAGTCCGCGTTCGGTCTGTTCCGCCTGCAGCTCGGCGAACTGGTTGCGCAATTCGGCCAGCTGTTCTCGGGCCTGTTCGGCCTCCTCGCGTGCCGCCCGGGCCTCGATTTCGGCCTCGGCGCGACGCTCCTCGGCCAGTCGACGTTCGCGCTCGGCCTGTTCACGTTCCGTCATGGCCCGCTCGCGCTCGGCGCGCTCTCGCAGCGCCACGGCTGCTGCCGCCTGCGCTTCGGCTTCGGACTCCACGGCACGTGCGCGGGCAGCCATTTCTGCCAGCTCAGCGCGCGTCACACGGGCTTCGAGCCTCAGACGCTCGCGCTCTTCGGAAAGCTCGCGCGCCTCGACACCGATCCGTTCGACCGATGCCTGCGTCTCGGCGATGTCGAGCAGGCGCTCGGCAACGTAGAGGTAATGCTCGAAGCGCGGCGTGGCGCCGTTCTCTTCCCAGTCGCGCGCTGCACGTTCGACGGCACTGCGCGCCTCGTCAACTTCCTCTGCGGCATAGCGCTGGATGCTGTCGTCGTTCTCGACGACGTCCAGACGTTGCTGAACGGCGGCAAGATCTTCATTCATTTCCGGGGTTGTGGCACAGGCCGACAGCAACGCTGCGGCCGTCAGTGCGATAAGAAGTGTACGAATCATCGACCTTCTCCTCAATGACTAGTTGCAAAAAAGACTAGTTGCAATAACCAGATGCAAAAACTGAATGCAAAATCCGAACGCGGAAATCGAGTGCGCGGTCATGGATGCATGGGCGCATCGATGTCGTCCGCGTGACCCGACTCAACCGCGCGGCGCCAGCTCCTGTTCCAGAGCTTCGATGGCCGCCTGGATCTCGGCCAGCAGCTGCTGCTGCTCGATCCGATCAGCCTGAAGCCGCGCCAGTCGGGCGTCCAGCGTCGCCTCGTGCGCCAACCGTTCACCGATCACGCCATTGTCGTCGCGAATCGCCTGCTCGGCGCGCCCGATCTTGGACTGCGCCTGGCGATACAGCGCCGGCGAAAGATCGTCGGCATCGCTCACCCGCGCCTGCTCCAGGGCAGACTTTGCCATTCCCAAACGTTCACTGGCCGGTTCGACCGAAGGTGTGCTGGCGCAGGCCGCCATCAGCAGGCCGATCGTCGAAAGTCCGAAAAATCTGAACATTCCATTTTTCGAGGGCATCGCGTGAGTCCTCCATGACTGCGGATCAGGTCGGCAGCATAGGTCAGCCAGGTGGCGCGGTCTCTAACCCTTGTTAAGGAAGTTCCGAATTCGCCAGCCAGACGCTTGAGGCGCCAGGAGGGCGCTCTCTGCTCAGCCGTTCCGGCGGACTGCCACCATCGGACCCCGCTCATCGCGGTGACCTGCGCCGGGGACCTGGCCGGTCCCCCGGGGCGGGGATCGGTGTTCCGATCCGCCCTGCGGATCAGTCGTCGAGCGGAGCGATCGTGATGCGGTCACTGGCGAAGGAGCCGATCCACACGTCACCGTCGACGACGATGCCGATCGTGACGTTGCTGAACGACGGCACGCGCGGTCCGCGCAGCAGCGCTTCACCCGCGAGGGTCCCGGGATCGATGGCAAGGACCACGAACGGCCTCGGACAGGACGCGAATTCGGCCAGGTCGAACTCGCCCGACCGATCGACACCGCCGCACACGTCGTCCTCGGCCACCAGACCCGCGGTAATCAGGCGGCCGTCCGGCCCGCGCCGAAGATTGTCCGGCACGAAATCGAAGGGTCCCTCGTCGCGCAGCTTCTCGATCGGCCGGGTATTGGCGAACTCGACGATGCGCCCGGTCCCGGAGGTCACGACCCAGAAGCGCCGACCGTCCTCGGACACCTCGATGCCGTTGCCGTATGCCAGCCCGGTGCCTTCGAGTCGGGTCATCCGCGACTCGCCCGGCGACCAGGCGTGCACCGCTCCAGTCGGCTCGCCGCGAATCGCGTCCGGTATGGTCATGCCGTGATCCAACGGGATCGTCGCCAGCAGCGAGCCGTCGGACAGACCGGCGACGCTGTTGGCTTCCAGGCGATCCGGCGTCGGTACGCAGCCCACCCAGGTCAGTTCCGGCCGCTCGTCCCCGATCGAGACGTCGTAGACTTCGATCGCCTCGCGCCCACCGTGGCCGACGACCAGCAGCTGGGTCCGGCCGTCGTCACGCGTCACAACGCTCAGCCCATGCGTCACGTAGGACGCCGAATCAGGCGGCTCGCTGCACGATGGAAACACCGACGAATCGACCTGCGCCGTCGAAGCCGGATCGGCCTCGCTCCACTGTCGGGTCTCGGCATCGATCAACAGCAGGCCGCCGCCCGGCATCATCCGACTGGCGATGATCCATCGGGTATCGGGCAGGTGGACCAGGTCCTCGCCGTTCTGGATGCCGCAAACGAACTCCAGGTGCTCGGTGGATGGACACTCCACGGCCTCCGATGCGCCGGCAAGCCCGCTGGCGACCAGGAGTAGCGCGGCCGCGGCTCCGGTGGTCCGCCTGGCGCCCCGGCCAGCGGATGGAAGTCTTCGACTCGATGCGTTCATTGTCATTACTCCGCGAGCAATCGCTCGATCTCGGTCCGGATGCGAGCCATGTCGTCCACGCACATCGGATGGTTGGCCGGCCCGGACGCATCGTGATACTCCATTCCCGGGTGGATGAAGCGGATCACGCCGTGCTTGTCGAGCAGGAAGGTCACCGAGGTCGCCGGACGATCGGGGCCGGTCAGCCACCAGTCGCGCAGCGTACCGTTGCGCCAGTCCCAATCCACCGCGATCGGGAATTCGAAGTCACGTTGGGCGACCACACGCTCGACGCGCACCCGATCCAGCGGATCGTCGCGCCCGGCCTTGGGGTGAAAGACGCCGACCAGGGTCAGCCCCCGCGGCTCGTAGTCCCGGTGCAGCTCGCGAAGCGCAGACGCACTGCTGGCACAGAACGGGCAGGTATCGGTCCACCAGCGTACAAGGACAACACGGCCGCGCAGATCTTCCAGCGCAAGCGGCTCGGAATTCAACCAGGCATCGAACGCGAACGGCGGCGCCGGCAGGCCAATCCGGTCCGACCCGGCCGACCGATCCATGGTCTTCAGGCTGTCGAGCAGCCAACCGATCCGGTCGTCGGCCTCGCGCTCGGTTCGTCCGTCCTCGATCAGCAGCTCGCGGTAGTGATCCCACGATCGGACGGGCTCGATCGGGGTCGAGACCGAAGGCCCGAAGGCGAACATGGCCACCAGCAGGAGAATCGCTCGGAGCAGGAGGAATCGTACCGGTCGCTTCGATGGATCGTCGTCTTCGAACAAGCCCGCCTGGGTGACCCGGAAGGCGCGCGTCTCGACCCGGTCACGTTGCTCGCGCCCCGGGGCCGCGGGTACCGACCGGAATCGCTGCCGGTTCAACAACCATGTCGCGCGTCGCTGCACCCGGGGTCGCCGACCGGCTGCGCGCAGGAATGCCGGCAGGAGGTCCACCGAGCGCGTGCGTGCCCCCCTATCGACAGCCTCGAGCTCGACCAACGCGGTTCGTGCCGGAGATTCCATGGATCGTCCACTCCCAGGATCGGCTCCATTCTAGCTACAGGCGTCCTGTGGTAACCACTGCCACGAGGCAAGGACGTCCGCGACCGTATCGACGACCCTCGCAGGCGTCGGCACCGACCGGCCCCGACAGTCGAGCGCGATCGATCGAACGCCGTGCGCGTTTGTACGGTTCGAGTGCGCGGTCCTATACTGGATATCGGCGGCGCGTCTCCGGCGGCTCGATCCGACCGGGCCTTCGGGCAGCGTCCCGTCGATACTCAGGCCGATCAACCCACACCCAGGAAGCCAGCATGACCAAGAGAACCGATTCACTCATGCAAGCCAACTCGAAGAACCGTCGTCGATTCATTCGGTTGTTCGGCACCGCCGCGGCATTGCTGCCGATCACGGCGATCGTCGGTTGCTCCGATGATTCCGCATCGCCCCCAGCCAGTTCGGCCTCGCAGACGGACGCCGAGCCGCAGACCGAAGCACCGGAAGCATCTCCAGCGCAGCGTCCATCCGCCGAGCAGTCCGATCCCGAGCCAGCCGCACAGGAGCCGATGCCATCGGCTTCCGAGTCCGCCTCGTCCGGCGACATGCCGCAGGTCAGTCTCGATGATCCCACCGCCAAGGCGCTGGGATACAAGCACGACGCCGACGAAATCGACGCCGGCGCCTACCCCTCCTACGAACCGGGGCAGATCTGCGCCAACTGCACCCTGTTCCAGGGCGATAACGGCAATGGCTGGGGCGGCTGCTCGCTGTTTCCCGGCAAGGTCGTCAACGCCAACGGCTGGTGCAGCGGCTACACGCCGAAGCCAAGCTGATTCGATTCGATTCGATCCGCGCCGGGCGGCCCGTTCCGCCCGGCCGGCCCCTTCGGGCCCGCAATCGCGTTTCATGGACGTGGGCGGTAGGACCTCATGCGACCGCCTGGATGGTGCCGGAAACCGACTCCGGGCGATCAATCGACGCTGGGGGCGAACTGTCCGATCAGTTCCACGATGGTCCTCAGCAGGATCAGCACGATGCTGACGCTGAGCGCACACAGGACGACGACCATCCAGAAGATCAGGTCGTAGAGCAAGGAGTACCAGTTGTTCGGCAGGCGGTCGAACTCGCCGACCGGCATGGTCACGATCATCAGCAGGGCGATCGCGCCCATCAGATTGACCGCGCACGCCTTGGAAATCAGGACGATTCGCTGGAAGAACTCCTGATCGAACTCCTGGTCGAGACGGTTGATCAGACCGACGATGGTCAGCATCAGCGCAATGGTGGTGGCCGAGCTTGTGGCAATGGCCGAACCCAGATACAACGCCGAACGCGACAAGGAGGCAATCAGGTCCTGCGCTTCGGCGGCGGAATAGACCACCCCGCTCAACCAACGCGCAGCAGCGCCGAGCAGGACGATGCAACCGAACCCGACCAGGGTGTTCTTGTGCTTCAGCAGAATCTTCATCGAAAACGATCCCCTCAGATGCTGTCTTTCATCGAAATGATCGAACCCGAACCAAGCGTACCAATTCCGGCCGCCCCTCGTCTGCCGACCATCGGCCGGTCATGATCCACTCGCGCAGCCGAACCGCGTTTGCACAGTTTGAGCCGACGTCCTGGCCGTGATCCGGATCGGGTCCATGGGCGCTCTCGGGCCCAACGGTGCCGTTGCCGGTCCATCGCTGCGCTCGCCTTGCCGCCTCGGCGCACAGCAGCCACCTCCGCGATTGATTTCCGCTGCCGACCCGTCGCATACTGGGACGGGGGCTAGACGCGTTCAACGACCGAGGCGGTTTTCGGCGGAGGGTGGTCGGCAGATGCATCTTCGGAACACGGCGGTTCACCGATGAACTACGGCGACTATCCGTCGTTCGTCGTCGAGGACATCGTCCGGCTTCGCCGGCGGCTCGACCGGATCGACGTGCCGCCGCGCCGGACCGATCACAATTTCATCCTCGGAACCTGGAACATCCGCAGCCTCGGAGGCTACTTCGACGACTGGGGCGAGAACCCCGACTCCCCGAAGCGCAATCTGCGTGGACTGGCGCTGATCGCCGAGGTGATCCGTCGCTTCGACGTTGTGGCGATCCAGGAAGTGAAGCGGGAGACGTCCGCCCTGCGATTGCTGGCCGAGGGCTTTCTCGGTCCCGATTGGGGCGTGATGATGAGCGACGTCACGGCCGGCGACAAGGGCAACACGGAACGCGCCGCCTACCTGTACGACACGCGCCGCGTCAAACCATCCGGCCTCGCCGGCGAGATCGTCCTGCCGCCGACCGAGCTGGGAGATCCGCAGGAACAGTTCGACCGCACGCCGTACCTGGTCGGCTTCGTCGCCGGCGGCGAGCGCTTTGCGCTGCTGACCGCCCATATCCGATACGGCGAGGATCTGAGTGACCGCATCCCCGAACTGCGTCGACTGGCGAGCTACACGGCCGAGGAAATCCGGGATCGCTCCCGCTTCGCCCACGCCGAGGAAGCCAACCTGATCGTGCTCGGCGATTTCAACACCGACCGCGACGAGGACAACGACCTGTTCGAGGTTTTCCTCGAGAAGGGCCTGTGGGTGCCCGAAGAACTGCGCGGCATGAAAACCACCTATGGCCAGGAAGCCAAGCACTACGACCAGATCGCCTGGTTCCGTGACGACATGACCCTGCTGCCGACCGGCAAGGCCGGTGTGGTCGACTTCGCCGGAGCCGTGTTCCAGGAGCTGACCCCGTTCCAGATGACGTTCCGCGTCAGCGACCATTTTCCGCTGTGGTGCGAATTCGGCACCGATCGCAGCGCCGAGGCACTGGCCGGCGTTCTCGGTGTCGACCCCGACGGCCCCGATCCATTCGGCGGTGTGCCGGATTGATGGCCGCGACCGGTCGCCGACGGAACGTCCCTTCAAGAAGAAGCGAAAAACATTTCCCATGACAATCATCGAATCAATCCCCGGACGAACCGTTGTTTCGGTCTTCCTGGCGGTCCTCTCCATGGCCTCGATCGCAGCCGCGCTGCCCGCCTCGGCAATGGAACCGGTCGCCGAGGCGTCCCCACGGTCGGCCATGCAACGGGCCTGGATCGCGGAGTTCTCCGGCCACGGATCGACCGTGCCCGAGGCCGGCGTTCGCAGCTCGCCGGTACAGCGCGCCGCGGCGGCGGACTGGCTGGTCCGACGGCTGGACGCCCTGGGCCTGGAGCCCGAGCGCCACGACTACCGGCAACGAAACGTCAATGGCCTGGTCGACCTGCTGATGCCGCCGCTGCAAGGCACGAACGTCTACGCGCGAATCGAGGCGACGGACCCGGCCGCGCCCGTCATCGTGATCGGCGCGCACTACGATTCGGACCCGGGCAGCCCCGGTGCCGGCGACAACGCCAGCGGTGTTTCGCTGCTCCTGGCGCTGGCGCGGCCGCTACAGGGCCTCGAGAATCGTGCATTCAATATCCTGCTGGTGTTCTTCGACCAGGAAGAGGACGACGAAGTGGGCAGCAAGGCCTTCGCCCGCTTTCTGCAGCACCGCGGTCTCGACGTGCACTCGGTCCATGTCACCGACCTGTCGGGCTGGGACGACGACGACGATGGCGTGATCGAGATCCAGTCGCCGACACCGCCGCTGGAGGCGCTGTATCGGCGCGCTGCCGATCGACTCGGGATTCCGCTGCGCCTCTCGACCGGCGGCTCGTCGGACAACAAGTCCTTCCTGGCCGCCGGCCTGCCGACGGTCGGTGTGTTCGGCGATGTGACCCGCCATCTGCACCAGCCGACGGACACGCTGGAGACCGTCGATTTCGAGTACCTCGACCGAATGACCTCGCTGATCCTGGCCGTCGTCCGGGAACTCGCCACGGAGCCTCGCACTCATGAACGCTGATCCCCGCACCTCGCAGGATCCCGACCGCTTCGGAACCATCGACCCGTTCGCGCTCGTGGTCGCGCTGAGCTTCGTGCCGTTCCTGGTCAAGGCGATCGACTACCTACTGATCGGCGCCTATGTGCCCATCGCCGTCTTCGCAACGCTGGCCGTTCTCGTCGCCCGGGGATTCTGGCGTGGAAACGCGTCGAGGCGACGCGCGATCCGCGTCTGGGCCGTGGCGATCATCCTCTGGGCCCTGGCGCGTCTGGGCATCCTGGTGCTGTTCGCGCTGACCTCCGTTTCCGAAGCCGCGATCGAAGCCAGCTTCAACCTCGGCTTCGTCCTCGTCAGCCTCGCCTTTCTCGTGCTGGGGTTCCAGTTCTTCCGCGCAGCCGCAGCGGACGGACCGCAGAACCCGGCCGACCAGGCCGCATCGCCGACGACAGCATCGCGCGATTGATCCACACCACGGTCGACCACAGGAATCTGCTCGATTGACCTAGGTTAATGCGAGTGGCGCCTGCGCTGTCAGAATGCGTCCCGTCGGTGCAACAGGCACCCGAACGACGAATACAAACGCGAACCGAAGGAGGAAGAATCCATGAAGAAACTTCCACTGACAATCGGAATTGCATCCGCGCTCGCAATCGGATTCGCAGGCACTCCGGCCATCGGCGGGGACGGACATTCCGGGCTCAAGGGCCTGGACGACGATACGTCCATCACCGTGAGCGGAACCATCGTCAACGCCGACGAGGACGAATTCGACCTGTTGGTCGGCGACGAGACCCTCACCGTGGAGATCGAGGATGATATTCGCGACGGCGGAGCCTACACCCTGTCGGACGGCGACCGGATCACGGTGACGGGATCCGTCGACGATGATCTTTTCGAGGGCAAGGAGCTCGAAGCCACCGCCATCTACATCGAGAAGATCGGCACCACGTTCATCGTCGATGACGACTACGCCGGCGACCACGGTATGGTCGCGGGCCGCAATCTCGGCGAATACGTCGAGTTGACCGGCACCGTGATGGAAGTCGACGGCGACGACGAAGAGTTCCGCGTCCGCGGCGACCTGGGCAGCTTCACCGTCGAAGTCGACGAACTGGACAACGATCCCTTCGACGACGACGACTACCTGCAGATTCGCGTCGGCGATACGGTCCGTGTCGTCGGTGAGATCGATGACGACTGGCTGGAAGGCCGCGAAATCGAGGCCAACAGCGTCAACGTGATCCGCGTCGGGTCGTAAGTGACGCAAGTACCTGCGCTCGCGAGCGAGCAGCGTCGGACCGCAGGTCCGATTCCCCTCAGTTCCAGCGCAGATAGGAAGGAAGAGCCGGGCCGAAGGGTCCGGCTCTTCTGCTTCAAGGACCATCGATCGCAATGCGCCTCGCCTGGAGCATCAGTAGCAGCGAGCGTGGCCGCGTTGCGCCCCGCTGCGGATTGACCCAGAATGATGCGGCACGATTGACCCACCCCGAGTCGCCGAATGAACTCGACAGCCTTCGCGCTTCTCTCGGTGCTCGTTCTCACAGGATGCACCGGAATGTCCGACCCTGATCCGACCGAACCACGCGCGCGTGCCAACGAGCTTGCTCCGTGTCCGTCCAGCCCGAACTGCGTCAGCAGCAGAAACGCCCGCGACGACGCGCACCACATCGCGCCGTTCCGGCTCGGCACCGATCCGGCGTCGGCATGGCAGGCGCTGCGCGACCTTCTGCACGAAGACCGGGAATTCGAGATCGTCGACGACCGCGACGGCTACATGAAGGCGGTTGCGACCACCCGGTTCCTTCGCTTCAAGGACGATGTCGAGTTCCTGCTCGACATCCACGCCGGACACATCGGCGTTCGGTCGGCATCGCGCATCGGCTACTCGGACTTCGGCAAGAACCGCAAGCGGATGGAGTCGATCCGCGATCGATTGATCGACGCCGGCGTCGTGTCGGACGCATGAGCGGCCGGCGCTCGCAGGAGACCCCACGTCCCTGCCCGACCGGTCTACCCTAGGCACTCCCCGATCCCTTCTCCAGGAAAGCGCCCCTATGGCCAGCAGCCTCTTCCTGCTTCTCGACGATATCGCAACCGTCCTCGACGACGTCTCGGTGATGACCAAGGTGGCGGCCAAGAAAACCGCCGGCGTGCTGGGCGACGACCTGGCGTTGAACGCCGAGCAGGTTTCGGGCGTTCGACCCGCCCGCGAACTGCCCGTGGTCTGGGCCGTGGCCAAGGGCTCGGCGCTGAACAAGTGCATCCTCGTGCCGGGCGCGCTGCTGATCAGCGCCTTCATCCCCTGGCTGATCACCCCGCTGCTGATGCTCGGCGGCGCGTTCCTGTGCTACGAAGGCGTTGAGAAGATCCTGCACAAGGTCCTGCACAAGAAAGAGGTCGAGGCCGACAAGCAGAAGATCAAGGCTGCGCTGAAGGACCCGAAGGTCGACTTCAAGCAACTCGAGAAGGACAAGATCAACGGCGCCATCCGCACCGACTTCATTCTTTCTGCCGAAATCATCGTGATCTCGCTCGGCGTGGTCGCCGACGAACCCTTCATGACCCGCCTGGGCGTCCTGGTCGCGATCGCCGCGATCGTCACCATCGGCGTCTACGGCCTGGTCGCCGGCATCGTCAAGCTCGACGACGCGGGCCTGGCCCTGGCGAAGAAATCCAGCACCTTGGCGAAGAAGCTCGGCGGCGGCATCCTCACCGCAGCACCGTGGCTGATGCGCTTCCTGTCGATCGCCGGCACCGCCGCCATGTTCCTGGTCGGCGGCGGCATCATTTCCCACGCCGTCCCTGCCCTGCACCACATCAACGAGGGCCTGATCGAAGGCATGGCCCAGCCCTGGTCGACGTTGACCGGCATGGGCTGGACGGCGCTGGTCGGCATCGTGCTCGGCGCAGCCATCGTTGCAGTCGTGACACTGGGCAGGAAGGTTCTTTCGAAGGACGACGCACCCGGGCATTGACCGGTCAGGAGAGCCTCGGGCCGGCGCGAAACGGATAGGCCAAGCGGCACATGTCCGGCGTCCGTTCCAGTGAAATACTCCCCCTGAGACTTCCAGGGAGTTTTTCGTCATGCGATTCGCACGGAAATTCACCGCCGCAGCCCTGCTGCTCGTACTCTTCGCCCAATCCACGCCGGCGGCGTGGGCCGAAACGCCGTTCGACGGCAAGTGGTCCGGCCGGATCGACGTGCCCTCCAGCCCGCTGGAATTCAGTACCGAAATCACCTCGACCGATGACGGGGCACTGAGCGGTACGCTGTCGATTCCCGCGCAGGGAATGATCGACCAGGCGCTCGAGGGTCTCGAGCGCGACGGTGACACGCTCCGCTTCCGGATCCCGGGCGTTCCCGGCGAGCCGAGCTTCGAAGGCGAGTTGACCGACGCCGATCTCGTCGAGGGCACCTTCACCCAGGGCAGCGCCGAGCTGTCCTTCTCGATGTCGCGCAGGGACCCGGCCGAGGGAGCGCGGATCGCGCTCGAAGGCCTGGATGCCGAGATCGAGCAAGCGCTGGGCGATTTCAATGTCCCGGGCCTCGGCCTTGCTGTTGTCGCTGGCGGTGATTTGGTCTATGCCCGCGGCTTCGGGCTTCGGGACATCGACGAAGAACTCCCGATGACTCCCGACACCCTGTTCGCGATCGGGTCGACGACCAAGGCCATGACCAACACCGTGCTCGGCATGCTGGCCGACGCGGGCGACTTCGACTGGGACGAACCGGTCCGGACCTACCTGCCCGCCTTCGCCGTCGAAGACCCCGCGATCTCGAACCGCATCACGGGGCGCGACATGGTTACCCACCGCACCGGGATGCCGCGCCACGACCTGCTCTGGTACAACAACAACGACGTCACGCGAGCGGAACTGGTCGAGCGCCTGGCGCACCTGGAACTCACCGCCGACCTGCGCCAGCGCTTCCAGTACAACAACCTAATGTACGCCGCCGCCGGCCACCTGACCGAGCAACTGACCGGCGCAAGCTGGGAAGACGCGGTCCGCACCCGCCTGTTCGACCCGCTGGGCATGGAGCGCAGCAATTTCCTGGTCGAGGAATCGCAGGCCGATCCGGACCACGCCAAGCCCTATCGGGACAACGACGGCGAGCTGGAAGAGATTCCGTTCCGTTCGATCGAGCGCATCGGCCCGGCCGGTTCGGTCAACTCCAGCGTCAACGAGATGGCGCGTTGGCTCCGGTTCAATCTCGGTCGGGGCCAGTTCGAGGGCGAGCGATTGATCGAGGCCTCGACGCTCGCGGACCTGCACAGCGCGCAGATCACGGTGCCTTCGGCGGGAAGCGGTGCCTCGACCGTGCCGGTGGGCTATGCGATGGGCTGGTTCGTCAACGTCTACGAGGGCCGCCGGATGCTGACCCACGGCGGCGGCATCGACGGCTTCACCACCTCGGTCATGTTCTTCCCGGACGACGGCCTGGGCGTGGTCGCCTTTACCAACGTTCCGTCCTCGCTCGGCAACCTGGTTGCCCGTACGGCCGTCGACCGGGTGCTGGGGATCGATTCCGACGATCGCATCGCCGAAGCGCGCGACCGACGCGAACGCGCGCTCAGCGTCCAGGACGAAGCCGAGGAACGGCGCGATGCACAGCGCACGACCGGAACCGCACCTTCGCACGCGCTCGCTGACTACACGGGCGTCTACGCCCACCCCGGCTACGGCACGCTGCAGATCGCGGCCGCTTCCGGCGACAATGCGCTCGAACTGCGCTACAACGGTATCGAAGCGCCGCTGGAACACTGGCACTACGAGGTCTGGAGCGGTGCCGAGACCGACGGCGACAAGACCTTCGAGCGGATGAAGGTCGCGTTCCGCAGCAACTTCGACGGCACGATCGATTCGCTGGTCGCGCCGATGGAACCGACCGCGTCACCGATCCAGTTCGACAAGCAACCGGATCCTAAGCTCAGCGACCCGAGCTTCCTGCAGCGGTTCGTGGGTGCATACACCGACCCGGTCAGCGAGCAGACGCAGCGCGTCACCCTGTCCGGCAACCAGCTGCAGCTGATCCTCCAGGGCCAGCCCGTCTACACGCTGACTCCCCGGGTCGACGGGAGATTCAACATCGGCGAACTGCAGGGCTTCGCCGTCGGCTTCGACACCGACGACGGCGACGTGGTCTCGATCACCTACTACCAGCCGAACGGCGTGTTCACCTCCGAGCGCGTCGACGACTGAGCCGGACCGACCCATGGTTGGCCGAATTCCGGCCCCTGTTCCTTGCGGACGGGGGCCGTTTCTTGAGGGATCGCAGCCTCCCGATCGGTGAACTCCGACAACGGCCCCGGCTCCAGCGCAGCGACAGCACCCGGCAGATTGGCACCGGATAATGCTCGGCCCGAACGGGCCGTGCGTCGGCGCCCACCCTGGGCCGCAGGCCTCTTCTCGCCCTAGCGCAGCTCGTACCCGTTGCCTTCTTCGCGGTACCGCAACTCCTCGTCCGCCGGTTCGCCGAACGGCGAATGCGATTCCTTGACCCAGGAGGCGCCGTTCAGGTTCACCTAGTACCCGATCCGGCTGTTCAGGCGCTTGACGAACTGGCCGAGCCGCGCCCGCTGGGCATCCCCGGGCTTGCTTCTCGACAGGCGCAGCGCGTAGGCGGCTACACCGTTTCGACCGCATCCGTCACCGCGTGCTCTGCAAGGTCGATAAACACCTGCAGGTCCCCTCTCGACGCGCCCATCCGGGCCTGCGCCGCCATCGCCATGGCCTGGCCGCTGATAAACCGGGCAATGCTCTCGGGTTCCTTGACCTCGAACCGTCGCAGGGCGTCAACGAGTTCAGCCGAGGATTCGGCGTTGATCCGGTCGAGGGCCTGGCGGATCGGACCGCTCTCGACTCGGACACACTCCGCGTTGGCCGAGGCCAAGAAACATCCGGCGGGCGAACCCTCGGCCGTCTGCAGGTCCGCGAATACGGACAGGTAATCGCGAACCAGCACCGGCAGCGATTCCGATTTGGCAAGCACCGCAACCGCAGCGTCCCGGTACGTGTCCCGGTAGCGTTCCAGTGCGCGGGCAATCAATTCGTCCTTGCAACCCACCGTGCCTGCGATCGATGGCTTCGACACGCCGAGCTCTTCGGCCAGGCGGTTCAGCGAAACGCCACGCACACCTTCTCGCCACAGCACCTGCAGCGCAGCGTCCAGCAGCTCCTCTTCTTCGTAGCGCCGGGGTCGTCCTCTTGGCATTTCGGGCTCCTTTTCGGTCCAACTGGTACAAAATTTTGCCACAGGCTCTTGATTATTTAAATACCAGTCGGTATTTTATTAAAGCAGGCGGTCTGAAAAAAGCCCGCTCAACCACACTCTCGACCCGAAAGGAAGGACATTCCCATGATTGATCTGAGCGAAAAATCAGCACTCGTTCTCGGCGGCAGCAGAGGCATCGGAGCGGCAGTCGCCGAACGACTTGCGGCCCAGGGCGCGGCAGTCGCCCTGACCTATTCCAGCTCCGAGACCGAAGCCCGGGCCGTCGTCGACGGCATCACGGCTTCAGGAGGACAGGCCATTGCAATCCGGGCGAATGCGACCCTCCGCGGTGACTACGCCGCCGCGATCGCGGTAACCGAAGAGCAGCTCGCCACCCCGGACATCCTGGTCGTCTCCGGAGGCACCTTCGATACCGGCGAAATCAGCGAGATCGATGACGAGCGATTCGACAAGAGTTTCGATCTTCACGTGCGTAGCGTGTTCGAAGCGGCACGTGCCCTGGTACCGCGACAGAAAGAGGGCGGCTCGATCATCACGATCAGTTCGATCCTTGCCGATGTCGCCCCGTTCCCGGGCTTGACTCTGTACACCGCCTCGAAGGCAGCGGAAGCAGGATTCGCGCGCGCGCTGGCTCGTGACCTCGGTCCACGTGGTATCACCGTCAACGCGATCCAGCCCGGCCCGATCAACACCGACATGAACCCCGCCGACACCGAGTCCAACCCTGCGGCCGAAGCCCAGATCAATGCGACCGCGCTCGGCCGCTACGGGCGGCCAGACGAGGTTGCCTCCCTGGC
This sequence comes from Wenzhouxiangellaceae bacterium, assembly GCA_965227925.1. Taxonomy (GTDB): domain Bacteria; phylum Pseudomonadota; class Gammaproteobacteria; order Xanthomonadales; family Wenzhouxiangellaceae. The sequence continues at coordinate 1,119,826 of CBDDGP010000003.1, forward strand.
GGCCTTCCTGGCTTCGGACGAGGCGCGTTTCATCACCGGCCAGGCCATCAACATCGACGGCGGCTGGACCGCCTGACCGGCAGCCGACTCCAACCGCAAGGCCGTCCCCCCGGGACGGCCGATGGCCGGCTACCGACAGCAACGGAACGATCATCCAGTCGATCCAATTTGAATGACTCGTCACGCACATCAGCGATTTCGGCATGGGAACTGCCGAGGCCCTTGGATGGGTTTTCGAACGACCGCACCCCCTGGCCACGATCTACCAAGGCTCCGGAATCCGCCGGCCGCAGCATGCCAGCGAAGATCAGTGGCGGCTCCCGGTCCCGGCGCCCTTCGTGCTCGATCGCGACCTGCGAATCGAACTGGCGCACATCGACGTGGACCAGCGACGCCGCCTCCAACCCGACGATGCCCTGGCTGCGGTTCGGGAATTGACCGGTAAGAGGCGCTCAAGCGACGCTGCGCGACGACGGTGTACTCCGTAGCCGCGCCTTTGCAGCCTACGGCATCGTGACCATATGAAAGCTGGCCGGTCAGGGCAGTTCGTACCAGTTCCCCTCTTCCTTGTATCGCAGCCTTTCTTCCGCGGGTTCGCCTGCAAAGGCCCGCTTGAAGAACTTCGCCAGCTCCTCGTTCTTCTCGGCCGGTTCGCCGAACGGCGAATGCGATTCCTTGACCCAGGAGGCGCCGGTCAGGTTCACGTAGTACGCGATCCGGCTGTTCAGGCGCTTGACGAAATGACCGAGCCGGGCCCGCTGGGCATCCCCGGGCTTGATTCTCGACAGGCGAAGCGCGTAGTCGTTCTCGTTGATGGTGATGAACACCCGCCGGTTGTGTCGGATGCGATCGACCCATTCGGCGTGGCCCTCGTTGTTCGTATCGGCCTGACACAGCACGACATTGTCGAAGATCAGCGCGTTGCCTTCACTGATCGTGCTCTTCAACATCTGTTTGTACAGATAGTTCCCCATGCTGTGGAACATGGCGTTGATCGTGAAGGGGCAGTCCTTGCGCAACAGGCGGGCATAGAGCGCATCGCGTTTTTCCGCGTTGTCCGGGAACTTCTCGAAGGCCTTGGCTCGGCAGATTTCCCGCGACGACTCGCTGATCTTCATCAGGAAGTAGTGGATCATCTTCAGCGAGCGCTCCAGCGCACCGGCCGAGGCGCGCGCGTCGCGCTTGTCGGAGAGATAACTGAGCTTGCCGTGAACGCCGCCGCCATTGGCCGGCCAGGAGAAGGGAAGCACTTCGACGTTGTAGGCCTTCTCCAGGTCGAAGGCCGCGCGCAGCACGTCCTTGATCTCATTGTTGTAGCCATGGACCAGGAGCAGCAGGTGCCGCTTCTTCGCGCGGAGCCGCTTGACCAGCTCGCAGGCCACCCGGAGGCTGGCGTAGTGCTGCGCGTCCGGATCAAGCTTCAGGGAGAACTCATCGATATAGGCCTTGGCTTCGGCCTTGGAGATCTCGTCCGGGAGCACCTCGATCGCGAACCCGTTTCCACGACGCGATGCCTCCACAACGCGAAGCTCGTTGTTGCCCTTCTCGTTCGGCCGCTTGCCGAGCTTCTCCAACCCGGACGCCTCCGGATCGACATGGCGATTCGTGATGATGAACATGGAAGCCTCCCTACTACCACTCCGCCCAGGGTCACGGTAGCAGAGAGAATTTGTGAAATGCAAGCAGGCCGGATTCACGGGCGTTGCAGGACGAATTCGCCAGCAAACAGCGCAATCGGTCGGACGAAACTCTGGCACTCGGCGTCAGGAACCTGCCCGCCGACGTTTAATGAGCCGTATAGACTGACCTACGCCGAAGCCGGTAGGCCGCCAGTCCAGCGACCAGCAATAGTAGCGTTACGAGGGACCAGCGGCTCAGAACGGGGATCGGCTGGAACACAGGCTCTCCGACCGAGAACGTCTCGATACGAGGATCAAGACCATTCATGCTCGCGGGGAATGAAGTGTCGCTCCCTAACGCTGCAATCCGAAACGTGTATTCACCAGGCTCCAGGTAGCCCAGGTCAAAGGTGACAGGCGGGACGCCAGGGGGAACACCACACGGTGCACTCATGTCGAACGAGTAGTAGAGGTCGATGTTGTTTCCGTTCGCGCGAATCTCGTAGGACTGGCCATCAACGTTGGGCCATGGGGCCAGTGGACATCCAAGGAACTGGACGACAACTCGAACGGGCTGGTTTGCAATCGCGTTCTCCGGCACGAATTCCACGCCCGTAACAACAGCGCGCGCGGTCCCGCTGGCAAGAAGGAGAAGCACCGCGACTGCGGCAGAAATAAAAGCGATCGAGAGAAGAGAACAGCGGTAGTTCATCGGATCCGCAGGCCACACCAGCCAAGACTCTAGCACCTCTGAGCCGTGAAGATTCAGAAGGAAGCGAGCTCAAAAAAACTCCATGAACGAGAATGTTTGATCGATTCAACATTCTGTTCAGAGAGGCTATCTAACGGTCAATTCTCAGACGGTTCCGCAAACGTTGATTGACTGGGGCTGCGGGTCTCTCGGGCACGAACTTGCGTAGTCGTGAAATTATGTGATACAAATCACATGAGGCATTGGTAGGCAGTACGCGGAGATTGGCAGTCTCCGCATCGATCGAACTCTGGACTTTTGATGCGATCTCCCTAACCGTTGCGCTCTTCGCAGCCTTCGGAGTCGCTTCACAGGAGAGTCTGGTTTGTCATTTGAATCTCGATTGACCACGCCTGCGGAATGCCCGTTTATGAGGGAACGCGCATTCGCGCCGGGGGTTACAACGCATGGCAGGTCGAAACTTCGTACTGGGCGTCGTCATCGGCGGTCTGGTCGGCGGCTTCGGATCCTGGTTCTGGGATACCACCGTCGGCCCCGCACCACTCATCGAAAGCGCTGTGCTGGCCATTTCCAGCTACATCTTCCTGGGCGGGCTCGCCGGCTATCTGGGCGGGTTCCTCGTCGCCAAGACCGACCCCGACGCACACGTCCGGGCCGCCGCCTTCGCCCCCGCCTGCGGGCTCGTCTGGGGCCCGTCGGCTGCGGCGCACAGGCGCTGGTCACGTTGCCGGAAGCACTGGAGACCCTCGCCCGCACGCAGGAAATTGCCCGCGCTTTGGTCAGGAGACCCAGGAACTGGGTCGGATCGTCGCCGACCTCCAGACCGCTTTTGCCGTCGCTCGCCGCGCAATCGAGAGAGGCAACGGACCGGGCATCGCGAATACCGGAGACGCCGGGCGAACACTGATGCTCGCACCGGACGATCTGCAGGAAAGATTCGGCCGAATCAATCGGCTGCAGCAAGTACTAGAAACAACTATCGACACAACACGCCAATAGCTTCCGCTTTGCCTAACTAACCAGACAACAACTTAGCGCGGAAAACTATAAACCTAGAGATACTCCGAGGAGGAGAAAAGAAAATGTCCACAGATGGAAAGTCAGCAATACGAATTGCTTTGATCACCTCGGTGACATCGATCGTGGTTGCAGTAATCGGATTGATGGGCACGTTTTCAAACAACATGTCTCTTGATACTCAATCCGAGAATCTGTCAGATCAGGCCGAGCAAATAACAAACCAAGCCGAAAACATCTCATCACTTGCAAGCATCTCAAACGCTGGACTGGATCAAGGCCAGAAGCTGTGTAGCCTTGTGGACAATGGCAAGTTTCGAGACACATTTCTCGTTCCAAGAGAATGGACTGCATCGAACTGCGAAGACTATCGAAGAACGACCCTTATTCCACTCCTCCAGTTGGGATGTGCGTTCAAAGATGAAATTGTTCTGGGAGGTTTTGGTGGAGCAACTCCAAGCCGCAATTGCGGATGGTAGAGAATTTCAGTTCCAGTGGATCAGGCGCGATAGTGGAAACGACTAAATCCAGTTCAACTATGCAAAGCCTGCTCGATGCGTACACATTATTTTTACGAGAGGCCAGAGTATCGTAACAAGGAGTATTAAACCATGAAGCGAAATTTCGGATTAGCGGCATTAATTCTGGTAAGTGGTTGCGCGACCGATATGGAAGTAACTAAGGGATCGTGCGATTCCAGTTGCGACGGCTTTCCAATACGAATGCCGGTTACCGTGAAGATCACCGAGACAACCTCGTTCAGGCTGCGCCCCGACGTTGATCAGTCGCTAGGATGGCTATGTACTGAAGAACGTCGTCAACTCTTTGACTCGCTCCCGTTAGGCGAACTTTATTACATCAACTACGATGGGGGCTGGCTGGCAAAAACCGAATTCAGCGCCGAATTCCATCCCTCGGGATTGCTCAAGACTGTCAGCATCAACAGCGACCCGACGCAGGTTGTAGAGTCAACAGCCGGCTTGATTGAGGCAGCTTTGCCGATCGCCTTCCCTGACCGGGCCGCTGAGGCCGCTGGTCTCGACGGAAACGACAGAAATCTGTCGAACCTTAAAAAGGAGAACTGCATCGAGACAAGTAGGACTCGCACCGTTGAGCGCCTTTCGTTCGAGTCAGATGGGAACTAGAGAGAGAGGCGCTGAGTTCCGGATGTTCAATTGAAATCGAGCTATTGCCGTCTGCACGAATACACTATTCCACTCAATTCGACCGCTATCAGGCTAGATTAAATATCACGGCCAGGATCAGCACGACCGCACCGGCCGCGTACAGCTTGAGGATCAGCGGCAGGCAGAAGCGGAACCAGCTGGCGTAGGAGATGCCGGCGACGCCGAGGATGCCCATCAGAATCGCGTTCGTCGGGATGATCATGTTGGTGAAGCCGTCGCCCATCTGGTAGGCCATGACGGCGACCTGGCGAGGGACGTCGAGCAGGTCGGACAGCGGGGTCATCAGCGGCATGGTGACGAAGGCCTGGCCCGAACCGGAGGGAATGAACAGGTTCAGCACGGCCTGGATCAGCATCATGCCGACGGCCGCAAGCTCGGCACCCACCAGCGACAGCGGCTGCGACAGGTAGTGGACGATGGTGTGGAGGATCTGGCCGTCTTCCATGATCAGCGCGATACCCCGCGCGATGCCGACGAGGATCGCCGTCTCGGTCAGGTCCTTCGCGCCCTCGATGAACTTCTCGGAGGCGAAGCTGGGCCCCAGCCGACCGATCGCTGCGGTCACCAGACCCAGCACCACGAAGCAGGCCCCGAGTTCGTTCAGGTACCAGCCCCGCGTCGCGATGCCCCAGACCCCCACGCCCAGCGCAGCGAAGAACGCAACAACGATGGCCACGTGCTTGCCGTCGAGCGCGGGATAGTGCGCGGGCGGCTCGACCTCCTGTGCGGCGCTGCCGGCAACCAGGCTGGCCGACGGGTCGTTGCGAACCTTCTCCGCATAACTCCAGACGTGGTGCACGGCGATCAACACGAACGGCACCAGCAGGGACAGCCGCAGCCACCAGCCGGAATAGGTCGGCAGCTCGGCGATCTCCTGCGCGACCACCACCGTGTACTGGTTGAACGCCGCTAACCCGTAGCCCACGCCGTAGCCCGCGACGACCATGCCGACCGCCGTCATCGCGTCCATCCGCATTGCCCGGCACAGCGCCACCAGGATCAGCACGAAGGGGATGTACTCGCCCGACGAGCCGACCGCACTCGAGGCCAGCGAGAACACGAAGATCACCGCGAAGATCAGGCTCCTGGGACGCTCCCGAAACCGCTCCAGCAGCCGCCCGAGCAGCGCATCGATCGTGCCCGTGGCGCGGATCATCGCCAGCACGCCGCCGATAATGAGCAGGAAGAAGATGATCGGCCCGGCATCCACGAACGCGCGCGGAATCGCCGTGAACAGCGCCAGGGGCGAAAGGATATCCTTTTCTGCGACGACCTCGTACGACCCCGGCACCACCCGCCCGGTATCGGGATTCTCTGCAAAGAGCCCCTGCGGCACCAGCCACGTCGCGACCAATGCCGCAATCATCAGGAAGAACAGCAGGGCCAGCGTGTGGGGAATGCGGAGCGTGGGGGACTGCGTCATCGTGTCGAGCGCTCGAGGGGGCCTCCGGCGATTCTACCCGGGCCTGTCCGTGTACCCCCTCTCCGCACCCTTTCTGGCTTAGAACCAGCGCGAAAGCACCACCATCAGGGCCATGTTCAGCACCACCGTTGTCCAGAACACCGCCTGGAATTCGGCCTTGCGCGTCTTGTGGCGAAGCAACCGCTGCGCCATCCATGCGCCCGGCCATCCGCCGACCAGTGCAAGCAGATGGAGGGTGGCCTCGGACGTGCGCCACGAGCCCCGTCGCGACGCGCTCTTGTCGAGGCCGTAGGCAATGAAGGTCACCATCGACATCAGCAGGACGAGGAACGGAATTGCCATGTGGAGCGCGCCTCGGAAGGCCGCAGCAAACAAGACCCCCATGAAGAGAAACAGGAACAACCGCTCGAACGGACCCACGCGCACCTCCTTGGGAGCCTTCACGCCGGCCCGTCGCTTTCCGGCATGACGCAGATTCGTAGCCTGCCACCGGCCCTTCGAGTCCTTCTCGAGGGAATACGTGACCCGATCACCCACTGCCGGCCGCGGCGCTCCGGACGCCAGCGCCGAGATGTGGACGAACGCCCTCTCGCCACCATCATGCGGCTCGACGAACCCGAACCCCCGCGCGTCGTTCCACTGCACCACTACGCCCTGCACCCGCATTCCGCCACCTCCATCGGCACTCGCTCACGATCATAGGTGACCGGACCGAGCGGACGTACTGGACCGTCAGCGCGTTTCCGCGACGTCGCTCGACCTGCACTCGATCGGTCAGTGGACTGAGGTCAGGGGGCAATTCGAGCAGAATGCTGGGCGTCCCAGACCCCTGCCACCACGGCGAGCCCGGCTTGCTGTATTCTTGCGCGCATTGGCAAATGGGCAAGAATTGATCAGTTGGCACCCATGCATATCGAGGAACTGCAGCAGGCGGCACGCGAGTTTCGCCCCCGTCTGGACCGCATCAAGCAGGAAGCGCCGGACGTCGATTGGTTCTTCGGCGACATTCTCGGCAACATCGACGCAATCGGCGGACTGCTGACCGGCGGCAATCGCGACTTGTTCGGCACACTGTCCGGGGGGCGAATTGCCGACATCGGCGCTGCCGACGGCGACCTTTCGTTCTTTCTCGAGACGAAAGGGTTCCGGCCCGAGATCGTGGATTTTCCCGCATACAACTTCAATCAGCTCGAAGCCGCCTACCGACTGAAAGAAGCGCTCGATTCGAGTGTTCCGATCCACGAGATCGACATCAACGGTCAATTCGAGTTGCCCCATCGCTTCGACGCCGCGATCTTTCTCGGCATTCTGTATCACCTGAAGAATCCCTACCTCGCCCTCGAAACGCTTGCACGCAACAGCCGCTACTGCATTCTCAGCACGCGAGTTGCCGGCTGGCTGCACTCGGGGTCCTGGCCTTGGCAGTTTCGGGGGCGCATCAAGAACCGCCCGATCGCCTACCTGCTCGAACCCGACGAATGCAACAACGACTCGACCAATTACTGGATCTTCTCCGAAGCCGGGCTGAAGCGGATCGTCGAGCGTACCGGGTGGCGAATTCTGGATTTCAAAACCTACGGCAAACGCTGGACCTCGAACCCGCGCGATCCGAATCGAGACCAACGGGCGTTCATGTTGCTGGAATCGCGCCACACCTGAACGACGCCGGTCGGACAGGGCTCCGCACGCCCCAACCACCCGGTTTCCCGATCGCGGCTGCGCGCATAGGCTGGATCGGGTGTCCTGCACGTTTTCTCATTGCGCCTCGAGAAGGTTTCGTCCAACTGGGAACAGCCCCCCCGATGGCGGGGTTTGCGCCCGGATTTCGATTGATCGACTGCGAGCCGACTGGCCGCCGTTCGACATTCCACCTCGAGGACGCGCAATGAATCGGAAAAAACAGACGCTGCAGGCCGTCGGGCCCTCGCTTATTCTGCTGGCCCTTGCCAGCGCAGCCCAGGGAGCCGTGCTCACCGCAGGCCCGGGCGGCACCTACAGCTCGATCCAGGACGCGCTGGACGCGGCCGTCGCCCTCCCCGGCGACGACGAGATCCGGGTCCGCTTCGGCGTCTACCCGGAAAACCTGTTCGTCGATCTCGCGGGTAGCGGCGATCTCATCGAGATGAGCGGCGGCTGGGATGCCTCGTTCACGACCGCCAGCGATGCCCGGACCACCGTCATCGACGGTGGCGGCATGGGCAAGGTGTTCGAGATCCAGACCGAGGGCAGCGACCGGTTCGTGCTTCACGGGATGGAGCTGGCCAACGGCGAGGACATGCTGCGCGCCGGGGTCGCCGTGTTCGCGCGCGACAGCAGTTCGGTCGAGCTCTTCAACCTGACCATCCGCGACAACCTGGCCGTCGACGTCCGGGCCTCCTCGGCCGGCCTCTCCGCGGTCCTGCTCGGCAACGCCGATCTTGAAGTCCGCGACTGCGACCTGCTGGACAACACGGTGACGTCAACCGGCACCGTCGACGGTCGCGGCGGCGGCTTGACGGTCGAACTCAACGACTCGTCCACCGCGCGCATCGTCGACAACCGCATTCGGGACAACGTGGTCACCGTGGCCGGAAGCGGCGCCGGGCTCGGCGCCGGCGCGGACATCATCCAGTTCGAGGCCGGATCGTCGTTCGAACTGACCGACAACGAATTCCGGGGCAACCGGATCGACGCCAGCGGCGTCACCGGCACGGGGCTCATGCTTAGCGGCACGAACTGGGTGGCACGCCGGAACCTGGTCGCCAACAACATCGACGACAGCGCGAACGGCTTCGGGTCACAAGCGTTCTTCAGCACCTTCGCGGGCACCGCAATGCTCAGCGACACCCTGGTCGTCGACGGCAATGCACGCGGCGTGCAGCTCAACGCAAGCAACGGCGCCACCCTGCGCGCCACAAACCTGACGATCTCCGGTCACTTCTCGGAACGCGGCATCCTTGCCGGCACCGGCAGCGGCGGCCAGCTGTCGGTGTACAACTCCATCTCCGTCAACAACGGCGTCAACGCCCAGCTCGACCCCACCGTCACCGAGGGCAGCAACCTGTTCTCCAACGACCCCGGCTTGTTCGTCGACCCTCTGATCGGCGACTACCGCCTGGCACCCGGCTCCGCCGCCATCAACGCCGGCGACAACACCCCACCCGGCGGCCTCGGCCCCCTCGACCTCGCCGGCCGAACCCGCATCTTCGGTCCGGCCGTCGACATCGGCGCCTACGAAGCGGATGATGTGTTGTTCGAGGATGGGTTTGAGGCCTGAAAGAGCCCTTATCCAAAAGGTGAAAGCTTGGTCAGAGTCGCATCTTGCCGTCCGAGAAGGACCGCTGCGCTCTAACGAAGCTTCGAAGGCGCGATTGTCTGCTGATTCCCCTTCTTCCGAAACGTGGATGTCTAAAATGCGTCTAAGTAACCCATCGCCGGCCGCCGCGCTCCGGACGCGAACGCCGAGATACGAACTTACGCCCTCGCCCCACAGTGGTGTGGCTCGACGAACCCGAACCCCCGCGTGACGTTCCACTCGACGATACTGCCCTGAACTTGCCCAGATTGGCGCCGATCACCACACCGGCTAGTCACCCGGGCGTTGATGATTCTGCGAAAAAGTGACCGTGGCAATCACGTAGATTTTCACCTGTGAAGCATCAGCAAGCGTCATCGTCGGAACACCCGATAGCCACGCAACAGATCGTTGTTATTGAACCTCGAAAGATAGCGTCTAGCAAACTTGCCTTCCAAAAGTCGAGAGCAGCGGGGTTTCTATAACGCAATATTGCACTCACTGCCGCTATCTACCCTTCTTGGCACCTCTTATGATCAGTCTTCGATCTCCGAACTCAACTTCACCGGCTTTCAACAATGATCTTGCGGCTTCATCTTGTTCAAATTCAACAAAACCGAAACCTCGACATGCTCCCGAATCCGAATAGGTAGCGACGAATAGATCCTGGACGACACCGAACTCACTGAATACATCAAACAACTGCTTTTTCTCTACTAGCCGCGGTAGATTACCAACCCAAATTCTAGATTCCGACTCAGCTGGTTCATCTTGGACGGAATCAGGCCTGTGCTCAAGTTCTTTATCGACTACTGATGAAGGTCGGCGGATCAAGAATCTTGGGACCTCCTTAACCGGAATCCTTCTTCTCCGGGCAATAGATGTTGCCTTTACTTTATTAATGACGTTTCCAAGGATCCCTAACTCCTGGAGTGACGACACTATTTGCCGGTAGTGCTCAGTATCTACGATTCCAAGTGATTCCCAGATATCCTTAGGGGCAATATGTTCACCCTCTCGCCCCAATAGAACAATGACTCTCTGCTCCCTAGTCAGATCAAATTCAGAAAACTCATCGAGCCAGAGTCGCTCTTGAGCGTTGTAGATTGGTTTATGGAATAGGGTTACAGAAAACGAGTTCCTTCCATTATCTAAGCGAGGTTCAGCAAGTTCATTCTTGCGCATAAGATCGAATATGCGACGTATCCCTTCACCTAGCTCGCGCATATATCCAAGCTCCCTGAGCACCCTTGCGATTAGCCCGTTCCGAGAATGATGAACGCCTCGCTGCTCGATCAAGTCTTCAACGCTAATCACGGAGAGAAGGGACCCTGGACTAAGGACCTCCATTCGATCGCTGTAGATATATATTTCAATACCTCTGCCTTCCTGCGAGTAATCCCGATGAGCTATCGCATTGACCAGGGCTTCTCGACATGCATGTTCAGGGTACGTTACGGTTTGCGAGAACTTTGCGTCACTCCCGAAAACGGGCTGAACAAGATAGGGCCTAAGGGCGTCCCAACCATTCTCCAGGAGCTCGAGAACATTTCCCTCAACGACCTCGTCTGCGCTGACGTTATATTCAGCACCCGAGCCGAGCTCTGTCCCTTCGACTTTCATAATGCGAAGCTGAAGTCGTGGATGCCATTTTTGGGGCTCTTTGGCGAAGAGGAGGAGCGCGGCTTTTCGCAGAGTAACACCTGACGCGGAGTGCTCCAGCATGCCCAGGTACTGAAGGCACTTTTCAGCTGACATGCCTCTAGAAATTTGATCAGCAACCGACCGAACTAGCCCATCGTTTAGTTCGTCTATCAACGGGCCTTCCACAAAAGCCCGGTCGTACTCTTGAGAAATAGTCTCTTGCCTTTCGAACCGGACCACTTCGGCGGGAATCGGGACCGACTCTAGGTCTCTACGCTGGAGACATCGGCCATCTGACGTGTGGTGAATAAACTCGTTTGCCTTGGCAACTGAAAAGTAGAGAACCGTCTTGTCGTCAACTGAGATCCTTGCAACAACGACATTTCTGAGAGGTGTGTCAGGGTGAACATATGTAGAAACCGCTCTCTCAATAGTCTCTAAGGAATCTGCATCAAAGCAATCGAGGCCAGTCACGCGTCCGTTGTCCTCGACACCTACGAGCAACTCCCCCCCGTCTGCATTAGCGAACGCAACCAGAGTGCGAGCTATGTCGACACAGATTTCTTTTCTATCTCGCGGCTTCTTGCTTGACTCCTGGCCATGAAGGCCGGACTTAAATTCACGAAAATGACTCTCACCCAATCCAATTGCGGTTGAAGCCCTCTCTCTAAGCGTGATTGGATCCATAGAGCGAAGCCTCAATATCGCAATAGAGCAGCAACTCGTCTAGTCAGCCGCACTTGGAGTAGCCGCAGGCCAGACACGTCTGACACCCGTCGAGAAGCACCAACGCCTTCGTATTGCACTTGTGGCACAGCGTGGCCGAGGCCGGGTAGTCTTCGCCGTCGGCGGTTGCCGGCGCGGTAGCGTCAATCGAACCACCGTTCTCGCGAGCTTCGAGTTCGGCGCGCTTTTCCTTCAGCATCAGCTGCTGCTGCTCGGACAGTTCGTCCGGCTCGAGCAGGCCGATGCGCTTGAGGTGGACTTCGACCACGGCGCCGATGTCGGCGACGATGGAGGGGACGAAGCGGCCGCCGGGCTTGAAGTAGCCGCCCTTGGGGTCGAAAACGGCCTGCAGTTCCTCGCACAGGAAGGTGACGTCGCCGCCCTTGCGGAACACGGCGGACATGACGCGGGTCAGCGCCACGATCCACTGGAAGTGGTCCATGTTCTTGGAGTTGATGAAGATCTCGAAGGGCCGGCGCTGTTCGTGCTCGGTGCCGGCGTTGAGCACGATGTCATTGATCGTGACGTACATCGCGTGGTCGTCGAGCGGGGTGCGTATCTTGTAGGTGGCGCCTTCGAGGCACTCCATGCCTTCCGGGCGCTCGAGCTTCTCGTGCATCCGGATGATGTCAGCGGTCTTGCCGCGACCCTCGCGCCCGCCCTGCTCCTTGACCGCCTCGGCGGCCGGGGCCTCCTCGGCCTTGTTCTTGTCCTTGACCTGGTACCCCACGATCTTCTTGCTGATCTTGACCGTCATTGCTCTCTCTCCTGCCCCGGTTCTCTGCCGGTTGTGCTGATTCGGCGCCTGGTGCGCCACGTTGAATTCGTTTCGTGCCGGCGGGAATCCGTTGGACTACCGGCGGCGACTCTGCTGCTCCCGGAGGCGCGCGGCGTTCCGGGGGATGCGGTTCTCGTTTTCGGGCGGCGGGGGTCGGAGTCCCCGGGTGCGCTTCGCTTACCCGGGCTACGAAACCCGCTGCTCGATGATCTCCGTGTTCAGTGCCGGGTCTGGTCTTCCGGCTTGCGTTCGCGGTCGACCTCGATGATCCGCATTCCGCCGACGCCACGCCCCGAGGGGCCCCATGTCTTGCACTTGTCTGCCCGGCTCCGCTTGATGCGCTTCTGCCGGGACTTCGCTCGATCGCTCAACCACCGCTCCCGCCCGATGCCGGGCTCACGTTGCACACGATCCTGCTATTGCTTCTGCTCTCAAATCAAAGACACTGGATCCCGGATCAAGTCCGGGACGACAGATAAGCCTTTCCCGGGCTCACGTTGCACACGATCCTGCTATTGCTTCTGCTCTCAAATCAAAGACACTGGATCCCGGATCAAGTCCGGGACGACGGATAAACCTTTCCCGGGCTCACGTTGCACACGATCCTGCTATTGCTTCTGCTCTCGAATCAAAGACACTGAATCCCGGATCAAGTCCGGGACGACGGATAAACCTTTCCCGGGCTCACGTTGCACACGATCCTGCTATTGCTTCTGCTCTTAAATCAAAGACACTGGATCCCGGATCCAGTCCGGGACGACAGATAAACCTTTCCCGGGCTCACGTTGCACACGATCCTGCTCTGCTTCTGCTCTCGAATCAAAGACACTGGATCCCGGATCAAGTCCGGGACGACAGGAAAAGTGCGCATCGGCCCGCTATTGCTACTGATCGTGTTCAGCGCTGTTTTCTTTCCATTGGAACCCTGTTTTGGCTGCGTGGCACAGTCAGGCGTTCGCAGGCAAGGCTTTGCAAGTCACCGGACACCGGAGCGCACTGAAGTGCGTGAGGATGCCGATGGCGCAGCAAAACGCCGCATGCGGGCGCCTGACGACGCCACGTAGTTAAAACTTGCCGTAGTAGCCCTCTTTCAACGCATCAAAAAGGTTGGCGGCCGTATGCATCTCGCCGTCGTACTCCACCTCTTCGTTGCCCTTCAGCTCGATCTGCTCGCCGTCGTCCAGTTCGAACACGTAGGTGGTGTTCTCGAGGTCCTTCTCGGTGACCAGCACGCCCTGGAAGGCTTCCGGGTTGAAGCGGAAGGTGGTGCAGCCCTTCAGGCCCTGCTCCCACGCGAACAGGTAGATGTCCTTGAAGTCCTCGTAGGGATAGTCGGTCGGCACGTTGGCGGTCTTGGAAATGCTCGAATCCACCCACTTCTGGGCGGCCGCCTGGATGGCCACGTGCTCCTTCGGCGTGATCGTCTCGGCGGTCAGGAAGTAGTCCGGCAGCTGCTCGTCCGGCTCGTCGGAGAACGGCATCGCCTTCGGGTTGACCAGCGTGCGGTAGGCCAGCAGCTCGTAGGAGTAAACGCTGACCTTTTCCTTCGACTTGCGACCCTCGCGGATCACGTTGCGGTTGTAGTGGTGGGCAAAGCTCGGCTCGATGCCGTTCGAGGCGTTGTTGGCCAGCGACAGCGAGATGGTGCCGGTCGGCGCGATCGAGGTGTGGTGGGTGAAGCGCGCGCCGGTCTCGGCCAGGCGGTCGACGAGCTCGGGGGCGACCTCGGCCACCTTCTGCATGTAGCGGCTGTAGCGCGCGTGCAGCACCTTGCCGGGCACGCGGTCGCCGACCTTGTAGCCGTCCTTCGCCATCTCCGGGCGCTTGCGCAGCATCTCGGCGGTCACCTCGAACTCGTCGAGCATGATCGGCGCAGGTCCCTTCTCCTGCGCCAGCTCCAGGCCGGCCTCCCAACCGGCCACGGCCATCTCGCGGGCCACCTTCTCGGTAAAGTCCAGTGAATCTTCATCGCCGTACTTCTTGCACAGCATGGTCAGCGTCGAGCCCAGGCCCAGGAAGCCCATGCCGTGGCGACGCTTGTATTCGATTTCGCGGCGCTGCTGGCCCAGCGGCAGGCCGTTGACCTCGACCACGTTGTCCAGCATGCGGGTGAAGATCTTGACCGCCTTGCGGTACTCGTCCCAGTTGAACGAGGCCTCGTCGGTGAAGGGCTTGTCGACGAACCGGGTCAGGTTCACCGAGCCCAGCAGGCAGGCGCCGTAGGGCGGCAGCGGCTGCTCGCCGCAGGGGTTGGTCGCGCGGATGGTCTCGACGAACCAGTTGTTGTTCTGCTCGTTGATCCGGTCGACCAGGATGAAGCCCGGCTCGGCGAAGTCGTAGGTCGACGACATGATCATGTTCCACAGGCGCTTGGCCGGGACGGTCTTGTAGACCTTGCAGGCGACCAGGCCTTCCTCGTTGCTGACGTAGCCCGACTGGATCGGCCACTCGCGCCAGATCACCTGCTTCGGGTCGTCCAGGTCCACGTCGCCGGCCTCGGACTCGAGCACCGGGAACACCAGCGGCCATTCGGCCTCGTCCTGGACGGCGCGGATGAAGTCGTCGGTGATCAGCAGCGAGCAGTTGAACTGGCGCAGCACGCCGTTCTCGCGCTTGGCGCGGATGAAGTCCATGACGTCCGGGTGAGAGACGTCGAAGGTGGCCATCTGCGCTCCACGCCGGCCGCCGGCCGAGCTCACGGTGAAGCACATCTTGTCGTAGATGTCCATGAACGACATCGGGCCCGAGGTGTAGGCGCCGGCGCCGGACACGTAGGCGCCCTTCGGCCGCAGGGTCGAGAACTCGTAGCCGATGCCGCAGCCGGCCTTCAGCGTCAGGCCGGCCTCATGGACCTTGCCGAGGATGTCGTTCATCGAGTCGCCGATCGTGCCCGACACGGTGCAGTTGATGGTCGATGTGGCCGGCTTGTAGGCCTGCGCGCCGGCGTTGGACGTGATGCGCCCGGCGGGGATCACGCCGCGGCGCAGCGCCCACAGGAATTCCCGGTACCAGGTCTCCTTGGCGTCGGTCCCCTCTTCCGCATCGGCCAGCGCCCGCGCAACCCGCTTGTAGGTCTCATCGATCGATTCGTCGACGATTTCCCCCGACTTGGACTTGAGACGATATTTCTTGTCCCAGATGTCCAGCGACGCTTCCTGGAATTCGATCTCCGGGAGCGCTGCGTTCAGTGCTTCTGCCGATACACTCATGCCTGCAACCTCTTGGAATTATTCTCTACCCCGGCATTGCGCCGAAGACTTATCCACAGCTTGTGAGCCGTTTTATCCACAAACCCTTGTGCGCTGGGCAAATTTTGCACACAAGATGTTGTGTTTCTGGGTTACGACGATACGCGGTCTGGTTCACAGATTCAAGAAGATTCTCCGTCGATTTTCGATGGGAGCGACGCATGCATCGAACGGGAACCCCCAAGTGACTGATCGGCCTGAAAACCCGCCGGACGACGCCTCCGCGCCCCGCCGCTCCGCACTGCCGGAGATCGTCCTGGTGGCGCCGGAAATCCCGCCGAACACGGGAAACATCCTGCGCCTGTGCGCCAACACCGGCGCCCGCCTGCACCTGGTCCGGCCGCTCGGGTTCGCGCTGGACGACCGCAGATTCCGCCGCGCCGGGCTGGACCATGTCGAGCGCGAACGGCTCACCGTCCACGCCGATCTCGATGCATGCCGCCAGGCCCTGGGCACCCACCGCCGCTGGCTGGCCGTCGAGACCGGCGGCGCGGTCCGCTACGACCGGGTCGAGTACCGGGCCGACGACGTGCTGGTGTTCGGGTCCGAGACGAGGGGGCTGCCGGAAGGCGTGCTGGCCGAATTCGACGAGGACTGCCGGGTGCGGATCCCCCAGCGGCCCGGTTCGCGATCTCTGAACCTGTCGAACTCGGTGGCGGTGGTGGTCTACGAGGCCTGGCGAAAGCTGGGTTTTGCCAGCGCGGACTAGCGGCGCGCCGTTCTGGATCAACCTGGGGGCGCGAGCCGTGACCGCGAACCAGCAGCCGGTCAGTCACTGCGGACGATGTTCCTGTAGGAGCGAGCCTTGCTCACGAATGCTCGAAGTACGCACACCGCCTGCCCGACCGCTGGGCCAGGAACTCAGCGCCCCTCGGATCGTCTCGCTCTTCCCCGCATTTCTTCCAGCCACGCCTCGTCCTCGTCCGTCCAGCCCTCCCCAATCAGGCCCCGCCGTCGATCAGCGTAGGCAAGAGCGAGGTCGGGCTGCTCCTCGGCGTGGTGTTTCGCAAGGAATTCCAGCGCGAGCGCGCTGCTATCGGCGAGGGGTTCCAGTTCGTCGGCGAGCGCGGAGAGGCGTTCCAAGCCGGACGCCTGATCGAGCAGCGCGAGGCCGAGCGCGCCGCCGGTGTCGGCGACCTCGATCGGGATCTGCGAGTCCCTCGCGCGGCCGAAGGCGGCCTCGAACAACGAGATGGCGCGCTGCGGATCAGCGCCGGCCAGAGCCAGTCGTGCTTCGATGCGGTCAAGCGCGACCCGCTCCGCAGACAGCCCGGACGCTCCCAGTTCGGAACGAACCCCGGCCAGTTCGGCCGCCGCGTCGTCGAGCCGGTTCATACCGATCAACGCCGAGGCGCGGCCGATCCGCGCCGCAGCTTCGTCCGACGGCTGATCGATGTCCGCGTAGATCGCCGCGCTTCGCCCGAACAGCGTGACGGCCTGCGAAGGACGATTTCGCTCGAGTTCGGCCCGGGCCTGCTGCAGCAGCGCGAACGCCTGGTTGCTCGGGCTGCCGAGTTCGGTCGCGCGCGTATGCGCCTCGGCCGCCTTGGCCACGGCTTCGTTCAGCCGGCCGAGCCGCCGAAGTGCCGCCGACAGGTCGGCCAGCGCCTGGATTTCGAGGGTCGGGCTCGCGTACTCGCGGGCCGCGCTCAGCACCCGCTGCTGGTAGGTCAGCGCCTGCGTCCACTGGCCGCGCGCCATTTCCACGTCGGCCAGTACGCTGAGCGTCAGCGCGACCTGCAGCGGCAGTTCGAGCCGGCGACGGATCTCCAGCGATTCGAGCAGCGTCCGCTCGGCGTCGTCGTAGCGGCCCTGGTCGACCTGCAGGTTACCGATGTTCTTGAGCGTGGTCGCTTCGTTGTAGCGATCGCCGGAGGCCTCGTAGTGCTTCAGCGCGGCACGTAACTGCGCCTCGGCCTCGGCGAATTCGCCGCGCGTGGCGGCAAGGATGCCCAGGTTCGCGCGCGTGCTGGCGATGTAGTCCGCGTTGCCCTGCACCGTGTAGTTCTCCAGGGCGCGGTTGTACAGGTCTTCGGCGGCCTGCTTGTCGCCGCGGCGCCAGGCGAGGATGCCCGAAACCGACTGCACCGCAGCCAGCATGCCAAGGTCACCCTGCTCGATTGCCGCGGCCAGCAATTCGCCATGAAGCTGATCGGTGTAGTCCCAGTCGCCGAGGAAGCGTGTGACCAGAGCAAGGTGGTACTTCGCATCGAGCAGGTCCGGTGCGGCGGCGAGTACCGTGTCGAAGAACTGGGCCGCCTCCTCCCAGCGCCCGCGCAGGCGCGCGTCGAGGCCGCGCGCGAACGCCTCGTTCACGAACGGGTCGTCCGTGACCAACCCGCGACGGGCCCGCCCCGAGCCCTGCCAGCGCGATAACGATTCGGACAGGGTCGTTCCTGCCGCGACCGCCAGCACGGCCACGTCGCCGCCCTGCAGATCGAAGTCGAAGTCGTCGGATGCGTCGTCGGCGCTGCGCAGCGAAAACCGGTACCCGCCGTCGGCGAGCTCGAGCTGCGGCACGAGCACCCGGTCGGCGCGGGTATTCAGCCGGAGTACGCGTGCCTGCGCGGCCGGCTCGTTTGCATCGGGGTAGCGGCGCAGGGTCGCGAGCACCTGGCCGGTCTGCACGCGCTGCACGCCGCCCTCCTCCAGCGTGCGGTCGATCAGCGGCAGCACGCCGAGCTCGACCCAGTCGAGCCGCGCGTCGCCGGTCCGGTTCTGCACCGGCAGCACCGCGATGCGGAGTTCCTCGTCGTCGGCGGTCCGCAACCGGTCCCACGACAGAAACAGGAGCGGTACGAGCACCGCCGCCAGCAGCGCCGCCGCGAGGACTCGAGCGGATGGACGACCGGTGCGAACTGCACCAGCGACGCGCTCGCCGCCGTTCGGACCGCCGTTCGGACCGCCGTTCGGGGCGCTGTCGGCTCCGGCATCCGCTGTCGTTTCCGGACGAGCCCGGTCGAGACGCTCGACCGATCCGGTGAAGCGATACCCGACGCCGTACACCGTCGCGATCCGCTCATCGGGCTCGCCGCCGAGGGCTTTCCGCACCCGACTGGCCGCCTGGGCCACCGTCGATTCGGACACGGGGCGCGAGTGCCAGACCTCGCGCAGCAGCTCGTCCTTGTCGACGACGCGGTCGGCGTTGCGCATCAGGTGGACCAGCAGGTCGAAGGCGCGCCGTTCGATCGTGACCGGCTCGCCGTCGATCCGCAGTTCGCGCGTGCCGGGCTCGACCTCGATGCCGTTCGAGCGCAGCAGGGCCGGCTCGGGCGATGCGTCCTGGTCGATGGGAGTGCTCTCGTCCGTCATGCCTCGCTCTGTCCGCCCGGATGTCGTCGAAATGCCATGCCGTCAGGGGTCGGTCACGCTGCCGTCAAGATTCGATAGGCCAGCAGTTTCAGGATATTACGTCATGAACACGCAACCCGTCACGACTCACCTCGAACCGCGCCCCGGCGATCTCCGCCGGGACATGTCTCCCGTCCGGCCGGCGTCCGATCCGGGCCCTCGAGATCGATCGACGTCGGCCGGCTGGGTCCTCGCCGTCCTCTTCGGCGGGTTGCTCTGCAGCCCGGCGATGGCCGGAACCAACCTCCTCGACAACCCGGGCTTCGAGTCGGGCATCGCGCCGTGGGTGGCCTGGGGCGATGCGTCGATCGCTCAGACCGACCAGGTCGTCCACTCGGGCCAGTACGCGGCCGCAGTCACCGGCCGCACGGCCGAGTGGCAAGGTGCGGTGCAGTCGATCCCGGTCGGGGTGCTCGAGCCGGGACGCAGCTATCGAGTGCGTGCCGTGGCCCGGATCGCCGGCGCTACTACCGCGCCGCTGTCGATGACGATCGCGCGCGAGGACGACGCTGGACTGACCTTTCCCCGCGTACTCGACAGCGAAGGCCACGACGATCGCTGGGTGGCGCTGGACGAGGTCTACACGCACACGGTCGACGGCACGCTGACGCGCTTCGACTTCTACGTCCACGGCCCCGAGCCCGGGATCGACCTGCTGGTCGACGACCTGAGTTTCGAACCGCTCCCCGTGGACTGGCAGTCCGAAGCCGACGCAAGAATCGATGCACTGCGCAAGCGCGATCTGGAGATTCTCGTCGTCGACGGCGCCGGCCTGCCGGTCGCCGGCGCGCAAGTCACGGTCGAACAGATCGAGCGCGACTTCCCGATCGGCACCGTCATGGCCAGCGGACCGCTGGCCAACGAACCCCCGTATCGGGATTGCATCACCGAGCACTTCAACTGGACCGTGCACGAGAACGCGATCAAGTGGTACGCGACGGAGCCGGTCCAGGGCCAGGTCGATCACTCGACCGCCGACGAGATGCTCGAATGGGCCGAGTCCGAGGGCCTGAAGGTCCGCGGCCACACGATCTTCTGGGCCCCGGAGACGTGGCAGCCGAACTGGGTGCCGGGCCTCGATGACGTGACGCTTGCCGCCGAAGTCGACGACCGGCTCGAGGACCTGGTCAGCCGCTACGCGGGCCGCTTCGAACACTGGGACGTCAACAACGAGATGCTGGCCGGCTCCTTCTACCGGGATCGCCTCGGCCCCGACATCCGGCGCTGGATGTTCGAGCGCACGCGCGCACTCGACCCCGGCGCCGAGCTGTTCGTCAACGACTTCAACGTGGTCTCGTCGTCGAACAAGACCGACGAGTACGTTCGCTTCATCGAAGACTTCGACGCCGCCGGCATTCCCGTCGACGCGATCGGTGCGCAGGGGCATTTCAACGACGTCGATCCCTGGGGCGTGAAGATCCGGCTCGACAAGCTGGCCACGCTCGGCAAGCCGATCTGGATCACCGAGTTCGACGTCGTCCAGGCCGACGCGAACGACCGCGCCGACGCCCTCGAAGCCTTCTTCCGCATGGCCTACAGCCACCCGGCGGTCGAAGGCATCGTGCTGTGGGGCTTCTGGGCCGGTTCGCACTGGCGCGGTCCCGACGCAGCCCTGATCGACCTGGACTGGACGGTCAATGCGGCCGGACAGCGCTTCGAGGCCCTGATGGCCGAATGGTGGAGCGACGAGACGGTCACCACCGACAGCAGCGGCGGCGCGACCTCCCGCGTCTTCCACGGCGACTTCCGGATCACGGTCGATGCGCCGGGCTTCCCGACCGCGGAGGGACTCCACCGCATCGCCAACGGTCCGGGTGTCCGGCAGATCGTGATCGATCTCGACGTCCTGCACGCCGACGGGTTCGAGTCGCTTCCCTGACCACCACCTTCCACGCTTCGGTGCCCCACCCCAAGGAGAGCTCTTCATGACCACCGCACTCCCGCGACGCATCTTCTTCGCCGCCGGCACGGCTGTGGCGACCCTTGCGCATGCAGGCCCGACTCCGGAACCGCTCGATTTCGATCCGGCGTTCGCCGGGGACGGAACGCTGATCCTGGAACCCGGCACCCGGGCGCGAGCCTACGCCGGTGTGATCGACGACATGGGCGAAATCCTGGTGTTCGGCCAATCGGACAACGGCAACGCCAGCGCTCGCGAAGCCATCTTCCAGCGCATCTTCGCCGACGGCACCCTCGGAGCGCTCGAGCGCTTCGATGCGCAATGGCCAGGCTGTCAAGTGCCCCGGTCCTTTCTTGCCGGCATCCGGCTGAACAACGGAGACTATCTCGGCGCCGGCTATGTGCAGGAGGGGTGCAGCGGCCGGCCTCGGCTCTACAACGCGCTCCAGCTCGCGCCTTCCGGGGCACTGGTCGAAGAACTCGACCGCGTGCCCTTCGACAACCAGCGCGCGTATATCCGTGCGCTGGGCGAACAATCCGACGGCAGCATCATCGCGGTCGGGTTCACGGAAGGGCCGGCCCTCGGCAACGAAGCCTTCGACGTCTCCGTCGCGCGCTTTACCCCTGCGGGCGCACTCGACCCCAGCTTCGGCTCTGGCGGGACCTTCACCTTCGACCGCGCTGGCGATGACGACCAGGCCTTCGACGTCGTCGTCGACCCGGCCGATCGGATCCTCGTCGCCGGTCGTTCGCGGTCGTCCCAGGGCGATCAGGACATGCTGGTCATCCGCCTCGATCCGGATGGGGCACTGGACACGACCTTCGACGGCGACGGTGTCTGGATTTTCGACGGCGATGGAGGCCTTGACGAATTCGCGACGTCGATCGATCTGGCAGGGGGTGGACGAATCCTGATCGGCGGCACCGTTTTCAAAGCAGTCGACCAGCGCGAGGCGACGATCCTGGCCCTGACCGATACCGGCGCGCTGGATCCGGTGTTCGGAAACGGCGGCATCGTTTCGCTGGCGCTCGGCAACACCGAATCCTCGATCAGCGACATCTTCTACGACGCCTGGCGCATCTACGTGGCCGGGTGGAGCCGCCCGGTCGGCGGTCAACGCATCGACATCGATGCCGCCGTTACCGTTCTGAGCACAACCGGCACGCCGAACGCGGTGTTCAACGGCGGTGAGGCGAGCGTATTCGCGTTCGATCCGACGTTGGGTCCTCAGTTCGATCTCATTCAGACCATCGACGTCAGCGGCGACGGCAAGCAGATCGTCATCACCGGCTATACGGAAAACGAAGCGCTCGACAGGAACCGCGTTGCCGTAGCGCGACTGGTCGGGCTGGAAAACGCCTTGTTCCTCGACGGGTTCGAGGGGGGCGGACCGTGAAACGCGCAGCCACAGTGCTTTGCCTCGCGCTCGGAATCGCGCCCGAGGCACCGTGCGACCAACTTCGCGGCCAGTTCAGCAACCTCGCTGCGCCCGATGCACGCCTCGATTTTCGCATCCGTTTCTTCGACCGCGGTGTCGAAGCGCCGCTGGCCGAACACCGGTATCGGGCCGTGGACATCGATGGAGGCGCATTCGTGCTTTCGATCGAGGCATCGCAGATTCCTGCGGAGGCGAGCATCGTCGAAGTCGCGATCCGTCCCCACGCGCGCCCTTATGCCGCGTTCCTGCCCGTTCCACCCCGGCGGCCCCTGGTTCGCGCCGACGCCGGCTTTCGCATGGCGTCGAGCCCTGGCATCGGCGCGGTCGGTCACACCGTGCCCGTTCGTTCTTCCTTTCCCGGAGTGCTTCCATGAAACCGATCCCGCGCATCCTGTTCCTCCTCGTCTTCTTCGCCTCGACGTGCGTTGCGGCGCAGACCCCGACCTTCACCTACCAGGGCCAGCTCCGCGATGCAGGCCAGCCGTTTACCGGCATCGCCGACCTGGAATTCCGGCTTTACGACCAGCTGACCGGCGGCTCGCAGATCGGCGGCCCGCAGGCACGGGGCCAGTGGCCGGTCGAGGACGGCCTGTTCCAGGTCGAGCTGAACTTCGGCGCGGCGGCCTTCGACGGCAGCGACCGGTTCCTCGAAGTCACCGTAAACGGCGCACCGCTCAGTCCGAGGCAGAAGATCACGGCCACGCCCTACGCACTGCTGGCCACCGGACTCGCCAGCGGATCGGTCGGCGGCGGAAGCGTCGATCCGAGCGAAGTGCAGCTCCGGGTCGACGGAAGCTGCCCGCCGGGGCAGTACATCGCGCAGGTGCTCCAGTCCGGCGACGTCGTGTGCGAAGTCGACCAGGACTCCGGCAGCTCCGCCTGGCGCCTGGGCGGGAACGCGGGGCTTTCCGCGGGTGCCTACCTCGGCACGTCGGACGCGACCCCGATGAACATCCGGGTCGACGGCAAGCGCGCCATGCGCTACGAGTGGGGCTTCAGCAGCAGCGGCGCGCCGAACATCATCGGCGGGGTGGACGCGAACTCGATTCCGGATACTGACGAGGCGTCGGTGATCGCCGGCGGCGGGCTGGCCGGCGCGCCGAACTCCATCGTCGGCAACGGCAGCGCCATCGGCGGCGGCATCGGCAACACGATCGACGGCAGCTGGTCGGTGATCCCCGGCGGCCGATCGAACCAGGTCAACGGCAACGACAGCGTCGCCCTGGGACGGAGCGCGCAGGCGAATCACGACAACGTGTTCGTCTGGAACGACGGGGGCTCGTTTGCATCCACGGGACCGGACCAGTTCCTGATCGACGCCGGCGGCGGTGTCGGCATCGGAACGAACAGCCCGAGCGATCAACTGCACATCTCGATCCCGTCGGGCGACGCGATGCGTGTCCAGATCGGCGGACAGACGCGTTTCCGGATTCATGACAACGGGGGGATCTCGGTCGGCGTGAATTCCGGACCACCGGCAGACGGGCTGCTTGTAAATGGCGATATCCGGTATGCCCAGGCAAGAACGCAATCCCTGAACGTCAGCGCATACGCCTTCCATCGCTCATCCGGCAACCCGGCCCAGCAGAACTGGTCGTTTCTCGGCAATACCGCGCTTCGAATCAGTCCCTTCGTAGGCTGCACGATCGGACAGGCGTTCGGCGCACCGATCCAGTTGCCGCAGGGGGCCGTGGTCCGCGAGGTGCACGCCCTCATGCGCGACCAGGACCCGAACAACAATCTACGCGTTCTTGTTCGAGGGCTCGACGATGCAGATCCCGGAAGCAATCTTACCCTTGCAAACTTCACAAGCAGCGGATCTGCCGACAGCTACCGGACCTTTTCGGACACCACGATCGGCAACGACACGATCGATAACGCAAGCACTGCCTACAGCATCTCGCTCCTCGCGGGCTGCGGCGGCCCGTACGACGTTGCCAGCGTGCGGATCGTCTACGAGATCCGGGACCTGCCCGGCAGCGGCTGATCCACGCCAGGTTCTCCAACGAAAGAGAACGGCTTCGGATGACTCAGGGAGACTCACGCATGTACAGCGCAACAGATCGTTCTCCGCATCGACATCGATGGACCGTGCTCGCTCCCGCCGCTCTGTTCTGGTTGGGAGCGATGCCGTCGGCCCCGGCCCTCGCGCAGAATTTCTCGATCGACTGGTTCACGATCGACGGCGGCGGCGAAATGCTGGCCGAAACGGATGACCAACAGTGGCAGCTGTCCGGCGCGATCGGTCAGCCCGATGCAACGGAGTTGATCGACCTGGCCGGTAACGGGTGGACGCTGACCGGGGGGTTCTGGGCGACGAATATCGAAGAGACCGATCTCCTGTTCCGCGATAGCTACGAAGGAGAGGACGTGCCGGTGAGGTGATCGAGTGCGTGCGGGCTTCGCTCCTTCTTCCCTCGCAAGCTCGCTCCCACAGGAAGCCCCGCCCTTCGCCCGCAAGCGGCCTCCAACAGGAAAACCAAGCCATTCGAGCTCATCGCCTGTTGGAGGGCGCTTGCGCGCGAATCGGTTCTGCTTCTGGTTCCGCCCCAAGCCCTGCGCCCGCAAGCGGCCTCTCACAGGAAAACCCGCCGTTCCAGCTCACTGCCTGTTGGAGGGCGCTTACGCGCGAATCGGTTCCCGGTCGGCTTCGGCGTCGACCTCGGACTCAGGCCGGGCCGCTGTCTTCTTCGCGGGCGGCGTCGGGTTCGCGGCCGAGGACGGCGCGGGGGTAGGAGCCGAGGACCCGGACGCGCCTCGCCTCGCTTTCCAGTTCACCGAGCACGCCGGAGAGCCGCTCGTCGGTGACGTGGCCGTCGACGTCGATGAAGAACACGTAGTCCCAGCGGCCCTGGCGCGACGGGCGCGATTCGATGCGGTTCATGTTGACGCCGAAGCGGGCCAGCGGTTCGAGCAGCGACAGCAATGCGCCGGGGCCGTCGCGGCCGGCGACCATCAGCGTGGTCTTGTCGTCGCCGGACGGCTCGAGCAGGTCGCGGCCGAGCACGAGAAAACGCGTGGTGTTGTCGACGTGGTCCTCGATGTTGCCGAACAGGATCGGCAGGCCGTAGACCTCGGCCGCATGGCGCCCCGCGATGGCGGCGGCTTCGGGCCGGGTGCGAACGCGCCGCGCCGCCTCGGCGTTGCTCGACACCGCGACCGGTTCTGCGTCGGGCAGGTTCGCGCTCAGCCAGTGCTTGCACTGGGCCAGCGACTGGGCGTGGGCGTAGACGATTTCGATGTCGCCAAGCGACTTCGCCTGGGTCAGGAGGTGCTGGTGGATGCGCAGCTCGACCTCGGCACAGATCCTGACCTCGACGTTAAGGAACATGTCCAGCGTGTGGCTGACCATGCCCTGGGTCGAGTTCTCGACCGGCACCACGCCGAAGTCAGCCTCCCCGCTCTGCACCTGCAGGAACACGTCCTCGATGCTCTCGGCCGCGATCGCCTGGACCGAGTGGCCGAACTGGCGATAGACCGCCTGCTGGGTGAACGTGCCTTCCGGGCCGAGGTAGGCGATCTTCATCGGTTCCTGTTGAGCCAGACACGCCGACATGATCTCGCGGAACAGGCGCAGCATCACCGAGTCCGACAGCGGCCCGTCGTTGCGCTCGATGACGTTGCGCAGCACCTGGGCCTCGCGGTCGGGTCGGTAGTAGTCCGAGCCGCGGCCGAGATCGCCCTTGCTCGCGCGGACTTCCAGCGCCAGCTTCGCGCGCTCGGCGATGGCGGCCTGGATCTTCGTATCCAGCTCGTCGATCCGCCGGCGGATCTCGGCCAGGCGGGCGTTGGCAGGCGTGTCGTCGTTCGGGTCTTCAGCCATGGCGGCGCTCGAACTCGTGCATGAACTCGACCAGCGCGGTGACCGCGTCCGGCTCCACGGCATTGTAGAGGCTGGCCCGAAGACCGCCAACCGCGCGGTGCCCCTTGAGCCCCGGCATGCCCTCGGCCTCGGCCTGCTCGACGAAGTGCATCGTCAACGACTCGTCGGCCATCACGAACGGCACGTTCATCTTCGAGCGCGCGTCGGGATGCACCGGATTGGCGTAGAAGTCCGAGGCATCGATCGCGGCGTACAGGCGGTCGGCCTTGTCGCGGTTGCGCACGCCGACGGCCTCGAGCCCACCGAGCGACTCGATCCAGTCGACGACCTCCAGCGCGACGTACCAGGCGAAGGTGCACGGCGTGTTCTTCATCGAGTCCGATTCGACCCAGGTGCGATAGTCGAGGTAGCTCGGCAGGTCGCCGGGGATGCGCTCGAGCAGATCGCGCCGAACCAGCACCACGGTCAGCCCGGCCACGCCCAGGTTCTTCTGCGCACCGGCATACATCATGGCGAGATCGGCATAGGGGTACGGTCGCGACAGGAACTCGCTGGAAAGATCGGCGGCCAGCGGCACGGCGGCGGCCGGCGGCTCGGCGTACTGCACGCCGTGGATCGTCTCGTTGCCGGTGTAGTGCAGGTAGGCGGCGTCGGCCGGCAGGTGGCCCAGTTCCGGCAGATCGCGGTAGCCGTCGTCCGCCCCGCTGGCGACGAGATGCGTGTCGACGATCCGCGAGCTCTCGGCGAAGGCCTTCTCGCCCCAGTGGCCGGTGATCGAAAACGCTGCGGTGCGATCGCGGGCGAAGTTCATCGGCAGCATCGCGAACTGCAGGTGCGCCCCGCCCTGCAGCAGCAGAACCGCGTGGTCGTCGCCGACGCCCATCAGGCGGCGCAAGCCGGCCTCCAGGCGCTCGGCCAGGGCCATGAACGGCTTGCCGCGGTGCGAGATCTCGACCACCGAGGGCGCGAAGTCGTCGTTCAGCGCAAAGGCTTCGGCGAGCTTCCCCCTCACCGGCCGCGGCAACGCCGACGGCCCGGCACTGAAATTGTGAATCGTCATCGTCGATGGCTCGAGCGTTCGGCTATACGTCCAGTATGAAGCAGCCGCTCGCCATTGACGACCGGTTTGCCTACGGACCCTAGATGATGAGCGCGAAGACGCGAAGGCGCGAAGAGAAAGAAAAAGAACCTGGAGCCTGTGGAAAAGCATCCTCGCAGAGAAACAGAGCCCCAGAATCGCAGAGAGATATCAATTCATGCTGTATCGCCGACCGAGCGGCATGGATGCTCGTCGGGCAGTCGGTCCTGCGAT
>CBDDGP010000004.1:0-1527585 GCA_965227925.1 Wenzhouxiangellaceae bacterium
AACCGCCCGGCTGCCCCGTCCTTCGCCCGCGAGCGGCCTCCAACAGACCGTCGGCAAGCGAAGCCTCGAGCCTGTGGGAGTGAGCTTGCCAGCGAAGAGTCAGGGAAGCCCCTCGGCAGAGCCCGGAGCCTGTTGGAGGGCGCTTGCGCGCGAAGAGCAGCCTGCGGCATCCCGCAAGCGTAGTGCAGCGCTTACTCGTTGACCTGGCGCACCTGCTTGCCGAAGACGCTGCCGTCGTCGTCATCCGAAGGGACGTAGGCGATCAGCTCTTCCGGGTCGATGCTCTTGTCCGGAACATGCAGGAAAATGTCGAGCTTGACGTCGAGCTTGTGGCCCTGGATTTCGAAGGCGTAATCGGCCACCGCGTTGTGGATACGCTCACGCAGTGCGCGTGCGCCTTCCGCCGACGTCCCCGGAAGGAGCAGCGTGCGGTGGTCGCTACCGGTGCGGCCGATCGTGTCCTCGATCCGCACGGTCGTGAGCAATACCGTCTCGAGCTGCCGCATGATGGCCTTCAGCACCGAGCCCTCCAGCTTGACCCGGGATCCGTTCTCGACCCTCACGGCGTTGAGGCGGACCTGCAGCAGAGAGATCGGCAGGTCCTGGCGCAGGTGAAGCGCCATGGCCTGGAGCAGACGACCCAGGAACCCGGACCGGTCGCGTTCGATATTGATCGCGCTCGGCACCTCGATGCTCGAAGTGCGCGGCTTCGGCGCGTCGTCCACGGCCAGCAGCTGGCTGACGCGATCGAGCAGCGCGGGCGGCCTGAACGGCTTGGTCATCATCTCGTTGGCGCCGAGATCCAGGGCCCGGCGGCGATCCTCGGCCGACTCCGAACCGGTCAGCGCCATGACCGGCATCTCGCGCAGCTTCGCGTCGTCCGAGCTGCGAACGTGCTCGATCACACCGAAGCCGTCGATCCCCGGCATCATCAGGTCGGTGACGACGCAGCGGATGTCGGCGTCTTCGGCCAGCGCGCGGATGGCCGATTCGCCGTCTTCGGCCAGCACCACGTCGAAGCGTTCGGCCAGGCACTTCTGCGCGGAGAAGCGCATCAGACGGGAATCGTCGACGAACAGGATCTTGCCGGCCGGGTTGCTTGCATTCGCCATCGTGTTCCACCATCCGTGCGATTGAGGTCGGAGCGGGCGCTCGACGGGTCGGCGCCCTCCCGCTATATATTCAAGCGCCGTGCCAAGCTGAAGGCAACTGTGCGCCATGCACGGATTCAGGGGTGGATTCGATACGCGGTCGCGGGTTGCGCCGCCCGCGCCCCAGGGGCGGCCCGGCGCTGTTCGTCCATTGCCGACGACGCGGTTTCGTGCAGCCGGCGCAGGCTCAGGGGCCGCCGTCCCCGTCGGGCACGGCACGGAGTTGCGGGCGCTCCGCCGCCGTCCGGCGGTCCCCGCCCGCCCCGGCCACAGGCCGCACCAGCAGGGCGGAGGCGTCGAGATCACGCTTGGGCACGTGGATCATCGCGACGATCTCGGGTCGCACGGACCGTCCGCGCACCTGGCGCGGGTGATCGCCCAGGGCATCCTTGACTCGCTGGCGCAGGCGCCGTGCGCCGTCGAGCGGTGTGGCCGGCAACAGCACCGTGTAGTGATCGCGGCCGGTCCGTCCCACCGTGTCTTCGGCGCGCACCGCCTCGACCAGCTCGGTTTCCAGGTGGCGCATCAGCGCATTGAGAAGACCGCCGCCCAGGTCCGCTTCGATGTCGGCCGCGTTCTTCAGCCGCAGGTGCAGCAGCGCGATCTCCAGATCGTGGCGGACGTGCAGCGCCAGCGCCTGGCGCAGGCGTTCGACGAAGCCGACCCGCGAACGCTCCACGTTGGCCGCGGCCGGTACATCGATGCGCCGTTCTCCACCAGGATTGCCCGATCGATCTGCCGGTCGCTGCGACGAGCGCTCCGTCGACCGGTCGGACGCGCCGGCATCGGAAGGGTTCATCGAACCGGCCTTGTCCATCGGACCGACCGCCGGACCCACGATCGATGCCGCGGGTGCTGCCTCCCGGGCGCCCGCCAGCAGCCTCGCCACGCGCTCGCGCAGCACCGCCGGACGGAACGGCTTGGTCATCAGATCGTCGGCCCCGAGCTCGAGCGCGCGCAGGCGGTCGCCCTCGACGGTCGACCCGGTCACCGCCATGATCGGCAGGCCGCGGACTCGTTCGTCGTCCGAGCCGCGCACGTGGCGGATCACGTCGAAGCCGTCGGTATCCGGCATCATCAGGTCGGTCACCACTGCGACAATCGCCGGGTTGGTCGCCAGCGCATCGATGGCAGCGTCGCCGCCTTCGGCCAGCACCACCTCGTAGTCACCGGACAGGCTCTTGCGTGCGGTGAAGCGCATCAGGCGCGAATCGTCGATGAACAGAACGGTGTCGCGACTCGTTGTCGATGAAGTCATTGCAGTCACCTCGAGGGTGCGTTCACGCGCATGCCCATGCGCTCGGAAAGGTGTGCGACCTTCGGTGCGTCGAGCCGGAGCATGCCGATCGCCAGCAGCCGCTCGGCGTCGCGGATCGCGCCCGGCGACTGCACCTGGGTGCGCAGCTCCAGGCCGATCGAGCCCGACGGAAAACGTGCCGGAGACCGTCGCAACGCCCGATCCAGCCGCTCGCGCAACAGCTCGGCTCCGGACTCGGGCGTGGCCGGCAGGACCAGCGTGAACGTGTCGGGCGCACTCCGGCCCACGGTGTCCTCGACGCGCACCCGGTCGGCCACGAGCCGCTCGACGTGGCGCATGGTTGCCTCGGCCCAGGCGTTGCCCCAGCGGCCAGCGATGCGGGCGTGGTTCAACAACCGCACGTAGACCAGCGACAGCGGGAGATCGTGCCGTGCGTGCAGCATCAACGCCTGCTCGGTGCGCAGCAGCAAACCGGGGCGACGCCGTTCGACGTTGCCGTGTTCGGTCGCGCCGGTGGCGCGTTCGAAGTCGGGCCGGTCGGCGGCCAGGTAGCGACCGATCGGGTCGGCCAGGTCGCGGTCCGTGAACGGCTTCGGCACCAGGTCATTGGCGCCGGCCTCCAGCGCACGTTGCCGGCCGACGGATTCCTCGACGCTGGTCACGACCAGGATCGGCAGGTCGCGAATGGCATCGACGGAGGAGGCGCGGATGCGTTCGATCAGTCCGACGCCGTCCAGCCGCGGCATGTTGAGGTCGGTGATCACCGCACGGATGCCAGGCGCGGCGTGCAGCGCCTGCCAGGCGGACACGCCGTCTTCGGCCAGCTCCACCTCGAAGCGCGGACTCAGGCCGCGGCTTGCAGCAAATCGGATCAGGCGCGAATCATCGACGAACAGCACGCGTTCGCGCTGCGCCGCGCGCCCTTCTCGCAGGTCGAACACATTGCCGTGATCGGCGCCGACGTGCGGCTGTGCGACGGAGTCGGTGTTCGGGTTCGATTCGATGTTGCTCATTCCCCTGTCCTCGCTCGGATCGTGGGTCCGCCGGCTCGCCCTTCGACGGTATGGTTCGGCCGATGGGCAACGCGAGCGGCGTTGCAGGACCACAGATGCAACAACCGAGCCAAGCCGCCACGGAACATTTTAAATAGCTGTTTTGGTTGTGTTTTTATGGCCGATTCTTTCTTGGCCCCGGATCCGGAGTGGCCCGAAGGCGTCACTTCCGGCCCAGCTACCGGGACCCGGGTCGAGGCTTACGGAATCCTCATCGCGGCCCGGTACGCTGACCGGCGTTTCCAAGCTCGGAGTGTTCCGAATGACTGCACCTGTTGTGATTCTCGGCGCCCACGGCGGCATCGGCGAGGCCCTGGCCCGCCGCATGGCCGAGCACGGCGCCGAACTGTTCCTGACCGCACGCGACGCCGACTCACTGGCCGACCTGGCCGACTCCACCGGCGCGCGGACGGCCTCGCTGGACGTCACCGATTCCGATGCGATCGATGATGTTCTCGGCCAGGCCGATACGGGCGACGGCATCGCAGGGCTGGCCTACTGCGTGGGGTCGATCGTGCTCAAGCCGGTCAAATCGGCCACCGCCGACGACCACCTCGAAGCCTTCCGGCTCAACACCCTGGGCGCGGCGCTGTCGGTCAAGGCGCTGGAAGCGGGGCTGAAGAAAGCCGGCGGCAGCGTGGTGCTGTTCTCCACCGTCGCCGTGCAGCAGGGCTTCTCCAATCACAGCGTGATCAGCACGGCCAAGGGCGGCGTCGAGGGCCTGACCCGCGCTCTGGCCGCCGAACTGGCGCCCGAGGTCCGGGTCAACGCCATCGCGCCGAGCATCACCGAGACGGGCATCGCCAGGAAGCTGCTGTCGAGCGAGCAGATGGCCAAGGGACTGGCCAGCATGCATCCGCGCGGCCGCTACGGCCAGCCCGAGGACATCGCCGCCATGGCCGCCATGCTGCTCGGCGGGGATGCCGACTGGATCACCGGCCAGATCGTTGCCGTCGACGGCGGTCGCGGCGCACTGCGCACGCGAAATCAGTGAGAGGCAGGGACTAGGGGCGAGGGGTCAGGGGCTAGTAACACCGGTGCATTCCCGGCCGCGGGCGTTTCTACTGCCCCACTAGCCCCTAGTCCCTTCCCCCTAGTCCCTTCCCCCTAGTCCCTTCCCCCTAGTCCCTTCCCCCTAGTCCCTTCCCCCTAGTCCCTTCCCGCTAGTCCCTTCCCCCTAGTCCCTCCCCCCTAGTCCCTCCCCCCTAGTCCCTTCCCCCTAGTCCCTTCCCCCTAGTCCCTCCCCCCCTAGTACCTCACCCCCTAGGTTCCCCCACCCCATGGGATACTCGGGCTCTTCCTGCCCGGGACCTCACGATGGCCACCCACCGAAGGCTGCCGCTGCACCCCGAGGACCTTCGCGGCCTGAGCCAGCTGGTCGTCGACGGGGTGATCGGCGTGACCGACCTGACCGAGCACCTGCACGCGGCGATTGCCCTGCCGCTTGGCCCGGCGTCGAGGACGCGGACCCTGGGCATCACTCGTGGCGTCTACACGTCGGTGCGAGGGATCACCCGGCTCGTCGGCAAGGGGCTGGATTTCGCCCTCGCCCCACTCTCGCGATTCACGCCTGCACAGACTTCGCCGGCCCGGACCTCGCCGGTCCGCGACGACATCCGCGCGGCGATCAACGGCGTCTTCGGCGACCACCTAGAGGCCGGTTCGAACCCGCTGGCGATCCCGTCCGGGTTGACCCTCGAAGGCCGCCCCCTGGGGCTCGATGCCCTCCTCCGGCTCGACAACGCGCCCGTGTCGCTGGTCGTATTCGTCCACGGCCTGTGCCTGCATCCCGGCTGGTGGGAGCGAACGCCGGAGGCATCCGAGGACGTCGACGGCAGCGATCGATCGACCAATCGGTCGACCAATCGGTCGACCAATCGATCGACGAATCGGTCGCTGCCGGCGCGCCTGGGCCAGCGGCCGGAGCGAGCGGTGCTGCACTTCCACTACAACTCGGGCCGGGCCATCCATGCCAACGGCTGCGATCTCGCCGAGGCGCTGGAGGACGCGGTTGCGCGCTGGCCGCACGAGGTTTGCGACATCGCGTTGATCGGCCACAGCATGGGCGGCTTGCTGGCGCGAAGCGCGGCGCATCAGGGGGTGGACTCGGACCATCGCTGGACGGGCTCGCTGCGAGAGATCATCGCGCTGGGCTCGCCGCACCAGGGTTCACCGCTGGAACGGGCCGGGCACCTCGTCGATCGCGCCCTAGGCGCCTCGCGCTACAGCCTTCCCTTCGTTCGCCTCGGCGGCGCGCGAAGCGCGGGGATCGTCGATCTCCGCCACGGCCGGATACTGGCCACCGACGAGCGACCGCGCCTCCCCGCCGGCACCCGCCTCCACCTCGTGGCCGCCAGCCGCTCACGAACCGACGCCCGGAACCCCCGGGGCGATGGCCTCGTGCCGGTCGACAGCGCGCTGTTTGCCGACGCCGGCGAAGCCACCTGGGTCACCCGCCGTCGAATTCCGGCCTGCAACCACCTCGAACTCATGACCCATCCCGACGTGCTCGACCACGTGCAGGACCTGCTGGACGGTTGCGGTCACCGCCCACCTCCGTTCGCGCGCAAGCGCCCTCCAACAGAGTTCAAGCTCCGACCCCGGGCACTCCTGTTGGAGGCCGCTTGCGGGCGAACCGCCGGGTCATGAAGCGAAACCTGGAGCCTGTGGGAGTGAGCTGGCGAGCGAACCGCTGGAATCGGGACCCCCTTCGCTCGCAAGCTCACTCCCACAGGCGGTTTTAGCACTTCGCGCGCAAGCGCCCTCCAACAGACTCCAGGCTCCGACCCCGGGCACTCCTGTTGGAGGCCGCTTGCGGGCGAACCGCCGGGTCATGAACCGAAACCTGAAGCCTGTGGGAGTGAGCTGGCGAGCGAACCGCTGGAATCGGGACCCCCTTCGCTCGCAAGCTCACTCCCACAGGCGGTTTTAGCCCTACGCGCGCGAGCGCCCTCCAACAGACTCCAGGCTCCGACCCCGGGCACTCCTGTTGGAGGCCGCTTGCGGGCGGACCGCCGGGTCATGAAGCGAACCCTGAAGCCTGAGGGAGTGAGCTGGCGAGCGAACCGCTGGAATCGGGACCCCCTTCGCTCGCAAGCTCACTCTCACAGGCGGTTTTAGGCCTTCGCGCGCGAGCGCCCTCCAACAGACTCCAGGCTCCGACCCCGGGCACTCCTGTTGGAGGCCGCTTGCGGGCGAACCGCCGGGTCATGAACCGAAACCTGAAGCCTGTGGGAGTGAGCTTGCGAGCGAACCCAGCCGACCCTACTTCGGCGCCGGCACCGCCGGGTCGCGCTTGCCGAGCAGGTTGGCGGCCACCCACTGGATGGCGGGCCGGAACACCAGGAACAGTCGATACATCTGCTCCAGCACCCAGAGCACCCCTCGGTTGCGCGCAAGCAGCCCCAGCGGGCGGAACCCGGGAACGGCGCGCCACATCGCCGCAAAGGCCGCCGCGCCGTCGAGCAGCGGGCCGTCCTCGCCTTCCCGCGCATGGAACCGCCGCAGCAGCAGCTCGCGATTGATCGGGCAGGTCGCGCCATCGTCGTCCACGTCGACGATGCGGATGTTGTCGTTCCGGTCCAGCTTCTTCATCAGGGCGATTTCGCGCACGCACAGGGGGCAGCCGCCGTCGTACCAGACCGTCACGCTCGTCGGATTCGACGCGCTCATGTCAGCCCCGCCTGTTCGAGAAGGTCCGGGATCTTCTTCTTGAACGGGAAGAACCCCTTGGTGGCGTGCGGCCAGGCGTGGGTGTCCCATTCGCGGCGAACGCGCTTCAGTGCAACGCCCTGTCCGCGCAAGCCCTCGGCGAGCGCACGCAGCCCGTCGTCGATCGGACCCACCGGCGCATCGGCGGTGACGATCACCTCGGCGTCGGCCGCGTTCGCGCGCTCGATCAGCTCTTCGGCATCCAGCGCATCGACGGTTGCCGCTTCGGCTTCGAGCGCCTCACTCGCAGCCTGCGCGGCGTCGTCCGCGGCGCGGTCCATGAAGGCCCGTGCCTTGTCGCCGAAGGGCCACGGCGCGTCGGCGTGACCGGCTCGGGCGACCACCACTCCGCCGACGTCCAGCCCATGCGGCAGCGCTTCGAAGCCGCGCAGGTCGTCGCCGTGCAACAGCACCAGCACGCGCGTGCCGGATTCCACCGTATCGGCGGACGCGATCTCCTGGCGATCCGGCGGCGGCTCATCGCGGACCGGCGGCGTCTCGTCGGCCAGCTGCCGGCCCAGCGCTTCGGCGTCGTAGCGACCGTCGGTGTACTTGGCGATGTTGCTGGCCCGGGCCTTGTAGGTCTTGCCGCGGGTCTGGATGCCGGCCACCCAGCGCCAGCCCAGGGTGTTCGACGCCGGATCGGCATCGACGAGGTGGCGCAGGAAGAAATCCGCGCCCAGCGCCCAGGGCAGCTTCAGGGTGAAGATCCAGATCGACGCGAACCACATCCGGGCATGGTTGTGCAGGTAGCCGGTGGCCTTGAGTTCGGCCACCCAGTCATCGAAGCAGGCAATCCCGGTGCGGCCGGCCTCGGCCTCCTGCCACGCCCTGGTCCAGCCGTTGTTCAGCTCCTTCGGCGCGCGCAGACGATCGCGCTCGTCGAGGAAGTCGTGCCAGACCTGCGGCCGCATCTGCAGCCAGCCTTTCCAGTAGGTGCGCCACAGCACCTCCTGGATGAATTTCTCCGCGGTCGACGGGGCGAACTCGTCGAGCACCGCCGCGACCACCTCCTGCTCGGTGATCAGGCGGTGACGGATGTATGGCGAGAGCTGCGACACGTTACTCTTGCGCCCGGGTCCGGGGTCGGCGTTGCGGCCGGAGGCGTACTTGCGGCCCGAGCGCGGCACGAAATCGCCGAGGCGCTTGAGGCCGGCCTCGCGGGACGGCGGAAACAGGTCGAGGGGGTCGGGATGGGTGGCATTCGTCATCGCGCTACCGTAGTCGGCCGCGGCGAAGGCGGCGTGACCGCCGGGCGGGCAGGCAGCGTTCCAGCACCCCTGCTGGAGCCCGCTCGCGGGCGAATAGAAGAACCCGCCTGTAGGAGTGAGCTTGCGAGCGAAGGACGAATCGATCGACTGTCTGTGGGAGGCCGCCTGCGATTACCCCCGCCAACGCATTTCGCCTGCGAGGCAGGCTCCTACAGACCCATTCCGATGGCGAGGTTCCTGTAGGAGCGGGTCTCGCCCGCGAACGGTTCTGCTGCGTCGCCGGAATGGCAGGACTCTCCTGGAGGCCGGCGACCTCGAACGACACATTTCCTGTTGGAGCCCGCTTGCGGGCGAATCAATGGTTCGCCGAGCCCCCTTCGCGCGCAAGCGCCCTCCAACAGACCGGAAGGCCATGCCGCGGCGGTCGCATTCAATCGAACAGCTGCATGATCCGGCGCGTGGCCTGCTCGACATCGTGTCCGTAGGCGATCAGACCGTCGTCATGGCCCGCCATCACCGCGATGCCATCGGATCGGAAATTGGTCTCGCGGTACAGCCGCTGGAACTCGCGCGCCATCTCCGGTGTGCCGTAGGGCACGTCCTCGCCGGTGGTCGGCAACTCGCCCTTCAGCGATTCCCACAGCGGTTCCGAGTGCACGTGCACCACCGCGCCGATGCCGGGACTCAACTCGTAGATCGCCGCGTGGGTCAGCGCCTCGCTCGAGGCCTGCACCGGCCCGCGGCAGGAGACCCGGTTGCCCTCGATCGAGTAGTCGGTGACCAGGCTGTAGTGGCGCGGACCGGTGGACTGGATCTCGCCGGTCTGGGTCCCACTGATCACGAAGCCGCCCAGGTCGACGTCGCGCACGCTGACGTTGCCGTAGCCCACGTCGTGCTCATCGTCGTGTCCGACCAACCCGGCCCGCCACAGCCGCCGTCGGCACCGATCCAGCGCCTCGACCCGCTCGGCCGGAAGCGGCCCGGCGCGCTGCCAGTCCACGGAGTATTTGGTATAGCCTTCGTCGATCATGGGCAGGCCACCTCGGCGTCGATCGAACCCGGAGTATCCCCGCCCAGCGCGGCCGGAGCAAGCCGGCTCGTGGCGATGGTCAGCGCCCCCTTCGCGCGCAAGCGCCCTCCAACAGACTCCAGGTTTCGATCTCCGGCCCTCCTGTTGGAGGCCGCTTGCGGGCGAATCGACGAGATCACCCTTCGCTCGCAAGCTCACTCCCACAGGTGGTTCTAGCCCTTCGCGCGCAAGCGCCCTCCAACAGACTCCAGGCTTCGATCTCCGGCCCTCCTGTTGGAGGCCGCTTGCGGGCGAACCGGGCCCGTACCAGCGCCTACTCGGAACGGCCACCTCCGGCCTGGTC
This sequence comes from Wenzhouxiangellaceae bacterium, assembly GCA_965227925.1. Taxonomy (GTDB): domain Bacteria; phylum Pseudomonadota; class Gammaproteobacteria; order Xanthomonadales; family Wenzhouxiangellaceae. The sequence continues at coordinate 9,757 of CBDDGP010000004.1, forward strand.
CCGCAGCAGCGTATCGCGCCGCGCCACCAGCGCGGCGTTGCGGCGGCGGGCGTGGGTGAGCAGCAGTGCGGCGCCGACCAGCAGCCCGGCGCCCATCAGCGCCGCGGTCCAGGCCAGGGCGGAGCCGGTGACCAGCGCGGCGCCGGCGGTGACCAGCGTGAACCCGCCGCTGAACACGGTCGCCATCGTGCCGGCCACCACGCGGTGGCGCTGGAACAGCGGGCGGCGGCGGCTCAACACCCAGCCGGAATAACCCATCCAGCACGCCGCCACTCCCAGCAGGGCCGCGAAGGCCAGGACCGTCCGCGGCGGCAGGCCGGGCTCGGTGAGCAGCAGCGCGGTCACGAGAATCGCCATGCCGGTCGCCGCGAGCAGGAGCCCGACGTGGCCGTAGCGCGCGGTGGGCGACAGGGAGCGGTCGGTCAGTTCCTGCAGGCGGGCGTGCAGATCGTTCGGATGCGTGGTCGTCATCATCGGTCTCCTTCGTCGTTTTGGGAGCGGTCGTTGTTGGAGCAGCCGGGGTTCGAGCGGTCGGGAGTCGAGGCGCGATCCTCGGCCCCGTTCGTCGGTTCGTCTTCGTCGGTCTCGAGGGCCAGGCGCATCTGCCTGCGCGCCCGGTGCAGGCGCGACTTCACGGTGCCGACCGGCGCCGAGGTCGCGACAGCGATCTCGTCCAGGGTCAGCTGCTCGAAGTGGAACAGCCACACCGCCTCGCGATCGGGCGGCGCGAGCACCGCCATTCCGCGTTCGACCTGGTCGCGATCGACGTGCAGCTGCTGCAGGTCGGCTTCGTCGGCCAGCGGACGAGGGCCCGACGAAGGTCCAGCGGCATCGGTCGAATCTTCTACGGGCGCGGCATAGCGCGAGCGCAGGCGGTCGATCAGCACGCGGTGCGCAATGCCGAACAGCCAGCTCCGGAAGCGCGCGGGGTCGCGCAGCCCGGGCAGGCCGCGCAGCACCCGCAGCCAGACGTCCTGGACCAGGTCGTCGACCTCCGCTTCCTGCGCCGCCACCCGCCGCGCATAGCCGCGGAGGCGCTCCGCATAGCGGTCGATCAGCGCATCGAACGCGGCCCGCTCACCCAACTGGCAGCGGATCGCGAGCAGTTCGTCGTTGGCGTCGGTCATGGGCTCGTTTCCCGGGGTCTCGATCAAGGTAGTCGGAAAACCCTCCCGAAAAGTTCATTCGTTGGATCGGGAAGGAACGCGGCTCTCGAAACCCCTTCGCTCGCAAGCTCACTTCCACAGGCTCAAGGCGTCGTTTCAAGACTCCCCACCAGGGCCGCCGACGGGCTGAGCGATGGCCCGAAAACCCCTTCGCGCGCAAGCGCCCTCCAACAGACTCCCGGCTTCGATCCCGGAACTCCTGTTGGAGGCCGCTTGCGGGCCGCATGCGCCCGGCCTAAAGTGGCCGAACGCCTTTTCGGGAGCCACCCCATGTCCGACCTGACCCTCTACACCCACCCGCGCTCGCGCGGCCGGATCGCGCGCTGGATGCTGCACGAGGTCGGCGCCGACTACGACGTGGAGTACATGACCTACGGCGGCAATATGGGTTCGGCCGAGTATCGGGCCATCAACCCGATGGCCAAGGTCCCGGCCATCCGGCACGGCGACGCCGTGGTCACCGAGTGCGCGGCCATCTGCGCCTACCTGGCCGATCGGTTCCCCGACGCGGACCTGGCGCCGCCCCGCGAGGACCGCGCGGCCTACTACCGCTGGCTGTTCTTCGCCGCCGGCCCGGTCGAGTCGGCGATCATCGACGCCGCGCTCGGCGTGGAACCCAACGACGACCAGCGCGGCTTCGTCGGCTACGGCGAGATGAAGCGCGTCCTCGATACGCTCGAAGACCTGCTATCGAGCCACCGCTTCGTATGCGGCGAGCGCTTCTCCGCCGCCGACGTCTACCTGGCCTCGCAGATCGGCTTCGGCATGCAGTTCGGCACCATCGAGAAGCGCAAGAGCTTCGAGGACTACGTTGCACGCGCCACCGATCGCAATGCCCACCGCGAAGCCAACGCCCTGGACGACGCGGCGATGGCCGAACACGGCCAGGCCGACGGCTGACTCACTCCGGGGCGCCTGGACAAGTCACTGGGTCCTGGCTCAAGGCCGGGTTGATAGAAATGAAGAATCCTGTAGGAGTGAGCTCGCGAGCGATCCGCTAATCCTGTGGGAGGTCGGCTGCGCCGGTCGAAGAGCCTGAAAGCGCAAAGACACTGGATCCCGGGTCAAGCCCGGGATGACAGTAGAAAGGGCGCTGCCATCCCAGCCAACGAGCCGGGACCCCGTGTCTTGAAGGTTTCTCCTGTGATCCCGGGCTTGACCCGGGATCCAGTGTCTTTCGAACAACCGGCGACCTCGCTAGGCCTCCGGCTTCAGATACTCCCCCAGCCACGCGTGCACTTCGTTCCAGAAGTACTTCGCCTCCGGCCCCTTCATGATCCAGTGGTTGGCGTCGTGGAACACCAGCAGCCGCGACGGCACCTGCATGCGCTGCAGGTAGGACCAGGCGGCAATGGTCTGGTTGATCGGCACGCGGTAGTCCAGTTCACCGATGGTCAGCATGGTCGGGGTGGAGAACCGGTCGGCGTAGGTCGACGGACTCTGCACTTCCCAGACCTCGCTGTCGCCCCACGGCGGTCCGCCGTTCATGCGCTCGCGGTGGTAGATGCCGTCGCTGGTCGAGTACTGGCCTTCCAGGTCCACGAGGCCCGCGTGGCCGACCAGCACGTCGAAGCGATCGGAGGTCGCCAGCAGCCAGTTGACCAGGTGGCCGCCGTAGCTCGCGCCGGTCGCCGCCTGGCGGTCGGGGTCGATGAAGTCGAAGCGCTCCGTGGCCACGTCGGCCGCTTCGATCAGCTCTTCGCCGGGGGTCTTCAGCGGGTCGCCCTCGATGTTGCGCGAGAACTCGGCGCCGTAGCCCACCGACCCGGTGTAGTCGGTCAGCAGCACCACGTAGCCCCGGGATGCCAGCAGGTGCGGACTCCAGCGCACGTGGTCGGAATCCAGCGCGGAACTGAACGGCCCGCCGTGGATGAACAGCACCAGCGGGTACTGCTCGTTCTCGTCGAAGCCCGGCGGCAGGGCCAGCCAGCTGTGAATCTCGCGGCCCTTCGACGACGTGAACCAGAACTCGCGGAACGGCGGACGGTCCAGCCCAGCGGCGCGCTCGGCGTTCCACTCGGTCAGCGCGGTGCGGTCTCCGCTGTCCGGGTCGACCCGAACGATCTCGGCCGGCACCGCCGAGCTCTCCCAGCCGACCACGAGCCGATCGCCGGCCGGCTGCGGCGTGCCGTACACGCCGCGCGAGTCCGGATCGATCGAACGCACCTCGCCCCCGCCCGAGGGCATCGCGAACAGGCGCGTGCGGCCGTGCTCGTGGGCGTTGAAGTACAGCATCTCGCCATCCAGCGACAGTTCGAAGCCGCTGACCGAGCGGTCGAAGTCGAAGGTCAGCACCTCGAGACGATCGATGCGATCTCCGGTCCAGACGCCGCGCGCGATCTCCGTGTGGTTGTACACGTGCTCGGTCTCGGGCGAGTAGCTGCAGTACACGTGCTCGCCGTCGGGCGAGAACACTGCGCCGGTGCAGCTGAAGTTGCCGGAGAACAGCATGGCCGGCGTGCCGCCGCCGACCGGAACGCGGTACAGCCGCTGGTGGACCACCGAGTGCGCCGCCTCGTCGAGGTTCTCGGTCGCCGTGATGACCAGCGCCGCGCCGTCCGGCGTCCAGACCGCGTTCAGTCCGCCGCGGTAGCCCGCGCTCGAGACCAGTCGCGTGCCGAACAGCAGGTTCGTCGGCTCCGCACCCGCCTCGGGCGCCTGCACGAACAGGTGCGTCTGCTTCTCGTCCAGCCAGGAATCCCAGTAGCGGATCGGGAAGGTCTCGTAGCGCGACACGTTGATGCCGTCGTCCTCTTCGGCCTTCTTGCGTTCCCGGTTGCCTTCGTCGCCCTCCGCATCGGGCCAGACCGAGCTCTCGAACGCGATCAACGAACCGTCCGGGCTCCAGACCGGGTTCGACGCACCGGTCGACAGGTCGGTGATGGCCACCGCCTCGCCCGGCCCGTCCATCGGCAGCACGTGGATCTGCGCCTGCGCGTCGTCCTCGGTGCCGCGCTTGGTCGAGAACGCGATCGCCGAACCGTCGGGCTTCCACGCCACGCCCGACTCGCCGCCCGGAGTCGCCGTCAGCCGCCGGGGCGCATCGCTGCCGTCGACTGTGATCAGCCACAGGTCCGAGACGTCGCCGTCCTCCTCGTAGGACGGCTCCATCACCGACACCACCGCGTGCCGACCATCGGGACTGACCACCGGCGCGCCCAGCCGCTTCATCAGCCAGACGTCGTCATGGGTCACGGGGCGCAGCTCGCCGTCCTGCGCCAGGAGCGGCGCGGCAGGCGCGATAAGGACAAGCAACAACAGGGAATGGGTCAGTCGCATGGGCTCGTTCCGGACAGATCAGCGAACTATCCTACGCATCCCGGCGTCGACGCTGGGCGTGAGTCAGGAGACCCTGGCTCCAGCGACGATCAGCGCAGTCGATCGGAACGCCGAGCGCAGGCGCTGCCAGACCTCGAACCGGGCCCGGGCTTCGGTAGACTCGGATCGGCAGGCCGGGAGCGCAGGGCGGCAGGCCCGGTGAGGAGACGCCCGTGCAGACGGCTGCAGAGACAAGCCATGGGACAAGGCGTGGGACGATCTGTGGGACGAACCGCAGAACCAATCGAACGGCGGACCGGAGAACCGATGGCGCTCGACGACGGGCAGCGACACGAGACCCGCAACACGGCCCGGCTGTGGACCGGGCTCGTCGTCGTCCAGGCCACCGCCAACATCGCCATCGGCTGCGCCGGCCACATCGATTCCTTCGACACCAACGACGCCCGCGCCCCTGGCTGCCGCAGCGGCCCGCAGCCACCGACGGAGCGGTCGACATGAACCTGCTCGGCGCGCTGGCGCCGTTCCGCGGCCTCGCTACCGCACGGCTGAGGGACGCGACACGGACCGACCTGCTGGCCGTCGCCGGCGTGACCGTCGTGGCCCTGCTGGTCTACTGCGTGGGCCACGCCACCCTGACCGCCGAGCCACTGATGTTCGGACGCTCGCTGGCGTGGTCGCTGGCGCACGGCGCCGGGCTGGCGGCGCTGCTGGCCGGTGCGCGGTTCGCCGAGCGCACCGAGCGCGTCGATCGACGCTGGATGCTGCCGCTCGCCTTGATCGCCGGGCTGGGAACGAGCGCGGCCGGGCTGATGCTGGCGGGCACGCTGCTCTCCGGCGAGATCTTCCTGCCCGACTACGTCACCGCCACGATCTACGCGGTCGGCGCGGTCGCACTCACCTGGCTGGTCCGCCCCGGCGCCGCGTCGGAGCGCGTGCTGCTGGTCGACTTCGGAACCGCGCGCGAACGGATCGCGGTGGACTCGGTGATGGCCGCTCACGGGGCCCGCAACTACGCCGAGCTGCACCTGGTCGACGACGCCCGCCCGGCCCTGGTCCGCACCACGCTGTCCGGGCTGGAGAGCGAATGCCGCGGTCGACTGGTCCGCGTCCAGCGATCGTGGCTGGTCAACCCGGACCACCTGGAGCGACTGACGCAAGGCCCCCGCGGCACGCTGCTGATCGAACTGAAGCGCGGTGTCGAAGTCCCCGTCAGCGCCCGCTACGCCGACGCCGTCCGGGCCGATCCGCGATTCGTCCCGGCCCGCGTCGATTCGTCCCAGAACGCTCGACGCGAGGCAGGCTGAGCACGATCCTTGGACGCACATCCCGCGAAGCCCACGTCTCCAAGGAAACGCCCATGACTCGACCCTGTGCCCGCACCGCGACCCTGGCCACCTTCCTCCTGCTCACCCTTTTCGCGGCCACGCCCGCTGCCGGGCTCGACGACACCGGGCTTGTGGACACCGGCCTCGACGACACCGGGGCCCAGAAGTCCGGCCCGGTGGGCACCCTAGAATCGACCCCGCCACGCTCCCCGGCCTGGTCGAACGACGAACAGGTCCTCCGCACGCTGAAGACCGACACCTGGCCCCGTGCCTACCGCACCCAGGACGTCGCGCTTCTGGACTCGATCCTGGCCGAGGAGTTCGTGCTGATCGACGCCATCGGCGGCATCACCGATCGCCATACGGAACTGGCGACCCTGCCCGACTATCGCTGGACCCACGACCGCTTCGACTACCGCATCGACCACCTGGAGATTCTCGACAACCACACCGCCGTCGTCGCCGGCACCGGCGAAGCCCACGGCACACGCGACGACACGCCCTATTGCCTGACGTATCGCTCGAGCAACGTCCTGGTCCGCCGGAACGACAACTGGCGCGCCGTGCTGTCGCACGTCTCCGGCGTCGACACCGACTGCGAGAACACGGACTGAACCCGAGGGGGTGCCCCGACACCCCAGGCGTGCACAGGGACCCAGTGTCTCCCCCCTTGCCCGTCGCCCCAAACTCGATTCAGGACCCACTGCCTTCCCCCTTGCCCGTCGTCCCAAACTCGATTTGGGACCCAGTGTCTTCCCCCCCTCGCCCGTCGTCCCAAACTCGATTTGGGACCCACTGCCTTCCCCCTTGCCCGTCGTCCCAAACTTGATCTGGGACCCACTGCCTTCCCCCTTACCCGTCGTCCCAAACTTGATTTGGGACCCAGTGTCTCCGCCCTTGCCCGTCGTCCCAAACTCGATCCAGGACCCACTGTCTTTCGCCCGTCGTCCCAAACTCGATTTGGGACCCAGTGTCTTCGCCCTTGCCCGTCGTCCCAAACTCGATCCAGGACCCACTGCCTTCCCCCTTACCCATCGTCCCAAACTCGATTTGGGACCCGCTGTCGCCGCCCTTGCCCGTCGTCCTGAACTCGATTCAGGACCCAGTGTCATCCGCCCGTCGTCCCAAACTTGATTTGGGACCCAGTGTCTCCCCCCTTGCCCGTCGTCCCAAACTTGATTTGGGACCCAGTGTCTTTGCCTCTAAGATTTCAAAGCTGATCCGAGAGATCCACCCAATACGGATTCGTCTCTTCGATCAGCCGCACCTTCCACCAACGTTTCCAGGCCTTCAATTGCTTTTCCCGCGCAATCGCCTCCATCGCCGTAGCGAACCTCTCGGCATGCACAAGGCGGTGCACGCTATGCGTCCGAGTGAATCCCGCGACTGCTCCGGACCGATGACCCTCGAGCCGAGCAACAAGATCACGCGTCACACCGATATAGAGCGTGCCGTAGCGGCGACTAGCGAGGATGTAGACGAAAAAACGGCCGGAATCCATGGAGCGAGAATGGACCAGCAGGCCCCGTTCTGCGTCCGAAGATTTCCCCGTAAACGAGTAGGAAAATTGCTCGACAGAAAGACACTGGGCCCTGAACCGAGCGGCATTGCCGCGAGCTCGCTGAGCTGCGAAGCAGCGATGCCATCAAGTTCAGGGCGACTGGCTTAGCAGCGTCTCCGACCCTTCCCGTCGTCCCAAACTCGATCCAGGACCCACTGTCTTCCGCCCGTCGTCCCAAACTCGATTTGGGATCCACTGTCTTCCGCCCGTCGTCCCAAACTCGATTTGGGACCCAGTGTCTTCGCCCTTGCCCGTCGCCCCAACTCGATTGCGGACCCAGCGTCACCGCCCTTGCCCGTCGCCCCAACTCGATTGCGGACCCAGCGTCTTCCGCCCGTCGTCCCAGACTTGACCCGGGACCCGGCGTCGCCGCCCTTGCCCGTCGTCCTGAACTCGATGGCATCGCTGCTCTCCAGCTCAGCAAGCTCGCGGCAATGCCGCCAGATTCGGGACCCGGTATTCTCGCCCTTACCCGTCGCCCTGAACTCGATGGCATCGCTGCTCCGCAGCTCAGCGAGCTCGCGGCAATGCCGCCAGATTCGGGACCCGGTATTCTCGCCCTTGCCCGTCGTCCCAAACTCGATTTGGGACCCAGTGTCTTCGCCCTTGCCCGTCGCCCCAAATCGATTTCGGACCCAGCGGCTTCCGCCCGTCGTCCCAGACTTGACCCGGGACCCAGCGTCGCCGCCCTTGCCCGTCGTCCCAAACTCGACTTGGGACCCAGTGTCTTCGCCCTTGCCCGTCGCCCCAAATCGATTTCGGACCCAGCGGCTTCCGCCCGTCGTCCCAGACTTGACCCGGGACCCAGCGTCGCCGCCCTTGCCCGTCGTCCCAAACTCGACTTGGGACCCAGTGTCTTCGCCCTTGCCCGTCGCCCCAAATCGATTTCGGACCCAGCGGCTTCCGCCCGTCGTCCCAGACTTGACCCGGGACCCAGCGTCGCCGCCCTTGCCCGTCGTCCCAAACTTGATTTGGGACCCAGTGTCTTCAAAAGCTCACCGCAACGCCACCCGCTCCCTCAACTGCGAAGCCACCCCCCGCAACACCCCCTGCAAACTCTCCACCCGCGCCTGGTTCCGCGCACCGTCCACCGACTCACTCTCCAGCGCCACGGCCAGCGACTCCAACTGCCCCGCAATCCCCGTATCCAGCCGCTTGCTCTCCATCGCCACCTCAGCCCGCTCCAGCGCGCGCTCGAGATCAACGATCATCCGCCCCTCGATCGCCTCCTCGCGCTTCAGCTGGTCGACGTAGGCCATCCCCACCACCGGCACGTCCGGCCACTTCACCGGGAACTGCTGCTGCGGGTTGAACTCGCGGCCCGGGTCGGCCAGGGCGGCGGCGGCGATCTCGTTCTCGGTCAAAAACTCGCTGGGCTCCAGCGCGAACACGTCCAGGCCGCGGGTGATTTCCGAGGCGTAGACCCGGCCGTCGTAGAAGTAGGCCGACCAGTAGCCACCCGTGGTCAGGTATTCGTCGCTGATCGGGCCGCGGTCGAAGTAGGCGATCTCGACGGCGTTGTCCGAGTCGGTGAAGTCCGAGATCGACAGCCCGCCCTGGTACCAGGCCTGCAGGAAGATGTCGCGGCCCGGCACGGGCACCACGGAGCCGTTGTGCGCCACGCAGTTCTCCGTCACCGACTGCGGCGCGGGCATCTTGTAGTAGCCCTGGAACTCGAGCTGGCCGTCGACGATGTCGTAGATCGCGTTCGCGCCCCAGGTCAGCGGGTCGGACACGCGGCAGCGCGGCCGGCCGCCGCCGCCCCACTCGTCGGTGAACAGCACCTTGGTGCCGTCGTTGTTGAAGGTGGCCGAGTGCCAGTAGGCGAAGCCCGGGTCGACCACCGCGTCGATGCGCTTCGGCGCCATCGGGTCGGTGATGTCGAACAGCACGCCGTTGCCCGAGCAGGCCCCGGCGGCGAGATCCAGCTCCGGGAACACCGTGATGTCGTGGCAGTGGTCCGTCTCGTTCGTCTCCTGGGTGGACTCGCCGTGGTCGCCACCGCGCCACAGGCCGGCCAGCGCGCCGGTCTCGTCGTCGGCAAACACCGCCGGGGAATCGACGATGCGCGCCGAGGCCGGGTCCGCGACCGGGATCTCGATCACGTCGATCCGGAACAGCGCCGTGCGCTCGTCGCCCGCCAGCTCGTCGACGCAGATGTCCAGCTCGTCCTGCTCGCGCACGGAGCTGGTGCCGGAGTTGTAGACCACGATCCGCTCGTCGTCGAAGGACACCACGGAGTGGGTGTGCGAGCCGCGGCAGGTCTGCACCGCGCCGACCTGCACCGGGGCGGTCAGGTCGCTGATGTCGAAGATGCGGATGCCGCGGAAGCGCTCTTCCGAGACGTCCTCGACCACGCCCTGCAGCCCGCAGTCCAGCCGGCCGCGGTTTTCCTGGGCCGACATGATCAGCAGATCTCCGATGATCGAGACGTCGCCCTGCCCGCCCGGGCAGACCACCGAGCTGATCAGCTCCGGATAGCCGTCCTCGCCCAGCTGGTAGGCGTTGAAGCCGTGGTAGCTGCCGACGACCAGCACCTCGTCGTCGCCGCGGTCGACGAACGCCATATCCGTGTTCGAGAAGCTCAGCAGCGGGTTGCGACCCTCCGGCCGGTCCTCGCCCTTGAAGCGAGCAAAAGCACGCTCACGCTCCTCGCGCGCCTCCCGCTCCGGCGTCTTCGGTTCCTCGTCTTCGTCCTCGATCGGTTCCAGCGGCAGGCCGGCCGGGTTCTCCGGGTCGAAGAAGCCCGGCGGCTTCGGCAGCACCGCCACCTTGCGCAGGTTCCAGATCGCCTCCTCCGCATCGCGCAGCCCGGCCGCCAGCCCCACGCGCGGGTCGGCCGAGATCTGGCTCAGCATCAGGCTCATCCGCTCGATCTCGGAGGACTGGTCGTTCGCCACGTCGTTGACGAACTCGTACAGCACCGGGTCGTAGGCCGAACCGCGCTGCTCAAGCAGTTCCTCGACCATCGTGAGCGCCCCGGCATGGTGGGCGATCATCAGCTCCAGAAACAACTTGTCGAAGTCCACGCCCTGGGCCGCAGCCAGCGTTTCCATCTGCTCCGGCGAGGCCATGCCGGCCATGTCGTGGCTCATGTGCATGTGGTGATGCGCCTCGGGATCCGGCACCGACTCCCCGCGCGAGCGCAGCCAGTCCGACATGAACTCGATTTCATCGGCCTGCGCCGCGTCGATCCGCTGCGCGATATCCACCAGCGGTTCCCAGTTCGTCCGCTCCCCCACCAGCGCCGCCATCTGCGTCGCCTGGTGATGGTGCGGAATCATGTCCTGCATAAACTGCACGTCCGCGGCCGAATACCGCGTTCCGGCAATCTCCGTCGCCTCCTCGGCCGACAGCGACCGTGGCGGTTGCCCCGGGGCGCCGGGCTGGACGATCGGGGCCTGGGCAGAAGCCGAAATGGCTGCAAAAGCCAGAAAAATCAGCAACATCGAACGCAGGAACATCGAAATCATGCGGTTTTCTCGTGGGATGGACAAAAACCTGCCACGCGGACAGAACGCAGTAAGGTAGCAAACGGGGTGCGGCGGGACGTGTGTAGAAAGTCCCGTGATGTGACGGCGATCAGGCAAATACCGTCGCCCCGGACTCGATCCGGGGCCTAGCGACGTTGAGGAGGATTGCGAAGAGCGCAACCTAGCGCGAAACCCCAAAATCGCGCTAGAGTTCTGAAGGCGGAAGCACAGAGGGGATCATGAAAGGCGTCTTCACCACGCGCGTCGTCCCAGAATACGACGACCTGCCAGAGCGGCAGTACCACTTCCCGCGCACCTACCTGCGGCAGGTAGAGCGCTGTGTGGGCGACTGGATCGTTTACTACGAGCCGAGACGCTCAGACGGCAACCGAATCGGCGGCCGCCAGGCCTACTTCGCAACTGCTCAGGTGACCGGCGTTCGACCCGATTCCAGATTGCCCGACCACTTTTACGCCGACGTCCAGGGCTACTTCGAATTTCCGCGCGCAGTGCCGTTTCGGGAGGAGGCTCACTATTTCGAGTCCATCCTTCGCCGACCTGACGGCCAAACCAATCGCGGCGCATTCGGCCGATCGGTTCGCGGCCTCCCTGACGTCGAATTCTGGGCCATCCTTCAGGCAGGAATCGCCTCGGATGTGTTCGACGAGGAAGCAGAATCTCTCATCGCCGAACCTCGTCCGCGCGAGAGTGTTGAGACATTCCTGAACCGCAAAATCCGCGACCCTTCGTTTCGCCGCCTCGTACGCCAGGCCTACGACATGCGCTGTGCCGTCTCCGGGCTACGGCTCATCAACGGCGGCGGCCGCCCGGAAGTGCAGGCTGCACACATCCGCCCCGTCGAGCACGACGGGCCGGATACGGTCCGAAACGGCATCGCGCTTTCAGGCACAGTGCATTGGTTATTCGACCGAGGTCTGATCGCGTTTGAGGACGACGGCAGCATATTGATTTCTGGCCACGGCCTTCCTGATGAGATCGAGCGGTTTATTCGGCCGAAGCGAAAGATTTTGACACCCAACCACCCGGGCCTCAGACCGCATAGCGGCTATTTGCATTGGCACCGCGAAAACGTTTTCAAGCGGTAGACACGAATGAGCAACGAATTCTTCGAAAAACCAATCCTGAATTCCCCATACGACTACCCGGCCCGGCACTGGGAACTGGACGACTCCGGCCAGCCGACCCAGAAGATCGTCGAGACCCGCCGCCGGGCGGACTTCATCACTCCGATCCCGAAGGCGAAGAAGCAGAAAGGTGGCAAGCAGTCCGAGCTGGCGATCGACGAGGCCATTTCGGGCGAGGATGACCGCTACGCCAACGCGACGATCATCAATGCCCTGCGCGACGAGGTCGACCGCTGGCGCCAGATTCCCAACCCCTCGAAATGGCGGGTAACCCCAGAAACCCAGCGCCTGCTCCAGCACTGGCGCCACCACGATTTCAACGGCATTCGCCCGTTCTTCTGCCAGGTCGAAGCCGTCGAGACGGCGATCTGGCTGACCGAAGTGGCCGCGAAAATGGGCAAGACCGGCGAGCGCTTCCTGAAGCACCTCGATCAGGCCAACGAAGGCGCGAATCCGGGCCTAATCCGTCTCGCGCTCAAACTGGCAACAGGCGCCGGCAAGACTACCGTCATGGCCATGCTGATCGCCTGGCAGACCCTCAACAAGGTCCGCCGACCGAACAGTAGGAATTTCACCCGGGGCTTCCTGATCGTCGCGCCCGGCATCACCATCCGCGACCGTCTGCGCGTCCTGCAGCCGAACGACCCGGACAGCTACTACCAGAGCCGTGAACTGGTGCCCAGCGATATGCTCGAGGACCTGAACAAGGCCCGCATCGTCATCACCAACTACCACGCTTTCAAACTGCGCGAGCGCGTCCAGCTTTCGAAGGGAGGCCGCCAGCTGCTCCAGGGCCGCCGCGGAGACGAACTCCGCACCCTCGAATCTGAGGGGCAGATGCTGCAACGCGTCATGCCGGAACTGATGGGCATGAAGAACATCATGGCCATCAACGACGAGGCCCACCACTGCTACCGCGAGAAGCCCGACGGCGACGACGAGCCTCAACTCAAGGGCGACGAGCGCAAGGACGCCGAAAAGAACAAGGAAGCCGCGCGCCTCTGGATCAACGGCCTTGAGGCCGTGAACCGGCAGCTGGGCCTGGCCCGGGTCATGGATCTCTCCGCCACCCCATTCTTCTTGAGCGGGTCCGGCTACGTCGAGGGCACGCTGTTCCCCTGGACGATGAGCGACTTCTCGCTGATGGACGCCATCGAATGCGGCATCGTCAAGCTTCCGCGCGTGCCGGTTGCCGACAACCTGCCGGGCGAGGACATGCCCAAGTTCCGCAACCTCTGGGAGCATATCCGCACCAAGATGCCGAAGAAGGGCCGCGGCAAGGGCAAGACGCTCGATCCCCAGAACCTGCCCGTCGAGTTGCAGACCGCCATGGAAGCCCTCTACGGGCACTACGCCCGGAGCTATGAGCTCTGGGACAAAGAGGGAGTCAAGGTCCCGCCCTGCTTCATCATCGTCTGCAACAACACGGCGACCTCGAAGCTGGTCTACGACTTCATCTCGGGCTACCTCGTCGAGAACGAGGACGGGACGGAACGTGTGCAGAACGGCCGCTTCGAGCTCTTCCGCAACTACGACGAGTACGACCAGCCCATCGCGCGTCCTCGCACCTTGTTGATCGACAGCGAACAGCTTGAATCCGGTGATGCGCTGGACGCCAATTTCCGCAAGATGGCCGCCGACGAGATTGAACGATTCCGGCAGGAGATCATCGAGCGCACCGGCGATCGCCACGCCGCCGACAACCTCACCGACGCCGATCTGCTGCGGGAAGTCATGAACACGGTCGGCAAACAGGGCCGCCTGGGCGAATCCATCCGCTGCGTGGTGTCCGTATCCATGCTCACCGAGGGCTGGGATGCCAATACCGTCACCCATGTACTCGGTGTCCGCGCCTTCGGCACCCAGCTGCTCTGCGAACAGGTCATCGGCCGTGCCCTGCGCCGCCAGTCCTACGAGGTCAACGAGGAAGGGCTGTTCAACGTCGAATACGCCGACGTACTCGGTATCCCATTCGATTTCACCGCCCGCCCTGTCATCGCGCCGCCCCAACCGCCGCGCGAGACCATCAACGTCCGGGCCGTTCGACCGGAACGCGATGCTCTGGAGATCCGCTTCCCCCGGGTCGAAGGCTACCGGGTCGAGCTCCCGCAGCATAGGCTAGAAGCCGAATTCAACGAGGACTCGATCATGGAGCTGACGCCCGCCCTCGTCGGCCCCTCGAAGACGCGCAACGAGGGCATCATCGGAGAAGGCATCGACCTCGACCTCGAGCATCTGGGTGACCTGCGCCAATCCACACTCATCTACCACCTGACCACTCGCCTGCTGGTCACCAAATGGCGCGACCCAGGCGACAATCCGGAATGGCACCTGTTCGGTCAACTCAAGCGCATCACCCGCCGCTGGCTCGACGAATGCCTGCAGTGCAAGGGCGGCACCTACCCCGCCCAGCTGATGTACCAGACCCTCGCTGATCAGGCCTGCGAACGCATCACCGCCGCGATCAGTCGACATGAGATCCGCAAGGAAGGCAGCCGCACCAAGGTCGTCCTCGATCCCTACAATCCGGAGGGCTCGACCGCCAGCGTCAACTTCAACACATCGAAAACCGAGCGTTGGGAAACCGACTCCCGCCGCTGCCACCTTAATTTCGCCATTCTCGATTCCGAATGGGAGGGCGAGTTCTGCCGGGTGGTCGAGGCACACCCGCGGGTGCTGCGCTACGTCAAAAACCACAATCTGGGGCTGGAAGTGCCCTACCGAAACGGCTCGGAAAGCAGGTCCTACCGCCCCGATTACATCGTCGACATCGATGACGGCCACGGCGAGGATGACCCGCTCCACCTGATCGTCGAAATCAAGGGCTACCGCGGCGAGGACGCCAAGGAAAAGGCGTCGACCATGGAGAACTACTGGGTGCCCGGCGTCAACAATCTCGAGCGCTTCGGCCGCTGGGCCTTCGCCGAATTCGGCGACGTCTGGGAGATGCAGGACGACTTCGCCGACCGGATCGAGCAGGAAGTCGACCGGATGATTGTGGCACAGCTCGAAGAAGCGCCCGCATGAGCGGCCTGAACGCTCTGATCAGCAAGCTGCAGTCCCAAGGGCGAATCTGCCCGCTGCCGCAGCCCTGGAATCAGCTGTGGGGCATGCTCCCCGAGCGACGGCAAGTCGGCGTGGGTTACGAACCACCCGCACCCCTGATCCTCGCCGCATGGCACCACACCAGTGACGCCGAAAAGCATGAACGATTCCTGACACATCTCCGGTGGGCCGATCAGCACGGCGCACTGGACCAGATCACCGATTTTCTGGCCAGCCTCGACACCGAGGACTGGCATGGGAAGGAGATTGAACACTGATGGCACGCAAGAAGAAAACGAAGTCGAAGAAATCCGTCGAGACCATCCGCCACGAGGACGCCAACCGCGTCAACATCCCGACGGCCGAATACCAGTCAGTGATGGCCGACGAGGACAAGACGCCAATCCAGATCGCCTACGAGCGCCGCAACAAGGACCTGGATCCCCAGCTGGTCTGGCGCGGCAAGGACCAGCAGAACTGGTCCGACCTGATTGTGCAAGCACCCCCGCTCTACATCCAGGAAAAGGTCCACCCCAAGGTGCTGATCGACGATCTGATGCGTCGCAGCCAGAAGAAGGAAGCGGAGGAGTCGGATCAGGCCGAGCTGTTCGCCGATTTCAACGGTCTCGAGGCCGATGCAGACCGGACCGAGTTCTACCAGCACGAAGGCCGCTGGCAGAATCGGATGATCCTCGGAGACTCGCTGCAGGTCATGGCCTCACTGGCCGAGCGCGAGGGACTGCGGGGCAAGGTGCAGTGCATCTACATCGACCCGCCCTACGGCATCAAGTTCAACTCGAACTTCCAGTGGTCGACGACCAGCCGAGACGTCAAGGACGGCAAGGCCGATCACATCACGCGGGAGCCGGAGCAGGTCAAAGCATTCCGTGATACGTGGCGCGATGGAATTCACTCCTACCTCACATACCTCCGCGATCGAATTACCGTCGCTAGAGACTTATTGGCAGACTCTGGCTCTGTATTCGTCCAGATTGGCGACGAAAACGTTCATAGAGTACGGGCGCTCTTGGACGAAATCTTCGGCGAGGATTGCTTCATCGCCGCTATTTGTGTGGTCAA
Source organism: Wenzhouxiangellaceae bacterium (assembly GCA_965227925.1). GTDB lineage: Bacteria > Pseudomonadota > Gammaproteobacteria > Xanthomonadales > Wenzhouxiangellaceae. The sequence continues at coordinate 25,831 of CBDDGP010000004.1, forward strand.
GACGACAGGAGTCATGGCTGCAGCCTCGCGTTTACCTGCGAATCTGGACACTATACTTTGGTACGGCCGGACCGCGAATATTAAGTTTCGCGAAGTATTCCAAGATCGCAGCCCGGCAAATAACGCGATCTACAATAAAGTCTTGCTTCGGGACGGCACGGTTCGAGCTGCGACTAAAGCTGAGAAATTGGGGGAAAAAGCCCTACCATCCGGCGCAATTAGATTTCGGTTCGCCGATCTACTAAAAGCTGGACCTGGAGCGAAATATGAAGTTGAGTGTGAAGGCAAGGCTTTTAACCCGGGCGCCAAATGGTGGGGCACAAAGAAGGAATCACTAGAAAGAGCCATTAAGGCCGGTCGTGTGCGCCAATCAGGTCGATTCGTCTCTTGGGTTGGTCACGTTAGCGATTTTGCCGTCCAGAGAATATCCAATCTATGGACCGACACAACCTACCTCGGTGACCGTTACTACGTAGTGCAAACGGCGCCTCGGATCATCGAAAGATGCATTTTGTTGACCACAGACCCTGGAGACATCGTTCTGGACCCCACGTGCGGGTCGGGCACGACAGCTTTCGTCGCCGAGCAGTGGGGCCGCCGTTGGATCACTACCGACACCTCCCGCGTAGCCCTCGCGCTGGCGCGCACCCGCATCATGGGCGCCCGCTATCCATCCTACTTGCTTGCCGACTCCCCGGAAGGCCAACAGAAGGAGGCCGAAGTCAGCCGAATGGCAATATCTACGCGCCCGACCGGCGGCCGGATCAGCCAGGGCTTCGTCTACCAGCGCGTTCCGCACATCACTCTGAAGTCGATCGCCAACAACTCCGAGATCGACGTAATATGGGAGCGTTTCGAGGAGGATCTGAAGCCGCTTCGCAAAGAACTATCGGCACTACTCTCGCCAGACTGGCTGGATGCCTACCGCAAGAAGCAGAAATACACTGCTGAAGTTCCGTCCGAAATCCAGGAGTGGGAGATTCCCCGCGACTTTCCGGAAGACTGGCCCAAGGAGGCCAGCGACCTGCACGCCCGTTTCTGGGAGCTTCGCATCGAGCGCCAGAAGGAAATCGACGCATCGATCGCCGCACGCGCGGATCAGGAATACCTCTACGACAAGCCCTACGAGGACAAGAGCAAGGTCCGCGTCGCCGGCCCGTTCACGGTTGAGAGCATGTCACCGCACCGCGTCCTGGGCATCGACGAGAACGACGAACTGATCGACCCCCTCGAAGACGACAAGGGCGAATACGGCGAGGAGCACGACTTCGTCCAGATGATCCTCGAGAACCTCAAGACCGCCGGCGTCCAGCAGGCGCACAAGGAAGACAGGATTTCCTTCAATGCGCTCAAGCCCTGGCCCGGAGATTACGTCTGCGCGGAGGGCCACTATTCCGAAGGCGACGAGGACGGACCGGAAAAGCGCGCCGCCATCTTCATCGGCCCGGAATTCGGCACCGTCGCCCGCCCCGACCTTGTCGCCGCCGCGCGCGAAGCAGCCGACGGCGGCTTCGACGTACTCATCGCCTGCGCATTCAACTACGCCGCCCACGCCTCCGAATTCGACAAACTCGGACGTATCCCGGTCCTGAAGGCCCGCATGAACGCCGACCTCCACATGGCCGATGACCTCAAGAACACCGGCAAAGGCAACCTGTTCGTCATCTTTGGCGAGCCCGACATCGAGATCCTAGAGACAGACAACGACCAAATGCAGGTCAAAGTCAACGGCGTCGACGTCTTCCACCCCAGCACCGGCGAAGTCCGCTCCGACGGACCCGAAGGCATCGCCTGCTGGTTCATCGACACCGACTACAACGAAGAGAGTTTCTTCGTCCGCCAGGCCTACTTCCTCGGCGCCAACGGTCCCTACAAGGCCCTGAAGACCACACTAAAGGCCGAGATCGACCAGGAGGCCTGGGAAACCCTGCACAACGACACCTCCCGCCCCTTCGCGAGACCGGATTCTGGCCGCATAGCGGTCAAAGTGATCAACCATCTCGGGGATGAAGTGATGAAGGTATTCAAGGCGTAAGCAAACATGCAGTTTGTCAGGAATGGACCGGATCTACCAGAACGTCTACTACAAGCGCACGAGGACGGTGGTGTTGTCTTTTTCTGCGGTGCCGGCATTTCCTACCCAGCCCGCCTGCCGGGCTTTCAGGGCCTTGTCGACGAGCTTTACAAGAACCTCGCAATCACACCGAACGCAGTACAACAGGCTGCGATCAAGGCGAAGCAGTTCGACACCGCCATAAGCCTGCTGGAAACCGACATCGTCGGTGGACGCGAGACCGTGCGCAGCGCGCTGGAGGTCATTCTGCGGCCCGATCTTGACGCCCCGAGCGCTACGGAGACCCACGAAGCCTTGTTGACGCTTGGCAAGAGTCGAGAAGGCCGTATGCGCCTGGTCACAACCAACTTCGACCGCCTCTTCGAGGAGGTGATTGAAACCAAGAAACTGACTCCGGTTCGTTTTCAGGCCCCGCTACTGCCAGTCCCGAAGAATCGCTGGGACGGTCTGGTGTATCTGCATGGGCTGCTCGGCGTGGCGCCGACGACTAGCGACCTGGATCGGCTTGTGCTATCCAGCGGCGATTTCGGCCTTGCCTATCTAACGGAGCGTTGGGCAGCCCGCTTCGTCAGCGAGCTATTTCGAAATTACACAGTTTGTTTCGTTGGTTACAGCATCAATGACCCGGTTCTGCGCTACATGATGGACGCACTGGCCGCAGACCGGTTACTCGGCGAAACACCGCCTGAAATGTTTGCGTTCGGCAGTCATTCCAAAGGCAAGCGAGAGAAACTGGCGAACGAATGGCAGGCCAAGAACGTGACTCCCATTCTTTACCGAGAGCATAACCGCCATGCCTACCTGCACAGGACCTTGCGCGCCTGGGCGGAAACCTATCGAGATGGCGTGCGCGGCAAGGAGCGCATCGTGGTCGAGTGTGCCATAGCGCGCCCAATGGCGAGCACGCAATCCGATGACTTCGTCGGTCGGCTGCTGTGGGCACTCAGCGATTCCGGCGGGCTACCCGCGAGACGTTTCGCCGAGCTGGATCCGGTGCCGCCGTTGGCTTGGCTGGAACCCTTGTGCGGGGCGCGCTACCGGCACCCTGACCTGAGTCGCTTCGGCGTCCCACCTCAAACAGCTGGAGATGCCAAGCTCGTCTTTAGCCTAACCAGCCGGCCCTCGCCTTATGACCTGGCGCCATTGATGTGCATCGCTGATGCCGGGGCTCGCAGTACTCGCTGGGACGAAGTGATGCGGCAATTGGCACGCTGGATGATCCGCCATTTGGACGATCCGACACTGCTCCTATGGTTGGCCAAGAGCGGCGGCCGTCTGCATGGCGACATGGTCCGGTTGATCGAGAACCGTCTGAGCGAGTTGTCCAAGATTGAACGAGAAGGCAGGACGGCGGAGTTGGATCATATTCGCTCGAACGCCCCGATGGCAATTCCGCGCCCACTGATGAAGACCTTGTGGCGATTACTGCTGACTGGACGTGTGAAATCTGGGCCACAAATTTTTGATCTGTATGATTGGCGCGAACGCTTCGGCCGTGATGGCCTCACCACTACCTTGCGTCTTAACTTGCGTGAACTATTAACCCCGAGAATTTCCCTGCGCGAGCCGTTTAGCCGTGCGCCCGAAGGAGGGCAACGTCGCGAGCCAGAGCGCGTTAGCGAGATTGCCGAGTGGGAGATCGTTCTATCGGCAGATCACGTACACACCAATCTAGCCGATTTGTCAAAATGCGATCGCTGGATGAGCGCATTGCCGGAACTTCTCATCGATGTCAGCAGTTTGCTGCGTGATGCCCTGGACCTGATGCAAGAGCTCGGAGGCGCTGACAGCCGAAGCGATCGTTCGTATATTCATCAGCCCTCAATCAGTGAGCATCCACAGAACAAGGACTTCCATGACTGGACTGCGCTTATCGACCTGAGCCGGGATGCCTGGCTTGCTACAGCAGAAAGTTCTCCGGAACACGCTGTGCTTATTGCAGAATCTTGGTGGAAAACGCCGTACCCGCTGTTCAAGCGCCTCGGCTTTTTTGCCGCGGCGCAAGGCGACGTCATACCTTTGCGCCGCGCCCTCGACTGGCTGCTTGCGGACGACCATTGGTGGCTGTGGTCGATAGAGACTGAACGGGAAGCCATTCGATTGCTAGTCGCGCTGGCGATCCGTCTTGATACAGCGATGCTACTTGAGCTGGAAAAGGCCATCTTGGCCGGGCCACCCCGCGAGATATACGACGGCCATATTGAACCTGAAAAGTGGGCCCGAGATGTTGACAGCATGGTATGGCTGCGATTGGCGAAAATGGCTGGGGCCGGCGCTGAGTTAAGTACTGCCGGCGCGGAACGGTTTGCGGAACTCTCTGCTGAGTACCCGCAGTGGGAGTTGGCAGAGGATCAACGCGACGAGTTTTCTTTCTGGATGGGTGACGGCGGAGAGTGGCGCAGCTTCAGCACATCACCACGTCGGCGTAAGGATCTCACTGAGTGGCTTAAAGAACACCCCGACATAGATTTCTGGGAAGACGACGACTGGCGGCAGCGATGCCGCGTCAACTTTTCGACGACCGCTTGCGCTCTATGGGATTTGGCAAACCAAGACATCTGGCTTGAGAGCCGTTGGCGCCAGGCGCTTCAGGCATGGTCGGAAGACCAACTTCTGACGCGCTCGTGGCGCTACATGGCGCCGGTACTTGTTACTGCACCTGAACCCGTACTGAACGCCCTTGCCCACAGTGTCAGCTGGTGGCTGCGCGCGATTTCGGAGACGTTTCGAGGACATGAGGCTCACTTCATAAAGTTGGCGCAGCGAGTCCTGGCGCTTGATTTCGAAGACGACGTCGAGACCCACGACGTTGTCGGACGAGCTATTAACCACCCCATTGGCCACGCGACAGAAGGACTGTTGCGATTTTGGCATCGACACTCACTCGAGGACGAACAAGGGTTGCCAGAGGGTTTAAAGCTCATTTTTACAGACATTTGCGATACCGATTACTTTAGGCTAAGACATGGTCGTGTTCTCCTAGCGGCCCATCTCATTCCCTTGTTCCGCGTGGACTCAGACTGGGCCACGGAAAACCTGTTGCCACTGTTTGATTGGACTACGTCGCCCGAAGAGTCGCGGGCAGTTTGGCGAGGCTTCCTGTTGTCGCCACGCCTTTACCGTCCTCTGATGGATATTCTTAAGCCAGCGTTTCTCGACACTGCGAGACATTACGATGACTTAGGCGACTTCGGCAGACAATTCGCAGCACTTTTGACATTTGCGGCCCTCGAACCGGGCGATACTTTCGCTAACGTGGAACTGGCGGCTGCCACTCGCTCGCTGCCGCAACAGGGTTTAGAAGAAACAGCGAAGACCATTGTGAGGGCACTTGAAGGCGCAGGCGATCAACGCGATGAATATTGGGAGAATCGGATTACGCCTTACTTGCATAAAATTTGGCCAAAAACTCGCGACAAAGTCTCTCCTGCCATATCCGAAGCACTAGGCCAGCTATGTGTAGCGGCACGGGACGCATTCCCGGAAGCCTTGCAGCTCCTCCACGCTTGGATTCAGCCACCAGCTCACCCTGACTACTTGATTCATAAGCTCCATGAATCCGGTCTTTGCCAGACGTTTCCAGAGCGAACTCTAGAGTTTCTTGGCCTTGTAATAGGTGAGCAATCACAGTATCCACCCGGCAATCTAACCGACTGTCTGACTGCGATCCGGAATCGAAAACCAGAACTTCAGCGGGATGTCCGGTTCGAGCGATTGCTCACGTACTTGCGCCGCCATGGGCAAGAAATTCACTGATGAACTTCCGAATTTCCGACACCTTCACAGATAGCCTTTCCCGCCTGACTGGCGGCGAGCAAAAAGCTGTTAAGACGACGGCATTTGATCTTCAAATGGATCCGGCGAATCCAGGCATGAGGTTTCATAAGCTGGATCGCGCACGCGACCAAAATTTTTGGTCTGTTCGCGCCAGTCGCGATCTCAGGCTCATCGTCCATCGCAGCAACCACAGTCTTCTTCTTTGCTATGTCGGCCACCACGACGATGCCTATCGATGGGCCGAACGAAGGAAGCTTGAGCGCCACCCCAAGACCGGTGCGGCACAATTGGTCGAAGTTCGTGAAACCATCGAAGAGATTCGAGTCCCGCGCTACGTCGATACTCCTGAGCCTGCGCCGAAACCGAAACAGCCTTTAGCTCATATCGACTCTGATCAACTGCTCAGCTACGGTGTTCCCTCCGGATGGGCGACAGATCTGCTCCAGGCAGACGAAGATGGCGTGCTCGAACTGGCTGAGCATCTACCGGCCGAAGCAGCTGAGGCAGTCTTGGCACTGGCCAGTGGCGAACGACCACCCGTCCCCCAACCCGTTTCACCCGATGCTGATCCGTTTGAGCATCCAGATGCCCGACGACGCTTCCGGTTGGTAGAAGACTCGGAAGAGTTGCGACAGGCGCTGGAATACCCGTGGGAGAAGTGGTCAATCTTTCTTCACCCAGCCCAACGGGAACTGGTCGAGCAGTCCTTCAACGGGCCTGCCCGAGTAGCTGGCTCTGCAGGAACTGGAAAAACTGTCGTTGCACTTCACCGCGCCGCCTACCTGGCTCGCAGATATCCGGATCATCGAATCCTCCTGACGACATTCTCCGACGCGCTAGCCGGCATGCTGAGGACCAAACTGCGCCGGCTCGCCGGCCACCAGCCAGGACTACTGGAGCGGATCGAAGTCCATTCGATCAACGCCACAGCGACTCGTCTTCACACATCGCTGTTCGGAGCGCTGAGGATCGCAACTGAGCTTCAGGTTACCGAGATCATCGAAAAAGAGCTCGGCGGAGCCACGAAACTGAGATTTTCACCTGGTTTTGTAGCGGCTGAATGGTCAAATGTCGTGGACGCATGGCAGATCAGGACATGGGAGGAGTACCAGACGTTTTCACGACGCGGCCAGAAGACCCGACTAACGGAGAATCATCGAGAATCTCTATGGACGGTATTCGAGAGCGTTCGAGCTCGATTGCAGTCCAAAGGCCTGATTACGGAGGCTGAACTGTACAGCAAGCTTGCAATCCACTACGCAAAGGCAGAGCACTCACCATACGACCACATTGTTGTCGACGAAGCGCAGGATCTGAATGTTCCACAACTCCGATTCTTCGCTGCAGTCGCGGGTGATCTCGAAAATGGCCTTTTCTTCGCTGGTGACCAGGGCCAGCGGATTTTTCAGTCCCCGTTTTCCTGGAAATCGATCGGTGTCGATATCCGTGGCCGCTCGCGCGTCCTGAAAGTCAATTACAGAACTTCGCATCAAATCCGACGACAAGCCGACCGACTGCTGGATCCAGAGAGCAGTGATGTCGATGGCAACATCGAGGATCGAAAGAGCACCGTATCGGTGTTCAATGGACCGAGCCCCAAGATCGAGCCCTTCGATTCCGAGGAATCTGAAATCGCCGCGGTTTCCGATTGGATCAGCGCACAGGTATCCGCAGGGTTAAAACCTGAAGAGATTGCGATATTCACGCGATCTTCAGCCGAACTCCCTCGCGCTTCAGCGTGTGCCAAGAAAGCAGGTGTAGCGCATCACATCATGGATGAAACGCTCAAAACCGATCACCAATGTCTGGCGATCAGTACGATGCACCTGGCAAAGGGGCTTGAATATCGAGCCGTTGCGATCATCGCTGCGGATGACGAAGTAATCCCATCCCAGGCGCGAGTGGAAAACGCTGCAGACGAACGCGATCTCGAGGACATCTATAACACCGAGCGGCATCTACTCTACGTAGCCTGCACCAGGGCGCGAGAGAACCTCTGGATATCAGGGGTGGAGCGGCTGTCAGAATTCGTTGACGACATCCTGTCTTGATTCCATTTTCTCCGCGGCTACATCAAGCAGTCCAATCAGGAATCCATTGCACCAACAAATTCTGGGGCAACATCTAGGATGAGCGAACTCTACATGTCGCAGTCGGTGAATTTCCAGCTCCATGTCATGGTTTCCGGGCCCTAGGATGAAATTAGAAGCCACCCTACCCCCAATTCTCAATCACTGTAGATTGGTTCTCTGGAACCGAAAAGCTGAAAGTATCGCAGACGATAGTTCGTGCGAAGCGGCCTATAGCATTGACCTCCAATACAGAGCCACTTACGACAGACATCCGCCACCCGCACATGTTGTTAAAGAACAATCAGTAGCGCCCAATTGTGAACTGCTCTCTTTCACCGATCGGGGCGGACTGCATTCTGCCCTCCTGATCGAAGATGCGATGCCTCGCTCCGCCGAGGGAGACCGCGATTCGTGAGAAATCCTCCGCATACTCTGGGTGAGCGTTCTGCAGCCACCGTGGAACGTCGAGACTTCGTGCAACCGGTATCGTTCGGCCATTAATCGTCAGGTCCCGCTCCGCCAGCTCCTGGACCATGGGCAATTCCGAGCCGCCTCCGGTCAGGACAAGAACGAGTTTCTGCTCCAGATGCTGCGAGAACCAATTCACCCATGTCGGATCCTGAAGGAAGACTTCTTCCATGGTCTTTCGAAGCTGATCCGAGAATCGCCTTACGGGCCTCAGCTCGAGAAACTCCTCGAGTTCGACATCCACATATAGATCTTCGTCCTCTGACAGCACGACCGTCACGCGGCCGTCATTGAATAGTGTTTCCTTGTACTCGCGTATCTGCCGATCGAGCCTCCTCCTTATATCAGCGCGACCGTCTACTCCGGCCTTTGCCACCGCATGTTGCCGAAGGATCCGATCTAGGTGATTGCCGGCCGCGCGGACAGCACGCGGGGTGCGCTCGACCGTGTACACTGAAGAAACGCCTTCTTTTTCCGGGTCGAAGACCACACGGAAAAGACCGAAATCGGTTGTTCCGGCACCGACGTCGATAACCATGAAGAGTCCGTTGACTCGGGACTCCCAAGAAATGGTTGCCCCCATGACGCCGGCTGGCTCGCTAATCCTCTTCCCAACAAAACGCGCCGTGACTTCCCTACTGCGGATCGTAGTGACGAGCTCTACGAATCGATCAAGAGAGAATCCTTCGCAGAGCTCTTTGCCTACCGTGTCCGAGATGATCTGCGCGATTACGAGAGCCTCCTGCATGAAGGTCTCGACCTTCGCGTTGCGTTCGGGATCTAGACAGGGAGAGGCATACCGACGGAGAATACTGCCGTGATAGCCGAGTTCATCGAGACATCCACCAATACAGAATGTCAGGTAAGCCAAATAGGCGATAATGAGGTCTTCGTAGGTAACGCGACTACCAGTCGGATTGAATTCGCTGCTTACCTCGTCACCCCAGCCTCCTTCTGAAATCCTCCGTTTGATATTATCGATCCGCGATGCACCGCCGGAAAGTGTTTCATCCATGGATCGCTCTACGGCCTCCTGACCGAACCAGACCCTCCCTTCTCCATCGATGAGGATCGAGGAGACCAGCATTGTTCTGGAGACCTCATGCTGATCACCGGGTACGCCAAGCTCCAGGACCTCGATCTGCTCTGCTTGCCCGTCTTCCGCGTCTAGGACGAGAGTAACCTTGCTCATTGCCGTACCAAAATCAATGCACAAACGGACGCCTTCTTCCGGCTCTGCGTCGGCGGAGTCCAGATTCAGATTGGAGTCGAACCCTTCATTCTTCTCGACCCCCACGGTAGTCGCAGGAGCCTCTCCTCTTCCCTCACGCGTAGGCGCTGGCACCCATTCTGAAGCTGGTTCAGTGGGAGTGTTCTCGGAGGAGCCCATACCAGCCAGCAGGTTCAGCGCCTCGATTTCGGAGGCAGAAATCCTCCCCTCCAGACGACCTGAACGATCGCCTTGCCTCTCGATTCGCTCGAGAAGGCTCTTCACCAAGAGGACTGCGATCTCCCTATTCATCGTTTTTCTTCCTTCCTGTCACCGGTTCAACTTGCGGCTTCGTCAGGAACCGAATACGCCCCCCAAAATCTTTTTTGATCCCGTCCTTGACAACGCGCACCTTTCGGATGCCCTGATTATCGCCTTCCAGCATGTCGTGTTCCCTCGGGCTGTACTCGATGATCCGTCCTTTCAGCTCAGTTTTGTCGAGATGGCGGATCCTCGCAAGCCGCCTGATGGTCTGGGCCATCTGAATAAAGGCTTGCGCCCCCTTGTTCAGGGTCGCCGCGCCGACCTCGTCCTGCATCTCCAGAATCGGCACGACACTGTCCCGAATCGTTTCCATTGTCCCAACGTGGGTTTCCACGATCAGCAAGAGCTCGCCGAGCTGCCGATCAACGTTGTTGCCTATGGGCTGTTCACGGTTTTCCCGGCGGGCACGCTCCTCCCCCGCGGATTCCCACCAATTTCGCGTGTTGCGCTCGACGTCTTCCGCGTTCTCGAAATGCCCGTGCAAAAAGCTTTTCAGCTGCGGCCGGTTCACGAAGCTCGCGACCATTGCATTCATCATCGCGTCGTCCGTCCGTTCCTGTCGCGCGAGAATCAGAGCCGCTTCACACAGCAGGGACCGGATCGATCCGATCGACCGTGACTCCCGCAGAAACTTTGCCCAGAGACCGGGTCCTAGTCTGTGCTTTAGAGAAGGAAGGAACTTGTAGGAGTCCGACTCCAGTGCAAGGCCCAGCCTGACCTGCAGGATTCTCACCAGGGAATCGAAGAACACGTCGAGCGAAGTAAACAGCACGTCCTCGTCCGCCTCTCTTACGTCCTTCGGAAAGGCATAGATGGCGATCTTCGAGAGCGCCTCTGGCAACTCCGGACCCGGCAGCTCGTCGTGCTCCTTTAGCACTTCGTGAATTCCTTGAAGGATGCGTCTTATTCGCCGCATGAACGACGAGACGTTGCCGAACCCAGCCAGGGATGGAAATCGGTTCTGGATTGTCTTCAACCAATTGAAGACATCAGCAGAAGCGATGAACGCTTCGTTTAGAAACACGCGACGCGCTGCGTCCGCCGTATCGATTTCAATGGCTTGCTGCACGCAGTAGTCGAGCTTCCAGCCTTCATCAGCGAAGGAAAGCGCTCGCGCGACGTACAATTTCTGATCCGCATCCGGAAGAATCGAGATATCGTCCGGCTGGGATTCAATCAATGACTGGATAAACGGAATCAACTCCGCTTCACGGCTCTTCGCGACTGCAGCCAGTCGACCCAGCGCCGCCAGGCCACGCAATCGACCCTCGCCTCCAGCCTCCTCGGCCAGAGTGCCGACCCTCTCAGCGATGTCGGCCAGGGCCCGACCCTTGATCTCTGCCTGAATCTTCTGCTTGGCCATCGCCTTGGTAAGGTGGCCATCCAGTTCATCTATCGTTTGGAATTTAGAGTAGTCCATGTTTCGTTCTCGATTGTCGAAGCAGGAGCAAGAGCAAATTCCTGATCGAGAGCTCGTCACACCTTAATCGGGCTGCCATCGGTTCACTCCCCCACCTCGGGCGACATCCATATCGATTTCGCGCACTCAAACAGCGCGCCGCCCCGGTCGATAATCTCGTTTTCGGTCCACCGATCGCCCTCGACATGGATCACTCGGTTTAGCCGAAGCAGGCTGTGCTCTCCGATCGCCTCGAGCTTGTCGGCGATCGGGCCATTGCCGACCGAAGCGTTCAGCGGACTGGTGAGCAGCGTCAGATTTCCGATCGTATCGACCAGGCGCTGGCGGGCGCGCTCCGCCGTTTCCTGGTCGCGCGTATAGCTCCCATCGCCGAACGGATGGAGTTCGGGATCCCAGGTCTGCGGCAGCAGGTGTTCGACCGTCAGGGCTTCAGGAATCGGCAGGTCTTCGGACTTGGAAGTCCGGATGTGCCTTTCGATCGCGGTCAGCAGCATTCTGGAGCGGTCGGATCGCGTCTTGAAGTAGACGGGGTTGGCCAGCCACCCCTGCAGGAACTCCTCGTCCTCCGGCCAGCGGCCCGCCGGACCCTCCGGTCGCAGCAACTCGGCGCGCACCACCGCACGCAACGACTCTCCGTCGCGATGGGCCTGCTTGACGTCCTTGAGCATGTTTACGAAGAACCGGTTGTAGTTCTTGACCGTCAACCCGCAGACGAACCGACGGACCAGCCAGGATTCGATGTCAAGAGCTATGGCGTCGCGATCAGCTCGCGGAAGCTCATCGCCCGATAGACCGAGCAGAAACAGCAGAAGTGGATAGATCGTGCCGGTATCGAGCGCCTGCGCACGTCGCGCCAGAACCAGCACCGGATCATCGCCTTCGGCCTCTAGCAGCCTGCGGAAGATCTCGCGCGCATCGGCGATCTCCTCGAGCAGGCCGGCGACGTTGCCGACGTTACGGCTGCTCCAGCTCCGGAACTCCGTGTACAGCTGTCCGATCCCGATCTCCCGCTCGGCCTGCATGGTGATGAAGTGGTACATGAACAGGTCGATCCTGGGTCGGGTAAGGCGCCCTTGGCGGACTTCCTGGTGCCAGTAGCGCTCCTCACCATGCCTGTCCGCAGTGCCCCGCTCGGTATCGAAGGGACTCCAGTAGCGCTCGTAGAGCAGATCCGTGTCTTCCTTGCGGCGGGAGGCCTCGAGAAAGATGAGGTTCCGGATGAGGTCGGACGGCAGCAGCGGCTGACCGCGCGCGTTCAGCGTCTCGAAGATGATCTGCGGATCGTCGCCCTCCTCCAGCTCGATCACCACGCAGAGCAGCTGATCCCGGAGCGCGACCTGCAGGGCCTCGCTACGTTCCTCGAGCTCGAAGTTCTCGAGCACCTCGGGCATCTCGTCCCCGTCCAGAAACCGCCGGATCGCCTCGGCGAAGAACAAGTAGGCTTCGGCCATCCGGGGGCGGACCGGCTGACCGGAGGCGTCTTCCGATCGGAGCGCATCGACCCGATCGGCCGACCCGGCCGTCGTGACCGCAACGTAATCCTCCCGATCGCTGTTCGTCGGCCAGACCTTGTGCAGCCCTTCCGGATCTCTTGAGTTCTCGGGGTTCCCGGTCAGCCGCTCGAGGCTGGAAGCTCCTTCCTCGTCACCACGAGCGCGCAGTTCGTCCCGTAGCGCCGCAAGGAACAGCTGGAAGGTGGTCAGGCGTTGCTGCCCGTCGATGACCTCGGAAATCGGGTGCGCGAGCCCGACCGCGCGCCGCCCTGAAAGTACCACGGCGCCGAGGAAATGATTCGGCAGCGGCGCTTCGGTCCGCATCGCGTGCAGTGCCCCGAGAGCCTGCTGCTCGATGTCCTGCCAGAGCGGCTCCCACTGGTTCTCCCGCGTCCAGACGTAGGCGCGTTGGTAGAGGGGAACCAGATAACGCCGCTCTTTCTGGAAAATGTCGTGGATACTCTGCTTGCTTGGCTGCATTCCGGGTTTCCTGATTTCGAAAAGAGCCGGATACGGGGCTCGCCTGTAAGGACGGCGGAGCATTGGCCGCGATCCGATCGAAGCGCTGGAAGGAACGGATTTCGACCCCTTGTTCCGGCAACCGCCCCTGCCCGGACGGCAGGAATGATGTTCCCGGCTGGCGCTCGGCGTGTCAAGTCTGGTAGACAGATAGCCATTCGAACGGCAACGCGCCGGTCGCTACGACCCAGGGGCTCGAGTCACTACTTACTGGACGAGTCGTTTCCGAAAAATCGGACGAACACGTCATTGATGCGTCGGGTGACCCCGGCACCGGAATCCGCTTGATCGATCCAGTCGGTCAAACGAAGCACTCCTTGCCGCGCTGAAGCAGCTGCCGATCCTCCATCTGCGCTTGGCAGCTTGTCGAGCTGCACCGGCCCTGTTACTAGATCATGGGCGCTGCAATCCGCTTGCCCCATCGACTCTCGCTCCCGAGGAATCTCAATCACTCTCGTCTTCGGCAAATTCATCCGACGGCGAGCCTGTCCCTGGATCCAGGTTCTGGAAGTTTCTTATCACTTTATCGTAGACCGACAGAATTGCATCGATATGCGGCAGCAATTGCTTCGCCGAAATCGACCGGGCTACTCGGTCTTTTTCGATATCCAGTGAAAGTTCCGGGACGACTCTCTTGAGCTCTTTCGCAAGTAGAACGACTTCATCCTCCCGAACGCCACTTCTTCGCAGCACCTTCCTGAGGCGAGGCGGGGTCGCGAGTACACTTCCGTTCTTGTTCAATCGAATAAGAATCAAACCCGCCCGGGCTGTAGAGAACGGAATACGAACGGAGGCGGAATCACCATTCTTAGTGATCTCGATCCAACCTCGCCGCCGCGCCCACTTGAACAGCCGCTCACCGAATTGCCGAATTTCGGAATTCTGGATGCCGTCTAAAAACTCGCTTTCCGTGAGCTTGGGCGCCTTCTGCACTGGATCGGCACTAACGGAGACTTCGACCTGCTCTGGCTGAGCACCTCGGATCGTGACGACAGCCCGTTCAATTTCAGTCGAATGGGCCACCACACTGGGCACGACGAGAAGACTGCCATCCCGCGGTGTCGTGTAGAGCCTCATCTCGACCAGCCCGAACGTAAAGTACAGTCGAGACTGGTGATGCAGGGAATCGAGTATGCCCTCCAAGCCATCCCGGATGCCGTCTCCGACCACGAGCAGCAGGAATCGTCCAGTACTCAGGCTCTTCTGGAGGCGGTCGACGAATTCGGGTTCACTCGGAACCTGATCCGGGAACTCTTGCTGAACAAGACTAAAAAGACTTTGGGAGTCAGTCACTTCGGACTGATTCGCCGCAATGCAGCGCTGCTCCAAAGCCTCGACATCGAGTGACGACAGGCGATTGGCATAGTCCAGGATTTGAGCGAGAACGTGGCGAGTGGCCTGTGGGTTTCGCCAGAGCTTGGTCTCGACCACGGTCAATCGGCCTGTCGGCGAGATGAACAGATTGTCGATCCCCAAGATTTCGCGACCCACCGCGACCAGCGGTCCGAAGCTCTCATCGAATTTCGAGACCGGAAGAATCGACGGGTTTCGGTGCAGGAGGTCTTGAAGGAAGTCTTCCTGAATTGCCCGCCCAGCGAGCTCGACGCGCTCAAGGCGCACAGGAGTTTGGCCGTCATGAATCAGATGGGGTCGCGCTTCACTTCTCATTCTTCCTCCGACAGATCGCTTCCAGGAACTCCAAGTCTTCGCGAACAGGTTAGCGCGGTGCTCCGCTTGGCACGATGCCCGAAGACAGGTAGCGCTGGTAGGCCGAGCAATGATTCCGCATTTCGGTCTGGGCGGTCTCCGTTGCGCGAGCTTCGTAACTCGCGCGCCAGTCCGAGCAGTTCTTGGCCAGCCACTGCCCCGTTGTCGTGCTTGCTCGCTGGTGACGCTGTGCGCGGACTCGGGCGTCCTGTTCTTCTCTGATCGAATCCATCGTGGCTTCAAAGATCGCAAGCTCTTGCTCCAGAACCTGCATCGCCTTGTATTCACGGTAGCGGTCGATCAGCAGATCGGCAGTCCAGAAGGCAGCTGCTAGTGCGATGACGAAGATCGCGACCTTGGTCGCGAAGTCGATCCCTGCTGATCCCGGGTGGACCTCGAGCTGCTCAGGGGCGGCCCTTGAGTTCCGCTCGCCGAGGGTTGGCTCGATTCGGTTTTTTAGATCCATCTTGGTTCTGCTCCCCTATCTACTTCGCCGAGGGGATTATGCAGGTTTGAGGGCGACATGCGGAAGTCGCTGGGCCACGGATCGGGTCCGGGGCGACGGAAAGAGCTAAAGACACTGGGCCCTGAACCGAGCGGCATTGCCGCGAGCTCGCTGAGCTGCGAAGCAGCGATGCCATCGAGTTCAGGGCGACGGGCAACCTGAAAGACACTGGGCCCTGAATCGAGTTCAGGGCGACGGCGACTGCAAAGTCGCTGGGCCCCGGGTCAGGCCAGGGGCGATGGATCAGGCGCGACGCCGATTCTGGGTATCGGCATACTCTGCCGGCGAACGCTTCGAAAGGGAAGTACAAGACAGCCTATGAACTCCAACGATGCCGAACTTCTGGAGCATTTCACGCGGGTGCGCGATGACGGGAAGAACGTTCTCGCCGAGGTCGCGATCCTGGAGTGGCCGCACCCGGCCGAGCCGAAGGTCCGCTGGGTGGTGGCCGAACGATTCCCGCAATCTGCCGGGGCATCTGTCGTCGAAAAAACAAGGGAAGCGACACTGAAGGACCGGCGGTACTTCGGCAGGTGCAGCGAGTGCGGCCAGCGGCGGGTCAAGGGTCATCTTTGGACGCGCGACATCTGCATGACGTGCGCCTCCGAGAACCACGGCGTGGTTTTCTGATCCGGAACGGCCGCACGCGGCATCGGCTCGAACCCCTTGCACTACGCGGTCTTCGGCGTCGAGACCGATGGCCTGGATGTCAACGCTGCCGTGGACGGCTCGCGGTGGATCAGCAACGGTGGTTGTGGATCTCGCAGTCGTCGCCAAGTCATTCCGGGGCGCCTGCAGGTATTTGCAGGAGGCTTCCGGCAAGTCATGTTCGCGATGACCAACTGGAGCGACGAGCGGCGGACGTTCGCGGCGCTGGCGGAGGCCGTGGGAAAGAAATAGACGTCTGCACCTCGTCGAGTGAGAGGCAACTGGCGATCTCGGCGACGATCTACTGCTGCTGGCCGTCCCGATCCGCGAGGTACTGCTCGAGCAGCTCAATCTTGTCCCGGTCGTCGCGGGAACTCGCCGGGACGCCTTGCGAAATCGTGCGGTAGGCGCGGATCCAGTCTTCGGGGTGGCCGAGCGGGATGCCGTGGAATTCTCCGGCGACCCGGGTGGGGACGGAGACTTTGCCGTTCGGGGTCGCGATGCGGAAGTGGCCGATGATCTCGATGCGGGACTGGCCGGTGGTGATCTGCAGCAGGTAGTCGCTGGGGAATCGGGGGCTCGGTCCTTTGCGCTGGAGCGTCAGGCCGTCGAGCGCCTCGAGGACATCGGCCTCGTCGGCTTCGGTCAGCAAATCCCAATCGTCGGGCCGGACATCGAAGCCGAGGCAGTGGAGCAGTCCACTCCCGCCCAGGGCGTGGACGATGCCGGCGCGGCGCAGGCGGGACGAGATGTCGCGAAGGTCGTCGAGATCGTTCATGGGGCTAGTATCGGCCCGTCGTGGAGTGGACGGGTCTCCGTGGACTCGCTGGACGGTGACGCGGTGATGGCATCCAGGCCAGGGCGACGGCGACTTCGCGTGCAGGGCAAGCTCCCACAGGATGAATTCGCTCGCGAGCTTGCTCCCACAGGCTTCTGTTCGGTCGTCACGGCCGATGAGCCGGGACCTCGTCGTGATGCAGCGCCGACATCGGGGCGTGTGCCTGGGCGGGGTGCCGGGTCAGCCGATTGCTTGACGGGCCAGGCGAAGTTGTCGACGCACCACGGCGGCAGGCTGTTGCAGCATCGGCAGCGGGCCGTGCTCGGTTTCCAGAGCCTGACGAACCGCCGGGAGGGCTTCTTCGATCGCCTCCCGAAGCCGGCGGACTTCCTGGACCAGGAAGCGCGGACGCATGCCGAGGTCGCTCGCTGCTCGTTCCCAGTGACGATGATCGACCCGATCCGGATCGGCTTCGCCCGCGATGGCCATGGCGAGGCTTCGGTCGAGGTCCGGCCATGCGCGGGTGCAGACGAGGTCGTAGAACGGGGCCAGGCGCCAGCCGTCTCCGGGCACCCGGAGCAGCGACAGATTCTTGGCATGGCCATCGGAGTTTCCGGCCAGCCAATTGAAGGCCTGCCATCGGATCAACGCGAGTAGGTCTTCGGCCGGTCGGCTGCAGATCTCGCGAATCCAGCGAGCGATGTCGGCAAGGCCCGGCCCACCCTCGGCCTCGTACTTGCGGGTCGGCCTGAGTCCTGCGACCTGGCAGAAGTCCTCCTGCTGCAATCGGTGCCAGCGATCCTGTCGCCGCACGCGATCGTAGCGGGTGACGACCAGGAAGCGGCGGCCGCCACGCTCCCGCATCTCCACGCTCGGGACCGGCAGGCCGACCGCATCGGCCAAGCGGGCCAGGAAGAGTTCGTAGACCGGCACGTTGCGCCACTCGGGCAGCTCGAATTTCAGGATATGGGTCGATGGCGTCGCGCCCCGCGGCAAAAGGAATCGATCGTTCTCGAACACCACCGGACACTTGGATTGTGCGCCCGCCAACGAAAGCCGCGGTCGGACCGCATCGTCCCGGTCGACGCGCGGCAGGATGCCCTGCCCCCGCTGAACCAGGATCCGGTCCAGCGCATCATCGGACAGCGGTCGTGCATCCAGGGGCTCGGTCGGCGCCTGGTCCATCGTCAGAATGCTCAGCGCGCCGGCGCAATCGCCGCCGATCTCGCGCAGAAGGACGAAGTCGTCATCGGCAACGCCGAGATTCCGGACGACACGATCGCGCGCACCCCCCTCCGGCAGCAGATTGGCGAACCAGGCGTGAGCGCTGCCCTCCTCCGGCTCGAGGAGCGGCTCGCGCAGCGGAAGAACGTGGCCGATCGCGAATCCCTCGGTCAGCCAATCGTCGTCGTACTGGAACCCCATGCGGTCCTGGCGATCGCGCCACAGCACGCCGACCCGGCGGTCCTCGAACCAGACGGCGAGGCGATCCGGATCGGTGGGGCTGGTCATCGATCAGCGTCCAGGACCAATCTCAGTCCAAGCAAGTTCGCGACCTCCAGCGCCTTGCCCAGCTGCGCCGTCGGTTTGCCGCGCTCCAGCTCGGACAGGAACCGGACGCCGAGCCCACTCAAGCCGGAAAGTTGTTCGAGGGTCAAGTCCTGCGATCGACGCGCATGGCGAACGGCCGCCCCGAGGTCGTCGGCGGTTCGCACGGGCTGCTTCTGATCCATCTTTTCGTCCATCTTGCACCGATCGGGACAATACGCACCTTGGAAGCTCAATCGTAGCATAATTTGTCCCGTACGGGATAATTATTAGTGGCAGGCGACATGCCATACCGGAAATATCCCGCTCGGGAATGTAATCACTGAGTAGCTCAAGTCCCCCGAGAGACAGATAGGATGGGCTTCGGACACTCGTCACAACGGTCAGGGGCAACATCCAGGTGCAGCACTACGCCGTCATCGATTTCGAGACGACCGGGCTTTCGCCGGCGCACGGGGCGCGGCCGACGGAGGTTGCGGTGGTGCGGGTTCGCGGCGGGGAGATCGTGGATCGGTTCCAGAGCCTGATGAATCCGGGGGTGCCGATCCCCTACGACATCCAGGCCTTCACCGGGATCACCGATGCGATGGTGCGGCGCGCGCCGCCGGTGCGGGAGGTGATGGCCGAGGCGGTGCGCTTCGTGGGCGACGATCCGATCGTGGCGCACAACGCGTCCTTCGATCGCAAGTTCTGGCAGCACGAGGCGGCCGCCCTGCCCGGCGGCAACGCCAGCCGCTTCCTCTGCTCGCTACTGCTGGCGCGGCGGCTGTTTCCGAGCGCGCCGAACCACAAGCTGGCGACGCTGGTGTCTGCGCTGCGCCTGCCGTCCAGCGGCCGCTTTCACCGCGCCCTGGCCGACGCGGAGTGCACGGCGCACCTGTTCATCCGCCTGCAGCGGGAAATCTGCCGGCTGTTCGAGCTCGATGAGTGTGATTGCGGGTTGCTGGAGCGGATGCAGAAGGCGAACAAGCGGCAGCTTGGGAAGTGTGTGGAGGGGTATCTGGGGGAGGTCGGGTAGGTCCGGTTTTCGGTTTACGGGCAGAGTCGCTGGACTCCGCATCGAGTGCGGGACGACGGAAACCCGCAAAGACACTGGGCCCTGAGTCAAGCTCAGGGCGACGGCAACTGCGAAGTCGTTGGATCGAGCATCGAGTGCGGGGCAACGGCAACCCGCAAAGACACTGGGCCCTGAGTCAAGCTCAGGGCGACGGATGAAGGTGGTCGCTGGGATCTGCATCGGGTTGGGGCGACTGAAGTTCCCTGAGACTCCGGGCCCGACTCGGGGACCAGGCACAGCGCCTGTGGGAGCGGGCCTTGCCCGCGAAGCTTGCCTGGCATTACCCGTTCGCCTGCAGGCAGGCTCCCACAGGCTTTTTATGATTCGTCGTCCGCAAGCGGCCTCCAACAGGTGCTTCGGTCGGCGGATGCGGTGCGGCCGTTCGCTCGCAAGCTCGCTCCCACACGCCCCCTGCTGTCGTCCCGCACTTGATGCGGGATCCAGTGTCTTCGATCATTCAGGGCTTGAAGTCGCTGAGCCCCGCATCGAGTGCGGGGCGACGGAACTCCGCAAAGACACTGGGCCCTGAGTCAAGCTCAGGGCGACGGATGAAGATGGCCGCTGGGATATGCATTGGGTGTGGGGCGTCGGAACAAACATCGAGACTCCCGGGTGCGCTTCGCTTACCCGGGCTACGAGAACCAGAGTCATTGGACCCGCATCGAGTGCAGGATGACGGCAAGGAGCGGAAAACACCGCGACGCGCATTTCATTCCATCCGAACACCGCCTCTCGCATCGCGCCGCCAAGCCGTCCGGCGGGCGTTTGACGGCTTCGGAGTCGCCCGGTACACTCGGGTTGGAAAATGTGATATTCGTCACAAAAGGGGCTCGCAATGCAAGCTCTTGTCCGCTTTTCCCTTGGCGTCGCCGTTCTGTTCAGCGCGTCCGCTGCCGCGCAGCTCTCTCCGGAGCGGGCCGAGGATGTCATCCGCTGGCAGGATCGACGCGCCCTGCTGCCCACGCTCGAGGCGCCGCCGGTCGATGGTCGGGCCGGGGGGATCGACCCTCGCTTCGAGAACGCCGAGCGCCTGCTGCGACGAGATCTCCAGAACGGCGAGGTGGAACCGATCGCCGGGTCGAGGCCGCCGCCGCTGCGCCGCATGGTCGCACCCCCGGTGCCGGGGAACCGCGGACACCGGTCCATGGCGTCGCACCCCGCCGACCCGCTCATCGAGACCGCGCCCGCCCCGTTTCTCTACCCCTACACTTTCCCCTGGACCTCACACTTCAAACTGTTCATGGAGTTTCCTGGCGGCGCCATCTATGTGTGCAGCGCGGCCAGCGTCGGAAGCTTCCATCTCATCACGGCCGGGCACTGCATCTACAACCACAGCGAGGGGGGCTGGGCAGACCAGGTTTATGCCTATCCCGCGGCGACGGACGTGCTGGACCCGCTGTTCGAATTCGACTACCCCTACGGAGAAGCGCGGACGCTGACCATGACCACCTACAACGGGTGGATCAACAACCAGGACCTTAATCACGATTTCGCGATCCTCGAAGTGGACTGGCGAGTGGGCGCCAGGACCGGCTGGATGGGTCGGGAGACGAATGTCCAGGCTGCTTCGCTCAATTACAACGGCTATCCCGCCGAGGCGGCGTACGTTCCGTTCCGTGATCGCTACTTCCAGCACCCGGGCTTCAAGACTGTCTCCGGCTATTCCACCTACCGGATCGGGATGAATGCCTTCGTCTACGGCGGCCACAGCGGCGGGCCGGTCTGGCGGTACGACGGCACGGACCACTACACCCAGGGCGTCAACTCGACCAGCGACCGCATGGGTTCCGCAACGGCGACCCGGATCACCAACACCAAGTTCACCGACATCGACTCGATCATCGCCGACGACGAAGCGACCTCGCCGCCGGACGATCGCGCGGAGCTCGTGGAATACAGCTTTGCCAGCGGGTTGAAGGGCGTCGTCCAGGAGGAGGTTCGCCCCGGCGGGGTGCTCGACGTGACCTGGAATACCTTCAATGTGGGCTTCCTGCCGAGCGGCGAAATCGACGTGTTCTTCTACCTGAGCCCGACGCAGGACTGGGGCGCGTCGTCGATCTTCATCGATCAGACCTCGCTGCCGGGCGGCCTGCCGCCGAACGTCTATACCTGGCGCACGAACCAGGTGTCGGTCCCGTCGACCGTGCCGACGGGCTTCTATTACCTGCACTGGTATTTCCTCGCCGAATCGCCGGAATACAACTACGGGAACAATGTCGGTCTCGCGTCCACCGACCTGTTGCTGGTCGACCCGAACGTCTGCCTGGTCGACCTCTGGGAAGCGGACGAACCGACCGTCGCGCCCTTCCTCAACGGCACAGCGCCACTGCAGCGCACGCTGTGCCCGGGATTCGACACGGACTGGTTCGAGATCGGACTGACCGAGCCACTCAGTGGCATTACCCTTTCCACCGGCGGAGACGCCGGCGGCGATACGGAGTTTGATCTACTCGATTCCTCCTTCGGCTTCGTGGCCGCGTCGACCGATGTCGCTGGGAATTACGCCGGCCTGACCATCGATTGCCAGGCCCCGCTGGCTCCGGATCAGAGAATCGTTCGAGTGCGCTCGGGAAATGCCCAGCGCATCGATGCGTACTGGCTCGACGCCGAAATCCAGCCGTGCCACCACGCCAGCGACCTGCCGCTGGTGTCCGGCATCGCGCACCCGGGTTCCGTCACCGGGAATCAGCCTTACGACGACTGGATGTTCTTCTACATCGAGACCGGCAGCCTGCCCGTCGATGTCACGGTCACCCTGCACGGGCTCAGCGGCGACGCGGATCTCTACCTCCGAGCGGGAAGCAAACCGACGGCGCGTACCTGGGCCTGCCGGCCGTTCATCGGTGGCCCGATCAGCGAGAGCTGCGAGCTATCGACCACCTCGCCCGAGCGCATCGATATCGGCATCGTCAACTGGGACGCGGGGACGACCGATTTCCTCGTCACCGCGACAATGACCGAGACTCCCCTGTTCGAGGACGGCTTCGAGTCGTAGTGTTGCCGCGGCACGCGTACTGCGGCGCCAGGGGGCGCTGGTGCGCTCCTTCACGATCTTAAGGCCCTGGGCCCTGGCTCTGGGCCTTCGGAGTTGCTGTTGGAGCAGGTCCTTCCCTTCGCCTGCAGGCAGGCTCCTACAGACGCTGCGTTCAAGGATACTGGAGCGTTCTTCGCCCGCAAGCGACCTCTAATCGGCCATCGCGGGTCGTGGCGCACATGATGCGAGAAGCAGCGACGCATTCTTTCCAGACTCGGAGTCGCCGACTCCGGGGCTATCGATCACGTCGAACGCAGGCGTGGTCGGAGCCAATCCAGAAACGAGGGATTCTCGGGGGTTCGACCGTGTTTAGCGGCGGACCCAGCCGGGGAGTTCGCTTGCGCCGGTGCGGTTCAGGTCGGCGACGAGTTCGCAGGCTTCGGGGTTGGGGCGTGCGCCGGTGAGGAGGTTCATGCCGGCGGGCATGACGCCGGCTTCGATGCGCCGGTCGGCGTCGTCGTCGACGAAGGCCAGCAGCCAGGTGTTGGTCGAGTTGTTCGGGTCCGGGTGGTAGGTGTAGGAGCGGCCGGGCAGGACGCGGACGATGTAGGTCTTGGGGTCCGGCGCCATGTTGAGATCGGCGTTGCCCTGCAGGGTGATCGCGCGCCAGCCGGGCAGCAGGCGGAAGCTCTTCGGCGAGGTGAAGCCGGGCGATTCGCAGTCGATGTGGGTGACGAAGATCTCGGGCCACAGTCGCGGGAAGGACATGTTCAGCACGGCCAGTTCGCTCTCGGGCACGTCCTTCGCGGCGTCCATCTGGTAGGTCGCGCAGCCGGTCAGGCAAGCCAGCAGCAGGATGAGGGGCTGTTTTCCAAGGATGTGGGGATTCACGTCGAGCCTCGGTGGCAAGCGGTCATCGCGGCCCAAGTATACGAACAAGTCGCGCGCGGGCGCCGACCCATACAACGGCCATTCGCTCGCAAGCTCACTCCCACAGGCTCACGACTGTCGTCCCGGGCCTGAGCCGGGACCCGGTGACTTTCCTGGGTTCAGTGCACCGAGCGGGGACCGCCGCAGCATTTCTTGAACTTCTTTCCGCTGCCGCAGGGGCAGGGTTCATTGCGGCCGGTCTTTTCGCTGCGCGCCGGCGTGCGGTCGGGCGGCGCGCCGAAGCGACGCAGCATCAGGCCGGTTTCCTGGTAGGCCTGAATCCGGTCGAGGAGGTCGAATCGAAAGGTCCTCGCAACGGAGTCGATGCTCTCCGGATCGAGATCGAGTTCCTCCAGGGTCGATTCGGCAAGCTCGCGGCTCGCGAAGAACGAGAGCAGCAGCAGGGCCGCCGACATCTCCTTCTCGTTCTCGCTTCCGGTTCGAACCACTTCGTCCCAGCTTTCCTCGAGCCAGCCGTGAGCAAAGACCGCGCCTCGGCACCACTTCGAAAACTCGGTGTCGTTGTCCACATCGTCCATCGGGTCCGGACTCGGGCGGCATTCGGCCGGTAGCGCCGGTGCGTCGGAGGGAAAGGCATGGGCGACCCAGTTGTACAGCGCCATGCGCGCTTCGAGCACCGTTCGCGCCTCGTGTTCGTCCTCGAACATCGCATCGCGCTGGACCATTTCGCTCCACTCGGAAGGTTTGACCAGGTCCGGGCAGGCGTGGATGCCGAAGAAGAAGCCGGCCGACTCGGCGAAGCCCAGGGCGCCCTTCCCGGCATGCTTCTGCGCGGCACTGTCGGCGCTCTTGTCCGCGCTCTGGTCGGCGCTCTTGTCGGCGAAATCGTTGAGGATACGACGCTGCTGCTCATCGAACGCCGGCACGCTCGCGAACATGCGCTGCTCGAAGTCCTCCAGGGATTCCTCTTCCGTACCGTACGGGCCGGTGACGTCTTCATCGTCAAGGCCCGAGAGCTTGTTCGGGTCGATGGCCGCATAGCCGGCCACGAGGTCGGCCTCGAGATCGGCGCCCGCTTCGCCGCCGAACGCGGCCTCGGTGACGACCGATACGACGTCGGCCATCGCCAGCAGGGACAAGAATCGCGGAATACCGGCGGAGTGCAGCCGCTCCATCGTCGCCCTCGCTTCGGCCGGCTCTCCGGATGCCAGCTGGTTCTCGACGACCAGCAACGGGACGACCGTCAGGATGCGATCATCGTCCGACTCGCCATAGAACTCCGTGGCCCAGGCCTGCATCGCGTCGAGACGCTCGGACTCGTCGGAATCGAGCCATTGCTCCGGGTCGGGGGGCGAGGATGGGTCGTAGATCATTGTCCTGCGGGCGTTCGAGACTTCGATTCAGTCTAATCGGCTTGAGCGAGGGTGACCCTTGCAGCCTTGCCGAGCTTGCGGTCGAAGGTCACCAGAGGTGCGCGGAGTTCGAGGGCGAGCTGCAGATAGGCCGCATCATAGGCGGTCAGGCCGGTTTGCTCGGCCAGGCGGAACTGCGCCTCGCTGTCGACGGAACAGCGGGTGAGCTGGATCGCGTCGAGGTCAGCGAGTGCCCGTTCTGCGATCTCGGCATTGCCGGCGGCGGATTTCTTCAGAGCGACGCTGACGGTTTCATGGTCGAGGAGGTCGGGCGCGAACAGTTCCTTGCCGGCCATCGCGAGGGCTGCGGCGTCACGCTCGGGTTCGTCGAACAGCACGGCGGCGAGCACGCTGCAGTCGACCACCAGCGGCGGTTTGCGTGCGTAGCGGCCGGCCGGCTCCGCGACCAGGGGCGCGTCACCGGGCATCGCGTTCCTTTCGGATGAGGTCCACTGCGCGCGGCGCGTCCTGGTGTGGTGCTTCCTGGCGCGCCTTGTGCTCGGCGGCGATCTGCTCGATGGTCTTCTGCCCGCCTGCTTCCCGGCGCAGGTGCCGGTCCGCCGCCGAGCCCGGCTGGCTCATGTCTGCCGCTCGACAAGCCAGCTCCAGCAGCTCGCCCTGGAGCGAGCGATGGTTCGCCCGGGCGCGCGCCCGGAGGAGCTCGACAATGTCCTCGGGTACGTTCTTGATCGAAAGGTTCGGCATGGCGAACGCCCGGTTCCGGAATGAAACCATTCTGGCACCGGCGAGGGTGGGGAGGCAAGTCCGGCAAGGCGCCCTCCACTTCCGCCGTACTGCATGATTCTCCGGACCCCGTGTTCTCGAAGTTGCTCGATTCCGCCGCATGCCCGGCAGAACGACCCGTGGCAGCGGGCCCTGCCCGCGAAGCTGGGCCCGGGTTGTCCATTCGCCTGCAGGCAGGCTCCCACAGGCTCCCTCCTGTCGTCCCGCGCTTGATGCGGGACCCGGTGTCCTTGCTCGTTCAGACCGTGAAGACTCCCGACGTGCCGCGGGGCGCCGGCGGCAAACGAATCCAGTCCGGTGATGCACTCGCGATCGATTTCGGGTTGCAACGTTGCGGCGGCTACGCGAAACTGGAATCGAACGGGGGGCGCTCCAAGGCACTTCATTTCCACTACAGGTATCTCAATGTCCGATCGAATCCACCGGCGGCTGCTGGCCGGAACTCTTGTGCCCGCATTGCTGCTGGCATCCCTGCTGCTGGCCGGCTGCGAAGCCACGGGGCCGACCACCCGGCTCGACGCCGACGACGAGCGCCTTCCGGAAGAATGGGGCGTTGCCGCCGTGCAGGTGGTCTCCAACACCTACCGGCTGGCGCCGATGCTGTGGAACTGGTCGGCGATCCTCGCCGTGGACCTCGAAGACCCGGAGATCCAGCACGCGCTGGAGCGCAGCGGCTCCGGCCTGGATCGCAGCTCGGTGTTCGTCGGCGCGCTGCCGCCGGGCGAGTACCGGTTCTTCGGCCTGTACGCCATCCAGCGCTACCCGGATGCCACCTACTCCCTGTCCGCGCCGGTCCCGCTGTCGCTGGGCTCGTTCCGGGTCGACGACGATCGCATCACCAACCTCGGCACGGTGGTCTACCAGCCGCTCGGCGAGTCGCTGCCGTCCAGCGCGGAGGTCGAGGAACAGCCCTACCTGGTGGTGCGCTTCAACGACGACGAAGACCTCCGCCCGTTCGTGGCCGAAGCCTTTCCGGAGCGCTACGACGCGCTGGACCACTCGGCCTACCTGGGCTGGCTGGGCGACCCGGTCAATGCCCTGAGCGAAGAGGTACAGACGTCGTTTCGGGCCATGGCCGTGCCGTCCGGCTTCGAGTACGTCGACGGCGGCGTCGCCGCTCCGGCGCGTATGGGCCAGGTCTTCTTCCGCCACAACGGGTCCGACGACTGGGTCCGCTCCGACACGGGAGAAACGGTGCAGATGCTGGACGTGACCCGGACGGCGACCGGCTGGCTGGCCGCCGGCGAACGCGGCGTGCTGGTGGAGGCCGAGTCGATGGAAGGGCCCTGGCAGCGGATCGAGGGGCCGAGTCTGCAGAAGGCGCTGATCTGGATCCACGAGACCGAGGACGGAACGCGTTACACGCTGGGCCGGGGCGGCGATCCGTGGGTGAACCTGTACCGCCAGCCGCCGGGCGGAAGCTGGGCGTCGATCCGGAGCTTCACCCGGACCACGCCGAGCCCGATCGTGCGCGATGACGACACGCTACTGGTGTTCCACGAGAAGTCGCGCCATACCTTCGACATGAAGACCGGCGACTTGCTCGAGACCGCCACGATGAAAGGCAAGCGGCCCGACTACGGCATCTTCAAGCAGCCCGACGGCACGCTGGTGACCAGCCCGTCGTTCGGCGTGATCTCCTCACCGCGCAGCGACTTCAGCCGCGACTGGGGCAACGACTGGACGCGCACCCGCCACGCCGGCTCCGAAGAAACGCGCACCGGCGGCATGTCCGACGTCAGCATGATCCTGCCCGACGGCTCGGAGCTCGCGGTCGTTCGCCGCGGGCACGTCGACCCCTACTCGAAGCGCGTCGAGTACGAGGACGAACCGCGGCTGCGCCGCCTTCCGCCCGATTCGCGCGATCCGGTCTGGCTCGGCGAGATGTCGCCGGAATGCACCCGCCTCGAACCCCAGCTGTCCACCGCCGACGCCATCTACGTCAGCTGCCTCGATGGGCGACTGAAGCTCAGCACCGACGGCGGCCGCACCTGGGAGCTGATCTACATCCCCGGCGAGACCGACGATGTCGAGGATGTCGAGACCGAGGGGCTGATCTGACCCGGGAGCTCGTTGCGGTTCGGTCGCATGCGGGGCCGCCTATCCCAGATCCAATCGCCTGTTCACTGTCGCCCCTGGCCTGACCCGGGGTCCAGCGACTTTGCCCTCCGCACGACTGTGCGAAAACCGCCCCGGACGCCATCGAACCGTTCGCCTGCAAGGCAGGCTCCTACAGGTGCAGGCAGCGGGAAGGCTCTCGTCGCGGGTTGCTTCGAGGTTGTCGGAGATGCGTTCGCCCGCAAGCGGCCCCCAACAGGTGCGTGGGCGGTCGGCTTCGGAGGGGGCTTGGGCTGCGGTGCTGCCCGAAGGCTCATCACGCCTCGAGGCGTTCGAACCGGCGCAGGAAGGCCTGCGCCGGGGGACTCGGAACCTACTTGAAGAGGGTCAGGGTGTAGTCGCCGCTGTCGTCGGACAGGGCGGTGACGTAGACCTTGTGCGTGCCGGACTCGTACAGGCGAACGATCAGCTCGCTGTTGGTGCCGTCGTTGCCGTCGTCGTTGCGGCCGAGGTTGGTGCCGTCGGGGTTGGAGACGTAGACCACGGTGTCGAAGTCGTCGGACTCCAATGTGACCGAAAGGGTCTCGCCGGCTTCGCCGTCGATCTCGTAGACGTCGAACAGCTTGCCGTCGTAGGCGCGCTCGTCGCCGGCGCCGAGCGAACCGTCGTGCTGGGCGACCTGCTCGCTGTCCAGGCCTTCGACGCTGAACTCGTAGCGGCCTTCGGAGCCGCCGCCGAGGCTGCCGGCGGTGACGGTCACGGTGCCGGCTTCGCGGAAGTGGTACTGCAGGCGGCTGTTGTAGCCTTCGTCGCCGCCGTCGTCATCGCTGATCTCGTTGCCGTCGCCATCGACCAGGGTCAGGTAGGCGTCGAAGTCGTAGGACTTCAGGTCGATGATCACGCGCTGGCCGGCCTCGCCGGTGACCTGGTAGCGATCGCCGGATCCGCCGGTCAGGCGCCCGGTGACGGAATCGCCGATGGCCACGTCGGCCGCCGGCGGCAACTCGCGCACCACCAGGGTGTAGCTGCCGGTCTCGCCCGACGACAGCGGGCGCGCTTCGACGACCACGGTGCCGGCGCTGGCGAAGGTGCGCACGAAGCCGGCGTCGAGGCCGTCGTAGTCGTCGTTGTAGTAGCTCTCGCCGTTGGGCAGCTGGGCGTTGAGGGCCGTGTCGACGCCGTCGCCGCGGACGATGACCTCGATGGTCTGGCCGGCCTCGACGTCGAAGGCATGCCGGTTGGGCTCGTTCGGCGCGCCGGCCTCGAAGGTGCCGTCGACGCTCATGATCTCGGTCTGGGCGAATGCGCCCGCGGAAACCAGCAGGCCGAAGGCGGCCAGCGAAGACTTGGAAATGCGGTTCATGGTGTGCTCCCGGTGGTGGACTCCAGAGAAAAGTATACGCCGACGCCGCGAGCCGCCCGGGGCCGTTTCCGTGCCTCATCCGATGTCGCCAGCGAGCCGGATCATGGCCGGCGCCACGTGTCGTTCGTTGTACGGATCGGAATGTCGTCGCGGGTCGGAATCGCACATCGAACGGGCATCACGGGATGCAACGCATCGTCCCTCTGGTTATCATCGGGCCCTTACCGCGAGGGAGTGCAGCAATGGATCGCCGGGAACTGGTGCAGGCGCTTTTCGAGGAGTTCGACACGAACAACGATGGGGTGATCTCGCGCGCCGAGTTCGTCGACCTGATCGACTGCCTGCTCGGCAAGCACGGGGTGAAGACCCGCAACGCGATCTTCGACGAGTTCGACGCCAATCACGACAACGTGATCTCGCGCGACGAATTGACCGACCTGATCATCGAATACGCGATCTGAACGACGGGCGTGCTCGCAGCCCTCGTTTGCGCGCTCCGGGGGCGCTGCCTATACTGGTGAATGGTTTCCCCGGCCGACCCGCCACCCGACCGTGACCGCATTCCAGAGCCTCGATACGCCCTCCATCGCCTTCGTGATCTTCCTGATCGCGATGATGCTGGCGTTCGGCATGACGGCGTTCATGAAATGGGGGCGCAGCGAGCAGGGCTTCGGCTTGTGGGTGCTCGCCCAGTGGTCGCTTTCGCTCGGCATGCTGGCGCTGTTTGCGCGCGAGGTGGTTCCGCTCTGGATTTCGGTCGCGGTCGGCAATGCCCTGCTGTTCCTGACGCTGGCGCTGGTCCGCCTGGGCATTGCGCGCTTCCGCGAGCGGGCGCTGCCGGTCTGGCCCGATTTCGCGGTGGCCGCGCTGATCACCTTCGCGATCACGCTCAATGCATTGACCGATGGGCATATCGAGGACCGGATCGCGCTGGTCGCGGCCACGCTCGCCTTCCTCTCGATGCGCTGTGCGACGGCGCTGCAGGGCTTGACCGGCCAGCTTCGCACGGTGGGCCTGTTCGGCCAGTGCGTGATGCTGACCGTGGCGGTCACGATGGTCGTGCGCGGCTTCATCGCCGCAGTCGGCGATCCGACCAGTGCCAGCGTGTTCGAAGCCGGACTGGCCAGCGCGTCGGTGTTCCTCTCGGTGGCGCTGGCAACGGTCGCGCTGCCGTTCTTTCTGCTGATCCTCAACTACACCCGGCTGCTGGAACAACTGCATCATGCGCGAGCGGCCGCGGAGAGTGCGTCGGAAACGGACTCGCTGACCGGCCTGATGAACCGTCGAGGCCTGTTCCGATCGATTCGCGATTTCGATCGCACTCGGTTGATCGGGGTGTGCCTGATCGATCTCGATCACTTCAAAGCGGTGAACGACAGCTTCGGTCACGACGTCGGCGACCGGGTCCTGATGAAGCTCGCCAGGCTGCTGCAGGATGAGGTCCCCGACGGCGTGCACGCCCGCCTGGGCGGCGAGGAATTCCTGCTCGTGCTTCCGGACGCGGATCATCTGGAGACGCTCGACACTGCCGAGCGCGTTCGAGTGGCCGTCGCTCACAGGCTGGGGCCCGAGTCCGGCCTGCATACCTTGATCACGACCAGCATCGGGACCTGCTCGGGACCGAGGCTGCGCTTCGACGAACTGTTGACCAGCGCCGATCTTGCACTGTACCGGGCCAAGAACGCCGGGCGCGACCGAGCGCTCGGCTCCGCACCGGGCGACGCCGCCCGAACCCCCAGCGGCCGCCAGGTCCGCTACCGCACGGTCCGCCAGCCGGAACGTTCGCGCAGCTGATTGCGGGGCGACGGAGATGGGAGGGAGACAACGTCAATCCATTTCTGTCGTCTCATGCCTGATGCGGGATTCGACGGCTCTGGTTTCGTTCTCAAGGTGATGAGCGCGAAGGCGCGAAGAGAAAAGCGGGGTTGAATTGGAACGTCGCTGGGCCCCGGGTCGAGCCCGGGGAGACAGAGATCATCGGCCGGCTTTTTTCTGTCGTCCCGGCCTCCGAGCCGGGAGCCAGCGACTTCAGGGTTCTGGAGATCGTGTCCACGTCGCGGGGCCCCAGGTCAGGCGACGGCGGAGAATGAATGCACTCACCCGTCGGCGCGCTACGGCACCGCTACCCAGACCAGCGCAGCGGTTGCGGCCAGGGTGGCGCCGATGATCCACCACGCGGCCGGTCGGCCGAAGTTCAGGGTGTAGCCGACGCCGAAGCGCTTCTCCAGCCACAGCGCTGGATCGTCGGGGTTGTAGTAGATCAGGCCCAGCTTCCACGCGGCGTCGGGCGAGCGGTCGCCGTCGTCGGGTTGGCCCGGGCGGGCGAAGCTGCCCGCGCGCCACATCACGATCGGCACGAGCAGCACCGCCAGCGTGCAGCCCAGGTTGACCGCGATCCCGAGCGCGCCTCCGATCCACGACTCGCCGTACAACACGGCCAGCGAGTTCCAACCACCGAGCAGGCCGAGGAACAGCATCATCCACAGCAGCATCCGGTTGATCGCGCCGACCCGCGAACGATGGCCCGGCAGGCGGCGGATCAGCAGGCCCAGCGGCATGATCAGGTGCATCAGCGCCAGCGTCGCCAGCATCAGCAGCGGCAGGCCGTAGATCAGGGCCGGACCGGCCGGCGACGATGCGGGCGCGGTGTCGACCTGCATCCCTGCCCGCCAGGCCAACCAGGCCATCGCGGCCAGCACCGGCACGTAGGGCACGGCATGCAGCCAGAGCGGCTCCGGCACGATATCGCGCAGCCGGTCCGGCGGCAGCAGTTCGATCCGGCGCTCGGCGGATCGATCGCGGCTGTGCGCCATCGCGCGCTGGCGACACAACACGAACACCGCGATCGCGCCCAGGCTCACTCCCAGGGATCCGATCGTGCAGGCCACCGCCAACGCGGGCTCCGGCTCCAGCCACCACCACAGCGGGGTGATGACCGCCAGGCTGACCAGGGTCGCGGCCAGCGTGCCGAAGCGGTAGGTGCGCCGGATCGCCCGCCCGGCTGGCGAGTCGCCGAAGTCGGGCGGCACCGTGACCGCGAAGAAGGTGCTGCCCCGGCCCAGGCGAGGCATGGCCAGCATCAATCCGCCGATGGCGGCCGGCAGCAGGTAGGCAAAGCCGAGCATCCAGCCATTCATTGCTTGTCTCCATCGTGGTCAAGGGCCCGGGCCATGCGGGCTTCGAGATCGGCCCGCTTCAGGCCGAGCGCCTCGTAGCGGGCCAGCAGATCGTCGACCGCGGCGTCGAAGCGGCGCACCAGCGTCCTGCGTTCATCGGCATCGGGCCGGGGCGCGCGCCGCTCGACCACTACCGTTCCGGCGCGCCGCCGCAGCTCCAGCCAGCCCTCGGCTTCGAGCTCCCGGTAGGCCTGGACGACCGTGTTGAAATGCACACCGAGATCGCGGGCCAGCGCGCGCGACGACGGCAGCGCATCGCCGGGCACCAGGTCGCCGTCGATCAGGCAGCGGCGGAGACCGCCGGCGATCTGCTGGACCACCGGCACGGGGCTGTCGAGTTCGATCGCCAGCGTCGGCGCTGTCTTTTGTATGGCCATCGCATACAAACGATAGCGCCGACCGGCCGCGCAGTCAATGCACAGGCCATGCATACAATCCAGCAAGCGCCGGCACGGTCACCAGTGCGACCTCGATCACGGAACCCGCAACGAATTTGCAGTCCGTCGACAACGCCCAGGACATGCCGCTGGCATAGGCGCGTAATTCCGTGGCATCCTTGGCGGTTTGCGGCTTCGGCCGCTTTTCGGGGGGTCTCCTTTCGTTCATGAATCTGCCGCGCCGTTCGTCCCTGGCCCTGACGTTGATCGCGCTCGTCGGCGTGACGGCCAGTTCGTGGGCGGCGCTCTGGATCCACGAAGCCGAACATCGGCGCAACCGAGCCGAGCTGTCGGAACAGATGGAGCAGATTGCCGGCACCGTCGGCAGCCAGTTCGCCAAGTACGAGACGCTTCTGCACGCGGGCCGCGCGCTGTTCGCCGGCTCGGATTTCGTGACCCGTTCCGAGTGGGCCCTGTTCACCGGAGAAGTGATGTCGGGCCAGAGCCTGCCGGGCCTGCTCGGCCTCGCCTGGGCGCCCTACGTCGACGATCCGATCGGTCTCGGCCTGCTGTCCGACCAGCGCACCAATGAAGGATTGGCGCCGTTGGAGGTCCGGCCGGCCGGCGAGCGCCCGTATTACTGCCCGATCTTCTACAACGAACCGCTCGACCAGAACGCCTCCTCGATCGGCCGCGATATCTGCGAGGTCCAACCGCTGCATGACGCGCTCCGGCTGACCCGTGAGTCGGGCGCGGCGCTGTTGTCTTCGCCGCTCGATTTCCGGACCGAGGACGGCCAGGACCTGATCGGCGGCTACGTGCTGATGATCTGGGTGTCGGAGCAGTCGGCCAGTCACACGGGTTGGATCGCGGCGTCGATCGCCAACGAGGACCTGTTCGGCGCGCCGATCGCGTCGCTTGCCGGACCCCGTTTCACGGCCACCGACGTGACCGATCGCGACCAACTCATCTACGGCCAGACTGGGTCGCAGTCCTCGGGCTGGCTACAACGTCAGACCCGCGTCGAACGTGAACTGCCCGTTGCCGGCCGCACCTGGCGACTCGAGCTGGTCGAGCCGAGACTCGATTTCGGTGCCGCCGCGCTGGTGCTGATCGGCGGGCTGACGCTGACCGGCCTGCTGGTGGCCTACCTGCTGGCCCTGTTCCAGACCCGCGGTCGGGCCGAACACATCGCCAACCGGATGACCGAGAAGCTCAGCGAGAGCGAGCAGCTGCTGGCCTCGATCACCGACAACATCTTCGAGGGCATCTACCGGGGTCATGCCGAGGACGGCCTGATCTACGCCAACGAGTCGCTGGCGAAGATGTTCAACTACGGCACGCCGGCGGAGATGATCGAAGCGGCCGGCCCGATCCTCTACGCGCGTGCCGAACAGCGCGACGAACTGCTCGAGCTGCTCGAACGGGACGGCTTCTACCGCGACGTCGAGGTCGAGTTCATTCGCTCGGACGGAACGCGCTTCATCGGCGTGAACAACGCGGTGGCCACGCGCGACAGCGAGGGCAACATCCAGTACTTCGACGGCGCGATCTACGACATCACGGCGCGCAAGCGGGCCGAGGAGCAGGTCCACCGCCTGGCCCACTACGACTCACTGACCGGCCTGCCCAACCGCGCGATGCTCGACCGTCGGCTACGCCAGGCCATCACCCATGCGCGCTCGTCGAACCAGTCGCTGGCGATGTTGTTCATGGACCTCGACCACTTCAAGACGATCAACGACTCGCTCGGCCACAGCCTCGGCGACCAGTTGCTGGTCCAGGTCGCCAAGCGACTGGGCGGCGGCCTGCGCAGCGACGATTCGGTCAGCCGGCTCGGCGGCGACGAGTTCCTGATCCTGCTGTCCGACGTCAAGGCCGAAGGCGCGGCGCGCGGCGCCCAACGGATTCTCGAGCTGTTCGCCGAGCCGTTCGATCTCGAAGGCCACGAGCTGCGGGTCACGCCGAGCATCGGCATCTCGATGTTCCCGAACGACGCCATCGATGCCGAGGCGCTGATCCGCAACGCCGATGCTGCGATGTACGCCGCAAAAGAGAAGGGGCGTGCGAACTACCAGTTCTTCACGCCGGAAATGAACGACCGCGCGCGGGAGCGGCTGACCCTCGAAAGCGATCTGCGCCTGGCCCTGAAGACCGGCCAGCTCTCCATGCACTACCAGCCGGTGGTGCGGCTCGCCGACCGCCGGATCGTCGGCGCCGAAGCACTGATGCGCTGGAATCATCCCGAACACGGCCATATCCCGCCTTCCCGCTTCATTCCGATCGCCGAACAGAGCGGTCTGATCATCGAGATCGGCGACTGGGCGATCGCCGAAGCCTGCCGCCAGCTGGCGGTGTGGATGAAGGAAGGCTTCGAGCCGCTGCCGGTTGCGGTCAACGTCTCGGCGCTGCAGTTCTGGCGCGGCGGCCTGGTCGACCAGGTTCGTTCGGCGCTGGACGCCAATGCCGTGGATGCCGAATGGCTGGAACTGGAACTGACCGAAAGCGTGATCATGCGCGACGCCGACACCGCCAGCCGGGTGATTTCACAGCTCAATGGCCTCGGCGTCGGGCTGTCGATCGACGATTTCGGCACCGGCTATTCCAGCCTGAGCTACCTGAAGAAGTTCTCGATCAGCAAGCTGAAGATCGATCAATCCTTCGTCCAGGACCTCGGCCACGATCCCGACGACGCGGCGATCGTTTCGGCGGTGGTCAGCATGGCCGAGGATCTCGGTTTGCAGGTGGTTGCAGAAGGTGTGGAAACCGAGGACCAGCGCACGATGCTGACCGCACGCGGCTGCGAACTGGCCCAGGGCTACCTGTTCGATCGCCCGATGCCGGCCGACGCATTCAGCGCACGGCTGCGGGCGGTGGCCGCCGAGGCCTGAGCCGGCTCGTACTCTCCCGCGGCAATTCGCTCGCGAGCTCGCTCCCACAGGCGACTGGGACGAGGGCGCCGGATGGTTCTTCGCCCGCAAGCGGCTTCCAACGGGCAGGGTTCCGATTGGAGCCAGACGCCAGAAGCCAATAGCCAATAGCCAGGAGTAACGAGCCTGTGGGAGTGAGCTTGCGAGCGAACCGATCCAGTCCGCCTGTTCGTCGCCCCGTCAGACTTCGATCGTGCCGCTCATCACGGGGACCGCGTGGCCGCCGACCCGGAGCGCCCTAGGGACCCCGCCGTGAACGGTCAGCCGAACGAAGATGCGGCTCGGGCGGCCCATCACTCGTCCCTGCTCGATCGTCCATTCGTGACGCCCGTCCTCCAGTGCGCCTGCGGCGATCAGGTGCGCAGGCAGGCCCGCTGCGGCCGAACCGGTTGCCGGGTCTTCGGGCACGCCGATGTGCGGCGCGAACATCCTGGCCGAAAACGCGCCCCGCGCCGTGTCGCGGCTGCTCCATGCAAACACGCCGCAGGCATCGTCCAGCGCCAGCGCATCCCATGCTGAGGTATCCAGACGCGCGGCGTCCAGCGCCTTCCGTTCGACCCGGGCATACAGAAAATCGATTCCGGCGCCGGCGAAGCGCGGGCGGAAGGCATCGTCGGCGACACTGCCTCGAGGCAGCCCCAGGGCGTCTTCGATGCGGGCCGGCTCGGCAGTGCGGGCCAGCAGTCGGGGCCGATTGGGATTCTGGAATTCGGCGTACGGCGCTCCGTTGTGGCTCAGGCGGATCGGAAATCGGCCGGCCGCCAGTTCGAGCTGCAGCGCGCTGCCGCCGCCGCGAGCGCGAGCCAGCGCGCACGCCACGCCCACGGTGGGATGCCCGGCAAAGGGAAGTTCGCCGGTCGGCGTGAAGATGCGAACCCGGGCGTCGATCTCGTCGTCGCTGGGCTCGAGCACGAACACGCTCTCGGAGTAGTCGAACTCGCGGGCGACGCGCTGCATGGCGGCGGTGGACAGCACATCGGCGCCGAACACCACCGCCAGCGGATTGCCGGCGAACCTGCGTTCGGTGAACACGTCCCAGGTCTCGTAGGGAAGTCGGTGCATGGCGTCGCGCTTGCTTCACGAATTCGTGGACTCGATAGTACTCGCAGGCCGTCGGCATGCCCTTGACCCTCGACCGAGGACGCGCCGACGCGCCTCGGGCGGCAGCCTCGCCTGCTGGACTCCATCGAGCAGGCTGGAGTAGGGTGTTGATTCGTCCCGGGTCGCTCGAGCGGTGCCGACGAACGCCCGGCGCTGCTGATCATTGCGACTGCGGGCACGGCACCGCACGAACCGGCACGTCTCGTGCCGCCGGCCCGGCGGTGGAGTGCTGTAGTGGGGACCTGCCTTGTCCGCTCCTCCCGACATCCACGCGCGACGTTTGCTGGGTGCGCTTTCCGAGCTCGATGAATCGGGCTGGTCGACCCTGTCCGGCGCGTTCCCCGAGGCCTGTCAGCCGCTGATCGACGTCCTGCGCGACGAAGTGCCCGGAGCGCTGCGGGGCCTCGACGATCCGAGCGTCACTCTGCCCGACGCGGACCGCCCCCTGGCCAACGTGCTGGTCCGTCTTCAAGCCGTCTACGACGTGCTCCCGGTCGGCATCGCCATCCTCGATGAGCGCGGCTTCATCATCGATTGCAATCGGACCGCCGAGCGTCTGCTCGGCCTGTCGCGCGCCGAACAACTGTCGCGGCACTACGCGACAGGCTGGGACATCTACGACAAGGACGGCGCTCCGCTGGCCCCGCACGACTACGCCGGCGCCGTCGCGTTACGGACCGGCGAGGCGGTGCGTGGACAGGTGATGCAGATCGAAACTCCACGCGGCCGCGTCTGGCTATCGGTCAGCGCCACGCCGATCCATCGCGGCGGGCTCGGCGTGGCGATCGCCTACGCCGACATCACCGAACTGGTGCGTGCGCAGCACCAGATCGAAGCGCTGGCCTTCTTCGACGTGGTGACCGGCCTGGCCAATCGCCCGCTGTTCATCGATTCCCTGCGCCAGTCGGTGGCTCGCGACGAGGACGGATCCAACGGCGAACATTGCATCGCGGTGATCCTGATCGATCTGAAGGGCTTCGCCGAAGTCAACGAAGCCCACAACCACGTGATCGGAGATGACCTGCTTCGAGCGGTAAGCCGACGCCTCGGCGAAGTCCTGCCCGCGTCGAGCAGCCTTGCCCGAATCTATGCCGACGGCTTCGCCGCGGTGGTCGAACAGCCGCCTGCCGCGCTGGCCGAACAGGCGCTGGCGGCCATCCGCCAACCCCTGGAGCACGGTGATCGGACCTTCCGTCTCGATGCCCGGATCGGTATCGCCCAATACCCCGCCGATGGCGATTCGGCCGAAACGCTGCTCAAGAATGCCGAGATCGCCCTCTGGCGCGCCAAGCAGACCGGGCTGTCCGTGCGGTTCTATGAACAGGCCCTCGGCGAGCGGCTGGCGCGCAAGATCGGCATTGCTCATCGACTGGAGCAGGCGCTGCAGGCCGAGACCCTGTCGCTGCACTACCAGCCCCAGTTCGACCTGGCCGACGGGCGACTGATCGGCGCAGAGGCGCTCCTGCGCTGGACCGACCCGGACACGGGTCCGATTTCGCCCGCGGAGTTCATCCCGATCGCCGAGGAGCGCGGCATGATGCCAGCGATCGGCCGCTGGGTACTGGACCGGGCCTGCCGTCAGCTGCAGTCCTGGCGTCGCGCGTCCCATCCGCTGCCGAGACGGCTGGGCGTCAATGTCTCGCCCTTGCAGCTCGATCAGCCGGATTTCGTCGATGACGTGCTCGCCATCCTCGACGAACAGCAGACCGACCCGCTCGCCATCGAACTCGAGATCACCGAGAACGCGGTTGCCGGCGACCCGCAGCGGGCGATCCAGGTGCTCGATGCACTGGCCGAAGCAGGGATCGCGCTGGCCATCGACGACTTCGGGGTCGGCTATTCCTCCTTGTCCTATCTGCGGCGATTCCGCTTGGACAAGCTGAAGATCGATCGCTCGTTCATTGCCAACATGAGCGATTCCGACAGCGATCGGGTCATCGTCGAGACCACGATCGATATGGCGCGCAGCCTCGGTCTGGATACGCTCGCCGAAGGCGTGGAAACCGAGCAGCAGGCCTACGCGCTGAGGCAGATGGGCTGCACCGAGGCCCAGGGATTCCTGTACGGCAAGCCGGTGCCGGCCGAGGCGTTCGCCCGCAAGTGGTTGGCACGGGACACGCCGTCATCGTGACGCCTGGCTGCTGTTGTGAACGTATGTTGCGCGACCCGGTCGTTGACTGCATCATCACCCGATGGACGACTCTCCTCGCCGCTCTCGCACGGGACCCGCCGCCCTGCCCGCCCGATCATCGAGCCCCGTTCCCGGACACGTCCACCTGGTCCGAGCCCTGGCCAGCCTGGCGCTGGACTATCTGCGCTGGACCCAGCTGGTGCCGATGCTGTTCGCCTGGACGTTTCTGTTGCTGATGGTGGCCGCATTGCTGCTGACCAACTTCCAGGATGCGTCGTTCTCGCTGGTCGAGCGCGGGATCGGGGTGTACGAACGCGTGGTCGGCCCGCTCGATCTCGGTCCGCCCGGCGAGACGGCGACGGAGATCGATGCCGGCGACCGGGCGCCGCCCGCTACGACCTTTACCGAAGAGGACATCCTGCCGGTCGTGCTCCGGGCCTGGGCGCTGCTGGCCCTGGTCGGATGGTTGTTCGGCGTCCTGCGATCGATGCTGTTCGGCCCGCGCCGTCCCGCCCGGCTGTGGCCGAAGCTCAGGATCGCCCTGTACGTCGCGGCCGGTTGCTCCGGCTCCATGTGGATCGCCTATGCACTGGGCACCAGCGCCTTCCACGGTTCGATCGCAAGCTGGGCGCTGGTGTTCATCGGCATTCCCCTGGGCGTCTGGCTGGTCAGCGTCTGGAGCCTGGCGTTCGGCCATCTGGTCGGCCGACTCCAGCGCCTGCTGCACGCCTGAGCCCGTGACCTTCGACCGAGTGACGAATGGGTGTCGGCCGGCGACGGGCGCACCCGTATAATTTCGTTCACCACCCCAACGGGAAGGGCCAATGGCGGCCGAAGGCAAGGGCCTGATCTCCGAACTGTTCGCACGCCGCGTGCCGCAGATCGTCGGCGTCTACGTCGGCGCCTGCTGGCTGGCCGTGGAAATGGGCGACTGGATCTCCGGACAGCTGGGATTCTCCGCCGCCCTGATCGCCTACCTGTTCGTGCTGATGATCGCGCTGCTGCCCAGCGTCGCGGTGCTGGCCTGGAACCACGGCGCGCCCGGACGCGACCGCTCGCCCCGGTTCGAGAAGTTCTTCGTGCCGGTGAACCTGGTGTTCGCCGTGATCGCGGTCGTCGCATTCTTCGGCTACGCGCCGCCCGGCGCACCCGGTTCGGCGATCGGCCCGGTCGAGAGCGCGGTCGTCGAGCGGACCTTGATCGACGAGGCCGGCGAACAGCAGACCTTCACGGTCGCTCGCGAGGGCTTCCATCGAAAGATGCTGACCTCGTTCTGGGTCCTCGACGGGGATGCTGGAGACGGCGACCCGGAAAATCCGGACTGGCGCCAGTACGCCGTGGCCTGGCTGCTCGCGGTGGAACTCAACCGCGACCCGCTGCTCTCGCTGTCCACCCCCTACGCGGGCAAGATCGCGCGCACCTACACGGAAGCCGGCTTTCCCAACGCCGTCGGTGAGCCCCGCGCGCTCGCGGTCCGCCAGGCACAGCGCATGGGCGCGCGCGCCCTGATTCGCGGCACCTTGATCGACGAGGCCGACGGCGTGCGTCTGACCGCGCAGGTGATCGATGCGGCTTCCGGCACGCTGGAAGACGAAGTCGAGGCGCGCGGCGACGACGTGATCTCGGCGACGGCCGCACTGGCCGAGCGCGTTGCGCCGCTGGTCGAGCCTGAAGCGGCGGACGGCGAGCGACGGTTCACCAGGATTCCGCTGGCCGAGGCGGCGACCGGCACGGTCGATGCGCTCGAAGCCGCCATCGAGGGCTTCAACGCCATGCACCTGCGCACCGACTACGCCGCCGCGCGGGCCGGCTTCGAACGAGCGTTGGAGATCGACCCGACCTTTGCCCTGGCGGCGGTCTGGCTCCATCAGCTTCATCGAGCGAACAACGATCTTCCGGCATCGATCGAAGCGGCCGACCGGGCGCTGGACCTCGAGTACAAGCTCGACACCGAGACCCGATTCGCAATGAAGGCCAATCGCCATGCACTCAACGGCGACTACGCCACCGCGATGCGCGTGCTGTCGATGTGGACCGAGGTCCATCCGGACAGCTTCACGGCCTGGACCACGCTGGCCCAGAACCAGATCGTCACCGGCGACGTGGACGGCGCGGCCGAATCGCTGCGCCAGGCGCGCCAACTCGATCCGCAAAGCGTCGACGTGCTTCGCCAGATGGCGACCGTGGAGCAGCTTGCCGGCGACTATCACGCGGCCGCCGAGCGGCTGAGGTCGTACATCGACGAAGCCCCCGACGACGTATCGGCGCGCATCGAGCTCGGCCAGATCCTGGCCCGGTCGGGGCAGGCCGATGCGGCCATGGACGTGTTCGAGACCGCCGGGCTGCTGGCCGACGATCCATCCGTGGCCCGGCTCAACAGCGCGCTCGTGATGCTGCGCGAAGGCCGCTTCGCCGAGGCCGAGCGAACGCTGGACGCGCTGCAGAGCGAAACCGCCGGAACCGCCCTGCAGCTGGAGGTGCTGAAGGTCCGGTTCGCCCTGCTGGTTGCCACCGGGCGATTCCGCACCGTGCTCGCCGAACTGGACGAGAACGAGGCGAGAATCCGCCGGGTCGCCCCGCCCAGCCAGTTCTGGACCACCTGGGCGGAGCTTGTCCTGAAGAGCCGCTATGCCTTCGAGGAGTACGACGAGGCGGCTGCCGCGCTGGACCGCGCCGAGGAAGGACTCGGCGATCCGTTCAATCGCTTCCTGGCGCTGGATCGGATGCAGCTGCTGGTCAAGCTGCAGCGTCCGCTGGACGAGGTCCGCGAACAGTACGAGCGGCTGCGCTTCTTCGAACAGCAGTTCTCCTTCGGCGGCGTGCTGGCCATCGTCGAGTGGGGCCGCGCCCTGACGGCCTCGTACGCCGGCGATGCGGGAGAAGCGGTCGAGATCATGCGCGAGGCGCGCAACCAGTTCCGTGCCTCGGGGTTGTCGCTGAACATGGACGCGATGGAAACGTTCGATCTGGCGCTGGTTCGGCTGCTGATCGCCGACGACCAGACCACCGAGGCCCGGCGTCTTCTCGACGATCTCCTGGATCGCCACCCGGCCTACGCCGAGGCGCGCTGGGAGCGCCTGCAGCTCGCCCGAGCAGACGGCCGCCTCGATGACGCTCGGGCGGACCTGGACGTGCTGCTCGACCAATGGTCGAAGGCCGATCCGGAGTTCGTTCGACTGCAGGAGGCGCGGTCGCTGGACGAGACGCTGGACCCCGCGTCCTGAGCGACGGCCGATTCAGCCGGCGCGCTCGCGCTGCGCCTGCCGGGCCTGCTTGCGCCGCTCCAGCCAGTCCCAGAACCAGCCCTGGAGGATTTCGTCGCCGGTCAGCGCGTAGGCCAGCGCCTGGTCGTTCTCCATCAGGTTGATCACGCGCTTCGACACGCCCGGCCGGCCCGCCAGCAGCAGGCGATCACCGGAGCGCAGCGGCGTGGATTCATCGGGAAAGACCAGCTGCTCGTCTTCGCGGGCAATCATCAATACCGACAGCGGAAGCCGGCGCTCGCGGTTGCCGGGATCGCGCAACAGCACGCCCACGGGGACCTGGCGGTCTTCGGCCAGTACGCGTGCCACGGCCGGTGCGCGTCGGGCGCTGATCCGGCCGGCGGAGATCTCCGGCGGCGCGTCGGTCCCGTGGCAGCTGAGGGTTTCGAGGACCGCCCGGGCAAAGTCGTCGTCGGCCTCCAGCAGATGATCGAGGAAGTCGCCCATCAACGACGAGCGGATCCGGCTGAGGATGGTGCCGGCCACCACCGTGCTCGGCTGGCCGACGAAGTCGGGAGCGGCGGCCCGGTA
This sequence comes from Wenzhouxiangellaceae bacterium, assembly GCA_965227925.1. Classification (GTDB taxonomy): domain Bacteria; phylum Pseudomonadota; class Gammaproteobacteria; order Xanthomonadales; family Wenzhouxiangellaceae. Next base: position 68,382 of record CBDDGP010000004.1, read on the forward strand.
CAGCTCGTGGGTGGACATGCCGTTTTCGAGCGCGCCCAGGAACAGGTCCTCGTTGAGCGCGCGCGCGGTGATCAGGATCGAGAGGTTGTCCGTGTCGTCAGCGGTGGTGGCCAGCACGCCGACCGCATCTTCGATACCGGCCGCTTCGAGATCTTCGGCCTGCGTTCCGGTCGCATCGACGAAGCCGGGCGGCGGATCCTGGGCGTCGGGCGCGATGACCGTGACCTCCATCGCCAGTTCTCGGAGCGCGGCATGCATGGCCCGACCGGCCCGGCCATAGCCGCACAGGATCCAGCGGCCGGCCGGCGGATGGCGCGAGTCGGGAATCCTCGCCCAGGGCCCGGATGCCAGCCAGTGGTACAGGCGGAAGGCGTGCGGTCGCTCGATGGCCAGCTTCATGCGCCGGACGAACTCGGTGACCGGTTTGATCACGTGATCGGTTTCGAAGGACCGCATGTTGCTCGCGGTGTCCTCGAGATCGGCGCGGGCATGGACCCAGGCCTTGTGGTTGAGCAGCTTCGACGAGATCGCGATCCGCAGATTGGCGTTGTCGTCACCGGTCACCGCCAGGACGCCGACGCACCAGCGGCTGCGAATGCCGGCATCCAGCAGGTCATCGGGCTGACGAGCGTCCGACTGGAACGGGATGACCTCGGCCACGAATTCCTCGATCGAGAGTCGCTCGACCTTGGCTGCATTGTGTTCGATGACGACGACCGCATGGCCCTGGTCGGTCAGGGCACGGGTCAGCATCCGCCCGGTGTCGCCATAGCCGCAGACCAGGTAGAAGGGCTCGTCCAGCGCTCGCGCCGACCGCTTCCGCTGGGAATGCTTCAGCGCCCTCGAATAGGCCGGATCCTGCAACAACGAAACGATCGAGCCGATCGAGAACAACCACGCGATCACGGTCACGTAGATGCTGACGATGGTCCACATGCGCTGCGCCGGCGAGAACTCGTACGGAACCTCGCCGAAGCCGATCGTGCTGCCCGTGTAACTGACCACGTAGAACGCCTCGAACAGCGACATCCGCCATGGATTGCCCTGGTCATCGACGCCCGGAATCAGGGTGAAGCCCACGGTCGCCAATGAATACGCCGAGATCAGCACGATCAGCGGCACCCGCATGCGCCGCAGGAACAGGAACAGGAAGGACTCGTTCATCGCGAACGGCGCGCTGGAGTCAGCGCGCCATGCCAGCGGTCTCGAGGGTCAGCAGCACGACCGAAAGCAGGTTGGCGAGCAGGGCACCGCCCGACAGCGAGACGATCGAGGCCATCACGGCCGGCGTCAGTCCGCTGTCGGTCATGTGCGCGGCGATCGCCCAGACCAGCGCTGCGACGATCAGTTGCAGGGTCGCCACCAGGCTCGAAGCGAGCAGCACCGCCCCCATGTGCGAGCGCTCGCCGAACTTCAGCACCGTGGCGATCACTCCGACGATCAACGCCGCGAACAGCTCGTAGACGTTGTGGTGATCGGGGTTGTCGATGTCGCCGAGGAAGAACCCGAAGTTCAGGGTCAGGGCCAGCAACACGAAGAAACCGAAGACGACCTTGCTCATGTTCATCGAGCGATCTCCTGCATGCGGGTTCGGGCGACATTATGCACGGCGCGTGGGCAACCGGCGTTCAGTCGGGCCGGGGCAGTTCGCGATCGAGGGCGGCGTCGTCCGCCATGCCGGCCGGGTCCGGCTCCCCGACGTAGCCTTCGAGCACCGCGGCAATGGCGAGACCCCCGATCACCACGGCCAGCATGAATCCGACGACACGAACGACCGCCAGCAGCGTTTGATTGCGTTCCGACATGGTCACTCCCTGTGGGTCGTCTCGAGGATGGGTCGGGTCGTACCGAGCGGGTCTTGCGACCGCCTTGAATGGGCCCGGCCCGTATCGACCGGCCCGTATCAACGGGAGCGTATCGAACGAATCTTCCGACCGGATCGTTCAGGCCGGATCAATCTGACCGGATTGTCCAGACCCGACTGTACAGAGGATAGCAGAGCGCGCCAGCGCACCCGCGCGCAGCGACCTTCGGCTCGTCCACGCGGTGAGGGTCCGTTGTTCAGCCAACCGGGCTAGTTGTCATTCCCCCTGTCATTCCCGCTGTCATTCCCGCTGTCATTCCCGCTGTCATTCCCGCTGTCGTCCCAGCGGAACACGCGCCATTGATCCTCGCCGAGGCCGGCCAGCGCTTCGCGGGTGGCTTCGACCCCACCGGCGTCGAGGACCTCGTGCTGGACGGCCTCGGACACCAGGCTGATCCAGCCGTCCCGGCCCGCCCCTTTCATCCGATACAGGCACGCATCGGCGACCTCCATTGCTGCTTCCCAATGCGCCGTGGCCTCGCCGCCCACCGGCAGCGTGGACAGACCGATCGAGCAGGTCAAGTGGATCGACGATCCATCGGCCAGTTCGAAATCATGAGCGTGCAGCGCCTGGAGAAGGCGCGTGGCGAGCTGCTGCTGGCTGTCCAGCGTTGCGTTCGGCGAGACCACGAGAAACTCCTCGCCGCCCCACCGGATGCAGTAATCCGACGTGCGCACCGCTTGCTGCAGCAGCTCGGCGAACTCCACCAGCACCGCGTCCCCGGCCGAGTGGCCGTGTTCGTCATTGACCTGTTTGAAGCGGTCGAGGTCCAGCAGGGCGAAACCGGCGGCACGGGATTGGCCGTCCTCCTGCATCCGGCGCTGCAGGTAGGCAAGGTGACGCGGTAGCTGATGGGCGATGAACCTCCGGTTCTTCAGGCCGGTCAACGCGTCGGATTCGCTGAGTTCCTCGAGACGGCGATTGCTGGCATCGAGCTGCTCGTTGGTCTGGCGCAGCTCTTCCGTGCGCGACGCCACGGTCTGTTCGAGTTGTCGCTGACGTCCGCGAAGCAGCCGCGTCCGGGCCCAGTAGGCGACCCACAGGGCAAACAGGACGATGACCGCGATCAGCCCCTGGAACCACGTCTGCTCATGGACGTAGGGCGGCACGGTCAGCGCCAGCGATGCGGGCTCGGGGCTCCATACGCCGGCGTTGTTGGTCGCCATCACCTCGAACTCGTAGTCGCCGGCAGGCAGGTTGGTGTAGTTGGCCGAGCGGGTTTCCGTGACCTCGCGCCAGTCATCGTCGAAGCCGACCAACCGGATCCGGAATCGCATGCTGTCCGGATCGCGATAGCTCAGCGCGGTGAAGCGGAATCGGACATCGCGCTCGCCGAGCGGAAGGGTCACGGACGGCTCGATCGGCTGGTAGCGCTGGCTGCGCGTTTCGACGGCCGTGACGATGACGTTCGGGGGAATTTCGTTGGGCTGGATCCGGCCGATCGGGACCTCGATCATTCCATCCAACGTCGGCAACCAGAGACGGTCGACGCTGAACACACCCTTGGCGGTACCCGCACCGTTGCAGCAGCGCGAGTTCTGCGCGCCGGCGTGCCGGCTACCGTTCGACAGGATCATCTGCCCGCTCGTCAGCGGCTGATCGCCGGCGTCGAACAATTCATCCAGGCGAATCCGGAACAGGCCCTCGTGGCTCGTGCCCCAGAGCCAGCCCTCGTGGACCACGAGATAGAACGCGGTGTCCGACGGCAGTCCTTGCGACGGAGCAACATGGCGCCACTGGCGATCGCTTCCGCGGAGCAGCAATCCCTGCTTCAGCGTGCCCGCGATGAGCCGCCCCTCGCCGACGTCTTCGATGACCGTGAAGAACGCACTGTCCGCGAGCGGGGGCCCCTCGATCGACCGCGCGCCGTCGTCGTCGAGCCAGAACAGTCCGCGCTCCGTTGCAACCCAGAGTCCGTCGTCCTCGGCCAGCGTGTAGCGGACGCTGAGTCGATCCAGCGGCTCGATCGACGGCAGGGCATGCGGTTGCAGGTCGCGCAGATGAAACAGACCCTGCTCCGTACCGACCCAGATCCGACCCGGCGAAGGCTCGCGCAGGCTGTGGACCGTTCCGACCGCGGGCAGACCAACGATCGGCTCAGCGCCGTCGGGCGTGCGCAGCGCCAGTCCCGCCTCGGTGCCCAGCAGCAGGTCGCCGCTGGCGGTCTCGAGCAAGGTATAGGTCGACGGGTTCGGCAGATCGTCACCGTCGATAACGGTCTGCAAGCGCTCGTTGTCGAAGCGGTCGACGCCGGTCTTCATGCCGATCCAGAGACCGCCCTCTCGTGCAGGATGCATGGACCAGACGAAGGTATCGCTCAGTCCTTCGTCCTGGCTCCACTGGTTGTACCAGCCCGGCCAGGCTCGATAGAGGCCGTTGGTTGCGCTCCCCAGCCAGACGTTCCCCTCATGGTCTTCGGCCAGCGACAGGATCCACGGATACCAGCCCAGTTCGGCTTCGCCGATGACGTCCCACCGGTCTTCGCCGAGCCGCCGGAAGATCTGGCCGTAGGCGCTGATCCACAGCGTGCCGTGACGATCGATGTAGAGCCTCGACCCGCCCGGCAAGGGTCTGCCGTTCGGTCCTGTCGCGACGTCGAATTGGCCGTCCGAGAACGTCAACGTGGCCTGGTCGGTCATCACCCAGAGCCGATCGCCGTGCCACGCCAACGATTCCACCGGCTGGTCCAGGTAGGCCGGCGGTAGGGGCCAGGTCTTGACCTCGGATCCGCCGGTGATTCGGGCCAGCACGCCCTGGGCGCCCGCATACAGATCGTTGCCGGCCATGGCGACGCTGCGGACCTGGACGCCGGGCAGCAGCTGACGCGCACGTCCCTCCGCATCCAGCATCGGCAGACCGGGCGCCGCGGCGGCGACGCTGCCGTCGAGACCTTCAGCAAACCCGCGCACAGGTCCGTCGAAGTCCGGGCCGAGGTCGTAAAACCGATCGTCCTGGAACACGCTGACGCCGCTGTGGGTGCCGATCCACAAGCGGTCGCTCGAGTCGTGGAACAGCGCGTGGATGTAGTTGCCCGCCAGGCCCGGCGTTGTTCCGGTCACGAAGGTCTCGTAGCGCACGCCGTCGAAGCGCGCCAGACCGACCTGCGTACCGACCCAGAGGTAGTCCTCCGGACCCTGCTCCAGTGCGCTGACGTGACTCTGGGGCAGGCCCTCCTGGATCGACCAGCCGCGTGTCTCCCAGAACCGGAACGGCTTGTCGTACTGCCCCTGAACGACACCGCACAGCGCCACGCACAGAAGCGCGGTCCACGGGCGCAACCCCCCGGTCGGCGGGATTCTTCGTTCGGTCGATCGGGCAGTCGATCGAGGTTCTGTTGTCACCATCCAGTCGCGGAAGAAGCGTCGTTTCGTTTATGACAGTACCAGATCGAAGCGACCCTGCGCGAGGGGAATTGGTCGCGCGATGCGCCGCTTCCGGAGCCGATCCGACGACTCGCGTCCCGTGCGTTCGGGACGCGCTCCGGACCTTTCTCGCGGGGATGTGACGGCCATCCCGAGACGCGCGCTCAGTCGTTGAAGGAAACCTCGCGCTGGTCGCCCGGCGCCAGCTGGATGCCGCGTACCCAGCGGTCGGTTGCTGCACGGATTCGGACGCTGTACTCGCCTGCGGGCACCTCGACCGTCGTCTCGCCGACGAACCCGCTCGCGACCACGTCGCCGTCCCCGTCGACGACGTCGAACGGAATGCGCAGGGATCGCTCGAGCGCGCCGGCCAGCGCGTCGGCTTCACCGGCGTCCAGGTATTCGCCGCCACCGAGTTCGGCCCAGGACCGGAACTCGTCCTTCAGCGCGTCGTCGTCGATCGCGAAGCCGACGATGTTCACCCGCACGTCAACGCCCTGCTCGGCCAGCGATTCGATGGCCGCGGCCGGATCGCCCTCGCAGGTTTCCTCGCCGTCGGTCAGAAGGATGACCAGCCGTCGTCCGTCGGCCTCTGCAAGATCGGACGCGACCGCGGCCAGCGACTGGGCGATCGGCGTGCGCGCCAGGTTGACGGCCTGGATGCTCGCCACCGTGTCCAGGAACGAGGCCTTGGCCAGCGGCGCGAGCGGAATTTCCAGGTCGGTCCGACAGCTGCCTGCCTCTCGATGCCCATAGACACGCAGCGCCAGCGGGATGCCGTCCGGCAAGATGGTCTCGACCGTATCGCGGATCGCCGCCTTGGCGATCTCGATCCGGCGTGTACCGTTCATGCGCTTGAGCATGCTGCCGGAGGCGTCGAGGATGATCTCGACCGCGCCGCGCGCTTCGGGCGCGACGCCGGCGTCATCTGCGGTGACGGCAATGGTGGCGGGCGACGGGTCCTCGACGGTCTCGAAGGCGACCTCGACGTGGAAGTCCACCGGTCGTTTCAGCCAGGCCACCGCACGGTCGAAGCCGCGACCCAGCGCACCGAGCCCCGTGACGTACTCGAAGTGACCGCCGCGAACCCGGGCCCAGTCCTGCATCAGGTCGAGTTCGACCTGCGGCTTGCTGCTGAACGCGCCTTCGGAGGTCAGCTTCATCGCGAACACCTGCGGGCGGCCTTCGCGCAACGCCGGCCAGAGCGCGGCCGAGGTGCTGGTCGCCGCGTCGGTCAACAGCAGGACGGCCTTCTTTCCGGGGCGGTCGATCATTTCGCGTGCCGCGACCGCCAGCGTCCCCTCGGCGTCGCTGGAACTGGTTTCCTGCGGGTTCGCGGCCAGCATGCGCATCAGCGGGTACGGGTGCCCCTGCCAGTTGTCGAGCAGCGGGGCGCTCCGGCCGAAGGGAAGCAGGTTGACCTCGTCGCGCCCGGGCTTGATCGTCTCGGCGTAGGTCAGAAGCGCATTGGTGATCGTCGGCAGCCAGGCGGAAACGCTGCCGGACGTGTCCCAGCTGAAGATCACCGAGCGCGGCGGCTCGAAGACCTCGAGCCAGTAGTCGGCGCCCGGCTCGATCCACGCTTCCCAGCGCGCCTCGACGCCGTCGTTCTCCAGCGGATACAGCGTCACCGCCTCGCCGGCGGCGTCGACCAAGCGGGGCGCGCCCTCGATCGTTGGTCGGCCGGTCAGGGTCAGCTCCAGGCGATTCTCGGTGCCGGTCGAGGACAGGCGGTACCACGACGCGTACTCGTCGAGCAGGGCGCGGCCGGGTTCCGGCGTACCCGGCTGCAGCGGCGTCGCTTCGGCCCGCGAATCGTTGTCCGGCCGCGTCGCCACCGCCGGCGGGACCGGCGGGTTCTCGGCCTCGTACGGGCCGACATGCGCATAGTGCCCCCACTCGCCCAGCACGCTCTCGCCCAGCGCCTCGAACACGCGGATGCGATCGGGATACTTGACCGAGCGCGTCCCCTCGGGCACGTCGAACTCGAACTTCACGTAGCGCGCCCAGCGCGGCGCATCGAACGTTATCTCGACCGGCTGGTCGGCCAGCTCGGTCCCCGCGTCCTCGACCGGGATCCACGGACCCAGCGGCGAGGCGGTTGCAACGGCCACCCGGACCGCAGTCGGGTTGGTGCCGCCCGAGACCTCGGCCGCCATCGGCTCGATGGCCACGCCGTCGACTCGGGCGATCCGCGCGTGCTCGAAGCCGACCACGACCGTGGCGGACTCGGCCTTGCGCATCGGCGGCGCCGGCGACTCGTCGTCGGAGGCGAACAGGTGGCGCTCGCCGCCGCTCGCCCGGATCCAGGGGTCGGCCCAGACCAGGTGGCCGCCGTTGACCGGGTCGGCGAGATCGTACGGCGCGCCCGGCGGTTGCCAGTCGTCGGCGGCGATGACCTTGAACTCGCCGAGCTTGAGCACCTGCAGCTGGCGCGTGTCGCCGAGGCTGCCGGTGATCGGCATCAGTCGTGCGTAGCGCGCCGGTACGGGCGCATCGAGGACGAAGGCCTGCTCGGCGTTCTGCGCCGCGATCTCGCCGCGCAGCACGGTCTCGAAGGTCTCGCCGTCAAGCGACAGGGCGACGGCGAACTCGCGCAGGATCCGGTTCGGGTGGATCGTCGAGGTCGGGTCGAGGAGGAAGCCCCGGACCGGCACCGGGTCCTTGCCGGCGAGGCGGACCGTCGGTTGCTGGTACGAATCCGGGCCGTCGGCGCCGGTGCGGATCGACGACTCGGTCCAGCGGCCGTAGCGGGTCAGACCGTCGAACAGCGGGTGGAAATCGTCGAGGTCGTCGTCGTCGATGTTCGGGCTGGCCACGACCTCGGCCCCGAAGCGGAGCGCTGCGGCATTGAACCCGCCGCGCAGCGGCTCGTCCAGGTCCCAGTGGAACGCCGGCGCCACGGCCGCCGCGTCGATGTCGGTCCGCGCGACGGCGACCGCGCCGGCGTGGGCAGCGCCGTCGAAGGCGCGCACGGACACCTGCACGTCGGGGCGCTCGACCGCGTCGGATGCGATCTCCAGGGTGACGGGCAGCTCGGTCGACTCGCCCGGGCCGAGACGGATCGACGCCGGGAGCCCGGACAGCGTCCATTGCCGTGCGGTGAGGTGATGGGCCAGGCGGAACGTCGCGGCCGCATCGGACGGGTTGCGCACGGTGACCGTGCCGCCGATGCGCTGGGACCAGGGCGAGAAGGCCTGGACCGCCACGTCGTCGACCGCCAGCTCGACCTCGGGCTCCACGCCCGCTTCGGCGGTGGCCAGCGACGTCAGGTCGACGTCGTAGTCGAGGTTGCCGCTGATCTCGAGGCGGTAATCGCCACCGGGCTGCAGTTCGGCGCGCTCCAGCCCCGCTTCGCGGTCGAACGCGAGCAGGTTGTCGCCGGTCCGGTCGCCCTCGTAGAGACGGAAGCGCAGGCCGCTGACCCGCGGCACCGCGATCGACGTCGGTTCCTCGACCGACGGCAGCCGGTACCAATCGGCACTGGCCCGGGAGTTGCCGACCCGGCCGATCAACCGGCCATCGGCGGGAAACGGTGCGGCCAGGGCCTTCCAGTCGTTCGGCTCGCGGTCGGCGACGGGCTCCAGCCAGTCGCGACGCTCCAGCACGACCCGGTACTCGGCATCGGAAGGCTGGTTCGCCGACAGGAACACCCCGTACTCGCCGGGCGGCAGGTAGCCGGTCCACTCCGAGGCCACGCCGGGCTCGCCCTTGCGGCGCAGTTCGACGATCGTGGTGGCGTCGTCGCCGGCGGTGAGCCGGATGCGGATGATGCCGTCGGCCGCCGGCATGACCCGCAGGCGGACCTGTTCGTGGCCGAGCAGGGTGAAGCGATAGACGTCCGTGTCGCCGTCCTCGGCCAGCAGGCCGAAGTACTCCTGGCCGTAGCGCATGCGCCGGCCGTCGGACAGGTCGTCGTTCGGCTCGAGTTCCATGCCCTCCGGCGGCGGCCCGAGCGGCTGGACGCGGAGCGTGTAGTCGGCATCGGTGCCGCTGGTCGCGATCAGGTAGTCGCCGGGCAGCAGGAACTGGTTCTCCAGGCGCGTCCGCGTCTGGCCCTGGCCGGCACGTTCGTAGGCGATCGTCGCTCCGCCGATCTGCTTCAGGTACAGCTCGTGCAGCGCGTCGCCCTGGACCTGCACGCGCCAGAGCTGCGGCTCGCCGGTGACGTTGAAGCGCCAGTGGTCGGTCTCGCGCCCGTCGAAGCGGCCGCGCCCGAAGCCGCGGTCGTGCAGCGGGGCGGCGTGATCGTGGTGGTCGTTGGGCTCGACTTCCTCGCCGGGCCGGATCGGGCCGAGGTCGGTCCAGGTCAGCTGCCAGTCGACGCCGTCCGGGCCGCTGTCGGACAGGCGCAGGAGGTACTCGCCGTGGGCGAAGCCCAGGGCGAACTTCTGCGTGCGCTGCTCGCCCCGATTGCAATGCTGGAGCCGTTTCATCGCATGGCGCATCAGGCAGACCTCGATCTTCGACTCGGGCCCGCCCTCGACGACGAGGTTCCAGCGGTTGCCGGCGGCTTCCTCGTCGATCTCGAAGCGCAACAGGTCGCGGTCGCTCTCGTCGAAGCGTCCGCGGATCGTCTCTCCGAACGGTACGAGCATGGGTTCGCGGTCATTGGGCTCGACTTCCGCGCCGTCGATCGCCATCGAGGCTTCCCGGGGTAGCGCGACCCACTGCACGCCCGCCTTCGCCTGCTCGGTTCGGATGCGGTAACGACCCGGTGCGAGCGTGAGTCCCGGACGATCGACCGTCCCGCTGCCGTCCGAGGACAACGTCAACAGGACCTCGTCGTCCGGCGATCGCAGTTCGGCGCTGGCATCGATGCCGAGTGCGCTCTGGAATCGAAGTCCCCAGGCCATGGCGGCTTCGGCTTCGTCGAGATCGAAGTAGAACCAGGATTCGCCCTGGGTCCAGACCACCTGCTTGCCGTTCGGCGAGATCCGCAGCGGGTCGTCCGCGCCATTGTCGTCGTCGAGGACCTGCACCGTGCCATAGTCGTTCTGTTCGAGTTCGACCGTGTACGCCCCCTGCCCGCCCGACTGCGACACGCCGAGCACGTAGACCCCGGGCGGCAGCAGCACCGCCTCGGCCTGCACCGCACGTCCGCCGTCGATGGCCTTCAGCGTCAACGGATTGCCCGGGCGTTCCGTCAAGGTTTCGGGAATGCGTCCCCGGCCGTCGGCAGCGGCGGTGAAATCGAACACGTCGAGCTGGGTGAGCGCCCCGGCCCGGCCCGTCAGGCGCAAGTTGAAGCGCCGCCCGGCATGGTCCTCGTCGACCACAATGCGGTAGGCGTCCTGGTCTCCGGGCTCCAGCTCGCCCATGATTCGCAGCACGTCCGACCCGTCCGGCAACGCGATCGCCACGGCTTGCTGGGGGGTGTCGTTGGGTTCGGCGTCATAGACCAGCGAAGTCGCAGCGCTGGCGCTGACGATCTGCAGAAAGAAAACGCACTCCGCAATCATGAATTTCCGGCTCAACTTCATCGAGACGGCTCCTCGCATCGACCTGAACGAACGGACATGGACATCATGTTCCTGTCAGCGAGCCGCAGGCGCGTATACGGAAATCAGTAAACGAAATCGCGGTCGATGCCCCGTCGATGAAAACGAAGTTCACAATCGCAGCGACGAGCTCGACCTCGGCGGTTGCCGTTCCCAATGCAGCCCCTACTGCACCGAGTCCGGTGCCGATCAGCATTCCAGCCGTGAAAGCGAGCGCTGCCACGATGATCCCGGTCAACCAGCTGTCGACCAGGCAACAGAACAGCGCCAGACCGCTTTCGCTGGTGAAACAACTGTAGAAGCTGTAGTACATCAGCAGGGTGCCGATGATTATTCCGGTGTAGATGATGTACTCCGCCGCAGTCGCACCTCCATAGCCTCCCGCGCCGATCGCCATGCCCGTCGCCGTGCCGGTGCTCGGATCGACCCGCCACCAATGGTTCACGACCCCGGAGCTGGGGACCACAAGGACGTAGCCTGAATTCAGTTCGCGCTGGGCGGCCAGCATGGCGCCGGGCGAAAGGTCAAGCGCCTCCAGATCCGAAGGTCGGTCTGGCCGGACCGCTTTCAGTCGCCCTGACGCCTGGGAAAGCGATCTGTACGCCGACGCTCCCGGCGCTCCCCCGCGAGCTTCCATTTGCCGCTGTTCCGCCCGAGTCTCGAGGACGCCGGCCAGTGCTGCCGTCTCGGGGCGAGAAGCCCACCGGCCCGCCTCGAGCTCGACCACTCGGCGGGCGTTGAACAGGATATCGACCTGTTCGTAGCCGCGAAGACCGTCTCCGCTTTCGCGAACGCCATGGTTGAAGGAAACCAGCGTCGGCTGATGCAGATAGGCGGCTTGGTCTTGCCCGAACCCAGTGGATGAATGCGTTGCGAAAAGGTACTTGATCCAACGTGTATCCGGAAGCGGATCCAGTCCGTTCAGAACGGACGGGCCGATTGATGGATCCGAATCACTCGCCCTCCGCTCGAGTTCTATCAAGGTCGAGCGACCCTCCTTTGCGGTAGTCACCAGCTTACGAGTCAACCAGGTCGGATTGACCGGCCCCGTTCCGACGAGGAGAGTACGGGACTGCAGCATTGCGGCTCTTGCTTCGTTCAGCCAGCCGGAATCAGCAACCATCTGCTGGTGAACCAGCCGGTTGCCCTCGTCATCGGTATCTAGCAAGTAACGCCGGGTCTCGCGCTCGGAACCATCAGGTGCAATCAGCGTATACTCGATCCAGAGTCGTTCCAGCCGCTTGGCGGGCCCGCGCTCGGCGTCCTCTTCAGCACTCAAGCCGATTCCCGACAGCGCATCGACTGCCATTGCTGCGCGATCCGAGACCTGTTTGATGAATTCACCGGCTGGATTCAGTGCATCGAGAGGCAAGGTGTCTCCCTGAAGGGTGAAAACCTGCGCTCCAGGGGCGATCGAATCGTTCCACGTCACGACGAACAACTCGGCATCCGACGCAGCGGTTTGAAGATATTGATTGGAGTCGGCAGCTCGTCCGTTGTAAGGAAGAACGGCGATAGTCTGAGGCAGATACGCGGCGTTGGCAGCTGGTCGCTCCCAAGCCGACATCAGGTCGACCTCTTCGAGAGCGCCGCCCAGGCGCTTTTCCAGTTTCACCGCAATTCGAACACGATGCTGAAGATCAGCTGGAACGTTGTCGGCAAGGTACGACATTGCCTCCACGCTGGGCGCGACAGCGTCGCCAAACGCCGGATGGGCCTCGATCCAGGCATCGCCTGGTCCAAGGCGGTACTCGACCCAGAAGTAGTCTCGCGACTCCTGGACCAAGCGATCGTGGACGTGCTCATCAGAACTCCCGATGCCTTCGAATGCCTCGTGAACCTGCGTGGCCAGCGCGGTCGCTTCTTCGGCGATTCCGGTCATCTCCGACCGCACGGAATCCGCGTCCGGAAGCCCGCTGGCACGCTCATTCAACCATTCCTCGACTCGCCCACGTGATGATGGCGACCAGGACGCAGACCAGTTTCCCGGCCCCGTCATCTGCCCGAGCAAACGATTGGCGTCATCAAGTTGAAGTTCACCGACCGCGATTCTCGCTTCGAAGCCGGCATCTTTCAGGAGACGCGCCAACAAAACTCCTTGATCGAGCGCATTGCCTGAACGGCTGATCAGCGTACCGCGAGCACTGCGCAGAAGACCCGGGTAGGCCTGAAAACGAATCGAATCCTGCACGAACTGCGCGATCGAGACCGCGTCGAAATCGAGCTCGAACACGGAATCGTCGAGCGACAGAAATCCGTCATCAAGAGCATTGTCGAGCGGCTCGAGTTGCGCCAGCATCCCGCGGACGTTGGAGACGGTCTGGATTGATTGTGTCGCCGACGTAGCCTCGCTAAGGGCCCATACGAATTGGCTGTTCAATAGAGAAATCGCAACAAGCCAGATACAGACCAGAGAACTGCCACGGCGACGCCTGGTGTGGTTATGCATTGGATCTCGCCTGTCGGCCCACCGACGGAGTGAGTGGCTACAACTCATAGTACGAGAAAGAACCGCGAGTCACGACAAGGGTCGGATAGACGCAGGGATACAATCGCGATTCACCCAATGAGCCAGATTCAATGACCCTGCTGATCTTCTACCTCTTCCTCGCCATCGGCGTCTCGTTCCTGTGCTCGATCCTCGAGGCGGTGCTGCTGTCGATCACGCCGTCGCACATCGCGGTGATGAACGAGCGCGGGCACGGGTCCGGCAGGCTGCTGCGCTCGCTGAAGCGCGATATCGACCGCCCGCTGGCGGCGATTCTCACGGTCAACACCTTTGCCCACACCTTCGGCGCGGCCGGGGTCGGCGCGCAGGCCCAGTCGGTGTTCGGACAAGCGTGGCTGAGCGTGATCTCGGCGGTGGTCACGCTGGCGATCCTGATCTTCTCGGAGATCATCCCGAAGACCCTGGGCGCGACGCACTGGAAGCGGCTGGCGCCGTTCACGGCCCACACCTGCCGCTGGCTGATCGTGCTGACCTGGCCGCTGGTGAAGCTGTCCCAGTACATCACCCGCTGGCTGGGCAAGGGCAGGAAAGGACCGACCGTTTCCCGCGAGGAGCTCAGCACCCTGGCCCAGGTCAGCCGCGACGAAGGCGAGCTGGACGACGAGGAGGCCGGCATCTTCGCCAACCTGATCCGCTTCGGTGCGATCCGGGTCGAGGACGTCATGACGCCCCGCGTGGTCGTTGCGCGGTTCCAGCAGGACGTGGCGCTGGAAGCGGCCAAGGCCCGCGATGACGGCCTGACCTTCTCCCGGTACCCGGTTTACGGAGAAGACGACGAGGACATCACCGGCTACGTCCTGAAGTCCGACATCATGCTGGCGCTGGCCGAGGGCGAGGGAGACCGCACGCTGGCCTCGCTGAAACGAGATGTCCTGTTCATGCCCGAGTTCATTTCACTCCGCGTGGCGTTCAGCCAGCTGTTGACCGACCAGGAACACTTCGCGGTGGTGGTCGATGAATACGGCGGGTTCACCGGACTGGTGACGATGGAAGACGTGCTCGAAACCCTGCTCGGCATGGAGATCGTCGACGAGAGTGACACCACCGAGAACCTGCGCAAGCTGGCCCGCGAGCGCTGGGTTCGGCGGGCGAGGAAGATGGGCCTGGAACTGCCCCATACGGTGCTGGCGAACCGCGACGAAGGCGCGGACGGCGCCGGCTGACGAGCCGCCCGGGGTCAGCCGGTCGGCCGCCCGGCGCGCTCGGGGCGCATCCACAGCGCATACAGGGCCGGCACGAACAGCAGCGTGATCGCGGTGCCGACCACGACCCCGCCGATCAGCACGTAGGCCAGCGGCCCCCAGAAGCTGTCGAAGGTCAGCGGCACGAAGGCCAGCGCCGCCGCCAGCGCGGTCAGCACCACCGGCCGCGCACGCCGCACCGAGGCCTCGACGATTGCTTCGAACGGCGGCATGCCCTCGGCGAGGTTGTCGCTGACCTGCTGGGTGAGGATCAGGGTGTTGCGCATCAGGATGCCAGCCAGGCCGATCAGGCCGAGCAGGGCGACGAAGCCGAACGGCTGACCGAAGAGCAGCAGCGCGAGCACCGCACCGATCAGGCCCAGCGGCGCCGTCGCCACCACCACGAAGGTGCCCGAGAACGAGCGCATCTGCAGCATGATGAAGACCAGCATCAGTGCGACCATCAGCGGCATCAGCTTGTTGATCGACGCGTCGGCCTTGCCCGACTGCTCCACGGCGCCGCCGATGTCGAGCCGGTAGCCGGCGGGCAGCGACGCGCGCAGCGCCTCCAGGTCGGTCCAGATCTCGTTGGTCACGTCGTTCGGCTGCGCGCCGGCGATGTCCGACTGCACGGCGACGAAGGGCTGGCGGTTGTAGCGCTTGATCACCGGCGGCTCGAATTCGACCACCAGCCGCCCGAGCTGGGCCAACGGCACCTTGCGCCCGTCCTCGGTCTTCAGCTCCAGTCCCATCGGATCGACCGGCCCGCCCTCGACCTTGCCGCGAACCCGCAGCTGGACCGTTCGGATGTCCTGGCGGATCGCGCCGACCGCCAGGCCGTGGCTCTGGAATTCGAGTTGTTCGGCGACCTCGCGCGGCGTCAGGCCGATCCGGCGCAGCCGATCGGCGTCCATTTCAAGGAAGGCCATCGGGACGCGCTCGTTCCATTCCAGGTGGGGGTCGAGCGTGTTGGGATGGGCGTCGACGACGTCGCGCACGCGATAGGCGATCTCGCGCAGGCGCGCCGGGTCGTCACCGACCACCCGGAACACCACCGGCCAGATGACCGGCGGGCCGAACAGCAGCTGCGAGACCCGCACGCGCGCTTCCGGAAACTCGCCGTCGGCGATGTGCCGGTTCAGTTCGGCCATGACCCGGTCGCGCGCGTCGTCGTCGTCGGTCACGGCGACGATCTTGGCGAACGCCGGATCGGGCTGCTCGGGGTTGGCCGAGATGAAGAAACGCGGCGCGCCGGCGCCGATCCAGGCCGACAGGGAGCGCACCTCGTCCATGTCCTCGAGCAGCGCTTCGACCCGGCGCGCGGTGGCGTCCGTGTTGCCGATCGCCGAGCCCGGCGGCAGGAACACGCTGACCAGCACCTCCGGGCGATCGGAGCCCGGGAAGAACTGCTTGGCCACGGGGCCGGCCATGCCGGCGACCGCGGCGATCAGCAGCCCCACCGTGGCCAGCACCACGACCACACGGTGACGTACGCAGGCCTCGACCAGCCTGCGCAGCCGCCGGTAGGCCGGCGCGTCGTACGGGTCCCGATCATGGCCGGCGGCGTCGCCGCGCGACAGCAACGCCGCGCCGAGATACGGCGTGAAGGTGACCGCGACCAGCCACGAGATCAGCAGGGCGAAGGCCAGCACCCAGAAGATGTTGCCGGCGTATTCGCCGACCCCGGAGCGGGCGAAACCGATCGGCACGAAGCCGGCCACGGTGACCAGCGTGCCGAACAGCATCGGCGCTGCCGTGGCCCGCCACGCGAAGGCTGCGGCGTCGATCCGTTCGAGGCCCTCGGCGATCTTGACCAGCATCATTTCGATGGCAATGATCGCGTCGTCGACCAGCAGGCCCAGCGCGATGATCAGCGCGCCGAGGGTGATCCGGTCCAGGTTCATGCCGCCGGCGTTCATCAGCAGGAAGGTCAGGCCCAGCGTCACCGGCACCGCGATGCCGACGATCAGGCCGGCGCGGAAGCCGATCGCCAGGAAGCTGACCGCCATGACCACGAGGACGGCGATCAGGAACTTGACCTGGAACAGGTCGACCGCCTGGGCGATCGCATCGGCCTGGTTGGTCAGGACCGACAGCTCCATTCCGAGCGGCAGGCGGGCGCGCTCGCCCTCGACGAAGTCGGCGAGCCGATCGCCGAGCTCCAGCCCGTTGGCGCCGTCGGCCATGACCACGCCGAGCACCAGCGCGTCGTCGCCGTCGGCCCGGACCAGGAAGCCCGGCGGGTCCTCGTAGCCGTGACGGACCGTGGCCAGGTCGCCGAGGGTGACCAGCCGATCGCCATCGGGACCGACGCCTGCCCGCGGCGCCGTGATGGGAATGGCGCGCAGCTCGTCGAGGTCGTCGATGCGGTTGTCCAGTCGAAGGTAGACGCGCGGCCCGTCGGTCTCGACCTGGCCGGCGGGCGTCAGCGCGTTCCATGCGTTCATCGCGTCGAAGATCTGCGCCGGCGACAGGCCGAGGTTGACCAGGGCGGCGTTGTCGAATTCGACGAATACGCGCTGCGGTCGCTCGCCGATCAGCAAGGCCTTGTTGACACCTTCGACCCGGGCCAGCCGATCGCGGACGTCTTCGGCGATCCGGGTCAGGTCGCGCATCGGCAGGTCCGGCGCGGTCAGCGCCAGCAGCTGGAAATAGACATCGGCGAAGTCGTCGTTGACGATTGGCCCGATGACGCCGGCCGGCAGCCTCGGCTGCTCGTCGCGCATCCGCTTGCGGACCTCGTAGAACAGCTGCGGCAGGTCCTCGCTGGGCGTGTAATCGTGGAACTCGACCTGCAGATCGGCTCGGCCCGTTCGGATCGAGGTCTCGATGCGGTACAGGCTCTCGACCTCCTGGATCCGCTTCTCGAGCCGATCGACCACCTGGTCCTGGAGCTCCTCGACGCTCGCGCCCGGCCACTCGGCCGAAACCACCATCACGCGGACGGTGAAGGCGGGATCCTCGGCCCGGCCCAGAGCCAGGAACGCGTACACGCCGCCAACGAACGACAGCAGCAGGAAGAACAGCGTGACCGAGCGCTGCTCGACCGCGATCCGCGACAGGTTCGGGATCTTCACGGCGTCGCTTCGTCGCGTTCCAGCGCGCGAACCGGCAGGCCGGTCTCGAGCAGGTGGGTGCCCAGCGCGATCACCGGGTCTCCCGGGGCCAGGTCACCGGGAGTCTGGTCGCCGGGCGTCAGGTCGGCAAGAATGCGCGCATGCTCGGTGTCGATATCGACCACCGTGACCCGCAGCGGTCGTGCACGACCGTCGACGATGCGCCAGACCTGCGGCCCGAGTCCGCGTTCGTTGATGGCGCCGATCGGCACCTGCAGCAGCGGCGCGGTGCCGTCGATGTCCAGCCCGACCCGGACCACCGAGCCGAGCCGCGGCGCGGCGGCCGCGTCGACCAGGGCATAGCGCGCCGGCCAGGTCCGGGTCACGGGATCGGCGGACCCGCCGATCTCGCGCAGGCGTACCGCCGCCCCCGCGTCGGGGCCGGTCAGCAGACGACCGGACCCCGGCGCGCCGACCGCCTCGGGCAGGTCGACCGAAATCTCGCGCGCCCCGTCCAGCGCCAGCCGCACCACCGGCTCGCCGGCCGCGACAACCTGCCCGGCTTCGGCCTGGACATCGATCACCACGCCGTCCTCCCGCGCGGTCAGCGTGGCGTAGTCGAGCGCGTTGGTGGCCTGCTCCAGCCGGGCGCGGGCCGCCTCGGCCCGCTCTCGCGCCGAGGCCTCGGCCAGCTCGAAGCGCTCCAAGGCCTGCGCACTGATGAATTCGCGCTCGAGCAGGTCGCGGTTGCGACGCGCTTCCCCGGCGGCCGTGGCCACCTCGGCCTCGGCCGCTTCGAGGTCGGCCCGAGCCACTTCGACGGCCTGGGCCAGATCGCGCGGATCGAGCTCGAACAGGACGTCCCCGGCGGCGACCCGCTGGCCGGCATCGACCCGGCGCTGGTCGATCCGGCCACCGACCTGGAACGCCAGCGGCAGTTCATGCCGTGCGCGGACAACACCGGACAACTGGGCGCCTCGGCGATCGGCCGATTCGACCGGAGCGGTCAGGACCCAGCGCGGCCCCGCCTCTGCCGGCGCGGAGGACTCGTCATCGCAGGCGGTGAGCAGCAGCGCGGCCAGCACCGCAGCGGCCATTGCACCAGCAGTCGCACCAGAACCCCATTGCATTGACAGACGCACTGCGACCACCCAGACTATTTGTGAACGGACCCGTATCGTAATTCAATCGGGCGAAGATGTGTAGACTCGGGCTCACCCCGGTTCCGACCGGGCAAGGATTCGAGCAACCTCCCGAAACAACCACCGACCAGGAGACCGGTTCGCATGATCCGCTTCTATCCGCACAGGGCATCGACCGACCTGGAGCGCTTCCGTGGGTGAGCCCGGGCCTGCGCGCACGCGCGGAGTCGGCCGGCCGGTCGATCCGGCCAAGGATCGCGAGATCCTGGCCGCCGGACGACGGCTGCTGTTCGGCGTCGGACCGGAGGCCGTCACGATGGAAGCGGTGGCGCGCGAGGCCGGCGTGGCCAAGCCGACGCTGTACCGTCGTTTCGCGAATCGTGACGAGTTGATCGCCGCGGTCGCCGAAGCCGAAGCCGAGCGGATGGCCGGGCGGTTCGGGGTGGTGCCGGGCAGCATCGACGACCTGCGTTCGGCCCTGGTCGATTTCGGCTGCTCGCTGACCGGGTTCCTGCTCAGCGCCGAGCATCTCCGCTTCATCCACGCGCTCGGTGCCTCGGACCGGATGGCCCAGTCGACCCGTGACTCGATCTACACCCACGGCCCGCGCGGCACCCACCAGCGGCTCGCCGGCTGGCTGACCACGGCTCGCGAACGCGGCCTGCTCGACTGCCGGGACCCGGCCTTTGCCGCCGAGCAGTTCCTGGGCATGCTGATGGGGCTGGACCTGGTGCGCACGCTCTACCACGTGCCGCTGATCCGTGATGCGCAGGCGACGCAGACGCGGGTCACCCGCCTGGTCGACGACTTTCTGCGCCTGCACGGGGCCTGAATCGAGCCTTGATGTCGAGGCTTGATGTCGAGGCCTGAATCGAGGCCTTGATTCCGGGGCGGAGTGTGGGAGGTGGACGGCGGACCGGCCGGCGGCTCGACGGGGGCGACGGACGCGCCGCCTCAGCACGCCTGGCCCTGCCGGCGTCGGATCGACCGCGAAGCGCGGCCCACCCTCCGGCATGCGGCTCAGCCGCGTTCGGCCTGCGCCTCGAGCAGCCGGGCGAACGCTTCGGCCGGGCCCGGTCGCCCGAGGTGGAACCCCTGGGCCAGCGGGCAGCCTTCCTGGTCGAGCACGGCCATCTGCGATTCGGCCTCGATGCCCTCGGCAATGACATCCATGCCGAGCGCCTGGCCGAGCCGGATGGCCGAGACCACGAGCTGGAGATCGGCCGGGTTGTCCTCCAGGCCATGGAGAAAGCGTCGATCGATCTTGAGCGCATCGAACGGGTAGTCGCGCAGGTAGCCGAGTGACGAGAACCCGGTGCCGAAATCGTCCATCACCATCCCCACGCCGCTGTCGCGCAGGGTCCGCATGGTGCTCAGGACCGACTCGGCGCCGCTGAGCAGCACGCCTTCGGTGATCTCCAGGCTGATCGCCGAGGGCGCAAGGCCGTGCTCGCGGATGGCCGACAGCAGATCGTCGGCCAGCGCCTCGTCGCGAAACTGGCGCGGCGAAACATTGATCGACAGGCGCAGGTCGGTGTGACCCTCGGCATGCCAGCTGGCCAGCTGGCGCAAGCCGGTCTCGATCACGAACGCGCCGATCCGATCGATCAGGCCGACGTGCTCGGCCAGCGGAATGAACTCGGCCGGGGAGACCGCGCCGAGTTCCGGGTGGTCCCAGCGCAGCAGCGCCTCGGCCCCGATCACGCGTCGATCGCTGACCCGCACAACCGGCTGGTAGACCAGGGAAAGTTCGCCGCGGCCCAGCGCCGAGCGCAGCGCTTCTTCGACCTCGAGCTGGCGCGAGACGTCTTCGTTCATCGCTGCGGTGAAGAACTGGAACCCGTTGCGGCCTTCGTTCTTGGCGTGATACATGGCCGTGTCGGCGTTGCGCATCAGGTCGTCGGCCGAGTCGCCGTCCTGCGGCGACACGGCCACGCCGATGCTCGCCGTCAGCATGATCTCGCGGCCTTCCAGCGAGAACGGGTTGCGGAAGGCCTGCAGCAGCTTCTGGGCCACCGCGGCCAGGTTGCGCTCGTCGACCTGGTCGTCGACCAGGATCAGGAACTCGTCGCCGCCGATCCGCGCCACCGTATCCTCCTCGCGCAAGTCGCCCACCAGTCGCGTTGCGGCCTGCTTGAGGATGCGGTCGCCGACCGCGTGGCCGAGCGTGTCGTTGACCTTCTTGAAGTGATCCAGGTCCAGGAACAGCACCGCCACCGGCGTGTTGATGCGCCGAGCGTGGCGCAGGCTCTGGTTCAGACGGTCGAGCGCCAGAACACGATTGGGCAGCCCGGTCAGGCTGTCGTAGTGGGCCAGGCGGAACAGCGCCTCGGCGTCGCGTTTGCGCTCGGTGATGTCCTGGGCGAAACCGCGCAGCCGGGGGATCGAATCGTCGCCTTCGTAGAGGTCGGCGTAGACCTTGATCCAGCGCAGTTCGCCGTTCTCCGGACGGATGATGCGGTGCTCGATGCTGTATGGCTGGCCGGTCTCGACCGTCTCGCCCAGCGTGGCCTCGACCCGGTCGCGCTCGCCCGGAGGGGTCAGGGCGAGCACGCTGGACCGGGTCAGCGCACGGTCGCCGACACCGAACACCTTGCGCCATTCGTCCGACGCCTGGAAGCGCTCCGATCCGACTTCCCATTGCCAGCTGCCGAGGCCGGCGAGGGCCTCGGCGTGGCGCCGCAGCTCTTCGCTGGCGCGCAGCCGGGCCTCGACCTCGTTGCGATCGATGGCTGCACCGACCAGGTCGCCCAGCACCTGCAGCAGGGAGGCCTCGCGGTCGCTCCAGACCCGTTCGCGGCGCACCGAGTCGAAGCCGACCAGGCCGATCAGGCGCTCTCCCGAGACCACCGGCAGGGTGATCAGGGAGCGGATGTCCTGGTCGTCGAAGATGGTCTTCTCCTCGTGCCATTCCGGGCCCAGGTCAGCCACGCTGGAGATCACCACGGCCTCGTGGCGCTTGAGCTGCTTGAGCAGACAGGGAATGGTGCTCGACGGCATGTCCTGCAGGCTGTGCATCTCCGGCGAAATGCCGCCGGCGACCCATTCGTGGGTGTTGCTGTAGCGCGCCAGATCGTCGCTGAACCGGATCAGATAGGCGCGGTCGACGTCGCACCATCGGCCAATCCGTTCCAGCGTCTCCGACATCACCCGGTCGAGGCTGGCCTGGCTGGACTGGATGAATTCCCGGGACGCGTCGACCATCAGCCGCTGCAGACCGATCGCGTACTCGAGCCGCTGGTTGGCCAGGTGCTGCTCGGTGACGTCGAGCAACGCGCCGACCAGTCGGGGCCGGCCCTCCTCGTCGCGGACCACATTGACGTTGTCGCGCAGCCAGACCTCCGAGCCGTTGCGGGCCAGCATCCGGTATTCCATGGTGTGCGGGCGCCGGGCCCGGGCTTCGCGCTTGCAGTACGAGACCACCCAGTCGCGGTCCTCCGGGTGGATGTGCTCGGGCCAGAAATCGGGGTCGGCCAGCCAGTCCCGGGCACTGAAACCCAGCACGCCCTCGACCTCGGGGCTGACGAAATCGAACTCCAGCGTATCGGCGTCCGCTTCCCAGAGCACTGCGGCCGTCGACTCGACCAGCGTTCGGTAGATCGCCTGCGACCGGATCCGATCCTCGGTCTCTTCCTTGAGCTGGATCCGCCCGCTGATCAGCCGCCGGGTGTTGCGTGCCAGGCGGATGCTGACGGCGACCAGCGCCAGGCTGTAGAGCGCGAGGGCGATCAGCACCCAGTCGTCCGACGCAGTCTCGGAGTTCAGCAGGCGAAGCATGAACGGCAGGATGGCGCCGGCCAGGAAGGCCACGGCGACCGGCCAGCTACCGGCCAGATTGACGACCCCGCCGGCGACCATGCCGGCGATCACGAACAGCAGCAAGCCCTGCTCGGGGCTGGCCTCGGGTCGATAGAGCACCCAGGCGGCGGCGCCCCAGACCAGACCGCCGAGGATGGCGGTGATGGCGAACAGCACCAGCCAGCGGTCCGGATGACGGTGGTGGTCGCGGGTCCGGCGCAGCGCGAGCAGCAGCCCGACCCGCACGACGGAAACGAAGCCGAACAGGACGATCCAGGCCAGCAGCGGGCCTTCAGGGCGGATCGGGAAATGGACCGATGCGAGCAGCGCCACCACTGCAGCGCCGAGGATCACGGACAACGGCACACCGTTGAACAGCGCTCGGACCTGCTCCACCCGGATCCGGTGGGACAGTGAGTCCTTCCTTGCCGTCTGCTCCTCCACCAACGTCGTCCCCTGCATCGAACAGAACGGAGCCATCGCGCCGGATGATCCGCGCGAGCCAAGCCTTCCCAGTCAACCCCATGACCAAGGCTAGGGGAAGCCGGGGCAAAAGGCAAACACCCCACTCCGGCTCGCTCTAGACTGCCGGGACGCTCCCCCGGTGACCCGCGATGCCGCGTCCGAACCCCACGCACCTGGATGTTGCCGTTCTCGGCGCCGGATTCGGCGGCCTCGGCATGGCCTGCCGGCTGGTTGCCGAAGGCGGTCGCCGGTTCCGGGTCTTCGATGCCGCCGATGGTGTCGGCGGGACCTGGTGGGTCAATCGCTATCCCGGCTGCGCCTGCGACGTACCGGCGCACCTGTACTCCTATTCCTTCGCGCCGAATCCGGACTGGACCCGCCGCTTCGCGCCGCGCTCGGAGATCCAGGCCTACCTCGAGCGGGTCGCCCGCGACCATGGCCTCGCAGCCCATCTCGAGCTGGGCTGCCGGATCGAGTGCGCGCGCTGGGACGAGCCACACGGCCTCTGGCAGCTCGACGACGAACACGGCCGCCGGTGGACCGCCGAGGTGGTCGTCTCCGCACTGGGCGGTCTGTCCCGGCCGCTGCGGCCCGACGTGCCGGGCCTCGAAGACTTCGCCGGCCGCGTCCTGCACACCCAGGCCTGGCCGGAGGACCTCGACCTGGCCGGGCGGCGGGTGGCCGTGATCGGCACCGGTGCAACCGCGGCCCAGGTGGTGCCCGAGATCGCGCCCGACGTCGAGCGACTGGACGTCTACCAGCGCACACCGAACTGGATCCTGCCCCGCCCCGACGGGCCGATCCGGCGCTGGCAGCGCCGCCTCTACCGCCGTGTTCCGCTGGTCCAGAAGCTGGTCCGCCTGTCGATCTGGTTGGGCTCCGAGCTGCGCGTTCCGGGGCTGGCCTGGTCCAGCCGCCTGGCCGCCGGTCACCGCGCGCTGGCGCTCTGGCACCTGCGCCGGCAGGTGCCCGACCGTGCCCTTCGCCACCAGCTGACGCCGGACTACGCGATCGGCTGCAAGCGCGTGCTGCGGTCGAGCGACTACTACCCGGCACTGGTGCGCAAAAACGTCGACCTGGTCAGCGTGCCGATCCGACGGATCGAGGCCGACGGAATCCGCGATGCGCACGGCCGGTTGCGAGCGGTCGACACGCTGGTGCTCGCGACCGGCTTCCGCGCCACCGCGCCAGTGCCGAAGGGACTGCTGATCGGCCGCGACGGGCTCGACCTCGCCGAGGCCTGGTCCGACGGGCCGCAGGCCTGGCGCGGGGTGGCCGCGCACGGGTTCCCGAACCTGTTCCTGCTGATGGGGCCGAACACCGCGCTGGGCCACAACTCGGTGGTGCTGATGATCGAAGCCCAGATCGGCTTCGTGATGAGCGCGCTGGCGGCGCGGGGCGGCGACGTCCTCGAGGTCCGCGCCGCCGCCCAGCGGGCGGACAACGACTGGTTGCAGCAGCGCCTCGTCGGAACGGTCTGGAACTCGGGCGGCTGCAGCAGCTGGTATCGGCACCCCGTGTCGGGACGCAACGCCACGCTCTGGCCGGGCTTCGTCGGCACCTATCGCCGGCGCCTGGACGCGTTCCGGCCCTCGGCCTTCGAGCGGCGTTCGCCGCCGGAGCCGCGGGCCGACTCCTGACAATGAAAAACGCCGGCGCGGGGCGCCGGCGTCGAGGTTGCTGAAGCCGCGAGGCCTACGGCGTGTCGTACACCCGATGCAACACGGTCAGGTACCGGGTCGGCTCACGGTCATCGACGTACTGCTGAAGGATGTGATAGCTCTTGCCGGCCTCGACCACCAGCTCGATCGTGTTGTAGTCCGTATCCCGACGCGAACGCGGGTTCCTCCAGTCCAGGCCCGGCGGGCGGCGGACCTTCGAGCGGACCGTGATCTGGTAGCGGCCCGGTTCGAGCCACAGCACGTCCCGGTCGCCGACGATATTCCTGCCGTCGATCATGATGAAGGTGACCTCGTAGAGCTCGTTGGCCGGGTAGCCGGGGAAGCCGACGATCTGTGCGGCGTCGGGGCCGGGCCGGGTCAGCGGCAGGGCCTGGGCAGGCGCCGGAGCAATCGACGCCAATGTTGCGAACAGCGTGCCGAGCAGCGCGGCCTGGGCAATTGTGCGGATGCGGGTCGTCATGGCAAACCTCCTGTCTGGATGAACGTCGTTGGACGTGGGGTCAGAATGCGTCGTCGGCGCGGGGGAATCGATGGGACGAACCTGAAATTGCGTGGAAATCGCCATGAACCGTGCTGAACACCCTGCAATAGAGGGCGTTCAGAGGCCCTCGACGCGCAGCGTCGGCCAGTGCTCGACCAGGTCGGCGGCCAGCGATTCGGCCACCGATCCCGCCGACACCGGCTCGCCGGGCTCGCCGACGGCCGTGCCGGTCCAGACCACTTCGCCGCGCGGCAGGCGCACCAGGCGAGCCTCGATCCGCCAGCCGTCGCGGTCGTTCAGCCGATCGGGAATCAGGCTGCCCTCGAGCACCAGCGACGCGCCGAGTTCGGCGGCAACGAATTCGGCGCGCTCGCGGCCGGTCAACGCGTCGCCCATCGATGTCCGGCCGATCAGCACCAGGCCATCGAGCTCGGCCTGCCACAGCGCGGCCAGCAGCGTGTCGGCCAGGACCAGGTCGAGGTTGGTTGCATCGACCGCCGGGTCGATTGCAGGATCGCCGAGCATCTCGAACGGCACCACGGCCAGCCGGGGCGTCGCGTCGCCCGCATCGTCGACGTCGACCGCCCACCACGCGACCAGCACGGCCAGGCCGAGCAGCGCCGCCACCAGCCAGAACCATCGAACGGGTCCGCCCGGCGTCGACGCGGGCGCAGGATCGGCGTCGCCCGGGCTGCTGTCGGACACCGTTCCCGCCGGCACCGCATCGGACTCCGACGACGACTCCAGCTCGGCGTGGAAGCGGTAGCCTCGGCGGGGAACGGTTTCCAGCATCGAGTCCGGCGCGCCGGCCGCGCGCAGCGCCTGGCGCAGTTCCTTGACCAGCGCGGACAGGCCGGCTTCGAAGTCGACCACGCGATCTTCGCCCCAGACGGCCCGGCACAGTCGCTCGCGGTCGACGACCTCGCCGGGATGGGCGAGAAAGGTCTCCAGCAGCGTGGCCACCTGCGGTCGAAGGGTCTGCGGTTCGCCCCCGGTGCCACGCAGCGAACCGTCGGAAGGATCGAATTCCAGCCCTGAAAAGCGGATCTGCGCCATTGCCTCGTGCCTCGCCGGATCGGACGGCCCCATTCTGCCGAACGCATTGGAGAGAACCATGGAAAGAGCCTGAATCTTCTCTGAAACGCCGCGGAAATGCGAACCCCGCACGGGCGCGCCGGGACCGCTAGACTTGAGGCTCGGACCGGCCGCGGAATCGCTCGGCGTGCCCGGGAAGCCCACGCCGAAGATTCCGGATGAACCGCTCCATGACCGAACCCGCCTTGTACGCCGTCTGCCTCGGGGGCCGCGCCCCGGGATGTACGATCGAGCTCCACGACGTGGTGTTCGCGGTCGGCCGCTCGCTCGACGACATCCACACCCAGCTGCTCGATCGCTGGTTCGGCGAACCCGGTCGGGTCCACGTCGATGCCTGGGCCCGGGTCGAAAGCGTGCCGGGTCACCGGGTTCGTCTGGACCGCCATCCACCCGACGGCGGGCCGAAGCTGTACTTCGTCAACATCGGCGGCTATGCCCCCGGCGAACTGCTCGAGCGCCACGCCTACGCGCTGTACGCCGGCGACTCGGTCACCGAGGTCAAGGCCAGGGCCCGGGCCGAACTGCTGACCGGCCGCGATTCGGTCCACCGCGACGACCTGTACGCCATCGACGATCTGCTGGCAGTCGATCGCGTCGACGGCTGGCACGTGATCGTCGAGCCGGATCCGGACGCGGGCGCGCCGGACATCACCAACGGCTACTTTCCGCTGCCCCGGGCCACGGTCGAGGCGTGGAAGCGGGAGCGGGGCATCGCCTGATTCCGCGACCGAACCGGAACCTCGGGCAGCATCGGACGCTGAACGGCGGGCCGGTTCTCCCCGGCGAGCCTGGCTCGGTCGACGAAGCGACCGGCGTGCAGTCGATGCGCCGTTGACGGACCGCGGGCATGCTGCATGGATGAAACGATCACCCGCCCGGCCGTCGCCGTTCCGCACCGTCATCCGACTCACGATCGGGTCCTTGTTCGCAACCTCACTGGGAGCCGCCGCCATGGCCGATGCCGAGGAACGACTGCTCGACGACTTCAGCGCAAGCGACGGTCGCTCCTCGTTCGGAACGTCCTGGACCGGCTTCTCCGACCGCGTCATGGGTGGCCGCTCCGACCTGGAGGCCGGCTACGTGGAGACCGGGCAAGGGCCTGCGCTGCGGATGCGCGGCACGGTCCGGCTGGACAACAACGGCGGCTTCATCCAGGTGCGGCTGCCGCTGGTCATCGATGATCGGCCGCTGGACGCGTCCGCATTCGACCGCTTCGTGGTCGAGGCGCGCGGCACGCCGGGGCCGTACTACCTGCACCTGCGCACACCGCAGACCCGCCGGCCCTGGGCCTACTACCGGGCCCGACTGGACGTCGGCCCGGAATGGCGCCGCATCGAAGTGCTGCTTGCGGCCTTCGAGGGCGAGGCGATCGCACGACCGCTGGACGTGGCTCGCCTGCGCTCGGTGGCGCTGGTGGCCTACGGCGAGGAGTTCGACGCCGACCTGGTCGTTCGAAGGATTTCGCTCAGGGGTCCGGCTGGCACGCCGGGCAGCGATACAGGCGGCGACCGCTGACGTCGATCTTCTCGATCTCGCCGTCGCAGGCGAAGCAGGCCTGACCGGCGCGCGAGAACACGTAGTGCCGGTAGTCCCGCCGCTTCCACCCGGCATTCTTCAGCTGCGCGGCGCGCTCCGGATCGTTGGTGATGCCGCCGGTCTCGACCGAACGCCACATCAATTTGCGCACCGCTTCGGCCAGTTCGCGACGACGATCATCGTCGAGATCCATCGGCCGATGCTTCGGCGACAGGCAGGCTTCGAACAGGATCTCCGAGCGCAGGTAGTTGCCGACGCCGGCCAGGAAGCCCTGGTCGAGCAGCAGGTGGCCGAGCTGCCGGCGCCGGAACGCGTCGCGCCCGATCCAGTCGACGATCTCGTCGACGTCCGCCTCGCTGGACAGAACATCGAGTCCGACACGATCGAGAAACGGGTGCGATCCACCGGGCTCGATCCACTCGATCTCGGAGGCGCTGTAGAGCAGCGCCGACTTCGTCTCCGTCGACAGCGCCAGCCGCAGCTGACGGCCCGTGTCCGGGCGGCGCTCCGGGTGGCTGAACATCCAGCGCCCGTACAGCTGGTTGTGGGTGTAGACGCGCCCACCGTCTTCGAAGGTCAGCAGCAAGGCCTTGCCGAGCGTGGACAGCTGCGGCGGCGACCCGCCCACGCGCGCTGTCAGCGCCCGGTCGACGTCGTCGAACGCGCACCAGGCTTCGGTCAGCGGCCGGCGGCCGAGCGCGCGCTGGATTCGCCGCGCAACGCGGAACATTTCGGGACCTTCGGGCATGCCGTACAACGATCGAAAGACAGACCGGATGCTAGCCTGCGCGGATGCATCGCTTTGTCAATCACGCGTTCAGAACTGGAATCGCCGGCGTTCTGCTGTCGCTCGCAGCAGCGGCCGGTGCCGCACCGCACCTCATTTCGCCGGCCGTGCTGGCGAATGGAGAGGAGCAGGCTTTCGAAGGCCGAACGGAGTACACGCTGGTGCCGGCGGCGAGGTCCGGTGCCGATCATGCCGCACTGCGGGCCGAGTGCGATGACGCCACGGCGTCGGGCCGATGGCTGGAGCAGGACGTCCCGCTGGACCGCGCACCGGTGCTCGAGTGGCGCTGGCGCGTCGATCGCATCTATCCAGGCCTCGACGAGCGCAGCCGATCGGGCGACGACTATCCCGCCCGGGTCTACGTGGTCGCTCGTCGATGGCCGGCGTTTCGCTCGCGTGCGATCAACTACGTGTGGAGCAGCAGCGAACCGATCGGCGCGAGCTGGCCGAACGCATTCTCCGATACCTTCGCGATGGTCGCCGTGCAGTCCGGCGAGGACCGCCTGGGCGAATGGGTCACCCAGCGGCGGAATGTCCGCGAGGATTTTCGACGCCTGCATGGTCTCGAAGCCGAGCGCGTCGACGTGTTGGCGATCATGACCGATTGCGACAACGCGGGCGAAACGACGACCGCGTTCTACGGCCCGATCCGATGGCGTCCGGCCGGCCCGGTCGACTGATCGCTCAGTCGGCGCGAGGGGCCAGGGCCGCCCAGGCCACGGCCAGCCAGGCGACCATCAGCGTGATGCCGCCCAGCGGCGTCAACAGGGTCAGGCCCTCGATGCCGGTCAGCGCCGCGGCATAGATGCTGAAGCTGAACAGCAGGGTCCC
The DNA here is from genome assembly GCA_965227925.1 of Wenzhouxiangellaceae bacterium. Classification (GTDB taxonomy): domain Bacteria; phylum Pseudomonadota; class Gammaproteobacteria; order Xanthomonadales; family Wenzhouxiangellaceae. The sequence continues at coordinate 97,673 of CBDDGP010000004.1, forward strand.
GGCCACGAACAGCCATCCGGCCAGGCCCAGTCGTCTCGCGGTGGCCCCGGACGCACCGATGTGGTGCGCCAGACCCAGGGCCAGCGCCGCCAGGGCACCGACCTGGTGGTAGCGGATCGCGGTCAGCACCCAGCGCCAGGTCTCGTCCTCCAGCCCGGGGCGAAGCACGTGTTCGGCCGCGGCGCCGACGGCGACGGAAAGGAAGCCGAGCACGGCGGCGACGAGCAGCAGTCGATTCATGGGTCGGGGTCCGGTGCGAACAGGCTCTGAATTATCCGGTTCTGCGGTCGTCGCGGCGCCAACGGCGGAACCCGCCCTTCGCCGTGCTCCGCATCACGACCCGCACCACGACCCGCACCACGACCCTCACGACAATCCTCAAGACGATCGCCACGACAATCGCCCCGACAATTCCTACGAAAACCCAGAATCACTGCAGCAGCGAAGACGAGACCGGCATCAGCGGAACGAGGTCCGGAAGATCACGTCGAAGCGTTCTTCGAAGTAGCCGTCGAACTGGTTCAGCACGATTCCGTCGTACCCTTCCGCGCTGAGGTGGAAGCAGTCATCGCCGTCGAGCCGGAGCGCGTCGACCGGGCTGGGCAGGGACGGATCGCCGGGCGGCGCCAGCTGGCCGGGCGGTATGCCGTTGTCGGGAAACCCGAACAACCACTGCATCTGGCCGAGGTGGCTGACGTGATGGATACGGGGGTGGCGCAAGGCCAGCTGTGCCATCGCCGTCTCGAAGGTCGCCGACGCCGCATTCAGTTCCAGCGGGCTCGGTTCGCCCAGGTCGCTCCACAGCGGCTGGCAGACGAACAGGCCGACGAGGCCGCCGAGCGTGTCGACGAAATTCGGGTAGTCGTAGAAGCTCAGCAGGACCTCGACATCGGGGCGGGCCTCGAGAATGAACGCGGTCAGCTGATCGAGGTCGGCATGGACCGAATCGGTCAGGGCCTGCACCTGGCCCGGCGTCAGCGCGGTGCTCCAGGCGTCGAGGAAATCGTTGCCGCCCAGCGTGATCTGGACCACGTCGACGTCGCCGCGCAGCGCCAGTTCGTCGGCGATCGTCTGCAGGCGGCCGGGCTGGACCCAGTCGGCCGCGGTGGTGCCCGATTCCGTCGTCGCCGCCCCGTAGACCTGCACCCCGCCGAAGCCCAGCACGCCGAAGGCGAGCGCGTGTGACTGGTCGGTCCATTGCTGCTCTGCCCAGCTGTCACCGATGATCAGCAGGCCGTCGGCCGCGTGGATCGTGACCGGAAAGGCCGCGAGGGCCAGCCCCATCGTCGCGCCTCGGAGCATCGTCAAGCTCGAGCTCATGTCCTGGTTCTCCTCCCCGGCCCTCGCTGATCCTACTCGATCAGGCCTCCGACTCGCCGCCCTCGATCGCCTCGCCGTGCCGAGCCGTGCCGAGCCGTGCCGTTCGGTGGCGTGCCGGGAGTCCAGTCGGCGGTCGGCCCGATCGCTCTCGGGTTCTGAGAATCGTACGGGCATAATCGCTACCGATGATGTCCTCGACCGCACCCGGAGACGACGGCCGAAGCGAGGCGCCCCTCGACGTGCTGGTGCTCGCGCCGACTTCGCGCCTGGCCCGGGCCGAGCGCCAGCGGCTGGCCGTCGAAGCAGCGGCCTCGACCCGATCGGCGTGGCGCACGCCCGATGTGCTCAGTGTCGGCGCCTGGCGGGCCCGGCTGCGCAGCGAGGCGCTGCTGGCCGGCGCCGTCGACCAGGTGGTGATCGGCGACGACGCCTCGCGCGAGCTCTGGCGTGCGGTCATCGACACGCAGGTCTTCGTCGGCGAGCCACGGGTGGTGGACCTGGCCCAGCGGGCCTGGCGCACGCTGCACGAGTACCGGCTGAGTTCGCCGGACTCGTGGCCCGAGCTCCTGTTGTCGGACGACAGCCGCGCCTTCCGCGGATGGGCGGCGCGTTTTCGCGCTGCCTGCGCCGAACGCGACGTGATCGACGAGTGGGCCTTCGCCGCGGCGCTGCCCGGCTTGATCCGGGACGGGCGCCTGCCGCTTCCTGCTCGCGTTCGCCGGGTCGGCTTCGAACTCGAGCCGGTGCCGCTGCTCGCTGCGGTCTTCGACGCGCTGGCCGACGCCGGTGTCGAGATCGAGCCGATCGGGTCGAGCGCCGACTCGCCGGCCGCGCTGCCCGTCCAGGACTTCGCCGACGGCGACGCCGAGCTGCGCGCGGCGGCCGAATGGGCGCGAAACCGCCTCGAACGCGAACCCGGCGCGCGCATCGGCATCGTGGTCCCGGACCTCGGCGAACGCATGACGCGCGCCGAGCGGATCTTCGCCGAGGTCTTCGACCCGCCCGGCTTTGCATTGAGCGAGGCGCGGGGCGACACGCCGTGGCACGTGTCGATCGGGCCGGCGCTGGCCGACTGGCCCCTGGTCGGCGATGCATTGCTGCTGCTCGGCCTCTCGCCGAACCGGATCGATCAACCGGTCGCGGGTCGAGTGACCCGCTCGCCCTGGCTGCTTGGTTGGCAGGCCGAGCGAAGCCAGCGCGCGCAGGCCGAAGTCGACCTGATGCGGCGTGCGCCGTATTCGCTGACCCAGCACGAGTGGGTGTTCGCGCTCAAGCGCGCCCGAGCCACCGACCTGGCCGTTGCGCTGGAGCGCTGGCGACCGATGCGCATCGACCACCAGGACGCGGCCTGGCCTTCGACCTGGACCGAGCGCTTCCAGTCCGAGCTGACCACACTGGGTTTCGGCCACGGACGACCGCTGAACAGCCGCGAGTTCCAGGCCCTTCGCCGCTGGCACGAACTGCTCGAGGCCTTCGCCGCGCTGGACGTGACCGCCTCCGGCCCGATCCCCCGACACCGCGCGCTGGCCCGCTTGGCCGAGCGCGCGCGCGACGCGCGATTCAGAGAGGCCGACCCGGGAAGCCCCGTCGAGTTGCTCGGCGTGCAGGAGGCGATCGGCGCCCGCTTCGACGCGGCGTGGCTGACCACGCTGGACCGCGACACCTGGCCGTCGTCGGCGCGGCGCGACCCGCTGATTCCCGGGCCGATCCAGCAGTCGGTGCCGACCAGCACCAGCGAGGGCTGCCGCGCACGGGCCGCCGATGAGCTGGCCGGACTGCTGCGGATCGCGCCCGAGCTGCGTGGGAGTTTCGCCCGCGGCGAGGACGAAATTCCACGCCGATGCACGCCGCTGCTGCAGATCGAGCCCGACGGTGACTCGCTGCAACAGGCGATGCAGGCATCGACGCGGGAATCTTTGGAACGCCCTGGGGTGGACGCGCCGGCATCGGCCATCCTGGAAACCATCGCCGAGGACCGGTCAGGACCTGCGCTCTCGGACAGCGAAGTCCATGGCGGCACCTCGGTGCTCCGCGACCAGTCGGCCTGTCCGTTCCGCGCCTTCGCCGTCCACCGCCTCGCGGCGCGCGATGTCCCCGCGCCCCGCCCCGGCCTGGACGCCGCCCTGCGCGGCACCCTGCTCCACCGCGCACTCGAAGCGTTCTGGCGCGACCTGTCGGGTCGCGACGCGCTGCGAGCGCTGGATGCCGCCGACCTGGCGGCGCGCATCGAAAACGCGGCCGGCCACGCGATCGACAGCGTGCTGCAACACCACCGCCTGACGCTGGGCCGGGTCGGTCGTCGACTCGAGCAGCAGTGCACCGAGCGCCTGCTGGCTCGCTGGATCGAGATCGAGAAGGCTCGCGGCGACTTCCACGTCGAGGCGCGCGAGGCCCGGATCGCGATGCGCTTCGGCCCGATCGAACTGACCGGGACCGTCGACCGCGTCGACGCCACGGAACAGGGGCCGGTCCTGATCGATTACAAGACCGGCGCGACCGGGCGGAACGACTGGCGACCGGCCGCGCGGATCGTCGATCCCCAGCTGCCCGCCTACGCGCTGTCGATGCAGCCCCCGCCGGTGGCGCTGGCCTTCGGCCGGCTACGGCCGGAGCGCCTGGGCTTCGAGGGGCTGGCGGCCGAACCGGTGGACATCGAAGGCATCGATGCGCTGGACCGCGCGACCGGCAGCTGGAAGGCCTTCGACGACTTCGACGCCCTGCGCGACGATTGGCGCCGGGCGCTCGATGCGCTGGCGGCGGACTTCGCAGAGGGCCGCGCGGCGGTCGACCCTCGCGATGACCGCGCGTGCCGCCACTGTCATCTGCACGCGTTCTGCCGCATCCACGAGCGCGTATCGAAGCCGAGTCCGGGACCGGCCGTTGACGTCGATGTACGCGGCGACGATGCCAACGGGAGCGATCGATGAGCGACGTCGAACAACGGCGGCACGCGGTCCGGCCCGATCGCTCGGTGATCGTCCAGGCCCCCGCCGGCTCGGGCAAGACCACGCTGCTGGTCGAGCGCTTCCTCGCCCTGCTGGAAACGGTCGAGGCCCCGGAAGAAGTCCTCGCCATCACCTTCACCCGCAAGGCCGCGGCGGAAATGAAGCAGCGCATCCTGCGGGTGCTCGAACCCGACTTCACCAGCGATCAGCCGCACGAGCAGGGCCTGGTCGCTCTTTCGCGCAGGCTCGCCGACCGGGTCCGGGAATGGGATTTGCTGGTCAATCCCCAGCGCCTGATGATCCGGACCATCGACTCGTTCAGCCACTACCTGGCGCGCAGCATGCCGGTGGCCAGTCGTCTCGGACCGGTGCCCGCGCCGGCCGACGACACCTTGCCGCTGTACCGCGAGGCCGCGCGCCGCGTCCTGGAACAGGCCGACGACCGCGACGGTTCGCTGGGCGGCGCGGTGGAACGGCTGCTGCTCTGGCGTGACCACCGCACCCAGGACATCGAAGACCTTTTGGTGGACCTGCTCGGACGCCGCGAACAGTGGCTGCGCGCGCTGACCGTGACCGCGCCGGAACGCGAGACGCTCGAAGGCGTGCTCGACGAGCTGGTCCGCGAGCGTCTGGCAGCGGCGCGCGAGGCACTGGACGACGCGCTGGCCGCTGCCGGCAGCTCGCCCGGCGAACTCGCCGGTCTGATCGACGACGCCGCGGCGGCGCTCGAGGGCAGCGAAGGAAACTCCAGGGTCGGACTCTGGCGCCGCCAGGGTCTGCCCGACGCCGAACCGGACCGCCTGGACGACTGGTCGGCTCTGTGCGATGCCCTGCTGACCCGCACCGGCGGCTGGCGCAAGACCGTCGACAAGCGTTCCGGCTTCCCGGCCGGCCCCGGAAAGCAGCGCATGCTCGACCTGCTCGACGCGTTTCGCGACAACGACGCGCTGGCCGAGCGCCTGCATGCGGCCCGAGGCCTGCCGCCGCCGCGCTACGACGACGCCGAATGGCGCGTCCTCGACGCGATGATCCAGGTGATCCGGCACGCGGCCGCCGAGCTCGCCGTGGTCTTTGCCGAGCGAGCGCGCACCGACTTCAGCGGCATCTCCGGCGCTGCGTTGACCGCGCTGGGGGACGGGGAAAGCGGGTACACCGACCTCGGCCTGTACCTCGATCGCCGGATCCGTCACATCCTCGTCGACGAGTACCAGGACACGAACTGGGCCCAGTTCCGCCTGCTCGAGAAGCTGACCCACGGATGGGAGCCCGACGATGGCCGCACGCTGTTCGTGGTCGGCGACCCGATGCAATCGATCTACAGGTTCCGCGAAGCCGAAGTGGGACTGTTCATGCGCACGCGCGACCGGGGGATCGGCGACCTGAAGCTCGACGACGTGCGGCTGACGCGAAACTTCCGCTCACGAGCGGACATCGTGGGCTGGGTCAACGAGCGGCTGGGTCCGGTCTTCCCCGAATCCGAGGACGTCGCCGCCGGCGCCGTGGCCTATGCGCCGTCGGACGCCGGTCGCGACGGCGGCGGCATGATCGACCTGCACGCGCTTCCGGACGCCGAAGCCGAAGGCGAGCGGATCGCGATGCTGCTCGATCACGCGATCCGGGATCACCGGGACGACCCCCACTGGCGCGCCGCGATCATCGTTCGCTCGCGCAGCCACCTGGCCGCCGTCCTGCCCGCGCTGAAGCGGCGCGGGCTGCCGTTCCGTGCGGTCAAGCTCGACCCGCTGGCTGCCCGACCGGTGGTCCAGGACCTGCTTGCGCTGACCCGGGCGATCCGCCTGCCGGCCGACCGGGCCGCGCTGCTCGCGGTGCTGCGGGCGCCCTGGTGTGGACTGCGGCTGGAGGACCTCCACCGACTTGCAGGCGACGATCGCGATCCGCGCGACGCGAACGCGCTCGAGCGACTGTCCGAGGCGGCAAGGGGCCGGGCCGAACGCGTCTTCGATGCGCTCGAGCGCGCACGCGAGCGGATCGGTCGGCGCCCGCTGCGGGCGCTCGTGGAGGGGGCCTGGACCCGGCTCGGCGGCAGCGAACTGCTCGATCGTGCTCGAAGCGATCGTCCCGAAAGCGATTGCGCCGATGCACGGCAGTTTCTCGACCTGCTCGAATCGGCCGACGCGGAGGGCCAGGTCGATGACCTCGCCGCATTCGAGGAGCGGCTGGCGGCCGGCTTCACCGCCGGCGATCCGCCATCCGACGACGTCCGCCTCGAGATTCTCACCATGCACGGTGCGAAGGGCCTGGAATGGGATCTCGTCGTCCTGCCGCAGCTCGATCGTGGCACCGGTGGAGGCCATCGCGACCTGTTGTACTGGCTCCCGTTCACCCGCCAGGATCGAGACGAAGCCGTGTTGATGGCCCCGCTGCGCGCCGCGGACGAGCGCGAGAATTCCGCATTGATCGAACTGATCCGGTCCGAACAGAAGCTCCGCGAGCAGTACGAGAGCCAGCGCCTGCTGTACGTGGCCGCGACCCGGGCGCGCGAACGGCTGGTCCTGACCACCGCGCTGGATCCGGATCGCACCGGCGGCCCGAAGCCGACCCGGGGCACGCTGCTGGAGCTGCTCTGGCCCGCCTGTGAATCGGCCTTCCTGGCCTCGCTGGACGAGCACGCGGCCGCGCCGGATGGAGCGACCGCCGCCCATCGATCCTCCCAGGACGCGCCCGCACCGCCCGACCTGCGCCGGGTCGTCGACGGCTGGCAACCGTTGATCGGCGCGCCGCTGGACTGGCGGCCCGTGCTCCCACCGCGCGAGCGCGAAGTCGAGATCGAGTTCAACTGGGCCGGCGCGCAGGCGCGGCGGACCGGCCAGGTCGTGCATCGATTGCTCGAGCACGTCGGCCGGATCGGCGTCGAGCGCGTGACCGACGCCCATCGACGCCGTCTCGTCGATCGGATCCCGGCGCTGCTTCGCGCCGAGGGCACCGGCAGCCAGCAGCTGGACGAAAGCGCAGCGATCGTCGCGGGGGCCATCGAACGCACCCTGTCGAGCGAGACCGGCCGCTGGCTGCTCAGCAACGCCCACCCGGAATCGGCCTGCGAACTCCCGCTGACCGGCATCGTCGACGGCCGCATCGTCAATGCGATCATCGATCGGACCTTCGTCGACGCCCACGGCGTGCGATGGGTCATCGACTACAAGTCCGGCTACCACGCCGGCGGCGAGCTCGACGCGTTCCTGAGGGAAGAAGCCGCCCGCTACGACGTCCAGCTCGGCCTGTATCGCCGCCTGTTCGAACAGCTCGGCGAACGCGACATCCGCACTGCGCTGTATCTTCCCCGCCACGACCGGCTGGTGGAGACGGGCTGAGAGGCCAGGGGTCAGGGGAAAGGGGTCAGGGACGAGTAAAACCTGCGCCCACGACGCGGGGTTCCCGCTTTTCACTAGCCCCTAGCCCCTAGCCCCTAGCCCCTAGCCCCTAGTCCCTAGTCCCTAGTCCCTAGTCCCGGTTCAGAAAGCATTCAGCCTCGTGCGCGCAGGATGTCGGCCTGGATGAACCGGAGAACCGCGATGATGCGGCGAATGCTGATTTCGATTCCGCTGGCGGCGATGCTGTTCGTCAGCGGCTGTGCGACCACGCAGGGCCCGCGCGAGCAGAACGGCATGGTGCTGGGCGCAGCACTCGGCGGCCTGTTCGGTGCCGCGGCCAGCTATTCGCGTCACGACGACTATTACCACGGGGGCGACGGCTTCAGCACGGCCGCAATCGTGATCGGCGCAATCGCCGGTGCCGCGATCGGCGGCGCGATCGGTCGCAGCATGGACGAACGCGACTATGCCCACGCCAGCTACGCGATGGAGCATTCGCGCACCGGCCAGCCGACCACCTGGCACAACCCCGATACGGGATACGACTATTCGATGACGCCGACCGACACCTACTACGGCGAAACCGGCCCGTGCCGCGAGTACGTCATGGAAGCCGAAATCGGGGGCCGCCCGGAAACCGTCTACGGAACCGCCTGCCGCCAGGCCGACGGCAGCTGGAAGATCGAGGACTGAGGGGCAGGGAGAAGGGGAAAGGGGTCAGGGACTAGTGGAAAATCCGGGAACAGGGGAGAGGGGGCAGGGGCTAGTAAAAGGCAACCCCCGAGTCGAGAGCTCGCCCCTGCATTTCCACTAGTCCCTGCCCCCTTTCCCCTGGTCCCTGCTTTCCCCTACCATCCCCGCGTGCCGGGGCCGCCCTTGAACGGGCCCTTGACCCAGCTGAGGATCCAGCCGCCGTAGAAATCCCCTTCCTGCGGCTGGACGCGCTCGTCGGCGACGAAGCAGGCACTGACCTTGCGGGCATAGAACGACAGGTGATCCCGGATGCGGTCGTCGGTCGGATCGGGATAGGCCCAGCAGGCGTCTTCGATGCGCCCGGCCTCGCTTTCCAGGTGCCAGTAGCGCGCCTGGCCCTTCCACTCGCAGAACGTCCGGGTCGAGCTCGGCACCAGGCGATCGAAGTCGATGTCGTCGGGCGGGATGTAGAAGCATGGCGGGTGCGAGGTCTCGAGCACGCGCATCGCGTTGCGCGTGTCGGCGATCACATGGTCTCCGTGCTCGACCCGGATCGGCCAATCGATCGACTCGATGCGCGGAGGGCGGGGGTAGTCCCAGACGGACTCGCGATCGGGCAGGGGAGGATTCATCGTCATGGCCGCGAGCCTAGGCGCTTTCCGTCAATCGCCGATGAAACCCGTTCGTACTGAATCCAGTCGCGGCGGAACCCATCGGGGCCCGACCGAACGTCCGGCACCTGCGCGGCCCGAGCGGAATGGCGTCGCGCCCTTCCGGTTGCACCTCCACGACCGTGCCAACGATCGGCACATGTCCGGCGCCACCGGCCGGCGCATACTTGCACGCTGACTTTCCGCAAGGACCCGCTCATGCGCAGCATCGCGATTCGCCTGCTTCTTCTCGCCGGTTCGGTTTCCCCGTTCGCGGCCATCGCCCAGCAGGAACCACAGAACGCGACCGAGGCGCCGGCGCCGACCGCTCTGTCGCAGCCCGAAGGAACGGCGGAGACAGCGACCGGCGAGTTCGAGTGGTTGCGAGACCCCGGCTACGACACGGTCCTCTGCCCCTTCCGCGGCGCGATCGACTACGAACCGGGGGATATCGAGTGCGGCCTGATCCGGGTGCCGGAAAATCGTGAGGTCGACGACAGCCGAACGATCGAGCTCCTGTTCGCCCGCATCAAGGCCACCGGCGAAGACCGGGACGGCGAAGCGGTCGAGATCCGCACCGACCCGATCGTCTACCTGACCGGCGGGCCCGGTGTGCCGATCCGGACCTACGTCGAGCGCTTCAAGGACCACACGGTCGTCCACCAGCGCGACCTGATCGTGCTCGAACAGCGCGGCATCGCCAACTCCGGCGAGTTCTGCCCGTTCTGGGGCACCCGGAATCGGGCCGAGCGCGTCCGACCGGACTACGAGGGCGCCCAGCGGGCGGCGCTGGACGATGCCCGGGATTGCATCGACCGAGCACGGGGTGCCGGCGTCGACGTCACCGGGTACCACACCTTCGAGAACGCGCGCGACGTACGCGCACTGCGTGTCGCGCTGGGCCTGGACGCGTGGAACGTCTGGGGCATTTCCTACGGTTCCGTGCTCGGCCAGGCGGTGCTGCAGGTCGACCCGAACGGCGTCCAGGCCATGGTCATCGACGCGATCGTGCCGCTCGATCTCGAAGCGCTGATGCGGATGCCGCACTGGTACGCGCGGCTGCTCGACCGGTTCTTCGCCGCCTGCGCCGACCAGCCGGGCTGTGTCGACGCTTACCCGGACCTGGAAACCCGCTATCGCGCCGCGATCGCCGCGATGCTGGAGCAACCGGTCGAGGTCGAGGTCCCGGCCGGCGAGCTGTACCCCGGCGGACGCGCCTGGATCTTCCAGGACGTGATCGCCGGCCTGCCGTTCGGCATCGCCTACGAGCAGAAGACCCACGCGGCGATCCCCGCGATCATGGACGGGCTGGCCCGCCAGGTCGAGGAGGACAACACGGCGTTCTTCCGCGCGATCGCCCTGGCCGCCGACGACGGCATGGGCATATCGGTCAGCATGGGTATGGCCGCCGGCGTGCGCTGCCTGGACGGCTACGTCGAAAAGAACGCCGTCGAAGGACCCCGCGATGAAGCGGAGCATCCGCTCCTCACCGCAGCGTTCGGCGGCGCTGCACTCCGCCAGGAGTCCGCCGCCCTGTGCCGCGAACTCGGCCTGGCGCCGCGTGCGTCCTCGCAGTACGCGATCCGCGACACGCGCGTGCCGCTGGTGATTGCCAACGGCGCCTGGGACCCGATCACCCCGCCCCCGCTCGCTCGCTACGTGGCCGAAAACATCCCGTCGGCGCGCTACGTGGAGTTCCCGCATGCCGGCCACGGCCCGACCCGCTCGGTCGACTGCGCGGGCGGCTTCATGAATTCGTTCTTCGACGATCCCGACGCGGAGCTGGACATGGACTGCGTCAACGAGGGCGAAGAAGCTGCCCGGTACATCTCCTCCTACCTCGCCACCGATGCTGCGCAGCACGCGCTGATCCTGGCCGAAACCGACGAGAAGCGGCTCGCCGTGCACGCCGGCTGGATCGGCGCGTCGCTGGCCGGTTCCCTGATCGGCCTGTTGGTGCTGCCGGCAACGTGGGCCTCGCGCCGAATCGATCGGCCGAAGGACCGGAGGCCGGTGGCCCGCGCCGGCCGTGCCCGTCTGTGGGCCGGCCTGGCCGCGCTGGCCGCGGTGCTCTACGTGGCCGGCCTGACGATCGGCGGCGTGATGACCTCCAAGGTGACCCCCGTGATGCTGCTGTTCGGAATCGCCGGCCCGGCGCCGTGGGCGGCCTGGCTGGGTCCCCTGGCCGCGCTGCTCGGCCTCTGGGCGCTGGTCGCGGCGGTGCTGTATCGCACCGCGCTGCCGCGCGCCACGACGCTCGGCCTGCTGCTCACCGCCCTGGCGTCGATCAGCGTCGGCGTGTTCGGCTGGGTCTGGGGCCTGTGGCCGCTCTGAGGGGCGGGCTCCAGGACCCGAAGATGGGCGCTCGGGTCCGGGAGCCACGCGATCGGGGCCAGGCGCCGGGGATCGAGAATCAGGGGCCGGGGTCGGTCGTCGATTCCTCGCCCCGGTCCGCCGCTACTTCCGACGGCTGCTGAGTCGATCGGTCTTCGGCGAGATCGGAACCGGGCGCGCCCCGTCGCTGGAATCGGCGATCTCGATCCGGTCGCGGCCGGACTGCTTGGCCCAGTACAAGGCACGGTCGGCGCGCGATACCCACGCAGGCCAGTCTTCTCCCGGCTGCAGCATCGCGACACCGGCGGAAAAGCGGAGCACCTCACCGCCGAACGCGAGCCGACCCGAGACCTCGCGGTGCAGTCGCTCGACGATCTGCCTCGCGGCGTCGGCATCGTCACCCTCGAGCAGGACCACGAACTCCTCGCCACCGAAACGGTAGAAGCCGTCGTCGGCCCGGAGCGCGGCACGCATTGCGTCGGCAAAGCCGCGCAGCGCATCGTCCCCGGCTTCATGCCCCTGTTCATCGTTGATCCGCTTGAAGAAATCCAGGTCCAGGACAACCAGCGTGAACGGTCGCCCGGTGCGCCGGTGCCGCGCGATCGCCGCATTCAGGTCGCGCCGCATCATCCGTCGATTGCCGGCAAAGGTCAGCGGATCCTGCAGCGCCAGCAGCTCGAGCTGGTCCTGGTAGCTGGCCAGGCGGTGAGCGAAGATCCAGGCGAAGGTCGTGACCAGCAAGGCGGTGACGATATAGGTCACGCCCTCGAGGATCGACTCGAACAGGCTGGTCTCGATGATCAGCACCGTGGTCAGGATCAGGTTGGCCATCAACGCGAAGCGGCGGGAGGTCAGCAGGAAGTTGACCCAGAGGACGACATAGCCCCAGAGGATGCCGGTCCGACCGAACATCGCGGTCGATGCGATGCAGGCGACCACGGTCGCGACGCAGAAGAACACGCCCGCACGTCGGGTGCGTCCGGATTTCAAGGCGTAGACCAGCACAAGGAGCATGCTGGTCACGATCATCAGATTGACCGTGCCGCCGAAATAGAAGCCGAATGCATAGCGGTAGATGACGAAGCCGATGACGACCAGGGAAGCCAGCAGGCCGAACAGCACGATCATCGCGAACTGGTAGTCCTCGCGGAACTGCCTGCGAACGCGCGACCAGTCGATCCGGCGGGTGGATTCGGTCATGGCATGGGTTCCCGGGACGTCGACCGCACGATGGCAAAAGTGTACGCCATCTTCGATGCGACCCGATTGATCCGGCGACGGCCCGGTGGAGCCGTGCCGACCCTGGATCGATCCTAGATCGACCATGGATCGATCCTCGCCAGTCGCAACGGGCGTCGCTTCGTGCAAGAATGATGGGCGGGGACGCACCGATCTCCACGATCATCACTCGAGGGAAACCACCGTCATGATTTCGATTCGTACCGGCCTGATGATGGCCGCGCTGGGCGTCTGTGTGTCGGTCGCCGCAGCGAACTCACCGGAACAGCTGGCGCTGAACGCGCTGAACGAACGCGCAGTCGACCTGGACCTGCGCAGCAGCGATATCGCCGACGTCCGCGTGCGCGATGCCTACACCAGCCGCCACAACGGCATCACCCACGTTTGGATGCAGCAGTACATCGACGGGCTTCCGGTGGCCCTGGGCGTGGCCAACGCCAACGTCGGTCGCGACGGCGACGTGCTCAGCCTGCACAGCCGGATGAGCGCGAACGCGATCGCCCGCACCGCTCGGCGCTCGCCGACCCTGGATGCGGTCGCTGCCGCGCAGCGCTACGCCGATGCCCGCGACCTCGATCGCGCGGTTCCGCCGCAGGTCGTGGCGCGGTCCAGTGACGAGGACCTGCGCCTGTCGGGCGGGTCGCTGGCCGACGGCGACATTCCGGCCCGCCTGTCCTGGTTCGAGCACAAGGGCGAACTGGCCCTGGTCTGGGATATTGCGGTCGACGAACGCGACCGCGCCGACTGGTACAACGCATTCGTCGACGCCCACAGCGGCGAGATCCTGTTCGCGGTCAACTGGACCCAGGAAGCGAGCTACCGGGTCTTCCCCGAACCGCTCGAGCATCCCGGCGAGGGGCCGGACCAGGTGGTCGTCGATCCGCACGATCCCGACGCCTCCCCACTGGCGTGGCATGACGACGGCAGCCAGACCTATACCGACACCCGGGGCAACAACGTCCGCGCGCAGGAAGACACGGACGCCAACAACTCCGGCGGACGCCGGCCGGACGGCGGGGCGGCGCTGGAGTTCGATTTCCCGATCGACCTGACCACGCAGCAGCCCAACGAATACGAGGAGTTCGCGGTCACCAACCTGTTCTACTGGAACAACCGCATCCACGACGTGCTGTGGCACTTCGGCTTCGACGAGCCGGCCGGCAATTTCCAGGTCGACAACTTCGGCAACGGCGGCGAGGGCGGCGACCTGGTGATTGCCGATGCCCAGGACGGCTCGGGCACCAACAATGCCAACTTCTCCACCCCGCCCGACGGCTCGCCGGGCCGGATGCAGATGTACCGCTTCACCGGCTCCAGCCCCGCCACGCTCACCGTCGATGCACCGGCGCCGAGCTCGGGCGACTACGTCGCGGCCGCCGCCGGCTTCGGTGCGGCGGTGCTCGATCCGGGCACCAGCGGCACCTTCGAGCGGGTCTCCGACGGTTCGGCCATCCCCGACGAGGGCTGCGGCCCGCTGACCGGATTCACCGCCGGCAACATCGCGCTGGTCCGGCGCGGCAATTGCCAGTTCGGCACCAAGGCGCTGAACGCCGAGAACGCCGGCGCCGCGGCCGTAGTGGTGATCAACAACAACGGCAGCAACGACACGCTGACCATGTCGCCCGGCAACGACGGCGGCCAGGTCACCGTCCCGGTCGCGATGATCGGCAACCAGGACGGCGACGGCATCGTGGCCGACCTGGGCGGCACGGTGACCGGCCGGCTGTTCAACGACAGCGGAGCCGGCCTGGACCGCGACTCCGATCTCGATGCCGGCATCATCGCCCACGAATACGGGCACGGCGTGTCCAACCGCCTGACCGGCGGACCGTCGGCGGCATCGTGCCTGTTCGGCAGCCAGCAGGCCGGCGAGGGCTGGAGCGACTTCCTCGCGCTGTGGTTCACCGCCAAGGCCGGCGACCAGGCCGAAGACCTGCGCGGGATGGGCAGCTGGGCAACCTTCCAGGACAGCGTCCCGGGCGCCGGCATCCGGCCCTGGCCGTACACCCGCGACATGAACGCCAACCCGGCGACCTACGAATCGATCGGCTCGGTCAGCGTGCCGCACGGCGTCGGCACGGTCTTCAATACCGTGCTGTGGGACCTGTACTGGAACCTGGTCGACAAGTACGGCTTCGACCCCGACTTCATCGACGGGAACGGCGGCAACCACGTCGCGATGCAGCTGGTGCTCGACGGCATGAAGCTGCAACCCTGCGGCCCGACCTTCCTGGACACGCGCGATGCGATGCTGCTGGCCGACCAGCAGACCTACGGCGGCGCCAACCGGTGCGAGATCTGGCAGGCCTTCGCCCGCCGCGGCATGGGCGTCGATGCCGATGACGGCGGCGGCCCGAGCTCGTTGAACGTCACCAACGGCTTCGAGATGCCCCAGACGTGCAGCGAGGACTTCTTCGCCGACGGGTTCGAAACGACGCCCTGACGTCCTCCGGCGGCGGCCGGTCCGACCGGCCGCCGTACGCTCCGCTCCGACCGCAGCCCGATCGTCGAATGTTCGATCGTCGAATGTTCGATCGTCGAATGTTCGATCGTCTACAGCCCGATCAACCGCCCCGCAGCGGGTGGTCCGAAGCGGCTCCTGCATCGTCCAGCCGACGCGTGGCGGCCGTGCGCAGGCGTGCGGCTTCATCGTTGTGCCCGTTCAGCTCGAGCAGCTCGGCGCGCAGGAGCTCCAGCCGCGCGACCTCGGCCGCGTCTCCGCTCTGCTCCAGGGCGTGGTCGATATGGCCGGGCGGAATCCACGCCGGGTCCGCAGCCGACGGCTCGCGCAGGAGACTGCAAACCGCGCGGGCCTCGTTCTCGGCCAGGCGAACGATGTCCCCGGGCCAGTCCTGCGCGATCCCGAGCGCGCGATCGGCGGCGTCGAACTCGCCGGCCCGGCACAGGTAGCGCGCCCGGTCGGCGTGCAGCAGTCCGATGCGGTGCGACGGACCTTCCTGACCGGCCGCCAGCCGCTCGATCGCGACCGCGGTGCGTTCGGCCGCCGATGCGTGGCGACCACGCTCCGCGTCCAGCCGCCCGCCGTAGTAATGGATGAAGAAATCCTCATCGACCGACGCCAGGTCGAGCACCCGCGCCCATTCCTCGGCGGCTCGCTGCAGCCAGGCCTCGGCCGCCTCGAAATCACCGCGGATCCGTGCGATGTCGGCGTGTCCTTTCAGCGCGGTCGCCCGTACCGCTCGCGGCACTTCGGTAAAGGGTGCCAGGCGCTCGATCACCGCGTCGAAGCGGGCCGCGGCCTCGTCGTAGCGGAACTGCATCTTGGCCAGGCTGGCAATGTTGATCTCCGTGGTCGCCAGCGAGAGCGGCGGATGGTCGAGCGCGCGCTTGCGCTGGAGAAGGGTCTCGAAGCGCTCGAGCGCAAGATCGTGGCGGCCGGTGCTTCCGGCGATCGCCGCCAGGTCTCCGGCGACGCGCAGCGCGAGGTCGTCGGTGCCCGGTCGGCGCTCGAGATCGGCCTGCAGCGCCAGCAGCACCTGCTCCGCTTCGTCGAACCGCTCCCGGCGCATCAGCACCCGCCCCCGGTCCCGCTCCAGCTCGAACCGGGCCGGATCCTCCGGTCGCGACGCGCGGTACAGCGCAATCGCCTCGTCGAGCCGGCGGTCGGCGTCGTCGAGCCGATTGCGGGCCCTCGCGCTGTCGGCGCGGGCCACCGCAAGGCGCAGACGCAGCGCGCCCTCGTCCTGGATCGCTCCGGGCGATCGACCCCCGCCCTCAACCAATCCAGCCGCCTCGTCGAGCAACGCATCCGCCTCATCGAGCTGTCGTCGGGCGGCCAGGATCTCGGCCAGGGTCACCAGCAGCTCGGCGCGCAGGGCCGGCGGCCCGGACGATGGATCGCGCGCCTTTTCGATGCCGCGCTCCATCAGTTCGGCGGTCGTCGGCAGCTGGTCAGGCGGCAGGTCGGGGATTCGGGCGCGGAACAGGTCGACCAGGAACCGGTTCACCGAATCGGCTCGAGCCAGCGCCAGTTCGGCTCGATCGCGGGCGATGCGCGCGGTCTCGGCGCTGTCGCGGGCCCGATCGGCCTGCCACAGCGCGACTCCGGTACCGCCGAGCAGGGCCGTCGTGCCCAACGCGACCGCTGCGGCCAGGCCGCGGTTGCGCGCCGTCCACAGCCGGGCCCGATAGGTCGCTCCGCCGTTGCGGACGCGAACCGGGCGTCGAGCGCACCAGGCCTCCAGGTCGTCGATCGCCGCGCGCACGGACTCGTAGCGGTCCGCGGCCGCTCCGGCCAGCATCTGCAGGACAACGGCGTCGAGGTCGCCGCGAACCCGCCGGGCCTCTCGATGGCGCCCGAGGCGTTCGAGCCGCGTCGACGGCGCGTCCGGGCGAGCCGGTTCCAGAGCCTCCTCGCGGCCCGGATCCGGCCCTTCTCCAGCGGTGAGAAGCCGCGTCTGCTCCGGCGCACTCCGGATGCCCGTGCCGGTCAGCACCGAGTAGGCCAATGCGCCGAACGCGTAGACATCCTCGGCGATCGCCGGCGGCGCGCCGCGCAAGCGCTCGGGCGCCGCGTAGCCGGGCGAGCACCATCCGTTCGGTGCCGTTGCCGTCGCGCCGAGCCGGCTGGCGATACCGAAATCCAGCAGGCGCGCCCGATCCTGGTCGTCGACCAGCACGTTCGCCGGCTTGATATCGCCGTGCACCACGAGCCGCGCGTGACAGTGGGCCAGGGCGTGGCCGACCTGGATCAGCATCCGCACCCGCCGTTCGAGGTCCGCAACACGCTCGGCCCAGGCGGTGATCGGCTCCCCCTCGATCCGCTCCATGACCAGGTAGGGCACGTCGTCGTCGCGCACCCCGCCGTCGATCAGCCGGGCGATCCCGGGGTGCTCCAGCGAGGCGAGCATGCGCAGCTCGCTGCGGATCGCCTCGCGGGTCGCGCTGCCGAAGCGCTGCGGGTCGAGCAGCTTGATCGCCACCTGCATGTCGAACTGGCCGTCGTCTCGCGCGCCGGCCAGCACCACGCCCATGCCGCCGCGGCCGATTTCGTCCTCTGCCCGCCACGGGCCGAATCGCTGGCCGATGTAGTCCTCCGCCGCCAGCACCGGCGCCTCCGGCGCCAGCGACCGGGCCAGCACGTCGACCTCCCGGTCGATGATCAGCGAGCGGTCGTCGTCGTGGGCGGCGAGCAGTTCATCGAGCCAGCGCCGAACCTCGGCGGGCACCGTCTCCCGGCGCAATCGATCACTGCGCTGTTCCCCGGTCAGCGGCGCCAGCTCGTCGAACAGCGCCGCGGCATGCGCCCAGTCGCCGTCCTGCACGCCGCGCTCGCTCCCTCTGTCGTCGTTCGAGTCGCGCTCGCCCATCAAGGCCCCAGCCTCGCCTTGAGGAACGCGCGCGCCCGGATCCAGTCGCGCGCGGCGGTCCGGGACGAGATGTCGAGGACCTCGGCGGCCTCGTCGATCGACAGACCGGCAAAGAAGCGGAGCAGGACCAGGTCGGCGGCGCGCTCATCGATCTGCTGGAGCTGCGACAGGGCCTGGTCCAGCGCCAGCATCTCCTCGCTGGCACCGATCGACAGGTCTTCGAGCTGGCTCTCGATCAACGGCAGCTCGGCCTCGCGGTCGCGCCGTTCGGCGCCCCGATAGCGCGCGTAGTCGACCAGCACCTGGCGCATCGCAAGCGCCGCGGTGCGAACGAAATGCTCGCGATCGCGGAACGCGGTCGAGCCACGGTCGAGCTTCAACCACGCCTCGTGGACCAGCGCGGTGGTGTTGATGGTGCGCTGCGGATTCCGCGAACGGGCCTGGCGGGCGGCCGCCCGCAGCTCGCGGTACAGCTCGGCGAAGCGGTCTTCGTCGGGAACGTCGGTCATCGTGCCGGTCGCACCATTGCAGGGCCAAGCACCGAAATCCATGGCAGCACTTCGAAGTCCACCTCGTTAGACAGGGATGAGGCGCTACGGTCCGCGCACCGCGCCGCGCAGTCGAACCACTCAACGCAATGGAGAAAATACCATGTTCCATCGTTCCCGCCCCCTGCTGCTTGCCGCTGCCCTGTGCGGCACCTGGTCGTCGTTGCCGGCGGTCGACGGTGTATTCGAGATCAACGCCGACTGCGCCGTGTTCGGCTGCTTCGACGGCGATACCGGCGGCCTGCCGGTCACGATCAGCGCGTCGGGCAGCTACCGGTTGACCGGCAACCTGACCACGGCAAGCGCCAGCGCGGACCTGATCGTGGTCAACGCCGACAGCGTGACCATCGATCTCAACGGGTTTTCGCTGATCGGGCCGGTGACCTGCTCGGGCAGCACCACGACCTGCTCGACCAGCGGCTCCGGCATCGGAATCGACGCCGACGGCCGTGACGACATCCAGATCCGCAACGGCACCGTTCGCGGCATGGGCAACGACGGGATGGTGGTCGGGCGCGGCGCGCTGCTCGAACATCTCGTGGTCGCCGAGAACGGCGACAACGGCATCGTCGCACTGTCCCCGGGCTCGGTGCTGCGCCGGATCGTCGCGCGCGAGAACGGCGGCCAGGGCGTCTCGCTGGGCTTCTCGTCGAGCTATCTGATGGACAGCACGGTCTACAACAACGGCGACCAGGGGGTGTTCGGCGGCTTCTGCGGCAATGTGCTGATGAGCGCCAATGGCGCCTCGGGCAACAGCTGCACGGCGATCGCACCGAATCGCTGCGATCAAGCCACCGACTGCGACTGATCATGGGCGCCCTGAAACGAGTCGCGATCGTCGGAATCGTCGGGGCGGTCGGACTGGCCTCGATCAGTGTGTACGCACCGGCCGCGGCGCAGGTCGACCTGGAGCAACTCCACCTGTCGTCGGACACCAACGTACGCGTGCCCGAACCCGGTACGTCCTCCACCGTGATCGCCAACGACCGGAGCGAGATCATCCTGCAGGCCGACGGCACCGGCAGCGCCCAGGTCTCGACCCTGGTCTCTCCGCTCGCAGGCGTCGACGTCGACGCCTTCGATCGAAGCCTGCGCAGGAAATCGATCGACACGGCGCGGACGATCGCAGGCGTGCCGGTCCGTCCGGGCGACGTCTTCTTCGTGTCCGGCGGCAGCAGCGTGGTGATCGATTTCGATGCGGCGGCGGCCGGCGTCCCCGACGGGGTCAACCTCGACGCGGTCACGCGCGATGCAGGCACGGGTGCGCTGCTGGTCTCCTTCGACCGCTTCTTCCAGCATCCCGCCGTCACCTTCGTGCTGCCGGGCGACCTGGTCGCGATCGCCGGCGGCCAGCTCGACTCGATCGCCCTGAACGGCAGCATGTTTCCCGATGGCGTCAACCTGGACGGCGCGCACCACCTCGAGGGAAATCTGTTCCTGGTCAGCGTCGACATCGACACGCAGCTGCCCGGGGGATCCGGGGCGATCACCGTGAGCGACGACGATGTGATCCTCTACGACCGCTCGACCGGCGACTTCGACGTGCTGCTCGGATTGGCCGAGGAATCCCACCCCTCCTGGCAGTCGGCCGACCTGGACGCCCTGTGGGCCGAGCGAGCCGCTCAGGGCGGCGAAATCCGCATTCTCGATTCCTTCCGGGAGGTGCAGGAATCCGTCGGCACCGTGACCCTGCGGGTCGAACGCATCAACGGCAGCGAGGGCCCCGCCGGCATCTTTCTCGATGCGGTCGGCGGCAGCGCCACGGAAGGCGTGGACTTCTCCGGCGACGTGGTCTACGACGGACTCTGGGCCGACGGGGAGAGCGGCGTACGGACCGTGAACGCCGTCGATATCGTCGACGATGGCTCCGGCGAGCCGATCGAGCGATTCACGGTCGAGCTGTCGATCTTCAGCGGCGATGCAACCGTCGGCACCCCCTCGGTCGCCACGGTGCGCATCCTGGACAACGACGGGGACACGCTCTTCCAGGATGGTTTCGAGTCGTGAGCCTTCGCGGGCGTCGGCCGGTCATCCGGCCGACGCTGCAGCGCGAACCGTGCGGGTCAGCCGTCCTGCATGCCCCGGACGTTCAGCTCGACCCAGCGCTCGGCGCCGATGAAGCCGCCGCCCCAGAACTCGTCGAAGTCCGCGGTCGGCGCTTCGGCCTGGATGGCATCCAGGTCGAGACCGGCCTCCAGGTGCCCCTGCAGCCGTTCGAGCACGGTGGCCAGCATCCGGCGATACTGCCGGACCTGGTCGCGCTCGAGCACGGGACCGCCGTGACCCGGAATGAACCGCGTGTCGTCGTCCGCCATCGCGAGCATCCGGTCGACGGCATCGACCATGCCCGCCAGGCTGCCGCCGGAGCCGTAGTCGATGAACGGATACATGCCGTAGAACACGATGTCGCCCGTATGGATGACGTTGGCCTCACGAAGGTGAACCACTGCGTCACCGTCCGTGTGCGCATCGGGCAGGTGAATCGCGTGGACCGTGTGGCCGCCGAGATGGAACGTCACTTCGTCGTTGAAGGTGACGACCGGAAGCGCGGCGTCCGGCGCCGGCGGCACGTCCATGTCGAAGAACTCCATGAACTGGCCCGCCGAAAGTCGCTCGCGCACGTTGTCGTGGGCCACGATCAGCGAGCCGGACTCCGCGAGGTTCTCGTTGCCGCCGGTGTGGTCGCCGTGCCAGTGGGTATTGAACACGAAGCGCACGGGCGCCTCGGTGATCTCGGAAACGGCCGCGCGGATCTTCTCGGTCAGCGGCGCGTACTGGTCGTCGATCAGGAACGCACCCTGGTCGCCGACGACCAGGCCGAGGTTGCCGCCGGCGCCTTCGAGCACGTGTACGCCGTCCGCGATCGCGGTCGCGCGGACCTCGACGTCGGAGAAATCACGCTGTGCCGCGAGCGGCGCCGCCAGCATGAGCAGCCCGACGAGCACCAGCGTGTACCGCCGGCCGACCTTGGCAGGCGACGGTCGGCAGACGCTGCCGGTGGCGGGAAAGGGAATGAGCGGGATCATCATGGAGGAACTCCTGCGCTGGGCCGGGATGTACGAGGACTCAATATAGCCCTACGCCGACAGGGGACGCGCGGGCGGCGAGCGACGACCCATTGCTTCGAGGCGCAGGAACGCCCTCGAGCCGGGCGGGCAATCGAGCACGAGGCATTCTCTCGACCCGGCGATGGATGTAGTATCGGGCGGGTTGTGCGAAACGATGGTGCTGACTGAATGGCTCGGAGTGTCTACCTCGAAGGCTTCGCCGGTCGCGGCCGGCCGCCCAAGCGCTTCGACCTGGTCTCGTTCCCCACCGAGATCGGGAGACACCCCGATTGCGCGATCCAGCTGAACGTCGCGCGCGTGTCGCGTCGCCACGCCAGCATCGAGCGGATGCGGAATGGTTTGGTCATCCGCGATCTCGGCAGCACCAACGGTACCTTCGTCAACGGCGAGCGCATCGATGCGCCGACGCCGATGGGTCATGGCGACGTGGTGCATATCGGCGACCAGGAGTTCCGGCTGATCGAGGACGAGGCCGAGGACGGCCCCGCCCCGGACGAGGCCACCCGGGTCGGCATCGCGGCCCTGCCGCACGACTTCCCGACCCGCGTGCGCGAATTCAACGAATTGCTGGACAAGGAGATGGTCTGCGCCTTCCACCAGCCGATCGTCCACGCCGACGGCACGCCGTTTGCCCACGAGCTGCTCGGCCGCGCGGTGCACCCGGCCTTCGAGGCCGCACCGGGGCCGATGTTCATGCTGGCCGAAGCGATCGGCGAGCAGGTCCGGCTCAGCGAACTGTTCCGCCGCCGCAGCTTCCTCGAGGCCGAGAGCCGGGGAATCGAAACGCCGCTGTTCTTCAACACCCATCCCGAGGAATGCCGCGACCCCGAGCGCCTGCTCGACGAATTGCGCGCCCTGCGCGAGAAGCACCCGTCGCTGGATCTGGTGTTCGAGGTCCACGAAGCCGCGGTGACCGACCTCGAAGTGATGGCCCGCATCCGGGAAACCCTGAGCGACCTGCGGATCGGCCTGGCCTACGACGACTTCGGCGCCGGCCAGGCGCGGCTGCAGGAGTTGATCGAAGTGCCCCCCGACGTGCTGAAGTTCGACATCGCCCTGGTCCAGGGTCTGGAAGGCGCCGAGTCGCCGAAGTACCGCCTGCTGGAATCCTTGAACACGCTGATCCAGCAGCTCGGCGTGAAAACCCTGGCCGAGGGCGTGGAAACCGAGCAGCAGGCCGAGGCCTGCCGTGCGATCGGCATCGACTACATCCAGGGCTTCTACTTCGGCCGGCCCGAGCCGGTGATGCCCGCGTCCGAGGTCTGACTCGAGCCCGACCCGGGTCGACCCCGGGTCGACCCCGGGTCGATTCGGTGCGTCGACTCTCAGCCAGCGGCCGAGGCCGCGCCGGCCCGCAGGGCGCGCAGCCGGGTAATCACATCGCGACTCACCGCCCGCGACGCCTCGCGCGCCTTGTCGTCAGCGTTCAATCCGACGTATTCCAGCCGCTCGCGGAGCATCGGCCCGAGATTGCGCCGGTCATGCAGCACCACCACCCGAACCTGCAGGTTGGCCAGGTACTGGTAATCGGTGCGGCCGTAGAAGTTCAGTTCGCGCTCCCCGGCGGGCACCACGTCGGCGAACACCAGGATGTCGGCGCCCTCCTCGGACGCGGCGCGAACGATGTCGGGCAGCGACTCGGCGTAACTCATGCCGTCCATCAACTGCTCGTCGAGCAGCTCGAAGGACGCCCGGTTCAGCGCCTGTTCGAGTTCGTCCTCGATCGCCGAGGCAACCGCCGGATCGCCGGCTGCCATGACCACGATGCGCGGCGCCGCCGGATTCCAGGCCGGCGCCCGCTCGGCCCGCGTCGGCGAGGTGACCCGCGCGACGGCCTGGTCCGTATCGAGCGTCGGCGAGTCGAACCCGGCCGGGGGCTGTTCCGAAGCTTCGGTCGCGGTGCCGGCGTCGCTCGGGGTGACGCGAGCGGTGGAGGCGATGGTCGGGGCACCGGTCGCCGTGTCGGACAATTCTGCGACCGATTCCGACAACGATTCGGCTGGAGATTCCGCGCTCGAGTCATCGACCGGCTCGCTCGCCGGCCCGGACGACGTCGGGAGGGACGAGTCGTCGGTCGGGGGTTCGACCGCGAACTGGAAGCCGGCGCCGGCGCGCGGGTCGGCGGAATCGGAGTCCGCGGCCTGCGTCGCGGCGTTGTCCTGGCCCGGTCCGGCTGCGCCTTCGCTCGTGCCGGACGATGCGGCGAACGACCCGGCGGAACTCGGCCGGTCCGCAGTGCCGGCCGGCGAGTCGGCCATCGAATCTGCCATCGAATCGCCCACCGGATTGCGATCAGGATCTCCCACCGAATCGCCCACCGATTCGTTCGACGTGTCGCGCCTTGCATCCGTGGCCGACGCATTCAGCGCAAGCGTCTCCGGCTCGGTCTCGATGACCACTTCGGGACCGTCTTCGCTGCCGCCGAACCAGGCCAGCAACGGCTTGTCGCTGCCGGCCAGCAGGTACCAGGTCGAGGCGGCCGCGCCGCTGAGCACCAGCAGCAGGAACATCGCCGCCACGGCCAGGCCCTTGCGCGAGCCGCCGTTGGCGTCGAAGGATTCCGTGGCCGCCGTCTGCGGCGCGGTCCGGACCGTCGGCGGGCCGTCGCCGGTGCGGCTCGGCATCGGGGTGGTGGCGGCCACCGTGGCCGCGTCGGCGGATGCACCGGTCGACGGACCGATCGAACCGTCGGCGTCCGCGGCCGGCCGCACCGCCGTCGGTCCCGTGGCCTCGACCGCATCGTCGAGGACCACGGTCTTGGCCCAGCGCGGCTCGCGGCCGGCCCGGTAGTCCTCGATGTCGCTGATCAGCTCGTTGCAGTGCTGGTAGCGCAGCTTCGGCCGCTTGGCAATCATCTTGGCCAGGATCTTCTTGATGCCCTCGTCGACGTTGGGGTTCAGTTCCTTGATGTCGGGAATCTTCGCCTCGACCACCTTGGTCATCATCTCGAACGGGCTGTCGGACTTGAACGGAATGTCGCCGGTCAGCATTTCGAACAGCACCACCCCCATCGAGAAGATGTCGGAGCGCTGGTCGACTTCCTGCGACAGGCAGACTTCGGGCGACAGGTAGCTGGGCGTGCCCATGCCGATGCCCGTCGTGGTCAGCCGGGTCTCGGCATTCTCGTCGCGGGCGATGCCGAAATCGACGACCTTCACGCCGCCGTACTTGGTCAGCATGATGTTCTCGGGCTTGATATCGCGGTGGACCACGCCCTTGTCGTGGGCGGCGGCGAGGCCGTTGGCCGCTTCCTGCAGGATCTGCAGTGCCCGGACCGGCTGCATCTGGCGTTCGCGCTGGATCAATGCCTTCAGCGAGTCGCCTTCGACATACTCCATGACGAAGTACGGCTGATCCTCGTGCCGGTCGACCCGGAACACCTGGACCAGGTTCGGATGGTTGAGGTCGGCCACCACGCGCGCTTCGCGCATGAACCGTTCGGAAACGGCTTCGTCCTCGACCAGCTGATTGCCCAGCATCTTGATCGCCACATAGCGCTGCAGGCTTTCCTCGCGCGCCTTGTAGACGACACCCATGCCTCCGCGTCCCAGTTCGGAGACGATTTCGTACGGTCCGATTTTCTTCGCCATGCCACCCTCCCTTCGGATGGTCGTTCGCCCAGTCCGGGCCTTCGATGATCATACGCCGCTGGACCCCCGGTTTCGAGGCGGGCCCGGCGGCGGTCCGGGGCCCGGCGGCGGGTCCGCTTGCAGCCGGTCCGGTACGAGCCGGATCGGCGCGGATCACCGCATGTCGTGGTTCCAGTCTGCAGCTGCGCACTGAACCCCGACTGAACGACGGGAATCGCGGTGCCCTCGGCACCGGCGCGCACGCCGCGCCGACACGCCGGGGCATGAAATCATCCCGATCGCTCGCACCCTGCGGCAAGTTTTGCTAACGTTCCAGATGCCGCTTCGATCGCGGCGTCGACCTGGGTACGAATCCATGCGGAATGCTTTCTTCGCGGCCGGCCTGGCGCTGGCCCTCTCCCCCTTCGCGCTCGCCGCTGAAACCTGGCTGCGCATCGACCGTCCGGACGCATCGCTGCGCGCCGAGCTGCCGGCATCGGCGATCGAGTACGAAGGCTTCGTCTGGCTGCCGGACACCGGTTCCGCGCTCCGCCGGGGGTTGGCCGGCGGACGGCTGCACGCGGTGGCCAACCCCTTCGACATGCGGATCGACGGCCAGCGGGTGGACCCGCGGCAGGCCTTCGGGCCGACGGCGCAGGGCGCATGGCGCGGCAGCGCGTGGTCCGAACCCGACTTCCGCCTGGTCCAGTTCCAGGGCCCGATCCAGCGCGAGTGGCTGGCTGCCCTGCGCGCCGTCGGCGCCGAGCCGGTCCAGTACCTTGCGCCGTTCGGCTACATCGTCTGGGCCGACCGCGACGCGTTGGCACGTGCCGCGAGCCTGGCGCGGGTCCGTTTCGCCGGGGAGTTCCCGCCCGTGCTGCGCGTACCGGTGCAGGCGCGCGGCGACGCCGACCCGCACTTGCACGCGATGGCGCTGATCCACGCCGGCAGCGCCGATCGCGTGCTGGCCGCGCTGCGCGATGCCGGTGCCCGGACCGTTGGCGCGCCGAAGTCGCTCGACGCGCACCTGGCCAGCGTCCAGCTGCGCGCCGCGCCGGAGAGCTTCGAGACCCTGAGTCGGATCCCCGGCGTGCTGACGATCCAGCAGATCGGCCAGGACGCCGGCCCGCGCGGCGAGATGAGCCAGCAATCGGTCGTCGGGGGCTGGGACGCCGGGCTGGTGATCCAACCGGGCTACCTCGACTGGCTGAACCCGACCGGCCTGGACGGCAGCGGCGTCACCGTCGGCATCGTCGACGGCGGCATCCTGCAGAGCCACCCGGACCTGGTCGACAACATCGTGCCCTGCGTGCCCGGCGCGATGGGCCCGAACAGCTGCAGCGACGCCAACGACAGCCACGGCACCCACGTCGCCGGCGCCGTCGGCGGCACCGGCGTATCGGGAACGGTCGATGGGGCGGGCTTCCTGCGCGGACAGGGCGTGGCGCCGGGCGCATCGCTGATCGAGCAGCGCTACGGCCCGTTCCTCGGCGGCGGACCGGGCGGCATGGCGCCGAACGGCATGCTGACGATCTACGGCGATTCGGCCGCCAGCGGCGCCCAGCTGACCAACAACTCCTGGGGACCGACCGGCACGCCGCAGGGCTACGACATCCCGACCATGGAGATCGACTTCATCAGCCGCGACGCCGACCCGGCCACGCCGGGTCCGCAGCCGGTGCTGGCCGTCTGGTCGATCATGAACGGCAACGGCGACCGCCCCACCGGGACCTGCCAACCCAGCTCGCTCGGGTCGCCGGACGAAGCGAAGAACCTGTTCGCGGTCGGATCGACCCGGCTCCAGTTCAGTAACGGCAGCCAGGACCTGGACTTCTTCAGCGTGTCGAGCAACAGCGCCCACGGGCCGGCCTGCGATGGCCGCCAGGTGCCGCACATCGTCGCACCCGGCTGCCGCACCGATTCGACCAGCACCGGACCCTCCGGCTACGGGCTGTCGTGCGGCACGTCGATGGCCTCGCCCGTGGTCTCCGGCAGTGTGGCGCTGTTCTGGGAGCAGTACCGCAACGTCCACGCGGTCGATCCCAGCCCCGCGCTGATCAAGGCGGTGTTCACCGCCGCGGCCGTCGACCTGGTCGGCAACCTCGACGCCGACAACGGCACCCTGGGCCACCGCCCCGACCGCAAGCAGGGCTGGGGCCGGCTGGACCTGGACGCAGTCATCAACCCTGCGGAATCGGTGGTCACCTTCGATCAGCTGACCGTGTTCGACGCCACCGGCCAGGACTGGAGCATCGCTCTGACCCCCGACGACCCGGCCGAGCCGGTCCGGATCATGCTGGCCTGGACCGACGCGCCCGGCCCCGGGACCGGCGGGACCACGCCGGCCTGGGTCAACGACCTCGACCTTGCGGTTTCCGCCGACGCGGGCGACTTCCTCGGCAACGTGTTCGGCGCCGACGGCTTCTCGGACATCGGCGGCAGCCCCGACGCGCTCAACAACCTGGAAGGCATCCACCTGCGCGCCGACCAGCACGGCGGCCAACCGTTCACGATCGAGGTGCTGGCGGCCAACATCGCCGAAGACGCGCTCGACGTCTACGATCCGCAGTCGCCGCGCCAGGATTTCGCCCTGGCCTGCTACAACTGCCTCGCCGAACTGCCCGAAGACCTGTTCATCGACGGCTTCGAAGCACCGGTCGCGGTGCCCTGATCCGTTCGCGATGTGCTCGATCTTCGGCATCCTCGGCCCCGTCGCGGGCGCCGGCCTGCGCTCCGAGGCGCTGGCCCGCTCCAAGCGCCAGCGCCATCGCGGGCCCGACTGGTCCGGCGTGCACGAGGACGACGACGCGCTGATCTGCCACGAGCGGCTGGCCATCGTGGACCCGCTCAGCGGCGCCCAGCCGCTGTACTCGCTCGACCAGCGCCGGGTGCTGGCGGTCAACGGCGAGATCTACAACCACGCCGCGCTGGAAGACGAGCACGACCTCGCCGATGAACTGCAGACCGGCTCCGACTGCGAAGTGATCCTGCCGCTGTCGCGGCGGCTCGCTCCGGTCGAGCTGTGCCGCGCGCTGAACGGCATCTATGCGTTCCTGTTGTGGGATCGAGACGCAGACCGGTACCTGGTCGCGCGCGACCCGATCGGCGTCATGCCGCTGTACTGGGGTCGCGACGCCGACGGGCGTCGCGTGGTGGCCTCGGAGCTCAAGGCCCTGCACGATCTCTGCGACGACGCTGAAGCGTTTCCGCCGGGCCATGTCTACGACTCGGCGACCGACACGCTGACGCGATTCTTCGACCCGGCCTGGCGGCACCGCCTGCCGAACGCGGACGACCCGGTGATCGGCGAGGAAGACGAAGCCGTCGCCGCGCTGGCCGACGCGCTGGACGCCGCGGTCACCCGCCAGCTGATGTGCGACGTGCCCTACGGCGCGCTGCTGTCGGGCGGGCTGGACTCGTCGGTCATCGCCGCGCTGGCGGCCCGCCACGCCGCACGCCGGATCGAGGCCGCCGAGGCCGAGCCGGCCTGGTTCCCGCGTCTGCACACGTTTTCGGTGGGGCTGGAAGGCAGCCCCGACCTCGCCGCCGCGCGCCTGGTCGCCGAGCACATCGGCTCGGTCCACCACGGCTTCGAGTACACGCTGCAGGAAGGGCTGGACGCATTGGTCGACGTGATCGGCCACCTCGAGACCTACGATGTGACCACGGTCCGCGCCTCGACCCCGATGTTCCTGATGGCGCGCCGGATCAAGGCCATGGGCATCAAGATGGTACTGTCCGGCGAGGGGGCCGACGAACTGTTCGGCGGCTACCTGTACTTCCACAAGGCGCCGAACGCCCGCGAGTTCCACGAAGAGACCGTGCGCAAGCTCGACGCCCTGCACCGCTTCGACTGCCTGCGTGCCAACAAGTCCACCGCGGCCTGGGGGGTCGAGGCACGCGTGCCCTTCCTCGACAACGAAGTGATCGACATCGCGATGCGGATCGACCCCGGGCTGAAGATGATCGGCGAGGGGCGGATGGAGAAGCACCTGCTGCGGCGCGCCTTTGCCCACCTGCTGCCCGAATCGGTGGCCTGGCGCCAGAAGGAACAGTTCTCCGACGGGGTCGGCTACGGCTGGATCGACGCGCTGCGCGACCACGCCGAGGCCCGGGTCGGCGACGCCGAACTGGCCGAGGCCGAGTCACGCTTTCCGATCAACCCGCCGGCGACGAAGGAGGCCTACCTGTACCGGTCGATCTTCGCCGAACACTTCCCGTCCGACGCGGCGGCACGAACGGTTCCGGGCGGCAAGTCGATCGCCTGCTCGTCGGAAGCCGCGCTGGCCTGGGACCCGGAGTTCGCGAACCACGCCGACCCGTCGGGCCGGTCGGTGGCCGGGGTCCACCGCGGAGAGTGATCGCTGTCGCTGCCGGCAGCCTGCCCGGCATGGCGATTGCACGGCTTCAAGTGCCCGCGCGCCTCCTGTACCGCCATCTCGCAAGGCCGCCCCGGATCGGCACGCCGATCAGAAGCAACGCCATCGGCGCGAAGATCCACGGGTTCAGCGAGGACTCTGGTCGAAGAGCAGCCCACAGCACCCACGCCCCGACGCCACCGAACAGCAGAAGCCCCAGCACCAGGAATTCGGGCTGCCGCTGCGCCGCCCGGCTCGCCCGCCACTCGTCCAGTCCGGACGACGTGCGATCGATCAGCTCGAGTTCCGCCGCATGGCGGGCGACCCAGATCGCGTCCAGAGCCGCGAGGGCCGACATGACGAGCAGGCAGAACAACAGCACGTGCAGCGCCTGGACGAGGTCGGACGAACCGCCGATTGAACCGAAGACCAGCGCACCGAGAAGCCCGAGCGCCCCTGCCTTGCCCCACTCGAACGCCTGGCGCGATTCCACCAGCCGCTCCCAATCGCCGGTCACGCGATAGACCGGGCCGAACGGCAGGCCCGGCTCGACGATGCGCAGATCTTCGTTCATCGACCAGGTCTTGCGCCCGGTGATCGCGGGCCGATTCCGTTCACTCGTCCCGGCGCTCGACGATGCCACTTCTGCCGCCCTCCGCCCTTCGTTCATGGCCCGCTCGCCGTTGACTCTTCGCGCGTCGGATGTCGACGCCGTCGCAGCTGGAAAACGCGCAGCCAGGTGACCGCCTCGACGGCGAACAGGACCGACAGCGGCCCGAAGATCCAGCTGTAGGATCCCGACGCGATCAGCGCCAGGGCTGCATTGGAGATCGTCAGCACGCCCATGAGTGCTGCGTGCAATCCAGCGTGGGCCGAGCTTACGGCTTCATGGCTTGCCTCGAGACGGAGGTCCGGCCCGACCCGGGCCCAGGCAAGCGGCTCGATCCGGGCGCGATGACGGCGGACGAGCCGAGCGCCAACGATCAGCCGGCTCAACGGAAAGGCCGCCAGAACCGCCCAGAACACCGCCGGCTGCTCGAGGAAAAAGACCCTGCTGTCCAGGCCGTACCGCACCGCTCCGCCGACCAGCATCGGCAGGCCCGCGACCAGGATCGCAAGCAAGCCCCACCGGGCCGCCTCTTTGTTCCACCGGCGACGGATCGAGCGCGCATCCGAGCGAATACGCCACACGGGGCCGATCCACCCGTAGGGCAGGAGCACGCGTTCCGGCGCCAGATCGGACGGATCGACCGATCCCGCTGCCACACATTCAGAGTTCATGATCGGAATCCCCATTCCCATACGCCGCATTCAAGATAACCAGACGGAACGCCCGACTCAAGGCGTCGACGATTCAAGGCGTCGACGATTCAAGGGGTCGACGACTCTTGCAATCGACGCCCGGAATCGATGCGCTCACTCGGCCGCGCTGGAATTGGCTATGCTGGAACGTCTCCATACGCCGGAGTACGGTCCTTGGCCACGCTGTATCACCCCGACTTCGAGCACGACGCCTGCGGCTTCGGCCTGATCGCCAAGCTCGACGGGCGGGCCGAGCACCGAACTGTGGCCGATGCGGTCCGGGCCCTCGACCGCCTGACCCATCGCGGTGCGGTCGCGCCCGACGGACGGACCGGCGACGGCTGCGGGCTGCTGGTCGGGCTGCCGATCGGCTTCCTGCGCTCGGTCGCCGCCGAGAACGGCCTCGACCTGCCCGATCGCTTCACCGCCGGCCAGGTCTTCCTCGACCACGATGCCGACCGCGCGGCCGATCAACGAGCGCGCCTCGAGCAGCGGCTTTCCGAACAGGGGCTGACGGTGATCGGCTGGCGTACGGTTCCGACCGACCCGGAGCAACTCGGTGATCGCGCGCGGGAAAGCTGCCCGCGGATCGAGCAGGTGTTCATCGCCCCGCCCGCCGACCTGGAGCCGGCGGCCTTCGACCGGCGCTTGTTCCTCGCCCGTCGGCGTGTCGAGGCCGACACGAGCGAACAGGGATCGTTCTACGTGGCCTCCCTGTCGGCGTCGACGCTGTCCTACAAGGGCATGGTCATGCCGGCCTTCCTGCCGGCGTTCTTCCCGGACCTGGCCGACCCGCGCTTCGAATCGAACGTCGCGCTGTTCCACCAGCGCTTCTCGACCAACACCCTGCCCCGCTGGCGCCTGGCCCAGCCGTTCAGGATGCTGGCCCACAACGGCGAGATCAACACGATCCGCGGCAACCGCAACTGGGCGCGGGCCCGGCGACACCTGCTGGCCTCCCCGCAGCTGCCGGAGATCGCCGAGCTGGATCCACCGGTCGACCTGCACGGCTCGGACTCCTCGTCGCTGGACCAGATGCTCGAGCTGCTGGTCGCCGGGGGCATGCCGCTGCCGCAGGCACTGCGCATCCTGGTGCCGCCGGCCTGGCAGACCGCCGACAACCTCGACGCCGACAAGCGCGCGTTCCACGAATTCTTCGCCTTCCACCAGGAGCCCTGGGACGGCCCGGCCGGACTGGTCATGACCGACGGGCGATGGGCCGTCTGCGGGCTCGACCGCAACGGCCTCCGGCCGGCGCGCTGGACGCGGACCGCCGACCAGCGGCTCATCGTCGCGTCCGAGACCGGCGTGGTCGATGTGCCGGTCGAGCACGTCGTCGCCCGCGGCCGGCTCGGGCCCGGCGAGCTGCTGGCGGCCGATCTGGCCGACGGCACCCTGCTGGACGCCTCGACCATCGACGATCAGCTGAAGACCCTGCACCCGTGGCAGGCCTGGCTGAAGGCCGGGGTTCGCTACCTGGACTCGGAGCTGGTCGACGTGCACATGGCCGCCGAACCCTTCGACGCCGTCACCCTGGCCACGTACCAGAAGATGTTCAATCTGTCCCGGGAAGAACGGCGCGAGGTCATCCAGGTGCTCGCCGAGACCCAGGCCGAGGCGGTCGGTTCGATGGGCGACGACACGCCGATGCCGGTGCTGTCGACCCGCATCCGCTCCCTCTACGACAGCTGCCGCCAGCAGTTCGCGCAGGTCACCAATCCACCGATCGATTCGCTGCGGGAAACCATCGTGATGTCGCTGGAAACGGGCCTGGGCCGCAAGGGCAACGTGTTCGAACCGAACGCGGCCCTGGCCGAGCGCGTGGTCCTGAATTCGCCGGTGCTGTCGCAGCGCAAGCTCCGCCAACTGGTCAACACGCCGCAGTTCGGCCTGCCCTCGGTGCTGCTCGATCTGTGCGTCGATGAATCGATCTCGCTCGAGGACGCGCTGGCCGACCTGTGCCGCCGCGCCTCGGACGCAGTGGCCGACGGCAAGCTGCTGCTGATCCTGTCCGACCGCTACCTCGAGGACGGCAAGCTGCCGGTCCACGCGCTGCTGGCCACGGGCGCGGTCCACCACCACCTGCTGGCGACCGGCCAGCGCCCCGACTGCAACCTGATCGTCGAGACCGGGACGGCGCGCGATCCGCACCACTTCGCGTGCCTGATCGGCTTCGGCGCAACGGCGGTCTACCCCTATCTCGTCTACCAGACGCTGCAGGCGATGGTGTCGGCCGGCGAGATCGAGCACCCGCGCGACCGCGCGCTGCAGCTCGGCCGCTCGTACCGCCGCGGCATCCGCAAGGGCCTGTACAAGATCCTGTCGAAGATGGGCATCTCGACCATCGGTTCCTACCGTGGCGCACAGCTGTTCGAGCTGGTCGGACTGGCCGACGAGGTGGTCGACACCTGTTTCCCGGGCGCGGTGTCGCGGCTCGGCGGCGCGACCTTCGACGACCTGTGGAACGATCAGAAGGCGCTGGGACGATGGGCGCGCGACCGGCGCATGCCGATCGAGCACGGCGGCCTGTACCGCTACGTCCACGGCGGCGAGTACCACGCCTGGAACCCGGACGTGGTGACCGCGCTGCGCACTGCCGCGCGCACGGGAGCGCGCGACGATTACCGTCGCTACGCCGACCTGGTCGACGATCGCAACCCCGCTATGTTGCGCGATCTCCTTCGATTGCGCAGCGATAATGCGCCGATTAGCGTCGATCAGGTCGAATCAGCCGAAACCATCGTCCAGCGTTTCGACTCTGCCGGGATGAGCCTGGGGGCCCTGTCGCCGGAAGCCCACGAAGCGCTGGCGATCGCGATGAACCGCCTCGGCGCGCGTTCGAATTCCGGCGAAGGCGGCGAGGACCCGGTGCGCTACGGCACCGAGAAGGCGTCGAAGATCAAGCAGGTCGCCTCGGGTCGCTTCGGCGTCACGCCGGACTACCTGGTCTCGGCCGAGGTCATCCAGATCAAGATCGCCCAGGGCGCCAAGCCCGGCGAAGGCGGTCAGCTGCCCGGGCACAAGGTCGACCCCCTGATCGCCCGACTGCGCTTCGCCACCCCCGGCGTCGGCCTGATCTCGCCGCCGCCGCACCACGACATCTATTCGATCGAGGACCTGGCCCAGCTCATCTACGACCTCAAGCAGGTCAATCCCGAGGCCCTGGTCTCGGTCAAGCTGGTCGCCGAGCCCGGGGTCGGCACGATTGCCGCAGGCGTGGTCAAGGCCTACGCCGACCTGATCACGATCTCCGGCTACGACGGCGGCACCGGCGCCAGCCCGCTGACCTCGGTGAAATACGCCGGCGCCCCCTGGGAAACGGGCCTGGCCGAGGTCCGCCAGGTGCTGCGTGCCAACGGCCTGAGAGGCCAGGTCAGGATCCAGGCCGACGGCGGCCTGAAGACCGGGCTGGACGTACTCAAGGCCGCCGCCCTCGGCGCCGAGAGCTTCGGTTTCGGCACCGCACCGATGATCGCCCTGGGCTGCAAGTACCTGCGCATCTGCCACCTGAACAATTGCGCGACCGGCGTGGCGACGCAGAACCGGGTCCTGCGCGAGAACCACTTCGTCGGCCTGCCCGACATGGTGGTCAACTACTTCCTCGGCGTGGCCGAAGACGTGCGCGAGGGCCTGGCCGCGCTGGGCCTGCGCACGCTCGATGAGCTGATCGGCCGGACCCGCTACCTCAAGCGCATCGAGGGCCTGACCGAGCGGCAGAACCGGCTGGACCTGCGCCCGCTGCTCGACGACGACGGCGTCGCGGACGAGGTCGAGCGGTTCTGCACCGTCGACCGCAACCCACCGCACGACCCGGGTCGCCTGGCCGCGCGGATCGCCGAGGACACGGCCGAGGCGGTGGCCTCGGGCGACGGCGGCGCGTTCTCCTACGCGATCCGCAACCATGATCGCTCGATCGGCGCCCGGCTGTCCGGAGCGATCGCTCGCGAGCACGGTCCCGACGGTCTGCGCGACGCACCGTTGACGCTGCATCTCGACGGCACCGCCGGCCAGAGCCTCGGTGCCTTCAATGCCGCCGGCCTGCACATCGAACTGACCGGCGAGGCCAACGACTACGTCGGCAAGGGCATGGCCGGCGGCCGGATCGTGCTGCGTCCACCGGCGGGAATCCGGTACCGCGGGGCCGACGCACCGATCATGGGCAACACCTGCCTGTACGGCGCGACCGGCGGTTCGCTGTTCGCGGCCGGGACCGCCGGCGAACGCTTCGCCGTGCGCAACTCCGGCGCCGTCGCCGTGGTCGAGGGCGCTGGCGACCATGCCTGCGAATACATGACCGGCGGCGTGGCGGTATTTCTCGGCCGAACCGGCATCAACTTCGGCGCCGGCATGACCGGCGGCTTCGCCTACGTACTCGACCTGGACCGCGGCTTCGTCGATCGCTACAACCACGAACTGATCGACATCCATCACATCGCGCCGGAGTCGATGGAAAGCCATGTCCACCACCTACGGGACCTGATCCTGCGCCACCGCGAGCACACCGGCAGCCCGTGGGCGGCCGAGGTTCTCGACGACTTCCGTCGCATGCTGCCCAAGGTCTGGCTGGTCACGCCGAAGGCGACGGACCTCGAGAAACTGATCCGCGGCTTGCGGGAGGCGGCATGATGGTCGGGGATGGATTGTCGAAGGGGTTCCACGCTTCGTCTTGTTCTTTACCGTTTCTTGCCTCCTCGGGCAGCCCGACGGCCCGACCGAGCCCTACAGGCTGCAGGATCGAGTCAAAAGGCGTTTCGCCGCTCGCTTCGCGAGCTGATGCGCCTTACTTTTGTTGCGACAAAAGTAAGCAAAAGCGCTTATGCAGGGAAGGCGCCCGCTTCGCGGGTTCCCTCGATTCTCGGTCGCTGCGGGAGTTTCCGAACTCGCTTCAGTCGCTGATGCTCCTTCCGCTCAGACATGCGGAAACTCTCCTTCCGCAGCGACCTGCGAGTCTCGGCGCCTTCCAGGCAGAGGGGACCCATCGCGAGCGCCACCATGGTCGCTACGCACCCCGATCAAGGTTCATTGACTACCGCGGTTTCGATCAAAGTCGCTGGATCCCGCATCGAGTGCGGGACGACGGGAAAGAGCGAGGGACTGCTGCATTCGATGGTTGGTCTTCGACGTGTCCCGCCGTCAGCGCCGCCGAGAAGCGGAGGGGCGGATGGAAGAAGACGAAAAGGTGTCTGAGCGCAGCGCCGCAGGCGCGTAGCGAGTTCTTTTCGTCCCATCCGCACCGAGCATCGCAGGGGACCCGCGCAGCGGGCGGCGATGTTCGCGCAAGCGGTTTTGGGTACTTTTGCCGCCACAAAAGTACCTCGCAAAAAGCCTGCGAAGCAGGCGTGCGAAACGCCTTTGTCCGTGTCTTGCTTGCAGCCAATTCGCCCATGTTGCGCGCTGGCGTGGCCGAAAGAGGAAGGCCCCGATGAAACCGAGTACCCTCCACTTCCTCGAAACTCCGAGAAAAGACCCCACCGAAACGCCGGTGGCCATTCGCGTGCGCGACTGGAACGAGATCTACGGCCAGTACGACCAGGACGGCGCCGCCGACCAGTCGGCGCGCTGTATCAATTGCGGCAATCCCTACTGCGAGTGGGAGTGCCCGGTGCACAACTACATTCCGGACTGGCTGCGCCTGGTGCGGCAGGGCCGGCTGTTCGAGGCGGCCGAGTTGTCGCACCAGACCAATTCGCTGCCGGAGATCTGCGGCCGCATCTGCCCGCAGGATCGACTCTGCGAAGGCGCTTGCACGCTCGACGACGGGCTGGGGGCGGTCACCATCGGCTCGATCGAGAAGTACATCACCGACGAGGCGCTGAAGCTGGGCTGGCGCCCGGACCTGTCGCAGGTCGAATCGACCGGCAAACGGGTCGCGATCGTCGGCGCCGGGCCGGCCGGCCTGGCCTGCGCCGACGTGCTGGTGCGCAACGGCATCGAGCCGGTCGTGTTCGATCGCAATACCCGGATCGGTGGCCTGCTGACCTGGGGCATTCCCCCGTTCAAGCTCGACAAGAAGGTGGTCGAGACCCGGCGCGAAGTGCTCGAGGGCATGGGCGTGCGCTTCCGCCTCGGCGTCGAAGTGGGCCGCGACGTCGGCGCCGACCGCCTGCTGGCCGACTTCGACGCGCTGTTTCTCGGTCTGGGCACGTACCGCTACGTCACCGGTGGGTTTCCAGGCGAGGCGCTCGACGGCGTGGTCGAGTCGCTGCCGTTCCTGATCGGCAACGTGCACCGGGTGCTGGGCTCCAGCGATCGGCGCTTTCCGTACATCGATGTCGAAGGCAAGCGCGTGGTCGTGCTCGGCGGCGGGGATACGGCGATGGATTGCGTGCGCACCTCCATCCGCCAGGGCGCGTTCTCGGTCACCTGCGTCTACCGACGCGACGAGGCCAACATGCCCGGCAGCCGGCGCGAGGTGAAGAACGCGCGCGATGAAGGCGTGGAGTTCCTGTTCAATCGCCAACCGGTCGCGCTGCTCGGAACCCGCAGTGTCGAGGGCGTGGAGCTGGTCGAAACCACGCTCGGCGAAGCGGATGCCAACGGGCGGCGTCGACCGGAAGCGCTGGCCGACAGCAAGCAGACCCTGCCGGCCGACGTGGTCATCGTCGCCTTCGGCTTCCGGCCGGATCCGCCGGCCTGGATGGACGAGGCCGGCATCGAGCTGCACGACGACGGCCGCGTGCGGGTCGGCGACGGCGATGCGCTGCCGTTCCAGACTGGCCATCCGCGCGTATTCGCCGGCGGCGACATGGTGCGCGGCGCCGACCTGGTCGTGACCGCGGTGTTCGAGGGCCGGGAGGCGGCCGCCTCCATCGTCCGTTCGCTGGCCCCCTCTTCGGGCCGGACGCGGGACTCGGCCGCGGATGCACCCGACCCGGCCTCCGGCGCGGACGCTCCTTCGCCGACCTGAATCGGCGACGGCGCGCTGCCGCCGCACGCTGTCGATCCGGTCACGAAATGACCCTTGGGTCGTGATGGACTGCCGGGGCGCACGTGTATACTCGATGGATCGGGTCAACAGCCCGGTTCCTCCTGGATCCGGGTCGGCCAGCCGCCTGGGGTCGCTGCCGCCCGAGACCGGTGAACGGACACGTCTTCCGAATGCGCCAGCGAACTCTTCCGCTTCAGTGGTGGTTGTACGAACTTCGCCGGCGCCATGTGTTCCGCGTCACCGGAGGCTACGTGGTCGCTTTCTGGGTCGTGCTTCAGGTGGCCGACGTCGTCCTGCCCGCCCTCCAGGCGCCCGATTGGTCCATGCCGTTGCTGATCGTCCTCGGCATCGCCGGCATTCCGGTCGCCGCGGTCGCCAGCTACGTCTGGGACATCACCCCCGAAGGCGTTCGACGCACCGACGACTACGTCGCGCCGCACGAGACGCCGCCCAGCATCGCCCCGCGCTGGATCGACTACCTGATCATCGCCGCGCTGCTGATCGTCCTCGCGCTGGTCCTGTTCCATCGGCCCTCGCCCATGCCGCTGGCGCTCGGCAATTCGGTCGCCATCCTGCCGTTCAACGATCTGAGCGAGGATCAGTCCAGTCGGCACCTGGCCGACGGAATCGCCGAGGCGGTGATGGACCGTCTTACGCAGGCGCCGGACATTGTCGTTGCGGCGCGTACATCGTCCTACGCGATGCGCGATTCCGAGCTCGACGCCCGCGAGATCGCCGAACGACTCGACGTGGACGCCCTCCTCGAGGGCAGCATCCAGCGCGCTGATGGCCGGATCCGGATCAATGCGCGCCTGATCGACGGCCGACGCGGCAACCAGGTGTGGAGCCAGCGCTACGATGCTCCGGTCGCCGAGGTCTTCGAGGTCCAGGACGAGATCTCGCAGGCGATCGCGGAGGTCATGCAGGTGCAACTCCTGACCATCGACGGATCGGCGCTCGAAACCGAAAGCACGGAAGCCTACGAACTCTACCTTCGGGCGCGCAGTGACCTTCGGGTTGCCAGCACCGACGGCGCCATCGTTCGCGCCATCGATCGCTTCGAGCGCGCGATTGCGCTGGATCCGGGGTTCGCGCCGGCCGCGGCCGGCCTGTGCCGGGCGCTGTGGGAGCGCTACGAGTGGACGCGCGACCCGGACACGGTCCTGCCGGCGACGGAGCAATGCGAAGCGACCCGCGCGCGTTTCCCCGCCAGCGTCGAGACCCGTATCGCATTGGGCGAACTGCGCCTCGGCACGGGGCGCCCGACCGAGGCGGAGCGCTCGTTCCGCGACGCGCTGGCCCGGGAGCCGAACAATGCCGAGGCCCATTCCGGGCTGGCCCGGGCGCTCCGCGACCAGGGACGGCTTGCCGAAGGCGAAGAGGCGATCCGCGCCGCGATCGCGCTGGATCCGGCCTACTGGCGCTATCGCCGGGAGCTGGGGATCAACAAGACCTACCAGGGCGAACTCGCCGAGGCCATCGAATCGCTGCTGGTCGCCGAGCGGCTCGAACCCGATTCACCGGAAACCCTCTACAGCCTCGGCGCCGCCTACTTCCTGAGCGAGGACTTCCTGCAGGCCGGCGACGCCTTCGAGCGGTCGATCCGCATCGAGCCGAACAGCCGCGCCTACGCGAATGCCGGAACCAATTACTTCATCGGGCGCGAATTCAGCCGGGCCGAAGCGATGTTCCGCCGCGCGATCGATCTGGCGCCGGATGATTATCGATGGACCGGCTTCCTGGCCTGGGCGCTGCGCGAGCAGGGCGACCGCCTGGACGAAGCGGAGCGCTGGCACCGAGCCACGATCGAGGCCGCGCTGAATCGGCTGGAGATCAATCCGGCGGACGAGGAAGCGATCGCGGCCCGGGCGCTGCACCTCGCGGCGCTGGGCGACCGCGAGGCCGCCGAACGGATTCTCGACGAGCTTCCGCCGATCGACGACATCAACGACAACGCACTGGTCGAAACGGCCTTCGCCTATTTCTATCTCGACCGGACCGAACAGTCGGCGACGCTATTCCGGACCGCGCTCGATCGCGGGGTTCCGCTGTTCCTGTTCGAGAACGAGCCCCGTCTCGACGGCGCCTGGAACGACCCGGCCTTCGCCGCCATCATCCGCTCGGGGTCGAGCCCGAGCACCACTCCCGAGGAGAATTCATCATGAGCCGATCGACCTTCATCCAACGTGCGTCGGCAGCCGGCGCAGTCAGCGCCGTGCTGTTGCTCGGCGGATGCGCGCTGTTCCAGCCCGGGCTCGTCAACTGTCCGGGCACCTGCAGCATCGACCTCGACTTCCCGGCCAACCCCGGCAGACCACCGGAAACTTCCAATCCCTATGTCCGCGTCGACGCTGGCGAGCAGATCGAATTCCGCACAAGCCAGGATGCGATCGTCGTGTTCACCAAGAACACGCCGTTCGTCGACGGCAGCGGCGACCTGGTGTACTGGTTCAAGTTCAGCGGCTCGACCACCTTGACGGTGCGCAACGACCGATCCACGGCCTGCGTCTACGGCAACGGCTGCAAGTACATGGTCATCGACGCGGCCAACGAAGACCGACCGGTCCTGGACCCCTACATCATCATCGACCGTTGACCCGGCTCTCCGGGCAGAACGTCCGCGCGACCGCTAGCGTCCTCGATAGTGGTCCAGCGGCGGCTCGTCGCCATGGCGCGCCCGGCGCTCGCGGCGGCTGGCCGAATCCTCGAACTGGACTTCGAGGGTCAGGATGAAGCGCAGATCCGAACGACGCTTGCCGCGTTGCTCGTCGTACGGCCAGGCGTATTCCGGCTGCAGTTCGTAGAACAGCCAGTCGCGCAGGAAGGAGCGCCGGAAGCGGAAGTTGACGTAGATCTCCTCGGCACGGAACTCCGGCCGCGTATAGCCGAAGGCGCCCAGTTCGCTACGGATCGCCGTGCGCCGGTTCAGCTGCCGGAAACCGATCAGGCCGGAGCGCCAGTCCACCCCGTCGGACGCCTCCGAAAACGTGCCGCGTCCCGTCAGCCTGACCAGCGTCAGGCGATCCGGAAGCCATTCCCAGTCGGCCCGGGAGATGGTTCCGAAGCCGTCCTCTCGCTCCCAGAACGCGGTCTGGGTGAAGCGCGCCAGCGTGGTGTCGGTCAGGCCCCAGGTATGGCGGCCGCGCGCCCGCACGCGCGGGTTCAGGCCGCTGGTGTTGACCTTGACCGTGCCGTCCAGATCGAACTGGGTCTGGCCCGTCTCCGACAGAAGGAACCGCAGACCGAGGCGAGTCTGCTCGTCCTCGTTTCCGCGTAGATCGTCGAAGCCTTCGTCGCCGTCGACCGAGTCCGTGCTGCTGATCAGCAGCCGGACGCGATCGGAGATCCGGGGCAGGGAGAGGTTGGCCGAGACCCGGATGTCGTGCTCCAGGCCTTCGCTGTCGTCCCAGATCAGCGAGTTCCGGATCCGGAAAAAGCTGCCGACGGGGGTTTCCTCGGCCGCCCGCGACGAACCGAAGAACCCGTCGAACCAGGCCGCGGGCTCGCACAGCTTGCGGCTGAGGTAGGCGTGGGTCTGGTCCAGCCAGCTCTCGGGTCGGTCCTGCGCGTCGCGGCAGGACATCTCGGTGATCTCCTCGATCTCCTCGCGCCGCTCGTCCGGATCACGCTTCGGCGAATCCTCGTCGGCGCCCGCTGGCCCGGCCAGCAGCGCGGCCAGAGCCGCAGCCGACAACCACCTGGAAACACGCATATGAACGAAACGCTCCACACGAGAACCCAGTGCGGAGCATACCGGAAAAATCCCCGATCGCGCCCCGTGGGGACGCGATCAGGGATCGAAGGAGTTTCCCGTGGCAGTACCCGCGACGGTGCCCGCGATCAGGGGTTCTCGAGGCCGTCGAAGAAGATGATGTCCAGCGAGATCCGGCTCAGTACGAGCAGCGCGTTGTCCTCGTTGGCGACGACGTACAGGAACTCGTTGTCGGCGCTGGCATCGACGTCGGTGGGACCGGCCATGAACAGCACGCTGCCCTGGTCGTCGAACAGCGTCTGGCGCACCACCAGGTCGCCCGGCTGCAGGCCGTCTTCCTCTTCCGTCAGGCGACGGAAGATCGTCAGGCTGTCGTCGGCGAAGCCGGTCACGAATACTTCGAGACCGTCCGGCGACATGGCCAGGCCCTGCGGTCCGCCCAGGCCGGGAACCTCGGGCACCTGTTTGGCGATGACCCGGCGCAGGGTGAGTGCACCGGCCGCGTCCCGGTCGAACACGGTCACCGCGTTGTCGTTTTCCGCGGTCACGTAGAGCTGCTCGCCGTCCGGGCTGATCACCAGGTCGAACGCACCGTCCAGGCCGGTGATGCCGGCCAGGCCGTCGCGCAGCGCGGTCACGTAGTTCAATCGGCCGTGATCGGGGCTGCCCACCGAGGTATCGCGTTCGAACACCTGGATCGCGTCACCGAAGCGCGACGCCACGTAGATCTGCGCGCCGTCCGGCGATTCGACGATGCCCGCGGGCCGGCTCATCGCTTCGACGGTTCCGCCGGCGTCGTCGGGATCGTCGACCCCGCTGACTTCGGCTTCGAGGAAGGTCAGTCCACCGGTCACGCTGTCGCGGGAAAACACCGCGATGCCGTTGGCGTCGGCGCCGGCGGCGTAGACGTGGCGACCGTCGGCCGAGACCAGCAGCCGGCGTACGCCGGCGAGGCCGGCATTGGGCTGGGTGGCCGACGGCGTGCTCATCTGGCCGTCGACCTGGTTCTCGACGAAGCTCAGCGCACCACTGCCGGCGTCGCGCGCGAACACCGCCACGGCATTGTCGGTCCGCGAGGCCACGTAAACGGTTTCACCGTCCGGGCTGACATGCACATCGAGCGGACCGCCGAGCAGCGCGTCCTCGAAGCCCGGCGTGCCCGGCGAGTATTCGGTGGCGAGCGTGAGCTGGCCGCTGAACTCGTTGCGTGCGAACACCAGCACCGTGTCGAGCGCTTCGCTGACCACGTAGGCGTTGTTGCCGTCCGGGGACAGGGCCAGCGCGGTCGGGTCGGCCAGGCCGGTGACATCCTGCTGGTTGACCACCGTCTGCTCGACCTGCACCGCCGGGCGGAACGCGCGGTCGATGATCAGGCCCAGGCCGCGGTCGTCGTCGATCAGCAGGTTGAAGGGGTTGTCGAAGGTCAGGAAGAAACTGCGCGGCGGCAGCGCGTTCGGCGCGTTCAGCACCGGCACCTGGATGACCGCCTCGAGATCGCCGGCGGGAATCGTGATCGATCCGCTGACCGGCGTGTAGTCCACCCCCGGCACCGCGTTGAGGGGCACGGTCTGGTAGTTCACCCGGGCCTCGAAATCGGAGTTCTTCGACAGCCTCGGGCGGAATACGGCCGCTGCGGTCTGGCCGGCGGCCGGTTCGATCACGGTCACGTCGGCGATCTGCAGGGTCGGAACGTC
Organism: Wenzhouxiangellaceae bacterium; assembly: GCA_965227925.1. Classification (GTDB taxonomy): domain Bacteria; phylum Pseudomonadota; class Gammaproteobacteria; order Xanthomonadales; family Wenzhouxiangellaceae. The sequence continues at coordinate 140,692 of CBDDGP010000004.1, forward strand.
ATCGTCATCGATCAGCGTCGCGAAGGCCTGGGGACGGGTCGGCACGCCGTTCTGCACGCCGACGACGTTGAGGATGAACCGCTCCGTGTCCTCGATGCGCGTATCGCCGCAGACCACCACGCCGATCTGCGCTTCGGTCTGACCGGGGCTGAGCACCAGCTGCCGGTCCGACTCGATCAGGTAGTCGGTCACATCGTCCCCGCAGTCGACGCCGCCGGTCGCCGTGTCGTCCTGGGTTTCCCAGAACAGCACGACGTCGTTCTCGTCGGTGGTGTTCAGGGTGACGTCGAACACCGCGGTCTTGGTCCCGGCATTGCCCTCGAACAGGGTCTGGTCGGAGATCGACAGGCTCGGCCCGGTGCCGAGATTCTGCGGATCGATATCCAGCCGCACGGCGGTTCCCTCGTCGCCGACCGTCGTTTCGGCGGCCAGTTCGCCGGCGATGTAGATCTGGATCGGGTCGCCGGGACGGGCCCGGCCGTCGACCCTCGGGTCGACCGCATCCATCGGGATGCGCAGCGCGTACTGGTCGCCCAGGCGATCGTCGCGGCCCAGCTCGTAGCGGACCAGCACCTCGCCGGTAGCGATGAGGTGCAGCTCGATCAGGTTGCCCGGCGCGGCCGGGTTGCCGTACAGCGAGGCGTTGCCGTAGATCACGTGGTCGGGCGCATCGATGCGCGCGTCGGCCGGTGTGACCAGCAGGGGCGTCGCGAGCGCGGTCGTCAGAATCGCTTTCAGGATCGTCGATTTCATGATCACAGCCCCGAGTAGGCGTAGGTCTTGAAGAAGATCAGGATGTCGCTGACACCCTGCCCGTCGCGCTCGTTCGAGCCCGGAACGATCTGGCCGTTGATGAACGTCTCCAGGCCTTCCTCCGGATCGGCGAGGAAGGTGCCGCCCGGGATGATCAGCAGCCAGCGGCGGTTCCAGACCGAGCGTCCGACCAGGCGGCTGTCGGCCACCACCTGCGAGTCGTCGAACGGCTCGGTGAAGTGGTAGGCCGGGAAGCGGCCGTAGCGGCGAATGTCGGTCGGCGAGCCGGAGATGTTGTCGACGATCGGCAGCCAGTCGAAGCGTTCCAGGTCCTGCTGACCGACCGGGAAGGGAATCGGAATCACCTGATCGACCACCTGCCACTCGCGGGTGCGGAAGTCGTCCGCAGACGGTGCGCGCAGCACGTCGGCGCCGGACGGGAACAGGTAGATCCGCGGCGTCTGGGCCAACGGCAGGTCGGCGTAGTCGCCGAACCAGGTACCGACCGACCGGATGCGGGTCGCGAACTGGCTCGAGTCGTAGCTCGAATCGCCCGACCCCAGTTCCCAGCCGAAGAAATTCAGCCCGAAGGTCACGTTGGTCGTGAACTCCAGCACCAGCGCCGGCTGCGGTCCGGCCGACTGCGGCGCGAAGGGCCGCGCGTACTGGCGGAACTCGGGCACGGTCCACAGGTCGTCGACCCTCGATTCCTCGAGCTTGCGGCGCCACAACGCATCGCCCTCCGGCCCGTCGGGGATCCGGAACAGTTCGTTGCGCAACGAGAAGCGGTTGGTCTCGACCTGCGGATTGTTGAAGCCCATCTGGCCCTTCAGCACGTCGAAATTCAGCTTCAGCTGGGCGATCGAGTCGGCCAGGCCGGGGGTACCCGGCATCGGCTCGCCGCCGATCAGCTGACCGAGGTTGCGCTGCCGCACGATGTCGGTCAGGAACTGCTGTCCGGCCTGGTTGTCGCTGCCGAGGAGGTTGGTCTCGTAGTCGTAGGCGGCCGCGGCCAGGTAGACATAGCGTGCGGCCAGATCGAAGGCGGCCCGGTACTTCTGCAGCGCATCGTTGCGGAAGATCCGGAAGGCCAGGTCCTGGTAGCGATACTCCTGCACCTCGGCGGCGCCTTCGCGACGGAAGGTCAGCAGGCTGTCGTAGGCCCGCAGACCCTCGGCCAGCGTGGCCTGGTACTCACCGACCAGCTGCTTGATCGCTTCGACCCGGGCGAACACCTCGGCACGCGCCAGCGGCTCCTTGCGGATCAGCTCGTCGATCACGCCCTTGGTGTTGAACAGGTCGAGGTTCGTATCGTTGATCTGGGTCCGGATGCCCGAGAGCTGCTCGACGTCTTCCTTCGAAGCATCGGTGGCGCTGGCGGCAATGCTCAGCCCGTCGGCGACCGACTCCAGGGTGAACGCGGCCACGTCGCCGGACAGGCGAAGCGGACACGCCGCGGCCTTGGCCGCATCGGTGCCGACCGCGAGGCCGCCGATGAACAGCGTCGGAATGCACTCCGCGGTATTCGACGCGAAGCGATTCAGGAACCCGGCGGCCCGGTTGGCGACCGTCGCCACACCGTTCATGGTTTCTGTCGCAATCGTCAGGTCGCGCAGCGTGCCGCGCGTGTTGTTGGCGATGTTGAGGTTGCCCTGGGCGATGTCGAAGGTCGCCTGCACCGTATCGATCTGCGCTTCGATTTCCAGTCGCAGCTGGTCGTATTCCAGCATGGCCTGGCGCAGAGCGATGCGAGCCTGGAGCATCTGCTGCAGGATCTGCTGCAGGCGCCCTGGCGCACGACGCTGACCGGTCCAGCTCTCGGGCTTGGTGAACCACAGCCCGATGTCCGGCGATTCGATCGTCGTGTACTCGACCTCCAGACTGTCGGTGCCCGAGATGTCCAGTTCGCCGAGCGCACAGCCCGCAGCGAACGGCGCGAAGTCGCAGGGCACGCCCTCGTTGCTTACGTTGGGCGTTCCCGGCGGCGCCGGCGCCATGTCGAAGAAGTTGATGCCGTTGGCGGCCGGCTGGTAGGTGCCGGTGAACTGATTGACCCGCGCAATGTTGCGGTTCTCGAGCCCGCCGTCGAAGTCGAACAGCGTGCCGGCCAGCTGCGGCACGTCGACGTACATGTAGTGGTAAAGGTCCGGGCCGTTGTAGCCGGCCGGATAGACCCCGCCGGGACCGATATCGTCCGCATAGGGGTAGCCGAAGATCTCGATCAGCTGGTTCGAGAAATCGGATTCCTGGCCGCTCGCGGCGAGCGCAAGATCATCGACTTCGTTCTGGTTCCGCCGCATCTGGTTGGTCAGCTGGTTGGCGTAGTCCCAGACGTTGACCGCGTTCTCGAGCGCAGCCAGCGCGCGGTCGGCCACCTGCTCGAACTGGGTCTTGTTCAGCCGATCGAGCACCGAAGGATCGATGTCGAACGGCACCACGCCGGTGGCCAGGCCGAGCGGGTTCAGTCCGGCATCGGCCTCGTCGACCTGGCCCTGCACGGTCTGATAGTTGGTCGCGATCTCGCCGAGTTCACGAATGGTCGTGCGATCGATCCGCTCGATACCGACCGCGGAGGGATCATCCTCTTCGCTCGGCAGGATGGAGTTGGCGGTCACCCAGTCGAAGTAGGCCCCCATGCCGGCACGGCGACCCCATTCGGACAGCCCCCACGCTCGCTCGGCGTTGGTGTCCGTATAGCCCTGGTACTGGCCGGCAGGATCGTCGACGTAGCGCGACCGGTAGGTCAGATCGACCAGTTCGGCACCGGCCTTGGCCTTGGCGGCCGCGGTCTTGGCGAACTGCCGCTCGTCCTCGTAGTCGACGTTGATCGCGACGCCGGCGACCAGCAGCGACTCGATCCGCGGATCCCAGGAGTAGAACGGGTGGCGCAGCAGGTCGTAGTAGATCTTGTTCGCGGTCAGGTAATGACCCCAGGCGTCGCCGTGGCCCTGCGGGAACATGATCTGGGCATCGGCTTCGTCGATCACGCCGTCGAAGTTCTGGTCCGAAACGTTGTAGCTCTGCTGGTAGGCGACCTCGCCATCGCCCTGGGTGAAGTTCCAGAACAGGCGGTTGTACACCGGCGACGCGGTCACCGGCCCGTTGGTCGTGTCGCGACCGCGCAGCAGCACGAGCTCCTCGTCGAGCAACGAGGCGAGCTGGTTCTGGAAGTTGTAGATGCTCGGCGCCAGCGAGAAACTGCCGTCGTTGGTCGTGATCCCGATGGTCGGGTCCTGGGCGTCGGCGTAGGCCTCGTTGCCCAGTAGCGTGTAGAACTCGACCAGGCGGGAGGCGACCAGCAGGATCGCGTTGTTCGCCGGGCCGTAGTTGACCGGCGGCGTACCGTCGACGGAAAGCTGCAGCGCTCGGCGCATCACCGTGGTGTAGGCCTCGATCAGGCCGATCGAATTGAGGTTGTCCGGATCGTTGTTCAGCGCGATCGGACCCTCGTAGCGTTCACCCAGCTGGATCAGCATGCTGGCGAAGTTGTTGGTCGCGGCCTGGGCGAAGTTCTGCACCCTCGCCTCGAACGGATTCAGGCGACCCAGAACCCGCTTGACCCAGCCTTCGGCCAGCTGCGCCAGCGGCTCGGCGGCCGTGCCGCCGGGACTGCCCGACCACAGGCTCCATTCGGTCTGGTTCTCGCAGCCCGGAAGGCCGCGGTACCGCGTCAGGTACCAGTTGTCGGACAGGGTCTGGATGTTCGCGCCCTGGATCGAAATCTCGACCGCGCCCTGCGGGTCGTCGACCGGGAACTGGATCCAGCCATTGAGCTGGCCGGTTTCCGGAACCGGCACTTCGGTCGGCGGACTGCCGGTGACGTCGGGGGCGAAGAACCACTCGAACTCCAGCGAGTCGGGATCGCCGCCGAAGTCGCCGCTGTGACGCAGCACCAGCTGCTCGTCGAAGATGTTCTCCGGCGCCAGCACGTTGACCTGGCCCAGGTACGGCGCCGGACCGATCTGCGGCGGGCCCTCGGAGAACAGGCAGCCGACTTCGATCACCTCCAGGCTGACCGGCAGCGGCGCCAGCGCGGGGTCGTTGTTGAAGGCGACGGTCATCAGGCCACTGCCCTGGGCTGCGCCCGCGGTCAGCGCCGGATTGACGCCGCTGGCCTGGAACGGCACCAGCACGCCGTTGCCGGCGGGGTCGTCGTAACCGATCAGCACGTCGCCGGCGTTGACGGAGCGCGCTTGCTCGCAGACCCGGTTGCGATTGATGTCCAGGCGCGAGATCAGGCAGATCTGCTGGATGCGCTGCGGATTCCGGGATAGGCGGAACAGCGCTTCGATGGCCTGGTCCCAGCTGCAGCCGGAGCTCGGGGTCAGGCATTCATTGGTAAACGCCTGGGCTTCGAAGCCGTCGCCGCCGTCGAGCGTCTTCAGGATCTGCCGATCGCGGCGCGACAGCACGTTGAGCAGCAGGAAGGGCTCGCCCGCCCCGGTCTCGTCGAACAGCCCGGTCAGGATCAGACGCTTGTTGATCGGATCGTAGCGCAGGCGGTCGCGGATCGAGACGGGCAGCTTGATCGTGCCGTCCAGCGAACCGACGATGGCCTCGCTGCCGTCGGACTGGAACTCCTTGGCCACGTTCGACGGAATCGCCGGCAGGTAGACGATGCGCGGATTCAACGGATCGATCAGCTGGGCCAGCGTGTCCGAGGGCAACGGGTTGTCCGTGGTCTCCTGGATCTGGTCGTAGACGACCTCGACGGCGGCCTGGTTGTAGATGTCGGGCAGTCCTCGCTTCGGCGTCAGCAGCGTTTCGCCGGCGGTGAGCAGCGGGCGTTCTTCCGGCCAGCTGATCTCGTAGGTGACGCTGATCGGGTCGCGGGAAGACGGCGTGCCGCCCTGGTCGGCCGGCAGCCGCGCCAGCCACGGCACGCAGGCCTGGCCGACGATGTCGTTGACGTCGTTGTTGTCGAGGTCGGAGAAGAAACCGGGCTGGGCGGGATAGTAGTACTGCACCGCACCGGTGCCGGCCGACTTGGCCCAGAGCTGGGCCGCATAATCCTGGAAGAACGGCGGCGGCGGCTGCTCGCCGGCCGCCTGACCCTCGACGAAGGTTTCGGGGCAGTTCGGCAGCAGGCGGACCGGGTACGGCGGCGAGACCGTGGTCGCGGCGATGCCGTTGAAGCGGAATTCCGAGAAGCCTGCACCGGTGGCATCGACCCGGAACACACGGAAGCGCCACTCGAGCAGCACTTCATCGAAGAACTTGTACAGCACGTAGGGGTCGGACGCCGCCGCCTGGTCGTTGTCCAGGTTGGCGCCGAAATCGGAACGCAGCGCGAACGCGGCGTTGACGCCGCTGCCGATCGCCGAGGGCGCCATGAACGCGTGCTCGTCGTTCGGGTTGTAGCCCGGCTGGGCGCGTTCGTTCTGGATGTAGATCCGGCCCGACGGATACAGCAGCGGATCGAGCGGCTGCTGGCCCAGCACCTCGCTGCCGAGCTGGCTGGCAATGATGATGCGCTCGGGGTCGAACGGCCAGCGCGGCTGATAGCGAACGGTCTTGGCCGGCCAGTACACACCCTTGGCGTTGGCCCGGTACCAGGCCACGGCCAGTTCGCGGCCGGCGTCCTGCGGACGCGATCGGCTGATCCGGTTGACCGGGATGATCGGGCCGGTCCGGCCGGTGCGGTTGTAGGCTGCATCGGGCCCGAACCCGTCGTAGTAGGCCAGTTCGTTGACGACGAAGCCGTTGCGGTTCGGTTCGTTGTGGAACGGATCGGTGATCGGCTGACCGATCTCCGCATCGACGCCGTCGATGAACAGCGGAACCGCCTGGTACGGCAGGGTTCGAACGACTTCGACCACGGTCGGATATTGCAGCGGATCGATGGTCGGCCCGTTGACGTAGACGATCGATGCGGTGCCGGTCTGGGTCGCCGAGAACTGGCCGGCATTGTTGCTCGGGTTGCTCGAACCGGACGCAGGCGAGACGACTTCCAGCACCTTGTAGTCGCCGGTCGCAGGCTCGGCCTCGACCGGTGCACCGACCACGTGGACCTGGAAACAATCGCTGGTCACGATGTCGCTGCACGGTTCGGCCGGCCAGGCGATCGCGCCCAGGCTGACCACGCGTGCGTCGCTGCCCGGCGGCTGGCCCTGGATGCGCCAATGGACCTCGATCGAGCCGAACGGCTGCAGCGGGATCAACCGCCCATCCTGGCCCTGGGCGCGTGTCCAGGAGAAGACCTTGTTGCCGATCGCATCGAACAGCACCCCGTCGACGTAGAAGTCCGGCGGCAGCGCCACGTTGTCGACCAGGGCGTTGGGGGGCGGCGTCAGCGGCGTGCCGGCCAGCCAGGCCTGCTCCTGGAAGAAGCGGCCGTCGGTGCCGAGATTGACCACGAAACCGTCCGAGCCCTGGGCGGCGATCAGACTGTCGACCGGGCCGAAGCGTGCGACCGATTCGAATCGGCCGGCGATGTACAGGGTCGAGAAGCCGTCGGTCGAGATATCGAGCGCGGCATCGCTGCCGGTGCCGCCGGCGTAGGCCGGGATGCCGAAGTTGGGGTCGCTGTCGTCGTCGTTGACCTCGCCGCCGCCGGTCGCCCAGCGAAGCGGCGTGCCGCTGGGCGGGTAGCTGACGATGAAGGCGTCGCTGGTCGGCGTGCCGCTCGCGTCGAGGGTCGAGTTCAGGCCCGTATCGATCGTGAAGTCGATCCGGTCCGTGAACTGGCCCGTCACGTAGATGTTCCCGCTGGCGTCGACGGTCAGGCCCTCGCCGCTGCCGCCATCGGCGGTCTGGGCCCAGGCGCAGCCCAGATCGTTGAAGCGCAGCGATGCAACGTACATGCCGTTCCCGCCGAGGGTTCCGCAGGCGCCGAGCACCGGCGAACCGGACCTCGTCCCGGTGATCACGACGCGGTCGTTGACGTTGTCGATCACCATGTCGCCGATCGTCAGACCGAGCGTAAGATCGTTGGAGATGCCGAAGCTCGGGCCCGATTCCCGCAGGACGTCGTTGACCGGGAGCAGGAACGGCTGACCCTGGGGCACCGCCTGCACGCGCACGTCGTCGACGTGCCACCAGGGAACGCCGGCATTGCTGTAGTCGTAGTTGACGTTCGTGCACGAGCTCGTCGACGAGATCACGATCCCGCTCCAGATGGTCTCGATCGTGGTGCACTGGTAATCGAAGCTGGGCACCTGCCCGCCGCCGCCGTTGAAGAAGAAACGCAGCCGGAAGCCGGGGTGGAAGGCGTCGGGATCGTCGAGAACGAACGCGTTCGCACCCTGGAAATCGAACCGCTGGCCCGCAGCGCCGGTCGCGGGCAGACGGTTGCCGAGACGGATCCAGTTCCCGTTGCGATCCAGGTACTGGACCTCGAACCACTGGTTGCTGAAATACGGCGTGTACGAATAGACCGCGCCGGCGTTGTAGTCCACGCTCACGGTCGTGGTGCGGACGGTGCAGATGATGATGACGCACGGCACGTCGACGCTCGACGAGGTCGAGGTGACGTTGTAGTCGTCCGGATAGTTGGTACCGCGATACGCGTCCAGTTCGATGATCAGGGACTGCGCCGTGCTGGTATCGACGGTTTCCGACGACGCCGACACCTGGTTCTGGCGCAGGCCGAGCATGCGCGACCCGCTGAGCCGGCTGCTCGGATCGCCGCGGGTGATCGCGTCCGTGCTGCTGCTGCGTGTCCAGCCGCTGGGCAGCGAGGTGCCCGAGGTGCCGTTGAAATTGCGGTCGATCACGGTCTGCAGACCACCGACGACCTGCGAACCGGCCAGCACGACCTGGTTCTGCTCGTTGAGCGCCAGTTCGGTGACTTCCTCGAACCCGGTCGCCCCGGCCCCGCGGTCGGCGGCATAGATCGTCGAGCCGTTGCTGTTCGCGAAGCGGGCCAGGAAGATGTCGGACCGGCCGGGGAAACAGTCGCCGCGCGCCAGGGAGACCGTGCTTCCGCCGGCGTCGGCACCGAAGTCCGCGTTGCATTCGTACACGCCGCCGACGAGAACCGACTCGGGCACCGGCGGGAATACGCCGGAATCGCCCGGCAGCGCGAGGACGCTGCTCGCGCCCTCGATGTTCGCGCCGGTAATGGCGCGCGACCATTTCCACAGCCCCTGGCTGTCGATCTTGGCGACGTAGCCGTCGACCAGCCCGGCCGGACCCAGGGTGCTGCCGCCGACGCCGATCGTGCCGGTAAAGGTCCCGACCACGTAGGCGGCGTTCGCGGCGTCGAGCGAGAGGTCGGCGACCTCGTCCTGCAGCGGACCGCCAAGCGATTCGACCCAGAGCACGTCGCCGGCCTGGCTGATGCGAGCCACGTAGACGTCCTGGAGCCCCTCGCTGACGACGTTGCCGCCGGCGGTCTCCAGCGTGCCGCTGAAATGGCCCGCGATGAACACGTCGCCGCTGGCCGAGGCTTCGACCACGATGACCTCATCGAAACCGAGCGAGCCGAAGGCGACCGGCCATTCGGCATGGCTCGCTCGTGGCAGAACCGCAGCGAGCGCGACCAGGCCGCTTGCGACCAGGGTCCGAATCGGGAAGGTTGGGTGCGGATTGCTCATGCCAGGTGTCCTCGAACGACGTTGTCTTGGCTCACTGGTTGAGCACCGGAACAGCGGAAATCCGCCGCAGCCGGAACTCGCCGGAAGTGAAGATGGTGTTCTTGTGCAGGCCGGTGATCGATTCCTCGAACACGCCGCCCACCAGCGTCTGGCCCCAGCCCGGAGGCGTGCTGCCGGACGGATCCTCGACCAGGAACTCGAGCCGCATTTCCCGCACGACCTGATAGGCCTCGATTCTCGGGTTCAGGAACTGCGCGTCCTTGTTGTCGTGGTCCGGGTGGTACCGGTGCAGGAACGGGTTGGTCGGCAGGTCGGACTCGATCACCAGCGTGGTGGTGATCTGGTTTCCCGGCCCGAACTCGCCGTCGAACAGCAGCGTGTCGGACGGGAAGTCGTAGGCGACCGTGCTGAAGCGCTGCCCGACCGAGCGTCCGCCGCGGTTGACCGCGCCGGTGTAGAGGCCGATCAATGCCGAGTCGGTGATCAGCACGTAGCGTCCGGGTTCGTCGACTTCGAACAGCGAGGGGTCTTCGTCGCTGGGAATCAGCGTGCCCTCTTCCCACATCTGGATCACGTCCTTGAGCAGCCGCACCTGGCCGCCGCTGTCGACGTGGACAAGGAAGCGCTGGGTAAAGGTCTGCGGTGCGTCCGTGGGCGTTACGCCGCCGAGCTGGGACTCGCTGACCGCGTCGACCTCGACCTCTCCGATCCACAGGCCGGCCAGGCTCGGCGCGCCGGTTCCCTTCGCGCCGCGCACCGGGGCAACGAACGGCTGCAGCGTATTGGCACCGACGTGCAGGAACACCCGTTCGCCGAACTCGTCGGTAATCTCCAGGATTTCTTCCATCCGGCTGGCGGTGAACTCACGGCGCACCGCACCCAGCGTCAGGAACACGTCTTCGCGACCGTCCGCGGCGAGCGGAAGCGTGCCGGGCAGGAACGGCCAGCCGACCTCGCCGGTGTCCGGGTCCTCGTTGCGGAACGACAGCGGCATGCCGACCGCCCCGATCCGCCGGACCAGGAACGAGCCGGGCAGGTCGCTGCGGTTGCGCACCACGATCCGGATCTCGTCGAGGGCGGCGGCGAACTCCATCGATTCGCCCTGGTCGAGCACCACGTCCAGCCGGCCCTGATAGCGCGAGTTGCCGCGCGTGAAGATCCAGTACGCCTCGCCCGACTCGATGGTCGTCGACGACGGATCCACGGGCTGCCATCGACCGTCGTCGTCGAGCTGATAGACCGGCTGCCCGGCGTGATTTCCCGAGTTGGAAAAGAATTCAGCGAAGGTCGGCGGGTCGACGTCGGCGACCGGCAGGCCGGTCAGCGTGAATGCATCCGTCTGCCACCGCAGCGGCACCAGCACCGGTCGACCGACGAGATCGATCTGGTGTGACTGGCTGCCCTCGATGTGCACGAGGTAGGCGGTGTTGGCGTTGATCCGGAACAGGTTGGTCAGGAAGGCTTCGGGCCGTGGCTCGGGGAACCACGCGAACCAGCCTTCGATGTTCTCCAGACCATCGGCGGGATCCTCGACGAAGCGGGCCTCGGCCTCGGTCGGCAGCCAGCGCCAGACGCTGGCGACCGGGATGTCGGCGAACACCGTGGCCATCCGGTTGTCCTCGGGCTCGATTTCGACGTGGATGGCGTTCCACCCGGGTTCGAGCGTCAGGGTCTGGGTGCGCGTGGCCACCTGGGCAACGGCGGCCGTGCCGGCAAGCAGCAGGACCAGCGCGACGAGCGTCTTGATTCTCACGGACATGGCTTCAGTTTCCTCCGGATCCGGAGCCGGGCCGGCTCGGCGGTCGTGGTGATTCGGGCTCGCGAACGGGTTCGCCGGTCGCTTCGAGCAGTTCGCGGCCGCGCGCATGCATCTCGATCGATGCCGCGGCCAGGACCTCCTCGCGGAAGTCGTTCTCGACCGCGCGGAAGCGCTCGCGCAGAAGGCGCTGGCGGATGCCGTCGGACAGTTCGTCCAGCGGCCGGGTGCGTCGGGGCTCGTAGTCCACGAGGCGGACCAGGTAGAGCCCGCGATCGTCCTCGACGATATCGGAGAACGCGCCCTCGTCGGTCATGCCGTTCACCGCTTCGACGACCACCTCCGGATGGCTGTACCGGGCCGGGTCGCCCTCGCCGACCCAGCCCAGCACGCCGCCTCGATAGCGGCTGGCCTGGTGGGCGGAGTGCTCGCGCGCGAGGTTGCCGAAGCCGGGCATGGAGTCCGGCAGCGCCCGGGCCCGGGCCAGGACGTCCTCGGCCGTGGCTCGTAGCTGGTCACGGGTCTCCGGGCTGGCGTTGGCTGCGAGATCGAAGTGAATCATGGCCACGCGCCGACGCGCCGGCACGGTGTACTCGTCGGCATGCTCTGCGTAGAACGCCTCGATCTGTTCGGCCGCGATGTCGGCGGATTCCTGACGCGGCCGCAGTTCGGCCTGCAGCAGCTGATTGATCAGGATCTGGTCCAGCGATCGGCGCACTTCGGGACGATCGTCGATGTCCGTTTCCTCCGCGCGCTCGACCAGCGCGCGCCGATACAACAACTGGTCCATCAGGGCCTGGCGCTGATCGGCGCTCTCGAACATTCCCGGACGGGCGCCGACGCGCATGCGGATCTCGGATTCCCAGTCGCCGCGGGTGACGTACTCGTCGCCGACCCGGGCCACCCAGTTCTCCGGCGGCGGCTCGGCATCGCCGGCATCGATCACGCCGCGCACCAGGTAGCCGAGCGCGACGCCGAGCAGCAGGACGCCCACGATGGCAACGACTCGACTCATCGCGCCGCCTCCTCACAGGCCCGCCAGGCCAGCGGCGGCAACCGCTCGACCCCGTCGACCGCCGCGCGTTCCAGGGCGCGGACCGAGGTGCGCAGATCGACGACGCGCTCGAACTCGCGACCGCCGACCCGGACCTCGACCCCGCGGTCGTCGATCCGCAGCTGGATCGGTTCGCCGGCCGCGCCGGCGTAGCGCCAGTCGCCCGGCCGCTGCTCGCGCAGATCGCGGGTGGCCAGGCGGATCCATGCGTCCCGCCCGCGCACCGCCCGATGGAGATCGAACAGCACCGAGCCGTCGACGGCCCGGCCCGTGAACACGGCCGAGTCGAGCACGCGGGTCCCGGCGGGCAGGGCCAGGTCGACCCGGATGCAGCCGAAGTCCGTCGGCGGCAGCGCCAGGGTGGCCGCGGCCGTGCGTACGGGAGACTCGAAGCCGTCCTCGAACATCACCAGCCGGACCTCGTCGTCGTCGACCGCAAGGTTGTTGGCCGGGTTGATATCGGCGCTCGGCGGCGACGACTCGGCCAGGGCGCTGATCACCACCGACTGCGGAACCGACAGGTCCAGCGACGGATCGACGGTGGCGACCAGGGTGTAGGTCACGCGGCCGCCCGACGGCACATCGGCCGTATCGGTGATCGACCCGCTGCCGGACGCGGCACAAGCGGCGGTTCCCTCGGCCACGCAGGTCCAGGTCGCCCCGAGCAGTTCGACCGGCACGCCGGCCGTCACGTCGACCACCGGCGCGTCCACCGAACCGTAGTTGCGGATGTCGAGGGTCCAGGTCGCGACCTCGTCCGGCGACAGCCAGGTCCGGCCGTTGTCGAGCTCGACCACGAGGTCGACGCCGGACAGCAACTCGGTGCTGGTCGAATCCGCATTGTCGGCCAGGTTCATGTCTTCGCCGCTTGTCGAGACCAGTCCGTCGATGACCAGGGTCCCCGGCGCCGGCGGCAGGCCGGTGAAGGCCAGGGCCACCGTGCGCACCTCGCCCGGGGCGAGCGGCGCCTGCTGGCAGGTGACCGTATCGCCGGTCGGCTGCACGCAGCCGCCGCTGGCCAGCGTCAGGTTGGCCGACGCGTCGAGGTCCAGCACGACGTCCGGCGCAACGGAAGGTCCGCTGTTCGACAGGGTCGCGACCAGCGGGAAATCGAACGGGCTGCCCGGATCGAACGGATCCAGCGGGTCGTCGAGCGTCAGCGCGATGTCGGAACGGATCACGATCGGATCGGTGACCGACGCGTTGTCGTTGCCCGGAACCGGGTCGGTGGCCGGCGCCTGCACCGATGCACCGGCGACGTTGACCAGGCTGCCGGTGGCGTCCGAGGCCAGGTCGCCGCCGACGGTCAGTTCGATCGAACTGCCCGGCGGCATGGTGATCGTGAAGTCCGGATTGCCGCTGCCCGAAGCCGGGCAGGTCGCGCCGTCGAAGCCGATGCAGGTCCACGCCGTTGCGGTCAGCACCGCCGGCAAGGTGTCGGACACCTGCACATCGACCTGGCTGGGTCCGCCGTTGAACACGGCGACCAGGTAGCTGACCGGCAGGCCGGCCACGACCGGATCGGTCAGCGTGTCCTTGGTCGTCGAGACGTCGGCCTCGGCGCGCACGACCGTGATCCACTCGGCGCGCTGGTCTCCCGGAGTGGGATCGCTCGCGCCGGCCTCGGGGGTCAGCAACACGACGTTGATCAGGTCGCCGAGGAAGGCCGGGTCGATCGTGGCCTGGAGCGTGATGTCGAGCTGTCCGCCGACCAGCACGTCGGCCGTGAAGTCCGGCACGGTCGTGCCCGATGCCGGACAGGTCGAGCCCAGCGTGGGCGTGCAGGTCCAGTCGAAGTCCGACAGCTCGGCCGGGGCCAGGTCGGTGACCTGGATGCCGAGCGCATCGCTGGGACCGGCGTTGGTCACGACGATCGAATAGGCGATCGTGGTGCCGGCGACCGCGTCGGCCGGGCCGGTCTTGGTCACGCCGATGTCGGACACCACCGTGATCGGTCCGCTGACCGTCGAGCTGTTGTTGGCCGGGTCCGGATCGGTACCGCTTCCGGGCGCGACCGTGACCGTATTGACCAGCGTGCCGCGTGCCGACGGGTGGACCGTGGCCGAGAACGCATAGGCCGAGCTGCCGTCGACGCCGAGATCGACGGTCGTGACCAGCTCGTCCGCAGTGCCTTCGGTGGCCGCGCAGCGCGACAGCGCAAGCTCGTCGAAGCGCAGCAGATCGGGCCCGTCGCCGCCGACCAGCAGGTGTCGCGCCGGCGCGTTCTGGAGCATCGTCGCCGGCGCACCGCCGCCGGTGGGCTGGGCGATCGGCTGGGTGAACCAGAACTCGAGCGAGCCGTCGGCCCAGTCGCGCCGCAGCACATGGATGACCGGATTGCCGAGTTCGGTCGCCAGCAGATAGGCCCGCGAGCCCGCCGCGTCGACGGTCAGCGCGATCGCATCGGCCGTGCCGCCGCCCGGGTCGAACAGGCTGTCGAAGGCCAGGCTTCCATCCTCGGACCGCGCGAAGATCGCGATCCCCGCGTCGATCAGCACGTACAGGTGCGTGTCACCCGGCGAGGCCGCCAGGTCGCGCGTGCCGGTCATGTCGGGCACCCCGCCGCCGGAGCGCAGCACCTGTTCGAAGGTGAGCGCGCCGGACTCGCCGTTGATCGAGAATCGCGAAACGGCATCCGAGTCCTCGGCCACCGCGTACAGGTCGGCGCCCAGGGCCGCCGGGTGCAGCGCCGTGACGCCGCGAATCACGTTGAACTCCGGCACCATCGTGCCGATGCCGTCGGCCACGCGCTCGACGAAGGTCAGCTCACCGCTGGCCTCGTCGCGTTCGAACACCGCAATCGCGTTGGACTCGGAACCGGCCACGTAGACGAAGCGCTCGTCGGGCGAAAGCGCCACGGCACGCGCGCCGCGCAGGCCGGGCACGCTGCTGCCGCCCGGCGGACTCTCGGTGGTCCACGACTGGACGTACTCGAGCGGATCGCCGACGTCGTCGCGGGCGAACACCAGCACGCTGTCGCCGGTCTCGCCGGTCGCGTACACGTGCAGACCACCCGATGCCGCGACCACGTCCGACGCGCCGCCCAGACCGGTCACTTCGAGGTCGGGATTGCCGCCGTCCTGCGGGAACACATCGCCTTCGCGGATCACGACCGGCGCGCCCGGGGTGCCGGCGGCATCCAGCGGGAACGCCAGCAGCGCATCGCCGCTGGCGCTGGTGGCGTACAGCCAGGTCCGCTCGGGGTCGATCGAGAGCGAGGATAGGGTCTCGGCAACCGGGAAGGCGGTCGGTGCGGACAGCGGTGCGTTGGCCTCGCAGGTCCAGCTTCCGCTGCCGGCGAGAATGCCGTCTGGCGCGGCCGGGAACACCGGCGGCTGGTCGCTGACCAGGGCGCCGGCAGCATCGCTGAGGCCGAAGTTCGCCAGCGAGATGGACCAGTCGACGGGCAGCCCGGCGACGATCGGATCGGTCTCGAGCAGCTTGTCGACGGACAGATCGGGCGCCGGCTCCAGCGGATCGGAATCGGTCGCGCTGTTGTCGGACGGATCCAGCTCCTGGCTGGCGCTCGGGTTTTCGACGCTGACCGTGTAATCCAGCGTGCCCGTGGCATTCGGCTGGACCCGGCCGTCGACGCGGTAGGTCAGCTGGCCCCCGGCCACGATATCGACCTGCTGACGACCGAGGTCGCCGGTGCCGGCCAACGGACAGCGCGAGCCGCGCTCGCGGGCCCAGCTGCCGATCTCGGCGGTGGTCTCGCTACCGAACGTATGCAGGTGGCGCAACGCCGGGCCCAGGGTCAGGGCGGCGACACCGCCGAGCACCGGGTGATCGGCGACCACGTAGCGTTCGACGACCACCGGTGTTTCGCCGAACAGGTTGAGCAGCAGGAGTTCGTCGATGCCGGTCACGTAGAGGCGCGCCCGGTCCGGGTCGAAGGCCATCCGGCCCGGCGCATCCAGCGGCTGGCCGAGCACGGTCGCATCGATCGTGCCGATGGCGCTCGGCAGGCGGCGGTCGACATCGTCGACGGTCACGTCGCGGAATTCGAAGCGGGTGATCCGGTTGCCGCTCATCGAGGCGACGAGCAGCTCGTCCCCGGCCTCGATCAGGTCCGTGGCCCCGAGCAGCCCGTCCTCTGCCGGCCCGCCGAGCAGGTCGTCGTTGAACAGGATGCCGGTGAAGGTCAGCGAGCCATTGACCGCGTTGCGCTCGAAGGTGGTCAGGGACTGATTGGCGTCGGCCGTGACGATCAGCAACGAGCTGTCCTCGGCAAAGCCGATGTCGGTGATGCCGTTCAGGCCGTCGACGTCGTCGACGCCCTGGGCCAGCAGGCCGGCCGGACTCAGCGCCCCGTCGACGTCGCTGATTCCGAAGATGGCAATCGCGTTGTCCTGAGCGCCGGCCGCATACAGCCAGTTTCCGTCCGGCGACACGAGCAGGCGATTGACCCCGCCCAGGCCTTCGATGCCGTTCAGGCCGTCCAGCCACGCCGCTTCGAACTCGAGCTCACCGGTGAGCGTGTCGCGCGAGAACAGGGCGATGGCGTCGGAGCTGGCCCCGGCGACGTACAGGAAGCGATCGCCGCCGGTCAGGACGATGTCGGACGCGCCCTGCAGGCCGGTGATGCCGTCGGCACCGTCTGCGTAGACCTCTGCGGGGTCGAGCGAACCGGTCAGGGGATCGCGGCGGAACGCTTCGACCGACGAACCTGCCGCGACGTAGGCCCAGCGCCCGTCGGCGGAAACGGCCATGGCCGTCGGCAGCGACGCGGCATCGGTTTCCAGCGGCGCATCGAGCGTGCCCGGCGACGGCGTCGCCACGCAGCTCCAAGTGGTCTCGAACAGCGCCGGCGGGAAGTCGTCGTCGACGAACACGCCGCGCACGGAGGACGGACCGAGATTGAGTACCTCGATGTCGTAACCGACCGTATCGCCCGGCACCACGGTGTCGGGATCGTCGATGCCGTTGGTGACGGTCACGACCAGGTTGGCCGCCGGCGACAGCACCGTGTCGTCGTCGGTCGCGCTGTTGTTCGACTGATCGGGATCCTGGACGCCGAGTGCGGTGATCGTGGCGGTATTGACCAGGCGACCCGTGGCCTCGGCCGAGATCGTGCCCTCGGCGCGGATCGTCGCGCGGCCACCGACCGGCAGCGACACTTCGACGTCGACGTCACCGGAGAAGGGTCCGAACAGGCAACCCGCGCCGGTGCCGCCTTCCGGCGAACAGGTCCAGCTGACCGAGTCGAAGCCGTCCGGGAACGGATCCTGGACGCGCGCCGTCGGCACGTCGCTCGGGCCGAGGTTCTCGACCACGATCTGGTAGACCACGGTGGTTCCCGGTGCTACCCCGCCCAGGCCGTCGATCAGGATCTGCTGGAAATCGACGCCGACCGGCGTCGCATCGCGCCGCAGCGCGACCACCGCACCCCGGCCGGAGCCGGCCGCGTACAGGTGTCGTCCGTCTGCGGTCGCGAACAGGCCGGCCGCGCCCTCCAGACCGAACACCGATCCACCGGTCAGCGGCGCGGGATCGCCGTTGGCCAGGATGCCGGCGAAGTCCAGCTGCCCATCCAGGGCCGGGTCGGCATCGTCGCCGACATCGAAGCGGACGACCGCCTCGGCCGCAGCACCCGATGCGAACAGGCTGGCGCCGCCGTCGTCGAGCAGCAGGCGACGCGCACCGGTCAGTCCGGTGGTTCCGGCGGTGCCGTCCTGCTTGAAGTCGCGGAAGGTCAGCTCACCGGTGGCCGGATCGCGGCTGAAGCGCGCGATCGTTCCGGTCGCCTGGCCGAGCGCGTAGACGATGTTGCCGTCGGCGCTGATCGCGAGGTCGCGAATGCCTTCGAGGCCGGCCACGCCGCCGATGTTGTGCGTGTAGTGCGTGACGTAGTCGAGCAGGCCGTAGCCGGCGCTGGCCGGCAGGCGATTGCGTTCGAACACGGCCAGCGTGTCGTTCTCCGCGCCGGCGACGTAGACGTGCCGGCCGTCAGCGGACACGACCAGGGCGATTGCCTCGCCGATGCCGGTCACGCCGCCGACCCCGTTCTGTTCGAACTCGAGGAAGCCCAGGCGGCCGAAGTCCGGCAACGCATCGTCGAACTGCCGCTCGAACACCGCGACCGCATTGGCGAACGCGCCGGCGACGTAGACGTGCGCATCGTCGGGACTCAACGCCAGCGCCGTGGCGCCGGAGAGTCCACCGACCCCGTTGATGCCGTTGCGAGCTACCTCGGCGAAGGTCAGCGTGCCGTCCTCGTCGGACCGGTCGAAGGTCGTGATCGCGTTGTCGACCGGGCTGACCGCATAGACCTGCGCGCCGTCGGCGGACACGGCCAGGTCGACCACGCCGCTAATGCCCTCGTTGCCGTCTTCACCGGAGCGCAGCGCCTGCAGGAACTCCAGATCGCCGTCGGTCGGACCGCCCGGATCGAGGTTGCGCGAGAACACGCCGATCGCGTTGTCGGTCGGCGCTGCGGTGTAGACGTTCAGATTCGTGCCGGCCAGTCCCACGGTACCGGCCAGGCCGTCGAGCTCGCGCTCGCCGTCGTCCTTGGTGATGCTCAGGTCGGCGATCGTCGAGACCACGTTCGACTCGGTCGAGGTCTGGACCGGGTTGTCGGGATCGCGCGCCGCGTTCAGCGTGGCGACGTTCTCGACCACGCCGGTCGTACCGCCCGCCACTTCGACATCGATGGTGAAGGTCACGGTGCCGCCGGCACCAATGTTGAAGCCGACGCCGTCGAGCTCGCCGGTGTCGCTGGCCGGGCAGAACGAATCGGAGGTTCGCTGGAACCGCGCGATCGCGCCCTGCGCGGTACCGGCGACGAACAGCTGGTCGAGCAGCGGGTCGGCAACCACGCCGGTCGCGCCGCCCAGGCCGGTCACTTCGTTGCCTTCGTTGCCGCGCAACCCGCCGAAGGTCAGCGAGCCGTCGTTGTCGTCGCGGATGAACCAGGCCACGCTGCTGCCGACCGAAGACGTCGCGTAGACGTGAACCCCGTCCAGCGAGACCGCGAGTTGACCGACGCCGCTCAGTCCGTTGACCCCGTCGACGCCCTGATCGACGGTCGAGCGGAAGGACAGCTCGCCGTCCGTGCCGCCGCCGCTGGTGTCGCGCTCGAGCACGACGATCCGGTTGTCGTTGGTCGCCGCGACGTAGAGGAATCGGCTGTCGCTGCCCATGGCCAGGTCGGAGGCTCCGGCCAGCCCCACGCCGAGATCGAGTTCATCGTAATTCCGGCGCCAGGTCAGCGCGCCGCCGGCGGCGCGGTCGAACAGCGCGATGCTGCCCGAGGTCGGCGACACCGCATAGAGGTGGTCGCCGCGAACCAGCAAGGAGGTGACGTCCTGGAGCCCGTCGACCCCGCCGAACCCCTGCTGGACCGAGGAATCATGGGTCAGCAAGCCAGTGACCGGATCGCGGTCGAACACCGCGATCGCGTTGTCGTTGGCGCCGGCCACGTACAGGGTGGTCTGGCCGGGATCGTCGCCGAGCGCCAGGTCAACGGCCTGGTTCAGGCCGGTGAACCCGGTGACCGGATTGGTGCTCGGGTCCCCGGCCAGTGCCAGCAGCGGCGCGCCGCTGCCGTCATCGGTGATGGAGAACACGGTGATGCTGTCGGACACGCGGCTGGCCACGTACAGGAACGCGCCGTCGGCGCTCACCGCGACCGCCTGGGCGCCGTCGAGCGAATCGACCAGCGTGCCGCCCAGCGTGTCGCCGCTGGCGACGCGGAATTGACTCAGCAGCTCGCCGGTGACCGGATCGCGCTCGAAGATCGAGACCGAATCGTCGATCACGCTGGTCGCGACCAGCCACAGGCCGGGCGAGCCGGGCACCAGGGCGAGTCGCCCGACGCCGTTCAGGCCGTCGAAGGGTCCACCGGTATCGTCCGACGGATCGCCGGGATCGCCGATATCGAGATCGATATTGGCCTCGAGGAAGGTCAGGGACCCGGAGCCCGTGGCCTCGCAGGTCCAGGCTGCCGATCCGGCAACGAAGGCGGGATTGGAATCGAGCAGGTCGGTCACGGTCAGCGGGAACCCGGCCTCGTCGACCAGGCTGGACGGCCCGGCGTTCTGGATCACGATCTGGTAGGTCGCGGTTTCGCCGGCGACCAGCGAAACCTGGTCCGATGTCTTCTCGATCGACAGCGAGCCTTCCGGTACGAGCTGCGTGACCTCCGTGTCGCAGAAGTCGGCGTCGCCGCTGCAGCTGCCCGGATTGACCGCCGTGAACGTCGAGGGCAGCCGCACGGATGCGGTGTTGCTCAGCGGTCCGGTCGCGCCCGGTCGGACGATGCCGGTGGCGCGGTACTCGATCGAGCCACCGCGGCCGATGTCGACCACGTCTTCGATCACCCCGCTGCCGCCGGCGGTGCACAGCGAGCCGGTGCCGAGGCGGAAGCTGGAAACGGCCCCTTCGCCGAACCCGGCGGTGTAGACCCAGCGCGAGTCGCGCGTCAGCGCCAGCGCGCGGACCTGGCGCAGGCCGTCGACCCCGTTGACCCCATCGCGCCGGGTCTCGACCGGGCTGGCGAAGCCGTAGCGCGGGCTGAAGGTGTTCAGGTCGCGATCGAACACCACGACCGCGTTGGAGAATTCGGCCGCGACGTAGATCCGCTTGCCGTCGGCGCTGACCCGGACGTCGCGCGGCCCGTTCATGAATTCCGGGCCGTCGTCGATGCCCGACTCGACCAGCTGGACCGGCTGGACCTGGCCGAACGCACTGCTGCTGGTGTCGAGCACGCGGCGCAGCACCGCCAGCGAATTGCTGTTCTGACTGACCACATAGACATGCCGTCCGGCGTGCTCGCCGGAGCCGCCGGGGATTTCCACCGCCATCGGCCGATCGCCGATGCCACTGACCACGGACTGGACGAAGTCCAACGCGCCCTCGTCGGCGCCTGCCGCCGTTTCGCGATCGAACACCACCAGCGCATTACCGACCGTACTCACCGCCATCAGCTGCGAGCCGTCGGGTGCGATCGCCAGGTCGCGGACGCCGTTCAGGCCGACCACGCCGTCGGTGCCGGAGACCACCCGGCGCTGCCAGCTCAGCGAGCCGTCGGACTCGCGCACGAAGTGGGCGATCGACGACTCGAAGGACCCGGCCACGTAGAGGTGGTTCGAGGTCGAGTCCATGACCATGCCCTGGGCGCCGGACAGGCCGTCGACGCCGGCAGCGCCATCGACCTGGACCTCGACGAAGGTCAGTTCGCCGTAGTTCGGCGATTCCGGGTCGGCATCGCGCCGGAACACCGCAACGCTGTTCTCCTGTTCGCTGGACACGAACACGCTTTCGCCGTCGGGGCTGACCAGCACCCGGCGCGGCTGGACCAGGCCGGAAATCGTCGCGCCGGCGTCGTCGACGCCGCCATTCTCGTAACGCTGGGCGAACTGCAGGTGCATGCCGAGGCTGTCGTCGTCCAGGCCCAGGCGCGGGAAGCGATCGAAGCGGATCAGCGAATTGTCGGGCAGGCTCACCGCATAGACGTGGTTGGCGTCGGCCACGGCGATGTCGTTCGGCGCCTGCAGACCGGATACGCCGGCGTCCGTATTGCGTTCCTGCTCGATGAACGCGAACAGCGGGTCGGGCGCGCGCCGCGAGTACACGGTCAGGGGCGGGTTGGTCGCCGGCGGCACGGCAATCGGATCATCGGCCGCGGCGGCGATCAGGAGGTGGCGACCGTCCGGCGCGTGAACCAGGTCGCTGGCTTCCCGCAGCCCACCGTTGACGCCGGTCGACGGCTGGTCGACGACGTCGATCTCCTGGAACACCAGGTCGCCCGAGCCGGGATCCCGGCGGAACGTGAACAGCGCCGAGTCGTCGCTGCCGACCCCCGACAGGTGCTCGCCGTCGGGTGCGATCGAGATCGCCCCGGGACCCAGCAGCGGATCGGTCACGCCGGCCGGTAGCGTCATGTCGCCGGCGTCGAAGGAGAACGCCGCGGACAGCGCGGGTACATCGCCTGCATCAAGGTAATCGATGACGGTCAGCCGGCCTGCGCCGGCGCTGGTCGACCGGGCCACGAGCTGGGCCTGGTCCGGCGCCACAACGAGACCGAACAGGGCATCGCCGTCGGTCAGCATGGAGACCGCGGTGAGCCTGCCGGCAGGAACGCCCGGCTGCGCGTCGTCGATCGTGTACATGCGCAGCTCGTCGCCGCCGGCAAACAGGAACGCCTCCGCGGCATCGACCGCCAGGTCGCGGACGTTCGCCGGCACCTCGCTGGTGCGGGTCGAATCGAACACCGGCAGCGACGATACGGGGTTGCGCGAGAAGATGGTGATGATCGGATCGCTGTTGCCCGGCGTGGCGCCCGGGTCGGGGTTGCCGAGACCGGCGACGTAGATCCGATCGCCGGTCACCGCCAGCCCGGTCGGCTGGATCGGCAGGTCGGCCGCGATCGCGCCGAGGAAGGTCAGCTCACCGAAGGTCGGCGCCACCGGGTCCGTGACCCGCGCGAAGGCCGCCAGCGACGCGCCGTCGGTGGCGTCGTAGGAAAGCACGTAGAGCACGCGGCCGAGCGGATCGAGCAGCAGGTCGCGCGGTCCGTTCATGCCCGACACGACGCCGCCGGCGTCGCCGCCGTCGTCGATGCCGTTGGTCTCGGTTTCGATCAGCGTGACGTTGCCGAAGCCCGCGCCCGGCGTCGCCGTGCGGTCGTAGGCGAACACGCTGTCGGGTTCGGTGCCGGCGACGTAGATGTGGCGCCCGTCCCCGCTGATGACCACCGCGTTGCCGGCGGTATCCGGCGCACCGGCCGTCATCAGGGGTTCGATATCGCCCGGCACCGGCGTGGTGGCCTGGCAGCTCCAGGTCAGGCTGTCGATCGGCAGGGGGAAGACGTCGGAGACTTCGGCCCCGAACACGTCGTCGGAGCTGTCGGTGTTGCTGACCGTGATGACGTACTCGATCTCGTCGCCCGGTGCGACCGGACCGCCGCCGACGACGCGCTTGTCGACGATCAACTCGGCTTCACCGATCAGGCTGGTGGTGACCGAATCGGCGGTCACCACGCCGTTCTCGTTGGTGGCCTGGGCGGTATTGGTGATCGGACCGGTGGGCGTGGCGATCGTATCGACGGTGATGTCGAACGCGACGCTGTCGCCGGTGGCCAGGTCCAGCGTTGCGTTCAGCGCCCCGCTGCCGTCGGCATCCGCGGCGGTGCACGGAATGATCGGCGGATCGCTCTCCGCGCGCTGGCACCACTGGGCCGTGGCCGTATTCAGGTTCGGGTGATCGAGATCGTCGACGATCACCACATCGGAGCCGTAGCTCGGACCGGTGTTGGTCACGACCACGGTGTAGGTCAACGTGAACGGTCCGGTCCCGGTCGGCGGTGCGACCGACTTCTCGACCGTGAGGTTGGCCTGGCGAACCAGGACCGTATCGTCGTCGCTGTCGCTGTTGTTTGCCGGCTGCGGATCGTTCAGGCCAGCCGGCAGGGTCAACGACGCGGTGTTGTCGAGCGTGCCCGAGGCGCGCGAATCGATCCGCCCGGTCACCGTGAACTCGACCCGGCTCTGGCCCGGAAGATCGACCGCGTTGGCGATCACGTCCTCGAACTCCGGCGAGGTCGGCGTACCCACGCCGCAGTTGCTTGTATTGGCGTTGCAGCAGGCGCCGTCGAAGGCCTCGCACTGCCAGGAGATGCTGCCGGGAACGAAACCGGCGCTGACCAGCGACGGGTCGGACAGGAAGCCGCTTTCGTCGAACAGCGGCAGGCTGTCGTTGACGACCACCCCGTTGGCCGAAACGAATCCGGTGTTCTCGACCACCAGCGTGTAGCTGATCTCGTTTCCGGAAACGGCGGCGGTGAGTCCGTCGTCCTTGGTGATCGACAGATCGCTGCTCTCGTCGATGGTCACGGTGACCGAGTCGGAATCCGCACCGCCGCCGCTGGTGAATTCGCTGACCAGCGGTGCCGTGCCGGTTGCGCCCAGCGCGACCGACGCCGTGTTGGACACGGACCCGGAATCGCCGGCGCGCACGCTGGCGACCAGCGTGGTGGTGCTGCCGGCCTTGAGCACGATCGGCAGGTTGGCGATGTCCCCGCCGAGCACCAGCACGGGCGTCGGACAGTTCGTCAGGTTGTAATCGCCGACCACGCCGTTGTCGTCGGCGCAGACGCTCCAGCACGGATCGTCGGGGTTGGCGCACGACGTGCCGCCGTCGAGCTTGGTGTCGTCGAAATCGTCCGTGAGCAGGATGCCCTGCTCGCCGCTGCCGTCGACCGGGTCCGGACCGACGTCGCTGGGACCGAGATTCTCGATCTCGATGTCGTAGGTGAACGAATCGTTGGGGTTGACCACCGCCACGCTGGAGGTCTTGGTGACCTGGATGTCGGCCCGTCGATCGACGGCCAGCGTCAGCGTGTCGTTGTCGTTCGCGGACGTCGGGTCGGTCTCACCGGCGCCGGCCGTGATGAACGGCACGATGTCGAGCGCGTCGCGCGCGCCGGAGTCGAAGTCCAGCGTGGCCGCGAACACGGTGCTCGCGCCGGCGGCGAGATCGATCTGAACGGCCGTTTCGGCAAGGGTTCCGGACGACGGCGTGCAGGCAGCGGCCGGCGTACAGGCCCAGGTGACCGCAGACACGGCGCTGGACCAGGCCAGCGACAGGGTCGCGGCGGTCGCATCGGACGGACCGCCATTGGCGATGGTGTAGGAAATCGACGTACCGGTCGTGCCCGGGATGTACTGGGTCGGCATGCCGACGGCCGGGAACGTGACGGAAAGATCGGACTCGCCGGCACGGTCGAGGCTGACGCTGCTGCTGTGATCCGTGTCGTCGGGATCGTTGAGCGCGGCGGGCACCGTGACGCTGGCGGAGTTGGCCAAGGGATCGGTCTGCAGGTCGGAGGCGAAGGCCGCGGTGACCTGGAAGGTCGCATTGCCGCCGGCCGGCAGCGTCAGGGTCTCGCTGAGGTTGCCGGAGCCGGGCGTGCTCGAGCAGTTGCCCGAACAGGTCCAGCTGGTGAAGGTCACGCCGGTCGGCGCCGCGTCGGACAGGACGACGCCCGACGCGTCGCTCGGACCGGTGTTGTTGACCGAGACCTGGTACGTGGTCGACGCACCGGGCGTGTAGGTGGAGCCCGTCGCGGTCTTGCTGACCGAAATGTCGGCCTCGCGTCGGAGCGGACTGCTGACCTGCGGCGCGGAAGACTGGGCCGCAACGCTGCTGGTGACCGTCGCGGTGATGACCAGGGGATCGACCGACATGTCCGACGCGTAACTGACGTCGATGTCGAAGGTCAGCGACCCGCCGGCGGCGATCTCACGACCGGTCACGTTCAGGTCGTTGCCGGTCTGGTTCGTGCCGCAGACGCTGCCCGTTCCGACGGGCGTGCAGCTGATCGAATCCAGCGTCACACCGGACGGGAAATTGGTCGAGACGTCGACATCGTCTTCGAGGACATCACCGACGTTCTGGACCACGATCTGGTAACTCGCCGTGGAGCCGGGCGTGTAGTTCGCCGGTCCGTTGAAGCTGGAATTCAGATCGATCTGCGCATGCAGCGAAGTCGACGCGAAGAGAGCTGCACCGACGACCAGCAGGCCGGATAGCGCAGGACGGAAACACTTCAGGATTTGACGGTTCAACGCACCAGTCTCCCTCGGTCCGAGTGCTTGCGCGACGGAGTGGGCTCCGACGCTCGACTGCCGGGTCTCCATCCCGGCGTCGCACCGCTGATCGCGACGCGGTGATTCGGAACACTCAGCCAGGACGGCAGCCGCAAACGCGGACTTCGCTCGAGTGGGCGTTTCGATTCACTTGGGCTCCTGCCGCCGATGTCCGCGCTGATATGCGAAGCTCCCCTCGCGCGGTACCGTTGGACTCGAAGCGGACCGTTAAGCTACCAGAGAATTCCGAGAAAATCACCCCATAGTGTGATGTTTTTCACATTTTTCGATCGAACGCCTTCTCGGCTCAGTGCCGGGAGGAACCGCAAGGGGCCGGAAAACCCGCCCGCCTGCTCCCGGAGATCCTCATGACCGATACCGCACCGCACCCGTTCGAGTCCCTGACCCCGGACTGCGTGCTGGACGCCGCCGAAGCCGCAGGCCGGGTCACCGACGGCCGGCTGCTGGCGCTGAACAGTTACGAGAACCGGGTCTGGCAGATCGGTATCGAGGACGGCACCCCGGTCGTCGGCAAGTTCTACCGCCCGGGACGCTGGTCCGACGAGGCGATCCTCGAGGAGCATGCGTTCAGCGCCGAACTGGCCGGGGCCGGCCTTTCGGTCGTCGCCCCCGCCGCGTTCGACGGCAGGACGCTGCTCGAGCACGCGGGGTTCCGCTACGCCTTGTTCCCGCGCCAGGGCGGCCACGCACCGGAGCCGGAGCACGAGGACACGCTCAAGGCCATCGGTCGAGCCATGGGCCGAATGCACACGGTGGGCCGGGCGCGCGCGTTCGACCACCGGGAAACCCTCAGCCCCGACGCACTGGGCCGGGAGCCTCGCGACTGGCTGCTGGAGAACCGATGGATTCCGATGCACCTGGAATCGGCCTTCAAGTCATTGACCGACGATGCGCTGGCCCACGTCGAAGCCGCCTGGGCGCGGATCGGCGAGATCCGTTCGATCCGGCTCCACGGCGACTGCCACCCGGGCAACATTCTCTGGAGAGACCAGCCCCACTTCGTCGACCTCGACGACTGCCGGATGGGGCCTGCGGTGCAGGACCTGTGGATGTTGATCTCGGGCGACCGGGAGTCGCGCGAACGCCAGTGGGGCTGGTTGCTCGACGAGTACTCGGTGTACTGCGACTTCGATGCGCGCGAGCTGGCGCTGGTCGAGCCGCTCCGGGTCCTGCGGATGATCCACTACCAGGCCTGGCTGGCCCGGCGCTGGGACGACCCGGCCTTTCCGATGGCGTTCCCCTGGTTCGAGGACGAGCGGCACTGGGAAACGGTCATCACGCAGCTGCGGGAACAGCTGTCGGAACTGCAGGAGCCGGCGGTGACCTGGCACCGCTGAGAGGAGACTTGAATCCCCCCCCAACGATTTGATGGAGTCTCGAACGCTGGCCAGCCCATCAATGGCATTGGCAAATCACTTACAGGAGAACCATGACTTCCAGATTCATTGGTTTCGCACTCTTCCTTGCATTCACCACAAGCCTCAGCGGTCTTTCGGTAGCTCAGCAAGCCAGCATCAAGGCGGACTGTGCCTATATCTGTACGGAGGCGCGGGTTACCTCCGACGGATATTGGGCGCTGATCACGGTGAACTCGACCGGCGAGGTGCTGGATTTCAATCAGACCGAAGTCCCGTCGGACAAACCGCTCGATCAGTGGCTCATCGACGTGGCGCCGATCGACGGATTTGCAATAACCGGGGATACGCCGAATCCCCCGCCCAACGGAACAGGACCTGTATCCGAGGGAAGCAGTCACTATGGCTGGAACGGCGACGATTGTGGCGTCTACTTCATCACCATCACGTACTATTTTGTTGATTACGAGCTCGTCGATATCGAGACCGACGTTCGATTCAAGCAGGAGCCAGTGCCGCCACCGGGTGATGATCAGACGAATTAAGTTCGCTGATCCCAGAGATTTTCAATGAAGAACGGCGGCCGCACGGTCGCCGTTTTTTATTCGCGGCTTCTTCCGCCCCCCTCCATCTGCGCATCGAATACCGCGATCGCGGTCATGTTGACCACGCGTCGGACCGTCGCCGACGGCGTCAGTACGTGGGCCGGTCGCCCGGCGCCCATCAGGATCGGGCCGACGTTAACGCCCTTGCCGATCACCCGGGCCATGTTGAACGCGATGTGGGCCGCGTCCTGGTCGGGCATCACGAACAGGTTGGCCGGGCCCTTGAGCGTCGAGTTGGGGAAGATCCGCTCGCGGATGTTCGGCATCAGCGCCGCATCGGCGCGCATCTCGCCGTCGACCTCGAGGTCGGGCGCTCGCTCGCGCACGAGGTTGAGCGCGCGCCGCATCTTCGAGGCCTGCTCGTTGACGTGGCTGCCGAAGGAGGAGTGCGACAGCAGCGCGACCTTCGGCGTGATGCCGAACATCCTGACCTTCTCGGCGGCCATCAGCGTGAGGTCGGCGATCTGCTCGGCGGTCGGATCCGGATTCACGTGCGTGTCGCAGACGAAGTAGGTGCCGGATTCGTTGGTCATCGCCGACAGCGCGCCCATGGTCTGGCAGTCCTCGCGCATGCCGAGCACCTCGGTCACGTACTTCAGTTTCTTGTGGTACTGCCCGACGACGCCGCAGATCAGCGCGTCGGCTTCGTTGCGGTAGACCATGATCGCGGCGATCACCGTGTTGCGCGTGCGCACGATGGCCTTGGCCGAATCCGGCGTCACGCCTCGTCGTTCGGTGATCCGGTGGAAGGTCTGCCAGTAGTCCTTGAAGCGCGGATCGGATTCCGGGTTGACCAGGTCGAAGTGCTCGCCGGCCCGGATCCTCAGGCCCGCCCGCTCGATCCGCATATCGACCACGGCCGGTCGGCCGACCAGGATCGGTCGTGCAAGGCCGTCGTCGACGATGGTCTGGACCGCGCGCAGGACGGTCTCTTCCTCGCCCTCGGCGAACACCACGCGCTTCGGGTCCTTGCGCGCGGCGTCGAACACCGGCTTCATCAGCAGGCCGGTGCGGAACACGTACTGCATCAGGCGTTCGCGATAGGCCTCGAGGTCCTCGATCGGCCGGGTCGCCGCGCCGGAGTCCATCGCGGCCTTGGCCACGGCGGGTGCCAGCTGGACCAGCAGCCGCGGATCGAAGGGCTGCGGAATCAGGTAGTCCGGCCCGAACTTGGTCGCCGCCCCGCCGTAGGCCGCGGCCGAAACGTCGCTGGCTTCCATCCGGGCCAGTTCGGCGATCGCGTGCACGCAGGCCATCTTCATCTCGTCGTTGATCACGGTCGCACCCACGTCGAGCGCGCCGCGGAAGATGTAGGGGAAGCACAGCACGTTGTTGACCTGGTTCGGGAAATCCGAACGACCGGTCGCGATCAGCGCATCGGGTCTCGCCTCGCGCGCGACGTCGGGCATGATCTCGGGAATCGGGTTGGCCAGCGCCAGGATGATCGGCTTCTTCGCCATCCGCTCGACCATGGCCGGCTTCAGCACACCCGGCGCCGACACGCCGAGAAAGAGATCGGCCCGGTCGATCACCTCGTCGAGCGTGCGGGCATCGGTCTCGATCGCGTAGCCGGCCTTGCGGTCGTCCATGTCGGACTCGCGCCCCACGTAGACCACGCCTTCGCGATCGCAGACGGTGACGTTCTCCTTCTTCAGGCCCATCGTGACCAGCAGGTCCAGGCAGGCCATCCCGGCCGCGCCGGCGCCCGAAGCGACCAGGCGGACCTTCTCGATCTTCTTGCCGACCAGGTGCAGCCCGTTGATGATCGCCGCCGCCGTGATGATCGCGGTGCCGTGCTGGTCGTCGTGGAACACCGGGATGTTCATCCGCGCTTTCAGCGCTTCCTCGACCTTGAAGCACTCGGGCGCCTTGATGTCCTCGAGGTTGACCCCGCCGAAGGTCGGCTCGAGGCTGGCGATGATGTCGATCAGCTTGTCCGGATCCTGCTCGTCGATCTCGATGTCGAACACGTCGATATCGGCGAACTTCTTGAACAGCACGCCCTTGCCTTCCATCACCGGCTTGGCCGCCAGCGGGCCGATGTTGCCGAGGCCGAGCACCGCCGTGCCGTTGGAGATCACGGCCACCAGGTTTCCGCGCGCCGTGACCTCGCGCGCGGTCAAGGGGTCGTCGACGATCTCGTGGCAGGCCGCGGCCACGCCGGGCGAATAGGCCAGCGCCAGGTCCTTGGCGGTGGTCAGCGCCTTGGTCGGCACGACCTTGATCTTGCCCGGCGTCGGGTGGCGGTGGTAGTCGAGCGCCTGTTCGTTGAGTTTGTCGGTCATTGGGGCGGGGGCCAGGGAAAAGGGGAAAGGGACGAGTGCTGAGGGACCAGAGAAAAAGGGGCTAGTGAAAACGGACTAGTGAAAAGGGACCAGGGACGCGGGGCGAGTGGAGGCCGGGGCCAGCGAAGGACGGGAGCATGGGAAGGAAGCGGACCTCGTTTTCACTAGCCCCTGACCCCTAGTCCCTGGCCCCTGCTCAGCGGTCAGTTCTCGTCGCCTTCGTTCCACTCGCCCAGCGCGGCCAGGCCGTTCATGCGGGCGCGGTGGTGCAGGACCTTCTGCGCGCTGGCGCGCTTGCCCTTCGGGTCGGCGGCCCATTCCTTCAGCGCCGCGGCCTGCAGCGCGCGACCGTAGGAGAACGACAGCGGCCACGGCAGATCGCCGAGGTTGTTCATCGCGTTCAGGTGAGCCGTGGCTTCGACGTCGCCCTGGCCGCCGGACAGGAACACGATGCCGGCGGTCGAGGCAGGCACCGAGTTCAGCAGGCAGTCGACCGTGGCCTCGGCGACTTCGTCGACGTTGGCGCGGTTGTCGGCATCGCTGCCGGAGATGACCATCGAGGCCTTCAGCACCGTGCCCTCGAGCAGCACGTTGTGTTCGTAGAGCTGCGCGAACAGGGCCTTCAGCGTCGCCTCGGTGACGTCGAAGCTGGTGTCCAGATCATGACCGCCGTCCATCAGGACTTCCGGTTCGACGATCGGCACCAGGCCGGCTTCCTGGCACAGCGCGGCGTAGCGGGCCAGTGCGTGGGCGTTCGACTCGATGCAGGTGCGCGACGGGATGTCGTCGCCGATCGTGATCACCGCGCGCCACTTGCAGAAGGTCGCGCCGAGTTCGACGTACTCGGCCAGGCGATCGCGCAGTCCGTCCAGGCCCTCGGTGACCTTCTCGTCGTCGAAGCCGGCCAGCGGCTTGGCGCCCGTATCGACCTTGATGCCCGGGAGGATGCCGGCCTTCTTCATCACCTCGACCAGCGGCGTGCCGTCGGCCATCTTCTGGCGGATCGTCTCGTCGTACAGGATGGCGCCGGAGATGTAGTCGCCGAGACCCTCGGTGGTCAGCAGCATCGACCGGTAGTCCAGGCGATGGGCTTCCGTGTTCTCGATGCCGACCGACTTCAGCCGCTTGGCGATCGTGCCGGTGGATTCGTCGATGGCCAGGATGCCCTTGCCCGGGGCGACCATGGCCTGGGCGGTGGTGACGAGTTGTTCGAGATGGTCGGTCATGATCGGCTCCTGATGACGGCGGGGGACGGCGAATAAGGGCAACTGCGACAACGGGGACGCAGCCGACGAGAATCCGACGTATTGTACTGGAACCGACGCGCCACTCGCCCGGAGATCAGGGCATCAGACCCGCCTCGAAGCCGTCGCTGAACAGGGCGTCGGGATCGCGGACCAGCAGGCGCAGTGGCGCCGAGATTGCGCGCGTGGCCATGGTGACCGTATCGCGCACCTGCGCGGTGACCGTCAGCTCGTGATCTCCCGGCGGCAGCCCGGGGCCGGGATCGAGTTCCAGCGTGAACAGCCCATCGATATCCGGACCGACGCCGAGCGGCACGCCGCCCCCGAAGAAATTCTGGTAGCTGTCGATCACCGGACCGTAGCCGCAGCCCGCCGGATCGGGTTCCGCGAAGGGACCGTCGCCATCGATGAAGATGCCGGCGCCGATCGAGCCTTCCTCGTAGTGCGGGACGTCGCAGCCGGCGTCGGGCGCATCGATCACGCCTCCACTGGCCCGCGCCAACCCGATCAGCGAATCCTCGTTCAGGGCAGGCGACAGGTCGCCGGCCAGAATGAAGCCCGAACGCGCCACGCCGGAGAACGAACGAAACGCCATGCCCGCCGTCTGCCCCGTGACGTCGACCGCATCGACGATCTCGTCCGGACCCAGGCCCTGAGCCCAACCGGAGAACTCCTGGTAGATGCCTGCTTCGACCACCCGAACGGGCGCGAACAGGGTCAGATGGCTGGCCAGCGAGTACGCCGGTGCGGGATTGCCGTTCCAGTAGGCGGTGTAGGCGGTGCGAAACGCTTCCCGGAAGTCGATGGTGGCGTCGACGAATTCGCCCGCATCCACGTGCTGGCGGCCTTGTTCGAGCAACGGGAGAGACGCGGCCGCGCCGGCGAATCCGGTGCTGGACTGGTAGACGAAGTAAACCGCGGCCGCTTCACCCAGGCTGGTCAGCGTTTCCGCAATCGCCAGCCGGAACTGGCGCATCTCCACGTCGGCCGCCTGGCCGCCCCGGTCTTCGCGCTGGATATTCGGCACTTCGGCCAAGCCGGCCAGGATCAGCGGGTAGATGCCGTCAACCGCCGTGGTCGGATCCACCGGCTGCGGCGGCTGGAGCGGGCCCCGGGCGCACTCGATCGCAACGTTCGCCGACTGCACCGAATTGTCCGAAATCACGACGCTGCCTCCTCCGCCGCTACCCGCCAGCTGGAACTGGTTCGGGCCGAGGTTGAGTTTCTGCGCCTCGATCGTTCCGAGGTCCTCGACGCCGCTGCCCAGCCACTTGAACAGGGCGCCCGAGAGTGCGCCCGCGACGCCACCGGCGACTTTCGCCGCCAGCGCCCCGCCGGCCACGGCGCCCGGGCCGGACGGCGCCAGCACGGTCGCGACCGTGATGCCCACAGCGATCCCGGCGCCGGTCGCGAGCACGGTTTCGAAATTGTTGATCATGTCGCTTTCGGCCAATCGGGCGTTGACGAAGATGAAGTCGCCCTCGTCGCACTCGACCGTTCGCAGCTGCTGGGCCAGGCCCAGGCCGCCGAGCTGGGCGTTGGAGACATCCCAGTTGTGATCGATCTCCATGGTCGTCGTCTTCTGGGTGAGCACATCGCGCTCGTCGTCCAGGTGGACCCACTCGACGGTCAGGGAAATCTCGGCATTGCCGTCAAGTCCGTCGTCCTCGTCGTTGACGAGCAACAGGCCGTCCGCGTCGCCCCGAACTTCCCAGTCCTGGCCGGCCCGTCCTTCGCCGGGCACGCCCCACGAAGCGACCAGAAGGATCGAGACAAGGCAGGACAGCGGTTTCGAAGCAACTCCGGGGCAGCACGACATGGCGGGTCTCCTGAAGAATGGCGATCCGGCCGGGTGAACCGGCCATCATTCAGGAACTGCGCGAACGGCGATCGATTCCTGCCAACAAGGCTCAGAGGTTCTCGAACTCGCCCTGGACCTCGCCGTCGTCGCCGACGTCCCCGGCGGTCACGATCTTCATCGTGTTGGTCCCGCCTTCGAGGCCCATGTCGTCGCCGAGGGTCAGGATCACGCGGTCGCCGGGGTCGATCAGGCCGGCGCGCAGCACGTGCTCGACGGCCTCGCGTCCGGCCGCGCCGCCCTCGGACTCCTCGGAGGCGAAGAACAGCGGCTGGACATGCTGGTAGAGGCGCATTCGACGCAGGCTGGCACGGTTCGGCGACAGCGCGATGATCGGCACCGGCGAGCGGACCCGGCTGAGCCAGCGCGCGGTCGAGCCGGACTCGGTCAGCGCGATCAGTGCCCGCACCGGGACGTTGGCGGCCAGGATGCTCGCCGCCATCGCGATCGCCTGGTCCGTGCGCTCGGGCTTCACGTTCAGACGCCGCTGCGGCAGGGTCGCCTGGACATGGCGTTCGGCCCCTTCGCAGATCCGGGCCATGGCCTCGATCACGCGCGCCGGGTGGCGGCCCACGGCGGTCTCCGCCGACAGCATGACCGCGTCGGTGCCGTCGATCACGGCGTTGGCGACGTCCAGCACCTCGGCCCGGGTCGGCACGGGGCTCTCGACCATCGACTGCATCATCTGGGTGGCGGTGATCACCGGTCGGTTGTGCTCCAGCGAGCAGGCGATGATCCGCTTCTGCAGGCCGGGCAGTTCGGCCTCGCCGATTTCCACGCCGAGGTCGCCGCGGGCGACCAGCACTGCGTCGGACGCCTCGATCACCGCATCGAGATTGTCGATCGCCTCGGTGCGCTCGATCTTGGACACGATGTGCGCCTCGCCGCCGGCGCGCCGCAGCAGGGTCCGGGCCTGCTCGATGTCCTCGGCCGAGCGCGGGAAGGACACGGCGAGGTAGTCGACCTGCCAATCGGCGGCCCGGCGGATGTCGGCCTCGTCGGCCTCGGACACGCCGGGCAGCGACAGGCCACCGCCGCGAAGGTTCAGGCCCTTGCGGTCGTAGAGCCGCCCCGCGGTCTGCACCTCGCAATGGATCCGGGTGCCCTCGACGCGGACGACGCGCATCGCGATCAGCCCGTCGTCGAGCAGCAGCTCGGACCCCGGCTCAACGTCACCGGGCAGACCCAGGTAGACCACGCCGACGCCCGATTCGTCGCCCGGCGGCGGCGGGTCCTCGGCGATCAGGGTGAACGGCTGCCCCTTCTCGAGTTCGACCGAGCCGTCGCGAAAGCGATCGATCCGGATCTTCGGACCGGCCAGGTCGGCCAGCACGGCGACATCCGTATCCAGCTCGCGAGCGGCAGCCCGCACCATCCGGATGCGCCGGGCGTGGGTTTCGGCATCGCCGTGGGAGAAGTTGACCCGGACCACGTCGCAGCCAGCGCGGATCAGCGCTTCGAGCGCTTGCGCATCGTCGGTGGCCGGGCCCAGCGTGGCCACGATCTTGGTGCGTCGATTCATGGCCGCAGTCTACCCAATGGCGACGACAGTTCCGCGACAAGTGGCCGCTTAATCGCGACGCCGATCCACGGCAGAAGATCGGCGCCGCACAGCACGACGCCCCGGACGGACCGGGGCGTCGAGTCGCTCGATCCGGCGACCTGCGGGCGCCGCCGGTCGATCCGCGCACGGCTCAGTCGAAGGACGAATTCCAGGAGCGCGGATTGCCGTTCTCGTCGACAACTCGCGCGGTCGTGCCCTTCGGCAGCACCTGGAGGGTCTTGAGCATTTCGATGACCGAGTTCTTGTCGTAGTCGTCCAGGGCGGTCCAGGCGGTGTAGGCGTCCATCGCATCGCCGCGGTGCGCGTTGATCGCCTGGCGCATGGTCGAATAGAGGCCGTGGTGGAAGTACGGCGGCTCGTTGGCCGCGCCCCACAGGCGCTTGGTCAGGAACTCGCAGTTGCCGCCGTGGAACGCGTCGGACCCGCCCGGGAAATGCATGTTCAGCGTTTCGCAGTTGGGATCGTCCGGACCCTCGGTGATGTTGTGCACCTTCATGTCGGTGAAGGCCGGCACCCAGGTCGAAGCCGTCTGCGGGTCGACGGCCAGGCGGGGCGGATCGAGGCGCGGGTCGTTCAGGTCCATGACCCAGTCCGGCGCATCGCCCGGCTGCAGGTTGCCGTCGGGGTTGTAGGGGTTGGGCTCGACGAAGTTCCAGCCACCGTCGGACAGCGGCAGGGCCGGCACGTGGCAGCCGCCGCAGCCGATGTCCATGAATACCTGCTCCCCGTTCGAGATCGCGGCCTCGATCACCGGATGGCGGGGAATCACGCGGCCGGGAACGGCGAGCTGGGCCTGCCAGGCCGAGGTTGCGGTGATGTCGGCCACGCTCAGGTTGTTGTCGAATCCGTCGCCGTCGTGGTCGCCATCGCCGAAGCGCTCGGCGGCCTGCATTCCATGGTGGTGATTCATCGCGTTGTTGGTGAACTGGCGCAGCGAGATCACCGCCGAGGCCTGGTGGAACGGTCGGATGATCAGGTTCGGCGGCGCGTCGGGACCAGCCGACGCGACGCTCGGCGGCACCAGGCCTTCGACCCCGGAGCTATCCCAGCTGCCGTCGGCGCCGCGCGCCAGGGTGCCGAAGGAGACGCCCTTGCTGATCAGGTCGGCCGATCCGCCCACCGGGATGCTGTCGCGGATTGCCTGAAGGTCCGCGGTCATCTGCCGGGCCAGCATCTCGATGTAGCCCGAGCCGAACATGCCCAGCGTGGCCCGCGAGTTCGCGATCGTGTCGAGACCCACCGCGTCGCCGCGTTCGTCGAAGGCGCCGCGCGTCGAGAACCCGATCTCACCGTCGTCGAGCGCGTTGAACGTCGCGAAGTCGAAGCGCTGGCCGAGGACGAAGACGTTGGTGACGAAATCGCCCCCGCCGCCGGACCGCGGGATGTTGTGGCACGCGCCGCAGGAGCCGGCGTCCGGCGCCGAGATGCGGTTCATGTTGCGCGGGAAGTGCAGCGGGGAATCGCCATCGGCCAGCGGCGCGCCGGTGCCGGTGAGACCGGGCCGGCCTCCGCCTTCCTGGGCGGTGAACACCGCGTCGAACAGCAGGCCGCCGTGACCGATCACGGCCTCCAGCGGAAGCATGAATTCCTCGCCGTCGTCCAGATTGCGCGGCACCGCGACCTCCCGCCCGATCACCGGGTCGAGGTCGAACGAGCATTCCGGGCGATCGATGCCCAGCATGCCGAGCACGATGCACAGCGATTGGTCGATCGTGGTTGCGGTCTGCGCGGCCAGCGGCGCCGCACCGAACCCTGCGGACAGAACAAGGAAACAGGCGATCGCAGCAACGCCAGTCGGGCGCGTGACCCGAACGGCTCCACCATTTCGATTGCGGACCTGAGGGCCTTCAACTCGGCCAAGAGAAGGACGGGCGCCGGACGCGGCGCATGGACGGACGTTCATCAAGATAGGACTCCCTTTTCCGGTACCGGGCGGATGCTCGCGCTTGCCGCCCCCTTTTTTGTTCGGACTGCTCCCGTGCTGCTCCGTGTCGGCTCGCGGCCAGGTTCGGGACCCGGCAAGGCCGATCAACACGGTCGTCGCAGTCTATTCCGATCGACGGTCCGAGCGCAAGGAAATGTGATGGATATCACGATATTCCGGGCCCTCAACCACCCGGAACGCATCGCCGCGCCGGATGGCCGCGTAACGTCGAGTCCGTTACAGTAGTCGCATTACACGATCGACAGCCAAGGGGTAGAAACGTGATTCGGATTCTTGCAGTGTCCGCGGCAGGCGGGTTCGCGATGCTCGGCGCCATCGGACCGGCCCTGGGCCAGGACGACGAAGGCTGGCAGGCCGACGTCGACTTCGAAGTCAAGGCGCATTACCGCGACAGCGACGACAACCGGTTCCCGGTCAATTTCCCGTTCACACCGGCCATGCTGCCACCGGGGGAGACCGAAGGTTCACTGCGCACGGTCGAGCCGGGCGGTCATTTCGAGGTCTCGGTCCTCAGCCTGATCACCGATCTTCGCTACGGCGAGTCCATCGTCGGGCGCGCAAAGATCGATTTCTTCGATCGCTACGACCGCAACCCGACC
This sequence comes from Wenzhouxiangellaceae bacterium, assembly GCA_965227925.1. Lineage (GTDB taxonomy): Bacteria > Pseudomonadota > Gammaproteobacteria > Xanthomonadales > Wenzhouxiangellaceae. The sequence goes on from CBDDGP010000004.1 coordinate 177,860, forward strand.
TCCGGCGACCGTCGGGTCGACATCGACGAGCTGTGGCTGCAGTGGGGCTCGGACGCACCGCCGGCGGTGGTGCCGTCCGAACCGGCGGCATTTGTCCGGATCGGCAAGTTCGCGAAGTTCGAGCGCCAGGACGACCGCCACCTCGAGAGCTACGGCCTGGTCTCGACCGCCTTCAATCGCTTCGAAGACCTGGGCATCGCCGGCGGCCTCGACATCGGCCGCAACCTCTACCTGAAAGCCTCGATCACGCAGGGGAATCCGCTGTTCTTTCGCGATCCCAACGCGCTGGCCGGCGACAACGGTACCGACGCATTCCTGGTTGCCAACCCCGAGCCGAATCTGAACAGCGGCATCCCGATCTTCTACGATGCCGAGATCGAAGGCCTGGATACGGGCACCGGGCCGGAGTTCGGCCTGGCTGCAGGCTACCGCTGGGCCGACGAAACCGGTCGGCGCGCCTTCGACGTGATGGCGTTCGCCTACCAGCGCGAGCTTGAGGAATCCGTTTCACTGGAGGGCACCTTCTACGGCGCCGACCTCGACTTCCTGCGCGGACCGGGCAACGCGTTCCCCTACCCCGGCCTGGCCGGCGACGACAAGGACGAGTGGGGCCTCAACGCCCGCGCCTACCTGGGCGACATCTCGCTGTTCGGCCAGTTCGTCGACCAGGAAGCCGCGTCGCTGGGACGGCGCGGGCTGGAACTGGAAGCCGCATGGCAATTCGAGCTGCCGCTGGTCTGGGCCTGGAACGGGCGCCAGCTGTTCTCGCACGTTCAGCCGGCGATCCGCTATTCGCGCCTGGACAACGATTTTGCCAATCCCGAGATCACGCCGTTCCCCAGCGGCAACTGGGACTGGCGCAAATGGGACATCGGCGTCCGCCTGCAGGTCCTGCCCGGACTGGACCTGACCGCGGAGTACGCCGACAACGAGTTCGAGACCGCCGCCGGCGACGGCAGCAACGATGAATTCCTGGTGACCCTGCGGTGGCGGATATGAGCCCCTGGGGATCGGCGCTGCGGATCGCCCCTCCGGCGCGGCTCGCGGCGATCGCGATGATCGCGATGCTGGCAATCGCCGGCTGTGCGACCCGCGAGCCCGCGCCGGAGCCCGTGCCGTCTGCGGCGCCCACCGCCGCCCCGCCGGTGCCGTCTCCCGCGGTCGAATCCGATGTGGGCCCGGCCGCCGAACCCGCGCCGCCGGTCGAGCCCCAGCCTGCACCGGAGCCGGAGCCCCAGCCAGAACCGAAGCCGGAGCCGGAGCCAGAGCCAGAGCCGGAGCCAGAGCCGGAACCGGAGCAGGAGCCCGCACCGCAGCCTGAGTCAGAACCGGAGCCGGAACCGCGGGCCGTCGCGGCACCGCCCGCGCACGCCGATGAAGGTCGTGAGCTGCTGGGTCGTATCGCCCTGTCTGCCGACGATGCCGATCCGTCGGAAACCGTCGTCTACTTCGTGCCGGACCGGATGCCGGCCGATCCGCCGCCGATGCCGGACGCGTCGTTCGAGATCGCCACGATGGACAAACAGTTCCAGCCGCCGGTGCTGGCGGTAGCGAGGGGCAGCGAAGTCCGATTCCCCAACCGCGACCCGATCCTGCATAACGTGTTTTCCGTCTCGCAGGGCAACGCCTTCGATCTCGGCGTCTACGGGCCCGGCACCGAACCGGCCGTCACGCTGAACGAGTCCGGTGCGGTGAACGTGTACTGCAACGTTCACCGCGACATGCACGCCCACATCCTGGTGCTGGACTCCCCATGGTTCGTGCGCGCATCGAACGACGGCGCGTTCGCCCTGAATGATCTTCCACCCGGCCCCGGCGTGCTGCACGTCTGGCACCGCCGCGCCGAGGGCTGGTCGATGCCGGTCCACGCCGGCGCGATCGATTCGATCGTGGTCGACCTCCAGGTCGTCCGGCCGCAGATTCCGGACCACCTCGACAAGGCCGGCCAGTCCTACCAGCGGAGGGATCGTGACCCCTACCGCTGATTCCGATCGCGGGCTGTCGCTGGGTGCCCAGCTGTTCCTGGCCTTCGGTCTCGTCCTCGCCCTGACCGTCGGCGGCGCGATGCTGGTCAACGTCTGGCTGGTCCGCGACATCGCGACCGACGAAGTCCGCAGTTCGCTGGCCAGCAGCCAGTCGGTGCAGCGCTATTTTCGCGAACTGCGCGCCCGGCAGCTCGAGCTGATCGCCGAGCTGATCGCCTCGGACCCGTATTTCGGCAGCTATGTCGGCGAAGCGATCTCGTCGGCCGACCCCGACCTTGCCGCGCGATCGGTGGGCGACCTGCTCCAGCAGTCGCGCAACGAATTCGACCTGGATGTCGCGATGGTGCTGGATCTCGACGGCGATATCCTGGCCCGGACCGATCGCGCGACCGTGGCCGGCCAGAACGTTTCCGACAATCCGCTGGTCCAGCGAGCCCGTCGTTCTCTGGCGCCGGCGATCGGGCTGTGGTCCGGTGACCAGGCGCTGTATCAGGCCACCGTGCTTCCGATTGCCCGTGCCCGCACCGTGGTCGGCTTCCTGGTGGCCGGCATCGCCATCGACGACGAGCTGGCCAACGACGTCAAGCGGGTCAGCGGCGCCGACGTCGCCTACCTCGTCGACGGCAGTCCACCGCGGGTGCTGGCCACCACGCTCGACGTCGCCTCGACCGATCGCCTGCTCGCCGAGCTTTCCCGCGCCGAAGCCGGAGCCGAAGTCGATGACGGTCTCGAGATCGAGATCGGCGGCGACCGCTGGATCCTGCAGCGCGCACGGCTGCGGGACGACGAGGGCGAGGACTATGGCTCGGCGGTCGCGCTGACTTCGATCGACCAGGAGCTCGCGGCCTATCAGGACATCCCGCTGCTGGTCCTGGTCACCGGCCTGATCGCGATCGGCCTGGCGTTGATCCTGTCCTACCTGATTGCGCAACGCATTCTGCGACCGGTCCGGCAGCTGACCTCGGCCGCCGAAGCGGCGGCCGACGGCGACTATCGCCGCGACGTCGATACGGGCGGTCGGGACGAGATCGGCCGCCTGTCCCGGGCCTTCTCCAGCCTGCTCAGCACGTTGCGCGAGAAGCAGGACATGGAGGACTACATGGTCGACATGGTCCGTCACGCACCCCACCGCGACATCGACTCGACCAGGACCTCGCGCGTCGACCCGGAGGCGCCGACGATCGATTTCGAGAACATCGACGACAACACGCCGATCCAGGATACGCAGCCGAACTCCGTTGCCGCGCTCAACCGCGCCGGAGTCGAACGCAAGCTCGGTCGCCGGTACCGGCTGCTGTCCGAGGTCGGCAGCGGCGCGATGGGCGTGGTCTACCGCGCCGAGGACCGCGACCTCGACGAGGTCGTGGCGATCAAGATGCTGAAGTCCGAATCGGTCACCGAGGAGCGCCTGGAGCAGCTCAAGGGCGAGCTCAAGCTGGCCCGACGGATCACCCATCCGAATGTTCTTCGCACCTACGATTTCGGCATGGCGGAGGATGCGCCGTTCATCTCCATGGAATACGTCGACGGCCTGACCCTGCGCGAACTTCTGTCACGTCGCGGCCGCCTGCCCTACGGCGCCGCGCTGCGGATCGCCCGCCAGCTCTGCGCCGGGCTCAATGCGGTGCACGAGGTCGGCGTGCTGCATCGCGACATCAAGCCGGGCAACATCATCCTCGAGCCGCGCGGCAACGCCAAGCTGATGGACTTCGGGATCGCGAAGCACAACCGGGCTTCCCTCGACCCACAGGAGTACGACATGGTCACCGGCACGCCCGAGTACCTGTCGCCGGAGCAGTTGTCGGGCAAGCCGCCGAGCGTGCGCTCCGACATCTACGCGCTGGGCGTGGTGTTCGAGGAACTGTTCACCGGCGGGATGCCGTTCAAGGGCACCAACTCGATGCAAGCCGCGGCGGCACGCCTCGACCAGGACCCGATTCCGCCGTCGCACCACTGGCCGTCGATCCCGCCCGAACTCGACGCCATCATCCTGCGCTGCCTCGCGCGCGATCCCGACGCACGGTACGAGGACGCCGAGAGCCTGTACGAGGACCTGGCCGGATTGCGCAGCTGATCCAGGCTGCGGCCGGTCCGGCTAGAGCAGGGCCAGCACCATCAGGCCGACCGACGCCGCGAAGCCGACGAGCCAGGTGAGGCTGCGAAGGGCATGGATATCGGCCAGGTAGCAGAGCGTGTAGGCCACGCGCGCAACGATGAATGCGATCGACAGGCCGGCCAGCCAGGTGCCGGTCGCACCGGAAAGCAAGGCGACCAGCACCCCGGCGGCGAACACGGCGAAGGCTTCGATCATGTTCTGGTGGGAGGCCAGTGCACGTGCGCCGAAGCCGGTCAGCCGCGCCTGCTGCTGGCGCGGATTGCGGTTGTCGTAGCCGCGCCCTTCCTTCGACATCGCCCAGGCCAGCGGAACCTTGGTCAGCACGATCATCAGCGCGGCAGCAATCAGGCAGGAGACGGCAACGGTCATCGGTGGATTCCTTCGGGTCGAAATAGCTCGGACTCTAGCACCCGGCTTCATCCGGCGCGCCGGCCGGCACGTTATGCTCGGTGTAGGCCGTAGAGGACCATGATCATGATTCATTCGAAATCCAGATCCGTCCAGGACGATCGCATCGGCGACCTGCTCGGCCGGATCGCCGCCCGTGACCGCCGCGCCTTCGAGACCCTGTACGGAACAGCGGCCGGTCGCGTTCTGGCGATCGTGCTTCGGCTCGTGCGCGATCGCGCCAGCGCCGAAGACATTCTGCAGAACGTGTTCGTCAAGGTCTGGAACCGCTCGGATCGCTTCGACGCACGGCGCGGCGACGGCATGGCCTGGCTGGCCACGATGGCGCGCAACGAAGGCATCGACTGGTTGCGCAAGCAGCGCCGCGAGGCACCCTCGCCGCACGATCCCGACGAACTGACCGACGGCAAGGCGAGCCCGCCGGTCGCCGCCGACCGGGCTGCCCATCGCGATGCGCTGACCGAGTGCATGACCGAACTGCCCGAAGTCCAGCGCTCCTGCATCCGCCTCGCCTTCATGGAAGGCCTGACCCACGGCGACCTCGCCGCTCGCCTGGCCGCCCCGCTCGGAACCGTCAAGGCACGAATCCGGCGCGGAATGGCGCGCTTGAAGCGATGCCTGGAAAGCAGCGCCGACGACAAGAGAGGCGCCGATGAAGCTTGACGCCGAGACCCGAAGCCCGCTCGCCGCCGAATACGCACTCGGCACCCTGCGCGGCGGCGCCCGCCGACGCTTCGAAGCGATGATGCGTGACGACGCGAACCTGCGCGCCGAGGCCCGATCCTGGCACGACCGCCTGCTCGCGCTGTACGACGACCTGCCCGACGAGGTGCCAGCGCCGGAGTCATGGTCACGGATCCTGGACCGCACCGGCATGCTCGACGACGCGCCCGTCAAGCGACGACCGGGGGTATGGAACAGTCTCGGCCTGTGGCGGACCCTGACCGCCTCGCTGGCTGCCTTGCTGGTCGCCGTCCTGGTCCTGCCCGATCTCGGTCGCGTGACCGTCTCGCCGACCGGCTCGTCGACCGATGCGGAGCCCCAACCCCCGGAACGGCCTGCGGTCGACCCGGTGAGCCAAGCTCCGCGCACGCTGGTCCTGGTCCTCAGCGATGAGGATGCCCGCGCCGGCTGGGTGATGACCGCCGCGCGCGGCGACCTGGCCGCACGACCGGTCCGCGAGCTGGCGGCCCGCGACGACCGGTCCTACCAGCTATGGCTGATCCCGCCCGGCGAGTCACCGCGCTCGGTCGGACTGATCGATCCACAGCGCTCGAGCACGTTCGCGCTGCCCTCCGATCTCGAAACGCTGCTGGCGCCCGGCACCACTCTGGCGGTGTCGCTCGAACCGCTGGGCGGCTCGCCCACCGGCCAGCCGACCGGCCCGGTTCTGTTCAGCGGCCAGGTCCTCGAACTGTAGAAAATTCCGGATCGGATGCATCCAAAACCCGATCCGCGTCGTAAGGCTCCGTGAACGCCCCGATTCGGGGCGCCCCTCCAAACACGGAGTACAACCTGATGAAACACCCGATTCTGAACCTGGGCGCCGTCCTGGGCGTCGCTGCCGCGCTCGCCCTGCCGACCGCAGCCTCCGCGGCCGATCACCTCGATTCACCGCTGGTGCGTGACGACCCGGCCGCCGACATCAACGACCTGTTCGCCTTCGTCAACCCGAACAACGCCGACGAACTGATTCTTGCCCAGACCGTCCTCCCCGCCGCCGGCGTCGGCGCGCGGTTCTCCGATGCCGTCGAATACGAGTTCCATATCGACAATGGAATGGGCTCCGTCGAGCTTACTTGCACCTTCTCCGGCAACGGGGCACGCGTTTCCTGTACCGGACCCGACGGCCTGGCCGCCGCCGGCCCGATCAACCAGACCCACGTCGGCAGCGGAATGCGCGTCCACGCCGGGCGCTTCGACGATCCGTTCTTCTTCGACCTCGTGGCGTACATGGAGACCGTCGACACGCTGATGCCGCAGTTCACGATGCCCGGCGACGACTTCTTCGCCGACCTCGGCACGCTTGCCATCGTGGTCGGGATCGAATCGGACCGCGTCTCCGCCGCCGGCGACGCTCCGGTGCTGAAAATCTTCTCGACCACCACCCGCACCGGCGGCTCCGGCATCCAGTCCGGCTTCAGCGGCTCCTGGTTCCAGCCCGAGAACAGCGGCCACGGCGTGAGCGTGCAGGTGCTCGATGGCACCTCGCCGACCGCGCCCGATCGGCTCTACGCCATCTGGAACGTGTACGACAACGAAGGCAACCAGGCCTGGGTCTACGGCGTTGGCGACATTGACGGCACTGCGTCCACCTTCGACGCGTTCATCACCGCCAACGGCGCATTCCCGCCCCTGTTCGGTGCCGGCCAGCCGGACGTCCGGCCCTGGGGCACGCTGACCCTGCGCTTCGACTCCTGCGCAGCCGGCGAGCTCGAGTACGCGACCAACGCCAGCGGCTTCAACGCGATCGGCACGATCGAGCTGACCCGCCTGACTTCGATCAAGGATCAGGACTGCGCGCTGCTCACCGACGGCGCCATCGATCGGATGGGTCGGCCGGCGATCAATACGGCGCTGATCGACCTGCTCCAGGACACCGGCCTGACCGATGTCTACAACACCACCCACGATCCGATGGACTGGGCCCAGTTCACCGGCGAAATCCAGTCCAATCTCGAAGCGCTGGATACGCTCGACGGTGAAACCGGCAACGCCGTGTTGCCCGCCCCCGCGCTCGCGGGCGTTCTCGTCGACGACCGCCTGGTCATCGATGTCTCGGTGCCGACCTGCGACGCCTACCTCGCGGTCGAGCTCGGCGTGGCCGGCCAGTGCGGCGGCCGGACGCTGTCGCGCGACGTGATCGACGACACCTTCGGTGCAACGATCGGACCGGGCGTGAGCGACAACGTCGGCTTCACCAGCCCGATCCGCAACGACTTCCCGTTCCTCGGCGAACCGACCCCGTAAGGTCCGCCCACACTCCACCAGCGCGCGCCGGTTCCTCCGGCGCGCGCTCATCAGGAGCCCGATCATGCCTGCACCGCTCTCCAAGCTTCTCTACCCCGCGCTGGGTCTCGTGATCCTGGCTGCGGTTCCCCTGTCGTTCCTGCTGCCCGCCGACACTGCTACGGCCGGCTCCACGACCGACGACACCGATCCGGCAACGGTCGCACCGACCCAACAGACCCGGCCGCCCCCACCGATCCACCCGGCCTACCCGTCGACCATCCGCCAGCAGCCGACCACCCCCGGCGAGACCTACCGTGCCAATCTCGACGCACGGATCGAATCGCTTTCGGCCCGCCACGTCGAACAACCCGGCGGCCCGTGGTCGGCCACGCTCGCCGCGCTGCATTTCCATCGCTTCAAGGTGATCGGCCGCGTCGACGACCTCGATCGCTCGCTGGCGGTCATCGGCGAACGGCTCGACGCAAACCCCGAAGACCTCCGGGCGAGACAGATCCGGGCGCATGTCCTGGCCGGAATGCATCGCTTCGAGGATGCGCTACGCGATCTCGAGCGCGGCGACCGACCGTCGGAGGAACTGCGGATGCAGATCGCGCTGGCCACCGGTGACTACGCCGCGATCCAGAACGAGTTCGACTCGATCCTGCAACCGACCGGCGATTTCTACCGCACGGTCCTGCGCGGCAACCTGGCCATGCTCGACGGTCGGCTCGACACCGCCAGCGTCCTGTTCCTGCGCGCCCAGCAGATCTACGACGACAGCAACCCGTACCCGCTGGCCTGGCTGCACACCCAGCAGGGCATCGCGCTTCTGAGAACCGGCGACTGCGTGGGCGCAAGCCGCTTCTTCCAGGCCGCGGTCGACCGCTTGCCCGACTACTACCTCGCGGTAGAGCACCTGGCCGAGTGCGAGCGCCGGACGGGCCGCTACGATTCCGCCCGTGCGCGGTACAGCAAGGTGATCCAGCAGACCGGCCAGCCCGAGTTCATCGCCGCACTCGCCGACCTCGAGCGGGAAGCGGGCAATGGCGAACGGGCCGACCGGCTCGACGACCGCGCCGAGCGCGAGTGGAACCGCCTCCTCCAACGCCACGCGGCGACCTTCGGCGACCACGCCGTCGACTTCTTCCTCGAGCGTGGCCAGCCCGAACGCGCGCTGGGCCTGGCCCGCGATATCATCGAGCGCCGTCGCGACGTCCTCAGCCTCGCACTGCACGCCCGGGTCGCATTCGAGAACGACCGCGCCGACGAAGGGTGCCGTTCGATCGAGTCGATCGAGAAGACCGGCCTGACGCCCCCGGAACGCGCCGAACTGGAGCCGCTGGTCGCTCGCTGCAGCACCTGACCGGCCGGCGACCGACCGGCGCCCTGCCGTTCGGTCCTCCCCTGGGGTGCCGTAGACTGCCGAGGCATGGACACCCACCTCCTGCACGGCGCCGGGACGCTCGTCGTCAAGGCCGGTTCGTCGACGCTGCTCGACGAGCGCGGTCGCGTGCGGAGGGCGTGGATGGAGGCCCTGGTCGCGCGCCTTGCGGCCCGGCCGGGCCCCGTGGTGGTCGTGTCGTCCGGCGCGATCGGGCTGGGCCGGATGGCGCTGGGGATCGCGGGACGCCCCGGCTCGCTCGCCGAGGCCCAGGCCGCGGCGGCGGTCGGACAGATCGAACTCGCCCGCCGCTGGCGCGAGGCCTGGGAGCGTAACGGCCGACTCGCCGCCCAGGTCCTGCTCACGCTCGGCGACCTCGAGGATCGAGGACGCTTTCTGAACGCCCGCGACACCCTCGAAACCCTGCTATCGCGAGGCGTCGTGCCGATCGTCAACGAGAACGATACGGTGGCGACCTCCGAAATCCGCTTCGGCGACAACGATCGGCTCGCCGCGCGGACCGCGCAGCTGGTCGGCGCGGACCTGCTGATCCTGCTCAGCGACGTCGCCGGCTTGTACGACGACGACCCTCGCAGTGCGTCGAACGCGCGCCGTATCGCCGAGGTCGATCGAATCGACGAGCGCATCGAAGCGCTCGCCGGGCCGGCCGGGTCCACCGGTTTCGGCACCGGCGGCATGGTGACCAAGCTGGCCGCGGCCCGGATTGCCACCGAGGCCGGCTGCCCGGTGCTGCTGACCCTGGGCAGGACCGACGATCCATTCGGCGAGGTCGAGGCCGGCCGCGCCGGCACCTGGTTCCATCCGGTCGACCGTCCGCTGACCCGGCGCAAGCAATGGCTGCGCGGCCTGCAGAACCACGCAGGCAAGCTGGTCATCGATCGAGGCGCCGCCGATGCGCTGGAGCACGGTGCGAGCCTGCTGGCGACCGGGCTCCTGGCGATCGACGGCCGCTTCGAGCGCGGCGCCCTGGTCCGGATCGAGCGCCACGACCGCGTGCTCGGTCAGGGCCTGACGGCCTACGCGAGCGCCGACCTGGCGCGAATCCGCGGCCGGCACAGCGGCGAATTCGCCTCGCTGCTCGGCCATGCCGGCCGCGGCCCGGTGGTGCATCGAAACGATCTCGTGCTGTTCGGCGCCTCCTGACGCCTTTGCCCATTCGCAGCTTCGACGGTGACATCCGCAACCGCGCTGTTGGCCGATCGGCGACGGGGCCTTGAAAAAGCGCCGCGGGCACGCCATAGCTTCTAGTTGGCCGTCAGTTGCTGGACCAACCAGCCTGAAACTCTTCCATGAATCAACAACTCATCAAGAACGGGACCGGTACGCTGGTCGTGAAGATCGGCTCGTCGATCCTGATCGACGACGATGGTCGGGCACGCCAGACCTGGATGTCGCGACTGGTCGAACAACTCGCCCAGCGGCCCGGCCCGGTCGTGATCGTATCCTCCGGCACGATCGGCCTCGGGCGCGAGGCGCTCGGCCTGGACGGCCGGCCCGGCTCGCTGGCCGAGGCCCAGGCGGCGGCCGCGATCGGCCAGATCGACCTGGCCCACACCTGGCGAACCGCGTGGTCGAAGGCCGGGCGCAAGGCCGCCCAGGTCCTGCTCACACTCGGCGACCTGGAAGACCGAAAACGCTACCTGAATGCCAGGGACACGCTGGAAACGCTGCTCGAGCGCGGCATCGTTCCGATCGTCAACGAGAACGACACCGTGGCCACCGGCGAGATCCGGTTCGGCGACAACGACCGCCTGGCCGCGCGAACCGCGCAGCTGGTCGATGCCGACCTGCTGGTCCTCCTCAGCGACGTCGACGGACTCTACGATGCCGATCCGCGGAGGTCGGACGACGCTCGACGGATACCCGAGGTCCCGGTCATCGATGCGTCGATCGAAGAACTGGCCGGAGAGGCCTCGACCACGGGCGTCGGGACCGGCGGGATGGTGTCGAAGATCACCGCTGCAAGAATCGCGACGGCGGCCGGCTGCCCGGTCCTGCTGTGCAGCGGCCACGGCGAGGGCGATCCGTTCGAACCGGTCGCGGCCGGTCGCGCCGGCACCTGGTTCCACGCCGCCGATCGACCGCTGGTCCAGAGAAAGCAGTGGCTGCGCGGCCTGCAGCTGCACGATGGCGCCCTGCACGTCGACGCCGGCGCGGTGACGGCGCTGGAAGAAGGCGCCAGCCTGCTGGCCAGCGGCATCATCCGCCATGAAGGCCACTTCGACCGCGGCGCGCCGATCCGCATCGAGGGCCCCGCCGGCCTGGTCGGCCAGGGACTGAGCGGCTACTCCTCGGACGAAATCGAGACCATCCGCGGCAGGCACAGCGACCTGATCGAGTCGATTCTCGGCTACGCCGGCCGAGGCGCCGTCGTCCACCGCGACGACCTGGTGCTCTATCAACTGGACGAAAACACGGAATGAATTCTATGTCTCCCGAACAGACGATCCAACGCATGGGCCCGGCCGCGCGCAGTGCAGCGCGGGAACTGGCGAGCTCCAGCCGCGAGGCGCGCGATGCCGCGCTGCGCCTGGCCGCGAACCTGATCCGGGAACGGATCGACGACGTGCTCGAAGCCAATGTGCGAGACCTGGATGCCGCCAGGGAACGCGGTCTCAGCGGCGCGATGCTCGATCGGCTGACGCTGGACGCCGATCGCGTCGAGTCGATCGCCGGCGGGCTGGAGTCGGTGGCCGATCTGGACGATCCGGTCGGCCGCGAGATGGCTCGCTGGCAACCAGCCAACGGACTGGATATCGCTCGCGTCGCGGTGCCGATCGGCGTCATCGGCGTGATCTACGAGAGCCGTCCGAACGTCACCGCCGACGCCGCAGCGTTGTGCGTGAAATCCGGCAACGCGGTCATCCTGCGCGGCGGCAGCGAGGCGGTCCACAGCAACCGGGCCATCTATCGCGTGCTCGCCGACGCGCTGGCCCAGTCCGAACTGCCGGCCGCCTCGATCCAGATGGTGCCGGACCAGGACCGGGCGCTGGTCGGCGCCCTGCTCCAGGCGCACGAGTTCGTCGACGTCATCGTTCCCCGGGGCGGCAAGGGGCTGGTCGAGCGCGTCCAGAACGACGCGCGAGTGCCGGTATTCGCCCATCTCGACGGCAACAACCACCTGTACTGGCACGCATCGGCCGACCCGGCCATGGCGATCGACGTGATCGCCAACGCCAAGCTGCGGCGCACCGGGATCTGCGGCGCGCTGGAAACGCTGCTTGTCGACGCGAGCGCCGTCGACCAGTTGCCTCGCCTGGTCGACGCCCTGGTCGAGCACGACTGCGAGCTACGCGGCGACGAGCGCGCGCGGGCCGCGGATTCGCGCATCGGCGAGGCCACGGCCGAGGACTGGGACACGGAATACCTCGCCCCCGTACTGGCCATTGCGATCGTCGACGAACCGGGTGCGGCCATGGCGCACATCCAGCGCCACGGCTCCGGCCATACGGACGGCATCCTGGCCGGTGACGACGCGGTGGCCGAATCGTTCCTGGCCCGAGTCGATTCCGCGATCGTGGTGCGGAACGCCTCGACCCAGTACGCCGACGGCGGCGAGTTCGGCTTCGGCGCCGAGATCGGCATCGCCACCGGTCGCCTGCATGCGCGCGGACCGGTCGGCCTGGAGCAGCTCACCACCTTCAAGTACCTGGTGCGGGGCTCGGGCCAGACGCGCCCCTGATCGGCTCTCGAGCTCGCCCAGGCCCGTTTTCGGGCCCGCGATGCCGAGTGCTCGGGAGGCCCGAACGACTGCCGGATCCCGACCGGTTGCACGACCGGTTGCACGACCGGTTGCACGACCGGTTGCACGATCGGCTCAACAATCGGCGCAACAATCGGCTCAACAATCGGGCGTCGCCCGGCGTCGACCCTTGCCGCCTCCCGACGTAGACTGATCGGCATCCCTCTTCGAGGTGCCGTTGTTTTGGGTCTGCGTTGCCCCGCGTCCATTGCCCCGTCTGTCGACCGACGCGGCCCCTGCCTCGGCCGTGCTGCATCGCGGGTCTCGCGGGCTGTCGCGGTGCTCGCGCTGGCCGCGGCGTCGATCAAAGGCCATGCCGACCGGCCCCCGACCGTTCCGCTGGACATCGCCGACCTGGCGCCTCCCGCGTTCGAATCCTTCACCGGCAAGGACGGCCTGTCGGACGACATCTGGAGCACCGTCGGCTTCGACCGCGACGGATTCGCCTGGGCCGGGTCCGCATCGTCCCTGGCCTGGTTCGACGGCTATCGCTGGCACGACACGGGGTTCGACGCAGCCCGCAGCCTGGTCCGCGACCTGATCCGCACCCCGGACGGAACCCTGTGGGCCATCTTCGAGCGCGAGGGCCTGGCCCGCTTCGACGGACGGAACTGGACCTTGAGCGGCATCGAGGGCAGTCACTACGGCTTCTCCATGTACCGGCGACCGGACGGAACGCCGGTGGTCTACGTCGCCCAGGACGGTGGCCTGCTCCGCTGGGTCGACGGCGAATGGCGGACCGACCCCGGCGACATTCCCGGCCCGCCGGGCCGGGCGATCCGTGTCACCCGGACCGAAACCCTGTTCGGCCAGGCGCGCGAATGGCTGGCGGTAGCGCAGGGCCGCCTGCTCTGGCGGCCCGTCGACGACGACGACGACGACGGCGACTGGCGCAGCTACGACACCGAGTCGCTGGGCCTGGACCAGGCCCTGTTCACCGACCTCGTTCGCAGCGAAAACCGTGGGCTCGAGGAACTCTGGATCCTGTCCTACGGCTCGGGCATCCGACGGCTGACCGACCGCGACACGAACGCGTGGCGAGCGAGCGACGGCGATCTGCCGACCGAGGCCATCTATTCGGCCGTAGCGACGCGGGAAGCAGGCGGTCAACGCACGCTCTGGATCGCTTCTCGAGCCGGTCTGCTGCGGCTGGTCGACGACACGATCGCGGTCTACGATCGATCGCAAGGGCTACCGTCCGACGCGGTGCGCTCGATCAAGCTGCAGTCGAGCCCGGACGGTGTCCCCGTGCTCTGGCTCGCCACCGAAGGCGGCATCGTCCGGGCCCACCTGCAGCCCAGTCCCTGGCTGGCCGTCTCCCGGCTCGGTGCGGCCGACAACGGGATTTTCGGCGTGCTGCTGGATGCCGACGATCAAGGGCGCCAGCGCGTCTGGTTCGGCAGTGCCCGCGAGGGCCTGGTCCGCCTGTCGGCGCAGGGCGAAACCCGCTGGCCGGCCTCAGCCGGCAACGGCATGCTGCGCGGCATTACCGCCCTGTTCGGCCTCGATTTCGGCACTGACTCCTCATCGACATCACCGTCGCCAGCTTCGTCGTCGACGTCGTCCCGATCGACGTCGTCCCGATCGACGTTGCGCCGGTTCGTCTCGACCGATTCGGGCTCGCTGATCGAAGTGCTCGACGACGACACGCTGCGTTCGATCGACGCCCCCTTCGCCGAACTCGGCACGCCGGCCATCTCGGCGCTCGTGCGGTCGAGCGACGGCGGCGCCGAGGTGTGGTTCGGTACCCGGGGCGGTGGCCTGTGGCGGATGCAGGGCGAGCGATGGAGGCGGATGGCATTGCCCGATCCGCCGGTCAACCTCTGGGGCCTGACCGAGCAGGTCGACGATTCGGGCCGTCGCTGGCTGTGGATGGCGACCGACCGCGGCATCGCACGCTGGGAGGGTGAGGCGTTGCAATTCGACGCCGCGTCGATCGAGGCCGCCGACGGTGGGTACCGCGATCTCGAACTGGTCGATCATGCGGGTCGCCTGGAACTCTGGGCATCGAGCCTGCGACAGGGCGTGGTGCGCTTCGACGTCGAGGACCCGAGTGCGCTGGTGCCGATCGACGACGGTGCAATTCCGCCGCCGCCGGATCCGACCGTCTACAGCGTGGTCCAGGATTCGGCCGGTCGCATCTACGTTTGCACCAACAACGGGGTCCAGCTGCTGATGCCGACCACCAGCGGCCGCTACGCGCAGCGCGTGTTCCGGCGTGCCGATGGCCTCGTCCACGATGAATGCAACACCGGTTCCCAGGCGGTCGATGCATTCGACCGCTTCTGGGTCGGCACGCTGGCCGGACTCGGCCTGTTCGATCCGGCGCTGGCGGTCCGGATCGGCTCCGTGCGCCGTCACCCGCTGGTCCTCACCGGCGCGCGTGCCGACGGCACGACGATCGCGGAGCGTGGAGACTCCCGCATTCGGGTGCCCGCCGGCACCCGGCAATTGCGGGTCGAGTTCGTTCAACGCACCAACCGACGCGAAGCCGAGACCCGTTACCGCAGCGAACTGGTCGACTACGACCCGACGCCGCTGGAATGGACGGTCGAGACCGGCCGCCAGTTCGGTCCGCTGCCGCCGGGAGAACACCGCCTGATCGTCCAGGCGCGGGATTTCGCCGACGTCGAGGCCGAACCGCTGGCGCTCACCCTGGTGGTCGAGCCGCTCTGGTGGCAGCGGACCGTCGTCCGATTCGGGGCCGCACTGCTGATCGTGCTGCTGGCCGGGTTCACGGTGCTGGCCTACAACCGGAACCTTCGCCGCCGGAAGGACCAACTCCAGCTTCAGGTCGACAAGCGCACGGCGGAGCTCAACGCACTGAATACGCGCTTGACCGAACTGTCCTACCGCGATCCGCTGACCGGCCTGGCCAACCGCCGCAGCCTGACCGCCGATGCCTTCGAGGTGCTGGACAGCGCGACGCGACGCCATGCGCCGGTCGGACTGATCCTGCTCGACATCGACGGCTTCAAGGCCTACAACGACCGCCACGGTCACCTGGCCGGCGACAGTGCTCTGCAGGTCGTCGCCCAGCTGCTTCGCGAGGGGGTCCGCAACGGCGACCGGGTCGCGCGCTTCGGCGGCGAGGAGTTCGTCTGCATGCTGCCCGGCGCCGATGGCGAAGCCACCCGGCGGATCGCCGAGAATCTTCGCGTCGAGATTCAGCGTCGCAGCCCTGACGCCCTCGGCACCGAGGGCGTGACGATCAGCGCCGGTCTGGTCTCGACCACGCCGCAGCGTGCCGACGCCCTGCCCGGCCTGCTGCACCGCGCGGACCTGGCGCTCTACGACGCCAAGCGAGCAGGACGCAACCGGGTCGAGCAGAGCACGGACTGAGCGGCCGGCTCAGCGCAGAGGGCGAACAAGCACCCCGCGCTGACTGGCGCCGCAGCGTCCGGGACGCCTCAAGCCTTGCGCGCCAGGCCAAGCACTCCTGCCAGCACCACGAAGAACCCGCACCACTGCAGCGCCGATAGCGAGATGCCGAGCAGCCACGCCTCCCCGGCCAGGGTCAGGACCGGAGCCAGCGCGATCAGGCTGGCGGCGATCGATGCCCGCGTGCGGTCGAACACCTGGTAGAGCGCGATGGCAAATACCGCCATTCCGAACCCGGCAACGGCGATCGCAGGCGCGGCCTGACGCACCGTGTCCAGCAAGCCGGCGTCCAGCCAGGGCAGTGCGAGCAACAGCACCGCGACGCCGCCCACCACCCGGCCGGCCGCGACGGTCTCCGGACGGCGATCGTCGAGGGCCTTCTTCGCGATGACGTCGGCCAGGCCGATCAGCGGCAGGGTGCCGAGCAGCAGCCAGAACGGCCAGCCGAGGCCCATGCCTTCGCTCTGGTCTTCGGCACCGGCTTCGACATTCATCAGCGCGAGTCCGGCGCAGACCAGCACGATCAGCCCCCGGGTGACCCAGGACGGTCGCTCACCGAGCACCAGCCACGCGGCAACCGCGGTGGCCACCGGATAGGCCGACTGGAACAGCGCCCGGTTCGACGCGCTTGTGGCGGTCATCGCCAGGAGACCCATCAGGGGCACGGCACCGGAACCGAGCGCGCCGACGGCCAGGACCGCCAGCGCCGAGCTTCGGTCGAGTTCGAGCAGACGACGACCGTGACCGCGAACGAGCACCCAGGCCAGCACCAGCAGCGCGGCGACGCCGGCGGTCGAAAGTGCAACGGCTACAGGCGTTCCGCCAGCGTCGAGGGCGAGCTTCTTGGCCAGCGGCACGGCACCGAGCGAGCCGACGGCCAGCGCGGTCCAGAGCAGGAAGCGGATCGAAGAGGCGCTCAATGACGCAGTCCTGGAGGGGTCACCGCGTTCGACCTCGAGCGCGGTGGGTCACGGAAACGAGCGCAGAGCGAGGCGGGCCGCGTCCTTCGTGCGGAACGCGACCGCCGGAGCGCGTTCAGGCCGTCTCGTCGACGACCGTGGCATTGACCGAGGACGTGGCCACGCTCTTCATCCCGTTGCGGCAGCCCGATTCCGATGCGTAGGTCTGGCTGGTGCCGATCACCTGGCCGTTGGTGGCCTTCAGGCGAAAGGTCCACTTGCCGGACGGCGTCTGGTGGCACTCGAATCGATCGGGGTTCTGCGAATTCTTCTTCACCGACTCGACGCCGTTCATGCAGCTCGGCTTCTTGGAATAGCCCTCGCTTCCGAGGATGTTCTGACCGTTCCCGGCCTTGAGCCGGAAGCGGAATTCGCCGGCCTTGTCCTTGTAGATCTCGAATTTTCCAGCCATGGTTTCTCCCTGAAACGTGACGTGTGTGGGTGGATGGTGTCCCGGCGTGTCGGCATCGGAGCAACGCCCCAAGCCTGGCTCGTCGACTCCAGTATGCCCGCCTCCGTGACCACTCGATGACAGGCGCGGCAGTTCACGCGCAATCGTTCCCTCGCCTTCGTACCGGCGCACCTGCTCACGCACCATCCAGCTTGGCGACCTCGTCGCCTGCGCTCCTCGACGCGCGATTCAGCATAGCCGCGGGAGCTTCGACCGACAAGCGCAGGTCCGGCACCGGCGATCGATGATTCGAACTGCGGTAGGGTCGAGCCGCGAAAAGGCACGGCAGTCGGCGTCCGAGTTTTGGCAAGTGTCGCTGCGACCCTTTGCCGCGCCGACGCGTCCTTGGAACTGGAGCCCATCGTCGAGCACCCCGCCATGTACAGCCACCGCAGCACACGCCCTGCCGTCATTCCCGCATTCGTTCGCGCCGTCTTCATGGCCTCTGTCGTCGCCTGCATGCTGTGCATCGTCTCGACGGCACGAGCCATCGATCTGCCGGAGACACCGGCTGCCCAGCGATTGAATGAGCTGACGGACCTGATGACCGATGCAACGCCGGGCCGCGTCGCCGAGTACGTGGGCACTCGGTACACCGCCGACTACGCCGCCTTCCTGCCGATCGATCGCCGCATCGCCAGCTTCATGGACTGGCATCGTCGCGGCGGGATGGAGGTCATCGAGGTGCTGGAGAACCAGCCCCACCGGATCGAGGTGATCGCCGAGCAGCGCGTGACCGGAGAGCGTTGGATGCTCGGCATTCATGTCGAAGCCGAGCCACCGCACCGGGTCGAACGCATGATGGTCGGGCGCGTCCCCCTGCCGCCGCTCGACGCGTCATTGAGCGACCACGACATCGCACGCCGCTGGCTGGCCTACGTCGGCGACCTGGCCGAACACGACCTGTTCTCCGGCGCGGTGCTGATCGCGCGCAACGGCGAGGTGCTGGGCCAGCGCGCCTGGGGCCTGGCCAACCGCGACTTCGACGCCGCCAATACGGTCCATACGCGATTCAACCTCGGCTCGATGAACAAGACCTGGACCGCGGTGGCCATCGGCCAACTGGTACAGACCGGCAAGCTGGCCTTCGACGATCCCCTGTCGAAGTTCGTCGACTACCCGAACGCCGATACGGCATCGAAGATCCGCATCGAGCACCTGCTGACCCACACCTCTGGACTGGGCAGCTACTTCACCGAGGAGTTCGATCGCACCGCCCGCAAGAACCTGCGGACCGTCGACGACGTCCTCGCGCTCTCGGCCGATCAGCCGCTCGCGTTCGAGCCCGGAACCGACTGGCGATATTCCAACACGGGCATGCTGGTCCTCGGCAAGGTCATCGAGGCGGTCACCGGCCTGGACTACTACGACTACGTCGAGCAGCACGTGCTCCAGCCCGCCGGCATGACGCGCTCGGGCTGCTTCGAACTCGATCGCGTCAACGACAACCTCGCCGTGGGCTATGCCGAGCGCTGGAGCGCGGACGGTGCGGAGACGGTCAACAACGTGTTCGATCACGTCGTGCGCGGCGGTCCGGCCGGCGGTTGCTATTCGACGGTCGGCGACCTGGTCCGCTTCGCGACCGCGCTGAACGACGGCACGCTGGTCTCGCCGGCGATGGCCGAGACCCTGACCACCGGCAAGCCCGAGGTCGGTTCACCGGACTACGGCTACGGGTTCGGCATCCACCCGGGCCGCGCGCTGTTTGGCCACTCCGGCGGCTTCATCGGCATCAGCGCCAATCTCGACATCAGCGTCGATCCAGCCGGATGGGTGATCGTCGTGCTGGCCAATACCGAGACCAGCCGCGCGCCGACGATCAAGGCGCGACAGCTGATCGGCCTGGCCGAACCCGAGTAGGACCACCCGCGCCGGACTGGACGACGACCTCCTCCTGGCGCATGATGACGCCGGCCTGCGGGAGACGGGCCGCTTGTCCACCGAGGGAGCCCAGCATGAGCCTGCCGTCCGAACTGGCCGGAACCCCGGTCGCCGAACACACCGCACCGCGCGGCATCCAGGTCTACCGAAACATTCACCTGTGGCTGGCGACCGGGCTGGTCATCACGCTGTTGGGGTTCGCACCGACCTACTTTCTGAACCTGCGCGAAGCGACCTGGTTCCAGCACCTCCACGGGCTCTCGGCCACGCTGTGGATGAGCCTGCTCGTCGTGCAGCCCTGGTTGGCCACGCGCGGCCGACTGAAGCGTCACCGGAGCTTCGGCATCATCGCGCTGGTGCTGGCCGGAATGGTCGTGGCCTCGGGGCTGGCCGTCGTTCCGTTCAATATCGAGAACGCGATCCAGGCCGAGCCGAGCACCTTCGCGCCGGCAACCTTTCTGTACGGCGTGACCTTCGTCGACCTGCTGACGATCGGAGGCTTCCTGGTCGCAGTGCTGATGGCCACCCTGTCGATTAGGAACCTCGACGACCACGTGCTGTGGATGGTCTCGACCCTGTTCTGGGTGCTGATGCCTGCGTTGGCCCGGTTGCTCACCCTGGGCCTGATGATCACCGTCGGTCCGGGCGACTGGTCGTTGGTCGACACGGTGTTCTGGACGGCATTCCCGATCCTCGGCGTGCTGGTCTACCTGATGATCAGGATCCGTCGAGCGCACCCGGCTCTGGTCCTCGCCGCCGTTGGCAATCTCGGCTCGCTGTTCGTCGGCCCGATCGGCAACAGCGAGGCCTGGCGCGCGCTCTGCCACGCCGTATCCCTGTAGTCGAACGCCGCTAGTCGAACACCTGCCAGGCCAGCGCGTAGGCCGCGAACAGCGTACCGGCCAGGACCACCGTCGAGATCAACGCACCGGCCACGACCACCGGCAGGGTGCGGTAGTCCTCGCGCTTGGCGAAGGCGCGATCCATGACCACCGTGGAAAGCACGATGCCGCCCACGCCGCCCGCCACCGCGCCGACGATGCCGGCAGCCGCCATCGTCGCGGCCAGCCGCGCCGGGAACCATACCGCCGGTCGGCGGAACAGCAGGCCGTAGAGCATTCCCAGCAGCCAGAAGCCGAGGAAGGCCACGAAGAACACCAGCAGGAAGAAGAGCGCGATGCGTGCCAAGGGACGACGTGCAGGGTCGAGAACCGACTCCGATTATGGCAAGTCCACCACACCGGAGGCGAGGCAAGCGTCGGTCACCGGACCGGCGACTTGATCGCGACGCGCAATACCACTGCTTTGCGAACGAAACGCGGCCGGGCCCCGGGGACCCGGCCGCAGCGATGGAGCCGTGCCGATCAGTTCGATTCGAAGCCGTCGGCGAACAGCAGCTCGGCGATGATCGACAGCTGGATGACGAAGGAATCGTGGTCCGAGACGCCCAGGTCTTCCTCGCCGGCCGCCGGCATCTCGTTGAAGACCTCGGGCGCATCGGCGCTGCCGCGCGTGTAGGCCATGGCCAGGAAGTGCGGCGCGGCGGCCTCGCTGTACAGCGCGTGGTCCAGCGCCTGGGCCGTGCCCTGGAACACAAAGCTGTATCGTTCCTGGGGGGGCAAGGACAGGGTCGCCACATGGAGACCAGGCGACGGAATTGGAGGTGCCCAGAAGTCGTTGTCGGCATCGATTGCGGTGCCGGCGATCTGGCCGGTCAGGTCGACATAGCCGTCGGAGAACTCGAAGGCGTTGAAGTCGCCCAAAACGATCAGCGGCGCATCCGGCTGTGCGGTCTGCAGGTCCTGGACCATCTGGCCGATCGACTGCGCCTGCTCAAGTCGCTTCGTGCGAACACGTTGGCCAACGCTGGAGGTGTCGTCGATGTCCCTCAAAGACCGGTTGTGCACCGCCAGCAGGTTGACATCGAGCGTGTCCGGACCGTCGGTGAAGCGCACCTGCAGCAGCAGCGGCGGCCGGTCGTGCAGCAGCGAGCCGTCGAAGCTCAGGATCTCGTTCTCGCCGAGCTGGTCCACGTTCAGCACCGTGACGTCATCGCGGACCAGGTAGCCGACGTCGATGCCGCCGACGTCGTTGCCCTCGATCAGCTCGGCCGAATAGACCAGGGACGGGTCGAGGCCGGCGATCTCGGCAGCCAGGTCCTGCAGCACACCGGCGCTCTCGACTTCCTGGAAGGCGATCACCGCCGGCGCGCGCATGGCGTTGACGATGTGATCGGCGAAACGATCCAGGCGCTCGGCATAGACCGCCGGGTCGACGATCGGGTCGTCGGTGCCCGGGTCGTCGACGTCGTCGAACAGGCGCAGCACGTTGATCGAGCCGATCGCCACGTCGCCGGCGGCGGGCGGTGCGACCGCGCCCGGAAGCGTCGGTGCGTCGAGGATCGTCAGCGTCGACGGCCACAGCTCGTAGTCGCCGAAGCTGAACGCCAGCACGCCCTCTGCCTGGACCCGCGTGCCGCCGAACAGGGCCAGCTCGGGCAGGCCCAGCGCGGCCGGGCTGATCTCGAACACTTCCGGGTTGCCGTCCCAGGTCGGCAGGCCCGGCTGCCCCGGGAACTCGATCCCCGGCTCGCGCAGGTTGCGCAGGCCGCCGGCCTTGACCGAGACCTCGGCCAGCGGTTCGCTGCCGAACTCCTGGTTGCCGGAGCCGATGATGCCCTCGGGCATCGACACGCGCATGCCCTCGTAGCATTCGAACTCGATCGCACACGACGGCGCCATGCGGTTCGACGACGGCACGTTGGCGTCGAAGGTCACCGGCGTCGGCAGCGGACCCGTGCCGACGACGGTCACGGTCGGGCCGTTGGTGAACTCGGTGAAGTCGAAAAACTCCACCACCTCGCCGGTAACGTCGACGAGGTCACCGAGCGCGACCGCCGGTGCCGTGTTGGTGAACACGAAGATGCCGTCGGAGGTATCCACATCACCGTCGGCCCGCGCGTCCGGCGTCTGGATGAAGAAGCCGTTGGGTGCCAGCGCGGTCACCACGTTGCCCTCGGTGGTCACGACCTGGCCGTCGAAGGCCGACGCCGCGCCCGACCCCTGGATCTCGTAGATCTCCAGCGCGCCGAGTTCCGTGCGGAACGCCCAGTCGACATCGCCTGCCATCGAATCGCCGGCGGCGTTCGTCACCTCGTCGGCGATCACGGCGGCAAAGCATTCCACGTTCAGCGGCAGGTCGCTGTCGGGCGTGATCACCAGCTGGGCGACGCCGGTCTGGGGCAGGCCGGAAAACGAGACCGGACCGCCGCAGTCCAGCGTGACCGCATCGACGGTCGCGTCGACGCTGCGGTCGAAGTCGATCGTCAAGGTCGTGCCCACCGGCACCGCCGTGGCGCCATCCGCGGGGTCGACCGCGGTCACGCTCGGCGGAATGCGGCCCACGCAGTTGTTGGGCTGGCCCGGCGTGCCGTCGCCGGGCGAGGACTGCATCCCCACCCAAGCGCCGGTCTCGTCCGGGCACAGGAACGCGCCGGCAAAGGTGGGACGATTGAACAGGTTGTCGCTGTACACCTGGACGGCATTGCCGTTCTGGCTGAAGGCCACGTCGCTGGCGCTCGCCGCCCACGGGGTCGAGTCCAGCGAGCCGTCGTCATCCGTATCCAGGTCGTCGTTGACCGCACCGCTGAATCCCTGGACCAGGAAGTAGGTGACGGGTGCGGGTTCGCCCGACCAGCTCAGGTTCTGCTCCACGTCCGCGGCATCGACGCCGTAGGCAGCGAACAGGCCGAAGCCGCCGCCGAGCCAGTAGCCGTCCGCCTGGATGCTGTCGCTCAGGTCGAAGTGACGGAGAACGCTCCCCGCCGCATCGATCACGAGGAAATCGAGATCGCTGAGGTCCGTGCCCGGCTCGCCGACGATCTCGATGAACTGGTTGGTCACGTCGATCTCGTTGAGCAGCGGAAGAGTCGTCTGCGCCGTCAGCGTCTGCCCGTTGTTGACCGCTCCCGGCGTCTCGGCCGCCGGCGCCTGCCACGTGAAATCGGCGTAGCTCGAGCCGGGGCCGGTCAGCTGCAGCGATTCGCCGATCGCCGTGCCGCCATCCTCGGCCACACCGATATCCACCGAGGTCTGGCCCGAAGCCGGCCCGCTGGTCGCCGTGAAGCTGCCTTCGTAGCTGAGGAACTGGACGACCGCGGCGCTATCGATCAGCGCGAGGCCATCCGGGCCACCGTTCTGGATGCCCGAGATCGCCTTGTCGTAGATCGTGAACCCGGGAACCGAGGTGGCCGTGAACGTGTCGAGCGTGTGGGTGGCGTAGTCCGTGCCGTTGCTGCCGTTGTAGAGCACGATCGACAGGTTCGCCGGCGCGGTCGCCACGCTGTCGGCCACCACCACCTCGACGAACTCGCCGACGTCGCCGCCGCCGTTGTCGTAATGGAATTCGTTGATCCACAGGTCCTGCGCCAGCGCAGGCACGGAAAGCAGAGCGGCGAGGGCCGCGGCAACCGATGCCGCGGCGAATTTCGTGGTGATTTGGCCCGTCACGGAGGTCCCTCTCGAATGGTTGGCGTGGGGTGGTCAGCGAGAGAGTCTAGCCCGGCTTTATTGCGTGCGGGTTACCCGTTCCAGGGACGTCGAAACGGACAACGGGCACCCCGATC
Organism: Wenzhouxiangellaceae bacterium; assembly: GCA_965227925.1. GTDB lineage: Bacteria > Pseudomonadota > Gammaproteobacteria > Xanthomonadales > Wenzhouxiangellaceae. The sequence goes on from CBDDGP010000004.1 coordinate 201,761, forward strand.
CCGGTTCGCTTTTTCCGTCATCCGGGCCGGGCGCCGAAATGCAGCACGTCGCCTATCCCGTCGTCGCGGCCTCGAGCCGGGATCCATCGTTTTGAGTTCTGGGTCACCAACATCAAAGTCGCCGGGCCCCGCATCAGGTGCGGGGCGACGGAAACCAGAGGCATCTTGATGGGTTCCCCTCGTCCCGGCCTCGAGCCGGAATGCAGCGACTTCGAGATTCGTTCGTGAGACCCGGGCCGAGAAGTCGCGCGTGGATCGCGTTCAGTACGTTGCTGGCCCTCGGCCGGGCCCGCAGCGACGGAGTTGCGTCCAGCCGGAATTCTCGTGCCCGGCACCGGCCTTGCCCGGCGCGCGGACGTGGGGGCAAGTCTGGATGGCCTTCACGCGTCGTGCGCGTCGCCGGCACGTCACTCCGGCTTGCGGAACTTCAGCGTCATCCGGTTCGATTCGCCGATCGCTTCCATCTCGGCGCGCTCCTCCGTGCCCTCCTCGGTCGTGCCCAGGGTCGGCGCGAGGCGCCAGACGATGTCCTTGACGGTCGGCGTGTCGGCCGGATTGGCGTTGATATCGCTTTCGGCTGCGAGTTCGAAACCGACGGCTTCGGCCTGGGCGATCACGAACGACGGCTTGAGGTAGCCGGCCTCCCCGCTGGCCCATGCTGCCGGCATGTCCTCGCCGGACGCGTGCTGCACCACGCCCATCACGCCGCCGGGCTTGAGCACCGCGTAGGCGTCGGCGAAGGCCTGGTCGAGGTAATCGTCGATCCCCTCGATCTGGAAGCGGGCCATGTTGTGCAGCGCGCGGATGTACAGCACGGCATCGGCCGTGCCGTGCATGTCCTCGGGCAGCTCGCCCATCCAGAACGCGCGCACCGACGCACAGTCGCCGTCGCACCAGCCGCCGGCCTGGGCCGGGAACGCCTCGGCCCACCCGGCCAGCTCGGCCATGAATTCTTCCGTGGCGAATTCGAACTGCTCGAACAGCGTGATCGGATAGTTGGCGCCGATCAGGGTGCCCTCCGCGCCGAGGTACGGAAGCAGGATGCGGGTGTACCAGCCGCCGCCCGGCAGGGCTTCGACCACGGTCATGCCCGGCTCGATGCCGAAGAACTCCAGGGTCTGCTGCGGGTTGCGGGCGTCGAAGCGCGCGCGCACTTCGTCGGGCTGATCGGCCAGGATCGCCGCCAGTCGTTCGTCGGCGTCGCCGGTCATCGAATCGTCCTGCATCGAATCGCCGGCCACGGTGTCCGTGCCCATCGAATCGTCATCCGTCGAATCCGCGTCCATCGCGGACGACTCCATCGACGCCGCTTCGTCCGACGCCGGCTCGGACGTCGACTCGTAGGAGGAATCGTCGCCCGGCCCGCAGGCGGCCAGCAGCAGGGAAAGCATTGCGAGAACAAGCAGGTTTCGGCTGGACATCATGGTGAAGCTCCGCAGGGGATGGCAGGTTCCTGATTATCGGAGCGTGCCGTCCGCGCTGCAAGCGAGCGGTTTCGGACGTTTTCTGGGGTATGCTCGGACCAGGACCCGTGCGCGGAGGCCCGGACATGCCGAAGAGCAAGCTGCTTGGCTGGATTCTGCTCGCCTGCGGCGCCTGGCTGCTGTGGCAGGGTCAGATGGTCGCCGACCGAACCGAAGGCACCTGGTTCAGCCAGGTGATGACCGGCACCGTCAGCGACCAGGCGCTGCTCTACTGGGTCGCCGGCATCGTGCTGGCCATCGCCGGATTCCTGATGATCCGGCGCCGCTGACGCCCGCGATCGGGCGGCGGACCACCTCAGTCCTCGAAGCCGTCGGCGAAGATGAAGTCCTCGTCGTCGATGATCGTCACCGTGATGACGCCGGGACTGCCGAGCGTTGCGCCGTTGGTCGGGTTCGACAGCGTGACGGTGAACGTCTCGTCGCCTTCCAGCAGCATGTCGTCGATCGGCACCACCACGACGCCACCCGAAGTCGCGCCGTCGGCGAAGTTCAGGGTGCCGCTGCCGCCGTTGTAGTCGACCCCGTCCGCGGCGGACCCCGCCGCAGAGGCCCAGTCGACGGCAACCGCGCCGTCGCTGCCGCCCACCCGCTCGACGTCCAGCGAGACCGAACCCGCGTCTTCGAGCACCGAGATCTCCGACGTCGCCCAGCGGATCGTTCCGGGAAACCGCCTTTCCTCGGCGGACAGCGCGTCCAGGTCCGCCGGCACCCAGCTGGCGTCCAGCGCGGCCGGCTCGAAGGCCAGCACCTGGAAGTACCCGGGACCGCCGGGAATGATCTCGACGACCTGGTCGTCGGACGCGACCAGGTCGCCCCAGTCGACCTCGGTGGCGGTGCTGACCAGGTAGCGGCCGTCCTCGAGCAGTTGCAGCGCATCGATATCGACGCCGAAGTTATCGAACCGGTACAGGGAAAACCCGCTGCCCGGGTCCCAGCCGATCAGGTCGCCGGGCCGATAGGTCGCGCCGCCGAAGTCGGCGGTGACGTCGATCGAGAACACGATCAGGCAGCTGGTCCGATCGCGGCTGACCGCGTCGATGTCGACACCGTCCGGGATGCCTTCGGCGACGCCGTTTAGCACGATGCTGCCGACGTCGTTGAAGACGTCGGCCGGCCGCACCACCAGACCCCCGAGGTCGGTGGTGATGTCGACGCTGAACAGGCGCGGGCCGCAGCCGTCGGACGAGTCCTGGTAGGCGTCGATATCCGCCGCGTCGAGGTCGCCGAGGTAGTTCGAGCCGTCGGCGAAGCCCGCATCGACGTCGTAGTCCAGCACGCCGTGATCGGACAGCAACAGCGTGCCGCCGTCGCCGGGGAACGTGGTCTCGATATCGGCCGAGAAATGGACGACCCGCAACGGGGTCGCGGACTGCGCGCACACCGTGCCGGCCAGCACGATCGCGAACAGGGCGGCGGTGATCCTGGAAGACGCTCTCACGACGGGCCGCTCAACAAGCCACGGTGCCGCAGCGATTGACGTCGACCTGGATCGCCGAGCCGCTGATTTCTCCTCCGCTGTTGCCATCGATCAGGTTTCGGCCGTACACAGAGCGCCCACCGAGTTCGACGCCGACACCCCCATTGCCCTCGATGGCCGAATCCAGCAGCGAGCAGGAGAAGCACCGAACGCCGTTGCCCCCATTGTCGAGCACCTCGACCCCGCGAATGCGGCTGAAGGGATTGGCGAAGATGCCTCGGCCGCCGTTGCCCTCGGAGATCACATCCTCGACCGTTCCCTTGACGAACATCCCGTCCCCGCCGTTTCGGCGCGTCACGATTCTCCGAAATACAGCGGTTCCGTTGGCGTTTACGAGGCCGATCGTGCCGTTCTCTTCCGCGACGATGTCGAGGACCGTGCAGTCGCTGCCGCATGAAACCGCCGTGCTACCCATGCCGCGAATGGTTCCGTTACGTACCGTGACATAGGTGGATTGACTGAAGGGCGCTTCGATGCCGATGCCGGGTCCCGACGGGCTGCACGATGTCACAGGGGTTCCCGTGCAGGAGACCGGACCGGCGATCGAGAAGCCGTTCAGATCGATGGTCACGGCGCCGTCGGTGGCAGCATCGACTTCGATTCCGCTGGCGCTTGCGGATCCGCCGACGTCGAGATTCCCCGTCAACACATAGCTTCCCGGCTCTTCGATCTGGACCGGGAACCCGGGTGCATCTCCCGGGAAACACCCGGTCAGCGCACAGGCCTCGTTGATTTCTCGCACGCCGTCAACGGCCAGAGCGGATGCGGGAGCCAGAAGCAGTGTCGCAAGAAGTCGTTTGAACATGGTTGATCCTCGTGGCGGAACGATGGTGTCCACCTATCGAACCGGATTCCGGCCGCAAAACACGCCACACCCCTCGCGACCGACGCCGATCCGCACTCTTTCGCCGTCCTGCACCGTCCATCCTGGCGCGCGCCATTCCGTGCAGATCCCATCCCGATTCAATTACCGATTCAATTTCCCATTCAAATCCCGATTCAACTCCCGAGGCAAACCCCGATGCAAACCCCACTCCCGCAGATGCGGCATACTCGCAACAAGGCGTTTCCGGGGACCTGACCATGGTAAAGATTGCTGCGTGGGTGGCCGCTGCCCTGCTTGGTTCCGGTCTCTCGACCCTGTCGACGCCGGCCCGGGCGATTGAGGTCGACGTCGTCGAAGGCCGGGTCGACGTGATCTGGGGCGACCCGCCGCCGGGCTCCGATGCGCCCGCGCACGTGGTCCTGACCCTGACCGACGATGCCGGCGAGACCCTCGAGCTCAGCATCAGCGACCAGCTCGCGGCGCTGCACGGCGGCTTCGTGGCCTGGAACGGCCGGCGGGTCCGCGTCCACCTCGCCGCGCCGGACGCGTCGATCCGGTCGCCTCGACACGATGCGCGACCCGGCACCCGGCGCGCGCTGGCGCTGACCCTGCTCGGCGACCGCGCCGGTGCCCGCGGCGGCGTGGTCGGCTCGCAGCCGTGGGTGTCGATCCTGTGCAAGTTCGCCGACATCCCCGACGAACCGCGCGACCTCGCGTACTTCCAGGACATGTACGCCAATGCCTTCGGCGGCCTCGACGACTACTGGCGCAAGCAGTCCTACGGCACCATCGACATCGTCGGCAGCACCGCGATCGACTGGGTCGTCCTGCCGCAGGCGCAGTCCTTCTACGTGCCCGACCCGGGCAACGGCTCCAACTCCAACCGCAGCGCGCTGTTCAACGATTGCACCGCAGCGGCCGACCCGTTCGTCGACTACTCCAACGGCGGCACCGGCGGATTTTCGGGCATCAACCAGATGTTCAACGCCGAGCTGGACTGCTGCGCCTGGGGCGGCGGCCGCTTCGCCACGCTCGACGGCGTGACCAAGAGCTGGCGGGTGACCTGGGAACCGCCGTGGGCCTATGCCCAGAGCGGCGTGATCGCCCACGAGATGGGCCACGGCTTCGGTCTGCCGCACTCGAACAACTTCGACAACGACGGCAACCCCTACGACAGCCCATGGGACGTGATGAGTTCGGCGACCGGGAACTCGATCAACGACCCGACCTTCGGCCGCCTCGGCAAGCACCACACCGCGTTCCACAAGGACATCCTCGGCTGGTTCGCGGCGAGCGAGGTGCTGGAGGTGCTGCCCGACTCCAGCGTCACGGCGGTGGTCGACGCCATGACCGTGCCGTCGACGCCGAACCGGCGCATGATCCGCGTGCCGATTCTCGGTACCGACGACTGGTACACGATCGAGGCCCGCGAGCTGGACAGCTACGACGGCAACCTGCCCGGCAACGCGGTGATCATCTCGCACGTCGACACCGGTCGATCGGAACCGGCCTGGGCCGTCGACGTTGCCGACCCGCCGGCCAACTACGGCAGCAACGAGGGCACCATGTTCCGGGTCGGCGAGACCTTCGTCTCCCCGGACGGCCGGATCAGCATCTCCGTCGATGCCGCCACCGTCGACGGCTTCGTGATCGGCGTGACCTCGGTCCTCCCCGAGCTGTTGTTCGAGGACGGTTTCGAGAACAATCGGCAGACGATCTCGCTTCCGCGCCGGTAGCGCGACGCGCTGATCGCCCCGTCCCTGGGCACCGATCCTGAGTCAGACGCCTCGGTCAGACTCCTGGACAGGAATGCTGGGTCCGGAACGTGCTTCGGGCCACGGATCGGACCCTGCCTTGGACGATCCGTCGGGCCCTTCGTCGCCCCGAACCGCGGCCTGGGCCCTGCAGAACTCCGAGGCGGTTCGCCGACCTGCGTAGGACCCCGCTCATCCCCGGTTCACGCGCCTCCGCGAAGGTAGCCGGAAATCGAACAGCAGCAGAACCATGAGTGATCGGCCCAGCGGCATCGACAGCGAAAACGCTCCGCACAACCTGGACGCCGACGGCAAGGACGTCGAAGGCGCCCCGAAACGCGACGTTCGCGAGGCGGACTTCGCCGCCGAGGCGCACGGCTTCACCGGCTTCGAGAAGGCCGGACGAGGCTCCGACTATGGCGAACCGTCGAGCTCCGACGCGGACGGTCCCCCGGCGGAGGCGCGCATCCTCCGCCGCAGTGACACCGAGCAGGGCCCGCTCGGCGATTGCCAGCTGGCCCAGGGCGAGCGCGTGGGGCTGCGGGTCTGGTACGACTACGTGACCGACGACGAGTCCGACCGCAGCCGTCCCTATGAACTTGCCGGCTACGTTGTTTCCGGCGAAATCCTGCTGGTCATCGACGGCTCGCCGCACACCCTGGTCGAGGGCGATTCGTTCGTCATTCCGCCCGACACGCGCCACCGGTTCCGCATCCGCGAGCCGGCGACGGTCATCGAAGCGACCTCGCCGCCGGCGCCGGACGCGCTGGACTGAGACCGCACCCGACGCCCGCTTCCCCGGCGCGTCGACCCTCCCACGCAGGTTCACTCGATCCGGCCGGAAGGGTCGGTCCCGGTCGGGGATCCTGGCCCGACCGGCCGCGCTGCTGCACAATGGTCGGGGACCTGCAGACACCTCGACCATGCGCCGCATACGGATCCGCACACCCGGACGTTACGACGTGCTCGAACTCGTCGAGGAGCCCGACCCGGTACCCGGACCCAACGAGGTCGTGATCGAGGTCGCGGCGGCCGGCGTCAACTACGCCGACGGCATCATCCGCATGGGCCTGTACGAATCGGCGAAGAAACTGCACGGCTACCCGATCACGCCCGGCTTCGAAGTCGCCGGAACCGTTGCCGCGGTCGGCGATGCGGTCACGGATCGAGCCGTCGGCGACCCGGTGATCGGTCTGACCCTGTTCAACGGCTACACCACCCACCTCGCGCTCGGCGTCGACGGCGTGTTCGACAAGCCCGCGGACCTGAGCATGAGCGAAGCCGCTACGTTGCCGACCGTGTTCCTGACCGCCTGGTGGATGATCCACCGCCAGCTGCACCCCAGGCCCGGCGAGACCTGGCTGGTCCACTCCGCGGCCGGCGGCGTCGGCTCGGCCGTTCTCCAGCTGGGACGACTCGCCGGCGCCCGGATCGTCGGCGTGGTCGGCGCCTCGCACAAGGTCGAGCACGCGCGGGCCATGGGCGCCGACGCGGTCATCGACGCGTCGACCGAAGACCTGTGGCCGCGCGCAGAAGCGCTGGCTCCAGCGGGCTACGACGCGGTCTTCGACGCCAACGGCGTCAAGACGCTCGAGGCCAGCTACGACCACCTGGCGCCCACCGGGCGGCTGCTGATCTACGGGTTCGCGTCGATGCTTCCGCGCAACGGACGTCTCAACTGGCTGAAGCTGGCGCGCGACTGGCTGAAGACCCCGCGATTCAACCCGCTGGAGATGACGAAGTCCAACCGGAGCGTGCTGGCCGCCAACCTGAGCTTTCTCCAGTCGCACGCGCCGAGCCTGCGCGAGGGCATGGAGTGGCTGCTCGAACGGTTCGAGGCCGGTGAACTCCGACCGCTGCCGGTCGAGGCCTGGCCGCTGCACGACGCCGCGGGGGCCCAGCGCCGGATCGAGTCCGGGCTGACGATCGGCAAGCTGGCGTTGGTTCCCTAAATCGCGCCGCCTGGCGAACTGATCTACCCTGAACGACGCCAGATCAAGTGGTTGTTTTGTTGCATATCAAGTGAAGTACGCGAACTGCTAATCTGCTGTTGGATCTGACGCAATATCGGTAAGCTAAAAAGACATAACCCAGCCCGCGACGACTACAAATGTAAGGGGCAAGGCGTTATTGCACAGATGGCAGACCAAAGCCGCGATCAACGAATTCGAGACGTACCGAACCCAGTATAGAAAAAGGCCGAACACAAACATTGCCGGCAGGTACGCGAGCGTCATTGACGCTTGCGGGCTGAATATATGCGAAAGCGAAAAGGCCCAAGACCCCCCAGCCGCAACCAACCAGACGGGCAGTTTGTAGATTGTTCGCTCGTAAACCCACTGGCGAAATAGAGCTTCCTCAAACAGAGGAGCAATGATCAAGACATAAAGAATTGTTGAGGGAATGTATAGAATCTCCGCGTATCGACCAGGCTCCATCTCTATGGCAGGAAAGATATAGCCAAAAAGAAACAGTGCAAGATAGGTGATTCCGGGCGCAATGAACGGTAACCAGGGATAGCGCTTGAAGAATTGAAAAGAGCGATGAAGATCGCCCCTAAAATCTAGCCCTCGCAAAAGAATGATTGACACCAGGACTGGCGCAAGAAGCGCGCCAAGAACAGCCCACCAACGAGGCTCGAACTCACCAAGCGGCGCTGTCCGAACTCCCACATCAATTAATTCGACGCCGTCCTGAAGACCGCTCCGCAATTCCCAAAGTGGCTCACCAGAATGAAGTGTGCACTGCAGGGTTACTTGTTCGGATAGATGGGCAGTAATCGATGTTTTCGAGCAGCCAGCCTCTTGAGCATTTTTCATAGCCCAATCAGCAAATACTTCCTGATTGAAGCTAACTGCATCAATCGTTGAATATCTGATCTCGTACTCATGAGCTTCATTCGCTCCAAGCACAGCAATCGCGCTTCCTGCAATTGCTACACAGATCGCGATGATAAGCGACTGCCCGAACGGCGCGGCTTTCTTGAGAAAATTTATAACTGCGTTCATCGCGTAGACTTAATGAAGTGCGGCCCCTCTTACGTCAGGGGCCGCAGCAGTTTCCGTAAGCTTGTGCCTTCGGAGGTTTCAAGGCATCTGAGTATGGTGGTTCGGCTGGAAGCAGTAGCCCTCAACGTTACCGCAACCACTCACGGAAGTCACGCCAAACGAATAGCCGGCGCTAGAACAGGCACGACTCAACCTCCGGATATTGATCGATGCTCTGATCTCGCACACGAGAGCTCCAACAGCTGCTGCAGCACCGCATCCGACCGCAGCCCAAGGACTAGTAAAGCACGGAACCGGGATCGACTGAGTGTAGTACTCATCCATCGCCTGAGATGGAATAGAGCCTGCCAAAACATCACCGTCCGCGGTGACAGCCATCCAGCTTTCTTGGCTCAAGTCAAACTCGACGGCCTGCAATCCTCCCCAGTCATCTGAAAGCTGATAGCTAACGGCCTCATCGTTTGCTGCGATTTGAACCGAGCTTTCTACGAGAGACGACTCAATAGACATACTCGACTGCGCGCTGCTTCCATCGACTGCGACAAAAAGAAGCCCGAAAACGACCAGGCTTGAAATGATTGAACCTTGCAAATTTTTCACTTTAGTCACCTCTACTGTTTGTTGGGAAACGCCCGTACATACTTGCTCAATTCGCAACGAATTCCCATGCAGAGATTTCTGAAATAGCCGTAGGATTTTTCTTACGCGCTGACGCTAACTCGACAAAGAAATAGGGGCTGAAGTAGCTAAGGCAGGTCTGGAGACCTACACTGGCTACTATGTATCAACGTCGAAGTCGGCTCACGCCCAGGCAGCAGGGAAAGCTCATTGAGCATTTCGTGGCTGGAACCACGGCGAGGGCTGCAGCCGAGATCGTCGGGGCTCAGGCGAACACCGCAATTCGCTTCTATCAGCGTCTCAGGATTCTGATCGCAAGCAAGCAGCCGTCCTATGAGTTGTCCGGCGAGATCGAGGCGGACGAGAGTTATTTCGGAGGCGTGCGGAAGGGCAAGCGAGGAAGAGGAGCGGCCGGGAAAGTCGCGGTTTTCGGGCTGTTGAAGCGCGGGGGGAAGGTCTACACGGCCATCATTCCCAACGCGCGAACTGAGACACTGCTCCCGATCATTCAGGAGAAGGTCGAGCCCGACAGCGTCGTCTACACCGATGCGTTCAATGCCTACAACGCACTCGACGTCTCCGAGTTCCACCACCGCCGGATCAACCACTCGGAGCTGTTCGCTGACTCACTGAATCACATCAACGGGATCGAGAACTTCTGGAACCAGGCGAAGCGCCATTTGCGACGATTCAATGGGATCAAGCCGGAGAACTTTCATTGGTTCCTGAAGGAATGCGAGTGGCGCTTCAATGGAGGCAACCACCGAGACCTCCTGAAGCAGCTTAAATACTGGTACAAACACACAAAGCACTAAAACTTAGCTACTTCAGCCCCAAGAAATATTTGATAGCTGGGTCGACCTCATCTAGCGAGCACATCAACGGCTAGCGCCGCCGGCGAGACCTGGCTGGTCCACTCCGCGGCCGGCGGCGTCGGCTCGGCCGTTCTCCAGCTGGGACGACTCGCCGGCGCCCGGATCGTCGGCGTGGTCGGCGCCTCGCACAAGGTCGAGCACGCGCGGGCCATGGGCGCCGACGCGGTCATCGACACGTCGACCGAAGACCTGTGGCCGCGCGCAGAAGCGCTGGCTCCAGCGGGCTACGACGCGATCTTCGACGCCAACGGCGTCAAGACGCTCGAGGCCAGCTACGACCACCTGGCGCCCACCGGGCGGCTGCTGATCTACGGGTTCGCGTCGATGCTTCCGCGCAACGGACGTCTCAACTGGCTGAAGCTGGCGCGCGACTGGCTGAAGACCCCGCGATTCAACCCGCTGGAGATGACGAAGTCCAACCGGAGCGTGCTGGCCGCCAACCTGAGCTTTCTCCAGTCGCACGCGCCGAGCCTGCGCGAGGGCATGGAGTGGCTGCTCGAACGGTTCGAGGCCGGTGAACTCCGACCGCTGCCGGTCGAGGCCTGGCCGCTGCACGACGCCGCGGGGGCCCAGCGCCGGATCGAGTCGGGCCGGACGATCGGCAAGCTGGCGCTGACGACTTCGCGCGAAGTCGGGTCAAGAGACCACCCGGAACGCGAAGCCCGGGACTGACGATCGGACGGCGGAAGGCCGCCGAATCCCGCCAATCAGCCCAATCATCGGTCCGGTAATCGGTCCAGCATTCGGTCCAGCATTCGGTCCAGTAGTCGGTCCGGCAACCGGTCCGGCAGTCGCTCCGGCAATCGCTCCGGCAATCAGTCCCGTTCGGCGGTCAGGCGGTCCTGTTCCATCGGGTCGCCCCGGTCATCTCGGCGTCCGGTCAGCGCGCGGTGCCGTTGCAGCCAGCGGATGACCGTCCAGCAGAGCAGCGCCCAGGCCGCGCCCATCATCCAGCCGCCCAGTACGTCGGTCGGCCAGTGCACACCGACGTGCACCCGGCTGACGCCGACCATCACGGTCAGCACCAGCGCGACGACCAGCGGGTAGACGATCTGCCGCTTGCGCTCGGCCATTTCGGCGACCAGCGCGCCCAGGGTCAGGTAGGTCACCGCTGCCAGCATGGAATGCCCGCTCGGGAAACTGGAGGTCAGGGTGTGCGACAGGTGCGGCACCAGGTCCGGCCGCGGACGGTCGAAGGCCTCCTTGAGCAGGAGACTGACGATCACGCCGCCGATGACGGAGATCGCGATGATCGCGGCATCCTTCCAGCGCTTGTTGAGCGTCAGGTAGCCGAACACCGCCAGCGCGATCAGGGTGAGAATCGTATTGCCACCGAGCGCGGTCGCGTCGCGACCGACTTCCTCGAGCCACGCCGGCCCGATCGGCGTACCGTCGTCGGCGTGCAGCAGCAGGAACAGCCGCTCGTCCATCTTTCGCGTTTCGCCCTCGGTGACCTGGTCGGCGAGCCCGATGAACCCGATCACCAGCAGCGAAAAGACCAGCAGCGCAATCAGCAAACGGGCCTGCTCCCGGCCGACATGGTCCGAGATCCATGCCCGCACGTCCTCGATGGGCCGAGCGGACGAATCCAGCAAGTCCTTCATTGCCATCAGCAGTCGTTCTCCTCTTGAGTGAACTCGATCGCGGAGCGCAAAGCCGCGTTCCTCGCGTCTGCCCGCATCGTTGTCACGACAAGGGCAACATCAGGGCGACCTCAGGGCGACGAGCCCGCCGCCGGCCCACCGCTGCCCTTCTCGGGGGTGCCCGGATCGTCGCCGCTGTCTCCTTCGGGCCCGTGCGCCGGGACCTCGCCGTCGGCGGGCCGCCGCAGGGTGAAAACGGTCAGCTCGGGTCGGCAGCGGAACCTGGCCGGGAGCATCGAGAACCCGATGCCGCGGTTGACGTAGATGCGATTCCCCGTCGCACCGATGCCCTGCTCGCCCCAGCCATCGGCCATGACCTCGCGTTCCTTCGTGATGTCCAGCCAGCTCGCGGACCGGGTGAACGGAATGCGCAGCTGGCCTCCATGGGTGTGCGCGCTCAGCGTCAGCGAGGCGGCGTAGGCAGGCAGGTCGCGAAAAGCGACCGGGTTGTGCATCAGCACGATTCGGGGGGCGTCGTCGTCGAGCAAGGCCAGGGCGTCCTGCGGCCGACTGAACCCAGCCCATTCCGAACCGATCCCGAGCAGGTGCAGCGGTGCTCCGGCCTCGCGAGGCTGCATGGCGCGAACTTCGTTCTCGAGCACTTCGATGCCGACCTCTTCGAGCCGGGCAGCCAGTTCCTGCGCCACGTCCTCACCCATCTCGCTGTCCTGCTTCATCAGCGAATAGTCGTGATTGCCGAATACGGCGTAGGTCGGAACTCCGGCGTCGGCCAGCGGACGCACCAGGCGAACCGCGCGATCGATGCGATCCGGGCTCTCGCCATAGATGAAATCACCGGCGATCAGCACCGCCGCGGGGTCGAGCTCGATGGCCTTGCGAACGGCCTTGCGCACCATGCCGGCGTTGTCCAACCACATACCGACCTGCAGGTCGGCCATCAGCACGACCGTTTCGCCCTCCCACGACCGCGGGAGGTTTCGGACCTCCGCCGTCTCTTCCCGAACGTCGAGCAGGAACCGCGGCTCGATGACCATGCCCCAGGCCACGATACCGACCAGCACGAGCAGCACGAATCCGCCGGTCGACAGGCTCGTCCACTTGAGCAGGCGAACGCTGCGGCGCGGCTTCGAGCTTCCTTCGTTGTCGATGGATTCGGTCATGTCCTCGACCCCCTCAGCGCGGCGGTTGCTGCGGTATGAAAGAACGCCGTTCGAGCGCTTGCCCGACGGTCGGCATCCTTCCGAGAACGTGTTCGACGCCGCGCGGCCCGTGGCATGTCGCGCGAACCGGCGAGATCGCCGGGGCCAGCGTCGCCTCCGAACACGGTTTACCCAGTCTACGTCATGCTTGCTATGGTCATGGGGTCGCCCGGTTCCGCGAAACGCGAGCTTCGATCGGCAGACCGCGCCGACCGCGCCATGGATTCGGCCTACATCGTCATCTCAGCACACTGTCCATCCTGAACATCGCCAGTCCAGCACACTGCCCTTTCAGCACAGGGCCAGCTCAGTTCGCGGTCGCTCGGATTCAGGTTGCTCGGCGTCACGTCATTCGCGCTTACGTCATTCAGAAGTGCATCGTTCAGAATTGGGGAGTTCAGGCAATTCGTAGTCCAAGGCCTTCGTGGTTCAAGTCCTTCGCAGTTCACTTCCTTCGAGGAGCAGTCCGATCGAATTCTTCCGCCGCATCCTGAGAACCCTCGCGCGACCCATCCGCCGGGGCAGCGAGCACAAGAGCCGGATGATCCAGCCGTACCGAGGCTACGGCTCGAGCCACCGGCTGTCGATGATGGGCCGGGTATTCCGACAGCCCGGCCGCGCATCGGTGGCACCGGAGGGCCGCTTCCTGCGCGATCTGCTCCGCTTCATCCGTCGCCTGTTCCGCCGCGGCGCCCGCGACCAGGACGTCGTGCTGCAGATCGGCGAGGGCGAGTACCGAACGACAACCGACAAGGACGGCTTCTTCCGCTTCCGGGTCGACGATGATGCGGGCCTGCCGTTGGCCGACGGCATGAATCGCGTGTCGCTGCACCTGGCCGACGACGCCGAAGTCTGCGCAGAGACCGAGATCTACGTGGCACCGAGCCAGGCCGGCTTTGTGGTCATCAGCGACATCGACGACACCGTGATGTACACCGGCGTGGCCAACAAGCTGATGATGATCTGGCGGCTGTTCGCGACCGGCGCCGAGTCGCGCGAGGCCTTTCCCGGCGTCGGCGACTTCTACCGCGCACTGCACGCCGGGTCGGACGGCAACCAGTACAACCCGATGCTCTACGTATCGCGCGCCCCATGGAGCATCTACGAAATGCTCGAGGCGTTCTTCCAGAAGCAGGAGATTCCCGTCGGCCCGGTGCTGTTCCTGCGTGATTGGGGTCTGACCGTGCAGCGCCCGCTACCGCGTCGCGCCGTCGATCACAAGCGTGAGCTGATCGAGGGCATGCTCGACCTGTACGACCGACTTCCCTTCGTCCTGATCGGCGACAGCGGGCAGCATGATCCCGAGGTCTATGCCGACCTCGTGAAGCGCCACCCGGGTCGCATCACCGCGGTCTACATCCGCGACGTGACCGGTTCGTCGGCGCGCGCCGGCGAAATCGCGCAGCTCGCCGAGGCCGTCCGCAACAGCGACTGCGACCTGCTGCTCAGCGACCGCACCGAGGAGATGGTCGAGCACGCGCGCGACAAGGGCTTCATCCGCTAGCCCGGAACGAACTCCGGGGGCAGCCGGCGTTTCATCGACCCCGTGCGTTCGACGATGGGGGTCGGCGCCGGACTATTCGCCAGCCGGTACCCGCCCGGGCGGCACCAGGTACTCGGGCTCCAGCCCATCGCGCAACACCTGCATTGCGCTGCGGACCCGATCGACCAGCATCCGGTAGCGCGGCTCGTCGGCCAGCGGTGCAAGCGTGCGGCTGTCCAGGATGTACCACCAGAGGTTGATCCAGTCGAGCGACAACTCGGCCTCGAGCAGGTCCAGCGCTCGGTCGGCATTGCCGAGCAGCGCATGGGCCTCGACTTCGCTCAGATCGAATTCGGCGAAGCCCTCCTCGCGCAGCGCCGCAAGCGCGTCCAGCACGCCGTCGAGAAGCACCTGCGCGCGCTCGCGCTCGCCGGCCGCGAGATGAATGTCGGCCAGGATCGGGGCCATGTAGAAATTGCTGGCCGTGACCCTGGGCGGATCGGTCAGCAGGTCGGGCAACGCCTCGAGAAACAGATCGCGCGCGCCGGCGGTGTCGTCGGCCGCCAGCCGCAGGTCCCGGTGCGCCGAAAGGGTCAGCCACGCGGTGCCGAGCTGGGGGCCATGGGTGGCCAGCGATCGCTCCAGCGTGGGCAGGTCCCCGCTGCGAAGCGCGACCAGCACCGCCGCCCGGGCCGGCCACCAGTGATTCGGCGCGTTGGCGACGGCCCGGTCGGCCCAGCGCGCGGCGGCGGCCGGGGCGTCGAGCTCGAGCAGCGCCTCGGCCATCAAGGCGGGGTATTCGCTGTGCGCAGGATCGCGTTGATAGGCCTGGTACAGCAAGCGCACCGCCTGGTCCGGCCGGCCGTGGACGAAGCGCTCGACCTGGGCCAGGTGCGCGTAGGTGGCGACGAACGCGGGATCGATTTCCAGGCTGCGCTGGTACTGGGCAACGGCGTCGTCGGTCCGATCCAGCGCCAGCAGGTCCTGGGCCACGTTGTTGCTGAGGGTCACGGACAAGGGGTCCAGCTCCAGAGCGCGGCGGTGCCACATCAGGGCCTCGGTGAACCGTCCCTGGTTGAACAGCACACCGCCGTACCAGTGCGCCGACAGCGACTCGTTGGGGTTCAACTCGAACGCGCGCTCGAAGGAAGCGGCCGCGCCCTGGACATCGTTGTTGTCGAACCGCAACTGGCCGAGCACCCCGTGGGCCCGGGCCAGGTCGGGCCGCAGCTCCAGTGCGCGCTGCACCGCCGGCATCGCTTCGGCCTGGACCGCGTCGGGATCCAGTCCGGCATAGTCGTGTTGCAGGACCTTGACCTCGGCGAGCCCGGCCCAGGCTTCGGCGTAGGCCGGGTCGAGGCGGATCGCGCGGCGGAAGAAGTCCTCGGCCTCCGCCAGGTCCTCGCCGGTTCGGCGCGCCATGCGCTGGCGACCCAGCAGGTAGGCGTTGTAGGCGTCGAGGCGAGAGGTCGGCTCGCGCTGCACCGTGGGCGCCGGCTCGTCGGACAGCGCGCTGCCGATCTCGCCCGCGATCGCCCCGGCGATGTCGCGCTGGATCGAGAAGATCGCGCCGGCCTCGAACGGCCGCTCGAAGATCTCGGCCCAGACGTGGTCGTCGGACTCCGCATCGATCAACTGCACGTTGACCCGGATCCGGTCGCCGTTGACCTGCACGCTGCCTTCCAGCACGTGGTTGGCGTTCAGTGCGCGACCGATCTCCGGGATCGAATGCTCGCCGTCGCCGTAGCGCAGCACCGAGGTGCGCGAGATCACGCGCAGGCCGGGCACCCGGGAGACCACGGTCAGCAGGTCGTCGTGCAGGCCCTCGACGAAGCCGCTCCCGACCGCGCCGGTGCCGAGCGCGGCCAGCGGCAGGATGGCCAGCGTGTTCGGCGCGGCCTCGGCGGTCGCCAGGATCGGTCCGCCATCACGCGAAAGCAGCGACACGCCCAGGGCCGCTGCGAGCATGGCGATGATCACGCAACTGAAGACCCCGCTGGACGCAGGTTCCGAGGATTCGACATGCTCCGCCTCCCGGCGGATGCCGCCGCCACGGAACTCGAAGAACCAGGACAGCGCCGCCGCGATCGGAAAGCCGACGGCCAGAGAAATGACGGTGAAGGTCATCACCCAGTCCGGCATGCCCACCGCCGGGCCCACCACGTCCAGCACCTGCACGATCAGCCAGGCCGCGACCAGGTAGGTCACCAGGCTCTTCACGACGTTGCGCCGGCGAAGTTGGCAGAAAAACGAACGCACGGGAGCGGGCTCCGGGTCGGCTCGAGCTTCGACTGAAGGCTTCGACTGTGGGCTCTGATTGTAGCGCGCAGACCGGCGACGCCCTCCGGGGACGCGAAACTGGGCGCGAAACCGGGAGTCGGACCGCCTGCCGGGGGGCGCGCAACAGCAGACGGGGCGAGCAGGTCTCGTGAAGTCGCGCTACGATCGGCGATACGATTTCGCCCTTGCACCCTGCGCATCGCCCTCGAACCGGAGTTCGCCATGACTGCACTGCCCCTGTCCCCCCGCCTCGGCCTCGCGTGTCTCGGAATGCTGACTCTCGGCGCCTGCTCGTTCGGCTCACCGACGCTGCAGGAAACCCGCGAGCTCGAGCTCACCGTGAGTCCGGGCAGCGAGCTGCTCATCGAGGCCGGCGCCGGAACGCTGACGGTCACCGGCGACGACGGTGACGCGATCCGGGTCGAGGCGGGCATCTACCAGAGTTCGGCCAACGACGACTACCGCCTGGTGCTGGAAATCGACGGTGACGACGGTGCGCGACTGGTGGCCGAGGCGGCCTCGGGCATGTTCGGAAGCAGCGACTACATCGACCTCGCCGTCCGCGTGCCCCGCGCCATGCACCTCACCGTCGTCGACGGTTCCGGCAGCGCCCGCATCCGCGACCTGAACGGCGATCTCGACGTCGAGGACCAGTCCGGCAGCCTGACGATCTCGACGATCGGCGGCAACGTGTCGGTCGAAGACGGCTCCGGCTCGGTATCGATCGATGACGTGGGCGGCGACGTCCGGATCGACGATGGCTCCGGCAGCATCGACGTCCGCAGGGTCGGAGGCACCGTGTCGATCGACGACGGCAGCGGCAGCATCACCGTGCGCGATGCCGGCGACTTCGAGCTGCGCGGCGACGGCAGCGGCAGCGTCAACCTGAGCGGCATCCGCAGCCGCGAGGGCTGAAGTCGACGCAGCGGCCGCTCCGGCGCCACGGATTCGACGGGCCTCCGGCAGGCGTCGTCGCTCGTCCGCAAACAGCCATTCCGAGACCCCGCGTGCTCACGTTGGTTCGGCGCGTCAGCGTGGCCGAGGGCCTGTCGCTGCTGATCCTTTTCAGCCTGAGGTCCGGTTTGATCGGTCGCGACCGTGGCCGCGGGCAGGATCCCGTTCGCGTTTCTCGCCCTCGAAGCCTTGATCCAACAGGAGAGCGACCGGCGTTCGAAACAGCCTTCGCAGGCTGCAGTTCGAACGCGCCGACCCACGGCCCGGCGCGGTGACCGATGGCACCGAAGCACACTGAGAGGTGCTGGCACTCGTCCCGACGCGTCACGCGCCCTTCAGGAACGCCAGCAACCGCGCCTCGCTGATCAACAGTTCGCGCGGCTTGTCGTCGGGCGGGTCGGGCGGCGGCCAGTCGCCGCGATCGAAGGCGTCCAGAATCTGCGGGTGAATGTAGAACTTGCGGCAGGTGGCCGGTCGGTTGCGAAGCTCCTTCGCCACACTCTTGACGGCCGCGACGATCTGGGAGGTCCGCTTCCGCTCGCTGTCGGCCGGGACCACCTCGGCCAGGGCATCCAGCGCATGCACGCTGCCGCGCCAGGTGCGCAGCAGCTTCGCGGTCGCCCAGTCCGCGCCGATCGCATCCTTCAGTTCGTCGTTGATGTCGTCCGAGTCGATCGACATGGGCGCGCCGGACGAGTCTTCATCGCCGCCCTGGTACTGGAACAGGGTCTGTCCCGGCAGGTCCTCGCACTGCGACAGCACCTCGGCGAGCTTGCGGCTGGTGAACTCGACGCTCGCGGCCTTGCCGCCCTTGGCCACGAAGTCGAACTCGATCCTGCTGCCGTGGATCTCGGCGTGACGGTCCTGCAGCGTGGTCAGCCCGTACGTCTCGTTCTCGCGCGTGTAGTGGCGGTTGCCGACCCTCAGTCCGGTCAGGTCGATGACGCGGATCGCCGCTGCGACGACCAGCTGCTTGCTCGGCGACGTTTCCGGTTCGTGCCGGCCCAACGTGCGCGCAATGCGTCGGCGCAACGCGGGCAGCCGCTCGCCGAACTCGACCAGGCGGTCGAACTTGGTGGCATTGCGGTGGGCCTGCCAGACCGGGTGATAGCGATACTGCTTGCGGCCGCGATCGTCGCGGCCGGTGGCCTGCAGGTGCGCGTTGGCGAACGGCGCCAGCCAGACGTCGCGATAGGCCGGCGGCACGGCCAGCACCTCGAATCGCTCCAGGTGTTCGGCGGACTCGACCCGCTGACCGTCCGCGTCGACATAGAAGAAACCGCGGCCGGCGCCTTTACGGGCATAGCCCGGCGTATCGTCGCGGACGTAGACGATCTCCGACACCGGAATATCGTCGAACCCCTTCAGGGGCGGACGCTTGCGGGCCATCGCGCAGCCTCAGTCGTCCGCGCGCTCGACCTCGCTGGCCGACTTCAGGACCCGCTGACCGTCCTCCTGGCGGATGAGATAGGCCGGGTCGTCCTCACTCGCCTCGCGCTTGACCTCGTTGCCGTCGATGGTCCGGCTGACCGATTCGTGGAAGACCTCTTCCACCTCGCCGGCCGCGTGCCCATCACCCCATGCCCACTGCACCCGGGTGCCTTCACGAATCATGGCTCTGCCTCCTTCGATGAGAGGCGGAGCGTACGTCGCGTGCGTGAACAGGCTTCGGTCCATTCCCGGAACCACGCGCGACCGGCGTTCCGTCGCGCGTGGTGCTGCTTGCGGCGTTTCCGAGGCCGGGCGCTAGCGGATCAGACCCGCCGGATCACAGCTGCCGGCAGGCGGCCAGCTGCACCGGCTGGCTGGTCTGGCCGCTGCGGCTGCCCACCGCTTCCATCGCCTTGACCACGTCCATGCCCTCGACCACCTTGCCGAACACCACGTGCTTGCCGTCGAGCCACGGCGTGGCGTCCACGGTGATGAAGAACTGCGAGCCGTTGGTGTTCGGCCCCGCATTGGCCATCGACAGCTGGCCCGCCTCCGTGTGCCGGATCTCGAAGTTCTCGTCCGGGAATCGGTCGCCGTAGATCGACTTGCCGCCGGTGCCGTTGCCGCGCGTGAAGTCGCCGCCCTGGATCATGAACCCGGGGATGATGCGATGGAACGGGCTACCGGCGTAGCACATGTCCTCGCCCTTCTCGCCGGTGCACAGGGCGCGGAAATTCTCGGCCGTCTTCGGCACGACGTCGGCGAACAGCTCGAACACGATCGTGCCGGCGTCCTGGTCGCCGATCTTCACGTCGAAGGCGACCTTCGGGTTCTCGGATGTAGCCATGGGAATGCTCCTGGTTGGAAATTCGAAGTCGATGAACCGCGGGGCTCGTAGTGTAATGGCTCGAACGGCGAGGACCTCGCCTCTGGCCGGGAGACCGCAACGAGACCGTGCAAACGGCCTGCACAGCGCCCGGATGCGGGCACAAAAAAACCCCCGCCGGTGGGGCGGGGGCGATTCAGGCACACCGGGAACGCAGGAGAACCCGGCGAAATCGGGATCAGACCTGCCGGATGCGCAGCAACACGACGCCGGCAACGGCCAGCAGGAGGACCAGGGTCAAGAGGCCCGCACCGCCGAGGGTCGGAACCGGAACCGATTCGGGCAGCGGATCGCCGAAGATGAAGTTCGGACCGATTCGACCGGGGTTCCCGGCGCTGTCCTCGGTCGGGAAAACGAAGCCGAGGTCGCCGCTTGCGGGGAACACCGCGTTGACCGTGTTGACCTCCGGATTGGTCACGATCGTCGGATTCGACAGGTATCCGTCATCGTCGGTGGCCGTATACAGGGCTCCGATCGTGTACGTGGTACCGGGGTTCAGCACCACCGGCGTGATGGACTCGTAGCGGAAATCGCCGGTGATCGGGCTCGATGTCGTGACCGTGACCGACGCGATCAGGGTCTGCGAGTCATCCCAGATACCGACCTGGTGATCGTTGTCCAGGCCACCGCCCCCGAGGCTGTCGCCGTTCCACACCCCCAGGCTCTGGACCGACTGAGCGGAATTCATCGTGAATCGGTAGCCGACCACGTCCCCGGTCGAACCTCCGTAGAAGATCGGGAATTCCGACCCGCCGCTGAACGACTCGATGGCCTGGCTGCCGGCGCCTCGATCTCCGTCGAAGGTCGACCC
Source organism: Wenzhouxiangellaceae bacterium (assembly GCA_965227925.1). Classification (GTDB taxonomy): domain Bacteria; phylum Pseudomonadota; class Gammaproteobacteria; order Xanthomonadales; family Wenzhouxiangellaceae. The sequence goes on from CBDDGP010000004.1 coordinate 222,451, forward strand.
GGTACCGGGGCCCACGGCAATCCCCTGGGCTTCCTGGGCGGCCAGAGGTGCGGCAAACAGAGACAGGCCCAGCAGGGCGCTGACGAAGAAGGACCTGGAATTCGATTGGATCATTGCTGTTTCCCTTGTAGAACGGATGACACCCTTGCCAGGGTTTCACAGAGTCTACCCAACGCGCTTCCCCTTGTCGATTCGAGCCGGATCAGCGCGCCTGGGCCGGGCATACCGCGTTCGCCGCCCCTTCCGCGCGCGGATTCGCGAACGGGGGAGCGCCGAACTCCGCCCCCGGACACCCACCCGTCGGTGCCGGCCTCCGGGATGCGCCTTCGGTGTTCGCATCCAGCCTTAGGCATGCGTGTCAGCATCGCGCGGTGCCGGCATGGGTGCCCGCATCGCGTCGGATCAAGAAGTGGAACGATCGGACGAAAGCACGAATCCCGGCCGGGGGCCGGGACTCGGACCTGCTGGTCCTTGCAAGGGGATTCGCATCCCGGGCGCGCATCACGGACACGTCCGTCGCTGAGTCCGCCAAGCCGCGCGCAGCTGGAATCGACCGCCGATCAGACGTCCTGCAGCGCGGCCAGCCAGTCCCGGGCGGCCTGCTCGTCGAAGCGATCGACCAGGCGCGTCCCGTCGCCATCGGCGATCAGCAGCCGCTCGATCAGTCGCACCGCTCGGGCCGCTTCGATGCGGCCGTCGAGCAGGGCGTACACGTAGGGGGAGACGGCGTTCGCTGCGGCGTCCTTCTCCGCGGACGTCAGCGCCGAGGACTGGATCAGCACGGTGTCGACCGCGTACAGCAGGGTGGCGAGGAAGGTCGGCGACCGGGCGATGCCCTGGCTCATCGGCGCCAGCGCCTGCGGCGGCAGGTGCGTCAGGTAGCGCCAGACCAGCCGGTCGCCGGCCGTCACGATTTCCGGCCCCTGGTCGAGCGCGGCCCGGATCAGCGGCCGGAACAGCAGCGCCCCGTTGGAGCTGCTGGTGAGGATCACCAGGCCGTCGCCGCTCTCCGGGTCGATGAGGGCGTAGGTGCGCACCCCGGGCTCCCGCCCGTCGTGCATCAGGGCATACCGATCCTCCAGCGGGATCAGCTTCCAGCCCAGCCCGAACAGCTCCGCCGGATCGTCGTGCAGCGCCTGCGGGGTGCGCATGGCGTCGAACAGGTCGGGGGAGAGCCCTGCGCCGTCCGCTGCCCAGGCCAGGAAGCGGGCGTAGTCGCCCACCGTGGTCATGAGGTGGGCCGCGGCGTTGGGGCCGCGTTTCTCGAGGCCGGTATCGATCGGCGCCCCGGCCTCGTCGAAGCCGCGCGCGACGTTCTCGCCGAGACCTTCGCGCCAGCCCATCGAAGTCTGGGTCATGCCGGCCGGGCCCAACACCTGCTCGGATGCGAGGCGCTGGATCGGGGAATCGGTGGCGCGTTCGATCGCGCGTCGCAGATATTCGAAGCCTTCGCCGGAATACTCGTGTCGCGCCCCCGGCGTGAACAGGAACCGGAGCGGCTCGCCTCGCCGCCAGTTCGGCAGTCCCGACTGGTGGCTCAGCACGATGCGGGGCGTGAGCTCGGCGTGGCGCGGATCGCCCTCGATGTCGGGGTCGATCCAGAGCTCGGCCAGGCAACGATCCAGCGTCAGCACGCCATCCTCGACCAGCCGCAGCGCGGTGGCGGCGAACACCGGCTTGGTCAGGCTGGCGGCGTTGAACACCGTGTCGATGTTCAGCGCCTGGTCCGGAGCGCGCTGCCCGTAGGCGGCCTGCCAGGCGACGCGGCCGCTCTCGACCCGGGCGATCGCCAGCCCGGGCACGCGGGCCCGCTCCATCAGCTCCGGAATCCGCTGCTCGAGTGCGGCAGGCGCTGCGGACGGTGTGGTGGACGGTGTTGTGGAAGGTTCCGCGGACCGTCCGGTCGCCAGCGCAAGCTGCGCGCTCAGCCCAGCCGCGAGCAGCAGTCCGATCCGCACCGACCGCCCGATCCACGCTGGATCAAGAGCGAGCGACGGCTGCGGCATCAGGGTACGGCGGGAGCGGGATTCTGTCTCGGTCGATTTCATGCGGGTCTCCTTGTGGATCTGTCGTCAGGGTCCGGTGCGCCCCGGCGAGGCGCGATTCGAAGTAGGCTCTGGTGGGGATGGATACGTCGGTGGACCGTTCGGTTGCATCCGCGCCCGGACCTCGTCCGGATCGATGCAACCGATCGCCGCGCAGGTGTATCTATCCCGTTCAGACCCCCGGGATCCAGGAGCCCCCATGTTCGACATCCTTGCCTTGCTCATCCCCATCGTCGGGTTCGTCTGCCTGGTCGCCATCGTGCGGGCCGTGATCGACGGCCGGGTCAAGCGGCGGCTGGCCGAGACCCAGGCCAGCGAGGCGATGGTCCGCGCGCTGTTCGAGGCCGACGCGGAGCGGCGCAGGCAGGAGACGCTCAAGTGGGGACTGCTGCTCGGCGGGATCGGCGTCGCCCTGGTGATGATCGAACTGCTCGGCCTCGGCAGCGACGACCCCGGCGGCTACGGACTGCTGCTGGGCGCGGCCGGCGTCGCGCTGCTGGCGCATCGTGTGCTGCAGGGGCGCGATGGCTGAGCGGTCGCCCCATGGTTCCAGCGAGCAACAGGGACGGTCCGGCGGACGAGGATCGTGCGCAGGTCGAGGCCGTGCGCGCCGGACGCCCCGGTGCCTTCGCCGCGCTGGTCGAGCGGCACCAGCGGCTGGTCTGGCACCTGGTCTACCGCATGGTGCGCCACCCGGACGACTGCCGCGAACTCTGTCAGGAGGTATTCCTGCGAGTGCATCGAAAGCTGGACCAGTTCCGCTTCGACAGCTCGCTGGCGACCTGGATCGGCCGGATCGCATTCACCATCTCGGCCCGCCATCTGCAGCGCAAGCGCCTGCCGCTGGTCGAGCCCGACGACGAATCGCCCCTACCGGCGGAAACGGCCCCGGACGACTTCGACCTCACCGCCGCCTGCGCCGATCAGGAGCTGATCGGTCACCTGCACTCGGCGCTGGACGACCTGCCGCCGGTGCCCCGCACCGTGCTGACGCTGTACTACCTGGACGAACGGAGCGTGGCCGAAGTGGCCGCCATCATGGACCGGCCGGAAGGCACGGTGAAGAACCTGCTGTTTCGCGCCCGCAGCCGCTTGCGCCAAACCCTGCACCACATTCTGGAGCCCTCCGATGACCGGAAATGACGCCCGCGGCGACGGGCACGACGACAGACACGACAACAGGCACGACGCGCTCGACGCCCTCCTGCGTCACTCGATCCGCACCGCACCCATGGCGGAGCCGCCGCCGGGATTCGCGCAGGCGATGGAAGCCCGGGTGTCGGTACCGAGCGAGCAGGCCTCGGTCGAGGTCTGGCTGACCCGGATCGCAGCGGGACTGCTCGTCCTGGTGCTGATCCTGACCACCGCTGCCCTGGCATCTGCCCACGCCGGTCGCATCGCGAATGCCCTGGCGCAGGGGCTGGGCGAAGCGCCCTGGCCGCTGTTGCTCACCGCAATGGGGATCCTGGCGGTCGTGAAACTGGTCGACCTTGTGCCCGCGCTGGGTCAGCGGTCGCGGTAGCGCGTTGACGTCATTTGTTGGTCGACTGCGCCACTAGGTCGACTGCGCCACTAGATCGGCTGAACCCGCAGGTCGATTGCAGCCGCAGTTCGATTGCATCGGGGCATCGATCGCACTCGGGCGTTCGTTGCACGCAGCCTCGATCGCGCCGACATTTCCTGCACCGTCGGCTGATTACGCTTGCCGCCCGATGAATTCCGATCCCCGAATCGCCGGCGTCGAGCGGCTGGTCCGTGCGGTCCGCCGACCGCCACCCGGACGCGGCCGACGCGCGCTGGCCGTGATCATGGGCGTGCTCTGCCACGTCCTGTTCGCCGTGGCCGTGCTGGCGATGATCACGGCCATGTTCTTCGGCATGAGCGAGAGCTTCGGTCGGGTGCCCTGGCCCTGGGCGGCGCTGACCAATGCACTCCTGATCCTCCAGTTCCCGTTGGCCCACTCGTTTTTCCTGACCCGCACCGGCGGTCGTTGGCTCTCGAAGTTCGTTCCGGGCCCGCACGGCGGAACCCTGGGCACGACCACCTATGCGCTGATCGCCTCGCTCCAGCTGGCCGCGCTGTTTCTCCTGTGGACGCCCTCCGGCATCGTCTGGTGGCGGGCCGAGGGGATCGCGCTCTGGCTGGTCGGCTCGGCCTACGCGTTCTCGTGGTTGCTGTTGATGAAGGCCAGCTTCGATGCCGGCGTGGAGGTGCAATCCGGCGCGCTGGGCTGGATGTCGCTGCTCGGCCGGATCAAGCCGAAGTTTCCCGACATGCCGACGCTGGGCCTGTTCCGGGTGATCCGCCAGCCGATCTACGTGGCCTTCGCACTGACACTCTGGACCGTGCCGACCTGGACCCCGGACCAGCTGGCGCTGGCGATCGCGCTGACGGCCTACTGCCTGCTCGCCCCGCGCCTGAAGGAACGCCGCTTTTCCGCCCGCTATGGCGCGCGGTTCGAACGCTACCGGGCCGACGTGCCCTACGCCCTGCCGGGCCTGAACGCCCCCCGGAGAACATCCGATGCGCAATGACCTGACCCTCTACGACAAGGTCGCCGACCAATGGTGGTCCGACGACGTCCGCTGGATCCGCACGCTGAAGAACCTGGTCCCCGGCCGGCTCCGCTGGATGGACAGAAAGATCCACTGGACCGGAAAGCGCGTGCTCGACCTCGGCTGCGCCGGCGGCTTCATGGCCGAGGCGATCGACGACCGCGGCGCGATCGTGACCGGCATCGATCCCGCCGAAGAGGCGATCGCTGCGGCCCGTGCGCACGCCCGCCAGAACGACCGAAGCATCCGCTACGACATCGGCGTGGGCGAGGAACTTCCCTACGAGGATGGCGACTTCGACGCCGTGGTCTGCGTCGACGTGCTCGAACACGTTACCGACCTGGAAAAAGTCATCCAGGAGATCGCCCGCGTGCTGACCCCCGGCGGCCTGTTCCTGTTCGACACGATCAACCGCAACCCGCTCGCGCGCTTCGCCACGATCACCATGGCCGAAGACATTCTCCGCCTGCTGCCGCGCGGGACGCACGACCCGCAGATGTACATCAAACCCAGGGAGATCCGGAACCTGTTCGAACAGGCGGGTCTCGAACCCGGCCGCTTCACCGGGCTGGGCCCGCGCGGCATCGACAAGCGCTTCGACCTGACCTTCGGTCCGCTGCCGATGACGGCCATTCTCTACATGGGCACGGCGCGCAAGCGCGCAGCCCAGCGATGAATCAGAACGGCTTGTCCCAGCGCACCCCGATCGTGAAGGCATCCTTCGAGAAGTCGTCGTAGGCGCCGTAGAAGTTGTAGGAAAAGAAGCCCGAGATGCCCATCGGGAACTGCGCCGACAGGTTGAAGCTGGCGTCGAAGAAGGCATCGTCGCGGGCCTGCACATCGACCACGATCGGGTCGCTGGTCAGCATCGCCTCGTCGAAGGGGTTGTTGACCAGGCGAACGCCGATCGATTCGTTCTCGTCCTCGGTTTCGATCACGTAGCCGACGCGAATTCCCGGGATCAGCACGCCGAAGGACGTGTTGATCACGTAGTCCGCCTGGAGCCCCGCGGACAGGCGAAGGCTCTCGATGCTGCGGTCGTCGATGGCCAGCGTCCACGCATCGCCACCGGACAGCGAACTTTCGGTGAAGCCGTCGATGCTGCCGTCGATGTAGGTCACCGACGCCACCGGCCCGACGCGCCAGCTTCCGCGGTTCCAGGTGTAGCCCGTATTCAGGCCGACGAAGGTCTGATCGCCGTCGGTGTCACCCTCGAGAACCGAGTCGAAGCTGCCGCCGACATCGGCGTAGGACACGTTGCGCCGCAGGTCGAAGTCCGACGTTCCGTGGCTGACCATGCCGTCGAGGAACCAGCGCTCGGTGATCTGCCAGCCGGCGTACAGCGAAAGCGCCCACTGGTCCACGTCGGTCGTGCCGCGACCGCCGTCGTGGTCGATGTCCACCTTGCCGTAGGACACGGAAGCGCCGGCGAAGACATCGTCGGTAAAGCGGTAATCGGCACCGAGCAGCAGGTTCCAACTATCGAAGTCGTAGCCGTTCTCGAACGCGTCGCCGTCGCGGTCGCCCATGTCGATGTCGCCCTGCAGGAACAGGCCCAACCGGCCGAAGTCGCCAAACGCATCCTCCTCCGAGGCGCCCATGCCGAGCAAGCCGTCGAAGGCCGATTGCAGCGCGGTCGACGGCACCGCCTGGTCGTTGACTCGGATGTTCAGCCCGGAGACCGACGCGCCGCTGCCGCCGCCCGACCGGCGTTCGCGCATCCGTGCGCGCAGGTGGCGGAACTGAGAGTTGGTGAGCTCCACCGTGTAGTCCCTCAACGCGGGCAGGTTCGAGTTGAACGCCTCGCCGAGCGCGTCTGCCGCCTGGGCCTCGGGCGTATCGCGGTCCTTCAATCGCGTGCACGCCTCGCGCAGGTCCTGCTGCGGGTCGGTCAGGTTGCCGGCGTTGCCCTCGGCAATCAGCAGCGGACAGAGCTCGTCCAGCCGCGCACCGAGCCGACGCTCGGCCGGGCTCAGCCCCGGCAGATCGCCCAGCTCGTTGCCGAAGCGCTGGGTCTCCGAGCAGCCGCTCGCGTCGACCGGCGCACCAGCGGGCGTGTTCGGACACTGGTCGAGGTCGTCGCTGACGCCGTCGTTGTCCTCGTCGAGCTGCGAGGCGCCACAGCCGTCGGCATCCACAGGCTCGCCGGCGGGTGTGTTCGGGCACTGGTCGCGGTCGTTGGGGACCCCGTCGCCGTCGTCGTCGAGCTGCGACGCACTGCAACCGTCCGCATCCACAAGCTCGCCGGCCGGAGTGTTCGGGCACTGGTCGGTGTCGTTGCCGACCCCGTCGCCGTCGTCGTCCTGCGAGGTCGGGCAGCCGTCGGCGTCGACCTGGGTGCCGGGCGGCGTATCCGGGCACTGGTCGCGGTCATTGGGAACGCCATCGCCGTCGTCGTCCAGCTGCGAGGGGGCGCAGCCGTCGGCATTGACTTGTTCGCCGGCCGGCGTGTCGGGACACAGGTCGACGCTGTTGCCCACGCCGTCGTCGTCATCGTCACCGTCCAGCTGCGACGGGCTGCAGCCGGCAGCGTCCACCGGTTCACCGGCCGGCGTGTTCGGGCAGGCGTCGGCGGCGTCGATCACACCGTCGCCGTCGGCATCGCTCTCGAAGTTCGCCCGGACGGTGGTGTTCTCGGTCAGATCGACCGTGCAACTGCCAGGACCCGTACAGCCGCCGCCGGCCCAACCGGTGAACACCGACATTGGACCGGGCTCGGCGAACAGCGTGACCTGGCTCCCCCTCGGATAGTCCTCGCTGCAGTCGCCGGGGCAGGCGATGCCCGGGAGATCGCTTTGCACGCTACCGGTGCCGCTGCCGGTGAGGTTCACGGACAGGTTCGCCGTCGGTGCCGAAAAGGTGGCCGATACGGCCTGGATTGCAGGGGTCCCCATGTCGCCGTCGATCACGACCGCGCAATCGGGGTTGGTCCCCGCCGCAGCACATTCGCCTCCCCAGCCGATGAAGTCCTGGCCGGGCTGCGGGGTGGCGGTCAGGTTGGCGGTGATCGTGGCGGTTCCCGAATCGAACTGGCAGACCCCGCCGCTGCTGGTGCAGTTGATCCCCAGCTGGTTCTCCGTCACTACGCCGTCGCCGGACACGGATATTTCGAGCACGTTGGCCCGGGCTGCGGGGGCGACCAGCAGCAGGCCCAGGACCAGAACCAGGCACAGTGCGACGGCGCAGAGCCCTCGCACATCCAGCAGGCTTCTCTCGACGACCGACGCACTGTTCATCCTGTCGTTCTCCGGTGTGGTGTCTTTCTCCGGTGTCCGGTTCCCCGTCCGCTCAGGATTGCCGCACGAAGAAGAAGTCGCCGACCTCGTCGCCGGCACGCTTGATGGCCTTGAACTGCGGGTTCAGTTCCGGCTGCCGCTCTTCCAGCTCATCGAGCACCTGCAGGAACAGGGCCGGGGCGGTGAGCACGGTATCGTTGCTCTCGAGGACCTCGATCAACGCGTCGGCGAACACCGACTGGTCGCGCTGGCCCACCTCCTGCAGCGGAAAGTCCATGCCCGAGGTCATCAGCAGGCGCGACCGGTTGGGGAAGCGCAGGTCCACGTAGGCCTCGCTCTGCAGGTTGGCCAGGTCGGTGGCCAGCAGGAACGCGGGGTTGTCGGCCAGCAGGCCGGCATAGGACGAGTCGGCGACAACGATGATCCGCCGCGCCTTCAGCCGCGCCAGGTGGCCGCTGACCTGTTCGGTCGGAACCCAGAAGGTATCGTTGGGCGCGGGTTCGGCGTTGACCGGCAGCCAGTAGCCCGTGTCGTAGACCCCACTCTCGCGCCGGTTGCCGTGGCCGGAGTAGTAGATCAGCAGGTTGTCGTTCTCGTCGAGCTCGTCGTTGAGCCGGTTCAGCGCTCGCAGCAGTCCGGCGTCGTCGCTGTTGGGCAGCAGTCGCACGTTGTAGCCATAGCGCTGTTCGAGCACGTCGGCCAGCCGCTGGGCGTCGGTCACCGGCGTTTCCAGGTCGTTCAGCAGGTCGTAGTCGGCGTTGCCGATCACCAGCGCGTAGTAGCGGCCGAAGTTGCGGCCGGCGGCGCTGATTTCCACCGGCGCCGCGGTCGATCGTCGTTCCGCAGGCGCCTCGACGGACTCGATGGATGTCTCTTCGCCGGACGCAGCGCCCGGTGCCGCGACGGGCTCCGGGTCGGTGCGGGCGACGACCTCGCGGACCCGCTCCGAGCGACCCTGCGCCCGACCGCGTTCCTCGGCCTCGACCACGGCCATCTCGATCGCGATCCCGGCCGCCGTGTCCGCCGCGCGCCGCTCGGCTTCCAGCGACCGGGCGTTCTCCTCGGCCTGCTGGAGCAGGGCCCGGGTCGCGTCGCTCTCGCGGACCAGCGCATCGTCGCTCACGCCCCAGGCGCGGCGGTACAGATTGAGCGCGCGGACCTTGTCCTGCGGCACGCCGCGGCCGGTCTCGTACAGGGTGCCCAGGTTGAACAGCGCGGTCTTGTGGCCCTGCTCGGCGGCCCGGCCGTACCACAGCGCCGCCACCTCGAAATTGGGCTCGGTGCCGAGGCCCTGTTCGAAGATCTCGCCAACGGTGTTCTGGGCATCCGCGTCGCCGTCCTCGGCCGCCGGCAGCCAGATCCTCAGCGCGGTCTTGTAGTCGGCGCGGTCGTAGGCGACGTACTCGCCGCCGCGGACCCGGCAGTCGATGGCCGTGGTCCGGACCGGCCGGCGCGGGGTCATGTAGGTGGTGTTGCCGAGCTGGCGAAGCTGGCCCGGCAGCAGGCAGTCGACGATGTAGAGATCGGCGACGCGCGCGTCTTCGGGAATGTCCACGGTGGGGGTCTGCTGGGCAGCGCAGCCCGCCAGCAGCACGAGGGCGACCGTCGGCGCAATGCACCGAAGCCTGACCGTCGGTCGGTTCCGACCCTGACGAAACCAACCCATACAAACGCTCGAACGGATCTTCCGTTTCATGATGCGCCCCGGTTAGTCTTCCTCCTTGTCCAGCCAATATAGGTCAAAACCCGTGCGCCGACAAATCGCCATCCTGGCCCTGTGCGGACTGCTGCCGTGGCTGGCCGGCTGCGCCGCGCCCGATCCCCTGGACCGGCTGGCCGAACGCGAAGGACTGGAGACGACCCGGATCGCCGTCGGCGCCTTCGAGCTGGTCAGCGTCGGCCGGCCGCTGTCCGAACCACTGGACGAACTCGTCGTCTACTTCGGTAGCGACGGTCGACCCTGGGTCGACAACCGGCCGTCCGCCGACCCCACCGGCCGCCGCTCGCTGGCGATCGAACTGATGCTGCGCGACCCGCGGCCTGCGCTCTATCTCGGTCGTCCCTGTTACCACGGCACGTCGGAGGCGCCACCGTGCGATCCTTCGCTGTGGACCTCGGGCCGGTACTCGGACACCGTGGTGGATGCGTTGGTCACAGGCCTTCGTGCCCTGATCGCCGACCACCGCCCGAGCCGCCTGACCCTGATCGGCTACAGCGGCGGCGGCAGCATCGCGGTACTCGCGGCGTCGCGCGTTGCGGCCGAGATCGACGTCGAAGTGATCACGATCGCCGCCAATCTCGACCCAGTCGCGTGGACCGCGTCCCACGACCTGCTCCCACTGGCGGAGTCGCTGAACCCGGTCGATGCGGTGCCGTTTCCGGCAGGCTTCCGCCAGGTCCATCTCGTCGGCACGGCCGATCGGCGCGTGCCGGTGCACACGATCCGGCGCTACCGCGACCGGCAGCCCGAGGCCATCGTGCTGGAGGTGGAAGGCTTCGATCACATCTGCTGCTGGGTGCGGGCCTGGCCGGAGCTGCTGGAGAGACTGGCCGCGTTCTAGGCAGACGGGCGATCGTCGGCAGGGCTCGCTGGCCGGCTCACCTATCGGCTCGCTTTACGGCTCACGAGGTCCGCTCAGGGTGTCGGCTCCGTAGGAAGCTCGGCCTGCAGATCGGCCTTGAGGGCCACCAGGCCCGGGTGGTTGGCGAGATACTCGTTCTCGCTGTAGCCGTCGATCATGCTCAGCAGGTACTGTTTCTGGCGCGCCTGTTCAAGGCTCGGCGCCATCTCGATCAGTCGCTGCGCCAGCAGGTCCAGCCCCTCCTCGGCGTCGGCGTTGCGCGGATGCAGGTCGTAGGCGGCCAGGAAGTAGCGCGACGCACCGTCCCAGTCCTGGATGTCGGCCGACTGCCGACCCAGCTCCAGGTTGCGCGTGATCTGCTGCTGCCGCTCCACGGGCAGCTGGGCGAACGGAACCGCAGGGCCTTCGCGCTGGGTCGACTGCCAGGCGAAATAGCTCGAGCTCAGCGCCAGCACGACCACCGCTGCGATCAGCAGGCGATTGCGCCGGGTCTTGCCGGAGAACTGCTTGAGGAAGAGCTCGGCCGAAGCGGTCCGGTCCTTGCGTTTGAACTGGAGCGCGCCGGCAATGGCCTTCCACTGGTGCCGCTTGACGTTGCGCAGCGGTTCCGGGCTCATTCCGGCGTTCATCGCCTCCACCGCGTGCCGGCCGTCGAAGGGGTGCTTGCCGGAGAACAGGATGTAGGCGGTCAGGCCCAGGGCGTACACGTCGTCGGCCGGGTGGGGTTCGTTGCCGCCCTGGAGCATCTCCAGCGATGCGTAGCCCAGCGTCAGCGCCCCCAGCTCCCCGGCGTCGAAGCTGTCCTTCTCGACCGCGGAATCGACGATGCGTGCGATGCCGAAATCGAGGATCTTCACCCGGCCGTCGGTGGTCACGAACACGTTGTCGGGCTTGAAGTCGGAGTGCACCACGCCGAACTTGTGGGCGTAGGCCAGGCCCGCGGCCATTTCGCGGACCATCTTCTCGGGGCTGGGCTTGCGGCCCTCGTTGTAGCGCAGCTTCTTCCAGCCCGACAGGGGCGCGCCCTGCAGCAGCTCCATGGTCATGAAGACCCGGTCGCCGTCGCGGTCGAAGTCGTAGACCGTGACCACATTCGGGTGGGCCAGCTGCTGGGATTTCTTGGCCTCGCGCTGGAGGCTGATCAGGGCCTTGGGATGGCGGGAGAATTCTTCGCCGAGAATCTTGATCGCGACCCAGGGGTTGTCGTCCTGGGCCTCGACCTTGCGCAGGTCGCGCGCTTTGTACACCTGCCCCATTCCACCCTGGCCGAGACGTTCCTCGAGAATGAAGCGCTGCTTGAGCGCGAATGCGCCCTCGGGAATCGGCGCGGTGATCCGATGGCGCGGCACGCCGCCGCCCGGCTCGCCGCGGTCCAGCACCGTGGCATCGTCGCTGCCCGGTCCGGGGTCCCCGGCCGACCCATCGTCCATGACCGTCGCGTCCGGGTCGACCGTGGCCGGATCGTCGCTCCCGGACCGGTCCTTCATGATCTCGGTCCGATCGTCGTCGGGCCGGTCGTCGTCGGGCCGATCGTCGTCGGTCCGGCCGGGGTCGGAACGACCATCGTCGGCCCCGGTTCGACCGCTGTAGACCTCGGTCCGGTCCTTGTCATCCTGTGGCGCATTCATGGCCCCACGGTTATGACACAAAACCCGGGACGGCTCAACGCGCCCCGTGTCGGTCCCGCGCCGTCGATCGGCCCACCGCGTGGTCGGATTCCGCACCCGCATCCTCTAGAATGCCGTCGCATGCGCACCCTGACCCGACACATTCCGGCAGGCACCGAAACCATCGTCTTCGACTGGAACGGGACCTTGCTGAACGACATCGACTACTGCCTCTCGATCACCAACGCGATGCTGGAAGAGCACGCACTTCCGAAGCTCACGCGATCGCGCTATCGGGACATCTTCGCCTTCCCCGTCCAGGACTATTACCGGCAGCTGGGCTTCGATTTCACCCAGCACGCGTTTCCGGACCTGGCGGCGCGCTGGATGCGGACCTACACCGCCGAAGTGACGTCCCGGGTCGATCTGTTCGACCAGACCCAGGAACTGATCAACGATCTCGGCGACAGTGGCTATCGACTGGTCATTCTGACCGCGGCGATCGAATCGGACGTGCACGACCTGCTCGCCCATCACGCCATCGACGACGCCTTCGACGAGGTGTTCGGCCTCGACCACTGCGAGGCGAGCAGCAAGGTCGAACGCGGCCGGCAGATGGTCGAGTCCCTGGGGCTGGAACCGCGCAGCACGCTGCTGATCGGCGATACGGACCACGACTTCGAAGTCGGGCAGGACCTGGGCGCGCCGACCCTGCTGCTCGCCGACGGCCACCAGAGCTACGAGCGCCTGCGACGACTCGATTGCAGCGTGCTTCCGACGCGCTACGACTAGCACACCGCGTTCACGCACGCCTTTCCGATTGCAGGCCGGCGCCTTCGACGGCGCGCCTCCCGAGCAAGCACCCCGGCGGGTTTGTTAGGCTTTGTAATTGGAAAACAAGGGACTGGACACAGGCCCGCCCGGATGCACCGCATCCAGGGTGGCTCGTTGTGTTCCGCAACCCCGCCATTCATTCAGTGCGGATGTCGCTGTTCGAGGACCAGGGACCGAGCCGACGATCGGCTCGGCCGAAGACGTCTCCGGTTCCGAGCACAGCCGTGAAGAGCCCCGGAATACGTCCGGGAACCCATCGGGAACGGCCCGAGCACCGTCTGACGACCACCTGAACATCGGAGAAGTTTCTTGGCTATCGGTATCTGGATCAGTCTCATCGGCTATTTCGTGCTGATGATCGCCATCGGCGTGTACGCGATGCGCAAATCGACCTCGTCGTCCGAGGAATACATGCTCGGTGGACGCAATCTCAGCCCGAAGGTCGCGGCCCTGTCGGCCGGGGCATCGGACATGAGCGGCTGGCTGCTGCTGGGCCTGCCCGGCGCGATGTACGTCTCCGGGCTGGACGCGGGCTGGATCGGCATCGGGCTGCTGGTCGGCGCGTTGTTCAACTGGACGCTGGTCGCACCGCGGCTTCGCGAACAGACGGTCCATTACGGCAATGCCATCACCATCCCGTCGTTCCTGGCCAACCGCTTCCCGACCCGGGCGCTGTCCCTGCGCACCGTGTCGGCGATCGTCATCGTCATCTTCTTCACCGTCTACACCGCCTCCGGCCTGGTCGCCGGCGGCAAACTGTTCGAAAGCGCGTTCTCCGGCATCTTCAACGTCGGCGGCTTCAGCGACTACACGATGGGGCTCGGGATCACGCTCGGCATCGTACTGCTGTACACCGTGGTCGGCGGCTTTCTTGCGGTCAGCATGACCGACTTCGTCCAGGGCTGCATCATGATGCTGGCGCTGATCATCATGCCGGCGGTGGTGCTGTTCGGCGAGGGCGGCGGCGGCTTCGACCAGGCCTCGCAGACGCTCGACCAGGTGGATGCTTCGTTCCTCTCGTGGACCGAAGGACTGACCCTCGTCGGCTGGCTGTCGGCAGTCACCTGGGGCCTGGGCTACTTCGGTCAGCCGCATATCATCGTGCGTTTCATGGCGATCCGCACGCTCGAGGAAGTGCCCACGGCGCGCAACATCGGCATGACCTGGATGACCATCTCGCTGATCGGCGCCCTGTCGCTCGGCGTGTTCGGCCGGGCGTATGCGGAAAGAAACGGCATCGTCGTCGACGACCCGGAGACGATCTTCATCATCCTGTCCGACCTGCTGTTCCATCCGCTGGTCACCGGCTTCCTCTACGCGGCGCTACTGGCCGCGGTGATGAGCACGATCTCCAGCCAGCTGCTGGTGTCGTCCTCGTCGCTGACCGAGGACTTCTACCGCCTGTTCCTGCGCAAGGAAGCCACCGACAAGGAGTGCGTGACCGTCGGCCGCGTTTCCGTCGTGCTGGTCGGGCTGGTCGCCATGGCCATTGCCGCCGACCCCGACAGCCAGGTGCTGGCCCTGGTCAGCAATGCCTGGGCCGGCTTCGGTGCGGCCTTCGGTCCGCTGATCCTGCTGTCGCTGATGTGGCCGCGCACCAACGGCATCGGCGCGCTCGCGGGCATGATCACCGGTGCCGCCACCGTCATGATCTGGATCGCATTAGGCTGGAACAGCGCCTTCCTGGGCGGCCCCGGTGTCTACGAGATCATCCCCGGCTTCATCCTCGCCTGGATCGCGATCATGGTCGTGAGCCTGGCCACCGAAGACGCCGGCGAGCACCGGGCGATCGCGGACTAGTCGCACGGCCGGACTCACCCGGTCGCGATGGCAAGGGCTTCTTAGGGGGCCCTTGTTTTTTCTAGAAAAGCGAGAAATGACGGCGTCCGGGTGCTTTCGCTCGACGCTCTTCAAGATCCAGTCTTCGAGGCAGCGCCAGGCGCGTGGGCAAGTCGTCAGCGCGCTGTCAGCGCGTATTCGATACCACCACAGACTGCGGCCACCTGTGCGCGGTTGCACTGCTCGGGCGTTGCCCGCTCGCTGTCTGGATAGACCTCAGTCGTCGTCGCAAATCGCGCATCCGTCATGCCCGCACAGAGCCCCAGCTTCTTGTACGGATAGAGGATCACGCCGGGCGAAACCACTTCAGATCCAATGATCGTTCCTTCTTCATCTGCTGGCGCGATGTGTGTGACCCTTGCAACCGCTTCGATGATCGCGCTTTGAAAGCCAAGCTCGGGCTGTTCGCTGTTGCCGACCGCATAGAACCCATCCGGGACGCTGCCAGGCTCGAAGGGCACGCCGTCACGCGCAGCGAGAGCTGGCCGGAACTCGGACTCGTCCGTATCCGTGGTTTCGTGGAGATCGATGTGCACCAGGATCTGTTCGTTGAACGGAGCGACAAAGTGCATCAGCGCTGCCGACTCCTGAGCGGGCCTGTCCGCCAGAAACGATCGATTGGGATCGACGGCGTCGGCGTTCCAGCGATGGATCCGCTCATAGCCCCACGGGCTGACGCATGGCGCGATCAGCAGGTTGGCTCGACCCTCGAATTCGGCGGCTTCCTCGAGCGCGAAGAGCAGTGCGCCATGCACCCCGGACGTCTCGTAGCCGTGGACGCCCCCGGTCACCAGAACCGTCGGCCGATCTTGCGACCATTGCCGACTCTTGAGTGCACGTAATGGGTAGCGATCCGGACCGTAAACCAGCTCGCCGTACGAACACACATCGAAGCGGTCCCTCAGAGCGCGGACTTTGCCGAGCACCTCCTGCTCGTAGCTTCGCTTGACCGTTTGGCGCGAAAGCCACTGAGCGCGTTCTTCTTCGCCCCACGTACGGCCCGGTTGTCCGATTGGATAACTCATGTTGCTTTCCTTTCCTGTTTCATCGCCGAGCTGTCGCAATTTCAACGACCCGATGCAACGGCCCGATCGCAACGGCCAATAGAGCTTGGGCCCGGTGCTTCCATCAACGTTCTATTGGATTTTTGCGTTCCTGATGCCAGCGGTCGCGGCACCACCTCCGTAGAGTACAGCGCGGACAGGCTCCTCGCGTAAGAAATCGGACCTGGCTGCCCGCACCGCACCGTCGACGTGGTTCTGTTCCGGGCTGTTCAACCAGACGGTGCGCGTCCCTGGATGGGCCGCTCACGGAACACCAGCATTCGGCCGACTACTCCTTGACGTTCGAAGGCGTCGCCGATTTCTTGATCAGGCCGGAGACGGCCTCGGTAGAAATCGCGGTCACGAGACCGATCAGGATGCCCAGGTGCGGAGATTGCTCTCCTGAAAAGACGTCCTTGAACGAGGTGCCGCCGATGCCCAGGACGATCACATCGAAGTAGATGAACACTTCCAGCGTGCTGGCCACCACCCACACGTACAGCAGCCGTTCGACCGGACTGAACCCATCCGGATCGAAGTTCATCAACGCCTCGAAGGTCAGTACGCGGTTCTGGACGATGCCGGCGAACAACACGCCAAAAGAGAGGCCGATGATCGTGTTGGCCTGAACGGCCAGGATCGATCCGATGCTGCTGGGTGGTGAGAACTTCGAGGGCAACAGCCAGAAGACCACACTCAGCGCAAGCACCATGATCACCACCAGCGCAAACGACATGAACATGTCGAACACGTACCGCCTGCGCTGCGGCCGAGCGGCGATGATGAGCTGTTCTTCGAGTTTGACCAGGGTCGCCAGGGCGGCCTTGGGCTGGGGATTGTTGCCGAGCAGCCCTCGACGACAGCTCGCACAGAGGGACGCCATCCAGTAGTCGTACTCGTCGACGAGCTTCCGGTCGGTGATGTAGTGGGCGAAGCGGGACCGGATCACTCGCGCGATCGCGTTGGCATGATCGTGCAGCTTCACCATGTCGTCAGAGGGCGGCTCTTCCCGCTCCGCGTTGTCCTTCAGGACGACCGCGAGGATCAGGCCATCGTCGTCACGATCGATTCGAACGTACTTGAAGAAGCCGTCCGTCCGCTCCGTGAACCCCGGGTCGACCCGGTCGCACGCGGTCGGTTTCCAGAGGTGTTCAGGCGGATCCATCGGGTCTTCGGATGTCATGACAGCTCACTCCCGACCTTGCTCTCGGCACACGTGGATGAGTGGACCCGGACAGCACGCCGTAGCGGGCCGACTCGCATCACGGCGAATCGTTGGAATCCAGATCCGGCTCGACGTACATCTCTTCCCGGGCGAAGTCCGGCTCGACGTAGCGCGGCAGGACCGCTCCGGCCGTCATGTCACGTCCGCCTCCTCGCAACGCCGACCTGCCGATGGCCCGGATCGGCTTCGCCTGAAGGGGAAGCAGGGACTGGCGCAGCTGTTCGAGCTTCTCCAGCACCTGCTGGAGTTCGGCCTCTTCGAACTCGATCTCGGGCGTGGCGTTCAGGACGGCCAGTCGTCGCTCGACAATCTCGATATAGCCGGCCGTGGTGCGCCGAAAGCGCTCCAGTTCGGCCTGCGGTTCACTCTTTGCCATGATCATCTTCCTCCCACTCAGCGACCGACGCACCCTGGCCGGATTCGATCCAATGCCGCTCAGGCCGCCAGCTTGACGATGTCGGTGATCGCGTTGATCCCCTCGCTGGCCACTCGCACGATTTCGTTGAAGAACTCGAGCTCCGCCAGGTCGTTCTCCAGCGCCTTGCTTGCCGCATTCAGGTCGCTTTCCCGGGCCTTGAAGGCCTCGTTGACGTTACGCAGCTTCATCGTCTCGAGGTTCAGGATCGCCACGGTCACCTTCGACAGCGCCGTGCCGTATTCGGCCTGGTCGTCCAGGCTCATCGCGCTCAGCTCCGCTTCGGGAATCGCGTACAGCCGCCTTCGCGTCCGACGCAGACTGTCCAGGGTCTCCTGGTGCCGTACCGGTGCTACCTTTGGCATGAGACTACTCCTGCATGAAAATGCCGAAGTGGATCGGGTTCGACGCCGCGCAGGTGCGCACCGCCGCCGAATCACTGCCCGTCGAAGCTGTCCCGGACGGCTGTGCTCACCGCCACGAATTCGCGGATGTCCGACAGCAGGACACGCAAGGAACCGATGTCGTTTCCGCCCTGGACGATATCGGTCCAGACACCGCGCAGTTGACGGGCGGCCTGCTCGGCGGCCACGAGCTGTTCACTGACGAACGAGGTTCGAAGGTACTGCTCGCGTTTGCTGCGCCAGTCGCCGGGAAGCGACGCGGCGCCCTCGAAATCGACGAACGGCCCACGGACCTCTTCGTTGTAGAACAGCGCGCTTTCCGCGTCGAACTGATCGGCCAGGATGCCGCGCAGGTTCGCAAGCTGATTCTCGTGCAGCGTCAGCTGGAGCGCGATGACTTCGGCGTCGCGCTCCATCGCATTCTTGAGTTTTCCGGCCTGCACACTCCTAGCCGCAAGACCGCCCAGCGCACCGATCTGCGTGGCCTGCTCCGAGGTCAGCAGTGCCTGCGCATCGCGCGTCTCGTTCAGACTGCTGATGCTCGCGCTCAGCGCCTCCACCGAGCTGCCGATGTCGTTGGCGACCTCGGACTCGGCCAGCGCCTGCAGGTTCAGGAAGTAGGCAGCCAGCAAGGCATTGTGACGCTGGAACGTGTGAATTTCCGACACGAGAGCGAGAACCGCCTCGTTGTTCGAGGACAGAATCTCGTCGAGTACGGCAGGAGGCATGTTGCGACGCGCCTTCACCACGGACGAGGTGTTGAAGTCGATGCTCTGGGCAATCGTGACGTCGAGGAGTTGGTCCAGCGTGGTCGTGTAGGCCAGGCCCGAGGTCGAGACGTCCCGCGCCTGTTCGATCGGTGCCGTCGATGCGCAACCGGCCAATGCGCCGGAAAACAGCGCGCCGATCACGAAGAGCTTCACTGGAGGTCGAATCATCGGACTCCCCACCCTGATCGAAGTGATCAGGGACACCACCTACGTCGAAAAAGTATAGGCCTGGGGCGTTCGGGTGTCCAGCCGGTCGGAAATCGAAGCATTTGTCGCTAGTGCGCAGGCTATGCGCTGCGAACACCCTAGCGTCGTACAGGAGAGCTTCGAGGCCTTGTTTCCGATCGGCGGACGTCCACGAAATCTTGCGTGCCGTCTATCCCGGTCGTGCTCGGAACGGCTTCGCTCGATCGCGAACCGCTGATTGGAAATCCACTCATTTGCAATCCACTCATTTGCAATCCACTCATTGGCGACCCGCTCACTGGCGAACCGCTCACTGGCGAACCACTCATTGGCAATCCACTCCTGGATGCGGCAGACGCCAGGGATCCGACCAGAGGAAGCGAGGTAGACATCCGGTCGAGCGGGCCCGGCAAGGCGCCTTGCGCGGATTCGCGCCCGTCTTCACGCAGCCGGGCGGGCGTTCCGCGCGAGGGCGAGCCCGGTCCGGATCGATCTGCCGCGTCGGGCGCCTACTTGACGACGATCTCGTTGTCGACGCCGCGTACACCGTCGTACGCCCCGGCGATGCGCGCGGCCAGGCGCCGCTGGCGATCCGACTCGACGAACCCGGTGAGGCGTGCGCGTCCCTCGACCATCGTTACATCGATCGCGGCGCCGGCCAGCCCGGGCTCGTCGATCAACGCCGCCTTGATGCCAAGCGCCGTCGCACTGTCCTGCTCGGCGAGCTGGGCCGATTCATTGGGCCAGGGGCTTGCGCAACCGACCAGCAGCGCGGAAGCGCACGCGCTTACAAGCAGCGCCGCCAGCATGCCTCGTACCGTCCACCGCGAAACGATCGTCCCTTCGATCTTGAACTGCTTGCTGTTCATGGGCTGTTGCCCTTCGCTGTCGTTTCCGAGCGCATGGCCGCGTCCGTGCGGTCCACGAGTCCCTGACAGTATCCCGGCCGATCGTCGACGCCCGCCTCCAGCAGCGGCAGCGCCGCGGCCAGCGGTCCGGCCAGGGCCGCCAGTGCCAGGCTGGCGCCGGCACGCACGCCGAGTGCGCCGCCGTGGATGCCGGCCTCGATGCTGGCGAAGGTGCCGCCGAGGTGCAACGGGGTGCGCGCGACCAGCGCGCTGGCGTCCTGGGGGTGGGCCACGACCGAGACGTCCAGGCGCTCGGAAGCCAGGTCGATCGCCCCACCCACCGTGAAGATCGTATCGTCCGTGTCGATCAGGAACGTATCCAGCTCCACGTCGCCGTCGCGGGCCTGGAGGTCGGCATAGGCGCAGTTGATCGGGATCTCCGGCCGATCGCCCAACCAGCTGAGGAACGCCTGGCCGGCATCGAGACCGGCCAGCTCGAC
The DNA here is from genome assembly GCA_965227925.1 of Wenzhouxiangellaceae bacterium. Taxonomy (GTDB): domain Bacteria; phylum Pseudomonadota; class Gammaproteobacteria; order Xanthomonadales; family Wenzhouxiangellaceae. The sequence goes on from CBDDGP010000004.1 coordinate 242,540, forward strand.
CATCAGCGCGCCCAGCTGACCCTCGGTCATCAGCATCACCAGGCCGCCGTCGACCGAGCCGAGGAGGTCGGCGACCGAGCGACCCTCGAGCCAGACTTTGCCCTGCGCCCCGATGATGCCCATCGTGTCGCCGGCGATGTCCCAGTCGGCCAGCGCCTTGCGCAGGTCCACGCCCCGCATCTCCACGCTCATCGAGCCTGCCGGGGGCTGCTCGGAACCGTCCAGTTCGATCGACAGGTCGATGCGGCCGTCGCCGACGCCGAACCGCAGCGGCTCGAGGTACAGCCCCTCGTCCGAAAGGCGCAGATCGATCACGACCTCGCTCAGTGGCACACCGCGAGCACGGACCGAGTCGGCTCGATAGCGGACGTCGGCACTCACGCCGCGCCAGGCATCGCCGAACAGCGGCCGGTCGGGCAACACGAAGCGATCGGTGTCGTCGGCGGCCGCGGCTTCGCGCTGCTGGTCGGAGATCGTCTCGCCCTCGCCGGTTGCCGGCGTCGCGCCGACCAGCCCACCGAGATCGTCGAAGTCCAGGTTCTCCGAGCGCAGTTCCGCGTCGACGTGCGGCGGCGTCTGGCCCGGATCGAAGAGCAGGTGGCCGCGCACGTCGCTGTCGCCGACGGTACCGCTCAGGTCGGCCAGCCGCCAGCGGCCGTTTTCCAGCGCCAGGTCGGCGTCGATGCGGTACGGCGGAAGTTCGGGCAGCGGCACGCCCAGCAGGCGGTCCAGGCGTCGCGGATTCGGTCCGGCCAGGGCCAGCTCCAGGTCGAGGCCGGCCAGCGCCAGCGGACGCAGCAGCGATCCGTCGAGTTCGATCCGGGTCTCGACCACGGTGGCGTCCAGGTCCACGGCGAACGGCCGGTCCGGGAGGCGTGCGTCGAGCAGGGCGTCACTCCGGAAGCGAAGCGAGAACGGACCGCCGTCGTAGCGGCCCTCGCCATCGATGTGGAAGCGCTGGTTACCTTCGTCCAGCCCCTCCGTACGTGCGGTCAGGGTCAGATCGGTATCGGCCTCGCTATCGACGAAACGCACCTCGGAAGGCTCGATCGTCAACCGGCCGAGCTTCGGCGCGAGGAGGTCGCCGCGGTCGACGTCGCCGAGCGATTCCGTCGCCTCGACGACCAGACGACCCGAAGCGCGACCCAGGCGCTCTTCGAGCACCGCAAAGGAATCGCCGAAGCGGGCCAGGTCGACGCCGTCGAAGCGCGTATCGATGCGTGCCGAGGCCGGCATGTCCTGCGCATCGACGTGGCCGGCGATCGAAATTTCGCCGCCGCCGACGGCGCTCGACAGGCGTTCGAGCATCAAGCGCCCTTCGGTCAGCGAAGCGTCCAGCTGGACGTCGGACAGGGGCGGCCCGGCCGGCAGGGTCACGCGATCGGCGGTCAGGTCGAACTCACCCTCGAAGGACCGCAATGCGGCCAGCCCGGACGACGGTGGCGTCCCGTTCCCCCGTTCGGTCTCGCTCCGGGCGTCCACCGCATTGCCGCCCTCACCCGCATCCCCGGCGTCGGAGTCAGCAGCGTTCGCGGTGCCGAACCCGAGCTGCTCCAGCGCAAGCCGCTCCACGTCGAAGCGGGCATCGAAGGTGGCAACCCCATCCGGCCCTGCGCCGGTTCCTACCGCCGCCGAGCCGGTCAGGGACGTTTCGCCCATGTCGAGGTCCAGCGACTCCAGGCGCCACACGGTGCCGTCGCGCTCCAGTCGACCGGCCAGACGCAACGGCGGGCTCTCGGGCAGCGAGCCGCCCGTCCACGCCTCCAGGGCTTGCGCGCCGGGCGCGGACAGCGAAAATTTCGCCTCCATCTGGCGCGGAGCCACGATCGAGGAAAGATCGGTCTCGATCTCCAGCTCTGCCTCGTCGGCGCTGACCCGACCGGTCAGCTCGTAGTCCTCGTCGGCGACGAGCTCGGTGACCGGCGCACCCTCGAAGCGCGCGTCGAGCGGCCGGCCGTCGAACGTTCCTTCCACGTTCACGACGGGTCGCGCGGCGTCGTCGGTCAGGCGCGCGGTTGCCGTCAGCGTCGTGTCCGTGTCGGGCTGCGCGTACACGATCCGCGCCGTGTCGATCTCGAGGTGGGCCAGGACGGATGTCGCGCTCCAGGCGTCTCGGGCTACGGGCTCCAGGGCCAGATCGATCTCGCCTTCCACCCGGGGAATCCTGTCCGGCGAACTGGACGGCGAACTGGACGACGACCGCTCGGCACGAAGCGACAGGGCACCCGACACCTGCGATGGCGTGCTGGCCAGTCGGGCCGACCCGTGCACCGGATCCCCCGAAATCGTGGCCGAAAGCTGTCGAAGTGAAACCGCTCGATCGCCGACTTCGATCCGTGTTTGCAGGCCATCGACGGGCACCCCGATGCCGCGGAGCCGGTCGATCGTCACATCGATGCCGCCGTCGAGATGCGGCAGAACCGGGGGCGGCCCGACCCCTTCGATGTCGGATTGCGGCGCAGGACCACCGCCCAGAACGGCCGCGACCGCCAGGCCGATCGCCTCGACCTGAATCACTTCGGCGTCCAGTTCACCGTCCAGCGTCGGCGTCTCGCCCGATGCATCGAAGGTCACGGCACCGCTTATCGCGCTGTCGAAGCCTCGCGCCTCGAAGTCGTCGACGATCCACGTCGCTCCGGCCCGCTCCACCGAAGCCTGGATTGCGATCGACCCCAGGTCGACCGCAGGCGCACCCATCCTTTCCGCCAGCTGCCCGACCTGGACAACTTCGGCATCCAGGCCGACCTGCCAGTCGGTCGCCGGCGTGGCGGGGTCGAGCGCGAACTCTGCGGCCAGCCGGCTCTCGCCGGAACGGACCTGCAGCTCACCGTTGAAGGCCTCGACCTCCGTCCATCGATACAGCGAATCGCTCTGCGCGTCGATCTCGACCTCGCGCCCTTCGACGGCGAGCGACGCCTTGGCCGAGGTCGTCTCGCCGTCGTCGTTCAGCCGGAGCGAGGGAATGCCCAGCTCGATCGTCCGGTCCTGCCCGGCGCCGGTGTAGCGAACCTCTCCGTCCGTCAGCTCGAGGTGCTCGACCGGGATCGGTCCACCGCTTGCGTCACCGGACTGGCTGCCGCCCTCCTCATCGCTGGCCGGGTTACCGCTGGCTGCCTGATCGCCGTCACCGGACTCCAGCACCCAGTTGGGCGGGCCGTCGGCACGATCGATCAAGCGGACGAACGGCGTATCGATGTCGACGCGCGACAAGGCCAGCTGCCCGCGAAGCAGCGCAAACACGTCAGGCGCCACGCGCAGGCGCTCGACCTCGACGAAATGCTCTGTCTCGGCCCAGTCGGGGTTATCCAGGGCGACATCGTTCAAGGTCACGTGAGGGGGCAGCAGGCCCACGTCCACCTTGCCCTCGATCGAGAACTCGCGGCCCGTCGCCTGCTCCACCGCCGAGGCGATCCGCGGCTTGAGGAAGTTCCAGGACATCAGCTCGACGACGACCACGAGCACCGCGAACAGCGCCACGGCGCCGCCCATCGCGTACAACGACCACCTGAGCGCGCGCTTCATTGCCGGGACGAACGGCGGCCGAGCAAGCGCCGACGCGGGGCGTTGTGGTGGAAACGGAGCGGCTCGGTGTCCGCAGATCCGCAGGCGAGACGAGCGATCGAACCCATACGACCTCCTGAATCATCGAAGAAGGCCGTTGCGCTGATGCACCCTGGTTGACGCAGGGCGAACGAAGCTCGCACGCGGCCTTGGAATCCATCGAACCTACCGCAGGCGACAAAGCCGCGCTTTTACCTATGTTCTCGTGCACCCGGGCACGCACGTCCCGCCGCGCGGCCACCGTGCGCTTGCTCCTCGCCCCACCTCCGCCGCCGGATTGACAAGGTCCGGGCCATGGGCCATGTTCCCCTGCTGGAGAGAGGGAAACACCGCATGGACTCCCTGATCGCACTGGTGTTGCTGGCCTGCCTGCTGACCTTCGTCGGGGCCGTCCTGGGCATCGTCGCCTTCGCCCGGATCGGCACGCTGCGGGCCGAGGTACGCGATCTGCGCGACCACGTGACGCAGCTGAAACGACCGCCGCAGGTCGACGGCGGCGTCGAGGCGGAAGGCGCGGAGGACGCGGACGCGCCGAACGAAGACCGGCCCGATCGCCGTCACGATCCGTTGCCGCAATCTTCGTTGCCGCAATCTCCGTCGCCGCAGCCCCCGACGCCCAATCAGGCGCCGACGACGACGGAGTCCGTCTCCCGCGAGGCGTCCACGAAGGCCTCGACGAGCGACCGGACCGACGACGCCGCTCCGGCCACGTCCGGAACCACGCCGGCGCCGCCTCCCCCGCCACCGCCCAGCCCGCCGTCGGCGTTCGTCCTCGATCCCTGGCCGTTGATGCGGGCGCTGCAGCGCAACTGGATGGCGTGGCTGGGTGGCCTGTCGATCGCGCTGGCCGGCATCTTCCTGGCGCGCTACGCCATCGAGCAGGGGCTGCTCGGGCCCGTTGCGCGAGTTGCCCTGGGCCTGGCCACCGGCGTGGCGCTGCATGCGGCGGCCGCGTGGCTGCGCAAGAATAGCGGCAGCCATCCGTCGCTGGCGGCGATGGCCGGCGGCGGCAGCATCACCCTGTTCGCCACCCTGCTGGCCGCGCTGCACTACTACCAGATGTTCAGCCCGACGCTGGTGTTCGTGGTGCTGGCCCTGGTCGCATTGGCCACGATGTGGCTGGCCGTTGCCCACGGCCCGTTGCTCGCGATCATCGGCATGCTCGGCGCCTATGCGGTGCCGGTCCTGGTGTCCACCGGCAGCGGCAACGTGCTCGCCGCGCTGATCTATGCGCTGATCATCTCCGCGTCCGTGCTGCTGCTCGCGCGCGTTGTGCGCATCGGCTGGCTGTGGTGGGGCGCCGTCATCGGCGCGCTGGGCTGGTGGCTGCTTTCGCTGGACAGCAGCCAGGTCGACGGCATGCGCGGGCTTTATCTCGCGGCGCTGGCCTACCTGCTGCTGGCGATCTGCCCGGACAACTGGCGACTGCTGAAGACGCAACCGGGAGGCGTCTGGCTGCCGAGTCGCTTGGCGGGCGGCGCGAAGGACGACGCGGACAGCCAGACCCACGAGAACGAGAACGAAAACGAGACCGACGATGAAGCCCGTCCGCCGATCTGGGAGCGCGGCGTGCCGGCCGTCCTGCTCGGCATCGTGCTGGCGCAGTTCGTCTCCATGCTGCACAGCGGTTGGCTGGAGTATTGGCCGGCGTTTTTCGCCCTGCCCGCCCTGCTGCTGTTCGTCGGCCTGCGCCAGCCGCGCCTGCTGGCCGTGGTCTGGACGCTGCTGCTGGGCACCTGGCTCTGCATCGTTTCGCTGTACACGACCCTGCCCAACCTCGACCTCGGGCGGATCAACGAACCGGTGGTTACCTACGGCGCGCTGTTCCTCTCGCTGGCAAGCCTGGCCCTTCTTCACCTGCTCGCCGCGCTCTGGGGCGTGCGGCACGGTGGCCACCGTGCCTGGTGGGCCTCGTTGCTGGCCATGACGCCGGTGCTGTCCTGCCTGTGTGCGTACCTGGCCGCGAGCGCGGCCACCCGCCCGCTCTACTGGACGCTCCTGTTCGCCGGCGTCGCCGCGGTGCAGATGGCCATCGCGGTCATCGCCACGAATCGAGCCGCGAATCGGTCCGCCGACCGGGAAGGCCCGCGCTGGATCGGCATCTGGCACTTCATCGCCGGGCACAGCGGCTATGCCCTGGCGGTCTCGGTGTTCTTCGAAGCCGCCACGCTGACCCTGGCGCTGGCCGCGCAGGTGCTGTCGCTGGCCTGGTTGATCCGGCGCTTCGACGTCCCCGCGATCGGCTGGCTGCTGAAGCTGGTCGTGGCGGTCGTCGTGGTGCGGCTGACGATCAATCCCTGGCTCGCCGACTACCCGGACCTCTGGCACTGGCCGCTGTGGACCTACGGCGGGGCAACCCTGCTGTGCTGGGCAAGCAGCCGGCAGCTGGTCGCTTACTCCCGGCTGCGCCAGTGGACCGAGATCGCCACCCTGCACCTGTTCGTGCTGACGGTCTGGGCCGAGGCGCGCTACCTGCTGCACGACGGCCAGATCCTGTTCGCCGGGTACAGCTTTGCCGAAGCCACGCTGAACATCGGCCTGGCCGGTGCCCTGAGCCTGGTCTACCACCAGCGTGCACGGATCAGCGGCCGCCTGGCGAGCTGGTACCGGGGCTACTCCCTGGCGCTGCTGGCGCTGGCCCTGCTCAACTACGGGGGCATCGTGCGCAGCCTGATGGACAGCGACCGATGGGCCGTCGACGCCATCGGTCCCGAGCCGGTCTTCAACCTGCTGACGCTCGCGCTAGGGCTGCCGATCGTGCTCGGCCTGCTGTTCGCCCGCTTCTATCGTTCGGAAGCCCAAAGCGCACGAAAACTCGCAGCCCTGTTCGTGGGGATTGCCGGCTTCGTCTTCGTCTCCTTCCAGATCCGCCACCTGTGGCAGGGCACCGTGTCGCTGCGGACCAGCACCTCGGCCGGCGAGCTGTACACCTATTCCGTTGTCTGGCTGCTGATGGCGGTCGGCGCGATGCTGCTGGCCGGGATGCGCCAATGGCCGAGCCTCTACCGCGGCGGCCTGGCCCTGCTCGCGGTGGTGATCGTCAAGATCTTCCTGATCGACCTGTCCGACCTCGACGGCCTGCTCCGCGTGGCCTCGTTCATGGGCCTGGGGCTTGCGCTGGTGGGAATCTCGTTCCTGCATCAGCGGATCAAGCCGGGGGCGACCACCCGAAGCTCGTGAACCGTTCATCCGGGGCCCGGATCGACGAGCGTCGTTCAGCGGGTCAGTCTTCGAGAGGACGCCATTCCAGCCCGGCCAGCACCGCGATCAGCAGGATCAGGTCGCTGCACACCACGGCCAGGAACATGCCGATCGGATGGTCCGGGGGCCCGTCGACCAGGAGCCGGCCGAGGTACAGCGCCAGCGCGGCGTTCAGGCCGAGCGCCGCCGCTTGCCAGCCGCGGTGGCCTCGCCACACGAAGGGGCAGCTCAGACCGTTGAATACCGCAGCACCCAGCAGGAGAAGCCCAGGCAGCCAGCGCAGGGGCGACGCCTCGAACCCGCCCGGCCAGGTCGCGACCAGGTGACCAGCACCCCCGAGAAGCAGGAACACCGCCAGCACCGCGCCGGCCCCGGCCGCGACGGCGTCGAGTCCGTTGTTGTCCTTGCCGTCGATCGATTCAGTAGCCCACATCGCGGTCTCCCGTTTTCGCCAGCCCGCTCTCGTAAGCGAACACCACCGCCTGCGCGCGATCGCGCAGGCCGAGCTTCGAGAACAGGCTGGAGACGTGCGTCTTGACCGTCGCCGCACCGATATGCAGTGCCTCGGCAATCTCGACGTTGCTCTTGCCTTCGGCGACCGCCGCCAGCACGTCGCGCTCCCGGTCGGTCAAGCGTTCCAGCCGCTGCTCCAGCTTTCTCGCATCACTCGCGCTCCCGCTGGCCGTCTCGCCGTGGGAGGCCGAAGCAAAGCGGTCGATCAGCCGCCGGGTGATGGCGGGTGAGAGCATCGCACCCCCGTCGGCCACGGTCCGGACCGCCGCGACCAGGTCCTCGGGCGGCATGTCCTTGAGCACGAAGCCGCTGGCGCCGACCCGGAGCGCGCGGTAGACATACTCGTCCGGATCGAAGGTGGTCAGGATGATCACGCGCGCCGTCGCACCGCCCGCGGAAAGGATCTTCTCCGTCGCGTCCAGGCCGTTCATCTCCGGCATCCGGATATCCATCAGGATCACGTCCGGTCGCTGCGCCGCCGCCTGCTCGATCGCCTCGGTGCCGGTCCCGGCCTCGGCCACCACGTCAATGCCGTCGGCGTGGTCCAGCACCATGGCGAACCCGCGCCGCACGAGCGTCTGGTCGTCGACCACCATCACGCGGATGCTCATTCCTCGTCTCCTGTCACCGGCAGCACCGCTCGGACTTCAAAGCCCCCGGTCCCGCATCTGCCCGCGCTCAAGCGGCCACCCAGATGAACGACCCGTTCGCGCATGCCGGCAATGCCGTGGCCGCCCGAACCGATCGCTTTGTTCCCCGGCCCGTCGTCGATCACGACGACCCGCACGGCCTCGTCGTCCCGTTCGATCTCGACCTGCACGGCGACCTCCGAGCCGGCGTGCTTGATCACGTTGGTCAGTGCTTCCTGCACGATCCGGTACACCGTCAGCTGCACTCGGGCCGGCAGCGTATCCAGCGCGCCCCGCGTCGACAGGGCCACCGCCGGGCCGGCGGCTTGCACCCGCCGGATCAACGCGGACAGGTCCTCGATGCCCGGCTGCGGGTCCAGTTCCTGCCCGGCGTCGCGATGCCGCAGCACGCCGAGCACGTGGCGCATTTCGGCCAGCGCCTGGCGGCCCGCCTGCTCGACCGCGCCGATCGCTGCGGTCGCCGCTTCCGGGTCGGCCGCCAGCACCGTGCGCGCCGCGCCGGCCTGGACCGTCATTAGACTGACCTGGTGGGCGATCACATCGTGCATCTCGCGCGCGATCCGCGTGCGCTCCGCCGCCACCGCCCGCTCCGCCTCGGCGTCGCGCTCGCGCTCCATCTGGGCCGCGCGCTCTTCGAGCAGCCGCAGATACTCGCCCCGGAAGCGCAAACGACGCCCCGCGTACCAGACCAGCAGCGCCAGGACACCGGTCAACCAGGCGCCGGGGCCCGGGATCGTCAAAAGCTCGAGATCGGTGACCACGAGCGCAAACGCCAACCCCGCGCCGACCAGGCTCGCGGTCCGGTCTGGCTCGTAGCGGCCCAGGCTGTAGAGCGACACCATCAAACCGACCAGGCCCTCGACCTGGCCGGAGAGCTGCACCAGCACCGACAGAACGAGCAGCAGCACGTGCACCCGGAACGGATGGCTGCGCCGCCACAGGAGCGCAAAGTGAGCGACGAAGGCGCACTGGAACAGCGCGACGCCGAGGAAGGCGTCCAGCGACCAGCTGCCAGCCTCGTTGGCCCGGCTCCACATCGTGAGCGTGAGCGCGAAGCTCAGAACCGCAAGCAGGAGATCGGTCAGCCGGGGCCAGCGTTCGAACAGGCCGAGCGACGGCCGCCTTGGTTGCGGAGCCGGGTCGCTCGTTGCAGCGCTGGTCGACGTCCCGGTCACCGGCGATGTCCGGGGTCGGTGCAAGTCGAGGGCTGGAGTGGTTTGTTGGTCGAACGCATGCCGGCAGCATAAACCAGGATCTCGGCCCGTTCCCCCGTCTGGGTGCGGAGATGGATTCGCGCTTTCTCCACCTTCAGGAGGAGGCCCGAATCAGATCGCAGGTTGATGTGGTCGACGCCGCCGAAGACGACCATGGGTCATCGATCATCCACGCCCCGGGACGACCCCATGAACGAACTCGCCGTCAAACAGAACCTGCTCACGGCCGCATCCAGTCGCGGCATGGTTCGCGCCTCCGCCACGCTGTGGTTCGTCACCGCCGCAATCGGCCACGCGATCTTCCTGGTCTACATCCTGGCGGTGTTCTACCCACCGATTGCCGAGCGGGGCTTGCACGCGCTCGAAGGCATGCACCTGCCCAGCGGCTTCATCGAGGGCGACCTGCTGGGCAACGTGGCGTCCATCGCCCACGTGCTGCTTGCGGCGATCGTCATCGGCGGCGGCCCGCTGCAGCTGATTCCGCAGATCCGCCAGCGCGTGCCGCGATTCCACCGCGTGCTGGGCCGCAGCTATCTCACCGCCGCGATGCTCAGCGCCATCGCCGGCCTGTACATGACCGCGACCCGCAGCCCGATCGGCGACTGGGTCTCCAAGCTCGGCATCTCCATCGACGGCGTGCTGATCCTGGTCTTCGGCGTGATGGCGCTGCGCGCCGCCCTGGCCCGCGAGTTCACCGCCCACCGCCGCTGGGCCATGCGCCTGTTTCTCGCCTCCAGCGCCGTCCTGTTCTTCCGCATCGGCCTGATGGCCTGGGTGGCCCTGACCGGCGGCATCGGCATCGACTACGCCACCTTCACCGGCCCGTTCCTCTACTTCCTGGGCTTCGCCCAATACTTGCTGCCGCTGGCCGTGCTGGAGTGGTACTTCAAGGCCCAGCGCAGCACGAGCACCGGCGTCCAGACCGCGTTCTCGATCACCGTGGTCGTACTGACCCTGTTCACGGCGCTGGGCATCGTTCAGGCCACGTTGGGTATGTGGTTGCCGCGGATGTAAGCGGTGCTCAGCACTCGAGGGCTTTTATTGATGGGTGTCTGTCCCTTTCAGCAACTCCGCTTCCGGAAGTGCACGTTTGACTGTATAGACTGGACTTAAGAACCCCTAGGAGGATTAGGAATGAAGAATTCAATCGTAATGATCGGCATCGTATTCCTGCTTTCAGCGTGCACGACCACCCCAGAACAGCCGCCCTCCGAACAGACCAACCCAGCGGATCAGGTCTATTCTTTCTGCGTGACAATGCCCGGCTGCACGGCCGATGGAGACTGCACGGAAGCACGGACCTCATTGGACACTTGTGAAGCGACCAAGGGATATGCACAAGCTTGGCGATGGATAGTGAATTTTCATTTCTATGCGGAAGAGACAAGCTCTCAATATTCTTGCCAATCATTCCAAACAGCAGTTGGACATCTAAACTCTGCTGTTGATGCATGCCGAGCATGCGCTGCCTCAAGTAGCGACTGCCCTTCCAAGGCGAGAGTTCCAAGCAGATGTAGCTGAGCATTTCGCGCCCCCGAGAGCAGCCGCCTGCGAATCCCCTATCGGCATAGAGACTCTCCTGCTGCCTTGATCGAAGTCACAGCTCCTGAACATGTTGGAATAGCCGAGCTGCGTGGACTTCCCGGCCGAGATTCAAGAGTGGGAGCGTCGGTCCGTATCATGGATACGCCGCATGATCTGCGGATGGACGATTCGTCTCTAGAGACCACGTGGTGGATCTACGTGCTGGACTGCGACGGACGACTCTACACGGGCGTCACAACCGACCCAGAGCGGCGCTTACAGGAGCATCGCGCCGGACGTTCGCGCGCGGCACGGTTCACCCGAGGGGCGGCTTCAGTGGAGTTGCGGTATACCGTGGCCATGGGCGAACGGTCACTGGCGCTGCGAGCTGAATCTCGGATCAAACGACTGCCTCGCTCGGAGAAGCTGAAGCTCTGTGTGCTATCGCTCAACGCTGCTGACTTGATGCAGTGGCTGGCGCTTGAGCCCTAATCAGTGAACGGGTTCTTGGGTGTCCTCGCTGTTGGCGGGCGTTGCTTTGAGTATCCGAGTCTACTCGCGAGACCCCAGCAGCCAATCGAGCCCAACTTCCGCCCTAAGACCTAAGCCGTTGGTCTCGCTATGAATCAACAGAGGGTGTCTGCGATCTCTCGAGGCGGGCGTCTAGGTCGCGACTACCTGCTCGAACGGCTGGCGCTTGCACCCTCATCGTCGGCAGGTCCCGGGAAGAGTCTAGCTCCCGCCAACGCCTACAGAACTGTTTGCTTATTGCTTTTAATAGTGGGTGTCTCCATTGTCGTGCCGATCCACGTAAACTCGTTCGCCGCCCGGGTTTCAATCCTGAGCCCCATTCTCCAGAGCCGGTGCCACGAACACGAGGCAGGGCGGTAGGTGCCCAGGTTTTTTCCCGTTGCTCCAGCGGCTTGACATCTCCGTTCCCGGTCGATAGCCTCGGATTGGGGCTTGTTGACAATCATCAAACGTGTAAGGCGTTGCATGAACATCATGTCGAAAACCATGTGTGTATTCCTGGCTGCAACAATCGCCAGCACGTTTGCGATAGCAGCGACGGATCTTCGGACTGAGACAACGGAATCGACCACGGTTCCACTCGACATTTACGAGATCGTGGTCACGGGACATTTCGGCGGAACGGAACTCCCTCCGGCAGGGGCACGCCTGCCGGCCGGAGAAACGGCGTCCTTCGGTATTCCGACGAAAGGCGATGGCCGACTCGTCTATACGATTACCGCCGAATATGCGGGCGACTCCATCACGCGATCAGAGCCCGAAAAACAGAGAGTTTCGGTCTTTGCCGTGGTCGAATTCCAGGATGCCGACGGTGCGATCCAGACCCTGGCCGACCCGGGGGCGACGATCATGGCGCCCGACATGCTCAGTTTCGATCTTCCCGGCCCGTCAGGCTCAATGGAATCGATCACCCTGTTGATCGACGTGGTTGCCGTCCAGCAGGCACACCTGGACGCTGCACAGCTTGCGGCGTTCCAGGAAACAGGCCGCATTTGCGCCAGAGAAGCACTTGAGCAGTCGAGCGCCGGTAGCCAGATCCAGACTCAAGAATGCTGCTCACTCAACTGCAGCGGGGGCGAAACCGGTTCCTGCTGCGTCTCCAGTGGCCCCGCAACCTGTTGTGCCTGTGGGGACTGCTGCAACATTCCCGGCCCCGGGGGCGGCGGAACGCCACCTCCGCCGAGTTTCTGTTCGATGTATCCGGAGATCTGCGACCTGGCAGGCTACTGACGCCTGTCGACCGCAAACACGCACGCCGCAGTAATTCCGCTGCGGCGTTGTGCGTTGCCTGGTCACGCTTTTGATAGGAAACGGGAGCCCGCCGCTTTTCGCCCTGCCGACAATGCGCTCCCCGTGACGCTCCACGACGACCTGGAGTTCTTCGCCTGGACAGGGCGCGCGATACCCCAAGGCAAGAGAGGCGTCATCGACGACCGGCTGCCATCGAACCGCGAGCGTCTCGGAAGCCGTCCCGACGGTGTGTTCGAGTTCCTCACTCGCCCCCAGGGCATACGCATACCCAATGCGATCGGTCCTGTAGACCGCCTGCGGATTTAACGGTGGGTGGCTGCGAATTCTGCTTGTGGTGACCCTGATCATGGCACTAGGCATCTTCCGAGCCACGATGGGTATGTGGTTGCCGCGGATGTAAGCGGATGCTGTAGCCCGAGGGCCAGGCTCCGATCTTGCGCAGCGAAACAGGGCGATCGTGCACGGAAGGCGACGAGCAGTGATCTCATCGCGTCCGGTGCTCGCCCACCGAAGGTGGCTCGGTTGCGGCGGCACCAGAGAAGAGCGCGGGCGGCAGCGGGATTTCAGCCCAGTCGCCACGGCGAGTATCGATCAGCCTGACTCGCAGCCCCCGACCGTCGGGCGCCACTTCGATCGGCTGATCCACATCCTGCAGTTCCGGCGGCAGGCGCTCGATCAAGGCATCGGCGCGTGCACCATCAACCGCCTGTTCGCGCATCCACGCCAGGGTCCGCAGCTGGCGAAGCCGCGCGTCGAAGTCCAGCATGCGATCGGCGTAGTCGCCGTAGACATTTCCGTGGGCGATGCCCGTCAGGATGCAGCCGATGGGATTGCCGACACAGACCCAGCGCAACAGTATCTCGCTGCGCGAGTCTGCCCAGTCGTGGTCCGGACGACCGGGGCGCTCGGCCGTGCAGTAGGGGGCGATCTGTTCGGCGGCGAGGGCCACGGTCGATTCGGGATCGAAGAACAGCTTGGCCTGCATTCCGCTCATCATGGAATCCCCCTCCATGATGACCGCAGATTGCTCGTAGAGCCTTTCCTGGAACCGGAACTCGCCGCGCGCCGTGTCGCACAGGCGCAGGTCCTCGTCTGCGACAGGCGCTAGCGCCGCGTCGCATGCAGGCGGTAATGGTCGATCGGCCGGCCACTCGGAGAGCATCTCGGCCAGCAACTGCCCGTAACCCCTGCCGGCATACGAGACCCCGACCATCGCGCCGATGATCAATTCTGTATTCAAGGCCAGCCGACGCCACGTCGCGAGGTCGCGGCATGTCTCGGCCATCGCCTCGTCCTCATTGCCCTGCACGAACGCCAGCGCGTGCGCGGTCATCGGCAGGATCCCGTCCTGGAAATTCGGCATCGGCGCCATGAGGTTCGGTGGGAACGCGTAGCGCAATACCTCCGCGTCGCGCAAGCCACGGATGCGCTCAAGCAACCGGGCATTCCGCTCCACGGCCTGGGCCGTGGCTTCCGGCGCAGCGCGCACCTGCTCGAGGCAGGTCGACTCCCCATGCGTGCCGCAGAACAGGGCGCGATCTTCGCGAGACAGCGACAGATCCGGATATTCATCACGCCGCCACGCGGTATCGTTGCTGGGGGCCTCCCCCGGCTCCAACACATCGGGCCATGCGGCAATCTGCGCTGCATCGGCGCGAACGACTGCATCGATCTCGTCGAAGGGAACGTCTCGGTCCAGCGTCCAGAGCAGGCCGAAGGCATCGGGACCGTTGGGCAGTTCGTCGCGCTGCATCAACTCAACCGCCGCGCGCTGCTCGGAGCTCGGCGTGGTCAGCCGGGAAAGCAGGATCAACAGGAAGGTCAGCGCAACCATTGCAAGAAATACCAGGCCGGCTTTGCGCAGGATCGAAACTGTTTTCTTCATGGAGGGTCCCTGACTGCCAGAATGCCGGACTCAGGATAACCAATCGATCGATGTCCAGTAGGATCGTCATATGAAGAATGAAGCACCAGAGGTCACGTGGTGGATCTACGTGCTGGACTGCGATGGACGGCTCTACACGGGCATCACCACCGACCCCGAGCGACGCTTGCAGGAGCATCGCGCCGGACGCACGAAGGCTGCACGATTTACCCGGGGAGCGACTTTGGTGGAACTGCGCTACGCCGTTGCCCTGGGCGGGCGATCGCTGGCGCTGCGGGCCGAATACCGGCTCAAGCGGCTGCCTCGCTCGGAGAAGCTGAAGCTCTGTGAACAAGCCATCTCCGCCGCTGACTTGATGGAGCGGCTGGCGTTGGTGGACTGATTCGTGAGGGAATCGTTTGGTGTCCTCGCTCGTGCCGACCATTCGCTCGTCGGCTCAGCTCTCGAAGCCGTCCTCGAACAAGACCTCGGTCTGCGTCACGGTCACGAACCAGAAGCCGCCGGTCGCCTCCCAGGGACCGCCCTGCAACGGCGTCGATCCGGGCTGACCGAGCGTTCCGGAGGCCTGCCAATCACCGCCCTCGGTCAGCACCTCTCCGCCGCCGTTGACGACGTAGTGGTCGACGGCCCAGTCCTGACTGCCGGCGCCGACGGGAACGGCAGCAAGCGCCAGCAGCGCAAGGAGCTCGATCGCGGAACGCGTCCGGCTCACGGCGGCGGCGCCCATGGAACGTTCGTCGAAACGTCCCATCCGTACCCGGTGCCGTCGACCGACCAGTGCACGCGGTTCGCACTGAACTCGGTGGGTTCACGCAGCGAGGAGTTGATCTCCATGAAACTGACCCGGACCTGTTCCAGCGAGGTCGTTCCCTGGCTCGTGCCGCTGGTCCAATCGAAGGCGGCCGAAGAAATCGGCGCTTGGCTGACGAGGCGGAAGAACAGCTCCGGGCCCGCGGCATCGGTCCGCCGCTCGATCGCGAGCGGAAGGATGTCGGCCGGCGGAACCATCGGCCCTCCGCCCCCGAAGACCACGCCACCGGGCAGTACGGCCGTCTGCGCGTTGTCGAACGCAGCGATGCGACCGTCCATCAGGTCGCCGGCGATTCCGGCGACTTCCAGCTGCCCAATCGAGTCCGCACCGGCGTTGCTGAACAGCGCCCCGGGGGCGGCCGGATCGAACTGTCCGCTGTTGGTCGCCCGGTTCCAGAACGCGCGTGCGGTCGTTCCCTGGGGCTTGCGGATCTCCCAGGTGAACTGGATGTAGTCCAGATCGATCTCGAGCAGCTGCCGGTCCGCTGCCTCCGAGTAGAACGGCTGGATGCGGGTGACGTAGGTGGAGCGGAGCAGGAAGTACTGGAAACACTCGCTTGGCTGTGTCGCCCCGACGCCACAGGACAGGATCTGGAATTCGCTGCTGAGTCCGTTGGTCAGCAATTCGAGCAGGTCCGCGGTCCATACACCGGACGCCAGTTCCACGGAAAAGACGTCGAACGTCGCGGTGCTCGACCCGCCACCGCCGCCCCCGGTGCCGACGTCAAAGCGAGCCGCCGTGCGGAATCGTTCGACCGGAATCCAGTCCTCGAAGCCCGGCGGGCCCGAGCCGCCGACGAACACGTCACCGGAAGTCAGGAACAGACGGAGTCCACTGGGTGGCGGCCGCGGATCGAACAGCGGCGGCTCGATCGGTCCCGCAGGACCGGGCGGCCCGGGCGGACCGGCAGGCCCCTCGTTACCGTCGAGCGCAAACAGCGCCAGCGGTGCCGGACGCATCGGCTGCCGCGGACTCAACACCGTCCCGTCGACCGCGAGCTCCAGGTACCGCACGTCTTCACCGAAGGCCGCAACGCCGAATTCGAGTTCGACCTGGAAGATCCCGTCCTCGACCGGAACGGACAGCCGTGTCTGCGTCGACCCGATCTGGGCACCCCCAACCAGACCGTCATACAGCTCGAACCGCAGGTCTGCCTGGCCGGTGAACGGCGTGCCGGACTGCTTGAGCTGGCCCTGGTAGCTGATCGTCGTGTCCTGCGCCATCGCCCCGAACGAGACGAACAGCAGGCCGACGCAGAGGAGAACGATTGCTTCTAAAGGACGGTTCATACGAGCCCCGGCACAGCTTGGACGAAATTGGAGTCTACTCCCGTTGCTCAGGCCTAGACCACTGGCGCCGTTAGCATGGAAGCCGCGGGGAGAACCAAAGGCAGCGCCCGCGTCTTCAAGATCCAATCTAAGGATGCCCAGCAAGACCTGCGATCTTCGCCCCAAAAGCAACGCCGTTGATCTTACTTTGATTTTACAGTGGGTGTCTGAAATCTCAGGTGCGGAGCCGTATCGGTCGAGTTACGTTACGCCGTCGCCCTGGGCGGGCGGTCGCTGGCACTTCGGGCCGAATACCGACTGAAGCGACTCTCGCGCTCGGAGAAGCTGAAGGCCTGTGAGCAATCGCCCAACGCTGATGACTTGATGGAGCGACTGGCGCTGGCGCGGTGATCAATGAGCAGAATCTAAGTTACAGGTTATTGCTACCCGAGGCCAAACTATTCTTTGGGAATTTAACGAAAGGAGCACAATACCCTTCACTAGAAACTACTCAAATTGCTCGTCTGCGGGAGAGATCTTTGGTCGGGCATACTTCAGCTGCCTCAACCATTTATCGTCATCTCGCTTAAGCGGCGGCTCATAAGACGACTCGAAGATATCTTCACTTTGAAGATCTCCAAACGTAGCCCAGCGAGTCCTCTCAACAGCCCGAACAACGTCATCCGAGGAACGATCCGAGTAAACCTTCTTCAAAAAGCCAGCTCTTCCCTCGGCGTTGGGCGTCCACCATGGGAGAATTGCATCAAATCGTCCAACTCTCAGCGCCGCATCATCTAACTCCGAAACAAGATTTGTTGCTACGAAAAAAATATTCCTTTTGCTCTTCCTTAGCTCTTGAAGCAAGGGAAGCAACGAGTTTGTTATCATTACCTGCCAATGCCCAGCCTCCGATTCTCGACTCTGAATGAAAGCATCAAATTCATCAAGAAGAATCACTATGCCCTCGCATACTGAGAGACTACTTAGCAATTCGCGAGCGCGAGCAACGATCTGAGACGGCCCGTCTTGCGCCAAATCAGAAGGGGTGATATAGACATACTTCCAGTCGATCTCTACGGCAAGCGCAGTCGCGAGCGAGGTCTTGCCAGTGCCAGGCGGCCCGAACAAAACGGCCGATGACCAAGGGTTGTTCTGCTCCCGCTCTACAAACTTACTCGAAATCGTTTTGAAAACATCGAACGGCAAATTCTTAAAGTCACCCAACTTTCTCTCAGACGCAGGCTTCATCTCCAAGTGAAACTTATACTTTTGTCTAAGCCCAAGAAGCACTGCAATCCTTAGGTACCGTTGTGCCTTACTTGCGACTTCCGCAACAGCTAGAGAGGACCATCCCTGAATATCTGATGTCCGATAATCGCGAGTCCATCCCTTTCCATGCTCTTGCTCTGCATATCTCGATCTGAATGACTCAATGATTCCATAGAGAGCTTCCAACACTGCATCATGCCAACTCGGCACGCTCGAAAGGGACTCCATCCTCTCCGTTGCTGCATCTAACAGCGCAGCTGCAGCCTCCTCGATGAGAGGTCTCACCGTCGTATCACGTCCTCTCAGATGATATGGAGCCAGTTCTTGAGATGGACTAAAGGTAAGGCTTTCAGCGGAAACTGACATAGCCTTATCAAAGACTCTAATTGGCAAGTCTCTACCTGATGCAGATAAGGACATGCAAAGCTGACCTGTATCAAAAATGCTCGTTTCGCCACATAATGAGTACGCAAGATGCTTAGTTACAAGAGAAGCCGACCTTACGGTAGCCAAAGATGATGCCGTCTTCCATGCTTTAGAGTCTCGGGACGCCTCCGACCGCTTTGCGACTTCCTTTACATGAAGATAGAAAAGCGCGTGCGGGATATCTTCCGCTTCGTCTACAGCATCGGAATGGGCGATCGGCTCAGCATCTAGACTTCTTAACCGGCTCAGAACCTCCTCTGCAACAAACTCAAATTCAGCCACGTTCAGATTGAGACCTTGTGCTGCAATTAGCAGATCCAAAAGCGGGCGCTTGCCTATAGCCTTGCTAGAGACTTGCTCTCTGAGGCCTTCAGCAGCGTCCAAGACTTTAGCGTCGACCTCTGAGCCGAAACTACAGGAACCATCACGAATGAAACGAGCATAGCGCAGAGTCGTCTTAAAGCCCGGACGGTCATCGGCTGCCCGGTGCTTCACGCCGCCGTCAGAGATAAACGCGCTAGCGCCCTCACCGAAATTCCGAAGGATCTGCTCGAATTCCTGAACTAATGATGCCTCATAGTGCACTAGCCCTGTACTCCCAGATGTTTCTCATATCTAATCTTAAACAGCGCTGATCCGCCACGAAAAACCTTGAGATGGTGCGCATATCTTTGCTCGACGAATTGAACCCATTCTGAGCCAGCAACCTCAACAGCGCTCAGGGGATGCGGAATAAGGTCGTGAAATTGAATTCTCTCCATAGGTTGATATGCAAAAACGATAGATTCAACCTCAGCCCAAACCTCCTCGACCTGGTCCCAGCAGATGCTTTCAGACGAGATCAATTCTCCACTCTTATCTGCACGCGCCAAGTAGGCGGTAGATAGCGTTTCTAAAGTCCGCTTTTTTAGCCCCGCGCGTCCTAGCATCTCGATATCCAGGCTCGTCGCCGTGAATGGAATACCGTACTCTACGCAAAAGTACGCTAGTGACTTTCGCACAAGCAAAACCTTCAAGGCCGACAACAGCCAATCCCGATCTTCTCCTTTGTATCTATTGATATGAACGAGTCGCAGCAAAAGCCACTCGCAAAGGGACTGAAAGTGCGACGGAAGATGCATTTTCGCCAAAAGGTCGGTTTCGCGCGAAAAGCACTCCGCTACATCCTCCCCCGCAATAACGCCATAGCAGAAAATTTCTCTGCGATTCGCATGGGAATATTCAATCTCTTTAAAGTCAGAGGGAGTTTTCAGTCGGATGTCCACATCAAAGAATGGCTGCGCGTCGATTTCACTCCCAAAAATCCTGTCTACTAAATTTTCAACCTCTTCGCTTTCCTTGCGCGACCAAGAAGACTTCACTAGATTCAGTTCAATATCGCTGAGAAAAACTGTGAAGCCCGATGGCGATTTAGAGAAAGAAAATTCGCCCTTCGCTGTGCTCCCAAACAGAATGACCGTGCCCCCCATACCCTCTGACAGTATCCGCATCATCGATCCAAACTTTTTGCGTATTTCGTTTGGAAGAGTTTTCTCCAAATGAGAAAAGACTGTCTCCTTGCGCGTCAGATCATCAATAAGCAAGGGGCAATGCTCCTCACATCTAGAGCAACCCACACTAACAAGTTTTCTATAGGAAGACCCGCCCTTACCGGACGGGGTCACACAGCTGTTGGCATATTCCCTATGTAAACCGACTCGGTCACTTCTAGCGGCATAGCCGCGGTCAGTATTTATTGAATCGCAAATCGCCCTTGCAATTCTCAGCGCATCTTTGGTTACTCGAGGCGAAGGCACACCACCCGAATGCTCAATTGAGGTTATCGCTTGAAATGCGCCAAGTGAACTCTCCGGACTCAGCGCGCCTAGTGCAACCGCGGAAGCAATTGGATCTTGCCTTCCCGCTGAGTCATTCGGTGTGGGACCCAAGGCAATCACAGGTGGGCAAAACTGCGAAGCCTCGACCAGGCTGAAATAATCGCTGAGAGTCTTCAATTTTGCGTGCCCAATTCCTTCGACACAAACCTGTATGCCTGATTCATACAAGGTTTTCGCCAAACTGAGTTGACGCAATGTTTCAGCCCTATGCACCTCATCTAATGCTTGGAAAGTCGAAGCAGGCCGAAACGTCGAACCTAAGCTGATTGCTATGGAGTGCTTGCGGGCGAGGTCGACTATGCTTGGTAAGATCTTCAGAAGAGAATTTGTTTTCGACTGGCGACTCTCCGCATCACGGAGCACGATCCCCCCTCCGCGGCTAGTAGTCGGAAGACGGCGTAGATTTCTAGCTAAATTGAACAAGTCGGCATCTGCAGTGAGATGCAGTGTCCAGTAGCCGACTCCTGCTTCAGCGCTTCTTACCAATTCATCGTGGAGTTTCTTTAAGTTTAAGCGAGCGCCTTCCGCACACAAGTAATGGGGAAGCAGACCAAATGGACCGGAATGGAAACTAGAGAACCGTTCGTACAGCCTTGTCTTCAAGGGGGACAGGCTAAGGTCAACGAGCATATCCGGAGACGTACTTGGATCTGAAACAACGTCTTCAATCGATGCGATTTGCTGCTCTGCCTGCCTTGCGTCATTAGCACCAAAAGCAGCCGTAAATCTCAGCGGCAATCCATTGCCGATTGAGATAGAAAAATCTCTCCCTTAAATCTTCGCTGGCGTTGTCATTGGAGAGTATCGTTTGACATTGGGTTGGATCATTGTTGTCGGCCTTCAGTAGCATTTATCGGCTGATGCTCACTAGCTTCACGAATTTGATATCTGCTGCGTAGCAAACGCCTTCCTTAGGGCAACACCACTGACTAAACTCAAGATAAAGAGCCAGCATGAGTTTCCTCGTGCTAAGCATCTTGATGCATCGTCCATTATAGATCCGCTAACGCCGGCAACTCCTTCCCCTCTACATACTCGAGAAACGCCCCGCCCGCCGTAGAGATGTAATCCACCTTGTCGGCGACATTGAATTTCTCGATCGCAGCGATCGTGTCGCCACCGCCGGCGAGGGTGAAGCCCGGGCAACTGGCGACAGCGTGGGCAACCGCCTGCGTACCGGAGTGGAAGGCGTCGAACTCGAATACGCCGACCGGGCCGTTCCAGATGACGGTGCCGGCGCCCTTGATGATCTCGGCCAGGCGGCCGGCGGTTTCGGGGCCGATGTCCAGGATCATTTCATCGGGGTGGACCTTTTCGACGTCGCGCAGGCTGGCGTGGGCTTCCTGGTGGAAGCGCTCTGCGGTGAGCACGTCTGTGGGCAGCGGGATGGAGGCGCCTTTTTCGTCGGCGCGCTTCAACAGCGCCTTGGCGGTATCGCCCAGGTCCGGTTCGTGCAGCGAGCTGCCGATGCGGTAGCCGGCCGCGGCCAGGAAGGTGTTGGCGATGCCGCCGCCGACGATCAGCTGGTCGACCTTCTCGATCAGCGCTTCGAGCACCTGCAGCTTGCCGGAGACCTTGGCGCCGCCAACGATGGCCACCAACGGACGGGCCGGGTCGGCCAACGCCTTGTCCAGCGCGGCGACCTCGGCGGCCAGCAGCGGACCGGCGCAGGCCGCTTTCGAGTGCCGGATCACGCCCTCGGTCGAGGCCTGGGCGCGGTGGCTGGTGGCGAAGGCGTCCATGCAGAACACGTCGCACAGCGCGGCCATCTTCTTCGCCAGCGCGTCGTCGTTGGCCTTCTCGCCCTTCAGGAAGCGGACGTTCTCGAGCAGCACCAGCCGGCCGGGCTCGACCTCGACGCCGTCGATCCAGTCGGTGACCAGCTCGACGGGCTGACCGAGCAGATCGGTCAGCTTTTCGGCGACGGGCTTGAGGCTGAATTCGGGATCGGGTGATCCTTCCGTCGGGCGGCCCAGGTGCGACATCACCATCACCGCCGCGCCGGCGTCGAGCGCGTGCTTGAAGGTCGGCAGCGAGGCCTGGATGCGCGCGTCGCTGGTCACCTGGCCATTGCGGATCGGCACGTTCAGATCCGCGCGGATCAGGACGCGCTTGCCGGAAAGGTCGAGTTGGTCGAGGGTCTTCATGGTCACTTTCTGCTCAATTCAGATCGAATACGAATTCGCCGCCCGCGGGGAGCGGGTCTTGCCGGGTGCAACGCCTGATTCGCAGAGTGCCAGATTTGACCGGGGCGGTCCAGCGGGCGGGGCGTTGTCGCTACGTTCCTTTGGATGATGGGCGCGAAGACGCGAAGGCGCGAAGGGAAAAACGGGTTACTAAAGAAAAGCAAAGACACTGCGCCCCAAATCGAGTTTGGGGCGACGGCTGCGAGGGGAGATCGCTGATTCCCGCATCAGGTGCGGGATGACGGAAATTTTGGGGCGCGGGAAGACCGAACCCCTTTAGTGCCCGCGGGCGGGGCGTTGTCGCTACGTTCCTTTAGAGGATGGGCGCGAAGACGCGAAGGCGCGAAGAGAAAGGCGAGTCACTTCAAAAAGCAAAGACACTGGGCCCCAAATCGAGTTTGGGGCGACGGCTGCGAGGGGAAGTCGCTGGCCCCCGGCTCGGGGGCCGGGATGACGGAGAAAGAAGCAGCCGGGATGACAGAACCTCGATGGCGCCACCTCCCCCGTCGCACCGGGCGGAGCGAAGCGACGGCCTGTGCTGAACTCGATTCAGTAACCCGGGGTCCAGTGTCTTTTCATTTCCAGGGGTCTCCGCTTTTCTCTTCGCGCCTTCGCGTCTTCGCGTCTTCGCGCGCATCATCTAAGGAACGAAGGCAAAAGACACTGGGTCCCAGATCAAGTCTGGGGCGACAGGCAGGATGGCGTCGCGGGCCCGCCAAGTGGTTGAAATTGCTGCGCTGTCCGGTGGGTTTCGGGTAGATTGCAGGTTGGTGTCGTGTTCATTCGGCCGCTCGGGGCCGAGGATGGCGGCACCTCGAATGCGACAGGAAGCGCGATGATCGTTCGCAAGCTACGTCTCCGGAAGGGCTGGTCGCAGGACCAGCTGGCCGAACTGGCCGATGTCTCGGTCCGCACGATCCAGCGGATCGAGCGCGGGCACGCGCCGAGCCTGGAGACGGCGAATGCGCTGGCCGCGGTGTTCGAGGTGGATGTGACCACGTTTCTCCTCACCCCCGAACCGGAGCACGACGCCATGACCGACCCCGACCGCAACCAAACCGAAAGCAGCTCGACCGACAGCAGCAAAACCGAATCCCCGAAAAGGGAGCAGCTGGAGGCCGACGAGGCCGAAGCGCTGGAGTACGCCCAGAACGTCTCGGCCTTCTACACCGGCGTGCTCAGCCTGGTGATTCTCGCCATCGTATTCTTCACCGTATTCGGCTTCGACGAGCCGGTGCTCTACGTGATCTTCGGCGGCATCATCATCGGGCTCGCCATCCAGGGGCTCGCGGCCTACGAGATCATCCGCTTTCCGTTCCAGAACCTCGAGAAGAAGCTCGCGGAGAAGAAGCTGGGGCGGAAGCTTTGAGGATTGCGGCCCGGGCGTGGGTCCGGGGCTCTCACTGGAAACTGCCATCGTTCGGAGCAGAAGCCAGAACTTCAATTGCGTTTTCTCGCAGAGACGCGGAGACGCAGAGGAAAGCCAAACAGAATCTCAACGACACTGGATCCCGGGTCAAGCCCGGGATGACAGGATGGGGGAAACACTGGGTCCCGGGTCAATCCCCGGATGACAGGACGGTGAGCTGCGGGACGACGGAACAAGCAGTTTCATACTCTCTTTCGCTTTTCCTCTGCGGCTCTGCGTCTCTGCGAGAGAACGCCTTTCGCTCTTGAACAAAAAACGGCCCGGGCAGTGCCGGGCCGTTTCGGGTCTTGCGCTGAACTGTTTGATCAGTTCGTTTTCGAGACTGCGAGCGCGGTGTCGAGCATGCGGTTCGAGAATCCCCACTCGTTGTCGTACCAGCTGAGTACCTTGACCAGCTTGCCGCTGACCTTGGTGAGCGTAGCGTCGAAGACCGAGGAGTGCGGGTTGTGGTTGAAGTCCACCGAGACCAGCGGGTCGACGTTGTAGCCGAGGATGCCCTTGAGCTCGCCCTCGGCCGCGGCCTTGACGGTTTCGTTGACTTCCTCGACGGAGGTCTCGCGGCCGGCGATGAAGCTCAGGTCGACGACCGAGACGTTGATGGTCGGTACGCGCATGGCGAAGCCGTCCAGGCGGCCGTCGAGTTCCGGCAGCACCAGGCCGACGGCGGCGGCAGCACCCGTCTTGGTCGGGATCTGGCTCATGGTCGCGGAGCGGGCCCGGCGCAGGTCCGAGTGGTAGACGTCGGTCAGCACCTGATCGTTGGTATAGGCGTGGATGGTGGTCATCAGGCCGGTTTCCAGGCCGATCTTGTCGTGCAGCGGCTTGACCAGCGGGGCCAGGCAGTTGGTGGTGCAGCTGGCGTTGGAGATTACGTCGTCGCCGTCCTTCAGGATGCCGTGGTTCACCCCGTAGACAATCGTCGGCAGGTCCTTGCCGGCCGGGGCGGAGATGACGACCTTGCGGCAGCCGGCCTTCAGGTGGGCCGAGGCCTTCTCCTTGTTATTGAAGATGCCGGTGCACTCCAGCACCACGTCGACGCCCAGGTCGCCCCAGGGCAGCTGGGTCGGGTCGCGCTCGGCCAGGACCTTGATCCGGTCGCCGTTGACCATCAGCGCGTCACCTTCGACCTTGACCTCGGCGTTGAACGGGCCGTGGGCAGTGTCGTAGCGGGTCAGGTGGGCGTTGGTATCGGCGTCGCCCAGGTCGTTGATCGCGACGATCTGGATTTCGTCGGTGCGACCCGACTCGTAGAGTGCGCGCAGCACGTTGCGGCCGATGCGGCCGTAGCCGTTGATGGCAACCTTGATGGTCATTGGGGTCTCCGGGGAGCAGAAGTTAAGGAATCCGGCCTGCCATTTTACCGGCTCGGGGGCGGGCGGGTGGCCCCGGGGAACCGCGGCGGCCGGATCGAGCGGCCGGAGCGCGGATTTCGCGTCGAGGGCGGCGGTTGCGGCTTGAAAATGCATCCTCTCGCGGAGACGCAGGGGCGCGGAGGAAGGGCGAAAACCCAGGACCTTAAAAGACGCTGGGTCCCGGCTCGCGGCCGGTACGACGGCGGGTGGGAAAGACACTGGGTCCCAAATCGAGTTTGGGACGACGGCGGGGTGGAATTCGCTGGGTCCCGCATCAGGTGGGGGGACGACGGGTAGAAAGCCTGTAGGAGCCTGCCTGCAGGCGAACGGGCAGTCCAAGCCGAAATTCGCGGGCAAGGCCCGCTCCCACAGACAGGCTGGTTCTCGCTTTCGCATTTCCTCTGCGCCTTCGCGTCTTCGCGAGAGAACGCCTTTCGCCTTTCGCCGTCCGGCTGCAAGTCCCCCGGCCCGCTCCCACAGTCAGGTTGGTTCTCGCTTTCGCTTTTCCTCTGCGCCTTCGCGTCTTTGCGAGAGAACGCCTTTCGCTTTTCGCCGTCCGGCTGCAAGTCCCCGGGCCCGCTCCCGCAGTCAGGTTGGTTCTCGCTTTCGCTTTTCCTCTGCGCCTTCGCGTCTTCGCGAGAGAACGCCTTTCGCCTTTCGCCGTCCGGCTGCAAGTCCCCCGGCCCGCTCCCGCAGTCAGGTTGGTTCTCGCTTTCGCTTTTCCTCTGCGCCTTCGCGTCTTCGCGAGAGAACGCCTTTCGCTTTTCGCCGTCCGGCTGCAAGTCCCCGGGCCCGCTCCCGCAGTCAGGTTGGTTCTCGCTTTCGCTTTTCCTCTGCGCCTTCGCGTCTTCGCGAGAGAACGCCTTTCGCTTTTCGCCGTCCGGCTGCAAGTCCCCGGGCCCGCTCCCGCAGTCAGGTTGGTTCTCGCTTTCGCTTTTCCTCTGCGCCTTCGCGTCTTTGCGAGAGAACGCCTTTCGCTTTTCGCTTTTCGCTTTTCGCTTTTCGCTTTTCGCTTTTCGCTTTTCGCTTTTCGCTTTTCGCTTTTCGCTTTTCGCTTTTCGCTTTTCGCTTTTCGCCTTTCGCCTTTCGCCTTTCGCCTTTCGCCTTTCGCCTTTCGCCTTTCGACTTTCCGGCTCTACAGCGCCAGGCTCACTCGCCGTCGAACACGACCAGGTAGGCCACGCCGCGGCGGCGGATTTCCAGGGCCAGTTCCTCGTCGCCACCGATCGGGAACATTCGGCGGAATTCGCCGAGGTTGCGCACCACTTCGCGATTCACAGCGACGATCAGGTCGCCTTCGCGCAGGCCGGCGCGCCACGCCGGGGTGTTGCGGCGCACGTCCTCGACGACCACGCCGCGGACGCGGACACGCTCGGGCACGCGGATCAGTGCCACGCCGTCGAGCCGGTCGTCGAGGCGCTGGCCCGAGATGCGGGCGTCCAGATCCTCGACGATGGCCAGGCGGGTGTCGCGTTCGCGGCCGTTGCGCCAGAACTCCAGGGCCACGGTGCGGCCCACGCCGAGCAGGCCTTCGACGTTGCGCAGCACCTGCACCGAGCCGATCGGCCGCTGGTCCAGGCGCAGGATCACGTCGCCGGGCTCCAGGCCGGCCTCGTCGGCGGCCGAGTCGGCTTCGACCCGGGTCACGACCACGCCGGTCACGTCCTCGGCATCGAGCGCTTCGCGCAGTTCGGCGGTGAAGTCCTGCACCTCGACGCCCAGGCTGCCGCGTCGCACTTCGCCGTACTCGATCAGCTGTTCCATCACGTAATCGGCGGTGCTCGCGGGGATGGCGAAGCCGATGCCCACGTTGCCGCCCGAGGGCGTGAAGATCGCGGTGTTGATACCGACCAGCTCGCCGCGCAGGTTGATCAGTGCACCACCGGAGTTGCCCGGGTTGATCGAGGCGTCGGTCTGGATGAAGTTCTGGTACTCCAGGCCGCGCAGGCCGCTGCGGCCGAGCGCGGAGACGATGCCCGAGGTCACGGTCTGGCCCAGGCCGAAGGGGTTGCCGACGGCGACCACGAAGTCGCCGACGCGCAGTCGGTCGGAATCGAACAGCGGCAGCTCGGCCAGGTCGTCGGCCTCGACCCGGACCACGGCCAGGTCCGTGTCCTTGTCGGCGCCGATGAACTCGGCGCGCAGCTCGCGGCCGTCGTTCAGGGTCACGGTGATGTCGTCGGCGTCGTCGATGACGTGGTTGTTGGTCAGGATCAGCCCGGCCTCGGCATCGACGACCACGCCCGAGCCGAGCGAGCGCTGGACGCGTTCGCGCGGCGCGCTGGGCATGTCGAAGAAGCGGCGGAAGAACGGATCGTTCAGCAAGCGGCTCTGGCGCACCTGCACGCGGGTGGCCGTGGAGATATTCACCACTGCTGGGGTCACCTCGTCGAGGATCGGCGCCAGCGACGGCAGCGGCTGGCCGTCCACGGCAGCCGGCAGCGCGGCGCGGGCGGGCAGGCTGAGCAGCACGAGCAGAACGATGGCGATCGCGTTCACGAGCAGGGCCGGCAGGCGGGCGTTCGAATGCATGTCGGGTCGGTCCTCGCGGAATGTGGTTGGACGGCCTGGATCGATGGATCGAATCGATGGCCTGCGAGCTTGGATACGGTCGGGCGCGTCGAGTTTCAACGAATCGTCATCGAACGGGGCTTGCAAATGGCCGCGGAATCGGGCAAATATAGCCACAGGCTTGTTCACGGTGCCACAACATGTGGTGGACACACGGAACGTTACGCCCAAGATGTTGAACCTCACCCAACAGGTTTTGAGGACCGACGTCGCGGGCATGCCGCTGGAGTGGATCGGCTACCAGGATGCGGTCAAGCTGATCTGTCTCGAGCAGGTGAGCTATGCGCTGGGCTCGGTGCTGTACAAGTTGCACGGCGGCATCAACGCCATCACCGGCCTGCGTACCGAGATTCCGGTCAACGCGATCCTCGCCACCCATGGCGCCCACCCCGCCGGCGAGAAGTTCTACCACCACTACACCCCGCCGCTGTCGAACCGCGCGCTGTTCCGCCGCGACCAGAACCTCTGCCTCTACTGCGGCGACAAGTTCCCCGACTTCATGCTCTCGCGCGACCACGTCAAGCCGCTGGCCCAGAAGGGCGAAGACACCTGGGCGAATGTCGTCACCGCGTGCAAGCGCTGCAACAACCACAAGGGCTCGCTGACGCCCGAGCAGGCCGGCATGCAACTGCTGGCCATTCCCTTCGTGCCGACCCACGCCGAGTACGTCTACCTTCAGGGCCGCCGCATCCTGGCCGACCAGATGGATTTCCTGGTCCAGCACTTTCCGCGCAACAGCGTCCTGCGCCGCCGACTCGAAGGCGGTGAAGCCCTTCTGGCCTGAATCCGGAACCGGAACGGCGAAAGGCGTTCTCTCGCGAAGACGCGGAGCCGCAGAGGAAAAGCAAAAGCGAGCAAGATTACTTTCCCGGTCGTCCCGAACCTCACGCGGGACCCAGCGACTTCCACCGCGCCGTCGTCCCAAACTTGATCTAGAACCCAGCGACTTCCACCCCGCCGTCGTCCCAAACTTGATTTAGAACCCAGCGACTTCCGCCCCGCCGTCGTCCCAAACTTGATTTGGGACCCAGTGACTTCCACCCCGCCGTCGTCCCAAACTTGATTTGGGACCCAGTGACTTCCACCCCGCCGTCGTCCCAAACTTGGTTTGGGACCCAGTGACTTCCACCCCGCCGTCGTCCCAAACTTGATTTGGGACCCAGTGACTTCCACCCCGCCGTCGTCCCAAACTTGATTTGGGACCCAGTGACTTCCACCCCGCCGTCGTCCCAAACTTGATTTGGGACCCAGTGACTTCCGCCCCGCCGTCGTCCCAAACTTGATTTGGGACCCAGTGACTTCCACCCCGCCGTCGTCCCAAACTTGATTTGGGACCCAGTGACTTCCACCCCGCCGTCGTCCCAAACTTGATTTGGGACCCAGCGACTTCCGCCCCGCCGTCGTCCCAAACTTGATCTAGAACCCAGTGACTTCCACCCCGCCGTCGTCCCAAACTTGATTTGGGACCCAGTGACTTTGATTTTGATCTTCTACCAATGGACGCAAGGGCGCAAAGAGAAAAGCCTTATTCGGAGATAAGTCGCTGGATCCCGGCTCGGGGGCCGGGGCGACAGAGCGGGAGAGCAGCTGCCTGGTGGAGGCCGCTTGCGGGAAAACCCGCCGCTGCATTCCAGCGATCTGTAGGAGCCTGCCTTGCAGGCGAAGGGTTCGCGCATTCCCGCCCTTCGCGAGCGAGGCTCGCTCCTACAGGCAAGAGGGCCTCCGATCGAACGCGACATACGCCCTTCGCGCGCAAGCGCCCTCCAACGGACTTCCGGCGCTGATCGGGGCGCTTCCTGTTGGAGGCCGCTTGCGGGCGAAGAACCGAATCCGGCCGCGGACCTCGGTTCGGTCTCCGATGGGTCGGCGCTACGCGGCCAGCCGGTCCAGGGCCGCCTGGTCGAGCCGATAGACGGTCCATTCCGATTGCGGGCGGGCGCCGAGGGAGCGGTAGAAGTCGATGGCGGTGCGGTTCCAGTCAAGCACGCTCCACTCCATCCGGGCGCAGCCGCGTTCGTGGGCGATGCCCACCAGGTGCAGCAGCAGCGCCTTGCCGATGCCCTTGCCGCGCATGGCCTCGCGCACGAACAGGTCTTCCAGGTAGAGCCCCGGTTTGCCGGTCCAGGTCGAGTAGTTGTGGAAGAACAGGGCGAAGCCGGCCGGTTCGCCCTCGTGTTCGGCGATCACCGCCTCGGCCCTGCGATCGGGACCGAACAGGCCGTCGTGCAGCAGGTCGGGCGTGGCCTTCGCCGCCTCCGGCTCCTTCTCGTAGACGGCCAGTTCGCGGATCAGGTCCAGCAGCAGCCCGATGTCGGCCGGCGTCGCGGCCCTCAGGGTGGTCGATTCGGTGGAGGACATGGCAGCGGCACTCGGCGGGTCAGGCGGCAGGATATCGTACGTGGACCCGATCTCGATCTCGGGTACAATACGCGGCTACGCGCCTGTAGCTCAGCTGGATAGAGTGCTGCCCTCCGAAGGCAGAGGTCGCAGGTTCGACTCCTGCCAGGCGCGCCAGATCCTGCAAGGCCACCGTCGGGCTTCCCGCGGTGGCCTTTTTCGTTCTCCGATTCCGTTTGCTCCCGCGAACCCGGCGCCACACTCCAGCGTTCTGTAGGAGCCTGCCTTGCAGGCGAAGGGTTCGCGCATCCCGTCCTTCGCGAGCGAGGCTCGCTCCTACAGGCAACGGGCCTTCCGTTGGACGCTGCTTCCGAACCTCGCCCGCAAGCGGCCTCGAACAGGAAACCATCCGGGCGAAGCCTTCGAGCCTGTTGGAGGGCGCTTGCGCGCGGACCCGGCGCCACACTCCAGCGTTCTGTAGGAGCCTGCCTTGCAGGCGAAGGGTTCGCGCATCCCGTCCTTCGCGAGCGAGGCTCGCTCCTACAGGCAACGGGCCTTCCGTTGGACGCTGCTTCCGACCCTCGCCCGCAAGCGGCCTCGAACAGGAAACCATCCGGGCGAAGCCTTCGAGCCTGTTGGAGGGCGCTTGCGCGCGAAGTCGGCGGCGCTATTCCCCCTGCCCCATCGAGTAGCCGCGCTCGCCGTCGAAGGTGTAGAGGTTCTCGGTCTTGATGAAGTCCAGGCCGGCGGCTTCGAACTTCGCCAGCAGGGCCAGGATGTCGGCGTGGCCGGCGTCGCTGCCGTCGGGCGTGCGGAAGCGGCAGCGCCAGTGATCGGTGCAGCGGGTTTCCGGGATGCCGTTCGGATACACCTTGACCCCGCGATTGGTCACGATGACCAGGTCGAAGGCCGTGTCTGCGGCCAGCGTCTCGAGCCGGCGGCCGAGCACGTCCGGGTTGCGGTCGTGGGTATCCCAGTCGAGGAACACGTCGACGCCGTGCAGCGCCTTGTCCGGCCGGGTCTCGGCCCGCGGCCAGCTCTTCTCGGCGCGCGGCAGCGCACCGTGCGAGGCCGCGTTGCCCTTCCATTCGCCTTCGGGCCGGCTGCCGAGCCGCTCGATCACGGCCTCGCCGAACTCGCGGGTTCCGATCTTGCGACGGCTGCGACCTTCGAGGTACAGGTCGGCGGTGTGCAGGCCGTCGGCCAGGGTGGCCAGCCACGCGTTGTGGATCGTCTCGGCGGTCGAGGTGTCGCCGAGGTAGCGCAGCATCTCGATCGCGGCCAGCAGCAGGCCCGAGGGGTTGGCGATGTCCTGGCCGGCGATGTCGGGGGCGGAACCGTGGACCGCCTCGAACATCGCGAAGCCCTCACCGATATTGGCCGAGCCGCCGAGCCCGACCGAGCCGGTGATCTGGGCGGCCACGTCGGAGACGATGTCGCCGTAGAGGTTCGGCGCGACAACCACGTCGAACATTTCGGGCCGGTCGGCCAGCAGGGCCGTACCGATATCGATGATCATGTGCTTCGCGTCGATCTCGGGATACTCGGCGGCGATCCGGTCGAAGGTGCGATGGAACAGGCCATCGGTGACCTTCATGATGTTGTCCTTGGTCAGGCAGTGGACCGTGTCGCGGCCCTGCGACCGGGCCAGTTCGAAGGCGTAGCGGATCAGCCGCTCGCTGCCTGGTTCCGAGATCAGCTTCAGGCACTGGGTGACCTCCGGCGTCTGGCGATGCTCGATGCCGGCGTAGGTGTCTTCCTCGTTCTCGCGGACGATGACCAGGTCCATGTCCGGGTGCCAGGTGTCGACCCACGGGTGCCAGGCCCGGCAGGGGCGGACGTTGGCAAACAGGCCCAGCGCCTTGCGCAGGGTCACGTTCAGGCTCTTGTAGCCGCCGCCCTGGGGCGTGGTGATCGGGCCCTTCAGCAGTACGCGATGTTCGCGGATGGCGTCCCAGGCGGCCTGGGGAATGCCCGAGGTCACGCCGTCGAGGAAGCACTGCTCCCCGACCGTGATCGGCTGCAGTGCCACGCGGGCGCCGGCCGCATCGAGCACAGCGCACACGGCCGCGGTGATCTCCGGGCCGATGCCGTCGCCTTCGGCCAGTGCGACCGGGATGCGGTCGGCGCTGCGACCCGGGGCCAGGTGGTCCTGAACGTCCTTCAAACGTGCTGACATCGATGAATCCTCTGAATGCAAAGCCGGTGCCTGCGGGTGCGGTGTGATCCCCCGGTTGTAGCCGGGGGCGCCCGAACGCAGGCTGAACGGACCAGGATTCTAGAGGGACGGAAAGGTAGGGTAAAGTTATTATCTTTCCGTCCATGCATAGACTATTATCTATGTATAAATCTTGGCGGTCGGGAGCCACGCCCATGCGCGTCACGTTCCACCAGCTTCGGATTCTCCGCATCGTGGCCGAACAGGGCTCGATCGCAGCGGCCGCGCGCAAGCTGCACCTGACCGCGCCGACGCTTTCGATCCAGCTCAAGCAGCTGAGCGAACAGCTGGGGCTGCCGCTGTACCAGGTCACCGGGCGCAAGCTCCGGCTGACCGGCGCCGGACGCGACGCGGTCGAGGCGGCCCGGCGGATCGACGACGAGCTGCGCAGGCTGGAACAGCGCCTCGCCGCGCGGGGCGGCATCGAGCGCGGCCGCCTGCGGATCGCGGCGGTGTCGACCGCCGAGTACATTCTTCCCGGCCTGCTGGGCCGGTTCCGCGAGGCCCACCCCGGGATCGAGGCCAGCCTGCGCATCCTGCCCCGCGACCGCCTGCTCGAGCGGCTGGACCAGGGCCTGGACGACGGCTACCTGATGACCCGGCCGCCGACCGACCGCGACGTGCGGACCGAGCGCATCGGCGCGAACCCCCTGGTCATGATCGCCGCGCCGGATCACCCCTGGACGCGCCGCCGGAGGATCGACTTCCGCGACGTGGCGCGCGCTCGCTTCGTGGTCCGCGAGCCGGGCTCGGGCACGCGTCTGTGGACCGAGGAGTGGTTGGCCCGCTTCGACGCCAGGCTCTCGCCCGAGCTGGAGCTGGGCAGCAACGAGGCGATCAAGCACGCCGTGCGCGCCGGCCACGGCCTGGCGGTGATCTCGCTGCACGCGGTCCGCCTCGAGCTCGAAGCCGGCTTGCTGGCGCTTCCTGCGGTGCCGCATTTTCCGGCACCGGTGCACTGGCACCTGGTCCAGCGCGCGGACACCGTGGCCAGCCCAGCAGCCGATGCGTTCCGGGGCCACCTGCTGACCGAGATGCCGGCGCTCGACGGGGAGCTCCGCGCCCTGCTGGTCCAGCATCTCGGCCGCACCACGGTGGATCGGCAGGACCTGTTCGGGGCTGAATCGTGCTCCGCGAGCGGCTATAGTCGGTGACGAGGTAGTTGGCACATCGTCCTTCGACATTCCCAGGGAGACACCATGAAGATCAATCTCGTACTCGCGCTCGGCATCGCCACGGGCATCGCAACCGGCCTGGCAAGCCACCATGCTCTCGCCCAGAGCGCGACCGATCTCGAGGCCGGCGGCTTGGAGAACACCACCCCGTCGGCCACGCCGAGCGAGCCTGCGGTGCGCGGTGCGCAGCGCGGTATGCTCATCGACCAGGGCGTGCTGCTGATTCCCGAGTCGACCAACGACCGCATCATGGCCTTCGACGCCAACGACGGCACCCTGATCGACGCCGACTTCATCCCGGCCGACCCGACCAACCTGTCGACCCCGATCGAAGTGCTGCTGAACGATGCCCAGGACACCTTCCTGGTCAGCGACCAGCTGGAGGACGGTGTGTTCGCCTACGACCTGACCGGCGCACCGCTGGGCCTGTTCGCACCGGCCAGCGGCATCGACAACTCGATCCTCGACAACGTGCGCGGGATGGAGATCGACGCGGCCAACGGCAACCTGCTGGTCACCTCGGCCAGCGGCGCCAACGCCGACGCGATCGCCGAGTTCGATACGGCCGGCAATTCGCTGGGCAACCGGGTCGCCGTTGCCGCCGGGGGCATGGACAGCCCCTTCGACGTGCTGATCGACGCATCGACGATCCTTGCGCCCTCGATCACCAGCGACGCGGTGCACGAATTCGACCTGGCCGGCACCTACCTCGGCGACTTCGCTCCGGTCGACACCTTTCCGGAACAGATCGCGCCGCGAGTCGGCGGCGGCTATTTCGTCGCCAATTTCTCCGGTGGCCAGGAAGGCATCATCGAGTTCGACGCCGCCGGTGCGGTGGTGAACGTGCTCGACGACCCGACGCTGGGCGGCTACCGCGGCGTGTACGAGCTGGGCAACGGCAACCTGCTGGTCACCAACGGCGGCGGGGTGCACGAGATGGACCGTACCGGCGCGCTGGTCGAGACCGAGATCGCCGGCGTCAGTGCGCGATTCATCAGCTTCGTTCAGCGCGGCCAGGTCCTGCCGGAAACCACCGCGGTGCCGACGCTGGGTCCGATCGGCCTGGGCCTGATGGTGCTGCTGGTCGCCGGCCTCGGCCTGGTCGTGGTTCGCCGGATCGGCTGAGCCGGACCTGCCGATGAGGTTCGACCGCACGCGCCCGGCCCTTGCCGGGCGCGTTCGTGTCCGGCGGTCAACCTCCGCGCGCGCTCGCGCGTTGAAGGCCGCATGATGATGGAATGCGCAGAATCCGTCGCCGGAGCAACCGCCGCGTCGTCCGTGGGGTCGACTCCGGCCGGCGACACCGACACGGTCGAACGCGCGACCGAATCGTCGACCGAATCGCCGACCGAATCGCCGACCGAATCGCTGGACGCCTTCCTGCACAGCGTGCAGGCACGCGCGGTGGTCATCGCCCGGCTGGCGCTGGGCAGCGAGGCCGACGCGCTGGACGCGGTGCAGGACGCCATGATCGCCTTCGTTCGGCGCTATTCCGATCGTCCGCCTGAAGAACGTCGCCCGTTGTTTCACCGGATTCTCGACAACCGGATCATCGACGTGCACCGGACCCGGACCCGACGCGGCAAGTGGTGGTGGTCGAACAAGGCGACCGACGACGACGGCGAGGCGCTGGATCCGGTCGATCGGGCCACGGCGGACCCCGCGGTGGCCCCGAGCCCGGAAGCCCACGCGGTGCACGAACAATTCGCCGGCCGGCTCGACCAGGCCCTGGCCGCGCTGCCGCACCGTCAGCGCCAGGTATTTCTGCTGCGCGCCTGGGAAGGGCTGGACGTGCGCGAGACCGCCGAAGCGCTGGGCGTGACGGCGGGATCGATCAAGACGCATTATTTCCGTGCGCAGGCGAAACTGCGCGACCTGCTGGAGAACGAGCGATGAACGACCGTCCGCGAAGCGCCGATGACTGGACCGACTCGATCCGCACGACCCTGGACCGGGAAGCCGCCGACGTGGCGGCTCGACACGGCGATCGACTGGCCGCGGCACAGCGAGCCGCGCTCGAGGCGCGTTCGACGTCGTCGACGGACTCCCGAACGCGGTGGACCACGATGCTGCCGATCGCGGCCAGTATCGCGGTGGTCGCGCTGACCGCCGTGCTGCTGACCTCGGGCCCGGAGCGCCCTGCCCCGATGCCGGAGACCACCGATCTCGAACTGCTGGCCTCGGACGAGTACGACCTGCTCGACGACGAGCTCGAGTTCTACGCCTGGCTGGCAACCCAGGACGCGGCCGAGCCGGAGCAGTCGTGATGAAAACGACCGGGGTCTCGAACGCCAGCAGCACATCGCGTCGCGCTGAGCCGGCGCCCGAGGTCCGCCTCCTGGCGCGACTCGGTGCCGGCCTGATGCTGGCCGCCTTCCTGGCAACGATGGTGCTGGCGTCGCCGCTGGCCTCGGCGCAGGACTGGAGCGAACTGGACGAAGGCCAGAAGGCGCTGCTCGCGCCCTGGTCGGACCGCTGGAACGACCTGCCCGACGCGCAGAAGACCGAACTGCTGGACAACGCGGAACGTTGGGCCACGATGACGCCCGAACAGCGCGACGCCGTGCGCCGCCGGCTCGAGCACTGGCAGGCCATGACGCCGGAACAGCGCGAGCAGGCGCGTGCACGCGCCGAGCGATTGCGCGCGCTGGGGCCGGAGCAGCAGCAGCGACTGCGCGAGGCCCAGCGCCGGCTGGAGTCCCTGCCGCCCGACCAGCGTGCGGCGCTGCGCGACCGTTGGCAGAGCATGGACGCCGAACAGCGCCGCGCGTTCCTGCTCGGCATGCAGGCCGAACGGCGGGCCGGCGAACGCCAGTGGCAACGGCTGCTTACGGCGAGCGAGCGGATCGAACTCCGTGATCTCTGGGAATCCCTGGACCGACCCGATCGCCGCCGGCTGATGCTGCGCATGCGCGACCTCGGCGACCCCGAACGGGCCGCCCTGGCCCGCGCCCTGATCAACGCCGACGCCGACGAGCGCGCCGCCCTGATCCGCGGGGACTGAGCCCCGCCGTTTGCGGGCAGGCCCGCTCCCACAGACAGGTTGTTTCTCGCTTTCGCTTTACCTCTGCGCCTTCGCGTCTTCGCGTCTTCGCGCGAGAACGCCGTTCGCCTTTCGCCTTTCGCTCTTCGCTTTCCAGCCCCCATGTGGGAGCCTGCCTGCAGGCGAACGGGCAGCCCCAGCCGGAATTCGCGACTTCAAGCCCTGAATGATCGAAGACACTGGATCCCGCATCAAGTGCGGGACGACGGCAGGGGGCGTGTGGGAGCGAGCTTGCGAGCGAACGGCCGCACCGCATCCGCCGACCGAAGCACCTGTTGGAGGCCGCTTGAGGACGACGAATCATAAAAAGCCTGTGGGAGCCTGCCTGCAGGCGAACGGGCAGCCCGAGCCGAAATTCGCGGGCCAGGCCCGCTCCCACAGACCGGATGTTTCTCGCTTTCGCTTTTTCCTCTGCGCCTCCGCGCCTCCGCGCGAGAACGCCTTTCGCCTTTCGCCTTTCGCCTTTCGCCTTTCGCCTTTCGCCTTTCGCCTTTCGCCTTTCGCCTTTCGCCTTTCGCTCTTCGCTTTCCAGCTCCCCTGTGGGAGCGCGCTTGCGCGCGAATCGCTTCAGCGCCTGTCAACCGATCGGCTCGACCCCGCGTTGATGCAGGTGACGCGGTTGCCCCCGCGTCGAAACAATCCACCGGATGACAACGACACCCACGCACAAGGAGTTCCCATGAACCGCTTTTCCCGACCGATGCTGCTCGCCCTTCTTCTTGCCGTCGCCGCCAACGCGGAGGCGGCGGTCGACGTCCAGCGCGACGTCACCCTGACCGACGATGCCGGCGGCACGCTGGTGATCACCACCCAGGGGACGCTGGAAGTCGGCGGCAGCGAAAGCCTGACCACCGCCGAGTTCGACAGCTTCCAGCCCAACGCCGACGGCCGCACGATCAACGGCCAGATGGTCCGAAGCCGCTACCGTGACGTGGATGAACTGGTCACGTCCTACGACGGCCTGCTCGAGTCCGAACACACCGACGCCGACGGCAACCCGGTGATCAACACGCTGGTGCTGGACGACCTGCAGGTCCGGCGCGACGG
Source organism: Wenzhouxiangellaceae bacterium (assembly GCA_965227925.1). Taxonomy (GTDB): domain Bacteria; phylum Pseudomonadota; class Gammaproteobacteria; order Xanthomonadales; family Wenzhouxiangellaceae. Next base: position 279,879 of record CBDDGP010000004.1, read on the forward strand.
CGACGGCCCGGAATTCAGCGGCCAGGTCAGCTGGAACGGCGAGACCGTGGATGCCGCCGAGCTTCCGCCGCAGGCGCTCTACATCCTGCGCCGCGCGCTGCGGTTCTTCCGCTTCGCCTGATCGGCCTCGCATGACGACCGAGAACGGGCGCCCTCGGGCGCCCGTTTCTTTTCCGGCACGTCTGGATGACGTGCGTAGCGGTGATCAGCGGGCCGGAAAGACGACAATCCAAAAGCGTTTTCTCGCAGAGACGCTGAGCCGCGGAGAACGGCCACCGAGGGAGCGAGTCAAGAATCGGCCATCCTTCTCCTGATGCGTGGCCCCCCGCTTGATGCCGCTAACAGCAACTTGTTTTCTTTGCGTCTCTGCGTCTCTGCGAGAAAACGCCTTTCTGCTCTTCGACAAAGGCTTCTTCACGTCAGGGGCGCCCTTCGCTCCTTCTCCGCTTCGCACTGATCATCTGAAAAAGGCGCCCCGACCCCGGAAAGTAACCCGACCCGCTAGTCGCCAGCGGCCAGCATGTAGTCGATGGCCAGGTTGGCCAGGGCGCGGACGCCGGTCTTCATGGCCGACTCCTCGATCTGGAAGTCGGGCGTATGGTGCGGAGCGACTTCGTTGGGCGCCAGGTGGCTCGGCGCGCCGCCGATCATCAGGAACAGGCCCGGCACTTCGCGCGCGTAGAACGAAAAGTCCTCGGCCCCGGTGATGGCATCGACGACCCGCACCCGATCGCCGCCGACCCGTTCGAGCGTGGGGCGCATCCGTTCGGTCAGGTCCGGGTCGTTGACGGTCACCGGGTAGCCGCGCTCGATCACGACATCGGCCGTGGCGCCGAAGCTCTGCGCGATGTGCTCGACGGTGCGGCGGATGTCATCGTGAATCTTGTCCTGCATGCCCGTATCCAGGGTGCGGATGGTGCCGATCAGCTCCGCGCTCTCCGGGATGATGTTGTTGCGCACACCGGCCCGCACCCGGCCGACGGAAATCACCGCGGCTTCGCGAGTCAGCTCGGTCTGGCGACTGACGATCAGGTTCAGTCCGATCACCACCTGGGCGGCCACGGCGATCGGATCGACGCCGGTCCACGGCGTCGACCCGTGGGTCTGCTTGCCGTTGATCGTGATCGTGAACTGGTCCGAGGCCGCCAGCATGCCGCCGGGCCGGTAGCCGATCATGCCGGCCGGGGCCGGCGACCAGATGTGCTGGCCGAACACGACCTCGATGTCCGGATCGTTCATCACGCCTTCGGCCACCATCATCTCGGCCCCGCCCTCCTCGCCTGGCGGCGTGCCTTCTTCGGCGGGCTGGAAGATGAACTTGATCGTGCCGGGAAGATCCTCGCGGCGCGCGGCCATCATCTCGGCCACGCCCATCAGCATGGCCATGTGCGTGTCGTGACCGCAGGCGTGTGAAACCGGCACCTCGTCGCCGAGATACTCGCCGGTGACATCGGGCGAAAACGGCAGCCCGACCCTCGACGGCACGGGCAGCCCGTCCATGTCGGCGCGCAGCCCGACGACCGGACCGGGCCGACCGCCGCGCAGCACCCCGACCACGCCCGTGTGCGCCACGCCGGTCGTCACCTCCAGATCGAGCCCGCGCAGGAACTCGGCGATGTATGCGGCCGTCTCGAATTCCCGGTTCGACAGCTCGGGGTTCCGATGGAAATGCCGACGCCACTCGACGACATCGTCGTAGAGCCGCTCGGTCTCGGCGTCGATCCAGTCGTGCCAGTCGTCGACATCGGCAGCAAGCACATGGCTCGCGAGGACCAGTAGCGAAAGAGAAGCCAGGCACTTGAATCGACGCATCGGAAAGCCTTTTGTGGGGTTCGAACCAGACCGCATTGTGGGGCACCGATGCCGTTGCGGCAACCGAGGAAGATCGGACGTCGGCACCTTGGGCTTCAGATGATGAGCGCAAAGACGCGAAGGCACCAAGGACGCAAGAACTGCAGAAAACAGTTGAAGACAAGAAAGGCAGTTCTCTCGCAGAGACGCGGAGACGCAGAGGAATTCGAATCGAACGCAGTTCGAGGACGCCGTCCAAAGCGAGTGTTGTCCGCTTCCGCGAGGAGGCGCTTGATCAATCATGCTCTCACCGGGTTTTCTCTGCGGCTCTGCGCCTCTGCGAGAAAACGCTTTTCGGGTTTCAGCGAAGATCATCTTGCGCCCTTCGCGCCTTCGCGTCTTCGCGCTCATCAGCTAGAGAACACCATTCAAAGACACTGGGTCCCGCATCAAGTGCGGGACGACGGAAGAAGCGGGTTCATTCTCGCTTGCGCCTTTCCTCCGCGGCTCCGCGTCTCTGCGAGAGAACGCCTCTCAGCTTTTCGCGAAGGAACTCGGCCGCGGCCCGGTCGTTCGCGGTCAGCCCTGTTCGCGGGGAGCGAGTTTGACGGCGGTGCCGTAGGCGACGAGTTCGGCGGAGCCGGCGCCGATCTGGGCGGTGATGAAGCGGATGCCGACCACGGCATCGGCGCCACTGTCTTCGGCCTGCTCGATCATCCGGTTGGTCGCCTCGTTGCGCGCCTCGGTCATCAGTTCGCTGTACTCGCTGATCTCGCCGCCGACGAGGTTGCGCAGGGCAGCGACGATGTCGCGGCCCAGGTGCTTGGCGCGGACGGTATTGCCGCGGACGAGGCCGACCGATCGTTCGATCGAACGGCCGGGCACGGTTTCGGTGGTCACCAGGATCATCGTGTCTCTCCGTTGTCGGTGCCGGAATGTTCGCGCAAGGATTCGGGATCGGCGTTGATCCGATCGTGGATCACGGTGCCCAGCACCACCAGCAGCCCGATCCCGGCCACGCCGAGGCCGATGCGGACCGGCAGCGGCAGATCGAGCAGCAGCGGCCAGAGTTCGCGCAGGGGTTCGATGAACCAGCTGGCGACCAGCACGCCGCCGATCAGCATCATCAGAAATCCGGTGATCCGCAGGACGTCAGTCATCGCCACCTTGCACCCGGTCGTCGAGCAGGTTGCCCTCGCGCTGCGCGGCCGCGCGCCGGTCCAGCACCAGCGAGGCCATCAGCAGCGCGAAGCCGCCAAGCGCGATCGAGCCGCCGATCGTCAGCTGGGGCGGCCAGTCGAGCCGTCGGAGGAGCTGCCAGGCGCCGGTGTAGAAGGCATAGGCCGCGACGAACGCCAGACCGCCGCGCCACAGGGCCAGACCGGCAACCTGCCAGCGTCCGGCGCTGCGACCCGCGTGGCTCCCTGGCTCGTTCATGAGCGGATCGTACCAGCGGTGCTAGCCTGCGCCAATGGACGTCGACGACACGAACTCGGACGAAGACGCCTGGGTCTTCGGCTACGGCTCGCTGATCTACAAGGTGGACTTCCCGGTCCTCGACCGGGCCGAGGCGCGGATCGAGGGTTGGGCGCGGCGCTTCTGGCAGGGATCGCACGACCATCGAGGCACGCCCGGATCGCCGGGTCGCGTGCTGACGCTGGTCCGATCGCCCGGCGAACACTGTCGCGGCGTGGCGTACCGGGTCTCGCACGAGGTGTTCGACCACCTCGACCACCGGGAGAAGAACGGTTATGGCCGATACCGCCTGCCGTTGGAGATGCTCGACCGGGAAACATCGAGCGCCGATGGGGTGATCTATGTCGCCGAAGAAGGCAACCCGGCCTGGCTCGGCCCCGCGCCGGCCGACGAGATGGCCCGCCATATCGCGTCATCGAAAGGCCCCTCCGGCGCCAACGCCGACTACCTCCACCGCCTCGCCGACGCCCTGCGCGAACGCGACGAAGTCGACGAACACGTCTTCGAACTGGATCGGCGCGTCAGGGCACTTCGGGGCGAACCGGATTAGCGCGTGCGCTGGATACGCCGCCGGATTCCGTCGTCCTGTAGGAGCCTGTATTGCAGGCGAAAGGTTCAGCGCATCCCCGCCCTTCGCGAGCGAGGCTCGCTCCTACAGGCGATGGGTCTGCCGTTGAACGCCTGCCTCACCCTTCGCCCGCAAGCGGCCTCGAACAGGCAGACGATCATCCACTCCGTCGCCCCGGCCTTGAGCCGGAGTCCAGCGACTTTCCTTTTACTCTTCGTTCCATAGCCCTTCGCCTTTCTCTTCGCGCCTTCGCGTCTTCGCGCCAATCATCCAAGGACTCGGCCCCTATACTGACCGGAACCTGAGTCGGAGCCACGCCATGATCACCGTCCACCACCTCGAGGACTCGCGTTCGCAGCGCGTGCTGTGGCTGCTGGAAGAGCTCAACGCCGAGTACGAGATTCACTACTACGAGCGCGACCCGGAAACCCGACTGGCGCCGCCGGAGCTGGCCGAGGTCCACCCGCTCGGCAAGTCGCCGGTGATCGTCGACGGCGACCGGACGATCGCCGAATCGGCGCTGATCCTCGAGTACCTGGCGCGAACCTACGGCAGAGGTGAATGGGCGCCGGCCTTCGACGATCCGGCGTACTGGAACTTCAACTACTGGATGCACTACGCCGAGGCGTCGCTGATGCCGCCGCTGCTGCTCAAGCTGGTGTTCTCGCGCCTGCGCGAGCCGCCGGTGCCGTTCCTGATCCGGCCGATCAGCAGCCGGATCGCCGACCAGGTCGACAGCGCCTTCACCGATCCGCAGATCGCGACCCACTTCGGTTGGGTCAACGAATACCTGACCGACCACGAGTGGTTTTCCGGCGGCGCGATCGGCGCGGCCGATGTGCAGATGAGTTTTCCGCTCGAAGCGGCCCGGTCACGGACCGTGAGCCGGGGCCAGTATCCGCAGATCGATGCGTGGCTGGGGCGCATTCATGCCCGGCCGGCGTATCGACGTGCGCTGGAGGCCGGCGGCGAGTACGCCTACGGCCCGGACCTCGACGACTGAGGCGCCGGCCCGCCGTCAGCTCCGGTTGTAGAGCACCAGGGCGACGACCAGCAGCACCAGCGCACCGACCCAGAAGCCCATGCCCCACCAGGCGGCGCGCTGGGCCCGGCGCTTCTCCCACCAGGTGCGCGGCGTGATTCCGCGGGCCAGGAAGACCGTGATGCCGGCGAGATTCACCGAGGCGACGTTGACGCTGTAGAGCAGCAATGCGCCCGACGCGCCTCGCCATTCGCCGGCACCGGCCAGCAGCGCGATCACCAGCAGCGGCGGTAGCAGCGCCACGGCCACCATCACGCCGACCAGCGCACCCGAAACGCCGCTGGTGATGGCCAGCGCCCCGGCCGCGCCAGCGGCCAGCGCCAGCAGCAGGTCCAGTTCGTCGACCGAAGTTCTCGATGCGATCTCCGGAACGGTCGGATCGACCGGCAACAGCCAGCCCAGCGCGACGCCGAGCACCATTGCGATGCCGACCCCGGACATGCCGGTCTTGACCGCGGTCCAGGCCATCCGCCAGTCGGCCAGGGTGGCCGCCAGCGCCAGCGCCATGTTGGGCGACAGCAGGGGCGCGATCACCATCGCGCCGACCACGACCGCGACATTGCCGCGCACCAGTCCGATCGCGGCGACGATGCTCGAAAGGACGATCATGAACACGTACTGCCGGTTGAAGCGCGCATCGCGCTCGACCCGTTCGACCAGTTCGAACCGGCTGACGCGATCGGAGTCCTCGTCCTTCTTCCCGTTCGACGTCTCTTCGGCTTCGCCGTTCTCGTCCTTTTCCGCCTTCGGCAGCATCGCATCGACGTTGCCGACCACGGCACGCACGCCCGGCCCGTTGTCGCCGTTGTCGGCGCCGCCGCCGGATTCGCACAACGGCTCCAGCGCTTCGAGCAGATCCTCGACGTGCTTGCCCTCGAGCACCACCCGAACCACCGACCGATCGGGGTGCTCCAGCGTCCACCAATCGTGGACTTCGGCGTCCTCGACCTTCTTCCTGACCGCGTCGAGATGCTTCTCCGGCGCGACGATCTCGATCCAGCGCATGGCCATGCCCACGGACTCCAGCAGAACGGGTCGACGGAGCATGGCACAGGCCGGGCGCCGAGGCCCCGGAATCGATTCTGAGAAAATTTTGCAAATTTATTGACAATTATTGATTTGTCAAATAATCTACAAATCATGGACGCGCCGACCGGACCCGCCACCACCCTGGATGCACTCGCCCGCGCGGCGATCCGCATCTTCCGTCCGCTGGTCCGCATCCTGCTTCGCCACAACGTGTCCTACAAGACCTGCGCGGACTGGCTGCGCTGGTGCTATGCCGATGTCGCGCACCGCGAGTTTCGCCTGCCGGACCGCAAGCCGACCAAGTCCCGCGTGGCGGTGCTGACCGGGTTGACCCGGGTCGATGTCAACCAACTGCTGGCGACCCCGGCGCCCGACCAGGTGCCCCAGCAGGAGCACTACCACCGCGCGGCCCTGGTGCTTTCGGGCTGGGCGCACGACCCCGAGTTCCGCGCCGACGGCAAGCCGCTGCCGGCGCTGCCGTTCGAAGCCGGCCCGGAGGCCGAAGCCGACGCCCCCAGCTTCTCGCGCCTGGTCGCCCGGCACAGCGGCGGAGCACCGGCCCGCGCGGTGCTCGACGAGCTCGAGCGCAACGGTGCCGTAAGGCTCGACGACGATCGCACCGTCCGGCTGGTCCGCACGCGCTACATCAGCCGCGCCGACAAGGCCGATCTCCAGACCTGCGAAATCTTCGGCATGGCCTGCGGCGACCTGATCGAAACGATTGCGCACAACTGGCAGCCCGACGAGCAGGACAAGCGCCTGCAGCTGGTGGTCTACAACCGGACCATCCACCCGGACCTGGTCGACGCGGCGCGAGAGCGCATCGAGACCGCCAGCCGTGCGCTGGCCGAGCAGGTCGACGAATGGCTGTACCAGTACGAACAGCAGTCCCGCGAACTGGCTGGAAAGGGCGCCGCGCGCGCAACCCGCCTCGGGCTGGGGCTGTACACGATTCTTCCCCCCGAACCGATGGATGACTGACCTCGAGGAGTTCCCGATGAACCACGTTTTCACATCACCGATCGCACGCCCCCGCCGCCTCGCCGCGGCGATGGGCATCGCACTCGCCGGCCTGGCCGCACCCGCGGCCGCCGTCGAGGTCACCGGCAGCTTTTCCGGCTGGTGGGACCAGCCCGAACAGCAGAACCACGGCATGATCGTGACCATCGCCGGCGCACTGACCGGGACCAAGACCGGTGCCATCTACTGGGCGATCTACGACGACCAGGGCAACCCCACCTGGCTGTTCGCCCAGGGTGACATCGTCGGCAACACGATCGATGCGACCATCTACGAAGTCGAGGGCATCGACTTCAACGACCCGCCCGGAACCAACCCCGACCCGGTCTCGGAGATCGGCACCATGCAGGTCACCTTCGACGACTGCAACTCCGGCACCGTGGATTTCGAGACCATCCGCGTCATCGTCGGCACCGGCGGCTTCCCGATCCAGCGAATCACCAACCAGCCCGGTGCGCCATGCAGCGGCGGGATCGGCGACGACATCCCGCCGGGCACGCTCCCCGAGGAGTTCGATATCGCGCTGCTGTCGACCGGCGTGATTGCCGGGGCCAGCGGAGATGCCGATTTCGAAGCGCGCCCGGGCCGGGTCGACTTCTCGGTCGAGATCGAAGACGTGCCGCTGGGCGACTACACGCTCGAGGTTGGCGGCGTCACGCGCGGAACGATCACCGTGGTCTCGACCGCCGGCGGACCGGAGGGCGAGCTCGAGTTCCGCTCGCCGGCCGAGCCCGGCAAGATCCTGCTCGACTTCGACCCGCGCGGCCAGGACATCGACGTGCTCGACGGCTCGACCGTGATCCTGTCGAACACCGCCCCGGCCAGCGGCACGGTCCCGGGCACGGGCGGCGGAAGCGGCGGTACGCCCCCGCCGTTCGGCAACAGCGAAACCGAGATCGAGCTGGCCAACCTCGGCGTGTATCCCGCCGCCGACGCCGATGCGGAGTTCGAGCAGCGGCCGGACCGGGTCGACTTCGACGTCGAAGTCGAGGACGTGCCGGTCGGCGCCTACGCTCTGTTCGTCGGCGGCGTCGAGCGCGGCACGATCCAGGTCGTGGACCTGGGCGCGGGCCGGACCGAGGGCGAGCTGGAGTTCCGCCACCCGGTCGAGGCCGGCAAGCTGCCGCTGGACTTCGATCCGCGCGGCGAACTCATCGAGATCGCCGAGGGCGCAACCACGCTGTTCAGCTCCGACTTTCCCGACGCCGGCGGTGGCGGAGGGGGAGGCGGCGGTGGCGGCGGCGGTGGCGGCACGCCAGACGGCGAGATCCGCCGCGACCTGAACAACCTCGGCGTCTATCCCGCCGGCGACGGCGACGCCCGCTGGCGGGCCGACGACGGCGAAATCGACTTCGACGTCGAGATCGAGGATGTCCCGATCGGCGGCTACACCCTGCGCGTCGGCGGCACGGTCCGCGGCACGATCCAGGTCGTCGATACGGGCGCCGGTATCGAGGGCGAGATCGATTTCACCACCGGCAGCCCCGACCCCGATGAACTGCCACTGGACTTCGACCCGCGAGGCCAGCTGATCGAGGTGCTCGAGGGTTCGACGGTGATCTTCAACCTGGACTTCCCGGCCGGCTGAGCCCGAGCCCGACGGCGCGCCCCGCGCCGGATTGCAACCGGCCCCGTCCAGCGGGGCCGGTCCTGCGCTTGGGCCCCGTGCGCGTGACGCACGGCCGACACGGCACAGCGTTCTGCTACGCTTTCCGGCCGTTCTGCCGCAGGCGGTCTCACCGCTCATCTGCCTTGATCATCAGCCACCGCCATCGCTTCGTCTTCATGCACTGCCGCAAGGTTGCCGGCAGTTCGATCGCCGCAGCGCTCGCGCCGCACCTGGGGCCCGACGACCTGCATCTGGGCACCTGGCCGGAAGCGCTGACGGCCGGTGTTCGACCGAACCACCGGGCCCGCCGCGACCTGCTGCATCCGGCGGTCGCCGTCAGTTATGTCGGCCGGCTGATGCGCAAACCCGGGCGAATCGTCGAGCGCAAGCACCGCGTGGCCGCGCTCAACGGCGCCCAACGCATGAAGTACCGCAACGCCCTCGGCGCGTCGCCCGAACATGCCCACGCGCGGCGCGTGCGCGACTTCGACCCGCAGGCCTGGCGCGACTATTTCAAGTTCGCGTTCGTGCGCAACCCCTACGACCGCGCGGTGTCCGACTTCCACTGGCGGACCCGCAAGACCGGCCGCAAGGACCTGGGCTTCGATGAATTCCTGGCCCGCATGCAGGCACGGGACTTCAGCGACGGCGTCGTGCCGCGGCACTTCGACAACTGGCCCATCTACACCATCGACGATCGGATCGCGGTGGACTTCGTCGGGCGTTTCGAGTCGCTGGCCGACGACCTCGCCACGGTGTTCGAACGAATCGGCCTGCCCGCGCCGACGCTACCGCACGCCAAGTCGTCGAAGCCGCGTCGACCCACGGCGGCGTGGTACGACGACCGGCAGCGGGCCCGGGTCGAGGCGTTGTTCGGTCGGGAGCTCCGCGCCTTCGATTACGCGTTCCCGGCATGAGAAGAGCGCGGGATCAGCGCGCCCGTCCGCGTCCGGACTTCTTCATCGTCGGCGCGCCGAAGTGCGGCACGACGTCGATGGCCCGCTACCTGACCGCGCACCCGGACCTGTTCGTGCTGCGCGGCGAGCCGCACTTCTTCGGCAGCGACATCGACTACAACCGACCGCGGCTGTCTCGTCGGCAATACCGTGCGCTGTGCCGTTCCGCCGGCCGCCAACGGATCGGCGATCGTTCGACCTGGTACCTGTACTCCGAACGCGCCGCCGAAGAGATCGAGCATGCGTGCCCGGACGCGCGCATCATCGCGATGGTCCGCGATCCGGCGGAGATGATCCACTCGCTGCACGCCCATCACGTCCAGCGCGGGGGCCGCGACGACCGCGCCGAGCTGGCCGAAGCACTGGCGATGGAGCCCCGGCGGCGCCGCGGCCTCGGCATCCCCGCCGCGGCGCGATTTGCCGAGAGCCTGCTGTACACGTCGATTCCGTGCTATGCCGAGCAGCTGACCCGGTTCATCGACCGCTTCGGGCGCGATCGCGTGCACGTCGTGGTGTTCGACGACCTGCGCGCCGATCCGGCCGCGGTCTATCACCGCGTGCTGGCCTTTCTCGACGCAGCCCCGGGCCCCGAGATCGACTTTCGCGTCCACAATCGCGCCGGGTCCGCGCCGGACGATTGGCTGCATCGCGCTTGGAAACGCAGCACCCTGCGCTACCGGGTACGAAGCATGGCGCCCGAAGGACTGTACGGCTGGCTGCGCCACTATCGACCGGGCCGCCGATTCCGACCTCGGTCCGCGCCGGAGGTCGCACCGCTCGACGACAGCCTCCGGGCACGGCTCGACGCGGCCCTGCTGCCCGAGGTGGAGCGCCTGGAGACCCTGCTCGACCGACCCCTGCCGGGATGGGCGCGCACGGCGAGGCGCTCGCGACGGTCCGGACCAGGGTCGCACCGAAAAGCGGAGGAGAATCGCACGGACGCTCATTCCGCGCGGCGTGCAGCCGTTGGCTGACGCAGGCCGGTGATCCGCGTATACTTTTTCACAGTCCGTTCAGGGAGGGCGGTCGAACGTTCGTGGCGGGGCGCGCATGACCATGCATCGCTCGAGCACGACACCGCGCTCCAAAAAGGATCTGCATGAGCGACTCCGAAGCCAGCAACGCCGGCACCCTGCTCGAAGCGGGCGACCTGCCCGAAGGGCTGGCTCGAGTGGTCAGTGCGTCGACGCTGATCGGCGAACTCGACAAAAGATGCAAGGCAGCCCGGGCCGGCGGCGGCAGCAGTTATCCGCCCGGCGTGGCTTGGCTGGTGCTCGACGAGACCCACAGTCATCGCAACCAGGTCGGCTTCACCGGCCTGGACAAACTGATGCGCGCGATCCACGACCGGGTGCGGGCGCAGCTCGAGCCCAGCGACGTCACCGCCCGATTCGGACTCAATTCGATTGCCATCCTGCTCGACGCCCAGGGTGGCGACCGCGATTTCGCCAGACAGGCCGCGACGCTTCTGCGCGCCATCTCGAGCAATCTGTTCGAGTTCGGCGAGCAGGCGATCGCCGCAACCGCCAGCTTCGCGGCCCGACCGGCGAACGAGCAATTGCGATTCTCGGAAGCCAATCTCGTCAGCGTCGCGCGCCTGGCCGAAAAGCTCACGGAGGCCGGCGGCAATCGCAGTGAGGTCGCCGGGGCCGAGGGCGCCGAAGACGGTGGCGCCCCGGGGACGATGCTGGGTCAGCTGACCAAGGCGCTGCGCGACGACAGCCTGCGCGTTGTGTTCCAGCCGCTGCTGGCCACGTCCGGACCGGATGCCGACCGCTACCAGGTACTGCCTCGGCTGCTCGGCAGTGACGGCAGCCTGATCCCGGCGGCGCGCTTCATCCCGGTCGCCGCAGCGCGTGGCGTTCTGCCGGCGCTCGACCAGTGGATGATCGCGCAGACCATCTCGCGCATCCAGAACCACCTCGACGCCGATGAAGCCACGCCGACCTACTTCATGAACCAGTCTCCGGCGCTGGTCGACGATGCGAAGTTCTTCGACTGGTTCGCGAAGGAAATCGGCAAGCTCGACCGGGGCGATCGAGCGATCGTGTTCGAGTTCAACGTCATCGAGCTGAAGTCCAGGATCCGCGAAGCGCGCGACGTGCTCGACAGGATCCGCTCGCTCGGCGTCGGTGTTTCGCTGACGAACATCGACGAGAAGATTCCCGAGGCGGTGTTGCTGAAACACATTCCCTGCGACTTCCTGCGGATGCGCGCAGACTTCGCTCGCCGGATGCTGGCCGACGAGGGTTTGACCGCGCGCTTCGAGAAATTCATCGGCGCAGCCCACCAGGCGGAACGCAAGCTGGTGGTGCCGATGCTCGAAGACGCCGAGGAGGTCTCCCGCATCTGGCAGATGGACGTGGATCTGATCCAGGGCAATTTCATCCAGCAGCCCAGCGAAACCGAATCGACCTGAACGCAGTGCTCTCGGCCCTGGCGGCCCTGGACCGGGTCTCCTCTGCCGGACGCACGACACCGACCAACGACCCCACTCGGTAGAATACGGGCCGATTCCCGACCCGAAACTACGCCCATGCCCTCGTTCGATACCGTCTCAGAGCTCGACGCCCACGAAGTGGCCAATGCCGTCGACCAGGCCAATCGCGAAGTCCAGAATCGATTCGACTTCAAGGGCACGGACTCGCACTTCGAGCATGAGGACAACAGCATCCGCCTGGTCTCGGAATCGGACTTCCAGGTCCAGCAGATGCTCGACATCCTCTATGCCAAGCTGTCCAAACGCGGGATCGACCTCGAGGCCGTCGAGGCGGGCGATCCGGAAGCCTCCGGCAAGACCGTGCAGCAGACCGTGACCCTGAAGCAGGGCATCGATACCGAGCTGGCGAAAAAGCTCGTCAAGCACGTCAAGCAATCCAAGCTCAAGGTCCAGGCGGCGATCCAGGGCGACAAGGTCCGGGTCAGCGGAAAGAAGCGCGATGATCTGCAGGCGGCCATCGCCCTGCTGCGCGAAGCCGATGCCGATCGTCCGCTGCAGTTCGAGAACTTCCGCGACTGATGCAGGAACCAACCCAGACGCGCTGCCACCGCACATCGCGCGGACCCGAACGAGCCCTGGCCACGATGCTCCTGCTGCTGCTGGCCGCATCGATCGCCACCTGCGCCGTGGTCGATCGACGCGCGGTGGTCGACGAGACGCCGCCGCTGGTGTTGATCTCGATCGACGGGTTCCGCCACGACTACCTCGAGCGCGCCGAGCTTCCGGCGCTGCAGCGGCTGGCCCGCAACGGGCTCCGCGCCGACGGTCTGGTCCATATCTTTCCGACCAAGACCTTCGCGACCCACTACGCCCTCGCGACCGGCCTGTTCGCCGAGAATTCCGGCGTGGTCGCCAACAACATGTGGGACCCGGAGCGTCAGAGCCGCTTCTCGCTGCGCAATCGGGACGCGGTGGGCGACGGCTTCTGGTACGACGGCGAACCGATCTGGAACACCGTCGAGCGGGCCGGGAAGATCGCCTCCCCCAATACCTGGCCCGGCAGCGCAGCCCAGATCGGCGGCATGCGGCCCTCGATCGTCCGGCTCTACAACGGCAGCATCCCGCACGACGTACGGGTCGATACGGTGCTCGACTGGCTGGACCTGCCGCCGGACGAGCGGCCGGTGTTCTCGACCCTGTATTTCTCCGCGGTGGACTCGGCCGGCCACGATCATGGCCCCGACGCACCGAAGGTCGTCGAGGCCATGGTCGACGTCGACCGCGCGATCGGTCGCCTGATCGACGGCCTCGAGCAGCTCGGAATGCTCGACGACGTGCACCTGCTGGTCACCTCCGACCACGGCATGGAGCCGATCGATGCGGAGCGCTACGTGCTGCTCGACGATCATTTCCCGCTCGACCGCGTGCGCGCTTCGGACTGGGGTCCCGCAGCCCAGCTGTGGACCCTGGAGGGCGGCCCGACCGCCGATGAAATCATCGCCGCGTTGGCCGACGTACCGCAGGTGACCGCCTGGAAAAAGGGCGAGGCCCCCGAGCGCTATCGCTTCGACGACCACAAGCGGGTGCCCGACGTGACCGTCGAGGCCGACCTGGGCTGGATGATCTCGAACCGCGACGCCTATCGCTCGATGCTCGAGCGCGGCGGGCCTGCCGGGATGCACGGCTGGGACCCGACCTGGCATTCGATGCACGGCATCCTGATCGCCCACGGGCCGGCGATCGCGGCCGGCAGCCGACTACCGGCGGTCCGCTCGGTCGATGTCTACTCGCTGATGGCGGAACTGATGAACGTTCCTCCGGCCGAGACCGACGGCGACCTGCGCGCCTTCGAGCCGGTGCTGGCGGCCGATGGCCCGGCCGGGATCGATGTATCGCACTGGGATTGCCGCGATCGCCGGTTCGTGGTTCGCAGCTCGCCGGGCGTGGCCTCGCTCGACGCCGGCCGACGGGTGTTCGCGCTGCCGCGCCGGGAAAGCGCGTCCGGTGTGCGCTACGCCGAGCCCGGCGTGGAGTACCGCAGCCGGGGCGATTCGGCGCGCTTCGAGATCGACGGCGAGCGCTGGACGGACTGCACACGCGTCGTTCGTTGAGTGCGGGCGGCGGCGGCCGCTGCCCGCGGCAGGTCGTTCAGTCGTTCAGGATGAACGTGACCTTCAGGATGACGCGGTATTCGCTGATCTTCCCGTCGTCGCCACATTCGACCTTCTGACTCTGCACCCAGGCGCTCTTGACGTGCTTCAACGTCTCGTTGGCGCGTTCGATGCCGTTTTCGATGGCGTCCTCGAAGCTTCGCGGCGAAGATGCGATGATCTCGGTAACTCGTGCAACGCTCATGCGGCCTCCATTCGATTGAATTGACCATTGCGTGAATGATCCATGGTCGAGATAACTGCGGTCGAGATAACTGCGGTCGAGAGAACCACGGTCGACCAGACCACGGGCGGTACTGGCTTTCCGCCGGCTCACGCCCCGGCGGACCCCAACCTACGCGCTGACCCCGAGGAATGCAAACGTGCCCGAACTGCCCGAAGTCGAGACCACCCGACGCGGCCTGGCGCCGCTGGTCGAAGGCCGCACGATCGAGCGCGTCGACGTTCGTTTTCCGATGCTGCGCTGGCCGGTCGCCGAGCAATTGCCGGGGCTGGCCGGACGACCGGTCGAGGCCCTGCAGCGGCGGGCGAAATGGCTGCTGTGGCGCTTCGACCACGGCACGCTGCTGTGGCACCTGGGCATGTCGGGCTCGTTCCGCGCTTGGGCCGATCCTCCTCCGCCGGGGCCGCACGACCACGTCGACATCACCGTGCGCGACGGACGCACCTTGCGCTACACGGACCCGCGTCGATTCGGCGCAGCGCTGTGGCAGCCCGGCGACGACCCCTTCGTCCATCCCCGACTTTCCGCGCTCGGCCCCGAACCGCTTTCGGACGCCTTCGACGGCGACCACCTGTGGCGCGCCAGCCGGGGCCGCCGCGGCGCGGTAAAGAGCTTCCTGATGGACAACGCGGTGGTCGTCGGGGTCGGCAACATCTACGCCACCGAGGCGCTGTTCGAGGCCCGCATCCACCCGAAGCGCGCGGCCGGACGGATCAGCCGGGCGCGCTACGCACGCCTGGCCGACACCGTCCGCGAAACGCTGGCTCGTGCCATCGAGGTCGGCGGCACCTCGCTCAGGGACTTCACCGTCGGCGACGGCACCCCCGGCTACTTCGGCCAGGAACTCCAGGTCTACGGCAAGGCCGGCGAACCGTGTCCCCGGTGCGGCGCGAGCCTGAAGAGCGCCCTGATCGGCCAGCGCACCACCGTCTGGTGTTCGGACTGCCAGCGGTGAGCGGGGCGATGTCCTGTTAGCGATCGAGCGCCACGGTCGGGCCTACGGCAACAAGGCCCCCTCCTGTAGGAGTGAGCTTGCGAGCGAAGGCCCGACCCGCCCCTACGGCAACAAGGCCCCCTCCTGTAGGAGTGAGCTTGCGAGCGAAGGCCCGACCCGACCCTACGGCAACAAGGCCCCCTCCTGTAGGAGTGAGCTTGCGAGCGAAGGTCCGACCCGCCCCCTACGGCAACAAGGCCCCCTCCTGTGGGAGTGAGCTTGCGAGCGAATGGCCGACCTTCCCCACTCTGCGCCTTCGCCTACGGGACCGGCTCCGGGACTCGCTCGGAACTCGCAGACGGTCCGACCGACTCGCACCCACACCCGGTCGGTGCACAGCAGGCGTACTGGTCCTCGCCGGCGCAGGCCGCATGGCAGCTGCCGGCCTCTGCCGGTGCGCCCGTGAGAACGCCCGGCGAGTAGCTGCACGACAGCGCGCCCGGTCCGCCCGCGCGACAGACGGTGGGCTCCTCGATTCCCATGCGCCGATGGATTTCGCGCAGTGTTTCTGGCAGTTTTTCTGCGGCCGGCGGGTCGTCGAGTGCGAGCGCCGGACCGTCGGGTGTCCGCATCCAGGCGATGGACTCCAGCATCAGCAGTTCGCGCTCAGCGACCCAGTCCTCGGGCAGCGTGCAGTTCGGCGTGCGCACCGGCAGCCAGATCGAGGGCCCGACGGGCTGGACCAGCTCGACCGTCTTCGCCGCCGAGCCCCAGGCATGGAGCCTCAGTTCCGCGGACTCGGCGACGAGCTCGCGCAGGAACTCCAGCGGCTCTGCGGCCTCGGGTCGGAGCCGGATCAGGAGATCGCCCCTCCGGTCCGCATCGTCATCGACGGCCAGCGTCAATGCGCCGTCTTCGACCGCATCGAACACGGCAATAGGAACAACCGCATCCTTCGCCGGCCGCAAGTCCGGAACGCAGGCCTCGTCGGCCGTGGCCGTCCAATCAACTGCCGCAACCTCGCCCGCAACCATCAGCAGAAACAACAAGCAGAACACTCGCATCTTCGATCACCCCATCCAACGCCAGCGGAAAGCCTAGCGAGCGAAGGGGATCGGTTCAAGGGCGATCGGTTCGTTGGCGATCGGTTCGCTCGCAAGCTCACTCCCACAGACAGTGCACCGCATTCGCTCGCAAGCTCACTCCCACAGGCAGGGCTTCGGGTTGGCTCCCGGGATGATCCGGGCTACCGACTGTAGGAGTGAGCTTGCGAGCGAAGGCCCGATCCGACCTCTTCGGCAACAAGCCCCCCTCCTGTGGGAGTGAGCTTGCGAGCGAACGCTTGACGAAACCAAGCCTCACCGAGCGATGCGGACGGCCTCGGCAGCCAGGCGCTTGATGCGGTCGAAGTAGCCGCCGCGCGACGGAGGGTTCGGGTCGGAGGTCATCACCAAGGTCAGCGCCACCGACGGCACGACGATCAGCGCCTGGCCGCCGTAGCCGCGCCCGTAGTAGGCGGTCTCGCCGGCCAGCTCGGTGATGAACCAGCCGTAGCCGTAGTCGTCGTTGCTCCACGGCGAGGTGCCGTAGGACGTCCAGCTGGCCCGGACCCAGTCCTCGGGCACGACCTGGCGCCCCGCGTGGCGTCCGCCGTTGCGGTACATCTCGCCGAACCGGGCCAGGGCGCGCGGAGAGAGCTGCATCTGGTTGCCGCCGAAATGGATGCCCTGCGGGTCGGTCATCCAGTCGGGCACGGTGATGGAAAGCGCATCGCCGAGCCAGCGACGGGCCAGCGCATGGACGTCGGCGTCTCCGCTGGCGGCCAGCGCGGCGGCCACCAGGTGGGTCGACCCGGTCGAGTAGATCATCCGGCCGCCGGGCCGGTCGGCCATCGGACGGGTCAGCACGTGATTGACCCAGTTGTCGCTCTGCACCCACGCGCCGTAGTAGCCGCCCGACGTGCTGCGCAGGCCGGTCCTGAGCGACAGCGCATGGCCCAGGGTGATGCGGCCCGCGGCCGGATCCGCGCCGTCCGGCAACGGGCCGAGGAGGTCGACCAGCGGCTTGTCGACGCCTTCGATCCGGCCCTGCTCGATGGCGATGCCGGCCAGCGCCGACAGCACGGTCTTGGACAGCGACTTCAGCGCTGCCGGGCGATCGAGTCCGGGCCCTCGGCGCACGTGTTCGACCACCGGTCGTCCATCGTGCAGGATCAGCAGCGCGTGCAACCGCGGCAGGTCGCGATCGGCCCGGTCGGCCAGCGCGTTCCAGTCGGCTCGCGTTGGACCGGGCGCCAGCGCGGCGGCGAGCATCAGCAGCAGGAGCAAACAACGTGTCATCCGAGCAGCATCGTCGATCGACGTCGCGTGCGCGTCAAGTGGAAACGGCGCGAAGACGACGCGGAGACGACGCCGACCCGTCGCGAGCCCCGCGAGGTTGCTCTCGCGGCCGGTTCCGCCCCGATGGGGTCGATCCCATTGGTCTCGGCCCCATGGGTTTCGATCCTTGCACCGCGGTAGCGCACAATAGCGCCTCGCTCCCCCCAGGCTCGTTGCCATGCGCTACCTGCACACCATGCTCCGGATCACCGACCCGGAGGAATCGCTGGAGTTCTTCTGCAACCGGCTCGGCCTGGTCGAAGTCATGCGCAAGGAAAGCGAGCAGGGGCGCTTTTCCCTGATCTTCCTCGCCGCGCCGGACGATGTGGAGCGGGCGAAGAAAGACAAGGCGCCGATGGTCGAGCTGACCTGGAACTGGGACCCGGAGGAACTCGACGGCGGTCGCAGCTTCGGTCACCTGGCCTACCGGGTCGAGGACATCTACGCGACGTGCCGCCGCCTGATGGACGCCGGTGTGACCATCAACCGCCCGCCGCGCGACGGCTACATGGCCTTCGTCCGCTCGCCGGACGGCCACTCGATCGAGTTGCTGCAGGACGGTGAGCGGCTCGCGCCGACCGAGCCCTGGGCCTCGATGCCGAACACCGGAAGCTGGTAGGCGATGGCGCGCATTGCCCTGGTCAACGACGAACGCTGGATCGCGCCGAAGGAGCCGGACGGCTACGCGCGGACCATCCTGGCCGAGGACGCGCACCTGGAGCGGGCCTTCGAGGCCGCCGGTGCGGCGACCGAGCGCGTGGCGTGGTCGGACCCGGCGATCGACTGGACCGGCTTCGACGCGCTGCTGATCCGCCAGACCTGGGACTACTTCGAACGCTACGACGAGTTCATGGCCTGGCTGGACCGGATCGACGGGACGGTGCAGGTCGTGAATCCGGTCGAGGTGATTCGCTGGAACGCGGACAAGCGCTACCTGGTCGAGCTGCTCGACGCGGGCGTCGCCACGGTTCCGACGATCGTGGTCGAACGCGGCGATGGGTCGCGATCGCTTCGGGAACGAATGCGCGCTGCCGGATGGGACGAAGTCGTGATCAAGCCGGCGGTGTCGGGGGCCGGCCGGGAAACGTACCGGGTATCGATCGACCGGGACGACGCCGTCGAGCCGCGCTGGCAGGCGCTGGTCGGCGCCGAGGACATGCTGATCCAGCCGTTCGTTCCGGCGATCGTCGAGACCGGCGAAGTCTCCCTGATCGTGATCGGCGGCGAAGCCACCCACGCGGTGCGCAAGATCGCCGCGCCGGGCGAGTTCCGGGTCCAGGACGACCACGGCGGCACGGTGCATCGGCACGCGGCCACGGACGAGGAGCGAGGCCTGGCCGAGCGCGCGATCCGGCGGGCCGCAGAACGGGCCGGCGTGGAAACGACCGGTCGCGAGATCGCCTATGCTCGGGTCGACCTCGTCGATACCCCCGGAGGACCGCAGGTGATGGAGCTGGAACTGATCGAGCCCGAGCTGTTCTTCCGCAACCATCCGCCGTCGGCCGACGCGCTGGCCGCAGCGGTACTGGACCGTGGTTGACCCGCGGGCGGGCACGTCCGCCGACGAGGGTCTGAACCGCGGCATCGGCACCGTCGGCGTCGGCATGATCGCCCTGAACGGCATCATCGGCGCCGGCATCTTCGGCGTGCCGGCGGGCGCCGCGGCGCTGGCCGGGGCGTGGAGCCCGATGGTGTTCGTCGCCTGCGCGCTGCTGCTGGCCGCGATCATGCTGTGCTTCGCCGAGATCTCGTCGCGCTTCACGCGCACCGGCGGGCCGATCGTCTATGTCGGTGAGGCGTTCGGCCACTTTGCCGGCTTCCAGACCGGCTGCGCTTTCTTCATCGCCCGGGTCACCTCGTTTGCCGCGAACATCTCGCTGCTGCTGGCGTCGCTGACCTGGTTCTGGCCGGCCGCCGATCGGGGCCCGACCCGCGTCGCGCTGCTGGTCGTGTTCATCGGCGGCCTGACCTGGATCAACGTCGCGGGCGTCCGGGGCGCGGTCCGCCTGCTCGGCGGCCTGACCGTACTGAAGCTGCTGCCGCTGCTTGCGCTGGTGGTGTTCGGCCTGGGCTGGCTCGACGACAGCGTGGCGGCGTGGAGCGACGCGCCCGCACCGGGATTGGCCGATTTCGGCACCGCCGCGCTGTTGGTGGTCTATGCCTTCGTCGGCTGGGAGTCGGCGCTGATCCCGGCCGGGGAAACCCGCAACCCGTCCCGGGCCATGCCGCGCGCCCTGCTCGGTGCACTGGCCATTGCGACCGTGCTCTACGTGACCCTGCAGATGATCAGCGTTGCGGCGCTGCCGGGGCTGGCCGAATCGGACAGCGCGCTGGTCGACGTCGCTGGCGTGCTGATGGGCCCCACCGGCGCGGTGCTGCTGACCGCCGGCGTGGTGGTCTCGGTGACCGGCAACCTGGCCGCGTCGATGATCTCGTCGCCGCGCATGACCTTCGCGATGGCCCGCGACGGCGACCTCCCCGCCTGGCTGGGTCGGGTTCACCCGGAACACCGCACGCCGGCCAATGCGATCATCGCGACCTCGGTGATCGTGTTCCTGCTGTCGGTGTTCGGCTCGTTCCTGTGGCTGGCGGCAATGAGCGCGCTGGTCCGGGTGCTGATCTACATGGGCTGTATTGCGGCCATGCCGCGGCTTCGACGCAAGGCGGCCGACCTCGACGCACCCGGCTTCGAACTCGCCGGCGGTTGGGCGATCCCCGTTCTCGCCCTGCTGGCCAGCGGCCTGCTGCTGATCCAGCTGTCCTGGCCGTCGCTGGCCGCCACCGGCGCCGTGGTCGCCGCAGGAAGCGTGATCTTTCTGCTGATGCATCGCGGCACACGCAGACCGGACTGACGCCCTGCCCCTCGGTCCCGGGCCGTTCCGCTCCGGACTCCCTCACTGCCGTCGCGCGGCCGATTATCTGGCGTATCCAGCGACCGCTTCGCGTACCAAGGGGCAAGCGGCCGTCCGGGTCGGGCGTTCAGATCGGACGGCCCGTACGTTTCGGTCCACCGAAGCCGGTCCATCCCCCGAGTCCATCCCAAGAGCCAACCTGGAGAGTCCACCATGCGGTCATCGCCGATCCTGATCCTGCCCGCCGTTTCCGTTCTTCTACTCGCATCGGCCACGCATGCGGGCGACCCACCCGCGCGCGGCGCATTGCCGGCCAGCGTGCCGAGCGCGGTGCAGGACGTGCTGGACACGCCACGGGGCGGGCGCGACCCGGCCACGATCGAGCTGGACGTGCATTGGCATGAAGCGGCGCTGCGCTGGGCTGCGCGCGACGGCATTCCCGAGGCAGATGCAATCGAGCGAACCCGTCGTCGGCTGGCCGAGAGCGAGCGCCAGCGGGAAGCCACCCAGGGGGCGCCGATCATCACCGTGGGCGGGGATCCGGCCTGCGACTTCCAGGACACGTCGGGCTCGAATGGTCTGCAGACCGCGCTGGATGCGGCGGCGACCGACGTCAATGGCGCCGATCTGACCATCGTTCGTGTCGCGCGGACCGGTTTCTACCAGGGCCGCAGGTACTTCATCAACGATCCGCTCCAGGGCGACCAGGACCTGACCGTGGAAGGCGGCTACGACGACTGCGCCGACACGACGTTCAACGGCCAGACGGTGATCGATCTCAACGGTAACGACGGCCCGGTCATCTCGATCTTCGAAACGACGGACCAGCAGACCGTGCGCCTGGAGCAATTGACGATCCGGGGGGCATCCAGTACGGATTCCGATGGGGGCGCGGTCTGGATCGAAAACAACAACTTCGTGATCATGGAAGGCATCTCGCTGCTCTCCAACAGCGCCGGTCGGGGTGGCGGCGTGTTCATCGATGACAACTCGAGCGACGGCATCGGCACCTTTCTCTGGCTGCTGGGTTCCAACGTCATACGCTTCAATTCCGCAGAGACCGAGGGTGGCGGCATCTGGTGCAACCAGTCCGAGTCGATCGTGCTCGACGACATGGTGCTGCTGGCCGACAACAGCGCCGAGAACGGCGGCGGCATTCATACCGAGCTCGGCTGCGTCGTGACCTCGTACGCCAGCGCGCCGGGCGGCATTCTCGACAATTCGGCAACCGTCGACGGCGGCGGTCTGTTCCTGGACGGTCCGAACGACACCTTCGCCCTGATCGGTGGCGAGAATTCCTTCTTCGGTTTCGGCGACGCCTCGTCGCCCACGCTGCTCGACGGCAATACGGCCGGGCGAACCGGCGGCGGTCTTCGTGCCGACGGCAACGGCATCCAGGTCAATGCCTTCGATGCACACATCACCAACAACCGGGCGGACGACGACACGACCGACGGCTTCATCGGTTCCGGCGGCGGCCTGGCACTGTTCTTCGGCGCATCGCTGACCGTCGATCGAACGCTCGACGCCGTGGACTGCCACAGTCCGATCCGCTGCTCGCAGATCAGCGGCAACGCCGGCGGAGCAGGCAGTGCGGTCTACATGTTCTCCGGCAGCAGCTCGATGGACATCCGGCAGACCTTCGTCACCGGCAATCAGCAGGCCAACAACGTCGGCGGCAGCAGCGTGATCACCTACCTGACCAACGCGCCGGCAAGCGGCACCAGCCTGCTCCTCGAAGGGGTCGTCGTCGCCGACAACACGGCCTTCGGCGACATGGACACGATCTGGCTCGACGATATCGACTCGGCGACCATCGCGTACTCGACGCTGACGGGCAACCACGATTCGTCCCAGGACCAGATCATCCGTGCAGACGGCACGACCACGGTGAATCTGTATTCCAGCATCGCCTACGAGGACCTGGGGCTCGTGTTCGACGCGGACTGGGGTGGAACGACCACCGGTGCGGTGGATTGCGTCAACGTCCGCGAGTTCACCAGCTTGCCTGCCGGTGCTACCGGTCTGGAAGTCAGGGAGCCGTCGCTCGGGATCGAGTACTCGCTGACACCGAACTCACCGGCCCTGGATACGTGCGACACGTTCCTGTACAACCCGCAGGAACCGGATATCGCATCCCAGGCCCGCGGGATAGACCAGCCGGCCATCGAGGACCGCTTCGGCCCGTTTGATCTCGGCGCATGGGAGAGCAACGAGCTAATCCAGCCCGGCCAGATCGCATTCCGCAACGGCGTGATCGAGGTCGTGGAAGCCGACGCGGCCTACACCGTTACCCTGGATCGGGTCGGGGGCACCGATGGCGAGCTGCGGGTCGACTACTTCACGATCAACGGCACCGCGACCGTCGGCGACGATTACCTGGGGCTCGATGACAGCCTCGTTTGGGCCCCCGGCGATGGATCATCCAAGCAGGTGCAGTTGACCATCGTCGACGACGCGCTCTTCGAAGGTGCGGAGACGCTGTCGATCGGCCTGCGCACCGCCAACGAACTGACGTCGCTGACGACGCCGTCGAACGTTCAGGTCACGATCTTCGACGACGAGACGACGCTGTTCGCCGACGGCTTCGAGGGCGGCTGAATCGCAGAGCCGAGTGCAGAGCCGGGCCTGCCGGCTTCGGCGGGCTCAGGCGCCGGCGGGTTCTCGATAGCCGAGCAGGCGGGCCGGCAGGAACAGGATGGCCTTGAGCAGGGCAAAGACCGCATCGACCGCGATACCCAGCGCACGGAACGGCAGCGACAGCAGCCAGACCAGCGGCCACAGCACCAGCACCAGCAGCGCCAGCGGCCAGGCCAGCACGAACAGCAGACACCACGCAACGGCGACGAACAGGGTCTTCATGGCCGGGCTCCTCGATCGGGGAGCTCCACGCTAGCCCGCATCGAGACCCGACCGCAAGCGCCGGAAGTCACGGTCGACCGGGGCGATCGCTTCGATCCCTGGAGACCCGCTGTCGTCGCCGGCACCGTGCTTCGAAACGGCCGTGGGCCAGAACGGCACCCGAGCGTCGCCCCGATTCCAGCACAACGGACGGCAAATCGGACTCTTCGCAAACAAAATCGATTATCATTTATCCTTGATTCTCTTTCGCATATCCAGCTCGCGCCAGCGATCTTCAAGTGCCGCGCGCCCCCTATCCATCGAGGCCCGAATCATGAATGACCGTTCCAGACTGGCTGCGCTGATCGCGCTTGCCCTTTCCACGCCCGCCTGGTCACAGGCCGATCCGAGTTCCGACGAGGAAGACGCGCGCAGCGAATCCGCGACGTCCTCGAGTTCCGAATCGAGCGTCGAACTGCAAACGGTCGAGGTCACCGGCACGCTGATCAGCAGCTCGCTGCAGGAAACCCCCGATTCGGTCCAGGTCTGGCAGGGGCGGACGATGCAGGACGCGGGGATGACCGAGCTGGAGGACGTTTACGAGCAGACGGCCAACGTCTTCCAGGTGGATAACGGGGAGGGGTTCGGGATCCGGGGGATCCGCCACAATTCGCTGGGCACCGGCGGCGGCGGCGAACTGGCGAGCTACTACGTCGACGGCGTGGCGCTGACCGGGTTTTCCAAGCGCTTCGGTCCGATGGAGCTTTACGACGTCGAGCAGATCGAGATCCTCCGCGGGCCGCAGACGACGAACGTCGGCCGCAACGCGCTGGCCGGCGCGATCGTCATGGAAACGCGCGATCCCGTCTTCGCCAATGAGGCTTCGGTGCGGCTGGGCGCCGGAACCTATGCCTCCTATGACGCAGCTGCAATGTTCAACGTGGCGACCGGTGACGATCACGCGTTCCGCTTCGTTGCGCAACATCGTCAGACCGATGGATTCGTCGAGAACCCGACCCGCGACGAGGACGACTTCGATGCCCGCGAGGTCAACATCCTTCGCGGCAAGTGGCTGTTCGAACCCGGCGCCGATGATCGGCTACGCGGCGTGTTGTCGCTCCAGTACTCGGAAACCGAGCGCGGCAACGATACGGTCGACCTGGCCGAGCCGGAGGAGCGTCTGAACTTCTCGAACCTCGACGACTTCGAAGAGAACGAATCGCTGATCGCCTCACTGGACCTGAGCTACGCGATCGACTCGCGGTGGTCCATTCGCTCGATCACGTCCTACATCGACGCGGACTACCTGCGCTTCGACGACGACGACCAGAGCGCCGGCGGCGGCGGCTCGTTTCGCGGCCGCAACGCCGTCGACCGGAACTGGGCCCAGGACCTGCGGTTGGAATTCGACTCGGGCGCCGGCGTACGCGGCGTGATTGGCGCGTATTACACCGATGTCGAGCTCGAGAACAACACGGTGGGCGAAGTCAATCTCGAGCCGGCCCTGCTCGGCGTCCCGGAGCCCCTGCTGCCGTTCTACCCCAGCCCGATCATTGTCGGGATCGACTTCCCGGGCGTGTTCGAGACTACTAACAAGGCGCTGTTCACTCACTGGGACTGGCAGGTCAACGAAACCTGGTCGTTGTTCGCAGGTCTACGCTACGACAACGAGACCCAGGAGTCCGATTCGGTACAGACATCGTTCCTGGTCACGCCTCTGCCCGACCCGAACACGCCGGGCTTGCCGCCGCCGGTGGCCGGCGGAATCACACAGGTCAATGCGGTCCTCGAGTCCCAGCTCGGCACATCGACATCCATCACCGACACGGATTACGACGCGTTCCTGCCGGAATTCGGCGTGACTCGCACCTTCGGCGAGCATCTCGACGCCAGCCTGTTCTACAAACGCGGCTATCGCGCCGGCGGTGCCGAGATCAATCTGGTCGGCCGCTTCTTCACTTTCGATCCCGAATACCTCGACACGGTCGAGCTGGCGCTTCGCTCGGAGTGGCTGGATCGTCGATTGACTCTCAACGGCAATGTCTACGTCGGGCGCTGGGAGGACCAGCAGGTCAGCGTACAGATCACCGACAATGTGCTCGACACGGTGGTAGAGAACGCCGGCGAGTCGGAGATTGCCGGCTTCGAACTGGAATCGCGCTACCGCATCAGCAGCCTGTGGGACATCTACGGTTCGCTCGGCTTCGCACATACCGAGTTCCGCGATTTCGAAAGCGCCGCCCAGGGCGACCTGCAGGGCAACCGTTTCCTGAACGCGCCAGAATGGACGGCAGCGGTAGGCTCCACCTACCGCTTCGGTCGCGGGTGGTTCGTACACGGCAACGCGAGCTACCAGGGTACGTCCTTTGCCGACGTGGAGAACGCGACCAAGCTGGACCCGCGCCTGCTGTTGAATGCGCGCGTCGGATACGAAACCGTCGACTGGGCCGTGTATCTGTGGGGCAGCAACCTGCTCGATGACGTCTATCGCGTGACCGACAACCCGTTCTTCGATCGACGAATCGGAAAGGTCGGCGCGCCGCGTCAGTTCGGTGCGCAACTCGAGTTGTTCTTCTGATCGGTTAGGCGAGATGAATGCGATCGCGGAACGAACGAGAGTGGAGACATGGCCACCGTGAGCGCTGTTGCGCTGACCCTGATCGGCCTGCTGCTGCTGGCCGTCTCCCATCGCGCGAACTGGCGCACGCTGCAACTCCAGCGCGTGCGGCAAGGCCATGTTCGGCTCGGGGGACTGGCCGCCGTCGCCCTGGGCCTTGCCGTGTTCGCCGTCTCGAAAGGGGCGGAGATCGGTATCACCCACTGGCTGCTCTGGAGCGGCGTCGGTGCCGTCGGCGCCAGCCTCGCCGTCGGCCAGCTCGGCCGCAGGACATGGGTTCTGCTGCCCATGATGGGGGCGTTTCTGGTCCTTGCTGCAATCCTCGACGTGTCATGACGCAGGCGGAGAACTCAACCACGACCCGTTCCGCCGTGATTCCGCGCGCCGGGGGAAGGGGTGCTGCGCGCGAGCAACGGAGCGAAGAACGCGGGTGGTTCGGACGCATCAGCGCGGCGCTTCTCGGCAGTTTCCTGATCGCGCTGGCGAGCGGCGTCGCGGTCAGTATTTTCGCGCCCGGCGCCAGCGGGCTGGATCGGGCCTTCAGCGGCGGTCTGGTGCTGACGCTGGTGTGGCCTGCTTCCATGCTGTGGGTTCTGTTCGCGCGCAGTGGCCTCCGGGCCTGGGGGCGCGTGTTGTTGGCCCTGGTGCCATTGATCGCGCTGGATGCCTTCGGCCTGATGGGGGGACTGGGATGAGCTACGGACCGTTCGGCCTGACTCGACGGCGCTACCTGCTGCAGTACGACGTGCATTCCTGGATCGGCATCCTCGGCGGACTGATCTTCTTCATCTGCTGCTTCTCGGGCGGGCTGGCCCTGTTCGAGGAGGAGTTGACTGCCTGGGAATCGCCTGCATCTCGCGTTGCCGCGGAGCCGGCGGACTTCCTGCCGGTCGATGAGTTGTACCGGCGCTCCGCCGCCGCGCTGCCGCCGGCCGAGCTCGGCATCTACCTCCGCCTACCGACCGACTGGCACCCGACGCTGCAGGCCCGGGCGCTGCTGCCGGACGATGTTCGACATCTGCACCTCGACCCGATCAACGGTCAAGCCCTCGATGTGCCGACGGAAACCGCTTTCGCATTTCTGACCCACTTGCATACGGACTTGCACCTGCCCCGACCGTGGGGCCGCTATCTGGTCGGGCTGATCGGCATCTTCATGCTGGCCACCCTGATCGCCGGTGTGTTTTCCCATATCAAGGTGGCGCGAGAAGCCTTCGCGATGCGATCCGGCAAGACGATCCGGCTGACGCTCAGTGACCTGCACAAGCAGCTGGGACTCTGGGGACTCGCCTTCGGCGCCATGATCGCGTTTACCGGCGCGATCATCGGCCTGCTCGGCCTGGTCGCACCGTTCATGGTCCTGAGCGCGTTCGGTGGCGACGTGGAGCGCGCTACGCTTGCCTATTCCGGACCCAACATCGAGGCCGCTGGAGCACCCGCGGAGATGCGATCCCTCGACGCGGTGATCGAAGAATTCGAGCAGCGCTTTCCCGACCATCAGGTCGACTCTCTGCTGGTCAGGAGCTACGGCGACCGCAATGCCGAGGTGGGGGTGAACCTCGTGCCGGCGCCCTGGACCATGCTGGTGGGCAGCGAAACGCACCGGGTTTCGCTGGTCGATGGCACAGCGATCCACACGACGGCGTTCACCGATCGCGGCATCGGCATGCGAGTCTGGGGCATGGTGACGCCTTTGCACTACGGCCTGTTCGGCGGCATGAGCCTGAAGCTGTTCTATTTCGTGCTCGGCGCCCTGCTTTCGATCGGCATCGTGACCGGATCGATGATGTGGCTGGAGAAGCGCCAGGAGTGGGGCGGTGCCGATGCACCCGAACCGGTACGCTACCGCCGGCTGGCTCGCTTCACGCTGGGCGTCTGTGCGGGTCTGGTCGTCGCATCGATCGCTGCCATAACAGCCGGACGTCTCATCGATGCCCATCAGGGCGAGACCTTCTGGGCCGCCTGGACCCTCTCCATCCTGCTCAGCCTGATCGGGCCCCGGCCACGCACACTGGCCTTTGCATTTGCATGCTTTTCCGCCGCAGGTCTGCTGCTGCTGGGCATCGGCGATCTCCTGCTTTCGGAGACGCTGACCGCGAGCATCGTCCGGGTGGATGCGACGCTGATCGTGCTCGGCTTGCTGTGTGGATTCGGCGCTGCGTTCCTGCGACCACGGCAGCACCGACCCGTGGCCGCGCCGGAAAGCCTGGCGAACCACGCCTGACGCAACGCTGGTTGGAGGGTGCGCGACCCGACGTAGAGGTGCGTGGACCGCTCATGCAGGACCGGAGGCCGGCCGTGCATGAGCGGGGGCCGAATCAGCGCTGCAAGCCGTAGGCAAGAAGCTCGACCCGGGCGGCTGCACCGTGCAGTGCATTCGCCTGTCCGTCGAGCGATCCCTCCGGCGCGATCGACGGCCACAGCGGGTCCAGGGCCGCAACCAGTTCCCTGGCCCGGTCGATGGCCTGCTGCGATTCGCCATCGGCTCCGGCGAGCCCGTGCAGACGATCGCGGACCACCTGGGTGAAGCCCCAGGAATCCTGGAACTCGTGCATGTTGTCGATCTCGCCATCGACCACACCGATCGCATATTCCTCGCCGGCCGTGCGCAGCATACCGGCCAGGGCCAGCAGTTCAACATCGACCGAGCTCGAGACCTTGCCCTCGATGGCCTCGATCGCGTCATCGACGGCTTCCCAGGCCGTCTGCACGCTCCCGTCGTCAGCGCCCGACTCGACGCTGTCGGCCAGGGCGGTCAACTGTTCGTCGAATGTGTCCGCCTTGCGTGCCTCTATCGCGGGCACCAGTCCGGCGTACAGTTCATCGCGCGGATGCTTCATGTGCGTGGCCGACATTTCGCGGTGCCCTTCCTGGTACAGCGCGTTGCCGACCCAGAGGTGGCCGCGGATCAGTCCGAGGCGGACCAGGAACGCAGCATCGTCGGTCATGATGTCCGCCGATCCTCCGCCCTCGCCTTCGCCCTCGCCTTCGCCCTCGCCTTCGCCTTCGCCTTCGCCTTCGCCTTCGCCTTCGCCCATCGTCATCGGGTCAGCCTGCGGCGAAGACTGCGAGGCGGCGGCTTCGGACATTGCGGTGGCGTCCTCCTGAGCAACGGCGGAAGACAGGGCGCCGCTGCCGGCCCACAGGGCTGCGGTGATCGAAAGCCAGAGTTTGCGTCGTTCGTTCATCGTGCCGATCCCGTTGCGGAAAGCACGTAGGATAACGCGAACCATTCGCAACTGGTGAGCCCATGATCCTTCACATCGCGGACGCATTGACGCCGGCCGATCTGACCGCGATCTCGGAATCGGTCAGAGCCGCGACCTTCGAGGACGGTCGGCGCACGGCCGGCGCCGCCGCACGCCGGGTCAAGAACAACGAACAGGCCCGCAACGATCCGGCCGTTCACGGCGCGCTGAAGCTCGTCGTCGATCGGCTCGGGAAGCACCCGCTCGTGCGATCCGCGGCCCTGCCGCGCGGCTTTGTCCGTCCGACCGTGTCTCGCTATGAGGCCGGGAAAAGCTACGGCAACCACACCGACAACGCGCTGATCCGCGGTCGGCGAACGGACCCTTCTTTCACGCTCGGGCTGGACAGCGGCGATCCCTATTCCGGCGGCGAACTCGTCATGGTCGAGACGAGTGGCGAACGTTCATGGACCGTGGGTCCAGGAGAGCTCCTGCTGTACCCGTCCACCTACGTCCATCGAGTGGAACCCGTCACTGCGGGGACGCGTCTCGTGGTGATCGGCTGGATCACCAGTCGGGTCCGTTCGGCCGCTTGTCGGGACATCCTCTTCGACCTAGCGCGAGCTGTGCGCCACGAACGCGATCAGCACGGCAAGTCGGAGCAGTACGACCGACTCGAGCGGAGCCGCCAGAACTTGCTGCGACGCTGGGCCGACAGCGACTGACCGTCGGCGCGCTTACGGTCAGCGCGGCGGCCGATCCAGTTCGATCAGCCCGCCCTGCTCGATCCGGATGTCGCGGCCGAAGCCGACCGGGTCGAGCCGGGCCTCGAGAGAATATTCGAAGCGCCTGCGCGGCCCCTGGTTCATCAGGTCGGTCAGCAGGCGCACGCCGCCGAGCACGTCGACGGCGGCATTCAGCACCACCGTCCCTTCGCCGTAGCCCTCGATCTGCGGCAGGTCGTTGGCCACGCCTTCGACCAGGCGGCGTCCGTCGAGGCGGACCGAATAGACCGCACCGCGCAGGCGCAGCGGTTCCGGATTGGGGTTGAGCACGCGCAGGACGATCTCGAAGGCCGGCAGGCCGGCACCGCTGCCGTTCGGCACCGCCTGGAACGATTGCAGGAACACCGACGGCGGCTCGCGGCCGACGCCCAGCCCGGCACATCCGGTGGTCAGAAGAACGGCAGCCAGCAGGGTCAGTGTGCGCAGTCGGGTCATTTCGGTGTCCTGATCGGGGTTTTCTGCAAGCATACGTGCATCGGCGTCAGGTGACATTCGTCATGTCGGATGACTGCACCTGCGCACTACCGGTCAGGCGCGGGACCGCCGAAACTGGCGTCACGTTCTGACCTGGAGTCTTTCGATGACCCGCACATCCCGCGCCCCCGTGGCCCAGCTGTCCGGCGTATCGCACGCCTACGGGGCGACCCGCGCCCTGGACGGCGTCGATCTGCGCCTCGAGGCGGGCACCGTGACCGCGCTGCTCGGACCGAACGGCGCCGGCAAGTCGACCCTGATCCACCTGCTGCTCGGCCTGAAAAGGGTGCAGTCCGGTTCGGTCCGCCTGTTCGGCGATCACGCCCCCGACGATCGAGCCTGCCGGACCCGGATCGGCACCATGCTGCAGGCCTCGGGCGTGCAGGACAACCTGACCGTGATCGAGCTGATCCGGCTGTTCGCCAGCTTCTATCCGAGTCACGCCAGCTTCGACGCGCTGATCGATGAAGCCGGCCTGGTCGGCCTCGAGGACCGACGCTTCGGCCGACTCTCCGGCGGCCAGCAGCAGCGCGCGCTGTTCGCGCTGGCCGCGGTCGGCAAGCCCGACTGGCTGATCCTCGACGAACCGACCACGGGCCTGGATCCGGCGGCACGTCGCCGCCTGTGGCAGGCCATCGAGACCCGGCGTGAAGCCGGGGCGTCGATCCTGCTGTGCACCCACTACATGGACGAAGCGCAGCGCCTTGCCGACCGGGTCGTGGTCATGGACCGCGGCCGGGTCCTGCACCAGGACACCCCCGATGCGATTCGCCGGCACGTTCCGCAGGACCGGATCCGCGTTCGTACCGGACTGGACGATGCCGCCCTGGCCGCGCTGCCGGCGGTGCAGCAGGTCGAACGGATCGACGCCGGCGTCGAGCTGCTGTCCGGTCGCGGGGTCGAAACGGTCCGCGCGCTGCTGACCGCCGACCCCGAGGCCGACGACCTGGAGGTCACCGGCGCCGACCTGGAAACCGCGTTCCTGGCGCTGACCGGCGCAGACGACTCGCGCCGACCGACGTCCGACGCCGGGACCCGAGACAGGGCCACGAAACACAACGAGGATGAGGCCGCATGAACGCCGTCAACGCATCGCTGAACGCTTCCCTGCACCTGATCCAGGCCCAGTGGCTGAACCTGGTCCGCACGCCGGCCTACACGCTGCCGACGCTGCTGTTCCCGATCATGTTCTACAGCTTCTTCGGACTGCTCATGATCCGCGCCCAGGCGCTGTGGCTGCTGTGCACCTTCGCCACCTTCGGCGTGATGGGTGCCGCCCTGTTCTCCTTCGGCGTCGGCATCGCCACCGAACGTGCCCAGGGCTGGCTGATGCTGCTGCGCGCCTCGCCGGCGCCGGTCGCCGCGGTGATCGCCGGCAAGGCCTTCGGTGCGGTGCTGTTCGGCCTGATCATCGTGGTCGCGATGAGCGCCCTGGCCGCGCTCTTCGGTGGCGTCCGCCTCGACACCGCTCAATGGCTGGGGCTGGCCGCAGTGCTGGTCGCAGGCAGCCTGCCGTTCTGCCTGATGGGGCTGGCGCTGGGCCTGTGGCTGAAACCGAACGCGGCGCCTGCGGTGCTCAACCTGATCTACCTGCCGCTGGGCTTCCTGTCCGGCCTGTGGATTCCGGCGATGCAGTTCCCGGCCTTCCTGCAGGCGATCGCCGAGTGGCTGCCGCCCTACCACCTGGCCGCCCTGGCGCTGGATGTCACCGGCGCGAAGACCGCCGACTGGGGTCCGTCGCTGGTCAACCTGGGTGCATTCACGCTACTGTTCGCGGTGCTGACCGTGCTGGGCTGGAAGCGGCTCGACGGCACCCGCGGCTGAACGAGAGCCCGGCGTCGTCGCCGACGACGTCGCTGCAAGGAGAAAGGAAATGAAGAACCTCTGGATCGTACTGGCTGTCGTCGCCGTGCTGCTGGCCGTGCTCCTGTTCCTGCCCGAGCCGCTCGATGAATCGACGGCGCAGGACCCCCCGACCGTCGACGAGCGCGCAACCGCGTCGACCACGGCACCGGCGGAGTCCGGCGGCGAATCGGCCGAGCCGGAGGCCTCGGCTCCGACGGTCACGGCCATCATCGGCGTCCGCCTGTTCGACGGCGAGCGGGTCATCGAGGACGCCACGGTCGTGCTCGCCGACGGACGGGTCGCCCAGGCCGGACCGCGCGCCTCGGTGATCGTACCGGCCGACGCGACGACCGTCGACGGCGCCGGCCGGACCGCGCTGCCCGGCCTGATCGACGCCCACGTCCACGCCTTCGGGCGGGCCCAGGTCGATGCCGCGCGCTTCGGCGTGACCACGCTGCTGGACATGTTCCGGACCCCGGACGATTTCGATCAGCAGCACGCCCAGCGCGAAAGCCGCGACCCGGTCGGCCGGGCCGACCTCTATTCGGCCGGCTACCTGGCCACGGCCGAAGGCGGTCACGGCACCCAGTACGGCATCGAGGTTCCGCTGCCTGAGAGCCCGGAAGGTGCCCGGGCCTGGGTCGACGATCGCCTGGCCGAGGGCTCGGACTGGATCAAGATCGTGGTCGAGGACGGTCAGGGCTGGGGTGGGAGCATCCCCAGCCTGGACGCCGGGACCGTGACGGCCGTGGTCGACGCCGCCCACGCCCGCGGCGTGCTGGCCATGGCCCATGTCGGCAGCCTGGCCGAGGCCGAACTGGCGGTCGATGCCGGGGTCGACGGCCTGGTCCACCTGTTCGGCGATCGCGAGGTCGACGCCGCGACCGCGGCCGACTGGGCCGAGCGCGGCCTGTTCGTGATTCCGACCACGCCGGTGCTGGCCGGCGCCTACGGCCAGCCCGGCCTGGACCGGCTGGCGCGCTTCGACGCGGTCGAGGACCAGCTGTCGGCCGAGCAGCGGCGCAGCCTGTCCGGTTCGTTTCCGAACAGCGCGAACCGGACCGAAATGTGGCCCAGGGTCCAGGCCTCGATCCGGACCCTGCACGCCGCCGGCGTGCCGCTGCTGGCCGGTTCCGACGCGCCGAACCCGGGCACCGCCCAGGGCGTGAGCCTGCTCGATGCGGTGATCCGGCTGCACGAGGCCGGGCTGTCGCCGATCGACGCGATGAAATCGGCCAGCAGTGCGACGGCATCGGTGTTCATGATGCTGGCCGAGGACGATCCGCGTGGCTGTCTGCAGCCGGGCTGCCGAGCGGACCTGCTGCTGGTCTACGGAAATCCGCTGGACGACCCCACCGACCTGCTTCGGATCGACGACGTCTGGAAGAACGGCAGCATCGTCGATCGGGACCTTCCGGCACCACCCGCGCCCGCCGAATCCGGCGGCCAGGCCGCGCCGACCGACCTGCTCGCCGACCTCAGCCACTGGATGCCGGCGGCCGACGACTTCATGGGCGGAGAATCGAACGCATCGATCGAACGAGTCGACGGCGCGCTGCGCGTGAACGGCACGCTGCGTCCGGGCTTCGCCTTCCCCTACGCCGGCGGCATGTGGAGCGCCGCAGACATTCCGATGCAGGCGGTGGACCGTAGCGGCTGGTCGACGCTAACCCTGTCCGTGTCCGGCCAGGTCGACGTGCTGCGGGTGATGTTCTTCTCCGGCAACAGCCCGCAACCGGTCTGGCGCGACGTGACCCCGGGCGACGAGATCCGGATCGCGCTGGCGGAACTCGACGGCGTCGACCTGTCCGCATTCCAGGCGATCGGTGTGTTCGCCGCTGGCACGGCCGGCGACTTCGACTTCACGATCAAGAACGCGCGACTCGAATGAACGTACTGCTGCGCGTCCACCGGTGGCTGGTTCCGCCCGAATCGGAGCAGGGCTGGACCGCCTACCTGTGGCTGGTCTATCTCTCGTTCTTCTTCATCGAGTGGGTGTTCCGGCCCGTGGGCGGTCTCGAAACGGTGCTGGGTGGGCTGACCATCGCCGGGTTCCTGAGCCTGTATTTCAGCGCGTTCCGGCGCCGCGGCGCGGCCGCGCTGGCCCATGTGGCCGCGATCGCAGCATTGGGCGTGGCCTGGGCGCCGTACAACTCGGGCAGCAGCGTGCTGTTCATCTACGCGGCCAGCTTCGCCCACCTGGCGGGGCGTCCGCGACAGACCATCTGGATCGTGGTCGGCATCGCGGCGCTGGCCGCCGTCACCGCGACGTGGGCCCAGCCGGTGCTGTTCTACTGGTTGCCCGGCGTGTTCATCAGCCTGGTCATCGGCTCGGCCAACATCTTCTTCGGCGAACAGCAGCGCAAGAACGCGGAGCTCCGCCTCAGCCAGGCCGAAGTCCGGCGCCTGGCGCGGGTCGCCGAGCGCGAGCGGATCGCCCGCGACCTGCACGACGTGCTCGGCCATACGCTCTCGCTGATCGCGGTCAAGAGCGAGCTGGCCGCAAGGCTGCTGGACAAGGACCGCGAGCGGGCCCGCGAGGAGATCGAGTCGCTCGGCGCCACGGCCCGCGAAGCGCTGGCCGAAGTGCGCGAGGCGATCCAGGGCGTCCGCGAACAGGACCTGACCGACGCCCTGGAACAGGCCCGCCTGAGCCTGCGTTCGGCCGACGTGGACCTGGTCCTCGATACGGCCGATGCGCCCGAGCTTCCCCCGCGAACCCAGGCCATGCTGGCCCTGATCGTGCGTGAAGCCGTCACCAACATCCTCCGCCACGCCGATGCGCGCCGCTGCACGATCCGGCTCCGACCGGACGACCGTGGCCGAGGCAGCGTGCTGGAGATCCGCGACGACGGCCGCGGCACGATCCGACCCGACGGCAGCGGAGTGGCCGGCATGCGCGCCCGGGTCGAATCGCTCGGCGGCGAGCTGGAGCTCGGCGCCGGTCGACTTCGCGCCTGCATTCCCGAGGGCACACGATGATCCGGCTGCTGCTGGCCGAGGACCAGGCGCTTCTGCTCGGCGCGCTCGGCTCCTTGCTCGATCTCGAGGACGATCTTGAGGTGGTGGCGCGCGCCGCCGACGGCGACCAGGCCCGCGCCGCCATCGACGAGCTCCGCCCGGACCTGGTCGTCACCGACATCGAGATGCCCGGCACGACCGGCCTGGAACTGGCCGAGTGGTTGCGCGAGGCGTACCCGGACTGTGCGGTGGTGATCCTGACCACCTTCGCCCGGCCCGGCTACCTGAGGCGCGCGCTGGACGCGGGCGTTCGCGGCTACCTGCTGAAGGAGACCCCGGTCGAGCAGCTGGCCGATGCCCTGCGCCGGATCCACGCCGGCCAGCGGGTGATCGACCCGGAGCTGGCGCTGACCGCGTTCGACGGCAAGGATCCGCTGACCGAGCGCGAACGCCAGGTTCTGAGGCTGGCCGGCGAAGGGCGTTCGAACGCCGAGATCGGAAAGCGGCTGCACCTGGCCGACGGTACGGTACGCAACTACCTGTCCGAGGCCATCGGCAAGCTCGGCGCGGAGAATCGCATCGAGGCCTACCGGATCGCGCGCGATCAGGGCTGGCTATGACGCACCGGGCCGTGCATCACGCCGCAGCGGCAGCGCAATGGCTTGAACGGTTACCAAAACAATTGCCGAAACAGATGCCGAAACAATCGTCGGCACGACCGTCAGCACGACCGTCAGCACAATCGCCGTCTTGATCGCCGGCATAATCACGACATGAATCCGTCCACTCTGCATCTGAACACGATGTTGCGAGTCCTGCTTCTGGCGTCGGCGGCCGGTCTCGCCGGATGTGCCGGCCTGCCGTCGTCCGACGATCCGAAGTCGGCCGCCGAGGCCTACCTCGACCCGCAGCCGCCGCCCGATGCGGTAATTGTCTGGGGCCCGTACCAGCGCCAGTTCGGCGAGCTGCGCTTGCCTCGCGGCGCCGGTCCGCACCCGGTCGTGGTCATGCTGCACGGCGGATGCTGGCTGGCCGACTACGACCAGGGCTACATGGCCGGCCTCGCCGATGCCATGCGCAACGAAGGCTA
Source organism: Wenzhouxiangellaceae bacterium (assembly GCA_965227925.1). Classification (GTDB taxonomy): domain Bacteria; phylum Pseudomonadota; class Gammaproteobacteria; order Xanthomonadales; family Wenzhouxiangellaceae. The sequence continues at coordinate 316,169 of CBDDGP010000004.1, forward strand.
CGCCGTATGGACCGTGGGCTTTCGCCGGATCGGCGAGCCGGGCGGCGGCTGGCCGAACACCCTGTTCGACGTCGCCGAAGGCACCGACCACGTGCGCGAACTGGCGGGTGAACACCCGATCGACGCAGAGCGCGTGATCGCGGTCGGTCACTCCGCTGGCGGCCACCTTGCGCTGTGGCTGGCGAGCCGTCGCAGCCAGCCGGCCGACAGCCCGTTCCGCGACGAGACCGCGCTCGAGATCGACGGCGTGCTTGCGCTGGCCGCGGCGGCCGACCTGGCCGGCCTGTCGGATCGCGAGACCTGCTCCGACGCCGCAACGCGGCTGATCGGCGGCAGCCCGGACCTGCACCCGGAGCGATACGCACTGGCTTCGCCGGTCGAGCGCGTACCGCTCGGGGTGAGGCAGATCCTGGTCAACGGCGATCTCGACGCGACCTGGTCGGAACCTGCCGATGTGTACTACGAAGCCGCGCTCGAGGCCGGTGATCCGGTGAAGCGGCGGGTCGTCTCGGGCGCGGGCCACTTCGAGCTGGTCGATCCGCGTTCGACGGCCTGGCCCGTGGTGCGGGACGCGCTGCGTGAACTGGCCGAAGGCGAAACCGCGCCGACAGCAACCGACGTCGCGCCGTGAACGACCCGGCCACCGTGGCGGAGGTCAAGCTCGGGCCGGACGGCCACCCGCGCCGGGGCGCGCAGATGACCCGGCTGGAGACCTTCACCGACGCCGCATTCGCCTTTGCCGCAGCGCTGCTGGCGGTATCCATCGACGAAATCCCGGGCAACTACCAGGAGCTGGTCGAGGCGATGAAGGGGGCGCCGGCCTTCATCGCCAGCTTCGCGATCCTGTTCCTGTTCTGGCGCGCGCACCAGGTCTGGAGCGACAAGTTCGGCCTCGAGGACCTGCGCTCGACGCTGCTGACCGCCGGGCTCGTGGTGGTCATCATGATCTACGTCTATCCGCTGAAGATCCTGTTCAGCGCCGGCCTGAGCACCGCCACCGGCGGCTGGCTGCCCAGCGAGTTCCAGCTCGAAAGCCTGCATCACTTCCGGATCATGGTCACCGTCTATGGCATCGGATTCGCTGCGGTCTCGGGCCTGGTGGCCGGGCTGTACCTGAACGCCGCGTCGTTCGCCGAAGAGCTCTCGATGAGCGCCAGGGAGCGCTACGACACCCGATCCGAAGCGCTGGCGTGGTTGATCGTCGGACTGTTCGGCGTGTCCTCATGCGCCCTGGCCTGGCTGCTCGACGGCCCGTGGGTCTCGCTCTCGGCGTGGATGTACAACCTGCTGATCGTCTACGGCCCGCTGTTTTCCTGGCTGCAGCGGCGGGTCTGGAAAAAGCGGGTGGAGCGGGGCGAGGTGTGAGCCTGCCGGGCCCGGCATCGGCCCGGCACACTTCGCTCGCAAGCTCACTCCCACAGGCGGGGAATCAGGATGACTCCTTGGGTGCTCAGCGACTCCGCTGTAGGAGTGAGCTCGCGAGCGAAAGCCCGATCTGCCCCTACAAGAGAAAGGCCTCGATACCGGCTCGCCTGTGGGAGTGAGCTTGCGAGCGAATAGCTGAATCGCCCCCCTTCGCGAGCAAGGCTCGCTCCTACAGGGTCGAGCTTCGGTCCGAGCGGATGGATATCCCACCTGTTGGAGGCCGCTTGCGGGCGAACAGCCTGGCTTGACTCTTTCAAGGCCCAGGCCCACTGAGGGGTTCTCCTGTGGGAGTGAGCTTGCGAGCGAATAGCCGAGCTGACCCGTTCGCTCGCAAGCTCACTCCCACAGGCGGAGCATTGATTGGATTCGAGGATCGATCCTTGACGCAGCCCGGGCTAGCGCCTCACGCAGTCCATCACCCCCTCCGCCAACCTGGAATCGAGAAGGCCGATGGATCGTCGCCGCTGCCGGTGATGACGAGCGGTGAGAACTCCGGAGCGCACCTCGACGTTCGCACCGGAGGACCGATGCATTTCGTTCCCTGCGTGCGATGAGGCGCTCGTTTCGACCGGAGCGTACGAGGGGGTACGTGAGGATCGAAACGAGCAACGAAGCGCGCGCAGGGGGCGAAAGACGCGGTCCTGGCGGCGAGACGCGGCCCGGGCAAGCGCCGCACGCAGTCCATCAGCCTCTCACCGAACCCGGAATCCAGAAGGCCGATGGATCGTCGTCGCTGCCGGTGATGACGAGCGGAGAGAACTCCGGAGCGCACTCAAGAGTGCGTGAGGAAGTCGAACCGCGAGGAAGCGCCGGCAGCGACGACGAGACGCGGCCCGGGCACTACAAGGCCTGGTCGTTTTCCTCGCCGGTCCGTATCCTCACCACCCGCTCGATCGAGGTCACGAAGATCTTGCCGTCGCCGATCCGGCCCGAGGACGCCGTCTCCTGGATGACTTCGACGACGCGTTCGACCTGGTCGTCGCCGACGGCGATCTCGAGCTTGAGCTTGGGCAGGAAATCGACCACGTATTCGGCGCCCCGGTACAGTTCCGTGTGGCCCTTCTGGCGGCCGAAGCCCTTGACCTCGCTGACGGTCATTCCGGCTACGCCGGCCTCGCCGAGGGCGTCGCGGACGTCGTCGAGCTTGAACGGCTTGATGATCGCGGTGATCAGTTTCACGGTCGGGTCTCCACCGGCGTTGCGTACAATGCGCTCAGTGTACTGAACCGGCCCGAGATCCACATGCGTCCCGACCTGAAGACCCTCGACGAACTGACCCGCCGCCTGGTCGATGCGATGCCGGGCGAACTGAAGAACGCCAGCGACGACCTGCGCCAGCGCTTCCGCCAGGTGCTGGAATCGCAACTCGCCCGGATGGACCTGGTCACCCGCGAGGAGTTCGAGATCCAGAAACGCGTGCTCGAGCGCTCGCGCGAGACCCTGGAGCAGCTGAAGGAGCGGCTCGACAAGCTCGAGAAATAAGCGCGCCGGAGAGCGTTTCGACCCGCCGACTCTTCGCGAGCGAGGCTCGCTCCTACAGGCCTGCGCTTCTGCCCGAGCGCCTGGATAGTCCGCCTGTTGGAGGCCGCTCGCGGGCGAATCGCCGATCATCGACCCTTCGCGAGCAAGCTCCCTCCAACAGGCTCGAGCTTCGGCCCGAGGAGTCGGAGATTCCGCCTTCCGGCGACCGCTTGCGAGCGAAGGCCTGAATCGCTTTACCGGGTCCGAGAGCGCCTCGGTGCAGATCGAGCCGATTTCCTACACGTTTGTCGGAGTCTGATCGACGCGCGCAATGCGTCGCTCGGGTCACCGTAGGCGCTGCTCCGAAGCGTGCCGCTCCGATGTCGCTTGCCGTTGTCCACACGCGCGCCCAGCTGGGTGTAACCGCGCCGCCGGTCCGGGTCGAGGTGCACCTGGCCAACGGCCTGCCCGCATTCAACATCGTCGGCCTGCCGGAAACGGCGGTGCGCGAGTCGCGCGATCGCGTGCGCGCTGCAATCGCCAACTCGGGCTTCCATCCGCCGGCCACCCGCGTGACCGTTTCGCTGGCCCCGGCCGACCTGCCCAAGGACGGCGGGAGATTCGACCTGCCGATTGCCCTCGGCGTGCTGGTGGCCTCGAACCAGCTGCAGACCGACCGCCTCGACCACTTCGAGTTTCTCGGCGAACTGGCGCTGGGCGGCGAGGTCCGGGGCGTGGTCGGCGCCCTGCCGGCACTGATCCGCGCCCGCGATGCCGGGCGCACGCTGGTGCTGCCCGCCGACAACGCGGCCGAGGCCGGGTTGGTTTGCGCGGGCCAAGGCCCCGCCCCGTGCCGGCTGGCCAGCCACCTGACCGAGGTGGCCTCGGCGCTGCGCGGCCAGGGCGCCCTTCAGCGCCCGCGCCCGACCGAGCTCGTGGCGGAACCGCAGACGGCCGACCTCGCCGACGTGCGCGGCCAGACGCGCGCCCGCCGCGCGCTCGAGGTCGCCGCCGCCGGCGGTCACAATCTGCTGTTCATCGGCCCGCCCGGCACCGGCAAGACCCTGCTGGCCTCGCGACTGCCGGGCATCCTGCCGCCGATGAACGAGACCGACGCCCTCGAGGCCGCTGCGATCGCATCGGTCTGCGGGGAACCATTGGACCCGAGCCGCTGGAGGCAACGCCCCTTCCGCGCGCCCCACCACACGGCGAGCGGGGTCGCGCTGGTCGGCGGCGGCACCCGGCCGCGCCCGGGGGAGGTCTCGCGCGCCCACCGCGGCGTGCTGTTTCTCGACGAGCTGCCCGAGTTCGACCGGCGAGTACTCGACGTGCTGCGCGAACCGCTTGAATCGGGACGCATCGTGATCTCGCGCGCCGCGCTACAGGCGGAGTTCCCGGCCGACGTGCAGCTGGTCGCGGCGATGAACCCCTGCCCCTGCGGCTACGCCGGCGACGCTTCCGGACGCTGCCGATGCACACCGGACCAGGTGGCCCGCTACCAGTCGCGGGTCTCGGGACCGTTGCTGGATCGGATCGACCTGCACGTCGAAGTCCCGCGCCAGCGCCTCGGCGACCACCCGCCGGGTGAGCCCAGCGCCGCCGTGCGCGACCGCGTCGACGCCGCACGCCGACGCCAGGCCGAGCGGGGCGCGTTGAATGCTCGCCTGTCGCCGGCCCAGACGGTGCGCCATGCCGCGCTCGACCGGGCCGGCGAGCAGCTGCTGGAGCGGGCCTGCGACCGGCTCGGTCTGTCGGCGCGCGCCCACCAGCGCATCCTGCGGGTGGCCCGGACGCTGGCCGACCTCGACCGAGCGGACCGCATCAGCCGCAGCCACCTGGCCGAAGCCATCGGCTTCCGCCAGCTCGATCGCTCGACGCCGATCGGGCCTTGAGCACGACGGTCAGCTCATCGGGCCTGTGGGAGTGAGCTTGCGAGCGAACCCCGAGCCATCCATCTTCGCGAGCAAGCTCCCTCCCGCAGGCCCCCGCTTCGGCACATCCAGATCGCCCCGACCTGCTTGGAGGCCGTTTGGGGGCGAACCGTCCGCGGCAAGCCGTTCGCGAGCAAGGCTCGCTCCTACAGACAACGCCCGAGTCCAACGTACGTGCCAGCCCCCGCCCTGGCAGGCCTTTCTAACAAACCGTTTACCAAAGACGGGCGGCAGGCAAGGTAGAGTCTTGGGGATGCGTTCCAACTTTCGACTCAAATTCCGACGAGCCGCCGGAATCGCGCTGCTGTGCGGCGTCGTTTCCTCGCAGGCCGCCACCGTCCGCACCGAGATCTCGGGCCTGGACGGCGAAACGCTGGCCAATGTCCGCGCGTCGCTGTCGCTGGTGCAGGCCGAATCGCTCGACGATGTCTCGGTCTGGCGCCTGCGCCAGCTGGCCAACGATGCCGCCGAGGAGGTCCGGCTGGCGCTGCAGCCGTTCGGCCTGTACAACCCGCGCGTGGCGGTGCGCCTGCTCGAGCCCGATGCACCGGATGCCGCGTGGACGGCCCGAGTCCAGGTGGTCCCCGGTGACCCGGTACGAATCGAGCGCGCGCAGATCCGGATCGACGGGCCGGCCGCGGAACTGACGGAATTCGATCAGTGGCAGGCGGACTGGCCGCTGCCCGAAGACAGCGTGCTGCTCCACATGGCCTGGCGTCAGCACCTGGACCGCCTCGAGGGCCTGGCCGATGAGCTGGGCTTCTTCGAGGCGCGCTATCTGGAGCGCCGCATCGAGGTCGAGCCGTTCCGCAATGAAGCGACCATCGACCTGCACTACGACGGCGGCCCCCGCTACGCCTTCGGCGAGGTCGATTTCGGCGATTCCGGCTTCGAGACCGACCTGATGCGGCGCCTGACCGTGCTCGAAGCGGGACAGCCCTACGCCGCCGGCGAACTGGATCGGCAGCGCGAGGTGCTGGCCCGGAGCGGGTACTTCGAAAGCGTCGTCGTCGAAACCCGGCGCGACCCGGAGCGCGACGCGGTCGACCTTCGCTACGACCTTCAGCGCCGCCCGCCGAACACCTACCGGGCGCTGGCCGGCTTCGGCACCGACACCGGCGCGCGGATCCAGCTCGGCTGGCAGCGTCACTACGTCGGCGACGGCGGCGATCGCTTCGACATGCGTTTCGGCGCTCAGCAGGCCGACCAGGAGTTCGTTTACCGGCTGGACTACCAGCGCCCGTTCGGTCGTCTGCCGGCCAATTTCCTGATCGGCGGTCTGCTGCTGAAGCGCGAACGTGACCGCTTCCGCTTCGAGGACGAGGACGATATCGAACCGGTCTTCGAATCCTTCGGCGGCAACCGGAACCAGGCCCAGGTCACTTTCGGCCGCTTGCGCGAACGGCTGGTCCTCGACGACTACAGCCCGCTCCAGGAACGACTGTTCGTGACCGTGCTCCAGGAACAGTTCGATGCCTTCTCGGCCGAGTCGCTGAGCGAGGAACAGGGCGCACTGCTGGCCAACTACCCCGACCTGCGCCGGTTCCTGGACACCGACACCCAGACGCTGGCCGCGGGCGCCGAATGGACCCTGTTCCGGCTCGACGGTGAAGGCTTCGGCCAGGAAGGCCAGTACGCGCAGGTCCGGTTGCTCGGCTCCAGCGAGGCGGCCGGGTCGGACGTCAGCTTCGCCCAGGCCTACGGTACCGCTCGCTGGCACTGGCAGTTCCTGCCGCGGCACAAGCTGCTCCTGCGAGGCGAGGTCGGCTACACGGAGGCCGACACCACGACCTTCGATCTCCAGCTGCCGGACGATCCGCGTCGGCTCGAGCTCGAGATCACCGAGCTGCCCGAGCTGTTCCGCTTCAAGACCGGCGGCGATCGCACGGTCCGCGGCTACGCCTTCGAGGACCTGAGCACCAACCGAAACGGCGCCAACCATCTGCTGGTCGGCTCGGCCGAGTACGAGTTCAATTTCTACGGCGACTTTTCGGTGGCCGCGTTCTACGATATCGGCAATGCGTTCAACGACTGGAACGAGCCCGAACTCAAGGCCGGGGCGGGCATCGGCGTGCGCTGGTACTCGCTGATCGGCCCCGTGCAGCTGGACTTCGCCCGGGCCTTTGCCGATGACAGCCTGCGCATCCATTTCACCATCGGGACCAAGCTGCTGTGAAGAAGCGAATCCTCGTCCGACTCGGGCTGGCCCTGGCGATCGTCGTCGGCCTGCTGTTGATCACGGCCATGGTCGCCTGGTGGTGGTTGACCGCCACCCGCAGCGGCGCGGAGTTCCTGCTCGGCCAGGCCCAGTCCCGGGTCGAGCGGCTGGACTGGTCGCGGGCCGAAGGCGACCTGGCCGACGGCCTGGTCCTCGACGACCTCCGCTTCGCCCAGGCCGGCCTCGAAGTCTCGGCCGGCCGCGTCGAGCTGGCGGTCGGCCTGACGCCGATCCCGCCGTTCGATGTACAGATCGAACGGCTCGCCCTGGCCGACCTCGCCGTCACCCTGCCGCCGTCGGACCCCAACGCGCCGACCGAACCGTTCCGGCCCGGCAACTATGCGCTGCCGGTTCCGGTGCAGGTCGACACGTTCCGCCTCGACGGCCTGGTGATCAACGACGCCGAGGGCGTCGAACTGGCCCGGATCGAGCGCGCGGCGCTGTCCGGATCCGCATTCGCCACGCTGGAACTCGATCGCTTCGAGGTCGAGGCGCCGCAGGGCACGCTCCGCCTCGAGGGGCAGGCGGGCCTCGCCGAGCCGTGGACCCTGGACCTCGACGCAGACGTCCGACCCCGCCTCGATGAGCTCGACCTGGCCGCAGACCTGGCGCTGGACGGGCCGCTGGATCGGCTTTCCCTTGCCGCAGACGTTCGCGGTGCTGTGCGCGGTGAGCTGGAGGCGGAGCTGCGCGGCCTACCGGACCCCGACGCCCTGGCGGGCCGGCTGGACTGGACCGGCGCGATCGTGAACTGGCCCGGCCTGGAGGGCCGCATCGACGACATGGACGTTCACCTCGAGGGCCGGATGACCGGTTGGCAGGCCGAGGCCGAACTTCTCGTCGCGCTTGCACAGGCGCCCGAGACCGCCGTGGCGCTCGACGCGCGCGGCGGAATGGATGCGGTCGAGAACGCCACCCTGGTCGCGCGCCTGCTCGACGGCGAGGTGCGGGCAACCGGGCAGGCACGCTGGGCCGATGCCCCGACCGGCTCGGCCGAGATCGAGCTGTCCGGCCTGGATTTCACCGCGCTGTACCCGGAATGGCCCAGCCAGGCACGTTTGAACGGCAGCGTACAGGCCCGGGTGACGCCCGATGCCGTGGTGGTCGAACGCTTCGCCCTGCAGGCGCCGCCGGCCGAGCTGCGGGTCGACGGCGAGGGGCGGTATCGCTTCGAGGATCAGCACGCATCGGTCGCCCTGGACTGGACCGAACTGGTCTGGCCGCCGGTACTGGACGACAGCGAACCGCTGTTCTCCAGCGCGTCCGGCCGCTTTGAGGGCCGCGGCACGCTGGAGGAATGGCAAGCCGAGCTCGGCGCCTGGCTGCAGCTACCCGATCAGCCCCGGGCACGGATCGAGATCGACGCCGAGGGCGACCGCTCGCAGGCGAGGATCGAACGCGGCCTGATCCGGCCCGACGATGCCGGCCAGCTCCGCTTCAGCGGCAGCGCCGGCCTCGGCGGCACGCCGTCGGCGGACCTGGACCTGTCGCTCGAACGCTTCGACCCCGGCGTCCTGGTGCCCCAGCTGCCCGGCCGGGTCGACGGCCGTGCCCGGCTGGACCTCGATGGTGAGGCACTCGCGCTCGAACTCCGCTCGCTGGACGGCCAGATTCGCGGCCAGCCGCTGGCCGGCGACGGCGAACTCCGCCTGGTCGGCTCCAGCGTGGAACGCGCGTCGGTGGAACTTTCGCTCGGCGAGAACCGGGCGGTGGTCGACCGCCCGGACCCGTCGGCGTGGAGCGTTTCGGTCGACGCCGACCGGCTCGACCAGCTGTGGCCGTCGCTGGCCGGCGAGTTGACCGCCGAAACCACGGTGCGGACCGACGAGCGTCGCGTCGAGTGGACGCTTGACAGCCCCGGCGTGATTCTCGGCGCACGGCGAGCCGGGAGCCTGGAATCCCGCGGTGTGGTCCAGTGGGGCGAGACGCCGACGGCGACCGCGCGGATCACCGCCGAAGACGTCGATCTGAACCCCTGGGAACGGCTCGACCGGGTCGAACTGTCGCTGGCCGGCGACTGTCGGCAGCATCGCCTGAACGCCTACGCCAGCGGCACCCGGGCCACCCTGGACCTGGCCGCCGGCGGCGCGATGGCCGACTGCGCGAACCCGGCCGCGGCCTGGCGTGGGCAGATCGATCGGCTGGTGATCGCCGAGACCCCCCTCGGCCTGTGGCGGCTGGACCGGCCGCTGGAGATCGCCTACGAGCAGGACCGGATCACGGCCGGTCCGGCGTGCCTTTGGACCACAGGTCACGATGGGCGGCTGTGCGTGAACGAAGTCGATGCCGCCGTCGGCACCGCGAACAGCGCGGGCCGCGCTGCGGTCGCATTCAATGCGGTGCCGATGGATCTCGTGCTGCTGCCGCTGGACCCGGCCTTCTCGATCGGCAGCGAACTGCGCGGGCTGGCCCGGATCGACTGGGACAGCGCCGGTCTGGCGAGCATCGACGGCCGCCTGCTGATGGACTCCGGCCCGGTGCAGCTGCTCGGCACCGACGGCGAACTGCTGACCATCGAGAGCGTCGACCTCGCGCTCGCCTCGCCCGAACCGCGGTCGGTGAGGGCCGATCTGGAGCTGCGCCTCGAAGGCGCCAGCACCATCGAAGGCCGCCTGGACATTCCGAACGTCAACGACCCGTCGACCACGACCATCGACAGCCGGCTATCGCTGAACCTGCCTCGCCTGTCGGCGTTCAATCGCCTGGTGCCCCAGCTGGACCGGATGCAGGGCCGGCTCGATGCGGAGCTGGTGGTCGCAGGCCCGCTGACCGCCCCCGAGTTCGATGGCGAGGCCCGGCTTCGCGACGGCCGGATCGTCCACGCGCCCTTCGGCATGGACCTGACCGGCATCGAACTCACGCTCGACGCCGACCAGACCGGCGGCCGATTGACGGGCGCCTTCGACGCCGGCGACGGGCGAGCCCGGGTCGACGGCCGCATGGCCAACGAGACCGGCGTCTGGCAAGGCCAGCTGGCGATCGACGGCGACGATCTCCAGCTGTTCGATGCGGACTGGCTGCAGATGACGCTCAGCCCGGAGCTGGCGGCCCGTTTCGCGCCGGACGGGCTCGAGCTCGACGGTACGCTGGTGGTGGACTCGGCCCGGCTCGGCCTGCCGCCGGGCTCCGAATCGCGCATCGCGCCCTCGGACGACGTGGTCGTCGTTGGCGCCGAGCCGGAGGAGCCCGAAGCGGCGGACGAGAGCGCGCCGGTGCGGCCGATCGTCGGAACCGTCGAGCTGCGCCTCGGAGACGACGTCAAGATGGAAGCCGCAGGCATGAGCACCCGCCTGGCGGGCGGTCTGGACATCACCTGGGCCGGCGACGGCATGATGCCCACCGCCGACGGGCGCATCCAGCTGGTCGACGGCGCGTACCGGTCCTACGGCCAGAACCTGGAGGTGCGCAGCGGCGATGTGATCTTCACCAATCACCCGATCGACAATCCCCGGCTGAATATCGAAGCCGTGCGGGAGATTTTCGGCGATCCGTCGGTCGAGTACGCCGGGGTCGAGATCAAGGGGCCCGCCCAGGATCCGGAGATCGAACTGTTCACCACGCCGCCATCGACGCGGGCCAAGGCGCTGGCCTATGTCCTGACCGGCGCCGAGTTCGATCACGCCGCCGGCCAGGGCGCGTTCAACGTGGGCTTCTGGGTGCTGCCGCGGCTGTTCGTCAGCTACGGACTGGGCCTGTTCGACACCGGCAACGTGCTGGCCGCGCGCTTCGAGCTCTCGCGTCGATGGGGGCTGCGGGCCACGTCCGGCGAAAGCGACACCGGCGCCGACGTGAGCTTTATGATAGATCGCTGAACCCACACGGTCCGTACCCGGGAGTTCATCATGCGCTTCAACGCGTTTTCTCACCGCCTCGCGGTGTTCACCGTCGCTCTCCTGCTGGCCCTGCCCCTGGCCGCCCAGCCGTCTGACCCGCCGTCCGACCAGCCGCCGGAGTCGGCCAGCGTCGGCCCCGACATCTACCCCCGCATGGCCGCTCGTCTGGTCGAACTCGATGCGCCGATCCTCGACGTGCGCTCGGAACAGGAAGTCGAAGAGACCGGCATGGTCGACGGCGCCACCCGGATTTCGCACGACCGGCTCGACGAGATCGATGCCTTTCTCGTCGATCAATTCGGCGACGACAAGAACGCCGCCGTGGTGCTGTACTGCGGCTCCGGTCGCCGAGCCAGCCGGGTCATCGACGCCATGCGTGAACGCGGCTACGGCGGCTTGGTCAACGCCGGTGGCTACGAGGACCTGACGATGGCGCTCGACGATGACGGCTGACCGCTGAAGCCTTGCCGACCGCTGGCCCGGCCAGCGACCGCGGCCAGCCGACCAAAGCGCCCCCCATTCGCCGGCCACCGACCTGTGGATTCGCTCGTGACGGTCGCACTCGCGTCCTTGACGCAAGATCGACTATGCTGTCCGTTCCGGTGGTTGGCACTTCCGGTACGGCTGCAGGGGAACGCACATGTCATCTTCGAAGCGTCGCTCAATCCCGACCCGCTCCACAGCGGGTCATCGGGGTTTGGGCGACGTGCTGCAGCAGGCGATCGAATTCGACCCCGGCGCGACCGCGGCCGCTACCGCCGATGCACTGCTCCCGGGTCTGCTCGACTCCGTTCGGCTGCACATGGGCATGGAGATCGGCTTCATTTCCCGGTTCGAGCAGGGTGAGCGGATCTTCGAATTCGTCTCCAGCGATCCCACCATCGACTGCATCGAGCCCGGCGACAGCGACCCGCTGGAATCTTCATACTGCCAACGCGTGATCGATGGCGCCATCCCGGGCATCATCCGCAACGCCCAGCTGCACCCCGGCGTGCAGGATCTGCCCGTCACCCAGGACATGGGCATCGGCGCCCACATCAGCGTCCCGGTGTTCCTCGACGAGGGCACGCTGTACGGCACCTTCTGCTGCTTTTCGTTCCAGCCCAACGAAGCACTGGACGATCGCGACATCGCTTTCATGTCGGTGGTCGCCGACCTGATCGGGGCGATTCTCGAGCGCGAGTCCGCGTTCCGCACACAACGCTCCGAGATGCGACAGTTGCTGGACGATGTGGTGGAGACGGGCGCGATGTACGCCGTGTGGCAACCCATCGTCGACACCGCTACCGGCGACCTGACTTCGGTGGAGGCGCTGACCCGCTTCGACACCGAGCCCTACCGCCCTCCGAACGAGTGGTTCGAGCAAGCGATCGAATTGGGCGAGGCGGTAAAGCTGGAGCGCAATGCCCTGGCACGGGGCATGGCGATCCTGCCGAAACTGCCGGCCCGTACCCGGATCAGCTGCAATCTTTCCGGCCAGGCCGTACTCGATCCATCCATCCAGGAGTTCCTGCTCGAGCGTCAACTCGACCGAGTGACCGTCGAGATCACCGAACACGACACCATCACCGACTATCAGCGACTCATTCGCGCCATGAAACCCCTGAGGGACCGTGGCATGAAGCTGGCCATCGACGATTTCGGCGCAGGGTACGCGAGCTTTCGCCACATCGTCGGCCTGGACCCGGACATCATCAAGATCGACATGTCCCTGGTGCGGGGAATCGACCGCAGCAAGACCGCACGATCCATCGTCCGCGCCCTGTGTCGATTCGCTCGGAGCGACGATCGTGCCCTGGTGGCCGAGGGTGTCGAAACCGAGGCCGAAATGGACACGCTGCAACGCCTGGGTGTGTCGCTGATGCAGGGCTACCTGCTGCACAAACCCATGGGCCGGGACGACCTGGCCCGGCTCCTGGCCAGCCACTGAGAAGCGGCCCGCTCGAGTTCCCGCAGAGCGTCCGCGGGGCGCCGCGCCACGCCGCTTGCAGGAGCCCGCAGGCGGGCGGCGTGCACCATCGGGCATGCTATCCTGCCGGCTTGAATCGCCCCATTCGACGAGATCCATGACCGAAGTCAACGAACAGCAGAAGCAGCAGCTCGAAGCACACAACCGCGCGACCACCGCCTTCATCGACCTGGCCAACACGCTGTCGAAGGAAAGCGGCCAGGACGTCAAGATCGTGTCCGCCGCGCTGATGGCCGCCTCCGGCATCTACGCCACCTTCATCGCCGCCGGCAACGAGGGCTACCTCGGCCCGGGCGGCGTCGACAAGGTCGCGCAGCTGTACAAGAACAACCTGGGCTACATCCAGGAGCGCAAGAAGACCGAGCTGAAGATGCAGGGCAAGGACGCCAAGCCGCTCGGCGGCTCCGACACCATGGTCACCGCACCGAACGCCGAGGCGCTGGCCAAGGAAAACGAAGCCGGCGCGAAAAACGACTGATGCCGGCCGGCGGGTCGCGCTTGCGGTCTCGCCCACCTGCCCAGAACCGGTTCGCGGGCCCTTAGCTCAGCTGGTTAGAGCAGCCGACTCATAATCGGTAGGTCGCAGGTTCAAGTCCTGCAGGGCCCACCAATTCCCTGAAATCCATGGGTTTCCGTCAGGTGTCGCATTGGATTTCCGGGTCGGGTGGTCGTGAGACGACCGATCCTGCTGATGTCAACTCGGCCCGATCGAACCCAGCCAGCACGGTCCGAACCCGGGTTCATCAGCCCGTTCCGACACGCCTTGGAAGAATGCGCTACGCTGACGCGTCCATCGGCCCTGCCAAGCATGAGCAAAGCGAGTTTTCTTCATGTTCGACGAACCCGGCTTTCCACGAGAAGCGGAACCAGAGCATTCTGGAACAGCGCTTGAAACCTTCGTGTACTGCAGCCGTGCCGCTGCAGGCGTCGGCGACGCCGAGGTCGATCGCATCATCGAGTTCTCTCAGGCCCGCAATGCGGACCGGGCCATCACCGGGATGCTGGCTTTCGACAGCGGCGTCTTCTTCCAATGGGTCGAAGGGCCGCCACCCGAAGTGCAGAGCCTGATTGTGAGCATCCATGGCGATTCGCGGCATTACGACATCGTCGAGCTGGACCGAAGTATTGACGAGCGCGAGCGTCTGTACGACGGATGGGCGATGGAGCGGGTCGACGCCGACGACATCCGCGAAGTGCTTCAGGACGCGCTCGATAGCACCGATGATGAAATCAACGTCGCGACACTGCGACGTATTCTCGAACAGCTCGAGTCGGCGCCGCTGGCTTCGCTTGGGCAAGGCGACTAGGCCGGGACAGCGAACGGCGACTTCAACCGAGACACGAGCCGAGGCACCCACACAGCAGGGAACCGCCCGCGTACGACGAAGGCGAGTAGCCGGCGCGAAGGGGAATCCGTTCGGCGGAGGCGGGTGCCAAGTCTCGATCCACGGGGTCCCGATGCCACAGACGCGCTGCCGGCTTGATTCGCTCGATGCCTTGCCGCACGACCACGTCGCTTGACGGCGTCATTCAACAGAGACAACCGCCGCTCGTTCGCTCGTTCTGCGGCGTTCGTAGTGCCGCGTGGCCGGCTCAATCGTCGCTGTCGTGGCGATCGACGTTCTTCTCGCGCTCGTAGTCATGGTCGACCTCTTCCTTGAGCTCGAACAGCACGCTGAGCGCCAGCCAGCTGACGATGCTGAGTGCGACCGCCACGGCCCACTGCTCGAAGGCGACCGCAGTGCCCATGGCGCCCAGGCCCCAGATCGTGGCAGCGGTGGCCGTGCCGCGGACGCGGTTGTCGCCCTTCAGGATCGCCCCACCGCCGATGAAACCGATGCCGGTGAGGATGCCCTGCATGATGCGTGCGGTCGCGTCGGTGTCGGCCGGGTCGAGCACGCCCAGTGCAACGACGGCATATGCGCACGCGCCCATCGAGACCAGCGGAAACGTCCGCAGACCCATGATCTGACTGTAGCGCTCGCGATTGATCGCCGCCGGCAACGCCAGGACGAACGCGAGAGCCAGTTTCAACATGGGTTCCAGGTACTCGATCATCTCGTCCGTTTCTCCCGTGCAGAACGTCGAGCCGGTGGGCCGGCTGCGACGACTAGAGCTGCGCCTCGAAGATCGAGGCCCATCGCGCTCGCAAGCGCCGCCAGAGTCCCCGGCTCGGCCACTGGTCCGGATCGATACGACGGCACCGCTCGCAATCCTGACCGAAATCGTCCAGAAGCGCATCGGCCAGACCCCGATCAAGGGCAATCAAGGCGATCTCGTCGTCCAGACACATCGAACGCTGGTTCATGTTCGGCGAGCCGACGCACACGATGCGCTGATCGACGATCAGCGCCTTGCTGTGCTGCAGTGTGCCGTCATACTCCAGGAGCTCGACCCCGGCGTCCAGCAGTTGCTGATAGTAGCGGTGTCCGGCCCAGCGGGGCAGCCGATGATCGGTCTGACGTCCGCTGGCCATGATGCGCACATCCACGCCCCGCCGCGCCGCAGCGCAGAGGTCCGCACACAGCGCGGGCCCCGGTACGAAATAGGGGGTCACGATATCCAGCGTGGATCGCGCGTTGGTGACCAGCAGCTGGAAGAGCAGCGCGATTTCGGAACATTCCTCGGCGCTGGTCGCGGCCAGCACGCCGCAACGGACGTCGGCCAGGCGCCGGCAGCCATCCCCCGACGACCCCGGGAGGCCTGACCGTTGATCGATTCCCACCGAACCCGCAGGCGCCTCGGCGGACAACCCGGCGGACGACCCGGCGGACGATCCGGCGAACAACCCGGATTGCGAGTCCAGCAGCGAACTAGGCTGCGGCCCTGCCTGCACGCCCAGGGGAACATCCAGCGGATCCGGAAGTCGGCCGCCCGACGCCGCCCAGTTTGCGTGAAACGCGGCGCGAAGCTCGGCCACCGCCGGTCCGGTCAGTTCGAACTGGGTATCCCGGAAGCGGTCCGGCCGATCCGCGTCGCCGGTCCATTCCTCGGCGATTCCGACGCCGCCAGTGAATCCGAGTTCGCCGTCGACGACGAGAATCTTGCGGTGAGTGCGCGAGGCGGTACCCCAGAACTTCCAGTGGGGGATGGGATGGAATACGCGCAGCTCGACCGGGCTGGAGTCGAACGTTCGCCGGATTGCGCGCGGCATCGGCGCGCTGCCGACACCGTCGAGAAGCACGCGAACCCGTACCCCTGCTTCTGCGCGAGCAACCAGGGCGTCGCAGAAGCGCTGGGCGACGTCGCCGCCCCAATAGACGAAAAACAGGAATTCGATGCTACGCCGCGCGCTTTCGATCGATCGAAGCATCGGCGGGAAGATCTGACTTCCGTTGCGGAAGCACCCGATCGTGTGCCCGGGCCGCAAGGAAACTCCGATCGCGTGCTCGAACAACTGGTGCCAGTGGGAATCGCTCAAGGAGTCGGGCTGGCGCCCGGGGCGGGCGAAGGACGGCGCACCGCCCGTGGCTGCATACAGCTTGAGATTGAATTCCCATTCCGCCCGACGCGGCAACTGCGGATGGCGGACTTCGCCCAGGCCGGCCGATCCGCTGACGGCCTGAAACCCGGATACGACGAAGTCACTCATACGGCCAACCTCCGTTCTGGTCTGGGTGCAGGTGGGGCAGGCTCGGGCGCGGACACTTCCCCTCTCAATTGGCGATGCGCACATCTAACGACGCTCGGATTCTGGGCCGCGAATCCTTGGCGCATCGACATCGGACGATCGGACGTCGGACGTCGGACGTCGGACGTCGGACGATCGATCATCGGACAATCGAACGTCGGACGATCGATCATCAGACAATCGGACGTCGCACAATCGATCATCGGACAATCGGTTGTCAGACAATCGAACGTCGGCCCATCGACCCTCGACAAGCGGTCAGTTCAAGCCTGCAAACCCGCAGATGTCGCGAGGTCAGCCGACCTCCTGCCCGAATCCTTGGATTTTCCCAGGCTTGCACCGATGCCGGACCGGGACGGCCCGGCCGGCACCGAAAATCATCGAGCGGTGTCAGCCGTCGACTTCATCTTCGATGTCGTCGGCCGCGTCTTCGACACCGTCTTCGACATTTTCGGCGGCTTCATCGATTTCCTCGCCGGCCTCTTCCATCGGGCCGTCGTTGTCGCAGCCGGTCAGGGCAAACGATGCGGCCATGAGTGCGGCGATCAGGAGCTTGGTCATATCGGTGATCTTCATCGGTTCCTCCTTGGGAGCGTGGGTTCGAACATCGGTTCTTGGTTGGCAATGCCGACCGGGCGAACGCGTCGAATCGGAGAACTCCGAGTCTGGGTCGAGGACCGAGACCGACGGCCCGGGCGGTATTGCCAGCTGCATTGTGCAGCAATCATAATAAGGGCGGATCGACGACGCTTTGATGGGGATTAAACCGCGCGTTGATCTGGGTTAAGGCGGCGACCTTCCGGCGTGAATACCGTAGTCCCAGCGTCGCGAAGGCGCACTCTACATTCACAGCGAGGAAACGACATGTTGTCTTGGGCACTGATCTTTCTGATTGTGGCACTGATCGCCGGCGTTCTCGGCTTCAGCGGTATCGCGGGTGCCGCGGCGAACATCGCATGGATCCTGTTCGTCGTCGGCCTGATCGTCGCACTCGTGCTGTTCCTGATGGGCCGACGTCCACGCTGACGCGCGACCTGCTTGATTGAACGCACTGCTTTTTTCCGCGACGCCTGACCGGTCGAAATTCTGACCGGCTGGATACGGGAGGGTTCGAGACCACCCGTCGGTCCGGTCCTCGCGGGTCAAGCAATCCGACGACCAGGCAGTGCGCTGGTCGCGACAGACGCCGGATCGGCCGCCGATCCGGCGTCTTCCGTTTGGCCTTGTGCTGCTGGACGATCTCGCGTCGGGGTGATGTCCGGAGGTGCCGGGGGACCGTTCGGCGACCGGGGACCGGATGAACAGCGCTGCGCGACAGTCACCGCCCGGGCGTAGACCTGCGAAGGGGAGCACAGCACGCGGACATCGCCGGTGGATCGAGCCGGACGTCGACGGCCGACGGCAGCGGTCCACAGCGGTCGAATCCATCGGCAGAGCTGGCCGAGAGCCTCGCCCGCCAGGTGGTGGGTCAGCCGTCGAGCCGCATCCGGCGGAGGTCGTAGTCTGCGAACGCTTCGCAGCGGTCGCGGTCGAGGATGCGGACTTGGGTGCGGTCGACCTCGACCAATTCTTCCGACGCCAGCTGCTTCAACGTCCGGCTGACATGGACCGGCGTGATGCCGACGATGTTGCCGAGCTGCTCCTGATTCAGCGGCAGTTCGAAACCGGCTTCAGCGGAGCCGGCCCCCGAAGCTCCGTTCTTGGAGAGGAGCGATGATCGGGCGGCTGCGGGTCCGCGCGCCAGGCGATCGGCCAGCTCCAGCATCAGGTGAGCGAGGCACTGCGCCGCGTCGCGCTGGCCCAGCATGGTGATCCGCTCCAGCAGCCAGGCCTCCTCGCGCGCAATGGCCTCGAACACCCGGTCCCGGATCGACGCGCTGCGCTCGACCAGATCCTGCATGTCGCTCTTGCGCAGAATGCGGACATCCAGGTCGGTCAAGGCGCGGTACGAGGAAATGGCGTCGGGGGTGGTGATCTCTCGCAACCCGATGATCTGGCCGGCCAGGAAGAGATCGAGGATCTGCATCGAACCGTCGGCCAGGTCGCGAACCGCCGCCGCCCAGCCCTGCTCGACGAAGAACAGAAGCGGCGCATCGTCGTCCTCGAACACCAGCACCTGGCCGGCTTCGAAGGTGCGTTCGCGAGTCGTAATCGACTCCAGCAGGTCCCGGTCGTCGCGTTCGAGCGACAAGCCGCTCGCCCACCGGTCGATCCACGTTTCCGACATTCGCGTCCCTCCGATCCAACCGATGATTATCGTTCGCAATGGCTCGCGCGTCCAGCCGTCCGACGTCTCGAGCTGCCGGACCGAAGTTCCGGATCGAATTCCCGAATCGTCCCCACATCGCGACCGGAATGGGGCACCATCGAGTTTCGTGCAGCTCCATCCTGAGTCGGCCAGACCGGGACGTCCTGCAGATTCGAGCCGTTGGACGCCGAGGAACGCGCCGCGCACCCGAACCGGCGACGCAGGATGGAGCGAGGATCGGAGCGATCGACCATGCGGACGGACGGACGACCGTCGGAGGGTGCTCGGACGTCAGCAGGATTTCCGACCGGCGCGCTCCAGGCCGAAGGCTCCGAAACGCTCGCTGCGCGGAGAACTCCCCTCGACCACCGTCCGATGACCATCGCCCGATGACCACCGCCCGATGACCACCGCTCTTGCTCACCGCCCATTGATTACAGCGCCATGATGACCGCGCCATGACCACTCAGCTGTTCGCGACCGCGCCCCAGGGCCTCGAGGACCTTCTGGCCCAGGAGCTCGTCGGCCTGGGCTTCGCCGGCGCCCGCCCCGGCCGGGGCGGTGTTGTCCTGGCAACGGACCTGGCCGGGGCGTACCGCGCCTGCCTGTGGTCCCGGATCGCTGGCCGGGTGCTGATGCCGCTGGCCACCTTCGAGGCCGACGACGCCGATGCGCTGTATCGAAACGCTCAGGACATCGACTGGTCGGCGCACCTGCGGCCCGAGGCCTCGCTGGCGGTGGATTTCACCGGGGTGCGTCCGGCGATCGAGCACGCCCGCTATGCGCAGCAGCGCACCAAGGACGCCATCGTCGATCGATTCCGCGAGACGCACGGCATCCGGCCGGATGTCGATCCGCGCGACCCGGACCTGCGCATCCACGTCCACCAGAACCGGTCCGCGACCACCCTGTCGATCGACCTGTCCGGCGACAGCCTGCACAAGCGAGGCTACCGTGAGGCCACGGTCGAGGCGCCGCTGAAGGAACATCTCGCCGCGGCCATGCTGCTACGCGGCGACTGGCCGCGGATCGCCGCCGACGGCGGTGGACTGGTCGACCCCATGTGCGGCTCGGGCACGCTGCTGATCGAAGCCGCGTGGATGGCCGGCGACGTGGCGCCCGGACTGCTGCGCACCCGATTCGGGTTCCAGCGCTGGCTCGGCCACGACGATGCGCTGTGGAAGGACCTGATCGACGAGGCGCTCGAGCGCCAGGAAGCGGGCGCCGGGCGCATTCCACCGATCGTCGGCCACGATCGCGACGGGCGCGCGATCAAGGCGGCCATCGGAAACATCGAGCGCGCCGGCCTGCACGGTCGCATCCACGTCGAGCGGCGCGAACTCGGGCAGGCCGCGCCTCCGAAGGGGGTCGAGGGCGGTCTGCTCGCCACCAACCCGCCCTACGGCGAGCGGCTCGGCGACGACCACGAACTGATGCCACTGTACGTGCGGCTGGGCGATCTTTTGAAGCGCCGCTTCGCCGGATGGGACGCGCTGGTTCTCAACGGCGCGGGCTGCGAGATCGGCCTCAAGCCGACCCGCAGCTGGGCCATGCGCAACGGGCCGATCGACTGCCGGCTGGAGCACTTCGAACTCGGCAACGCCCCCGGCCACGACGGCCCGGCGGCACCGGATCTGCACAACCGCCTGGTGAAGAACGACAAGACCCTGCGCAAGTGGGCTCGCCGCGAGGACGTGACCTGCTACCGGGTCTACGACGCCGACCTTCCGGAATACGCCCTGGCGGTCGACCGCTACGGCACCGAAGACGGCGACTGGCTCCACGTGCAGGAGTACGAAGCGCCGGCCAGCGTCGACCCCGCCCGGGCCCGGGCCCGGTTGCGGGCCGCGCTGGCGACCCTTCCCGAGGCCCTGGGCGTCGCGCCGGAGCGGATGGTGTTCAAGGTCCGCCGGCGCCAGAAGGGCCGCGAGCAGTACGATCGCCAGGCGGCGCACGGACGCGAGATCGAAGTTCGCGAAGGACCGTGCCGGCTGCGGGTGAACCTGACCGAGTATCTCGACACCGGCGTGTTTCTCGACCATCGCCCGGTCCGCATGTGGATCGGCGAGCACGCACGCGGACGCAGTTTTCTCAACCTGTTCTGCTACACCGGCGCGGCCACCGTGCACGCCGGCGTCGGCGGTGCACGGTCCACGACCAGCGTGGACCTGTCCAAGACCTATCTGGATTGGCTGCGGGGCAACCTGCAGCTCAACGGACTCGACGGTGGGCCGCACCGGGCGATTCGCGCCGACGTGTTGACCTGGCTGGCCGAGAGCACCGAGCGCTTCGACCTGATCTTCCTCGACCCGCCGAGCTTCTCGAACTCCAAGCGCATGGACGACACGCTGGACATCCAGCGCGACCACGCCGGGCTGATCCGCAGCGCCCTTCGCCTTCTCGAACCGGGCGGAACGCTGATGTTCTCGAACAACCTGCGCTCGTTCAAGATGGACGAATCGATGGCCGAGGAGTTCGACATCGAGGATCGAACGAAGTGGTCGATTCCGCGGGATTTCGAGCGAAACCCGAGGATCCACGGGTGCTGGTTCGTGAGGCACCCTTCCTAGCGCGGGATGCGCACGTCCCGAGAACAGAAGCAATCGCTCGCAAGCTCACTCCCACAGGCGCAATCTCGTCCCCGTCGCCCGGGACCCGATCCGGGGCCCAGCCGCTTCACCTGGCCCCGATCGAAGTCACCGAATCCCGCATCGAGTGCAGGACGACAGAAGGCCGCTTGGATAGAAACCGCTCGCGGATCAGAAGCTGCCCAAAGCGCTCGATCGAAGGGCCTGTGGGAGCGAGCTTGCGAGCGAATCCGCCGGTAGCAGAGACGCACGGGCCCAGCGGGTGCAGGTGCCGCCCCGCCCGCTCCCGATCAGCGCAACCACAGGGCGCCGACGAGGCCCATCCATACCGTGAACCCCACCCAGTGGTTCGACAGGAACGCGCGGAAGCAGGCCTGCGGATCGCGGTCGCGGATGCGCCATAGCTGGATCTGCAGCAGGCCGAACACGATCGCCACGGCGGCGTACAGCGCCGGGTGAGGCAGGAAGCGCAGGCCGAACAACCACAGGCCAGCAACGATCAGGCCCATCAGTGCGGCGAGAATCGGCACATCGAAGCGGCCGAACAGGATGGCAGTGGACTTCACGCCGACGGCCAGGTCGTCGGCGCGGTCGGCCATCGCGTACTCGGTGTCGTAGACCACCACCCAGACGAGATTGATCGCGTACAGCCACCAGGCCGCTTCCGGCACATGGCCGAGTTCGGCCGCGAACGCCATCGGAATGGCCCAGCCGAACGCCGCGCCCAGGACGATCTGCGGTAGATGGGTGAACCGCTTGAACAGCGGGTAGGTCCCGGCCAGCAAGGCACCGACGAAGGACAGCAGCACGGTCAGCGGATCGGTCAGCAGGACCAGTCCGAAGGCGATTGCGAGCAGCGCGAAGAACAGGACCAGGGCCTCGCGCGGTGCGATCTCGCCGGCCGCCAGCGGTCGACTGCGCGTGCGTTCGACGTGCGGGTCCAGATCGCGATCGGCATAGTCGTTGATCACGCAGCCGGCCGCGCGCATCACCACGACGCCGGCGGTGAAGACCACCAGGTTCTTCAGAGTCGGCATTCCGTCGCCGGCCAGGAACAGCGCCCACCAGGTCGGCCAGAGCAGCAACGCGATGCCGATCGGGCGGTCGAACCGCATCAGGCGGAGCCAGGGACCGGCCGGGCCGTCGAAGATCCGCGCGCTGAGTCGGAATTCCATCCGCGTAGTATGCCGCCCCGCGCGCGGGCGGCGTGGCCGGTGCTACGATGCGCGGCTGACCCTCGCAGACCGGATTTCACTCATGCACGCGATCGGTGCCGTCCTGACGCTGTTGATCGGCGTGGCCGTGATCCTGGCCGGCAGTGGCCTGCTCGGCACGCTGCTCGGCGTGCGCGGTCAGCTTGAGGGCATGAGCACGTCGATGCTGGGCTGGATCATGTCCGGCTACTTCGCCGGCTTCGTGACCGGCACGTTCTGGGTGCCGCGGCTGATCCGCCGGATCGGTCACATTCGTGCGTTTTCGGCGCTGGCTTCGCTGGCCTCGGTCGCGACCCTGCTGCACGGCCTGTACGTCCACCCGGTGCCCTGGCTGATCCTGCGCTTCGCGGCGGGTCTGTGCATCGTGGGGCTGTACATCGCGATCGAGAGCTGGCTGAACGAACAGACCACCAATGAGGAACGCGGTCACGTGTTCTCGGCCTACATGACCACCACGCTGCTGGGCCTGGGACTGGGCCAGCTTCTGCTGCTATTCGGCGATGCGTCGCGGCTCGAGCTGTTCGCCCTCGCGTCGGTGCTGCTGTCGCTGGGGCTGGTCCCGGTCGCGATGACCCGGGTCAGCGAACCGCCGCTGGTCGCGGCCGCCCGACTCGGCCTGCGCAAGCTCTATTCGATCTCGCCGCTGGGCGTGGTCGGCTGCGTGTTTTCGGGACTGGGCGCCGGCTCGTTCTGGGGCCTGGGGCCGGTGTTCGCGGCCGAACTGGGCATGAATTCGAGTCTCGTCGCGCTGTTCATGGCGCTGACCATTCTCGGCGGCATGCTGATGATGTGGCCGGTCGGCCGCCTGTCCGACCGCATGGAACGGCGCCGCGTGCTGGCCTGGGTCTGCGTGTTCGCCTCGCTCGGTGCCGCAGCGACGGCGCTGCTGATCCCGTTCGGCGATTGGGGCGTGCTGCTGGGCGGCTTCGCCTACGGCGGTTTCGCCTTCAGCATCTACTCCCTCGCCGCGGCGCACACCAACGACCATCTCGAGCGCTCGCAGGTGCTCGAGGTGACCTCGTCGTTGCAGCTGCTGTGGGGCAGCGGCGCCATCCTCGGCCCGATTCTTGCCGGTCTGCTGATGCAGTGGGTCGGCCCGAAGGCGCTGATGCTGTGGATTGCGACCACGGCGATCGTGCCGGCCGTGTTCGCGCGCTATCGGATGGCGGTCAGCGAATCGCTGCCGATGGCCGACCAGGGCGACTTCGTGCCGCAGTTCGCGACGTCGCCGGCCGCGTTGGAGATGCACCCCGGGTCGGTCGCGGTGGCAGAGCCCGAGTCGGACGCGGACTCGGCGCCAAACGTCTCCGGCGCCCGGGCCGAGTCCTGAACGACCGGCAGGACCTGTGACGGGCTGGCCGGCCGGTCAGACGTCGACCGGACCCGAGAGCTCGATTCTGTAGCGCGACCTGCCGTGCGCGACGCGACAGCGTCCGTCCTCGCCGAAGGCCAGCTCCATGCGCTTGCGGACGTTGTCCAGGGCGATCCGGTGACCACCGCGCGCTTCGCCTTCCCCCTGATCATTATCGATCGGCGGCAGGGGGTTCGCGATCACCACCCGCCAGCGGTCGCGTCCGTCGCGATCGACGGTCACCGCCAGCCGTCCCCCATCGGCCAAGCGAGCGACTCCGTGGACGATCGCGTTCTCGGCCAGCGGCTGGATCAACAGCGCCGGAATTCGCGCCTCGGTCGGTGCGTCGTCCTCGATTCGCCAGTCGATCGCCAGCCGGTCGCCGAGGCGCAGCGCTTCGATGCGCAGGTAGCCTCGCACCAGGTCGAGTTCCTCGGCCAGCGTATGGCGGGCGCCGTCGGTCAGCGCGGTGCGCAGCAGGTCGGACAAGTCGAGAACCGCGCCCTCGGCCTGCTCGGGGCGCGATCGCACCAGGCTGGCGATGGTGTTCAATGCATTGAACAGGAAATGCGGTCGGATCCGGGCCTGCAGCGCGGCCAGCCGGGCGCTGGTCTCGGCCCGGACCTGTTGCTGCCACTGGCGATGGAGGCTGAGGAAGCGAAGCAGGATCAGGGCGGCGATCGCGCCGATCAGTCCATTGCGCAGCAGGACACTGCCGAACGCGCTCTCGTGCACGGGAAGAAGGACCAGGCCGCACAGGGTGGCCGCGACAACCAGGGCCTGGATGACCGCGAAGATGACGATGTATCCGGTGGCCGGCGACAGTCGCGATAGCGGGTGGCGGGCCGCGCAGAGGACGAAGGTCGCGGCCAGGACGATCGATTCGATGAATACCGCCGTCAGACCGAGCCGGGGCCAGAACTGGTCGAACCCGCTTCCCGCCAGCGCCAGCATCAGAGCCAGCAGCAACCCCAGCATGATCACCAGGAGAAGCGCGGTCGGCTGGCAAAAGTCGGGCAGCGGGGGCGCAGGCTCCCTGCGGTCGTTCATCTCGGAGTCGCTCTCGCCATGCGACGAGACTACCCGCGCCCACCCCGCTTCACAAGCGGTTCGAGCGCCCGGGTCTCGAACCGGGCACTAGCGAACCGAATGCGACGAGCCGACACGCCTCGGATTGCGCTGCGATGCCGGGTCGTCGATCGCCGCGCGGGTCCTACGTCGGACCCGACCGGGATCACCAGCAGTCGTCGACGGTTCCTTCGGAATCTCCGCCGATGGAGCGCAGGCCGGTGCTGTCGATGATCAGCGACGTGCACTCATCGTCGTCGGCCTGCCCGCCTACGGGCGTAGCAGTCAGCTCGAACTCGGTGGCATCTGCATCGACCGTGATCTGGTACTTCCCCTTCTCCGAATCGATCGTATCGCCGTCGGCGATGCCGCAGTCGTCGGAGGTGTAGGTGCTGAACCGGGTGAAGCAGCGCTCCAGCACCTGGGAAACCCGGAACAGCTCGGCCTTGCCGTCCGCGCGACCGGACTCGATCACCCACTGCGTGTAGCTGGGGATGGCGATGCCCATCACGATCGCCAGGATCGCGACCGCGATCATCAGCTCGATCAACGTGAATCCGCGCTGCAGTCGTTGGATCGTCATGGCGATGCTCCTATTGGTTGAGCCACAGCCCCAGCACGTACGGCCGGTGGCCTGGCGTGGGCTGCGTGCCGTCGGTGGAAACGAGGACACTCATGCCGACGGCCAGGTCCTGCAGCTCGAGCGCCGGCGCCCCGGCCACACCGCGGATGTCCTTGCGGCCTGGAAACATCAGGTAACGCTCGCCGTCGAGCACCACGACATTGTTCTTGAGGTCGATGGACTCGACCGTCATCGGCTGGGGGATGCCCAGCGCGAAGTCGGCGGCGTCACCGATCGACTGCTGTTCGTCCTGGGCGAGCGCGGTCGCGCTCATGCCGACCAGCGCGAGGACGCCGGCCACGGCAAGAATCGTTCGATTGATAGCGTTCATCGCATTTCTCCTGGAATTCTTCATCGCGCCTGGCGCCAGACCTGGCGGCCATCGCAGATCGTTCCGATCAGCAACGGCTGACCGGTTGCGGGGTTCAGCGTTCCGAACTCCGAACACCAGCCGTCGCGGGAGCCGACCGTGCCAGGATCCGCCGGCCCGTCGCCCGGATCGAACGGATCGCCCGGATCACCGCCGCCGTCACCGCCGCCGAGCGTCGGCGGCTTGATGATGATCGGCGGATCGATCGGTGCGCCGACGCCGACTTCCACGACGCCGCAGTTGGGGCAGATGTTGTCCAGCGCACCGCCGCCGGTCAGCGCGTCGACCACGTACAGTCGCTGCACGCCGCCCGGGGCACAGGGGTCGTCCTCCGGCTCGAAGGTCGAGAAGATCAGCTGGCCGAAGATGACCCGGGGTCGTGCCAGCACGCGCTCGCCCGAGGGCGTCGACGAGGTCGACAGGTCGAGCACCCAGCCGTCGGCTCCGGGATCGCCGGAAATGACGCGCTCGCCATCGGAAACGGAAATCGACGGCGCTCCGAAGTCCGGCGAGGTCAGCGCGCTGTTCTGGTCGCGCAGCGCATAGAAATGCTCCATCTCGGTGCTTCCCACGAGGCGGTCGGCCGGCTCGATCAGCTTGCCGGTGCCGACGTAGACGAACAGTCCACCCGACGGGCTCGCCGCGAGGCCCGGCGTCGAGGTAATGGGGCGCTGGTCCGGCTCGTTGAACAGGCCGTTGGCATAGAACACCGACGGGTTGCCGCTCTCGTTGAAGTCGACTCGCCAGACGGTGCCGTTGAGGTCGCCCGCGTAGGCCCGGTTCAGCGAAATCCGGGTCTCGGGGTCCAGCAGCGGCGCGACGCCGGACAGGCCGTTGTCGCCCGACGAGCTCTCCAGTTCGATCTCGTGCAGGATGTCGCCGTCGAACAGGTCGACCACGAACATCGCGGCGGAATTGTCCACGCTGTTGTAACCATTGCCGAAGAGGGCGACCCACTGCCCGTTGCCGAGCCGGGTAATGACCGGGTCGCCGAAGGTAAATCCGAGATCCGGATCGTCATCGCCGGTGATCTCCCACAGGACCTGGGGCGAGTTCGGGTTGGTCACGTCGATGCCGAACATGCTGCGGCCGCCGGCGCCGAGGCCGCCGACCAGAACCCGCTTCCAGCCGCCGTTGTAGGCATCGCGAACGACGATCTGGCCGTCGACGTAGAACTGGTGACCGTAGTTCGGGCGGGTCAGTTCCCGCAGGTTCGGCAGAACCGCGCGCGGCACGAAGGAAAACAGCTCGGTGCCGGTCTCGGCGTTGAAGGCATGCAGCATGCCGCCGTTGCCGCCGACGAACACCGCCTTGGTCGAGGCTTCCTTGCTGTCGACGAAGGACGGATAGTTGCTGCCGGCCGCGCCGGGCAGGCGCGCCCAACCTTCATTGCCCTCGCCCATGTACACCGGGCGCGAATTGACGATGTCGGCCAGCACGGTCGAGCGATCACGCAGGCCGCCGCCGTTCTGTTCTTCCTGCGAGCGATCGCCGCGGAGGTACTCGATCACGTCGTTGGCCACGCCGGGACTGGCGTCGATCTTCGACTTCAGGGCAGCGGCCAGATCGGTGTCGAATTCGTCGCCACCGGTGCCGTCCGCCTGCGACGTGAAGATGCGGCGGGACGCCGGCGAGCGTGCGTCGAGCTGCGGGCCGGCTTCCCACTCGGTGCTGCCGGAGAACACGTCGATCGCCTTGACGTTACCGCTCCAGTCGGCGCTGTCGAACTCCGCCGAATAGATGATCGAGCCCTCGGTCAGGCGGGTCGAGGACACGGACAGACCGGTGGTCGCCGAGGTCCGGGCCACGATCTCCAGCAGAAAGTTGCCCAGCTCTTCGGCAAAGGTCTCGGGATCGTCGGCGGTGAAGAAGCCGCCGCGACCGTTGAGCCCGAAGTGCAGCAGGTCGTCGATCTTCGCGTCGTTGGAATCGTACGGATCGCCCCAGTTGATCGAGGTCTGCGTATCGATCGCCGCGAATGCGTCCTCGGGATCGATGTTGCCCTTTACGCCGAGGCCAATCCCGAAGCTGGCCAGGTGCTGCCAGAAGGCGGGATCTTCCGGGGTGGTGGACACGCGGTTGTCGACGTCCGGACGCAGGTCGCGCTTCCAATAGTGCATGGCCACGTCGGCCAGCGTATTGGACTCGGAACTGTCGGCGAACGGCGCCACCGGCGAGTACTGGTAGGACTGCGGCCCGGCACCGGCATCCGGCCCGGTGATCGTCGTACCCGCAGTGCCGTCGGAATCGCCGACGCTCGGATTGCCACCGTTCCAGAAGCCGTCCGACATCAGGATGTGAAAACTCTGGCGGCAGGCCAGGTCTTCGCCCCCGGACTGACCCGGCGTGGTCGACCAGGGACCGCGCGCGTCGGTGCGCTCGAAATAGTTGCCGACGGCCTCGGCCGCCAGACGCAGCGGCGTACCGAAGTTGTTGATGACGCGCCCGTAGAGCTCGTCGTAGAAGGCCTGGCGGCCCGAGATGTCGAACTTGCGCACCGGCCGCAGTACCGCGCGGGTGTTGACCCCGTCGATGGTCGCGAAGCCGTTGTTGATCGCGGCGAAACCGACGCGGGCCTGGTCGGGCATGCGGGTGAACGCACGGCCGATCGCTCCGCGCGCGGTCAGGATTCGCGAGCGGTGGTACTGGAACCAGTTGGCGAAGTTCTGGATTTCCTGATTGCGCGAACGCGTCACGCCGCTGGGCGAGGTGAACGTGGCGCCGGCCGGCGTGTCGGCCAGCGTGATCTCGACTTTCTGGTAGCTGCTGGCCGATCCGCGCGCCCCGCCCTGGTAGTTGTAATAGGTGATCGGCTTGTAGGTGTGGTTGCCGTTACACGGGTCGCAGAAGGCCTGGTCCAGGCTGTTGCCGCGGAACCAGACCGCCGACTGGGTCTGCGAGCGGGTCAGGTCCAGCCCACCGAGCCCCGGCAGATCCGGGTTGTACAGCGCGTTGCGCGGGTCCGCCGGCGCCATCTCCGTCCCGTCTGGCCGCGACCACGGGCTGTAGGTGATGTCCGGGTTGTAGAACACGCCGTTGTTCGCGGCCGAGCGTCCGTACAGGTTGTGGATATTGTTGTCCTTGACCGACGGCACCTGGTTGGCGTAGTCGACGCCGCCGTACAGACCCGAGGGTGCCGGGAACAGCTTCAACGTGTATCGGAACTCGGGGCCGTCGGGCATGTACTCCCACTGCATGGAACCGGAGTCATCGAGCGTGAACATCACATTGGGCTCGACGTTGGTCGCGACGAACAGCGGGCTCTGGGCGATGTTCAGGTCGTTGGCCTGGACCTGCCCGGGCGCCCCGGCGCCGAACACCAGTACGGCCACACCCAGCGCGAGAAAGAGTTTGTTCTTGAAATGATTCATCGAAACGCTCCGTAGTTGCTCGGGCAACTCATTCCGGATAGTAGAAAATGCTTTGCACAACGACCTCGCCGATTCCGGCAGGACCCTGGGCGCGAGCGGCGACGAGGTAGTACTCCTCGATCGCGGTATCGTTCAGTTCGTTCATCGGCCGGCACGCCGAGCCGAAGATGGTGCCGGCGGTGCCGGCGTCGGTCAGGGCGACGACGAAATACTCGTTGCCGGTCTCCGGCGCGATCCGCCAGTCCCAGTCGTCGGGCGTCACCAGCACCGTGCCTTCGCTGACCAGCGTGCAGGCGTTCCGTTCGAGTCCCAGGTCGGCCTGGACCTCGGCCCAGATCGGGATTGCGCCCAGCGAACCCCCGGCGCCGGCCACGATCCGGCCCAGTTCACGCTCGATCTCGCGCAACGTCGACTCGGCCGCCTGAAAGGCTTCGTTGGTCTCACGGACGTTGCCGGCCATCCGCTCCTGCAGGACGCCCACGTTGGCCGCGCTCAGGCCGATGACCGTCATGATGATCAGGAACATCAACGCGATGAACAACGCCGCGCCGCGCTGGCGAGCATGGAGTGGTAGCGATGGATAACGCATCGAGAACACCTCGGATCAGAGCACGATCAGACGATTACGCAGTGCGATCGTCGTGGAAAACGGAAATCGCATCGACCCGTCGCCGGGCGTCTGCAGGTTCATGCTGGCCAGCTGCACCGTCTGCTCGGTGTCGTCGCCATCCGCGTTCTCGGCCGAGCGGATGCTCATGCCGAGCTGGAGTGCGACGATCTGGGGCCAGCCGTCGACCGGCACCTGGTCGGCACGCAGCCAGCGATCGACGCTCTGGCCGTCGCCGCCGGCGGCGGCCGAATCGCTGTAGCCGTACAGGACCTGGAGAGACTCCACGCCCTGGACCAGCTCCTCCGTGACGGCCTGGGCGGCCGTGCAGCCGAACACCGTGCGGTACAGTCCGGGAACGCCGTCGGCATCCGTGCCGACGTGGAAGGCAATCACGGGCATCGCGAAGGCCTGCATGCTTTCGTCGTAGGCGGTCGACCAGTCCGGACCCCCGGACTTCGAGAACGTCGACCCCGAGCCGGTGTTCTGGAACGCATCGACACCACTGGCGCAGTTGGTGACCAGGACCATCGAATCGGCCCCCAGGCCGTGCGGCTCGGTCAGCGAAATCGATGAACTGGATGGATTCTGGATGCCGTTGGCGGTCACGCCTTCGAGAATTTCCAGACGCCGGACCAGCAGCACGTCGCTGCCGGGCGAGACGCGGCCCGAGAGCACGGCCGGCAGGCTCGCCGTCGGCGCGGTCGACGACCAATCGCCGTTCGACGCCCCGCCCGGGTCGAGATTTTCCGGCAGGGTGTAGTCGGAGTTGATGCCCGTGCCGCCGAATTCCCATCCGGTCAGCGACCAGTTGTTGGGAAAGAAATTGGTCCCCGCGGCGAGGCAGCCGGCGCCGACGTGGTCGGTGATTTCGATGCGCGCAGCGCAGAAGCCGTGCGTGCCGGCCTGGCGCAGATCCCGCTTCATCAGCTCCACGGCGAAGCGGCCGTTTTCCTGCACCCGGGCCAGCGCATCGGAGGTCTGGAACGTCACCTTGCTGCTGTTGAACAGCTGCAGCAGGCCCGCGGTGATCAGCAGCCCCAGCGTCAGGGCCACCATCAACTCGACCAGGCTGAGCCCACGAGCCGTTCGAAGATGAAAGGGTTTGGTCATGGTCGGCAGCCTCAGATTCGGGTCACGATCACGAATTCGGCGTCTTCGCCTTCTTCGCGGTCATCGAGCCAGGAAACGGTCACGGTCAGTTCGATGCCCAGGTTGTCTCCGCAGGCCCCGACGGTCGCGATGTTGGTGTCGACGGCGCCCTGCGGCAGGACGGCGGCGGCGCGCGTCTCGATGCGATCGAGCCCGGTCTGGAACGACGACCCGGGGTTGCACCCGGCGACCTCGGCGCGGTGCGCCCGACCGTGGTCGGCGATCTCATAGGCCAGATTGGTGGCCTGGGTCCGGTAATAGGACACCTGGCCGGCCTGCAGCGAGAAGCCCTGGATCGCGGCCAGTCCGAGCAGGCCGATGGCCAGCACCAGCAGGGTGATCAGGACTTCGATCAGCGTGACGCCCTGCTGGCGCGTGGGCAGCGCGGCAATTCGCGGTCGCCGACGGATCGTTCGAGGGATGTTCATCAGTCGCACTCCGTACGTTCGCTCGACACGCGCCCGGTCCGCTCGACGCGGATCCGGCGTGCGTTGTCGGTGGTGCAGTTGTCGAGATCGAGTTCGAGGTCGAGGGTCGCGCTCGCAAACCCGTCGTTCTGGAAATCGATCGCGCCGCCGTCTGGGGCGAACTGGAAATCGGCGCCGGGCGAACCCCAGACACGCACGACTTCCGCAGCGCCGTCGGGATCGGCCACGGCGATCCAGCCCTGGTTCCAGCTCCCTCCGCAGGCCGCGCCGTCGTCGCTGGCGCAGACCCGGACATCGCGTCCGCGCTTGAGCGCTTCAGAGCGACCCAGCTGGAACGCGGTGACCAGTTCGTTGGCCTCGCCGGACAGGCGATTGTTCTGGATGAAGGTGGTGAAGGCCGGCACGGCTGCCGTCGTCACGATGGCCAGCAAGGCCAGCGCGATCAGCAACTCCATGAGCGTGAACCCACGCTGCTTCGTCCTGACGTTCGACATGGCGCAACTACCCGAAGATGTCCTGAATGCCATCATCCACGAATCCTGGGCGAGTTCCACCGTGGGCCGACGAACGGTCGATCGGGCGCGCCGAACGGCCTGCGGGACCGCGTTCGCCGAAGGAAGGACGGCCGAATCCGAGACCCGGGTCACAGTTTTCGGGGCGCCGGGAACCGCCTCGACGCGGAGCGGGAACGCGAAGATCACGTGCGCTTCCGCCGTGCTGCGGGGTTTATAATGCGCGGCTGAATCGGATGTCCCGTCGCCGGATCACGGGCGATGTGGCGCATCGGAATTCAGCCCGACGAACCCAGACCCGAGTTCGCGTGGGCGCTCCGGAGCGAGATTCCCCGGACGCCCGCTCGGAATCCATGCGAGGTAGTGCGTGAGCGCAAACGACGATCGAATCTTTCTCAAGCGGTTCAGCCTTGTGATCGTGGCCCTGGCGATCTTCGCCGTGGTCATGATTCTGGTGGCGTTTCAGTTCCACAAGACGCTGGGCCGGCAGGACAACCCAGCTCGCGTCGAGGCGATCGCCGCGCGCATCCAGCCGGTGGCCGGTGTGTATGCCGGTGAAACGGGGCGCGCCGCCGCGATGGCCGCAGCCGAATCGGCAAGCGTCGACCAGGCACCGCAGGTCGCTTTCGGCGGCAGTCTCGACGGTGAGATGATCTACGACAACGTCTGCGCGGCCTGCCACGATTCCGGCGCCGCCGGCGCGCCGATGCTGGTCGCGGCCGACTGGACCGACCGCCTGCCCAAGGGCGAAGACACCCTGGTCGACCACGCGATCAACGGCATCGGCGTGATGCCGGCCAAGGGTGGCCGCTCCGACCTCAGCGACGAGCAGGTCCGCGCCTCGGTCGAATACATGCTCGCCCAGGTCGAATAAGCCGTACCTCGACCACCCAGCCGGTCGCTCCCGCTCACCGGGGGCGACCCTCGGTCGAGGCCGATCCCGCGTCCTCGCGGCCACCCATCGACCGGGGTTCGGTAAGTTCTGGCCAGACCCGAAGCTCGTCGTCGATTCGCGGAGTCATGCTGGAGCCTCGGGCCGGCCCCACCCTCCTCGGCCGTCCCCCAGGTACTCCCTCGACCGCGAGAGCAATCGCGGGAACAGCGTATCGAATGCACGCGCGATCTCGTCTTCGTGCGCGTCGAGCAGGTCGAGCCCTCGCGCCAGCGGCTCCGAACGGCCATGCCGCAGCGCGATCAGGCGGAATATCTCGGCCAGCATCCCTCGATCGTCCATTCGCGTCCACAGATCGACGCTGGCCGCCCAACCGGCGAATCGGGCCAACCGGGGCGGCAGTTCGCTGCGCCGCCGGGCGAGCAAGCGGTCGACGTCGCGGCCGAAGACCGCCAGCGGTTGCGGCCCGAACTCGGCCCAGCGCCGCGACAGTTCTCGATCGAACAGCACGTCGAGCACGATGCCGCCGTAGCGGCGCCACGGCGGCCGGAACCCGGCCAGCAGCCCGGTCACGGCCGGGTCCGTGTCGGACCAGCGATCGATCCTGCGGTGAAGGCCGATACCCCGGACCAGCGCCGGCGACAGCGCCAGCCCGTCCAGCCGCCCCTTGACGTGGTCGCCGAGCAGCGCCCCGAGGCGATGGTCCTGGTCCGGACCGGCCAGCACGAGATGGGCCAGGTGATTCATCGAGGGTCCAGGCTGGAGGCCCGCGCGGAACGACCCGCCCGGGTCTCGTCCATCGAACCGCCATAGGCATCCGACATCGAACCGCCACAGGCGTCGGTCTTCGACCCGCCCCAGGCGCTGGGCCAGGCGCCGGGCTCGCGGGTTATCATGCGACCATGCCGAGGCGAGGACGAATCCGCCCGGCGAATCGCGGCGGATGCACCGCGACAGGACCGGTGCGGGGGTTCAGTGCGCGCGGACCGATCCGGCGCGCTGGCGTCGAATCGCCGAGCCGGCCCGGCGAGGCGGCCCTCGGCCCGCCTCGATTCAGCGGCGCGCAGAAGCATGACCCGGCCCCCGGGCCCGACCTTGTGTCCCCAGCGCCGTGTTCCCGGCATTGCTTTTCGAACCGTTTTCGACAGTCCCGTTCTCAACAATCGATCTCGCAGAATCCGAACATGAGCGCTTCCGAATGACTACTCCTCGGCCGATCGACCCCGACGCGTTTCCGGACGCCCAGACCGAACTCTACCTGACCGGCCCGGCGGGCCGGCTCGAGTGCATTGCCGACGTCCCGGAGCCCGACCAGGCGCGACCGGCGACCGCGGTGCTCTGCCACCCGCACCCCCAGCACGGCGGCACGATGCGCAACAAGGTCGTGACCATCATGGAGCGCAGCCTGCGCGAATCGGGCCTGGCGACCGTACGCTTCAATTTTCGTGGCGTCGGCGACAGCAAAGGCGAGTTCGATGACGGCGCCGGCGAGCTCGAGGATCTGCTTGCGGTCATCGACTGGGTCCGGCGCACCCGGCCAGACACGGACCTGTGGCTGGGCGGTTTCTCGTTCGGCTCCTGGGTCGCGTTGAAGGCCGCGCAGGACCAGCCGGTCCGGATGCTGATCTCGATCGCGCCGCCGGTGGAGCGCTACGGCTTTGCCGACCTGCTGCCGCCGAACGCGCCCTGGCTGGTGGTCCAGGGCGACGAAGACGAAGTCGTGTCGCCGGACGCGGTGGTCGCCTGGGCTGAAGCGCTGGACGCACCGCCCGAGCTGGTCGTGATGGAGGGCAGCGGACATTTCTTCCACCGTCGCCTGATGGACCTGCGCGGCCTGATCAAGAACGCGGTCGCCAACCACCTGCCTTGAGCCGTTCCGAACTCGCGGTGCCTGCAACCTCTTCCACGCCCGGCCCCTCCGAGCGCTACGCCGCCCTGGTCGAATCCGGCCGGCTGCAGCCCGATCCGGCGCAGCGCGCGCTGGCCGAATCGCTGCAGGGGTGCTTCGAGGCGCTCCGCGCCGAGCAGCCGCGCTGGTTCCGCAGGCCCCGACCGGTCCCGGGCCTGTACATCCACGGCAGCGTGGGCCGGGGCAAGACCCTGCTGATGGACCTGTTCGTCGATGCGCTGGTCGAGGCCGGCGAGACGGTCGAGCGGGCGCACTTCCATCGGTTCATGGACGATGTCCACGCCCAGCTCAAGGGCCTGGGCCGGCGCCAGCGGCCGCTCGACGCGATCGCGCGCGGCCTCAGATCGAAAACTCGTGTGGTGTGTTTCGACGAGTTTCACGTCGAGGACATCGCCGATGCGATGCTGCTCGGCGAACTGACCCGGCAATGGTTCGAACTCGGTATCACGCTGATCGCGACCAGCAACACCGCCCCCGACAACCTGTACGCCGGCGGCCTGCAGCGACAGCGCTTCCTTCCGGCGATCGAACAGATCACGACCCACTGCGCAGTGTTCGAACTCGACGCCGCCGAAGACTTCCGGCTGCGCGAGCTGACCCGCCACCCGACCTGGCTGACGCCGAACGACGCCGACGCCGGCCTTCGCCTGGTCGAGGAGTTCCGCGCACTGGCGCCCAGCGTCGAGGCCGAGCAGCATGTCACCCTGAAGGTACGCGGCCGACCGATCGAGGCCCGCGCACGCGCCGGGTCACTGGCGTGGTTCGACTTCGACGAACTCTGCCGCGGCGCGCGCTCGTCCGGCGACTACCTCGAACTGACCTATCGCTTCTCCACCCTGCTGCTCGCCGACGTGCCGCAGATGGGCGATGACGACAACAACGCGGCGCGCCGCTTCATCCACCTGATCGACGCCTGCTACGATCGCAACGTCAAGCTGATCGCCACGGCCGAGACGGCGATCGACGAGCTCTACACCGGCCGCAGACTGACCGCTCCGTTCCAGCGAACCCGCTCGCGCCTGGTCGAAATGCAGAGCAAGGACTACCTCGCCCGCCCGCATCGGCCGTGAACAGCTCTGAGCCGTGCGGTGCGCGAGCACCATCGAACCCGGCGGTCCACAGATGAACACGGATCAACACAGATTCAAAACCGCTCAAGCCAGAGGTGCCGTGACGCTACGGGCCAATGCCCACTCTGGAAGTTGCTCGGTGTAGGCCTGCTGCGGCGGATGAATCTGGCACCCCGTTGTGCTCGGCCACGATCTACGCTTTTTTCGACGTTATCCGTGTGTATCCGTGTTCATCGGTGGACGTTCAGCCTTTGAAGTTCTCGGCAATGTGCACGTCTCGACACTAAAAAGCCGGCCGCGCGAGGCGGCCGGCCGGGCAGCACCGGTCCGGGGACCGGCGCGGGGCTCGTGGACGATTCGTCGACGATCAGCTGTCGTTGTCGCCGTCGCCGTTGCCGGCGCTCATCAGCTCCTCGAGATCGAAGTTCGAGAAGTCGACGCCTCCGCCGAGGGTCTTGCCGATGAACACCGGGTCGAGTGCGCCGAACACGTTGATGAACACGGCGTCGCCGCTCGATTCGGTCACCATCAGAACAATGCCGTCGACGAACTCGCCGGATTCCTTGATGTAGATGTCGACGTGGTCGGACTCGTCGCGGACTTCGACCGCCGGGGTCCAGCCCTGGTTGCCGAGCTCGAATGCCGTGTCGGAAACGAAGGTCCGGGCCAGGGAGCCCTCGACGTCCTCGAAGACCATCACGCGCAGGCCGGCAACGCCGCTGATCAGGTCGGCAAGGTCGGCGTTGGTGCCGCGGAAGCCCTCGGCCAGACCCTGGATCATGGTGTTTCCGAAGTTCAGGTTGACGTTGGGCGTGGTGCCGAAGACTTCCTTGACCGGCTCCAGGTCGACCTGCCCGGGCGCCTGGGCCAGGGCCTGGGTCGCGAACGGGACGGCGAGCAGCAGCAGTGCGATGCGTAGTGCGTTCATTTTCTTGTCTCCTAGTTTTCTTCCGGTGGGTGGGACGGGGCAAGGCGGAACGAAGCCAGCAGGCGCCCGTAGGGCAACCGTTCGAGCTCGATCCGCAGAAAATCGTCGGGATACTCCAGATGCTCGCGGACTTCCCGCCCGGCCACGTTCATGGCGCGGCGCGAGGTCCGGTCGAGGGTGGCCAGCGCCAGCTGGAAATCCTCGACGTTCCCCGAAGAAGCCGTCGGCGGCGAAGTCTCCTGCTCGCCCGGCTGAAGCACCGCGAGCAGCACCAGCACGCCGGCCAGGCTGGCCGCCAACGCGACCGGCAGACCGCGCCAGCGTCGGGGACGGGCATGCGCCGCGGCATGGCCCAGGACGGCTCGGCGCAGATCGGCCGACAGCGCTTCATCGGGCCCGAGCTCCGCGAGTTCGCGGCGCAGCGACCAGTCGGCGGCGAGTTCGCGGTCCTGCGGCGGCGAATCCGCCGCGCGCAGCCGGTTCTCGAGCTCGGCGTCGTTCGGCCGTCCGGTCCTGTTCTCAGGCGACCTGTTCATGAACGTCTTCCTCCAGCAGCCGCCGCAGTGCGCGGCGGGCGCGAAACGTGTAGACCTTGACCTGGTTCTCGCTGAGATCGAGCGTGCGCGCCGTGGTCGCGACGTCGACGTCCTGCAGGTCGCGCAGGATCAACAGGCTGCGGCCCGGTTCGGGCATCCGGGCGACGGCCGCGCGGAGCATCCGGCGGCGCCGTTCGCCCTCGACCTGTTCGGACGGTCCCGGCGGCGGCTCCTCGGCCGCGTCGCGCTCCCCGACCAGCTTCAGCAGCACGCCCCGGGTGCGGGTACGGCCGCGCAGTCGATCGAGGCAGGCGTTGCGGGTGCAGGTCAGCAGCCAGGGCAGCTCCGATCCGGCCGCGATCCCGTCAAGGCGATCCCACAGCTTGATCAGCGTGTCCTGGACGACGTCGTCGGCTTCGTCGGACCGCCCCAGGAGCGCCAGCGCCAGATGACGCAAGCGGGGACCGTGGGCATCGACCAGCTGTTCGAATCGCCGTCTCATGGTCGGTATACGTGCGGGGAGGGGTGAGGGTTACAGCGTGCGCGGGGTTCTTTCCGTCGACCAGTGCCGGTCGGCAGGGGGGTTCCGGCTCGGGGGCCGGGCTGGGCGATCGGTTCGCTCGCGAGCTCGCTCCCACAGGCGGTGGAGCCGCGCCAATCGGTTCGCTCGCGAGCTCACTCCCACAGGCGGTGGATCCGCTCCGACCGAGGAGATGGCTCGCAAGCTCACTCCTGCAGGTGCGAGGGGTTCGAGGACGCCCTTCTCAGTGCGCCGACTCCCAGTCCTCGCCGACGCCCACCTCTACCAGCAGGTCGACCGCCAGCTCGGCGGCTGATTCCATCCGCTCCGTGATGCCCTCGCGGACCTCGTCGACGGCGTCCTCGCGGACCTCGAGGACCAGTTCGTCGTGGACCTGCATGATCAGCCGAGCCGGGGCGTCCTTGCCGGACAGCCAGCCATCGACGTCGATCATCGCGCGCTTGATGATGTCCGCGG
This sequence comes from Wenzhouxiangellaceae bacterium, assembly GCA_965227925.1. Lineage (GTDB taxonomy): Bacteria > Pseudomonadota > Gammaproteobacteria > Xanthomonadales > Wenzhouxiangellaceae. The sequence continues at coordinate 354,500 of CBDDGP010000004.1, forward strand.
CGGTGCCCTGCAGCGGCGCGTTGATCGCGGCACGCTCGGCGGCCTGCTGGCGCTGGCGATTGCGCGAACGGATCTCGGCCAACCACAGGCGGCGCCCGGCCAGGGTCTCGACGTAGCCGTCCTTCTTCGCCCGGCTGCGGGTCGCGTCCATGAATTCGCGCACGCCGGGATAGCGGGCGAAGTAGGTGTCGATGTAGTCCGACGCGGTGTCGCGGTCGGTCTCGAGCTGCTTCGCCAGGCCCCAGGCGCTCATGCCGTACATCAGGCCGAAGTTGATCGCCTTGGCCGCGCGCCGCTGGTCGCCATCGACCTCGTCGAGCGCCCGCCCGAACACTTCGGCCGCGGTCGCGCGGTGAATGTCCTCGCCGGCGGCAAAGGCGCGGCGCAGGCCGTCGTCACCGGACAGGTGGGCCATGATCCTGAGTTCGATCTGCGAGTAGTCGGCGGCCATCACCTTCCAGCCGTCGGGCGCGACGAAGGCCTTGCGGATCCTGCGACCCTGCTCGGTGCGGATCGGAATGTTCTGCAGGTTCGGGTCGGTCGACGACAAGCGACCGGTCGCCGTACTGGCCTGGTGGTAGTGGGTGTGGATACGGCCCGTATCCTCGCGCACCTTTTCCGGTAGCCGATCGGTATAGGTGCTCTTGAGCTTGGACAGGCCGCGGTGCTCGAGGATCAGTCGCGGCAGCTCGTGCTCGGCGGCCAGTTCCTGCAGCACGTCCTCGGCGGTCGACGGCTGCCCCTTCGGCGTCTTACGCACGACGGGAATCTCGAGCTTCTCGAACAGGATCTCCTGCAGCTGCTTCGGCGAGCCCAGGTTGAACTCGCCGCCGGCGGCCTTCCACGCCTGCTCCTGGATCTCGTCCATCCGCTCGGCGAGTTCGGCGCTCTGCGCGCCGAGTCGATCGCTGTCGATCAGCACGCCGGTGCGCTCCATCCGCGCGAGTACGCCGATCAGCGGAATCTCCAGGTCGCGATAGACGTCGCGGACCCGATCGACCTTCGACAGCTCCGGCCACAGGCTGCGATGCAGCGCGATGCAGACCTCTGCGTCCTCGCCGGCGTACTCGGCGGCCTGCGCGACCGGCACCCGGTCGAAGGTGACCTGCTGTTTGCCCTTCCCGGCGACCTGCTCGTAGGGGATGGTGGTGCGGCCGAGATAGCGCCCGGCCAGCGAGTCGAGGTCGTGGCGGGTCGCGGTCGCGTTGTAGCAGTAGGACTCGAGCATGGTGTCGTGGGCCACGCCGGCCAGCTGCACCCCGGCCCGATCGAGCACGTTGAGGTCGTACTTGGTGTGATGGGCGAGCTTAGGCCGGTCGGCGTCCTCGAGCACCGGCTTCAGCGCATCGACGGCCTCGTCGCGATCGAACTCCGTGTCCTGGTCGACGTGGCCGACCGGAACGTACCAGGCCCGGCCCGGCTCGACCGCGAAGGAGAAGCCGACCAGGTCGGCGTCCAGCGGCTCGAGGCTGGTGGTTTCCGTATCGAAGGCGATCAGCTCGGCCGATCCCAGGGTCTCGACCAGGGCGTCGAGCTGGGCACGGGTCGCGACCGTCTCGACCTCGACCGCCTCGCCGCCCCCTGCCGGGCTCGCTCCGGCAGAGTCCGCGTCGCCGGCGCCGGACGACTCGTCGAGCTGGCGCAACCAGGTCGTAAAGCCGAAGCGCTTGAGCAGATCCGCCAGCCGGGTCCGGTCGGGCTCGGACGGGGTCAATGCGTCGAGATCGAATTCCAGCTCGACGTCGTCCTTCAGCGCCACGAGCTGTCGCGACAGCGGCAGCTGATCGAGCGCGGCGCGCAGGTTGTCGCCGATCTTGCCGCCGATGTCGTCGGCATTGGCGATCACCCCGTCGAGGTCGCCGTACTGGTCCAGCCACTTCGCCGCGGTCTTCGGCCCGCACTTCTCGACCCCGGGGATGTTGTCCGAGGCGTCGCCGGTCAGGGCAAGGAAGTCACCCACCCGCTCCGGCCCGACGCCGAACTTCTCGCGCACGGCCTCGGGGTCGTAGCGCTTGTCCTGCATCGTGTCCTCGAGCACCACGCCGTCGCCGACCAGCTGGGCCAGGTCCTTGTCGCCGGACGAGATCAGCACCGGCCGGCCCGCGGCCTGTGCCCGACGGACCAGGGTGGCGATCACGTCGTCGGCCTCGACGCCCTCGATCGCGACCCGCGGCACGCCGAGCGCATCGATCAACTCGTGCAGCGGCTCGATCTGGCGCCGGAGGTCGTCGGGCATCGACGGCCGGTTGGCCTTGTAGTCGGCGTAGGCCTCGTGGCGAAAGGTCTTGCCCGGCGCATCGAAGATCACCACCAGGCCGGCCGGCGAGCGCTCCTTGATCAGCCGCCGGATCATGTTGGCGACCCCGAAGATGGCGCCGGTCGGCTGGCCGTCGGCGGCGGTCAGGCTGGGCAGGGCGTGGAAGGCTCGGTAGAGGTACGACGAGCCGTCCACCAGGCAGAGGGTTCCGGCGTCGTTATCGTCGGGAGTGGCCATCGCGATTCGGCGGGGTGATCGAACCGCCATGATACGCGCGCCGACTCGATCTCACGTCGGGGTCTGCTATGCTTTCGGCACAGCGAACGGCAACGAACTAGGGGCCTCAACGGGAGCTTGCCATGAACCGGTTCTTCATCCAGTGCATCGCCTCTGCCGGCCTCCTGGTCGCCCTGTCGTCGGCGTTCGCCCAGCAGTCGCAGTCGTCGTCGCCGCAATCCTCCCCGCCACCGTCGGATGCGCCGCCCCCTCCGCCGATCCGCGAACCGCTGCCGCCCAAGGTCAGCGAGCCCGAGGACGAGCTCCAGCCCGGCGTCGTGATCCGCCGCGAAGAGGGTCGGACGGTCGAGGAGTACAGCTCCGGTGGCCGGGTCTACATGGTCCGGATCACGCCGGCGGTCGGGCCGCCCTACTACCTCGTCGATACCACGGGTGACGGCCTGCTGGACCTTCGCCACGAGACCTTCGAACCGGTCAAACCGGTGTACTGGAAGCTGTTCGAGTGGTGAACTCCAAAGCGGCGTTCCCGCAGGCTGTTCGTTACGCCGGCTCGTCGTAGAACGCGCCCGTCTCGGGCCGCCGGCCGGTGAATCGCTCGAAGGCCAGTGCGGCCTGTTCGACCAGCATTCCCCATCCGCCGAAACAGCGCACCCCGTTGAGCGCGCACCAGTGCGCGAACGGCGCGTGGGCCGGACCGTAGTTGAGATCGTAGGCCACCGCCTTCTCGACCAGCCATTCCCGTTCCAGCATCGGCGCCTCGCCCTGGTGGCCGAGGCTGGTGCACTGGACCACGAACTCGAAGCCGCCGGCGGTGAGCCCGCCCTCGAAGTCGAACAGCTCGACGGGAATACCCGCCTCGCGCACCCGAGCCGCCAGCCGTTCGGCCGGTTCCGGACTGCGGTTGACGATGCCGATCCGCGCCGGGCCGCGGTCGATCAGGGCGCCGAGCACGCCGGCCGCCGCACCGCCGGCGCCAGCCAGCAGCAGCCGAGCGCCGGCGATGTCGAGCCCCAGACGGTCGAGGTCGGCGACCAGGCCGGCGCCGTCGGTATTGTCGGCCCGCCAGCCTTCGTCGTGCAGCGTCAGGGTGTTGCAGGCTTCGGCCTGCCGGGCCGCGTCGGAGGCCCGATCGGCCAGCGCCAGGCCCTCGGCCTTCAGCGGAACGGTGAGGTTGCAGCCCTGTCCGCCCTCGTCGCGGAACCTCTCCAGCGCATCGGCAAGATCACCCGCCGGGCATTCGATCGCTCGATAGTCGACGTCCATCCCGAGCGATTCGGCGAAGCGCGTGTGCAGCTCGGGCGAGCGCGAATGCTCGACCGGCTGCCCGAACACCGCCAGCCGGATCGGCGAGGGCGACGAGTCGCGGTTCATTCGGCGAGCCAGGCGGCCGCGTCCAGCGCGTGGTAGGTGAGGATGCCGTCGGCGCCGGCGCGGCGGATCGCGGTCAGACTCTCGAGCACCACCTTGCGCTCGTCGAGCCAGCCATTCGCTGCGGCGGCCTTGAGCATCGCGTACTCGCCGGACACGTTGTAGGCGAAGGTGGGCACGCCGAACTCGGCGCGCACGTCGGAGATCACGTCGAGGTACGGCAGGGCCGGCTTGACCATGACCCAGTCCGCGCCCTCGTCAAGATCCAGCGCCACTTCGCGCAGCGCCTCGTCGCGATTGGCGGGGTCCATCTGGTAGGTCTCCTTGCCGCCGGCGCCGAGATTGGCCGCCGAGCCGACCGCGTCGCGGAACGGGCCATAGAACGCCGAAGCGAACTTCGCGGCGTAGCTCAGGATGATCGTGTCGCGATGGCCGTCGTGTTCGAGTCGATCGCGGATCGCGCCGATGCGCCCGTCCATCATGTCCGACGGCGCAACGATGTCGGCCCCGGCTGCGGCATGGCTGGCGGCCTGGCGGACCAGCGCCTCGACGGTCTCGTCGTTGAGGATACGGCCGGAGTCATCGAGCAGGCCGTCCTGGCCATGCGAGGTGTAGGGGTCCAGCGCGACGTCGGTCATCACGCCGAGCTCGGGAAAGCGTTGCTTGATCGCCGCCACGGTCCGCGGCACCAGGCCGTCGTCGGCCCACGCGGCCTCGGCGGTGTCGGTCTTCAGCTCGGCACCGATGACCGGAAACAGTGCGACGGCCGGAATGCCCGCATCGACCACGTGCTCGCAGGTAGCGAGCAGCGGTTCCAGGCCCTGGCGCTCGATTCCGGGCATCGACGGCACGGCCTCGCTGCCGTTCGGCCGATCGAGCACGAACACCGGATAGATGAAATCGGACGCGGCCAGGCGGGTCTCTCGGACCAGCCTACGTGCGAAATCGGTGGCGCGCGCGCGGCGCATGCGGGTCAGCGGATACGGCATGGTCGGGGCTCTTCGCGGTCGCGGCCCGGTAGTGTAGCGCGCGTGTAGCGCGCGGGTCCGAGGGGGAGCGGCGAGTCAGAAAACGACGTTGATCATCAGCAGCATGGCGGTCACGTAGACCACGCTCATCAGGCCGCCCACGCGCATGTAGTCACGCACCTTGTAACCGCCCGGGCCCATGATCAGCGCGTTGACCGGGTGGGTCGGCAGGATGAAGGCGTTCGATGTCCCCAGGGCGATGATCAACGCGTAGACCGCGGGGTTGGCGCCGGTGGCCAGCGCGATGTTGATCGAGATCGGCACCAGCAGAACCGTGGCCCCGACGTTGGACATGACCAGGGTGAACAGCGTGGCCAGTATCGCCAGCGCGATCTGCATGGTCAGGTCGCCGACGTCGCCGACCAGGCCCAGGGTCTGCTGGACCAGCCACGCAGCCGTGCCGGTGGTCTCCATCGCGAAGCCCAGCGGAATCAGGCTGGCCATCAAGAACACGGTCTTCCAGCTGACCGCCTGGTAGGCCTCGTCCATGCTCAGCACGCCGGTCAGCACCATGCCGATCGCACCGGCCATCAGCGCGATCGACAGGTTGAAGTCCAGGCCCAGGACCAGGAACATCGCCAGCGCGAAGAAGCTCACCGCAAACCCGACCTTCTGCGGCCGCTGCTCCTCCTTGGGGATGTCGGTGGCGACGATGAAGTCCTTGTCGCGGGCGACCGCGGAGAGGTCGCGCCAGGTCGAATGCGACACCAGGCAATCGCCGACCTGCAGGCTTTCGGAGCGCAGCCCGGTGCGCACGATGGCGTCGCCGCGGTTGATCGCCAGCACGGAGATGCCGAACTTCGATCGCAGCCGGGCATCCGCGATGGTCTGCCCGACCAGCCGCGATCCCGGCGGGATGACGACTTCGGAGATGCCCGCCCGGCTGGGGTTGAACAGGCTGCCGAAGGTGCGCAGACGGGGCTGCAGCCGGAGCTTGTTGTCGACCGCGAATCGACCGACCTGGTCGCGCGTGCCCATCACCCCGAGCACCGTGCCGACCCAGATCATCTCTTCGGCCGGCGGCGCCAGGCGCGGCTCGTCGGTCGACTGGATCGCCAGCAGCAGCGGCGCGCCGTCGAGCTGCTCGGCCTCGTTGACACGCATGCCGACCAGCGGCGAATCGACCGTGACCAGAAGTTCGTGGACGTCGCCGGTAATCCCGTAGACGTCGGCGAAGTAGCTCTTGGTCCGGCCGGGCGAGGCAGCCTTCTTGCCGCCGGTCTTGGGCAGCAGCCGACGACCGATCAGCAGCGCGTACAACAGCGCGGCGATCAGAAGGGCGATGCCGATCGGGGTGACCGAGAACATCTCGAACGGCTGCAGCGCCTCGGCGCCCGGCGGCAGCGAGCGGTTCGAGGTCTGGATCAGGTCGTTGAGCAGGATCAGCGGCGACGAACCGATCATGGTCAGCGTGCCGCCGACGATCGCGCAGAAACCGATCGGGATCAGCATGCTGGACAGGGGGATGTCGAGGCGGCTCGAGATCCGGCTGGTCACCGGCAGGAACAAAGCGGTGGCCCCGGTGTTCTGCATGAAGCCCGAGACCAGGCCGACGGTGCCGCAGAGCATCGCGATCACGCGCGACTCCGAGCGCCCGCCGTAGCGGACGATCGAGGCGGCGACGGTGTTCATCACACCGGTGCGGTCGAGTCCTGCGCCGAGCACCATCACCGCGATCACCGCGATCACCGCATTGGACGCGAAACCGTCGAACAGCTGGTCGCCCGGGACCAGGCCGAACAGGCCGACCAGGACCATGATGGAGATCGCTGCGATGTCGATGCGTACGATCTCGGTGGCGAAGGCGAAGATGGTCAAGCCGAGCAGGGCCAGCACCAGCAACATGTCGCCGGTCAGCGTCAGTTCGCCCTGCATCGCCCGTCGCTCATCGCTTGCCGTCGGTCAGTCGGTGGTCATGGGATTGTCGATCGCGGGCCACGTGTCCGTGGTCCGCTTACCGATGGCCGACGTCGGCCATCGACTGCACGATACCCGATCGCCGGGCCGCCGTCGCGCCGTACGCTTCGTTCAGTCGTCGCTCTCGCTCAACGCCGTCCAGCGCGCACGGATCCGATCCAGGCCGAGGTTGCCGCAGCCGCCCAGGGAGACCCGTGCGGCCAGGCTGTCCGAGGGCGAGCGCTGCTCGAGCGCCGCGAGTTCGTCCCCGACCTTCCGGTACGCATCGCGGAACGACGATCCATCGGCGACCAGTTCGTTCGCTCGGTCGGTTGCGAACTGCGCCGGCGTCACCGCTGCGGCCATCCGCTCGGGGTCCCAGGCCAGTTCCGCCAGCAACCCGGGGACCAGTGCCAGGCCCTCCAGTCCGCGCGCGAAGGCCCGCAGCACCGGCGGCTTGGTGTCCTGGAGATCACGCTGGTAGCCCGACGGCAGCGACAGCACGGACTCGAGCTCGACCCGCGCGCCGATCACGGTGGCGTGCAGCGCACGCAGGAGCTCGACCGCGTCCGGGTTGTGCTTGTTCGGCATGATCGACGAGCCGGTGCAGAATGCGTCCGGGACGCGAACGAAACCGAACTCCTGGCTGGCGAACAGGCTCAGGTCCCAGCTCAGCCTGCGCAGATCGCCGGTGGCCGCAGACAGTGCGTCGAGCGCACGCAGCTCCGCCTTGCCGCGCTGGGCCTGGGCATTCTGTGGATTGACCACGAGCCGATCGAAGCCGAGTTCGCGGGCCACGCCGTCGCGGTCCAGCGCCAGGTTGACGCCGAACCCTGACGCGGTACCCAGCGGGCAGGCGTTCAGGTGCTCACCGATCCGCTGCGCCAGCTCCGCGTCGTCGACGAAGGCCTCGGCATGGCCGGCCCACCACAGGCCCAGCGAACTCGGCATGGCCTGCTGCAGGTGCGTGTGACCCGGCAGCGGCACGTCGCGCTCGCGCTCGGCGCGCTCCAGGGCGATGTCTGCGATGGCCAGCGCGATCTCGCGCAATCGATCCAGTCGGTCGAGCAGGTACAGGCGCAGCGCCACTGCCACCTGGTCGTTGCGCGACCGCCCGGCGTGAATCCGTTTGCCGGTTTCGCCGAGCCGCTCGGTCAGCCAGGTCTCGATCGCCGAGTGGCCGTCCTCGTACCGCTCGTCGAGGCGGAACTCGCCGGCGGAAAACGCCTCGGCCAGCGCATCGAGCTCCCGCCCGATCGCACCGGCCTGCTCGTCGGACAGCAGGCCGATCCGCGCCAGACCGCGGGCGTGCGCCCGGCTGGCCCGGATGTCGAACGGCAGCAGTTCGCGATCCAGCACCACATCCTGGCCCGCGAGGAATCGCATCACGGCCTCGGGCACCGCAGCGCTGGCACTCTTCTTCCAGATCGGCTCGCTCATGCAAGGTCCTCCAGTCCGTTCAGTTCGGGCAGTTCGAGCGCGCAGTTCAGGTTCTGTATCGCCTGGCCCGCGGCGCCCTTCAAGAGATTGTCCAGCACCACGACCCAGGTCGCCCGGTGATCGTCGCGCTCGTCGACCGTGAAGCCGCCGACCGCGAGCCCGCAGCGCGGCACCGTGCCCCGGCGCAGGTCACGAAGCTCCGGCACCGATTCGCAGACCCGGATCAGCGGCTCCTTGGCGTAGATCGCCGCGAAGCCTTCGCGCAGCTCGTTCGCCGTGACCGGCTCGGTCAACATGACGGAAAGGGTCAGCGAAATGCCGCGGAAGAACGGCGCGACGTGCGGGTGGAAGCGAACCGGTCGGCCGAGGCGTTCACCGATCTCGCGTTCGTGGACGTGGCCGGCCAGCGCGTATGGCATCAGATTGTCCTTCAGCCGATCCGGATCGTTGCGCGGGGACGGCGTGCGCCCGGCGCCGCTGTAGCCCGACACCCCGAACACGACCGGAGGCGCGGCCAGCGAATCGCGGATCGGCAGCAGGCCGAACTGCGCACCGGTGGCGTAACAACCGGGGTTGCCGATGCGGCGGGCGCCGACCAGCGCGTCGCGGTTGAACTCGGTCAGGCCGTAGACCCAGGCGGGGTCGAAGCGGTAGTCGGCGCCGAAGTCGAGGATCGTCGCATCGGGGTGCGCGGCTTCGATCGCTGCGACCCAGGGCGCGCTGGCTCCGTTCGGCAGCGCCAGCACCCACAGGTCGGCGTCCACTCGGCCGACCTGGTCGGGCGCCAGGGTCGCGAAGGCCTGGTCGCGATCGGGCCAGTCCGGCACCTCCTCGACGATCGGCTCCCCCGCCCGGCTCCCGCTGGTTGCCGTCGCCAGCTCGATCGCCGGATGGTGCACCAGCAACCGGAGCAGCTCGCGCCCGGTGTAGCCCCTCGCACCGATCAGAGCAAGACGGTGGTGGCTTCGATCGCTCATCCTTTCAGTTCCATTGAAGGGTCCACCGATGAACACGGATGCACACGGATGAAAGGACCGCAACGGAATATCGCTTCCGCCGCCCATCCGTCCGAGCACCGCCGCGATGCATCGGTCGTCTTGCTCCTCGTCGTTGCTGTTCCGCCGTTATCTGTGTTCATCTGCGTTCATCTGTGGACAAATCGCCCTTGTTCTTGATCGCTTCCGCCAACCACGCCCGAATCCAAGGCGGTATCGGCTTCGTTCGCTCATCGTTTCACTTGCACTGAATGGTCCACCGATGAACACGGATGCACACGGATGAGAGGACAGGAACAGAGAATCGCTTCCACCGCCCATTCGTCCCGGGACGGCCGCGATGCATCGATCGTCTTGCTCCTCATCGTTGCTGTTCCGCTCTTATCCGTGTTCATCTGCGTTCATCTGTGGACAAATCGCCCTTGTTTTCATTCGCTTCCTTCAACCCAGCCCGAGTCCCGGGCCGCGGCGTCGTCGACCAGGACGGCGCGTTGCCCCGGGCCCGAGGTGCCGATGGTGTAGACGACCCAGCCGCCGCGACGATCGCAAGTGTCGGCCTGCTGGAAGTACCAACCGGCGATCGGGTTGCTGGCCCGGGCCCGCCAGTACATGGTCGGACATCGCGCGCGGAGCGCCTGCCACAGCGCCGCCCCCAGGCCCTCGCCGCGGGCCTCGGGCGTGACCACGATCTTGTCGAGGTACGGCACCCCGTCGCGGCCGGCCAGGACCAGCGCCGCAGCGCGCCCGCTCTCGGCGAGGAACACGCCGAGCTGCGTCCTGCTCTCGAGCCAATCGGCGCGCAGGCGGCGATCGAAACTCGTTTCCAGCAGGCGCTCGAGCGCCGCCCGGCGATCGTCGTCGCCCCGTTCCGGAATCCGGTCGAACCACTCGATCGCCTCGCCCTTGCGAACCAGCGTGCCCGCGCCGGTGTGCGTGAACAGCTCGCGGGTCAGCTGCTCGGCCGAGGTGATCGAGACCGACGCCGAAGCCGACAGCGGAACCAGCATGTCACGAATCTGCTCGAGCTTCAGCCGCATTCCCGAGTGCACCCACGGCTGGGCGATCAGGTGGTCGAAGTCGTGGATCAGGCTGATCGCCGAGATCACCCGGCCGTCCTCGTCGAGCAGACCGCCGGTCGGAGTCAGGAAGATGATCTTGTAGGGCCGGATCGCCCAGACCAGTTCGCGGGTCGCGATGTCGGCGTTGATGTTCATGACCTGGCCGGCGCGCGATTCACCGAGGCAGGCCACCACCGGCAGCGACCCGGCCGAGACCGCGCCATGGACGGCGTCGAGACCCACCGACCGGACCTCGCCGACCAGGCCGAGCCGTTCGCGATCGGCGAATTCGCAGTCGAACACGCCGTGCAGCAGGCCGCGGGCGCGCACGCCGTGGCGCTCCAGCGCGTCGACCAGGCGCGCGTTCTCGCGATAGATCACCGGCCGCGCAACCGCCATCACCTCCTCGGTGGTCACGCGCAGGCCATCGTGCTTGCGGGTCTCGATGCCGGCCTTGGCCAGCGCCTCGTCGAGCTGGCGACCGGCGCCGTGCAGCACGATCGGATACAGGCCGAGCCGATGCAGGAAGGCCAGCGCGGAGACCAGTTCGTCGAGCTGCTCGGCAAGGATTCCGCCGCCGACCTTGATCACCGCGAAGCGACTCTCGTTGACCCGCGAAAACTGCTCCAGATACTGACGCGCCTCGCGCGACGAGCCGAGCTGACCGAGCAGCTCGACCACGGTGGAGCGAACGATCGGATGCGGATCGGTCATGCACGTCGCTCCGGTTCGCCTTCAAGATCCGCCTGAACTTCCGGGCCACGCTCCCGCTCGACGATGGCGCGGTACTGGCGGTACGCGCGCTCGAGCTGCTCGAGGGCGACCCACTCGTCGACGATGTGCGCCTGCTCGATATGGCCGGGCCCGAGCACCAGCGCGTCCAGTCCCGCGGCCGAGAACAGCGAGGCCTCGGTCCAGAAATCCACCGACTCGGAGATACCGAGACCCCGGCGCTCGGCAAAGGCTCGCGCGCCGTCCGTGGTTCGCCCGGCGGCCGGCAGCGGCGGTCCGGAGAACGGAATACGCCAGTCCGCGCGGTCCTCGGCGCCGGCCAGGCCGGCCAGCGCATCGAACAGCGCACGATTGTCTCCCCCGGGTGCCAGCCGGGCGGACCAGTGCAGGTCGCAGTCGTCGGCGATCACGTTGCTCTTGATGCCCCCGGACACGGTGCCGACGTTGAAACAGGTCGCACGGTCCGCGTCGGCCTCCGCCTTGCAGTGGGCAAGCGCTTCGGCCATCCAGCGTGCGGCGGCGTGCACGGCCGAGTCCTCCAGGGCGCGGAACTCCGACGAGTGCCCGGCGATGCCTGCGAACCGGCCCTTGACCGACAGGTAGCCGCGATGCGACAGCACGGCACGGTTGCCGGTCGGCTCGCAGACCACCGCCATCGAGCGCCCCTCGGCACCACCGGCCGCGATGAACTCGTTCACGCAGCAGCCGCCCGCGCCCTCTTCGTCGGAGGTGAACAGCAGCGCCATCGGCGCATCGCTGGTCTCGGCCACCCGCAGCAGCGCGGCGGCGGCACCCTTGATGTCGCAGCTTCCGCGACCCCAGGCGCGTCCGTCGCGGACGGTCAGCGCAAGCGGCGGCACGGTCCAGCCAGCACCCGCCGGCACCGTGTCGAGGTGGCAGTTGAACAGCACTGCGGGCTCGCCGCGCCGGGCGTGCAGGCTGACGTGACCGTCGCCGTGGTCGACCGTCTCGACCCGGAAATCGTCGGGCAACACGCCTCGAACATGGTCGAACATCGCCGAATCCGCGGTGATCCTGCGCGGTGGGTTCTGACTGTCGTCGGCCACCAGGACGTCCAGATGAGCGAGGATCGCGGCCAGATCCCCGCCATTCGCGTCGTTGTTGGCGCCATCGACCGAGCTCATTGCCCGCGCACCTTGGCCGCAAGCGTCGACGACTGGCCGATCAACTTGACGAAGCCTTCGGCCTGCTCCGGCGTCCAGCTGGCCGACTGGGCGTAGACCGCGTCAGGGTCGGCCAGCAGGTAAGGCGACTCCACCGCCACCGCCATCAGGCTGCCGCCCTCGGTCGCCAGCCGGACCTCGCCGGTGACGAAGCGATTGGCCGACGCGAGATAGGCCTCGAGATCGGACTTGTGCGGCTCGAAGAAGAATCCGGTGTACACGAGCTCGGCCCACCGCGCGGCGATGATGTGGGCGAACTGGTTCTGCAGCCGGGTCTGCACGGCCTCGGTCAGCGCCTTGTGCGCGGCCATCAAGGCATCCACGCCGGGACACTCGAACACGATGCGGCCCTTGAGCCCGATCGACACGTCGCCGGTGTAGAGATGCCGTCCCACGCCCCAGGCGCCGAGTTCGCGATTGAGTCGCTCGAGCATGGCCGGCCCGTCGATCGCCTCGCCGTCGAGGTGGGTGGCGCGCCCGCCGTCGAAGCCCAGCGTCCACTCCTGCCGGCCTTCGGGCCACTCGGCGCGCGGCCGGACCCACACGCGCGTATCGGCGGCCGGCGCGTCGAAGCGATCGATCTCCTGGCCCGACAGGGTGACGCCGAGCAGGTTCTCGTTGATCGAATAGCGGCTTGAGGATTCCGGAACCTCGATCCCGGCCTTGGCCATCAACGCCAGTTCGTGCGCTCGCACGTTCGACGTCTCCCGCTGCAGCTCGCGGATCGGCGCGTGGATGACGAAGTCGCCCAGGCTTCGCACCGACTGGTCGAAGCGCAGCTGGTCGTTGCCCATCCCGGTGCAGCCGTGGGCAAAGTGCCGGGTGCCGACCCGGTCGGCCAGTTCGAGACAGCGCTGGACGATGACGTAGCGATCCGAGCACAGCATCGGATAGCGATCGAGCATCTTCGCGCCGGACCAGAGCAGCGGCACGACGAACTTGTCCCACAGCGCCGCGCCGGCATCCAGTTCATGGTGTTCGGCCGCACCAAGCGATCGCGCGCGCTCTGCGATCCATGTTTTCTGTTCCGCCGACACGCCGCCCGTATCGACGAAGGCCGTATGGACGTCATAGCCCTGGTTCTTGAGGGCCAGCACGCAATAGCTGGTGTCGAGGCCGCCGGAGAAGGCGAGGATGATCGGTTCGGAGTTCATGGTCTGTTCTCGATTCGTTGCAAGGTCCGGCGTTCCGGCAGTCTGGTCGTTCGTCATCAAGGGGAAAGGGGTCAGGGACAAGGGGAAGCCCGGTTACGCAGATCGCGATGTGTCGCCCGCCCTCGCGACCACTGATCCCTAGTCCCTAGTCCCTAATCCCTAATCCCTAATCCCTAGCCCCTGGTCCCTCATCAGTCGAAGCATCAATGCCTTCTGCACATGCAGCCGATTCTCGGCCTCGTCGATGGCCAAGCAGTACTCGGCGTCCATCACGCCGTCGGTGGCCTTGACGTTCCGCCGCAGCGGCAGGCAGTGGCTGAAGTACGCGTCGGCGGTCTTCGCCATCTTCTCCTCGTCGACGATGAAGTGCCTGAACCTGCCGTTCAGCGTGGACTGCTCGGCCGGGCGGCCGTACAGCGGCAGGGGCCCCCAGCTCTTGGCGTAGACGAACTCGGCACCGGAATAGGCGTCATCGATATCCGTGGTTACCCGGAATGAACCGCCCGACGCAGCGGACTGGGACACGGCCGCGTCCATGTAGCGCTCGTCGAGACGGTAGGCCTCGTCGGGAATCAGCAAGGTGACGTCCATGCCGAACTTGCTGGCGATCAGCAGCGCCGAGTTGGCCACGGCGGTGTTCAGCGGCCTGGGATGATAGGTCCAGGTCAGCAGGAATCGGCGGCCGTCCGGCGCGCCGAGCCGGTCCTGGATGGTGCGCATCAGCGCCAGCTCCTGGCACGGATGGACGATCGTTTCCATATTGATCACCGGCACCGTCGCGTGCCGTGCAAGCGCGCGAATCACCCGATCCTCGCGATCGGTGGACCAGTCCTCGAATCGGGGGAAGGCGCGAATGGCCAGCGCATCGCAATAGCGCGACAGCACGCCGGCGACTTCCACGATGTGCTCCTCGGCGTCGCCGTCCATGACCGTGCCGGACTCGAACTCGATCCCCCAGGCGCCCTTGCCCGGCTCCAGCACGACCGCGTGCGCACCCAGCTGATAGGCGCCGATCTCGAACGAGGCCCGGGTCCGGAGCGACGGGTTGAGAAACAGCAGCGCGATCGTCTTGCCGGCGAGTTCGCCGCGAATCGGTTCGCGACGAATCTCGTCGGCCACGTCGACCAGCGACTGCAGCTCTTCACGGGAATGATCTTCGGTGCTCAGGAAATGCTTCATCGGGGCTCTCGATCGGGCCAAAAAAAAACCCAGCCATTTCGGGCTGGGTTCGGAATCGATTCTTGCTTACGCGGGTCAGGCGTCAGGTTTCCGTCCAGCCGAATTGCACGCAGCGGCGGCGTCGCGAGCTGTCGCGGCGCAGCGCAGGCAGGGTGACGGAGCGGAACGGACGATTCATGGCTGCAGATTGCCACAAGCCGGCGAGGCAGACAAGCACCTTGAAACGTAGCCCGGGAATCGAAGGTCAGCCTGGGCGACCGTCAACTCACGGCGACGGCCGCACGGGCCGCCCAGGGACGGTGGCCGGCAAGGATCTCGCGAATCGCATCCGGACCGGAGGCTTCGAGGAACAGGTACCCCTGTCCGAGCGGACAGCCGTAGCTGCGCAGCGCTTCGAGCTGGGCCGGGTGCTCGATGCCCTCGGCCACCGTATCGAGCCGCAGGGCGCTCGACAGGTTGCAGATGGTCCGGGTGATCGCCTGGTCGTCGCGGTCGATTTCCAGGTCCCGGACGAAGCCCTGGTCGATCTTGATCGTCGATACCGGGAAGTTCTTGATGTAGGCCATCGAGGAATAGCCAACGCCGAAGTCGTCGACGACCAGCTTCAGGCCGATCTCGTCGAGCTGGTCGAGCACCGCGCGATTGCGCGCCAGGTTCTCGATCAGCACGTCCTCGGTAATCTCCAGGTGAACCTGCTCGGGCCGCAGCCCGGCCTGCTCGAGCAGGTCCTGGAGTTCCGGCACGAAGCGGGGTTCGCGGAACTGGGCGCCGGAAATGTTGACCGCCAACCAGGGCCCGTGGCCGAACTCGCGCCACCAACCGGCAAGGTCGTCGAAGGCCCGTCGGACCGCGAACTGACTCAAGCGATGGACCAGGCCGGTTTCCTCGGCAACGCGGATGAAGTCCCGCGGCGGGACGACCAGGCCGTCGGGTTGGGACCAGCGCAGCAGGGCTTCCACGCCGCGCATCTCCAGGCTCCGGAGATCGACGACGGGCTGGTAGACGACCTCGAACTGGCCCGAATCGATCGCGCTCCGGATATCCCGGCTCATGACCAGCCGCTGCTGCACGGCGCGGAACATCTCCGGGGTGAACTGGGCCACCTGGTTGCGGCCGAGATGCTTGGCGCGGAACAGCGCCGCGTCGGCGTTCTGGACCAGTTCCGCCGGCGACTGGCGACCGTCGTACAGCGCGAAGCCGATGCTGGCGGTGACGAACAGCTGGTGCTCGTCGAGCTGGAAGGCGTCGTTGAGGCAGTCGAGCAGCCCCTCGGCCAGCCGACGGACACCGCCGCCCGAGGCTCGCTCGGCCACGATCAGGAATTCGTCCCCACCGAGCCGACCCAGGCGGTCCGCCGGATCCAGCGCATCGCCGATCCGGCCCGGCAGCTGTCGCAGCAGCTCATCGCCGAGGTGATGTCCCAGCGTTTCGTTGATGTCCTTGAACCGATCGAGATCGAGGTACAGCACGGCCAATGCACGGCCGGGTGTGAAGCGCTGCAGCGCCTGGCCCAGCGTTTCCAGCATCCCCTGGCGATTGGGCAGACCGGTCAGCGAATCGTGGGTCAGCAGGAACTCGAGCTCCTGCTCGGCCAGTTCGCGATCATGGATCTCGTCGTTCAGCGTGGAGTTCGCCTGCGCCAGGCCCTGCGCCTGGCGCGCCGCGGCCATCGCCAGCAGCGCGGCGACCGACACCAACACCGCCAGCACGGCGCCGAGCCCCAGGACGGTCTGCGGCAGACCGGTCGCCAGCGCCTCACGCGTGGTGCGACGCAGCGCGACCTCGAACTCGAAGGTGCTCTGCCCGTCGTCCAGCCGAACCGCGAGTCTGCGAGCGAACGAATCGGAGCGCTCGACCTCGAGCGCACCGGGCGGGACCACGAACCGGGTGCCGGCGAACCGGCCTTCCAGCACGACGTCGTCGAGGTAGTAGGCATCCAGAGCGGCCGCGACCGCCTCCGGAACCACCAGCACCGAGGCCAGCCAGCGGGCGGCATCGGTCGACAGCTCCGCGCGCGGCTCGACCGGGGTCATGAACAGCAGGCCGGCCTGTCCGGCGCCGACCAGGAGCGGTTCGAGCACCATCGTCCCGCTCTCGGCGCCGGTTTCGGCCAGTCGTCGGCGCGCTCCGGCGCCGACCGGCAGCGGCTCGCCCTCGTCGAGCCGCGCGGCCGAGCGACTCTCCAGCCAGCGGACCTGCAGATCGGCATCGACCACGGCGAGCAGGTAGTAGTACGGGAAATCGGCCATCAGCCGTTGCGCATCGACGCGCCACGCTGCCCGGTCGGGGGCGCTCCGCTGCGACAGGCGCAGCGCCATGCGTTCGAGGATGGCCGACTGCTCGGCAGCGGCGCGTTCCAGGTCGGCCTCGACCTGCGCGACGATGGCGTCGAGGTGCCGGTCCAGGGCCCGGGTCTCGGCCCGCTCCAGCGTCCAGTGCAGCCCGGCCGCCAGCCCCAGCAAGACGACCAGCAACAGTACCGCGACGGACCAGGAGAACCAGTTCGCGGCAGACCAGAATCCGGTGTGCGGCCTGGGCGCCATCGTTGCTAGCGCGCCGCGCGGGCGGTCGGGACGGTAGTCGGGAACATGAGCGGGCGGGTACGGAAAGTCCGGAGTATAGCCGACCCCCTGCCGACCGACCCCGGTACACTCGCAGCATGAAGGACTGGTTCGGCAATCGCCCCGCGGCCTTGCTGATCGGGCTGGTGCTCGGGGTCGCGATGCAGGAGACGCTGCGCACTGCGATCGATGCCTTCGTGCTGCTCGGCGACCTCGGCCCTCGCCTGGTTGCCGGCCCCCAGAGCATCGGCCCCCTGCTGCTGTTGATCCTGATGCTCACCGCACTGGCCGGCGGCGGCGTCGCCGGGTTGGTGACCGCGCTGTTGTCCGGCGGCCGGCGCACGGCGATCACCGCCGGAGTCCTGCTGGCCGTCCCGGCCGTGGCGCTGGCCGCGATCGCACTCGACGGCAGCGCCCTGGCTGCGCTGCACGCCGCACCGCCGGTCTGCGGCAGTGCGCTGGGCGCTCGTCTTGCCCTCGGCGCGGACCGATGGACGTCGGCAACGCGGAACCGACGGGGCACGCGGTCGACGCGCAGCGGGTAGACTCCTGCGCCCATGAACTGGATCGACATCGGCCTCAACCTGGGCCACGACAGCTTTGACGACGACTGGCCCGCGGTGCTCGACGCCGCGCACGCCGCCGGCGTCGTCCAGATGGTGCTCACCGGCGCCTCTGTGGCCGGCAGCGACCGCGCCCTGGCGCTTGCCCGCGAACGACCGGGCACGCTGTTCGCGACCGCAGGCGTACACCCGCACCTGGCCTCCGACCTGGACGACGAGGCCGTGCGGCACCTGGCTGCGCTGCACGGGGACGACGCCGTCGTTGCGGTCGGGGAATGCGGGCTGGACTACTTCCGCGACTTCTCTCCGCGCGACCACCAGCGCACCGCCTTCGAGCGCCAGCTCGACCTCGCGGCCGCCTGCGGCAAGCCGGTGTTCCTGCACCAGCGCGACGCGCACGACGATTTCGTCGCGCTGCTGCGCCACTACAGGCACCGCATCGGGCCGGTGGTCGTGCACTGCTTCACCGATTCCGAGCGCGCCCTGCGCGACTACCTAGACCTCGACTGCCACATCGGCATCACCGGCTGGGTCTGCGACGAACGGAGAGGTCTCGGGCTGAAGGACCTGGTGGCCGAGATTCCGGACGACCGGCTGATGCTGGAAACCGACGCACCGTACCTGAAGCCGCGGAATCTGCGACCCAAGCAGCGAACCCATCGCAACGAACCCCAATGGCTGCCTTGGATCGGCGGCGCGGTTGCCGCCCTGCGCGGCGTGTCGCCGGAGCGCCTGGCCGAGCAGACCACGGCGAACGCACGGGCGTTCTTCGGGCTACCGGAGGGTTCATTGGGTCCTTGATCCTGCGACTGCGCAGCGCCTGGGCACGCATGCCTGGTTGCGGCGAAGCCTGCGTTGGGAAACGCGTTTGATCCCGGTCGTCTTGTGGCCCGGAAACCAAACCCAAGGAGCGTTTCGCCACTCGGGCTGCGCCCGCTTGCTGGCGAGGTACTTTTGAAAGTCGCCTCAAAAGTACCCAAAAGCGCTTCTACAGGCGGTGCGAACGGGGCGGGGTTGCCCGCAAGCGCGCAGCGCGGGGCGAAGGCCGTTCGGGGTTGGTTTTTCTCTGAATCAGCGTCGCCGAAGACCAAAATCAAGGATCAAAGGCGTTTCGCCACGCGGGCTGCGCCCGCTTTCTGGCGAGGTACGTTTAACAGTCGCCTCAAAAGTACCCAAAAGCGCTTCTACAAGCCGTGCGAATGGGGCGGGGTTGCCTGTCAGGCAACGCGCGGCGCAATGAATGGCTTACCGCGCTGAGACACGAGAAGCGTATAAAGCGCCAGCTTTCTGCTGCCCGAGCAGCGATTAACGAGGTGGCGCCCAGGTGGGCAAACCCCAGTGACTTGAGTGCTTTCTACCGTCGACCATCGACCCGAATCCACCATGGGTAACCCGGGAGATTGCGCTCTACAGCTTCTCCTCCGCCGATGCCGACCTGTGATTTCTGGCGCCCGGGCGTCCCCAAAGAAACGCTCATCTCCATCCGCCTGGCTTCTGAAGAGCGCTTTTGCCTTCTTTTGTCGCGCCTGACAAAAGAAGGTCGCCCGCAAGCGCGAAGCGCGGGGCGAAATGCCTTTGGGGTTAGTTCTTCCAAGCAACTAGACAACCAGGATCAAAAGCACCTGGCCAGAACGCTAGCGAAGCCCGCGTGGCGAAACCGCATTTCGATAAACAAAATCGAGACTGCGCATCGCCGCCCGGCTGGCATAACCGCCCGCGAGAAAAAAAGCCGGACAGCGCTAGGCAGCTCCTGCGGCGAACTCCGCCGCAGGCTCAGGCCGTCTGTGGCTCCAGGCTCCGTGCGAGGGCGCGCAGGCGCTTCTGCTGCATCTTCAGGCGGTATTCGAGTTCACGCACGCGGGTGTGGAGCTCGGTTCGCTGCCAGCGATCCTTGATCGCATCGGCGCCCGCTTCGACGCGGCGCATCTGCACGGCCTGCCACTGCCCGATCGTGTCCTTGAACTGGCCGAACTCCTGCTCGAGACGCTCGCGCCAGGTCGCCGGTGCGTCGGTCTCGAGCCGGCGCTGGAGACGCTGGAACTGCAACATCAGGCGGGCCCGGCGGATGCGGAAGCTCGGTGTGCGCTTGCGATCGGAGGCCAGGCCGCACCAGGCCAGGACGTTGATCAACCACTTCGAAGGATCGTACTGCCACCAGCGAATGCCGTTTCGGTAGTCGGCCTGGAACGCGTGGTGGTAGTTGTGGTACCCCTCGCCCCAGGTCAGCAGCGCGATCATGCCGTTGTCGACGGCGGTGTTGTCCTCGCTGTACGGGCGTCGCCCCCAGGTATGGGCCAGCGAGTTGATGAAGAACGTGAAGTGGTGGCTGACGACCAGTCGCAGCACGCCGGCGAGAAGGAACATGCCGACCCAGTCGCCGGTCATCCAGCCCAGGGCCAGCGGAATGCCGAGGTTCGACACCCAGACCAGCGCCCAGTAGTACCGGTGCTGCCACATCACGATGGGATCGCGCTCCAGGTCGCGGACCTGGCTGAAATCGACTTCGCTGGTCGGCCAGTTGCGCAGCATCCAGCCGATATGGGCGTGCCAGAAGCTGGTCTTGATCGAGTGCGGGTCGCGCTCGACGTCATCGACATGGCGGTGGTGGATGCGATGGCGCGCTGCCCAGACATAGATGCTGTTCTGCAGCGCCATGCCGCCGAAGATCGCCAGCAGCAGCCGGACCGGCCAGGCCGCCTTGAAGGTCCGGTGCGACCACATCCGGTGGTAGCCGGTGGTGATGCTCATGCCGCCGAGTGCCAGCAGCACCGTCGCCGCGATCCACGCGGCGGTCGAGTAACCCTGGGTGATGCCCCACCAGGGCACGATGGTGACAGCGGCGAGATTGGTCAGCCCGAAGAACACCGCGCTGGACTTCACGAACGGCGGCTTGCTCGGGCGGGCTTGGGTTGAATTCATTCGGACGTCCTGCGCGGTGGCCGGCGCAGGTTGCGCCGGCCCGGGGTTCCAGCGCCGCCAGTGGCGCGCGCCTCAGCGTTCGTACTTCGGGCTCGCGGCCCGGCGATTCAAGTCGGAAGGGCCTGGCGCCCTTCCCGCACGGTGCCCTGTTCTTGGATGGGCACTTGTCGGGCTCGGTCGGCGTGTACGGCTTACTTTCCGAAAAACTGGATCGACAGCGGATAGGGCCAGACCTGTCCGTCGTTGGCCTTGATCGCGCCGATGATCGGGAAGATCAGACACAGCAGGCCGAGCGCCCACATCAGGAACACGCCGATGACCACGATGAACAGGATGAAACAGACGACGAAGTAGATCAACGCGCTGATCAGCCAGTTGAGCACCACGTGCCAGTGGGGTTCGAGCCCCGGCAGTTCGTCCTTCTTCAGGATGTAGATGACGACCGGCACGATCAGACCGCCGAGCGGGATGATCAGGCCGGCCAGCAGCGACAGGTGCAGCAGCGTCGACCAGAGCTTGAGCTCCTTGGGATCTCCGCCGGTCGGCGTCGGTTCGGTCGATTCGATCTCGGTCATGGCTCGCTCCTCGTCTGACTCGGCAATTCGCAAATGGGCTGTTCGGCGCGCCGGCGCGTCGGCTGGACTTCCTCGCCGCGGCTATTTGGTGGTCGCGACGCTGATGTTGGTGATCCCCACCACGTTGGCCGCGTCGAGCACGAGGACCAAGGAATTGGTGTCCGCGTCCGGGTGCGAGGCGACGATCAGCGGCGCTTTCGGCTTCGACGCGCGCTCGCGCTCCAGGTTGGCGCGCACTGCGCGGTCGTCGACCGGGCGATCGTTGACCGTGATCTGGCTGAGCTGATCGATCCGGACCACGATCTGGCCGGTGTCTTCCTGCTGCGGCGGCGGGTTCTCGGCCCGCTGCGGGCGGGAGATATCCAGGCCCTGCTCTCGGACGAAGGACGTGGTGACGATGAAGAAGATCAACATGATGAACACGATGTCGAGCATCGGTGTGATGTTGATTTCCGCTTCGTCCTCGGGGCGTTGGCGTCTGCGCATTCGGATCGCTCTCGATTCTGGTTTGGGGCTGCAAGCTGCTCAGAATACCGCAGCGCTCGGACCGCTTCCAGTATTCGTCAGGATTTTCTGGCCGGTCGCTTCCAGCCGGGCAGGCTTTTCTGGCGCGCCCGGGCGACCGTCAGGGCGTCGGCCGGCGCGCTGCCGGAGATCGTGCTGCCGGCGCCGATCGTGGCCCGATCGCCGATGGTCACCGGCGCGACCAACGCGCTATTGGAGCCGATGAAGGCCTGGGCCCCGATGATCGTCCGGTGCTTGTTCACGCCGTCGTAGTTGCAGGTGATGGTCCCGGCGCCGAGGTTGGCGCCGGCGCCGACCTCCGCGTCGCCGACGTAGCTGAGGTGGCTGGCCTTGGCGTCCTCGGCCAGCACCGCATTCTTGGTCTCGACGAAATTGCCGATCTTCACGCCGGCCGCAAGCACCGTCCCCGGACGCAACCGGGCGAAGGGACCGATGCGGCAAGCGCCGGTCGTCTCCGTGCCGTCGATCACGCTGTAGGCCTCGACCCGGGTGCCGGCAGCCAGCCGACAGTTGCGAAGCACGCAACCCGGGCCGATCTCGACACCGTCGCCAAGCCAGACCTCGCCTTCGAGCACCGCACCGGCGTCGATCACCACGTCGCGGCCGGCCTCGATGCGGCCGCGCAGCTGGACCTGGTCGGGCACCGGCAGCGACACGCCGGCGTCCATCAGCGCGCGCCGCCGACGCGCCTGCAGGATCGACTCCAGCCCGGCCAGCTGGGCGCGGTCGTTGGCGCCGAGCGCTTCCTCGGGCTCGGCGCAGCCGGCCGTGGCCACGTCCACGCCATCGGCAACCGCGTGCCCGACCACATCGGTCAGGTAGTACTCGCGCTGGGCGTTGTCGTTGCCGACTTGGCCCAGCCAGTCGCCCAGGCGGTCCGCATCGGCCAGCATCACGCCCGAATTGACCTCGCCGATCGCGCGCTCCCGTTCGTCGGCATCGCGCTCTTCGCGGATCCCGACCGGCCGGCCGGATTCACTGCGCAGGATCCGTCCGTAGCCGGTCGGGTCGGCCGGCTCGAAGGTCAGCATCGCCAGCGTGGCATCGAGGCCGACCAGCCCTTCGAGCGTCTCGGGCCGGATCAACGGCATGTCGCCCGGAAGCACCAGAACGCGGGCGCCGGACGGGATCGACGGCAGCGCCTGCTGGACCGCGTGCCCGGTGCCCAGCCGCTCGGCCTGTTCGATCCACTGCGGGGCCGGCTGGCGTGATGCGAAGGATTCGCGCACCTGCTCCGCGCCGGCCCCCACCACCACGTGGACGGCCGTCGGGGCGAGCGGCGTCAGCGCGTCGAGCACGTGCCCGAGCATCGGCTGGCCGCCCAGCGGCTGCAGCACCTTGGGCCGATCGGACCGCATCCGGCGGCCCTCGCCGGCGGCAAGGACGACCACGTGCAGTTCGGAACGGGTTGGATCGGGCGGCATGGGCGGCTCTCCGTCGGCGCGGCTCGAGCGCACAGGATAGCGGCTCGAGCCGCTCGGGTCGCGGCGGCGATGGCCCGCAGGCCGGCATTTCTCGGCGGATCGCTGCCGCTGCGGGGCGGGTTGCTACGGAGTGCGCTCGTTCCGCTCGGCGAAATGCTTTTGATTCTGGTTTTCTTGTTGCCTTAAAAAAGCCAACCCCGAAAAGCGTTTCGCCCCGCGCTTCGCGCTTGCGGGCGACCTTCTTTTGTCAGGCGCGACAAAAGAAGGCAAAAGCGCTCTTCGGTCCGGTTCATACTCATCGGTAACACTTTGGTTCAGGGACATAGGTAACACTCGATACTGCCGCTCCGACCTTCTCGAGGAGCGCTCCGATGCCCTGGCAGGATTGCCGACCGATGGATCACCGCCTGCTGTTCATTGCCGACCACCTTCGGGGCGGTCGCAGCATGAGCGAGCTGTGCCGGCTTCACGGCATCAGCCGCAAGACCGGCTACAAGTGGATCAACCGGTATCGCGAGGACACCCTCGAAGGTCTCGGCGACCGAAGTCGCAGGCCCCACACCTCGCCGCAGCAGTTCCCGTTCGCCATGCGCCAGCGGATCCTGGCGCTTCGCCGCTGCGGAAGCATGGTGCTCGGCCCGAAGAAGATCCAGGCGCTGCTCGCACGAGAGTTCGAGCACGTCCCGTCGAAGACGACGATCTACAACATCCTCCGGGCGGAAGGCCAGATTCAACCAAGACGCCGATGGCGCCGAGTCCCAGCGTTCGAACAGCCGTTCGCTCCGGTTCGTGACCCGAACGACGTCTGGACGGTCGATTTCAAGGGCCAGTTCCGATTGGGCAATCGGCACTGGTGTTACCCCCTGACCGTGATGGACCTGCGCAGCCGGTATTTGCTGGCCTGCCAAGCCCAGCCTCGCATCGCGACCGCGACAGTGCAGGAGCACTTCAAAGGCCTGTTTCGGCGCCTTGGCCTGCCACGACGGATCCGCTCCGACAATGGCTCCCCGTTCGCTTCGCGCGCCGTCGGCGGCCTGTCGCGCTTGTCCGTCTGGTGGGTCAAGCTCGGCATCCTGCCCGAACGCATCCAGCCCGGCCAACCGCAACAGAACGGCGCACATGAGCGCATGCATGAGACCCTCAAGCAGGCCGCTACGGCGCCCGCCAGTTGTCACCTCGCCGCCCAGCAACAGCGCTTCGACCGGTTCCGCCGGGCATACAACACTCGCCGGCCCCATGAAGCGCTGGATCAGCAGGTCCCGGCGAGTCACTACCAGGCCTCGGAACGTCGCTTCCCAGCCCGGTTGCCCGAGCTGTCCTACCCGGATTGGTTCGAGGCCAAGTCCGTTGGCCCGTGCGGACTGATCTATCTGGAACGTCGCCAGATCTACATCTCCAACACGCTGATCAAGGAATCGGTGGGTCTCGAGCAGGTTGCCGAGACCGTCTACGACGTCTACTTCGGGCCTCTCCGTCTCGGGTCCTTCGATCTCTCAGACAGCAAACACCGCAAGACCCGATCCGGCTATCTGACCCTCAAGCTGTAACCCATGTCCCTGAACTTTTCTGTTACCGATGTCCTTGACTCGTACACTTTAGAAGCCAAGCGGATGGAGGTGGGCGTTTCTTTGGGGACGCCCGGGCGCCAGAAATCACAGGTCGGCATCGGCTGAGGAGAAGCTGGAGAGCGCAACCTCCCGGGTTACCCATGGTGGGTTCGGATCGGTGGTCGACGGTAGAAATCGCCTTCGTCTATGGGTTTGCCCACCTGGGCGAAGAACCTTCGATCGCTGCTCGGGTAGCAGAAAGCTGGCGCTTTATACGCTTCTCGTGTCTCAGCGCAGTAAGCCATTCATTGCGCCGCGCGCATCTCTCAAGAGCAACCCCGTCCCGTTCGCACGGGGTGAAAAAGCGCTTTTGGGTACTTTTGAGGCGACTGTCAAAAGTACCTCGCCAGAAAGCGCGCAGCGCGTGGCGAAACGCCTTTGAATTTGATCTTGATCGGCGTTGACGCCGATTCAGACACAAAACACCAAAAAGCAATTCGCTCCGCCCTACGCGCTTGCGTGCAGAGAGTACGTGGCGAAACGCCGTTGGAACGAGTCCGGAGCGACCCGGCTGGAACCGCGGCCGAGACCACGCGCCGACGCGCTAGCCAGAAATCGGAAAAAGGAGATAAAGAGAGGCCCCGGGAGAGGGAGAAACCCGGGGCCTCGGAGTTGGATCCGGTTTGGGGACGATACCGAATCCAGGGTGGACCCGCTCAGGGAGGGAAGCAGGTCCGCGCCTAGCGCTAGGCGTTCGTTATGACCCGATTCGCGAACCGTAGTTCCCGCATCGAATCGAAAATTGTTCTCCGGCATTCACCGGGCGGGACGTCCTGAAACGCCCCTCTCGTCACCGATATGGCGACGGACTTGCCGGGTTCAAGGGGTCCGGAGCCGAACCGCGGCGGGATCACCCGCGCGGTCACGCTTGTGCGGCCCCGGTACATCCGTCATTATATCAGTCCCGGGCGCGAACGGACGCTGCCGGGCGGCGCCATTGCGCGTGATCGTCCCCTCGTCCGCCCCGACCGGACCAGTCTCGATTCGACTGGATTTCGACCTCATAACAGTCTCAGGAGTACGCCCATGACCCGTTCCCCCCGCAGCGCGGCCGCCAAGGCCCTGATCGGCGGATTCGCACTGGCGCTGGCCGCCGGTTGCGCATCGACCCAGCAGCTCAACGAGATCCGCGCGGAAGCCGAAGAAGCCAAGCGCATGGCCGCCGAAGCCACGGCCCGCCTGGAAGCCGCGCAGAGCTCGATCCAGCAGGCGCTGGAAGCCGCTCGTGCCGCGCAGGCCGCGGCCGACGCGTCGCAGAATTGCTGCACGGACCTCGAGCGCAAGCTGGATCGCGCCCTCGAGGACATGCAGAACAAGTAAACGCTCGCCGCGTTCGAGCTTCAACGCTGCGCCGGGCCCTGCCCGGCGCGGTCGTTTTCGAGCCGGAGGTTCATGCTGCCGTGCGCTCGGAACCACTGGCGAGGCACGAAACGGAATCGCCCTGAACCTGAACCCGACTGCGGATCCGGACCAGTAATCCAGACCCCGGATCGCGCCTCGAGCAGAATCGCGGCTTCCGCCATTCCGACTCGCACACGCCACCGGCCCGCTCGCCCCCGAGCCCGCCGCAGGCACGGGCCTCAGGTCTCAGGACGAAGGGTGAGACCCGACCCGGACCGGGACACCGTCGGCGCGATCCAGTGCGGCACGGACCCTGTCCCAGTCCATGTCGGCTCCTGGCCGGTCGGCGGCCGCGGCCTCGACCCTCGCGCGCACTGCATCCCAACCCGGCAGCGGCGGCTCTCCGTCCTCGACCGGATCGATCTCGAGATACAGCGCATCACCACGCCAGCCGGCTCGCACCGGCTGGCGGAGGATCCGCACTGCCGTGCCGACCGGCACCTGGCGGATCAGCGACGCGATGCTCTCCGGGAACAGGCGAATGCAGCCCTGGCTGACCCGCAGCCCGACGCCGTCGGGTCGGTGGGTGCCGTGGATCAGCAATCCGTCGCCGGCAAGCTTCAGGGCGTGCTGGCCGAGCGGGTTGTCGGGCCCGGCCGGCACCATCGCGCCCAGCTCACGGCCGGTCGCGGCATAGAACGCGCGGACCTCGTCGGTCGGGTACCAGGCGGGATCGTCGAGGCGGGCGGTCACTCGCGTTTCGATCAGCGGCGTGGCGCGCTCGAACAGGCCAACGCCCACCGGATGGGTGTCAACGACCGGCCCGTCGTAATCCGGCCAATTGTCGGTGAAGTAGTACAGCCGGCGCTCCGACAGGTTGACCACGATCCCTTCGCGGGGTCCGTCGGGCAGCACGTGGAGCTGGGGAATTCGAAGGCGAAGCCCGGCGGCCGGCAGCCACGGATCGACGTCGGGGTTGGCGGCTCGGAGTTCGTTGTGGCCGATGTTGTGCATCCGGGCCAGGTCAAGCGGACGCTGATCGCCGCGCGTCCGGTCCTCGATCAGATCGCCGACCACGTCGTCCCCCGTGGGCAGCGGCCAGACCACTGCGGCGGACGGAGCGGCGGCGCAGAGCGCAAGCACCAGCACGATCACGACGAGCAGGCCGAGGCGCCCTTGCCGCTGCTGCACAGGTCCCGCACACTGCGGCGTCATGCGATCGCCCGGAGGTCGATCCGCGCCTCGAAGCGCGGCGCGCGGCCATGCGCAATGCGGCCGAGCAGTGGACAGCCCAGGCGATGCGCCAACGTGTCGAGGTTGGATTGCTGGGCATCCATGTCCGGGTCAACGTGGTTGGCGATCCAGCCGACCGGCTCGAAGCCATCGGCGCGGATCGCCCGCGCGGTGAGCAGGGCGTGGTTCAGGCAGCCCAGCCGCAGCCCCACCACCAGCACGACGCCGGCGCCGAGCGCCTGCGGCAGCGCCGGAAGGTCGCGGTCCGGGCCCAGAGGCACCTGCCAGCCGCCGACGCCTTCGACCAGGCGGACGTCGGCGTCGATATCCAGGATTTGACGGGAGATCGCAACAGGATCGATGACAATCCCCGCTTGTTCGGCGGCGATGTGCGGCGCGATCGGCGGCTCCAAGGCCACGGGATTGACCGCTTCGTACGACAGATCCACGTTCGCCGCTTCGATCAGCCTCTCGGCATCGTCGTTGCGCAGGCCGGCGTCGGTGACCCGGCATCCGGACGCGATCGGCTTGAAGCAGGCAACGCGTCGACCCGCCTCGGCCAGCGCCCGGGCCAGCGCTGCGGTCGCAACCGTCTTGCCGCACCCGGTGTCGGTGCCGGTCAGGAACAGCGTGGTCATCGATCGCACTCCGTGAACGGGAAGGGGCTCAGTCGGACGGCCGGCGCCGTCGGCCGATCGACGTGACCGGTACCGAGGCTTCCTCACCGTGGATCGACCGGATCGGCGTGCCCGGCTCGGGCGCCCAGGCCGAAGCATAGACCACTTCCCACGTGGCCGGGACCTGCCCATCGTCGCGGCGATGGGCTTCGTAGGCGGCGAGCATGGCCTTGAGCCGCGACGGCGGCGTCAGACCGGTTCGAGCGCCCGTACCGCCCGCCGCGTCGTCAGTTACGCCGCGGCCGGAGACGTGGCTGGCGCCGATCGCGCGCAGCTCGTCGAGCAGGTCGCGCGGTGAGGCATAGGACGTGGTCAGCCAGTCGGTGTCGAGCACCGGCTCCATGAAGCCTGCACGGATCAGCGCGTCGCCGACCGTCTGGACGTCGGTGAATCCGTGGACGTGTTCCTCGTCGTCGACCGTTGCCCAGGCCTCGCGCAGCTCGCCGAGGGTGTCGGGCCCGAAGGTGGAGATCAGCAGCAGCCCGCCCGGTCGCAGGACCCGGCGCAGCCCGTTGAGGACCGCCTGCAGGTCGTCGCACCATTGCAGCATCAGGTTGGAATACAGCAGATCGACGCTGGAATCGGCCAGCGGCAGCGCATGGGCATCGCCGGCCACCCGGGCGAACCGCCGGCCGCGCCAGCCCGCCTCGCGGCGCGCCCGCTGCAGCATCGGCAGCGCGAGGTCCATGGCCACCACGTCGGCATCGCCGAACCGCTCGGCCAGCACCCGCGCCTGGCGCCCGGGCCCGGCGCCCAGGTCGAGTACGGTGTTCGGCTGAAAGCGCAGGCCGTCGAGGCGTTCGATCAGGCGATCGGCGACTTCGGCCTGGAGCCGTGCGCGCTCGCTGTAGGTTCCCGCAGCGCGGCCGAAGCGCTGACGGATCCGGGCACGGTCGAAGCGAGCAGGCCCGGGGCCTTGTCGATGGGGGTCAGTCATGGGTGATCCATCCTCGCACGGCCGCGACAACGGCCTCGGGATCGGTCAGGAACGGCGCATGCGCCGCGCCCGGGATGCGCACCAGGTCGGCGTCGGGCACGGCCGCGGCGACCGCTTCGAGCGCCGCCCAGGGCACCAGCCGGTCGCGCCGTCCCCCGAGCAGGCGGACCGGGACGGGCAGCTGCTCCAGGCGTCCGGTCAGGTCCGTCTCGGCGAGATGGTTCAGGCCGGCCAGCAGCGCCTGGCGCGCCGGAACACCGTGCTCGAAGGCTCGCTCGCGCAAGCGTTTCAGGTCGCTGCGGGCGTTCGCGGCGCCGTGCATTTCCAGCGCCAGGAAGCGCTGGACCACGGTCTCGGGCTCGTCGGCCAGTTCCACCGCCATCGCCTGGAGCATCGCCGGCTCCACGGCGTGGGGCCAGTGCGGCCGCCGAATCAACGACGGCGTCGCGGCGATCAGCACCAGGCCGGCGAAGCGGTCGGGTTCGCGAAGCGCGGCCTGCATCGCGATCAGGCCGCCCAGCGACCAGCCGAGCAACCAGCTGCCGCGCGGCAGGTCGCCGAGCACCGCATCGAGCAGGGCATCGGTCGTTGCCGGCCAGGCCCGGTCGCGCTGCACGCCGTGACCCGGAAGGTCCAACCGCCGCCAGTCGGGTTCCGGCCAGGCCGCGACCAGGTCGTCGAACAGCCCGCCGTGCATAGCCCAGCCGTGGATCAGGCCGATCGACGGCGCCCCACCGCTCATGCCTTCGACTCCGGGGCCGCGTTCGCGCCCCGCTCCGGTGGATCGTCGGATCGATTGACCGATCGATTGACCGATCGATTGACCGATCGATTGGCCGATCGATCGCAGAACCGCTCGCTCGACGATTCGCTCGACGATTCGTTCGACCGCACGCCCGGCAGCACGGTCGACAGCGCCTCGACCAGGCCCTCGATGTCGCCGGCCTCGTGCGCTGCGCTCAGCGTGATCCGCAACCGGGCCCGCCCCTCGGGCACCGTCGGCGGGCGGATCGCCCGGACCAGGTAGCCGCGCTCGGCCAGCGCATCGGCGGCGCCCAGTGCGCTCCGATCGTCGCCCAGGACGACCGGCTGGATCGGCGTGGTCGACGGCTCGAGCGGGACGCCGTGACGCGCGCAGGCGGCCCGGAAGCGGTCGATGGATTCGTTCAATCGCGTCCGCCGCCACGACTCCTGCTGCAGCCTCGTCAGGGCGCGATCGGTCGCCTCGACCAGCAGCGGCGCCGGCGCGGTGGAATAGACGATGCCGCGAGCCGTGTTGACCAGCTCGTCGATCAACGCTCGCTCACCGAGGATCGCCGCACCCTGGGTGCCCAGGGCCTTGCCGAAGGTGATGACCAGCGCATCGGGCCGGACGCCGGACGCTGCGACCGCACCGCGGCCGTCGGCGCCGAGCACGCCGAAGCCGTGGGCATCGTCGACCCACAGGCCCAGGCCTTGCCGGTCGGCCAGGGCCGCGAGCTCGGTCAGCGGCGCCACGTCGCCGTCCATCGAGAAGACCGCGTCGCTGGCCAGCCATCTCGTGCGTTCGTCGATCCGGCGCGCCGCGTCGTCCGCATCGGCGTGCGCGTAGCGCCGGATTCGCGCACCGGCCAGTCGCGCGCCGTCGTTCAGCGAGGCATGGTTCAACCGGTCGGCCAGCAGCGCATCACCGCGGCCGAGCAGTGCCTGGCCGAGCGCCAGGTTGGCCTGGTAGCCACTGCAGGTCAGCAGGGCCGCTTCGGTGCCGAGGAATTCGGCCAGCCGGGCGGCGAGGCGAGCGTGCGCCGGGCCGTAGCCGCTGACCAGCGACGAGGCCGCCGCGCCGGTGGCCGGCCGGGGACGCTCACGGTCATCCGGCGTCGCGCCGGTATTCAGGCCATCCCGGGCGAGGCCGAGGTAATCGTTGCTGCAGAAGTCCGCCAGTTCGGCGTCGCCGCGCTTCACCCGGCAGCCCCCGATCGGCTCGACGGTCTCGAGGCGGCGCTGGCGTCCGGCCGCTTCGCGAGCGGCACGGCGATCGGCCAGCGTCGCGTCCAGCGTTCCGCGCATCAGGAATCGGCGGTCGGGCGCGCGCCGGCAGCGCGGATTCCCAGGCGCTCGAACAAGGCGCGATCGGCCTCGACGTCGGGGTTTCCGGTGGTCAACAGCTTTTCGCCGTAGAAGATCGAATTGGCGCCGGCCAGGAAGCACAGCGCCTGCATCTCGTCGGACATCGCCTCGCGCCCGGCCGACAGGCGCACGCGAGCCTCCGGCATCAGGATCCGCGCCACCGCGATCGTGCGCACGAACTCCAGCGGATCGATCGGCTCGGCATCCTCCAGCGGCGTTCCGGGAACGCGCACCAGCTGGTTGATCGGCACCGACTGCGGATGGTCCGGAAGGCCGGCCAGCTGGGCCAGCAGCCCGACCCGGTCGTCGCGCGTCTCACCCATGCCGACGATGCCGCCGCAGCAGACCTTCATGCCGCTGGCGCGCACGTTCTCGAGCGTATCGAGCCGGTCCTGGTAGCTGCGGGTGGTGATGATGTCCTCGTAATACTCCGGCGAGGTATCGAGGTTGTGGTTGTAGTAGTCCAGCCCGGCCTCGCGCAACCGCTCGGCCTGCTCGGCGGTGAGCATGCCCAGGGTCAGGCAGGTCTCGAGCCCCTCCTCGCGCACCGCTTCGATCAGCTCGATGACGCGCTCGACCTGACGGTCCTTCGGGCGCCGCCATGCCGCGCCCATGCAGAATCGCTGCGAGCCGGCTTCGCGCGCCTTGCGTGCGGCTTCGCGGACCACCTCGACCGGCAGCAGATCCTCGTCGTCCAGCCCCGTATTCCAGCGCACCGACTGGGGGCAGTACTTGCAATCCTCCGGACAGCGGCCGGTCTTGATCGACAGCAGGGTCGAAACCTGCACTTCGTTCGGGTCGAAATGCCGGCGGTGGACCTGCTGGGCGCGGAAGATCAATTCGGCGAACGGCAGATCGAACAGCGCGTGCACCTCGTCCAGCGTCCAGTCGTGACGCGGCGAGGTCGCAGCGCCCGAATCTCGAGACGGGGCAACGGAGGACATGGCAGGATGGCTCGATGGGCAGTGGGGTATTGTCGAAACTGAAGCGACGGTCTGTCAACCTGAAGCGCAACGACCAGGTTGACGAGCGCACATACGGCTCGCAGACGGGTCGCGCCTCGATGCCGGGGCCGGGGCGGCGAGCCGCTCTGGCCGTGCTGGACGCCTTGTGGCCGCCGCGCTGCGTACTGTGCGGCGACGCCGGGCAAGCCGACAATCTGTGCCCGGGCTGCCGTGCGGACCTGCCGAGGGTAGAGCACGGGTGCCGGCGCTGCGCCAACCCGCTGCCGCGCGACGTGGCTCGCTGCGGCGCCTGCTCCGGGTCCGACCCGGCCTTCGACGCGGCGCTGGCCGCCCTCCACTACCGCACGCCGGTCGACCGGCTGGTCCATCGGTTCAAGTTTCGCCGCGACCTGGCGGCCGGCCTGGCGCTGGCCGGCACGCTCGCCGATGCGGTGGCCGGCCGGCTGGCCGACGGCACCGCCGGCCGGCCCCAGCTGGTGGTGCCGGTGCCGCTGCACTGGCGCCGCCAGACCCGGCGCGGCTTCAACCAGGCCGAACTGCTGGCGCGCGACGCCATGCACCGCATCGGCGGCCCGCCGGTCCATGAACTGCTGACGCGGGTGCGCTCCACGGCGACCCAGTCGGCCTTGCGCTCGGGCCGGCGTCGGGCCAATGTGCGCGCCGCGTTCCGCTGCCGTCCGTTGCCGCCCGGGCTGGTCCATGTCGCGCTGGTCGACGACGTGATGACCACCGGCGCCACGCTGAACGAGTGCGCGCGGACGCTGAAGCGCGCCGGCATCGCGCGGGTGGACGCCTGGATCGTCACCCGGGCCTGATCGACCGCCGGCGGCGTTGGTAAGCTGGGCAGCCCGTCCGAACCGGAGCGATCGATGTCCGCGCCGCCTGCGCTTCACCACCTCGACCCGGACCGCAGCCAACTGGTCGTCGTCGACGTCCAGGGCCGGCTGGCCCGGCTGATGCACGAGTCCGACGCGATGATCCGCGCCCAGACCATCCTGATCCGGGCCTGCCGCCTGCTCGACGTACCGGTGACCTGGGCCGAGCAGCTGCCGGACAAGCTCGGCGCCACCGTCGACGAACTCCAGGAGCCGCTGGCGGGTCTGACGGCCTGCGCCAAGTCCAGCTTCGGCTGCCTCGGCGACGACACGCTGCGCGGCCGGATCCTCGACTCGGACCGCGACCAGGTCGTGCTGTGCGGCATCGAGACCCACGTCTGCGTCTGGCAGACCGCCGCGGCGCTGCTCCGCGAAGGCCGCGAGGTCCACGTCGTCGCCGACGCGGTCTCGTCGCGCTCGGCCGACAACAAGGCCACCGGCCTGAAGCGCCTGCGCGACGCGGGGGCGGTGATCAGCAACGTGGAAATGGCCCTTTTCGAGCTGATGGTCGACGCGACGCACCCGGCGTTCCGGGAGGTCACGAAGCTGTTGAAGTAGTCGGCTGGAGGTTCGTCGGCGGTACGCGCCGCACGCGCGAGTTGCGGGTCGGTTTCCTGCTGTTTCCGTTTTGCCACTCGACGGGGCTGCGGGCGAGCCGCAGGTCTCGTTCTATTGAATCAGGATTAAGGTCAAAGGCGTTTCGCCACGCGGGCGCAGCCCGCGTGGCGAAACAGCTCTTGAAGTTGACTCAAGAAAACGAGCCCCTCGGGTCGCCACAGAACGTGGCGACCCGCCCTACTCAGTCGGTCGATCGGCTGAGCAGCTTCTCCAGGTAATGGATGTTCGTTCCGCCCTTCTTGAACCCCGGATCGTCGAGCAGCTTCAGGTGCAGCGGGATGTTGGTCTTGACGCCGGTCAGCACGGCTTCGTTCAGGGCCACCCGCATGCGGGCCATGGCGTCGGCGCGAGTCTCGCCGTGGCAGATCAGCTTGCCGATCATCGAGTCGTAGTTCGGCGGCACGGCGTAGCCGTCGTAGATGTGCGAGTCCACGCGAACGCCGGGCCCGCCCGGGGCGTGGAAGGCGTCGATCATGCCCGGCTGCGGCAGGAACTTGACCGGGTCCTCGGCGTTGATCCGGCATTCCACGGCGTGGCCGGTGAACACGATATCGTCTTGCGTGAACGGCAGCGGCTCGCCGGCGGCGACCAGGATCTGGGCGCGGATCAGGTCGATGCCGGTGATCATCTCGGTCACCGGGTGCTCGACCTGGATCCGGGTGTTCATCTCGATGAAGTAGAACTCGCCGTCCTCGAACAGGAATTCGAACGTGCCGGCGCCGCGATAGCCGATGCGTCGGCACGCCTCGGTGCAGATGGCGCCGATCTTCTCGCGCTGCTCGGCCGTGATCCCCGGCGCCGGCGCTTCCTCGATGACCTTCTGGTGCCGGCGCTGCATCGAACAGTCGCGTTCGCCGAGGTGGACGGCGTTGCCGTGCGTATCCGACAGCACCTGGACCTCCACGTGACGCGGATTCTGCAGGTACTTCTCCATGTAGACCGTGTCGTCGCCGAAGCCGGACTTGGCTTCCTGGCGGGTCAGCTGGATCGACTTGATCAGGTCGAACGGGTTGTGCACCACGCGCATGCCGCGCCCACCGCCGCCCGCGGCCGCCTTGATCAGCACCGGGTAACCGATCTCGTCGGCCAGCTGACGGGTCCGGCGCTCGTCGTCGTCGAGCGGGCCATTCGAGCCCGGAACGCAGGGTACGCCGGCCTTCTGCATCGCCTCGATCGCCGACACCTTGTCGCCCATCAGGCGGATGGTCTCGGCCCGCGGACCGATGAAGCTGAACCCGGATTCCTCGATGCGCTCGGCGAAATCGGCGTTCTCGGCAAGGAAGCCGTAGCCGGGGTGAACCGCTTCGGCGTCGGTGACCTCCATGGCGGCAATGATCGCCGGCACGTTGAGGTAACTTTCCGAGGCCGGCGCCGGGCCGATGCAGACCGACTCGTCAGCCATGCCGACGTGCTTGAGGTTGCGGTCGACGGTCGAGTGCACGGCCACCGTGCGGATGCCCATGGCCTGGCAGGCGCGCAGGATGCGCAGCGCGATTTCGCCGCGATTGGCGATCAGGATCTTCTTGAACGCAGCCATGTCAGGGACGGATCACGAACAGCGGCTGATCGAACTCCACCGGCTGGCCCGACTCGACCAGCACCGCAACCACCGTGCCCGAGACTTCGGCCTCGATCTGGTTGAACATCTTCATCGCCTCGACCAGGCACAGCGTGTCGCCCTTGGACACCCTGGATCCTTCCTTGACGAAGGCGTCCGAATCGGGGTTCGGCGAGTCGTAGAAGGTGCCGACCATCGGCGAGCGGACCAGCTCACCGTCGGGCACGCCGTCGTCACCACCGTCGGGCTCTGCGGGCGCCGGTGCGGGCGCCGGCGCACCGGCGGCCGGCGGCGCGGCCGGCATCGGCATCGGCATCGCGTACTGCGGCGGCGCGGCAGGGCTGCCGGCGCCGGGCCGGGCCAGACGGACCGACTCCTCCCCTTCGTGAATCTCGATCTCGGCGAGATTCGATTCCTCGAGCAATTCGATCAGTTTCTTGATCTTTCTCAGGTCCATCGTGTTGTCTACTCCGAAGCAGCGGCATCGAGGTGCTCGATCAAGCCCTCCAGCCCATAGTTATAGGAAAACGCTCCGAATCCGGAAACGCGGGCCAGTGCGAGGTCGGCCAGCAGCGATTCGTGGCGGAACGGCTCGCGCGCCTCGGGCACCGACAGGTGCACCTCGACGAACGGCAGACCGCAGGCGGCCAGCGCGTCGCGCAGGGCGACCGAGGTGTGCGTGAACGCGGCCGGATTGATCACGACGCCGTCGGTTCCGTCGTCCATCGCGGCCTGAAGGCGCTCGACCAGTTCATGCTCGGCGTTGGACTGCAGGCATTCGATCGTGCAGTCGGCTTCACGCGCGATCCGGCCCAGGGCCTCGTCGATCTCGGCCAGGGTGGTGCGACCGTAGACCTCGGGCTCGCGGCGGCCAAGCAGGTTCAGGTTCGGACCGTGCAGGATCAGGATGCGCATGCTGGAACGACCGGAGTTCCCGGATTTCGGCAGGTCGGCAAGTGTGCCGCATCGTCACGGGAATTTCCAGACCGGTGCCAGCGCGAAGATCGACGCAGATTCGCCGAGATTTGGCGAGGATGCAGGCCCGTTGTCCCCAACTCTGGGATGGCTTCGGCGCGATGCCCGCTCCGGTCGAGCGTCTGTTCTGGCGTGGTTTTGTGGGCGGGCAGCGGGGCTTCGTTCCTTGTTCGTAGGCCGGAGCGTCGCGCTCGGCGGCAAGCGGGGTTGGTCCGCCTGGCGAAACGCATTTTGCTTCTGGCTGTCTTGTTGCGCGCGTGATTTTGGTCTTCGGCGACGCTGCTTCAGAGCAAAACCAACTCCCAAAAGCTTTCGCCCCGCGCTTCGCGCTTGCGGGCGACCTTCTTTTATCAGGCGCGACAAAAGAAGGCAAAAGCGCTCTCTAGAAGCCAAGCGGATGGAGGTGAGCGTTTCTCGGGAAAGGCCGGGGCGCCAGAAATCACAGGTCGGCATCGGCTGAGGAGAAGCTGTAGAGCGCAATCTCCCGGGTTACCCATGGTGGATTCGGGTCGATGGTCGACGGTAGGAATCGCCTCCGTCTAGCGGGTTTGCCCACCTGGGCGCAACCTCGTTAATCGCTGCTCGGGTAGCCGAAAGCTGGCGCTTTATACGCTTCTCGTGTCTCAGCGCGCTGAGCCATTCATTGCGCCACGCCGTTGCCTGACAAGCAACCCCGCCCCGTCCGCACCGCTTGTAGAAGCGCTTTTGGGTACTTTTGAGGCGACTGTCAAACGTACCTCGCCAGAAAGCGGGCAAAGCCCGCGTGGCGAAACGCCGTTGAATTTGAGCTTGATCCGTGTAGACGCCGATTCAGGTAAAAAAGAACCAATCCTGCGCGCCCAACGCGCTGGCCAAAAAAGACGACCGACCGACCGGCCGGCCCTCGGGCCGTCTCACTCGACCAGCGGCAGGACCTCGTCGTCCAGATGGTGTCGCTCGACCTCCCCGAGGTGCTGCCAGGCGATCGTGCCGTCGGCGCCGACCAGCACGGTGTAGGGCAGCAGGCCCTGGGCGTTGCCGTAGCGGCGCTGGGTGTTCATCACCTCGACCGCATCGGTGGCGCCGACCAGGATCGGATAGTCGATGCCCAGCTGCTCGACGAAACCGCCGACCGCTTCGGGATCGTCGATCGCGATGCCGACCACGGCGAGGCGCCCGGCCTGCTCGACGGCGAAGCGGTCCAGCAGCGGCATCTCGCGCACGCAGGGCGCGCACCAGGTGGCCCAGAAGTTGAGCAGCAGTGGGCGGCCGTCGAAGTCGGCAGCCTCGACCGGGGAGCCGTCCAGGGCGGCGTGTCGGAAGTCGGGGCGCGGATCGCCGACCGCGGCGGCGTCGGGCGCTCCCTCAGGATTCGGCGCCGGCGGCTGGCCGCGAGTCAGCCAGGCCAGGCCGATACCGAGCGCCAGGCCCAGCAGGGCGATGACCAGAACCTTGGCTGCGCCGATCATCGGGCCAAGCTCAATGGGACCGAGGTCATCGGGACCGAGGTCATCGGGCCAGCGCCGCGCGAACCTCGGCGAGGTGCTCCCGGAACGGCTCCGGCGCCTTGAAACCGAACATCCGGAAGGCTTCGAGCTCGCGGCCGTCGGCGAAGAACAGGTAGGCCGGCGGCCCGATCAGGCCGAACTCGGCGAGAACTTCCCGGTGCGCGTCGTTGAAGTCGGTCAGGTCGATCTTCAGCAGGTCGAACTCTTCGAGCACCGAGGCCACGGCCGGATCGGGGAAGGTCCGGCGCTCCATGCGTTTGCAGTCCACGCACCAATCGGCGTAGAAATCGAGAAACACGGGCCGGGTGGACGCCGCGAGCGCCCGCTCGAGGCCGGCGAGGTCGTCGACCTCGACGAACTGCGCAGCCGCGGCCGCCGCCGTCGGCGTACCGCGCGCAGCGAAGGGCTCCAGCGGCCGGGTCCAGTCGCGTCCTCCGGCCGCAGCGCCGATCAACTGCATGGCCCCGAACAGCACCAGGATCAGGCCCAGGCCCTGCCACAACCGCGGCCAGCCGGCCAGGCCGGGTTCGGACCGATTGAAGGCACCCAGGAAGACGCCCGAGACCAGCGCCAGCGCCCCCCACAGGACCATGATCACGCCACCGGGCAGGACCCGCTCGAGCATCCAGATCGCCAGCGCCAGCAGACCGACGCCGAAGGCGGCCTTGATCGCCGTCATCCAGACCCCGGCCCGCGGCAGCAGCTTGCCCGCGGAGGTGCCCCAGATCACCAGCGGCACGCCCATGCCCAGCGCCATCGCGAACAGCGCGCTGCCGCCGAGCACGGCGTCACCGGTCTGGCCGATGTAGATCAGCGCGCCCATCAGCGCCGGCGCCACGCACGGCCCGACGACCAGCGCCGACAGTCCGCCCATGATCGCCGCGCCCCACAGGGTGCCGCCTTCGGCCCGGTTCGACATCGCATTCAAGCGGGTCTGCCACGACGACGGCAGCTGCAGTTCGTAGAAGCCGAACATGGCCAGCGACAGCAGCACGAACAGCAGCGCGAAGGCGACCAGCACCGCCGGGTGCTGGAACACCGCCTGCAGGTTCTGTCCGAGCAGCGCGGCGATCACGCCGAAGGCGGTGTAGACCACCGCCATGGCCAGGACGTAGACCAGCGACAGGCGGAACGCCCGCGCGGTGGTCATGCGCTCGGCGTCACCGGCGATCAGTCCGGACAGGATCGGCACCATCGGGAACACGCACGGCGTGAACGCGAGCAGGATGCCGGCCAGGAAGAACAGCAGCAGCGCCAGCGCGGGCCGCTCGGCCAGCGCGCCGGCCAGGCGGCTCTGCTCGCTATTGCTGGATGAGGCCGAACCGGCTGCGCGGCGCTCGACGCGACCGGCGTCGGGCTTACCTTCGTCGGTGTGGGCGTCGGCCTCTGCTGCTGCGGTCCGAGGTGCATCCCCGGTGGCGCCGGCCGCTGGGGCCGGGGCCGCCGGCACCGAGACGTCGAGCGTGCGCGACATCGGCGGGTAGCAGATGCCGCCGGTCTGGCAGCCCTGGAAACGGACCTCCAGCGGCAGATCCAGTTGTGGGCCGGCCGGGCGGGACAGGCCGATCGGGATCTCGACCTCGCCGTAATACACAAAGGTGTCGCCGAAGTACTCGTCGTTGATGGCGACGGCCTCGGGAAACTCCGGCGCGGCCAGCATCACGCTCGATTCGCCCGGGACGAACTCGATCGTGTCGCGGTACAGGTAATAGTCGGGATGCGTGGTGAAGCGGGCCAGCAGGCGGTCCGGTCCGAGCGCGATGGTCTCGACCCGGAACGCCTGCTCCGGCGGCAGCGGGTCGCCGCGCCCGGTCAACTGCTCGCCGGGGCTGTCGAAATCGCTGAGCAGAGCGTCCAGGCCCGCAGCGTTCGCGGCCATGACCGGGGCCGACCCCGAGCGCACCGGTTCCGCCGCCGCTGCGCCGCGCGGCGGCAGGTCGACGGAGACGACCTGGCGGTGCGGCGGGTAGCAGACGCCCAGGTCGGCGCAGCCCTGGAACCTGACCGCGAGCTCGACCTCACCGCCGGCCGCGCGTCCGACCAAGGGCACCCGGATCGACGCGGAGCCCCGGTAGATCTCGACTTCGCCGAAGAATTCGTCCTCGTAGCGCTGGCCGTCCGCGATCTGCGGTTCGCCCGCGTCGGCCCCGGTCGCCTCGACCCCGAAGGCGTGCCGGTAGAGGTAGTACCCGTCGGCGATCGCCCAGGTCAGCTCCACGGCGCCCGCGCCGGCCGGCTCCACGTCGAGCGCGAAGGCCTGCTCGACCGGCAACAGGTCGGCCGGATCGATCTGGCCGACGGCGGGGACGGTGGACAGCCACAGCACCGCGCCGGCGGCC
The DNA here is from genome assembly GCA_965227925.1 of Wenzhouxiangellaceae bacterium. Lineage (GTDB taxonomy): Bacteria > Pseudomonadota > Gammaproteobacteria > Xanthomonadales > Wenzhouxiangellaceae. The sequence continues at coordinate 394,316 of CBDDGP010000004.1, forward strand.
AGCGCCGTCGCCCATCGGCCCTGGATTCGTTGCGTCATACTCATCCTTTGCTTCCGTCCAGCCAGCGGCGAACCCACGCGGCGTAGTCTGCCGAGGCCTCGACCACCGGCACGGCCAGCACCTCCGGCACATCGTAGGGGTGCAGCTCGGCGAGCGCCGATGCCAGTGCCGGAAACGCCGCTCGTGTGGTCTTCAGGGTCAACGGAACCTCCTTGTCGTGCTGGATCGCGTCGTCCCACGCATAAGTCGAGCCGACCCCTGCGCCGACGCTCGCGCAGGCCGCCAGCCGGCGCTCGACCAGCGCCTCGGACAGCGTCCGGGCCTGGTCCGCGTCGGCACAGGTGGTATGGACCAGCAGCAGGTCGTCGGGTTCGCTCATCTCGTCGGTCCGGTCGAGGGTGGGGCCTCAGCAGACCCGTGCAGGCCTGGATTCCTTGCGCATTCTATCCGCTCGCTGGCCACGCTCCGTGCCGCGACTTCGCGCCCGGTTTTTGCGGCCGGGCCTTGAAATGCCCTGCGGAGGGCTCCATTTGCCGGGACAAGCCGGACGTGAACTGCCGGACGCGCCGACCGACAGCGGATTTCCGTGAGGGTCGGGCGGCCCGCGCATCACGGTTCGAACGAAACCGGACGGTACGTGACGGCTACGTACCGGACTTTTTTCGACTGTCCATTCAATCCTGAAGAGTGTGAAGGGAGAACAACCCATGAATCTGCGTCCCCTGCATGATCGCGTGATCGTCAAGCGTGTCGAGGAAGAACGAACCACCGCCGGTGGCATCGTGATCCCGGACAGCGCAACCGAAAAGCCCATCAAGGGCGAGGTGCTGGCGGTCGGCAACGGCAAGATCCTCGAAGACGGCAGCAAGCGCGAGCTCGACATCAAGGTCGGCGACAAGGTGCTGTTCGGCAAGTACTCCGGCACCGAGGTCAAGGTCGAAGGCGAGGAACTGCTGGTGATGCGCGAAGACGACATCATGGCCGTCATCGAAGGCTGATCACGGCGCACGTCGTCGCGCACGACCCGCATCCGCATTCCATAGCGAAAACGAATTCAAACTGCTCGAGGAAGAATACTCATGAGTGCCAAAGAAGTCCGTTTCTCCGAGGACGCCCGTACCAAGATGCTCAAGGGCGTCGACACCCTGGCGCGTGCCGTCAGCGTGACCCTCGGCCCCAAGGGCCGCAACGTCGTGCTCGAAAAGAGCTTCGGCGCCCCGACCGTGACCAAGGACGGCGTGTCCGTGGCCAAGGAAATCGAACTGGAGAACAAGTTCGAGAACATGGGCGCACAGATGGTCAAGGAAGTCGCTTCCCAGACCTCCGACACCGCCGGTGACGGCACCACCACCGCCACCGTGCTCGCCGCAGCCATGCTGCGCGAAGGCATGAAGGCGGTCACCGCCGGCATGAACCCGATGGACCTGAAGCGCGGCCTCGACAAGGCCGTCCGCGCCGCCGTCGAAGAGCTGAAGAAGCTGTCGATCCCGTGCACCGACGACAAGTCGATCGCCCAGGTCGGCACCATCTCGGCCAACTCCGACGAGGAAATCGGCAAGATCATCGCCGAGGCGATGAGCAAGGTCGGCAAGGAAGGCGTCATCACGGTCGAGGAAGGCCAGTCGCTGGACAACGAACTGGACGTCGTCGAAGGCATGCAGTTCGACCGCGGCTACCTGTCGCCGTACTTCGTGACCGACCAGCAGACCATGCAGGTCGAGCTCGAGAACCCGTACATCCTGCTGCACGACAAGAAGATCTCCAACGTGCGCGATCTGCTGCCGGTGCTGGAATCGGTCGCCAAGCAGAGCCGCAGCCTGGTCATCGTGTCCGAGGACATCGAGGGCGAAGCGCTGGCCACGCTGGTGGTCAACAACCTGCGCGGTATCGTCAAGGTCGCGGCCGTCAAGGCACCGGGCTTCGGTGATCGTCGCAAGGCGATGCTGGAAGACATGGCCATCCTGACCGGCGGCCAGGTGATTTCCGAGGAAGTCGGCCTGAGCCTCGAGAAGGCCACCGTCGATCAGCTGGGTTCGGCCAAGAAGGTCCAGATCACCAAGGAAAACACCACGATCATCGACGGTGCCGGCGACGCCAGCGCCATCGAGAGCCGGGTCGGTCAGATCCGCGCCCAGATCGAGGACGCCAGCTCCGACTACGACCGCGAGAAGCTGCAGGAACGCGTGGCCAAGCTGGCCGGCGGCGTGGCCGTGATCAAGGTCGGTGCCGCAACCGAAGTCGAGATGAAGGAAAAGAAGGCCCGCGTCGAAGATGCGCTGCACGCCACCCGTGCCGCGGTCGAAGAAGGCGTGGTGCCGGGCGGCGGCACCGCACTGATTCGTGCGCTGAGCGCGATCGGCGGCCTGAAGGGCGACAACGAGGAACAGAACCTCGGCATCAAGATCGCCCTGCGCTCGATGGAAGAGCCGCTGCGCAAGATCGTTTCGAACGCCGGCGGCGAACCCGCCGTGGTGCTCGGCAAGGTCCGCGACGGCTCCGGCAACTACGGCTTCAATGCAGCCACCGGCGAGTTCGTCGACATGATCGAGTCCGGCATCCTGGATCCGACCAAGGTCACCCGCTCCGCGCTGCAGAACGCCGCGTCCGTGGCCGGCCTGATGATCACCACCGAGTGCATGATCGCCGAGCTGCCGAAGGACGACGATGCCGCCGGTGGGCCGGATATGGGTGGTATGGGTGGTATGGGTGGAATGGGCGGCATGATGTAAAGCGGCCGCGTCTTGAGGCCCGGGACGGCGCTTCGCCTCGGCTCCCAATGCTCATGTACATGAATGTACATTCCGCTTGGTCGCTCGAGGCTCATCACCGACCCGAACCTCAATCCGCTAGCCGCTTGCCTGATTCGACCAAGCAAGCTCCGAGAGACCCCGGCCCCGTGCCGGGGTTTCTTGATTCCGGCCTCGGCGCTTCGCTTCTGCTCGCGATGCTCATCACCGATCCGGACCGGAATCTGCTATCCGCTCGTCACGTCACGAGTCCCTGGCTACCTGCCCATGGAAGCCAATCGCCAGATCGAGAAGCCCCCGCCTGCCGGGGCTTCTTGTTTCTGGGGATTCCGCTCGCTCCCTCGGGACTCATCACCGACCCGGACCTCGATCCGTTAGCCGCTTGCCCTGATCGACCTATGCAAGCTATCGAGAAGCCCCGGCTACTGTGCCGGGGTTTTCGTATCGGCACGACACGGTCCGTTTACACTCGCCGCAAGGAGGTGAAGTGGTGATCGAATTCCGACCGTTACCGTGGGCCGAGTCGCCCGAAGGGGCGCCCCGTCGTGTCGGGGTCGAGCTCGAGATGGCCGGCGTCGATGCCGCCAGGATCGCGCGCGCCGTGACCGACGAGGTTGGCGGTCGCTTCGAGCCCGACAGCGCGTTTTCCGGCCACGTCGTGGATTCCGATCTGGGCGAATTCCGGGTCGAGCTCGACGCGGAAATCCTTACCTCGCGCCGCTACCTCGATTCGCTGCAGCAGATCGGCATCGATCTCGGCGGCGGGACGGTCCGCGACAACGTCGAATCGCTCCTGTCGCGCCTGACCGGTTTGGTCGTTCCGCACGAACTCGTCTGCCCACCGGTGCCGCTGGACGCGCTGCCGCGGATCGACGCGATTCGCCGGCGGCTCAACGAAGCCGGCGCCCGGGGCACCGAGGCGTCCGCGCTGTATGCCTTCGGCCTGCAGTTCAACGTCGAAATCCACGGCGACGGCGTTCCGGCACTGCTGTCGATCCTGCGCGCCTTCCTGCTTCGGGTCGATACGATCATCGAGCACGAGGACATCGATTTCTCGCGCAAGCTGACGCCCTACGTCCATTCGTTTCCGGAGGATTTCGTCGCCCACCTCCTCGACCCGGACTACGCGCCGACCCGGGAAGGCCTGATCGACGACTACCTGCACTTCTCACCAACCCGGAACCGACCGCTGGATGCGCTGCCCCTGTTCGCCTGGCTGGATGCCGAGCGGGTCGCCGAAGCGCCGGTCGAACATTCGTTGATCAAGGCCCGTCCGGCCTGGCACTACCGCCTGCCGAACTGTCGGATCGACGACCCGGACTGGTCGCTGGCCCAGCCCTGGTCGGAATGGGCGGAGGTCGAGCGCCTGGCCAGCCAGCCGCGCGACCTCGTCCGGACCGCGCGCCGTCGCCTGGCCACGTCGAGCGCGCTGAAGCGTTGGTGGGCCGGCGCCTGGCGTGCGTTGACGTCTCGCGGCACTTCATGAGTCGACCGGTCATCGGCGTAACCGGCCCGGATCGCGGGGGACTCGCCGCATGGTGGTTCTCCGCACTGGGCGTGCGCCTGGCCGGCGGCCGCCCGCTGCGGATCCGACCCCGGCGACCGCAGCCGATCGATGCGGTAGACGGCTTGATCATCGGCGGAGGCGCCGACGTCAGTCCCGATCTCTACGGTCAGCAACGACGGCTGCCGGTCGGCGAGCTGGCCGACCGGGGCGCTGCGGGATGGCGCCGCGCACTCGGCTACGTGCTGTTTCCGCTGCTCTGGATCCTCCGCCGCCTGCTCAGCAAGAAGCGCGGCGGCCTGGACGCCGACCGCGATGCGCTGGAGACCGGCCTGATCCGCCAGGCGCTTGCAACCGACCGGCCGATGCTCGGAATCTGCCGCGGCATGCAACTGATCAACGTGACCTGCGGCGGCTCCCTGCACCAGTCGTTGACCGGGTTCTACGACGAAGTCGCCCAGATTCGCTCGGTCCTTCCGCGCAAGAAGATCCGCGTGGCGCCCGGCAGTCGACTGGCCATGATCCTGGACGGCACGAGCTGCCGGGTGAATTCGCTGCATTCGCAGGCCATCGACCGTCTGGCCGACGGCCTTGCAGCGGTCGCGCGCGAATCCAACGGCGTGATGCAGGCCTGGGAGTATGCCGGCGAGCCGCTGCGGCTCGGCGTCCAGTGGCACCCCGAATATCTGCCCCAGCGCCCCGAGCAGCGGGCCCTGTTCCGGGCGCTGGTCGACGCGGCCCGCGGCCGGAACTGACCGGGATGCGTTCACCATGGAAATCGGCGACGATCCGGTCTGGATCATGATCCGGCCTCGACCATGAGCGACGCCCCGCGATCGAACGCTGCGGCCCTCGATGCCGAATCCTTCGTCGATGCCTCGGCCTATGCATCCGAAGCGCTTCGGCGCTGGTCGCTGGCGCCCGACTGGCTGGACGGCGACCAGCCCGCCGACGACCCGGAGCTGCCGCTGGAGGCCCGGCTGCGTCGCCGCCGGCAGCTCGAAAGCCTGAGGATCCTGTGGCGCGAACTCTGCGGCCGGCACGACGTCGAGCGCACCGGTTGGCTGCTGTCGGCGCTGGCCCGCGACTGCCTGGACACTGCGCTGGATGCCGCGCTGGCCAAGGTGGCCGAAGTCCATGGCCAGCTCCCCGGCGGACCTCGCCTGGCGGTCCTGGCGCTCGGCAAGCTCGGCGGTGACGAGTTGAACTTCAACTCCGACCTCGACCTGGTGTTCGCCCACCGCGCGGACGGCGAAAGCGACGGCCGGCGGCGCTTGCCGGCCCGGGAATACCTGGGCCGCGTCGCGCGCGAGCTGGCCAACCTGATGGAACAGGTGACCGCCGACGGGCGCGCCTGGGTGATCGATACGCGGCTCCGCCCGTACGGACAGTCCGGCGCGCTGGTGCTGTCGGTCGATGCCATGGAGCAATATTTCGTCAGCGAGGGTCGCGCGTGGGAACGCTACGCCTGGCTCAAGGCCGACGTCGCCGCCGGCGATGCAGACGTCGGCCGGCAACTGCTCGCCCGGCTCGGACCCTTCGTGTACCGACGCTACCTCGACTACGGGCTGTTCGACAGCCTGCGCGATCTGCACCAGGAGATCGACCGCAAGAGCCGCCGCGAAGACCTGGCCGACGACATCAAGCGCGGCCCGGGCGGTATCCGCGAGCTCGAGTTCCTGATCCAGAGCCTGCAGCTGCTGCGCGGCGGCCGGGAGCCCTCGTTGCGCTGTTCCGGCTTCCTGCCCGCGCTGCGCGCCGCCCGCGAGCTGCGCCTGCTGGACCCGGACGAGGCCGAATCGCTCGGCGACTGCTATCGCTTTTTGCGCACGCTGGAGAATCGCCTGCAGGCCGTGACCGGGCGACAGACCCACGAGCTTACCGACGGCGCGGAGTCGCGGGCATCGCTGGCGAAGCTGATGGGCGCCGACGACTGGCCGAGCCTGGTCGATCGTCTCGCGGCGGTCCGCCGGATTGTTCGAGCGTCGTTCCAGGCCCGCTTCGAGCGGCCGGAGCCGGCGGCACCCGGCGCGCGACCCGGCCAAGGGTCGGAGTCGACCGACGAGCGCTCGCCGGAAGCGATCCGCACGCCGTGGCCGCCCGGCGACAAGCTCGAGCTCGAGCTGGCCGACCTGGGATTCGCCGCACCCGACGCGGCTGCCCAGGCGCTCACCCGATTGGCCCAGCGACTGGAACGCCGGCCGCTGTCGGCCGAAGCGCGCAGGCGACTGGACCGGCTGATGCCCCGCCTGCTCGAGGAGACCCGCGCCTCCGACGACCCGGATACCGGCTTCGAGGACCTGCTCGCACTGATCGAGACGATCGCCCGTCGCTCGGCCTACCTGTCCCTGCTGCACGAACGACCGCGGACGCTGGAGCGCATGGTGCGGGTCTTCCGCCATTCCGGACGGGTCGCCCGGTGGGTCATCGGCGCACCGCAGCTGCTCGACGACCTGCTCGATCCGATCAACGGCTTCGACCTGCCCGAGCCACCGAAGATGCTGCGTGACGATCCCGAAGGCTCGCTGGACGCGCTTGCGCGCTACCGTCAGGCCGGTTTCGTGCGGACCGCGCTCGGCCAGCTCGACGATGCGTTGGACCGCCGCGCGGCCCGCCGCCAGCTGACCCGCCTGGCCGAGTCGGTGCTCGACGCGGTGGCCCGCCTGACCCTGGCCGAGCCGGACCGGGTCGCGATGATTGGCTACGGCAACCTCGGCGCCGGCGAGCTGCACTACAGCTCCGACCTCGACCTGGTCTTCCTCCACCCGATCGGCAAGCCGCCGCTGCGGGGCATCCAGCGGCTGATCAACGCGCTTCAGCTACCGCTGCCCGGCGGCAAACTCTATCCGGTCGACACGCGACTCCGCCCGAACGGCAACGCGGGCCTGCTGGTCACGGCGATGGATCGGTTCGAGGCCTACCAGTCGGACCAGGCCTGGACCTGGGAGCACCAGGCGCTGATCCGGGCGCGCGCGGTGCGCGGCCCGGGCGACCTGGTCGAACGCTTCGACCGTCTCCGCCGCGAGGTGCTGTGCCGGCCGCGCGACCCGGACTCCACCCGTGACGAGGTCGTCCGGATGCGCAGGCGGCAGACGGAGCAGCGCGTCGAGACGCCGGTCAAGCGGGTGCTCGGCCATGTCCAGTTCATCGCCGAGTACGGCATCCTGGCGCGCGCCGCCGACGAGCCCGGCCTGATCGAGGCACGCGAAACCGGCGACCAGCTGCGCGCGCTCGGCGACACCGGCTGGCTGCCCGCCGACCGGATCCGGCAATTGCGCGACCTGCACGCCGAGGCCTGCGTGCTGCGCGATCGCGGGTTCCTGCGCCGGGGTGTCGGCACCGCGGACGCCGATCCGCTGGTCGAAGCGGCCGAACAGGCCTGGGCGGCGGTGTTCGGGCAGAGCGCATGACGGCCGCCGGAGCGCAGCCGATCCTCCACAGGTCGTCCGAAGGTCAACCGCCGGGCAACCGCCGGACGAACAAGGCGCGCGGTACACTAGCGGATCAGACTTCGACCCGATGGATCTGCCGTGAACCCGCCTGCACCCGAGGCCGACGCCAAGCGTCCGGCCAACGCCCAATCCACCTACGTCGTTTCCCGCGACGACCTGCCGCTGAGCTGCCCGACGCCGGACATGGTGCTCTGGAACTCGCACCCCCGGGTCTATCTCCCGATCGAGAAGACCGGTCAGGCCAAGTGCCCCTATTGCGGTGCCGAGTTCAAGCTCGAGGACTGAAGGCCCGGTTGCGCCGTTGAGTTCGCGGGCGCTGCGCCCGGTCGCGGCGGACAGCCTGCTGGGCCGCGCGGTCGCCGTGCTGGTCGTGTTCGGCCTGGCGCTCGGTCTGGTCGTGCCCAAGGTCGCCGGTGCCGCGTTCCTGCTGCTGGCCGCGATTGCCATCGTCTGGCTGGAACCGGCCGTGGTCCGGCGCCGTGCCGAGCCGGTGCTGGTCCCCGGCGACGGGCCCCTGGTGATTGCCGTGGTCGGGTTCGTCGCGCTGTGGCTGGCCGCCTGGGCCCTGCACGGGCTCGGCCCCATCGGCAGCGATGACGTCGGTCGCACGCTGCGCCTGCTGCTGATCATCCCGCTGTATCTGTTCCTGCGCCGCGTGAATGGCCTCGACCGCGCGCTGTGGTGGGGGCTTGCGCTCGGCGCCCTGATCGCAGGGGCGTTCGCGATCGGCACCGCGGTGGACGGACAGGCCGGGCCGTGGCAGTCGAGGGTTGGCGGTGCCACCAACCCGATCTACTTCGGCGGGGTTTCCCTGGCCTTCGCGCTGGCCCTGCTGCCGCGTCTTGCCAGTCCTTCGCTGCCGACCGCAGAGCGAACCATCGCCGCGCTCGCCCTGCTGTTCGGCATGCTGGCCGCGGCGCTGTCCGGCTCGCGCGGGGCCTGGCTGGCGCTGCCACCGCTGCTGCTGCTCTACGCCTTCACGCTGGCCGGCGCACAGCGGCCGCTCCGCCGCTTCGGCTGGCCGCTGGCCATCGCCGCGCTGACCCTGGTGCTTGCGCTGATCCCGGGCGTGCCGCTCGGCGACCGGGTCGCCGACGCGGTGACCGGCCTCGATCGCGCCGCCGGCGCCGAGCTGGACCCCTGGGACACGCTGGCGGTTCGCGGCGAGCTGTGGCGAATCGCGTTCGGATCGATTGCCGACCATCCGCTGCTCGGCGGCGGCCCGGGAGCGTTCCGGCAGGCGCTGGAAGACGCGGCCGCCGCCGGCGAACTGCATCCGCAGCTGCTGCGCTACGAGCACCCGCACAGCCAGTACCTGTCGGCGCTGACGATCAACGGGCCGCTCGGCCTGGTCGCGCTGCTCGCGCTGTTCGGCGTGCCGGTCGCGTTGGCCGCACGGGCACTGGCCCACCCGGCGCGCGACGCGCGGCACCTGGCGTGGGCGGCGGTCGCGATGGTGACGGTACTCGCGGTGGTTGCGCTGGGCGAGTCGATCTTCCAGCGCAACGCGGGCATCGTCTGGTTCGGCCTGCTGATGGCGCTGGGCCTGGCGCGCGTTCGGTCGACGGAACGACACGCGGCACTGCCCGACGCACCGGGCTAAGCGTCCAGCAGCGCCAGCAGTTTCTCGGCCACCCGGCCCGTATCGTTGACCACGCCGAGCCGGCGAATGCCTTCGAGCAGTTCGGCGTGCGCGTCGGCGTCCTGATGCAGAGACACGGCCGCCCGGGCCAATGCCGTCGACTCCAGCTGAACCGCCCGCACCGCGCCGGCTGCGGACAATCGCGCCAGGCGGGCCGGCTGATCGTGGCCGCCGGTCGCGGTCATCACGCAGGGACGCGCGGCGAGCAGCACCTGGTTGCTGAGCATGTTGCCGGCGCCGGCGATCACCAGGCCCGCACCGGTCAGCAGCCTGCCCAGCGTTTCCGTCGGCACCGACCGGATCACCCGGACGCCGTCGAGGTCGATCTCGTGCCGGTCGCTGTCGATCAGGTCGCCGGCGTATTGCGGCCCGAGGACCACCAGCGCCGGCGCGCCGGTCGCTGAATGGAAGCGCCGGGCCGCCTCGACGAACAGCTCGGGGACGGGTCGGCCGTTCACCTGCTGGCCGCCCCCCCCGGACACGAACAGCGCGGACCGCGCAAGCGCAGCGGGCGGAAGCGGTGGGGACGGGTCCCGGACGCGATCGGCGGCGCCGGCATCTTGGTGATCACGCCCGGAGCAGGCGACCGGCGCGATCGCGCTGGTGGTCAGGATCTCGGGACCCCCGAACAGCCGGAGCCGCAGGCGTTCGGCGAGGCTGGGCGGCGCGGCGCCGCGACCCGGGCCGACCAGGATATGCAGGTCGATCCAGCGCATGCGGCGGGGCGAAAATCCGCGCCGCCGGCGACTGGGCCGGTTGGAAACCCAGACCACGCGCCCGCCGCTGCGCCGGACCCGGCGCAGGTGGGCCGTGCGGCCGCTGCCGTCGAACACCGCCAGGGCCGGCCTGAGCGCCTCTAGATGTTGGGCCACGGCCGCGCCGGCCCGCGCCGGCGTCGCGTCGAGTTCATGCACCGTCCAGCAGCGGTCCGGCGCCAGGCCGGACCGCGCGTCGAGCAGAACGTGGAGATCGAGATCGGGCCGTCGCGCGTGGATCGCCCGGGCCAGGTTGAGACTGCGGTACGCTTCGCCGGACCCACGGGGGCCGCTGGCCGGCACGAACACCACGGACGGGGTATCCACCGCGGCCTCGACCGCTCAGGCGTCGTCGTCGGCCAGCCGACGCTCGATACGACGATCGATCCGCTGCACCGCGTCGCGGATCTCGGCCAGGAGCTCGACCGTGGAATCCGGACCTTCGGCCGCCGACGAGGCCGACGCCTCCGGCCGGTCGGTCACCTTGTCGCGCTGGTCCAGCGCATCGTCGCGGAACCCGTCGGTGTCCTCGATACCGATCAGCCGAACGAGCGCCATCCCGCCGCTGGATTGACCGGCCGTTTCCACCTGCAAGCCCTTGACCCCCATGCGCCGCATGATCGGCCCCTGGACCAGCGCCAAGTCGGTGACCTTCTCCAGCGGAATGCTCTTCTCCTGCCGGATCAGAACGCCGCGGCCGACCTGCAGCTCGCGGCTGGTCAGCACCACCTCGAGCGTGGCGTAGAAGCGGCGGTAGTACCACCACGCGATCGGCAGCGCCAAGGGCAGCAACAGAATGCCGATGCCCGTCGCGATCATCGTGAGGCTGAAGGTGATCATCGAGTAGCGGATCGCCTGCGGCGAAATCTCTGCGGTGCGGAGAATGCGGGGTGGCTGGCGCATGGACGGTACCGAAGATGGACAGGGACCGGAAGTCTAGCGCGGGTAGCGCGGCGGCGCGCCTTGCGGCGCCGTCTTGAAGCGTCGGTGGACCCACCAGTACTGCGCCGGCGCGGCCCGGACGTGACGTTCGAGGAACGCGTTGTATCGCTCCAGCATGCGGTCCGGCTCCGCGCTCCAGGCCCGCTCCAGGTGGACGATCACCCGCCCGCTGTCCGGGGACTTGATCACCGCCATCGGCACGACCTGCGCCCGGCCCATCCGAGCGAGGTTGGGCAGGCCCTTCAGCGTCGCGGTGGGCACGTCGAAGAACGGGGCGAATCGTGATCGATCGGGTCCGAAATCCTGGTCGGGGGCGTACCAGAGAACGCCGCCGCCGCGCAGGTGGCGGACCATACCGCGAAGGTCGTCGCGCGCCAGCATGGGCCCGGCGTAACGCGCCCGGCCTTCGTTCTGGAACGCGTTCAGACGCGCGTTGCGCAACGGTCGGTAGACACCGCCGACCGGGACCCGCTCGGCGACCAGCCGCCCGCCCAGTTCCAGGCTGGTGAAGTGCCCCGTGAGCAGCACCACACCGCTGTCGCGCCGCGCCGCGTCGAGGTGCTCTAGACCGATGATCTCGCCGGCGCGGTCGTCGAGCGACGCACGGCGGGTCCAGCAGACCGCGATCTCGGCGGCGGTCTCGGCGAGCAGGCCGAAGTGTTCCCGCGCGACCGCTTCGCGCCACTCGCTCGAGCGGTCGGGAAAGCACAGCTCGAGGTTGCGCCGCACGATTGCGGCCCGGCGGCGCATCAGCCGTCGCATCGGGGCACCCAACCAGCGAGTACGCCGCCGAGCGTCGGCCAGGGACCGGCGACCGATCCGGCGCGCCAGGTGCAAAGCCATGCGCGTAGCCAGGTCGGCGGGGCTGGGATATGCTGCGAGGGATGTCATCCTGGATGCGAGTGTATCGCGCGCTGACGGCCACGCTCGCACCGCTGGCCCGTCGCCGACTGGCCCGTCAGGGTCGCGCGTTGGAGACCGTCGCCGGTCGTGAAGGCGAACGCCGCGGGGCGGTCCCCGAGGCTGCGGACGAACTGTGGCTGCACTGTGCTTCGGTCGGCGAACTCAACGGGGCGCAAGCGCTGATCGAGCGCCTGCTCGCGCGTACGGATCGACGGCTGCTGGTCTCGACCCTGACGCCGACCGCCGCCGCGATTGCCGCGGATCGCTATCGCGGCCGCGACCGGATCCGCTCGCTGCTGGCACCGCTGGATCGACCGTCCGATGTCGGCCGCTGGCTGGAGCGAACGCGGCCCGACCGACTGGTGCTGATCGAAACCGAACTCTGGCCCGAGCTGCTGTCGGGCTGCATCCGGCGCAGGATCCCGATCGCGATCGCCAATGCACGCATCTCGGCTCGCGCCATGGGCCGGTATCGGCGCCTGCGCGGCCTGTTTGCGCCGCTGCTTTCGGCCTGCGGCCCGATCGCCTGCCAGGCGGCCGCCGATGCCCGGCGTTTCGAGCAGCTCGGTGCGCCGGCCGGACAGCTGGTGGTGACCGGCAACATCAAGTTCGATCCGCCGACCGCCGCCGAACTTCCATCCGCGGTCCGGCAGCGGATGGCGTCGCTGGCGCACCGACCGACGTGGCTGGCCGGCAGCACGCATGCGGGGGAAGAGGCCCTGATCATCGACGCACATCGACAGGTGCTAAAGCACGATCCGGACGCGCTGCTGGTGCTCGTACCCCGGCATCCGGAGCGCGCCGCCGAGGCGCGTTCGGTCGCCGAGCGGAACGGGTTGACGGTGATCGGACTCGACGATCCGACGAGCGAGGGGCAGGTGCTGCTGGTCGAACGACTGGGCGTGCTGGCCGGCCTGTACCGGGCCAGCGACCTGAATTTCGTTGGCGGCAGCCTGGTCGACGGTATTGGCGGCCACAATCTGATCGAGGCCGCGGTCGCCGGTCGGCCCGTGCTGACCGGACCGTACACTGCCGACCAGGCCGAGGCGGCCGGCGGACTGGAACAGGCCAGAGGGCTGGTGCGGGTGAACGATGCGGCGGGCCTGGCCGAAGCGATCGGCGAACTGCTCGACGACGCGGATCGCCGAGCGCGCATCACCGAGCGGGCCGAGACCTTCCTGGCCGGTCAGCGCGGTGCGCTGGATCGGACCCTGGCCGTGCTGGAAGGCTGGATCAACGGCGATGGGAGCCCGCCGGAATCGTTTCCCGAGGCGGGCTCGACCGCGAAGTCGGGCTAGGTCCGACCGGCCTCAGCCGGCGTCCGATTCGATGCCGGTTCCGGTCAGCAGCCCATTGGCCGCTTCGAGATCTTCCGGCGCGAGCACGCCGGCCGCGCGCTTCAGCGCCAGCGAGTCGACGATGAACTGGTGCCGCGCCTGCGAGAAGTCGCGCTGGGCCTGGAAGAAGCGCTGCTCGGCCAGCAGTACGTCGACGATGGTCCGGGTGCCGACATCGAAGCCCGCGTTGGTGGCCTCCAGCGCGCTGTCGGCCGAGATCAGCGCCTGTTCCAGCGCCTCGACCTGACGAATGCCGGCGATCACCGCGCGGTAGGCGTTCTCGGTCTGGCGGACCGCCGCGCGCTGGGCCGAATCGAGCTCGAAGCTCGCGGCCTGGCGGAGAACGCGGGTCTGCCGGGTCTGCGATTGCACCGCGAAGCCGGAGAAGATCGGCACGGTCAGCTCCAGTCCGACCTGCCAGGTGTCGTTCTGGAACTCCACCGTGGCGACCTCGTTCTGGAAGTCGTCGCGCAGCACGAACTCGTTGTTGACGCTGCGGTTGTAGGAGCCGACCAGGTCCAGCGACGGCAGGTGACCGGACCGAGCGATCCGCAGGTCGGCATCGACCACGTCGACCGCGCGGCGGGCCGCCTCGAGTTCCGGGCGATTGGCCAGCGCCTGCTCGACCCAGGCCGACGCCGCCGACGGCTGCGGCGGTTCCAGCGGCAGTTCGTCGGCCAGCGGGCGGAACGAATCGAACATCGTGCCGGTCAGCTCGCGAAGCAGCTCGCGCGCATTCTCCAGGTTGTTCTCGGCGACGATCACGCGGGCGCGCGCGGCGTCCCAGGCGGCTCGCGCCTCGAGAAAATCGGTCACCGCCGAAAGCCCGACCTCGAAGCGTTGCTCGGCCTGTTCGAACTGACGCTGCAGCGCTTTCTCCTCGGCCTGGGCGAAGCGCAGGGCGTCGATCGAGGTGAGCATGTCGAAGTAGCGCTCGGCCACCCGAAGCAGGAAATCCTGCCACGCGATGTCGAACTCGGCGTCGGCCTGGGCGATGTCGGCGCGGGCGCGGGTGAGCCGGCCGTAGTTGGCGTCGTCGTAGATGCTCTGGCGCAGGCTCAGGCGGTAGTTTTCCGAGTCGATGTCGTTTTCGCGCAGGTCGGTGCCGTCCAGCGTGGGCTGGGCGTTGCCGATGTCGCGCGATGCGCTGGCCGAGAGCTGCGGCAGCAGGTTGGATCGAGCGATCGCCTCCTGGTAGGTCGAGGCTTCCAGCCGCCGCTCCGCGGCCTGGATCTGCGGATCGTTGGTCGAAGCCAGTTCATAGACGCCGAGCAGGTCGACGGCCGCAACCGGAGCGGTGAGCGCTAGGGCCGCGGCCCCGATCAGGAATCTGTGCATTGCAGGTCTCGTCATTGCATCGTTCGATAAAAGGTAGCCGCGCGCGGTGAAGGTCGGCACGGTGTGCGCATCAGAATTCGAAGCGCGGCGCGTCTTCGCTGCCGATCAGGCGCGGCAGGTCGGTGTCGAACAGGCTCTCCTCGGACAGTCGGCCCGATTCGGTTCGGGTCAGCAGCAGCGCTTCCATCGCCGGCGAGCGTCCGCGGACGATGAACAGTCGACCGCGAGGCTTCAGCCAGTCCGCGAAGCGCTCGGGCACGGTCGGCACCGAGGCGGTCACGACCACCGCATCGAACGAGCCCGGGTCGAAGCCGGCCTCCATCGCATCGGCGTGCCGGACCTCCGCGCCCTCCACACCGACCGTTGCCAGCGACTTCTTCGCCTGCTCGGCCAGCGCCTCGACGATCTCCAGGCTGGTCACGCGCGCGCCCAGCGCCGAGAGGCAGGCGGTCATGAAGCCCGATCC
Source organism: Wenzhouxiangellaceae bacterium (assembly GCA_965227925.1). Taxonomy (GTDB): domain Bacteria; phylum Pseudomonadota; class Gammaproteobacteria; order Xanthomonadales; family Wenzhouxiangellaceae. Next base: position 409,402 of record CBDDGP010000004.1, read on the forward strand.
GGTTCCGATCTCCAGCACCCGCTCACCGCCTTCCAGCGCCAGCGACTGCAGGCAGCGACCCTGTTCGATCGGTTTCATCATCACCTGGTCATGGCCCAGCGGAATGCGCAGGTCGGAAAACGCCAGCTTGCGATGACGCGCCGGCGCGAAGTCCTCGCGCGGCACGCTGCGCATCACGTCGAGGACGCGGGAATCCAGCACGTCCCAGGTCCGGACCTGCTGTTCGATCATGTTCGATCGGGCCTGTTCGAAATTCACTACGGCTCTCCTGTTCGACGCGCGCAGCGACGCGTGCCGGGTATTCGATGGTTCGGCGCGTATTGTACCGGCCGCAGCGCCCGGCGAGCCCGTGCTGAACGTCACGCGCCGGTCCGCCCGGAGACTCGGCCCGGCCCGCACGACGGCCCGGCGGGGTAGTATCCCGGGCTGGTTCCCATTGTCGGGCCCCGGTCCGCCCCACGCCATGTCCTCGACCTCGTCCGAAGTCGCTCGCCGCCTCGACGCCGAACTGCTCCGCCTGCCGCCCGGTTCCCGACTGGTCCAGGTGCCGGGCAGCCGCCCCGATCTGAAGGTGTGGATGCGCGAGATTCGCCAGCACGACACCCCGGCCACCTTCGGCGCGCAGCCGAACCCGCCGCTGTACGTCTACGAAACGGCCGCGCCGTTCATGCGCGACGGCGAGGCGCCGGACCCGGCGCGCGGACTCGACCCCGTGCGCGCCGGCTGGATCGACGAACGGGACGATACGGAGCCCCTGGCCGGCCTGTCCTCGTCGTATTCTCGCCAGCGGCGCGAGCAGGCCGACCCGGCTCATCGCTTCCCCGGCGAACGGTCGCCGAAGAAGGCGAAGGCCGGACGCTGCGTGACCCAGCTGCACTACGCCCGCCAGGGCATCGTGACCCCGGAAATGGAGTACGTCGCGATCCGCGAGAACGCGCGCATCGACGAGATGCGCGAAGCCTGGGAGGCCGCCGGCCTGCTGCGCCGGCACCCGGGGCAACCGATGGGCGCCAAGCTGCCCGAGGTGATGACGCCGGAGTTCGTCCGCGAGGAGATTGCCGCAGGCCGCGCGATCCTGCCGGCCAACATCAACCATCCCGAGGCCGAACCGATGGCCATCGGCCGCAACTTCCGGGTCAAGGTCAACGCCAATATCGGCAATTCGGCGGTGCGCTCATCGATCACCGACGAGGTCGAGAAGCTGGTCTGGTCGCTGCGCTTCGGCGCCGACACGGTCATGGACCTGTCGACCGGAAAGGACATCCACGAAACCCGCGAATGGATCGTCCGCAATTCGCCGGTGCCGATCGGCACGGTGCCGATCTACCAGGCACTGGAGAAGGTCGGCGGCGTCCCGGAAGACCTGACCTGGGACTTGTTCCGCGACACGCTTCTCGAACAGGCCGAGCAGGGCGTGGACTATTTCACCATCCACGCCGGGGTCCGCCTGGCCCACGTGCCGCTGACCGCTGGACGGGTCACCGGCATCGTCTCGCGCGGCGGCTCGATCATGGCCAAGTGGTGCCTCTCGCACCATCGGGAAAGCTTCCTGTACGAGCACTTCGACGAGATCTGCGAAATCATGGCCGCCTACGACGTGTCGTTCTCGCTCGGCGACGGTCTCCGTCCTGGCTCGGTAGCCGATGCCAACGACGCGGCCCAGTTCGCCGAGCTCGAAACCCTCGGCGAGCTGACGAAGAAGGCGTGGAAGCACGGCTGCCAGGCGATGATCGAGGGGCCTGGTCACGTGCCGATGCAGCTGATCCGCGAGAACATGGACAAGGAACTGGCCGACTGCCACGAAGCGCCGTTCTACACGCTGGGGCCGCTGGTCACCGACATCGCACCCGGCTACGACCACATCACCTCCGGCATCGGTGCCGCCCAGATCGGCTGGTATGGCACGGCGATGCTGTGCTACGTCACGCCCAAGGAGCACCTCGGCCTGCCCGACAAGCACGATGTGCGCGAAGGCTTGGTGACCTACCGGATCGCCGCGCATGCCGCCGACCTGGCCAAGGGGCATCCGGCTGCCCAGGTTCGCGACAATGCGCTGTCGAAGGCCCGCTTCGAATTCCGCTGGGACGACCAGTTCAACCTCGGCCTCGACCCGGCCCGCGCTCGCGAGTATCACGACCAGACCCTGCCCAAGGACGCTCACAAGGTCGCGCACTTCTGCTCGATGTGCGGACCGAAATTCTGCTCGATGAAGATTACCCAGGACGTCCGCGACTACGCGGCCGAACACGGCCTGGGGACCGAGCAGGCGCTGGACGCCGGGCTGGAGGAAAAGGCCGAGGAGTTCCGTCGCAGCGGTGGCGAGGTCTACCGGCGCCAGTAGGCGACCGATCGAGCGCAGATGCCCGAAAGAAAACCCGCGATGATCCGGTCATGAATCACCAGGAGCGCAACGAGCGATTCGACGCGATCGTGCAGCGCTACGGCGACGACCTGTACCGCTTCGCCGTGTGGCTGTGCCGCGATCCGGCGTTGGCCGCCGACCTGGTCCAGGAGACCTGTCTCCGGGCCTGGAAGGCGTTGCACAAGCTGCAGGACGAGGACGCTGCCAAGAGCTGGCTGATCACGATCCTGCGGCGCGAATTCGCTCGGACCTTCGAGCGCAAGGTGCCGCCGATCGACGACATCGACGACGTGGTGGTCGCCGAGCCGAACGAGGACGGACCGGACGACCGCACCGAGCGCGACCGGCTGCGCGATGCGATCGGGCGGCTCGATGCGATGTACCGCGAACCGCTGCTGCTCCAGGTCGTGCTCGGTCTGTCGATTTCAGAGATCGCCGGCCAGCTGGAGCTGACCGAGAGCGCGGTCATGACCCGGGTCTTCCGGGCGCGTGAACAGCTGAAGACGAGACTCTCGCCGCCGGGCGCGGCGAAGGAATGACGAACGACCCCCGGGGGACCGAATGAACGTCGATGAACTCCGACGCCGACTGATGACCGACCCGCAGCGCCACCGCGACGAGGCCGAGACCGCGCGGGCCGCGGGCGGTGAAGCCGGGCGCGTGGCGGCGGAGTCCGAGGCGTTCGAGCGGCTGCTCGACGACGCACTGGACGTGACGCCCCCGGACGACCTGCAGACTCGCCTGCGCCAGACCGCGTTCCGGGCCGGCCGAGCGAGCGACGCAGGTGTCGACGCAGGTATCGACACCGACCGCACGCCCGGCCGACGTGCCGGTCGCGGCCCGGCCGCCTGGCTGGCGATGGCGGCCACGGTCACGCTTGCCGTGGCAATCACCGTGTTCACGCTGCGCGAACCAGCGGGCGACGGCGACGCGCAGCTTGCGGGCCCGGAACTCGGCGCGTTCATCGCCCGGCATTGGGACCACGATGGACTGGAGGTCCTGGCTGCCGCGCTGACCGATCCGACGGAACCGGCCGAGGTCCAGGCCCTGCTGGAGGACTTCGGCGTCCGACTCGAACCCGAGTTGCTCGCCGACGTCCAGCTGACCAAGCTCTGCCCGACGCCCGACGGCGCCGGCGCCCACCTGATCCTGGCCACCGCCGACGGCCCGCTGACGCTCTACTACATGCCCCGTACGCGGGTGCCCGGCACCGGCGAGCGCTATCCGCTGGCCAACGGGATGCAGGCCTGGGTGTACAACGTCGAGCGCGGCAGCATCGCGCTGGTCGGCCAGGACGACCGCGACCTGCCCGAACTGGCCCTGCGGATCTCGGAGCGGCTGGTCTTCCCGGGTGAGCTCAGCCTCTGACGCCGATTCGGGCGTCGTACCAGCCCCTCGCATTCGACGTCGAAGTCTCCGTGTCCTCGATGCGTTCCGGCGGCCGCGATGTCGCACCGTGGGCTGCTAGCATGATTGCCCGAGCTTTCCTTGCCAGGAGTCGTTGCGATGCGACACGTCCTTTTCGTTGTTGTCCTGCTCCCGGTCCTGCTCGCGCCTGCGGTGGACGCGTTCGCGCAACGCGCACTGCTGATCGAGAACGTCCGAGTCGTGGATCCGGACCGCGCGATTGCCTCGGGCCCTCGCGATGTGGCCGTGCTCGGCGGCTGGATCGTGGAGACCGCGGCGCTGGACGGCGTGCCCGAGGACGATCGCGTGGTCGTCGATGCGGAAGGCCGCTGGCTGATTCCCGGCCTGGCCGAGATGCACGCCCACGTCCCCCCAATGAGCGAGCCGCAGCGCGTCGACGACGTGCTCGCACTGTTCCTCGCTCACGGCGTGACCACGGTGCGCGGCATGCTCGGCGAGCCCGGCCACCTCGCGCTGCGTACAGAACTGGCTGACGGCCGCCGCTTCGGGCCGCGGCTGATCACCTCGGGGCCTTCGCTGAACGGCAATTCCGCACCCGATGCCGAGGCGGCTCGGCGACTCGTGCGGCGCCAGGCCGAGGCCGGCTACGATCTTCTGAAACTGCACCCTGGCCTCCTGCCGGACACCTTCGCCGCGCTGACCCGGGCGGCCGACGGGCTGGCCATGCCCTACGCGGGACACGTGTCCGCCGCCGTCGGCCTGGATCGCGCGCTGGCCGCCCGCCAGTCGACCATCGACCATCTCGACGGCTACGCACAGGCCCTGGTCCCGGACGGCCACCCGGCTCGACGCGCCGAGCCGGGGTTCTTCGGCATGGCGCTGGCCGATGCGCTGGATGCCGATCGGATCACCGAACTCGCCCGCGCCACCCGCTCGGCCGGAACCTGGAACGTGCCGACCCAGACCCTGATCGAGAACATCGCCGTCGGCGACCTGGACGCTTTGACGAAGCGACCGGCGATGCGCTACGTGGCGACCGCCACAATCGACCAGTGGCGGCGTCAGGTCGAACAGCTGCGTCAACCCTACAGCGACGATGAACTGCAACGCTTCGTCGACGTCCGGCAGTCGCTGATCCTCGGTCTCCACGAGGCCGGCGCGGGCCTGCTGCTCGGCGCCGACGCGCCGCAGATCTTCAACGTTCCGGGCGATGCCGCGCACCAGGAGCTGGAACTGCTGGTCGAAGCCGGTCTGACACCAGCCGAGGCGTTGGCCAGCGGCACCACCGCGCCGGCCCGATTCCTCGACCAGCCTGCGCATGGCTGCATCTCCACTGGCTGCGTGGCCGACCTGGTCCTGCTCGACGGCGACCCGCTGGCCGACATCGCCAACGTCCGCCGGGTCCGAGCCGTGGTCCGGGCCGGCGTCTGGCTGGACCGCGACGACCTCGATCGACGCCTGGCGGCGATCGCACGACGTGCCCGCCCCGACGCACCGACCGCGCCGGATTGACTGATGGAAGCGGACATCCGTACCGACCTGCTGCCCTACGTCGAACGCCTGGATCCGCGCGACCCGGCCCGCATCCGGCGGATCGTGATTCACGCCACCGAACTGCCCGACCTATCGACGGCGCGCGAGTACGGTGAGCGGATCCACCACGAGCAATCGCGCACCGGCAACAGCGGGCACTTCTACATCGACCGCGAAGGCCGGATCGAGCGCTGGGTGCCGATCGACCGGATCGCCCATCACGTCCGCGGCCACAATGCCGACACGATCGGCATCGAACTGGTCAACACGGGCCGCTATCCCGACTGGTTCGACAGCCGCCGGCAGGACTGGACCGAGCCCTACCCGGACGCGCAGATCGACGCGCTGGTCCGCCTGGTCCGCGCACTGAAGAATGAATTGGCCGACCTCGAAGCGCTGGTCGGCCATGACCAGCTCGATCTCGACCGCGTCCAGGCCAGCGACGACCCGGCGAACACCGTGCGGCGCAAGACCGATCCGGGACCGGCGTTTCCGTGGGGTCGCCTGACGGACGCGACCGGGCTGCCGAGGTCATCGATCGAAGAATGAAGTCGCCGGCCGCAGAACCGATCCGGGTCGGCGTCGACACCGGGGGCACTTTCACGGACTTCGTCGCCCTCGTCGACGGACGGCTGGCGACGGCCAAGGTGCTGTCGACGCCCGACGACCCCGCACGCGCAATCCTCGAGGGCCTGGATCGGCTCGGCATCGATCCCGATCGCGCCGATCTGGTCCACGGCACCACCGTGGGCACCAATGCCGTGCTCGAGGACCGCGGCGCAGCGGCCGCGTTCGTGACCTGCACCGGGTTCGCCGACCTGCTGACCCTCGGGCGCCAGAACCGCGATTCGCTGTACGCGCTCGAACAGCCCCCCGTCGAACCGCCGGTGCCCGCCGAGCGCTGCTTCGAGGTCGCCGCCCGAACCGCGGCGGACGGCCGGAACCTGGCGCGTCCCAGCGAGCGGGAGCTGGCCGAGCTGGCGCAGGCGGTCGAAGCCAGCGGCGCGGAAGCCGTCGCCGTCTGCCTGCTGTTCTCGTGGCTGGAGCCGGACCTCGAGCAGCGCATCGCCGACGCCCTGCCCGCGCACATCCCCGTGTCCTGCTCGCACCGCGTGCTGCCCGAGATCCGGGAATACGAACGCGGCATCGCGACCTGGCTGAACGCTTCGATCGGGCCTCGCCTGGCCGGCTATCTCGGCCGCCTCGCCGAGGCCCTGCATGGCGGCCGGCTGGCGGTCATGCAGTCCAGCGGGCTGACGATCTCGGCCGACCAGGCCGCCGAACGCGCGGTCCACCTGCTGCTGTCCGGCCCGGCCGGCGGCCTGGCCGCTGCGGCGCACATCGGCCGCCAGCTGGACGAAGCGCGACTGCTGACCTTCGACATGGGCGGGACCTCGACCGACGTCGCGCTGCTCGAGGGCCGGCCCAGGCTGACCGCCGAGGGCCGGATCGGCCGCTACCCCGTCGCCGTGCCGATGGTCGACATGCACACGATCGGCGCCGGCGGTGGCTCGGTCGCGCGCGTCGACGCCGGCGGCCTGATCCAGGTCGGACCCCGCTCGGCCGGCGCGGATCCGGGCCCGGCCTGCTACGGACGCGGCGGCACGGAGCCCACCGTGACCGATGCCAACCTGCTCCTCGGGCGGATCCCGGCCGGCGTACGCCTCGGCGGTCGGCACGCGCTGGATCATGCTGCGGCGCGCGCGGCCCTGCAGCGCCTGGCCGACGACGCGGACCTGGACATCGACAGGGCCGCAGCCGGCGTGATCCGGATCGCCAACGAGCACATGAGCCGAGCGCTGCGGGTTATGTCGGCCGAGCGCGGCCTCGACCCGAAACGCTGCCGGCTGGCCTGCTTCGGCGGCGCCGGCGGACTGCACGTCTGCGAACTGGCCGAGAGCCTCGGCATGCGACGCGCAGTGGTTCCGGCCCGATCCGGTGTGCTGTCGGCGCTGGGCATGCTCGTTGCCGAACCGGGCCGCCAGTTCACGGCCACCGTGCTGACCGAGGCCGATGGACTGGACGCCGCCCGGGTCGATGCGGCGTTCGGACCGCTGGAAGATCGAGCGCGCGAAGAGCTGGTGGCTGAGGGCACGGCCGCGGACCGGATCGACTTCCGGCGGCGTGCGGGCTGTCGCTACACCGGCCAGAGCGCGTCCCTGGAGCTCGACATCGATCCGCCCGAAGCGCTGATCGAGCGGTTTCACCAGGCCCACGAAGCGGCGTTCGGTCACCGGCTCGACCTGCCGGTGGAATGGGTCACGGCGCGGCTCGACGCGCGGGGGCCCGCCCGCCTCGACCGCGTGCCGCCGCCGGACGAGCCCGTGGACGTGCCCGACGGCGCGGAAGGCGTATCGCTGTTCGCGCGTAACGATGTGCCCGAGTCGGGCGTCCGGGGCCCGGCCATCGTGCTCGACGCCGATGCCACCACCTGGGTCGCCGAAGGCTGGACCGCTCGCCGCGCCGCCGACGGTCACCTGCTGCTCGATCGAGCCGACTAAGCGCCAGACCGACATCCACGCACTCCGGGGCACTCGTCCGCAAGATTCTCACGGCCTGTGCGGTCTACTGTTCGAAGAAACCGAACTCCACGCGACGGTCGAGCCACCGCTCGGGCGTCGCTGACCGATGGGCCCTTGCATGAATGACGACCGCACCTATCGAAAGACGCCCGAAGCCGTCGACGCGCTGACCCGGGAACAGTACCGGGTCACGCAGGAAAACGGCACCGAGCATCCCGGCACCGGTGAGTACCTGGACAACGACGAGCCCGGCATCTACGTCGATGTCGTCTCCGGAGAACCGCTGTTCGCCTCGGCAGCCAAGTTCGACGCCGGCTGCGGCTGGCCGAGCTTCACCAAGCCGATCGAGCCGGCCAACGTCAGCGAGCTGCGCGACACCAGCCACGGCATGGTCCGCACCGAGGTCCGCAGCGCCCACGGCGACAGCCACCTGGGCCACGTGTTCCCCGACGGACCGCAGGACCGGGGCGGGTTGCGCTACTGCATCAACTCGGCCTCGCTGCGCTTCGTCCATCGCGACGACATGGCCGACGAAGGCTACGGCGACTACATCGACCAGGTCGAGGAGCGCTGACGTGACACCGGACAGTACGAGCGACGGAATGAGCGCAGGAAGGAGCGAGGGAAGGAGCGAACGCGCCGTGCTGGCCGGCGGCTGCTTCTGGGGCATGCAGGACCTGATCCGCAGGCTGCCCGGAATCCTCGAGACGCGCGTCGGCTACACCGGCGGCGACGTGCCGAACGCCACTTACCGCAACCACGGGACCCACGCCGAGGGCATCGACATCCGCTTCGATCCCGAGCGCATCTCCTACCGGCGGATTCTCGAATACTTCTTCCAGATCCACGATCCGACCACGCCGAACCGCCAGGGCAACGACCGGGGCCTTTCCTATCGCTCGGCGATCTACTTCACCAACGAGACCCAGAGAGCCGTCGCTCTCGACACGATCGCCGATGTCGAGGCCTCGGGCCTCTGGCCGGGCAAGGTGGTAACGGAAGTCGAACCGGTCGGACCGTTCTGGGAGGCCGAGCCCGAGCACCAGGACTACCTGCTACGGTACCCGAACGGCTACACCTGCCATTTCCCGCGTCCGGACTGGGTCCTGCCGAAGCGCGAAATCGCCCACTGAGGCAGGCCGGATTCGAAATCCGCATCCGGTCGATCGAAACGAAGCGGGCGACCCTGGAGGTCGCCCGTTCCGTGCCCAAGCTCGATGCCTCGGGGGCTAGAACAGCCCCAGGATGCCGCCAAGGACGACCAGGATGGCCAGCGGCGCGAACACGCGGGTCAGCCAGAGCCACAGCTGGAAGGCCCAGCTCGGCATCTTGTCGTCGAGCTCCTCGCGGGTGATCGTGGTCGACAGCACCCAGCCGGCGAACAGGGCGATCAGCAGGCCGCCCACCGGCAGCATGATGTCGGCCGCCACGAACTCGATCGCGGACATGATGTCCCGCCCGCCGATCGTGTACTCCGACCAGACGTTCAGCGAGAACACCGAGGCCAGGCCCATCACCCAGGTCAGCAGCGCGACGAAAAGCGCGATCTGCTTGCGGGAGAAGTTCGTCGCCTCGACGAAGTAGGCGGTCGGCGGCTCGAGCAGCGAGATCGAGCTGGTCCACGCCGCCACCGACAGCAGCAGGAAGAACGCCATGCCGTAGGCGATGCCGTAGGGCATCTCGTTGAACGCCAGCGGCAGCGAGGTGAAGATGAAGCCGGCACCGCCGCCCTCCGGGTCCAGCCCGAACGACAGCACGATGGGGAAGATCGCCAGGCCGGCGACCAGCGCGACGAGCGTGTCGGCGAACGCGACGGTGACGCCGGTCGCCGGCACGTTCACGTGCGACGGCAAATAGGCCCCGTAGGTCATGATCGCGCACATGCCCAGGCTCAGCGTAAAGAACGCCTGGCCCATGGCGGTCACGATCATCGAACCGTCGACGCGCGACCAGTCCGGCGAGAACAGGAAGCCGACCGCTTCCTGGAAGTGACCCGTGCTCATGCCGTAGCCGAGCAGGATCAGCAGCAGCACGAACAGCATCGGCATCAGGATCGAGACCGCGCGCTCGAGGCCCTTCTCCACGCCCAGCGCGACCACGCCCATGGTCAGCACCATGAACACGCCGTGCCAGAAGATCAGTTTGCCGGGGCTGGCCAGCAGTCCGCCAAACGCTTCTCCAGGATCGCTGATCGCCGGCGCGCCGAAGAACAGCTGCTGCACGTAGTCGAAGCCGTAGGACAGGGTCCAGCCGGCGACCACGGAATAGAACGACAGCACCAGGAAGCCGGCCAGGATGCCGACCCAGCCGATCAAGGACCAGGTCTTCGATGCGCCGGCTGCCGTGGCCAGTTCCTTCAGCGAATTGACCGGACTCATCCGGCCGCGCCGGCCGATCACGATCTCGGCGAACAGCACCGGCAGGCCGATCAGCGCGATGCAGGCCAGGTAAACCAGAACGAAGGCACCGCCGCCGTTCTCGGAGGTGATGTACGGAAAGCGCCAGATGTTGCCGAGACCGACCGCCGAGCCGGTGGCGGCCATGACGAACATGAGTCGGGACGACCACATGCCGTGGATCGAGGTGGTTTTCATGGTGAGCGGGACCCTGATGGTTGTTGTACTTGTATCCCGCGATTGTGGGCCAAACCGGTCCTGCGGGGCAAATCGGCCGCCGCGCTCCGCTCAGAAGACGGTTCGGTGGTGCGAGCGCGTGTGACGAAGGTTGAGAACGTGGGCCGTCATCACGATCAGGCCGCCGAGCAGGGCCGCCACGCTGATCCATGGTGAACGGCCGTGCAGCGGAGAAGCGATCGCGGCGGTGAGCACGCACAGGCCGAGAATCGCGAGCGCAGGGACGAGCGGACTCCGATCGCGTCGCCAGGCAAGCCAGGAGGCTGGCGTCGCCAGCACCCAGGCCAGGACCAGCAAGCCGATCTCGGTCCACCAGAGGATCTCCCACAGCCCGCTTGCACGCAGTTCGCGGTTCAACCAGAGAGCGGGATAGACCAGAATGACCACGCTGAGCGCGGCACAATGGAGGCCGCAGCCGAGCGAGGCGACGACCCCGAGGCGATCGAGCCAGCGGGATGGGGCTGCCGAGGAAAGTTCCATTTTGTTATCTTATAACACTTTGCTGCCAGAGACTCCGAAATGATTCAGCACAACACGCGACGCAACATGCACAGCGCGGCGCTGCTGACCGCGCTGCTCGCGACCGGATTCGCAGCCCAGGCGCAGGACACGGTCCGTCGAGGCGACGTCCACCAGCACTCGGTGGCCACGGCCCAACTGGCGATCGAAGACGGACGCCTGGACCTGAGCCTGCAGTTTCCCGGGGCGAACCTGGTGGGCTTCGAACACCCGCCGCGAAACGACCGGCAGATCGAAGCGCTGGACGCCGCCACCGCCCGCCTCGCGGCCGGCGACTGGCTCGTGGTGCCGGCCGACGCCGACTGCACGACGAGCGTGATCGTCGAACGACCGGGCTTCGGCGTCGATTCGAGCGCCTCCGAGCCCGGCGAGGCGGGCAGCGCCTTCGACGGCTCGACCGGGTCGCCGGGCCAGGCACACGGCGAGGGTCATGAGCATGGCGACGGCCATGAGCATGACCAGCGCCACGACCGGAGCCACGACCATGGCCACGAACACGGCGCCGAACAGGAGCACGGTCATGATCACGGTCACGGTCACGACCATGACCACGAACACGAACACGAACACGAACACGACGACGATCGTCATCACGATCACGACGGCGAAGCAGATCACGGCCATGCGCACGACGAACATCCCGACCACGCGGAGTTCCATGTGGACGCCGTGGCGCTGTGCGAGCGACCGGGGGCCCTGGCCACGATCGAACTCGACCTGTTCACCGACTGGCCGGACAATCGGAGCATCCGGGTCGATGCGATTTCGCCGTCGCGCCAATGGCGCAAGGAACTGAGTCCCGACGACCGGAGCATCGACCTCGAATGACCGGGCTCCGCGCCACGAACCGCCTGCTCCATCTCGCCGAGCTCCGCTACGCCTGGCCGGGCGCGGACGAACCGGTGTTCGACGGTCTCGACCTGCGGGTTGACGCCGGCGAGACCGTGTTTCTGGCGGGCGCCAGCGGCTCGGGCAAGTCGACCCTGCTGGCCCTGATCGGCGGCCTGATCGCGCCCGATGCAGGCCGGATCGAGTTCGCCGGTACGCGACTGGACACGATGAAGCGTTCGGATCGCGACAAGTTCCGCGCCGAGCATCTCGGCGTGATCTTCCAGCAGTTCAACCTGCTGCCGTGGCTGGATCCCGTCGGCAACGTGTTGCTGGGCTGTCGATTCTCCCGAACCCGCGGCCAGCGGGCCGGTGCAACCGGAGCCGAAGCTCGCCGCCTGCTGGGCGCCATGGGCATCGATCCGGCCAGCTACGACCGCCGTGCCGACCAGCTCAGCGTCGGTCAGCAGCAGCGCGTGGCTGCGGCCCGGGCCCTGATCGGTCGACCCGACCTCGTGCTCGCCGACGAGCCGACCTCGGCGCTGGACAACGATCGGAGAGACGACTTCCTCGACCTCCTGTTCCAGGAAGTCCGCGCCGCGGGGGCAGCCCTGCTGTTCGTCAGCCACGACCGGGGACTGGTCGGTCGCTTCGACCGCGTCCTCGAACTCGACCGGCTCAAGGCCGGGGGTGCGACATGCTGATGCGGCTTGCCCGCGGATCCCTGGCCAACCGAGTGTTCGCCATCTCGCTGACGGTGTTCACGATCGCCATCTCGATCGCGCTGCTGGTGCTCGTTGAACAGATGCGCAACCAGGTGCGCGAAGGATTCCAGCGATCCGTGTCCGGCGTCGACCTGATCGTCGGCGCACCGACCGCGCCGGTCCAGCTGCTGCTGTACTCGGTGTTCGGCCTGGGCGACGCGACCGCCAACGTGACCTGGACCACCTACGAGGAGCTCGGCAAGGCGCGCACTGTCGACTGGGCCGTTCCGATCTCGCTCGGCGACTCGCACCAGGGCTACCGGGTGATCGGCACCACGGCCGAGTTCTTCGAGCGCTACCGCTTCGCCGGCGGCCAGTCGTTGAACGTCGACCGGGGCGAGCCGTGGACCGACCTGTTCGACGTCGTCATCGGGGCACAGGTGGCGCGCCAGCTCGACTACGCCGTGGGAGATCAGCTGGAACTGGCGCACGGCGCCGGCAACGTCAGCCTGATGAGTCATTCCGGTCAACCGTTCACGGTGCGCGGCATCCTGGCGCCCACCGGCACCCCGATCGATCAATCCCTGTACATCTCGCTGGAGGCCCACCACGCCATCCACATCGGCTGGGAACGCGGCGTGCCGCGACCGGGGTCCGGCCTGACGCCCGACGAGGCCCGCGCGGCCGAGGCCGAGCTCACGCCCGACGCGGTCACCGCCATCTTCCTCGGCTTGACGACCCGGGCCGCCGTCTTCGGCCTCCAGCAACGGATCAACGAGTACCCCGACGAAGCGCTGCTGGCGATCCTGCCCGGCATCACGCTGCAGCAACTCTGGCGCATCACCGGGCTGGCCGAACGGATCCTGCTGGTCGTCGCCGGGCTGGTCGTTCTGGCGGGCCTGCTCGGGATGCTGACCGCGCTACTGGCGACCCTGAACGAGCGCCGCCGCGAAATGGCCATCCTTCGCGCCTGCGGAGCGCGTCCGACCCAGATCGCCGGCCTGCTGCTGCTCGAGGCCCTGCTGATCACCCTGGCCGGTCTCGTGATCGGCGTGGTGCTCGCCTATCTGCTGCAAGTCGCGGCCGCGCCCTGGCTGCTGAACCAGTTCGGAATCGCGATCGAGGCCGCCTGGCCGCACGCCCGCCTGCTGCTGGTGCTCGGCGCGATCGGCCTGGCCGGCGTGCTCGTTGCTCTGATCCCTGCGGCCCTGGTGTATCGTCGAACGCTGGCCGACGGCATGCAGGTCCGGCAGTAGCCGGGCCCGTTTGAACTCATCGATCCATCGCGGTCCAAGACCCCCGAAGACTCAACTCGCAACGGTTCTCGAAATGGCTCATCCAAGAACACTCGCCGCACTCGCCGTCCTGGCGCTGCTTTTCGTCCCCGCACTCGCTTCGGCGGAGGTGCGCGAACTCGGCTGGCTCGAACTGATGCCCGAAGACGAGGCCGAGGCCTGGATGAACGACCAGACGTCGATCGACCACTCCGGGTTCAATACGCCCGAAGCCTTCCAGTCGTTCCGCACGGTCGGTGAACTCGACGGCCAGAAGGTCAGGCTGCCGGGCTTCGTCGTGCCGGTGGAGACCGACGAGAACGGCGACCTGAAGGAATTCTTCCTCGTCCCCTACTTCGGCGCCTGCATCCACCTGCCCCCACCGCCGGCCAACCAGATCGTCTACGGCCGCCTCGACGAGCCCGTGGACATGATCGACATCTGGGACGCGTTCTGGATGGAAGGCACGCTGAAGATCGAGGACATCAGCAACGAAACCGCCGCCTCGGCCTACACCATGGACGTGGAGTCGCTGACGCTGTACGAGTAACAACCCACCCTTCGCCCGCAAGCGGCCTCCAACAGGAATGCCGGGGATCGAAGGTTCCTGCCTGTTGGAGGGCGCTTGCGCGCGAACCCCACGCGCGGCCCTGACCTTCGCGAGCGACCGTGCAGGCGATGGGCCTACCGTTCGACGCTTGACCGCAGCCCCGCGTCCGAACCCGGAGACCTGTAGGAGCCTGCCTGCAGGCGAAGGGTTTCCGGCCGGCTTGACCCGCGGGGACAGCGGACCCGCATCCGCTCCTCAGCGCTCGACCGAACGCACGCCCTCCAGCAGATCCCCCGCGCACGCATCGCCGTGCAGGATGGAGATGTCGCCGGTCGTCTCGAGCACGGCCGCGCGCACCTCGCTGAAGTCGAGCACGTTCGACTCCCGCAACTTGGCAACCAGGTCGCCCTTCGACACGCGGGTTTCGGCCAGCGCGCGTTCCAGGATCACTCCATCGCGCATCAACAGCACGGGCGTGTTCTGGACGCACTTCTGGAACCTGTCCGAGCGGAACCGAAGGCGCGCGACGACGTTCTGGAACACGAACAAGGCGAGCATCGCCAGCAAGGGCTGCAGGAAGCCGCCGAGGTCGGTCGACTGGCCGGCGCCGGCCAGCAGCGACCCGATTGCCACCGTCATCACGAAGTCGAAGCTGGTCATCTTCGAGAACGACCGCAGCCCGTTGATGCGAACCAGGATCACCACCCAGGTGATCGCGGCCGAGGCCAGGATCAGCCCCCGAAGAACGGCGTCGAGCAGCGGGTTGGATACGAACATGAATGCTCCTCGGTGGCGGGCGCTTCGCGAGTCTCGCAAGACGTTGCGACACCTAGGGTGATCCGAACGCCGTCCTGAAGTCAATTCACCACCCAGGGCCAGCCCGCCCTGAGACAGACCATTCTCTGGGAGCCTGGCCTCACCGCGATCGACGCTCCGGTGCATCGGACGAAGACATTGCCGGCGGTGACGCCAGCACAGCAGTCCGGCGCTCTGCTTTGCGCCTTCGCTCGCAAGCTCACTCCCACAGGCCGAACGCCCGGCTTCTGTGGGAGTGAGCTCGCGAGCGAACGGACCAGTAAGCGGCCGGACCAGCAAGCGATCGGCGGCAGGACTTCGGACACTTGCGCCCGGCCCACCCCCAGCCCGTATCATCCGGGGACCCCAACCGCTCGAGAGTGATCCATGGCTCGAATCCAGACCCTGCTGCTGTTCCTGATGCTGCTGGTACCCGCGCTGCCGGCGCTGGCCCAGGACGACCCACAACCCGAGACCGGCGCCGACCGCACGCGCCTGACCGCCGAGGTGCTGTGGACGATGGACCGCGTCGGCGCGCCGGTGATCTCGCCGAACGCGCGTCATGTCGTGGTGCCCGTGACGTCCTATGACGTCGAGACCGACGAATCGGAAACCCGGCTCTACCTGCTCTCGCCCGAGGGCGGCCTGCAACGGCCACTGACCGCCGAAGGCTCCAGCGCCGGCAGCCCGGTGTTCTCGCCGGACGGCACGAAGCTGGCCTTCACGTCGACTCGCGACGACGACGAGGCCGCGCAGATCTACGTGCTGCCAATGGATGCGCCCGGCGAGGCGGTTCAGCTCGGCGAGGTGCCGACCGGCGCCGGCGGGCTGACCTGGGTCGGAGAGCACGTCTACTTCCTCTCGACCGTGTGGCCCGGCCGGACCCGGGACGAGATGGCCGAGCAGATCAAGGCCGACAAGGACGATCACGTCTCCGCCCACGAGTGGACGGCCATGCCGTACTCGTTCTTCGATCGCTACCTGGACGAGGAGCGCGAGACGCACCTCTACCGGATCCCGGCCGCCGGTGGCGAAATCGAAGGGCTGACCGTCGCTACGGGGCTGGAGCTGCCGCGCGGCTCGGCCAGCGGCTCGGACTACGACGTCTCGCCGGACGGCTCCTTGCTGGCCTTCGTCGCCGACTCCAGCACCGAAGGCGTGGTCGAGAACAACGACCTGTTCCTGCTCGAGATCGGCAGCGACCAGGCTCGCAACGTCACCGCTCGTAATCTGACAATCGGCAACGCCGCCGCCGATTCCAACCCGATCTTCTCGCCCGACGGCACGATGCTGGCCTTCAACCGCCAGCACATCGTCGGCTTCTACGGCGACACCCGCTCGCTGATGATCCACGAGCTGGCCAACAACCGTACCCGCGTGATCCACGCCGACTGGGACCGCTCCGCCGACGGCCTGGTCTGGGCGCCGGACTCGGCCGGCCTGTTCGGTGCGATCGACGACGCCGGCACCCGGCGGCTGTACTTCCTGCCGCTGTCGGGCTCGGACCCGGTGGCGCTGACCGACGCGACCGACTACGGCAACCTCGACATCGCCGCCGACGGCACGCTGGTCGGGACCAACGTGAGCTTCCTGTATCCGCCGCGCGTGGTCCGGATCGACCTCGACGCCGACGAGATCGTTCGCCTCGAGTCCTTCAACGACCAGATCCTGGCCGACGTCGACCTCGGCACCTACGAATCGGTGACCTTCGAGGGCGCCGACGGCGCCGACATCCAGATGTGGGTCCACTACCCGCCCGGCTTCGACCCGGGGCAGCAGTATCCGCTGTTCCTGCTGATCCATGGCGGGCCGCACGGCGCGATCACCGACACCTTCCACTTCCGTTGGAACGCGCAGACCTTTGCGTCCTGGGGCTATGTGACCGCGTGGCACAACTTCCACGGATCGTCGGGCTTCGGCCAGGACTTCACCGACGCCATCAATCCCGACTGGATCAGCAAGCCGTACGCCGACACGATCGCCGCGGCCGAGTGGTTCATGGACAAGGACTGGATCGACACGGACCGCATGGTCGCCGGCGGCGGCAGCTACGGCGGCTATCTTTCGTCGATCCTGCTCGGCCGTGAGCACCCGTTCAACGCGCTGGTGATCCACGCGGCGGTCTACGACCTGTACGCCCAGACCTCGGCGGATTTCGCGGTCCACTCCGATCGCTTCGGCCCGTACTGGGAGAACCCGGAGATGTATTCGATCCTCTCCCCGCACATGTACGCCGACCGCTTCGACACCCCCAGCCTGGTGATCCACGGCCAGAACGACCTGCGCGTGCCGGTCGGCCAGGGCTTCTCGCTGTTCCGGGCGCTGCAGACCCGGGGTGTGCAATCGAAGATGATCTACTACCCCGACGAGAACCACTGGATCCTCAAGCCGAACAACTCGCTGCACTGGTACGGCGCGGTGCGCGACTGGGTGACGCGCTTCGCCGAGCCCGGGCCGCAAGCTCCTTCGACGAGCGGCTCTTCGACCGACTCTTCGAACGAAGCGTCGACCGCGACCGAGTAAGCCGGAAGGCCCGTGCAGGCCGGGTTCGTCCCGGCCTGCACCGACTCAGACCAGCGCGACCTCGGGGTCGAGGGCTTCCTCGGCGGCCGGAATCGGCGCCGAGCGGCCGCGGATCAGGTCCGAGGCCTTTTCCGCGATCATGATCGTCGGGGCGTTGGTGTTGCCGCCGATCAGGGTCGGCATGATCGAGGCATCGACCACGCGCAGTCCGTCCACCCCCTTGACCCGAAGCTCGCCATCGACGACGGCCTCGTCGTCGGGTCCCATCCGGCAGGTCCCGACCGGGTGATAGATCGACTCGGCCTTGTTGCGGATGAATTCCAGCAGGCCGGAGCGCGTGTCGACGTCACCGCCGGGGTGGATCTCGTGGGCCCGGAACGGCCGGAACGCCGGCTGGGCCAGGATTTCGCGGGAGACCCGGACGCACTCCAGCATCATCTCCACGTCTTCCGGCTCGGACATGTAGTTGGCATGGATGCCGATCGCCGCGCGCGGATCGTCGCTCTTCAGGGCCAGGTGGCCCCGACTTTCCGGCCGCAGGTTGCATGCATGCAGGGTGTAGCCGTCGCCCGGCAGGCGATTGCGGCCATGGTCGTCGAGCAGCGCCGGCACGAAGTGCATCTGGATGTCCGGTCGCGGCCGGTCGCTGCGGCCGCTGGCCAGGAAGCCGCCGGCTTCGGCGATGTTCGATGTGCCGATGCCTTCGCGATACAGGAAATAGCGCAGGCCCACCATCAGTTCGTTCAGGTGGTCGTAGGTGACTGGCTGCGAGCAGCGGGTCAGCGTCATCACGTCGAGGTGGTCCTGCAGGTTGCGCCCGACCGCCGGACGGTCGAGTTCGACCGCAACGCCGGCCCCCTCGAGCATCCCCGCCGGACCGATGCCCGACAGCATCAGCAGCTGCGGCGAGTTGATCGCGCCGCCGCACAGCACCACCTCGCGCTCGGCCCGGGCGGAGCGGGTACGACCCAGCCGGCTGTAGACCACGCCGTCGGCGCGGCCGCCGCGCATGCGTACCCGATGGGTCAGCGCGCCGGTGCGCACGGTCAGGTTCGGCCGTGATCGCACCGGCCGCAGGTAGCCGCGCGCGGTCGAGCAGCGGCGGCCGTCGCGCTGGGTCACCTGGTAGAGGCCGAAGCCGCGCTGCACGGGCCCGTTGAAATCGACGTTGCGGAAGTACTCGGCCTGCTCGGCGGCCTGGATGAACACCGGGCTCAGGTCGTTGACGTGGCTGAGATCGGACACGCCCAGCGGTCCGTCGACGCCGTGGAACTCGCTGGCGCCGCGCTGCTGGTCCTCGCTGCGCCGGAAGTACGGCAGCACGTCGGTGAATCCCCAGCCCGGGTTGCCGAGGTCGCGCCAGTCGTCGTAGTCGGTGCGGTGGCCGCGCACGTAGCACATGGCGTTGATCGAGCTGGACCCGCCGAGCACCTTGCCGCGCGGCCAGTACAGGCGGCGATTGTTCAGGTTCGGCTCGGGTTCGGTCTCGTAGCCCCAGTTCACCGCATTGAAGCGGACCAGCTGGGCCAAGCCTGCCGGCATGTGGATGAACGGATTCCAGTCGCGCGGACCGGCCTCAAGCAGCAGCACGCGGCAGTCGGCATCCTCGGTCAGACGGTTGGCCAGCACGCAGCCGGCCGACCCGGCGCCGACGATGATGTAGTCGTAGGTTTCGGACATCTTCAGGCATCTCCGGCACGACGGGACCTGAGTCCTGACGCGCGGTCGAATCGGGCCCGGCTTCCGTTGCTTGTTGTGTTTGTGCGGAAGACCGGGAGCGGCGTCTACCCCGAAGCGCCGACACGTAACGATACCGCAGACCGCGCCAGTGCGGGCCTTGCGAGGCCGGTGACTTTCGGCACTCCTTCACATTCGTGATGTCCAATATGCTGGCCGATCAGGCGTGATTCCCACGCTTGGCGCATTTCGCCCGCTCGACGCACCCGCAGGAGTTTCCCGTGCCGCTGACCCGCCTTGGCCTGAGCAACCCGGTCGCCGTTGCCGTCGGTTGCATCCTGCTGGTCATCTTCGGCCTGATCAGCCTGAACCGCCTGCCGGTGCAGATGACGCCCAACATCGACCGGCCCAGCATCTCGATCAACACCGGCTGGCGCGCGGCTGCCCCCGAAGAGGTCGAGTCCGAGATCGTCGAGCCGCAGGAAGAGCAGCTGCGCGACGTCCCCGGCCTGGTCCGGATGAACTCCTCGGCATCGCAGGGCAGCGGCCGGGTCAGCCTGGAGTTCGGCGTCGGCGCGGACATGAACCGGGCGCTGATCGACGTGATCAATCGCCTGAACCAGGTCCAGCGCTACCCGACCGACGTTTCCGAGCCGACCGTGAATGTCGGCACGTCCCAGTATGAAGAGGCCGTGGCGTGGTTCGCGATCCTGCCGGTCGAGGGCAACACCCGACCGATCGTCGAATACCAGGACTTCGTGGCCGACGTGATCCAGGAACGGGTCGAGCGGATTCCCGGGGTGTCCTCGGCCGCGCCGGTCGGCGGCCGCGCGTTCGAGATCCGGATCACCTTCGACCCGTACCGGGCCGCCGCGATCGGCGTCGATCTGACCCGGATCGGCCAGCAACTCGGCCAGAACGCCGATGTCTCCGGCGGCTTCGAGGAGATCGGGCGACGCCAGTACACGGTCCGCTTCGCCGGCCAGTACGAGGTCGCCGACCTGCAGAACCTGGTGCTCGAATGGCGCGACGGCCGACCCGTGTACCTCGGCGACGTGGCGACCGTCGAGCGGACCATGACCGACTTCCGCGGCGGCGTGACCCAGAACGCCAGCCCGTCGATCGCGATGAACGTCGCGGCCGAACCGGGCGCCAACGTCGTGCGCGTGCTCAACGACGTCAAGCAGGTGGTCGCGGAGCTGCAGCGCAGCCACCTGACGCCGGCCGGCCTGAACATGGTCCAGGTCTCCGACGACACGGTCTACATCAACCAGTCGGTGCGGATGGTGGTGACCAACCTGCTGCTCGGCATGCTGCTGGCCACGAGCGTGCTGTGGTGGTTCTTCCGCCGCTTCCGGGCGACCATGATGGTCGCCGTGGCCATTCCCCTGTGCCTGTGCTTCGCGTTCCTGGTGCTCGACGTGGCCGGACGCTCGCTGAACGTGATCTCGCTGGCCGGCCTGGCCTTCGCCACCGGCATGGTGCTCGATGCTGCGATCGTGGTGCTGGAAAACATCGTCCGCCAGCGCGAGCAGGGTCGTGAGGCCAAGGAAGCCTCTGACCGTGGAGCCACGCAGGTCTGGGGCGCTCTGCTGGCCTCGACCGCGACCACCGTGGCCATCTTTTTGCCCGTGCTGTGGCTGCAGGACGAGGCCGGCCAGCTGTTCGCCGACCTCGCGGTGGTGATCTCGGCCGCCGTGACCGCTTCGCTGGTGGTTGCGGTCGTGGTGATCCCGGCGGCCAGCTATCGCCTGCTCGGCGACCGGGAAATGAACGATCGGCACCTCTCCTGGTGGCGCAATGCGGCCGATTACGTGATGAAGCTGACCGACACGCCGCGCCGGCGCTGGTCGTGGATCGCGGGCCTGACCGTGGTGCCGCTGCTGATCGGCGCGCTGCTGATTCCGCCGGCCGACTACCTGCCCGAGGGCAACCAGAATTCGCTGTTCGGCTTCGTCCAGGCGCCGCCGGGCATGGGCCCGGACACGGTCCAGAGCGAGATCATCGACCCGATCAACGACCGGGTCCGGCCCTACCTGACCGGCGAGAAGGACCCCGCGATCTCCGACATCTTCGTCGGCCAGTTCGGCGGTGGCGTGTTCATGGGCCTGAGCGCGGCCGACCCCGATGACATCGACGAGGTGCTCGAGGTGGTCAACCGCGAGGTCCTGGCGGGTTTCCCCGACACCTTCGGCCGCGCGGGCCGTCGCGCGATCTTCGGCGGCCGCGGCGGCCGGAACATTTCGGTCGACCTCCAGGCCGGCGATTTCAGCGATCTGATCGAGGCCGGCCAGATCGGCTTCGGCGTCATCTCGCAGGCCCTGCCGGGCTCGAACATCCGCCCCGACCCCGGCCTGGAGCTGGCCGAGCCGGAACTTCGCCTCATCCCCGACGACCGCCGGATCGCGGAACTCGGATTTACCCGCGGCGACGTCGCCACGATCATCCGCGCCTTCGGCAGCGGCGCGTTTCTCGGCGAGTATTTCGACGGCGACCAGCGGCTGAACGTGATCCTGCGCGGCGAGCGCTGGGCAACCCCGGAAGAGTTGATGTCGATGCCGATCGCCACGCCGTCGGGCCGCCTGGCCACGCTCGGCGAACTGGCCCGGCTGGAGCGCACGGCGGGGCCGAACCAGATTCGCCGCGTCGACCGCAAGCGCACGCTGACGCTGCGGGTCACCCCGCCGAGCGGAATGCCGATGGAAACCGCGCTGGAAACCCTGCGCAACGAGGCGGAGCCGGCGATTCGCGCCGCCCTGCCGCCGGACGGGGTGATCACCTACCGCGGCACCGCCGAGGCGCTCGGCGAAACCCTGCGCAACCTCGCCGGCAGCTTCATCCTGGCCGTGGTGATCCTGTACCTGCTGATCACCGCACTGTTCCGCTCGTTCAAGGATTCGCTGCTGGTGCTGATGACCATCCCGATGGCGACCATCGGCGGCATCGTCGCGCTGCGCCTGGTCGACCTGGTGTTCGGCCAGCCGATGGACATGCTGACCATGATCGGTTTCGTGATCCTGCTCGGCCTGGTGGTCAACAACGCGATCCTGCTGGTGTACCGCGCCCGGGACGGCGAGCGCGACGGTCTGGACCGGCGCGAGGCGGTCCGCCAGGCGGTCGGCCTGCGGCTGCGGCCGATCCTGATGTCGACCTTCACCAGCCTGTTCGGCATGCTGCCGCTGTTGCTGCTGCCCGGCGCCGGTACGGAGCTCTACCGCGGCCTGGCCGCGGTCATCGTCGGCGGTCTCGCGGTCAGCACCCTGTTCACGCTGGTGCTGCTGCCCAGCCTGCTTCGAATCAACGAGGAGCCCGCGCCGCGCCCGATCGGCACGCGCGAGCCCGTTACCGCATGAGGTTGTTCCCGATGTCTCGTTCTCTGCTCGTTCTGCTTCTGGTCGTCCTGGCCGGGCCGGCCATGGCCCAGTTCGGCGGCCCCGCCCTGGTCCAGGTCGACAGCGCCCGCACCGTGACCATGGCACCGACCATGCAGGTCGCCGGTACGGTGATCTCGCGCTCCGACGCGGTGCTCTCGGCCGAGGTCCAGGGCCGCTTGATCGAGGTCGCGGAGGTCGGCACCCGGGTCGAGTCCGGCGACGTGATCGCCCGCATCGAGGACACCGCGCTCGAGCTCCGCGCCCGCGAGCTCCGCGCCGAGATCGCGCGCGTCGAGGCCCGCCTGTCGTTCCTGGATGCCGAACTTGCGCGCATCCAGCGCCTGGCGGAAAGCAACCTGGCCGCCGTGACCCAGATCGAGCAGACCCGCTCGGACCGGGACGTGGCCTCCAGCGATCTCGAAATCGCACGCGCCCGCCTGGCCCAGGTCCAGGACGAACTCGACCGCACCCGCGTCACCGCGCCCTTCCCGGGCGTGGTCGTGGAGCGTCGCGTCCAGGCCGGGGAACGCGTTTCGCCCGGCACCGCCATCGTCCGCCTGGTCGACCCCAACCGCCTCGAGGCGGTCGCGCGGGCGCCTCTGGCCTATTACCGCTACGTGCAGCCCGGCGACGAGCTGGCGATCGTGCTAGGCGAGGGCGAGACCCTGCCGGCGCCGCTGCGCACCGTGGTCAGCATCGGCGACGAGTTCAATCACGTGTTCGAGCTCAGGCTGGATGTGACCGAACCGCTGCCGATCGGCCAGACCGTACGGGTGACGATCCCCACCGCGGACGTGCGCGAAGTGCTGGCCGTGCCGCGCGACGCGCTGGTCCTGCGCGGCGACGGCACCTCCGTGTTCGTGGTCGACGAAGAGAACAAGGCCCGCCGCATCCGGGTAGTCACCGGCATCGGCTCGGGAGAACTGATCGAAGTGCGCGGCCCGATCACCGACGGCGATCGCGTCGTGGTCCGCGGCAACGAGCGCCTGCGCGCCGACCAAGATGTGCAGGTCATCGAAGGTGCGGCCTCGGCAGCCAGCACCGGTGCCCCCGCCTCCGCCTGAGGCGCTACCGCAGTCAGAACCGCTGCGTATAGCGCAGGTAGCCGAGCCGGCCGTAGCCGTCGTAGAGGTCGAAGTTGAAGCCTCGCCCTTCGCCGATGTCGAACACCGGATCGCGATCGGCGAGGTTGTCGACGCCCATCGCGATCTCGGCATTCCAGGGTGCGGCCCAGCGCAGCTGGACGTCGTGGGTGGTCCAACTGGGGAGCGATCCAGCGAATGCCGCCGATTGATCCTGCCCGTCGATGTGATTGACGATCCAGGTCAGCGCGAAATCGTTCCAATCGAGGTTCGACTGCCAACGGCCCCTCCAGTCGGGCCGGCCGTAGCCACCGGCGACGTTCGACCCGCTGTCCACGCGATAGCGATCCACCCAGGTCGCATCGAGGACGCTGGACACGCCGAATTCGCCGAAGCGCCACCGACCGGACAGGCGCGCATCGATTCCGCGGGTCTCGATGCGACCGAAGCTGGCCAGTCCCGTTTGGATGTAGCGGATCAGGCCCGAGGAATCCCGGGCGATGCCCAGGCCGGCCGAAGGATCCGGCGGCATATCGACCGGGTCCAGCAAGCTCAGCCCGTCCGGGCAGTTGCCGGCGTCCCCGTTCACGCAATTGATGATCTGCTGGACGCCGGGACGAATCGGACGATCCTCGATCCGGATGTCGAATCCGCTGAGCCGCGCTTCCAGGCCATCGAACGGGGAGAACCTGACGCCGAGATCGAACTGTTCGATGGACTCCGGCCCGAGTTCCGGGTTCCGGATATCGAAGCGTTCGATCGCGATGACGCATCCCGGGGGTAGACCGAGCGCCTGGCAACTCTGTTCATCCGTGGGCCCACCCGCCTGGAACCCTCCACCCGGCGGACCGTCCGGGCCCTGCTGGAGCGGCTCCGCGCGCAGGCTCCGGCTCCATGCGACGTGCACGCCCAGCGTGTCGAGCGGACGCCAGTCCACCGCCAGTCGCGCCGATGTGCCGCTGCCGGTGTAGTCGTAGTCGTCCCAGCGAACCGCGGCCATGGCGTCCAGCCGGTCGGTGACCGGAAATGAAAATTCGCCGAACACCGCCCACAGCTCGCGCTCGCCAAACGACGGATTGGCGGCGGTGCCGGTGATCCGGCCCGCAGCCTGCAGCGCATCGGGCCGATCGTCGAAGCCTTCATCACGCAGCTCCGCGCCGACCAGGACGCGGCTTGTGCCTCCTGGGAGTTCGAAGAGGTCGGTCGCGATCGTGCCCTGCAGCGAGCGCAGCAGGTAGTTCGCATCGCGCGAGCCGGTGACCTCGAACGATTCCAGCACGTCTTGCGGCGTGCCGAAGGGATCGTAGAGGTTGTAGGCGCCCGTATCGATCGCTGCCTGGGCCAGCTCGGAGAGGATGAGGTTGTCATTGAGTTCGTCGTGCTGAATCTCGGCCCGCTGCGCGCTCAATGACACGTCGAAGTCTCCGATTCGCCCTTCGAGTTCCAGCGCAGCGTTGTAGCTGACTGCTTGCGTCCTGAGTTCGCGCGGGCCGTTGGCGGCGAAGCGATGGGCGTTCAGCAGGTTCCAGCCGGCCACCTCCTCGTAGTCCTGCCAGAGCGGGTTCAGACCGCCGGCCGACGGCGGCGTCGCAGGATGAATCGGGCTGCCCGGCTGCAGCAGGATTCCGCGGAAGCCGTTGGCGGGCCAGGGTGAGCTCGGCGTCGATGTAAACGAACCGAAGCTCTCCAGTCGACTGGCCCGCGCATCGAGTGAAAGCGCCCAGTTGTCGTCGATCCGATAGCGCGCGTTGGCGAACAAGGACTCGTTGCGCGTCTGCACGTCGTTTGCCAAACCCACTCTCGTGTCGTACACGCAAAGACCGCTCAAGGTCAGCGAGAATCCCTCGCCCTGGCAACCCGGCACGTTGCCGGGTCCGCCGTTCGGTCCGTAGCCGGTCAGGAAACTGAACCCTCCCGTCAAGAAGTTGTTCGAGAAGATCGAACCGGCGCCCGGTAGCGGCACCACGTTACCGCTGAATCGCGGGCGATTGCCTACGAACACGATGTCGCGCTCGTCATAGCTGGCACCGACCACGATCGACCCGCGCTCGTCGCCGACGCCGGCCAGCACGGACGCGCCGTCGACCTCGCCGCCGACGCGCTCGGTCCACGACGTTCCTGCCGTGGCTTCAACACCGCGGAAGTCGTCGCGCGTGATGATGTTGACGACCCCGCCCATCGCGTTCATGCCGTGGATCGCACCGGCGCCGGACGGCAGGATCTCGATCCGGTCGACCATGGCCAGCGGGATCAGGTTCAGGTTGCTGGAGCTTGCCGTGGACGGATCGATCGCCTCGCGCTTTCCGTTGACCAGCACCAGCGTCCGCTCCTCGCCCAGCCCGCGCAGGTCGAACCCCCCGAAGGACTGGGCGGTCGATGCGGACTGCGGCCGGAACGAGCCTGCACTGTTCAACGGCAGGTCGCGCAGCACTTCGGCCAACGAGAACTTGCCCGAGCGTTCGATCATCTCGCGGTCGATGACCTGGATCGTGGAGGTCGCGGCCGGGCTATCGAGCCTCGACGCCGTGCCGGCAGCATGGGCGAAGCCGCCGCAGGCGACAACCAGGACGAGCGCGCAAAGATTGCAGAAATGTTTCATTCGAGAGAGTCCCCCGGGTTCGATTCGAACCGGGAGCACCCCGCGACCCGGCCAACGCGGCTCCGAGCCTACCCGACCGGATGCGTCCTGCCAAGCACGGTCCACGACTCGCGGCATCCTTATCCGATTCATCACGGACCTTCTGCGACACTTCGCTTATGGAACTCTGGATTGCAGCAGGCGCCTGCGCGCTGACCATGTTCGCCCTGTGGCTCTGGCAGCGCGGTTCGGGCCGGGCCGACTGGGTCGACGTGGCCTGGGCGGCGCTGATCGGTGCGCAGGTTCTGTTCTTCGCCATCGTCGGCGACGGCTCGGTGGAAAAGCGGATCCTCGTGGTGCTGATCGCCTGCAGCTGGTCCTTCCGGCTGACCTGGCACCTGTCGGTCCGCCTGGCCGGGCACGACGAAGAGGACGGACGCTACCAGTCGATGCGCGAGGCCTTCAACGAGAAGGCGAACTTCGGCTTCCTGCTGTTCTACGCCGCCCAGGCGCTGGTCGCCTGGGTGTTCGCCCTGCCGGGCTGGGTCGTGGCCAACGACCCGGCGAGCGATTGGTCGATCCTGGTGTTCGCCGGCATCGCCTTCTGGATCGTGTCGCTGGTCGGCGAGTCGATCGCCGATCGCCAGCTGGCCCGGTTCAAGGCCGACCCGGACAACAAGGGCGAAGTCTGCGACGTCGGCCTGTGGAAGTACTCCCGCCACCCGAACTACTTCTTCGAGTGGCTGCACTGGTTCACCTACCCGCTGATCGCCTGGGGCGCGCCGAATCACTGGGTGACCTGGCTGGGCCCGGTCGTGATGCTGATGTTCCTGTACCGCGTCAGCGGCATTCCCTACACCGAGAAGCAGTCGATCAAGTCGCGCGGCGACGCCTATCGCGAGTACCAAGAACGGGTCTCGGCCTTCTTTCCCTGGCCGCCGAAGTCGTCCCGAGAAAATCCTTCAAAGCGCAATTCGGGATAATTTCCGACCTCTTCGTGCCTATGGAATCCCGGCTTGCCGACACGGGCCATGTATCGATTCGCCTCCTACGGCGCGATCCGTTCGGCAATGCGTACAGCCGCAAGCGGACTCCAGAAACGCATCGCGTGGCGACACCGAGACTCAAGGAGCTATTGTCAAATGTTCGCCGTCGTACGGCTCAACCCGCGCCGATTCGAAGGAGATGACCGTTGCGGGACTAAGCTGCAACAGCTCTTCAAATGATGCGTCGCTATCTGATCGACACGTTGCATCTCGTTCACTGGTCACCAATCGAACAGAACCCCCACCGTCGTCGAATTCAGTGAACTCGATGTCGACGATCACGATGTCTTGCAGATGCAAGTCCGTTTGCATCAAGTATTCACGAAGATCCGAGCTGAACGCATCCATTCCGTTATAGACGCCTGAATCATCGAAAGCGAAAGAAATCAGTGTTGATGCATCCTCGGCGGTAAAAGCCCTCGGCACCGTGACCTGGCTCATCGAGCCCCTTACATACAGTCCAGAGCTTTGATCATCCGCCACCATTGCCAACAGCGGGTATACATGACGGGGATCCGTTGCCATGGCCTCCGGGAGTTTCTGGTATATCTCAGCAGCTTCGAAGGAAACGAAGAATTCATCCTGAAGGCGAAAGCTCGGAACCTCGGAATCGCCCTGAAATGCGATCGCCACACTACCGAGCGACAACCCAAGAACCGCAACTGATGTCATGAGTACGTTAGTCATTGCCAAGCCATTGAAGACAACTGAAAGAAGCACAGGGGCCGCCGCATGGACGACCCCTGTTCAATCAAACTCTATTCTTGTGGCTGCGCTGAATCCAGCGGATGGACTCGAAGCGTCAACGCAGCCTCACCCTGTTTGTCCGCTACGATGTTCCCTTGAATTTCATAAACGGACTTCTTGGCGTCGTAAGCTTCCCCGTCAAGGCGACAGTTCAGAAGTAGAGGCTCCCGCTCGTTTGGCATACTCCAGCGGGCTCAGATCGCCCAGCGAGTCGTGAGGCCAGGACTCGTTGTAGCGCCGTAGCCAGCGATGCGTTTCTTCGCGGACCTGATCAAGATCTTCGAACAGGTACAGGTCCAGCACCTCCTCGCGGTAGGTTCGATTGAAGCGCTCGATGAACGCATTCTGATTGGGCTTTCCCGGTTGGATGTGCTGCACCGTCATACCGTGGTCATCAGCCCAGTCCAGGAAGGCCTGACCGATGAACTCAGGACCGTTGTCGGTGCGCAGCGTTGCCGGCAGACCCCGTTCGGCTTCGATCTGGCTGAACAGCCGGATCAACCGCTCTCCTGTAATCGACGTATCGATCTCGATCGCAACGCCCTCGCGGTTGAAGTCATCCAGCACGTTGAATGTCCGGAATCGAACGCCGCAGTAGAGTGAATCGGCCATGAAGTCGGCCGACCAGACCTGGTCCGGCCCCAGCGGCACTGTCAGCGGGATGCGTTCCCGGTTTGGCAGCCGGCGCTTGGTCTTGCGCCGGAGGTTCAGCCCGAGCGCACAGTACACGCGCCACAGGCGCTTGTGGTTCCAGGGCCGCCCCTCGGCTCGCAAGTACTTCCGGCACTTCCAGAAGCCCCGACGCGGGAACGCCTCGAAGTAAGCCGTCATTGCGTCCACGATCTCCTGATCTCGGGACAGCGGATCGGGCAGCGGGCGGTACCAGGCCGACCGGCTCTGGCCCACCGCTTGGCAGGACCGCTGGATCGATAGCTCGTGCTCGACCACCAGTGTGCGCGCAACCTCGCGCTTCTCGGCGGCCGTCAGAGCTTTTTTGCGATGACGTCCTTCAGTGCGTACTTCTCGTGGGCCAGTTCGGCATACATGCGCTTGTACTGCGACAGCTCCGCTTCCAGCTCCTTCAGACGCTTGAGTTCCGAGGCGTCCAACCCGCCGTACTTCGACTTCCACTTGTAGTAGGTCGCCGAGCTGATCTCATGCTTCCGGCAAACGTCCTTGACGGGCATCCCAGACTCGGCTTCGTTCAGGATGGCAACGATCTGGTGTTCGGTGAATCGAGACTTCTTCATGGCGTTCTCCTCCAAGGGAATGGTGCCAGAAATCTCTACTTCGGGAATGTGTCAGCTGGGGGGAAGCTTACGGCGTGATCTCCCAGAAAATCTCTCAAGGCCGTGTCCCTGAGCTCGACTCTCGCCTGAAATCCGGCCTCAGTCATGTTGCCGGCGACCTCGTAATAGGTGCCAGCAGACACCTGCGATCGTGCAGCGGATGCCGCAATGAACTGCTGCAGTGCAGACGATGCACTCAGGGCTTGGCCGGGGGCGGTTGCTACATTGCTGCCGACTCCAGACCATTGAATGCTCTTGTTTGATTCAGTAGTTTCGCTGGACAGCGCAAGGATCAATGACACCAGAATGGGATTGCCGCCGATGTAACTGGCCAGCGTTTCCCGGGATTCAAGCGTAAGTTGCTCGAGCCCTTCAATCGTTCGACCGCGGGGTCACCAGTCGAATAGACCTGCAGATCGCAGGGCGGATAGCAACCGAACCTGCACGCATTGCCGAGCCGCTCAGCGTAAGCAATGGGGAAACAGAAGCCAACGGGCTGATTGCATGGCGCGCACACATCACCGCCGACATTGCACCTCCAGTATCTGTGCGTTGTCGCAACACACTCGTCAGCTATAACGGGGGGGCGCTAGCGGAACAGCGAGGAGCAGGAACAAGAGATAGAAAATGAAACGCTTCATAATTAGTCCTCCTACATTCAAATGCCAAATATGACAGGCTAGTCCTGAAACCAAGACTCGTTGACGCCAACCAACCATTTCAACCCGCCACAAATCAAGCTAGCAAAACTGATCAGGCAGTTCAAGTCGCTGTTTGACTACATCCCCTACACCGAGAAGCAGTCGATCAAGTCGCGCGGCGACGCCTATCGCGAGTACCAGGAACGGGTCTCGGCCTTCTTTCCCTGGCCGCCGAAGTCGTCCGACACGACCTCGTCGAGCTGACCTCGCTCAGGGTCAGAGCCCGGCCACGACCCGCTCGACGGCCCGCACCACGGCTTCGCGGACCCGGACCGCATCCGGCCCGGATGCGAAGCGCTGATTGAGTTCGATCTCCAGTGTGGTCAATCGGTCGTCGTCGAATCGTTTGCGGTGCCAGGAACCGAGTCCGTCGCTGGTGCCCTTGTACGGCCGGTTGCGGTGCACCGCCAGCTCGGGCAGTTCGGCCCGGATCGCCTCCTGGAGCCGCCTGCAGAACGCGTCCTCCACGTGCCGCGATGGATCGTGCAACAGACCGATGTCGGTTGATCGCTGTTTGCCGTCGAGGATCGGCGTGAAGCTGTGGCAGGCCAGGTGGACGACCCGACCGGTTGCGTAGCGCACGAAGTCCGCGTAGGCCGCCCAGTGCGGCCGCCAGATCGCCTCGGTCAATTCGGCGCGCTCGGCGGCGTCCAGTCTCTTCGAGAACTCCGAGAATCGCCGGGGGTGGTCGTGCGATCGATTGAGGTCGACCAGCAGCCGCGACCATTGCCCTTTCATCAAGGGTGCCGACAGGCGTCCGGCCAGGGCGCGCGCGAGCGACAGGCTGCCCCGGTCCCAGCCTCGATGCGTGTCGAGCACGCCCCGGTCGGCTTCGAACAGCGCAGCCCACCGCGATGGAATCGCGCTGGACGCGTGTTCGGCGGTGATCAGGAGCGAAACGGGCGGTTTTCGGCCAGGCATGCACTCAGCTCCCGACAACATGCCACGAGCGCGTCCTTGCTCGGCTGGCTCCCCAACCGTCGGACCAGGCGCGCGGCCAGCGGACCGTGGTCGAGCAGGCCCTTGACGTGGCCCGAGGCATCGACGCCGAGCCACCCGCGGGCGAGCAGGGTCGACAAGGTGGCACCGACCGATGTGCCCGGTTCCACGTCGTACAGCGAAGCAATCCCGGAATCGTCGATCGAAGCCACGGCCCCGCGCTCGGCGACCTCGAACAGCAGATCGGCCAGCGCACCGGTGTCCACGGTCTGCCGGGCGTCGAGGTCCACCGCACCGTCATACAGCGTCCGGACCAGCGCAACGACCGCTTCGGCGATCGCCAGATCGACCGACGGACATTCCTGCAGGTCGATGATCCGGATCTCGATGGTCTGGCGTTCGAAGCGCGCGATCGCGCCGCGCGAGTTCAGCCAGTCGTCGTTCAGTACACCGTCCGGATCCTTTGGCTTCACCGCGTCGTACATGGGCTGCAGAATGCGTGCGCGGTAGTCGGCGATCGAGGTCACCGCTTCGGGCACCACCCGCCCGGAAATCTCCGGTACGTCCTTCTGGTTGTCTCGGTAGTAGCGCAGCCGGTTGTCCAGCCAACCGCCGTAGCGACCGTCGAGGTAGGGCGAAGCGGCCGACAGCGCGGGAATCAGCGGCAGCACCACGCGGATCGCCGCGTGCAGCCGCGTGAACTCCTCGTCGTTGGCGAACGGCAGGTTGATGTGCATCGACTGCAGGTTCGACCAGCCGTGACCGCGACAGTCGAAGATCCGGTTGTAGGCCGCGTAGATCTCGTTCTGACCGAAGGGCCAGAGCGAGGTCTCGCGGTCCGGGTCGAACAGGGGATGAGCGGCGCCCGGCAGGAGGCAGGCGCCGTGCGCGTCGAGCATGGCGTTGATCTGCACCAGGTCGCGGTGGAAGCGCTCGCCGAGGCCGTCCAGCGCGGCCGCCGGGCCGTTGGTCTTGAGCTCGACCACGTGGCGCACCAGCTCGTTCGACCACGCGATGTCGCCGTGCGCGACTTCGTTGACGATCTCGCCGGCATCGTCGTGCAGCAGCTCGTCGGCGATCGGCCGCACGCGCATCGTCTCGCGGTCGACGATCATGTACTCGAGCTCGATGCCGTAGCCGTCGAAGGCGTGCAGGAACTCGATCGGATAGGACGGATCCAGGGTCGGCATGTCAGTCTCCAGTCTGCCGAGAGATCACGGTGCGACGGCACCGCTCTTTCGGGCTTCGATCCGACGCAGAAGGGTCCCCAGGATCTCGCGGTACAGCGCGCCCTTGAGCACCGCGTCCTCGCAGCCGGCGTCGATCGATGGATTGTCGTTGACCTCGATGACCAGCACCCGGCCGTCGACTTCCTTCAGGTCAACGCCGTAGAGCCCGGCGCCGATCAGCGATGCGGCCTTCAGCGCGGTACGCACCACGCGCTCGGGCGCCTCGCCGACCGCCAGCGTGTCGGCGCGACCCTCGTCCATGCCGGCGGCCTCGTCGTGCTTGATGATCTGCCAATGGCCACGGGCCATGTGATAGCGGCACACGTACAGCGGTCGGCCGTCGAGGACGCCGACGCGCCAGTCGAAGTCGGTCGGCAGGTACTCCTGGGCGACCACCAGCTCGGAGTGCTTCAGCAGCTTGCGCACGGTGGCTTTCAGGTCGGCAGAATCGCGCACCTTCACGACGCCGGCGGAGAACGCGCTGTCGGGCTGTTTCAGCACCACCGGTAGCCCCAGGGAGGGCTCGACGGCGTCGATGTTGTCGCGGTGGACCAGCAGCGTCCGGGGCGCCGCGACCTGGTGCCGGGCCAGCAGCTCGGCCAGGTAGACCTTGTTGGTGCACTTGAGGATCGAGTCGGGGTCGTCGATGACCACCAGGCCCTCGGCCGCGGCCTTGCGGGCGAAGCGGAAGGTGTGGTGGTTGACCGCCGTGGTCTCGCGGATGAACAGGGCATCGAACTCGGCCAACCGGCCGATGTCGTCGGGGCCGATCCGCTCGATCGCGAGGCCGAGCTCGGCGCCGGCCTTCTCGAACCGCGCCAGGGCTTTCTCGTCGGACGGCGGATGGGCCTCGTCCGGGTTGACCAGCATCGCGAGATCGAAGCGGGTGGGCCGGCTGCGGGTCGCTCGCGGCCGCTCACCGGAAAAATAGCGCCGTGCGGCGTCCTGCAGGAACGCGCGATGGCTCTCGGGCACGTCGGCGAAGTCCAGCGGCGCCAGCCGGCGCAGCAGCCACTCGCTCTTGATCCGGGCGAACTCGGCGCGCAACAGCGGCGCGGGAAACAGCTTGAACAGCGCGCGGCTCAGCGCATCATGGCGCTCGGCCAGGTTGCGGCCGAAGTAGATCGACAGCATGAAGGAATCCGACTGCAGCGCCTTGAGGCTCCGCTGGGTCGCCGACTGCAGGTCGGAAGAAACCAGTCGCACCACGGCCGGGCTCTTCAGGTCCTGCAGCGTGCCGACCGAGGGGAGCGGGCGGTGTCCGCGTGCGGCGGCCAGCAGCGACACGTAGTACCCGGTGGCCTGGTAGCGCAGGCTGCGGCACAGGTTGTAGACGCGCACGCCGCGCTCGCTGGACCAGGCCGGGTCGGCCAGGTAGTCGCGCGCGGACACGTACTCGACGCCGGGCAGTTCCTTCAGCCAGGGTTCGATGGCCTCGGCCACGACCAGGTGTTTCATGCGGAGCTCCTCTCGTGAGCCGGACCGGGACGGAGCACGACCAGGTTGGCGTCGTAGGTCAGCGAACCGAGCAGGATCGCGCCGATCACGCGATCGATGTGCACCCGATAGCGCTGCGCACCGTGCGGATTCTCGGCCATCGGGTCGGCGATACCGACCTCGAGCGTCGAGCGGTCGTAGTCGGTCAGGAGCACGAAATGCCCCACGGGCAGGCCACGGATATCGTCGTCGGCGTCGTCCGGCCCCCACTCGCGCATGCTTCGGTACAGGTAGGTGGCACTCAGCCCCGTCAGCACCGGGTGGCCGTCGCGCAATAGGCGGCGGATCAGCGTTCGGGTCAGGTCGGTGAACCGCAGCTGGCCGCCAGCGTCGAGAAATTCCAGGTAGCCGGCGGTGGCGATCGAGAGTTTCTCGTCGTCCTTGGCCGCCTTCTGGGCCTCGAGTTTCGCGGCCAGGTCCACCTTGCCCTCGAACCAGGTCGGATCGAACGCGCCGAGGTTGTAGGTATAGATTTCCGCGCTGTAACCTCGAGCCAAGGCGTGGTTGGCCAGGAAGACGTCGAGCGTGCCGCCGTGGTCGAGCCGCCGGATCGTATCGATGACCTCGTCGAGGTCGACCTCCTCGCCGAAGTGGCGGTACAAGGCGTGCAGGCAGGTCGGCCCGCAGGTCGTGGTGTCGGGCTGGGCCTCGATGCGGGGGGCCGCACGCGGGTCGGAGCGCTTCATGTCGAGGGCTCGACGGTCGATTCGTCAAGCAACGATTCATCGAGGCCTCGCGCGAGATCGCTGTAGAGGTCGTCCGAGTCCTCGATGCCGACCGACAGGCGCATCAACCGGTCGTCGATGCCCAGGCGCTCGCGCACGCTGCTGGTCACGCGCGCATGGCTGGTCCGCGACGGTTGGCAGATCGTCGTTTCCACGCCGCCGAGGCTGACCGCCGGCGCAACCAGCGAAAGCGCGGCGAGGAATCGATCGGGGTGCCGGTCGGCGTCCAGCCGGAACGTCAGCATGCCGCCGTAGGCGTCCATCTGGCGCTTGGCCAGCGCGTGATCCGGGCTTTCGTCGAGTCCCGGATAGCACACCTCCGAGATTCCATCGTGGGCGGCCAGGCGCTCGGCCAGCCGCAGCGCGTTGGCGCTCTGCCGCTCGACGCGGAGCGCAAGGGTCTTCAGCGAACGGTCCAGCAGCGCGAGATCCTGGCCGTTCAGGCTGGAGCCGAGACGGATCGCGGCGGGCCGAATCCGGTCGATCAGCTCGGCCGAACCGGCCAACGCGCCGCACAGCAGGTCGGAATGGCCGCCGAGGTACTTGGTGGCCGAGTGCATGACCAGATCGAAGCCGAACTCCAGCGGACGCTGCAGCACGGGCGTGGCGAAGGTGTTGTCGATCGCCGCGAGCACGTCGTGGTCGTTGAGGATGGTCGCCGTCGCCTTGAGGTCGACGACCTTGAGCAGCGGATTGGTCGGCGACTCGACCCAGGCCAGACGGGTGCGCTCCTCGATCTGGCCGGCCAGGGTCTCCCGCCGGCCATCCCAGATCGAGTGGCGCAGACCCCAGGGCTGGAGCAGGCCCTCGACCAGGTCCGACGTGCCGCCGTAGACGCCGTCGAGCACGATGACGTGATCGCCCGGCTCGAGCAGGCCGAACAGCAGGGCGCTGATCGCGCCGAGCCCGGACGCGGTGACCAGTGCCGCTTCGGCCGATTCCAGCGATGCGATGCGGTCGGCGACGACTTGATGATTGGGCGTGTTGAGATAGCGCGGATAGCGCACGCCCTCGCCGTCGGTGTAGTCGTAGGCCGTCGACGTGACGATCGGGGCGTTCAGTCCCTGCGCGGACGGCCCGCGCCGGGCGCCGGCGTGAACGCAACGGGTGGACAATCGTGGACGGTCGGGCATCCCGGCCTCCTGGCAAGAACGGAGAAGGCATAGCATGCGCCATCTTCGAGCCGCACACGCGGATTTCGCGCGCTTCGGGCAACACTGGCTAGGCCTATACTTTCGTGCAAATGCCGCCGGACGCTCCATTCATGTCGCGCGAACTCACGCTCAAGCAGCTGCGGTACTTCTCGGCGCTGGCCGACTGCCGCAACTACCGCAAGGCCGCCGAGCAGTGCGGCATCAGCCAGCCGTCGCTCAGCGCCCAGATCGACGCGCTCGAAGCCCGGCTCGGCGTACAGCTTGCCGAACGTGGACGCAGGGGCGCCCAGTTGACGCCGGTCGGCCGCGAGGTGCTGGACCGCTCGCGTCGCGTTCTGCGCGAGGTCCAGACGCTCGAGGACTTTGCCTCCGATGCGATGAAGACGCTCAGCGGCACCTTGCAGTTCGGCGTCAAGACCAGTGTGGGTCCGTACCTGATGCCGCCCGTGGTACGCCGTCTCCACCGCGACTATCCGCAGCTGCGCCTCGCGATCCGGGAAGACTTTTCCGACCCCTTGGCCGACCAGCTCCTGGCCGGCACCCACGACCTGATCCTGACCGAAATGCCGACCGGTCGCGGCGATCTGGACAGCCGATCGCTGTTCGAGGAGCCGTTGATGCTGGTCTGCGCCACCGACCATCCATTGGCCGCTGCAGACCCGGTCGCGCCCGAGGCGCTTCGGGGCGTCGAGGCCCTTTCGTTCAGCGCTCAGTCGCAGTATCACCGGCAGATCGGCGAATTCTGCGCGCGCCATGGCGCCGAGGTCCACGAGCGCTACGACTCCGCCAGCCTCGATGCGCTACGCCTGATGGCGGGCATGGGTTCGGGCGTGTGCTTCCTGCCCTATCTCTACGTGGCGTCCGAAATCCACGGTCGCGACGACGTGGTCGCCCGTCCCCTGGCCGGCGAACCGCTGAAGCGCACGATCGGACTGGCCTGGCGCAAACGCTCCGGCGTGCAGACCGCGGTCCGGCGGATCGGCGAGGCGATCCTGCGTGAGCTCGAACAGCACCACGGCGAGCTGGCCCGCTTCGACAAGGCCGGCGCGGCCTGAACACGCCGGGGTATCCTCGGGCCGGACGCTGCCGAGAGATTGCCGATGACCGATTTCACCCGCCTGGTCCGCGACGTGCCCGATTGGCCCACGCCGGGCATCGTGTACAAGGACATCACACCGCTGCTGGCCAGTCCGGAAGGGCTCGCCTGGGCCGTAGATCGGATGTACGAGCCCTTCGTCGGTCAGCATATCGATCGCGTGGTCGGCATCGAGTCGCGCGGATTCATCTTCGGCAGCGCGATCGCTCGCGCGCTCGGCGCCGGGTTCGTGCCGGTGCGCAAACCGGGCAAGCTTCCGCGCGCGACCCGACGCTGCGATTACCTGCTGGAGTACGGCACCGACGCGCTGGAACTGCATGTCGATGCACTCGCCGAGGGTGAGCGGGTGCTGGTCGTCGATGACGTCCTGGCCACGGGCGGAACGATGGCGGCCGCGTGCCGGCTGGTCACCGACCTCGGTGCCGAAGCGATCGGCGCGACCGTGCTGATCCGACTCGCCGCCCTTGACGGCGCCGAGCGCGTACCGGTCGCCGTGCACGCCGTGCTCGAGGCCTGACCCGGCGGCCGGACAGGCGCCCGCGCGCTGCGCAATTCCGGCGCGCAATTCCAACGATTCTCATTCCGGGAGTCCCGGTCCGGTTGCGGTATCCTGAGGGCAGAATTCACCACGCGAGTCGATCGGACATGAAGGGCGACGCAACCGTCATCGAGTTCCTGAACAAGGTGCTCAAGAACGAACTCACCGCGATCAACCAGTACTTCCTGCATGCCCGCATGCTGGACAACTGGGGCCTCGAGATTCTCGGCAAGAAGGAATACCGGGAATCGATCGAGGAAATGGAGCACGCCGACGACCTGATCAATCGCATCCTGTTTCTCGACGGCCTGCCGAATCTCCAGGACCTGGGCAAGCTCCGGATCGGGGAGACCGTGCACGAGCTGCTGCAGTGCGACCTGAAGCTGGAGCACCAGGCCATCCCGGAACTTCGCGATGCGATCGAATACTGCGAGAAGGTCCGTGACTATGTCTCGCGCGAGCTGTTCGAAAAGATCCTCTGCGACGAGGAAGACCACGTCGACTGGCTGGAGACCCAGCTCGAGCTGATCGACAAGATGGGCGAGAAGAACTACATCCAGTCGCAGATGAAGCCGGCCAGCGACGACTGATCGCCGGACGCTGAACGGCCGGGCCCTGCACCCGGCCGAGACCACCATGAGACCCCGACCCATGAACCCGAGCCGATTCCTGTTCGGCGGGCTGCTGGCCCTTTGCGCCGCCTGCTCGCCCGCCCCCGATGCCCCGTCCGCTCCGATTCCGACCGGGCCGGACCCCCACAGCTTCGCCAATCACGATCGGATCGTGATCGACCACCTCGCGCTGGATCTCGACGTCGACCTGCGCCGCCGCGTGCTGGACGGCCACGTCATGCTCGATCTCTCCCCGGTCGATGGGGCGGTGGCGGAGCGCGTCGTTCTCGACACCCGGCAGATCGACATCCGGGACGTCAATCGAGTCAGCGAAGGTGGCGCGCTTGAGCCGCTGTCGTGGCGGCTCGGCGAGGGCGACCCGGACCAGCCCTGGCTGGGCCGGCCGCTGGCCATCGCCCTGGCGGCCGGCGTCGACCGCATCCGGATCGATTACACCACGTCGCCCGACGCCTACGGCCTGCAATGGCTCGACGGCCAGCAGACCCTGTCCGGGCAGCCGTTCCTGTTTTCCCAATCGCAGCCGATCTTCGCCCGCACCTGGGTGCCGCTCCAGGACACGCCGGGCGTGCGCTACACCTTCGACGCCACGATCCGCGTGCCGCGCGGACTGATGGCGGTGATGGGTGCAGGCGGCAACCCGACCGGGATCGAAGCCGACGGCGTCTATTCGTTCTCGATGCCGCAACCGATCCCCTCGTACCTGATGGCGATTGCCGCAGGCGAGCTGGAGTTCGAGGCCACCGGACCGCGTTCCGGGGTCTATGCCGAGCCTGCACTGCTGGCCGACGCGGTCGCCGAGTTCAACGAACTGGAAGCGATGATCGACGTCGGCGAAGCGCTCTACGGCGAGTACCGCTGGGATCGCTACGACCTGCTGATCCTGCCGCCCAGCTTCCCCTTCGGCGGCATGGAGAACCCACGCCTGTCGTTCATCACGCCGACGGTGATCGCGGGCGACCGCTCGCTGACCGCATTGATCGCGCACGAACTGGCGCACTCCTGGTCCGGCAATCTGGTCACCAACGCCGCGTGGCGCGACCTGTGGTTGAACGAGGGCTTCACCACCTACTTCGAATCGCGCATCGTCGAGAACCTGTACAGCGAACGGCGCAAGAACATGGAAGGCACGCTGGACTATCAGAACCTGGAGGCCGAGCTGGCCGAGCTGTCGGACGCCGAACAGGTCCTGGCGCGCGACCTGGTGGGCCAGGACCCGGAAGCCTCGTTCACCGGGATTCCCTACGACAAGGGCCGGCTG
The DNA here is from genome assembly GCA_965227925.1 of Wenzhouxiangellaceae bacterium. Classification (GTDB taxonomy): domain Bacteria; phylum Pseudomonadota; class Gammaproteobacteria; order Xanthomonadales; family Wenzhouxiangellaceae. The sequence continues at coordinate 448,575 of CBDDGP010000004.1, forward strand.
TTCCTGCAGTGGCTGGAGGCACAGGTCGGCCGCGAGGCCTTCGACGCGTTCCTGCGCGACTACTTCGACCATTTCGCGTTCGAGTCGATCACCACGGAAGACTTCCTCGCCTATCTCGAGCGGACGCTTCTGGCCGCGCATGGCGACGCGGTATCGATGGCCGAGGTCGAGGCCTGGGTCTACGAACCCGGCCTGCCCGACGACGCGGTGATTCCGGAATCCGATGCGTTCGAGATCGTCGATGACTACCGTCGCCGGTGGCTGGCCGGAGAGATCGAACTGGCCGCTATTCCGACCGCCGACTGGACCGTCAGCGAGTGGCGCCAGTTCCTCCTCGGCCTCGGCGACAAGCTCGACGTCGAGCAGATGGCCGAGCTCGACGCGGCCTTCGGCCTGACCGACAGCGGCAACGTCGAGATCCTGTACCTGTGGCTGGTCCGGGCGATCGAGACGCGCTACGAACCGGGCATCGAACGCCTCGAGGACTTCCTGGTCGAGGTCGGCAGGAACAAGTTCACCCGTCCGCTCTACGAGGAGCTGGCCGCGACCGACTGGGGCCGCGACTGGGCGATCGAGGTCTACCAGCGCGCCCGTCCCGGCTACCACCCGATGACCCGCGCCGCCGCCGAACGCGCCCTGGGCCTGGACGAGTCTCCGGGCGACTGATCGTAGGGCAACAAGATCCAGAAGCGTTTTCTCGCAGAGACGCGAAGACGCTGAGAAAAGCGACAAGAGCTTCAGAAACTCGAAAGAGTCGACGGGCGTGCCGCTCGATCGGAGGTTTCCGCTTCTTCTCTGGTTTTCTCCGCGCCCCTGCGTCTCTGCGAGAAAACGCTCTTGCTTCTTGCCTGGGAAATCGGAGGACGGCGACCTTTCTGCCGGGCCACGAAACCCGGAAACGCAACGCCGATGGCCGAATGCGTACAATATTGGTCCTGAATCGAATTCCGAGTCTCGACGATGTTCTCGCAGTCCTATGCCCCGGTGAAATTCGAACGCGACGCCGACGTGGTGCTGGTCCCGGACGGCCAGGTGCTCGAGCTGCCGGCCGGCACCACGGGGTACCTGACCCAGTCGCTGGGCGGCAGCTTCACGATCTACGTCGACGGGCGCCTGTTCCGCCTCGGCGGTGACGATGCCGACGCGATCGGCCGCGAGCCGCCGCCGAAGCCCGACCTGCCCGAAGGCGCGTCCGACGAGGATTTCGAGGCCCTGGTCGTCAAGCAGCTCAAGACCTGCTACGACCCCGAGATTCCGATCAACATCGTCGACCTCGGGCTGGTCTACGAGGTCGATATCCAGCGCAACGCGACCGGCCATCGGGACATCGCGATCGCGATGACCCTGACCGCGCCGGGCTGCGGCATGGGCGACTTCCTGGTCGATGACGTCCGCTCCCGGCTGCTGATCATCCCGACCGTGGACAAGGTCGACGTCGAACTGACCTTCGATCCGCCGTGGAACCAGGAGATGATGAGCGAGTCGGCCCGGCTTGACACCGGCATGTTCTGAACGACGTGGCCGGCAGCGACCGCGGTGTGGACGCCGACCGCCTGCGGGCGGCCGACGCGTTCGACTATCTCGGTTCGCCGGATGGCATTCGCTGGGTAGCCGGCTTCTGGTTCGCGATCGTGTTCATCGAGGCGCTGGACCACGCCCCGATTCCGCTCGGCGGCATTGCCGCGTTCCTGCTTCAGTTCGTCACCTGGTTCGTGCTCTACCGGGTCGCCAGCGAGGTGCTGCTCGACGCCTCCGCGGAGACGCCGGGCCTGACCCGCTCCACCTTCGAAGGCGCCGACAGCCTGGCACTCAAGCACGTCGGCCTCTGGCTGCTGGGCACCTTGCTTGTGGCCGTGCTGATGCATCGCTTCGGCACCGGCGGCGCGTTGCTCGGCGCCGCGGCGCTGACCCTGCTCCTGCCGGCCGCGACCATCTTGCTCACGCTGGGCCGCCGGCTGCTGATGGCGCTCTGGCCACCGGCCTGGCTGCGGCTGATCGACCGGATCGGCGCGCGCGACTATGCCTTGCTGTGCGGCGTACTGGTCGGCATCGGCGCGGTCTACGCAATCGCCAGTTCGGTCGCGCTGGCGCTCCAGCCCGACGGCTGGCTGGCCCCGATCGTGCAGTTCACGATCTGGAGCGCCGGAGTGCTCGGCTGGTTCCACCTGGCCGGCCGCGCCGTGGCGGTCCGCCGGGTCGAGCTGAACCTGGTTGAATCCGACAAGGAGCCGGACGCCCCGGTCGAGACCTTCACCCGCGACCCCGACACGCTGTGGGAAGAAATCCGCAGCCGGGGCGGCTCGCGCGCGATGCACGCCGAACTCGCACGGCACCTTGCGCGCGACCCGGATCCATCGGCCGTTCGCGACCGCCGGATCTCGCACGGGCGCATGCACGTCGAAGCGCTGCTGCTCGCGTTCGAGGACCCGGTCGAGGCGGTCGATCGCGCGGCGGCGATGCTCGAAGTCGACCCGGGGTTCAGCCTGTCCGACGCGCCGAACCAGTTCGCGCTGTTCGAGGCGGCCTGCGAGCAACGGGTCAAAGGACCTGCGCTCCGCCTGGCCGAGAACTTCCTTGCGCGCTTTGCCAACTCGCCCCGCGCACCGAAGGTCAAGCTGCGAGCCTGCGAGTTGATGGCCGACGACGAGTCCTCGCGGCGAACGATCGCCGAGGCCTGGTTCCGAGAACTGATGGTCGCCGACCTCGCGGAACCCGAAGCCGAACGCCTCCGGGCGCTCAAAGATCGCTACTGATCTCGACTTCGTTCGAGGTTCGGGGCAGCGTCCTTTAAATGATGGGCGCAAAGGCGCAACGGAGCAAAGAAACGCGAAGAAGGGCTTGTCTAGTGGGATGCTGCCCTGGCCCGGTGGCCCTGCTGACCCAGGTGGGCGTTCAATGTGATCGGTCCCGATCTTTAGATGATCCGCGCGAAGACGCAAAGGCGCAAAGAGAAAGCCAATCTGTTTGTGGAAAACCGAGAACGTAATCGAAAGGCGGGGCTCGTCCGGACCCCCGACGTTGCTCAGGGTGTTTCAAACCGCTTCTGCTTTTCCCTTCGCGCCTTTGCGTCTTCGCGCCCATCATCTAAGGACCGGCGCCTGGGACGGTCACTCGTCCCCGCCGTCAGCAGAGCCTAGGTTCTTGAACCGCCCGCCACCAAAAACGCTTCTCTTTGCGCTTCTTTGCTCCGTTGCGCCTTTGCGCCTTTGCGCCCATCATCTAAGCGACGCCACCCCGAACCCCGATTCGAAGCGCTACCGGCCGAACAGTTTGCCGGCCATCCCGAGGGCGCCGGACAGGCCGCCGATGGCATCGAGGCTGCCTCCGCTGGAGGCCTTGTCGATCATTTCCGGCACAGCCTGTTCGAGGCCCGACATCGCGGTGCCCTCGTCCAGGCCGAGCTTGCCGGCGAAGCTCCGGATCGAATTGCGGCCGAACAGCTCGACCAGCTGGTCGGCGTCGATGCCGTCGTTGTCGCCGTCGCCCAGCCAGGTCTGCGCCATCGCGGCAAGGCCGCTGCCCTGCATGCGTTCGATCAGGGCGTCGAGGTCCACGTTGCGGCCTTCGCCGGGCAGCAGGCCGGCCAGGGCGTCCATGATCGTGTCCAGCGACAGCGAACTGGTCACGCTGTCGGCGATGCCGGTCTGAAACGCCTTTGCCCCAACCTTCAACAGTTCTTCGGCATTCATCGGTCTTCCCTCGTTGCAAGCGTGCCGGCCATCGACACTGGATCCTTCCCCGTACCGCTGCATTCTACGGCGAGTCGATCGATTCGGTGAGCGCATCGGTCGCATGCACGCGTCCGCCGGCATCGACCACCAGCGCGCGCTCCAGTGACATGGAGTCGGCGACCATCCGCCACGCGTCCGGTCCGGCGACGACGAGCGCCGTGGCGCCGGCGTCGGCTCGGAGGGAATCGACATCGATCACGGTCGCCTGCATCACCCGGTCGACCGGGCGACCGGTGAACGGATCGAGGATGTGGGCGTAGCGCTCGCCGTCGAACTCGCCGTAGCGATATTCGTTGCCCGAAGTGAACACCGACACCGCCTCGCGCACCTCCAGCGTGGTCAACACGCCGCCGGCCGGATTGCGAATGGCGATCCGCCAGGGCCGATCGGTGGCGCCGCAGACTCGGACGTCGCCGCCGGCGTCGACCAGCGCATCGCTGATCTCGATGCCCGCCAGCAGTTCGCAGGCGCGCAGGACCGCCAGGCCCTTGGCGATGCCGCTGAAGTCCAGCCGGACCCCACGCCTGAGCGAGCGCACGCTGCGGCCTTCGACTGCAACCGACCGCATGCTCGGTTGCCAGGCCAGCGCGTCAGCAATCTCGTCATTCGACGGCGGAGGGTCGGTTAGCGGGTAGTCCGAGGTGTGGAAGCCCCAGAGGCGGACCAGTTCGCCGATCGCCGGATTGAAGCGCCCCATCGACTCGGTCTCCAGCGCCGAGCTGGTCCGGACCAGCTCGGCGAGATCGGGCGTCGTGATCCTGCGGCCGCCGCGCAGCAGGGTGTCGTTGAGATCGGCCAGTGCGCCGGGCTCCCACGGATGCCATTCCCGGTGCATGCGCTGGAATTCCGGGCCGAGTAGGCGGAACGCGTTGGCCGCATGTTGCTCGGTCACGCCCCGGACGCTGACCCGGACCTCGGTGCCGAACACGAAGAAGGTTGCGGTGTGGTCGCCGGTCGGCACGCAGCCGGACAGCGGAATCGAAAGAACAACCCCAAGCAGGAACGCGAGCAGGCCGTGCTGCGGCGCCGACCGCCGCGACGCGTGACCTGGCACGCCGGGTGGCCCGGCGTGCTGGGAGTCGGCTACCGGGTCAACGACGCCAGGCGAGCGCGAAGAACACGCGCCGGTCCGGCGCGTTGAAGCCCACCAGCGGCTCGTAGTCCTCATCGGCCAGGTTGTCAATTCGCACCTCCGCGCGCCAGTCGGATCCCAGCGCGAGCGAACCGCGCAGGTTGACCAGCGTATACGAATCGAGGGACACGCCGCCGACGTCGAGGCGTTCGCCGACGTGCACCAGTTCGGCGCCGAGACGGTGCCCGGCGGCGAAGCGCCAGCCCCCGGACCAGGCGTACTTGTCCTCGGCCCGGCGCAGCAGGTCGCGGTCGGCGTCCAGGTCGTCCGGGTCCTGCCAGCTGGCGCTGGCCTCGCTCCACAGTCGGTCGCCGGTGAACCGGTGGGTGAGCTCGATCCCCCGGATTCGCGCTTCCTTGATGTTGATCGCCTGGAAATCTTCGCCCGAGAAATCGATCAGATCGTCGATGCGGTTCTGATACGCGCTCAGGGTGACGACCTGCCGCTGGCCGGGGCGCCAGTCGAGGCCGACCTCGTACGCCCAGGATCGCTCCGGATCGAGGTCGGGGTTGCCGGCGAACAGGCCGCCGAAACCCGGCGAGTAAAGCTGGCTGAAGGTCGGTGCGCGGAACCCGCGGCCGACGGACGCGAACGCGCGCCAGGCGTCGGAGACCCGCCAGTCGAGACCCGCATTGCCGGTCAGTTCGGTGCCGAACTCGCTGTCGTGGTCGACGCGCACGGCCGCTTCCCAGCCCAGCCGCGCGCCGCCCTCCAAGCCGGTGAACAGGCCGAGGTTGGTTCGCGTCTCGTCCCACTGGGCGGCGGACTCGCCGGATTCACGCCACGCGTCCGCGCCGACCATCCAGTTCACGCCACCCAGGGAACGCTCGCCGCGCAGGTCGGCCTGGAGCCGGTCGGTCTCGACCGCGCTGCCGCCGAACGCGTTCTCTGTCTCGAGCTCATCGCTGAGCCCGCCGGCGCCCAGACGGGCCGTCCATCCGCCGATCGCAAGGTCGCGCACATCCACTCGCAGGGACGCATTGGTGAACTCGCTGAGCCCCTGATCGAACTCGACCTCGCCGTCGGCCACCCGGCCGCGCCACTCGAGACGGCTGTCGCCGAGCGCGTGGCGCCCGCCCAGCGCCGCCGAGCGATTCTCGAACCCGTCATCGTCCGGATCGAAGCCGAAACCGTTCTCGTTCTGAGCGGAGAACCCGTCCACATCCCGCCACGATGCGGTCAGATCGACGGCGTTGCGCCCATCCCCGCCGCCGACGGCGACGCTCGCCGATCGGTCGGCGTCGCTGCCGTAGACGATTCGCGCGGACGCGCCGTCCGGCCGTCGGGTGAAGATCTGGATCACCCCGCCGATCGCGTCGGAGCCCCACTGCGCGGCGCGCGGTCCGCGCACGATCTCGACCCGCTCGATCAGGGCCGGATCGAGAATCTCCCAGGTGAAGGCGCCGGTTCCGCTGGCGGCGACTCGCACGCCGTCGACCAGCACCAGCACGTGGTTCGAGTTGGCGCCGCGCAGGAACACGCTGGTCTGGCCTCCGGGGCCGCCGTTGCGAGCCAGGTCGATGCCCGCCTCGAGGCGCAGCAGCTCGACCAGGTCCGGGGCCTGGGAGGCCTCGATGCGTTCGCGCGTGATGACGCTGACGCGGGCCGGTACCTCGGTCGTGCGTTGCTCGGTGCGATTGGCCGTCACGACCACCGGGTCGATCTCGATCGCGGTCTCGGCAAGCAGCGAGGACGGCGCGACGACGAGGGCTGCGGCGATCGTACTGGCCAGAGCGGTGACGACGGGCGCGCCACCAGAAAGCCGGGCCGCGTGGGCCCGCAAGGGGATGTTCGGATTCATGCGTTCAGTCTCCCGGCGCTCGCCCGCGCCATCGGGCCACGTCGGGCATCGGGAGACTTCGAGTGCACGATCGATCGGCGAGCGGCCGGGTCGGATGCACCTGCGTCCCCCGGCCACCCTCCGCGGCGGGTCCACAAACGTTCCGAGGCCGGTCTCCTGGCTTCCGGCGGGCCCGGGCCGCGCATCGATCCCTTCCCGACGCGAAGCGTCAGTGGTTTGCCGATCGATCCGCCCGCGCGACGTTCGAGCCGCGCGGCACCGGTTCACAGTTGCGGGGGCAGCGCCGGACTTGCACCGGCTTCCCGTTTCACCCCACCCGGCCTGGAAGAGCCGCGCGGGACACCTGGAACCTACGAATGCCCTGAATTCCCTCCAGAGCTGGAGCGAGTATAGCGCCGGGATGCGGGCCTCGCTGGGGTTGGTGCTTGGTCGTCGGAGCATGGACGGTCCGATTCGCCCGAATACTCAGCGATCAAAAGCGTTGTCTCGCAAAGTCGCGGAGACGCAAAGAAGACTAGAAATCACTCGATCAAGGCCTGTACATCAGGCGACGGAACGCGCGCATCGCCTTTCGACCTCTTCTTCAGGCCTGCTGTTCTCTGCGCCTCTGCGTCTCTGCGAGAAAACGCTGTTGCCTTTCCGGGCCAACGAAAAAACCCCGGGACACACGAAGTGCCCGGGGCCTGGAGCTGAACCAAGCGATGGCTAGGCGGCGTCGCGGATGGACTCGCCCTTGTCGGACAGGCCGGCCTGCAGTTCGCGCAGATCGAAATCGTCGACCGCGATGATTTCGAGCACCCGCTCGCGGACCGACAGCAGGAATTTCCGTTCCTCGGCCGTAACGACCTTGGCCTTGACGGCGGAATCGACCTGCTCCTCGAACGTCAGGCCGTCGATCTTGCCGGCGCGCAGTGCCTTGAGCATGCGCCGTTCGAGCGGTTCGGCGGTGATCACATCGGGCAGCAGCGCCTCCATGTTGCCGATCACGTAGCCGGGTCGGTCCTTGGCGTAGCAGCCCCGGGTCAGGCGGTCGCGCGTTTCCGAAGGCGAAAGCATCAGCGCGGCGACCTTGTGGCCGAGCCGGTCGTTGGGCCGGATCTCGTTCGCACCCAGCGGGAACACGATCCGACGCAGGATCGGGCGCGCGAAGGTGATCGGGTAGTTGTCGATCACGCCCTTCAGCGCTTCCTGGATGCGATAGATCGCATCGTGGAACGCCCAGGCCATGATCGGCTGATCGGCGGCCGGACGGCCTTCGTACTCGAAGCGACGCAGCATCGATGCGCTGATGTAGAGCCAGCTCAGCGCGTCGCCGAGGCGTCCGGAGATCTTCTCCTTCATCTTCAGCTTGCCGCCGTAGGTCAGCATCGCGACGTCGGCCATCAGCGCGAACGAGGCGGCGTAGCGACTGAGCTTGCGGTAGTACTTCCGGGTCTGGCGGTCACCCGGCACGGCCGCGAACCGGGCCAGGCTCATGCCCAGGACGAACGAGCGCGATGCGCAGGACATGCTGTGGCCGATGTGCCGGAACAGCAGCTCGTCGAACTCCACCAGCTGCTTCTCTTCGTCCTCGATCGACAGCGCCTCGAGCTCCTTGAGCACGAAGGGATGACAGCGGATCGCGCCCTGGCCGAAGATCATCATCGAGCGGGTCAGGATGTTCGCCCCCTCGACCGTGATCCAGATCGGCGCACCCTGCCAACCGCGACCGAGATAGTTGCGCGGGCCGAGAATGATGCCCTTGCCGCCGTGCACGTCCATCGCGTCCTTGAGCACTTCGCGCGACAGCTCGGTGGCGTGGTACTTGGCGATCGCACCCGGCACCGCCGGCTTCTCGCCGGCATCCACCGCCGATGCGGTCTGCCGCGAAAGCGCGCTGATCGCGTAGGTGTAGGAACCGATCCGGGCCAGCGCTTCCTCGATGCCCTCGAAGCGACCGATCGGCAGGTTGAACTGCTTGCGGATGCGCGCATAGGCGCCGGTCGCCAGGCACGCGAGCTTGGCCCCGCCGGTGGTCGACGAGGGCAGCGAGATCGCGCGACCCACCGACAGCGACTCGACCAGCATCTTCCAGCCCTTGCCGGCGTAGTCCTGACCGCCGAGCAGGAAGTCCAGCGGCACGAACACGTCCTTGCCGCGCACCGGCCCGTTCGGAAACGGGTTGTTCAGCGGAAAGTGTCGCCGGCCGATGTCCAGGCCCGGCGTCGAGCGCGGCAGCAGCGCGACCGAGATGCCGATGTCCTCGGTATCGCCGATCAGGCCGTCGGGGTCATAGAGCCGGAACGCCAGGCCGACGACCGTGGCGACCGGGGCCAGCGTGATGTAGCGCTTCTCGAAGTTCAGCTTGATGCCGAGCGTCTTCTTGCCTTCCCACTCGCCTTCGCAGATCACACCGTGGTCGGCGATCGACGTCGCGTCGGACCCGGCAGTGGTGGAGGTGAGAGCGAAACAGGGGATGTCCTCGCCCTTGGCCAGGCGCGGCAGGTAATGATTCTTCTGCTCGTCGGTGCCGTAATGCAGCAGCAGCTCGGCCGGGCCGAGCGAGTTCGGCACGGCCACCACCGAGCCGACCGTGGAGCTCATGCCGCCGACTTTCTCGAGCACGGCCCGGTGGGCGATCGCGGAAAAGCCAAGGCCGCCGTACTCCTTCGGGATGATCATGCCGAAGAACTTGTGCTCCTTCAGGTGCTCCCAGACTTCCGGCGACAAATCGGCGCGGTAGTGGGTGAATTCCCACTCGTCGATCATGTCGCACAGCTCCTCGCAGGGCCCGTCGATGAAGGCCTGCTCCTCCATGCTCAGCTCGGGCAGGGGCTGGTCGATCAGCTTGCGCCAGTCGGGCCGGCCGGTAAACAGTTCGCCTTCGAAGCCGACCGTCCCGGCGTCCAGTGCGGCCTGCTCGGTCGCCGAGATCTGCGGCACCATCTTGCGGAACGACTTGAGAACCGGCAGCGTGATGAAGGTGCGCCGCCACGGCAGGTAATTCAGCAGGGCGGCAACCGGGACGAACACCAGCCAGGTCAGCGTCAGCGAGATCCAGCCCGGTTCACCGGCCAGCGTGAAGACCAGCAGGGTTGCGCCGAACGCGGCGGTTCCGACCGCCAGCGAAGTCTTCAGGAAGCTGCACGCGACGGTTACGGCGACCAGCACCAGCAGGAACAGCAGCAGCATGATCATTTCGATTCTCCTTCAGCGGTGTGCTTCCTGAGGAACGGGATCGCGGCCTGCAGGAAGCGGTCGTTGACGTCGCCCGCCACCATGTGCGACGCGTCGGGCACTTCGACGTGTTCGGCATCCGGTGCCAGCTTCAGGAACTCCTGGACGTGCTCCTCGGAAATCAACTCGCTCTTGCCGCCCGACACCAGCAGGGTGGGCTTCTTCAACTTGCGTGCGGCAGACTTCAGACGGCTCTGCAGATTGCGGCTCTTTTCGGCCAGGGCCAGCATGGCCGGATCCCAGTGCCAGTACCAGCGCCCGTCCTCGCCTTCGCGCAGGTTGCGGCGCAGACCCTCGGCCGTGGCGCCCGAGCGTCGGTGCGGCAGGAAGTTGCGGACGGCTTCGCGGGCCTCGTCCAGGGACTCGAAGCCTTTCGGGTGCTGGCGCATGAAGGCCAGCATCGCGTCGACGCCCTTGTCGTCCCAACGTGGCGCGATGTCGACCAGGACCAGCGCCCGCAGATCGGCGATCGGCTTTTCGGAGTGCGCCAGCAGGGCCGTGAGGCCGCCCATCGAGGCGCCGATCAGCAGCGGCGGGTGCGGCAGCGACGAGCAGACCCGCCGGAAGTCCTCGACGAACTGCTCGAAGTCGTAGCGGTTGTGCGGCGCCCGGTCGGAATTGCCGTGGCCGCGTGCGTCGTAGCTGACCGCCTGCCAGCCGCTGGCGGCCAGGTAGCGAGCGGTGGTTTCCCAAGCGTGCTGGGTCTGGCCGAATCCGTGGGCCAGCAACACGCAGGGAGCGCGGTCGTGGCCGAGGTAGCGGACGTCCAGGCGCACGCCGTCGTCGGTCCAGATCTGGCGCCGTCGGATCTCGTGCGTATTGAGGCTTCTGATTGCTTCCATACGGTACAGTATGGGGGCTTGTACCCCCTGCGTCAATGCGGCCTGCGGGCGGTTTCGGACGGTTCGGCCCGGCCCGGGAAAGAGTGCCCCAAGGCGGTGAATCAGGCGTCCAGATCGGGAATCAGTTTCGACTCCCAGTAGATGATCTGGTCCTTGAGCCGCAGCTTGCGCTTCTTCAGCCGGGTCAGCTGCAGCTGGTCCGGTGCCGGTGAATCGGTCAGTCGATGGATCGCATCGTCCAGGTCCCGGTGCTGGATCTGGAGTTCGGCGATGATCTCGGCGATGTCGGAGGGGCGTTCGGTCATGAGCGGGTCCGGGTCCGGCCGACCCTCCCTGGGGCCGACCAGTGTAGCGCAGGGCCCACGCGTCGAAAAGTGCAACGGGTATCCTGTCGAGAGGATCGAATACGGCCGGAGGCCGCAGGATGAAGGTTCAGACCCGCGTACAGCAGCCCGATGACCGGGCGCAGAAGTTCAACGCCGACAAGCTGTTCAAGCGCTTGCGTAAGAACGTCGGCAAGGCGATCGGTGATTTCGGGATGATCCGGGACGGCGATCGGGTCATGGCCTGCCTGTCCGGCGGCAAGGACAGCTACGCGATGCTGGATCTGCTGCTGAGCCTGCAACGGCGGGCGCCGGTGTCGTTCGAGCTGGTCGCGGTGAACCTCGACCAGAAGCAGCCGGGGTTCCCCGAGCACGTCCTACCGGAGTATCTGGAATCGCTCGGTGTCGACTACCACGTGATCGAGCGCGACACCTATTCGATCGTCAAGCGGGTCGTGCCCGAAGGCAAGACCACCTGCGGGCTGTGCTCCAGGCTGCGGCGGGGGAATCTCTACAGCTTCGCCCGAGAGAACGGGTTCAGCAAGATCGCCCTGGGCCACCACATGGACGATATCGTCGAGACCTTCTTCCTCAACCTCCTCCACGGGGGAACGCTGAAGGCCATGCCACCGAAGCTCCAGAGCGACGACGGCGACAACATCGTGATCCGACCGCTGGCTTACTGCCGCGAGGCCGACCTCGAGCGGCTGGCGGAGATCGAGAGCTACCCGATCATCCCGTGCGACCTGTGCGGATCGCAGCCCAATCTGCAGCGCCAAGTCATCAAGAAGATGCTCGCCGACTGGGACCGCCGGCAGCCGGGCCGAACCGAGACGATCTTCCGTGCCCTCGGCAACGTCGCGCCGTCGCAACTCTGCGACACCGATCTGTTCGACTTCTGCGGCCTCGACGCCGGCGGGCCCGAGTCCATCGACTGGCTACTGCCCGGCGGAGCGGCTCGGGGCGGCGGCTGAACGTCACGGCGCGCCGACATGACCTCTGGCGGTGGCAGCGACGGATCGACTGAGGGACAATCCGGACTTCAACCCAGCCATCGGGAGTTCAGGATGAGACGCTTTTTCGTAGTGTTCGCAGCGCTGGCGCTGGCAAGCTGCATCTCGATCAACAGTGACGTCGTGGTCCCCGACGGAGAGACGGTCGACGGTGTGTCCTCGGTCAACGGCTCGGTCGATGTCGGCGTGGGGTCGACGGTCAACGGCGACATCAGCACCGTCAACGGTTCGATTTCGATGGACGAGCGCGCGCAGGCCGAAGATATCGAAACCGTCAACGGAAAGATCGAAATCGGTCCAGAAACGGTGGCCCGGTCGCTGGAGACGGTCAATGGATCGATCCAGGTCGGCGAGCGGGCCGCGATCAGTGGTTCGATCGAGTCCGTGAACGGCCGCATCACCGTTGGTAGCGAAGCGGTCGTCGCCGGCACCGTGGGCGCCGTCAACGGTCAGCTGCTGATCCAGGGCGCCGAGGTCGGCAGCCTCGCCAACGTGAACGGCGGCATGGTGCTTGAATCCGGCTCGATCGTGAACGGCGAATTGCGCGTGCGCAAGCCGCGCGGCTCCGACGACGACCCGGTCGTGGTCGAGATTCACTCCGGTGTCCGCGTTGCCGGTCCGCTGGTGTTCGAGCGCCCGGTGACGCTGCGCGTGCACGAAAATGCAGAGCTCGGCGAGATTCGCGGCGCCGAGCCCGAGTATTTCACCGACTGAACCGATCGCGCGCTGTGCCTTGCCGCGCGGCGGCGGGGCAGGCGATACCGGGCGCCGATAGCGGGCGTCGCGCCCGGGCCGACGCCGCGCTTCGCTGCACGGCTCGGCTCGGCTGGCCGCCGGACAGCGTGGCGACGAGCGAGCCGGGCCGGGCCGACAGCGATTCGTGACCCCGCCATGTCGTGCACCAAAGGGCGTGCACCAAGATTCGTGCACGAAGAGACGTGCACGGTGGGCCGTGCACGGCAGGTCTTGACGGACGGTTCGTTCTGGTGCCGTCGGGACGGTCAGTCGTAGCGCGTGCCGTCGTGCTCGACCCAGCCCCCGCTGCCCGGCTGGGAGTCATCGTTGTAGGTTCGCGAAATGAACCCGCCCCGGGCTTCCCATTCGTAGTAACCCTGGAATCGAACCTCGTCACCGCGCTCGACCGGGATCCGGTCGGCGTTGTCCAGCGAATGCCGGATCTGGATCTGGATCTCGTCATTCGGCTTGACGATGAATCTCTGGGTCTGGCCGCCGATGTTCTCGTCGCCCAGAATCTGCGTTACTTCACCGTGACCGCTCACCCAGATTCCGGTCCTGCCGGACTCGAAGGTTTCGATCAGCCGGTCGTTCGTGATCGGTGCTTCCCCGCTGCCACAACCCCCAAGCACAAAGCAGAACAGAACGATCAAAGCCTGCGAAAGAATTCGCATGGTGTGTCACCCCGTTACTTTGTCTTTTGTGGCGCTAGGTTAGCAGATTCGAAATCAATCGGATATGAAACGGAAGTCCGATTGCGCGCCGGAACCGGGCGCCGGAGGTGGGTCCACCGAAGGGCCTCGAGACGGTCGCGTTGGACCGTCTCCGGATCGACCCGCGTGAGATGCGGGCCGGGATCAGTGCTTGAGGTTCTTGCGCAGGCGCTCGAGCGCGGCCAGCTGGGCCACGGCCTCGGCCAGCTTGGCCTGGGCCTCGGCCATTTCCATGTCGGCGGAGCGATCGGCCAGGGCGCGTTCGGCATCTTCCTTGGCGCGCAGGGCCGCGGCTTCGTCGAGGTCATCCGCGCGCGCCGCGGTGTCGGCCAGAACCGTCACCACATGGGGCTGGACTTCGAGCAGCCCGCCGGACACGTAGAAGAACTCTTCGCCGCCTTCGGGCAGCATCACGCGGACCTGGCCGGGCTTGATGCGGGTCAGCAGCGGCGCGTGCCGCGGTGCGATACCGAGCTCGCCTTCCTCACCCGTCACGACCACCATCTTCGCCTCACCGGAATGGATTTCCGCCTCGGCGCTGACGATATCGACATGAATCGTTGATGCCATTGTTCACTTACTCCAGAGCTGCGGATCCGCCCCTATCAAATCGTCAGTGAGAGGGCGCGGTTCGTGGCCGCTGGCAAGGCTTGAGGCCGGTCTGAAAGCGGAACGTACATCAGTACGTGAGCATTTCAGAGCGGCCGAAAACGCCGCCAGCGGTTACGAAGGGCGTCCTATCAAGCGGCCTTCTGGGCCATCTTCTCGCCCTTTTCGACTGCCTCTTCGATCGTGCCGACCATGTAGAACGCCTGCTCCGGCAGGTGATCGTACTCGCCTTCGACGATGCCCTTGAAGCCGCGGATCGTGTCCTTCAGCGACACGTAGACGCCGGGCGAACCGGTGAAGACTTCGGCGACGAAGAACGGCTGCGAGAAGAAACGCTCGACCTTGCGCGCCCGCGCCACGGTCTGCTTGTCTTCTTCGGACAGCTCGTCCATGCCGAGGATGGCGATGATGTCCTTGAGTTCCTTGTAGCGCTGCAGCGTGCCCTGCACCTTGCGGGCAACGTCGTAGTGCTCCTTGCCCACGACCAGCGGATCGAGCTGGCGCGACGTGGAGTCGAGCGGATCGACCGCCGGATAGATGCCCAGCTCGGCGATCTGACGCGACAGAACGACGGTGGCGTCGAGGTGGGCGAAGGTAGTGGCCGGGGACGGATCGGTCAGATCGTCGGCGGGCACGTAGACGGCCTGGATCGAGGTGATCGAGCCGGTCTTGGTCGAGGTGATCCGCTCCTGCAGCGCACCCATTTCGGCGGCCAGGGTCGGCTGATAACCCACGGCCGACGGCATACGACCGAGCAGCGCGGACACTTCCGTGCCGGCCAGGGTGTAGCGGTAGATGTTGTCGATGAACATGAGCACGTCGCGGCCTTCGTCGCGGAACTTCTCGGCGATCGTCAGACCGGTCAGAGCCACGCGCAGGCGGTTGCCCGGCGGCTCGTTCATCTGACCGTAGACCAGCGAGACCTTGTCGAGGACGTTGGAGTCCTTCATCTCGTGGTAGAAGTCGTTGCCTTCTCGGGTCCGCTCGCCGACGCCGGCAAACACCGAATAGCCTTCGTGCTCGATGGCGATGTTACGGATCAGCTCCATCATGTTGACCGTCTTGCCGACCCCGGCGCCACCGAACAGGCCGACCTTGCCGCCCTTGGCGAACGGGCAGACCAGGTCGATGACCTTGATGCCCGTTTCGAGCAGTTCGTTGCTGGAGGCCTGCTCTTCGAAGCTCGGCGCCTTGCGGTGAATCGGCATGCGCTCCTGCTCGCCGATCGGCCCGGCCTCGTCGATGGGGTTGCCCATGACGTCCATGATGCGGCCCAGGGTTTCCTTGCCCACCGGCACCGAGATCGGCTCGCCGGTGTTCTTGACGTCGAAGCCGCGCTTCAGGCCGTCGGTCGAACCCAGCGCAATCGTGCGAACCACGCCGTCGCCCAGCTGCTGCTGGACTTCGAGCATGACGTCGCCTTCCTCGATGATCAGTGCATCGTAGACGCGCGGGACCTCGTCGCGGTCGAACTCCACGTCGACGACGGCGCCAATGATCTGGACAATCTTACCCTTGCTCATCACTCAAACCTCGTTTCTGGTTCGTGGCCCGGCGTGCGGTCGTTCCGCCACCGATCCGATTTTCGATTCCTGGCGCGTTGGCCGGGTCAGACCGCGGCCGCGCCGCCGACGATCTCGGAAATTTCCTGGGTGATCGCGGCCTGGCGAGCCTTGTTGTAGGCCAGGTTCAGGTCGTCGATCAGGTTGGTCGCGTTGTCCGACGCGCTCTTCATCGCCACCATCCGGGCGGCGTGCTCGCTGGCCAGGTTCTCCAGCGTGGCGTGGTAGATCAGCGACTCGATGTAGCGCACCAGCAGATCGTCGAGCAGCGACTCGGGATCCGGCTCGTACAAGTAGTCCCAGTACTGCAGCATCGGCTCGTCCTCGGCCGGCGGCAGCGGCAGCACCTGTTCGACGCTGATCTTCTGCGTCATCGTGTTGATGAACTGGTTGAAGCACACGTGCAGCTCGTCGAGCTCACCCTCGCGGTAGCCGTCGAGCATGATCTTGATCGCGCCAATCAGGTCTTCCAGGCGCGGCTGCTCGCCCAGGTCCTGGGTCGCCGCAGCGATCTCGACCTTGATCCGCTTGAAGAACTGAGCGGCCTTGCGGCCGATCAGCACCAGCGACACTTCCTGGCCGGCTTCCTGGTGCTCGCGGAACCGGGCCAGCAGCTTGCGGAACAGGTTGTTGTTCAGGCCGCCGCACAGACCGCGATCGCTGGACACGATGATGTAGCCGACCCGCTTGACCTCGTCGTGGGCCTGCGTGAACGGATGCTTGTACTCGGGGTTGGCGTGGGCGAGGTGTCCGACCGCCTGCCGGATCATTCGCGCATACGGCCGGGACGCCTGCATGCGCTCCTGGGCCTTGCGAATCTTCGAGGCCGAGACCATCTCGAGCGCCCGCGTCACCTTGCGGGTGTTCTTGACGCTCTTGATCTGACCAACGATTTCCTTCGATCCACTCATACCGTATTCCGTTTCAGGTCCAGTCCAGCACCAACGTATAAAGCTCCTACACCGAGCTCGAGGTGTTCCACGCGCGGGCTGGCAAGGCTTGAGGGTTGGCTGAACGCGGAGCGCACTTGTAGGTGCGTGAGCATTTCAGCCGACCCGAAAACGCAGTCAGCGCGCGCGTGGGGCAGCTCGATTACCAGCTGCCGGTCGCCTTGAAGTCATCGACCGCTTTCTTCATTTCCGCCTTCAGATCGTCGTTCCAGTCGCCCGTCTCGTCGATCTTCTTCATCAGGTCGCCGTGCGAGTTGTTCATGAAGTCGCGCAGCGCGGCCTCGAACGGCACCACCTGGTTCAGTGCCAGGTCGTCGAGGTAGCCCTCGTTGCCGGCGAACAGCGAAACCGCCATCTCGGCGACCGAAAGCGGCGAATACTGCGCCTGCTTCATCAGCTCGGTGATGCGCTGTCCGCGCTCCAGCTGCTTGCGGGTGGCCTCGTCGAGGTCGGACGCGAACTGCGAGAACGCGGCCAGCTCGCGGTACTGGGCCAGTGCGAGTCGCACGCCGCCGCCGAGCTTCTTGATGATCTTGGTCTGGGCCGCACCGCCGACTCGCGACACCGACAGACCGGCGTTGATGGCCGGACGGATGCCCGAGTTGAACAGGTCGGTCTCGAGGAAGATCTGGCCGTCGGTGATCGAGATCACGTTGGTCGGAACGAACGCCGAGACGTCGCCGGCCTGGGTTTCGATGATCGGCAGCGCCGTCAGCGAGCCGGTCTTGCCCTTGACCTCGCCGTTGGTCTTCTTCTCGACGTAGTCGGCGTTGACGCGCGCGGCACGCTCGAGCAAGCGGGAGTGCAGGTAGAACACATCACCCGGGAAGGCTTCGCGGCCCGGCGGACGCTTGAGCAGCAGCGACACCTGGCGATAGGCCACGGCCTGCTTGGACAGATCGTCGTACACGATCAGCGCGTCTTCACCGCGATCGCGGAAGTATTCGCCCATGGCGCAGCCCGCGTACGGTGCGATGTACTGCATCGCCGCGGAGTCGGAGGCGTTGGCGGCGACAACGATCGTGTGCTCCATCGCGCCGTGCTCTTCGAGCTTGGCCACCACGTTGGCCACCGACGAGGTCTTCTGGCCGACGGCGACGTAGATGCACTTGATGCCCGTGCCCTTCTGATTGATGATCGCGTCGATCGCGACCGCGGACTTGCCCGTCTGGCGGTCACCGATGATCAGCTCGCGCTGGCCGCGACCGATCGGCACCATGGCGTCGATCGACTTCAGGCCGGTCTGGACCGGCTGGTCGACCGACTGGCGGGTGATCACGCCCGGGGCGATCTTCTCGATCGGCTCGGAACCTGCGGCGTCGATCGGGCCGGCACCGTCGATCGGCGTTCCGAGCGCGTCGACCACGCGACCGAGCAGACCTTCGCCGACCGGCACCTGGAGAATCTTGCCGGTGCAGCGAGCCGTATCGCCCTCGCGCAGGTGTTCGTAGTCGCCGATGACCACGACGCCGACCGAGTCGCGCTCGAGGTTCAGCGCCAGGCCGTAGGTGTCGCCGGGGAACTCGATCATTTCGCCCTGCATGGCATCGGCCAGGCCGTGGATCCGGCAGATGCCGTCGGACACGCTGACGATCGTGCCCTCGTTCCGGGCCTCGCTGACCACGTCGAACTGCTCGACGCGCTTGCGGATCAGTTCGCTGATTTCGGTCGGGTTGAGAGTCTGCTGCATAGCTTGTTTACTCGTTCAGATTCGGTGAATTACCGCAGGTTGTCGGATCGCCGGCTTCAGCGCACCAGCTGCCGGCCGAGCTGCTGCAGGCGGCCGCGGACGCTTGCATCGATGACCTTGTCTCCGGCGCGCACGATCACGCCGCCGATCAGGTCCGCATCGACCTCCGTTTCCATATCGATCTCGCTGCCGAAACGCTGCTTGAGCCGGGCGGCGAGTTTCTCGCGCTGCTCGTCGTCCATTTCGACGGCCGAGGTCACGCGGACCCGGACCCGGTCCTCGCTGGCCCGACGAAGCGCCTCGAACTGGACGGCGATTTCGGGCAGCAGCGGCAGCCGGCGGTAGTGCATCAGCACGTTGAGCAAGCCGCGCACGGCCTGGTCCATCCGCTCGCCGAGCACGTCGCCGAACAGCGAAAGCAGGCGTTCACCGTCGACGCGCGGATTGCCGATCAGAGCGGCCGCCTTCGAGTCGGCCGCAACATTCGCAGCCAGCTCCAGCGCTTCGCTCCAGTGTTCGACCGTTCCGGCCTTGTCGGCCAGGTCGAACGCCGCGCGGGCATACGGTCGGGCAAGCGTGGTTTCAGCGAGCATGGCGGATCAGAGCTCCTCGGCCAGTTTGTCCAGCATGGCCTTGTGCCGACCGGCATCGAGCTCCTGCTGGAGCACGCGCTGGGCGCCGGCCACGGTGAGCTCGGCGAGCTTTTCGCGCAGCGCTTCGCGGGCCTGGTTGGTGGCCAGCTTGATTTCGGCCTCGGCGGCGGCGACCTGGCGATCGCGCTCGGCGATCGCATCCTGCTTGGCCTGGTCGACGATCTCGTTGCCGCGCTTGCCGGCCTGGTCGATGATCTCGCTGGACTTCGACCGTGCCGCGCGGATGATCTGCTCGGCTTCGGCTTCGGCCTTCTCGAGCGCCTTCTCGGCTTCGTCGGACTGGGCCAGGCCTTCGGCGATCTTCTGCCGACGTTCTTCCATGGCCTGGGTCAGCGGCGGCCAGACGTACTTCATCGTGACCAGGATCAGCACCAGGAAAGTGGTGGCCTGGCCGATCAGGGTGCCTAGAGAGACATCCATAGTGGTCCCCTGCGGTGGTTACTGAAGTTCGGGTTCGATCTGCGGGACGCGAGCGCGATCAGGCGCCCAGCGCGGCCAGCAGCGGGTTGGCGAACAGCAGCAGCGCAGCGAACGCGACGCCGATGATCGACAGCGCGTCGAGCAGGCCGGCGATGATGAACATGCGGACCTGCAGCATGCCGGCCAGTTCCGGCTGGCGGCTCGCACCTTCGAGGAACTTGCCACCCAGCAAGCCGAAGCCGATACCGGTGCCCAGTGCAGCGAAGGCGAAGATGAGGCCGACGGCGACTGCGGTGCTGGCCTGGATTTGAGCGATCATTGCTTCCACGGTGTTTCTCCTGATGAATAACGGTTTGGACTGGATACAGGTTGGTACGAAATCAATCAGTGCTCTTCATACGCCAACGACAGATAGACGATCGTCAGGGTCATGAAAATGAAGGCCTGCAGCGGGATGACCAGGATATGGAACACCGCCCAGGCACCGCCGGGGAGGAACTGGATCCACCACGGCAGCATCGCGATGAGGATGAAGATCAACTCGGCCGCGTACAGGTTGCCGAACAGTCGCAGCGCCAGCGAAACCGGCTTGGCGATCAGTTCGACCACGTTGAGAAGGATGTTCGGGATCCACAGCGCCGGGTTCTTGCCGAACGGGTGGAACAGCATTTCCTTGCCGAAGCCGCCCAGCCCCTTGCCCTTGATGCTGTAAATGATGATCAGCGCCAGCACCGTCAGCGACATCGCGAACGGGGCGTTGATATCGGCCGACGGCACCACGCGCATGTACTCCAGTCCCAGCACGTGGTAGGCGAACAGCGGAATGTAGTCGACCGGAATCAGGTCCATGATGTTCCACAGGAACACCCAGACGAAGATCGTCAGCGCCAGCGGCGCGACGAACTGCCGTGGCCCGTGGAAGGAATCCCGCACGGAGTTGTCGACGAACTCGACCAGCACCTCGACGAAGTTCTGCAGCTTGCCGGGCACGCCGGACGTCGCGCGGCGCGCGGCCAGCCAGAATACGAACACCATCAGCAGCCCGAGGACCACCGAAAAGAACAGCGTATCGAGGTGGAAGGTCCACAGACCCTCACCGGCTTTCAGATGCTCGAGATGGTGCGAGACATACTCGGTGGGCGATGACCCGGCTGCTGCGACTGCAAAGCGCACGATTTCGACGTCCTCGAGTTCTAGAACTGCAATTCCTGAATCTATTTCCGCGCCGGCGAGGCCTTGCGAC
Source organism: Wenzhouxiangellaceae bacterium (assembly GCA_965227925.1). GTDB lineage: Bacteria > Pseudomonadota > Gammaproteobacteria > Xanthomonadales > Wenzhouxiangellaceae. The sequence continues at coordinate 469,208 of CBDDGP010000004.1, forward strand.
CCATGCGCAGCAGCGCGACCCAATAGGCCACCAGTGTGGCGCCGTAGCCGATCAGCACCGGCCCGAACCACGGGGCGAACCATCGAGCGACGATCGTGAACAGCACGACCGCCACCACGAGCTTCATTGCCATCGCGCGGTAGAACGCGGCGACCATCCGGGCCGGCTCTCCGCTAGCGGCTGCGGTGCCGGCCCTGAGCGCGGCCAGCGCGGTCAGCACCAGGCCGATCCCGCCGCCGGCCATGCCGGCCAGGGCCGAGTCGCGTCCGGCGATGAGGGCCAGCGCGACCGCGACGAACACCGCAAGAACGGCCTGCAAGCGAAGAAGCCAGACCACCGTCCGGGCAAACTCTGCCCCATCCGATGTCTTGATCTGGTTGTCCTCGATTCTGTCGTGCGACGAATCCGTCGACAAGGCGGTCCGGCCGTCCCCGACCACGATGTTCCCGAGCGGATCGCGCGAGCGATCGGCCGGAGACCAGCGCGGTCTCAAAAGCGATCAACAAAGCCGGTGAAGTATAGCAGTTTCGAAATCACGGTGGGGCGACGACCGCGACCGAAAACCGAGCCCTCGACGGACACCTCATCGTTCCGCGCGCGGACCGTCTCTCGCGGCCTGTGGCGGAGCGGGGCCGGCACGGCAGCACCGCCGCGGAGTGCCTGCGGGCAGGGTCGCGAAACCGGATGGCCTGCGGCGAGTCGGGCCTGAAGAAGATCCGCGTCGTTCAGTCGGCGCCGGGTTCGCCGGCCGGCTCCCAGAGCTCGATCTTGATGCCGTTGGGATCGAGAATCCAGGCGAACTTGCCGTACTCGTGGGTCTCCGGCTCGCCGATCAACTCGATGCCCGCGGCCCTCAACTGGTCGAGCAGCGCGTCGAGGTCGTCGACGCGGAAATTCATCATGAACGGCTGCCTGCTCGGCGCCATGTAGTCGGTGTCGGCCTTGAACGGCGCCCATTCGGTCCGGCCCACGTGGTCGGGTTTTTCGTGGTGGCGCCACTGCCAGCCCCAACCGCCCCAGTCGGAAAACTCGAGGCCGAGGTGTCGTTCGTACCAGTCTCGAGTGGCATCGACGTCGTCGGCCTTGAAGAACAACCCGCCTAGCCCGGTGACTCCTGCCATGACCTCTCTCCTCGTGTGATCTGTCGCGGACGGGTGCCGCGGCGTCAGGCGCGCAAGGCCTCGACGATCGGCATCCGCGCCGCACGCAGCGCCGGCCCCAGGCCGCCGACCAGGCCGATGACCAGCGCAAGGACCAGGCCCTGGACCAGCAGACCCGGAGTCACCGCAAACGCGAACACGACCTGGGTGAAGCTCGAGAAATTGAGCGTCGAGACCGTCATGCCGTTGAACAGCAGCCAGGCCAGCGCTGCGCCGAGCAGACCGCCGGTCAGCGCCAGCAGCAGGGCCTCGGCAATCACCGACACCACCACCGCGAGCGGCGCGAATCCCAGCGCCCGCAGCGTCCCGATCTCGCGCGACCGATCCGACACCGCCGTGTACATGGTATTGAGGGCGCCGAAGATCGCGCCGAGCGCCATCAGAATCGCCACGCCGTAGCCGACGACCGAGATGAACGTCGACAGCGCCTGCGTCTGGCCCGCCCGATAGTCGGCTTCGCGTTGGACCAGGACCGACAGCCGGGGGTCGCTGGTCAGGTCATCACGGAATGCCTCGAACGCGGCCGGATCGACCAGTTCGGCGAACACCACCGAAAAGTTGTTCCCGCGGCGATAGGCGGCCTGCATCACCGCCGCGTCGGTCCACAGCTCGGACCCGGCACCGCCGCCAGCGCTGAAGCGACCAACGACGTCCCAGCGCTCGGAGCCGAGCTCGAGCACGCCGCCGACGGTCAGACCGTCGAACTGGTCGGCCGCACCGGCGCCGACGATGACCTCACGCCGACCCGGCTCGAACATCCGGCCCTCGAGCAGCTCGAAGTCGCCGCGCAGCTCATCGGCGTCCTCGCTGACGCCCCGGAACGGCACGTTGGCGGACGTACCGGTGGTCTTCTTGATCAGGTCGACCATGAAGTACACCTCGGCCGATGCGCGCGAAAGCTGCGGCGCCTGGCGGATCAACCGCACCTGGTCGCCACCGAGCCCGGAATCGAGTTCCGAGCTGGAGCCCGAGCGCAGGATCACGACGTTCTCCTCGGCCGCTCCGCTGGCCAGCGTCTGCTCGAACCCACGAGCCATCGACAGCACGGCGACCAGCACCGCGACGACGCCGGCAACCCCGACGACCGCGACCAGGGACGCGCCGAGCCGGGTCGGCAGGGAGCGCAGGTTGGCCCGTGTGATTTCGATAATCTGGCGCATCGTCTACCTCCTTCCCATGGCGTCGGCGACCCGCAGTCGCGCGGCCTGCCAGGCCGGCAGCGCGCCGGTCACGAAGCCGAGCAGCACGGCCAGGACCAGGCCCCAGGCGAGCGTGCCGGTGCTGGCGGTCAGGCCCGGAAAGAACTGGGCCAGCGCCGTTCCCGCGCCGGCGACCGCCATGGCGCCGAGGGCCAGGCCGATCGCACCGCCGAGAATCGCCACCGCGAGGCTTTCGGCCAGGACCAGGCCGAGCACCCGGCGATCGCTGAAGCCGATGGTCTTGAGCACGGCCAGTTCGCCGGTCCGCTCGCGAACGGCCTGGGCCATGGTGTTTCCGGTGATCAGCAGCAGGGTGAAAAACACGCAGCCCATGATCATCTGGACGATCAGGCCGATGTTGCCGAACTGGTTGGCGAAGCCCGCGGCCCAGCCGGCCTCGGTCGAGGTCTTGGTCTCGGTCGGTGAATTTGCAAAGCGCGCATCGATCGCCGAAGCCACCTCCTCGGCCCGGTCCGGGTCGGCCACCTTGGTCACGATCCAGCCGATCAGGTCGGTGCCGAAGGCCCGGGACTCGTTGAAATAGTCGTAGTGCATGAACGCCTGCATCTCGTCGGCCTCGTTGCCCGACCCGGTGAACACGGCCTCCAGGGTGAACTCCCAGGCGTACTCACCGCCCTGCTGCGGATAGATGCTCGAGAACAGCGGCACCGCGTCACCGACCTCCCAGCCGTACAACTCGGCCATCGCACGGCCGACCATCAGGCCGGTGCGGTTGGCCAGCAGCGCCTCGCGCTGGTCCTCGGGCATCCGGTACTCGGGGTAGATCGACGACATTCGCTCCAGCTCGGTCGGGAACAGCCCGAACTGGGCCTTCGGATCCTGGAAGTAGGCGCCGAACCAGGTGTAGTGGGTCGCGTCGTCGACGCCCTCCTGCCCGCGCACGCGCTGGACGTAGGCCACCGGCATCAGCTGGATGAACGAGACCTTGTGCATCGTCACCAGCCGATCGGCGCCGGCCAGCTCGACGCCGACGTTGAAGGCCCGATTCAGCCCGCCGAGCAGCGCGAACAGGACGAACGCGATGATCACCGAGGCCAGCGTGAACAGGGTGCGCAGCTTCTTGCGCTTCAGGTTGCTCCAGACCAGTCGCAGCATGCCCATCACGCGGTCTCCAGCAGGCGGCCCTTGTCCATCTGCACGCGCCGCCCGGCTCGTTCGGCGGCGGCCGGGTCATGGGTGACCATCAGGATGGTCTTGCCATGCCGCTCGTTCAGGGTGTTCAACAGGTCGAGGATCTCTTCGGCGGTGGCCCGGTCGAGGTCTCCGGTCGGCTCGTCGGCGAGCAGCACGTCCGGATCGGACACGATCGCGCGGGCGATCGCCACGCGCTGCTCCTGGCCGCCGGACAACTCCCGGGGCAGGTGGCGGGCACGATCGGCGAGCCCGACGATCTCCAGCGCCGTCCGGGCTCGCTCGTGGCGCTCCTTCGCCGACATCTTCTTCAACAGCAGCGGCAGCTCGACGTTGCGCTGGGCGTTGAGCATCGGCATCAGGTTGTAGAACTGGAAGATGAAGCCGACGTGGCCGGCGCGCCAGCGTGCCAGGGCGCGCGAGCCGAGTCGGTCGATCCGCTGGCCGTTGACCTCCACGCTGCCCGAGGTCGGCTGGTCCAGGCCGCCGATCAGGTTCAGCAGCGTGGTCTTGCCCGATCCCGATGGCCCCATCAGCGCGCAGAATTCACCCGGCGCGATCTCGAGGCTGAGCTCGTGCAGCACCTCGACGCGCTCGCGGCCCTTGCGGTAGTTCTTGACCACGTCGGTCAGTCGTACGATGGCTTCGGTCATTTCGATCGGCTCCGTGGTTGGGGCCGGCCACCGCCAAGGGGCGGCACCGGTTCGTTCCTGTCGATTCTCTGCATTCGATGGATCGGGTCGGGCGCGCCGCAGGTCACTGGCGCAGCTCCACGCGCGCGCCATCGTCCAGGCCGTCGGCCGACGCGTCGGCGACGACCCGGTCGCTGGCCGCCAGGCCGCCCAGCACGATCACCCGATCGTCCCGCGTGGCGCCGGTCCGGACGGCGCGGCGCTGGACCGTGTTGCCGTCGATCCGCCAGACGTAGCGGCGATCACCGGCTTCGAACACCGCCGAGGCCGGCAGCGACCAGGACGCGACCGTCGCCGCCGAGCCGTCCACGTCGCGGTCGCCGTCGACGGACTGCGGGGCCTCCGGCTCCAGGAAGCGCACGCTGATGCCCATGTCCGGCAGGATCCGCGGATCGCGCTCGAGAAAGCCGATCCGGACCCGGACGGTCGCCTTCTGGCGGTCCGCGGCCGGCACCACCGTGGTCACTTCGGCCGGGATCTCGAGGTCCGGGTAGGCGTCCAGGCGGGCGGTCACCGGCTGGCCGGCGCGGACCCGATCGATGTAGCTCTCGTTGACGTCGACTTCGATCTCCAGCGAGTCCATGTCGACGATGGTGCAGATGCCGGTGCGCGTGAAGCCGCCGCCGGCCGAAATCGGCGACACCATCTCGCCGGCCTGCGCAGCCCGCGCGATCACGATGCCGCCGAACGGGGCGCGCACGGTCAGCTCGTCGATCCGCTGCTCCTGCACCGCGACCTCACGCCGAGCGACCAGGACCTGCTCGCGGCCGCTGGCCAGGCGGGCCTCGAAGCTGCGCAGCTCCGTCTCGGCCCGGTCCAGGTCGGCCTGGCTGGCCAGGTTCCGGTCGTTGAGTTCGCGCTGGCGTCCGAGCGTCCGGCGAGCGTCGTCGCGCAGGACCTCGAGCTCGGTCAGGGCCGCTTCGGCCGCACGCAGCCGCGCGCGCGACAGCGCCAGCTGGGCCTGTTCGGTGGCATCGTCGAGGCGGGCAAGCACCTGGCCGGCTTCGACCCGCATGCCTTCTTCGACATCGACCTCGATCAGCTTTCCGGTCACCTCTGCGGCCACGGTCGCCTGGCGCCGGGCGACGACGTAGCCCGAGGCGTCCAGAACGCTGGCCCGCGCCGTCCCGTTGGTCGTTTCGATCGGCTGCGGGCGCACCGCGTCCACCGCGACCGGTCCGGGCTGCATCCACCACCACGCGGCGGCGGCGACCAACGCGACGACGAGCCCGGCGACCAGCCAGCGCCCCCAGCCGCGATCTTCCCGGACCGCGCGCTGACGGTCGTCGATCCGCAGGCGGTCGATCTGTCGGTCGATCTGTCGGTCGGCATCGGCCACGCGCAGCGCTCCTTCGAAGAATCCACGATCCGGGTGCAGTCGACTATAGCCGTCGGGTCGAACGGGCACCAGTGACGGTTGTCATGGCGCTGCGCTGGCGACCGACAGCTCGAGGGGAGTGTAAAGCCTGCTTGACATTATGTAAAGTTTGCTTTACATTCGATTCCAGCCTCGAAGGCCGAACCCACAACCCCAACCGACCGGAGATCGCCCATGAACGACATGTCCTTCAACGAGAAAAGCACCTGGGGCACCCTGATCGCACTGCTGGTTCTCGGCGCGCTGTACTTCTCCTCGGTGGTCAACCTGTGGCGGGCCGATACGCTGAACCTGCCCGCGGTGTTCGGACTCGGGGTGGGCTTCACGATCCTGCTGACCGTCACGCTGATCGCCTATCACGTGCTGGTCGCGATCCTCTCGACGCCCGAGGACGACGATGAACGGGACCGGGTCATCGGCTGGCGCGCGGGCAACACCGGCGGCCTGGTGCTGGGCGTCGGCGTGATGATCGTGGTCCTGCACATCGTGATCGGCGGCGTGATCGGGCGCGGCTTCATGCACGACTTCTCCTCGTCGCCGGCACTGATCTCGGTCGCGCTGATCGCCGCCCTGTGGCTCTCGACGGTGGTCGAGCTCGCGCTGGCCGCGCAGTACTACCGCCAGGGGCTCTGATGGGCAGCGCCATCGTCAACCGGGTCCGCGAACTCCGGACCTCGGCCGGGATGACCCAGCAGGCGCTGGCCGAGGCGGTCGGCGTGTCGCGCCAGACCATCAACGCGATCGAGACGGGCCGCTACATGCCGTCGCTGGAAGTCGCCCTGAAGATCGCCGGCGCCTTCGAGCGGAGCACGGACGATGTCTTCCAGCTCGCGGCAAGCGGCTGACCCGGGATCGATGGCCTGGGGTAGAGTCCAGAGTCATCCCGCAGCGAGCGACCGACCCATGCCCGTATCCTTCGACACGGTCACTGCCCTGATCACCGGCGCCTCGATGGGCGTCGGTGCCGCCACCGCCCGGGCCTTCGCCGAACGAGGGGCCAACCTGGTGCTGATCGCCCGCGGCGAAGAGAAGCTGCGCGTGCTGGAGTCCGAGCTGGGACTCGGCGACCGGGTCCTTGTCGCGCCGATGGACGTCACCGACCTCGACGCGTTTGCAGCGCTGCTCGCCGACGCCGAGAAGCGTTTCGGTTCGGTCGACGTGCTGGTCAACAATGCCGGCTACCACGCCCGCGGCCCGGTCGAGACCGTCGACGCCGAGGACCTCGGCCGGATGATCGACGTCAACCTCAAGGCGCCGATCATGGCCACCCGCCTGGCGCTGCCGTACCTGCGGCGCTCGAAGCGACCTGCGGTGATCAACGTCGCCTCCCTGGCCGGTCGCACGCCGGTGCCCGGTTCGGCGACCTATTCAGCCAGCAAGTTCGGCCTTCGAGCGTTCGGTCTCGCCCTGTTCGAAGAGCTGCGCGGAGAGGGGATCAAGGTGGCCAGCGTGTCGCCGGGCCCGATCGATACCGGATTCATCATGGACGACATCGACCGGGTCACCGACATCACCTTCTCGCAACCGATCGTCACCGCCGAGCAGGTCGCCGAGGAGATCGTCGCGCTCGTCGACGACGCGACGCTGGACCGGCCGATGCCGCGAACGAGCGGCTACCTGACCACCGTCTCCTACCTGTTCCCGTGGATCGGCCGGACCTTGCGCCCGATGCTGGAGAAGAAGGGCCGCCGGACCAAGCAACGATTGAGACGCGAACGCGAACGTAATCGTAGTCACAATCGCGATTGAGTCCGGCGACGCACCGTGCCGACCCGGCGCGACCCGAAGGCCGGGCCGGTTGCGGCCCAGCGGGTTCTTCAGCGGGCGCGGAGAGAATCCCCCGGCCGCCTCGAAAGAAGCGGCCGGCCTCCCACGGGGGAGACCGGCCGAAATCCGGGCAAGGGAGAGCCCGGCACTGCAGCGTTGATCGTTGATCAGTTGCCCTGGCGGAACCGATCGAGGAAGTTGACCTTGGCGAAGGCGTAGCCGGCGCGGCTGACCGCGTCGACCGGCGCGAAGCGCGCCTTGATCGTCGGCTGCAGGTCGAAGGGGCCCTGCTCCAGCGAGAAGCGCGCCGCCATGATCTCCAGGTCCAGCGCCAGCTGAACGTGGCCGCGGAAGCCCGCCGGCACCGAGCCGTCGTCCTCCAGCGCGATCCGCTCACCGCCGAAGCCGACCGTGATCGGGTCGTCGCCCAGCGCCGCCTCGGCCGCTGCGGCCTCGGCCTGCAGGCCCAGCGACTGGACCAGCGCGTAGGCCAGCTCGGCGCGCAGCACGTGGGCGGCCGGGTCGAAGCGGCCATCGTCGTCGTCCAGCACGATCGGGTCCTGACTCTGGACCGTATCGCGCAGCGCACCGCCACGGGCCGTACCGGCTTCGGCTGCCGCCAGGTCCAGCCCATCCACGTCAACGAAGCTGTCGCTGCCGTCGGTCGGGCGGATCTGGCGCACGCCGGCGCCCATGGTCAGGTACTCGGCCATCTCGTCGCGACGGATCGGACGATCCGGCTTGAAGCGGCCGCGGCGGCGGCTGTCGGCCAGGCGGTTGGCCACGGCGAACTCGATGAAGCCCTGCGCCGGGTGGCCGGCCACGTCGTTCAGGCCGGTGAAGCCGTCGACGCGCATGAAGTCCACGTCGGCTTCGACCGTGCCCGGCAGCGCGGTGCCGTTGGTCAGGCCCAGCGGGTCCAGCGCAACGCCGGACACGGAGCCGATACCGCTGGTCGTGATCGTCCACTCGCCCGGAACCGCCGGTGCGGTGACCGCGATCGAGGGGCCGAGCAGCGGCAGCGAGATCGACGAGCCGTAGCGGTTGCCGTTGGGGTCGGTCAGGACCAGCGCGACGGTGTTGTCCGACACGTTGGCGCTGGCGATCACCGTCGACAGGCCCGGCTCGACGGTGAAGGTCTCTGCATCCGGCTCCAGGATCGGATCGAAGAACAGCGAGAAGTCCGGGCCTTCGATGCGGCTCTGCTGGACGTTGGCGTTGAACTCGCGGTCCAGGTTGACCGTCAGGCCGTAGTCGTCGCGCGCGCCGGCGGCCATGGCCACGGCGGCGTGGGCATTGACCATGCCCGCACCCACTTCCCAACCTTCGCGGCCCGGGATGTTGGTCGCCGTGGCCTCGAGGATGTCGATGACCTCCGACCAGTGCAGGCTCGGGTTGGCTTCCAGCATCAGCGCCACCACGCCGGCGACGTGCGGGGCCGCCATCGAGGTGCCGCTCAGGCTGGTGTATCCCAGCATGCCGTCGGCGGTCCCGGTGGGGTCGGTCTTGGCCTGGGTGGACACGATGTCCACGCCCGGCGCGGTGACCGTCGGGCGATCGAACCAGGTGAAGGTCTCGCCGTCGACGTCGACGGTGCCGCCGCCGTCGCGCACGCCGCGCGACGAGAAATCGGCCAGCGTGCCGTTCTTGTTGGCCGCCGCCACGCGAACGATCCACGGCGCCTTCTTGAAGTTGCCGGTGATGGTGCCTTCGCCGGAGCCGGAGTTGCCGGCCGAGAAGACCACGACCACGTTGCGGTCGGCCAGCATCTTGGTCGCGATGTTGGTCGGATGGGCGGGGTCGAAATCGGTGCCGGTGTCGCTGGGGCTGCCGAAGGAGTTGGTGACGACCCGGATGTTGTAGCGGAACTGGTTGACCAGGGCGTAATCGAAGCCGCCCAGGGTATCGAGGATGAACAATCCCGCGCCCGAGCCGTAGCCGATGATGTCCGAACCGACCGCAACACCTGCGTGGTCTCCGCCGGAGAACGCGCCGGTGCCGCCGACCGTACCGGCGACGTGGGTGCCGTGCCCGCCGGCGATGTCGCTGTCGGGAACGTTTTCGATGTAGGAGATCGGCAGCATGCCGTCGACCGCGTTCAGGTTGCTCTGGGCGGCGACGTTCTGGACCACCTTCTCGCCGAACTGCAGGTCGGGATGGTTGGCGTCGACCCCGGAATCGTTGACCAGCACGCCGATGCCCTTGCCGGAGTACGGCAGACCCATCGGGTTCCTGAGCTCCGGATCGGACTGCATGCGATCCACGCCGGTCAGCGCGCGCGCATCGCCGTTGTCGTACTCGAGGGCCTCGTTGAGCCAGACCGAGGTGACGCCATCAAGGTCGGCGATCGTCAGGGCCTGCTGCGGTGTAGCAACCACACCGGCCATCGGCAGGGCCTGGAGCGCGAGGCCTTCGACGCCGAGCGGCGCCAGCGCGTTGACGATGGCCTGGGGATCACCGGCGTAGCTCTCGTCGAAGCTGACGATGACTTCGACCGGTTGACCGACGGGCCCGTCGGCGAGGCGGTCGAGCAGGCTTTCGCCGATCACGGCCGCCGACAGCGGCGAGGCCGCGAGCGCGAGGGCCAGGACCGCGACGACCAGTGAATGCTTGAATCTCCGAAGCGGATGCATGGTGGTTCTCCTGAACAGGGGGATGACGCAATCAGGCTAGGTCGATCGGGTTGCCTTCTCGACCCGGGAAGTCCCCCATGAGCGCGGGGGAAAACCCCCACGGGCCTTGTTCGACCCACGAAAAAGGCCGGCCCCCCGGGGAGGCCGGCCGTGGTCCGGGCAAGAGAGAACCCGGAGCCCCCGTCGTAATGCCGCGATCAGTTGCCCTGGCGGAACCGATCGAGGAAGTTGACCTTGGCGAAGGCGTAGCCGGCGCGGCTGACCGCGTCGACCGGCGCGAAGCGCGCCTTGATCGTCGGCTGCAGGTCGAAGGGGCCCTGCTCCAGCGAGAAGCGCGCCGCCATGATCTCCAGGTCCAGCGCCAGCTGAACGTGGCCGCGGAAGCCCGCCGGCACCGAGCCGTCGTCCTCCAGCGCGATCCGCTCACCGCCGAAGCCGACCGTGATCGGGTCGTCGCCCAGCGCCGCCTCGGCCGCTGCGGCCTCGGCCTGCAGGCCCAGCGACTGGACCAGCGCGTAGGCCAGCTCGGCGCGCAGCACGTGGGCGGCCGGGTCGAAGCGGCCATCGTCGTCGTCCAGCACGATCGGGTCCTGACTCTGGACCGTATCGCGCAGCGCACCGCCACGGGCCGTACCGGCTTCGGCTGCCGCCAGGTCCAGCCCATCCACGTCAACGAAGCTGTCGCTGCCGTCGGTCGGGCGGATCTGGCGCACGCCGGCGCCCATGGTCAGGTACTCGGCCATCTCGTCGCGACGGATCGGACGATCCGGCTTGAAGCGGCCGCGGCGGCGGCTGTCGGCCAGGCGGTTGGCCACGGCGAACTCGATGAAGCCCTGCGCCGGGTGGCCGGCCACGTCGTTCAGGCCGGTGAAGCCGTCGACGCGCATGAAGTCCACGTCGGCTTCGATCGTGCCCGGCAGCGCGGTGCCGTTGGTCAGGCCCAGCGGGTCCAGCGCAACGCCGGACACGGAGCCGATACCGCTGGTCGTGATCGTCCACTCGCCCGGAACCGCCGGTGCGGTGACCGCGATCGAGGGGCCGAGCAGCGGCAGCGAGATCGACGAGCCGTAGCGGTTGCCGTTGGGGTCGGTCAGGACCAGCGCGACGGTGTTGTCCGACACGTTGGCGCTGGCGATCACCGTCGACAGGCCCGGCTCGACGGTGAAGGTCTCTGCATCCGGCTCCAGGATCGGATCGAAGAACAGCGAGAAGTCCGGGCCTTCGATGCGGCTCTGCTGGACGTTGGCGTTGAACTCGCGGTCCAGGTTGACCGTCAGGCCGTAGTCGTCGCGCGCGCCGGCGGCCATGGCCACGGCGGCGTGGGCATTGACCATGCCCGCACCCACTTCCCAACCTTCGCGGCCCGGGATGTTGGTCGCCGTGGCCTCGAGGATGTCGATGACCTCCGACCAGTGCAGGCTCGGGTTGGCTTCCAGCATCAGCGCCACCACGCCGGCGACGTGCGGGGCCGCCATCGAGGTGCCGCTCATCAGGCCGTAGTCGAGCGTGACCGGATCGGCCAGGGCATTGGTGTTCGACATCGTGGAGAGGATGTCGACCCCCGGCGCGGTGACGGTCGGGCGATCGGACCAGGTGAAGGTCTCGCCGTCGACGTCGACGGTGCCACCGCCGCCGCGGATCCCGCGCGACGAAAAGTCGACCAGCGTGCCGTTCTTGTTGGCAGCACCCACGGAAACGACCCACGGCGCCTTGATGAAGTTGCCGCCGATCGTGCCCTCACCGGAGCCGGAGTTGCCCGCCGCGAACACGACCACGAAGTTGCGATCGGCCAGCATCTTGGTGGCGATGTTGGTCGGATCGTCCGGATCGAACGGGGTGCCGGCATCGCCGGGGCTGCCCCAGGAGTTGTTGATCACCCGGAGGTCGTACTGGAACTGGTTGACCAGCGCGTAATCGAACGCGCCGAGCGTGTCGAGCAACAGCAGCACCGCGCCCGAACCGTAGCCCACCAGGTGGGCACCCGGAGCGACACCGGCATGGTCACCGCCGGAAGCGGCGCCGGTGCCTGCGGTCGTCCCGGCCACGTGGGTGCCGTGCCCGCTGCCGAAATCGGTGTCGGGGACATTCTCCACCCAGGTGATCGGCAGCATGCCGTCGACCGCGTTGAGATTGGTCGTTCCGAACACGTTCTGCACGGTCTTCTCGCCGAACATCAGGTCCGGATGGGTCGCATCGATGCCCGAGTCGTTGATCATCACGCCCACGCCCTTGCCCGAGTACGGGAAGCCGAGGTCGGTGCGCAGGTTGGCATCGGCGCGCATGCGATCGACCCCGGTCAGGCCGCGCGCGTCCTGGTTGGTGAGTTCGAGCTGCTCGTTGAGCCAGATCGAACGAACGCCGTCGGTGTCGTCGAGCGCGTCGATCTGAGCCGGTGTGGCGACGACGCCGGCCATCGGCAGGGCCTGGAAATACACGCCGTCGACGCCAAGTCCAGTCAGGGTCGAGACCTGGTCGGCGGTCAGCGGGCCCTGTCCTTCGAAACTGACGACGACCTCGATGCGGTCGCCCGCAGCCGCGTCGGCAAGCGTATCGGCAAGGCTGCCGCCGATCGTCGCGGCGAGGGCCTGCGGCGCTACGGCAACCGCGAACAACGACGCGGCAGCGAGCAGGCCGGTCCTCACCGAGCCGGTGGGTGCCTGGTTGGTTCTGTTCATCTGGATTCTCCAAGGGGAAGGGGTCCCAACAGGAGAACGGATCGGCGCCGAGAATCGAACCCGGCAAATCCCTCGCCGACCGCGGGGGAAATCCCTCAGCCGCGCCGCAGCGACCCGGCGAGCGCGGCAATCAGTCGATCAGGCCGCGACGTGCCGCGTAACGAACCAGCTCGGCGGTGTTTCGAGCATCCAGCTTCTGCAGCACCCGGCTGCGATGGTTCTCGGCGGTCTTGACGCCGATGCCGAGCGTGCGAGCCACTTCCTTGGTGCTGCTGCCCTCGCAGACCAGCTGCATCACCTCCCGCTCGCGCGGGGTCAGCGTTTCGTAGGGGTCGTCGACTTCACGTTCGTTCGGTTCGCGCTGCGCGCGCGCGAGCGCAGCGGCGGCTTGCGGTCCGAACAGGCTGCCGCCCCCGGCAATGATCTCCACGGCCTTGCGCAGTTCGGTCCCCGGGGTGTCCTTGACCAGGTAGCCCCGTGCACCGGACCGGACCAGCGGGAGCACGTACTCCGGCTCGTGATGATGGGTCAGCATCAGGATCGGCAGCTGTGGCCGCGTTTCCGCGAGCCGGCGCACGACTTCCAGGCCGCTCAGACGCGGCATGCTGAGATCGACGATCGCCAGGTCCAACGGCACCTCGCCGGCACGCTCGATCGCTTCCGCGCCGTCGGCCGCCTCGGCAACCACAAGGCACAACTCATCGGCTTCGAGAATGGCCCTGAGGCCGTCGCGGACGATGGCGTGATCGTCGGCCAGCAGGACGCGGATCGGCTTCATTCGGCGGCCCCCTCGGCGCCGGGCATCGGCTCGAGCCGGACCGTGGCGGTGATCGACGTGCCCTTCCCCGGCGCGCTGACGATGGTCAGTTCGCCGCCGAACAGGCCGACCCGATCGGTCATGCCCGTGAGGCCGATCCCGCGCTCGGTGGCCGATCCCGGACGCTCGGGCGAGAAGCCCACGCCGTCGTCGCGGATGCGCAACTCGACGCGATCGCCGGAGCGCGCCATCGCGATGCGCACACGGTCGGCGCGCGCATGCTTGATGACGTTGGTCAGGGCTTCCTGGGCAATCCGGAACAACAGCGACTCGAGGTCGGAATCGCGGGCGCCCTCGGGCAGCGGATCGGCCGACACGTCGACCTCGATCCCAGCGGTCTCTCCGGCACGCCGCGCCAGCCACTCGAGCGCGGGACCCAGGCCGAGATCGTCGAGGACCTGCGGTCGCAGCATCCGCGAGAGCTCGCGCGTATCCTCCAGCGCCTGACGAGCCAGTTCGGCGCAATCCGATCGATCGGCGTCGGCACTCTCCAGGCGGTGGACCAGTGCGGTCAACATCTGTCCGAGGTGATCGTGCAGTTCCGAAGCGAGGTGCCGACGCTCGTCTTCCTGGACCTTCCAGCTGCTCCGGGCGAGCCGCGAGAATTCCTGCTGCACCTCGCCCAGCTCGGCGAACAGGCGCTCGTTCTCGCGGACCAGCGCGTCGACACGCTGCTCGACGGAAGACCGCCGACGGTGCGGAGCGAACAGGTTCCGTAGCGAGGCCATGGATCGATCATAAGTCATGCACTTCGCGGAAGGTTTGCGCCAGCGCGGGCGGCATCCGATCGGCCAGCGCTTGCAGGAGTTCTCGAGAACGCAAGGGCTCGTTCACGGGCCCGCCCCGATCGCGCGCGAGCCGCTCGAGGACTGCATGCAGCTGCCAGTTGCCGGCCCAGGCTTCGAGCGCCAGCGGCGGACGAAGACCTCGCGTCGCCGCCTGCTCGGCCGCTTCTTCTCGACCGTCTTCGGCAGAGCGTGCGGCGAGCAGGGCCAGGCCCTGGAGCTGCATCGGCGCGTGCCCGAGGCGATCGGCGCTCTGCACCAGTTGCTGGAAGTCGCTCGGTGATCCGCCGAGCCGGCCCAGCCGGCTGATCCGGATCGCCAGTGCGGTCGGCTCGCTGCCGCTTGCGCGCGCCAACTGCAGGGCCTCGTCGTACAGGCCCTGCGCGTCGGCATCGCCGGTCGCCGCGGCCAGCGCGGCCTGCATGCGCACCAGGCGGGCGCGCTGCGACAGGTTGGCCTGATCGGCAAACACCTGTTGGGCACGCTGCCATCGGGTCCGCGCTCCTTCCAGCAGATCGAGCGAATCGAGCATCTCGGCCGATCGCAGGTGATACTCGGCGAGGCCGCGCCGGTCGCCGAGGGGCTCGAGCAGCGCAATCGCCTCGTCGAAGGCCTGCTCGGCGGCGACGACCCGCCCCTGAAGGCCCGCCAGCAGACCGATCGACCCGTGCACCGTCGCTTCGCCGAACGGGTTGCCCGCTTCGCGTGCAATCTCGAGCGCGCGCAGCAGACGCGCTTCCGCGCTGGCCCAGTCCCCCCGGGCAATATCGAGCTCACCGGCAATCTGCAGGCTCGACATCAACCCCTGCGAATCGCCCGCGGCTTGCTGATGCTCGATCGCCCGCTCGACGAACGCGCCGGCGGTCTCGTACTCGCCGAGCAGCAGGTGGGTGAACGCCAGACTGGTGCGCAGGCCCGCCGACCCCAGCGCATTGCCGAGCTGGTCGTGGATGCGCAACGAGTCCCGGTAATGGTCGCGCGCGGCATCGTAGTCGCCGACTTCTTCTTCGAGGGCCCCGAACGCGTTGTAGGTCCTCGCCATGCCGGCGAGATCACCGATCTCCTCGCGAATCAGCAACGCCCGCTCGATGGCCGTCCGGGCCAGCTCGTATCGGCCCTGGATCATGTTCAGGCGCGCGATGTTCGACAGACTTGCCGAATGACCCCGCCGATCGCCGGCATCGGCCCGGAGTTCGGCTGCTTCCGCGTAATAGTCCAGGGCGGCGTCGAGTTCTCCGAGCCGCTCGTGGGCGATCCCGAGGCCGTTGAGCACCTCGGCGCGACCTTCGGCGTCGCCGATGCGGTTCTGGATGACGAGGGCCTTGACGAAGTAGTCGTCGGTCGCCCGTCGGACGTCGCCGGACATGACGGCGAACTTGCCGAGCAGGAACCAGGCGCGGGGATGGTTCGTGTCGGCGATCGTGACCTGCTCGGCGCGCTGCGCGGCGTCCCCGATCCGGCCGTCGTCGGCCAGCAGTTCGGCCAGTGCCAGTTGCGCATCCGCGTCGCTCGGGTAGGCGTCGACCAGGCGCTGGAACCGTTCGATCGCGGCTTCCGTGCGGCCCGCCAGGGCCAGGTAACGGGCTTCGGCCCAGGCCTCGGCGCGCCCGCCTCGACCGGCCAGCAGCTCGGCCGCACTTCCGGCGGCCGCTACCGCCTCGTCATACAGCCCCGCGGCCGCTGCAGCCTCCGCCAGCCGCGCCCACGCGAGACCGAACCCGGCATCGATCCCGACGGCGCCTCGAAGCGCCTCCAGGGCGCGCTGGTGATTGCCGGCGGCAAGCGCTTCGATGCCCGAGTCGAACAAGGCCAGGGCGCCCGGATCACTCGATACCGGCGGAAGCCGTGCACCCTGCTCGATCGGGACGCGCAGGTGGTCGACGAAGCGCCGGGCGGCCCGGTCGGCCGCATCCAGGAGCTCATCCGGTGCCGTATCCAGCTGGAGATCGGTCGAACTCGAACCCGCCGGGTCGAAGATCGCGACCTGGAGCCGGAGCTGGGCCGGGCTTCCGAGCAGCGTCGACTGGAGAATCCAGTCCGCGCCGAGCAGGTCCGCCACCTGCCCCAGCCGATCGCGATCGATCTCCTCGACCGGCAGCCGAAGGTCGGCCAGCGTTCGCCGGACGCGTAACGGCTCGACCAGCGAAAGAGCAGGATTCTCGGCGAGCCGCCCGGCGATGGCCTCGGACAGACCGCTGCGGGCCCAGTCGAAGGTTTCGCTGCCGGTCCGGTTGGCAACCGGCAGCACCACGACGCGCGGCGCGGATTCCGGCGCCGGCGGCGCCGACCGCAGCCAGTGCGGCAGGACGAGGACCGCACCGACCAGCACGCCCAGAACGACGGCCACCACCGCCGCCCGGCGAAGCGTTCGGCGCCAGTTCATCCGGGAGCGACCTCGGGCAAGGTCCTCGGCAAAGACCCGGGCATCGGGTTGCCGGTCATCCGGGCGCGGCGCCAGCGAGCGGCGCAGCACCCGTCGGACGCTGCGCGGGATCGACTCGTCGCCGCCGAGCGATCGCGGCAGGGTGGGTCGCATCCGCCGGGCTACGGTCTCGTCCCGGGTCTCCCCTTTCAGCGGCACCCGGCCGGTGATCATTTCCCACAGCACCAGACCCAGCGCATACAGATCGGCCCGGCCGTCGACTTCCTCGCCGCGGACCTGTTCCGGCGACATGTAGGCGACGGTTCCGATCGCCGTTCCGGCTTCGGTGAGCTGCTCCTGGTCGAGTGCGCGGGCAATGCCGAAGTCTGTCAGCCAGGCACGGCCTTCATCGTCGATCAGGACGTTCGATGGTTTGAGGTCGCGATGAACGATCCCATGCCGATGCGCCTCGGCGAGCGCGCCGGCGAGCTGGATCGCGATGCCGATCGCCCGGTCCGGCGGAAGCGGCCCCTCGGCGAGTCGATCGACCAGGGTGCGGCCGGGCACGAGGTCCATGGTCATGAAGACCAGGTCGCCATCCGTACCGAGATCGTGGATCCGGACGACGTTCGGATGCGTGATCGTGCGCGCGAGGCGAATCTCGCGCCGGAATCGC
This sequence comes from Wenzhouxiangellaceae bacterium, assembly GCA_965227925.1. GTDB lineage: Bacteria > Pseudomonadota > Gammaproteobacteria > Xanthomonadales > Wenzhouxiangellaceae. The sequence goes on from CBDDGP010000004.1 coordinate 486,504, forward strand.
TCGAGGGCAACCGGTTCGTGCGACTGGCGATCGGCCAGGACCTTGAGCGCGACGTCGGTCTCGAGCTCCTGGTCGTGGACGCGGTAGACCACCCCCATGCCGCCGGCGCCGAGCACGTCGACGATTCGGTAGCGGCCGGCCACCACGGTGCTCTTCGGCAGCATCCGGCGCGCGCCGGTCATGGTCCGGGTTTCGGTCTGTCGCGCGTCCTCGTCGTCCGCCATCGAGCGAAATCTCCAGTCACCGCTGCGCAAACCGACCCAACAGTCTCAAGGTACTGTCAAACTCATCGCTCGATCAAGCTGCGGGGGCGGAAAGAGCGTTTACAGGTCGCGGCGGAGGGAATCGATCAGGGTCCGGATCCGGCTGGAATCGACGATCAACGCGAGCTGCCGGGCCGCGGCCTCGAGGAGCGCCGCATCGTGTTCGGTGAAGAGGTTTCCGGGCGCCAGGCTGTCCGCGTAGACCACGGCGACTACGGTCGATTCGCGCAGGACAGGGATGGCCACCAGCGCGCGGATGCCGCTGCGGACAATGCTCTCGCTGGAGGCCAAGGCGCGCGCGCCGTCGGTGTCGGAACAGTACTCGCTGCGACCCGAATCGAAGGCATTTCGGATCGCGGTCAGGCTCGGCGGCGTGTCGAACGCCGTCGTACCGTAGATTCGCTGCGGCTCGCCGGAGACCTCGGCCGACCAGAGACCTGCGCGCTCGCACCCCGACAGCCGGACAATCTCGGACAGCAGGCGTTCGAGAGTCGCCCCGGAGGCCGCCGCCGACGAGGTCCCGCCCCGGCGGTCGGGTTCGGGATCGGGTCCGGGATCCGGTCCGGGTTCCGGGCGAACCGAAGACGGAGTCGCCGGCGCGACGTCGACGAGCAGCGGGACGCCACCGACGTCCAGCCAGGCGGTCGAGGTCAGCAGCGCCCGGTCGATCGGCCGGCCGTCGAGTCGAGTGCCGTTCTTGCTGACCTGATCGGTCACCTGCCAGCCGGCGGCGACCGGCTCGAAGACGACGTGAATCCGGGATACGCCGGCGTGGTCGAGCGTCAGATCGGCCTCCGGCGATCGACCCATGGTGTACGGCCGATCGCGCTGCAGGCGCAGCGACTTTCCCGGCCGAGCGGGTAGAAACGCGGTCAGCGTGATTTCGGCCGGAGCGGCCGGGCTGGACCTATCCTGCAAGGCCGAGGCTGTAACGGAGCGTCTCGGACCGCGCGCGCAGCATGCCGTCGTGGTTGTCGAGATCGCGCGCGGAGCGCCAGACCGTCGGTACGCGCCCTTCATCGGCCGCCGTTCGGACCGCGTTCTCGAAGCCGACGAGGTCCTGGATCGCGCCCGAAACGTCGTCTGCCAACCAGGCGGCGTAGGCATCGTCGACAAGATCCTGGAGCGAATCGAAGGTCGCCGTGTCGAGGTCGTTCGCCGACGCGGACAGGGCCGACTGGAGCTCGGCGAACTTGTCGCTCACGGTCTGGTCCACGCTGCGCGTATCGGCGATGATCAGGAAATCCGACCATTCGCCGCCGTTGCCGCGAACCCGGTAGCTGCCGGCACTGGTCTCGGCGGTGATGTCGCGGAATGCTGCACCGTTCGAACTCTTGAACAATCGAAGCGGAGTGTTCGGGGTGTAGTGCAACGCCGTCGTGTAGATCTCGACCTCGGCCAGGCCTTCGAAACTCAGCCCGCCGGTCGACGGCGGATGGATGGTGATCATCAGCGGAAAGGCCGCAGGAATGCTCAGCGACGCGCTGTTCGGCAGGCGGCCGAGCAGGCTCACCGACAGGGGGTCGATCTGCGCGACCGAGATCCCGAGATTCTGCTCGCTCAGCCCCACGGCATCTTCGAAGCGCAGCGTCAACTCGGCCGAGGCAACCCCCGCCAGGTCGATCTCCGCGAAGGCCTCGTTGCCGTCGATCGTGAGGTCGACCGTCTGTGACTGCACGTGCCCGAAAACTGCGACAAGGCCCAGAAACAGGGTGGCGATACGAAAGAAATGGAGCATGGTTCGGGACTCTCGAGCGGGATCCGCCGGTGCGAAGTCTTCTTAACCTAGCAAGGATTTTCGCCGGGTTCAAACCGGGGAAATCCCTCAGTCGTGGGCCGGGAATCCCCCCATCCGGTCCGCTGCCGCCGGCGTTCGGATAGGATGGTCGACCCCTCCGGCGGCTCGGTTCAGGGGAGAATCGAGCACGCCACAAGCAAGCAGGAAACCCGGACAGAGGAAAACGCGGACATGCAGCAGCACCTGCCTCAGAACAACCACTCGCCGATCCGTTCGCTGGCTGCCGCATCGGGCCAGCCGCTGCTGCTCGCCGGCACCCTTGCCCTGTGGTTGGCGCTCGGCGCCGACGAGGCCGCGATCGGCGTGGCCTGGCTGGCGCTGGTCGTGGTGGTCGCCACGCTCGAGCACGTCGTGCCGATGCGACCGGCCGAGCGTCCGACGCTCGGTCGGCGCGGCCTCGCGATCGTCACCGGGGTGGTCCTGGCGGCAGGACTCGGCGTGCTGGGCGCGATCTACGAACAGTCCTTGCGACCGATGTTCGCGCCGATCGCCGAACGCGGTCCCGGCGCGCTGTGGCCGGATTCACTGCACTGGGGTGTCCAGGCCGTTCTGCTCTACCTGCTGGCCGACGGCATCAACTACTGGCTGCACCGTGCCTGCCATCGCTGGAACTGGCTGTGGCGGATCAGCGGGCACGGTGTGCATCATTCCTTCCACGGGCTGAACTCGCACCATGCGGTGCTGACCCACCCGCTGGAGCTGTTCTTCCTGGCGGTGCCGATGGCGCTGGCCGCGGCGGTGTTCGGCATCGACGGCCAGGTCGTCGCCGCGAGCACCGTGCTGATCGCCTCGATCGCGCTGCTGGTCCATGCCAACCTCGCCTTCGATACCCCGGGCCTGGGCTGGATCGTCACCCAGCCCGTCCACCACCGCCTGCATCACTCGATCGACGCCGGCGAACGCGAGACCAATTACGCCTGCACCGCCATCCTCTGGGACCGGCTGTTCGGCACCTACGACGGCCGAACCGCTGAACGCACCGGCCTGGACCCGGAACCACCGACTCTGACCGATCATCTGCTGCGGCCGTTCCGGCGCGCGCGCGGCTGAGCGGCCGCGTCCGAGCGCACTCCGAGACACCGACTGTCCGATTTCGGGACTGCGCGTCCCGCAAGCGGACGTTCGAGGCCACGGGCATTCCGTGCCGAACCCCGCGACTCACCCAGAACGTTCATTGCATTCAGGCACTTGAATTCGTTTCTGGCGGTCTGGCACGCGACTTGTATATCCAGCGCATGGATATCGCACGCCCCGAACTGAAACAACGCAAGCGGATCAAGCGGATCGCCTGGATCAGCCTCGCCGTCGTCGCCGCCCTGGTGGCCGTGGTCGCGCTGGCCCGGCTCGAGCCGGCCGCCCCGGCGGTCGACCGCGCAACGGTCTGGACCGACACGGTCAAGCGCGGCGAAATGCTGCGCCGGGTCCGCGGACCCGGCGTGCTGGCACCGCGAGAAATCCGCTGGATCGCGGCCACCACCGAGGCGCGCGTCGACCGCGTCCTGGTCAAACCGGGAGCGGCCGTCGAGCCCGACACGGTGTTGCTCGAGATGAGCAACCCGACCCTGGCCCAGCAGGTCCTCGAGGCCCGTTCCGAGGTCGTCGCCGCCGAGGCCGACTTCGCGGCGCTCCGGGTCCAGCTGCAGGGCCAGGTGCTCGACCAGCGCTCGACGCTGGCGCGGATCCGCGCCGAGTCGGAAAGCGCGCGGCTGCAGGTCGAGGCCGAAGCCCAGCTGCTCGAGAAGAACATCCTGCCGCGTATCCAGTATCAGCGCAGCGTGCTGACCGCCAACCAGCTCAAGGAACGGCTGGCGATCGAGCAGGAGCGCGTCGAGCAGTTCCAGGCCTCGGTCGACGCCCAGTTGAGAGCGGCCCGCGCACGGATCGAGCAGCTCGAAACCCTGGCCGACCACCGCGAATCGCAGCTCGCCTCGCTGGACGTCACCGCCGGCATCTCCGGCGTGCTGCAGGAACTCACGGTCGAGGCCGGTCAGCGCCTCGCGCCCGGCGAGAACATCGCGCGGGTCGCCCGACCCGACTCGCTGATGGCCGAACTGCGGATCCCCGAGACCCAGGCCAAGGACGTCCAGCTGGGCCAGGCGGTCGAGGTCGACACGCGCAACGGAATCATCGCCGGAGAGGTCGTCCGGATCGACCCCCGCGTCGCCAACGGCACCGTCCAGGTCGACGTGGACCTGACCGGCGACCTGCCGGCCGGCGCGCGGCCCGATCTCTCGGTCGACGGCACGATCCTGATCGAGCGCCTCGCCGACGTGCTCTACGTGGGCCGTCCGGCCTACGGCCAGCCCGAGTCCACCGTGCGCCTGTTCCGGGTCGACCCGGCCGACGGCAGCGCGCTGCGCGTGCCGGTGGAGCTCGGCCGCAGCTCGGTCAACGTGATCGAGATTCGCCAGGGCCTGACCGTCGGCGACCAGATCATCCTGTCCGATACCGCGGCGTGGGACGACCACGACCGCATCCGGCTGCAGTGAGCGCCCCCGATGCTGCTCGAACTCCTTCAACTACTCGACACCCTGGTCTGCCTGGCCTGCCGCCACGCCGCCTGGGCCGTCTTCCTGCCGGGCGTCGCGATCCTGCGCTGGTTCGGCAAGTGATGAGAGAGGGAAAAGGGAAAGGGGGCAAGTGCCTCACCGATCCGGACCACCAGCCCCTGGTCACTCGCCCCCAGTCCCTGACCCCTAGTCCCTGACCACCAGTCCCTGAACCCTTGTCCACACCCCAGAAACCGTATCAACGACCCACCCGGAGCCACCCATGACTGAATCATCCAACTCCCTGATCCACCTCGAGGACATCACCAAGGTGTTCCTGACCGACGAGGTCGAGACCCATGCGCTCGGCGGCATCCACCTCGACGTCCGCGAAGGCGAGTACGTGTCGATTTCCGGGCCGTCGGGCTGCGGCAAGTCGACCCTGCTGTCGATCCTCGGCCTGCTCGATACGGCAACCAGCGGCGACTACACGCTCAACGGCACGCCGGTGCAGTCGCTGAGCGCGGCCGACCGCGCCCGCGTCCGCAACCGCGAGATCGGCTTCATCTTCCAGGCCTTCAACCTGATCGGCGACCTGACCGTCTACGAGAACGTCGAACTGCCGCTGACCTATCGCGACGGCATCGGCAAATCGGAACGCAGGGATCGCGTGATCGAGGCGCTGGAGCGGGTCGGCATGGCGCATCGCCTGCAGCACTATCCGGCCCAGCTGTCCGGCGGCCAGCAGCAGCGCGTCGCCGTGGCCCGCGCGCTCGTCGGCAGGCCGGCCATCCTGCTCGCCGACGAGCCGACCGGCAACCTCGACTCGCGCAACGGCGAAGCGGTCATGGCGCTCCTCGACGAGCTGCACCGCGCCGGATCGACCATCTGCATGGTCACCCACGATCCGCGCTACGCCGAGTTCGCCCAGCGCAAGATCCACCTGTTCGACGGCCGCGTGGTCGACGAGGAAACGCTGGACCGCCTGCGCCGCGAAGAAGAGCAGCGCATCGAGCAGCAGATCGCCTCGCGCCGACCGGCCGCCGCGACCGACTCCGCGCCCACCCCCTGATTGCAGCTCGAATTGCAGCTCGAATTGCATTTCAGATCGCAACCCAGATCGCGACCTTTCTCGAACGGAGCCCAGCGAATGACCCTCATCAGCGATTTCGGACGAGCCCTCCGCCAGCTGATCCTCCGTCCCGCGTTCTCGCTGACCGTGGTGGTCACGCTGGCGCTGGGCATCGGAGCCAACTCGGCGATCTTCTCGCTGTTCCACCAGATGCTGATCGAGCCGATCGAGGTGGTCGAACCCGAGCGCCTGGTGAATCTGGAATCGCCCGGTCCGAAGTCGGGGTCGTTCTCGACGTCGACGCCGGGCGGCGACGCGTCGATCTTCAGCTACTCGATGTTGCGCGACCTGCAGCAGGTCGATGGCGTGCTCAGCGGGCTGGCCGGCCATCGCGGCTTCGGCGCGAACTTCGCCTTCGACGGCGCCACCACGAGCGGCTTCGGCCTGCAGGTCACCGGCAGCTACTTCCCCACCCTCGGTCTCCAGCCGGCGCTGGGGCGTCTGATCGATGAGCAGGACGACCGGGCGATCGGCGAGGGACGCGTCGTCGTGCTCGATCACCGCTACTGGACCAACGAGCTCGGCGGCGACCCCGCCATTCTCGGTCGGTCGCTGATCGTCAACGGCCAGAGTCTCGAGGTGATCGGTGTGGCTCCTCGTGGGTTCCGCGGCACCACGTTGGGCAACCCGCCGGATGTGTATGTGCCGATCACCCTGCGCTGGTTGCTGCAGCCGCGCCTGCCGGAAGATCACGACGACCGTCTCAGCTACTGGGTCTACCTGTTCGGTCGGCTGGCGCCGGAGGTGTCGGTCGAGCGGGCGCAGGAGGTCCTCGACACGCGCTACCGGGCGATCGTCGAAGAGGTCGAAGCGCCGCTGCAGAGCATGCGGCCGGAAACGCTGGAGCGATTCGTCTCGCGGCCGCTGCTACTGAACGACGGCAGACTCGGCCAGAGCAACGTCCGGACCGGAAGCCGGGCACCGATGACCATGCTGCTGACCGTATCGGCCTTCGTGCTGCTGATCGCCTGCGTCAACGTCGCCAACCTGATGCTGCTGCGAGGCGCGTCCCGATCCGGCGAGTTGGCCGTTCGATCGTCGCTGGGCGCCAGCCGCTCGCGGCTGCTGCTCCAGCTGCTGATCGAAGCCGCGGTGCTCGCCGTTCTGGGTGGCCTGGTCGGCATTCTCGTCGCCGGCGTCACGCTCGCGCTGATCGGCGGGCTGCTTCCGCCGTTTGCCGCGGCCACGGTCGAGCTGAGCGTTTCGCCGGCGGTGATCGGCGCCGCGATGGCCTGCTCCCTGGCCGCGGTGCTGGTGTTCGGCCTGCTCCCTGCGCTGCGTGCGGCCCGGGTCCAGCCTGCCGTCGTCCTGCGCGGCCAGGCCGGGCAGCCCGGCGGCGGACGCGCACTGTCCCGGTTCAGGAACACGCTGGTCCTGGTCCAGATCGCGCTGGGCATGACGCTGCTGATTACCTCGGGCCTGTTCGTGAAGAGCCTGCACAACCTGGAAAGCACCGACCTGGGCATGGCGGTCGAGTCGGTGGTGTCGTTCGGCATCAGCCCGATCCGCAACGGCAACTCGGCTGAACGGGCCAAGCAGATCTACGAGCGCGTCGAGGACGAACTGGCCACGCTGCCTGGCGTGCTCTCGGCCAGCGCCTCCATGGTGCCGCTGCTGGCCGACAGCAACTGGCGCAACAACGTCTCGGTCGAAGGCTTCGACGCCGACCCCGATGCGGATACGAACTCCGCGCTCAATTCGGTCGGCCCCGACTTCTTCCGCACCCTGGGCATTCCTCTGCTGGAAGGTCGCAGCTTCGAGCCCGGCGACCGCGAAGGCGCGCCCGAGGTGGTGATCGTCAACCAGGCCTTCGCCGACAAGTTCGGCCTCACCGGCTCGGTGGTCGGCGCGCGCATGGCGGTCGGCGACTCCGAAGATCTCGACCTGGAGATCGTCGGCCGGGTCGGCGATTCGCGCTACGCCAACGTCCGCGACGGCAACGAGCCGATCTACTACCTGCCGAGCCGGCAGAACAACGGCATTTCGTTCATGAACTACTACGTACGCACCGCGCTTCCACCCGAGCAGGTCATGCCGGCGATCCGCGACCTGGTGTCGCGCATCGACCCGAACCTGCCGGTCGACAACCTCGACGCGATGACGACCGTGGTCCGGGACAACGTGTTCATCGAACGCTTCGTCGGCATGCTGTCGGCCGGGTTCGCCCTGGTCGCGACGGTGCTTGCGGCGGTCGGGCTGTACGGCGTGCTGTCGTACTCGGTGACCCAACGCACGCGCGAGCTCGGCCTGCGCATGGCGCTCGGCGCCGCCCCGGCCGGACTGGCCCGGAGCGTGCTGGTGCAGGTCGCCCGCCTCGGCGCGCTCGGCGCCGTGATCGGCATCCTGGCCGCGCTTGCGCTGGGCCGTCTGGCCACGTCCCTGCTCTACGAACTTTCGCCGCACGATCCGTGGGTGCTGGCCGGATCCGTGCTGGTCCTGTCCGCAGTGGCCTTCGTCGCCGGCTACCTGCCGGCCCGCCGCGCCGCGCGCATCCACCCCAACGAAGCCCTGCGCTACGAGTAGCGGGCAAGAGCCGACGACCGGGAGACCCGACATGAACGTACTGCACGACCTCCGCTACGCCGTCCGGCAGTTGTTGCGCCGACCGGGCTTCCTGATCGCCGTGGTCCTGACGCTGGCGCTGGGCATCGGCGCCAATGCCGCGATCTTCAGCATGATCAACGGTCTGATGCTCAAGCCGCTGCCGTACCCGGACGGCGATCGACTGGTCGCGGTCTACAACACCTACCCGAAGATGGGCCTGCCGAATGCGGGCGTTTCGATTCCCGACTACCTCGATCGGCGCGACCGCGCCGAGGCCTTCGAAACGGTTGCGATGTACACCTGGGACGCGGTCAATCTCACGGGCCAGGGGCCGCCCGATCGTCTGCTGGCGCTGCGCGCGACGCCCAGCCTGTTCGACGTCCTCGGGATCGCTCCGATGCTCGGTCGCGTCCCGGGCGACGAACACGCCGAGCCGGGCAACGATCGCGTCGCGGTGCTCGGACACGGCCTCTGGCAACAGTTGTTCGGCGGCCGCGAGGACGTGCTCGGGCGGACTCTCCAGCTCGACGGCCAGACCTTCGAGGTGATCGGCGTGATGCCGCCGGGCTTCGTGTTCCCGAATCAGGACGTGCGACTCTGGGTCCCGTTCGCGTTCACCCCGGAACAGATGAGCGACGACCAGCGCGGCACCGAATACTCGAACATGATCGCCCGCCTGCAGCGCGGAGCGACGGTCGAGCAGGCCCAGCAGCAGGTCGACCGGATTCACGACGTCAACAAGGAACGCGCTCCCCCCGGGGTGGCCGAGTTCTGGACCAACTCGGGCTTCGGCGGTCGTGTGGTCGACTACCGCAGCGAACTGATCGGCGAGCTCCGCGCCCCGTTGCTGTTGCTGCAGATCGCGGTGGCGCTGGTGCTGCTCATCGCCTGCGCGAACGTCGCCAATCTGATGCTGGCCCGGGTCACCGCGCGCCGGCGGGAGCTGTCGGTGCGCACCGCGCTGGGTGCGGGAAAGCGTCGCATCACGCGCCAGCTGCTGGTCGAGAGCATCTTGCTCGCGGTGCTCGGCGGGGCGTGCGGCCTGACCGTGGCGCACTTCGGGCTGCAGTTGCTGCTGTGGGCCGGCCTGGGCTCGAGCAACGCCCTGTTCGAAATCCGGCTGGACACCGCCGTCCTGCTGTTTGCGCTTGCAGTTGCCCTGTTCACGGGCGTGCTGTTCGGAATCGTCCCGGCGGTGACCGCCGCGCGAGCATCCACCGCCGACGTGCTGAAGGAGGGCGGACGCGGAACCGCCGGCGGCAGGACCTCGCAGCGCATCCGCGCCGTACTGGTGGTCGCCCAGGTGGCCGTGGCGGCGATGCTGCTGGTCGGCGCCGGCCTGCTGGTCCGCAGCTTTCTGGCGGTGCAGTCGGAGTCGCCCGGCTTCGAACAGAGCGGCGTTCTGACCGCCCAACTCACGCTCCCGGAGGACCCCTACGGTGAGGCCGCAGCCATCGATGCGCTGCGCCGAGACCTCGTCGCGCGGGTTGCCGCCCTGCCCGGCGTGGAGGACGTGGGCATGACCAGCATCACGCCGTTCTCGGGCAGCGGATCGCAGGGCAGCTACGCGATCGAAGGCTACGAGCCTCCGGCTGGAGAAAGCTCTCCTCACGGCCATGTCCGGATCGCCGACGAAGGCTACTTCCGGGCAATGCGGATTCCGCTCCTCAGCGGACGCATCTTCGCGGAAAGCGACGACCCCGATGCGCGCCTGGCCGTGGTCGATGACCTGTTCGCGAATCGCTACTTTCCCGACACCAGCGCCGTCGGCCAACGCATCGGATTCGGCGGCGATGGGGACCGCACGTGGTTCCGGGTCATCGGCGTTGTCGGCTCGGTGCGCCACGGCGGACTGGACGAGCAGCCGAGCAAGGAGACCTACTACCTGCCGTTCAGCGCCCGGTCCTACGGCGGACCGACGCTCGTGGTTCGGACGAACATGGCGCCGTCGGCGCTGGTCGACCCGCTGCGCGCCGCGGTCGGCGAGATCGATCCGAACCTGCCGCTGACCCGGGTCCGGACCATGGAGGAGTTGATCGATGTTTCGCTGCAGACGCGCCGCGCCCCGATGCTGCTGCTGATGGTGTTCGCCGGCGTCGCGCTGGTGCTTGCCGCGATCGGCATCTACGGCGTGCTGGCCTACTCCGTGAGCCAGAGGACCGGAGAACTGGGCGTGCGCATGGCGCTCGGCGCGCAGGTCAACGATGTGCTCGGCCTGGTCCTGAAGCAGGGCGGACAGCTGGTCGCAGTCGGGCTCGGCGCAGGGGTGATCCTGGCGCTGGCGCTGTCCGGTTTCGTTGCATCACAGCTGCACGACGTGTCGCGCTTCGATCCATTGGTCATCGTCAGCGTGATCGTCTTTCTTGGCCTGGTGGCCGCGGTGGCCTGCGTGCTGCCTGCCTGGAGAGCGGCGCGGGTCGACCCGATCGAAGCGCTGCGAGAGGAATGATGCTCGGGGCGCGAGCCGGCACGGTCGAGCCGCCGGGGCATAATGCGTGCGCCATGTGCGCATCGACGAACGACATTCCGGCATGAGCCAGGGCAGCGCGCCATCCGGCCGCCTGCTGCTGGTCGACGACCAGCGCGACGTGCTCGAAGCGCTGCGCCTGCTGTTCAAGGCCGAGGGCTTCGCGGTCGACCCGGTGCAGTCGCCGGCCGCGGCGCTCGAGGCACTGGACCACGGCCATCATGACGCGGTACTTGCCGATCTCAACTACACCCGCGACACGACGTCGGGCGACGAAGGACTGGACCTGGTCCGCCAGATCGGCGACCGCGACCCGGACCTTCCGGTGATCGTGATGACTGCCTGGGCCTCGGTCGACGTCGCGGTCGAGGCGATGCGCCGGGGCGCCCGCGATTTCGTCGAGAAACCCTGGGACAATCGCCGTCTGCTCAGCATCGTGCGCAACCAGGTCGAGCTCGGCCGCGCGCTCCAGCGCTCGCGCCGACTCGAGGCCGAGAACGATCTGCTGCGCGTCGACGACCCGGACTTCATCGCCGATTCGCCGGCCATGCAGGAGGTCGTCGACCGCGTCCGGCGCGTCGCGCCGGCCGATGTCGCGGTGCTGATCACCGGCGAGGCCGGCACGGGCAAGGGCATGGTCGCGCGGCTCCTGCACCGCCACTCACAACGCGCCGAGCGACCGATGATCAGCGTCAACATGGGCAGCGTCGCCGAGGCGGTCTACGAAAGCGAGATGTTCGGCCACGTCAAGGGCGCGTTCACCGACGCCAATGCCGATCGCACGGGACGCTTCGAGCTGGCCGATCGCGGCACGCTGTTCCTCGACGAGATCGGCAATGTCCCGGTCGGCCAGCAGGGCAAGTTGCTGCGCGTACTGGAGACCGGAGAGTACGAGCCGGTCGGCTCGTCGCGAACGCGCACCGCCGACGTTCGCCTGATCAGCGCCACCAACGCCGATCTCGATGCCATGGGCCGCAGCGGCGAGTTCCGCAAGGACTTGCTGTTCCGCATCAACACGGTCGAGATCCGCCTGCCGCCGCTGCGCGAACGCCGCGAGGACATCCTGCCGCTGGCGCGTCAGGCCCTGGGCCGACTGTCGAAGCGCTATCGCGACGCGCCGGGCCAGTTCGGCCGGGATGCGATCGACGCGCTGCAGACCTACGCCTGGCCCGGCAACGTGCGTGAACTGCTGCACGTGATCGAGCGCGCCGTGCTGCTGGCGCCCGGCGCGAAGATCGCCGCCGCCGATCTCCAGCTCGCGTCGGCGTCGACCGGTAACTCGACCGCGGCCCTGGCCGACATGACGCTCGACGACGCCGAACGCATCCTGGTCCGCGACGCCCTGGACCGCTTCGACGGCAACGTCAATCGCGCGGCCGAGGCGCTGGGCCTGAGCCGGAGCGCGCTCTACCGGCGAATCGAGAAGCATGGCCTGGATCGCTGAACCGACCCGGCGGCGCGCCCGCCGATGAATGCGCCGGACCCCGGCCCGCGGCGCAGGCTCGCGTTCGAGACCCGCCTGCTCCTGCTGTGCCTGGCCGGCGGACTGCCGGCGGTCGTGCTGGTCGCGACCCTGTTCCAATCCACTGAGCTCGACGGCCCGCTGATCGCGCTGGCGCTGACGATCACGATCGGCTGCTGGCTGAGCTTCGGATTCGCGGCGCGCCGTCACGTCGTCTACCACCTGCAGACCCTGAGCAACCTGATGGAAGCCCTGCGCGAGGGCGATTATTCCCTGCGCGGCCGGCGGGCGCGGTTCCGCGACTCGCTCGGCGAAGTGGTGCGCGAGGTCAACCAGCTGGCCGAGAACCTGCGCGTCGAACGGCTCGGCGCGCGCGAGGCCTCGGCGCTGCTCGGCAAGGTCATCGACGTGATCGACATCGCGGTCTTCGCCTTCGACCCCGGCGGCCGCGTCCGCCTGGTCAATGCCGCCGGCGAGCGACTGCTGGGCCGCAAGGTCGACGCCCTGCGCGGGATGCCGGCGGGCGCACTCGGCCTGGCCGACTTCCTCGACGGCCCCGAGCGCACGACCGTTCGCCACCGCTTTCCGATCGGTCACGGCCAGTGGGAAATCCGCCGCGCGCGGTTCCGTGAAGAAGGCATCGCCCACGAGCTGCTGGTGATCACCGACCTGAGCTGGGCGTTGCGCGAGGAAGAACGCCGCGCGTGGCAACGCCTGATCCGGGTCATCGGCCATGAACTCAACAACTCGCTCGCGCCGATCCGCTCGATGTCGACCACCCTGGCCAATCTCCTTGCACGCGACCCGCTGCCCGAGGACTGGCGAGAGGATGCCTCCAGCGCGCTCGACGTGATCGGCAACCGCGCCGAAGCGCTGGGTCGCTTCATGGCCGCCTACGCCATGCTGGCCCGGCTTCCGGCGCCGAACAAGCGCAGGGTTGCGCTACGCCCGCTGATCGAGCGAGCCGCAGCCCTCGACGACCGGCGGGCCGTGCCGATCCACGGCGAAGAGATCAGCGCCGCGATCGACCCGGACCAGATCGAGCAGCTGCTGATCAACCTGTTGAAGAACGCGCACGACGCCGCGGACCAGACCGACGGCGAAGTCGAAGTGCGGATGGCCGAAGACGGTGGCTTGATCCTCATCGATGTCCTCGACACGGGCCCCGGGGTGTCGAATCCCGACAACCTGTTCGTCCCCTTCTTCACCACCAAGCCCGGCGGCACCGGCGTCGGCCTGGTGCTGTGCCGCCAGATCGCCGAAGCGCACGGGGGGTCATTGGCCCTCGAGAACCGGACCGACGCGACCGGATGCCTCGCCAGCCTGCGACTACCGGGCTGACTCGAAGCCGTCGGCAAACAGGAGATCGATCCCGTTGGTCTCGACCGCACCCAGGTCGGGCGTGTCGCCCCGGAAGCGACGGAGGATGTCCTCGGGGCTCGACAGCAGCGGGCCGCCGGCGTCGATCGCGGCGCTGCCGGCAGCCGGCGTGCCGTAGTCGGCGACCAGGCGTTCGAAGACTTCGCGGATGCTTGCCGAACCGTCGGCGAACTGGCTGCCGGTCCAGGTCGGCGGAATAACCCCCGAATTGTCCGGCAGCAGCGGGTCGCCGACCACGGGACTGGCGTCGTCGGCGAAGCGAAGATCCTGCCCGTTGTCTGCAGGAATGGCGTTGCCGCCGTTGAAGTAGAGGTTCGCCTCGAGCAGCGCCGAGGCGGTCTGGCCGGCCGGCGCATCGAACAGGTCGACCCCGTTGAAGGCCTCGCCGCCCATCGTGCCGGTCGGGTCGGACCAGAGGTTCTGGGTCAAAACGAGACCCTCATTCGGCGGATTGGGGCCCAGCGCGATCAGGCGACCGGCGAAGCTGCTGGACGGCAGGTTGCCGACCACGGTGTTGTTGCGGACCAGGATGTCGTTCGAGCCCTGGATCGTCAGCGACGTCCGCATTCGGTCGGCGGAATTGCCGAGCATCAGGTTGTTCTCGACCACCGCGCCGTCGGTCTCGAAGAAGGCCGTGCTGTCTTCTCCGAAGCGGACGAAGGACTGGCCCGTATTGCCGTTCCAGTTCAGGAAGACATTGCGGCGGATGGTCACGTCCTGTACCCCCTGCACCGTGTCGCTGGTCCCGTTGCTGTCCTTGACCACGATGTAGGAGCTGGTGTCGGGCCGCGCTGAAGTGTTGAAGAACACGTTGTCTTCCACGGTCACGCCGATCACGCTGTTGATGTCGATGTGCTCGTCGCTGCCCGACTGGTCGTAGAACAGGTTGCCCTGGACCAGGACGTCCTCGGCCCCGTTGTTGATCTTCAGCAGGTCGTTGTCGGTCGAGGTGTGGATGATGTTGTCGCGGAACACGATGCCGGAAACCACCGGGTCGGTGCCGCCGTTGCTGCCGTTGAAGGCGCCGAGCAGGTCCTGGACCTGGACCACCAGCGCACCGCTGTTGCCGGGTGCATGGGTGATCTCGAAGCCTTCGACGATGATGTTGCGGCCGGTGAACACGACGATCGCCGCGCCGCCGTCGTGCTGCAGCTTCGCCTGGTAGCGGGGTTCGGCCCGGATCGTGACCGGCGGATCGAACTCGCGGTCGAGCCGGGAGCGACCGGTGTAGGTGCCCGGACCGACCAGGATGCGATCGCCGGAGGCCACCTGGTCGATGGCGAAGTCGATCGTGGCCCAGGGATTGCCGGGGCTGCCGTCGCCGCCGGCGTTGCTGCCGTCGATCGCGACGTGGACATCGGCCGCCTGGACCGTTGCCGCGAGCCACGCCGCAGGAATCACCCCCGTTCGCCCGACCCCCCTGGGCCCGAGGCGAGGGGCGCGGGTCATTTGCGGAAGCGCTCCAGCAGCCCGTCGAGTTCGTCGAGGCTGGTGTACTTGATCGTGACCTGGCCCTTGCCGGAGGACGAATGGCGAACCGCGACCGGCGCACACAGCGTCTCGGTCAGCTCCCGCTCCAGGCGCTGGATGTCCGGATCGGGCTTGGCCTTGGGCTTCTTCGCGCTGCCGCCGTCCTTCATCCGCTTGACCAGCGCCTCGGTCTCGCGCACCGACAGGCCGAGGTTGGCGACCCGCCGGGCGGCTTCGACCTGGACGCTGCCCGACAGCGCGAGCAGCGCCCGCGCGTGGCCCATGTCGATCTTCTTCGCGTCGACCATCTCGCGCACCTTCGGCTCGAGGTCGAGCAGGCGCAGCAGGTTGCTGACCGAGGCGCGCGAACGGCCGACGTTGGCCGCCGCCTGCTCGTGGGTCAGCTCGAACTCCTCGATCAAGCGCCCCAGCGCGGTGGCCTCCTCGATCGGGTTCAGGTTCTCGCGCTGGATGTTCTCGATCAGCGCCATGGCCAGCGTGACTTCGTCGGGCACGTCGCGGATGACCGCCGGAATCTCCAGCAGGCCGGCCTTCTGCGAGGCGCGCCAGCGACGCTCGCCGGCGATCAGCTCGTAGCCCTTGCCGGCGCCGAGCGAACGCACCACCACCGGCTGGACCACGCCCTGGGCGCGGATCGAATCGGCCAGCTCCTCGAGCCGGTCCGGGTCCATGCCCGTGCGCGGCTGGTACTCGCCGGGGCGGATCTGCTCGATCGGCAGCTTCTTCAGTTCGCCGTCGGCGTGGACGTCGGTGGTCGTGCCCTTGCCCGCGGCATGGGCGCTGCGCGACTTGCCGAGCAGGGCGTTCAGGTTCTTGCCCAGCGGGGCTTTCTTGCGGGTGGCCATGCAGTCAGACTCCCATGCGACGGACGTATTCACCGGCCAGTCCGCGGTAGGCCAGGGCGCCGCGCGACTCCGGGTCGTAGGACAGCACCGATTCGCCGTAGCTCGGCGACTCGGCGACCCGGACGTTGCGCGGCACGATGGTGTTGTAGAGCTTGTCGCCGAAGTTCTCGGCCAGCTGGCGGCCGACCGCGGCCGACAGGTTGTTGCGGATGTCGTACATGGTCCGGACCAGGCCCTCGATCTCCAGGTCCGGATTCACCGAGGCCTGGATCTGCTCGATCGTATCGACCAGCGCACTCAGGCCCTCCAGCGCGTAGTACTCGCACTGCATCGGGATCATCACCCGATCGGCTGCGGTCAGCGCGTTGAGGGTCAGCACGTTCAGGGCCGGCGGGCAGTCGATGATCACGTCGTGGTAGCGGCTCGTCGATTCGGCCAGCGCCTCGGCCAGCGCGCCGGCGCGATCGTCGCGCTCCATCAGTTCGACCTCGGCGGCGGTCAGGTCGCCGCTGGCCGGCACCAGGTCCAGCGCCACGCTCTGCGGTCGCACGATCGCGTCGCCAAGCGCGCAGGCGCCGGTCAGCACGTCGCCGACGGTCGGTTGGTCGTCGGTCAGGTCCACGCCGAGGCCGGTGGTGCAGTTGCCCTGCGGGTCGAGGTCGATCAGCAGCACGCGGCGTTTCAGGGCGGTCAGTCCGGCCGCCAGGTTCAGCGCGGTCGTGGTCTTGCCGACCCCGCCCTTCTGGTTGGCGATCGCGAGGATGCGCGTCGATGTCGTCACGTCGGTGAGTCTCCTGGCCGGTCCGCCCCCGCCCGCTGCGGGCCGCTCATTGTAAGCACCCCGCAGCCGTGGTTTCACGCGGCTTCACGCAATCGCCGCAGGCAAGCGCACACCGCCGGGCTCAATCCACCGGGCGCCGCCGCACCACCGCCAGCGTGCGCGCCGCCGATTGGCCCGGCCAGGCCAGCGGCCGGACCTCGAGCGAGTATTTGTCCGGCAGCGCGTCGCGTTCGGCAGGATCGAGGTCGGCCTTCATCGCCTTCAGCGGTGCGCCGGCATCGATCCACGGCGCGAGCCACTCGACCAGCCGCGGCAGCGGCGCCAGCGCTCGCGCGGTCAGTTCGTCCGGCGGCGGGTCGATCGCCAGGTCTTCGAGCCGGCCATGGATGGGTTCGACGTTGGCGAGCCCCAGCGTGCGCTGGACGTGTCGAAGGAAGCGCACCTTCTTGCCGTTGCTGTCGACCAGGATGAACCGACGGTCGGGCTCGACGATGGCCAGCACCAGGCCCGGAAGGCCGGCGCCGGTGCCCGCGTCGAGAATTCGCGTGCCGTCCAGGTGCGGGCGCAGGCTCAGGCTGTCGACCACGTGGCGCTCGACCATCTCGAGCGGGTCCTTCAGCGCGGTCAGGTTGTAGGCCGCGTTCCAGCGCACCAGCTCGCCCAGGTAGGCGACCAGCCGATCACGTGCGTCCTCCGGGATCGCCTGGCCCAGCGCGGCCAGGCCCGCGTCGAGGCGTCGGGCGACGGCCGCGGCATCGAAATTGGGGTCGCGTCGGTCGGGCATCGGCCGTCTCTGCTCGTTCAGCGGCCGACGATTATCGACGAAAAATCACCGAGGATCGTCGGGATTCGCTGCCGGTCGCGACGGACGCCACGACCGGCAGCGAGTCTTTCACCGAGCAGGCTCGCCGCAGCTGCCCTGGACGATCCGCGTCAGGTCCAGGTTCAGGTCGCCGAACTCCGGCAGGGTGGATTCGACCAGCATCGTTGAGTTGTTGCAATCCTGGAACTCCATCGTCAGCGTGCCGAAGGGCGTGCGGACCACATCGTCCGGGTCGAAGGCCGAACCGAAGCCGGTACCGGAGGTGATCACTGCGTCGGCGAACACGATCCGGTTGCCCTCGATCGTGCCGGTGGCGATCAGCCAGGCGGGCTGACCATTCAGGTAGGTGTAGAAGGTCAGTACGTGCAATCCGTCGGTGCCCTCGACGGCCAGCTGGAAGCCTTCGCCCGATCGACCGGGGTCGTACCAGTTTCCGGCCCGGATCGAGTTGACCGGGTCCGGCACACCCTCCCCACAGTCGACCGGCACGATCCGCTGCATCGGCAGCAGCACGCTTTCGAAGCCGTCGACCACCGGGGACAGGGTCACCGACCCGGTGTTGCAGTCAACGAAGTCCATGGTCACGGTCCCGAACGGAATCCGGATCACGTCGTCCGGATCGAAGCCGGCTCCGAAGTTCGCGCCCTCGGTGATCACCATGTCGTCGCTGATGATCGAGCCGTCCACGAGCACACCGGTGCCGATCATCCAGACCTGGTCACCCTCGCGGTAGACGTAGCAGGTGAGGATGAAGGTCACACCGTCGCCTTCACGGGTCAGCTGGCAGCCCTCGCCGGAGCGCGCCGGGTTGAACCAGTTGCCGGACACCGTATCGCCCAGGTCGTCGTCGGACGGGCCCGGCGGCGGAGTCTGCGCCCCGGGGATCACACCGGACGCGCCGACGGCGCCGAGGGTCACGCGGGCGTCGTCGCCGTTTTCATTGATGACGACCAGCGAGAGGTTGTCGATGGCCGTCCAGTCGACCCCGCCGCCGACCACCGGAAAGAACCCGCTGCGCGGAATCTGCAGCAGCCCCTGCTGTACGCCCTCGACGGGTCCGATCGAAAGCGCTTCGTTGACGTCGACGGCCTGCAGCGACAGCGTGGCGGCGCCGTCGACCCGGATCACGTCCACGTCGAAGCTATCGACCATCGAAAAATCGAAGACCGGGCCGTCGCCCCGGTCCCAGCCGGTCGAGCACCCGCCATTGGAATTGACCGGATCGGGCACCGAGACATCGAGCACGCAGTCCCACAAGCCGCCGCCGATCGACAGCGTGGTGGTCGAGCCGGCCGGCGCATCGTCGCCCATCACGGGCGCGACGCCCCGGAATCCGCCGAGAATCTCGGGCGACAGGAGAATGCTCTGCTCCGGCGTGATCTCCTCGCCGGGCCCGACGGTGAACGGCCCCTGCGGCGTGGTGAACGGGTCGATCACGGCGCCGGCGGGCATCCAGCCCAAAGCCGTGAACGCCGCGGCGACGATCGAAATTGAAACTCTCGGAATTGAAACTCTCGGAGTCGAACTTCTCGGAATTCGGGTCATCTCTGGATCTCCTCGGGCCGTGTCGGGGTCGATCGGAGCGGTGAACTGCGCCGGGTCCGGGGTCTTGTCGAGCGCGATCCGAGCAAGAACCCCGGCCAGCAGACGCAGGTCGGGTTTCGTGATTCTTGCTACGCGTTCGGAGCGCACGACACGCCAGATCTGCCGAGCGAACCGGCCGCGGTCCACGGTTCCGGCAAGCCCTGGAGCGCCCCGCGCTCCCAACGCCGAGCCCTCGGCCGCGTAGACTGCGGGTTCGTTTCCCCGAGGCGTGCGGACATGCCCCGATCCCCTTCGCGCAGGCGACGCCCCCTGCGCACCCTGCTGCTGGCCCTGGCGGTGCTGCTGACGATCGGCCTGCTGCTCGCCCCCGGCCTGCTGGGCCTGGTGGTGCATCGGCAGGTCGACGGCTGGCTGAACGAGAACTGGCCGGACGCCACCGTGCGCTGGCAGCGCGGCTGGCTGTCCAGCCGCGTCGAAGCCACGGACGGCGCAACGCGGGTCGCGCTGGACCTGCGTCATCCCCCGCTGGACGGCCGCGGACCGCTCCGGGCCGAGGGCCCGACGACCCTGGCCGACCCCGACACGCGGACCGAACTCGACGTCATGGTCGATGCGGCGCTCGACTGGGCGCTGGACCTGCACCTCGACGCGACCAGCGAGCCGATCCTGCGCCGCGACACGGTATCCGTCGACGCCGCGCCGACGCGGCTGCAGTTCTCGCGGGCTCGCGACGGCGCGGTCGACCTGCGCCTGACCGGCGACCGGCTGACCCTGAACCGGACCGGCGCGGCACTGGACCTGCGCGAGGTTTCCCTGCACCTGGCCACCGACGGAGGGGATCCGGGCCGGGCGACGCTGGAGCTCGTTGCACAACGGGCCGGGGCGGCCTCGACCAGTCGCCTGCTGCTCGACGCCGAGGGCGTCGACGCCGAGCGCGCTGCGGTCTGGACCGACGCCCTGGCCGCCGCGATGGACGCGCCGCCGGGCTCGACCTCGGCCTCCTTGGCCTGGGTCGGCGTGGCCAGCGCGTGGGAACAGCTGGCCCGCGCCGGCCTGTCGATCCGGCTCGAATCGCTGGGCCTCGACGGCGGTGCCGAGTTGAGCGGACGCTGGCATCCGGCGAACCAGCAGCTGGTTCTCGACGGCGGCGGCGAGCTTGCCGCCGTCCGCGCATGGCTGGTGCCGATCGTCGCGCTGGCGACCGGCGAGCCGGTCGCGACGCTGCGCGAGGAATTCGCGCTGCAGGTCGAGGCACTCGACGAGCAGCCCGGCGTCGAGGTCAACGGCGCCGCGTTCCGGGTCCGGTGGCCCCCGGAATCGGTGCGATGACCGGCCCGGGAGCTGCAAGCGCTCCGGGAATCGCTTCCACTACAATGCCTCCGCCGCGCTGCGAGTTCGCGTCGGAGCGCCCTGCCGCCGGCCCGGACCGCCGCCTGCGCCACCCCCTCGACCGGAGTGTTCCGATGATCCTGCGCCTGTTCGCCTCGACCCTCCTGCTGGCCGCCAGCACCTCCCTGTTCGCCGCGGTCGAGCCCGCGCCGGACCGACGCGTCGGGGATGGCCCCTACGACATGCTGATCCTTCGTGGCGGCATCGTCGTCGACGGCACCGGCGCACCGCCGATCGGTCCAGCCGACATCGTGATCGAGGACGGGCGGATCGCACGCATCGTCGGACTCGGCGCCCCCGGACTGCCGATCGAAGCCGAGGACCGGCCCGAGCTGGCCGACCGCGGCCGCGAGATCGACGTCTCGGGTCATTACATCCTGCCCGGCCTGGTCGACCTGCACGGCCACATCGGCGGCGAGGCCCAGGGCACGCCGGCCGAATACGTCTACAAGCTGTGGCTGGGCCACGGCATCACCACGGTCCGCGAGCCGGGCTCGTTCAACGGCATGGACTGGACCCTGTCGGAAGCCGCGCGCAGCGAGGCCGGCGAGATCGCCGCGCCGCGCATCGTCCCCTACGTCGGCTTCGGCATGGGCAGCGACCGTCCGATCATCACGCCCGAGCAGGCCCGCAAATGGGTCCGGAACGTCGCCGAGCGGGGGGCGAAAGGCGTGAAGTTCTTCGGCGCGCGGCCCGAGGTCCTGCTCGCCGCGATCGACGAATGCCGCAAGCAGGGCATCGGCAGCGCCATGCATCATGCCCAGATGGACGTCGCCCGCGCCGACGTGCTCGACACGGCGCGCGCCGGCCTGACCACCATGGAACACTGGTACGGCCTGCCGGAAGCGCTGTTCCACGATCGCACCGTCCAGCACTACCCCGTCGACTACAACTACGCCGACGAACAGCACCGCTTCACCGAGGCCGGCCGGCTCTGGGCGCAGGCGGCGGGCCCGGACGACCCGCGCTGGTCGTCGGTCCGCGACGAGCTGATCGAGCTCGGCTTCACCATCAACCCGACGATGACCATCTACGAAGCCAACCGCGACTTCATGGCCGCGCGCACCGCCGAGTGGCACGCCGACTACACGCTGCCGTCGCTGTGGGACTTCTTCGCCCCGGACCGCAACGCGCACGGCTCGTACTGGTTCGCCTGGAGCACCGCCGACGAGATCGCCTGGCGCGACAACTTCCGCCGCTGGATGGCGTTCCTCAACGACTACAAGAACCACGGCGGCCGGGTCACGGTCGGCTCCGACTCGGGCTACATCTACAAACTGTTCGGTTTCGGCACCATCGAGGAACTGATGCTGCTGCAGGAAGCCGGCTTCCACCCGCTGGAGGTGCTGCGCGCGGCCACGCTGCACGGCGCGGAAACGCTGGGCCTCGACCACGAGACCGGCTCGATCGAGGTCGGCAAGCGCGCCGACCTGCTGGTCGTCGGCGCCAACCCGCTGGCCGACTGGAACGTGCTGCTCGGCACCGGCGCGATCCGGGTCACCGAGGACAACGACGTGGTCCGCACCGGCGGCGTACGCTGGACCGTCCGCGACGGCATCGTCTACGACGCCCGGGCCCTGCGCGCCGAGGTCCGTTCGATGGTCGCGGCCGCCTGGCAGGAGGCCGGCCGCACGCTGAGCCAGCCCGGCACGACCGTAGACTGACCGTCCGCGAGGCCGGGTAGCCGATCGGAACGGGCGGGCCTATACTGGGATCGAGTCCCGGCCGTACCAGGAGACCCGCCATGCATACGATCGATCAGATCCTCGACCGCAAGGGCCGCGACACGCACTGGGTTGCCCCGGACAGCAGCGTGTTCGACGCCATCCGCCGGATGGCCGAACTCGGCATCGGCGCGTTGCTGGTCATGGACAACGGCACGCCGGTCGGCATGCTGTCGGAACGCGACTACGCGCGCAAGGTGATCCTCGAAGGCAAAAGCTCTCGCGAGACGAAGGTCTCGGCCATCATGTCCGCACCGCTGGTCACCATCGAAGGGCGTGCCACCGCCGACGCCGGCCTGGCCCTGATGACCAAGAAACGCATCCGCCACCTGCCCGTGCTCGACGACGGCGAACTCAAGGGCGTGGTCTCGATCGGCGACCTGGTCAACGCCGTGATCGACGACCAGAGCCTGCTGATCGAACAGCTGGAGCGCTACGTCACCGGCTGAGCGACGAGGCGCCGCAGGCTCGCGGCGTGGCGATCGGGTATCCTGATGGCTTCTTTCCAGCCACGTCAGGGCATCCGATGAAACTACGCATTCTCTCCAGCCTGCTGCTCGCCAGCGTTTTCGCTTCCGCCCATGCCGGCGATCCGTCGCCGACTCGCTACACGCTCGAATGGTCGGACTCGGGCGGCATCGTGACCGCCAGCGGGTTCATCGAGCTCGACCGCGATCTCGTAACCACGCCCGGCGACTACGTCTGGAACCTTCCGGACCCGGCCGTGCTTGACTTCGAAGTGACGGTCAGCGGTTCGGCCGCCGGCGACGGCACGTTCACCGAAGCCGATTACCAGACCATCATCTTCAACACCAACGGCGGCGCGCTTGACCTGGATGCCGAGCTGGTCGGCCAGCCGACCGACGGCGACCCGTGGGGCACCCCCAGCGGCGGCAACGGCGGAGACTTCAACATCTTCATCAACGGCGCCGACGGTACCGGCGACCGCTACGGCGAGCCTGCGCAACCTCAGGGCGGCGGCGCACCGCCCCAGGGCACGTTCTTCTTCGAGATCACGGCCAACGGCGGCGCAGGAGAGAGCATGCTGCTGACCAGCTTCCGGCCAGCCGGCGTACCCGAGTTCCAGACGGTTCCGACCCTGTCGAAGCTGGGCATCGCGCTCCTCCTCGGTCTCCTGATGGCCATCGGGGTGTTCGCGGTCGCGCGCCGCACCGGCTGATCGAGCCTGGTTCAAGCACCGGCGCCGGCCCGCCATGGGCCGGCCCCGTTCCAGGCCGTTCGCCCGCAACCCCTAGCCCTCCGAGCGCCGACCTTGCGCCACCCTACGCTGGACTCACTGGCCGACCAGCTGGGCCTCTCGCCGGGAAGCCTCGTGGCCCGAGCGGACGGCACCGGATCACCGGCGATCGGCCGCCTCGATCACTCCGAGGGCACCTGGTTCACCAAGTCCGCGCCCTCGACTCGCGCTGCACCGCTGCATGCCGAAGCCGATGGCCTCGCCTGGCTCGCGCAGTCCGGCTGTCTTCGCGTTCCAGAGGTCGTAGGTATCCACGATGCCGAGGGCACCACCTGGCTGATCCTCGAATGGCTCGAGCTCCGGCCGCAGGGCGACCGCGCTGCACAGCGGCTCGGCGAGCGCCTGGCCGAGCATCATCGCTGCGCGATTGCGGAGCAGCACGGGCTGGACCGCGACAACTGGATCGGCGCCACGCCGCAGTCCAACTCGCCGACCGCCGACTGGACGCGGTTCCTGTTCGAGCACCGGCTCGGCGCGATGATCGATCGCCTCGCCGCTGCCGGCATCGCCTTCGCTCCGGACACGCTGCAGCGCCTGCGAGAGGTCTGGACGACCGAATTCTCCGATTACCGCCCGGCACCCTCGCTGCTCCACGGCGACTTGTGGGGCGGAAATGCAGGGGAGCTTCCCGGCGACGCGCCCGTGGTCTTCGACCCGGCCGTTCACTATGGCGATCGCGAATGCGACCTGGCGATGGCGTCGTTGTTCGGCGGCTTCCCGAGCCCGTTCCACGAGGCCTACCGATCGACCTGGCCGCTCGACCCCGGCTGGGAATTGCGGCGCGCGTTCTATCAGATCTACCACGTGCTGAACCATGCCCTGCTGTTCGGCGGCGCCTACATCGACGAGGCCCGGCGGCGCGTTGCGCGGCTGGCGGGCGACACCGCATGAACGGCAGTTCATCCAGTCCCACGTGCGGATCTTCGCGCGCTCCACGGCAGGAACGCAAGGGGACCCGACCCCGGCGCAGTGGGAACCTTTTGCCCGCTACGGTATCCTAGAGCCATGGTCCTGCACTTCTTGCGCCGTCACCAGCCCCGCATCAGCCGCGCTCTCGCGTTGCTGTTCGTGGTGCTGTGGTCCGCCGTCGTGGCCACACCGTGCGTGATGGCGATGCAGGCCGACCCGGAGCGACCCGCGGCGCACGACTGCCCGCACTGCCCGCCGAAGCCGTGCCACGATTCGGTCAGCCCGCCGGACTGCGACGACGATGAGCCGGCCGACCGACTGCGCACTGTCGACACGTCGACCCTGGCGATCGCCCTGCCCGCCAGTGCAACAGCGCCGAACCCGACCCGGCTCGGTGTGGGGGCGGCCCCGCCCGCCGCCCACGCGCCCAGCCGTGACGGCCCACGCCCACACCTGCTTCACGTCCGCTTCGACGAATAATTGTTCTCCGTTGAATCCTGAATCGCCCGTGCGCGAGCACCGGGCGTGTTCCAGATCTTCCGGAGAACCCCATGCGAACCGTATCGATTCTTCTGCTGGTGCTGGCCGCCGAAGCCGCCACCGCTCTTGACCTGACCGACGCCGAGCGCCTCGCGATCGACGCCGACCCCGAACTCCAGGCGCTGGCCGCGCAGGCACGCGCCGCCGGCCTGGATGCCATCGCCGATGCCCAGCTGCCCGATCCGATGCTCGGGCTGGGGGCCACGGCCGTGCCCTTGCCCGAGTTCGACGTCGTCGACGAACCGATGACCCAGTTCCAGCTCGGCATCGAACAGCGCGTTCCGCCGCGTTCGCTCCGGTCCGCCCGCGCCCGCCGGGCAGAAAGCGATGCCGAAGCGCTCGGCCTCCGTGCAGAACAGCGCCGGCTCGAAGTGCGGACCGCGGTTCGCCGGGCCTGGTTCGAGACCGGTCGGCTGGAGCAGCTGATCGCGCTGACCGAACAGCGTGCCGACCTGCTGGCCCGCTACGCCGACGCCCTGGACGACGGTCTGCAGAGCGGGCGAGTCAGCCAGCAGGACCTGCTGGAAGGCCGCAGTCGCGCGATCCGGGTCCAGCGGGCGCTGGCCCAGCTTCGCAGCCGTCGCGCCGCGCAACGCGCCGCGCTCGACGAGCTGCTGCCCGACACCCCGCTGCCCGATCGCCTGACCCCGGGCACCGTGCCGGAGGCGCCCGCGTCGGTCCCCGACGATCACCCGGCACTGCGCGCGGCGGGCGCAGAGCTGCTTCGCGCCGAGGCCGGCATTGCGCTGGCGGAGGCCGCGTTCGACCCGGGATGGTCCTGGAGCGTGGGCGTCGGCCAGCGCGTCGGGGACACGCCGATGGGCGCGCCCAGCGAGACCCTGCTGAACGCCCGGATCGCCATCGATCTGCCGCTGTTCACCGAACGGCGCCAGTCGAAACGCCTGTCGGCTGCCCACGAGCGCTACCGGGCCGCGGCGACGGCGCCCGTCGAAGCACGACGCGCATTGGAAGCGCGCCGCATCGGGGCCGAACAGACGGCCGGGGAATTCGCCGAGCTGGTCGACCTGTACGCCGAGAGCGTTCTGCCCCCGACCGAGGCGGCGGCTGCCGCCGCACGCGACAAGTACCGCAATGGGTCGATCCCGCTCGAAGCCGTTCTGGCCGCAGAGGTCGAGGTGCTGGACGTCCGCCACGAGCGGGTCGAAGCCGAACTCGAACTGGATCGGGCGCGCATCGAGCTCGCCTACCTGGGAGGCCTGTGATGAACCTGATGAAGATGTTGCCGCTGCTGACGCTGTTGACGCTGCTGACGACCGCGTCGGCCCAGGACGACCGGAACGAAATGGATCCCGGCGGAATGGACCACTCGACCATGGACCACGCCAGGTCGAGGCCCGTCGCGATGGACGAGACCGACCCCTCGACCATGGATCACTCGACCATGGATCACTCGACCATGGATCACTCGACCATGGATCACTCGACCATGGATCACTCGACCATGGATCACTCGACCATGGATCACGCGGCCATGGATCATTCCGGAACGAGCGAGACGGTCGAGACGCCAGCAGCAGACGGTCCGGACGACGGCGAACGCGAGATCGCCTATTGGGTTGCGCCGATGGACGCCAGCTACCGACGCGACCGGCCCGGCAAGTCCCCAATGGGCATGGACCTCGTCCCGGTGTACTCCGACGAGCTGGCGCCGCCTGGAACCGTCCGCGTCGGCGAGGCCGTGCAGCAACAGATGAACCTGCGGACCGCTCAGGTACGCGAGGGTCGCCTGTGGCGACGGATCGACACGGTCGGACGGGTCACCTGGGATGCTTCGCGACTGACCCACGTGCACTCGCGCGTGGCGGGCTTCGTCGGCGAAGTAGCGATCGACGCGGTCGGCGAGCCGGTGGACGAAGGCCAGCTGCTCTACACGCTCTATTCGCCGGAGCTGAGCAATGCCCAGGACGAACTGCTGCGCGCGAGGCGCGGCGGCGACGGGCTGCTGGCGAGTGCGCGGGCGCGCTTGCGAACGCTCGGCGTGCAGCCGGCGGTGATCGAGCGCATCGAGCAGACCGGCCGCGCGATCGAATACCTGCCCTGGTACGCCGAGCGGTCCGGCGTGGTCAGCGCGCTGGGGGCCCGCGCCGGCATGCGGGTCACCCCCGACATCGAACTGATGGAGATCGCCGCCGAAACGCCCGTCTGGATCATCGCCGATGTCGCGGGTGGTCAGGTCGACTGGCTGGCGCCCGACCAGCCCGCCGAGATCACGACGGCCTACCGCCCCGGCGAGACCTTCCGCTCGCGCATCGACTACCTCTACCCGGAACTCGATCCGGTCAGCCGCACCCAACGCGTCCGCTTGCCGGTGGGACCCGACCCCTCGGAAAACGACCCTGAATTCGACGAGTCGCCGCTCCTCAAGCCGAACATGTGGGTCGACGTGCGAATCTTCGCCGGCCCGGTCGACGGCAATGTGTTCATCCCCCGCGAGGCGTTGATCCGTACCGGCACGGGCGAACGCGTGGTCGTTCGTACCGATGCCGAGACCTTCGAGATCCGCCAGGTGCGCTCCGGCATGGAGAGCGGTGAGTTCGTCGCCATCCTGTCCGGATTGCGACCCGGTGAAAGGGTCGTGACCTCCGGCCAGTTCCTGCTGGATTCGGAAGCAAGTGTCGCCGCCGACGGCGAACGAATGACGGGAGGCGGCCATGCACATCACTGATCAGAACAGCATTTCGGGAGCGCGTCCATGATCGAGTCGATCATCCGCGCGTCGATCGCCAACCGTGGACTGGTCGTGCTGCTGGCGCTGGTCCTGTTCGGGGCCGGCCTGTACGCGCTGCGGGCCACGCCGGTCGATGCCATTCCGGACCTGTCCGACCCGCAGGTCATCGTCCGCGCCCCCTACCCGGGCCAGGCGCCGCAGGTGGTCGAGAACCAGGTTACCTATCCGCTGACCACCGCGCTGATGGCCGTGCCCGGTGCCCATACGGTGCGCGGCTTCTCGATGTTCGGCGATGCGTTCATCACCGTGCTGTTCGAGGAGGGCACCGATCCCTACTGGGCGCGCGCCCGGGTGCTGGAGTACCTGAGCCAGGTCTCGGGTCGGCTTCCCGAGGGCGTGCGTGCCGCCCTCGGACCGGACGCGACCGGCGTCGGCTGGGTCTACAAGTACGTGCTGGTCGATCGGACCGGCGGCCGAGACCTGGCCCAGCTGCGTGCTCTTCAGGACTGGTTCCTGAAGTTCGAGCTGCAGGCCGTGCCCGGCGTCTCCGAGGTGGCCACGATGGGTGGCCAGGTGCGCGGCTACCAGGTCGTGCCCGACCCGGATCGGATGCGCGCCCTGGGCCTCGACGTGGGTCAGCTGAGGCGGGCCATCCAGGCGAACAATGCCGAGACCGGCGGTTCGTTGCTGGAACTGGCCGAGGCCGAGTACATGGTCCGCGCCGACGGCTATCTGCAGTCGCTCGACGACCTGCGCGCCGTCCCGACCGGGATCGTGGCCGACGGCACCCCGGTGCTGCTGGGCGACGTAGCCGAAATCCGGCGCGGCCCGACCGCTCGGCGCGGCGTGATCGAGCTGGACGGCGAGGGCGAGGTCGTCGGCGGCATCATCGTGATGCGCCAGGGAGGGAACGCGCGCGCGGTCATCGAAGCCGTCAAGGCCCGGCTGGCCGAACTGGAGGCCGGTCTGCCCGAAGGCGTCGAGATCGTCGAGACCTACGACCGGTCCGGACTGATCGATGCCGCGGTCTCGACCTTGTGGAGCAAGCTGGTCGGCGAGTTCATCGTCGTCGTGCTGATCATCGGCCTGTTCCTCTGGCACTTCCGATCGTCCCTGGTGGTGCTGGTCTCGCTTCCACTCGGCGTGATGGCCGCGTTCGTGGTGATGCTTGCGCAGGGCATCAACGCGAACATCATGTCCCTCGGGGGCATCGCGATCTCGATCGGCGTGATGGTCGATGCCGCGATCGTGCTGATCGAGAATGTCCACCGCCACTTCGAGCGAGCCGGCGACGACCTCGACGAGACGAACCGGTGGGCCGTCGTCGAGCGCGCCACGCTCGAGGTGGGCCGACCGATCTTCTTCACGCTGCTGCTGGTGGCGCTATCCTTCTTGCCGGTGTTCGCGCTGCAAGCCCAGGAAGGCCGGCTGTTCGCGCCCCTGGCCTTCACCAAGACCTACGCGATGGCGGCCGCCGCCGGGCTGGCGGTGACGCTGGTGCCGGTGCTGGCCGGCTACTTCATCCGCGGTCGCCTGCGCGGCCGAGACCAGAATCCCGTGGCCCGCGGCCTGCAGGCAATCTACCGGCCGGTCATCGCGTTCGCGGTCCGGCACCCGCTGCCGGTCGTCATCGCCGGCCTCCTCCTGGGCCTCTCGGCGCTGTTCCCCTATGCGCGCATCGGCAATGAATTCATGCCGACACTCGACGAAGGCAGCTTGATGTACATGCCGACCACGCTCCCGGGCCTGAGCCCCGGTGAGGCGCGCGAACTCCTTCAGCAGACCGATCGAATCATCGCGTCGCATCCCGAGGTCGAGCGCGTGATGGGCAAGATCGGCCGGGTCGACACCGCGACCGATCCGGCACCGCTGACCATGGTCGAGACCTTCATCACGCTGAAGCCTCGTGATCAGTGGAGACCCGGCGTGACCACCGCGGATATCCGGCGCGAACTCGACGACATGATTGACTTCCCCGGCCTGACCAACGCCTTCGTCTATCCGATCCAGACCCGCATCGACATGCTGCAGACCGGCATCCAGACCGACGTCGGCATCCTGGTCACCGGCGAGGATCTCGACACGATCCAGCAGCTGACGACGCGCATCGCCGAGGTCGTCGAACCTCTGCCCGGCACGGCCAGCGCCTTCGCCGAGCGGCCGGCGGGCGGGCGCTACGTGACCCTGGCGCTCGACCGGCCGGCGCTGGCGCGCTACGGCCTGTCGATCGCCGACGTGCACGAAGTCATCCGCTTCGGCATCGGTGGCGGAACGGTTGCCGAAACGGTCGAAGGCCTGGAGCGCTTCCCGATCACCCTGCGCCTGCCGGCCGACTGGCGCGATTCGCCGCAGAAGCTGGTCGATCTCCCGATCCGCGCCCCCGGGGGTGCGACCATCACGCTGGGTCAGGTCGCGAACATCTCGATCGACGACGGTCCACCGCGCATCCGGACCGAGAACACCCGACCGGCCGGCCTGGTGCTGATCGAAGTCGACGGCGAAGACCTCGGGCAGTGGGTCGAACGCGCCCGGACGGAGATCACGAACCAGGTCGAGTTTCCGCCCGGCTATTCGTTCAGCGTCCGTGGCCAGTACGAGTACCTCGAACGAGCGTCGGAGCGGCTTCGCCTGATGGTCCCGGTGACCCTGGCGATCATCGTGGTGCTTCTGATGCTGACCTTCCACCGCGTGTCCGACGTGGCCCTGGTGCTGCTGATCGCACCACTGTCGATCGCCGGCGGGCTGTGGTTGATGTGGCTGCTCGGCTACAACCTGTCCGTCGGCGTCGCGGTCGGCTTCATCGCGCTGGCGGGCCTGGCCGCCGAGGTCTGCGTGCTGATGGTGGTCTACCTGAATCAGGCGGTCGACGAGCACGCCCAGGACGGGGCCTTGGACGAGGAATCGCTGGATCGTGCGATCGTCGAGGGCGCGGTTCGCCGCGTCCGTCCGATCACGATGACGCAGGCGACGGTCTTCCTCGGCCTGCTCCCCGTGATGCTGACCAGCGGCATCGGCTCGGAGGTCATGCAACGGATCGCCGCGCCGATGATCGGCGGGGTCTTTGCGGTCTGGCTTTCTGCCCTGGTGGTTCTGCCGGCCGCTTACCGGCTGTGGCAGGGTA
Organism: Wenzhouxiangellaceae bacterium; assembly: GCA_965227925.1. Taxonomy (GTDB): domain Bacteria; phylum Pseudomonadota; class Gammaproteobacteria; order Xanthomonadales; family Wenzhouxiangellaceae. The sequence continues at coordinate 517,154 of CBDDGP010000004.1, forward strand.
GAAGCCTGCCCGGTCACAATACGTCACTGACAAAGCAAGGAGGAATCGAACGATGAATGACCGACAGGAAACGAACGAGAACGCGGGCATGAACCCCTATCTGCGCTTCGCGCTGATGATCGCCAGTTCGATGCTGGTGATGTTCGGCCTGATGTACTTGCACACCTACGCTCTCGATCACGTTCGGTGGAGCGAAACGCGCTTCTTCATGACCCTGATCATGGGCGGCGGCATGGTGCTGGTGATGTTCGCCTTCATGCGGCAGATGTATCGGAATGCCACGGCCAACCTCGTGCTGGTCGCCGTGGGCATCGTGATGATCGCAGGCGCCACCTGGCTGGTCCGCAGCCAGAACACGGTCGACGATGTCGCCTACATGCAGGGCATGATCCCGCACCATTCGATCGCCATCCTGACCAGCGAACGTGCGCAGATCGAGGATCTGCGTGTGCGCGAACTGGCCAACGGCATCATCCGGGCCCAGCGCAAGGAGATCAAGGAGATGGACTGGTTGATCGAGGACATCCGCGAGAACGGTCCGGCAACAACAGCGGCCGAGGTCGACCAACGACCGCTGCCCGAGTTCGAGGGCCGCCTGTAGATCAACGGGACCACGTACAAGGCCGCCGGCCCGAACCCCGGGTCGGCGGCCGAACTCGCTCAGAACGGGAGAGAACCAATGACGAACAAGGCAGTGTTGTATCGCATGGTGATGGACGACCACCTGTGCCCCTACGGCCTGAAATCCAAGGACCTTCTCGAGCGCCAGGGCTACGAGGTCGAGGACCACCATCTGACCCGCCGCGACGAAGTGGACGCCTTCAAGGCGGAGCACGGCGTGGAGACCACGCCGCAGACCTTCATCGACGGCCAGCGCATCGGCGGCTACGACGACCTGAGAGCGTACTTCGACAAGGATGTCCAGGGTGAAGGCGACACCAGTTACCAGCCGGTGATCGCCATCTTCTCGGTCGCCGCACTGATGGCCCTGTCGATCAACTGGGCAGCCTTCGGCGAACTGCTGACGCTGCGCGCCTTTGAGTGGTTCGTCGCGATCTCCATGTGCTTCCTCGCCGTACAGAAGCTGCAGGACCTGGAAAGCTTCTCGACCATGTTCCTGAACTACGACCTGCTGGCCCGGCGCTGGGTGCCCTACGGCAAGGTCTACCCCTTCGGCGAGGCCACCGCCGGCATCCTCATGCTGTCGGGCAGCCTGGTCTGGCTGGCAGCCCCGATCGCGCTGTTCATCGGCACCGTCGGTGCAGCTTCGGTCTTCAAGGCGGTCTACATCGACAAACGGGAGCTCAAGTGCGCTTGCGTTGGCGGCAACAGCAACGTCCCGCTCGGCTTCGTGTCGCTGACCGAGAACCTGATGATGATGGCCATGGGAATCTGGATGCCGATACGGCAATTCGTGCTCTGACCAGTTACCCGAGAAAAGGCCGGGTAGCTCACATCGGCACACGGGGCGTGGGTCAACCACCTCGACGGACGGACTCCTTGTGGGCTAGAGCGATTTTCGACGCATCGTGAGCGTACGGTTACTGAACTGCACCCTGAAGGGGTCAAGCATGCAAGATATCGACCGAATGCGCGAGATGCCCTTGAGAGAGCGCGTGCTCTCGATCGGACACGCGCTTTCTCTGTTTCTTCTTCTGAATTATCTCCTCTGCGTCGGCTTCGGCCTGCTGGCACCGGAGTCCTTGCGCATGTTCGAGGCCTGGGCTCCACTCCTGCCTGGATTCGAGTGGTTGACCCCACTGGGATTCACCGCCGGAGCCATCGGTGCCTATGGGTACGGCTGGTATATCGCCGCCCTCTTCGTTCCACTCAAGGCCTGGGCCGAGAACCGACGCCGGCCTTGATGGACACTCACTCCAGTCGACTGGACCTACAGCAAGAGAGAAACGCATGAAAACCACCGCAATCGTGATCAAGACGCTGGCCGTTTCGGCCATTCTGGCCACCCTGGGCGCGCTCGCCTTTGCCTGGAGCGGGCTGTACCCCGTTGCTGCGGGCTCCGGACATACCGGACCCGTGGCCTGGTGGCTCGAAACCGTCCGCGAACGATCGGTCGCAGTCCGATCCGCCGATCTGATCGTTCCGGATGATCTCGGCTCACCAGAACGAATTGCCGCCGGCGCCGGTCACTACAAGAGCATGTGTGCAAGCTGTCACGGAGCGCCAGGGGGGCAACCCGCCGACGCATGGGACCCCGCCCCTCCGGCGATCTTCAGGGAGCGTGTCGATCCCGCGGAAGCGTTCTGGACCATCAAGCATGGGCTGAAAATGACTGCCATGCCCAGTCACCTCGATCACAGCGATGCGGAGAACTGGGACACGGTCGCCTTCGTTCTCGCCCTGCCCGACATGGACGCTGCCGACTACAGCGCCTTGACGGCAAATGCCTCGCATGACCATGGGGACGGCGGTGGGCATGACCATGGGGGCGGCGGTGGGCATGACGATGGGGGCGGCGGTGGGCACGATCATGGCTCTGGCGCACATCATGGGCATGACACGCCGCGCGAGAGTCCAGATATGCACCCGGCGTCCGGCGGCAATGGCTCGCACAGCAGCGGACATCATCACGCCATGGATGCATCGAGCCCGGAAACCGTGTTGGACGGCTTCCAACACGCGTTGACCGAAGGCCGTGCGGAAGAAGCTCTCGCCTATCTGCATCCCGACGCAACCGTCGTCGAAGGTGGCCGCGTGCAATCCGTGGACGACTACCGTGGCGGACACCTGGGCAGCGACATGGCGTTTCTTGCCCGGGTCGACATCGAACAACTGGCTCGGTCCATCCATTCGGGCGGCGGACAAGCGACGGTCGAGACGCGCTCTCGATTCACAGGAGAGATCGACGGCGAGACACTCGATCTCGAAAGCACCGAGTTCGCCACGCTGGTCGAAACCGAAGACGGTTGGCGGATCAGCCAGATTGCCTGGACTGCGCGGCCCTACGGCGAAGCGCAGAGCGATGAGCCGGTTCACGAACACGCCCCTGGAGACGATGACCATGACCATTAGAAGCGCGTTATCGGCGGGACTGCTGCTCGCAGCGACTGCCCTGACTGCCGCCTGCCAGGTCCAATCGACCGATCAACCTGCACCGGTCGAGACCGAGCTCTCTCGGCAAGTGATGACCGTCTACCACGACCCCACCTGCGGTTGCTGCGGCCTCTGGGTCGATCACATGCGGGAAAACGGCTTCGTCGTGGACATCGTGCCGACCCGCGACATGAACGCCGTCAAGCTTGATCTCGGCGTGCCTCGCGATCTGCCCTCCTGCCACACGGCCGTGGTCGGCGACTACGTCATCGAGGGCCACGTCCCGGCCGAGGATGTCAGTCGCCTCCTTGCAGAACAGCCCGAGGCATTCGGTCTCGCCGTACCCGGCATGCCGCTCGGATCGCCCGGCATGGAAAGCAACGGACGGCGGATGCCCTATGACGTGATCCTTTTCGGCGCAGACGGCACTCGGTCCGAGTTCAATCACTATGGGGCGCTCGATCCGAAATGAGATGTACTCACGGTCTCGCAATTGAGCCGACACCCAGCTTGCCCCTGTCAGCGCTTGTGGCAAGGCGCCGGTGTAGCCAGCCTACTTCAAGCATCGGGAACGGCGCCATAAGCCCTGACAGTCAAGCCCGAAGGGAGCGACGGACGCGTTCGCTCCCTGCATTGCGCTCCCTTGGCATAGGCCCACTCTGCCTGCACTTGCGCGCCTTGCCGGCAAATGCGTCCGTCGCTCTGGGTGTCGGCTCAATAATGGGACCGTTGGTAACCTTAGAACCCGTGCGGGCAATCCCTGATCGATGCGCCCCAGCCCGCTCTGACCGAGGCATGCAAGGAAATGGGGCATACCCCGGCACTTGCTTCCTCGAGCCTGGAGCCGCGATGACCATGGTGATGGCGCTACATCAATGAGCGGGCTTCGCGGAAACACAATCCGAAAGCGAGACAGCGCCATGGACATGGGCCCTCTTCTCCACGTCGCTCTTTATCTTTCCCTGACCAGGACTCACTCATGAACGACTTTTTGAAGCTCCTATTCTCTCTGGCCCTGCCGCTTGCTGCCCAGTCCGTCGGGGCCGACAACGACAAAGACGCGATTGTGGAAATCATCACAGCGGTCGAACATGGCTGGGAGAACGCGGACGGCACGCCCTTCCGCGAGCATTTCCTGGACACGCCGGGGGCCCGCTACTTCGAGAGCGGCGGTCAGAACGTCGGGCTCGACGACCTGGTCGAGAATCACGTCGAGCCGGAGGGCGACGCGTTGGCGGACTTCGAACTCGACTTCTTCGACCCGGAAATCCACGTCGAAGGTGGCATGGCCTGGGCACTCTTCGACACGGAGATCCGCGCGACGGTCCGCGCAACCGACCGCGCCCTTCACAACCGCGGACGCGCGACCTTCATCTTCCGCCGCGTCGATGGCGCCTGGAAGGTCGTGCACACCCATTCGTCCTCGCGTCCGGTCGCGGCCGAGCCGACAGATGACAATGGACACGATCACGGAGGGAACCATTGAATTCGGACTATGAGAAAAACAGTCTGACCCTCGGCGGTGCCGTCGCCATGGGCACCGGCGTCATGATCGGTGCCGGAATCTTCGCGTTGACCGGCCAGATCGCCGAGCTGGCCGTGAAAGCACCCCTACGCACCGAGCCACTTGATGCTTCCCACGGGCTCTACTGACCTCTCTTGAGTCCGCGAACACGTACCATGCGCCATGCGCGTCGGAGCTGGCTGCATACGACTCGTGGATCAGGACAGCCAAGCGCGGGTTCTCGATGGCTCGACCCGACTGGGGCTTGTACGCCCATGGGTAGGTGCCGCTAGTGATGACCTGAGTACACGGCACACGGTCGCCACCTTGAATTCGTTTCGCTGCTCGAGAATGAACTCGCACATTACCCGGGCGGGCATGCAAAGTGTCTCGCAACTTTTCAGGACCTGGTGCCCCTATTCTACTGGCTGAAACTGAGCGCGGAGCCTGAGCACCTCTCCCTTGGCCTTGTGCAGCTCTAACGACTGCTGCTCAGGCTGAACGATGTGATGGCCTTCACCCACCTGTTCGAGCCATGGGTCGAAACGACGAGCCGGTCTGCGGCCTCGGTTACGGCATAGCCGCAATCCAAAACTTGGTGTACGGTCCGATTCATTAATCCAGGGGCATATGTGTGACTGCTTATCGCACTTCCTCCTACGCTTATATCTCAGCCCAGAAGCGCCCTATGAACAGGGAGAGGCCCCGCCCATACATCAATGAGTCTCGTTCAAGTGCTCAAGGATGGGGCAGCCGTCCTGATCACCCGTGCAGATCGATAACAGCAGTGCGAGTTCTGCCTCCATCCTTTCGAGATCTCGCATACGGTGAGTAATCCACTGGTGCTTGGACGCCGCAAGTTGCCGCACCTCTCGGCAACTGCCAGCCGGGTCTTCCCTGAACCCGAGCAGGCTGCCGATTTCATCCAGCGTGAACCCGACTTGCTGGGCTCGCTTGATGAAGCGCAGACGTTGAAGATCGCAATCGCGATAGATTCGACTGCCGCCTGAACTTCGCTGCGGCGGAGGCAGCAGCCCAATGCGTTCGTAATAGCGAAGCGTATCCGCCGACAGGCCGGTCATCTGCTCGACCTGCCCAATTCTCCAGCTCATGAGGTCGGCCTCCCATTCAGCATACGCCCCAGCCGGATCACCAGCTCGTCGGCTCGCAAGCGACCTATTGCGACAAGCTGGCCATCCAGAGTCAGCGCCGGTGTGGCGCGCACGCCTGATGCCACTGCCGACTCAAGATACTCAGTGACACTGCAATACATGATTGTTTCGGCTAGCCCCAGACTTCTGATCGCCGCCTCGGCGGCCCGCGCAGCAGCCCGACAATGGGGACAATTGGCTGAAAAATAGAACCGTAGCTCCATGACAAAACCGCTTGACCTGGAGTGCACTCCAGGTGCTAGCCTACCTCGAAATCAAATCAGTTTCGACCGGATGAAAACCAAAATCGCTGCGCTCCTCGCCCTGTTTTTGGCTATCGCACCGAGAATCGGCATGACCGAGGGCCATGGCCCGTCCTTTGCGCTGGCCACACCAACCCTCGGGAAGGGCGCCTGGAGCAGCGACACCGTATTCATGCGATCGACAGGCGGTCGCGGCTCGCGGACTCTATTCGGGCAGATGCTGGGGTATGGGATCAACCAGGACCTTCAGTTCAACTTGAAGCTGCCGCTGGCGATCGATAGAGCCGGTCAGACCCCGCTCGCACGCTCCGGAATGATGGGCGTGCCGGGTGACGCGGAGGCGCAGCTCCTGTGGCGCTTCCACCGTCGGGCGCCTTCCGTAGGTACGCGGCGCGAAAGCACCCTGCACGTCGGCGTCGGAGCGCCAACCCGAAATCGACGTGGGTTTCGTCCTGGGCCTACGCTAAATGCCGCTGTGGCCACCGGGTATGCGTCACGCAGTCACTACTGGTGGCTGGCTGGAGGCTACCAACGTTCCCTGGAACGCGAAAACAACCGTCAGGGCGATCTGGTCTACGCCACGGCAGCCTATGGATACCGACCGACCCATTTCCGATTGCACGACACCGCTGTGGACCTGCGCTGGTTTGTCGAAGCGGTTCTCGAGTCGACCGGTAAGGACGTCCAGTCAGGACAACAACGCGAAGACACTGGCGGTACACGCATTCTGGCCGGCCCGACCTTTCTGGCGCTCAGCGGCCGCTGGGGCTTGTCGGGAGGCTTTCTGTTCCCGTTGCACGAACGCTTACGCAGCAGCGAGCCCAGACAGGATTACCGAACAAAACTCATCGTGACTTACTGGTTCTGACCATCGTGAGGAGATTCAACATGAAGACCATGCGCCTGATTGCTTTGTTAACCTTCGTGACGAGTTCTGCCGTGGCTGGTGACGGAAAGCCTGGAGGGGACTGGATTCGCCAGAGCGCCTTCGGAATGGATTGTGAGCCCTGCGCTGTCGGCATCGAACGCGGCATCAAACAGCTCGCAGGCATCGCCCGGGTCGAGGTCGACCTCCAGTCCGGACTCATCACCATCGACCTGACCGCCGACGCCCAACCGGACATGGCGGCCATTCGGCAGACAATCGTCGATAACGGCTTCACCCCCCGCGAAGCAGAGCTTCAGCTGACCGGTCAGGTCATCGAGAAAGACGGGCAATGTGAGTTGGCCATTGGAGAACAACGTTTCGCACTCGCGCCCACGGAAACCCTTGAGTACGCGACCATCGCCGAGCACCATAGACGTTTGGTGACCGTTTCAGGATCGATGTCCTCTGATCAGGTCTGGCAGATTGCAGTCAATTCAATTGCTGAAAATGCCAACTGAAACTGGCTACCTAAGCACTCAATTCATGCGATTTCCCAGCACCCTGACCACCTATGTCAGCCTCCTGACATCCACCGGCACCTTGCTGTGCTGTGCGCTGCCAATTCTGCTCGTCAGTCTGGGCTTCGGCGCTGTCGTGGCCGGAGTCACCTCCGAATTGCCCTGGCTGACCACCTTGAGCCGCCAGAAGGAGTGGCTGTTCCTGGGGTCTGCCGGGCTTCTGATCGCCGGTGGATGGCTGCTTTATCGCCCGGGTCGAAATTGTCCGGCCGACCCAGAGATGGCTAAACAATGCCGGCGACTCGATCGCTGGAACCGCGTCGTATGGTGGATCACTGGCTGCATCTGGCTCATCGGCTTTACCTCTGCCTACCTCTTGTTGCCAATTCAGGAATGGCTTGCCCCATGAATGAAATTCGACGTGTATCGACGCTCACCTGCCCGGCCTGCGGTCATCGTGAGACCGAGCACATGGCGGAAGATGCCTGCCAGTATTTGTATGACTGTGGGTCCTGCGGCGCCGTGCTTCGACCGAAACCGGGAGACTGCTGCGTGTTTTGTAGCTACGGTACGACAAAGTGCCCACCCATGCAGTGTTCAAGTGAAAACCGTACCGGGCGAAACTCGACACGAGCCCGTTAAGAAAATCGTCAATGAAAGCCTGCTGGCACGCACCTGGACCCTTCACGCCGTCGCTTTTCGTAGGCGCCGACCGGCATCACCGCGGCCTTCCTGGTAAATATCGCCAGCAACCGGATCATCGGAACCGTGTCCAAAGTCACCGCATTCCTCAAGATCGGCGGCATTCTCCTGTTCGCCGGCCTGACTCTCTGGGCAGCCGACTTCGACTTCTGGCCCGCTTCGAACACGAACGGCGAGCCGATCACGGACCTCGGCTTCGTCGCTGCGGTGGCCCTCGGCATCCTCGCCTTCAAGGGCTTCACGACGATCACCAACAGCGGCGCGGAGGTCGTCAACCCCGAACGGAACGTCGGCCGCGCCATTCTGTATTCGCTACTGATCTGCCTGGTCGTGTACATGAGCGTATGTCTTGCGGTGGGCTCGACCCTGACCATCGAACAGATCGTGGCTGCGAGGGACTATTCGCTCGCGGAAGCCTCGCGACCGGCCGTTGGGCGCTATGGCGTCTGGTTCACGGTTGGGGTTGCGATCATCGCCACCGCTTCGGGCGTCCTGGCCAGTATCTTCGCCGTGTCCCGGATGCTGGCGGTGCTCACCGACATGCGGTTGATCCCGCATCGCCATTTCGGGATGCCCGGTTCCATCCAGAAGCACACGCTGGTCTACACAGTCGTCATCGCCGCATTTCTGGCGGCATTCTTCGATCTGGGCCGCATTGCATCAATGGGGCGATCTTCTACCTCGTCATGGACATAATCGTCCAATTCGGCGTCTGCTGGCACCTGCGGCACGAGGTGAGCGCACGTGGATCGATCCTGATCACCGCGATGCTGCTCGATGCGATCGTGCTGGGAATCTTCCTGACCATCAAGTGGCAGCAGGACGTCTTCATCGTCGCTGTCGCCGCGGCCGGAATTCTCGCCATCTTCGCATTCGAACGGCTGTACCTGCACCGGCACCGGTCCAGCGACTGACCGGACCTCATCCATCGAGCCGCAGCGTCGTCGATTGCGGGTCGAACCGAACGGAGGACCCGAATGAGCGACCACAAGCACAAGCATCAGGAGCACGAGCACGGGTCGTGCTGTCACGGTGAGCACGCCGAGATGGAGCCCGGGAAGAACTACGACAAGGTCCCCGAGGGCTTCGACGGCACGGTCTACACCTGCCCGATGCACCCGGAAGTCCGCGAGCCCGGTCCCGGGGATTGCCCGCTCTGCGGCATGGCGCTGGAGCCTGAGACTGTGTCGCTGGAACCGGAGGACACGTCCGAACTCGACGACATGACCCGGCGGATGTGGGTCGGTGTCGTGCTGTCGGTGCCGATCCTGTTCCTGGTAATGGGCGGCATGGTGCCCGGCGTCGACATGAATGCACTGGTTCCGCACGGCATCCGGGTCTGGATCGAGCTGGCGCTGTCCACCCCCGTGGTCCTGTGGTGCGGCTGGCCGTTCCTCGTGCGCGGGGTGAAGTCGATCCGGCAGCGCTCGCCGAACATGTTCACGCTGATTGCGCTGGGCGTGTCGGTCGCCTACGTCTACAGCGTCGTTGCCGCCGCGGCCCCGGGACTCTTTCCGGCCTCCTTCCGGGGCGAGTCCGGCCAGGTCGGCGTCTACTTCGAAGCCGCCGCGGTGATCGTCACGCTGGTGCTGCTCGGCCAGGTGATGGAGCTTCGCGCGCGCTCGACGACCAACGCCGCGATCCGCGGCCTGCTCGAGCTGGCGCCGAACACCGCGCGCCGGGTCGACGAACACGGCAACGAAGAGGACGTGCCGCTCGACCGGGTCGAGGTCGGCGACCGGCTGCGCGTACGTCCCGGTGAAAAAGTACCGGTGGACGGGACGGTGGTCGAGGGCCGCTCCTCGATCGACGAGTCGATGCTGACCGGCGAGTCGGTGCCGGTCGAGAAGTCACCCGGCGACGAGGTGATCGGCGCGACGGTCAACGGCACCGGTTCGCTGATCGTCGAGGCCGGCAAGGTCGGCCAGGACAGCATGCTGAACCAGATCGTGCAGCTGGTCGCGAAGGCCAGCCGCTCGCGCGCACCGATCCAGGGCGTGGCCGACCGGGTCGCCGCCTGGTTCGTGCCCGCCGTCGTGCTGATTGCCGTGCTCGCGTTCATCGCCTGGGCGATCTGGGGGCCCGCGCCGTCGATGGCCTACGCACTGATCAACGCCGTCGCCGTGCTGATCATCGCCTGCCCCTGCGCGCTGGGGCTCGCCACGCCAATGTCGATCCTGGTGGCCAGCGGCAAGGGCGCCTCCATGGGCGTGCTGTTCCGCGACGCCGAGGCAATCCAGACGCTGCGCGAGGTCGATACGCTGATCGTCGACAAGACCGGGACCCTGACCGAGGGTCGGCCGAAGCTGACCGAGGTCGAGGCCGGCGACGGGTTCGACGAACAGACTGTCCTCCGGATCGCCGCCGCGCTGGAACGCGGCAGCGAGCACCCACTGGCCGAGGCCATTGTGGATGGCGCACGCGACCGGCATCTCGAGCCGCTTGACGTCGAGGACTTCGACTCGGTGACCGGCCAGGGCGTGACCGGCCGCGTCGATGGCAAGACCGTCGCGCTGGGCAACCGGGCGCTGATGGATGGATCCGGCATCGACGTCGACGCGCTGGCCGAGCGTGCGGAATCGCTTCGGGGACAGGGCCGGACCGCCATGTTCCTCGCCGTCGACGGCCGGGCTGCCGGACTGGTCGCGGTCGCCGACCCGATCAAGAACACGACGCCGGAGGCCATCCGAGCGCTGCACGGCGACGGGCTCGCGATCGTGATGCTGACCGGCGACAGCGAGACCACGGCGCGGGCCGTGGCCGAGAAGCTCGGTATCGACCAGGTGTTCGCCGACGTCCGGCCCGAGCAGAAGGCCGAGCACGTCGAGCGGCTGCAGGCCGAGGGCCGCTTCGTGGCCATGGCCGGCGATGGCATCAACGATGCGCCGGCGCTGGCGCGCGCCCGGGTCGGCATCGCGATGGGCACCGGCACCGATATCGCGATGGAGTCGGCCGGCGTCACCCTGGTCAAGGGCGACCTGACAGGGATCATCCGCGCCCGCCGACTCAGCGAGGCCACGATGAAGAACATCAAGCAGAATCTGTTTTTCGCTTTTGCTTACAACGGCCTCGGCGTGCCGATTGCCGCCGGCGTGCTGTATCCGTTCTTCGGTCTGCTGCTGTCGCCAATGATCGCCGCGGCAGCCATGGCGTTCAGTTCCGTTTCGGTCATCGGCAACGCATTGAGGCTTCGCCGAAGCGATCTCTGACCCGGAACCGCGTCAGCCCACGTGCTGGTCGACCAGCACCGGGTTGCCGTCGGGGTCGATGGCCACGAAGCTGGCCGGCCCCGAGCCGGCTTCGTCGGCCTCCTGGGCCAGCTCCACGCCGGCGGCCTTTACCCGTTTCTGGATCTCGCGCACGTCGGTGAAGTCCGGCAGCGTCTCGCACTGCTGGTTCCAGCCGGGATTGAAGGTCAGCCTGTTGCGGTCGAACATGCCCTGGAAGAGTCCGATCGTATGACCGCCATTGCGCAGGATCAGCCAGTTCTGCTCGGCATCGCCGCCGACGACTTCGAAGCCCAGCGCCTCGTAGAACGCGCGCGACGCGGCGAGATCGGAAACGGCCAGGCTGACCGAGAACGCACCTAGATTCATCGGGATTCTCCCGGAGGATTCGATTCATCATCGCCCGGCAGCGGCCGATCTACAATGCGTCCTATGGAAATCTTCAAGGAATTCCAGGTCGAGGCGGCCCACCGGCTGCCCAACCTGCCAGAGACCCACAAGTGCTCCCGCCTGCACGGGCACTCGTTCCTGATCGCGGTGCACGTGACCGGCGAGCCCGGCGAAAACAGCGGCTGGGTGATGGACTTCGCCGACATCAAGCGTGCGTTCCAGCCGCTGTTCGACCGGCTCGATCATCACTACCTCAACGAGATCGAAGGACTGGAGAATCCGACCAGCGAAGTGCTGGCGAAGTGGGTCTGGGACCGCCTCGCCGATGCGCTGCCCGGCCTGTCGAAGGTCGTCGTGCGCGAAACCTGCACCGCCGGCTGCATCTACACCGGCGACTGAACGCCGAACCCATCGCCGTGACATCGATTCGGTTCTGGATGCTGTTCGGTCTGGCGCTGCCGGCAGCGATCCGCACGCGCCGCACGGCGGTCCGCGCCGAGGGCGCGGGCGGAGCGGATCACGGCACGGTCGGGTCCGGACCGCGCTTGCGGCTGGTCGGCATCGGCGACTCCATCATTGCAGGCGTGGGGGCCTCGACGCACGCGGTCGGGCTGGTCGGCCGCGCTGCCGAAGCCCTGGCGGAAACAGGTCGACGGCGCATCGACTGGTCCGTGTGCGGAACCAGCGGACTCACGACCTCATCGATCCGAAGGCAGGTGCTCCCCCGTGCCGCCCTCGACGATGCCGACGCGGTCATTGTTTCGGCCGGCGTCAATGACCTGACGCGGCTGCGGAGCCCGGCGCGATTCTCCGCCGAGCTGGCTCGCCTGCTCGACGCCATCGAACGGCGTGCGCCCGGGGCCCGGATTGCCGTCGCCGGAATGCCGCCGCTCGACCATTTCCCCGCGCTTCCGCGCCCGTTGCAGCGCGCCTTCGGCCTCCGAGGACGGCAGTTCGATCGGGTGATCCGGACCGTGACCGCCGGCCGGAGCCGGACCGTCCATGTCCCGATCGTCGTCGATCCCGAAACCGCAGCCCGGCGCGACGCGTTCTCCGATGACGGCTTCCACCCCTCGGAGTCCAGCTACGTGCCCTTCGGCCGGGCTGCGGCCGAGGCCCTTGCGGACGCGCTGAAATGATTTTCGGCGGCGGCCTGTAACAAAACGGCCCTGCCGCGCGTCTAATGGGTAGGTGCCGAACCCGGAGGACGCATGCGCATTCGCAAGAAGGCCCGGAAATGGGTCCTCAACCTGTGGACCATCGCCCTGACCGTGCTCAGCGCCACCGGGCTGAACCCCTTCGACGGCCTGTCGCCGATGATCGAACCGGCGTCCATCGTCCGGGAGACCGACGTCTGGAGCACGGTGCCGCCGGGCCTCGAACAGGATTGCGTGCTGCAAAGCCGCGACCTCGGCGCCGTTCATCTCCGCGCCCTCTCCCGCCGCGGTTGACGCGGCATTCGATCGATCCGTCCATTCGCCTTAGTGCCGGACGGGCAATGTTCCGGGACCGCGCACCGGCCGGCGGCTTGCCAATGCGATCGCGGGTCGGTACGGTCTGCACCCTGGCCTTGCGGATGGATCGGCACCATGATCGAACGAACCGGACAAGCACGGCGGGCCCGACCCGAAATCAGCGGCCTGCGGAGCGTGCTGGGGATGATGCTGCTGCTTGTCGCCGGGCAGGCCCTCGCGCAGAGCAGCGCGGCGCAGGGATGCAACACGGTGCGGGTGTACCCCTTCCCGCTGAATGCCGAACGACCGTTGACGGCGCAGGTCCATCGAACCTGTCCAACGTCCTCTTCGTTTCTGGAAACGGTCTCCGCTGCCGTGACCGGCAACGAAATCCGGATCCTGACATCCTGCACCAGTACGCCGCTTCCGGCGTTCAGTTGCCAGATCGGGCAGGCCGAGATCGGGACCCTCGAGTCCGGCACCTTCACGGTCGAGGTCGTCGATGAAGAGACCGGCAACCTCCTGTTCAGCGATTCGCTGACCGTCGGCCGGGTGACCTCGGTGCCGACGCTGCCGGAGTCCGGTCTGGTCCTGGCAGCGCTCGCCCTGCTCGGCGTCGGGCTGCTGGCCCTGCGCCGTCAGGCCGGCCGCAGCCGCTTCTCGAACAGCCGCTCGTAGCTCGGCAGGCAGCAGGACGCGACGTCGGCCGCTTCGCCGCCGAGCTTCGGCAGCGCGGCCGGCGGCGGGCCGAAACCGGTCGAACTCCAGACCGCGTCGTACCAGTGCGGCGCCCACAGGCCGTCGTTTTCGCGCGGGCCTTCGGGCCAGCGCAGCATCCGCTCCGTGAATTCGATGCCCAGCCGGTCGCAGAGCGCGCGCAGGTGGCCTTCGGGATCGTGCAGGAATTCGCCGGAGTCGATGATCGGCGGATCCTGGCCCAGTTCCTCGGTCACGAAGCGATACAGCGACCACTGCTGCGGGACGCCGATCGCCTCGTCGGACACCGTGTCGCGCTTGTTCAGGTAGGAAGCGACGACCGCGCGCGGATCGCGGATCAGGAACGCGTGGATGAAGCCGCCCAGCCATTCCTCGTCCAGCATCGGCGGCAGCAGGTGGTGGGTCATGTGTTTCTGGTACCAGACCGCACGATGGCCCGGCACCGGGCCGGCCAGCTCGCGCCAGACGATGCGCCAGTCGGTCTCCATCGCCTCGATGATCTCGTCGGCCATCGGGTGCGACTCGCCCGTCGCCTCCAGCCAGGCGCCGTACAACGGTTCATCGATCACTGCGGTGTCGGGCCGGTTCTCGAAGGCGCGCATCATCGCCGTGGAAATGTTCCGCGGCCCGGACCACATGGCGATGCGGAGGGGATGCTTCGAACTCATGACTCCACCCCGACTCGACTGTGGGAGGCCGGCTTCGCCGGGCGAAAGGACGGTTGGTGATGCATTCGCCCGGCAGAGCCGGCCTCCCACAGGAGCATCCGGTTCGAGGTCATGCGCCGACCTCCTTCGCCAGCAGCTCGCCATACAGCTGCTGCAGCCGCTCGGTCACCGGCCCCCGCTCGCCGTCACCGATCGTCCTGCCGTCGACCCGGCCGACCGGTTTGAGCCCGGACAGCGTGCCGGTGATGAACGACTCCTCGGCCGAATAGACATCGGTGAGGGTGAAGGTCGTTGCCGCGTAGGGGATGCCGTTGGTTTCGCACAGCTCGAGCACGTGACCTCGGGTAATGCCGCCCAGGCAGTAGCGACCGTCCGACGTCAGGACCCGGCCGTTCTTCACGATGAAGAAGTGGGTCGAGTTGCAGGTCGCGACGAAGCCGTCGGGGTCGAGCATCAGCGCCTCGTCGGCACCGGCCACCGCACCCTGGATGCAGGCCAGGATGCAATTCAGCTTGCTGTGGCTGTTGATGCCCGGGTCCTGGACGTCCGGCGCGCCGCGGCGGACGTGCACCGTGAACAGGCTCAGCGGCGTGGTGAGCGCCTGCTCGCTCACGGGATGATGGCCGGGGATGATCACCAGCGTCGGCCCGCCGGCGATCAATCGCGGGTCCTGATACGGCTCACGGCGCACGCCCCGGGTCAGCATGATGCGCAGGTGGGCATCATCGACGAGCTCATTGCCTTCGATGACCGTCTCGACGGCGTCGATCAACGCATCCCGATCGGGCACCTCGGCCATGGACAGGGCCTTCGCGCCCTCGAACAACCGATCGAGGTGGACGCCGAGGAACGCCGGTCGGCCGCCGGCCACGCGCACGCCCTCCCAGACCCCGTCGCCGAGCACGAAGCCCGAATCGAACACCGACACGGTCGCCTCGCGTTCGGGGACCAGTTCGCCGTTGATCCAGATCTGGTAGCCGCCGTCCTTCGCCATCGCTCGTTTCCCTTGCTGCAGCCGTTGGTCGCGGTCATCGAGTGTAGCCGGATGGCGGGGCCGACCGGAGTGCGGCAGAATGTCGATCGATCCCCGTCCCGGATAGTTCCAATGCCATCACACCCCGTGTTCGCCCTTGCCCTTTTCGTTGCCTGCACGACAGCGATCGCTTCGCCCGCCGACACCGATCGCGCGGTGCTCGATCCGCGTGATCGGCCGGCGGTCGAGAACGCGATCGTCGCCGACCGCCTCGCCAACCTGCTTCCTGCATTGATGGGGGAGACGGACATCGACCTGTGGCTGGTGCTGAACCGCGAGTACGCCGAGGACCCGGTCTACTTCACGCTGGTCCCGCAGCCCAGCTTCGCCGCGCGCCGCACGACGATGCTGTTGTTCCACCGGCAGGACGACGGCAGCGTGCAGCCGATGACCGTCAACCGCTACCCGCTCGGCGAACCCTACGAGTCGAAATGGTCCGGCGGCGACCTCGATGCGCAGTGGACGGCGCTCGGAGAGCTGATCGGCGAACTCGATCCCGAGCGAATCGGCATCAACGTCTCGAGCACCTGGCCGGAGGCCGACGGCCTGACCCACGGTCTTCACCGCAAGCTGGTCGCCGCATTGCCGGAGGGCTTCGAAAACCGGCTGGTCTCGGCCGAGGACCTCGTCGTGCGCTGGTTCGAGACCCGCACCCCCGCAGAGCAGGACCTGTACGCGCACGTGGTCGGCCTGGCTCGCGGGGTGATCGCCGAGGCGTTCTCGAACCGGGTCATCACGCCCGGCGTGACCACCACCGATGACGTCGCGTGGTACATCCGCGAACGCTACGAGTCGCTCGGCCTGCCGATCTGGTTCATGCCCTACGTCAACATCCAGCGGCCGGGCCAGGAGTGCACGGCCGAATCGGCGTTCTGCGGCGTCGAGGGCACGATCCAGCGCGGCGACGTGCTGCACACGGACGTCGGCATCTGCTACCTGAAGCTGTGCACCGACACGCAGGAAATGGGCTACGTCCTCCGCCTCGGCGAAGACGAGGTCCCGGACGACCTGAAGAAGGCGCTGGCCGAGGGCAACCGCTGGCAAGACCTGCTGACCGCCGAGTTCGAGGACGGCCGCACCGGCAACGAGGTCCTGGCCGCCGCCCAGGCGGTGATGGACGAACAGCGCTGGGCCTACAACGTCTACACCCACCCGATCGGCTTCGTCGGCCACGGCCCCGGCGCGACGATCGGCATGTGGGACCTGCCCGGCGCGGTGCCGAACACCGGCGACTGGCCGCTGCATGAGAACACGGGCTTTTCGATCGAGGGCAACATCGCGCTGCCCCTCGAACGCTGGGACGGCCAGCACGTGCAGATCAAGTTGGAGCAGACCTCGATCTTCGACGGCGAGCGGGTGATCTACGCCGCCGGTCGCCAGACCGAGTGGCACGTGGTCCGCTAGAACCGTTCTCCGGACCGGAACCGCGCCGGATGACGGACGACGAGCGCTATTTCGAGGTCGACGGCCGCCGCTGGCGGCGCACGGATCCCGCGATTCCCGACGCGCTGGAGAAGGAGCTGGTCAGCGAGTTGATGGCGGCCCGGCGCGCGGTCAAGTCGGCCAAGGGCAGCAGCGACGAAAGCGCGCTGCGCACCGCGCGAGCGCGGGTCCAGGACGCCAAGGTGGCACTCGGCGAGCGCGGCGCGCCCTGGTGGGAACCGCGCGAGGAGGATGCGCTGCGCGAGCGACTGTCGGCGGCCATTCGGACCCTGCTGCGGAAGCGCGGCGACGACAAGACCATCTGCCCGTCGGAGGCCGCGCGGATTGCCGGCGGGAAGAAATGGCGCGACTGGATGCCACTGGCGCACGACGTGGCGTGGCGGCTTGCCGACGAGGGGTGGCTCGACGTGCTCCAGGACGGCAAGCGCGTCAGCGCACCCTTACGTGGCCCGGTCCGTCTACGCCGCCGCAGCTGAATCCTTCGCGTCCCGAGCGACTCGGCTCGCCGATCGGCGCTCGGCCGCGGGGGCCTCGCGCCGGCCGGCGTTTCAGCACTTGATGTCGATGATCGCCTCGGCGAAGCCGCCCCGACCGTCGCTGATCCGGTAGCGGATCTGCAGCGGCGCACCGCTCCAGTTGGTCGGCTCGAACCGCACCCGGTTGTCGTCGGTGATCGTGAAGGTGCCGACGTCCGCACCCGGCAGGTCGAGCAGTTCGACGACGCTCAGCGGGTCGCCGTCCGGGTCGCTGTCGTTGGCCAGCACGTCGATGACCACCGTGCTGTTGCGGTCGGTCAGGACGAAATCATCGCCGGCGACGGGCGCCGTGTTCGGCGTCGCCGGCGTGACCGTGACGGTGACTTCACCGGTGACTTCGGCGCCCCCGGCATCGCGCACCGTGTACGTGAACGAATCGGTCCCCGTGAAGCCACCGTCGGATTCGTAGCGAACGCTGTCGCCGACGATGCTGGTCGTGCCGCCGCTGGCCGATGACACGGAGACCAGTTCGAGTTCGTCTCCGTTCGGGTCGGAATCGTTGGCCAGCACGTCGATCAGCACCGGCACGCCGGACACGGTCTCGGCGCTGTCGGACTGCGCCACCGGCGCGTCGTTGGCGACGCTGACCGTGACCGTGGCCGTCGCCGTCTCGGTGCCGTCGGTCACCGTGTAGGTGAAGCTGTCTTCGCCCTGGAAGCCCTCGGCCGGGGTGTAGGTCAGGAACTCGCCGCTGTTGACCACCGACCCGGACGCGGGCTGGGTGACGCTGGTGATGCTCAGCGCATCGCCATCGGGGTCGTCGTCGTTGGCCAGCACGTCGATGAACACGCCTTCGCCGTTCCGCGCGGCCACGGCAATGTCGTTCTCGGCGATCGGCGCACGGTTCAGGAACTCGCGCTCTCCGAGGCTCACGGTCGTGGTGGTGCGCTCGAAGCGGTAGACGTCCACGGTGCGCTTGTGCTGCGCCGGGTTGCGCAGCGCGCGCAGCACCCACGCCGGCACCTCGTCGACCGCCTCTTCCCGCACCGTGATCGCTTCGGCGACCTCCACCGGAGCCGGATCGACGATGACCGTTTCCAGGCTCTCGACGACACGAACGAAACGGACATCGACACGGCGATTCATTTCGCGGTTCTCTTCCGACGTGTTGGGCACCAGCGGTTCGGTTTCGCCGCGACCGTCGGTGATGATGGCCGCGGGGTCGACGCCGAGCGCGACCAGTTCGCGCTTGACCGCCTCGGCGCGCCGGTTCGACAGGCCCAGGTTGTAGGCCGCCGGGCCGAGATCGCAGGTATGGCCGACGACGCTGATGCGGCCGAGAATCCGGCCGCTGGTGATCAGGTCGGCGACGCTCTGCAGCCGCTCTCGGGAATCCTCGCGCACGTCGTCGCTGTCGAGGGCGAAGAACGCGTCGGCTTCCATGTCGACGTTGCTGCGCACGACCCGGGTGGTGGTCTCGGGCGGCGCGTCCTGGGCCGGTGCTTCCACCGCGGCCACGGCGGCCACCGCGGCGGAGTCGACGGCGGATCGGGGCCGGTAGCTGCGACCGAAGGCATAGCGCCAGATCAGCGTGGCCCGCGTGTCCGAGTCATCGATCTCGAAGTCGCCGGACTTCTCGTAGTGCTCGACCGACAGCGCCAGGCTGTGGCCGGTGCCGGAGAAGAACTTCTCGGCCGTGCCCGACAGCGTGACCTGGTCCGAGTCGAAGTCGCCCCACTCGTAGTCCAGGCCGCCCTGCAATCGGAGATTCGGCTCGTCGAAGTAGCGGCCCAGGCGTGCGCCGACGCCGTAGTCATAGGCCTGCTCGAAGGTCTCGGTCAGCACGTTGGTGGTCTGCAGCTGGCGGAACGGCCGGCCGTCCGGATCGGTGCCGGTCACGAACTCCTCGAACAGCTGGCTGAAGTCGTCGACGAGGCGTTCGTCGGTCAAGCCGAACGAGAACTGGGTCGACCAGAACACGTTCTCCTTTTCGTAGCCGGCACCCAGGCTGAGCTTGCGGTCGTCCCAGCGGTTCTGGTCGGCGGCAACGTACAGCTTCCAGACGCCGGGTAGCTCGTCCTGCATCGCCGGGTCGCCGTCGCCGGGCAGCCAGTGGTAGTTCAGCTTCAGGCCGCCGGCCGTGTCCTGGAACCAGCCCTCGGCGACCCAGGAATCGCGCTCGCCCATGGCCAGCACGCCGAGCAGTTCGGCCACCACGTCGCCTTCATCGGACAGCCCGAGACCGACCCGCCAGTCATCGCCGGTGTAGTCGACCCGGGCGCTGCCGTCGCTGCCCGACACGTTGACCGACTGCTGGGCGTTGGACACACCGCTCAGGGCGGCAAGCAGAATCACGATCGCACCGGTGAGCGCGAAGAAAAGCGGATGACGACGCATGAGAAACCCCTTTCATTGAACCCGACTGACGAGGCGCTATTGTCGCTCGCCGACCCGTCCACGACAACAGGTCCCGGATGCGGCCCGGAACCGTGACCGGATCGACGCTGTGCGGCTAAGCTGGCGTTCGATACCGGCAGCGCGTCGACACCATGTTCCTGACCCGGACCCTGACCCTTCCCTGCGGCCTGACCGTGCCCAACCGGATCGCCAAGGCGGCGATGACCGAGGGCCTTGCCGAGCCCGGGGGCATTGCCGGCGAGCGCATCGCGCGCTGCTACCGGACCTGGGCCGAGGGCGGCGCCGGCCTGCTGATCACCGGCAACATCATGGTCGACCGTCGCTTCCGCGAGCGGCCGGCCAATGTGGTCGTCGACGGGCCCCAGGATGCACGGCAACAGGCTGGGCTGGCGGCATTCGCGGAAGCGGCGAAGGCCGGCGGCGGGCTGGCCATCGCCCAGGTCTCGCACGCCGGACGCCAGTCGCCGAAGTCGATCGCGCCGGAGCCGGTCGGACCCTCGGCGGTCAAGGTCAGGCTGCCGGGCGGCCTGTTCGGCACCCCTCGCGCGCTGTCCGACGACGAGATCATCGACGTCGTCGATCGATTCGCGACCACGGCGTCCGAACTGTGCAGCGCCGGCTTCGACGGCGTGCAGGTACACGCCGCCCACGGCTACCTGTTGTCGGAGTTCCTCAACCCGCGGGTCAACCGGCGCGACGATCGCTGGGGCGGATCGCTGGAGAACCGGGCCCGACTGCTGATCGAGACCGTGCGTTCCGTGCGCGATGCGATCGGCCCGGACAAGGCGCTGTCGATCAAGCTCAACTCTTCCGACTTCCAGAAAGGCGGTTTTTCGTTCGAGGACTGCCAGCAGGTGATCGGCTTGCTGCGGGGAGAAGGCGTGGACCTGCTGGAGATCTCCGGCGGCAACTACGAGCAGCCGCAGATGATGGGAATGGACGGCCTCGAGCCGGTGTTCGACGAAGGCGTTCGCGCATCGACACGGGCCCGCGAGGCCTACTTCATGGCCTACGCGGAGCAGGTCCTCGAAACGGCTCGAATGCCGGTCCTGGTCACCGGCGGCTTCCGCACGCGAGCCGCGATGAACGAGGCCGTCGACGCCGGTGTATCGATGATCGGCATCGCCCGCCCCCTGTGCGTCCATCCCGACGCGCCGAAGCGGCTGCTCGACGGTGCACTGGACGAGCTGCCCGCCTACGAACGAAGGCTGCGGCTCGGCCCGGGCTGGCTCGGGCCGCACTCCTCGAACGACCTCATCAAGGCGGCGAATGGATTTGCCTCGATGGCCTTCTTCTACCGCAACATCCTCCGGATGGGCGACGGCGATCCGACGCACGAGAATCTGAACCCGTTCGTCGCACTGGTCCGGCACCAGCTGCAGGAAACCCGCGACGCTCGCCGGTTCCGCTGAATTCCCGTCGATCCCCTGAATCCACCGCATCGTGTCCGAGGCCACGCCCAAGAAACGCAGCAGCGGTTGCAGATCGAAGGTGCCGGGCGCAGGATGAGGGTCGATTCGACCCGGAGATTCGCCATGGCCTACGTCGACGGCTACGTTCTTGCAGTACCGACCGCCAACAAGGCGGCCTACCTCGAGCTCGCCGAACTCTCGGCCGCCGTGTTCACCGACCACGGCGCGAGCGGCGTCGTCGAGTGCTGGGGCGACGACATT
The DNA here is from genome assembly GCA_965227925.1 of Wenzhouxiangellaceae bacterium. Lineage (GTDB taxonomy): Bacteria > Pseudomonadota > Gammaproteobacteria > Xanthomonadales > Wenzhouxiangellaceae. The sequence goes on from CBDDGP010000004.1 coordinate 538,713, forward strand.
CCCGACGGCAAGCACACCTCGTTTCCGATGGCGGTGCAGTGCAAGGACGACGAAACCGTGGTGTTCTCCTGGATCACCTGGCCGTCGAAGGCCGTCCGCGACCGGGGCATGAAGGCCGCGATGGAGGATTCACGCTTCGAGGGCTGGAGTCCCGACAATATGCCGTTCGACGGCAAGCGGATGATCTTCGGCGGGTTCGAGACCATGGTCGATACAAGCGCCGAGACCTGAGCCGCCAGGGCGAGATCGGCGTTTCGGTCCCCGAGGTCAGGGGACGTGCGCCTTCAATCCTGCCAGCAGGACGCGACGGAGACCTCGAACTCCCCGGTATCCCGTCTGAGTTCCGGACCGACGAGGCCCGGGCCGAGCATCACGATTGTCATCACGATCGGCATCACAATCGTCACCACAATCGTCATCACGATCGGCATCACGAACACCATCACAATCGGCGCGCTGCCGGCTTCGACGATCGCTTCGAAGCCAGCTCTTCGCATCGGGCCTCCAGCGGCCCGAACGCCTGGTCTGCCGCCCGAACGCGGGGGTCCGGGCTACGCCGCTTCGGCGAACGTGACCCGCGCTAACCGTTCCCCATGGCCGGCACCGCGAGCGTGACTTCGGCGCGCGCGTTCGCGTCCGAAACCGCGCCGTCCAGGATGGCGTCACGCGCCTGCATCGCATCCCGAAACCGCCCCTCCAGGTCCCCGTGCCGCTGCTTCATGCCCTCGGTCACGCGCGGCATCGCCCCGTCGAGCGTGCCGTAGAGGAACTGCAGCTCCGTGAACAGACGGTCGGGCCAGTTGAGCACGTCCTGGAAGTACTCGCGCTCGGTGGCGATGTTGCCGTCTTCCCAATCGTCGACGGCATCGATCACGGACTGCATGGCTTCGGCCTTCCCCGTATCGCCGTTTTCTTGGAAGATGCCGTGCTTGATCCGTGCCTGCTCGCGAACCTGGCGCAGGCCGATCAGGGTCTTCTGGAATTCGTCGAGCATGTCGTAGGCGGACGACACCAGTCGCTGTTGCTCGGCCAGGTGCCCGGCATCCGTGTCCTGGCGAGGATCGTAGCGAACGGTCAGGGGCTGTTCGACGGTGGTCTCGGCCAGGGTCAGGCGTACGGTGTATTCGCCCGGTGCGACGGTATAGCCGTCGATCTTCCTGTCGCCGCCGGCGGCGATGACGAAATCGGACAGCTCGTGTTCGATCGGGTCGACACTGAAGTCCCAGACCGCGCGATTGAGTCCCGCCTCGGCCGGTAGCGCGTAGCTGGACCCGGATCCGCCGCCTTCGGCGCCGCGCTCGGCGCTGGACTTCAGCGTGCGTACGACTTCGCCTTCCGAATCGACGAACTCGAACATCAGTTCCTGCTCGTCGAGATCGGGTGCCTCGGCCAGCGTGTAGTAGAGCATCGCGCCGATCGGCGGGTTCTCGCCGCGGCCGGCGGGACGATCGCCGTTCAAGCGCAGGATGTCGGCCGAGGACGGCGCGTAGAGGTGGGCTGCCGCATCGATGTGGTCGGCATCGAACTGGCGGATCGGCGACAGGTCGTCGAGGATCCAGAACGACCGGCCCAGGGTCGAGATCGCGAGGTCGTCGCGCTGGATCCGGAGATCGGTGATCGGCACGACCGGCAGGTCGTCGGCGTGCAGCCGGGTCCAGTCCTCGCCGGCGTTCAACGAAACGAACACGCCCTTCTCGGTACCGGCGAAAAGCAGCCCCTCGCGCTCGGGATCTTCGCGAACCACGCGCACCCAGTGGCCTTCGGGAATCCCGTCGTCGATCCGGCTCCAGCGGCCGCCGTGGTTTTCGGTGACGTAGATGATCGGCGAGTGGTCGTTGTACTTGTACTCGGTAAAGGCCACGTACGCCTTGCCCGACTCGTGCGGGCTGACGGCAATCGTGTTGACCATGCCGTCGCCGGCGCGTCGGGGCGTGATGTCTTCCCAGGTCTCGCCGCCGTCGCGGGTGATCTGCACCAGGCCGTCGTCGGTGCCGACCCACAGCGTATCGGCGTTGTGCGGACTCTCGGCGAGGTACATGATCGTGTTGTAGTTCTCGCTGACCTCGTTGGTGATCGGGCCGCCGCCCGGTCCCTGGGTCTCGGGGTCGTTACGGGTCAGGTCGGGGCTGACCGCGCTCCACGAGAAGCCGCGGTCGGTGGATCGGAAGACCCGGTTGCCGGCGTGGTAGATCACCGAAGGATCGTGCTGCGAGACCACGATCGGCGCGTTCCAGTTGAAGCGATGGATGCGTTCGGAGGCCGGCACGCCGAAGGCCAGTTCGGGGTAGACGCGGATGTCACGGCTGGTCTCGGTCTCCATGTCGAACTCGTTGATCTGGCCGAGGTAGCAACCGCCGTAGACGTAGCGCGGGTCGTCCGGGTCGAAGGCCAGGTGCGCACTCTCGCAGCCCGCCGTTCGCATCCAGTCGTCGCGGCCGATGCCGCCGTCGAGGCCGAAGGACCGGATCGCGATCGTGGAATTGTCCTGCTGGCCGGCGTAGAGTCGGTAGAAATGGTCGTTGTCGACGGCGAGCCGGTAGAACTGCGCGGTCGGCTGGTTGTACTGGCTCGACCAGGATTCACCGGCGTCGAAACTCACCGCCGCACCGCCGTCGTTGGCGCCGATCATGATGTCCGGGTTCTCGGGGTTGATCCACAGGTCGTGGTGGTCGCCGTGGATGTTCTGCGCGAACTGCTCGAAGGTGCTGCCGCCGTCGAAGGAGCGCATGAACGGCGCGTTCTGGACGAACACGGTGTTCTCGTCGGTCGGGTGGGCGAAGATGTGCATGTAGTACCAGGAGCGCGACTGGACCCGGCGGATGCCGTTGACCTTGGTCCAGCTCTCGCCGTAGTCGTCGCTGCGCCAGACACCGCCGCCCTGCCCGTCGTCGGGCCTGGCTTCGATCACGGCCCAGACGCGGCCGGGCTTCGCGGGCGACGGCGCGATGCCGATCTTGCCCATCAGGTCCGGGAAGTCGTCGGTGCCGATCTCGTTCCAGTTCTCGCCGCCGTCGACGGACTGCCAGACGCCGGAGCCCGGCCCACCGGAACGGATCGCCCAGGGCGTGCGCTGCCAATCCCACATCGCCGCGTAGAGGATCCGCGGATTGTGCGGGTCGAGTCGAAGGTCGACGGCGCCGGTGGTCTCGTCGACGTAGAGCACCTTCTCGAAGGTCGCGCCGCCGTCGGTCGTCCTGAATACGCCGCGCTGCTCCGTCGGCCCGTAGGCCGCACCCTGCACGGCGACCCAGAAGGTGTCGGGGTCGGTGGGGTGGATCTGCACTTCGCTGATGTGGCGGCTGTCCTCGAGGCCCAGGTGCGTCCAGGTCCGGCCGCGATCGGTCGAGCGGTAGACGCCGTCGCCGTGACTCGACGACACGCCGCGGACGGGCGATTCGCCCATGCCGACAACGATCACATTGATGTCCGAGGGTGCGATCTCGATCGCGCCGACGCTCGCCGTGCCGAAGCTGTCGTCGCCGATCGGCTCCCAGCTGTTGCCCCCGTCCCGGGTCGCGAAGACGCCCCCGGTGGCGCCCATCAGGTAGAACCGGTCATCGTCCGGGTGGCCGGCCACCGCCGTCGCCCGGCCACCGCGCCACGGCCCGATCAGGCGCCATTCCATGGCATCGAGCCAGGCGGCATCCTCGATGGACTGGGCACGAGCGTCGGTCGCCGCGAACGGCAGCAGCAGGCAGAGAACGAGCAGGGCACGCATCGGCATGGACATCGGCATGGACATCGGGATGGGCACGGGTGATTCCTTGGTCGGATCGAGCCGGCAGTATAGCGACGGCGCCTGCCGCGTCCGGCGCGGGGGTCAGCCCTTCCCCACGGCCTTCTCGTAGAGCCCGGGAAAGCGGCCGTCGGGATCGCACTCGCGCTTCAGGGCGTCGTAGGCGTCGCGATCGTGGATCGTCCAGAACGTGTGCTCGTCGTAGGTGCTGCGCGAATACAGGCTCTTCTTGCCGCCGTGACGGGCGACCAGGTCTTCGACGAGGGCGTTGTAGTGGCCGTCGGGCTCGGCCGAGCGGACCATGTCCCAGAAGCCGAAGTTGACGTAGACCGCGCCCGCGCGGAGTCGGAACAGCGAGAAATCGTCGTTCGGGTCGCTGTCATTCGGCACCTCGTGATTCAGCACATCGTCGTTCGGTATGACGAAGGGACACAGCCAGACCGGACGGATGCCGACGCCGGCCTCGAAGTCGGCCAGGAAGGCCGCCGCGTTCTCGATCGGGATGTCGACGTCCTGGATCACCGACTCGGTGCGCGGGCGGACGTGCTGGAGCAGGGACAGCGGGAAGCGATGGCTGGCCCGCATGAACTTCTGGTAGGTCACGCTGTTGAGCCGCTTGCGGCCGAGCAGCAGGCGGACCGGGGCCAGGTGCGCGCCGACGTTCCGACTGCACCAGAACCAGTCCGTGTCCCAGCGCCACAGGTAGTCATGCACGGTCAGCAGGTCGCGGTCACGGGAGCGCAGGCTCTGCCAGTACGGCTGCATCCAGGTGTAGTCGCTGGGCGTCGCCCCGTCGGGTGGCGAATCGACGAAGCGCGCGCGGCTCAGCACGAAGTCCGCCGGCCCGAAGTACACCCCCTCGAAGTAGTCGCAGGTCGGGTCGGAGCATTCGCGCGCGATCTCGGCGAACACCGCCTCGGAATCGCGATGGCGGCTGTGGTCCAGCTGGACGAAGGGCCGGACCGGAACCAGGTCGAGCCGGACCCGGGTCGCGTAGCCGAGGCTGCCATAGGAGTTCGGGAAGCCGTGGAACAGTCCGGCTCGCTGATCGGGCGCACAGGTCAGCACCCGGCCGTCGGCGACCAGCACGTCGAGCTCGCGCACCGTGTGGTGGACCAGGCCGTAGCGAAACGCGCTGGACTCGATGGCGACGCCGGTGACCGCGCCGCCGACGGTGATGCTCTTCAGCTCCGGCACGATCGCCGGCGCCAGGCCGTGCGGCAGGGTGGCGTCGACCAGGTCGGCGTAGGTCGTCATGCCCTCGACCTCGGCGGTGCGGGTCTCGGGATCGACCTCCAGCACGTGGTTCAGCGACGACACGTCCAGCTCGGTGAAGTCGTCGTCGCCGGCGCGGGGCCGAAACAGGTTGCTGGTGGACTTGCGCAGCCGGACCGGCCCGGTCGAGCCGGCCAGCGCATCGGCCAGTGCGGCGACGCGCTCGCGGTGGCCGTCGGGATCGTGATCGGGGTCGGCCGCCTTGTCCATCACCGGACCGGCACGTAGCGGGAAATGTCGCCGTGGCTGAACACCATCTGCCACAGCTGCAGGCTGCGCGCCCGGAACGCGCCGGCGCAGCCGTACAGGTAGTAGCGCCACATGCGGTCGAAGCGCTCGTCGAGATGCTCGCTCGCCTTCAGGTCCGGCCAGGCCTCGGCGTAGTTGGCCGCCCAGGCCATCAGCGTCCGGTCGTAGTCGGGACCGAAGTTGTGCCAGTCCTCGAGCACCAACCGGCCTTCCTTGGCCCGCGTCAGCTGGGCCTCGGACGGGATCACGCCGCCGGGGAAGATGTACTTGCTGATCCAGCGGTCGGCCGATCGCCGGCTGACGTTGCCGCCGATCGTGTGGACCAGCGCCAGGCCCTCGGGCTCGAGGCAGCGCTGGACCAGGTCGAAGAAGCCGCGGTAGTTCTTCGGTCCGACGTGCTCCATCAGGCCGACGCTGACGACCCGGTCGAAGGTCTCGCCGGCGCGGGCCGCGTCGCGGTAGTCCTGCTGGCGGAGCTCGACCGGCAGTCCCTCGCATCGCGCCCGGCCGAACTCGACCTGGCGGCGGCTGATGTTGTAGCTGACCACCTCGCAGCCGTGCTCGGCGGCCAGGAACCGGGCCAGCTCACCGAAGCCGCCGCCGAGCTCGAGCACGCGCATGCCGGGCTCGAGGTGCAGCTTGTCGGCGACCAGCCGGAGCTTGGCCCGCTGGGCGTCGTCAAGGGAGATCCGCGCGCCGTCGCGGTCCGGTTGCGCGCCGTAATAGGCGCAGGTGTACTGCATGGTCGGGCCCAGCATCGCCTCGTACAGCCGGTTCGACAGGTCGTAGTGCTGTTCGGCGACGCGCCGCGACCGGCGGCGGCTCTGCAGGTTGCCGATGCGGCCGAGCACGACCTGCAGCAGCAGCGACGGGGTGCGCAACGACCGGTCGGCACCGACGGCGATCAGCCGGGCGAAGAACCGGTCGAGCCGATCGGCGTCCCACCAGCCGTCCATGTAGGCCTCGCCGGCGCCCAGGGAGCCCTCGGCCAGCAGGCGCTTGAACAGGCGCTCGTCGTGCACGCGCAGGTCCCACGGCCGATCGCCGCCGACTTCGATGTCGGCGACGCCCAGCAGGCGTTCGACGGTCTGGCGTGCGGACATGACGATCTGGCGGCTCCCGGTCCGGCGGGCCGGGCGGCGGTCAAGCGCCGCGGACGGCCCGTCGGGAGCACAGTAAACGGCCGCTCTCGTCGAGGTCAAGCCCGTGCACCGACGCCGCCCACGGGCCGGAGCGGCACGGCCCGATGCCGCGCCGCGCTTACTCGAAGCCGCTGAAGAACACTACGTCCCGGGTACCGATCACATCGAAGAAGCGGGGCCCCTCGGGTTCGTTGCTGTCGAGCCGGAGCGTCGCCTTGCGCACGCCGGGGGCTGCGGGATCGAAGCGCAGCGTAAAGCCGCAAGCGCTGCCCGGTTGGACGGCAACACCGCTACAGCCGTCCTGTGCGGCCACCCGTTCGAAATCGGAGGCGGCCGGGCCCGACAGGCCCAGGGCGTCGACCTGCAGCGCGAAGTCGCCGATGTTGCCCAGGGTGAGGAAGCGATCGATCGGCGCCTGGCCGATCGGCAGTTCGCCGAAGTCGACGAGGTCCGGATCGAGGTCGGCGATCGGCCGGGTGACGTTGCCCCAGAGCTCGACCGCGTCCAGCGCGGTTTCGAGTTCGGCGATCACGGCCAGTTCGCGCACCTCGGCGGCGGCGTCCAGCGGTACGAAGCGCAGGTCGACCGTGCACGACGCGCCGGGCTCGAGGTCGAACGGCGGCTGCGGACAGCTGCCGCCGGCAATCATGAACGGGGCGTCCGGATTCTCCACCGAGCGAACGGTCAGCGGCAGGTTGCCGGTGCTCGCGATCGTCAGCGGCCGGGGCGGGCTGACCTGCCCGGGAGCCAGCGGGCCGAAATCGACCACAGGCGGCGAGATCGTGACCGCCGCCGCGATCCCCCGCTCGAAGGCGCCGATGTCGCAGTCGGGCCCGCCCTGCGGACGCTCGAGGCTGCGCAGGTCGGTGGCGATGCAGGGCCCGGACAGCGCATCGACGGCCGGACTGTCGGCGCGCGGCTCCAGCACGATGCGGCCGTTGTCGAGCACCACGGCCGGTTCCAGGCGCGGATCGACATCGACCAGGTCACCGGCGGCCGGCGTGAACGGGCAGCCTTCGAGGTCGTCGTTGATGATGTTTCCGCCAGCCGAGACGACCTGGTTCAGGCAGCCTCCACCACCCGGATTGGCCGCCGTGTTGCCGGCCAGGATGGTGTTCTCCAGCGTGGCCATCGGCTGGCCCGAGAACTCGTCGAACAGGGCGGCACCGATCGAACGCGCGTAGTTGCCGGTGATTGTGGCGTGCAGCAGGTCGAGCGTCGCACCAGCTCCCGGGCTGCTCGTGATGGCGCCGCCGCTGCTGGCCTCATTGGCGTACAGCAGGCTGTTCTCGATCGTCGCCGCCCCGGTGTTGGAGATGGCGCCGCCGCTGGATCCACCGACCAGCGCCGTGTTGCCGACGAAGGTGGATCGCCGAACGGTCAGCGTGCCGTTGCTGCGAATGGCGCCGCCGTTGCTGGCCTTGCCGTTCTGAAGCAAGGCGTCCTCGATCAGCAGATCGCCGTCGTTGAAGATCAGGCCGCCGAGACCGGAGACTTGTTCATCACCGGACAAGGTCACGCCGACGAGATGCAGGCGGCCACCCGGCGCAACGTCGAACAGCCGCTGCGGGCCATCGGCCAGGATTTCGCTCTGGCCGATGCCGAGTCCGATCAGGGTCAGGTCGCCGACCACCGGCACACTGCCCTGGTCGAGTCGGAACAGTCCGTCCGGCAGGGCAATGGTTCGCGTTCCGCCGAGGCCATTGGCTTCCTCGATCGCCGCGCGCAGCGTGCAGCGTCCGTTCTCGTCTTCGCAGAAGCCGTCGCCGGGATCGGCGTCGGCCGAGTCGTCCTGCAGCGGATCGACGGTCAGGTCGCCGGCGGCGACCAGGACGCGCTCGAAGGTGGCGCTGACGTTCGCATTGCGGTTGATCGGGTCGGCGAACACGCGGGCTCGGGAGGCCAGCCGCGTTCCCAGCGGCTGGCCCGGGTCGACAATGGCGTTGATCGTGACCTGGCGATCGATCGGCGGCGTGCCGTCGCTCGCACCGCGCGGGATCGGCAGCAGGTCGGGAATCGCACAGACACGCGTGCTGCCGTCCTCGACGCAGCTCGCTCCGCTGATGCCGAGCACGGTCAGGCGCGGGTCGAGCTCGACTTCGAGCGTCACGCCGGTGGCCGGGATGCCGGCGCCGCCCTCGCCCTGGAAGTTCGACAGGCCGATCGCATAGCTGACCGGCTGGCCGAGCGGAATCGCGCGCGGCACGTCGCGCTCGAACACGGCCAGGTCGGTCATCGGCACGACGTCGATCTGGACGGTGGTGCAGGTCTGCGCCGGTGCGCTGTCGGTCACGCAGGTCTGGACCGAGCGCTGGCCTCCGGAACCGTAGACATGCCGGGCGTGGACCAGGCCTTCACCGCCGGCGTTGAAGTCCAGCAGCGGCCCGGTGATCGTGCCGTCGTTCAGGATCTCGCCTTCCGGCTCGGCCGTGCCGTCGCCCCAGGCCACCAGCATCGTGTGTGCATCGCCGGGATCCGGGTCGAACACGCCGATGTTCAGCTCCCAGGGGTAGCCGATGCCTGCGATCCGGTCGGCGGGATCGCTGGCCGGGGTCAGTTCCGGGGCATCGTTGACGGGCAGCACCTCGATCGTGACCGTTTCCGCCGCAGAGACTGCAATGCCGTCGCTGACCGCGAACTCGAAGGCATCCGAGCCGTTGTAGTCCTCGTTCGGAATGTAGGTGGCGGTCAACCCGTTGATGCTGACCTGACCGCGCGCGGGCGGCGTGATCAGCACCGCCGACAGGCTCTGCAGCGGCTCCCATGGATAGCTGTTGCCGATGTCCGGATCGCTGCCGTCGAGCAGGATGCCGGTGGCCTGGTCTTCCATGACCTGGGCGCTGATGCCCTCGGTGGCGAACGGGACGCGCTGGTTCTGGGCCACATCGACGGTGGCCGTCGCGACATTGCTGCGCACCAGGTCGCCGCCGATGCGCAGGCCGTCGGACGCGAACCAGTCGAAGGTGTCGAGGCCGAGGAAATTGTTGTTCGAGCGGTAAGTGACGTAGCCCGTGTCCGGGCCGGTCATGGTCACCGGGTCGGCGGCGAAGATATGCAGGATCTCCGTGTTGACGTCGAGCACGGTAAAGCTGGTGGAGTTGACCGCCACATCGTTCGCAATGCCGAACTGGCCGACGTTGAAGCAGTTGACCGCCTCGCAGTCCGACGCCGCCTGGCCGGCGAAGAACCCCAGGGGCGTGAAACGCTGGACCCGGTTGTTGTCCCGGTCGGCCACGTACAGGATGTCCTTGGGGTCGATCCCGAACCCGCGCGGATTCCGGAACTGGCCCGGATCGCCGCCGAAGGTGCTGGTGGGCGAAGCCGTACAGGTATTGTCCTTGCAGGCATAGCCGATGCTGCGCTGGCGGGCCACGTCGCAGGCCGCTGCATCGCCCGGGGCGATGTCGCCGGTGCACTTGCCCAGCCAGCCGATGTACTCGCCGGGCACGAAGCCTGCCGCGCGAGTGCTGCGATCGATCACCGACGGCCCGAACTTGTGGATGCGATGGCCGGCGCGATCGACGACGTAGACGTTGCCCTGCGAGTCGACGTCCATGTCCCAGGCGTCCTCGAAATTCCGACTCAGTTCACTGGCCGGCGGATCCACGGGGCCGAGGTAGTCGAGCACGTCGAAGGTCCGCCCCTCGAAATCGTAGGCATCCATCTCGCGGACGCCGGCCACGTAGACGATGCCCTGCGCGTCGATCGCCGCGTCGACCGGATCGTTCTGCAGTGCCGCAGACGCATCGACCACGAAGGTGTCGAGCGGCCCGTTCAGCACCTGGTCGACGAGCAGCAGCCGGGTCGGGTTGCTGTCCGGATCCAGCCAGTAGAGGAACGGTTCCGGCGCGCTCGGAAGGCCACCCGGATGGAACGACAGGCGCAGCGGCCGCTGGCTGCCGAGATTCAACTCGGCCTGCAGCTCGCCGTCCGGGCCGAGCCGGGCGATCCGCGCATCGTCGGTGTTGATTCCGGTCGAGCTGTTGTCGTCACAACGCACCTTGCGATCGATCACGAAGGTCACGCCGTCGTCGTTGGTGGTGATGTACTCGGGAATGTAGACGTAGTTCTGCGGCGGCAGCGTGCCCCCGGACAGACAGATCGAGCCCGGGTCGCCCTGCGCCTCGACCCGGAAGTCCTGGACGAAGGTCGGCAGCAGCGGCGCGACGAAGAAGCCCTCGTCCGGCTGGCGATCGATGTAGAAGTACAGGTCGTCGCCGTCGATATCGCTGGCGGTCAGCGGCACGTCGACTTCCTCGAAGGAGATCGCATCGGCAACGGCATCCTCGGCGACCGGGGCGTTGTTGCTGCCGGTCAGCTTGACGTTGATGGTCTGGTCGACCCAGGGCGAGGCGTTGCCCGATGCGTCGATCGCGCGCCAGCGTACGACCGTCACGCCGAAGGCGAAGTCGGCCGGACCGTCGAACTCGATCGTCGGCTCCAGATCGGCGATATCGAAGACCTGCGGCGAACCCGTATCGACCTGGACCGGCGAGACGTCCGATTCGACCACGACGGGCGGCGGCGGAGCGATCTGGGGCGGCAGCGTGTCTTCGACCACGATGGTCTGGAGCAGCGTCGATTCATTGACTCCGCCGCCCGGCGCCGGGCCGGCATCGCGCGCGGTCCAGGTCACCGGGTGCGTCCCCAGCGGCAGGAAGGTCGGCAACGGCACGTTGACCTGCGGCGTGCGGTTGCACGCATCGGTCGCGATGATCGAATCGCGCAGTGCGCCGCGCAACGCCAGCGTGGACGCACCGCCGGGTTCCAGGGCCTCGACCCGGAACGTGGCCAGCGCGGGATCGGCGAAGTCGACCACCGGCGCGATGGTGTCCAGCACCCGCACCGTCTGGGTCTGCAGCGTGACCACTCCGGTCGGGTAGCTTTCCAGGAACGAACCCGCGGCCGTATCGCGCACCGCCTCGTAGATGCCCTTGAGGACCTGCTTCGCGGCCTCCTTCTTCGAGCCGGGCGGCTTGCCGGGCACGTAGATCGGCGGCAGCGTATCGAGCAGACCGACCGAGGTCTCGGCACGCCAGGTGATGGCGTGACGCCCGACCGGCAACTGCAGCGTCCGGTCGTAGTCGATCGGGCAGGGTCCGCCGGTATTGCTCAGCGGAATGCTGCCGTCAAGCGCGCAACCGACCGCGTTGAACACATCGGTCTGCGGTGCGCGAATTCCGAACGGGCCGATCTCGGCCACGAACTGCGGGTCGGGAATCTCCTCCAGGAACCCCGGCGGCGCCTCGCCGGGCAACACCATGCGCACGTCGACCCCGGTGTTGTAGTGGAACACGCTCGGCGTGCCGAAGCCGCGAGAACCACTCGTCGCGGTGAACGTCCAGTCACCGAGGAACGTGTACGGCACGCCCATGAAGTCCTCGCGCCCGCCGGCGATGATCGGCTGACTGAAGTCGTAGGCGCAGTTCGGGCCGTCGGCGGTATCGACGTTCGGGGTCACCTCGAAGTCGCCTGGCGCCTCGAGCACCGCTGGACAGAACTTCAGGCCGAGATTTGCCGCGTAGGCGGGCAGTTGACCCAGCAGGTAGTCCCACGGCGGATTCGGCACCAGGCCGATGCCGAAGGCAACAGCGAACGGCACGCTGAATCCGCCGATGCACAGCAGGTTGCGGTCGTTCTTGCTGAGCGTCCCGGCGTTCATCCGCGCCTCGACGCCGTCCAGCCTGCCTTGAATCTCCTGCAGATCCAGCGAGCGCAGGTTGGACAGGGCTTCCACCCTCTGCGCTTCCGCCGTCGCATCGCGGGGAGGCGCGGCAGCGGGCGAGGCCCAGCCCTGGGTCGATGCGGCCAGCAGCAGGCCGGTGAGCAATGCAACGGGTCGAGATGGAGCGGCGGTTGGACGGATCATGGCTCGGCACGCAGTTGAGTGGCTCCCTGTACTGCGTCAATGGACAGTGGATCGGATCACTGCATAATCGAGTCGCGATGAGCGAACGCGACGCCGATCGGAACGACCCGCCGCTGACGGAGCTGCTGCAGCGCTCGGCCAACGGCGATGCGCGGGCGCGCGATCTGGCCTGGGCCTGCGTTCACGACCAGCTGCGTGCGCTGGCCCGCAGCCGCCTGGCCCGCGAAGCGCCGGTGACCTGCCAACCCACGGAGCTGGTGCACGAAGCCTTCCTGAAGCTTGCCGGACACACTCCGACGCCACGCGACCGCAACCATTTCATGGCCCTGGCCGCCGTGGCGATGCGCCAGGTGCTGGTCGACCAGGCCCGCTCACGGTTGCGCCAGAAGCGCGGCGGCGGCGCCCGCCCGCTGACCCTGGACAGCCGGGTCGCCGACGAATCGAACGCGCAGCGGCTCGACGCGGGGATCGACGTGCTGGACCTGCACGAGGCGATCGAGCGATTCGAAGCGATCGACGAGCGCAAGGCGCGCGCGGTCGTGCTGAGCTACTTCGGCGGCCTGACCGACGACGAGGTCGCCGACGCGCTGGAGATCTCACCGGCCACCGCCAAGCGCGACCTGCGAGCCGCACGCGCGTGGCTGGCCGCGGCGCTGGGCGACGTCGCATGACGCCCGAAGCGTTCCGGCGACTCGAAGCCTGGTTCGAGCGGGCCGTCGACGCCGATGCACCCGAGCAGGTGATCGAGCGCTGTGCGACCGAAGACCCCGAGCTGGTCGCCCCGCTGAAGGCCATGCTGGCCGCCGACGCCGACCCCGACGATCCTCTGCGTGACGTGGTCAGCGCGGCCGCGCGCGAGGACGAGGCCGGCGACCCGGCGCGGATCGGGCCCTTCGACGTCGTCCGGCGGCTCGGCGCCGGAGGCATGGGCGTGGTCTACCTGTGCCGTAGAGCCGGCCCGGACTTCGACCAGCAGGTGGCGGTCAAACGCCTGCCGGCCGCCGGCGATTCCGACTTCGCGCGCGAACGGCTGAAGATCGAACGGCGCGTGCTGGCGGGCCTGCGGCACCCGAACATTGCCCAGCTGATCGACGGCGGCGAGGACGATAACGGCACGCCGTGGGTCGCGATGGAGTACGTCGACGGCCAGCCGATCGATCGCTGGGCCGAGGCACGACGGCTCGACCGGCGAGCGCGGATCGACCTGTTTCTTGCGCTGTGCGACGCGGTCCAGTTTGCCCACCGCAACCTGGTCGTGCACCGCGACATCAAGGCCTCGAACGTGCTGGTCGACGACCACGGCCGGCTCAAGCTGCTGGATTTCGGCATTGCCAAGCTGGTCGACGATGCCGAGCCGTCCGACGCCTCGCTGACCGTGGCCTCGACCATGACGCCGCACTACGCCAGCCCCGAGCAGGTCCGCGGAGAACCGGTCACCCAGGCCTCGGACGTCTATTCGCTGGGCGTGCTGCTGTTCGAACTGCTGGCCGGTCAGCGGCCCTATTCGTTCCCGACCCGCCGCCCGTCGGACGTCGAACGCATCGTCTGCGAGACCGAACCGCCGTCGCTGGGCGGACGCAACTCGACCGACCTCGACTGCATCATCCGGCGGGCCATGCACAAGGACCCGGCGCGGCGCTACGCCAGCGCGCGCGGCCTGGCCGATGACCTGCAGCGCTGGCTCGACGGCCGGCCGGTCGAGGCGCGGCCGGACAGCGCGATGTACCGGACGGGCCGGTTCCTGAAGCGTCACCCGTTCGGCGCGGCGGCCGTCGCGCTGTTCACGCTGGTGGTCGTGGGCTTCGGCGGCGCCATGGCCTGGCAGGCCCGGCAGCTGGAGATCCAGCGCGACGCCGCCCAGCGTGAGGCGCGCGTGGCCGAGGAGACCGCCGCGTTCCTGGTCGACCTGTTCGGCGTATCGGATCCGCGCGTGACCAACCCCGCCGACGTGCGGGCGAGGGATCTGCTCGAGGCAGCCGCCGAGCGACTCCCCGAACAGCTCGACAGCGATCCGCTGGCGCGAGCGCAGCTCATGCACACGATCGGACTGGCGTTCGCGAACCTGGGCGAGGCCGAGCGCGGGGTCGACCTGCTCGAGCAGGCGATGGCGCTGCGCATCGAGCATGCCGGTCCGGACAGCGCTGCGGCGGCCGACTCGCGCAACCGGCTCGGCAACATCTATCGCCGCTTCGGGCGGCTCGTCGAGGCCGAGCCCCTGCTGGTCCGCGCGCTGGAGTGGCGCGAAACCAACGGGCCGGTCGATCCCGACCTGGCCGATTCCTACAACAATGTCGGACTGCTGCAGAACGACCTCGGCCGCTACGCGCAGGCCGAAGCGACGCTGCGCCGCGCCATCGAGCTGCACCGCGAGGCGGGCGGCCCAAACACGGACCGAGTGACCGCGCCGCTGCACAATCTGTCCCTGTCGCTGCGCCGGCAGGGGCGGCTCGACGAGGCCCGCGAGGCCTCGCTCGAGGCGCTGCGGATCAAGCGCGCGGCCGGTGACTGGAGCCTGTCGTCGCTGGCCGTGACCCTCGGCGTATTGGCCAACATCGAGCGCGAGCGCGGCGATCTCGACGCCGCGCATCGCTACGCCGTCGAGTCGCTGGACCTGCGCGAGCAGGTGTTCGGCCGGGACAACGTGTCGATCGCCAGCGGCCTGGTCACCCACGCCAACGTGCTGCTCGCCCGCGGCGACAGCGAGACCGCCGAGGCCCTGTTCCGCGAGGCCATCGCGCTGCACGACGCCGCCGGCAGCCTCGACGGCTTGCGCGCCGCCGACATGCTGCTGGCGCTGGGCCGCCTGCTGGTCGCCCAGGGCCGCGCGCGCGAAGCCCGCCCCCTGCTGCAGCGCGCCGCCGCCAGCGCCCGCCGCGAGCTGCCGGACGACAGCCCCGAGCGACAACGCTTCGAAGCCGCGCTGGACGCGCTCCGGGACACGCCGGCCACGGACTAGCGCCTACGGCTCGAAGCCGTCGGCGAACAGCACATTGCTGGTTCCTTCCAGGCCGACCGCCTTGTCACCCTGGGGGTCGTTCGACGGCAGCTGGATCCACGCGCGTTTGATGCCGGCCGTAGCGGGCGCCAAGCGCAGTTCGACGCTGCAGCTTCCGGCCGGTGCGATCGAGCGCTCGCTGCAGCGGTCACCGAGGATCTCGAAGTCCGCCGCCGCCGGCCCGACCAGCGCCAGGGCGCCAACCACGAGGATGATCTCTCCGGTGTTGGTCACCTCGAACGATTGCGGGCCCGACGTGCCGCCCGGCTCGATATCGCCGAACGCCAGCGCGACGACCGACGGCGTGAGCTGCGGCGGCGCCAGCTCGGGCACGAACTCGATCGCGCCGATGTCGCAATCGGCGAAGCCGTCGTTGTCGCCGTCGACCGGACGCTCCGTACCGATCGCGTCGACCGGCGGGCAGTTCGGGCCGAGCATGGCATCGATCGCCGGCGAGTTGGCGAACGGTGCGATGAACGGCAACGCCGCGTCGCCGAAGCGCAGCGGCTGGAGCCGGTCGTCAGCGTCCTCGACGACCAGGTCGGCGGCAGTCGGAACCAGCCCGCACAGGTCCAGGTCGCCGAACAGGTTGTCACCGCCGGAGATCAAGGTCGCGCCCGGAGCCTGCGCGCAGTTGCGCGGCAGATCGAGCAACCCCTGCGGGCGATAGTTGCCGGCCAGAACCGAACCGGTGATCGTGACCGTTGCCGTGTTGGCCACGGTCAGCGCGCCGCCGCCGATCCCGCTGGCCCCGCCCGTATCGCCGGAGTTGCCGGTGATCGTCACGTGGTTCAGCGTGTAGTCCGAACCGCCAAGGTACAACCCCCCGCCGCGGTTTCCGGTAATCGTCACGTTCTCGAACACGCCGTGGCTGGCGGCCTGGGCCCAGACCCCTCCGCCGCTGACCGCCCGGTTGCCGTCGATGACCGTGTCGCGGAGGTCGATGAAGTTGTTGGCGATGATCGCGCCGCCGACGAACCCTTCGGCCACGCCGCCGGTGATGCGGGCGCGGCGCACGACCAGGTCCCCGGGCCAGGCCGAGATCCTGCCGCGCGACAGGGCCAGGTCTTCGATACGAAGCGAAACGGCTTCGTCGTTGATCCGCAGCGCAAGGTCGTCGTTGCCGTCGATGATGCTGCTGGACGCACCCCTGCCGACCAGCACCAGGTCATCGGTCACTTCGATACTGGCTTCGGTCAGGGTGTACACCCCGGTCCCCACGGCCACGGTCTGCGCTCCGGGCAAGGCGTTCGCTTCCTCGATCGCTGCGCGCAGCGTGCAGACGCCGTCCTCGCTCTCACAGAGACCGTCCCCCGGATCGATGTCCGGTCTGTCGAGAAACGCATCGCCCAGCGCGTCCACGTACAGGTCGGCGGGCGGCGCCACGCTGATCAGGTGGGCGGCCTCGTTGTTCGGACGGACATCGTCCTCGTTCGACGTCACCGTCGCCTCGATCAGCAGCGGCGTGCCCGGTGGGGCCGATCCATCGACCCGCGCCGTGATATCGGCGAAGGCCGCGAAGCCCGGCGCGACATCTCCGGCGCTGCAGGTGATGACCAGGCCGTTCTGCACACAGCCCGGTCCGGTCACCGCGATCGATCCGGGCGCCACGCCCTCGGGCAGTTCGACGACCAGCTCGACGCCCGTGGCCGTGATCGCCGGACCGACCGCCGGCGGGTTGTTGAGACCGCGGAACAGGATCTCGAACTGCTCGTTCGGCAAGACCCGCTCGGTCGAGGGCTGGACGTCCATGACCAGGTCCAGACCTTCGATGGCGGTCACGTCGAAGCTCTCGCAGGCGGTCAGCGAGCCCGGCGTTACCACCTCGGAGCCGTCGTCGCCGGTGACGCGATCGGTCAGGCAGATGGTCACCGGCCAGGTGCCTGGCGAGGCATAGACGTGCGATGCATCGATTGCGCCCGGACCGTTGCCCGACTGACCGAGCCTGGGTCCATCGCTGTCCGCATCGACCTCGGCTTCGATCGTGCCGTCGCCCCAGTCGATGATCAGCAGGTGTTGCTCGTCGGGGTCCGGGTCGATGAAACCGATGTCGAGCCGATACTCGAAGCCGACGCCTGCCGTTTCCGGTCCCGGGACCTGGACCTCGGGTGGATCGTTGACCTCGGCCACCGTGACGACGACGACTTCCGGCGCCGACGCGAACACGCCATCGCTGGCGGCGAAGGAAAAGCGATCGGATCCGTAGTAATCCGGCGCGGAGGTGTAGGTGGCCTGGTTGCCGACGATCTGCACGCTTCCGTGGGTCGGCGCATCGACAAGGTCGAAGCTCAGTGCGTCGAGCGGGTCGGGATCGCTGCCGTCCAGCGTGATGGCCATGGGCGCGTCCTCGTCGGCGACCACGGCAATGCCCGGCGTGGCGAAGGGTGGTCGGAAATTGCGCACCACGCCGATCTCCACCTCGGTCGGCGCGGTCCGGATCGGGCGTCCCGTCGACGGGTCCCGGACGCCGTCGCTGACGCTGAAGCGGAAGCCGTCGATGCAGTCGGCCGGGTCGTTACAGGCGAAGTCGTTCGTCGACTGGTACTCGAGATCAGCGTAGTCGGGGCCGATTTCGATGAAGGGCGTCAGCACGGAAACATGCAGCAGGTTGGTGGCCGGGTCCAGCACGTAGAAGCGGCTGGCGTTCACCGAAATGTTCTGCGGATTGCCGAAATCGCCGAGCACGAAGCAGCTGCCGTCGCAGGTCGATCTGGCCTGGCCGGCGAAGAAGCCATCGACGGAGAAGCGCTGGATCCGTGCGTTGCCCGTGTCGGCTACGTAGAGCACGTCCTGCGGATCGAAATCCATCTTCGGCCGGCTGCGGAACTGGCCGGGCCGGCAGCCGGACCGCGGATTCCCGCCCAGCGAACCGCTGTCGCAGAATGCCCCTTCCTCGACGTTGTTGGCTTCGGAGACCAGACAGGTCTCGTCCGTGCACGAAAAGCCCAGACTGCGGCGGTTGCCGACATCACAGACCGCCTGGTCACCAGCGGCCGCATCGATATCGCAGCGGCCCAGCCATCCTTCAAAGGCCCCCGGATAGGCCAGGCCGTCGTCGGCAACGTACGACGCCCGGTAGCGGTCGATCCGGCTGCTTTCGCTGGCATGGAGACGGCCCACGGAATCCAGCGCCAGCTCGCCGCCGCTGGCTTCGTCCAGCCCATCGTCCAGAATCTCGACGAAGGACGGAGTCACGGTGCAATTGACCTGGCAATCGAAGTCCGGCGGCAGCGTGCCGTCGAGCGCGATCAGCGCGCCGGGTTCGGTCAGCACATACAGCAAGCCGTTGGCGTCGGTCACGGCGCTGCGGGCGAGGAGCAGATCGCTGCCGCCGCCGGCGCCGGGCAGCACGGGGCTGGAGCCGTCGTCGCGCCGGCGCAGGTTCCGCAGGCGATAGCTGACGACGCGATTCAAGTCCAGGTCGTAGACCGCCAGTCCCGACTGGCCGCTGCCGGAATGGGACGTCAGGAACAGTCGGCTCAGCGAGCGATCGATCACCACGTCCTTCAGCTCGCTGTAGTCCGGAACAGGCCGCGCGAAGTCGAGCAGGGTTCCGTCCGGCCCGAACACCGCGATGCGCGCGCCCAGCTCGTAGGACGGCGGCGACCCGCCGCGACAGTCCACCCAGCCCTCGTCGACCACGTAGCTGCGGTCGTCGTCGGTCACCGTGATCGCGAGCGGGTTGAACGGGAACGGCACCTGGACATCGGTATCACTGCCGGTGCCGTCGGGGTCCGTGCAGGCCTCGATCAGCTCGGCATCGGTCAACGATTCTTCGACGCGGAAGTCCTCGACGAAGTACGGGTACAGCGGCGCGATGAAGAAGCCGGCGTTCGGGGCGTCTTCGATGAAGAAGCGCAGCGGATCGCCGTCCGGGTCGGTGGCTTGCAGGCGGATCGGCGTCGGCTCGAAGGACACCGCTTCGACGCGATCGGCACCGATCTGCGCGATCGGGCTCGGGGCCAGGTTCGAGGCCTTGACGTTGACCAGCTGCACCGCCGAGTCGCTGTTGCCCGACGCGTCGGTCACGGTCCATTCCACCAATGTCAGGCCGAATCCGATGGGCAGCGCCGCATCGTTGGTCACGGTCGGTGCGAGGTCAACGAAATCGAACACCAGCGGCTGGCCGAGCTCGTCGACCGTTCCCGTCGTCACCTCGACGATGTCGTCGGGCGGAACGATGACCGGCGGCTGCGTATCCACCACTTCGACGCGCATCGTTGCCTGCGTTACGTTGGGCAGACCGAAACGATTCGGTCCCGGGTCCCGCGCCGTCCAGCCGATCTCGAAGTCCGCCGGGCTCGCGGCCGTACCGACGGGCCAGAAGGTCTCCAGCGCTTCCGTCGGAAAGCTGGGCGCCATCGACGTCGGCCGTCCGCAGGGGTCCGACACGGCGTACATCGATTTCAACAGCGGGAGATAGCGCGACCGGGACACCCCACCGGCCTCGTCCGCTTCGATCGTCACTTCGATCACGTCACCGACCAGGGTTGCAGAGATCCGGCCGTCGGAGAACGGCTGTGGCGAAATGACCGGCGGGTCTTCGTCGTGGACCGTGAGCGTCTGGTACACATCGCGCGTGTTCCGGGTTCGCCAGCCGCTGAAGATGGCATCGGCAGCACCGACGAGGATCTCCGTGGCCACGTCGAACAGCAGCCCGCTCCAGGGCTGGCCCTTCGCACCGGACGGCAGCCCCGGGACGTAGATGAAATCGATCGGGCTCAGCCGGACATAGCTGCGCCAGAGCAGCGTGTTCTCGCCCTGCGGAAAGCGCAGCGTGCGGTCCCTCACGTAGGGACAGCGATAGCTCGGCCCGGCGCCGTCGAGCTGGCTGAATGGTTCGCTCCCGTTGCGGTCGTCGCACTGCATGAAGATCCGGTCGGTGGCTTCGAAGGACGCGGTCTGCAGCCAGTAATCGAGATCGAGTCGAATCGCCGACGAGGGAGTCGGCGTGTCGTACAGCAGGGCCACGTCGACTTCCGTGTTGTGCTGGTAGACGAAGGGCGTGCCGAGCTCGCCCCAGTCGCGTTCGTACTGACGCGTCCAGCCGAGCACGTTCACGAACTTGTCGAACACATGCTCCTGCTCGACGTCGATATGGCACTCCCCGGCGGGCGGCGTGACGGCAGCGTCGGGCGGCGGCACGAACACGGTCGGGCAGAACTTCAATGCGAAGTTGCTGGCATAGGCCGTGCCGTTGAACGCTTCGGAAACCGGCGAGGGCACCAGGGCCAGCGTGAATGCCACCTGGTAGGCCAGGCCGAAGGTCGCGTTGCAGGCAATCGCAATCGTATCGAGATCACGACCGCCGCCCGACGTCTCGACCCACGCAGCCTCGATCACCGCACCGGAGTCGCCCGACGGTGCATGCGCCACGCGCACTGCCACTCCGTCGAACGCCTCCAGCGATTCCAGCCCGATCACCCCGTCGTGTGCAGCAGCCACCCCCGAGCGCACCTTGCCGTCCAGCGAGAACAGCTGCGATCCAATCACGTGCGGCCCACGCAGCGCCGTGAGTTCGACCACCGCATCGATCCGCTCGACCTCGACGCGCAGCGCCAGCGAATGCATCGGCTCGACCAGCGCAAGGGTCGTGGAATCCGAGCCGATCCGGAGCCGACCGTTGTGCGTCGGCAGGGCCTCGACCGAATCGGCCCGGAAAATCGCGTCGCCCCCGACCGAGCGACCGGTCTTCGCGCCTGCGCCGGTCAGGTCGACGAAGTGCGCCTGCTTCGGCACGTCCACCCACGGCTCGACGATCGGCCCTGCGCGGAACGCGTCCCGGCCTTGCGCCGACCCGGACAACGCCACGGTCGCGACCAGAAGAAAAAAGAACCCGCGGACCGATCTCGGCGTGAGAACCGATCGGGCGATTGGAACGAGGCTCGGGCGCATGGCCGTACTCCGCAAAGGACAGATGCAACCATCCTCCCGGCAGGCCCCCAACAGCGGAATGGCCGGACGTTGCAGATTCATGCCCACTGGTTGCAGATCCCGCAAGATCAGGGTCTGGGGCGATCGGGATGAAGGGCCGAGAGCGCGAAGGGACCCGCGACCCAAGCGGTCTCATGACAGCGTGGTGCGGGGTTTCGTGAGGATCGCCGGGCCCGGTGCAAGCCGATCGCCTGCCGGCCGCAGCGCGCGGGTGAACCGGTCAGCGCTGCTCGTTCCTTCGATCATCCTGACCCGTTCCTTCCGTCATCCTGGCCCGTCCCTTCCGTACCGGGCCGATGGTCATGACCACCGCCGCAACCCAGCAACGCCGGGTTCTCGAACGGCGAGAGAACGTCGCTGGACCCCCGGCTCGAGGCCGGGGCGACGGGGTTGGAGAGCCCGGGGCGACGGCTGGCAGGTGCAGCGAAACGGGGTGCGGGCGCTAGGGCAGGGTCGACAGCGGGATGGTGATGATCGGCAGGCCCAGGGCGTCGGTGCGGATGCGGGCGCGCAAGGGGTCGTCGATGCGCTCGTCGTCCAGGTAGTAGTACAGCTCGGCCACGCCGTGGAATTGCTCCAGCGTCAGCAGGTCGATCTGGGTCGTCTGGTCGACGCCGGGCACGAAGCCCAGCGGCACGTAGAAGCCCCGCTGATCCCAGTCCGTGCCCAGTGAGGTGTAGAAGATCTGCAGGACATGGTCCGCTTCTTCCGGGTTGTCGCCGTCCAGATCAGCCCCGGCATCGGCGGTCACCACCTCGATACCGAACCGGGACCGGAGTTCGGTTGCCAGTCGCCGGTCGGCGTAGTCGCGCAGCTTCGCCTCGCCGACGAAGCTGGAATCGACCCGCACGCGCTTTCCTTCCAGCGGGCCGAAATCCTTTTCGGGCAAGGCTTGCGCCAGGTCGTCGACGGCATAGCTGACCAGGCGCTGGGCGGTCGAGCCGGTCAGCGAATCCTGGACCTGGCGCGTTCCACACCCGGCCAGCAGCACGAGCGATACGAGGAGGAGGCCCAGCCGTACGGCCGGACGGTCGATCGAGTTTGGAGTCAGCGACATGAATCTCGGTAGTCTGCGAATGCCCCTACAGGCTAACGCGAACGCGTGACCGGAGCCGATCACTGGGGATCGACCGGAGGGCTACGCGCGATCTGCCGGAGATCGCGTCAGTCGGAGCGGCCGGGATCGTCGGCGGGTTCCGGGCCGTTCGATGGGCCGTTCGATGGGCCATTCGACGCATCGTGCGGCGCTCCCTGCTCGACCGTTACCGGTGTGCGCATGAGGACCTCGCGATGCGGGAACGGAATCTTGATGCCGTGTTCCTTGAACGTGTCCCACAGGGCAAGCAGCACGGTGCCGCGGATGTTGGTCAGGCCGCGCTGCGGGTCGTCGATCCAGAACCGCAGCAGGAAGTTGATCGAGCTGTCGCCGAACTCGGTCATCCAGCACACGGGCGGATGGAACCGGGCGTCGACGCGCTCGATGTCCGCCGCGGCTTCCTTGGCCAGCCGGATCACCTCGTGCGGGTCGGAGTCGTAGGACACGCCGAACGGCACGTCGAGACGCACGAACTTGTTCGAGAACGACCAGTTGACCACCTGGGTGGTGATGAAGTCCTCGTTCGGAATCAGGTATTCCCGGCCGTCGCGCGTGATCACGGACACGAAGCGCGCACGCAGCTCGCGGATCCAGCCGAAGGTCTCGCCCAGCGTGATCGTGTCGCCCGGCTTAATCGACTGGTCGAGCAGGATGATGATGCCGGAGATGAAGTTCGACACCACCTTCTGCAACCCGAAGCCGATGCCGACGCCGATCGCGCCCGACAGCACGGTCAACGCGGTCAGGTTGATGTTGAGCAGCTGCATGCCGATCAGCACCGCGAAGATCATCAGCGAGATCCGGGTGATCTTGCCGAGCAGCACCCGCAACGACGGCGTCAGGTCCTCGACCGTCTGGATGCGTCCGTCGAGGATGTTGCCGAGCTTCAGCGCGGCCCAGAGCAGCACACCAACCGCGATCAGCGCGGTGATGACCTGCCACAGCGAGATTTCCAGCACCGGCAAGGTCGCGTTCTCGAGGAGCGCCCGGATCTCGTCGGTGATGCCGAACAGGGACGCGGCCACGTAGGCCCAGGCCACGATCGCGAAGACCTTGGCGAAGAACTTGCGCCGGATGATCCGCGACATGGCCGAGATGAACAGCCAGGCCGCCGACAGCACCATCGCACAGTAGATCAGGTAGGTGCTGTCCGGCCAGCCGGCGATCCGCGTCGCGATGTAGGTGATGCCGAGGAAGAGTGCAATGAAGAACCAGTGCAACCGGCGCAGGAACGCGACGATGATGCGCAGCAGGCCGCGCATGCCGTGGATTTTTCGGACCGCGCCTTCGATGCGCTTCTCGACCAGCTTCGACAGGAACCAGGCCGGCACCACGGCGAGGACGATCAGGCCAAGCTGGTAGAGGACGACCGGCGAGCTCAGGTAGTTCAATGAAAGCTCGTAGAACGCCCTGGCCTGCTCCATCAATCGCTCGAGAGTTTCCTCGTCCACCGCTCGTTCTCTCCGTTCATCCGCGACCGGACCGGACTATAGCACCGGGTCTACGGACTCCCGTCGTGTCCGCTTCGACGCCGAGCGCCTCGCTGGATTCGACCGGCTTGCCGGTCCGCGCACGACTGGACTTGCGGTCGCGCTTGACCTATACAGGGACCTTCCCTAATCGGAGCCACCCGATGGCGAAGTCCCCCGAGGAGCAGGCCGCATCGATGCTGGCCAACCTGCCCGAGAAAACCGGCAGATCGATGGACCAGTGGACGAAACTGGTGGCGAAGTGCGGCGCCGAAAAGCACGGCGAGATCGTGAAATGGCTGAAGTCGGAGCACGGCGTCACCCACGGCTACGCCAACCTCATCGTCCAGCGCATCCGCAATCCCCAGGCGTTCGAGGCGAGCGACGCGGACAGCGACCGGGCGCTCGTGGAGGCCCAGTACGCCGGCAAGGAATCCCTTCGCCCGATCCACGACAAGCTGCGCGAGGAGATCGCGGCCTTCGGCCAGGACGTCGAGTTCGCCCCGAGGAAAACCTACGTCAGTGTCCGGCGATCGAAGCAGTTCGCGATCATCCAGCCCTCGACGAAGACGCGCGTGGACGTCGGGATCAAGAACAAGGGCCGGGCTCCGGAAGGTCGACTCGAGGACAGTGGCAAATGGAACTCGATGGTCAGCCACCGCGTGCGCGTCGAGCACCCCGACGGGGTCGATGACCAGCTCGTCGGCTGGTTACGGGAGGCCTACGAAAAGGCCTGAACCCCGGGCATCGCGACGAATCGCGATCGACCTGTGTCTCATGGAGAACACGATGTCCTACCTCATTGCTCGTTCCGTCCTTCTACTGCTTGCCGGCCTGACGCTGGTCGCCGCGCCGGTGACGATCGCCGACGAGGCGCCTTCTTCGGTCCGGATTCAATCCGATGTCGTGTACGGCCACAAGGATGGCCTGGCCATGACGATGGATGTCTATACGCCCGCAGACGATGGCAACGGCGCGGGCCTGCTGTTCATGGTCAGCGGGGGCTGGTACTCGCGTTGGGCGCCCGCGGAGCAGGCGCTTCCCTTCTACCGGCCGTTCATCGATGCCGGCTATACCGTGTTCGCGGTCCGGCACGGCAGCAGTCCGCGCTATGGCATCCCGGACGCGGTTTCGGACGTGACGCGCGCGGTTCGCTTCGTGCGCAGCACGGCCGCCGACTACGGCGTCGATCCGGAACGGCTGGGCGCCATGGGCAACAGCGCGGGCGGCCATCTCGCACTGGTTCTGGGAACTCAGGGCGGCGAGGGCACGGCCAGCGGCGACGCCCAGGCGTCGGTATCCAGCCGGGTCGCGGCGGTGATTGCTCTGGTTGCTCCGACCGACCTGACGATCGCGGTCTGGGACGCGCCCGAGTCGATGCCCAGCTACCGCCGGTTCCCCGCGCTCGATCTGGCCATGGACCCAGCCGAGGAGGCTTCACCGCTGTTCGACGTCACGCCGGACGATGCGCCGTCGCTGCTGATCATGGGCGGCGCCGACGAACTGGTCCCGCTGTTGCACGGCGAACGGATGGCCGAGGCCTTCGAGCGCGAGGGCGTTGCCCACGAGCTGATCGTGATCGACGACGCCGGGCACGACCTGGGCGGAGCGGCGAACTGGCCCGAGGTCATGCGCGCGTCGATCGATTGGCTGGACACGCACCTCGCGCCGTAGCGCAGGGTTTCGCAGGTCCCGCCGGGCCGACGCTCAGTCGCCGTTCATGGAACGGTCCGCCAGCTCGCCGATCAGCGCGCGCCAGTCTCGATCCAGGGACTCCAGCGATGCGCCGACCGCTTCCTCGGGGGACTGGCCGTAGTAGATGCGCAGGTAGGCATCCAGGCCGTGGCGTTCGATCAGGTACTGGGCGAACGAGCCTTCCTGCAGGTAGGCCAGCGCGAGGTCCTGCTGGTTCGGCGGGTTCCTGCGCGATTCTTCCGTTCGGTCCAGGTCGATCAACGACCCGCGACGGCTCGCCGCCGCCGCAGTCTCGATATGCAGGCCGCGGTGGAAATTCGGGTAGGCCGGCAGATCATCGAGCTCCGCCTGGAGGAATACCGCCAGGCCGTCGTCGAAGAAGCGGCCCTGCTCGCGACGGTAGGCGCTGACGGCGAGCACGTGGACGACTTCGTGCGTGATCGCGAGGCTGACATCCTGCTCGACCGCGGCATCGAAGAAGTCCAGCACGCGCTGCTGCGGGATGAAGATTGTCGAGCGCATCTGCGAGGGCGCGGTCGCATCCGGGTCGATCAACACACGGATCGGCACAGCGGCGCGATCGTCCGGATAGGCGTCGGACTGGCGCAGGTAGGCCAGGACCCGGACCTTCGCGCGCTCGACGAGCTCGGCGATCCGTTCCGCCATGGGCTCGGTGACCGGCGCGGCGTAGACCACCCGGATCCCCGGGCCGTCGAAGCGCTGGATCTCCGGCGCGTCCGAACCGTGCGCCTGGGCCTGCACGTCGATCACCGGAATCGAAACGAGGAACATCCACGCGGCAACCCAACGCTGCAAGCCCATCAGCTGTCGCTCCGTGACGACTCGAACGGCCGCAAGGCTACCCCCGGCCGACGATGGATTCCACTCGCAA
This sequence comes from Wenzhouxiangellaceae bacterium, assembly GCA_965227925.1. Lineage (GTDB taxonomy): Bacteria > Pseudomonadota > Gammaproteobacteria > Xanthomonadales > Wenzhouxiangellaceae. The sequence goes on from CBDDGP010000004.1 coordinate 565,065, forward strand.
TCCTACGGAGCCGGGAGATGACCAGCGACGCTCGAGGCCGCAAATCGACCCGGGCCCGGACCGTTCCTGCCGCCGGTCAGGAGACGGACACCTTCACCTTCGCCCCGACCCGCCTGGCGCGGGCCACGGCGTCGGCGATCGACTCGGCCCGGGCCAGTGCGACGCCCATGCGCCGCTTGCCGCGGACCTCGGGCTTGCCGAACAGCCTCAGGTCGGTGTCCGACTCGGCCAGTGCCTCGGCCAGGTGGCCGAACTCGACCCGGTTGGACTCGCCCTCGACCAGCAGGGCCGACGACGCGGAAGGCCCGTGCAGCGGAATCTCGGTGCCGGTGCAGCCCAGCGGCAGGCCGAGGAAGGCACGGGCGTGCAGGGCGAACTCGGACAGCGGCTGCGAGATCAGCGTGACCATGCCGGTGTCGTGCGGCCGGGGCGAGACCTCGCTGAACCAGACCTCGTCGCCGCGAACGAACAGCTCGACGCCGAACAGGCCGCGGCCGCCGAGCGCCTCGGTGACCGCGGTCGCGATCTCGCGGGATCGATCCAGCGCCGCCTCGCTCATGGGCTGCGGCTGCCACGATTCCCGATAGTCGCCGTCCTCTTGGCGATGGCCGATCGGCGCGCAGAACGAAGTGCCGCCGATGTGGCGGATGGTCAGCAGCGTGATCTCGTAGTCGAACTCGACCAACGACTCGACGATCACCCGGCCCTTGCCGGCCCGTCCGCCTTGCTGGGCATGGTCCCAGGCAGCCTGCAGCTCGTCCCGGCTGCGAACCAGCGACTGCCCCTTGCCCGACGAACTCATGATCGGCTTGACGATGTTCGGAACGCCGATCCGGTCGACGGCAGCCTGGAACTCCTCCCAGCTGTCGGCGAAGGCGTAGTCGGAGGTCGGCAGCCCGAGTTCCTCGGCCGCCAGCCGGCGGATGCCTTCACGATTCATCGTCAGCTGCGCGGCGCGTGCGGTCGGCACCACGCAGAACCCCTGCGATTCCAGTTCGACCAGCGCGTCGGTGGCGATGGCCTCGATCTCGGGAACGATCCAGGCCGGCTTCTCCTTCTGCGCGATGTCCTGCAGCGCGTCGCCGTCGAGCATCGACAGCGTGTAGCTGCGGTCGGCGACCTGCATCGCCGGCGCGTTCGGATATCGATCGAGAACGATGACCTCGCAGCCCAGCCGCTTCAGTTCGATGACGACTTCCTTGCCGAGCTCGCCGCCGCCGCAGAGCATCACGCGGCTTGCGGTCGGGGAGAACGGGGTGCCGAGGGTCAGCGTATCGGTCGTTGGCATGGGTACGTCCTGGGTACGTGGCGCGGCGGATGAGGATACCGGAGCGCACCGCGCGCCGGCTCCGGGCACCGCAAAAGGCAATCAGTCGTCGTTCGACCCGAATTCCCGATACGCCTTCTGCACAGGCGACGGGCCGTAGCGACGCTCGAGCCGGCGCACCGTGAAATGCCCCTGGGCCATGGCCTGGAAGTGATCGAGGAACAGGACGTTGATGATCGCGCCGCCAGCGGCGCCGACCGCAGGGATGGCCTGGGCGGCGGCCTTCTCGGTGACCGGGATGCTGAATCGGGTCGCGACCTGCGCAATCAGCCGGACCATGGCCGGCGCCGTTTCCTTGACGGCGCCCGCGGTCGCGGCGTAGCGGACGGCGTCCGAGACGGTTTTCGCCAACGCCGCGCGCACGGCGAAGTACCCCGACTCCGCCGCATTGTCCGACGACGAGCGACCGCCGAGCGCGAAGACCTCCATGCAGGCGATGCGCGATTCCGCCTCGGCCAGGTTCTCGCCCTCGCTGCGCGCGATGTCGGCGATCGAACGCAGCATGATCGAGGTCGACACCGGCAGTTCGGCGGCCAGCGCGGGCAGGCCGAAAGCGCCGCCGAGCGCACCGGACAGCGCACCGCCGACCTTGTGCAGTCGATTCGAGGGAGGCGATCTCGTTTCATCGAGGGTCGACAGGGCGACCCGCAGCGCGGCTCGCAGTGCCGCGTCGGAGAGGGCGACGATCTGCTCGCGCGCGCCGTCCGGCAGATAGGCCATGCCGCGTTCGACCGGCGAGGCCAGTGCGTCGGTCAACCGGGCGGTCAACCCGGGGTTCTCGAGCAACTTCCGGGCCTGCGCCAGCGCCTGCCGGTCGGAGTCGGACAGCGTCATGGCGCCCACCGGTTCCGGGCGAAGCTGCGCGTTCGGCTCAGGAGTCGATCTGCCGGTACCGCGCATTGACGAAGCAGTACAGGCCGTAACAGATCAGGCCGGCGCCGATCACGGTCAACAGGATGGTGCCGTAGGTCTGGTCCTGCAGGCTTCGAAGCGCATGGCCAAGACCCCGTGCTTCGTCCGGGTCGGCCTGGATCGCGGCGTTGATTACGATGCCGCCGATCAGCATCAGGGTAAAGCCTCTTGCCGCGACGCCGAACTGGGCCAGCCGGACCGTCCACGGGTTGTTGCTTCCCCGCCATTTCTTCTCGAACTTGCGGGTTGCCGAGCGATAGCACTGGTAGAGGCCCACGCCGATGAAGGCGGCTCCGACCAGGCCGATGACCCAGATGCCCCATTCGTGGCTCATCAGGCGTGCCGTCCATTCGCGTTGACTCGACCCGCCGCCGTCGCCGCCGCCCAACCACCCGGCCAGTTGCGCCGCATAGAGCGCGAGCAGCGCGTACATCGACCCGCTGATGAAGAAACCGGCGCGCTGGAACAGGCCGGAAGCGTCCGAACCCTTGTCCTCGGCGTCGTTGATGGCCTGGACCATCCGCCACGCCACGTAGCCGGCCAGGCCGGCGGTCATCGCGATCAGGAGGAAGTTGCCGAAGGGCTGCGACGCGATCTTCTCCAGCGCGCCCCGCGTACCGGTGACCTCGGCATCGCCCAGGCCGCTGTAGAGTTCGCCGAACCACTCGTAGATCGCACCCAGGGTCAGCAGACCCACCGTGCCGTACACGGTGCCCTTGGCGACGTAACCGGCCCGAGCCACGAACTGGAACTTCGAACTCCGGTGATGACCGGACTGGACTGAATCGGGCTGCATGGCTTCGATCCCTCGTGCAAAATGAAACGACGATTCCTCGAGCGACTCTACCAGACTGGCCGTCTCGGACTGGCCGCCTCGGAGCGACCATTCGGACCGGCCGATGCCGCCTGGCCGAGTCCGACCACCGGCGATCGACCCCGGGGGTCACATCACCTGGTTGGCCAGCCAGCGCGTCCCCAGCGCAAGCGCCACGATGATCGTGGCGGCGACCAGGCTGGTGAGCAGGGCGTGGCGGCGCCACATGTCCTCGACCCGATCGCCATAGCGCCGAACCAGCCAGGCCAGGCCGAAGTAGCGCGCGCCGCGAGCCAGCACCGCGGCCAGCACGAACAGGTAGATCGGATATCCGGACAGACCCGCGGTGATCATCGCGACCTGGAACGGAATCGGCAGCACGCCGAGGGTCAGGATGGCGACGAAGCCGTAGTCGTCGAAGAAGCCCTGGAACGATTCGTAGGCGCTTTCCATCCCCATCGTTTCGATGAACCAGGTGCCCAGGGATTCGTACAGCACCATGCCGACGCCGTAACCGACGATCGACGCCAGCAGGCAACCGCCCGTGGTGACGGCGGCAAGGGTCCAGATCCGGTGCCGGTTCGCGGCCATCAGCGGTATCAGCACCACCTCGATCGGGATCGGCAGGATGATGGTCTCTAGAAACGACAGGCTGCCCAGCAGCCAGAGCATGTGCCGGGATTCGCTGAGCCGCTTGAACCACTTCTTCGCGCGCCGGGATTCGCTCGCCATGGGCAGGTCGGCCTTCGGCGCTCGAGCGCCATCGGAAACGGGCCAGTCTATCGCAGTGCCGGGTCGCCCGACCTCGATCGAGGCTGCGCGGGGCGTCGAACCGGGCGGGCCGTGCTGTGTACGGAAAAAAGTCGACTCTGATTCGCAATTGCCAATCGTTCTCGTTTACACTACGGCTCTTGCTCGCATTACAAGGTTTTGACGCTCCAATGTCTCGTACTCTCCGTTCCAAGATTTCCGCAACGGCACCGATCGCGCCTCTTGCGCTGGCCGCCCTGCTCGTCGCGCCCTTCGGCGCCCACCCCGCGTTCGGCCAGGACGACGCCACGGCTACGGACGACCGTGACCGTCGCGCAGCAAGCGCCGGCGACCCGGCCGACAGCGCCGAGCTCGACCTGGTCACGGTCACCGGCAACGTGCTGTATTCCGACCAGATCAACGCCCTGAAGACGCCGACGCCCATCCGCGACGTGCCCCAGAGCCTGACCCTGGTCACCGAAGAGCAGATCGAGCTGCGCGGTTTCGACAGCATCGGCGACATCATCGACTACACCCCGGGGGTCAACACCTCGCAGGGCGAAGGCCACCGCGACGCGGTGGTGTTCCGCGGCGTACGGTCGACGGCCGACTTCTTCATCGACGGCATGCGCGACGACGTGCAGTACTACCGCCCGCTGTACAACCTCGAGCAGGTCGAGATCCTGCGCGGCCCGAACGCCTTGCTGTTCGGCCGCGGCGGCACCGGCGGCATCCTCAACCGGGTGACCAAGAAGGGCGTGATCGGCGATTCGTTCACCGACGTGCGCGCCGGCATCGACTCCTTCGGCGGCTACAGCGTCTGGCTGGACAGCAACATCGGCGGCAACCGCACCGCCGCGTTCCGCCTCAACGCCATGTACGAGAAGCTGGACAACCACCGCGACTTCTTCGACGGCGAGCGGATCGGCTTCAACCCGACCGGCCGCTTCCTGATTTCCGACCGGACCACGCTGGACGTGTCCTACGAATACATCGATCACGACCGCTTCATCGATCGTGGCATTCCGACCGGCACCGACGGCCGGCCGGTCGAAGCCTTCGAGGACATCGTGTTCGGCGACCCGGAGCTGAACCGGACGACGCTGGAAGCGCACCTGTTCCGCGCCGCGCTGCAGCACGAGTTCTCCGCCTCGCTGAAGGGCAACGTCAGCGCGTTCTACGGCGACTACGACAAGTTCTACCAGAACTTCTACGTCTCGAGCTATGACCAGGCCGCCACGCCGGACGTGGTCACGCTCGACGGCTACGTCGACACCACCCAGCGCGAGAACCTGATCCTGTCGGGCAACCTGATCGGCCAGTTCTTCACCGGCCCGATCGAGCACACGATGATCGTCGGCACGGAGTACATCGACACCTCGTCGGACCAGGACCGCTTCAATGCGTTCTGGGACACCACTATGGACGACAACGAGATCTTCGCCATCGCCCGCCCGCTGGACCTGCGCAACGGTCGCGGCACCAACGCCTTCGGCATGCCGACGGTCAACGACTTCACCGCCGACCTCAACGACGACACGCGGGTCGACATCGAGGTGTTCTCCGCCTACATCCAGGACGAGATCCAGCTCAGCCAGTACCTCGACCTGATCGTCGGCGCCCGCTTCGACAGCTTCGATATCGGCGTCTTCAACGTGCCGGCGGACGAGCGGCGCTCGCGCAAGGACGAAGAGATCTCGCCGCGCGGCGGCCTGATCTTCAAGCCCTGGGAACAGATTTCCATGTACGCCAGCTACAGCGAGTCGTTCCTGCCCCGCTCCGGCGAGCAGTTCGCCAACATCAACGGCGCCAACAACCAGCTCGACCCGAACACCTTCAGCAACACCGAGGTCGGCGTGAAGTGGGACTTCGACAGCGGGCTGAGCGTGACCGCCGCGTTCTTCGAGGTCGAGCAGAGCTCGCCGCAGGTCGCCGACAACGACCCCGAGACCCTGGACGTGATCGACTCCGAGATCCACGGCTTCGAGGCCCAGCTCAAGGGGCCGATCACCGATCGCTGGTACATCTCGACCGGCTACAGCTACCTCGACGGTGAGCAGGTCGACCGCGGTGGCGACACCGGGCTGCGCCCGCGCGAGCTGCCGGAGCACACCTTCTCGGTCTGGAACAACTTCGTCATCACCGAGAAGCTCGGTCTCGGCCTGGGTCTGACCCACCAGTCGAAGAGCTTCATCAACAACAGCAACACCGCGGAGCTGCCGTCCTACACCCGGCTGGATGCGGCGGCGTACTACAACGTGTCGGAGCGGCTCAGCCTGCAGCTGAACATCGAGAACCTGACCGATGAGCTGTACTTCCCGAACGCCCACGCCACCCACCAGGCCACCGTCGGTGCCCCGCTGAACGCACGACTGACCGCGAACTACCGATTCTGAACGGTCGCTCCTGAACCAAGGGCCCGAACATCGGCCTGCAACGACGCTCTGGATGAACGAGCACGCCGCCGACCAGCGGCCTCCCGCTCGGGATCCCTCGAGTCAGCGACGACAGCCACGGCCCCGCCGTGGCTGTTTTCGTTTGCGCGGGAGAACTCGAGCGAGTGACGGGGCTCGATGCTCGAGGCCGGGGAACGCTAACCCGCGGCGCCGGCTTCGGGCAGCCAGAGTTCGAAGCGCGCGCCACCGAGTTCCGAAGGACGGGCGCGAACGCTGCCGCCCAGCGCCTGGATCAGCTGGCGCGTCACGGCAAGGCCCAGGCCGGTGTTCGAGCGCTTGCCGTGGAAGCGGCGGCCGAGGTCCCAGACGCGCGAGTAGTCGTCCTCGTTCGGCAGGCCCTCCCCGTCGTCCTCGACAACGATCCCGACCATCCCGTCCCGGCGCGCGGCCTCGACGGTAATCCGTCCCGCCGCAAAACGAAGGGCATTGGAAATCAGGTTCTGGACCGCGCGCTGGATCATCATCGGTTCGGCCATGACCTCGGCCGGCTCCAGCGATTGCCGGATCTCGATCGGCGTTCCTTCGTCCATGTCGTCGCAGACCCGCTCGACGATGCGAGCGACATCGACTCGTTCGAAGAGGTCGTTCTCGACGACGCGGCCCCCGCCCTTGACCAGGTCGAAGGCCTGGCGGACATTGCGGTCGAGCATTTCGATCGTCTTTCTCAGCGCAGCGGAATCCATCACGGAAGGATGGGCGGCCAGGGAACGTACCGCCACCGAGACGACCTGGAGCGGCGTTCGCAGGTCGTGCATGATTGCGGCATTGTGCTCCGAGGCGCGCTGATGCGCCGCCGCAATCTCCTGGTTGATCTCGGCGAGATCGGCTTCGGCCCGTTCAGCCAGCCGGATTCGACGGGCCAGTTCGATTTCCTCCGCCACTTCCTCGGCCAGCAGCTCGAGCAGATGGAGCTCACCTTCGGTCCAGTCGCGCGGCTTCTCGTCGATGACGCAGAAGCTGCCGAGAACATTGCCCCGGCCATCGTTCAGCGGAACGCCGGCATAGGCGGCGACGTCGAGTTCGGTGATCGCGAGGTTGTCGCAGACCCGCTCGTCGTTTCGTGCGTCCGAGACCACCAGCGCGTGCCGGTCGTTGACGACGATCTGGCAGAACGAGTGGCTCAGCGGCGTTTCGCGCTGCTCTGCGAAGTGGCCATCGAGGCCATGCGCGGCCGCAAAGAACTGTCGCTCGTCGTCGACCAGGGACACCAGGCTGACCGGGGCCTTGAGCGCTCGGGTCGCGATCCGGGCATAGCGACCGAGCGCTTCGCGTTCGGGAGCGTCGAGCAGGCCGGTCTCGGCCAGCGAATGCAATCGACCGCGGTCCTTGATGTGAGGCGCCGGGGCGGATTGATCGATCATCGGCGTTCATCCCTGGTGCTGAAACAACCGGGTCCGGATCGAACCCTGATGCAGCCGAGGCATCGACGGAACCACCGGGCTGCCGAACGCCGGTCGCTGGACCGAACGCGTCCGGCGTGCCGGCAGGCTGCCGCGCTCGACCGCCCGGGTCCAGTATAGACCGCAGCGACACCCCGCCAACAGGGGCGGAGGGGAGCGCGACGCAGGCGTCATGCGCCCGACTGTAGCGCGCGTGTCATGCGCGGTTCGTACGCTACGCGACTCGCGAATCGAGCATCCCGTGCGCAATGAGCGAACCCAAGGTCGCCGTGTTGATCCCCTGCTACAACGAAGCCGTTGCGATCGGGACCGTGATCGACGACTTCCGATCCGCGCTGCCCGATGCGGAAATCCGCGTTTTCGACAACAACTCCAGCGACGACACCGCCGCCATCGCCCTCGAACACGGTGCGACCGTCCAGCACGTCGGCCTCCAGGGTAAGGGACACGTGGTCCGACGAATGTTCGCCGATGTCGAAGCGGACCTCTATCTCATGGTCGACGGCGACGACACCTACGATGCGGCGAGCGCGCCGAAGCTGGTTCGGTGCCTCCGCCAGGGCGGTCACGACATGGTCGTCGCGGTTCGCCGGCATCGACGGCAGGCGGCCTATCGCGCCGGGCACGTCTGGGGCAACCGCGCCTTGACCGGCTTTCTGGGTCGCCTGTTCGGCCGCCCCTGTCGCGACATCCTGTCCGGCTATCGCGGGTTCTCACGCCGCTTCGTCAAGAGCTTTCCCGCCCTCTCGGCGGGGTTCGACATCGAGACCGAGCTGACCGTGCATGCACTCGAACTGAGGATGTCCGTCGGCGAGGTCGAAACCCCCTACAAGGAGCGGCCGGCGGGCTCGACCAGCAAGCTCAGCACCTACAAGGACGGCTTCCGCATTCTCAGGACCATGCTCACCCTGTTCAGCGCGGAGCGCCCGCTGGCGTTCTTCGGCACGATCGCGATCCTGTTCGGCCTGCTCGGACTGGTCCTGGGTACGCCCGTGGTCACGGAGTTCATGCGCACCGGGCTGGTCCCCCGCCTGCCCACGGCCATCCTGGCCACCGGGCTGATGATCCTGGCCGCGCTTTCGGGAGCGTCCGGCCTGATCCTCGAAACCGTGACGCGCGGTCGGCGAGAGCTGAAGATGCTGGCCTACCTGCGTCTCCGCGCCGCCGGCTGAAGCCGCCTTGAAGCAGTTCGCCCTGTTCTGCATCAGCGGATGCCTGGCGTTCGCCATCGACGGCGGGCTGACCCAGTTCGGCGTCGGCGTGGCCGGGTTCGATCCCTGGTTGGCGCGTGGACTTGCATTTCCGCTCGCCGTCACCTTCACCTGGTGGTTCAACCGCCATTTCACGTTCCGCGCGGCGCCTCGCGGATCGCTCGGCCGCGAATGGTCGATCTACGTCGGCACCCAGCTCGTCGGCTGGACCTTGAACCTGGGAAGTTACGCGCTGGTCGTGGCGCTGTTCGACCCGGCGCGTCGCTGGCCGGTGATCGCCGTGGCGGTGGGCTCGGTCATCGGCCTCGCGGCCAACTTTCTCGGAGCGAAGCATGTCGCCTTCAAGCCGCTTCGCTGAGTGCTGCGACCGCATCCCTCGAGCGGAACTGGCCCGAATTCTGCTCTGGCTGCTGGGCATCAAGGTCGTGTTCCTGTTGCTCGACCCCAACCTTCGCCTGTTCATGGGCGACTCCGCCAGCTATCTCCATGCCGCCCGGGGCGGATGGAACCCGCCGGATCGCAGCATCACCTACCCCGAACTGGTCGCCTGGTCGGCAATCCGGGCCCAGTCGGCGTTTGCCCTGGTCGTTCTGCAGAGCCTGATGGGTGTGGCGGGCTGCATGCTGGTCTACTGGATGCTGCGCGGAGCGGCTCGGCGGTCGGCGAGGACCGCGGGCTGGGCCGCCGGTCTGATTGCGGTCGAACCCACCCAGTTGTTCTACGAACGCATGCTGATGGCCGAAAGCGCCGGGCTGCTTGCCCTGCTCGGCACCGTTGCCGCCACGGTGGCCAGCGTGCGAGGCGGCCGGCTGCGCTGGGCGCTGGTGGTCGCCGTACTCGGGATGCTTACCGTGTCCTTCCGGATGAGCCTGCTGCCTGTCGTCCTGGGCCTGGCCGCGATCACCCCGGTGCTGCGCTTCTGGCACCTTCGAGACGCGTGCGGAGAGACTCCCGTGTCGGAGCGCCTGTTCGCAACGCTCAGGTACGGAGCGGTTCTTGGCGTCGCTGTACTCGGAAGCCACCAGCTCTATCAGCACGCCTACGGCGCTCGAATGGACGTCGATCCGACCTACCTGGCCGCCGAGGGCAAGATGCGCATCGCCCTCGTGGCGCCGCTGATCCGACCGCGGCACTTCGAGCACGCGGGATTGCCGGCCGACTTCGCCGAGACACTGCCCCTGCCCCTGAACGATCGCCACCATCGAGAAGCGCAGATCTGGTCGCAGGACGGGCTGTGGGCGCATCTGGAACGCCGCTTCGGCGAAGCGCGAGCCGAGCGGATCGCGCGGGAGCTTACGGCAGCGGCGCTGGAATCCGACCCGATGGGACTGCCGCGGCTGGGCGGGCTGACCCTGGTCGACTATTTCGACGACTCGATCGCGATTCCGCGCCTGCAGGATGATTTCGGCCGGCGGCCACCCGATGACGGCACCCTGGACGCGCTCGCCGCAGTTCTCCGATATCAAGCCCGCGACCTCGCGGGGGCGCCGGGCCTGGTCGGCCACGCCTTTCTTGCCAGTCGCTGGTGGCTCACGGCCGTCCTGTTTCTGCTGGCGCCGGTCGCGGTCGCCTGTCTCGTTCTGGCCGGAAACGACCCGAGGCGCGGCGCCGTGGCACGGGTCCTGGGCTTCGCAGCACTGGGTCTGGTCGCCAGCCATTTCCTGTTCTCGCACATCGTGTCGTTCAGGTACCTTCATCCGATGCCCGTATTCCTGATCGCGTGCGGGGCCTTGATGCTCGGTTCGCGAGCTCGCGGTCCGCGTTTCCGACGAAGGCGCTGAAGACGCCCCTCCGGCACGGGGGGCGATCCAGCGGACGTTCGCGATCGGGCCCACCTCCTCCCAAGCCACATCGTTCGCGCCGACATGCACGTGCAGCGATCACGCGAATTCGCGAGAATCTCCGGGGTACCATGGCCGGCAACGCAGGGTAGGCATCGATGACTCCACTCGAACAAGTTGTTGCTGACTGGCTCCAGCGCGACGGGCGCCTGCCCGACGATGCGATGGCCCGGCTGCCCGAAGACCTGGTCGGCGAGGTCGACAGCCGCGCGGAGCTGGAGCGCGTCGCCGATCGCGTCGCGGCCGGTAACCCCGACCTCGCGGCGCGGCGGCGGATCGTGCTCAGTATCCAGGCCCGGATGCAGGCGCGCGGCGGCGACCTTGCGGGCAGCGAGCGCGAGAGCCTGATCCGCAAGGCACGCGCCGCCGGATGGAGCAAGGACGATGCCGAGCGATTGATGCAATCGGCCCTGCTGCGCGTGCAGCAGCCGAGCCGTCCGCCCGAGCAGACGCCTCCGAACAGGTCGACGCCGCCGCTTCCGGACCGGCCCGCACCGCCGCCGGATCGATCGAGCGGCCACCGCCTTCCGATTTTGTTCGCCGCGATCGGCGTGCTCGGCGTCGTCGTGTCGATCGGCGGCTACGTGCTGAGCCGCAGCGACGGGACGCCGGCCACCCCATCGTCGGCCGGCGCGGAAAACGCTTCGCCGCTGAGCGCCGACGAGGTTCGTGCCGCGCAGCGCATGCTGACCCGCCTGGGTCAGCCGACGGCCGAGACCGGCCTCTTCGACGCCGAGACCCGCGCCGCCCTGGGACGGGCGATGCCGGAATACGCCGCGATCGAGGAACTCGAACCGTGGCTGGTCGATCGGCTGCGGATGGCGCTGGCCGACGCCGACGACGCGGCATGGCAGGCCGCCCAGGTCGCAGGGTCCGCGCAGGCAGTGAACGACTACCTGGCGCGATTTCCCGATGGGCGCCACGCCGACGCAGCCCGCGAGCGGCTGTTGACGCTCGAGGCCTCCGAAGAACGAGGCGATATCGTCCGGGCAATCCAGCGCGAGATGAATCGTCTCGGCCGAGGGGTCGACGAAACCGGCGAGCTGGACCAGGCCACGCGCGCTGCGCTGGCCGGGTTTCCGGGGCCGATGCCCGACCGGACCCGCTCCAGCCTGACGTCCACGCTGGCCACGCTGCGCGACCTGCAGCGCTGGCCGATGACCGCCGGCGAGACCTTTCGCGACTGCTCGTCCTGCCCCGAGATGGTGGCCCTTCCGGCCGGCCGCTTCACCATGGGCAGCCCGACCGAAGAACTGATGCGCTCGGCCAACGAGGGCCCGCAGCGCGAAGTCGAGGTTGCGAGGTTCGCGCTGTCGAAGTTCGAGATCACCCTGGGCCAGTGGCAGCCCTGCGTCGGTGCCGGCATCTGCGCCGATCTGCCGGTGCCGCCCGACGACGACTGGTTCCGCCGCCCGGTCACCCACGTGACCTGGATGGACGCGCTGGCCTACGTACGCTGGCTGCGCGAGCAGACCGGCTTCGACTATCGCCTGCCCAGCGAAGCCGAGTGGGAGTACGCTGCGCGCGCCGGCACGACCACGCGCTTTGCCACCGGCGATTGCATCAGCGCCGAGCAGGCCAACTTCGACGCCCGCGTGGTGTCCGGCGACTGCCCGCAGGGCGAGTTTCGCGACGGCGCCCTGCCGGTCGGCAGCTTCCCGCCCAACGCCTTCGGCCTGCACGACATGCACGGGAACATGCTCGAACCCACCCGCGACTGCTGGAACAGCGATTACAACGGCGCGCCGACCGACGGCAGCGCCTGGGATGCCGGAGACTGCGGCCGCGCGCCGCTGCGCGGCGGCTCCTGGAGCAGCTCCGATCGTGAACTTCGCTCGGCCGCCCGCATCCGTCCGGGTGCCGCCAACCGCAACCCCGGCGCCGGCCTTCGGGTCGCCGTGCCGCTGCCCGAGACGCCCGGCGCGGACTGACGGCCGACCGCCCGGGCCGAGGCCGAAAACCCGTGCGCGCGCCACAGGTCGACATCCGTCGAGCTGCACCCATCAACGCTCCACGAGTTGCCGACGCAATGCCGCGACGGTAGATTTGGCGCTTCCGACACCCCCTGCCGACCCAGCGGAGCCACGCCCATGAACCGACTCGCACGCATCGCCCTGACTTCGACGCTGTTCGCCACGGTCTGCGCCTCGAGCCAGATTCTCGCGGACGCTTCAGCGATCGATCCAGCACACGACCCAGCACACGACCCTACTGAAGTCAGCCTGGACCTCGACGACCGGCTCGTCGCCGTCGAAGGCCTGGCCGGGCCCGAGGCCGTGCACTGGGATGCCGAGCAGGAAGTGTGGTTCGTATCCAACTTCAACGGCGAGGCCTCCGGCGATGCCAACGGCTTCGTGTCGAAGGTGGACAGCGATGGAAAGGTCCTCGAGCTGGAGTTCCTGACCGGCACCGACGCCCACCCGATGCACGGCCCGCGCGGCATGCGCGTCGACGGCGATCGCTTGTGGGTTGCGGATGCCGACGGCCTGCACGCGTTCGACCGCCGCTCGGGCCGGCACCTGGAGTTCATCGACTTCGCCTCCTTCGAACCCGGCTTCCTGAACGACCTCGAACGCGGCCCGGACGGCGCGCTGTACCTGACCGATACGGGCAACGCGCGGCTGTTCCGCATCCAGGACAGCGAGGTGACGATCGTCGCCGAGGCGGACCTGGCCTCGCCGCCCAACGGGATTGCCTGGGATCCGGCCCACGAGTCGCTGGTCCTCGCACCCTGGGGCGGCGGCCGCATGCTGATGGCCTTCGACACGAACTCCGGCGCGCTCACCGACGGGCCGACCCTGCCCGAGGGCGGCAACATGGACGGCCTCGAGCCCTGGAACGGTGGCCTGCTCGTCGCCTCCCAGGTCGACCAGGCGATCTGGTTCGTCAAGGACGGCGAGGCGCGGGTCATCATCCGGACACCCGGGCGCCCCGCCGACATCGGTCTGGATGCCGCGAGCGGTCGAATCGCCGTGCCCTACATCGCGCTGGATCGCGTCGATGTCTGGGCGCTGCCCGACGGCTTGTAGACGGGTCGGGCGGACCGACCCGCGCGGACGGGGCGAGGCAGGAGCGCATCGAGCGACGACGCCCCGACCGCTGCCGGGGCCGTCACGACCCTCGTGTTTCCATAAGCGGTCACTCGAATGGGTAGCCGCGCATGGCGCACGTATTGATCATCGGCGGAAGCAGCGGGATCGGTCTCGAAACGGTCCGACTCGCGCTGGAGAACGGACACCGGGTTCGCGCGTTCGCGCGATCGGCGTCCGACATCGAGCTGGACCATCCCGAGCTCGAGAAGGTCGACGGCGACGCGCTCGACGCGTCCTCGGTGGAGGCCGCGCTCGATGGCGTGGACGCCGTGGTCGTGACGCTGGGCATCAAGCTCCGTCCCGGCACCGTGCTGGGCGGCACCACCCTGTTCTCCGAGGCGACGAAGGTCCTCCTGCCCGCGATGGAGAAAAAGGGCGTCGATCGCCTGCTCGCGGTCACCGGCTACGGCGCCGGCGACAGCGGCGAGACCATGAACCCCATCAGCCGGCTCGGCTTCAACGCGGTCTTCGCCCGGATCTACGCGGACAAGGCAAAGCAGGAGGCCATGATCAAGGACAGCGGCCTGAAGTGGACCATCGCCCGACCCGTGGTGCTGATCGGCGGCTCGAGGGTCGACTACACCGTCCGGACCGATCCGAAGGATTTCGGCATGGGCATCGTCTCGCGGGCCAGCGTGGCCGACTTCCTCATCTCCGAGATCGAAGACGCGAAGCACGTCCACCAGGCGCCGGTGCTGAACTGAACCGAAACTGCAGCGCGGCGGGGCGCCGAACGGATGAATACGGCGACCGGCCCGCCGCAGGACCGATGAGATTCCGCCCTTCCATCATGCACCCCAACCCTTGAGTCGCCCTTGCCATGAAACCGCATACCGCCAGCCTGATCAACGTCACCGTCCTGCTGCTCGCCACCGCCTGGGCCTGGTTCGGCGCCGACACCCCGTCGGTCACGGCGCTGATTCCGGCCGGCTTCGCGCTGGTCCTGCTGGCCTGCCTGCCGGGCGTCAAGGCGGAAAACAAGCTTGTCGCGCACATCGCGGTCACCGTCACGCTGGTTCTTCTGCTCGCGCTTGTGATGCCATTGAAGGGGGCGATCGGCCGGGAGGACCCCATGGCGGTCTTCCGCGTCGGGCTGATGTTGGCCAGCACCGCGCTCGCGCTGGCGGTCTTCATCAAGAGCTTCGTCGAAGTGCGACGGCGGCGCGCCGCCGACGGAAAGCGACCCGATGACGGCTGAACCCGCCGCCGGACCGCCGCTGGAGCCGAACACGCGGTAGGCTTGGGTCCCCTGAGGCTTCGCTGCGACCTACGACATGGCAGACACCGAACCGACCGATGAAGCGCTTTCCCGCGTCCGCCAGTTGGCGCGCCTGCTCGACAGTTCCATTGCCCTCCCGGGCGGTTACCGGATCGGCCTCGACGGCCTGATCGGCCTGGTCCCGGGAATCGGCGACGCTGCGGCGGCGTCGATCTCGGCCTACATCGTGATCCAGGCCGCGCGGATGGGCGCATCGACGACGACGCTGATCCGGATGATGGGCAACATCCTTCTCGAGCTGCTGGTCGGCATCGTGCCGGTCGTCGGCGACCTGTTCGATTTCGTCTGGAAGGCGAACAACCGCAACGTCGCCCTGCTGGAACGCAACCTCGACAAGCTCGAGGCCGACGATGCGGCCGGCCGGCGCCTGACCAGTGCCGTGTTGGTCCTGCTGGGGGTGTTCCTCCTGCTCATCGTCCTGCTGGCGGTCGCGGCGATCCGCCTCCTGCTGGCGCTGCTCGGGGCCTTGGGCGTCGGATGACGCGCGCCGGCGGTCGCCGGCGACCTGCCGCTAGAATTGCGAGGCAGCATCGCAAGGCAGAGTCGCAAGGCAAAGTCGCGAGGCAGGCACTGGTCAGCGTCAGGAGACAAGCAGGATGGCCGACAAGAAGATCCGCATCGAACATCACTCACTCTGGGGCGGCGCGTGGTTTGCCGCGTGGCTGTTCACGATCGGCTTTCTCGACCTCGGGCTGATCCGGGGCGTGCTCGCGATCGTGCTGTGGCCGTACTACCTGGGCGACGCGCTGGCCGGCTGACGCGCGCTGTTGCGTGGCTGCAGGTCAGTGCCGCTTGCGGCTCTTCCAGGTCCCGCCGTACTGGTAGTGCGGGTTGCCGGGTTTGACCTTCCGTAGACAGACAGGGCAGCCGGACCGCCAAATCTCGCCCCCCGGGAACCTGGACGGGGACTTTCGGCACTCGCCCGGGAACCGAGCGCACGCTGGCGTCAAACGCTGGCTCAAGGAAAGCGCTGGCAATTCGCCTCCAGAATTGCCGAAGGATCAGGTCAGCATCGAAGCAGGACAACGCGATGAAACCGAGGTTTCTCTGGCTCGTCCCGGTCGGACTGGCGGGCGCCATGCTGCTGATCGCAGGTGGTCCGTATACCGACATAGCCTCATCTTTGAACAGTGAATCGCTTGCGCCCTTCGAGGAGTCCGCAGCCATTGGCATTGCCGACGTCGCCACGCGCCTCGCCGTGCTGCCCGGAGCACAACGCGCGGCTTACGCCGGCTGGCAATGGACCGATATTGGCGTGGCGCTGGCAAACACGCTCACCGCCATTGTCCTGCTGCTCGTGCCGGCGCGAGGCGTAGGGATTCCGAAAGCTGGCCGCTGGCTCCTCGTCGGCTTCGCCTCATTGCTCCTAATCGCCGAGCTACTCGAAGGCAATGCGATCCGTAGCGCGATCGGCGCTTATCCGGATCTCACTCAATCCGCTGCATCGCAACTGGCCTTCGCCACGACCATGAAGTGGTGGGCGCTGAGTGCCTGCGCTGTCGCAGTCTTGCTGCTCTGGCTCGGCTGGGCCGTCACAGCGCTAGTGCGCGGATTCAAGACGAACTGACCCGTCCCGCCACCGCACCCCTCGGAATCCGGAGGCGCCTAGCCCGTCGGAAACGGATTCGAGCCTTCGCGTTCAGTGACGCATTCGATGACATTCGCAAGATGCTCGAAGAATGTCTCCGAATCGACGACCGTTGGCCCGTTCGCGGAGGCGCATGCCGCAGCATAGCGATCTACCGCAGCTAGACAGTTTCGATCTTGCTCGCACACCTCCCGCAGCGAATCTTCTGCCGACATGTCGAGCACCACTTCGTCCATCTTACCTTCGAACCACGAGACGACCATTGCTTCGAGTAGAAGCAGAACGCCAAGGACGATGGCCAGAACGATCAATACCTTTTTCACACGCCACCCCGCTACGCCAGTCCAACGACAGCCGTAAACCGTAGCACTGGGATGCGAATACCCTGCGAGCAGGGCATTACCGAACGGGTACATGTCTCAGCCTGTAATGGGCCAACAGGTTGGACTGGGTTGTGATGCGGATCGCTATCCTGGTGGACCCGCTGGCGGAGGTCAACTGGTGATTCCCCGGATTGATCGCGCCGACGGGCGATTGGGTCAAGACCAGCCTCGACATGCATTTCGAGGGGCGCGTTTTTGGAACATGGCACCGGGAGTCACCGCCCTCAATGCCGCTTCCGGCTCTTCCAGGTCCCGCCGTACTGGTAGTGCGGGTTGCCGGGCTTGACCTCCGGTAGACAGGCCGGGCAGATGAAGACCCAGTCGCCGTCCTGCTCGATGCGCGCACGATAGAGGACTTCGCTGACCGTCTCGCAGCGGCTGCAGGCTTTCGTTCGTATGCGCTTCGGCTTCGGCATCAGGAGACTTCTGATCGAGATTCGGTTCCGGCTCGCGAACGCGCCCGACCAGTGGCGCCGCGTGCGGCGAGCGACGAGAATGATCCTACCCACCGGGGGTCAACCATGCGCATCCTGCTCCTCCGCCACGCGAAGTCGTCCTGGGACCACCCGGGGCTCCGCGACCACGATCGCCCGCTCTCCGGTCGCGGACAACGCGCGGCCCCGGCGATGGGGGCCCATCTCGCCGACACGGGCCTGCGAATCGATCGAATCGTCAGCTCGACCGCCGCCCGGGCCCTGGCGACAGCCCGCCGGTTCCGGGAAGCCTTCGATCGCGGCGTGGAACTGACCACGCGACGCGACCTGTACCACGCCGATGCTGCAACGCTCCTCGCCGTCGCCCTGGAGGAAGCGAACGGAAACGAGGATGCGAGAATCCTGCTCGTCGCGCACAACCCGGGGATGCACGATCTCGCGATCGACCTCTGCGGCGAGGGCGATCCGGACACGGTCCGCCGCCTGCGGGCGAAGTTTCCGACCGGCGCGCTGGCGGAGTTCGATCGCTCCGCGAAGGCTGCCGGACCCGGCAGGGGTCGTCTGCTTCGCTTCCTGCGGCCCAAGGACCTGCCGGACGCGACGCTGAAGGCGCTGTAGCTTGCACCGCCTGGCGTCGCCCGAACATTCGGCGTAAGAAACCACCGGTCCCGCTCGTCTCCCCTGATGAAACCCACAGGAGACGACAATGCAGATGACCTCCCCGCATAATCACTCCCCTCCCCGGGAGCACAGGACGGCGATGGCGCCCGCAGTCAAGCAGCCCGAGATCGAGCAACTGGCGCAGGTCCACGGACGGGCGGTGTTCCACGCCGCCTACCGGGTGCTGGGCGATGCCGCGCAGGCCGAGGACGTGCAGCAAGGCGTGTTCATACGGCTGCTCGAACACCCGCCGCGCGCAGACGTCGAGCACTGGGCCGCCTACCTTTCGGCGATGGCCACGAGAGCGGCCATCGACGAGATCCGCCGCGGTCAGCGCTGGCAGCGCGTCGCCGAACGATTCCGCCTGCTGCCCGACGAAGCCGAACCGCTTCCGCAGGACGTGCTCGACGGCACCGCCCGCGCCGAGCGATTGCGGCGCGCGCTGGCTCGGCTGCCTCGCCGCCAGGCCCAGTGTTTCGCACTGCGCTTCTTCGACGGGCTGTCGCTGCAGGCCATTGCCGATTCGCTGTCGATCACGCCCAACGCGGTCAGCGTCTCGCTCAACCGCGCCACGAACGCGCTGAAGCAGCGCATCGACGCCTTCGAATCGACCCTTGCCACCCCAGGCAGCGCATCTCATGCATCCGACGACCGGGAGACCTCGCAATGACCACCCCTTCGAACCTGACCATGAACGAACACGACCTCAAGCCCTACATCGACGCGGTCCGGAACGACGCGCCGGAATCCGCTGCGGCCGATGCCGCCCAGCGCCGCCTGATGAACCGCCTGGACCCGTCCACGTCCGGCACGTCGGAAGGCGCTCGCTGGGGCTGGAGACTGCCCGCCGCTGCGGCCGCCGTGCTGGCGGTTCTGATGGTGCCCATGCTGATGACCGTGCCGGGCTCGAACGGCGGCCTCGCCTTCGCCCAGGTCCAGTCGTTCTTCTCCGAGTTCCGCACCATGCATGCGCGGATGACCACGAGCATGAACGGCAACGAGATCCTGGCCATGGAGATCGTCGTTGACGACCAGGACCGCGCCCGCATCGACTCCGGCGACGCACTCACGATCATCGTCGACCCCAACCGGCAGGAAATGCTGCAGCTCTTCCACGACGCCGGGATGGCCGCACGCGTGCCGCTGACCGCCGACGCCGAGGAAGACACGACGGGCCTGGACTGGTTGGCCGAGATCCGCGAGTACCAGGGACAGGCGCGATTGATCGAGGAAACCCGCGTCATCGACGGCGACGAGGTCTACGGGTTCCGCCTGACCCAGCAGGCGATCGACATGACCCTGTGGGCCACGGAATCGGGCCGCCCCGTTCTGCTGGAAATGGACACCGGCCCCGAAGCCGCGCCGACGACCACGGAGCTCCGCTTCGAGTTCGACCGACCCGTGGATCCCCAGCTGTTCAGCCTGGACGCGCCGGCCGGCTACGTGGTGGAAGCGCAACCAACGGACGGCTGACCTTCAAGCCAGGCCTCGTCCAGCAAGGCCAGCGGCCCCGGATTCGTTCGGGGCCGTTTTCGGTTCTCGAGCGGCAGCGGCCGGTGCGGATCACGGCCGTTCGATGGTCCAGCGGGCACGCCGCAACCGGTGGTTCTCGCCCGACGTCTCGCCCGACGTCTCGCCCGACGTCTCGCCCGCAGTCTCGCCCGCAGTCTCGCCCGAAGCCTCGCACGATGCCGCGCCCATGGTCGCGCCCATCGTCGCGCCCGGAATCGTCCGGATTGGCGCGTCGGCGCCGCCGGCTTGGTCCGGACCGGTTCGCAGCGGGCCGTCAGAGGGTCTATACTCGGCAAACGCTTCCCTCATTGAAAGGAATTTCCGATGAACAAGTTCCTCGTGGCCGGCTTTGCCGCGGCTTTCAGCATCTCCGCGCTCGCAGGCGACGGCCCGGCCGACAACATCACGTCCCTCGACGGCGACGGTAACGGCACCTACGTGGATTCCTACGTCGACACCGGCGGAACCGGAGCGGACCACCCGTTCTACACCTTCAACGCCGATGCCGGCACCACCGTCACGATCCAGCTCGATTCCGACGTCGAGAACGCGATCTGGGTCTTCGACATTCTCGATGACAATGCCGAGATCGGTGACGCGAACGGTGTCGACTACACGCAGGTCGACAATACCGGCGGCGGCAACTCGAACACGCTGAACTTCATCGCGCCGACGGCGGGGCAGTACATCGTTCAGGTCGATTCCTTCTTCGGCGCCGACACGGTGAACTACACGCTGACGATCTCCGGCGCCACGTCGGGGCTGCCGACGGTGGAAAACGTACCGACGCTTCAGCAGTGGGGCCTGATCGTCCTGATGCTGGTGCTGGCCGGCGTGGCCGTCGCCAGGATGCGTCAGAGCGCCTGATCGCAGCGTCCAACGTACCTGCAGGATCGAACAAGGCCGCGCTTTCGAGCGCGGCCTTTTTCTTACTCGAATCCGTCGCTGAACAGGTCGTCGACCACCTGGAAGTAGGTCATCATCCCGCGCGCGGAGTGCTCGAGAATATGGCAGTGCGCAAGCCAGCCGCCTGACGTGGTCGACGTCGGTTCACGACCGGACGCGTAGATCTGCTCTTCCCGACCTTCGTCGTTGAAGAACACCGCCAGCCGGGTGATCGAGAAACTTCTCCCTCGCACCAGCCCGGGCCGCGGCTGCAACATCAGCGTGTCCTTGTTCTCCAGGTATTCCGCGGGTTCCGTGAAGTTGACGTCGGGATCGTCGGGATTGTCCAGGTCGACATAGGTGGTGTCGATGTGCTGGAACGAAAAGCCGTGCGTATGGAAGTTGTGCCGGCTCTCGGTCATGTTCCGGACCTCCCAGACGAAGGTGCTGCGCGGCGTCACCGTATGCACGTCGTCCGGGGTGAGCATGTGGAACGGCAGCCCCATCC
The DNA here is from genome assembly GCA_965227925.1 of Wenzhouxiangellaceae bacterium. GTDB lineage: Bacteria > Pseudomonadota > Gammaproteobacteria > Xanthomonadales > Wenzhouxiangellaceae. The sequence goes on from CBDDGP010000004.1 coordinate 586,117, forward strand.
CCTGGATGAACCCCGTCACCTCGCCGGTTTCCCAATCGGGAATCGTATGACCGAGCATCAACGGGAGGCTGGGGGCATCGGTGATGTCGATCGGCTCGATATCACGCAGTACGGCCGGCGGCTCGAACGGATCGGTCAGCTCCGGGCCGGTGAACGTGGTCCGGGCAAGAATGATCGGGAATCGATCTCCATCGTCCACGCCGTGGGTCAGGGACACGGTGCCATCGCTGTTGAACTCGACGTTGTGCTTGCCGCGAACGGTGTCGTACCAGCGCAGCTCGAAGGTGGCATTCCACGGCAGCGGATTGAACACGATATCGGCTCGCTCCCCCGGCGTCATCAGCACCCCGTTGTCCGGGATGACCGTCAGGTGCTTGAGGCCCCTGGGCGGCGCCTCCCGGTTGGACTGGAACGGCGAGAGCACGATGGGCTCTTCCAGCAGCCCCTGGTCCCCGCCGATCCGGATGAAGTCGTGGATCTGCAGGACGATCCGCATGAACCTGGAGTTCGCGGCGTTGAGCATCCGGGCACGGTGCGGCACATCCCGGGCCAGCTCCAGATCGGGCTGATAGACACCGTTGACGAGCAGGACATTGCCCTCCCGTCCGTCCAGCTGCTGGATGGCCACGGCGTGCCGATCACCCAGGAACGGCTCCTCGATCTGGTTCTTGTCGTCGAGCAGCACGTCGTCGAACACGAAGATGTGCTCGGAGGTCGGCAGCTGGAGCGCTGCATCCTCGACCGGGTCCCGGACCACGAGCACGCCGTAGAGGCCTTTCTCGACCTGCGTATGGGTCTGGAAGTGCGGGTGGTACCAGAAGGTCCCGGAGTGGGTCAGCTCGAACTCGTAGCGGAACGTCTCGCCCGGCGCGACCGCGAGCTGCGAGATGTGCGAGCCATCCATGTTCGCCGGGAGGTCGACCCCGTGCCAGTGGATCGTGGTCGGATCGGGCAGGTCATTGCAGAGATGCACGATCAGCGTATCGCCGATCTTCGCCTCCAGCGTCGGGCCGGGGATGAGCCCGTTGTAGGTCCAGACATCGACCAGGTTCCCGACGCCGAAATCCCACTGCGCGGGACGAGCCGTCAGTTCGACCTCGAGAATGTCCGGATCGGGATTGATGTCCTGGGCGACTGCAGGCCGAACCGTGCCGGTGAAACTCGGCGGCGCGGCGATGGCGCCGGGCGCGCAGCTCTGCGCCAGCGCATGCGGCGAAGCGCCAAGCAGCGCAAGGACCAGCCAGGGCAGGGGATTCGCGAGGAAAGAACGGGCAACGTTGCTCATGAGCTCATCTTACCAGTGCCGGCCCAGCCCGAGCACCTGGTGCCCGGGCCGACCTCCGCTGCACCGAACCGCGCTCGAGTTCGTGAGGACGTGATTCGAACGGCGTATTGCCGGTCGATCTCCAGGCCGATGTTGGCGACGACGTTGGCGACGATGCTCGCGGCGGCTTTCCGGCTACCCCGTCCGCACTCCGGCGCCTGCCCGGGCCGACCCCGCCCGTTTCTTCACGCTCATTCTCGACCTGAACCGCGAGCAGAGGGCCGGGACGATTGTGCGGAGCGACCGGACGCCCGGCGTGCCGCACAGAGCCGGGTTTGGCTCAACAATCCTCGCCGAAGGCGGTTGCATCCTCACGATTCATGGGGCGCGCCTGCTCGGTCTTCACGCCCAGGAGCGCCCAGCGGCCGCCGTCCATCCGGTAGGTGACCACCGAGTCCACCTCCAGCACGCTGTCGTGATCGGAGGCCTCGTGGAACAGGGACGACACCCGGAACTCGAGAACGTTGTCGTTGCGGAGCGAGCTCCGAACAGCGGACGTTTCCAGTTCGTCGTAGCGGACCGCTCCCGCACCGAGCGCAGCCGCGCCGCCGAAGAAATAGTGGCCGTTCAGGTCGGATGCGATCCGCGTCGGGTCCGGGAGGGACGGGTCCGGAAGGGAAAGGGTCTGGGTCGTCGCGTCGAGAGGAACCGCCTCGGACGCGGGCGCCGCGCCCACTTCGAGGACCTGTGCATTGGCCATCAAGACGACCAGTGCGAAACCGAGGAGTTTTGATGAAGGCATGAGCAGTCCTTGTTCTTGTTGAGGGCCTGGAGCCCTGTTTCTCGCGATTTGGGCGCAACGCGTCGCGAACGCCTATGTAGGCAGACCGCGAGCGCGGCACAAAGTTCGTGGCGCTCCGCACTGGCAAACAGGAGCGATCTTCCGGCCTCGAACACTCTCCTTGTACCCGCTACGACCCAGGGCGGTCCACCGTGTGCGTAGACGGGAGCATCGGTGCCCGGATGTTTGCCGGGCCCGAGTAGACTGCCGGCTCGATCAACATTCCAGACCCATGTCCCTGCTGATCCCCCACCTCCAGCCGCTGCGTGAATGCCGGCTGGTCGCGCGCTTCGACCGCTTCATCGCCGATGTCGAATTCGACGACGGCACGGTCGTGAAGTCGCACTGCGTCAACCCGGGCCGAATGGAGGGGCTGGTGCGGCCCGGGGCGCGGGCCTGGGTGTCGCAGGCGCCGGAGGGCAGCACGAGGAAGCTGCAGTGGACGCTCGAACTGCTCGAACTCGACGGACGCTACGTCGGCGCCAACACCCAGGTGCCGAACCGAATCGCCGAAGCTCTCGTCCGCGAACGCGTGATCCCCGGCCTGAAACGCTGGCGGTCGCTGGAGCGGGAAGTGCGCTACGGCGAGAACTCGCGCATCGACCTGATGCTGCGCGGAAAGACCGACCACCTGGTCGAAGTCAAGAACTGCCACCTCGTCTATCCCGACCGCCGCGCCTACTTCCCCGACTCCGTCAGCGCCCGTGCAACCAAGCACCTGCAGGAGCTGGGCCAGGAAGTCGCTGCCGGCCACCGCGCCACCGTGTTGTTCGTCCTGCAGCGCACCGACGGCATCGCCCTACGGCCGAGCCGAGTCCACGACCCGGCCTTCGCCGACGCCGCCCGCGAAGCCGCCGAAGCCGGCGTTCGCTTCCGCGCCGTGCGCGTCGATCCGACGCCGAAGGGCTTTCTCTACGACGGCACGCTCCCCGTCGATCTGACCGACTACGACCTGACCCGACCGACGGCCTATCGGTCGGAACTGGACCACTGTTCGGGCTGGAAGCGGCGCGGGCCCATCCGATAAGCGCTCGTACCCGGTCGAGGCCCGCTCTTCGCCCCCTCACCCGCCAGATCGACAAACTGCGCCTGCTTCGGCACCTCCACCAGCGGCTCGACCAGCGGCCCGGGCCGGGGGTCCGCCCAGACCAGCGCCGGCCCGGCGAAGGCCGCCAAAATCAGGACGAAAAGAAGCAGAAACCGGCGGAACGATGTGTGGCTCGGGCCCATGGCCGGTCTCCAAGACGACAGATGCCGTCATCGTCCCGCGCGGGCCCTCAAACCGGAATGGCCGGAGGTTGCAGACTCGTGCTCGTTGGTTGAAAGTCTCGAAAAATCTGTGGGTTGGCGACGCCAAACCACAGATATGCGGGATGTGTGTGTTTGGGCCTTTTCGCTTTAATGGTCAGTCTACGAACTGTCCCTATTGATCAAGTAGGATATGACCGGCACAAAAAGGTGCACTGCACTAGGGGAAGCGACTATGTCTTTCATGAAAGGCGTCAAGGGCGCTGTCCGCACAGCCAAGAGGGTTGATCGAGCGATTCAGAGATCGCAACGGGATGCCGAGCGCAGGCGGAAAGCCCAAGAACGTGAAGAACGAGCCGCGCTCCGCCGCTTGGAGCAGGCCGAGCGTGCCCGGGCACGCGCAGAAAAGCAGGCACTGAAAGATGAATTAGCAAACGCTAAGGACATCTATCAGGAGCGCGCAGAAGAGCGACGCATCATCAAGGAAGAAATCATAGACGAGTACATGAGGTAACCATGTCGATTGAACTCATTGCCATTTTGGGAGGCGTCTATATCGTCTCCCTCGCTGTTGTGTATTTCCTTGCCATGAAAATGGCAGACAGAAAGGTAAAAGAGATCGAATCGTTGAAAGAGGCCCTCGACACGGCCAGAACAGATACCACCGAGGCCCAGTCTGTATTGAAGAGGGTCGAGGCGGATGTGGCCACCGCTCGGACAGAGTTCAGCGAAATCGACGCCGCCACAAAAGACCTGCAAGAACTGCGCACCAACGCTAACGCCATTCGCGAGAAGTTGGCCAAGGACACAGAGACACTCGACGCTGTCAAAAACGAGCTACAAAACAAGGAGGCTGCCACCGAGGAGCAGCAGTCAGCCCTGAACAAGGTGCTGGGGCTGATTGATCTCTATTCCCGCGTCGAGGAGTTCGTGGCTTATGGCCACTACGAAACTCCAGACTATCTCTTTGATACTAGTGAACGATTCGCAGCTGAGATCAAGGCCCTGCGAGAGAAGCAGAAGGCCATGATCAAGGATGGGTCTGCCTTTACGCAGGAAGGCCAGGTAAACCTCACCGGCGACGAGAAGCTTGACAACAAGATCATCATCGGTCAGATGAAGCTGCTCATGCGCGCATTCAACATCGAGTGCGACACCCTGATCTCGAAGGTCTCCCCATCGAACTTCAATCGAACACTGGACCGCATCGAAAAACTCGCAAACAATCTTGAGAAGCTGGTAGCTAGTCTTAGGTGCGGCATCAGCATCGACTATGTGACGACGAAGTACGAAGAGTGCGGGGTGCAATACCAGTTCACCCTGAAAAAGAAGGAGGAGCAAGAAGAGCAGCGGCTGATTCGCGAACAGATGCGCGAGGAAGCGCGAGCCGAGAAGGAGTATCAGAAAGCTCTGAAGGAGGCGGAGAAAGAAGAACGGATGTATGAATCTCTGCTCGCGAAGGCTCGTGAAGAGCTAGAAAAGTCTTCCGCCGAAGAACGAGCGCTCGTGGAGGCCAAACTCGCGGAGCTGGAAGCGAAGCTCGCTGAGGCAGAGGCCAAGGGTCAGCGCGCCAAAAGCCTGGCAGAGCAGACGCGACGCGGGCACGTCTATATCATCAGCAACATCGGGTCTTTCGGGGAGCATGTCTACAAGATCGGCCTGACCCGGCGCCTGGACCCCATGGACAGGGTGAAAGAGTTGGGCGACGCTAGCGTCCCATTCTCTTTCGACGTGCATGCAATCATTTACGCAGACGACGCCCCTGCCTTGGAAGCAGCGTTGCATCGAGAGTTCAGTCATCGTCGAGTGAATGCCGTAAATCTGCGTAAAGAGTTCTTCCGAGTGTCGCTGCCAAAAATTCAGGAAGCGGTGGAGCAGCTGGCGGAGGACGAAGCTGACTTCACTACGACTATTGCGGCTGAAGAGTACTACGAGACGCTGCGACTGCGTGAACCTGAAAGTGAACTAGACCGAGCACGAAGTAGCTAACAACTTAACTCTTGGCAGCAAGAGTGGGTCAACTGTAAGCAATTGCTGCGTTTGATTCGCACGCAGTTTGCCGAACGAGATTTGGCAAACTCCTACACGCCTCGCAAACCGACGATGAACCAAAGCTTTCCTGGCGCACGTCTTACCTAAAACAAGGGAAATCTAAAGGCAGCTTGCGCATTGGCTGCCTATCGTTAGGCACTTAACCTAGTCATTACGACAACTAACCGGCCAAGCATGAAGTTCATTCGGCTTTGTCCAATTGTATGCATACCCCGAAGATACGGCCCAGGCCGTCGCTGATCCCGTGGGATGTTCCTGCTTTCGACCAAACGCTTTCTAAACCTGCCCATTGCTGCGGAGCTTTGGTGAGCCAACGCGTTTCTAACTACTGCAGCATCTTTAAAGGCACTCTTATCGGAAGAACCCAACATTGAAAAAGGCTTTCCGCCGGAGAAAAAGGCACGAGCCCGACTGAGCGTGTAGTTGTCGTACGGAAGCCAGTCGACAAAGGGGCGATCGCTGGAGAGAATTGCCCTCGCAACGGCATCTGAATTCACTTTGATCAATGGCCTTACAGAAGAGTCGGAACTCTTGAGCCTTCCTCGCAAAAGGCCTAGGAAAAGCGACTCAATAGCTCGCTCGACGTTTGCATAGAATTCAAGGAACGCCCCCGCGTAAGCTCGCTCAGCTTCTCGCTTAATCAACCTCCCCTCAACAACAAGCGTCTCGACTTTCGCGAGAAAACGATCCGTACTACGAGCATTGACTGCGACTTCGTCTGATATAGCTGACGACGACCTAGGCATTGCAAATCTTCCGCATGTACTTTAGCCGCGTCCGTCTTCGGCCAAGATCTGAAGAGGCGCGCTGTACGGCGTCCAAGACACTCTTTGGAACTTCTTGCGTTTCGAATCTATGGCTGACTTCAAGAAGGCCATTCTTAATGCCCCTCTGCAGACGAACGAGAGACTTTTCTTTCAGATTGCTGCCCAACCCATACACCGAGTCATAAACAAAAATGAAGAGGCTAAAGAAGTGAACTTCACTTGAGAAAACTGTAGTTCGAATATCTCTCCCAAACAAAGACTCAATTTCCTCCATTACCGTTCGAAAACGGTTTTCGACATAAGACCTGTCGTCGAATTGCTCGTCAAACTCCTTGTATATGGAATTTAGCTTCGCTTGGGTCTTTCCATTTAATCCCTTAATCATGTTCAAGCAAATATCGCTCGTGAGCTCAACTTCTTTCATCCTGGAGATCTGGTCGTCCGTGAAGATCCGCCATTCTCTCCAACGGTCCAATTGTTCCAATGCCAAACCGAACATAGACGATTTAAATTCACCGAAGTACTCTGCATTCCTAAGCTCCTGATGGGAAAGCTTTACTCCAGTGGCATTCAATCGAGCAAACATCTCTAGCACTTCTCTATCTTCAACGTCGACAGGCAAGACGTGAGTGCTGAACTCATAAGAAAGAATTCGATGCTGAATTTCTGTAGAAGCTCTCTTGAAAGTCAGCCCAGCCATCGATTTGTTATGCACAGGGCGAATGGAGAATCCATCCCGAGAATCTCGATAATCTGAAAGCACCTCTCTGTCGATATATGCGAATAGCGTCCTTAGCCGCTGTTGACCGTCCACCACTTCACGAATTGCCTTTTGGCTACTCAGATCAATGCGCTGTCTCAAGTAAATTATTGGCGCCGGAAGCCCACGCACAACTGTATCCAAGAAGTATGATTTTGCCTCAGGCTTCCAGACTGATCGGCGCTGAAAAGCGGGAGAGATATCAAGAGAAAAATCTCGCTGCCAGGACAGGAAATCGGCGACCGTATACTGAGTTTTCTTTACATCGTAAGCTCTCATGGCGTTCCTCAATCTAGACTCTCTTTAATTCACTACACTTGTTCAGTTTATGCCCTCTTTTCACCACCTGCGCTTAACCATCTGGCCGATTCTGAGCACTCCTAAATCAACAACGAGATGAACGTCTAGAAAACGTTGCTGGACTCTTTTTAAATCGTTCCCTGAACCTTCTCGAAAACGCACTCACACTCGCAAACCCCACGGAATCGGCCACCTCGGCCACATTGCCCGCTTTCGCCCGCAACAGTTCCGCCGCTCGCTGCAGCCGCTGCTCCCGCAACTCCTCGTCCGGTGACCGGTCCGCCGCGGCCTTGAACTTGCGGAACAGGGTCGTGCGGTCCATGTGCAGCAGGGCGGCCCAGTCGCGAACGGTGAAGCTGGGTTCGGACAGGTGGTCGAGTATGACTGCGCGGGCCTTGGCCAGGAAGGGGTCTTCGGGCGTCGGCTCGGGCTCGGCCGGCGGCATGGCGGCGAGGCGTTCCCGGAGGCGGCGTCTTGATGCGATCAGCCCGGCGATGCGGGCGGCGAGTTCGGCGCTGTCGAAGGGTTTGGCCAGGTAGTCGTCGGCGCCCGCCTGCATGCCGCGGACGACGGCGTCGGGGCCGCCGCGGGCGGTGAGCATGAGCACGGGAATGAAGTCGGTCTCGGGGTCGGCCTTGAGTTCGGCGGTCATGGCCAGCCCGTCGAGCTCGGGCATCATGCCGTCGGTGACGATGGCGTCGGGCACGGTCTCGCGCGCCTTGTCCAGCCCTTCTCGGCCGTCGCCGGCTTCGACGATGGTGTAGGCGCGACCCAGCCGCAGCCGCAGGAAGCCGCGCAGCTCGGCGTTGTCATCGACGATAAGCACGGTCGGGCTATCGGCGGGGTCGACCGGCGTGGACTGCATCGCGGTGTATTCAAAGTCGGAGGCGGGCTCGTTGGCCGCCTCGGCTTCGGCGCTCCCCGCCGTCTGCGTTTCGACCACGTCAGGCCGCTCGGGGATCTCGACGCGGAAGCGCGCACCACCGCCGGGAGCGTCGTCAACGTGCACCGTGCCGTGATGCAGTTCGACCAGTTCGCGGACCAGCGCCAGACCAATCCCCGTTCCGCCCTGCGGCGTGTCGTCGGCCTGCTGGTAGCGCTCGAAGATGCGTTCGCGGTCCTCACGAGCCACGCCCGGGCCGGCGTCGATCACTTCGATGCGCTGGCCCCTTTCCGTGGCCTCGACGCGTACCGTGACTTTCGAATCGCGCGGCGCAAACTTCAGCGCGTTGGAAACCAGGTTGGACACGACGGTAGCAATGTGGCCGGCGTCGAAGGCGGCGGGGACCGGTCGATCGGCCCCTTCCACGACCAGGTCGACGCCCTTGGCCTTGGCGTGGACGGCGAAGCGCTGGACGGTTGAGCTGACCGCGGCAGCCATGTCGCCGCGCAGCGGGTGGAACGGCATGCGGCCAGCATCGAGCCGGTGCAGGTCCAGTACCTGGCCGATCAGCGACTGCATGGCCTCAGTGTTGCGCAGCGCCATGTCCAGGTGCTCGCGATGACCCGGGGCCAGGTCCTTTGCTTCGCGGGCCAATTCTTCCAGCGGGGCGCGGGTCAGCGTCAGCGGGGTGCGCAGTTCGTGCGAGACGTTGGCGAAGAAGGCCGCGCGGGCGTCGCTCATCGCTCGGATCTCGCGCGCCTGGCGGCGGACTTCGCGGGTCTGCGAGGCCACCTCGGTTTCGAGTTCTTCTTGTCGGGCCGCCAGCTGCCGTTCGCGCCGGGCGCGGCCGAAGGCGGCGGCCAGCCACAGCAGAAGCAGCGCGGCGGCGGCGTAGACGGCCAGCATCGGCGCGCCGAGGAACCAGGGCCGCGCGACGGAGAAGGAGATCGGCAGGGACTCGGAGAGCGAACCCTGCCAGTCGATGGCCTGGACCTGGAACACGTAGTCGCCGCCGGGCAGGTTGGTGTAGTCACGGCGGGTCTCTTCGGTCCAGCTGGACCAGTCTTGGTCCAGGCCTTCGAGCCGGACGCGGTAGCGATGCTTGCTGGGCTCGGCGAACTCGGCCAGCGCGTATTCGAAGCGTAGAGAACTTGTCTGGAACGGGAGACGGTCGTTCGACAGCGCCCCTTGCCCGCCCGGGCCGCCGCGCAGCCAGCGTTCCTGCTCGGGGTAGCCGGCGCGGGTGACGAAGAGCGGAGCCGCGGAGTCCATGGCGTCGCGCTCGGGCCAGGCCAGCCGGACCAGCCCGGGCGCGCGGCCGATCCATGCGCCTTCGTCGGTGGTGCGAATGAAATCGTTCTGACCGATCTCGATGCCGGGCACCGGGTTCGGCTGCCAGACGAAGGCGCCGGACTCATCGATGCGCCCGAAACGCAACGTTCCGCCATCGCCGATGCCGGCCAGCACGCGAACACCGTCGGGACTGGACATCTTGTAGATGCCGCGTGGTTCGCCGAGCCGCTCGTTCCCGAAGTCGGGGTCCGGTTCAACACCGATGATCGTGCCGCCGTCGTCGACCACGGGGCGATAGCCACCATCGAACGTGCCGAGCACCAGGCGGTCACCGAGCACGAAGGGCCAGGCGTAGCCTTCCGGCACGCCTTCGCTCTTGCCGAACTGGGCAATGACCTGCAGCCGGTCGCCCTGCCATTCGAGCAGGTAGAAGCGGCTCAGCACGGTGCCGACCCAGATCCGGCCCGAGCGTTCCTCGGCGACGTGGTGAACGCGATGGTCGATGCCGGCGATGCGACCGTTCTCCAGCGAGGGATCGGCGATCCAGCGGCCGTTGTCGTCCTGGACCAGCAAACCCAGGCCGTTCTCCAGTTCCGCGTAGATCACCGACCGGAATCGCGAGGGGGTCAGGCGATAGCCGTAGTGGTCGGCGAGCAGGAGTTCGTTCTCGACAAGCTCGCCCGTGTCGGGATCGTGCGCCAGGCGATGAACGCCCTCGCTTCCAGCGGCCAGCAGTTGCCCATCGGCCGAGATCACGTCCCAGGCCTCGATCATCGTGCTGGCCAGCGGCACGGCGCGGGCCGTGTCGGTGTTCTCCTTGTCCAGTCGAACGAGACCGCTGTCGACGGCCAGCACGATCCGGCCGTTGTGCTCGGCCATGCCGCGCGCCATGGAAAGCTCCGCGGCCTCGCCCCAGGTGCGCATTGCCTGAGTAAAGCCGGGCGCGTCGAGCCCCACCCGAGTGATCACGCCCTGCTGCGGCAGCCAGACCCCGCCCTGCCCGTCTTCGGCCAGGCCGTTGATCACGTCCATCGGCAGGCCGTTGTTGCTGCTGATGTGCTCGATCAGGGTGCCGTCGGCGGCCAGGTGCAGCAGGCCGATGTGGCGGGTGGCGAGCAGGATCGTGCCGTCGTCGCCGCGGTGGACGATGTAGGGCCAGGCGGTGGTGAGATCGATGCCGGTGCCCGGGGCGACGTCGAAGGGTTCGGGTTCGGACCCGTCCTGGCTCAGCCAGAACAGGCCGTGGTCGTAGGTGCCGTAGAGCATCCGGCCGTCGGGCCAGGGCGCCAGGAAGGTCATGCGCTGGCCGCGATCGCCGAGCGAATCCCAGCGCCACCGGTCGACCGGCGGAGGCGGGGCATCGTCGGGCCAGTCCATGCCGGTGATGTCGTGCAGGCGCTGGCCGACCACGACCAGCGCGCGGCGGTCAGCAGCGGTCATCAGGCGGAAGATGCCGTCCCAGCCGGGCTTCTGGCGGAGCTGCTCGCCGTCCCAGCGGAACAGGTGTCGCAGCGCCTGAAAATAGATCCCGCCGTCGACTTCGACCAGGCCGCGGATGTCGCCGAAGTCGCGCTGGTCCTCGGGCAGCTGGTCGCTGATGGATTGATATCGCATCGTGCCGCGTGCATCGCGCTGGAAATAGCCGAACTCGTTGGTCGAGCCGATCCAGAAGCGCTCCGGGGCATCGGAGAGCTCCTGGATGTGCATCACGCGAACGCGCGAGTTGTTCGGCGTGCCGTGGCGGGTCCAGCGCACGCCGTCGTATTCGAGCAACCCCATGCCGCCGCCGACGTACATCAAGCCATCCGGCCCGAGCGCCGCGCCCCAGTTCTGGACGTTGCTCATGTACTCGGCCATCGAGAAGGTGCGGACCGGGGGCTCGCCGGGTGGTGACTCGACAATCAACGGATCGATGTCCTGCGCGGCCAACAGCGCGGGCGCGAGAAGCCCGAACAGCGGCAGCAGCCATCGACGAAGGTGGGTCAAGAGGTGTGTCCCCGTTGCAGTCCCCTGTCGGCACTGTACTGAAAGTGTGACGGCGTTGCCATTATCGGGATGCAGGGGACGGATTCCTAGATTTTGGGCGCGAAGAGGAGAAGGAGCGAAGGACGCGAAGAATGTTGTTGGAAGATCAAAGTCGCTTGTATGTTGCGAGGGGACTGATCTGGGAAGATCAAGTCGCCGGGGGCGACGGGTGGGAGGTGCGGGGCAACGGCATCAACTCCTCCAGCGCCTGTGGGAGTGAGCTTGCGAGCGATCGCCTTTGCTGTGGGGGGCGCTTGCGCGCCAATGCCTTTTCTGTGGGAGCTTGCCTTGCAAGCGAAACGCGCCAAATGCAAAGACACTGGGCCCTGAACTGAATTCAGGGCGACGGGAATAGGCTAAGTCTCTGGACCCCGCATCGGGTGCGGGGCGAGGGGTGGGAGGTGCAGGGCGACGGCATCAGCTCCTCCAGCGCCTGTGGGAGTGAGCTTGCGAGCGATCGCCTTTGCTGTGGGGGGCGCTTGCGCGCCAATGCCTTTTCTGTGGGAGCTTGCCTTGCAAGCGAAACGCGCCAAATGCAAAGACACTGGGCCCTGAACTGAATTCAGGGCGACGGGAATAGGCCAAGTCGCTGGAGCCCGCATCGGGTGCGGGGCGAGGGGTGGGCTGTGTGGGCGACGGGTGGGCTGTGCGGGGCGACGGGTGGGCTGTGCGGGCGGCGGCGGGGAGGTGCGAGGCAACAGACCGGAGAAGGGAGATGCCTCCTTTCTGCCATCCCGGGCTTGGCTCGGGCCGGAGCGACTCCGCCGTTTGCTCCGCACCCCCGCGTTCTCGCCTGCGCCCCCCGAAACCGGAAACTGCAACCGCCGGGCGCCGCTTCAACTCAGGTTATGGCCGCCGCTGGGCGCCGACCTATCATGAGACCACACCGCCAAGTGCCGGGTCGAATGGTCGGCGCGCAGCCGTGATTCGAGGCGTTCGGTCAGCGGTGGCCAGGATCGCCGGCGGGGTTGCGGCCCCCGGTGCGTCGGGCGGCGCGGGGTGGTCGCTCCGGCCGACCCGGGACTTAACCCGGCGGAGCATTCGACCGCTTCGGCGGCACCAGGACCGGGCGCCAAAGCATGCGACGGATCGGGCGATACCGGCCGCGACGCCGGGCGGCGAGGATCCGATCGGGTGAACGGCCCAGTCGGTTGTCCGGCCCTCGCCGCAACGACGATCCGACGATCTGCAAACTCGCCGATCCGCAAACTCACCGATCCGCAAACTCACTAGGGAGCAGCAACAATGTCGCTCAAGCGCTCGATGGGGCTTGGAACGCTGGTCTTCTACGGAACCGGGACGATTCTCGGGGCCGGCATCTTCGTCGTGATCGGCGAGGTCATGGGCAAGGCCGGAGCGCTGGCGCCCGTCGCCTACGCCGCTGCCGGGCTTGTCGCCGTGTTCACCGCGCTGTCGTTCGCGGAGATCGCGGCGCGCGTCCCGACCGCGGGCGGCCCGATTGACTACGTCGAGAAAGCGTTCGGCGGCAGGGCTCTTCCTGCGCTCGTGGGCTGGTTGCTGATCGTCGCCAACATTGTTTCCGGCGCCACGATCACGACGGGGTTCGTCAGCTACCTGAACAGCTTCGTCGACGCGCCCCACTGGGTCGCGACCGCCGGGCTCATCGCCACGCTCGGGGTGATCTCGATCATCGGCATGAAACAGAGCGCCTGGTTCATGACGATCACGACAGCGATCGGCATCCTGACGCTGCTCGTCATGCTCTGGCTGATGCGGGAATCGCTGCTGGCATGGCCGTCCCGGTTCATGGGCGGAGAGGGGCTCGGCGAGGCCTCTGCCTACTCGGCGATTCTGGCGGGTGCCTTCCTGGCCATCTATTCCTTCATCGGCTTCGGCGATGTTGCGCAGACCGCCGAGGAAGTCGAGGATGTCAAGCGAACCATGCCGCGCGCGATGTGGATCGTTCTCTGCCTGGTGTTCTTCTTCTATCTCGCCGTATCCGCCGCGCTCGGCGGCCGGCAGGATATCGACGCCATTGCCGGCGCCGACGCGCCGCTCGTCTACGCCGCTACGGCCGATGGCGATTTTCCGGCGCTGCCCTTGGCCATCGCCAGTCTCTTCGTCATCGTCAACGGAGCGCTGACGCAGATCATCGCTGCAAGCCGGCTGCTGCTCGACATGGGCCGGGACGGCCGTTCCAGGATGCCGGAGTGGGTGGGTCGTACGAACGAGACCACCGGTACGCCGATCTTCGCGACGCTGATCTCGCTTGCCGCCGCGCTGGTGCTCGCCCTCTTCGTGCCGCTGGGCACGCTGGCCAGCGGAACCAGTCTTGTCATCCTGATGGTCTTCACCGCTGTGAATGCCGCGCTCTGGACGTTGAAGCGCCGGAACCAACCCGAGGACGTACCGGACATGTGGATCATCGTGCCGATCCTCGGCATGGCCTTCTGTGCACTGACGATCCTCGGCCAGGTCGCACTCTGGCTCGGGGTGCTCGGCGGCAATCCGAGTTCGTAGCGCCGGAGGCCCCTCTGAGAGGCGACGCCGATCCGGGGTGAAGAGGCCGGTTCGCTGGGCTCCTCAGACGCGAGAGACGACCTCGAACGGGAATCGGGTGCGTGCGGCGCGTGCGGCACGGACGACCTGGCGGTCCGCAGCGGCCTCCACCCCTCTCCCCGGCCACGCCTGTCATCGGACACGCCTGTCCCCGGACACCGCTCGGTCATTCCGGACCCTCGGTCATCCCGGGCGGAGCGAAGCGACGGCCTGTGCTGGACTCGATCCAGTCACCCGGGACCCAGTGGCTTCGATTCCTGCCTGCCGCCGAAGCTCCTCCTCGTTCGTGGTCGGCCATTGCCGGCGATCGAGGTCACACGCCTCGACAACCGTATGAATCTGTCGCGCTTCGGGCACGAACTGCGTACTCAGAACGCATCCAATCCACGACGAAACTCATGTACCGAATTCTCGCGCTTCTGCTGTTCGTTCCGAGCCTGCTTCCGGCGGCGACCTTCACCGTGACCTCCACGGCCGACACCAGCGACCCCGGCACGCTGCGCTGGGCCATGGAGCAGCACGGATCGCAGGGCGGCGACAACCGGATCGAATTCGATACCGCGCTCGCCAATGCCGTGATCACCCTGACCGGCATCCTGCCGCAGGTGGTCTTCAACACGCTGGAGATCGACGGCCGCGACGCGCCGGGCCTGGTGATCGACGGTGATGCCGGGGGCCGGATGTTCCTGATCAGCAATAACGCCGACGGTTTCATCCTTCGCAACCTGGTCGTCCAGAACTCCGATGGAGTGTTCGGCGGCGGGTGCCTTCGCGCGACCGGTAATGGCGATACCGTCATCAGGATCACGAACGTGACCTTCGAGGCCTGCGAGCAGCGCCCCCCGTCCAACGGATCGTCGCCGGCGTTCGGCGGCGCGATCTACACCGAGTTCAACGCCGACGGCGTACTGGACATCCGCGACAGCCGGTTCATCGGCAACCGGGTCTACGGCAGCGAGAACCTGCTGTTCGGCGGCGCGATCTACGCCGAGGGCGGCACGGTCACGCTGTTCGGCAACCGCTTCGAACTGAACTCGGCGGAGAACCTGGGCATGGCGTTGGACCAGGGAGGCGCGGTCCACATCCGCGATGCGGACGTCGGATTGAACGACAACGAGTTCCTGTTCAACCAGGCCGGCGGTGCCGGCGGCGCGGTGGCGCTCAACCTGCTCCCCGCCAGCGTCTCCTCCGTGCAGCGGAACCTGTTTGCCGCCAACGTGGCCTCGTTGGGCTCGGCCCTGTGGACCGGCACGCAGTCGGCCAGCGGCGACGTGCCGTTCTTCAACCTATGGAACAACACGTTCTTCTCCAACACGTCGTCCGGTTCGCCGGGCGGCTCGATCTACGTGCGCGAAGGCGAGCTGGTGGTCCGCAACAACTCGTGGATCAACAACACCAACACCAACACCAGCTCCGGGGCGGCGCACCTGGCCTACAACCCGAGCGGCGCCGATTTCCTGTCCACCTGGAACAACCTCTTCACCACGGCCACAACCGACGCCTGCGCCACCTTCAACAACAACCCGCCGGCCGCGTTCGGCTCGGCCGGCTACAACCTGCTCCCGGACGCCAGCTGCGCGATCAACGGCTTCAACGACCTGACCGGGGATGCCGGCCGGTTCCTGCCGCTGGGCGACTACGGCGGCATCACGCGCACCGTGCCGCCGGCTTCGCAGAATCTCGCCCTGGACAACGCCAATCCGAATCCGATCACGTCGACCAATTCGTCGCTGTGCACCTTCACCGATGCGCGCGGCGTCGACCGACCGGGCGATGGCGACGCCGACGGGACGCCGGTGTGCGACATGGGCGCGTTCGAATGGACCCACGAGGCACCGCTGTTCATCGACGGGTTCGAAGCCGGGGGGCTGGTGATTCCCTGAACCAGGGGAAACCCACTCGTCGTAGCGGGTGCGCTCGATGCGATGAAACGCAACGTCGCCGGGTCCCGGCGACGTGCCCTTCTTGGCTGTTTCTGACGACGAAGTCGCCGGGCCCCGGCTCAAGGCCGGGGTGACGGGTTGGGAGGTCGCGGCGACGGATGGTAGTGCGGGGCGACGAGCGAGTCGTTCGGAGAGACTCCGAGGTATGGAGAACCGGGGGCGCCGTTACGAGCGTCGAAATCCTGCCCCCCTTCCCGGCCCGTACGTCCCCCCCAGCCTGCAAGGGTCCGCCACGGCGTTTTCATAGGCTGCGCCTAAGATGCGTGATCCATCAGCGGAGGGTGCGGCATGAAGAGTGAGACGGCGAGGCGGATCGTGATCGTCGGCGGGGGGTCGGGCGGATTGAAGCTGGCGACGCGGCTCGGCCATCGCTATCGGCGCGATCCCGAGGTCAAGGTGATCCTGGTCGACGGCACGCTGACCCACGTCTGGAAGCCGCTGCTGCACGAGATCGCGGCCGGTACGCTGGATATCCACGAAGACGAGTGCAACTACCTGGCGCATGCCCGGCGGCATCATTTCCGCTTCGTCTGGGGCCGGATGCAGGGCCTGGACAAGGCGCAGCGCACGATCCAGCTCGAACCGCTGGACGGCAACGGCGACGGCAACACCGTGCCGTCGCGCAACCTGCCCTACGACGTGCTGGTGCTGGCGGTCGGCGGCATCAGCGACGACTTCGGCGTCTCGGGTGTGGCCGAGCACTGCTACCGGCTCGATTCGGCCAGCGAGGCCGAGCGATTCCGGCGCAGCCTGCTCGAGGCCTATCTGCGGGCCGGCCAGTCCGGGGTCACGCCGGAACCGGGCGATCTCGACGTGGCCATCGTCGGCGGCGGCGCCACTGGCGTCGAGCTGGCGGCCGAGCTCGACAAGATGCGCCACGAACTGAACGAGTACGGCGCGGTCGGGATCGACACGGTCGAGGACACCCGGATGACCCTGCTCGAACGGCTGCCCCGCTTGCTGCCCGGGCTACCGGAGGAGCTCGCCGAAAGCACCGAGACCGAATTGGCCAACCGCGGCATCGAGGTCCGCACCGGCGAGGCGGTGGCCGAAGTGACGGCCAAGGGCGTGCGCACTGAGGGCGGCGAGATGATCCCGGCGCGCTTCTCGGTGTGGGCCGCAGGCATTCGCGGCCAGCCGTTCCTGGCCCGTCTCGACGGACTGGAGATCAACCGCCGCGACCAGGTAATGGTCAAGCGCACGCTGCAGAGCACCACCGACGAGCGGATCTTCGCGCTCGGCGACTGCGCGGCCTGCCCGCTGGACGAGGCCGGCAGCGGCTTCGTGCCGCCCCGCGCGCAGGCGGCGGACCAGCAGTCGAAGTTCCTCGCCTCGCAGCTGCCGCGCTTTCTCGACGGCCGAACGCTTCGCCACTACACCTATCGCGATCGCGGCTCGCTGGTCTCGCTGGACGACACTGCCGTCGGCACGCTGATGGGCGCGCTGCTCGGCAACGTCACCTTCGAAGGCTGGGCGGCCCGGATGAGCTACCGCATGCTCTACCGCTCGCACCAGCGCGCGCTGCACGGCTCGTTCCGAGCGCTGGTGCTGTGGGGCTCGGACCTGATCGGCCGCCGCACGAGGCCGCGGCTGAAACTGCACTGACCGACTTCGACGCCACGAACGCGCGCTGGACGGCCCGGGAGTTCCACGCCACACGCCGAATTCACGAGTCGATCATCGCGCTCGTTAAGCTGACCAGCGAATCCTCTTCCCGGAAGACCGACATGAACCGACTTCATCCTGAACGCCCGCTCTCGTTTCCGATGCCTTCCTGTTCCAGGATCGCGCCGCACTCCGCTCCTGTGCGCGCCGCCGGCCCCCTGGCGGTCGGCCTGTTGTCCGCAGTCCTTCTGCTGACCGGGTGCGGTCAGGCCGACGACACGATGGACGACTCGGCGTCCGATTCCGGCAGCGCGATGGACAGCGCGCCGGCCCCCGCCGACCGGACCGCAAACGAAGACGGCGACGAGGTCGGCACCGAGAATGGCGCCGAAGCCGAGGCCGACCGCTCGGAGGAAGCGTCCGAACTCGCCAGCGACGACGTGGCCTTCCTGCATCGCCTTGGCCTGATCCGTGGGCACCTGCACGCCGGTCACGCGCTGTACATCAACGACTACGCCGACATGGCGGCCACCCACATGAAGCATCCGCGCGACGAGCTGTACGCCGGCCTGGTGCCGGCGATCGAAGCGCGCGGTTTCCAGCCCTTCGACGAACGGCTGACGACGCTGAAGGACGCGGTGGAGTCCGGCGCCGACGCCGATGACGTCACCGCGGCCTGGCGCGAGATCGACGGGGCCATCGAAACGATCGAGCGCGGCGTCGACGCGACCGCGGCCGACGAACTCCGGGCGGTGGCGAACATGCTCGACACCGCGGCCGAGGAGTACGGCGTGGGCGTCGTCGACGGCGTCGTGGACAACGAACACGAATACCAGGACGCCTGGGGCTTCATGCAGATCTCGCTCGAGCGGGTCGGTCAGATCGCGGCCACGTCTGCGGTCGAACGAAGCGCCACCGCGGAGGCGGACGTGATCATCTCCAGCCTGGCCGACCTGTGGCCGGAGCTGGCGCCGGTCGAAGTGCCGGGCGCGGACGCCGAACGGATCGCCAGCGCGGCCGAGCAGCTCCGGGACCTGGCCGACGGACTGGGCTGACCCGTACACCGTGCCCTGCTGGGTCGGCCGGGACATTCGCGACCGGTCGGCCCGGCCCGCTCCACCGAACCCGTCCCACCCGACCCGACTGCCCGGCGCGCCCCGTCAGCTCCGGTAATCGGGGTTGTCGTAGCCGAATCGGCAGCCCGCGCTCCAGGCCTTTCGGTCGTTGCCGTGCGCCGGCAGTCCGCCGGCATCGACCAGCATGCGCGCGGTGTGCATCAGGTTCCAGGTCATGAAGGTGGTGTTGCGCTGGGTGAAGTCGTTCTCGAAGCCGCCCGAGTCCTCGTCGGCGTACGACGGACCGGGCCCGGCTTCGCCGATCCAGCCAGCGTCGGCCTGTGGCGGCACGGTGTAGCCCAGGTGCTGCAGGGCGTAGAGGATGCCCATGCCGCAGTGCTTGATGCCGTCCTCGTTGCCGGTGATCAGGCAGCCGCCGGTTCTTCCGTAGTAGATCGACTGGTTCTTGTCGTTGAGCTTGCCCGATTCGCTGTACAGGCGCTCGATCAGCGCGCGGCAGACCGACGACACCTCGCCCAGCCAGATCGGTGTGCCGACGACCAGGATGTGGGCGCCCATGACCTTCTCGCTGAGGCTCGGCCAGTCGTCGTGGTCGAAGCCGTGCTCGCGCATGTCGGGCTGGACGCCGGGCGGCAGGTGCAGATCGGCGACCCGGATCATCTCGGTGCTCACGCTGCAGGCGTCCATGATCGAACGGCTGACGGACATCAGCGCTTCCGTGTGGGAAAACTCGCGCGAGGGTTTCAGACTGCAGTTCAGGAACAGGGCCTTCAGGTCGGAGAAATCATGCGGGTTGTCGTCGCACAGCGCTTGCTGCTGCTCGTTCAGGCTCATGGTCGTTCTCCTTGGCTATACGAAATCGGGTTCAGCGAAATCGGTCTGCAAACTCGGTGCGGCGGGGCACGGGGCATCGAAGCATCCGGAAATCCGGACTGTATCCCGGGTCCGTCATGAGGCGTCCCGATGGCTGCGGCCGAAGCGACGCGCAAGCGGCGCGGCGCTCACACCGTGGGCCACGATGCTCAGGGTCACGGTCAGCGCGATTGCGGCCAGCAGCGGCGCCTCGTTCGGCACATCGGCCCGCTCGAGGATGATCAACGCGAACAGCACCGAGGCCAGGCCGCGCGGACCGAACCAGCCCAGGAACGCGACCGTGTCCAGGTCGAGACGCGCGCCGACCAGGCTGACGGCGATCGGCACCATGCGCATCGCGGTCAGCGCGAACAGGGCATAGACCGCGCACCACACGGTCAGGTGCTCGGCGGCCGCCGGCAGCATCAGTGCGCCGACCAGGAAAAAGGTGCCGAGGACCAGGATATGCGCCTCGGACTGCTGGAACTCGTAGGCGTAGCGGCACTGCTTGCCGAGCATGCGTGCCATCGCCAGGCCACCGACGAAGGCGGCGAGGAAGCCGTTGCCGTGCAGCGTTTCGGCCAGCAGGAACGCCGAGAACGCGATCATCAGCGCGGCCAGGCCTTCGGCCCATTCGTCCATCCAGCCGGCGGTCCAGGCGCGCTGGATCAGCCAGCCGCCGGCGCCGCCGACGATCAGCCCGGCCAGCGGGCCGAACACCAGCTGCTGGGTGACGAACCCGGCCCAGCCCGCCGCGCCCTGCTCGTTCGAGCCGGCAGCCAGCGCCGCGAACAGCAGCACGGCCGGCAAGGCCAGGCCGTCGTTGACCCCGCTTTCGGTGGTGATTGCGGCGCGGATGCGCGAGGGGACGGCGTCGTTCTCGATCACCGGCTGGCTGAGTGCGGCGTCGGTCGGCGCCAGGATCGCCGCCAGCAGCGCGGCCTCCCAGATCGAGAGCGCCGGAAACAGCAGCGCCGCGACCGCGGTGCCCAGCACCACGGCCAGCGGCAGGCCCACCAGCAGCATCCGGGTCGGGATCGATCGAACGCGGGTCAGCGTGCCCAGGTCGGTGGAGGCGGCGTCGGTAAACAGCACCAGCACAAGAGTGATCTCGGCCAGGAGGTAGAGCGGACCGTCGGCGAGGCTCTGGCCGGACGCCGGATCGTGGCCGAAGTCGATCCAGTGCAGCCCGGCGGGACCGAGCGCGAAGCCGAGTGCGGCGAACAGCAACGGGCCGGTCAGCACGGTGCGTCCGAGCCGCCGCGTGCACAGCGCGTAGGCGAGGAACGCGACCGCGATCATCAGCGCGATGCCGTGATGCATGGAGGAACCGATGCGGCGGGACCGACCCCGAGTCTAGTCGCCGGGCCGGCGGGGCGCCACTTCGGTCCGGCTCAGCGCAACCACGAGCGGCGCGGCGAAACTGCGATCAGCGAAGCCGGCCCGGGCCGCGCTTCGGAGCTCGTTCCGTCGATTGCTTGGCGCCGAGCATCGACGCGGCCGCGATCGGCTGGAACAGGCCGCTGAAGGACTCGGGCGCCCAGCCGCCGAGCGCCGGTGCCGGATCGCTCACGCCGAGGCGCTGGACCAGCAGTTCGGCCAGCACCTGGCGGTAGTCGGTGGTCACGCGCAGGTCCTGGCCGTCAGACAGGTCGGCGGGATCCAGGCCGGGCCAGTCGCCGTAGACCTGGCCGCCGTTGACCCCGCCGCCGGCGGCGAACATGACGCCGGCGTGGCCGTGGTCGGTGCCCAGCGAGGCGTTCTCGCGGACCCGGCGGCCGAACTCGGTCATGACCACCACGGTGGTGCTGTTCCAGGCCTCGCCGATGTCGTCGCGGAACGCGGCCAGCGAACCGGCCAGGTCTGCCAGCAGCGGATCGATCTGGTCGGCCTGGTCGTCGTGGTGGTCCCAGCCACCGCCGTTGATGGCCGCGACCTGCAGGCCCGCATCGGCCTTGATCAGCCGCGCGCAGTCGGCCAGCGCACCGCCGAGCTGGCCCTGGGGATAGCCCTCGCCCGGCGGCATCGCCGCCACCGGCGCCAGCGCATCCGAGGCATCGAACACCCCGTTGGCGGTTTCGGCCAGCAGCGGGTCGGCGGCGTAGACCGCCTTCAGCGCGGAGCGGTCGAGCGGGTTCAGGGCCACTTCGAAGTCGTCGATCCGGCCGATCGCCAGCGAATCGACGGGGCCGACCATGGACTGCGGTACCGCCTGGTCCAACGCCACCGCCGCGAGCGGCAGGCTGGGCGCCAGTTCGGCGAGGTAGCGGCCGATCCAGCCGTCGCCGGGCTTGAGTTCACCGGCATCGATGCCCTGTTCCATGGTCGCCTGCGCTTCGAAGTGCGAGCGCTCGGCGGTCTGCAGCCCGGCGGCGTGGATCACCGCGAGATCGCCGGCATCGAACAGGTCCTTGAGGCCGCCGGCGGCCGGGTGCAGGCCGAAGAAGCCGTCCAGGGGCAGGGCCGCGCCTTCGGACACGGCCAGCGTCGGGCGGGCGTCGAAGTAGGCGTTCTCGCCCAGCGGCGGACAGACCGTCAGCCCGTCGGCGCCGCCGCGCAGGTAGATCGCGACCAGCCGGTCGCCGGCGCCCAGGTTCTTGACCGCCGCCCGCGCCCAGCTCGGGGCCAGCGCCACGCCGCCGGTCACGGCGGCGGCCTGGAGGAAGGTGCGTCGTTTCATGTCCAGCGTCATGTCGAAATCTCCGGGGTCGCGAGCGCGCTCATCGCCATTGGGCTTCGGGGCCGGCCAGCAGCCAGGCCGCCATTGCTGGCGCGCGGTCCGCGGCCGGCAGGCCATTGGCGTAGCGAATCAGGATGCGGCGGGTCCGGGCCGTCACCCCGGCCGGGCGCAGTCCGTCGATCAGCACCGTGGCCATGTCGCTGATCCGATCCTGCTCCGCCGCGCCGCGGATCAGCGGCGAGGCGTCGGCCAGCCCGCGCGCCCACTCGTAGGCAGCATTGAAGCGGACCAGGAAGCCGGTGGTCGACTGCCAGTGTTCGCGGTCGTCGGGGTAGCCGTCCGGGGCCGGCCAGCCGAACGGGATCTGACCCGAGGCGGCCAGCGCGCCGTAGATCTGGCCGAGGATGTCGGTGCCGGGGTCCGGCTGCAGCCGGCGCAGCACACCGGCGGTGAACTCGTTCGGCCGCTTGAATTTCAGCGCCATCGTGTCGGCGACCTGCGGATGCAGCAGGAGCACGCGCATCGTGTCGACCACCCGCCCGCCGGAATCGCCGAACGCCTGGGCGACGTCGTCGATCACGCCGGGATCGGGATCATCGGCGACGAAGCGCCGGAGCAGCTTGGTCGCGATGAACCGCGCGGTCGAGGGATGGTTGGCCAGCGTGCGAAGGACATTGGTGCCTTGCGCCTCGCCGCTGCCGATCACGTCCTCGCCGAGAAAGGTCTTGGGACCGGTGTCGTGGGTGAAGCCGTTGAACAGGAACTCGGCCGGGTTGCGGATCGTCCAGCCGGTGAAGACGCGAGCGAGCTCCTTGACGTCGTCTTCCGTGTAGCCGCCGTCGACGCCGAGCGTGTGCAGCTCCATCAGCTCGCGGGCGTAGTTCTCGTTGGGGCCGTCGGCGGTGTTGTTGGCGTTGTCGAGGTACTCGAGCATCGCCGGGCTGCGCGCGCTGGACTGCAGCAGGTCCTCGAAGCGGGTCATCGCCAGCGGCCGGATCATGTCGCGGTCTTCGAGCGCCTTGTAATAGCCGCCGACCACGTCGAGCGCCGGTACGTTGAAGTGGTCGGACCAGAACTCGACCATCCGCTCGTACAGCTGGCGCGGGCTGAACGCGCGCCGGATCATGGTGGCGATGACCAGGTCCCGCTGGGCCGCGCCGAAGTTCTGCTCGACGAAGATGTGCCGCGCGAGCTCCTCGGGCGTCATCGACAGGGTCGGCAGCGCGTCGATCAGCAGCGCTTCGATTCCACCGTCGTCGATGGCCTCGTGGTCGAGCTGCCACTCGACGAACGCCTCGTAACCGAGCTGCTCGGCCACCTCGACCGTGCCGGCATCGGCGCCGTAGGTGATGCGCTCGACCAGGCGGAGGATGCGCGCGCGTTCGGAGGCTGGGTCCAGCACCGGGATCATCTCGGGTCCGCTCCTTGGCAGGGGCTCGTCGTGGCTCCGGCCGGTCGTCGCAGCGACGGGCGGGCCGGCTCAATCGAATCAACGTCCATCGGGGCCGACGGGTTGACACGGGCCGGCCGGATCGACGGATTTCCTTCCCCAGACCCTACGCTGCCGGGGCCCGCAGCGCAACTTCGCGCCGCCCGAATCCGCGCGCGGATTGTTACACTTGAAACCAGTTCGGCGGACGCGCTGCCGCGTTCGCTCCACCTCGTTCCGCGCGGCGGAGCGCCCCGATTCTGCAAAGGAGAACGGCCATGGGCCTGCTGGTCGACGGCGAATGGAAGGACAAGTGGTACGACACGGACTCCACCGGCGGCCGATTCAAACGCCAGGAATCGTCCTTCCGCAACTGGATCACCGCCGACGGCTCGCCAGGACCGGGTGAGGAAGGCGGCTTCGAGGCCGAGCCGGGCCGCTATCACCTGTACGTGGCCTACGCCTGCCCGTGGGCGCACCGCGCGCTGATCTTCCGCAAGCTCAAGGGCCTGGACGACATGATGTCCCTGTCGGTGGTCAACCCGCTGATGAAGGAGAACGGCTGGACCTTCGAGCCCGGCTACAAGGTCCACCCCGACCCGATCCATGATGCGACCTTCATGCACCAGGTCTACACCGCCGCCGACCCGGACTACACCGGCCGGGTGACGGTGCCGGTGATCTGGGATCGCAAGAAGAACACGATCGTCAACAACGAGTCGGCCGAGATCATCCGGATGCTGAACTCGGCCTTCGACGGGGTCGGCGCGAAGGACGGCGATTTCTACCCCGAGGACCTGCGCGAGGCGATCGACGAGATCAACGCGACGGTCTACACGAACGTGAACAACGGCGTGTACAAGGCAGGCTTCGCCACCACCCAGGAGGCCTACGAAGAAGCGGTCATTCCGCTGTTCGAAACGCTGGACATGCTGGAGACGCGACTCGCCGAGCAGCGCTACCTGTGCGGCGACCGCATCACCGAGGCCGACTGGCGCCTGTTCACCACGCTGATCCGCTTCGACCCGGTCTACGTCGGCCACTTCAAGTGCAACCTGCGGCGGATCGAGGACTATCCGAACCTGTCGAACTACGTGCGCGATCTCTACCAGGTGCCGGGCGTGTCGGAGACCTGCGAGTTCCACGCGATCAAGCTGCACTACTACGGCAGCCACGACATGATCAACCCGCCGGGCGTGGTCCCGATCGGGCCGGCGCTGGACCACCACCGCCCGCACGATCGCGACCGCTTCGCCTGAGTCGCCCAGGCCTGCCGAATCGCCGGCGTCGATCGTGACCCCCAACGGAACCTTCCTGTACTTCGCCTACGGCTCGAACCTGATGACCGCAAGGCTGATCGCGCGCTGCCCCTCGGCGCGCAAGGCCGGCAATGCGGTGCTGGCCGGCCATCGCCTGGCCTGGCACAAGATCGGCAGCGACGGCACCGGCAAGTGCGACGTCGTGCCCACGAGGGAGTCGACCGGACCGTCCCCTGGTCAGACGGTCGATCGCGTGCATGGTGTGGCGTGGACGATTCGTCGCGCCGAGCGTCCGGCGCTGGATCATCACGAGGAGCTGGGCACCGGATACACCGCGGAAGCCGTGCGCGTGCAGATCAACGGTCGGCTGCGGCTCGCCCGCACCTACCGAGCAATCGTTACCGACGCAAACCTTCTGCCGCTGGACTGGTACAAGCGCTACGTGCTGGCCGGCGCTCGCGAGCACCGGCTCCCCGGCCACTGGATCGCCCGACTGGCCCGGACGCCCTCGCAGCCCGACAGCGACCTGCCCCGCCGCAACCGGAACCTGCGCGTCGGCAGCCGGGGCTAACGCTTCCCGGACCGGGTCACCCGGCCGGTCCGATCCAGAGACCGATC
This sequence comes from Wenzhouxiangellaceae bacterium, assembly GCA_965227925.1. Classification (GTDB taxonomy): domain Bacteria; phylum Pseudomonadota; class Gammaproteobacteria; order Xanthomonadales; family Wenzhouxiangellaceae. The sequence continues at coordinate 611,532 of CBDDGP010000004.1, forward strand.
AGAACAGCAGGCCGAGCAGGCGGTAGAGGATGTAGAACGCCGCGGTAAAGGCCACCGCGGACTTCAGCTTGCCCGGCACCGCATGGGCATAGGTGATCGCGAACACGCCGATGTAGACGAACACCATCGCCAGGCCCCGGAACCAGCTCTGGATGCGGATATCGAGCACGTCGAGCACGATCGCACCGAGCAGCAACAGGGTCGACAGCACCAGCGCACCGCCGAACTTCTCCATGTAGAAATCCAGCCCCCGGGTCTTGCCCATTGCATTCCAGGCGAACACCAGCGCGCCGATCGGAATGCCGATCACCAGCACGGCCTTGATGCCGTCGAGCAGATGACCGAACTCGAAATCGAACCCCGTGTAACCGAAGGTGCGGGCCACGATCGTGGCGAGGAAGAACACGCCGAGAAACGCGCCGAGGTCGATCATCGCGTTGGTGTTGCCGCTGCGGTGGCCCGCGTCGAAGAACCGGTCCGGGCGGGTCAGCACACCCATCACGTGGCCGATATAGCCCTCGGCCGCTTGTCCCGTGGTGGGGCCCTTCGTGCGCTCCTCCGGCTCCGGAGAAGAATCGGCTTGCTGATCATGCTCGGTCATGGAACATCTCCCTGTGCCTGGATGGCGATCCCTTCATTGACGTCAACGATACCCGGGCACCGCCTGCCGGGCAAGACGGGTGTTTCGTGACCGCGATCACGGTTCGGTTCCTTGCGATCGAGGCTTCGGCTATGCTGCACCCCGGGGTTCACGCCACGGCTCGATGGCCAGGGCACGGGCCCCTCGAGGGAGTTTCGAGATGAATGTCCGGGTTGCCACCAATTCGTCCACGGCGCAGGGCCGGCCAGCGCGGCTGTGCGTCACCGCATGAGCCTGTTCGCCGAACTCAAGCGCCGCAACGTTTTCCGGGTGGGCCTGTTCTACCTGGTCGCCTCCTGGCTGGTGGTGCAGATCGCCGAGACCGTGCTGCCCGTGTTCGACGTGCCCGACGAATTCGTCCGCGGCATCGTCGTCGTGCTGGCGATCGGATTCGTGCCGGCGCTGGTGTTCGCCTGGGCTTTCGAGTTGACGCCCGACGGGCTGAAGCGCGACAGGGACGTGCGGGTCGAACCGGAGACCAAGCAACAGACCGTCCAGAAGTTGAACGTGGCCACGCTGATTGCCGCGCTGCTGGCGATCGGGCTGTTGATCGCGGACCGGTTGATTCCGGAAGGCGGCGCGCCGGTCGAACCGGCGCCGGCCGAGTCCGACGAGGCCGGGATCGCGGATGCGTCGATTGCGGTACTGCCGTTTGCCGACCTGTCTCCGGAACGCAATCAAGGCTACTTCTCCGACGGCATCGCCGAGGAGATCCTGAACGTTCTCGCCGGCGTCGACGGCCTGGCGGTCGCATCGCGAACGTCATCGTTCCAGTTCAGGGGCGTCGAGGGCCTGGGTATGCCGGCGATCGCCGATCGCCTGGAAGTGCGCCACGTGCTCGAAGGCAGCGTTCGCTCCTCCGGGCGAACGATCCGGGTGACGGCGCAGTTGATCGATGCGGGGCGTGACGAGCACCTGTGGTCGGATACCTGGGACCGGGAGCTGACGGCCGACAACCTGTTCGCCATCCAGGACGAGATCGCGTCGGCGATCGTCGAGTCGATCCGGGAGAACCTCGACGTGGAGGTGGGCACTGCCGACGCCGTCCCGCAGCGCACCAGCAGCATCGATGCCTATGCCCTGTTTCTCCGTGCGCGCAGCCTGTTCCAGACGCGTGCGTTCTTTGCCGAGGCGAACGATCTGGTGCAGCGCGCCATCGACCTGGACCCGGAGTTCGCCGACGCGCTGGCGCTGCACGCAGCGATCCTCGTGGTTTCGCCGGAGTACGGGATTCTTCTCGCCGACTCGTCCGCGGACTCGAGGGCGCGTTCGATCGAAGCGGCCGAGCGCGCGCTCGCGATCGACAGCGATCACGCGCTCGCGCTCGGTGTTCTCGGTCTGGCTCGCGATTTCGCCTTGCCGACCGTTGCATCACCCAATCGCTACCAGGAGGTCATCGAGCTCTACGACCGCGCGCTGGCCGCTCATCCCGACGAGCTGGCGGTGCTGAACTGGCGCGGCTTTTCCTACCTGCGCGCGGGCCACATCGAGCGATCCGAAGCCGACTTCCGACGTTGCATCGAGGTCGAACCCGGCTATGCGCCGTGCAGCTCGAATCTGGTGGCCGCACTGACGCTCGCCGGCCGGATGGAGGACGCGATCGACCTGCTCGACCGGGCGATTCGGGTCGGGGTGTTCACCGGCGACATCCCGTCCCTGGTCACGCTCCACCAGCTCGGTCTCGAGCGCGAGTTCTATCTGCACGCCATCCGACTGCCGTCACTGCGGGGATGGCTCGGCCTGGAAGAGATCTACGCCGCGCTTGCCCGACCCGACGGCGATCACAGCGTCCTGATCCAGCGCCTGAGGACCCACGGCGATACGGTCGGAAGCCGCCAGAGCATCAACGAACTGCTGGTTGCCCTAGGCGATCATGAATCGATCCCGCCCACCTGGGTTATCTGGTTCGATGCCTATCGCGACTACCGGTCCTCCGATGCCTTCAAGCAACACATCCGCGCCTGGGGCCTGCCGGCCTTCTGGCGGGCGACGGAGTTTCCGCCGATGTGCCGGGCCGTTGGGACCGATGACTTCGAATGCGATTGATCCTTGAGCACCCTTCATTCCGCTGAACGAGGAGAACGACCCATGTTCCGACAGACCACATCCCACCGGATCGCAGCCCTCGCTGCAGGTGCGCTGCTGACTTCAGCAGCGATCGCGCAGGATGCCGTGTCGATCGCCGATGATCCGCGCGTCGACGATGCGGTCCGGCTCTGGACGCACTGGATGGAATACCAGGCCGGCAGCAGTCGCGTACCGGCGGTCTCCTTCGGCATCGTCCACGACCAGGAGCTGGTTGCGACCGGCGCGTACGGACTGGCGAATCCGGACGAGGGCCTGCCGGCAACGGCCGACACGGTCTACAGCATCTGCTCGATTTCCAAGCTGTTCACCAGCATCGGCCTGATGCAGCAGTACGACGCCGGTCGGGTCCGGCTCGACGATCCGGTCAGCGATCATCTCGACTGGTTCGCCGATCTGCAGGACGCGCATCCCGACGATGAACCGGTCACGGTCCGGCGCCTGCTGACCCACTCCTCCGGTCTGCCGCGCGAGTCCGACTATCCCTACTGGACCGATGCGGACTACCCCTTCCCGACCTCGAACCAGATCCGCGAGCGGCTGAGCGCGCAGCAGACGCTGTATCCGACCTCGACCTACTTCCAGTATTCGAACCTCGGCCTGACCCTGGTCGGGGAAATCGTCGCCGAGGTCTCGGGCCAGTCCTACGACGACTACATGCGAGAGCGAGTGCTCGATCCGCTGGCCATGGAGTCGACGTTCACCGATATCCCGGTGGACCTCCGCGGCGGCCGGATGGCGATCGGCCATACGGCGTTGGACTTCGATGGCGAGCGCGAGGTCGTCGCGCCGTTCCGGACCCGCGGGATCGCACCGGCGGCCGGCTTCGCGTCGAACGTCGGCGATCTTGCGAAGTTCGCGATGTGGCAGTTCCGCGTGCTGGACGGGGAAGAAGAACTGATCCGGCCGTCGTCGCTGCGCGAGATGCAGCGGGTGCAGTACATCGACCCCGACTGGGAGACCACCTGGGGACTCGGCTTCAGCGTACGCAAGGAAGGCGAGCGAGTCCTTGCCCGGCACGGCGGCGGCTGCCCCGGCTTCTACACGGAGTTCCGGATCGAGCCGAAGACGAAGATCGGCGCGATCGTGCTGACCAACACGATCGGTTCGGACCCCGGCGGCATGGCCGCGCAGGCCTTCGCGCTCGTCGGGCCGGCGATCCAGAAGGCGATCGACGCGCCCGACGATGCTCCGGAACGCGACGGCGCCCTGGAGCGATTCGCCGGTCTCTACGGCACGATCTGGGGTAGAACGGCGGTCGTACCGTGGGACGACGGGCTGGCGATGCTCGGCCTGGCCGGTTCGAATCCGGCCGACGCCATGGCGCGCCTGAAACACGTCGACGGCAACACTTACGCCCGCATTCGGGACGACGACTCGCTCGGTGAGACCTACGAGTTCGAGCTGGGCCCCGACGGCCGAGCAACCCGCTTCAAGGTCCACAGCATCTACGTGGACCGGATCGAGCGGTGATTCGACGGCACACTGGAACTGGAGCGACCGGATGATTCTCCGCTCGGTCATGAAGCACGTGCGCGAGCAGAACTGGTTCGCGGTCGTTCTGGACTTCATGATCGTGGTGGTCGGCGTGTTCATCGGCATCCAGGTCGCCAACTGGAACGAAGAACGCGCCGAGCGGAACCGGGAAAGCGGCATCCTCGAGGAGCTGGCGTCCGATTTCTGTTCCGATCTGGAAGAACTGGAGAACACGGCGGAAGACGCGAGGTACCGGTTCTCCGCCCAGGCCGAAGTGTTGCGTCAGGCCCTCGAGTGGACGCTGCCGACCACGCAGCCGGGCAATCAGGGAGAACGTCCTTTTCACCAGCCCGAGAAGGTCACAATCGATTCTGCGAGTGTCGTTCTCTACGATCTGGCCGGGTTCACCACCTTCGATCCGGAGCGTGCCGCCTACGACGGGCTGGTGTCCAGCAACGACATCCTGCTGATCCAGGACAAGACGCTGGTCGAGTCGCTGCAGCAGCATTTTGCTCGAATCAGAGGGTTCAACGATACGGAAAACATCACCTATCGCGGGACCGTAATCCGTCTGGTGGCTGCGCTGGAAAGCAGCGGGCTCGGCACGCTGGACGAGATCGACTGGCGCGTACTGACCGAAGCCGTGCAAGCGGATCCGGCGCTCCAGGGCGTGCTGAAGTCGGCCGTCTTCGAGTCCGCTCGGCATCACCGCGTCTTGGGCCTCATTGCCGAAGACACGCGGGATCTTCTCGGCCGACTCGGCAGGGCGGACTGCGGATGATCCTGCACCGGCTCGTCGACGGCCTGCGCAAACAGGACTGGTTCACCGTGGTCGTAGAAGTCGGCATCGTCGTGCTGGGCGTGTTCCTCGGCATCGAGGCTGCGAACTGGAACGAGGATCGACAGAACCGTGCTTCTGCGCAGTCCTACCTCGCACGACTGGAGAACGACCTCGGCGCGCAGCTTTACATGTGGGAAAACGCTCACGTGTATTTCGCACAGACCAGCCGTCACGCGCAGGCCGCGCTCGATGCGCGGGTCCGTCCGGCAGGTGAACTCGATCAGCAATTCCTGATCGATCTCTACCAGGCCAGCAACGAGCGTTGGCTGTCCGATCGGCGATCCACCTACGACGAACTGGTTGCCACCGGCCGGATCGACGACCTTGATAATCCTGGTCTGCGAGAGATCCTCAGTACGAGCTACAACATCTCTGCTCGCTGGCAGATGGTCCTCGAGGGACGCACGGAGTACCGTGCCGTAGCGCGGCAATTGATGGACCACAGAGTGCAGCAGGCCATCGCTCGGGCCTGCGGTGATCTCTACGTCGAGAATGAACTCGGGGTGATCGGCTTGAGCCTACCGACAACGTGCGAGATCGATCTACCCGCATCGCTCGTGACGGGAGAGATCATGCGACTGCATACCAACGAGGAACTCCTCCGCCACCTTCGATTCCAGGCAACGACCCTTCGCGGTCGCCTCTTCGTCATCGAAGCGGCGATCGATAGCACTCGAACTACGCTGGAGGCGGTCCGACACGCCCGGAGGGCCAGCGGATGAGCCTGTTCAGCCGACTCGAAGGACGCACAGCGATTGCGTTCCTGCTCGCCACGTCGATCATTTGCTTCGCGCCTCCCCTCCACGCCGGCCCCGACGCCGCGAACTGCGGCGCAGACCCGGACGTCGAAGCGATCACTGCCCAACGCCAACGCTTCAATACCGCCATCCGCCAGGCGGACGTCGAAACGATCAGCGAGGTGCTGGCCGACGGGGTCGTTTTGATCACCGGCACCGGCAGCGAGGTGTTCCTCGGTCACGATGCCCAGCTCGAGCTCTGGTCGCAGGATTTCGAGTCCGACCAGCGGCTGGTCTACGTTCGAACGCCGACCTGCATCGATGTCTCCCCGAGCTTTCCGATCGCGCTCGAGCAGGGCCGGTGGCGAGGCGTTTCGGCAGGCAACGCCACCGAATTCGCGCGAGGCTTGTACAGCGCGAAATGGCGAACCATCGACGGCGCCTGGCGCGTCGAAGTCGAAACCTACATGACCATCGAATGCACATCCTCGATCTGCCCCGCACCGGAGAACCGCGAATGACCCATCCGACAGCTTCACCGACTGCACTTCTGATCGCACTGACGCTGGCGACGACCGGCTGGGCGGACGAGACCGTCCACTACCACTGGCTCACCCAGGGCGAGCCGTCCGGCGGACTGGTGCTCACGATCCACGACGACGGTGCGCGCAGCACCCGCTTCGAGTTCAACGACCGTGGCCGCGGGCCGTCGATCGAAACGCGCTTCGAAACCGACGAGGACGGCCGGGTCCGGATGTTCGAAAGCACCGGCAACGCCTACATGGGCGCGCCGGTGGACGAACGATTCGTCTACGCGGACGGCGTTGCGACCTGGACCAGCACGCTGGAGTCCGGCCGCGACGAAGGGCCGCTGGATGCCTTCTACCTGGCCAACGATTCCAGTCCCGAGTACCTGGCGGCGATGGCGCGTGCATTGCTGGCGGCCCCGGACAAGCGGCTTGCGATGTGGCCGGCCGGCACGGCAAGCATCGAGAAGCTGGCCGAGGAAACGGTCGAGCACGACGGCGAATCGCGTACGGCCTCGCTGTACGCGCTGTCCGGCATCGGCTTCGACCCGCAGTACCTGTGGCTGGACGAGGACAACGAGCTGTTCGCGCTGGCCTTCGGCTGGATGGGCCTGGTGCCCGAAGGTTGGGCCGCGATCCTGCCGACGCTCGACGAGCGCCAGCAGGCCGCCGAGCAGGCGCACCTCGAGGGGCGCGCCGAACGGCTGACCCACGATGTGGTCGATCCGCTGTGCCTTCGCGGCTTCCGCGTGCTGGACGTCGATGCCGGCGTCTTCCGCGATGATTCCACGGTGCGGGTCGAGGACGGCGTGATCACCGCGGTCGGCGCGAACGATGCGATCGACTGCGCCGGCGCGATGGCGATCGACGGTGAAGGACGCAGCCTGATCCCGGGACTGTGGGACATGCACGTGCACGTCGGCGCCTCTGCAGGCGCGCTGCATATCGCCGCCGGCGTGACGACCGTGCGCGACCTCGCCAATACGCACGATCGATTGCTGGACACGATCGACCAGTTCGAGGCCGGGCGCGCGATCGGGCCCCGCGTGTATCGCGCCGGGTTCATCGACGCCGCGGGCCCCTTCGCGGCACCGACCGGCAACCTGGCCGGAAGCCTGGACGAGGCGCTGGGCTTCATCGAGACCATCCACGAGCAGGGCTATCCGCACATCAAGATCTACTCGTCGATCGATCCCGACTGGGTCGCGCCGATCGCCGAAGCGATCCACGACCGCGGCATGCGGCTTTCCGGCCACGTCCCATCCGGCATGACGACCGAAGCCGCGGTGCGCGCCGGCTTCGACGAAATCCAGCACATCAACATGGTGTTCCTGAACTTCCTCGCCGGACCGAGCGACGACACGCGGACGCCGCTGCGCTTCACGCTCGTCGCCGAACAGGGGGCCGGCCTGGACCTCGAATCGGCCGACGTGCAGGCGTTCATCGATCTGCTCGCGCGTCGCGGCACGGTGGTCGACCCGACCGTGACGATCTTCGATTCGATGTTCCGCCATCGCTCGGGGCAGGTCGATCCGTCCTACGCGATGATCGCCGACCACCTGCCGCCGAACGTTCGCCGCTCGATGCTCGGCGGCCAGCTGGACGTGAACGATGAGAACGCGGAGACCTATGCCGCCTCGGCCCGCGCCCTGCTCGACATGATCCGCCGCCTGCACGAGGCCGGCGTGCCGCTGGTGGCGGGCACCGATGCGCTGGCCGGGTTCACGCTGCACCGCGAACTGGAGCTCTACGCCGAGGCCGGGATCGCGAACGCCGACGTGCTGCGCCTGGCGACCGTCGGATCGGCGGAGATCGTTGGATCGGCCGACCGCATCGGGCGGATCGCGCCGGGCTATGTCGCCGACCTGGTTGCGCTGGACGGCAATCCGCTCGACGACATCCGTGCGGTTCGCAAGACGGCCATGACGCTGAAGGGCGACCGCCTCTATCGTCCGGCCGCGATCCACGAGGCGCTCGGCATCGAACCCTTCACGGAGGCGGTGGATCCGCCCTCGGACCGAGACTGATCGACCGCCCGAGACCTGCACGAGACGGCCGGAAAGCGCTATGCGCGGGCGCCGGGTGGCGCTATAGTGTGACGCGCGTCACGCAAGGTGGCCGAGGGAAGGAAGGCTAGCGGCTGCGGCACGCGCCGCAGGAGAGGATTTCAGGGAGAGTCCCATGACGATTCATCGACCGATCAAGCTGGCCCACGTCGTCTATCGAACCCGCCGGTTCGAGGACATGCTGAACTGGTACTGCACGGTGTTCGGGGCGAGGGTGCAGCACCGCAACCCCGCCATGGCCTTTCTGACCTTCGACGACGAGCATCACCGCTTCGCGCTGCTCGATCTGTCGGTCGTGGACCCGGACGGCTCCGAGCCGGAGGCCACGCACTGGACCGGCGTCGACCACCTGGCCTGGAGCCTGGGCTCGCTCGACGGCCTGCTCGAGAACTACGCCACGCTCAAGGCCGCCGGGATCGAGCCCTACTGGAGCGTGCATCACGGCCTGACCATCTCGATGTACTACGCCGACCCGGACGGCAACCAGATGGAGTTCCAGGTGGACGCCTTCGACAGCGCCGATGAATGCAACGACTACATCAGCGGTCCGGCCTTCGAGACCAATCCGGTGGGCGTCGAGTTCGACCCCGACGAATGGCTGGCGGCCCTCGACAACGGCGCGTCGCTGGACGAATTCCGTACCCGCACGATCCACGAACCGGTCTCGCCGATCCGCGGCCAGGTCGCGCAACTGTTCTGAGCCGGACCGGAACCGATCCGGTTCCGCCACCCACCCCCGAGGGAGCCCACGCCCGTGACCATGACCGACACCGACATCGACACCCAGCTCGAAGACCGCCGCCAGATCGGCGAGCTCATGCAGACCTACATCGAAGGCGCGAAGACCGGCAGCAACGACGTGCTCCGGCCGATCTTCCACGACCTGGCCACGATCTGCGGCTATGTCGGTGACGACCTGTTCGCGGGTCCGATCCAGAGGTTCTACGACTGGCACGAGGACAACGGTCCGGCCGAGTCCGTCCAGGCCGGCGAAACCACCATCGATCTCGAGGGCACCGCCGCCAGCGTGCGCATCGAACTGCTCGACTGGACCGGCCACCGCTTCACGGACTTCTTCACCCTGGTCAAGGTCGACGGGACCTGGCGGATTCTGAGCAAGGTGTTCTACCTGCACCCGTAGGGCCCGAACTCGTGAGCGCCTCTTCGAACAACGAAGCCGCCCCTTCGCGCTTCGACCGACTCAACCGCTGGCTCATGCTCGCCGCGAATCTCGGCGTGATCGCCGGGCTGTTGATCCTGATCGTCGAGGTCCGCCAGAACGCGGCGTTGACGCGCGCCGACATGGAGTCGCGCAAGAACGATGTGCTGGTGCAGATCGAGCTCAGCCTGGCCGACCCCGTCATCGGCGCGGCCTGGATCAAGTCCGTACGCGCACCGGAAACCATGACCGACCTCGAAGTGCGGGTCGTGGAGTCGCACCTGGTCGCGCTGATGCTCCAGTGGGACTACATGTTCAACATGGAGCAGGGCGGGCTGGTGTCCCGGGAGGATGCGCGGCGACACATCCAGAACACCGCACCGTTCTACTTCGGCAGCCGCCACGCCAAGAACTGGTGGCGCTGGCAGGAAGCGGGCTGGGAGGGAACGCCGATGTACGAGATCGCCGATCCGATCGTCCGCAGCGTGGACGACGAGTTCATGGAGCGGTACCTCGACGGCACCCGACTCGCTCCCGGTCCGACGGCCGGGACGAGGACCACCGATGCGGCGCCGGCAGGCCCGGCGCGAACGACCAATCCCTGACCGCCCACGGGGCGCACCGAGCGAAGGGAGCTCACCGATGAACCGGAACCTGAACGACTATCTCGACTACTCGAAGACCGAGGATCAGTGGACCGGGGGTATCCGGCGCATTCCGGTCGAGACGAAGAAGGGACGCTTTTCCGTGTGGGTCAAGCGGGTCGGCAACAATCCGCGCATCCGCGTGCTGCTGCTGCACGGCGGACCCGGCGCGACGCACGAGCTGTACGAGTGCTTCGACGGTTATCTTCCCGCCGAGGGCATCGAGTACATCTACTACGACCAGCTGGACTCGCACTACAGCGATCAGCCGAACGACCCGGATCTATGGACCATCGAGCACTTCGTCGACCAGGTCGACCAGGTGCGGCGCGCGCTGGGCCTCGGCCCGGAGAATTTCTTCCTGTTCGGTCAGTCCTGGGGCGGCATCCTGGCGATCGAATACGCGCTGGCCCATCCGGAGGCGCTCAAGGGCCTGATCGTGTCGAACATGGTCTCCGATGTCGGCCACTACAACCGCTACGCGCACGAGGTCCTCGGACCGCAGATGGATCCGGCGGTCTTTCGCGAGATTCGCGACCTGGAGGAGGCCGAGGACTTCGAGAATCCGCGCTACGAAGAGCTGCTGATGGAGCACCACTACACCGAGCACGTGCTGCGCCGGCCGCTCGACGACTGGCCCGACTCGATCCAGCGGACGCTCGAGCACCTGAACCAGGCCCTCTACGTGCACATGCAGGGCCACAGCGAGTTCGGCATGACGCCGGGCGCCACGCTCGGCGACTGGAGCCGCTCCGCCGATCTTCCTCGGATCGAAGTCCCCACGCTGGTCGTCGGCGCCGCGCACGACACCATGGACCCGGCGCACATGGAGTGGATGGCCGGCCAGGTGAAGAACGGCCGCTACCTGCACTGCCCGAACGGCAGCCACCTGTGCCAGTACGACGACCCGGCGCACTTCTTCCCCGGGCTGGTGCGCTTTATGCGTGACGTGGATTCGGGTGCGCTCTGATCCGGACGGGTATCGTTCGGATGGACAGCGCCCACCGTCCGACCGAGACCACAGGCAGCCGACGTCGAGCGAATCGGCTCGCCGGGCGTCGCGGCCGACGCCACACAGCCGGCAACGGTCCAGCGTGGCCCGGTTGACCGGAAACGGGCTTGTCACCACCCAGCCCGCCCTGGCCGAGCGCGCAGACGGAACCATCGATCGGGCGGAGCGCGAGCCGTGATCCTCCGTAGCGTCATGAAACACCTCCGCGACCAGAACTGGTTCGCCGTGCTCCTCGACTTCCTGATCGTGGTCGTCGGCGTGTTCATCGGCATCCAGGTGGCGAACTGGAACGAGGCCAGGGCGAATCGCTCGATCGCGATGGGCCACCTGTCGGAGATCGCCGAAGACATCCAGACCCACCTGGACTTTCACCCCGAGTTGTACGGTGCGGCCACCGCGCGGATCGCCGCCGTGGACTACATCTACGACCGGGCATTCGGCAGGGCGCTGCCGGATCGGCTCGTGCTCTCCACGATCGAATGGGACGTTCCCCCGTCGGAAGCACCGAGCGAGTCAGATCTGGCCCGGATCATGGGTTCGGTCAATCTCATCCGAATCACCGTCGGCTCCAGGAACGGCTACGAGTCGTTGATCAATTCAGGCAACCTCGGCCTGATCGAGAACCAGGACCTGGCGCGCGCGATCCAGCAGTACTACGGGCAATACGACGATCTGCTCGATACCGGGGAGGTCTTCCGGGCGTTCCGCAACGACGGCGCCGCGGTCTTTCACGAGGCGGGAATCTCGGTATTCGATCGCCGTCCGGTCGAGGAGATCATCGAGATCACCCGGACCCACCCGCCCTTCGCCGCCTACCTGCGATCGACAAGGGAATGGGCCATCGTCCATGCCGGCTTTCTCGAGAATCTCCGGAGCGAGTCCGAAACGTTGCTGGCTCGCATCAACGCAGAACTGGCCGCGGGACCGTGATCCCCTGCTCCGTCCGACGCCACGTCCGTGGCGGGAACCGCTTCGCGGAACTCGAGCGGATCGAGGTTCCCACGCTGGTCGTCGACGCCGGCACGTTCTGATGGAGGGGGAGTAGCGCCGTGATCCTCAAACGCCTGGGCCGCTCGATCCGTCAGCAGGACTGGTTCGCCGTCGTGATCGAACTGCTCGTGGTTGCCGTCGGGATCTTTCTCGGCTTCCAGGTCACGGAGTGGAACGAACTCCGGAAGGCCCAGTTGGAGGAAAATCTGTACCTCGAACGCCTTTACGACGAGCTGGTCGTGGCCACCGAGCGACTCGAAGAACGCGTCGATACCGTGGCCGAGTGGAAAGCGCAGTGCGTGCAGGCACTCGAAGCCATGAACATCGGTGAACTCGGCGACATGACGGCGGAGGAATTCGGGTGGGCGCTGATGGTGGTCCAGCGCAACTCGCTGGTCGATGCCGAGATCACGGCGATCGAGGAACTGATCGCGACCGGAAACCTGGCCAGGATCAGCGACCTGGACCTCCGCAATCGGATCGCCCGGACGCATCTGTCGGTCGAATCGCTCGGCCGATTCATCGAGCTTCTGACTGCACGCACGGCTGCGCTGCTGCCGATCCTTCACGCTCGTTTCCAACCGACGATTGCGGGCAGCCGGTTCGATGAGGTGGTCTACGACTTCGATGCGCTTGTGGAGGATCGCGAGTTCATCAACGTGTATGCCAACGCACTCAATATGCTGTCGGCCAACCTCTGGTGGCTGACGCAGGCCGTGGAGGAGTTCCGCGGACTGCGTGCCGAGGTCGGCAGCGCCATCGGACGGATGCCCCCCGAACCCGGCGCCGCACGCGCAGACGCACAGGGATGACCTCCCGCAGGGGCTGACCGTCCGACGCCGCGCTATGATGAGGTTCGACCGCGCTCGACAAGGTCGTACCGGAGCTGCCAGTGAGCCTGATCCGCGAACTCAATCGCAGGAACGTCACCCGCGTCGCGCTGCTGTACATGCTGGCGGCCTGGTTGCTGATCCAGGTGGCCGAGACCGTGCTGCCCTTGTTCGAAGTGCCGGACGGCGTATTGCGGGGCGTGGTCCTCCTGCTGGTGCTGGGCTTTCTTCCGGCGCTTGCGTTTGCCTGGGTATTCGAGCTGACCGAAGACGGTCTGAAGCTCGAGCGCGATGTCGAGGTTCCTCCCGAGGTCAAGCGCCGCACCGCCAACCGACTGGACATCGCGACGCTGACCGTCGCGGTCCTCGCGATCGGCCTGTTGATCTATGACCGCTCCGTACCGGTCGAACCCGCATCCGCCACCCGAACGGACGCCCCCGCGAACGCCGCTCCCTCCGCTGCGCCACCCGACGACCGGCCGGAATGGAGCGAAACCGTCACGGTCGCGGTGCTTCCCTTCGTCAACATGTCGCCCGACCCGTCGAACGCGTTCTTCGCCGAGGGGGTTTCCGAAGAAATCCTGAACCTCCTGTCTCGCGTTCCCCGGCTCCGTGTCGTGGGCCGCACGTCGTCCTTCCGGTTTCGCGGGTCCGACTCGGGTTTGAGGTCGATCGGAGAGCAGCTGGGCGCCACCCACCTCCTGGAAGGCAGCGTCCGCCGGTCCGAGGATCGGGTCCGGGTCACGGCCCAGCTCGTCCACGCCCTCGACGGCGTGCGCCTGTGGAACGCGTCGTGGGATCGCGAACTCGATGACATCTTCGCCGTACAGGACGAGATCGGCCGCGAAGTCACCGCCGCCCTGCGCGAACAGCTGGCCGCCGAGGTAGCGGACCCGTCGCCGTTGCCGAAAACCGACCCCGAAGGCTACACCGCGTTTCTGCGCGCCCGCGCCTTGCTGGCCAATCGAGGCGCGGAGAACATGCACACCGCGGTGGGGCTGCTGGAGGAATCGCTCCGGATCGACCCGAACTACGCGCCGGCCCACGCCGTGCTGGCCCAGACCCTCGCGCTGCTGCCCCTGTACGACTTCGCCGATCCCTCTGCGCGTCCCGGCTGGATCGCCCGGGCCGAAGCTTCCGCCAGGCGCGCGCTCGATCTCGACCCGGCGCTGGCCATGGCCTGGTCGGCCCTCGGCACCGCCCAGGCGCATCACCAGTGGGACTGGGACAACGCGCAGCCGTCGTTCGACCGTGCCGTGGAACTTGCACCGGCCGACGCCGAAATCCTGAACCTGGCCGGAGACTTCCAGCGCATTCTCGGCGACATCGACGCTGCGATTCATATGGAATCTGAGGCCTTGCGGCTCGACCCCCTGCGCGCCTTCAACCATTCCGACCTCGCCCATGCCTACCACCTGGCGGGCGACTGCGAGCGCGCGCTAGAATTCGCACGATCGGGCATCGCGCTCGATCCCGCCCAACCCTATGGCCATCTGGTCCGGGTTCTGTGCAACGGCGAACTCGGTCGGCTGGCGACGATGCGCCTGGCCGTCGACGAGGCACGGGAAACGGTCGATGCCGACACGTTTAAGTTCCTGATGCTGGAGTTCTGGCTGGCGCTCGCCGAAGACGATCGTCGAGCGGCGCGCGAGATCCTGCTCGACCTGGCAGCCACGCCCGAGGGGCCCGGCCGATCGCCGGCACGCGTCGCCTTCGGCTGGCTGCAGCTCGGCGAGTCCGAGCAGGCCTTGCAATGGCTCGAGAAGGCCTATGCGGATCGCGACTGGTCGCTGGTCATTTCAGCGCCGGTCAACTTCCGGCGAATTCACGAAGATCCGGTGACCCGGAGGATCTTCCGCCATCCCGAGCTGGACCGGCTCTATCGGATTCGAGAGCAGATGCCAAGCCTGGCGACAGAGGCCTGACGGCGATCAGGTCCTACGGCGACCGAACAGCGCGCGCACCAGGTCGCCGAGCGAGAGGCGGGCCAGTTCGCTGAATTCGCCGGCATCGAGAAACACGCCCTCGCAGCCGGAGCAGATTTCGTAGCGGATGGTCGGCTTGTGGGGGTCGGCGATGTGGCGCGTGGGACGGCCGCAGCGCGGACAGTCGATGTGGGTCAACGCGTTCATGCTCTCGCCCTCGGCCGCCTCGCCAACGTCGATCGCCTCGGCAATCTCGCTCTGGGCCAGCCAGTCGAGTTCGCCGGCATCGAACCAGATGCCGCCGCACCCGGTGCAGCGATCGACTTCGACACCGTCGGCCTCGACCGGCTCCATCGTCTCCCGGCACTTGGGGCAGCGGAGACCGGTCATCGCTCGAACAACCGATCGGCTACGCCCTGCCGGAGCACGAAAGGAAAGAGCACGGGCGATCCGCGCACCGGACTCGGGCGGAGGGTCATCATCGATTTACGAGGTGATTTCCGGACAGGGGACCGCCAATGGTAGGCAAACCGGCGGCGTTCGTCCACGCGGAGCAAGGATTGCAATTCCGTGACGGTTGGAGGATTCTCGAAAGGTACCGAGAAACCTGCTGCAGGATTCGCCTCGGGATCCGGACGATCCCGCAGGCCGGCGATGCACCTGCGGCCGTCCGCACACCTGACGAGGGAACCCCGATGAGCAAGTCCACCCATTCCACCGATGCCGCCAGCGCCACCCAGACCGATGCGTCCACCGATGTCCGTCGCCGCCGCGTGCTGAGCGGTGCGCTCGGCGTGGCCGCGGCGGCGGCCGGCGCCCCGCTGATGGCCGCGGTGACGCCGACCCAGACCGAGGGGCCCTTCTTTCCCACCGTCGACCAGGCCGACAAGGACGCCGACCTGACCTGGATCGCGGGCCACGAGAGTTCGGCGCAGGGCGAAGTGGTCGTCGTCGAAGGACGCGTGCTGGACGAGAACGGCGCCCCGATCGAAGGCGCGCTGGTCGACGTCTGGCAGGCCAACGCCAACGGTCGCTACGCCCACGAAGCCGACCCCAACCCGGCACCGCTGGATCCGGACTTCCAGGGCTGGGCGAAGCTGGTCACCGACAGCGAGGGCCGGTACCGCTTCCGCACGATCAAGCCCGGCCCCTACAAGGTGGCCGATGAATGGAGCCGCCCGCCGCACATCCATTTCAAGGTCGCCCGCCGCGGCTTCCACGAGCTGACCACCCAGATGTACTTCGCCGGAGACCCGCTGAACGACGTCGACCGTCTTCTGCTATCGGTACCGGAACAACAGCGTGGCCAGCTGGTGGTCGACTTCCTGCCCCGCGATGGCGACGCCCCGTACGGCACGTTCGATATGACGATCGCTTCGGTCTGACGACGGCGCGAGAGGGGGGCGGGTCGCGACGATCCGGTCCCCGCCGGGTCGTTCGGCACGCGCGCGAGTCGGCCGTGCTCGCCGAACAGGGGCGTGCTGCGGGGCCCATCGAGCCGCCGCGAGCGGGCAAGCATCACCAACCGCGGCACCGGTCCAGCCGACCGGGGGATTCGCGGCCGGCTTCGAGCAACCACATCCGCTCGAACTGGCTCGCCGTCGCGCAGGCGTGGTTTGGAAGGATGCGGAGGCGGCGGCCGATCGGATAGTCGCCGAGCTCCAGCGGTTCTCCATCCCGTCGGGCCAGGATGCCGTGTTCCTGGTTCGTGGCCCGGACGATGACGTCGGATTCCAGCGGATCTCCGCCTTCGTCGCACACCCGGCCGTAGCCCTGATCGACCGCCTGGTCGGCGGTGCCGCGATCGCGCGAAAGCGCCATCCAGCCGGCGTCGACCAGCACTTCCCCCGCTCCGGTCCGGTGGCCGATGACTTCGGTCAGCACCGACACGGCGATGTCGTCGATTCCACACACGCCGAGGCCGGCCATGACCAGGTCCATGAAGGCGTAGACGCCGGCGCGCACTTCGGTGACGCCTGCGAGGTTGTCCGCAGACAGGGCCGTCGGCGTCGAACCCACGCTGACCACCGGCGCGTCGAAGCCGGCGTCGCGCAGGGTTCCGGCCGCGCTCACGGCCGCATCGCGCTCCTGCCGCGCCGTTCGGACCAGGCATTCCCGATTCCGGCAGGCATACGATCCGCCCGCGTGCACCATCACGCCCGCTGCAACTGCGCCGCCGAGTTCCAGAAGCCGGGCGGCTTCGATCAGTCCGGCATCGTCCGGCCGGAATCCCGCGCGGTGCCCGTCGGCATCGACTTCGAGGAGCACGGGAAAGGCCACGTCGAATCGCCCTGCCGCGTCGGCCACCGCTTGCGCCGTCTCGGCGTGGTCGAGAATCAGTGTCAGTCGCATACCGTCGCGGATGCGGCGAGCGGCGTCCTCGAGCTTGCCCGGTGCGATACCGACCGCGTACAGCAGGTCGTCGATCCCCGCGGCGAAGAAATGATCGGCCTCGGCCAGGGTCGACACGGCCGCGGCCGTGGACCGCCCCGCGAGCATCCGATGAGCCAGCTCGACGTTCTTGACCGTCTTGAGGTGGGGACGCAGCGGCACGCCGAGGCCAGCCAGCTGCGCGTTCATTCGTGCAACGTTGCGGTCGAAGCGTTCTTCATCGATCAGCAGGGCGGGCGTGGGGAGTCGGTTACGGTCCATCCGATGCCTCGTGATTCAGGGCCGGGGCCATTGTCGCCCGGTGCGCGGCGCGCTGCCCACCCGATCGTCGGACGCCGCCGGACCTGCGAGCGACGACGCTTCGCCCTCGCCCAGCTCTCGGGCCCTGGCCCACGAAAAAGGGCGCGGACCGGGTCGGTCCGCGCCCATGCCGTCGACGTTCCTCGCTGACGCGGTCGCCGATCAGCGTAGAACGGTGTCAGAGGAAGCGGACTTCCCCGGTGGCGAGATCGTGCACCGCGCCGACGACCTTGACCTTGCCTTCCTCGACCAGGCCGCGCACCACGTCGCTGCGGCGCAGCAGTTCGTTGACCTGCATTTCCACGTTGGTCTCGACCACGCGATTGACGAACTCGATGTTGGCCGAGCTGCGGTCCGTACCCGTCGGGGTGTTGACCGCATCGATCGCCGGTTCGATCTCGTCGAGCAGCGCCGTCAGGTTGCCGACCTCGACGCCGTCGCAGGCGCCCTTGACGGCACCGCAGGCCGTGTGACCCATGACCACGATCAGCTTGGAGCCGGCGGCCGCCGTGGCGAACTCGAAGCTGCCCAGCAGGTTGGTGTCGACCACGTTGCCGGCCACTCGGCCGACGAACAGATCGCCGACGCCCTGATCGAACACGATCTCCGGCGCCGAGCGCGAGTCGAGGCAGGACAGGACCACCGCAAACGGATACTGGCCGCCGGCGGTGGCCTTCTGTTCGGCGATCAGGTCTCGATCCGTGGACTCGCCCTCGACGAACCGGGCATTGCCGTCGACCAGACGCTGCAGGGCCTGATCCGGAGTCATCTCGACCTGCGTCGCCTGATCGATGACATCGACATGGTCGTCGGCCGTGACGTGCATGAAGGCGGCAGGACCGATCAGAAGCGCACCCGACAGTGCGACCGTGAAAAGCTTGTTCATAGGTTTTTCCTCTCGCTGACGATTGGCAATTGCAATTAAACCTATTAAATAATCCGCGATCGATCGTCAGCGCCGCGTCAACGCCCGCCAGACGGCAAGGAATCGCGCAGCAACCGCAGGCCCGCCGGGTGGGTTGGCCGGCCCGGTTCAATCGACGGGCCGGTACTCCCCGACGAACCATGTCGCCCAATCGCCGTTTTCGCCTTGCTGCCAGAACTCCTGGAGCACGGTGCCGTCGTCGCGCGGGGTCCAGCGCCCGCGGAACGGGAAGCGCTGATCGCGCGCGTGGTAGAAGATGGTGCCCTCCATCGCCATCCGGCCCTGCTCGTCGAGGGCGCCTTCCAGCTCGATCAATGCACTGGTGCTCTGCCAGATCTGCCGCCAGGCGCCGCGATGCGGGTCGTGGAAATTCATGCTCACGCCGGTCCCGCCGCTGGCGCCGGACCATTCCTCCAGCAGCAGGCAGCCGTCTTCGCGACGCGAAATCCGGTTCCTACCGGCCTGCTGGTTGGTGCCGGGGCGATAGACCTGCCAGTCGCCGATCCAGAAGTCGAAGTCGCGCGCAGCGCCCGGATCCTGCGTGCAGGGCGAAGGCGGTGGTGGCTCTGGAGACGTCTGGGCCTCGGATTCCGCCGGAGCCTGCGCTGCGGCGACCGAGACCACGAGCACCGCAACGGCGGTGCAAAGCATGCGAGCGAAAGGGGGCATCGACAGCGTCCCGGTTGGCGTCCGTCGTGCAGCATGCGCCCGTTCGCGTGCCATCGGCAAGCCGCTCGGCGCCTACGGAAGCGGCAAGGACCCGTCGCGCACGCTGGAAACGCCAGCGATTCACCTTCATCTGAGAGAATTGGAATCCTCAGGGAAGCGTTCTGCCGCCCGATCAGGAGACTCCGATGACCGAAGCCCCGATGCCGCGAAATGGCACGCTCGAGCCCCTCGCCGATTGGCCGGACGCCGCCGATCTCGAATGGACGCCCGAGGTGGAGGCGCGAACCGCGCACCTGCAGCGCCGGGTGGCCGACGTCGTGCCCGAGGAGGAATGGCCGCTGCACGCGCCGCTGATCGACGCGATCCTGCGCTTGAAGGAAGAGCGGGGCGCGGTGATTCTGGCCCACAACTACATGACGCCGGAGATCTTCCACTGCGTCGGCGACGCGATGGGCGACTCGCTCAAGCTCGCCCAGCTGGCGGCCGAAGCGGAAGAACAGGTGATCCTCCAGGCCGGCGTCCATTTCATGGCCGAAACGGCCAAAATCCTGTCGCCCGAAAAGACCGTGCTGATTCCCGATCTGCGCGCCGGCTGTTCGCTGGCCGCGTCGATCTCCGGCGACGACGTGAAGCGGATCAAGGCCGCCTACCCGGGTGTCCCGGTGGTGACCTACGTCAACACCACCGCCGACGTGAAGGCCGCCTCCGACATCTGCTGCACGTCGTCGAACGCGGTCCAGGTGGTCGAGTCGATCGCGGCGGACTGGGACAGCGATACGGCGATCCTGATCCCGGACGAATACCTGGCGAAGAACGTGGCCAGCCAGACCGACATCCGCATCCTGACCTGGAAGGGCGCCTGCGAAGTCCACGAGCGCTTCACCGCGACCGAGATCGAGCAGCTGCGCATCGAGCACCCCGACGCGATGATCATCACCCACCCGGAGTGTCCGCCCGACGTGCTCAAGGCCGCCGACTTCGCCGGCTCGACCGGCGCGATGGCGGCCTTCGTTCGCGACCACAAGCCGTCCAAGGCGATCCTGATCACCGAGTGCTCGATGAGCGACAACGTCGCGGTCGACAACCCGGACACGCAATTCGTCCGCCCGTGCAACCTGTGCCCGCACATGAAGCGGATTTCACTGACGGGCATCTACGACGCGCTTCGGCTGGGTCAATTCGAGGTCGACGTCGATCCGACGATCGCCGAGGCCGCCCGCGCCAGCGTGCAGGCCATGCTCGACCTGCCGAAGCTGGATCGGCCGCCGTCCTTCGACACCCGCCGGCCGGCGGTCGACATCCCCTACGTCCAGGTCTGATCGCATGACCACGCGGACAGCCGAGCGGCCGGTGGTCGTGGTCGGCGCCGGACTGGCCGGGCTGTGGGCCGCATTGAACCTCGCGCCGCGCCGGGTGGTGGTCCTGGCGGGCGGCGAACGCCATCAGAACTCATCGTCGTCCTGGGCGCAGGGCGGCATCGCCGCGGCGCTCGCGCCCGATGACCGTCCTGAAGACCACGCGGCCGATACGCTGGCGGCCGGCGCGGGACTGGCTGACCCCGAGGCCGTCCGCGAACTGACCGCTGCAGCCCCGGCCGAGGTCCGCCGGCTGTTCGACGCCGGGGTTCCCTTCGAGCGTGCCGACGACGGCGGCTGGGTTCTTTCGCGCGAAGCCGCGCATGGCCGAGCCCGGATCGCCCGGGTCGGCGGTGACCGGGCCGGGGCCGAGATCGTACAGGCCCTGGTCGCCCGATTGAACCGCACCCGACACTCCATCGAATTCCGCAAGGGGGTCACCGCAACCGGTCTGACCGCCGACGAGCACGGGCGCTGCGTCGGCGTCGACGCGGTGGATGGACAGGGTGGCCGGCTGACCATCCCGGCGCGAGCGGTCGTGTTGGCCACGGGCGGGGTCGGCGGGCTGTACGAGGTCACGACCAACCCGTCCGTCAACTGCGGCCAGGGCCTGGCCTGGGCCGCTCGGCTCGGCGCTCGCCTGCGCGACCTGGAGTTCGTCCAGTTCCATCCGACCGCCATGAAGCTGGGTCGGACGCCGGCGCCGCTGGCAACCGAGGCGCTGCGCGGCGAAGGCGCGGTGCTGGTCGATCGCACCGGCCGCCGGCTGATGACCGATGTTCACCCGGATGCCGATCTCGCCCCGCGCGACGTGGTCGCCCGAGCGGTCTATCGCCACGATCTCGACGACGGTGCCTGGCTCGACGCCCGCACGATCGGGCCGGAGTTTCCACGTCGATTCCCGACCGTGTTCGACGCCTGCCGAAACGCCGGGCTGGACCCGCGCGAGACGCCGATCCCGGTCGCCCCGGCCGCGCATTACCACATGGGCGGAATCGCGGCGACGCTGGACGGCCGAACGGACGTCGACGGGCTGTACGCGATCGGCGAGATTGCCTGCACCGGTGCCCACGGCGCCAACCGGCTGGCCTCGAACTCGCTGCTGGAAACCGTGGTGATGGCCCGGCAGGCGGCCGAGCAGCTGCGCGACGAATCGGAGGCGCGACCGGGCCGCGAGAGTCCGCCGACACGCGGCCCCGAGCTGCCCGAACCGGCGATGGCGATGCTGCGAGCCGCGATGCAGCGCGGCGCCGGCGTCGAACGAGACGCGGCAGGTCTCGCCGACCTTTCCGACACGCTGGCGCGGCTGGAGGCGGAACACGGCATGGCCGACGCGCTGCTGGCCGCGCGATCGATCGTCGAGTGCGCTGCGGCTCGAAGCGAATCGCGCGGCGCACACGCACGCGTCGACCACCCGGCCACCCTCGATCGCGCTCGCCCTTCGACCTGGCGGCACGAGCCGGCCGGACTCCGCGGTCGTCGCACCGGGGTCCGTGGTCGCGTATCGTGGCTCCGCTCGGACCCACTGCTGGAGACCGCCCCATGACCGCCACCCCTGCCCCCGCCGTCCCGGACCACGTGCTGCTCGACGTGGTCCGGCGCGCGCTGACCGAAGACCTGGGCGGCCGCGGCGACCTCACCGGCCAGGCGACGCTGCCGGCTGATCTCGAGGGCCGCTACGTCGTCCGCGCCCGGGCCGACGGACGCCTCGCCGGCAGCCGGAGCGCGCAGCTGGCCTTCACCGAACTCGATCCCTCGCTGCGGCTCGAGGGCTGGCTCGCCGACGGCGCCGCGCTGCGGCCCGGCGCGGTGATCGGGCGCGTCGCCGGCCCGGTCCGGGGCATTCTCGCCGCCGAGCGGGTCGCGCTGAACCTGCTCGGCCGCCTGTCCGGCGTCGCCTCGCTGACCGCCCGCTTCGTCGAGGCCGTGGACGGTACCGGCACGGCGATCGCTCACACCCGCAAGACCACGCCGGGCCTGCGTGCGCTGGAGCTGGCGGCGGTGGCCGCCGGTGGCGGCGCGATGCATCGCTTCGGGCTGGACGACGCGATCCTGATCAAGGACAACCACGTGGCGGCCTGCGGCGGCGTCGGCGAAGCCGTCCGCCGGGCGCGGGCCTTCGTCGGCCACATGACCCGCGTCGCGGTCGAGGTCGACCGCCTCGACCAGCTCGACGAGGCGCTGGCCGCCGGCGCCGAAAGCGTGCTGCTCGACAACTTCTCCACCGACGATCTCCGGTCGGCGGTTCAGCAGGCCGGCGGCTCCGGCGTGACGCTGGAGGCCTCCGGCAACGTGACGCTCGACAGCGTTCGTGCGATCGCCGAGACCGGCGTCGACGTGATCTCGATCGGCGCGCTGACCCACTCCGCTCCGAACCTCGACATCGGCCTCGACGACGCCTGAGCCCTGACGACGGGCGAAAATCCGTCGTTCACCTTTCCGATCGACCGGCATTGAATGGGATAGAGCCGTCCAGAATCGGAGAGGTCCCATGGCCCACGCCCACGCCGTACGTAACGCGTCGATCCGCACGATCCGTTTCTTGATCGTCCTTGCCTGGCTGTCCGCCGTATCGGCCGCCTTGTTCCTCCCGCTCCGCACGGCCGACGCGGCCAGCCTCGAGGCGCTGCCGGACGCCTCGATGCCCGGCAGCGAGATCATTGCCCGCGGCATCGGGTACCCGGCGTCGGAGCTGATCGAGTTCCAGCTCGTCGACATCGCCGGCGGTCCCGCGATTCCGGCCGGCGAGCTGTTTGCCGGCGACGACGGCCGGCTGTTCGACCGCCTCACCGTGCCCTCCGCCGCCCCGGGCAACTATCGGCTCCAGGCCTGGGCGAGGGGCACCCTGCTGGGTGCGGCGCCGCTCGAACTGCTGGCACCGCCGACGCTCTCGCTCTCGCCGACGCAGGGGCCGCCGGGCCGACTGGTCAACGCGACCTTCTCTTCGATCGGCGCCGGTCGCGTGACGATCTACTACGACGACGTGCCGGTGCTCGGCCCGGTGTTGCAGGGCGGGGGGAGCTTCCAGGCCTCCTTCGTGGTACCGGCCGACCGGCCGGTACCGCTCGGCGGAACGGTCGAGGTGCGTGCCGAGCAGAGCGCCGGCGGCAGCATTGCCGCGATCGCCTCGACCTCGTTCCAGAGCCAGAAGGCGGTCGCCGACGACATCGTGCTGACCACGTTCTCCGGTCCGGGCGAACCGCTGTCGCCCGGCGAGACCTTCACCTTCAGCGGCCAGGTCCAGGTGCCGTCGTTCCGCAGCCCGTCGGACTACCGGTGGACCGCCGCGATGCGCACCAGCGACGGCCGCCTCGTGCCGGTCAACCTCGGCCCGATCGAGTTCGACGGCGCCGGCAACTTCCAGGGCGAGGGCGTGATGCCGAGCCTGGCATCGGGCTTCGGCTACCTTCCCTTCGGGGATGCCACGGACCTGGGACTGGTCTACAAACTGCCGAGTTCGGGCAACAGCGAGTTCCTGCAGGCCGTGGTCATCGCCTACGAGCCGCTCGAGGTCCAGACGCTGCGCTTCAACGTCCGCCGCGAGAGCGACGACAGCCCGGTCGAGACGGCGGTCGTGAACGTCTTCGCGAACACGGTGTTCGTCCCGCCGGGTTGGAATTTCGAAGAGGACGGCTGGCCGGGTACGCGGGCGGCGGGAGGCACCTACCAGAAGCCGATGTGGTCGGCCGCGTTTGCGCCGCCCAACCAGTACGTCGATGCGGTGCAGCAGGCGACCCATGCGATCGGCTCGCACACCAACCCGGTGACCGACTGCCCGATCACGCTGACCAGCGGGCTGACCAATTCCAACGGCGACTGGCAGGTCAACGCCGTGCCCTGGTTGAACTGGTTCTACGACGCGCTGGCCTACGACACCACCCAGCTCGACATCAACACCAAGGTCAACGGTCCGGGCAAGGCGACGTTCTCGGCCAACATCAGCGCCACGCACCTCGACCTCGGCCAGATCAACCCGGTCAACGGCGTGTGCACGGGCCAGCGCTTCGATTTCCAGTACGACTACGACACCCAGCTCTGGAAGCTGCGCACCGAGCTCGACGGCGATTTCGACCTGCCGTTCGATCCGGACGAGACGATCGAAGTCATCCTGCCCGACTGCGGCGCGGCGGCCCCGGGCATTCCGGCCGATCCCTACATGCCGGGCGTTCCGGTGCAGCAGGTCGCCCTGTTCGGCGAGCCGACCCTGCGCTTCGGTGCGATCTGGAGCTTCCCGGACGTAAACGGCGCGACGCTGATCGTCGAGGACGTGCCGCAGATCCGGCTTCCGCACGCGTCGTTCCTGTTCGGCCTGCTGCAGAACGCAACGCTGCACTTCGATGGCCAGGAGGTCGGCCCGCTGGCGGTCGAGGGCGCAGCGTGCGGCCAGAGCGGCATCGACTACGTGATCGATCTGCCGCAGCTGGTCACCTACCCGCCGGGCCTTCGGACGGGCTTCATCAGCGCGGACGATTCGAACGGAGTCCCGCTGCCCCCGCGCTTCTTCCAGATCGATATCCGTCCCGGCCCGACCTGGATCAACCAGGCCGCCGACTTCACCACCCGGACCATCGTCTGGTCACCCGACAAGGTCAGCCTGTTGGCCGCGGAGCCGGATCGACAACAGGACATCCAGGTCCCCAACCCGGGGTACGGCGTCGGCAGCATGGCCAACGAAAACGAAGGGACCGCGGATCACTATCAGACGCTGCTGCCCAGCGGTGCGAGCACGCGGCGACGGCTCGGCGATGCGACGAGCATGGCGGTGAACCGCCCGAACGATCCGGTGGACAACGAAGCCAACGGATCACCGTCGCAATCCGGCAACCCGGTTCCTTTCGGAAGCATGGTGCCGATCAAGGTTCTCGATACGGGCAAGATTCCGCTGTTCCGCTACGCCTGGGGCATTCCGCCGATCGCCTCGGCAACGGTCGGTGCCGACATCTGGTTCAAGGCCCTGTACGCCTACTACGGCGAGTGGATCGCGACCAACACCCAGGTGCTGGTCGACGTCACCACCGAGGCGATCGCCCAGGCCGGGCTCGATGTATGGATCGACGTCAGCGTGATCCTCGACCTGGTCTCCCTGAACGCCTTCGCGCTACCGAACTTCGAACTGACCATGCCATTGGTCGTCGAGGACAACCAGTTCGATGCCGACGCCAGCCAACCCTGCTTCGAGTTCGCGCTGGACGTTGCCTACGAAGTCAAGGTGGGCTGGTGCCCGTTCTGCATCAAGGCCGGCGACGTCGCCGAACTGTTCGATGTGCAGGAGCCCTCGGCCTGCGCCAATCGAACGGCGCGGGTCGCTCGCGCCGCACCGGACGTTCCTCCGGTCGACCGCACGTCGCTGGCCGTCGACGGCGCCGGCCTGGCCAGCCTGCTCTGGGGCGACGGCTCCGGCAACCTGCAGTTCCAGGCCTACCAGAACGGCGTGCCGTCCGCCCTGCAGTCGCTGGTGGCCGGGCCAGGCGCGATGGGCGCGGCCCACGCCTATTTCGACACCGGCAAAGCGGTCCTGGTGTACGCGCAGAGCAGCCTGACCGAGGCCCAGTTCATGGCCCTCGACGGCGACCCCAGTGACCCGCTGGACGGCGATTACGCCGCGGCCGTGGCCGCCCAGCACCTGGTCTACCGCGTCGACGACGGCAGCGGATGGAGCGCGCCGATGACGCTGACCCCGCCGACCACCGGCGACGGCGGCGTGGTACTGGCCTCGTGTCCGGCGACCGACAGTTCGTGCCCGGCCGGCGGTGAAGTGCTGGCCGTCTGGGTCCACGACGCCTCCGGCAACGTCGATCTGCACGATCTCCGCCTGCAGTACGCGTTCTTCGACGGCCTGAACTGGGGCCCGGTCCGGGATATGGAGATCGGCAGCACCGCCAAGGACCTGCAGCCGTCGGCCACCTACCTGAACGGCGAGCCGGTGGTCGTCTGGGTCCGCAATCCGGCGGTCTCCAACGACGGCGCCACCGCCACCCTCGATCTGACCCAGCGCCGCCTGGCCTACCGCTTCCTGCGCCAGTCGGCCGGCGTGCAGGTCCCGCCCACGCTCCCACTCGGAATCGCCTCTCCCTCCGTCGCCGCGTTCAATGCGGACACGCTGTCGATCGCCTTTTCCGTGGCGACCGAAGGCGACGCGTTTCTCGGCACCCGTCGATCCCTGCACACCGCGTTCGGCATCCAGTGCTTCGCCGGCGTCTGCCAGTTCAACTCGGCCCAGGAACGGACCGACAGCCAGAATCGAAGGATCTTCGTCGAGCGGCCGAAGCTCTCGCGCAACCTGAACGGCCAGGGCGTGATCACCTTCCGCCAGCTCGGCGTCGAGAACCCGACCGAGAACGACCCGGACGGCGTGCTCCAGCACACCGGCGCCCTGATGCAGATGATCTTCGACTACCAGCCGATGGCCCCGCCGGCGCCGTCCGACCCGCTCGAGCTGAGCAACCTCGGTGCCGTGAACTGGAAGGTGGATGCAGTGTTCGACCCGGCGTCGAACGCGATGCTGACCAGCGCGGTGCAGATCGCATCGGCCGGCGGCGTGCGAGGCACGAAGCAGTTGCCGGTGGCCGGCGTCAAGGAACGCCGGATCGGGGTCGGAGGCGGAACGCTGCTGGTCGCGGATCGGCCGATGCTGCCCGAGTTCGAGCTGATCGACGCCTCGCTGACGCCGGCCTGGATCGCGCAGGGCGGTTCGGCCGAGCTGGAGATCCGCCTGCGCAACAACGGCACGGACTGGACCCCACCGGGCCCCGTGACCGTGGCGACCTACTGGAACGGCCCGCCCGGCCTCGGCCTGCCCGGGCCGACCCGAACGGTCGACGACCTGCCGACCGGCCAGCCGCAGACGCTGTCGCTGACCGTTCCGCTGCCGGCGAGCCTGAACGCGGACGACGAGCAGGCCCTGCACGTGGTGATCAACCCGCAGCAGCAGATTGTCGAATCGGACGGTTCCAACAACGCCCGGTCGGTGGCGGTGGGGGCCCTCCTGCCGCCGACCGGGCTGGAGAACGTGGACGGCGACATCAGCGGCACCATCGTGCTCCACTGGGAACCGGTCGACGATCCCCGGGTGACGGGCTACCGCGTCTACCGCGACGACCCCGACGGCAGCCTGCACTACGTCGGGTTCACCGACGTGCCGGGATTCGCCGACTTCTCCGCCGAATCGCAGCAGCGCCACCGCTACCGCGTGTCCAGCGTCTCGGCCAACCTGAACGAATCGGTCCCGAGCGAGGCGGTCGAGGCGTGGACCCTGGACCCGGAGACGATCTTCCGCGACGGCTACGAGTGACGTCGCTCAATCGGGCCCTGGCGGATCGCCGGCGACGCGCTCGGCGGTCCGACCAAGGTCTCTCAGCCGGTAGTGATCGGGGGGCAGGGCCGCGGCAGCACGGGTCCGCGCGGTGGCGATCAGGGCACGCGCCGGCTCGACCTTCCCCGTCCGCCACAGGGCCTCGGCCTGCCACGCCTCGATCAGCAGCACCTGCGGATGGTCGGCACCCATCATCCCGGCCAGCGCCTGATGGGCCGCGGCCAGCAGCGGCTCGGCCTCGTCGGTGCGGCCCAGGCCCGTCAATGCGGCACCCCGGTAACTCTGGGCGACCCGGGCCAGCGGATGGCCCTCGCCGTGCGCGTCGACGATCTCTGCGTGGATCCGCGCCGATCGCTGCAGCGACGCCTCGTGACGTTCCAGCCAGACCAGGGCCTCGGCCAGGTTCAGGCCGTTGATCCACGGCAGCTGGCCGGCCGGCTCGTCCAGCGATCGGTAGGACGCCTCGACCCGTTCCGCGACCGCGGCTGCGTCCGCGTGTCGCCCCAGCTCCATCAGGCGCGCTGCGCGATTGCTTTCGATCACGAGCGTATCGGGATGATCGGCGCCGATGGACGCGCGCGCACCGGCGGCGGCGGTCTCCAGCAGCGCAAGCGACTCCTCGATCCGCCCCCGGTCGGCAAGCACACCGCTGAGCGTGATCTGCGCCATCACGGTACGCCGTTCGTCGTCGCCCAGCCACTCGCGGGTCTCGGCCAGGTTCTCGGCGGCCAGCACCTCCGCGGCCTCCATCTCGCCGCGCGCGAGCCGGATCTGGACCAGGCGGTCGCGCGAGATCAGCGTGTTGGCATGCCGACGCCCGTTGGTCCGCAGGCTTGCGTCCAACGCGAGCGCACCGACATCGGCGGCCTCGTCCAGGCGCCCTGCGCGCAGCAGCAGGAGCGCGCGCATGGCGTAGAGGCTCTGCGCCGCGCGATCGGTGTGGGTATCGACATGCAGCGCCGCGGCCCGATCGAGTTCGGCCAGCGCTTCGTCGACCCGGTTCTCGGCGCGGAGATGACCCGCCTTGCCGATGTGCGCGTAGATCAACTCGTGGCGCAGTTCCGGGATTTCCGGGTCGGCCAGCGCAATCAGCCGGTCCCAGGTCGCCTCGGCCTGGTCCTTGCGGCCGGTCGCGCTCTCGACCCGCGCGATCGGGTCGAGCTGGTCCAGCGTTCGCGGGTGGTCCGGCCCGAGACGGTCCGCATAGGTCGCCAGCGCACGGCGGAGCAGCGGCTCGGCCGCGTCGTGCAGGTCCAGCGATTCGAAGGTCTGGCCGACCAGCGCCTCGACGCGCGCGAGCGCCAGCGGCCGGTCCCCGAACCGGCGCTCGGCCTCCGGCACCGCGCGCTCGAGAACGTCGACGACCCGCACCTCGCGCCCCAGTTCGGTCCCCCGAGGCGAGGACAGGACATCGCGCAGCAGCACATTGACCGCTGAGGTCTCGCTTTCCGCGTCGCGTACGCGGACGTAGGCCGTCGTCGCGATCAGCAGACCGGCAACGAGCAGCAGGAAGATCGACCCCAGCGCTGCCTTGCGACGGCGCCGAGCCGGCGCGGTCCGCACGCGCTCGAGGCGTGCAGCAACCCGTTCGATCGAAGGACGAGCCGCCGGATCGTCGCGCAGCATGTCGCGACACAGCTGTCCGTACGCGCGGGGCATCGAGGCGCCGCCCAGGTCGGGGCCTCGACCGTCGGCGTGCTGCGTTGTCAGCGCCTCGATCGACTCGGCCCGGAACGGCGGCCGTCCAGTGGCCAGCGTCACGAACGTCGCACCCAGTGCAAAGACATCGGATGCGCGAGACGCCGCGCCGCCGGTCAATCGCTCCGGGGCCATGAACAGCGGCGTGCCGGTCGAACGGATCGCCGCGGGCGCGGCACCGGCCTCGCGCGCCGTGCCGAAGTCCATCAGGATCGCGCGACCGGAGTCGGATTCGAGCATGACGTTGGCCGGCTTGATGTCACCGTGCACCAGCCCGGCCGCGTGCACCGCCGCTACAGCCGACGTCAGCTGCTGCGCAATGGAAAGGCGTTCGGCCGGGGTGGGCAGGTCATCGACGAGACGCTGGCGCAGCGTCTGCCCCTCTACGCGGTCGGCCCACAGTCCTGGAACTCCGTCCCGGATATCGGCGCCGTGCACCGCGAGCACATGCGGGTGGCGAACGCGCGCCAGCTGGCGCGCCTCGTCGATCCACGCGTCGGGATCGGATGCCGGCCCGTCGGTCCGGCGCAGTTTCAGCGCGACCTCGCGCTGCAGGACCGGATCGAAGGCGAGCTTCACCTCGCCGAACGTCCCCCGGCCGAGCGAGCCGCGAAGCTCCAGATGACCCCAGCGCCGGCCGGACGGCCCGCCTTCGGCCTCGCCGAGCGTGCAGCGTCGCATGACGCCGGCCAGCGCCTCGAGCTGCTTCAGGCGTTCGAGTTCCTGCGGATCCAGTTGCCGACACGCCGCGTCCCAGTCCACCGCCTCGCCGTCGGCCACGCGGGCCGCCCAGGCTTCGAGCGCGTCGCGGCTCATGTCATCCTCCGGGTCAGCTCGGCCAGGCCGCGGACCACGAGCATTCGCGCGGCATCGGAGGATTCGGACTCGAGCTCCAGCGCGATCTCGGGGTAGGTCATGTCGAACTCCAGCCGCAGGATCACGGCGTTTCGCTGCTTCTCGGTCAGCAGCGCGAGCGCGCGCTCGTAGGCATCGAGGGTCTGCTGGCCGATCGCCCGTTCGAGCACGCTGGGTGCGGCATCGACCGGCTCGACCTCGGCGTGACGATCGGCCGATCGCCGCTCGCTGCGCCGCAATTCTTCGCGCACGGTGTTGAGCAGGATGGTCCGGAGGTAGGCCAGCAGGGCGCCGGGACGACCGGCCTCGAAGCGATCCATGTTGTTCAACGCACGCAACAGGGACACCTGGACCAGGTCGTCCGTATCGGCCAGGTCGCGGGCGCGGCGAGGCAGGCGGCCGTGCGCCCAGCGCCGCAGCAGCGGCAGACACCGCGCGAACAGGCGTTCGCGCGCGCCCTCGTCGCCGTGCTGCAGCGCGTGCACCAGGGTGGCCGTGGATTCCAGGCCTTCGCTCATCGGCGGTTCCCTCGAACGACCTCCGCGGATCGGCCGTCCGACTATCGCGCCCGGCTCGCGCTTCGTCAACTGCAGGGCGGCCGAACGCGTTCCCGTCTCCAGGAACCGACGAGGACCCTGTCATGAAGAAATCCATCGCACCGATCGTCGCCATCGTCTGCGGCGCCATGCTGCTCGGCTGCGCTCACCACCGGGTGCACCACTACGCGACCTGGCACGATCATCGTGCGGCGCACCCCCACGCCCGCTACGTGGTGGTTCACCATCGCCCGGCACCCGACCGGACCTGCTGGAAAGTCGCGCGTGGATGGCGCTGCGTGGTCCGGTAATCGCCGGCAGGCCGGCGCCTATTCGAAGCCGTCCGCCCAGAGCCGGTCAAGCGCGGTCGGATAATCGACGCGAATCGCGCCGTTCATCGGCCCTTCGATCTGCTGGACCACGCCGTCCGGCCAGGTGACGCGAATCGTCGAGACCGACCGGCCGCCGAGACCGATGTGCAGTCGGCGGCTCTGTACGCCGCCCATCCCCGATCCGGCGTGGACCTGCCGCAGTTGCGAAGCTCCGTCGTCCATGCCGAGTTCGACGCGCGCGCCGACCGCGGTCGAGCGCAACCCGCCACGGCCGACCAGGTCGAGCTGCAGCCAGCCGGTGTCGTCGGCGGGATCGAGGCGGTTGGCGTGCAGCCGGTAGTCCTGACCGAAATTCCCGAGGATCAGGTCCATATCGCCATCGCGATCGAAGTCGCTTGCCGACGCGCCCAGCGACGTATCCCCGCCGGCGGTCAAGGATCCGGCGGACGCTTCGACGAAGCTGCCGTCCCCGTTGTTGGTGAACATGCGGTTCCGCCCGGCGTCCTGGCTGTCCATGATGCTGGCGAAGAAATCGAGCCAGCCGTCGTTGTCGAAGTCGTGCAGGATCGTCGCCCAACCGATGCCGTCGTCGATGGCGACACCGGCCTGCGCGGTGACCTCGAAGAACGTGGGGGATCCCTGGGCAACCTGGTTCTGCAGCAGGATCAGTTCGTGGCTGCCGGAATAGACGAGATCGAAATCGCCGTCGCGGTCGTAGTCGCCGAAAGCCACCCCCATGCTGTCGGCGGGTCGGTGCGTCCCGCTGGCCATGGACACGTCGGTGAAGCACCATGCCGCGCAACCGGGACCGTCGTTGCGCCACAGCAGGTTGCCGAAGGACTTGTCGTTGACGACATAGAGGTCGTCGTCCCCATCGTTGTCGAAATCGAACCAGGTCGCCGCGAACCCTGGCCCCCGGGTCCGGTCATCGTCCAGCAGGTCGGTCACGTCGGTAAATGTGCCGTCGCCGTTGTTGCGGTAGAACGCATCACGGCTTTCGGGCAACTGGGCCTGCTCCAGGTAGTACCAGTGAACGATGTAGAGGTCGAGATCCCCGTCGCGGTCGTAGTCGGCCCATGCTGCCGACTCGCCGTCGCCGACGCGGGTCAGGCCAGCGGCCTGCGCGACCTCCTCGAAGGTCCAGCCGCCGAGATTACGGAACAGCGACGGCGCACCGCGCGACAGGACCAGCAGGTCCTCCCGGCCGTCGTTGTCGTAGTCCGCGATCGAGGCGCCGCCGCTGATCTGACCGGCCAGTTCCAGCAAGCCGCCGGTGTCGACCGGTGCGAAGGTGCCGCCGCCCAGGTTTCGCCACAGACTGTTCGAGCCGGCCGAAGACGTCAGGTACAGGTCCTCCAACCCATCGTCGTCGAGGTCTCCCCAGGCCTGCCCGGTCACGAGATAGACGGTTTCATGACTGGCTACGATGCCGGCCCCATCGGTTCCATCATCGAACACGAGCGAGGCCGCCACGGGGCCGGACAGGCACAGGAGCAGGAACAGGTGTCGCATGGAACCCCCCTTCGCGGGCCGTCGAATCGTCGTGCGACATGGTGACTGGAGCGGGCCGCAAAATCAATTTCGAGCGGCGGCGATCGGCGACGGCCATGCTATCGTTGAGCCCGCTTTCACCGAGGGATCGCAGGCATGGCCGAGCGCGAATTCGACCTGGTGCTGATGGGCGCCACGGGGTTCACCGGGCAGCTGGTCGCCGAGTACCTGGTCGGGCAATATGGCGCCGATCGCGATCTGCGCTGGGCGCTGGCCGGCCGCAATCGCGACAAGCTCGAAGCGGTGCGCCGCGACCTGGGCGGCGATGCCTCGAAGCTTCCGCTGATCGAGGCCGACAGCTTCGACCGCGCCTCGCTCGACGCGATGACCACGCGCACCCGCGTGGTCCTGACCACGGTGGGTCCCTACGCGCTGTACGGCGAGGAACTGGTCGCATCCTGCGCAGCCAACGGCACCGACTACTGCGACCTGTCCGGCGAAGTGCCCTTCATGCACCGGATGATCGATGCGCACGCCGAGACCGCCCGGGAGAGCGGTGCGCGGATCGTCCACTGCTGCGGCTTCGACTCGATTCCTTCCGACCTGGGCGTGATGGTGCTGCAGGACGTGGCGCAGCGGCGCTTCGGCAAGCCGCTCGAGCGCGTCGGCCTCCGGGTCAAGGCGGCCAAGGGCGGCCTGAGCGGCGGTACGTTTGCCAGCATGCTCAACATCGTGGAGACCGCCCGCGAGGACGACGAGGTCGCTCGCGTCGTCAAGAACCCTTACGCGCTGTGTCCGCCCGAACACCGCAAGGGCCCTCGCCAGCCCAACGTCGGCGGCCCGACGCACGATGACGAACTGGACTGCTGGATGGCCCCGTTCATCATGGCCGCGATCAATACCCGGGTGGTCCACCGCGCCAACGCGCTGCGCGATCACGCCTACGGCAAGGCGTTCCTGTACGACGAAGCGGTGCTCACCGGGAGAGGGTTCGGCGGCCGCTTCAAGGCCACCACCCTGTCGCTGGGCATGGGTGCGTTCGCGCTGGGCTCGAAACTCAAGCCGACCCGGGCGCTGCTGAAGAAGCTCGTGCTGCCCGAGCCCGGCGAAGGGCCGAACGCCGAACAGCGCGAGGCCGGCTTCTTCAACATCCTGATCCACGGCCGGACGAGCGACGGTGAATCGCTGCGGGTTCGCGTGCGCGGCGATCGCGACCCGGGCTACGGGTCGACCTCGAAGATGATCGGCGAGTCGGCGGTCTGCCTGGCGCGCGACATCGACCGTGATCGAACGCCTGGCGGGTTCTGGACGCCGTCGACCGCCCTTGGCGAGGCATTGCGCAAGCGGTTGGCCGACCACGCCGGCGTGACCTTCGACGTCGAGGATTCGCCGCAGGCCTGATCGCCAGCGGGAACGGAGCGCGCCATGCAGCCGGACGTCGAAGAAGACCCCAAGCCGAGCGTCGACGAGCTCGACGCATCGCGCCAGGAGCTGGACAAGGAGCGCGTGCGTGCGGTCGTCGATGCGGTCGACGAGCAGGACGCGCCGCGCCTGTCGGAGCTGCTGGAGCCGCTGCACGCAGCCGACGTCGCCGATCTCATCGAGCAGATCAGCAGCAACGAGCGCCAGGCGCTGATCGAGCTGTGGGATCGCCGGATCGACGGCGAGATCCTGTCCGAGCTCGACGAATCGGTGCGCGAGCCGCTGATCGAGTCGCTGCCGTCGGACGTGCTGGCCGAGGCGATCCGCGAACTCGACTCCGACGACGTCGTCGACCTGGTCGAGGACCTGGAGGAGGAGCAGCAGACCCGGATTCTCGGCGCGCTGGAAACGATCGACCGGATCGGCGTCGAGAACGCCCTGTCCTACCCGGAGCTCTCGGCCGGGCGCCTGATGCAGCGCGAGCTGGTTGCGCTGCCGGAGGACTGGACCGTCGGCCAGGCGATCGACTACGTCCGAACCGCCGACGAACTGCCCGACCAGTTCTACCACGTGATCCTGGTGTCGCCGGCGATGAAGCCGGTCGGCTACGTCGCGCTCGGGCGGCTGCTTTCGTCCCGGCGCGACCACGCGCTGCTCGACATCGTCGAGCCGAGCTTCCGCACGGTCGCGGTGACCGAGCAGGAATCGGACGTCGCCTACCTGTTCAATCATTACCACCTGATTTCGGCGCCGGTGATCGACGAGGACGGCCGATTGGTCGGCGTCATCACGATCGACGACGCCATGTCGGTGCTCGACGAGGAGCACGAAGAGGACATGCTGCGTCTGGCCGGGGTCGACGAGGATTCGTCGCTGGCCGACTCCGTGCTCCAGACCACCCGCGGACGCGCGATCTGGCTGTTCGTCAACCTGCTGACCGCGATCGTGGCCTCGCTGGTCATCGACGCCTTCGCCGAGACCATCGACCAGATGGTGGCGCTCGCCGTCCTGATGCCGATCGTCGCCTCGATGGGCGGCAATGCCGGCACCCAGACGATGACCGTCGCGGTGCGGGCGATCGCGACCCGTGAACTGACCGCCAGCAACGCCATTCGCGTGAGCTGGCGCGAAATCACGGTCGGCGCCATCAACGGCATCCTGTTCGGGCTGATCATGGCCGGGGTCGCGGCGTTCTGGTTCGGCGTGCCGAAGCTGGCGCTGGTCATCGCCGTGGCGATGGTCCTGACGCTGGTCGCGGCCGCCCTCGGCGGAATCGTGATTCCGATCATGCTGGAGAAGCTGAAGATCGATCCGGCCCTGGCGTCCGGCCCGTTCGTCACCACCGTGACCGACGTGGTCGGCTTCTTCGCCTTCCTCGGCCTGGCCTCCGCGCTGCTGCTGTAGCGCCTACGGGGCCGCCTCGAATCCGTCGGCGAACAGGACGAACGCCAGCGGGTAGCTGAACTCGACCCGGGCGTCGGTCGGCAGCGTCTCGACCGTCGTCACCTCGCCGTCCGGCCACTCGATGCGCAGCCCCAGGGGCTGGTGTGCACCCAGGCCGAAATGCACGATCCGCTCGTGGCTGCTGCCGATGCTCTCGCCGATACGCAGTTCGCGGTGGATCTCCCGCCCGTCGTCGAGGGTCAGGATCACGCGGCTGCCGGCGGCGTTGCGGTTGATCGGCCCGCCGCCGACCAGCGCGACCTGCAGCCAGCCGCCAGCCGCCGGGGTGACGTTGCGCATGAGTCGATAGCCGATGTCGTAGTTGCCCACCACGAGATCCATCCGCCCGTCCCGGTCGTAATCGGCGCGCGCCGCGCCGATGGTCATGAACGGGTCGGACGCGCCGGCGGTCGCGCTGATGTCGTAGAACGGCGCTGGATACTCGTTGCTGTAGACCCGATCGTTGGCCGACGGGCTGGACTCGACCGTGGCCGCGTACAGGTCGAAATCGACGTCGTTGTCGAAGTCCTCGAAGATCACGCCCCAGCCGATCACGTCGCCGGTGCACTGCATGGCCGAAGACACGTCGGTCCAGGTTGTTCCGCCTTCACGGGTCGGGTTGTGCAGCAGGATCAGTTCGGCGATGCTGGAGTAGAAGAAGTCGAAGTCGCCGTCCAGGTCGTAGTCGTCGACCGCGATGCCCATGCTGAACGCTGGGCGGTGGGTGCCGGTGGCCAGCGACACGTCGGTGAAGCACCAGCCGCCGCATCCCGCGCCGTCGTTGCGCCACAACAGATTGCCCCAGTGCTTGTCGTTGACGACGTAGAGGTCGGCGTCACCGTCGTGGTCGTAGTCGGTGAACGCGGCCGCGAACCCGGGGCCGGACATCCGCCCCTCGTCGAGTAGGTGGCTGACGTCCTCGAAGCCCTGGCCGCCGAGGTTGCGGTACAAGCGGTCCTGGGCGCGCGGGTCGGTTTCGTCCTCGTCGTAGAACCAGTGGACGATGTACAGGTCCAGCCAGCCGTCGGCGTCGAAGTCGCCCCAGGCCGCCGACTCGCCCATGCCGTCGTCGTCCAGGCCCATTGCCGTGCTGACATCGACGAAACCGGCCGCGGTATTGCGGAACAGCCTGGGCCAGCCAAGACCAACGACGAACAGATCGTCGCGGCCGTCGTTGTCGTAGTCGGCCCAGGTCGCACCGCCACTGACGTGACCGGGCAGGGCCACCTGGGCGTTCCAGCCGGCCACCTCGAAGCCCGAACCGGTGTTGCGGTACAGCGTGTTCGGCCCGCCGCTGTCGGTCAGGTACAGGTCCACCCGGCCGTCGCCGTCGTAGTCTCCCCACGCCTGACCTGTGATCAGGAAGTAGCCGGAATGCCCCTGCTGGATGCCCATCTCCGCCGTCCGGTCGGCAAACTCGATCGAGGCCGCCGGTCCGGCAGCAAGTGCCGTTCCCACGACAATCGCTGCAGCGAACGGGCGATGCAATGCGAGGTTCGTCATGCTTGAAACCCCCGAGTGTGACGAACACCCTGTTTTCCTGGTAGGAGCATACGCCCGCCGTCGCGCAGCGACAAGCAGCCGGGGACGGCTCAACGAAAAGCGCCGCCGGAAGACCGGCGGCGCGTCGGGATCTGGCGCACCAGGGCGCCGACCGGGAGAATCCGCGTCAGGAGCCGATCGCTTCGCCCGACTCGGTTTCGTACTCGCTGACACGACAGGCCTCTTCACCGCAGGTCAGAAGGGCTTCGGTACCCTCGCAGCGTGCGGTGTAGACGTTGTCGCCGCCGGCGCCCGCTCCGATGAACGCGAGGTCGACGCAGTCGAGCTTTTCGGCCGACTCGAGCACCTTCTCCGGGGTCTCGTGCGCAATCTCCTCTATCGGTGAGCCGCCGCCGCATTCCATCGGCACCGGAATCAGCGCCGGGTACTCGCAGGCGGCGCCGGTGGCGGCGTCAACGCCCATGCCGATGAATCCGCCGAAGATGATGTTGCCGAAGGTCATGGCCTTGACCGACGAGCTGACCGACATGATGTAGTCGCTGACGCCCTCGCTGGAGCACTGTACGGTCAGCTTGCCGCAGACCCGGTTGACCGTAACGGTGCCTGGGGTCTCGGTGACGTAATACGTGCCTTCCTTGTTGGTCAGCTCGCAGGACGCGGCCGGGCAGTTCGGCGTCTGAATCGAAACGGTCTGATCCTGGCCGGTGGTGATCGACGCGCACCCCTGGAGCGCGAGCAATCCCGCACCCGCAATCGCAATCGCAATTCGCAGTTTCATTGGTACCTTCTCCTTAGTCCACGGTTGATGGTTCGCAGTGGCAGCGAGCGATCGGCGCGAGGGCCACCACCGCACCGTGGTCCGACCGGGCAGCACCCATCGAAACTGGAAACGGAAACGCTTTGGAACCCCCAGGCACGCTCTGGCTGGACATGCCGCCGGCCCGAATCCCGGCTGACTCCCCCTCTTGCGCCACCCGACGGACCGTACCCGAACGTGCGGACGGTTGCAATGAGCGCGATCGAGTAGCGGCTTCAATGCACGACTTCAACGATCGACTTCAGCGCGCCATGTCGATGTCCGCTCTCGATGGACGGTGTCGGTCCACGCTGTCAATGCGCCGACGGCGCGGGTATGCTGGCGCCGTTGATCATCGGGGTACGCATCATGGACGAGGGCACGGAGATTCTCGATTTCTGGTTTGGTCGGGCCGACGACGACACCCGGATCGCGGCCGAGAAGGCCTCGCTGTGGTGGCAGAAGGACGCGGCCACCGACGAAGACATCCGACAGCGATTCGAGCCGCAGGTCCGGGCTGCCGGACAGGACAAGCTCGACGACTGGCAGGCCAGCCCGGAAGGTCGGCTTGCGCTGATCCTTCTGACCGACCAGTTCCCGCGCAACATCTACCGCGACACGCCGGAGGCCTTCCGCTTCGACGGCAAGGCGCGCGCGTTGTGTGTCGACGGCCTGGAGCTGGGCCAGGCAGCGCACCTGCGACCGATCCAGCGGGTCTTCTTCTACCTGCCGCTCGAGCACTCCGAGGACATCGACGACCAGACCTGGTGCGTGGACCTGATGCGCGCGCTGGCCCGCGAGGTGCCCGAGGCGTGGCGATCGACCTTCGAAGGCTACGTCGACTACGCCGAAGCGCACTACCGCATCATCGAACGCTTCGGACGCTTCCCCCACCGCAACCGCATCCTCGGCCGGGAGTCCTCGGACGAGGAGCGCGCGTTCCTGACCGAGCCCGGGTCGTCGTTCTGATCGATCGAACCCGCCGTCCCGATTCCATCGGAATTGCGAACGGAGTACGATGATCGTCCCACCGTGGAGCCACGGTTCGTCCAAGGGGTAGACCGGCCGGGCTTTCCTGCCCGGTCCGAACGGGAGAAGAAACCATGAATGGATTGACCAAGCGATCGATTGCGCTGGCGCTTGCCGCCGGCTTGTGTTCGGGCGCGGCCCTGGCGCAGGACGGCGAAGGCGCACCGGAAATGACCGCAGAGCAGGCCGCGATGATGCAGGCCTGGATGGACGCCGGAACGCCCGGCGATCCGCACGAACGATTGGCCAGCCAGGCCGGCGAATGGACCGCGGACATGGAAATGTGGATGGACCCCGATGCGCCGCCGAGCCAGGTCACCTATTCGGTCAAGCGAAGCATGCAGCTCGACGGGCGGGTCCTGCACGAAGAATGGTCCGGTGAATGGATGGGTCAGCCGTTTCACGGGATCAGCCGCACCGGCTACGACAACATCACCGACACCTACTGGTCGACCTGGAGCGACAACATGTCGACCACGCTGATGATGACCACCGGCAGCATGCAGGACGACGGCAGCATCGAGATGACCGGCAAGTCGCCCAATCCGATGACCGGCGAAATGATGCCGAACCGCTTCGTCTGGCGCTTCCCCGACGACGGCACGGAAATCATGGAAGCCTACGAGACGCGCGACGGCGAAGAGACCATGACCATGCGAATGACGCTGAGCCGCGCCGGCAGCTGAGCCGGACCGCGCCCCGGCCCTGTTCCATCGATCCGGGCCGGTCCCCCGTCGGACCGGCCCCGCGTGCGACGAACTCCTCGGCGCATTTCAGCGCGGCGTCGACGGGCGACTCGCGCCCCCATCTCCGCGCACGACCAGCCCGATGCCGAGCAGCACCAGCAGCCCCGAACCGATCAGCCGCGCGTCCAGCGGCTCGGCCAGCAGAACCACACCGCCCAGCGCGGTGATCACGGGAACCGCCAGCTGCGCGACCGCTGCGCTGTGGGTGGTGATGTGCCGGAGCGCCGCGTACCAGACCGCATAGCCCAGGCCGGAGGCGAGCGCACCGGACGCCACCGCAAGCACGACCCCGAGCGCGTCCCACCGCGCGGCCGAGGCGAACAGTGCCAGCAGGACGGCCGCAGGCACCGTGGCCCGGATGAAATTGGCCGCGGTCACCTCGGTGGGGTCGCCCACGCCGCGCGCCCGCAGAGTGTAGATCCCCCACGCAACGCCGGCGCCGACCATGCATGCGGCCGCAGCCAGCGGGGGTGCGGCCACGCCGGGCCAGAGCAGCCAGGCGATGCCGCCGAGGGCTGCGGTCAGGCCCGCCCATTGCTGCGCCGCCAGGCGATCGCCACGGAACAGGGCGACGGCGAGCATGGTGACCTGCACCGCACCGAACAGCAGCAACGCGCCGGTCGCCGCGGTCAGGCCTCGATACGCCAGCGAGAACAGCAGGGCATAAGCAAACAGGGCGGCAGCCGACCACCAGCTGCCACGCAGCCCGACCCGCTCGCGTCCTCGATCGAACTCCCGGTCGGCATCGTGGCCTGTCCCGCGATCGACCGCACGCGCGGTCCGGGCGCGCACGAGCAGGGCCAGGACCAGGGCGCCGGCGCCGAGGCGAACGGCAGTGAAGGTCAGCGCGTCGATCGACGTACCCTCGAGCGCGGCGCGGGTCAGCAGGGAGTTGGCCGCGAACGCGACCAGCGCGGCGGTGGTCAGCAGCACGACCCGCGGGCGCGTCATGCCGGTGGCGAGCCCGATGATGGTGACGCGCGTCGAACCGGCCGCCGGGGCGAAAGGCCAACCACCCGCAGCATCCAAGGCGACCAGCGGCTGCGACCCGCCGGGCTGATAGGCTGAACGCTCGATCGAGCAGGAGATCGGAAATGGGATCGGAAATGGAAGCGGGACTGGAGTGGACCGAGATGCTGCTGCGGCTCGGCGCCGCAGCCGGGCTGGCGGCGACCATCGGCATCGAGCGCGAACTGCGCGATCGGCCGGCGGGGCTGCGCACGCACATGCTGGTCGCGCTGGGAGCGGCGGCCTTCCTGATGGTCGGCTACGAGATCATGTTCGCCACGTCGGTCGGCGACCCGTCGGCGCAGATCGATCCGACCCGGATCGTCGAAGGGGTCGTCGGCGGCATCGGCTTTCTCGGCGCCGGCTGCATCATCCAGGCACGCGGAACGGTGCGCGGCATCACCACCGGCGCGGCGATCTGGATCGCCGGCGCGATCGGCGTGGCCTGCGCGATCGGCGAATTCAGGCTGGCGGTGATGACCACCGCGATCGCGCTGGTTACGGTCGTGGTGCTGGGTCACTTCGAACGCCGCGTCGTGGACGACGACTGAGCATACCCGCAGTCGCGGGATCGGATCCGGCCTCAGTGCGAGGCGGCCGGCGACCGGGCCGGCCGGCTCGCGCCGGGGCGTTTGCGCGTCAGGAACGCGGTCAGGCGGTCCGACGCATGACGGACGATGACGTACAGGCAAGGCACCAGGAACAGCGTAAGCAGCATGGCCGACAGCAGACCGCCGACGACCGCCACGGCCAGCGGCTGCATCAGCAGCGCGCCGGACCCGGCGCCGATCGCCAGCGGCAGCATGCCGACCACCGTGGTCAGGGTCGTCATCAGGATCGGCCGCAGGCGGATACCGCCGGCTTCGACCACGGCATCGTGCAGCTCGGCGCCGGCCGATCGCTGGCGCTCGATGTATTCGACCAGCAGGATCGCGTTATTGACCACGATGCCGACCAGCAGCACCGAACCGAGGAACACCGGCGCGCTGATCGGGGTGCCGGTCAGCCACAGGGCCACCGCCGAGCCGGCGGCGGCGAGCGGCGCGGCGGTCATGATGACCAGCGGATTGGAAATCTTTTCGTACTGCACCGCGAGAACCACGAACACGAGGAAGACCGCCAGCAGGATCACCGTCGCCATCTCGCGGTTGGTTTCCTGGATGGTCTCGAACTGTCCACCGAGCACGACGCCGTACTGGTCGGGCATCTCGATCTCGCCGATGCGGCGCTGGACCTCGGCCATGATCGAGCCGACGTCGTTCTCGGAGGTGTCGAAGTTGCCGACGATGCGCTGGATGCGCACCTGGTTCTCGCGCCCGATCTCGGCCGGTCCTTCCACCAGTTGGAAGGTCGCGACCTGGCGCGCCTGGATCGGCCCGTTGGCGCCATTGGCGACGATGACCTGGCCCAGCGTGTCGATGTCTCGCACCTCGTCGCGCGGCAGGCGCAGACGGACGTCGTATTCGTTGACCCCGGTGGAATACCGGGTCGGCACGAAGCCGCTGACGGCGTAGCGCAGCGAGCGAGCGACGCTGCTGACGTCCAGCCCCAGTGCGGCGGCACGTTCGCGATCGACGTCGATCGACAGCAGCGGCGTGCGGTCCTCGTCGTTCATCTCCACCCCGTTCAGGCCCGGGATGGTCTCGATCGACGCGATGATCTGCCGCGCCAGGTCCTGCAAGGCCGGAATGTCGTCGCCGACCACCTTCAGCTCCATGTCCTCGCC
Source organism: Wenzhouxiangellaceae bacterium (assembly GCA_965227925.1). GTDB lineage: Bacteria > Pseudomonadota > Gammaproteobacteria > Xanthomonadales > Wenzhouxiangellaceae. The sequence continues at coordinate 654,001 of CBDDGP010000004.1, forward strand.
GCTGACGCCGAAGGTCAAGCCGCGGATTCCCGGTGACCAGACGTAGGTCCGCGCACCCGCGATATCCAGCGCGTTGAGGCGCTGCTGCATCTCGGCGACCCAGCGGCTGGCCGGCCAGTCCGGGCGCTCCTCCGCGGCGTCGAGCTTGACCAGCACGTAGCCCCGCCCGGGTCGCTCGTTCGCCGTTCCGCCCCAGACGTTTCCTCCGGCCAGCGCGAACGCGCTTCGAACGTGCGGCATCCGGTCGACTTCGGCCTCGATCATGCGGGTGGCGGCATCGGTCTCCTCGGGCGTGGTTCCGGCCGGCAGCGCCAGGCGAATGCCCAGCTCGCCGTCATCGAGCTGGGGCAGGAACTCGTTGCCGAGCCGACCGGCCAGGAGCAGGCTGCCGGCAAAGATCGCCAGGACGGCGACCACCACCGCCCAGCGCCAGCCGATGACGCGGCGGAGCGTAGCGCGGTAAAGGTCGGAGAGGCGGTCGATCATGCCGTTGAACGCGCGGAAGGGCGCGGAGCGCGAGAACCCCGACTGGAAACGGATCTTCGCGAATTGGGCGGCCAGCATCGGCACCAGGGTCAGGGCCACCGCCAGCGAGGCGATCACCGCGAAGGAAATAGTCACCAGCAGCTCGCGGAACACCAGCGTGGCCAGGCCGGTGATCAGCAGGAACGGCACCACCGCGGCCAGGTTGGTCAAGGTGCCCGCCGTGATCGCCGACATCACCTCGTCGGCGCCTTCGTGCGCGGCCAGGTCGGACCGCTTGCCCAGCTTCTCCCGGTGGCGCGAGATGTTCTCGAGCATCACGATCGCGTTGTCGAGCAGCAGGCCCACGCCCAGCGCGAGGCCGCCCAGGCTCATCACGTTCAGGGTCAGGCCGGCCGCGCCCATCAGCGCGAAGGTGGCCATCACCGCCAGCGGAATCGACAGGCCGATGACGAAGCTCTTGCGCAGACTGCCGAGGAAGGCCAGCACCACCAGCATCGCCAGCGCGCCGCCGAGGATCGCGGCGGCGGACACCGATTGGACCGATCCGCGGATGAAGTACGCGGCGTCCTCGGTCACCTTGTAATCGATATCGGCCGGAATGAAGCCCAAGGACTTCAGCGATGCGACCCGGTCGGCGACCTGGCGGACCACGCCCACCGTGTTGGCGTCGGGCTGCTTGAAGACCGAAACCTGAACCGCCGGCGTGCCGTCGAGGCGCACGAACAGGCGCTGTTCGCGGTAACCGTCGCGCACCTCGGCGACGTCGTCGAGACGGATCCTGCGATCGGAGCCGGGGACGGCGAGCAGGACGTTGGCGATTTCTTCCGGGGAGCGGAACCGGCCGTCGGTGCGCGCCATGACGTCGAGACTGCTCGACGTGACGTTGCCTGCGGCCACGTTCAGGTTTTCCTGGGCCAGCTGATCGGCGACCTCGGCCAGCGTCAGGCCGTAGGACCGCAGCCGCTGCTGGTCGATGATGACCTCGAGTTCGCGCTCTTGGCCGCCGACGGCTTCGACGCCGGACACGCCCTGGATGGCCTGCAGCTGGGGGGCAAGGCGGTTGTCGACCCAGTCGCGGACCTCACGCGGCGTCCGCAGTTCGGAGGAAAAGCCCGCCTCGAACACCGAGGACGCGCCGGGATCCCATTTTCTCAGGCGCGGCGGCTCGACGTCGTCGGGCAGCTGGGCGCGAGCCCGCTCGAGCAGGCGGGATGCGTTCTGCAGCGCGGTGTCGAGGTCCGTTCCGTAGTCGAAGATCAGGCTGACGTCGGTGCGGCCCTCTTCGGCCTCGGACGACATCCGCACCAGGTTTTCGGTCGAGGCCAGGGCACGCTCCAGCGGACGGGTGACCTGCTCCTCGACGACTTCCGGTGCGGCACCGGGATAATCCACGTTGACCCGGATCAGGGGATAGACGACCTCGGGCAGCAGGTTGACCGGCAGGCGCTCGGCGAAGAACAGCCCGAGCACCAGCACCACCGTGGCGACCGCCGTGGTTCCGACCGGGCGGCGGATCGCGGCGTGGGTCAGGCCGCGGTAATACCGCGTGCCGCGCGCCGAATCGTGAGAACGAGCGTTGTCGCGCTCGTCATCGCGCTTGTCAGGACGGTTGTCGTGCCCATCGTCGACGCGAGCGCTCCCGCCCGCGTCGGCGCGCGGTCGATCGGCGCTCATCCGCGTACGCTCATGGTGCCGACGACGCGCACGGTGTCGCCTTCGGCCAGCTCCAGCGGATTGGACGAAACGATCCGGTCGCCGGGCTCGAGGCCGCCGACGATCTCGCGCCAGTCACCCCGGATGATCCCGGTGGACACGGCGCGCCGTACGAGCTGGTTGTTCTCGTCGATCACCATCACGTACGACGGGTCGCCCATGCCGACCGAGCCGGCCGGCACCGCGAGCACACCCTGCTTGTAGTCGACCAGCAGGTCGGCGCGAGCCAGGAATCCGGGGCGGACGCCGCGCGCATAGGCATCCGGCAGCGCGACTTCGACCGTGATCAGCCGGCTGGTGTCGTCGGCCGAAGGAAAGATCCTGCGCACCGTGCCGTCGAAGGGCGGCTCGCCGTCCAGCGCATCGATGCGGATGGGCACCTCATCGCCGACCCGAAGTTCGGCGACGTCGAGCTCCGAGACGCCGATGCGGGCGACCATCTCGTTCAGATTGGCCAGTTCGAAGGCAGCGGCCAGACGGCCGATTGCGGCGCCGGGCTCGACCATGCGACGGATCACGCGGGCGTCGACCGGCGCGGTGATCCGGCCGAAGGACACCCGGGTCTTCCACAGTTCGACGTCGCTGCGCGCCACGTCGAGCTCGGACTGCGCGGTCACGAAACTGGCCTCGTCGATGTAATCGCGTTCCCGCAGTCGACTCAATCGCTCGAAGTTCGCTTCGGCCTCGCGCAACGCCGCTTCGGCGCGGGCCAGTTCGGCGCGCTGCTCGCTGACGTCGATCTGGGCCAGCAATTGCCCGGCTTCGATGCGATCGCCGGCTTCGACGAACACCTGCTCGATGATGCCGTCGGTGCGGGCGGCCAGCTGGATGGATCGCAGCGGCTCGACCGGCGCGGACACCTGGATTCGCCGCGACAGGTCGCGCTGGGCCACCTCGAAGGCGCGGACGGGCAAGGACGGGCGCTCGAAGGAGCGGGCCGCCGTCTGCGAGTCGGCCGAGTCACCGCCGCAGCCAGCCGCGAGCGCGACGAATGCCGTCAGGAGTACGCCCTGGAGCGCCCGGGAACGAGGGATTGAAGTCGTCATGGCCGCGAAGTCTGCGCCAAGTGGATGAAAATCCTGCGAAGTCCTCCGTGTCGACCGCGGGCGGCCGGCCGGTTTCGCGTTTCGATCGACGAACCGACCGCGAACCGACCGCGACCGGACCTCAACCGGACCGCGACCGGAAGGGCTCCGGGTCAGGCCTCGGCGTCGCCGGGGACGATCCGCATCAGCTCGCCGTTGTCGTGATCGGTCACCAGCCACAGGGTGCCGTCGGCGGCCTGCTTGATGTCCCGGACCCGGCGACCGATGTCGAGCCACTCCTCGGCGACCACCCGGCCGTCGTCCATCACCAGCCGCACCACTTTGCCGGTGCCGAGCCCGCCGATGAACAGGTCGCCGCGCCACGGCTCGAACAGGTCCCCGGTGTAGAACGTCATGCCCGACGGTGCGATGACCGGATCCCAGTAGTACACCGGCTGAACCGTGTCGTCGGATTGCGTGTTGCCGCCGGTGACGGGGCTGCCGTTGTAGTTGATGCCGTAGGTCACCGCCGGCCAGCCGTAGTTGCGTCCGGCCTCCGGTCGGTTCAGCTCGTCGCCGCCGCGCGGCCCGTGCTCGATGGTCCACAACGCTCCGGTCTCCGGGTGCCGGTCGGCGGCCTGGATGTTGCGATGCCCCCAGGACCAGACCTCATCGGCTCCGGCCGGCTCGCCGACGAACGGATTGTCGTCGGGCACCGACCCGTCCGGACGCAGCCGGATCACGGTGCCGATGTGGTTGGTCGGGTCCTGCGCCTCGGTCCGGGTTTCGTCCATGCGGTCGCCGAAGGTCACGTACATCGTGCCGTCCGTGGCGAACACGATCCGCGAACCGTAGTGTCCGCGCGACTGCCACTCCGGCTGCTGGCGGAAGATCACCCGGGTGTCGACCAGTGCGTCGTTGGTGTCGTTGAGCACGGCGCTGGCCACCGCGGTCCGGCTGGCCTCGGCGGTGGGCTCGGCGAAGGTCAGGAAGACGCGGCGATTGGTAGCGAACTCCGGGTCCAGCGCGACATCGAGCAGGCCGCCCTGGGCCACGGCGTGAACCTCGGGCACCCCGCCCAGCGGTTCCGACACCGTGCCGTCGCGGGTCACGTGACGCAGCGCCCCGGGCCGTTCGGTCACCAGCAGCGATCCGTCGGGCAGGAATTCGAGCGACCACGGATGGTCCAGCCCGTCGGTCACCGTTTCCAGCGACCAGGCGGCGGTGAACTCCGGCTTCGGTGCCCGGGTCTGCCCGGCAAACGCAGGCTGCTGATCCTCGGCGTTCGGCGGCCGGGTCTCTTCCGGTCCGCTGCCCTCGACCGCGACGCGGGGTGCGGCCGAATCGGCGGCCCGGTCGACCGAGCCCTGTCCGTCCGCGCTCGTTGGACCCGGTACGGTCTGCTCCGAGTCACTCGCCGTGCGCGCTTCGGCGACCGGCTCGATGACGGCATCGGCCGTCGAATCTCCATCACCCCCTCCGTTCGTGCATCCGCACAGCGCCAGCAGGGCGGCGGGAACCAGCAGCAGGTCGGTCCGCATGATTTCTCTCCTCGAACAGGTTCAGGAACAGGTCGTGCCATCGAGCATACGCCAGCGGTCGTCGCGGCGGCTGCACGGCCTCTTCGGCAGCGGCCCGTCGCCGGTCCGCGATCGGGCTCAGTCGATGCCGTCGGCGCCCCGGATGAACTCGGCCAGGTCCTCTCGATAGGCGGCCAGCGAATCGTCGTGCAGGTACATCATGTGGCCGGCCGGATAGAGGTCGTAGCGAATCCGCTCGCGCGCTTCGTCCGGAAGGTCGAGTGCGCGCAGGTAGTAGGCGGTCGCCGCGAAGGGCGTGGCCATGTCGTAGTAGCCCTGCTGGACGTGCAGCTGGAGACCCGGGTTCGTGGTCATCGCCATGGCCAGGTCCGGCAGCACGCTGACCGCCGGCTGGCGGCCGCCGTCGGGACCGCGGTGGGTCCAGTCCCAGTCCAGCGGCCATGCGCTGGTCCGATAGTCCTCGTCGCGGCCGAAGTCCAGATCGTTGTGCAGGTAGTCGAAGAACGCAGCGGTGTAGGCCGGACCGACCGACGGGAAGAACGGGTCGTAGTTCATCGTCTCGGACAGCGAGTTGGTCGCCGGTCCGATGAAGCGGGAGTCGATCCGGCCCGTGATCAGGCCGTCCTCGCGCTTGAGCTCCTGAAGGAACTGCTGATGATCGACGCGAAGGTCCGCCAGCTCCCAGTACCGTGCGGTGGTCCCCGTGTAGTCGGCCAGCCGCTCGGCGATCGCGCGCTTTCGCTCGCCATCGATGGTGTAGCCGGCCATCAGTGCCGGCAGGTACTCGTCCATGGCGAAGGCCTCGACCTCTTCGATGAATCGCTCGAAGTCCGCCGGCTTCGATTCGAGGGCGTCGTGGTACCAGGCGGTGGCCGCGAAAGACGGCAGGAACAGCGCGTGCGGAAGCTCCATGCCTTCACCGTCGCGCCCGGCGTGGACGGCCATGAACGGGGAGACCAGGATCAGGCCGTTGAGGTGCATGCCGTGGGCGCTCTGCAGGTGGTGGGCAAGCCCGGCGCCGCGGATGCCGCCGTAGCTCTCGCCGAGGATGAACTTGGGCGAGCCCCAGCGCCCGTGTTCGCCGATGTAGTCCTTGATGAAGGCCGCGACCGATTGGATGTCCTGGTCGACGCCCCAGAAGTCGGCGCCCTCGGCGTCACCGATCGGCCGGCTGAAGCCGGTGCCGACCGGGTCGACCATGACGATGTCGGTCACGTCCAGCACGCTGTAGGCATTGTCCACGCGCTGCACCGGCGGCGGCGGCGCGAAGCCGCCGTCATTGACCACGGCGCGCTGCGGACCGAGCACACCCATGTGCAGCCAGATCGACGACGAGCCGGGGCCGCCGTTGAACGCGAACAGGATCGGGCGTTCGCCGAGCTTGTCGATACCGGTCCGGTGGTAGGCCGTGTAGCCGAACCGGGCGACGGGCTTGTCGTCCTTTCGCTGGATCATCCAACCGACGGTCGCTTCGTAGTCGATCCGCTGGCCGTCGATCCGGATGCTGTGAGACGTCGTGCGCGCAACGGGCTCGTGCGCTGCGGTATCTGCGGTGGCATCGACTTCCTCGACGTGCGCCGCGACAGGAACGAACGACAGGACGACAACGATCAGGACGGAACGAATCATCGATGAACTCCGGTTACGGTGGGGTGGTCGGCGCGGTTTGGCCTCGAGCGGATCAAGCGCTCGTCGTTGCGCAAGGTGGGTGGGGCCACCACGGGCATCCTGCCTGCCCGACCCCGATTCGCGCAAGCGAGCGATCGCATCAGCCGTCCGGAGGCCGCGGATCGACGCAGGCCTCGGCGGACTGGAGGATGTAGTCAACGGCCGCGGCAAGGTGACGCTCTTCGCACAGATTGCACAGGCCGCGTTCCGGCATGTTGCCGATGCCCGTCACCGTATTGGCGATCAGGACGTCTCGGCCCTTCTCGGCCAGGGCCGCCCAGCGACACCCTTCGTCGAGGCGCGGTGATCCGCCGGCCCCCGTGTCGTGGCAACCGGCGCAGGCCATGACGTAGACATCCTCGCCATCGGCGGGCTGTTCCGGCAGCGGCGGTTCGGGCGTTCGGCCGAGCCTCCAGAGGCCGGTGTTCTGTCCAAGCACCCAGACCGCTTCGTCGGGCCCGATCCGGATGTCGCGGATCCGATCACCGATCTCGCCGAGGATCGGATACTCGGACCGGACCACATCCCGATCCGGGTCCGTGTCAAGGTCCAGGCGGCTTACGTGCTGGCCTTTCAATGCACCGACCAGCAAGTCGCCGTTCCAATCGGAGAACATCGATCCCCGGTAGACCGCGAGCGGCGAGATGGCTTCGGATGGCAGGTAATAGAACAACGGCTGCTCGAGGCCGGCAGCGTGCGTGCCGGTGCCGATCCGGGCGGTGGAATAGTTCCGACCGTAGGTGATCGTGGGCCAGCCGTAGTTTCGGCCCGGAAGGATGCGGTTCACTTCGTCGCCGCCCAGCGGGCCATGGCTGCTTGCATAGACGCGATCGGTGGTCGGGTCCCGTGCCAGGCCCTGGACGTTGCGCAGCCCCAGGGCCCAGATTCGATCATCGATCGTCGGATCGTCGACGAAGGGGTTGTCGGCGGGCACTTCGCCGCTCTCGGTCAGGCGCAGGATCTTCCCCTGCAGCCGGTCGCCACGCTGGGCCAGCATCTCCTCGGAGCGATCGCCGACCGCCACCAGCAGCGTTCCGTCACCAAGAAACTCCAGCGCGCCGCCGAAATTCGACGGCGACCATCCGTACGGTCCGGCCTCGAGGAGCGTCTGCACATCGGTGAGCCGATTCCCGCGCAGCGTGGCCCGGGCGAGCGCGGTGAGATAGTAGCGGCCGCTGTCGGGATCGGGCGCGGTGTAGGTGAAGTAGATGCGCCCGTTGGCGGCGAAGTCAGGGTGTAGCGCCACGTCGAGCAGTCCGGTCTGCTGCCGATCGGTCGCGATCAGGGGAAGTCCTTCGACCTCCGCGCGCTCCGCCGGGCGATCCAGCGGGATGCGCCACAGGCGGCCCTTGCGTTCGGTGACCAGCACGTCACCGTCGGCCAGGAACTCGAAGGCCCAGGGCTCTTCGAGTCCGTCGACGACATGATCCAGCGTGGCGGTCCGCAGGTTGAGCGCCGAGAGGCTCGGAAGATCACCGACGTAGCGCGGCGGGCGACCGTAGCTCGGCTGCGCCCGGACGGCCGGCGCGGTGGATCCGGCGGCGCCGGCCTGGGGTGATCCGACTGGACGTGCGACGGACTCCGGCGGCGCGGACGTCGGCACGGGTTCCGGATCGTGACCTGCGCCGCGACGGTCGCGATCGGACGAGACACCGGATTGCACGAGCGCGATCGACAGTAGGACGATGCCCAGCAAAAGGCTGACGAAGGCGCGCATGGGGTACTCCGGATGCGGAATGCGCCAAGACTACCCGGATCGGGCGCTCAGCGGTCGCGGCGTGTCGGCTTGCCGTGGCGCTCGACGTCGATGACTTCTTCGTGGGGTTCGCCGTGGCGGAACTCGATGATGGTCAGCACCAGGCCGATCAGCAGAAGCGAAAACACGATGATGGCGGCAATCAGGAAATAGGACTCACTCACGGCGCGCTCCCTTCCGGCTCATCAGGCTGGAGAGTTTGAAGTAGATGCCGAAAGCGAGAATGGACGGGACCCAGATCGCGGTGAACAGCGCGTGGTCCGTCAGGCCGTTGAACCAGAAGAAGGCCGACAGGGCAAACGATATACCGACGGCGATCAGGATGAATACATCCGAGAGCTTGAACATGGCTCGGACTCCTTGGATAGATGAAGCGCCACGATGACCGCTGGCCCGTACAGGGTCCGTGAACGAAGACGACGCTGCCTACATGTCGTGGAAGCCGATGGCCGCGAGCAGAAGACCGCCGACCGCTACCCCGGCCGGGGTCCGCAAGCCGGCCACGCCGAACACGTCGATCATGTCGGGGATGCCGGGGAGGAAGCCCAGCGGAAGCCACAGGGCGATCGGCGCCACGATGGCCAGGCCGAGCACGCCGAGCGCGCGGCGGCTGCGCCGGCGCAGCAGGCGATGGGAGGGGTCGAAGTTCATGCCGTGGGCTCGTGACGGATCAACATTGATCGTACCGAGTCGGTGCATGCGGTCCGTCGACGCGCCGATCGAAGGCGCGGCCGACGGCCCGATCGACAGGCCGTCGACTTGCCTATCGACGGCCTTGTCGACCGATTGGTTGAGCAATCCGGCTATTGATCCCGGCGATCGGTCCTAGCGATCGGTCCCGGCGTTCAGCCCGCGCGCAGCGCCTTGTCGGCCGGTACGTAGTCGTAACCGAGATCCTTGGCGACCGCTTCGTAGGTCACCTGGCCGCGGTGGACGTTGAGACCGCGCAGCAGGTGCTCGTCGTCGAGCATGGCGCGCGCCGCGCCCTTGTTGGCCAGCTGCACCGCGTGGGCGAGCGTCGCGTTGGTCAACGCGAAGGTCGAGGTGCGAGCGACCGCACCGGGCATGTTGGCCACGCAATAGTGGATGATGCCCTCGACTTCGTAGGTGGGATCCTGGTGGGTCGTGGCCTTGCTGGTCTCGAAGCAGCCGCCCTGATCGATGGCGACGTCGACCAGCACCGAACCCGGTTCCATGATCTTCAGCTCATCGCGCGTGATCAGCTTCGGTGCCGACGCGCCGGGAATCAGCACCGCGCCGATCACCAGGTCGACCGTGGCCAGGTGCTGGTCGATCGCCTCGTCGGTCGAATACAACGTGTTGAGCCGGTCGCCGTAGAGTTCGTCGATGTACTTCAGGCGGGTCAGGGAGCGGTCGAAGATGGTGACGTCCGCGCCCATGCCCATCGCCATGCGTGCCGCGTTGAGCCCCACGACGCCGCCGCCGAGCACCATGACCTCGGCCGGACGCACCCCGGGAACACCGCCCAGCAGCACGCCGGAACCGCCCTGGGCCCGCTCCAGCGCGTGCGCGCCGGCCTGGATCGACATGCGACCGGCGACTTCGCTCATCGGTGCCAGCAGCGGCAAGCCGCCGCGCGCGTCGGTGACGGTCTCGTAGGCGATCGCAGTGCAGCCCGATTCGACCAGCAGGCGGGTCTGCTCGGGGTCCGGCGCCAGGTGCAGGTAGGTGTAAAGGACCTGGCCCTCGCGCAGCATCCGGCACTCGTTCGGCTGCGGTTCCTTGACCTTGATGATCATCTCGGCGGCTTCGAAGATCTCTTCGGGCGTCTCGATGATCGTGGCCCCGGCGCGTTCGTAGAGGTCGTCGGTCAGGCCGATCGCCTTGCCGCCGTCCTTCTCGACCAGGATCTCGTGGCCGTGACCGGCAAGCTCGCGGACGCCGGCCGGCGTCAGGCCGATCCGGTATTCGTGGTTCTTGATTTCCTTGGGTACACCGATACGCATGCTGTCGTTCCGTCGAAGGTCGTTGGGCTTCATGCTCGAACGCGGTTCGAGATTCGTGCCGCATCGCCGAGCGCAGCCACGCCGCGGCCGTTCGATGCGGTCCGGCCCCGCCACGGTCCGACCGGACCCGCTCGAGGCAGCGACCGGCCGGCCACATCCCGCGCGGCCTCGTCGAGCCGCGTCGAATCGGACGCCGGAGGCGCAATTCTAACGCTCCACGCCCCCGGGGGTCCGAATCCACGTCGAATGGCCGCAGGTCGAGGCAGGAACGATCCTGGCCAGGCAATCCCGGGCAGAGAATGCGGGGCCGCCAGGATCAATGATGCGACTTGTTGGTATTGCGAATCATTATCGTTTGTAGTACGCTTGTGTCCACAGTGCGAGCGAAAGCGTTCGCACGCGACCCAGCCAGTGTCTTCACGCGCAAGCCAGGTCACTTCGAATTGAAGTCCGACATGACTGGAGCCCTCGTGAGCACGACCTCATCGACCCGACGACCCGCGACCCGTCCGAGCACCGGCCCGCACCCGCCCGATGAAATCGACAGCGGCCTGCTGCTCGGTTCGGACAAGCGCGTCCGCATCCACCACCGCGGCCAGGTCTACGAGCTGCGCGAGACGCGCCAGGGCAAGTTGATCCTGACCAAGTAGCGCGCCGCAAGGGCTCTCCGTCGATTCGGACTCGTCCGTCGCCTGCGACCCATCCACGTTCTGCCAACGACAAGGAAATGACCATGAACGCCGATTCCCGGCGGCCGGTTCCGGCTGCTCCTGCGCTTTTCGCCACGCGGGCCACGCCCCGCTTCGCCGCCCTCCTGGCGCTGACCCTGCTCGCGACCGGCTGCGCCACTCCCGACGACCGCGGGACGGCCGGTCCGACCGTCGCCCTCGCGGAATCGAGCTTCGAGTCCGCCGCACCACCCGCCGCCGATCGCGAAGCCATCCTGTCGATGGTCGGCGAGTTCGGCGTGACGTTTGCCTTCGACGAAACCGTTCCCCTGGCCGAGGGGTACGAGATTCGTGACCCGAAGCGCTCCGGCGCCGCCGAGGCGGTGGTGCTGGTGGAAGACAGCGGCGACCGCATCGTGCTTCAACACCTGCTGCTGGTGGGCACCGAAGGCGTGATCAAGCACTGGCGCCAGGATTGGACCTGGCAGGCCCGAGAACGGCTCGAATTCACCGACGACCAGACCTGGGTACGTGTCCCGTTGACCGCGGACGAAACGCAGGGCCAATGGACCCAATGCGTCTACGAAGTCTCCGACGCGCCGCGCTACTGCGGGACCGGCGACTGGAATCACAAGTACGGCAGCGCGACCTGGACCTCGGACCGAAGCTGGCGGCCCCTGCCGCGTCGCGAATACACGGTCCGCGAGGACTACACCGCGCTGAACGTCGAGAACCGACACACCATTACGCCGACCGGCTGGACCCACGAGCAGGACAACAGCAAGGTCGTGCGCGTCGACGGTGAAACACGCGAGGTGCTGGTCCGCGAGTTCGGCTTCAACCACTACATCCGGACCGACCGCACCGATTTCTCACCGGTCTACGCCTACTGGGACGAAACCTCGGCCTACTGGGCACAGGTTCGCCAAGCGTGGGACGAACGCTTCCGCTCCGGCGGCGTCGTGCTCGACACCGAGGTCGACGGCATGCCGATCATCGACGGGCTGTTCGATCTCGCCGACGACGTGCGGGACGCGCGGAGCGTCGGCAGGGACGAGATCGAAGCGGTCTTCGACCGGTACGTCATCCCGCTCGAAGCTCGCCTCGCGAGCGAATGATCCAGCGAATGATCCCGATCCCGATCCTGATTCCGATTCAACGCCAAGCATGGAGCCCCGACGCATGAACCCCCCTGTACAACGAAGCTGCCTCTCGCGGGGCATCGCTGCCGCGATGATCGCATCGATCACCGCTTCAGCCACCGCGGACACCAATGCCGACTCGTCGGCCGTGGAACTCGATCGCGTATCCGTATCGGCCTCGAAGACCCGCCGGCCGGCCGCGGACATCGCCGCGCCGGTCACGATCATCGACGATGAGGAAATCGACCGCATCCTGGCCGAGAGCATCGCCGACATGGTCCGCTACATCCCGGGGGTCACGGTGCCGTTCCAGGGCCAGCGCTTCGGCCTGGCCGGATTCAACATTCGCGGCCTGGGGGGCAATCGTGTCCAGGTCGCGGTCGACGGCGTGCGCATCCCCGACGGCTTCGCGATCGGAGACTTCTCGAACGCATCGAGGAACTTCATCGACACCGAATCGCTGAAGCAGGTCGAGATCGTGCGCGGTCCGGCGTCCAGCCTGTTCGGCTCCGACGCACTCGCCGGGGTCGTCGCGCTGACCACCAAGGACCCCGCCGACTGGCTGGCCGATGCGGACGGCGACGTCGCGTTCCGCGCCCGGGCCGGCTACTACTCGGCCGACGACGGCTGGGTCGGCTCGGGCGCGCTGGCCGCGCGCGGAGAACGCCTGTCCGGCTCCCTGCAGTGGACCGAGCGCCGCGGTCACGAGCTCGACAACCAGGGGACGGTCGGCGGCACGGGGTCGACCCGCACGGAACCGAATCCGCACGAGTTCACCGGCCGCAACCTGCTTGCCAAGCTGCTGCTGGACGAGGGTACGGACCACCAGTGGCGGCTGACGCTGGAGCGCAATGAAAGCGACAGCGAAACCGATGTCCTGACGCTCGTCGGCACAAGGGATTTCTCCGCAGCCTTCGGCTTTCCGTACGTCATCCAGACCGACGCGCTGCGCGGCGACGACGCGTCCGAGCGGCAGCGGATCAGTCTGGACTACGAACTGCGCAATCCCGGGTGGGCCGACTTCGCTTCGTGGAAGGTCTATCACCAGGATGCATCGACCCGCCAGGACACCTTCGAGACACGCAACACGATCATCTTCGGCGAACCCGACCCGGTGAATCGATTCCGGCGAGCCGAGTTCGAGCAGGAGATCCTCGGCACCGAGGCGATCGCCAATTGGACCTTCGACACCGGCACCCTGGGCCATGACCTGGTGGCCGGCTTCGAGATCTTCGAAACCGAGACCGCGCAGCTGCGGACCGGTTTCCAGACCAGCCTTGTCGACGGCAGTGTGTCCACCGTGCTCGGTCCCGATGACTTTCCGGTCCGGGACTTTCCGAAAAGCACCACCCTCGAAGCCGGTCTGTACCTGGAGGATCGGATCGCGATCGGCGAGCGGTTCAAGTTGATTCCCAGCGTACGCGTGGATCACTACGACCTCGAGCCGAAGCTCGACTCGATCTTCATCGACGACAACCCGGGCATCGAGCCGGCCGACGTCGACGAAACCAGCGTGACTCCCCGGCTCGGCGCGATCTACCGAATGACCGATCGGCTGAATCTGTTCGCCCAGTACGCGCAAGGGTTCCGGGCACCGCCGTACAACGACGTCAACGTCGGCTTCACCAATTTCCAGTTCGGCTATACCGCGATCCCCAACCCGGACCTGAAGCCCGAGGAGTCCGAAGGCTGGGAAGTCGGCCTGCGCGGCGGCGGCAACTGGGGCTTCTTCAACGTCACCGCCTACCGCAACGACTACGAGGACTTCATCGAGAGCTTTGTCAGCCTCGGCGTCGATCCGGAGTCCGGGCTGCTGGTGTTCCAGTCGCAGAACCTGACCGATGTCCGGATCGAAGGCATCGAAGCCGCCGCGCTGTGGAATCTGGGCACGCTGGCCGACGGCCTGGCGGATTTCCAGCTCCGTGCCGCTGCGGCGTACGCGGACGGCGAGAACCGGTCGAGTGACCTGCCGTTGACCAGCATCGAACCGCTCAGCGGCGTCGTCGGATTGCGCTGGGTGCCGAGCACCCTGCCGGTCGATGTCGAGCTCGTGGCTACGGCCGCTGCCGGCAAGGACGACGTCGCGAGCCCGGACGACTTCGAGGCTCCCGGTTACCTGACGCTGGATCTGCTCGCGGGCTGGCAGATCGGCGATTCGACTCGGCTGCGCCTCGGCCTGTTCAACCTGACCGACCGCAAGTATTGGGCGTGGTCGACCGTGCGCGGACGCTCGGCCACCGATCCGGGCCTGGAACGATTCACGCAACCGGGCTTCAATGCGGGCGTCAATCTGACCTGGCAGCTGTAACCATCAGCGAGCATCCAACCATTGCGCCATGCGCCCGGCAACACGAATCCACCCACTCTCCGGATTGTGCCGGGCGCTCTTTACTCCTTACCCTCTGTTCCATCAACCCTTCGTCTCACCTGAAGTCATGACGGGATCGACCACAATGGAATCGACAATGAAAACCCGTTCCACGCTCAAGACACTGGCGGCCAGCATGCTGATTGCCGTGAGCACCGGGGCACTCGCCTACGAAGAGGGCGAGGACTCCGGCGCCATCGACTACCTCTTCGCCTGGCCGTTCGTCGAGACCGACGACATGGCGCCGCGCGGTGGAACCACGCGCGGCCCGATGCCGGACACGGTTACCGAGCCGACCGAGGACTGGGTCGCGCTGCAGGCCGAAGGGCTGTCGAAGCTGGAGCGGGACCGGCGCGCGATTCTTGCGATGGCCGGCGCTTACAGGACCAGCTTCGACTTTCTCGAGACGGTCGGTTTCGCCGCGGGCTTCGAGCCGGCAAGGCCCTATCGATCCTGGGGCACGGAATACGTCTACCTGATTGCCGACGAGCCCGAGTTCATCCGTCTCCAGCACATCCTGGTCATGGTCATCGAGCAGGACGACGGCAGCCTCAGCGAGCCGCTGGTCACCAAGCACTGGCGGCAGGACTGGACCTTCGAAGACCGCGACCTGCACGAGTTCGACAGCCACGGCGCCTGGGAACGGACCCTGCTCGACGAGAGCGAGGTCGAGGGCCGTTGGAGCCAGGCGGTGTTCCAGGTCGACGATTCACCTCGTTACGAGTCGGTCGGCGCGTGGACCCACCACCCGACCCACTCGGTGTGGGAAGGGCACGAGACCCGCCGGCCGCTGCCGCGCCGGGAGTTCAGCGTGCGCGATGACTACGACGTGCTGCTCGGCACCAACCGGCACACGGTATTGCCGACCGGCTGGACCCACGAGCAGGACAACCTGAAGATGGTTGCGCGGCAAGACGGTACGCCGGATCCGACGACGCCCTTTCTCGCCCGCGAGATCGGCGTCAATCGCTACGACCGGATCACCGGGTTCGATTTCAGCGCGGGCAACGCCTACTGGGCCGCGAGCGGCGGCTTCTGGTCGATCGTCCGTGAGAAATGGGCGGAACAGTTCGACACCTGGGACCGGGTCGAAGTGGAATCCACCATCGACGGCCAATCGATGATGATGACGGTGTTCGGCACGGCGATGCAGATCGCTGCGGACGGCGAATTCGACCCGGAGCAGGCGCGGGCCGACCTCGATGTGCTGTTCGAGCGGCACGTGACCGGGTCGAACGCGAACGACTGAATCGCGCGGTCATCGGCGTCGAGTCTCACCGGCGGCAGCTGGGTTGCCAGACTCCCGCCGTGGATCGAAACGCCCTCACCGGAGCGCGGGGCCGTGCGGCCAGGCGGACGGCGGGACGCTGAATCAGATCGAGACCACGTTGTCGTCGGTCTGCCGGTCGATCAGCTTGTGGTACGGATCCACGCCGACCGCCGCGGGCCGGCGATCGACCACGAATTCGAACGTGTTGGTGCCCGAGACCACGCGCTGCTTGTCCAGCTGGATCACGTCCGCGGCGCCGAAGCCGCCGTCCGACGGACGCCGCGCGAACACGCCGATATCGATCGGCATGTCCAGGCCCACCGCGGTTTCCCGACCGCGACCGTCGGCCTCAAGCTTGGCTGCCTCGACGGTCATCGACACGGTCCAGGTGCCGTCACCGTTGTCGGTCGTCCGGGCTTCCTCGACGGCCAGGTCCCAGAGCACGATGCGCTCGAACAGGTCGTCGATCAACGCGATCTCGTCCTCGTTCTCGGCCACGGCCTTCAGGTGCCGGACCAGGTCCACGCTGCGCGGGTACGGGTCGTACTGGTAGGCCGTCTCGTCGATCAGGTTGGCCAGCGCGCGATTGACGTCGTCCTCGCCGAGCACGTCCTTCAGCGCGTACATCACGATCGAGCCCTTGCGGTAATGGATATAGCCCTGGTTCTCGACCCGCACCAGCGGTAGCTCCTCGCGTGACTCCGAACCGCGGGCGGACAGGTAGTTGTCGAGTTCGAAGGCCAGGAACCGGCGCATCACGTGCGGGCCGTACTCGCGCTCCATGACCATCAGCGCCGAGTACTGCGCAAGGGTCTCGACCAGCACCGTGCCGCCCTGTACGTTCGCACTCGAGACCTGGTGGCCCCACCACTGGTGCGCCATTTCGTGGGCGCCGACATAGAACACGTAGTCGATGTCGCCCGGGTCGTCGAGCCGGGCGATGAAGCCGAGCCCTTCCGACCACTGGATGGTGTTCGGGAAGGACTGCGCGAAGTTGCCGAGGAAGGCCGGAAACTCCAGAATCCGCATCTGCCGATACTGGTACGGGCTGAAGTTCTCGCCGAAGTAGTCCAGCGATTTCTTCATCGTCTCCATCATGTGGTCGACGTTCCAGTCGTGCTCCGGGTGGTGGTAGACGCTGAGCTCGACGCCGTCGACGGTCTCGCTGCGCACGGCGTAGCGGGCGGACAGGAACGCCGACATGTTCTGCATCGGTGCGTCCATCACGTACTCGAAATGGCGTCGCCCGTTCTCGACCCACTCGCGCTCCAGGTACCCCGGCGCGACCGCGATCTGGTCCTCGTCGGTAGAAACCCGGGCGCGGAACCCGACCCAGTCCGAATCCGCCGACAGGTAGCTGTTGCGTGCCGCGTCGCGATCGTCGAGGTCCGGCGCGCGATCGATCGGCTCGAGGTCGTACTTTCGACGCAGGTTGCGATCGGTGATCATCTGGCTGCGGGCGAAGCCGATGTACGGCGCGCCGTCGCCGCCGTACACGAACGAACCGTTACCGATCACCGTTGCGCTACCGCCGGCCAGCGCCGGTTGGGCATTGCGCGCGTGCTTGAAGCCGCGATTCTCACGGTGCGTTTCCCAGTCCAGCGCCAGCCTCGCTCCCGGTGCAAGCGCCGGCTCGAAATCGAAGCGATAGACGTTGAACTCGGAGTCGATCTCGTCGGCACGGCGGCCGGCAAGCGTGGCGTCGACGATCTCGGCGGCCGGATTGAATCCCACCCAGACCGAGGGAATGGCCTCGTCGCTGCGGTTCTCCAGCTCGAGTTCACCGCGCATTTCATAGCGGTGCTCGGCAGGATAGAGGGCCAGGGCAAGATCGACGTTGACGATCCTCGGCTGGGCCAGGGCTTCGTTGACCCGATAGCGTTTCTCGTACTCGACCTGCTGCAGCTCGATGTCCGCATCGGTGACGAAGGGGTTGAGAATGCGCGCGTTGTAGCTGATCCAACCGGCGGTAACGAAGACGCCGGCGGCCGCGACCGCCCCGAGTGCGACGATGCCGGGCCCGAGGTTCGCGCCGACCCGGCGCAGCCGCAACCGGAGTGCATCCATGCCGCCACGGCGCCACAGCAGGTGGGCGGCTACGAACAGGCCGAGGCAGAGGAACGCCCAGTAGGCGCTGTACCAGAACTGGATCCAGCCGAAGCGCCCCCACCCGTTCATGTCCGAATACGGCGCGCCGGGCGCCGAGCCGAGCCGATACAGGGGGTCCTCGAAGCCCAGGGGCTCGAGCACGAACAGCGAGATGACGAACAAGACCATCACGCCCATCCCGGCGTACTTGTTCGGAACCAGGGTCTGGACGAACACACCGACCACCGCCATGACAAAGAACAGCAGGCCGTAATCGAACACGTGCCGGGTCAGGTAGAGGCCGGGCTGGAGGTCCGTATACCCCTGGCTGAGCTGGAAGCCCATGGAGGTCACGACCCCGATCAACAGCAGGGTCAGGACCACGCCGAGCATGGCGATCATCTTCGATCCGGCCTGCACCCAACCGGGGGTCGGCGTCGCGTCGATCACCTCGTGCAGGCGCGCCTCGCGCTCGCGCCAGACCAGCTCGCCGGAATAGTAGATGACCACGATCAGCAGCGACAGCGTGAACGTGCCCTGCATGATCTGGGTCATCAGCCGGGTGACCGGGTACACCGCCGTCTGGAAGAACTGTTCCAGCGACAGGAAATTCAGCAGCGTGATCATCAAGGCGAACAGCACCAGCACCGCGAACGGCACGCTGACCACCACGCTCCGGGTTTCGAACATCACACGCGCGATGAATTGGGCGAGCTTCGCGCGCACGCCGTAGTCCGGATTCACACCGACAGCGGGCAAGGAAGGACAGGCCCCGACCGTCGCCGCTGCGGCCGGTGCATCACCCTGGGCGTCGCGACCGGCGTTACGGCCGACGTCACCCTCGTTGCGACGCTTGCGTATGCGGGGCGCCAGATCGAAGCGGAATCGATGGACGGTCAGGGCCAGCACGCCAAGACTGAGCGCGAGCCACAGCAAGCGGTTGTAGAAGATCGGCCCCGACACCGCGGCGAGGTCCGTATTGCGTTCGAACGCGGTCCAGTACCGGGTGACTTCCTGGTAGGCGGCACTGCCGAAGGGATCGAACAGCGCAAGTAGCGCTCGGTTGGAGCCGTCGGCGAACACGTTCGTGACCGTACCGATCACCCCGGTCAGCAGGAAGTAGCCGACGATCACCACGTAGGTCATCGCCATCGACCGGGTCAAGGTCGCCAGCGCGAACGCGATCGCGCTGGCGAAGAACAGGTTGACCACGCCGAAGACGAGAAACGGCTGGAGGTAGTGCCAGGCCACGAACGGCCCGAGCTGCTCGGGATCGAGCCACGGCATCTGCACCCCCAGCGCGATGCCGAGCGGAATCGAAGCCAGCAGCACGATCGCGATCGAGAATGCGCCGGTGAACCGGCCGATCAGGTACTCGAGGCGCCCGATCGGGGTCGAGTAGATCATTTCAGCCGCGCGGTTCTCGGTGTCGCGCAGCACCACGTTGGCGACGAAGGCGACGACCACGAACATGGCGATCAGGCTGAACACCAGGAGATTCTGGGTGATCGCGTCCGGCGAATTGATGTTGACGTTGCCAAGCGCGCCCAGCTGGATGTTGTCCGAGGTCACGCCGCCGAACGCGAGCAGAAAGAACAGGATGAATGCGACCAGGAACACCGGGCTGGTCAGCTGGTAGCGCGCCTCGAACCCGGCGATGGAAAGGAACCGGCTGCCGATGCGCTCCGGGCCGGGCCGTTCTGCAGAAGCCGGGGCCGTCGGTCGGCGTGCGCCGGTCATCCGGCAGCGCCTGCGCGGACTTCGGCGCGCCGCCCGAGCGCGGCGAAGTAGACGTCCTCGAGGCTCGGCGTGTGCGGCTCGAAGCCGTCGACCGGTCCATGCTCGGACACCACGTTGACGCGGGTCCGGCCGGCGCGCAGGTAGGTCGAGATGACATCGTGACGGGTTCGCAGCGCGTCCAGCTCCTCCTTCTCGACCTCGCGGGTCCAGACCCGGCCCTCCAATCGCGCCGTCAGCTCGCTCGGACACCCGCTCATCACGATTCTCCCCCCGGCCAGGATGGCCATCTGCGGGCACAGGTCGGCCACGTCCTCGACGATGTGCGTCGACAGCAGGACCACACGGTCCTCGCCGATCTCGGACAGCAGGTTGTGGAATCGAACGCGCTCTTCGGGATCGAGGCCTGCGGTCGGTTCGTCGACGATCAGCAGGCGCGGGTTGCCGATCAGCGCCTGGGCGATGCCGAAGCGCTGGCGCATGCCGCCGGAGAATCCAGCGATCGCCTTGCCGCGCACGTCGGCCAGATTGACCTGGATCAGCAGGCGATCGACCAGCGCCTTGCGTTCGCGGCGATTGACGATGCCCTTGAGGATCGCGAGATGATCGAGCAGGCCTTCCGCGCTGACGCGCGGGTAGACCCCGAAGTCCTGGGGCAGGTAGCCGAGCGTCCGGCGCAGGCGATCGGGTTCGCCGAGCACGTCGATGTCTGCGAATCGAACGGACCCTTCATCGGGCTGCTGCAGCGTGGCCAGGGTTCGCATCAGGGTCGACTTTCCGGCGCCGTTGGGACCGAGCAGACCGAACATGCCGGCCGGTATCTCGAGCGAGACATCATTCAGGGCGCGAACGCCGTTCGGATAGGTCTTGGAGAGGGACTGGATGGACAGCATGGTCGACTCGGTCTCGCAAGGAAGGGAGTCTGGAGTGTGGGCTTCCGGTCGCCGAGGGCCAAGCCCCGCAAGTCATGCGAACGGTGCGTGACTTCCGGCACCGCGCGCGACGCCGAACCCGTCGATCGGACCTGTTGCGCTGGCCCGGCAACATGCTATCTTCGCGACTCCCAACGACAGCAAGGAGAGCCTGGATGATCTCGACGATGCTCAGAAACATGGTTCTTGCCCTGGCCCTGGCCGCACTGGTGGTGCCGGCACAGGCGTCGCTGATTTCGACCGGTGATGCGCTGGATCTCGAACAGGGACAGTTCGAGGACCGGATCGAGGCCTACCTGATGCGCGACGACGTGGCCGCCGAACTCTCACGGCTGGGCGTCAGCCACGAGGTCGCGATGGCGCGCGTGGCTCGCCTGAGCCCGGCCGAAGTCGAGCAGCTTGCGGTCGATCTCGAAGACCTGCCGGCCGGTGAAGGCGTGGTGGTCATTGCCGGCATCGTGTTCCTCGTGCTGCTGCTGCTCGAAGCCGTGGGCGTGACCGATATCTTCAAGTCGAACTGACCACCCGGATCGACATCAGTCCGGTAGAACGCCCAGGCAGCGTAGCGGCTCGAAGGTCAGTGGGTCGCACCGAGATCAGCACCGATATCAGCACCGATATCAGCACCGGTCTCCGCACAGACGCTGCCGCTCCACGGCCTGCCGCCCCGCGGCGGGCCGCGCTTCGGACGCGATTCCACCGCCTTGCCCTCACCGCGGCGCTGGTTTTCCTCGGCGGCTGCGCCACCTTCGATCCGCAGTTTCCCGCCGACGTCGACGAGCGCGTCGACCTCGCTGACGTTCCGTTCCATCCCCAGCTCGATCACCACTGCGGACCCGCTGCGCTGATGACCGTGCTCGGCGCCGCCGGGGTGCGGCCCGACTACGAGCGGCTGGCCGAACGCGTCTACGTGCCGGGCCTCGAGGGCAGTCTCCAGGTCGAGATGCTGGCGGCCGCGCGGGACTTCGGGCGGATTCCGTTCCGCGTGGCCGGCGCGCTCGAGGCCGTGGTCGCCGAGGTCGCGGCCGGACGGCCGGTCCTGATCCTGCAGAACCTCAGGGTTCGGTCGCTGCCGGCCTGGCACTACGCGGTGGTGGTCGGCTACGACCGATCTGCAGAACGAATCCTGATGCGCTCGGGCCGCGAGAAGATGCTGTGGACGCCCGCCGGCCGATGGCTTCGCCAATGGGACTGGGCCGGTCGCTGGGCCGCGGTCGTCCTGCCGCCTGGCGAACTGCCGGTCGAGATCGAACCCGCCGCAGCGTTTCGTGCGCTGGCCGATTTCGATGAACAGGCCGAGCCCGACGATCGCTCGATCGCGTGGCGCGCCGCCGTCGAACGCTGGCCGGACTCGGCCATGGCGCGGATGGGGGTGGGCAATGCCGAGTATTCGGCCGGTCGGATCGAGGCCGCGGCCGAGGCCTTCGAACAGGCCGTGACGCTGCAGCCCGATCACTGGTCCGCCCGCCTGAACCTGGCGCTTGTCGATCTCGAACGGGGTCGCGGTTGCGAGGTGCGAGAACGCCTCGAGGCCGAGTCGCCCGAGGCCGGCCACGCGCTGGCGGCCGTGTACGACGACGCCCTCGAACGCGCCCGGTCGGCCTGCGAGGCTGCGCGGTCGAACCGTCTCGATCAGCCCTCGGTACCGTCCGAGGTGCCGTCCGGGATGTCGTCGAATGCGCCGTCCGGGGCGCCGCCGGTCACGAAGACCTTTCCGGTCGATTCGGAAATCGCGCTGCGATAGCGCGCTTCGAGCTGGGGCCGTCGGATCTTGAGCGTCGGCGTCAGCAGTTCGTTGTCGACGGTCCAGCGCTCGCGGACGACGATCAGCCGCTCGAGCCGCTGGTGCGGTTCGAGTTCGCCATTGACCTGCTCCAGCGTCTCGACCAGCCGGGTCCGGACCTCCCGAAGCGGCAGCTCGATCTCTTCGGGAAGCTGGATCAGCGCCAGCGGCTGGTCGCGTCCGTCGCCCAGCACGCAGGCTTGTTCGATCATTTCGTTGCGCGCCAGCAGCGCCTCGATCGGAACGGGAGCGATGTACTTTCCCTTGGTCGTCTTGAAGACCTCCTTGACCCGGCCGGTGATCGAGACCCAGCCGTCCGCATCGATCGTGGCGCGGTCACCGGTCCGGAACCAGCCGTCGACGAAGCTCTCCGCGGTCAGGGTCTCGGCCCGGAAGTAGCCCTGCATCATGCAGGGGCAGCGGATCAGCAATTCGCCGTTGTCGGCGGTCTTCAATTCCACCTCCGGCAGGGCACGGCCGATGCTGCCGATGCGCGGCCGCTCGCCGCGGCCGGTCTGGGTGCCGTAGGCAAAGGTCTCGGTCATGCCCCAGCCCTCGCAGATCGTCACCCCGACCCGATCCCACCATTCGAGGAGCGCCGGCGCGATCGGTGCCGAGCCCGAGGCATACCAGTCGGCCTGGTCGATCCCCAATCCCTTTTTCAGCTTGCGCCGGATCAGGCCTGCGACCCCGGGAATTCGCAGCAAGGTGTCGAGGCGCTGCTGGGGCAGCTTTTCCAGGATGCCGAGCTGGAATTTCTTCCACAAGCGAGGCACCGAACCGAACAGGGTCGGCCGGGCGTGCTCGAGGTCGTCCATGAACGTCTCGACCTCCTCGACGAAGTACAGCGTGCTGCCGGCGTGGAAGCTTCCGGCCTCAACGTAGGCGCGCTCGGTGCAATGGGACAGCGGCAGGTAGGACAGCACGCGGTCGCCGTCGCGAACCCCGATCGCCCCGGCCAGCGCCTTGCCGACGAAGAGGAAACTACCGTAGGAATGGATCGCGCCCTTCGGCTCGCCGGTCGACCCGGAGGTGTAGAGCAGCGTCGCCGTGTCGCCGTCCTCGCGCGGGACCGCGAGGAACGGCGGTCCGGGATGGTCGACCCAGTCGTTCCACTGTCTCTTGCCTTCGGCGCCCGGGTACGGCATGGCGATCGTCAGCAGGTCCTCGGGGATGCCCTGGAGCTGCTGATCGGGGTGTTCCAGCTTGCCCACGAACGCGGCGCGACAGCCGCTGTGCTCGAGAATGCCGCGAAGGGTCGCGGCGCTGGCGGTGGGGTAGACGGGAACGCTGACCACACCGGACAGCAGCATCGCAAGGTCGGCAAGGATCCAGTGCGCGCAGTTCTTGGAGATCAGGCCGACCCGATCGCCGGGCTCGATGCCTTCGTTGTGGAGCATCGCCGCGATGCGCTGGGCTTCCTCGACAGCCTCGGCCCAGGTCCAGGTGATCCATTCGCGATCGATCGGCTGGCACAGATAGGGCTGGTCCGGCGTCGTCTTGGCCCGGTCGAGGATCAGCTGCTGCAGGGGGTGGAGCATGCCGGCGCTCCCGAGAACCGGCCCCGAGTATGGGATCGGCATCGCGCCGGCGTCAACTTGGCGCTCGGGGCGGCCTGATGCCTCGCCGGTCGCCCGATGGCGGCCAAGCCGGGCTGCTCGCCACTGGAGAACTGCTCGCCGATGCAGAACACTACTTGCCGATGCAGAACGATGAAAAGATCCGGCCGAGCAGCTCGTCCGAGTGAAGGGTGCCGGTGATCTCGCCCAACGCCTCGGCCGCATCGCGGAGTTCTTCCGCGAGCAATTCGCCGGACCGGGTCGCCGCCAGTTCGGCGCGTCCGGTCTCGAGGTGGACGCCGGCCCGTTCGATGCAGTCGACGTGTCGGGCGCGGGCGGAGGTCACGGCTTCGGCGGAACCCTCCAGGCCCAGGATGTCGGCCAGCGCTGCGTCGAGCTCGGCCAGTCCGGTCCCGGTGGCGGCCGACAAACGGACCCGCGGGCCGTCGCGGGCCGCCGTTTCGCCAACCTTGTCGATCTTGTTGCGGATCTCGATCAGCGGTCGGTCGGTGGCAGGCCGAGCTTCCGGCCGGTCGTCGGTGGCGTCTCGCACCCACAGCACAACGTCGGCCTCGTTCAGTTCGGCCTCGGCGCGCCGCACGCCCTCGCGTTCGACCGGGTCGTCCGTATCGCGCAGCCCAGCCGTATCGGCGAGCACCGTGGGGATTCCGGCGAGGTGGACGGTTTCGCGGACGACGTCACGGGTGGTCCCCGGGATGTCGGTGACGATCGCCGCATCGCGCTTGACCAGCGCGTTGAACAGACTGGACTTGCCGGCGTTCGGGCGACCGATGATCGCGATGCGCAGGCCGTCGTTGAGCACCTGCCCGGCTCGTGCGGCATCGAGCAGCAGGCGGGTCGCTTCGATGCAGCCGTCGACCGCGTCCGCCACCTCGCCATCGGCCAGGAAATCGATGTCCTCGTCGGGGAAATCCAGCGCGGCCTCGACATGGACCCGGACCCGGGTGATGCGCTCGGCCAGCGCCGCGACCTGCTCGGAGAACCGGCCCTCGAGGCTGCGTCGTGCGGCTCGGGCGCTGCGTTCCGAAGTGGCGGCGATCAGGTCCGCGACCGCTTCGGCCTGGACCAGGTCGAGCTTGTCATTGAGAAAGGCGCGTTGCGAGAACTCGCCGGGGCCGGCGCGGCGAGCGCCGAGCGCCACGCAGGCGGCAACCACCTGTTCGAGAACGACCGGCGAACCGTGCAGCTGGAGTTCGAGCACGTGCTCGCCGGTGAACGAAGCCGGTGCCCGGAAGAGCAGGGCGAGACCGTCGTCGAGGATCTGGCCGGAATCGTCACGGACTGCAGCGCGGGCGGCCGTGCGCGGTGCCGGGCACCGCCCGAGCAGGGCCTCGGCGATCGCGGGTACGGCGGGGCCCGACACCCGCACGATGCCGACGCCGCCCTGGCCGGGCGGCGTGGCGATCGCGCAGATGGTGTCGGTCATCGCGTTCCGGTCAGGCCCGGGCGCGCGCTTCTTCGGCGTCGATCTGGCGCAGGATGAACCACTGCTGGAGCAGCGAGATGCCGCTGTTCGATGCCCAGTACAGGACCAGGCCGGCGGGGAAGAACGCGAACAGCACCGCGAAGGCCACCGGCAGCCACTGCATGATCTTGCGCTGCATCGGGTCCATGCCGGCCATCGGCGTGAGCCGCTGGGTCAGGATCATGAAGGCGCCGTTGATCACCGGCAGGATGAAGTACGGGTCCGGGCGACTCAGGTCGGGCACCCACAGGAAGCTGGCCTGGCGCAGTTCCACCGACTCGAGCAGGACCCAGTACAGCGCGATGAAGATCGGAATCTGGACCAGGATCGGCAAACAGCCGCCGAGCGGGTTGACCTTCTCCTTCTTGTAGATCTCCATCATCGCCTGGCCGAACTTCTGGCGATCGTCGCCATAGCGTTCCTTCAGCTGCTGGATGCGCGGCTGCAGCTTGCGCAGCTTGCCCATCGAGCGGAACTGGGCCTGGGTCAGCTTGTAGAAGGCGAGCTTGATCAGCAGCGTCAGCAGGATGATCGCCACGCCCCAGTTGTTGACCAGCGCATGGATCTTGTCCAGCAGCCAGAACAGCGGCTTGGAGAACACGGTGAAGATGCCGTAGTCGACGGTCAGGCTCAATCCGGGTGCGACATCGTCGAGCCGGTTCTGCTGCTTCGGGCCGGCGAACAGGCGTGCGTCGAAGCGCGCGCTGCTTCCCGGCTCGACGCGCATAGGCGTCGACGTCGACGCCAGCGCGAAGCGGTTCGGCACCACCTGGTCGACCAGGCGCGTCGTGTAGCGGTGCGCCGAATCGGCCGGCGGAATCCAGGCGGCGAGGAAGTAGTGCTCGACCATTCCGGCCCAGCCACCTTCCAGCGTTCGCTCGAAGCGCTCCTCGTCGAACTCGTCGAACGGCAGCTTGACGAACTTCTCCTCCGGGTCGAAGACCGCAGCGCCGTTGAAGCTGATCCGCTCCGGGTTGGTGAAGCTCATTCCGTTGCCCATCCGCTCCGGCGAGCGCTGCAGCTGCAGGTACCGGCTGCCCTGCCAGGCCTGGTCGCCGTTGTTGGTGATCTCGGTGGCGTGCTCGATCACGTAGTCGTCGCGGTGGAAGGTCCAGCGAACCTCGACCTCGAGTCCGTTGTCCCCGCGCCAGGTCAGCGGCACCACGAGACGCTCGGCGTCGGCCGGCATTTCGTAATAGGCGCGCTCGTAATCGAACCGGGACCGGTGCGTGGGCGCGGCACGCTCGGCGTCGACCAGGCCGACCTGGGCGACGTGGTAACCGATCGCTTCCTCACCAAGCAGGGAGAAGGGCTGGTCCGGCTGATCAACGCTGACCGGATACTCGCGCAGGCGCAAACCGACCAACGAGCCGCCGACCGGATCGATCTCGGCGATCAGCTTGTCGGTGACCACCTCGATCCGCTCGCCGGACCGGATTTCGGCCGCGGCCTGGACCGGCGCCGGCGTGTCCGACAGGGTGTCGGACGGGGTGTCCGGCGCCGCGTCGGGCAGCGCGGGCACGTCGGAGGGAACGTCGCTTGCGTCCGACAGCGACTCGCCGCCACGCTGCTCGGCGGGGAGCGGCTCGACCGGCGCCGGGGCGTCGGGCGAGAAGTCGCTCTGCCATTCGACGTAGATCATGAAGCCGAGGAAGGCCAGCAGGAGGAGAAGCAGGTTACGGGTACTCATGCGTGGAAACGGCTCCAGAGATCATTCAGTGATTGTCGAAGTTCGGCGCTGTCGATCGCCGCCGCTCCCGGCAAGGCGCGGACGACGAAGTCGAGCGCGGCGAGGCCGGGACGCTGCAGACGGAACGATTCTCGTATCTGGCGTCGCACGCGGTTGCGTTCAACCGCGCTGCGCGCGACCCGCCGTGAAACCGTCATGCCCAGGCGCGCGGACGCGCCCGGAGGGTCCGGGACGAGGTAATGGATTCGAAAATAACGACCCGACCGAGCCTTGCGCGAGGCGAACACCCGGTCGAAGGCGTGGGCTCCGGTCAGCCGGGCATCCCGGGGCAGGCGCAGATCGTTCGGCATCGGAAGATCAACGCGAGCCGGATGCCGAGCGCGCCGGACGGGAGTTAAGCGGACAGGCGCTTGCGGCCGCGGGCGCGACGGGCGTTGATGATGGCCCGACCCGAACGGGTCGCCATACGGGCGCGGAAGCCGTGCCGACGGGCACGCTTGATCCGGCTGGGCTGGAAAGTACGCTTCATGACTGCAATCCTTGACAGTTCGACTTGAGAATTCGATCTTCGGTTCGTTTCGAACCCGCGATTCGAATACGGCTCGAGAATGGTTCCTGCGGCCCGGGCGTTGCAAGGGCCGAAAAAGACTGCGAAGTATACCCTGTCGAGGCGCATCGGAGCAAGTCGGGCGATCCTCGCTCCGATCCGGCGCCGCACGCGTGGACAATTGGGCGGGGCTTGCCTAGACTGGCCTGTCGGCGCGGCCAGTATCCTGACCGACTCGACACCGCCGCATGCCCGCCCTGGACCCGATCGATGCACGACGACCCGTCACAACTCTGGCACGCCTGTCTCGAACGCCTGGAGCGCGAGATTCCGCTGGAGGAACTCAATACCTGGGTGCGTCCGCTGCGGCCTCTGGCCGCGGACGGACCGGGCGTGCGTCTGCAGGCGCCGAACGACTTCGTACGCGAACAGGTGCTGGCGCACTACATCGGCACCATCCGCGATTTCTTCGCTCTGCACGATATTCCCCGCGATGCGGTCGACGTGGTGGTCGGCGCGGGTGCAGCCGAAGCGGCACCGGCACGCAGTGGCCGGCGCCGCAACGGCGGCGGGGCAACCGGCCTGGACGACCACTACCGCTTCGACAATTTCGTGCTCGGCAAGTCCAACGAACTGGGGTTCGCCGCGGCCCAGCAGGTCGCCCAGGATCCGGGCAAGGTGTACAACCCGCTGCTGCTCTACGGGGGCACCGGCCTCGGCAAGACCCACCTGCTGCACGCGGTCGGCCACGCCCTAGCCGAGCGAGATCGCGACCGCAACGTGGTCTACCTGCACTCCGAGAAGTTCGTCAGCGAGATGATCCAGGCACTGAGGCGCGCGTCGATCGACGATTTCAAGGCGCGCTACCGCTCGGTCGATGCGCTGCTGATCGACGACATCCAGTTCTTTGCCGGCAAGGACCGTTCGCAGGAGGAGTTCTTCCATACCTTCAATGCGCTGCTCGAATCGCGCCAGCAGATCATCCTGACCTGCGATCGCTATCCGAAGGAAGTCGAAGGCATCGAGGCCCGTCTGCGATCGCGCTTCGGCTGGGGCCTGTCGGTGCCGATCGAACCGCCGGACTTCGAGACCCGGGTCGCGATCCTGATGAAGAAGGCCGCCGAGTCCGGGCTGGAGCTGGACGAGGCCGTGGCCATGCTGATCGCACGGCGAATGCGCTCCAACGTCCGCGACCTCGAGGGGGCGCTGAATTCCCTGCTGGCCAACGCGCGCTTCACCGGCCGGTCGATCGACGAGGACTACACCCGCGAGGTGCTTCGCGACGTGCTCGCGGTGCACGATCGCCAGATCACGCTGGAGAACATCCAGAAGGTGGTGGCCGCGTTCTACCAGCTGCGGGTCGCCGATCTGCTGTCGAAGCGTCGCACCCGCAACATCGCGAGGCCTAGGCAGATGGCGATGTTCCTGGCCAAGTCACTGACCCAGCATTCGCTGCCCGAGATCGGCGATGCATTTGGCGGCCGGGACCATACCACCGTGCTACACGCCTGTCGTAAAATCGAGAGCCTGTGCGAGACCGACGCGCGCTATCGCGAGGATCGGGCCCGGTTGCTGAGGGAGCTCACGGCGTGATCGCCGAGGTCGACCCGGGCGCACGCACCGACGGAGGTCGCGCCGCAACAACCCCGGTACAACGGCGGGGAAAAGCTGTGGATGGATTGGGTACAGCCTTTCAGGCCCGAGTTATCCAGATTTCATCCACAGCTTGCGCAAGCGATGCTGCACCGGGAGAGACCGCGCAAGTTGCTGATTGTAATGATTTTTTTGGGGTTGCGCGGTAATGCACAGGCCTTACTATTACTGGTTTGATTAGATTTATCCAATAAACAACAGATCACACCCCAGGTGATCGAACCTGCGCCCGATCGAGTCATCGAGTCGAGGCCCAAGGAGCCGTGATGAAGTTTTCGATTCAGCGAGAAGCGTTGCTCGTACCGATCAGCCAGGTCGTCGGTGTGGTCGAGCGCCGGCAGACTCTGCCCGTGCTCGCCAACTTCCTCCTCGAGGTCGACGACGATCAGCTCAAGGTCACCGGCTCCGACATGGAGGTCGAGATGGTCGGGACCGCATCGGCGGAGGTCGCGCAGCCCGGCGCGATCACCGTACCGGCGCGCAAGCTGGTCGATATCTGCAAGGCGCTCCCCGAGGGCGTGCGAATCGATGTCCAGCTGAACGGCGAGAAGCTGGCCCTGCACGCAGGTCGGAGCCGGTTCACGCTGGCCACGCTGCCGGCGGCCGAGTTTCCCTCAAGCGATGCGTCCGGCGACGCCGACCGTCTCGAGGTGGCCGAGGAGCGGCTGCGCTGGCTGATCGACAAGACCGCGTTCGCCATGGCGAACCAGGACGTCCGCCACTACCTCAACGGCCTGCTTCTCGAGTTCCGCGGCGGCCAGCTTCGAGCCGTGGCCACCGACGGGCATCGCCTGGCGCTGGCCGAGATCGACGCCAGCGTGGAGGGCGACGGGCGCTCGCTGATCCTTCCTCGCAAGGGTGTGATGGAGCTGTCGAGAATGCTCGGCGACGACGATGACGCCGCCCAGCTTTCGCTGGGTCGGAACTTCGTCCAGGTCACCCGGCGCGGCCTGACCCTGACCAGCAAGCTGATCGACGGTCGCTTCCCCGACTACGAAGCGGTCATTCCGATGAGCCAGGACAAGGCCATGACCCTGGACCGCGTGGCCTTCATCCAGGCGCTCCAGCGCGCGGCCATCCTGTCGAACGAGAAGTATCGCGGCGTGCGGATCGAGTCCAACGACGGCTCGATCAAGATCGTTGCGCACAACCCGCAGCAGGAAGAGGCCACCGAAGAGATCGAGGCCGAGCACAACTACGATGCGCTGGTGGTCGGGTTCAACGTGAACTACCTGCTCGACGCGCTCGGTGCCATCGACGGCGAAGGCGTTCGCCTTTCGCTGAAGAGCGCAGACAGTTCCTGCCTGGTGACCGCGGTCGACAACCAGGACGTCCGCCAGGTCGTGATGCCGCTGAAGCTCTGATGCGTCGCCCCGGCCTGCTTCCGGGGCCCCTCCAATCGAGCCGGCCATGAGCCTGGCCACCCTTCACGTGAAGAACGTCCGCAACCTCGCGGACCTGCGTCTTGAATCGGTTCCCGGCATCAACTGGCTCTACGGCGAAAACGGCGCCGGCAAGACCAGCGTGCTGGAGGGCCTGCACATCCTGGCGCGAGGTCGGTCGTTTCGCTCCGGAACAGTCGGCTCGGTCGTGCGCGACGGCCACGACCACCTCCAGGTGGTGGCCGAGCGACACGCCCCCGAAACGATCCTTGGCGTCGAGCGCAGTCGAAGCGGTTGGCGGGGGCGGATCGACGGAGAGGATTGCGCCCGGGTCAGCGAGTTTGCGCGGCGTTTGCCGCTCGTGGTCATCGAGCCCGGCAGTCACCAGCTGGTGGCGGGCGGGCCCAACGTTCGCCGAAGCTTCCTCGATTGGGCGCTGTTCCACGTGGAACATGACTATCTGGGACGGTGGCGCCGCTACGCCCGCCTCCTCCGGCAGCGTAACGCTGCACTGAAGCAAGGCGCCAAGACTTCGGTTCTGGATGCGGTCGAGCCGGCCATGGCCGAGGCGGCCGACTGGCTCGACCATGCGCGCGCGGAGCACGTGAACCGCCTTGCTGTCGCCGCTTCGCGGCTGCAGGAGGCCACCGGGCTTCGGCTCCCGCAGCTCGAACTCCGCTATCGGGCCGCCCTGGGCGACGCTGGGCACCACGCGGAGGCGCTGAGGGCCGTCAGGTCGCGCGACCGTGAGCAGGGCTTTACCTCGGTAGGGCCCCATCGGGCCGACCTGGTCATTCGGAGTGAAGGCCGCCTGGCGGCGCCGAGGCTCTCTCGCGGTCAGGAGAAGCTGGCCGCGTTTCTCCTGAAACTGGCCGAGTTGAGCACCCTGCCCGACCGCCCGTTCCGGCCGACGCTGTTGCTCGACGACCCGGTCTCGGAGCTCGACGCCGATCACCTCGAGCGGGTCCTGGGATGGCTGCGAGAACGGCCTGAGCAGGCCTGGATCACTGCCGTCGAGCCCCCACCGCAGAGCCCGGACGCACTGTTCCACGTGGAACAAGGCGGGATTCGCCGGATGGTATAATCGAGCGTTGATTTTCGAGCCGGTTTCTCACCCACGAACGCCGGTATCCATGCCGAACAACCAGGCAACCGAATGAGCGAAAACTACTCCTCCGACAGCATCAAGGTCCTAAAGGGCCTCGATGCGGTCCGCAAGCGGCCCGGCATGTACATCGGCGATACCGATGACGGCACCGGCCTGCACCACATGGTGTTCGAGGTCGTCGACAACTCGATCGACGAGGCCCTGGCCGGCCACTGCGATCACATCGTCGTCAAGCTGCACGAAGACGGCTCGGTCAGCGTCACGGACAACGGGCGCGGCATTCCGGTCGACATGCACCCGGAGGAAGGCAAGTCGGCGGCGGAAGTCATCATGACCGTTCTCCACGCCGGCGGAAAGTTCGACGACAACTCCTACAAGGTGTCCGGCGGCCTGCACGGCGTGGGTGTCTCCGTGGTCAACGCGCTGTCGGAATCGCTGGAACTGGTCATCCACCGCCAGGGCAGGCGCTGGAGTCAGACCTACCACCTCGGCGTACCCGAATCGGCGCTGGAAGCCACGGGTGACAGCGATCGAACGGGAACCGACATCCGGTTCAAGCCGAGTCGCGAGATCTTTACCGACGTCGAGTTCCACTACGACATCCTGGCCAAGCGACTGCGTGAACTCAGCTTCCTGAACTCCGGGGTCGCGATCGAGTTGATCGAGGAGCGGACGGACAAGCGAGATCGATTCGAATACGAAGGCGGGATCCGGTCCTTCGTCGAGCACCTCAGCGCCAAGAAGTCCCCGCTTCACCCGAACGCCGTCCATTTCCAGGCGGACCACTCCGACATCACCGTCGAGGCGGCGCTGCAGTGGACCGATGCGTACCAGGAAAGCGTGTTCTGCTTCACCAACACCATCCCGCAGCGCGACGGCGGGACGCACCTGGCGGGATTCCGCGCCGCGGTCACCCGGACGCTGAACAACTACATCGAAGAATCGGGCCTGGCCAAGAAGGCAAAGGTCCAGGTCACCGGTGACGACTGTCGGGAAGGGCTGATCGCCGTGCTGTCGGTGAAGGTGCCCGATCCGAAGTTCTCGTCGCAGACCAAGGACAAGCTGGTCTCCAGCGAAGTCAAACCGGCGGTGGAGTCCACGCTGGCCGACAAGCTGCGCGATTACCTGCTCGAGAACCCGCAGGATGCCCGAACCATTGCGTCCAAGGCCATCGAGGCGGCGCGGGCGCGCGAAGCCGCCCGGAAGGCGCGCGACATGACGCGGCGGAAAGGCGTGCTCGACGTGGCGGGCCTGCCGGGCAAGCTGGCCGATTGTCAGGAGAAGGACCCCGCCCAATCGGAACTGTTCATCGTCGAGGGTGATTCCGCCGGCGGCTCGGCCAAGCAGGGCCGGAACCGGCGCTTCCAGGCGATTCTTCCGCTCAAGGGCAAGATCCTGAACGTCGAGAAAGCCCGCTTCGACAAGATGCTGGGCTCGGCTGAGGTCGGCACGCTGATCACCGCGCTCGGCACCGGCATCGGCAAGGATGAATACGACGCGGACAAGTTGCGCTACCACCGCATCATCATCATGACCGACGCAGATGTCGACGGCTCGCACATCCGCACGCTGCTGTTGACGTTCTTCTATCGGCAGATGCCGGACCTGATCGAACGCGGTCATGTCTACATCGCGCAACCCCCGCTGTTCAAGATCAAGCAGGGGAAACAGGAGTGGTACCTGAAAGACGAGCAGGAGCTGACCCGCTACCTGATCGAGCGAGCGCTGGACGACGCGCGCCTCTACCCGTCCGAAGACCAGCCGCCGGTGACCGGGGAATCACTGGACTCGTTGCTGACGGACTTCCACGCCGCGCGGTTGGCAGCCAACCGGCTCGAGCGCCGTCACGATGCAACGGTTGTCAATCAACTTGTTGATTTTGAACCGTTTTCAACAGAACCTGGGTTTGATGTCGCGGGCTGGTCCGAACGCTTCCAGGCGCGCCTCGAGGGTGCCTCGCCCGCGGGTGTACAGTGGACGCTGCAGGCACTGGAACAGGGCGGCGTGGTGATCAGCCGCCTGAGCCAGGGAATCGGCCAGGACACGGTGCTCGATCGAAGCTTCTTCGAAGGCCCCGACTACCGGATGTTCGCCCGAATCGGCCGCGCCGTCCACGATCTGCTCGCCGACGACGCCCGCATCGAGCGCGGGAAACAGGCCCAGCCCGTTCGCCGCTTCGCCGACGTCTATGCCTGGCTGATGGACGAGAGCCGCAAGGGTCGGAGCATCCAGCGCTTCAAGGGCCTGGGTGAAATGAATCCCGACCAGTTGTGGGAGACGACGGTCAACCCGGACACCCGTCGATTGCTGCGGGTGACGATCGAGGACGCCGTCGCGGCCGATGCGATCTTCGCAACGCTGATGGGCAACGAGGTCGAACCGCGGCGCGATTTCATCGAAAGCAACGCGCTGAACGTTTCCAACCTGGACATCTAGCTTCGGCCCGCCCGGCCGCGTTTGCCTGTCGGTAAGCGGTGGCAGTCACCGGGGACTGTTGATCCCCTGTCCAGGTGCAGCAACCCGCTGACCGGCCTAGCTATCGCGCAGATCATCGGATTTGAGCGATTTTAGAGGATTTTACGCTGAAATTCGGCGAAGTTAGCCGATCTTGGCGTGTGTCGATCACGCCGACGCAGACGGGCTACGCGAGATCGCCAAGGGCGCGCACCAGCTCGTCCGTGGACCCGGCGGAAACGACCTGCCCGACCGCATCGCCCACCGCATCGGCCATGCGGTCGCTGCCAACGATAGCGGCCAGTCCGGATCGATCCGTGCCGTAGCGCGCCGCCAGATCGGCCAGCACGTCCCGCCGCTTGCGGCGCCGACTGAACATGCCGAAGTCCAGGTACAGCACGGCGTCGAGCACGCCGCCGCCGCGCTGGATCTCGCGCTCGATCCGGCTCTGCCCTTCCAGCGCCCGATCGACGCGGTTGCGGGTCGGCGCCCAGCGATCCGGTCGTTCGGCCAGCAGGACCAGCGGCCGATCCGCGCGGTGGAGCTCGGCCAGCACGCGCAACACCGCCCCCGGGATCTCGGCCCCGCTGCCGGTTCCGGTTCCCGGCTGCCGCAGGGCCCGCCCCGTGAGCAGGCCGATGTCGACCAGCAGCGGCGGCCTGGGCTTCATGCGCGGCCGAGCAGGGCCACGTCGGCGACCACGAGGAACGCCGACCGCAAGCGGTGGACCAGCGCCAGTCGATTGGCCCGCAGCGCCTCGTCGTCGTCCATCACCATGACGTTTTCGAAGAACGCATCGACGGCCGGCTTCAGCAACGCGAGATGGGCCAGGGCCCGGTCGTCGTTACCGTCGGCGAGCGCCTCGGCGACGTTCGTCTCCGCGCGAAGAAGTTCCTCGAACAACGCTTTTTCTGCATCGATCTTCAGCAAATTTTTGTCAACGTCGCCGAATTCCTCGACCTCCGATTGACGCAGTAGATTGGCTGCGCGCTTGTTGGCCGCGATCAAGCTCTCCATCTCCGGATCGTCGGCAAAGCGCTGCAGGGACCGCGCGCGTCGCACGGACGCGGGCACCGATTCGGCCCGGCCAGCCGCGGCGGCCTTGAGCGTATTGACATCCATGCCCTGATCGACCAGCCATGCCCGAAGCCGCTCCTCGATGAACGCCACGACCTCGGCGAGGCCGTCGCCATCGACGTCGATCCGTTCTCGCAGCGGCTCGGCAGCCCGTTCGACGAGCTCGTGCAGCGGCCGTTCGATCTGCGCGTCGTCGAGGATGCGCACCACGCCGAGCGCGGCCCGTCGGAGCGCGAACGGATCCTTGCTGCCCTTCGGTTTCTTGCCGGCGGCGAAGACTCCCACCAGCGTGTCCAGCCGGTCGGCCACCGCAAGCGTCCGCCCGGCCTCGCTACTCGGTAGCAGGCCGCCGGACTGGCGAGGCTGGTAGTGTTCCTCCACCGCGATCGCGGCCGCTTCGGCTTCGCCATCGGCCACGGCATAGTGGCGGCCCATCGTGCCTTGCAGTTCTGGAAACTCGCCGACCATCTCGGTCAGCAGATCGCACTTGCACAGCCGGGCCGCCCGCACAGCGTCGTCGGGTTCGGCGCCGAATGCCGGGGCGAGCTCGACGGCCAGACGCTCGAGTCGTCGCGTCTTGTCGGCGATCGACCCCAGCCGGTCCTGGAACTGCATGGCTTCCAGCCCGTCGATCCGCTGCTCCAGCGGCGTGGCGCGATCCTGTTCGAAGAAGAACCGAGCATCGGCCAGTCGGGGCCGGATCACGCGTTCGTATCCCTGCACCATCGCCGCCGGGTCCCGACTGTCCAGATTGGCCACGGTGATGAAGCGGGCGGCGAGCTTTCCGGAAGCGTCGTAGAGCGGGAAGCACTTCTGATGGATGCGCATGGCGCTGACCAGCGCCTCGGCGGGCACCTCCAGGAACGCCGGATCGAAGGACCCGGTGCAGGCGACCGGCCATTCGACCAGGCCGGCGACTTCGTCGAGCAGGACGTCGTCGTCCGGGGAGTTCAGCCCGGCTCGGCGGGCTTCGACCGCGACCTGCTCGGCGATCCTCGCTTTCCGCCGCTCGAAATCGGCCACCACGTGCGCCCCATCGAGCACGTCTTCGTAGTCGGCCGCGCGGTCAATGCGCTTCGGCTCAGGTGCGTGCACCCGGTGACCGCGCGTCTCACGGCCGGCCTGCAGACCGAACAGTTCGACCGGCAGCACCTCTTCGCCGTGCAGCACAACCAGCCACCGCACGGGGCGCAGGAATCGGTCGCTTCGATCGGACCAGCGCATGCTTCGTGCGCTGGCGAGCGCGCGCACGGACGTTTCGAGCACGTCCTGCAGGACCTCGGCCAGCGGCTGACCCTTCTGCTTGACCTCGGCGTACAGCCAGCGACCCTGATCGTTCTCGATCCGGTCCAGCTGATCGACCTCGAGGCTGACGCTGCGCGCGAACCCCTGCGCGGCGCGAGTCGGCTGGCCCTCTTCGTCGAACGCCGCTTGCTCGGCCGGCCCCTTGCGTTCCAGCACACGGTCCGGCTGCTGCTGGGCCACCGTCGAAAGCGACAGGGCCAGCCGGCGTGGTGTTGCGAACCAGCGAGCCCGGCAATCCTCGCCGGCGAGGCCGGCCTCGCGAAGGCCGTTGAGCACGCCATCCATCAGGCCCTCGGCCTGGCCCCGCAGGGCCCGGGCCGGCAGCTCTTCGCAGCCCAGTTCGATCAGCAGTTCACGGCTCATGCCGAGCCCTCCGTCGCCGCGCAGCCGGGAAAGCCGAGCGACTCCCGTCGTGCGTGATAGGCCTCGGCGACCTGCTTCGACAGGTCACGGATCCGGAGAATGAAGCGCTGCCGTTCGCTGACCGAGATGGCCTGCCGGGCGTCGAGCAGGTTGAAGGTGTGGGACGCCTTCAGCACCTGGTCGTAGGCAGGAAGCGGCAGGTCGTCGTCGACCAGTCGGCGGGCCTCGGCCTCGAGGCGGTCGAACTGGGCGAACAGGCCGTCGACGTCGGCCTTCTCGAAGTTGTAGGTCGATTGCTCGACTTCGTTCTGGTGGAAGACGTCGCGGTAGCTCACCCGGCCGTTCGGCCCTTCGGTCCAGACCAGGTCGAACACGCTCTCGACGCCCTGGATGTACATCGCGAGCCGCTCCAGCCCGTAGGTGATCTCGCCCATCACCGGACGGCACTCGAGGCCACCGGCCTGCTGGAAGTAGGTGAACTGCGTGACCTCCATGCCGTTGAGCCAGACTTCCCAACCCAGCCCCCATGCACCCAGGGTCGGCGACTCCCAGTTGTCCTCGACGAAGCGGATGTCGTGAACGCTCGGGTCGATCCCGACCGCGTCCAGCGACCCCAGGTACAGCTCCTGGAAATCCAGCGGCGATGGTTTCATGACCACCTGATACTGGTAGTAGTGCTGGAGCCGGTTCGGGTTCTCGCCGTAGCGACCGTCGGTGGGCCGTCGACACGGCTGCAGGTAGGCGGCGTTCCACGGTTCCGGCCCGATCGACCGGAGAAAGGTGGCGGGATGGAAGGTGCCGGCGCCCACCTCGAGGTCCAGCGGAGCGGTCAGCACGCAGCCCTGGCGCGCCCAGTAGTCATCCAGCGTGCGAATGAAATCCTGAAAAGTCACGAATCGAACCCGAACGAAGCGAACCGGGGAGTATACCGCCGGCCCCCGCCAGACCGGGCTCGAGGCCACGTGCGCGCGGCGCTGCCGATCCAGCGGTCAGAACGGGAGCTTCAGCGCCGGGTTCAGGGCCAGCATGGCATCGCGGAACTCGCCCTGGATGCGCGCCAGCGCGTCCTTGGTCTCGCCTTCGAAACGCAGCACCAGCACCGGCGTGGTGTTCGAGGCACGCACCAGGCCGAAGCCGTCGGCGAAATCGGCCCGGACGCCGTCGATGGTGCTGATCGTCGCGCCCTCGAACTCGGCCTTGTCGGCAAAGCCCGCAACGAACGCGTGGGCTTCGCCCTCCTTCATCTCGACCTTGAGCTCTGGCGTGCTGACGGCGGTCGGCAGTTCGGCAAAGATCTGGCCGGGCGCGCGGGTGTCGGCGGCCAGGATTTCCAGCAGACGGGCGGCCGAGTACAGGCCGTCGTCGAAGCCGTACCAGCGTTCGCCGAAGAAGAAATGACCGCTCATCTCGCCGGCCAGCGGGGCACCCCGCTGTTTGATCTCGGCCTTGATGAACGAATGTCCCGTGCGCGCCATCACCGGCTTGCCGCCGGCCGATTCGATGTCTTCGGCCAGCAGGCCGGTGCATTTTACGTCGTAGATGATCTCCGCACCCGGAGTGCGTTCGAGCACGTCCCGGGCGAACAGCATCATGACCCGGTCCGGATAGATGATTTCGCCGTTCGGTGCCACCACGCCCAGCCGGTCACCGTCGCCGTCGAACGCGATGCCGACGTCGGCTTCGAAGTTGCGCACGCACAGGCGCAGGTCTTCCAGCGTCTTCGGGTCGCCGGGATCGGGGTGGTGATTGGGGAACGAGCCATCGACCTCGGCGTACAGGGGAATGACATCGGCGCCGATGCTTTCCAGCAGTCGCGGTGCGACGGCCCCGGCGATGCCGTTGCCGCAATCGACCACGACCTTCAGCGACTTCTCCAGCTGAATGTCCGTGCCGATTCGTTCGATGTAGCGCGAGGTGATCCGCTGCTCGCCGAGCTGACCCTCGCCGTCGACCAGGCGGCCTTCGACCAGCCGCGTGTGCAGGTCGCGGATCGAATCGCCAGCCAGCGTTTCGCCGCCGAGCACGATCTTGAACCCGTTGTAGTCCGGCGGATTGTGGCTGCCGGTGACCATGACCCCGGAGCCGCCGCCGATCTCCTGGGCGGCGTAGTACAGTACCGGCGTCGGCACCGCGCCGACGTCGATGACTTCGAGGCCGCTGCGGGCCAGGCCCCGGGACACTGCCGCCAGCATCTGGGCGCCGCTGAGACGGCCATCGCGGGCGATCGCGATCCGGGTCAGGCCCCGCTCGTTGGCTTCGGAACCGATTGCGCGACCGATCGATTCGGCCACCGACTCGTCGAGCGTATCGCCGACCACGCCGCGGATATCGTAGGCCCGAAAGATCGACGAATCGGGCACGGCCGTCGGTTGGATATTCGATGCATCGGCCGCGCGCTTCGAACCGCGGTCTGCCGAATCGCCGGTCGTGCCGTCGGTCGTGTCGTCGCTCGAATGGCCGCCCGGTTCGATGTCTGCATCGGCGCCAGCGTCGCCGTTGTCGATCAGCGCGCGGAGCATTTCGCCCATCTCCGCCTGCTCGTCGACCGGCTCCTTGATCGATTCCTCTGTCGGTTCGCCGCTCGGTTCGTCGGTCGGTCCGCCGGTCGCCTCGTCGACCGGTTGGTCGGCGGGTCGGTCGCCGGATGCCTGGGCCGACGCGTCGTCCGCACCGGCATCGTCGACGGTCTCGTCGGCTTCTGCCGCGTCCGCCAGTTCCGGTGCAT
This sequence comes from Wenzhouxiangellaceae bacterium, assembly GCA_965227925.1. Lineage (GTDB taxonomy): Bacteria > Pseudomonadota > Gammaproteobacteria > Xanthomonadales > Wenzhouxiangellaceae. The sequence continues at coordinate 693,494 of CBDDGP010000004.1, forward strand.
CGAGCGCCTGGCTCGGCCCTGCGGCCCTTCGCGGCTCGCCGTCTGCGGTCAGGTCGTCGCGGCTCTCGCCTTCGCCGGTCGGCGCCGATTCCAGGGCCTGCTCGTGGTCCTCGGGACGGGACGGCGGCTCGTCACGGTCCCGGGGCGTCGATTCACCGTCGATGCCCGAAGCCTCGGCGTCCGAAGCGCTGTCGTCCTGTCGATCGACCGCTCCCGTGGCCGCGACTTCGGCGGTCGGTGACGGTCGCGTGGATTCCGGATCGTGGCCGGGCCGAATGCCCGACCGGGACCGAGCGTCCTCACCCCGGACGCCGGTTGCATCCTCGGCACCGGTTCGCTGCAGCATCAGCCCGCTGAGAATCAGCATCAGCACGCCGGCGCCGAACAATCCGCCGAGCTGGCCGGTGCTCATCGGCCCGAGCACCTGGCTGTGGTGCCAGGCCAATTCGAAGCGGCTGCCCGGAATCTCGATCGCCTCCGCGCCCTGCGGAACGCCCAGCCCGGTGTCCTGGAGCACGATCGGAGCACCGGAGCCGCGTTGTCGAAGGGCGAGCCCGTCGACCCCATCGGGGCGCTCGAGCACGTTGGTGACCACCGTCATCGGGACGGCCACCCAGAGCACGACGACGTCCTCGTTGTCGCCGAAGCGCTGAGCAAGGGCGAGGTATTCGTCCGGTGTGCCGGCGAAATGGGCCTGCGCCGGCGCGCGGCCGGTTTCACCGGCTTCCAGCAGCATGCTCAGCGCGGCAAAGCCGCCGCCGGGAAGATCGTCGAGGTCGGTGGTTTCCAGCGGCGGGCGGGCGTTGACCAGGTACAGCACGTTGCGGATGCCGCTCTCGCGCAGGCGATCGATCAGCGCATCCCTCGACCCGCCTTCCTGTCGTTCGGCGCGCGCGGCAGCGACCACCTCCTCGGAAGCCAATCCGCGCTGGATCGTCTCGAGGGCACCGCCGACCGCGTCGGCCTGGGTCTGGGCGAGGGCCCTCGCTTGATCGAGCGCGCGGTTGGCCTGCATCGTGTTCCAGCCCAGGTAGGCGCCGACCGCGGTGGTGAACAGGCCGAGCCCGAGGGCCAGCAGGGCGACCATGCGCGGCGCTGCGCGACCGTAGGGAAGTCGCCCCGTTGCAGGAAGGAATGGCGTCATTGCGTCAATCGGTCCCCGTGTGCCCGAACCCACCCTCGGCACGTTCGCTGGTTTCAAAGGCCTCTACCGCTTGCAGTGTAACCTGCACCACGGGTACCACGACAAGCTGGGCGATGCGCTGGCCGGGTTCGATCCGCACCGGAGCGCGGCCGCGATTCCAGCAGGAGATCTTGACCGGCCCCTGGTAATCGCTGTCGATCAGGCCCACCAGGTTGCCCAGCACCAGGCCCTGCTTGTGGCCCAGGCCCGACCGCGGCAGCAGCATCGCGGCGAGGCCCGGGTCGCCGAGGTGGATCGCCATCCCCGACGGCACCAGCGCGGCGTCGCCCGGTTCCAGGGTCAGCGGCTCGTCGAGTGCGGCGCGCAGATCCATCCCGGCCGACCCTGCGGTTGCGTACTCCGGCAGCGGCCACTCGCTGCCGAAGCGCGCGTCGAGAAGTTTCACGTCCAGCGTTCTCATCGGTCCCTTCCCATGGATTGAATGATCAACTCGACCAGTCGACGAGCCAGCTCGGTCTTGGCCGCCGAGGCCAGGTCCCACCGGGCCGCGCGCGAGAACACCCGCAGCGCGTTGTCGTCGCGGTCGAAGCCGAGCCCGTCACCGACCTCGTTGGCGGCGATCAGGTCAAGGCCCTTGCGCTCGAGCTTGGCCCGCGCGTTGGCCTCCAGGTTCTCGGTCTCGGCCGCGAAGCCGACCGTGAAGGGCCGCGGATCGCTGGCCGCAACGTCGGCGAGGATATCGGGGTTGCGGACCAGCTCGACCTGGAGGCGCGCCTCGTTCTTCTTGATCTTCTCTGCAGCCACGTCTGCCGGGCGATAGTCGGCTACCGCGGCTACGCCGACGAACCCGTCGGCCGGCAGGGCGGCGAACACCGCGTCGTGCATCTCGCGCGCGGTCGTCACATCGACCCGCTCGACGCCGCGCGGCGTCCGCTGATGGACCGGCCCGGCGACCAGCGTCACCGCGGCGCCGGCAGCGGCCAGCGCCTCGGCCATCGCGAAGCCCATCCGGCCGGACGATCGGTTGCCCAGGAAACGGACCGGGTCCAGCGGCTCGCGCGTCGGACCGGCCGTGACCACGAACCGCGCCCCGCGCAGGGCGGCGGATTGCGCACCGCCGATCGGCTCCTGCATCACCGCCTCGGCCATCCCGTTCGGCTCGAGCATCCGTCCCGGTCCGGTCTCGCCGCAGGCCTGGTGGCCTTCGTCGGGCCCCAGCATCCGGACGCCGCGCTCGACCAGCACGTCGACGTTGGCCCGAACCGCCGGGTGCGCCCACATCACGTGGTTCATCGCCGGCGCCATCCAGATTCGCGCGCGCGTCGCCAGCAGCAGCGTGCTCAGCAGGTCGTCGGCAAGTCCCGCGGCGGCTCGGCCGATCAGGTCGGCGGTGGCCGGGGCGACCACGATCTCGTCGGCCCAGCGAGCCAGTTCGATGTGGCCCATGCCGGCTTCCGCCGCCTCGTCGAGCAGTTCCGTGTGCACGCGGTGCCCGCTGACCGCCTGCAGCGTCAGCGGCGTGATGAAGGCCTGGGCACCGCGGGTCATCGCCACCCGGACCTCGGCGCCGAGGTCGGCGAGCCGCCGGATCAGCTCGGCGGACTTGTACGCGGCAATGCCCCCGGAAACGCCGACCAGCACGCGACGCGCGCGCTCCCCTGCTTCGTTTCCGTCCTGGTCGAGTTCCGTCAATTTCCTACCCGTTTCGGGGGCATTGTCCGATGGCGCGACCGTTGGATCGCCGTCACGCTGGAGCCGCCCACAATGAACGAAGCGAGAATTGTATGCGAATCAACGACTGGCCCACCGCGGAGCGTCCGCGCGAGCGCCTGCTCAGCGAAGGGGCCGATGCCCTGAGCGACGCCGAACTGCTGGCGATCCTGTTGCGTACCGGGACGCGCGGCTGCTCTGCACCGGACCTCGCGCGACGGCTGCTGGCCCGCTTCGACGGCCTGCGCGGCCTGCTCGAAGCGCCCGCCGACGTGCTGGTCGACCAGCCGGGCCTGGGGCCGGCCAAGGTCGCCCAGCTCCAGGCTGCCGTGGCCCTGGCGCGTCGGCACCTGCGGGCCCGGCTCACCCGGGGCGACGCGTTGACCAGTCCGGACGCGACCCGTCGCTTCCTCCGCTCGGAGCTGCGTCACCGGCCGCACGAGGCGTTCTGCGCGCTGCTCCTCGATACGCGCCACCGGGTGATCTCGTTCCGGGTCCTGTTCCGCGGGACCATCGACGCGGCCCACGTCCACCCCCGGGTGGTCGTCGAGACCGCCCTGGCCGAGCGGGCCGCGGCCGTCATCGTTGCGCACAATCACCCCTCGGGCGTGGCCGAGCCCAGCCAGGCCGACCTCGCGATCACCCGCCGCCTGCGCGACGCCCTGGCCCTGGTCGACATCCGCCTGCTGGACCACTTCATTGTTGGTGATGTGGAGGTGGTTTCGTTGGCGGAGAGGGGGTTGGTTTAGGGGGGTCTAATGGGCGAGGGACTGGCGGTGAGGGACTACTCGAGGAGGAACAAGGGGCGATTGGATGGTCGGTGGATCGGTTGGGCTTCAAGCTTCTATCCGCATTCATCTGCGTTCATCCATGGTTCCAAACCGGTCTTGGCCGATGGCGCAGCAGGGGGCGGAAATGAAAAACGCCCGGCGTGGCCGGGCGTCGCTCTAGAGAGTCTCGCGATGCTCTTAGTACTGCTCGAGAAACTGGCGCAGGCAGCCGATGTACGCTGCGTTGGCGGCGTCGAGGGCGACCATCGCCGCATCGCAGGAATCCGAAGGTCCGCCGCTGCAGGCCGATTCCACCAGACTCACTGCGGCTTGAACGGCGCTGGCTTGAGCAGAACACCCGGTCGAGCGCTGTGCAGCGGTGTTCGATAGGTGGATCAGGCCGATCTTGCTCCAGGCCCCCTGCTCGAGCGATCGGTTTGGCACTTGATCCAGCGCGATGGCTTGACCGTCCTTCCAGGTTACAGAACCCGAACCCGACTGCAGGTCGAGCCGCATCAGCGAATCGGAAGTCACGCCGTAAAGCACTCCGTCGTCGATAAAGACCTCCGCAGGGACCGGATCCTTCGCGACTGCCACAGATGCGATCAAGGTCAGGACGACTGCCAGCGCCCGAAGTTCGATTTTCATAAGCCAACACTCCTATGTTTGACGAATCGATCGTCAGCCGACGCTCTGCGGGCCCCGATGAGCCGGATCAACGCAGTCGGGCCCCTTCCCGTCTGCCAACGTCTCGTAGGCTAGCAACTGGGGGGGGAGGGTGGTCAATAGGCTTCAGTGGCCCGCTTCGATAGGACGTCGGTAAAAAAACGCCCGGCGCGGGGCCGGGCGTTCGAAGGTGTGCCGTGAGGCGGGAGGGATTACTTGATCTTGCCTTCCTTGTACATCACGTGCTTGCGCACCACCGGGTCGTACTTCTTGAACTCCAGCTTGTGCGGCGTGTTCTTCTTCTGCTTGTCGGTCGTGTAGAAATGACCTGTCCCGGCGGAGGAGACGAGCTTGATCTTGTCGCGAGCGCTACCTGCCATGACGAATCTCCTTTAGATCTTCTGGCCCGACGCGCGCAGGTCCGCGAGCACGTTGTCGATGCCTTTCTTGTCGATGATGCGGAGGCCCTTGGTCGAGACGCGGAGCTTGATCCAGCGGTTCTCGGCCGGGGACCAGAAACGGTGGCTGTGAAGGTTCGGCAGCGAGCGACGACGCGTACGGTTGTTCGCGTGGGAAACGTTGTTTCCGACCATTGGGCGCTTGCCGGTCACCTGGCAGACTCTGGACATGACGGTAATTCCTGACGGTAACTGCGAGTGAAGTCGGTGCGGAACGCGTCGTGCGGGCCGCCTGAAAAATCGAGCCGCCTTTTATAGCGCAGGTTCCACGCAAATGCAACCAGTGCGGACGTTTTTTTCCGAGCCGGTCGATCTGCAAGAACCGAACGGCCCGGCGCCGAAGCGCCGGACCGGACCCGCGTTTTCCGCCTCCCTTCCCCAAATTGAATCCGCGGCCCCTTTCGGCCCGCCCGGACCTCGCTCATGCTGCGAGCGGGTCTCCCGGACCCGGACGGTCCGCCGAACCTCGCTACGCCGACGGTCCCCACGGCCGGCCACGCAGTTCGAATGTGATGTATATCACACTTTTGCTCGAGCGGCCAGAGAATCATGCGGGAACCGGAGAGCAGGGTCGCTCGGCTATGCTCGTCGCTTCCTCCCCCTTCGAGTGAACACGCCGATGCCCCTGACCCTGCGATCGACGATGCGCGCCCTTCCGACGCTGCACCTCTCTGCGCTGCTGGCCCTGCTGGCGATGGTCCTGCCGCTGTCGAGCGCAGCGCAGCCGGCCGGGCCGGACATCGATTTCCGCGGTGGCTTCGACGCCCGACCGGGTTCGCCGACGATCGAATCCCTGCTCGGCCATGCCATGGGCGCGAAGGTCAGCGATCCGGACGCGCTGACGCGTGCCTTCGACGGGCTCGGCGACGCGTTTCCGGACCGAGTGCGCATCGTTCCCTATGCCCGGAGCTGGCAGGGTCGGGACCTGTTCTACGTGGTGATCGGGACCCCGGAGCGGATCGCCGACCTCGACCGCATCCAGGCCGACATCCAGACCATCGCCCGACCGGATCGCCATCCCGCGTCCGAGATCGACGCCGCTCTTGAGCGCGTGCCGGGAACGGTCTGGCTGTCCCACTCCGTGCACGGCAACGAAATCGCTCCGGCCGACGCTTCGCTGCTGGTTGCCCATCATCTCCTGACCGCGGCTGCCGATCCGGTGGTCGAGCGAATCCTGAGCGAAACGCTGGTCTTCATCGACCCAATGCAGAACCCCGACGGGCGCGCCCGGTTCGTGCACCGCTTCGAGGCCGGCCTGGGGGCCGAGGCCTCGGCCGATCGGCGTGCGGCCGAGCACGACGAACCGTGGCCGTCGGGCCGGGTCAACCACTACCTGTTCGATCTCAACCGCGACTGGCTGGCGATCACGCAACCGGAAACGGCCGGCCGGGTCGCAGTGCTGCTCGACTGGTACCCGCTGGCGTTTGTCGACGCCCACGAGATGGGCGCGGACTCGACCTTCTTCTTCGCGCCCGAGGCGGTGCCCTACAACCCGCTGCTGGTCGATGACCAGCGCGCGTCGCTGGAGCTGTTCGGACGCAACAACGCCCGCTGGTTCGATCGTCTCGGGCTGCCCTACTTCACCCGGGAGATCTTCGATGCGTTCTATCCCGGCTACGGCGCGAGCTGGCCGTCCTACTACGGCGCCGTGGCGATGACCTACGAGCAGGCCTCGGTCCGCGGCCTGGCGATGCGACGCGAAGACGCCACCGAGTGGACCTACGAAGAATCGGTTCAGCGCTATGCCACGGCTCTGCTCGCCACGGCAGAAACCGTCGCCGAGAATCGCGAACGGTTGTGGCGCGCCTTCGCCGACTATCGCCGATCGGCGATCGATCAGGCCCGCGCCGAGGGACCCCGCGCGTGGGTCATCCCGGCCCAGCGCGACCAGCGCGGTGCCGACCGCCTGGCCGCGCTGCTGGCCCGCCACGGCGCCGACGTGTTCGCGCTCGAGTCGGCGCGTTCGGCCTGCGGGCGTGAGCTCGCGGTCGGCAGCTACCTCGTGCCGGGCGACCAGCCAGCCTACCGCAAGCTTCGCGTGCTGCTCGACGACGACGTGGCGCTGCCGGAGGACTTCGCCAGCGAGCAGGAACGACGTCGCGCACTCGACCGCGCCGACGAAATCTACGACGTGACCGCCTGGTCGCTGCCGGCGATGTTCAACGTCGACGTCGCGCGCTGCAGCCGTCCGGTTTCGGCCGACGCCACCCTTTCCGTCGACCCGGACGCCCTGCCGGAAGGTCGGCGGACCGGGCCCGACACCGCGGTGGCGTTCCTGGTCCCCGGCGGGTCGCGCGGCACCGGTGAATTCCTGGCCGGCGCCCTGCGGGCCGGCTTGTTCGTCCAGTCCAACGAAGAGGCCTTCGTTCACCGGGGCCGCGAGTATCCGTCCGGTTCGGTGATCCTGCCGTCCGGCTATCAACCCGACGGCGTTCTCGCAACGCTCGACCGCCTGGCGGCGCAATCGGGCGTCGAGGTGATCGGTGTCGGTGACAGCTGGATCGAAGACGGGCCGGACCTCGGCAGCGGCACCGTGCGCCGCCTGCATCCGCCGCGCATCGCCCTGGCCTGGGACGCGCCGACCGACATCTACGCGCCCGGCGCGCTGAGGTTCCTGCTGGAGCGGCGCTACGGATATTCCGTGACCCCGGTGCGGACGGCGACCCTGGGCCGCGCCCCGCTCGACGGCTTCGACGTGGTGATCCTGCCCGATGCCGGCGGACGAGCGGGCGGCTACGCAGGCGTGCTCGGCGAGTCCGGTCGCGATCACCTGGCCGAGTGGGTCGAGCGCGGCGGCGTGCTGGTCACGCTGGCCGGCGCGACCGAATGGGCGGCCGGTGCCGACGTGGATCTGCTGGCGATCCGGGCCGAGGACCAGCTGCGCGACGAGGTTGCAGACGACTCGGTGTCGGAACCCGAACCCGAGACCGACCGCCTGCCGGGCACGGAACTGGCGTCGCTGGAGGACTACGAGCGACAGGTCCAGCCGGCGGACGAATCGCCCGACTCGGTCGCGGGCGTGCTGGTCCGCGCCGAGGTCGACGCAGAACACTGGTTGGGCGCTGGCATCGCACCGACCGTGACCGTGCTGGTCCGGGGCGACCGGGTGTTCCGACCGATCACCCACGACCTTGGGCGCAACGTGGTCCGCTTCGCCGGGCCCGACGAGCTGCGGGTCGGCGGCTACCTGTGGGACGAGAATCGCCGCCAGCTGGCCTACAAGCCGTTCGTCGTCGACCAGCCGAGGGGACGCGGTCGGGTGATCGGCTTTACCGAGGATCCGACCGTACGCGCCTACCTGGACGGTCTGGACCTGCTGCTGCTCAACGCCGTTCTTCGGGCTCCGAGCTACACCGGCCGATATCGCTGACCGGGGGCTTGTCAGCAAGACTGGACCAGGATCAATGGCCGCCATGACCCACTGATCGGCGAACAAATCCTCCGGGCCGCCGGCCCGGGCCGGTGCCGACATTTCGAGCGGGTTGGCGGCGACGAGGTTGCAGTCGCAGGCCCGGGCGTGGAGCGGTCCGAGTTCCGACCCCGGAGCGAGGAAACGGCCGAGCTGCCGTGAGCACGAGATTCCGCCGTGAGGCCGCTGCGATTCGGACCGACTCCGCACGTCTGTTCAGCCAGCGGTCCGGTCGGGATGCGCGTTCAGGCGTCCCCGGCAATGAAGTCGATGCGAACGGACCAGTCGCTGTACCAGCGCCGACGCCCCTGTTCCTTGGCCGCGAGATGCTGCGGGTGATCGCGCCAGGCCTCGATGGCCTGGCGGGACGCCCAGTAGCAGATGGTCACACCCCGACCATCGTCCTCGCGTCGACTGTCCATGCCGAGGAAGCCGGGCTGGCGGGCAGCCAGTTCGGCAATCCGCCGCGAAGCGGCTTCATAGTCGGCCGAATCGCTCGACAGTTGCGACTCGAAGGTCACGGCCCAGCACGGCGCACCGGGGGTGCGCCGGCCGGAGCGAAGGCGATCAGGCGTCTCCGCGGTCCGTGTCGTCGGCCGGGTCATTGTCCGTAGAGTCGGCGAGCCGACCGTGCAGATAGGCGTAGATCAACGCGCTGAGGTAGGCGCGCTGCTTCAGGTTGGCCGCGCCGCCGTGACCGCCCTCGATGTTCTCGTAGTACAGCAGGTCGTGGCCCTGGTCGAGCATCTTCGCGACCATCTTGCGCGCGTGGCCCGGGTGGACCCGGTCGTCGCGGGTCGAGGTGGTGAAGAATGCGCGCGGATAGTCCGTGTCGGCGTCGACGTTCTGGTACGGCGAGTACTCGGACAGGTAGCCCCAGTCCTCGGGCTTGTCCGGATCGCCGTACTCGGCCATCCAGCTGGCCCCGGCCAGCAGCAGGTGGTAGCGCTTCATGTCGAGCAGGGGCACCTGGCAGACCACGGCGTCGAACAGGTCCGGGCGCTGGACCATCACCGCGCCGACCAGCAGGCCGCCGTTGCTGCCGCCCTGGATGCCGAGATGGTCGGGCGAGGTGATGCCGCGCTCGATCAGGTCCTCGGACACGGCGATCAGATCGTCATAGGCACGCTGGCGATTTTCCTGCAGCGCCGCCTGGTGCCATTTCGGCCCGAACTCGCCACCGCCGCGGATGTTGGCCAGCACGTACACGCCGCCGCGCGCCAGCCAGGCCGAACCGGTCACGCCGGAGTAGAACGGAGTGCGCGAGACCTCGAAGCCGCCGTAGGCCGAGAGCAGGGTCGGGTTCCGACCGTTGGCTTCGAAGCCGGCCGGGGTGACGACGAAGTACGGAATGCGTTCGCCGTCGGCCGAAGTGGCCTCGTACTGCACCACCTCCATGCCCTCGGCCTCGAACCAGGACGGCTCGCTGCGCACCTCCGTGTGGCGGTCGTCGGCCGCGTCGGCTTCGAACAGCGTCGACGGCGTCAGGAAGCCGGTGTAGTTGTAGAAAAAACGATCGGAGCGGTCGTCGACGGACACCACCGAGATGCTGCCGAGTTCGGGCACATCGAGGGCCTGCTGCACCCAAGCGCCGCCTTCGTGGGTAAAGCGCAGCACCTTCGAAACCACGTTGTCGAGCACGTTGACCAGCACCGTGTTCTCGGTGGTCGAAACGCCAGCGATCGACGCGCGTTCACCGGGCTGGTAGACCACCGAGACGTTCGGTGCATCCGTTTCCAGGCTGTCGATCGGAGCCGCGACCAGTGCGCCCTGCGGGTAGGTGATGCCGGCCACGGTCCAGTCGGACTTCAGGTTGATCAGCGCCTGTCCGTCGAGCAGGCCGGCCAGTTCGGCGTCGTCCTGGACCTGAAGGCGGTGAGTCTCGCCGTCGCGGTACAGATAATAGTGACGCGAAAAGAACCCCGGCGCCCGAATGATCATGTCGTAGTGCTCGTCGCCGTCCCAGAATCGCGCGCCGAAGGAGGCCACGTCACCGCGTTCGCCTTCGAACACGACGCGCGCGTCGGACGCCTCCGTACCGCGCTCCCAGATGCGTACCGTGCGCGGATAGCCGGAGTCGGTCACTTGCTCATCGGTGAAGGCCGGTCCGTAGAACACCGAGTCGCGATCGCGCCAGCCGATGCTGCTCTTTGATTCATCCAGCACGAAGCCGTCGTCGACGAATTGCCGCGTTTCCATGTCCCATTCGCGCGTGACCGAGGCATCGGCGCCGCCGATCGACAGGCTGACCAGGCAGCGGTCGTAGTCCGGATAGCGGCAGTTGGCGCCGGCCCAGACCCAGTTCTCGTTCTCCTGCTCGGCCAGTTCATCGAGGTCGAGCAGCACGTCCCAGGCCGGGTCGTCGTTCGAGTCGCTTGTCCGGTAGTCCTCGACCGAGGTCCGGCGCCACAGGCCGCGCACGTGGTCGGCGTCGCGCCAGAAGTTGTAGATCATCCCGCCCTGCAGCGATGGGTAGGCGATCCGGTCGTCAGAGGTCAGGATGTCCAGGGCCCGCTCGTGAATCGGTTCGAACAGCGGATGGGCCTCGAGCTCGGCCTGCGACACCTGATTCTGTCCGCGCGCCCAGGCCAGGGCGTTCGGGCCCTCGACCTTCTCGAGCCAGAGGTAGGGATCTTCGACGGTGGATTCGGGTTGAGCCATCAGCATGGAGCTGGCCGCGAGGCCAGCGGCAAGAAAGACAGTGGGGCAGTGTTTCATGGTTGCGTCCTGATCGAGTGCGCGAAACTCGGCATTGTGCCCGCTCCGTTGTCGGGGTGGCGTGTGCCAGAGGTCCCTGGGCGGCCGCTCCCGCTGTTCGCGGAAACCGTGGAACAAGACGTGGAACAGGTCGTGGAACAGGTCGTCGAGGGGCGAGGGATTGCCGCCGAACTCCGAAGCCGACGCGGGATGCGCGCTACGAGACCTCGCGTGGAACATCCGCCAGGCCGATACGTGCACCGGGCATCGCTCCCGCCGGCGGTTGAAAAGCCCCGACGTCATCGGAAGATCTATAAGTGAAGCGCGAAAGCGCTGATTTCACTCGAAACGAAACGGAGGACTCCATGAGACTCCAGAACAAGAAACCGCTTTCCATTGCTATCGCAACCCTCGTGTCGGCGACGTTTGCCACTGGAATCGCTGCGTCCGGAGATTACAAGGATCACGATTCGGACGGAATGATGTCGTCTGATGCCGAAGCGTCCGCATCGTCTTCTGCGGCAATCGAGCCGGACATGACGCCCGATGATGGCTGGATTTCGATCAGTGGTTCCGTGGTCGATGTCGAGCGGGACGAATTCGAGCTGAATTATGGTGACGGCGAAGTGACCGTACGGATGGACGACGGTGATCGTGATGCCGACGCCTATGCTCTCCTGCCCGGCGACAAGGTCCGTGTGATCGGTCGGGTCGACGATGACTTCATGCAGTCGCTGACCATCGATGCGCACAGCGTCCAGGTCGACAAGCTGGACACGACCTTCTACTCCAGCGCCGCTGATCGCTCCGCGATGGACGAAGACGCGATGTGGATGACGGTCACTGCACCGATCACGATGTCGGAAACCTTCGTCAACGGGACAGTCAAGTCGGTCTACGACGAGCACTTCACCGTCGAGACCGGAATGGCGACGCTTCGTGTCGACGTGAACGAGCTTCCGAACAACCCCCTCGATGATGAAGGCTATCTTCAGATCGATGTCGGTGACGAGGTTGTCGTGACCGGTGACATGACCAGCGGTTTCTTCGAAGGCCGCCAGCTCGACGCGGACGTCGTGGTCGAGTTGAGCAGCTGATCCACCCAGCAGTCCGCTGCCGGAGCAGCCATCACGCTAGCAATCGGTAGCACGCAAGACGATCGCCCCGGTCGGACTCCGGCCGGGGCGTTTTCATGTCTGCGAAATCCATGGACGCTGGACAGGCGAGCCGGCGCCGCGGATCCACGCCCTTCGCCCGCCATCAGCCCCGCTTCGCAACGACCACCGCGCGCAACGGCGGCGGATGTCCCTCGACGGTCTGCGCCAGGTCTGCGCGAAGAGCGTGTTCCAGCGAATGGAACGGCATCCACTCGGTCTGGCGCTGCTCGTCAGGGGTGGTCGGGGTGCAGTCGACGCAGACCGGCGCTTCGAAACCGGTCTGCTCCAGCCACTCGATCAGTCTCGGCACGGTGGGCAGGCGGTGGACATTTCGCATGTTGGCGTAGCGGTCCGGGGGGTCGAACTCGTCATTGTGATCGCCGGCGAGAACCAGCGTTTCGATCACGGCGATGCCGCCAGAGGCTAGCTGTCGACGGATGTCGATCAGGTGCTCGAGGGGGGCGCGTCGGTGATAGAGCACGCCCATCGAAAACACCAGATCGAACGACCCGATGGCGGGAAGGGCCTCGAACTTCACCGGCAGGAAGTCCAGCGCCGCCGAGCCCGCAAAACGCTCGATCGCACGGTGCTGGAACCAGAACACCAGCGTCGGATCGCAAGCGATCACCGATTCGGCCCCCGCATCGAGCATGCGCCACGCGAAGTAGCCGTTCCCGGCCCCGATATCGAGCACCCGCTTTCCATCGAGATCGATGTGCGGTGCCACGCGCGCCCACTTCCAGTCCGACCGCCACTCCGTATCGAGCGACACTCCACCCAGTCGCAATGGACCCTTGCGCCAGGGAATCAGGCCGCGCAACCCATCGGTCAATGCACCCAGCTCATCGACCGCAGCTCCCGCAACGAGCATCCCGTCGTCGATCCGCCAGCCACGGTCGACCTCCGGAAGACCGTCGAGCACGGCCCGCCATTCGGCCATCCGCCCGTGCCGGCCCGCCGCCGTCGCCTCCCGGACCGCCGCCGTTACCGTCGCGAGGCCCTCGTCGCCGAAGGCCGCAGCCAGCCGCTCCTCCTTCGTCGAAGCCGGCTCATGCGGGTCGCTGGGCATACAATCAACTCCGTATCCGAGGGAACGACGGGTCCGGGCCCGCCGAACGATCGATGGCACGAGACGAAATCTACCGAGAAGGAATCTACAGCAACGACGACGGGCCCGCCGCGCCGTTCGAGTTCTCCGAGGCGGTGGTCAAGGTGTTTCCGGACATGATCGAACGATCGGTGCCGGGCTATCGTCTGCTGCTGGACTACACCGGCCTGCTGGTCTCGCGGGCCGTACGCCCCCGGACCCGGATCTACGATCTGGGCTGCTCGCTCGGCGCGGCCACGCTGGCGGCTCGCCGTGCGGTCCGCGCCGACGATGTCGGCATCGTGGCCGTCGACCGGTCGCCGGACATGGTGGCGCGCTGCCGGGAGGTGATGGCCGACGACAATTCGCGCGTGCCGGTCGAGGTGATCGAGGCCGATATCCGCGACATCCCGATCGAGAACGCGTCGGTGGTTCTCGTCTATTTCACCCTGCAGTTCCTTCCCCTGGCCGAGCGCGACGCGCTCGTCGCGCGCATCCACGACACGCTGGTGCCGGGCGGCGTGCTGGTACTGGCCGAAAAGCTGGCCTTCGAGCCATCCGCGCGCCAGGACTGGCTGGACACGCACCACCACGACTTCAAACGCTCCCAGGGCTACTCCGACCTGGAAATCGCGCGCAAGCGTCAGGCCCTGGACAACGTGCTTGTGCCGGAAACCCGCCAGCAGCATCATGCTCGGCTCGACCGGGCGGGATTCGCGACCGTGGTCGACTGGTTCCAGTGCTTCAATTTCGCCGCGATTGCGGCGGTGCGCGGCGATGACTGAACGCGGCAGCACTTCTGCGGACACCGGGGTCGACCGCCGGGAGCTCGACCGGATCGAGCGCCTGCGCGACCGGACCGACGAGATCGAGCTGATCATCTCGGGTCTGACCACGGTGGCGCTGTTCACCCTGCCCGGCTGGTTGTTCGACGCGGTCAGCGATCGCTATACGCACCAGTCGTTCGCCGGCTCGCAGGCCATGGAGGTGCTGCTGGTGCTTGCGCCCGGGGTGTTCTACGCGCTCGGCGGGTGTTTCGCGGTCCACCTGATGATTCGCGCCTACTGGGCCGGGCTGGTCGGTCTGCGCTCGGTCTATCCCGGCGGCATCGTCTGGGATCGTGTTCCGGGCATCGGCCGCCTGACCCGGGAACACCATCAACAGAACCTGCCGGACCTGAGCCGCGCGATCACGTCCGCGGACCACGCGGCGTCGGGGCTGTTCTCGGTCATCAGCATGATCGCGCTCGGCATGGTCTGGATTTCGGCCCTGATGGTCGGCCTGCTCCTCGGTGGCCAGTGGCTGGGCTCGTCGGTCGGCGACCCCGACCAGGCGGTGAACCTTTCGCTGGGCTTCCTCGCGGTGATATTCATCGGCGCCCCCTTGCTGCTCTGGCTGCTCGACGCGGTGCTCGGTGCGCGCGTTCCGTCGCTGGCCCGGCGTCGCGCCTATCGGGCCACGGTCGCGGCGCTGATCCGCATCAATGGCTGGATCTGGCCGCAGCGCCTGATCCTGCCGGTCCAGCTCACACTGCAGAGCAACACGCGGCCGTACCTGTTCTCGCTGATGATTGCGCTGGGCACCTTCGGCATCGTGCTGGTCGGCTTCACGCGCTACGAAGCCTGGACGCAGTTCTCCATCTCCGAAGAATTCCGCTATCTCGACCGGGCCGCGATCGAGGGCGGCATCGACAGCGCGCACTACGAGAGCCTGCGCGGCGGCCCGGATCGGCTGCGGACGGTGCCCACGATCGACGATTTCGAGCAGCGCGGTGCGTTCGTGCGGGTGTTTCTGCCCTACTGGCCGCAGCGGGACAACCCGGTGCTCGACGCCCGCTGTCCGGACCCGGCGCAGCGCGTCGCCTGCCTGCAGGACCTCTGGACGATCCGCCTCGGCCAACGGGCGATCGACCCGGATTCGCTGCTGCCGACGGAGCGGCGCGACCTGAACCAGCGCGGCCTGACCGCCCTGGTGCCCCTGTCCGATCTGCGGCCGGGTCTGCACGCGCTGGACATCGAATGGAACGGTGCGGCCGCGCTGGACGATCCGAGGACGGCACAGCGCTACCGGGTGCCGTTCGTGTTCTCGCCGGACCAGGAACTCGGTGCGCGAAAAGCCGGCACCGGACGGTCGCGGACCGGGCCGGGCATCGGTTTCTAGCGTTCCGGTCGCGCGGCTCGACCGACCCGATGGACCGGCGGCTCGCTCTGCCGATCTATCGCGCTTTGCCCTCGAAGCCGTCGGCGTAGATCGTGCCGAACAGCTCGACGACCTCCGGCTCCAGGATGCGCAGGACGAACAGACCGCGGTTGATGTCCGACACGAGCACGGTGCCGTTGTCGAAGAACGGGTAGACGTTCCAGGCGCCCTGGAAGGAGTTGCCGTCGCTGGCCGGGTAGGTGTCGAAATAGGCGACCTCGGTCAGGCCGGCGGTCGCGGGGTCGTCGATCCGCAGGATTCGCAGGCCGCGGCGGTAGTTGGCCTGGAAGGTGTAGTCGCCGAGCACGTATTGGTTGTGGTCGATCGACGGGCCGTCGGCGATGTACTCGGCCGGCGCCGGCACGCTGTCGAGCAGTGCAACGTCGAAGACCAGGGTCCGCGTGCCCGGCAGGCCCTGCCGTGTCTCGTCGAGTTCGTCGTCGCTGACGAACCAGCGGTGGTCCGGGGTCAGCCAGCCCTGGTGGGTGTATTCCGAGCTGGCGTAGGTATGGCGCCCCAGCTGGATCGGCGCCTGCTTGTCACTGACGTCGACGATGGTCAGGGAATCCTCGTTGCTGGCAAAGCAGATCTCGCGACCGGTGTAGCGCGAGTCGGGGCCGGCATAGATCACGCACTGCACGTCGTGGGTGTAGCCGTCGGCGGAGAAACAGCCGGCGAACTCCGGTTGGGTCGGATTCCGGATGTCGATCATGTGCAGGCCGCCGGCGCACGTGTTGCCGCCGGTGGTGTAGGCGAAGCCCGTGTCGGTGTTGATTGCGATGTTGTGGGCGTCGTGGTGGGTGCCCGGACTGCCGTTCGCGAACTGGAAATTCAGGTACTGGGCGTCGGCGCTGAACGTGACCGGCGGCGCGGCCACGTCGCGAAGCCGGGTCAGGTCGAACACCAGCATGCCGTGATTGTTGACCGAGTCGGCGACGATGAAGGCGTGGTTCTGGTAGGTCTTCAGGTCGGTCCAGACGCTCGTGCCGACGCCCGGCGGGCGCGGCAGGTTGCCGATGTAGATCGGATCGGACGGGTCCGTGATGTCGACGAAGGCCACGCCGTTGGAGCGACCCATCAGTGCGTAGTAGCGGCCGGTCTGCTCGTCCTTCCAGCCCCAGGAGTCCGCCCCGGACCCCCCGCCGAGTTCGGGCAGTTCCAGCCAGCCGGCCAGCTCGATGCCGTCGCAGGGGAAGATGTCGGACATGCCGTTGACGCAACCGGCCGGCCCCCGGTAGGCGTACTCGATCGGTTGGGCGGCATGCATCGCGTGGGCCAGGCTTTCGAACTCGACGTCGGGGTGAAGCACGCCGAGCACGGCGGCGCGCTCGGACGTGAAGCAGGCCCAGGCGCTGGTGACGACGAGCGCCGGTGCGAGGCCGGCCAGCAGTCCGTTGCGTAGAAGTCGTTTCATGATTCGAATCCGTCGGAGAACAGGGGGATGGGCAGTCGGGCGACCCGTGGCAGGCCCTCGTCGCCGTCGCCGTCGATCGCGGTCACGAACAAGCGGCCGTTGGGATCGAGCGGCGCGCCCGGCGGCAGCGTGAGGTCGAAGTCGGTCAACGGCGCCGGGGCGGGCAGCGTGAACTCCCAGCTGGGCGCGCCGGTTTCGGCCGGTGCGCCCGAGGCGACGCGAATCGTCACGACGTCGGCGATCGGATCGGCGGCCGGCGGCTCGGGCGAGTTGCCGCGGAAGTAGCGGGTGTCGTCGGCGGTGCCCAGCAACCGGACCGTGCCGTTGTCCACGCTTGCGCTCAGCGCGGTGATCGCCGGCCCGGCCGGCTCCCGGTACGGCCGCCGGGCGGCCTTCGCGGCCAGCAACAGCGCATCGCGGTTCTCGGGCCAGACGGTGGACTCGAAGGTGCCGCAGGACTGCTGGAACGTCGTTCCGACCTCGTAGGTGTAGGCGGCCACGCCCGTCTCGTAGTAGGCGAAGTCGACCATCGTTCCGCCGGCCGGGCCGAGCGAGAACCAGCGGCTGACCTCGTAGTCGCCGTGCCATGCCATCCGGCGGCCCAGCACGGTCAGGGCGTCGTGGTTGGGCGCGTTGTTCACGTTGCCGCCGCCGAGCCCTTCCCAGGGCAGCAGCACCAGCTCGCCGAACGAGTGCATCGAGATGAACAGCCCTTCCGTGTCCACCGGCGCCGGCGTGGTCAGGTCGCCGGGGCGTTGGTCGGTGAACACGTCGAGCAGGTAGGCCTGGACCGCCTGGGTCTCGGGCTCGGAGGCGACCACGGGGCCGCGGTAGGTCTCGGAACAGGTGCTGGACGAAGAGGAATTGCCCCAGAAATGCGTGCTGTTGCGGTTCAGGTCCACGCCGACCGTCCCGGTCGGGCAGGCCGTCTCGTTGTGGTTCTTGCGCCAGAAATTCTCGCCGGCCTCGACCTGGCGCCGTCCATCCGGATTCTGCTGCGCGATCACGTGGATCTCGCGGTGATCCAGCAGCCAGTCGAGGTCCGGATCGTCGTCGGGATTCTGGATCAGCAGTTCGGCGAAGCGCGTCGCAATCTCCGCCGTAGCCAGCTCGCGGGCGTGCTGCGCGGCCATCAGCACCAGCGGCGCGCGCGGGTGCGGCGAGTCGGTCCGGCCGATGACCAGGGCGAAGATCGAGTCGCCCTGCGCCGAGCCGTTGGCGACCTGCCAGCTATCGCCGATGTCGACCCACTGCGCCCGATCGGGGTGCTGGTCGGCGAGCGCCTGCAGGTCGGCGTGGGTCTGGGCCACGGTGCGGTAGCACGGGAAGCCCGGGATCGAGCCCGGGTCGCCGAGCCGGAAGGCGGATCGATCGACGGCGTTCCAGCGTTCGAGGTCGCGCTGGCGCGACCGGTCGGGATCGATCCGGAAGCCGGCCGCCTCGAGGCGCGCGCGGGCGTCGGGGTCGAGGTCGAACACCGCGTAGCCGGCGCGCCAGTCCACGCCCCAGTAGTCGTACTCCGCGCGCAGCGCGCCCAGCTCGGTCGAGGACAGGTCGTGGATGCGGACCACCTCCGACCCGGCGGGCGCGGCCACGAGAAGGGCCAGCAGCGCTGCGGCCAGGCGGCTCATGCGGCGGCAGCCGGTCGATGGCCAGCGACCAGCGCGCCGAAGCCGGCCAGAAGACCGGGGCCGACCGTGTCGTCGATGACGCCGCGGACCAGGTCGGCGGGATTCTGTCCCTCGGCCGTCAGCGGCTCGGCACGCGCCTGGATGTAAGCGCGCATCACGGCGCGACCGAACTCGGGGTGGAACTGCACGCCCCAGGCCCGGTCGCCGAAGCGAAGCGCGTGATGCGGGTCGTGCGCGGCGGTGCCGATGACCTGCGCGCCCGTTGGTGGTTCGAGCACGGACTCGACGTGGCTGACGTGGAAACCCTGGTTCGGCGCGTAGCGGCCAAGCAGCGGGTCGTCGGCCGCAAGCACCCGGGTCTCGAACCGCCCCATCCGGCGGCCGTTCGGGTTCGGCCCGACCGTCCCGCCCAGCGCGTGGGCGAGCAGCTGGTGGCCGTAGCACACGCCGAGCATCGGCAGTCCTGCGCGATAGGCCGCAGCCAGCCACTCGGCGGTACGCTCGGACCACGGTTCGCGATGGCTCACCATCGCCGGCGATCCGGTCACGAGAATCCCGGCCAGGGGTCCGGTTGCCGCTCCGTTCGCAGCCCCTTCGGACGCGTGCTCCGAAGATCGGAACTCCGGCAGCGGTTCGTTGCGATCGACCCGTACGACGCTGTAATCGAAGCGTCCGCGTCCGAGACCGGCGATGAACCAGTCCTCGAAGTCGCTGCCGTTGCCGTCCAGGCCGCGGGCTTCGGGCACGGCGCAGCCGGTCTTGACGATCAGGAAGCGAGGGCGAGGCGATCGGTGGTCCACGCGGGGGCTCCAGGGGCGGTGGCAAACGGGCAAGCGAACGCCCTCGAGGCGCAACGCACGACCCAAGAGCTTGCGCCATAACACCACAAATCGCTCCGGATTGCACCCCTCGACCGGCCCGTCGCGCAGGCGTGCGATGATCCGAGCTTCACTACTAGCCCCGGAGTCCCCGATGCAAGCGATCCACGCCTACGGCGCCGAGTCCGAATCCTCCGGCGTCCACCCGATGACCGTCGAACGCCGCGACCCCCGGCCGGACGATGTGCTGATCGAGATCGACTACTGCGGGGTGTGCCATTCCGACCTGCACTTCGTCAACAACGACTGGGGCATGACCGACTACCCGGTGGTGCCCGGCCACGAGATCATCGGCACCGTGACCGCGGTCGGCGACGAGGTCACCCGCTTCGAAGTCGGCCAGCGCGTCGGCGTCGGCTGCCTGGTCGACTCCTGCCGCGACTGCCCGTCGTGCGACGAGGGCCTGGAACAGTACTGCCTGAAGGGCTTCGTCGGCACCTACAACGGTGAGGACCTGCACGACGGCCGCAAGACCTACGGCGGCTATTCCGAGCGCATCGTGGTGTCCGAACGGTTCGTCCTGAACATCCCCGATTCGCTCGACCCGGCCGCGGCCGCACCACTGTTGTGCGCGGGCATCACGACCTATTCGCCCCTGCGCCACTTCGGCGTCAAGGCCGGCGACCGGGTGGCGATCGTCGGCATGGGTGGCCTCGGCCACATGGGCATCAAGTTCGCCCGGGCGCTGGGGGCGGATGTCACCGTGTTCTCGCGCTCGGAGGGCAAGCGCTCCGAGATCGAGCGGCTCGGCGCCCATCACATGGTGATTTCGACCGACGAAGAACAGATGGAGGCCGTCGCCGGTCACTTCGACTACATCCTGAATACGGTGCCGGTCCAGCACGACCTGAATCCCTACGTGGCGGCCCTGAAGCCCGACGGCACGATGATCCTGGTCGGTCTGCTCGAGCCGATCGAACCGGCGCTGGACGCCGGGCCGATCGTGTTCGCGCGGCGGCGCCTGGCCGGTTCGCTGATCGGCGGGCTGCCCGAGACCCAGGAAATGCTCGACTTCTGCGCCGAGCACGACATCGTCAGCGATATCGAGATGCTCGATATCGAGAACATCAACGACGCCTACAAGCGGATGCAGGACAGCGACGTGCGCTATCGCTTCGTCATCGACATGGATTCGCTGAAGGGCGACTGACCGGATGGGGCCGACCGCTCGCCCGCGCTGAGGGCGCGGGCCGTGCTTCAGTAGTACGCGCGCTTGCGGAACAGCGGTTCGAGCGAACCGCCCCATTCCCCCTCGTAGAGCGCGAGCAGCTCGTCGGCCGGCGTGTGGCCGGTCTCGACCGTGGCGTGCAGCGGCTCGAGGAAGCCGGTCTCGTCGTCGCCGGCGCCGTTCAGCCGCTTGCGCTTGCGCAGCCCGTCGCGGGCCAGTTCGAGCAGGTCGCCGGCGATCTCGCGCACGCTACGACCGTGGATCGAGGCCCGCAGGCCGTCGCGCGAGACGTCGCGACGCAGGGCTGCGAGGTCGTCGACCGACCAGTCGGCGACCAGCTGCAGGCAGGCGTCCAGGCTGGTGCTGTCGTACAGCAGGCCGACCCAGAACGCCGGCAGCGCACACAGTCGTTTCCACGGCCCGCCGTCGGCGCCGCGCATTTCAAGAAACTTCTTCAGCCGGACCTCGGGGAAGGCCGTGGTCAGGTGGTCTTCCCAGTCCGACAGGGTCGGCCGTTCGCCCGGCAGCGCCGGTAGCCGGCCGGCCAGGAAGTCGCGGAAGGACTGGCCCGAGGCGTCGATGTAGCGGCCCTCGCGGCGGACGAAGTACATCGGCACGTCGAGCATCCAGTCGACGTAGCGCTCGAAGCCGAAGCCTTCGTCGAACACGAACGGCAGCTGGCCGGTGCGCTGCGGGTCGGTGTCCGTCCAGATATGGCTGCGGTAGCTGACGAAGCCACTGGGCTTGCCTTCCAGAAACGGCGAATTGGCGAAGAGCGCGGTCGCGATCGGCTGCAGCGCGAGGCTGGCGCGGAACTTCGCGGCCATGTCGGCTTCGCTGGAAAAATCGAGGTTGACCTGCACCGTGCAGGTCCGGGTCATCATGTCCAGGCCCAGCGAGCCGACCTTCGGCATGTGGGCGCGCATGATCCGGTAGCGCGCCTTGGGCATCCATGGGATGTCCTCGCGCTTCGCGGTCGGGTGGAAGCCGAGACCGAGGAAGCCCAGCCCCATCGGCTCGGCCACCGAGCGAACCTCGGCCAGGTGCGAATTGACCTCGTTGCAGGTCTGGTGCAGGTGGTCGAGCAGGTCGCCCGACAGCTCGAACTGGCCGCCGGGCTCGAGGGTGATCGAGCAGCCGTCGCGTTTCAGCGCGATGACTTCGCCGGCCTCTCGTTCGGGCGTCCAACCGTAGCGGTCGGCCATGCCCTGAAGCAGCGCCCCGATGCCGCGCTCGCCGTCGTGCGGGGCCGGCGACAGGTCGTCGAGCCGGAACCCGAACTTCTCGTGTTCGGTGCCGATCTTCCACTGCTCGGCGGGTCGGCAACCCGACTCCAGATACTCGACCAGCGTTCGCGTGTCCGCGATCGGCGGCTGGGCTTCGGTGCGTGAATCGCTGCAGGAATCGGACATGCGCGGTACCGGTCGTCGTCGAGGGGTTCGGGGCGGGGCGGGAGCCGCATTATCGCCGATCGCGATGCAGGCGTCGGCATGCCGGCCCTACACTAGCCCCATGTCCCTCGCGCCCCGCCTGTCCGCCGTCTGCTGCGCCGCCCTGCTGGTGCTCGGCGCGACGCTGCACGCCGACGAATCTGTTGACGGCCCGGTCGAGGGCTCGATCGACGGCCCGATCATCCACCGCGGCCTCGGCCCCTCGCCGGACACGCTGGACATCCATCGCGCGCAGGGGCTGTCGGCGTTCAACCTGCTGCGCGACCTGCACGAAGGCCTGTTGACCCGCGACGCGGCCGGTCGTCCCGTTGCCGGCATCGCCCGGTCCTGGGCGGTCGGGGACGACGGCCGTCGATGGCGATTCGAACTCGACCCGGCGGCGCGGTGGTCCGACGGACGCGCGATCGTGGCGGCCGATTTCGTGCGCGGCTTCGAGCGGGCACGCGACCCGGCCACCGCCTCGCCCACCGTCGGCTGGCTCGAGCCGATCGCCGCGATCCGCGCGCCCGACGAACGGACGCTCGAGATCGACCTCGAGCGTCCGCTGCCCTGGTTCGAGGAACTGCTGACCCTGCCGGTGACCTTTCCCTGGCCGGGCGAGGGCCGCGACGTCTACAGCGGCCCCTTCCGGCTGGTCGAACGCGTGCCCGGATCGGTGTTCCGACTGGCGCGAAATCCGCACTTCCGCGAGGTCGAAGCGGTCGCACCGGGCGGCGTGACCTGGCACGTCACCGAAGACCCCTCGGCCGAGCTGGCGCGCTTCCGGTCCGGCGAGCTGCACAGCACCGAAACCGTCCCGCCGGGGCGCATCGACTGGTTGCGCGAACAGCTCGGCGACGCGGTCAGGATCAGCCCGTACCTCGGCAGCTTCTACCTGGTCTACAACCTGCGCCAGCCGAAGTTCGCCGATCCCCGGGTACGCGAGGCGCTGTCGCTGGCGATCGACCGCCGGCTGCTGACCGAACGGGTGCTCGGCGCCGGCGAACTGCCGGCCGAACGGCTGGTCCCGCCCGGCCTGGCCGGCTGGCCGGAGACCGCGCCGGCCGACGTCGACCTGGAGGCCCGATTGACCCGGGCCCGCGACCTGCTGCGCCGGGCCGGCCACGGTCGAGGCGATCCGCTGGAGGTCGAGCTGCGGTTCAACTCGTCGCTGGCCCACCGCCGGCTGGCGGTCGCTATCGCCGCGATGTGGAAGCAGCACCTCGGGGTCCGCACGCGCCTGACCAACGAGGAGTGGAAGGTCTTCGTCACCAACCGGCGTCACGGCCGGATCACCGAGATCGTTCGCGGCGGCTGGATCGCGGACTGGGGCGACCCGGCCAATTTCCTCGACAACTTCCATAGCGCCTCGCCGCTGAACTACGCGTTCCTGTCCGACCGGGACCTCGATCGGTTGCTGGACTCGGCGCGCGGCCAGCGCGGTCCGGCGCGCACCGCCTTGCTGGTCGAGGCCGAACAGCGTCTGCTCGATCGGCATGCGATCATTCCGCTCTACTACTATGTATCGCGTCACCTGGTGGACCCGGACCTACGCGGCTGGCAGGACAACGTGATGGATATCCACCTCTCGCGCTGGCTCGACCTGGAGAACTGATGCCCACGGCCCGACCGCGTCCCGCCTTCCGCCTCCGGTCGCTGCTGGCCGCGACGTGGCTCGGCGCGCTGGCCGGATGCGGCGGCGATCCGGACGCGCCACCGGCGCCGATCGATCTGCCGGAACCGGTCCGGCCGTGGCTGGACGAGGACGGCACGCCGCTGGCCGACGCGCTGGCCGACGCGCAGGAGCTGCATCGCGGCAACGGCGAGGAGCCGCAGACGCTTGACCCCCATCGCGCCGATGGCGTGCCGACGCTGACGATCCTGCGCGATCTGTTCGAAGGCCTGACCACGACCGCACCCGACGGCCGGATCATTCCCGGCGCGGCCGGGCGCTGGGACATCTCGCGCGACGGCATGACCTACACCTTCTACCTGCGCGACGACGGCCGCTGGTCGAACGGCGATCCGCTCACCGCCGAGGACTTCGTGTTCAGCTTCCGCCGCGCGGTCGATCCCGACACGGCCGCCGCCTACGGCCGGATGCTGGCGCCGATCGAGAACGCGGTGCCGATCCTGGCCGGCGACATGCCGCCCGACGCGCTGGGTGTCGACGCGCTCAACGAGCGCACCGTACAGATCCGGCTCGACGACCCGACGCCCTACTTTCTCGGCCTGTTGACCCATGCCTCGACCTACCCGGTGCACCGGCCGTCGCTGGAGCAGCACGGCGCCGATTTCGTCCGCCCGCCGAACCTGGTTTCCAACGGCGCGTTCCGTCTCGTGGAATGGGTGCCGCGATCGCGGATCGGGCTCGAGCGCAACCCGGAGTTCCACGGGGTCGACGACGTGCTGCTCGAGCGGGTCGTGTTCTACCCGATCGAGGACGAAAACACCGAGTTCCAGCGCTTCCGCGCCGGCGATCTCGACTGGACCGACCAGGTGCCGGCCAACCAGTTCCGCTGGTTGAACCAGAACCTCGCCCCGGCGCTGTCGGTCTCGCCGTGGTTCGGCACCTATTTCTTCGGCTTCAACCTGACCCGGCCGCCCTTCGAGGACGACCTGGAGCTCCGGCGCTCGCTGACGCTGGCGATCGACCGCGAGATCCTGACCGGAAAGGTCACCCAGTTCGGTGAGATTCCGACCTTCAACCTGGTTCCCGAGGGCCTGCCGGACTACCCGCCGCCGGTCCCCGAGTACGCGGACTGGACCCAGGCGGAGCGCGAAGCCCGGGCGGTCGAGTTGTACCGGCGGGCCGGCTACGACGAGGAACGCCCGCTGACCGTGGAGCTGCGCTACAACACCTCGGAGAATCACCGCAAGATCGCCGTGGCCATCAGCGCGATGTGGAAGCAGGTGCTCGGCGTGCAGACGCGCCTGATCAACGAGGAGTTCCGGGTGTTCCTGCAGAACCGCCAGATGCGGCGAAACACGGAAGCGTTCCGCGCCGGCTGGATCGGCGACTACCAGGATGCGTTCACCTTCCTCGAGCTGTTCCACTCCGACCACCGGCGCAACGATTCCGGCTACGCCAACCCGCGCTACGACCGCCTGCTCGAGCAGATCGCCGAGGAACGCATCCCGGCCCGCCGCCGCAACCTGATGGTCGAGGCCGAACGCATGCTACTGGCCGACCAGGTCGTCCTGCCGGTCTACACCTACGTCACCAAACGCCTCGTCGACCCGCTGCTGAAAGGCTGGGAACAGAACGTCATGGACTTCCACCCCAGCCAGCACATGTACTTCGTCCGACCCGCCAACGCCGAGCCTGAGCCTCTTTCCAATGAAGGCGGCCCCGTGGTGGACGATGAGGCTTGACGGCAGAGTCAAGAGCGTTTTCTCGCGGAGACGCAGAGCCGCAGAGGAATCTGGGGGGCTAAGTGCGAGATTTCCTACGCTGAATCGAGTCGATTTCATGACGCAGTGGTCGACCGAGCCTGCGATGCTGACTCCTGCATCCATTCCGTCTGCGCCAATGACGACGCAGCAGAAACGTGAATCGAACGGGACTGAACGAACTCAGTGCGCAGATCGTGCAGGAAGCTCTGACGATCCACCGAGACTTGGGCCCCGGCCTGCTCGAGTCGGTCTACGAAGTGCTATTGACGCACCGCCTGACCAAGCGAGGCCTTCGAGTGGAGCGACAGAAGCCTGTTGCGCTCGAATACGACGGAGTCGACGTGGACCTCGCGTTTCGGCTCGATTTGCTGGTCGAAGAGCTTCTTGTGGTCGAGATCAAAAGCGTCGAACATCTGAATGCGATGCATCGCAAGCAATTGTTGACTTATTTGAAGCTGTGCAACCTCCGACTGGGGCTTCTGCTGAACTTTGCCGCGCCAACCCTGAAGCAGGGGATCGTCCGGATGGTCAATCAATTTCCAGAGTGAGAAACAGGTTCGGGACGGAGATCTCCTCAACGTTTTTCTCTTCGTCTCCGCGTCTCTGCGAGAAAACTGCTTCTGTTTTTGCCGTTCTGGAAATACGCGCCTATCATCTAGCGGACGCTGGCACCCGAAAGGAACGGAGCCTCGAAGCCCGATGCTGAACTACTCGCTCAAGCGCCTGGCCTCGGCGGTGCCGACGTTGCTGTTGCTGATCACGGCGGCGTTCTTCCTGATCCGGATCGCGCCCGGCGGGCCGTTCGATTCGGAGAAGGCGTTGCCGGCGGAGATCCAGGCCAATCTCGAGGCCAAGTACCAGCTCGACGATCCGCTGGTCATCCAGTACGTCCGCTACCTCGGCGACATCCTGCTGCTCGACTTCGGCCCGTCGTTCCACTACCGCGACTGGACCGTCAACGAACTCATCGCGCAGGGTGCGCCCGTGTCCTTCACCCTCGGCGCCATCGCGCTGGTCCTCGCGGTGCTGTTCGGCACCTCGATCGGGGTCTGGGCGGCGATGAAGCAGAATTCGGCGGCCGACTACCTGACCATGTCGGTCGCGATGATCGGAATTTCGGTGCCCAACTTCGTCATGGCGCCGCTGCTCGTGCTGGCCTTCGCGATCGGCCTCGGCTGGCTGCCCGCCGGCGGCTGGGACGGGAGCCTGTCGCGCATGGTGCTGCCGTCGATCGCGCTCGCCCTGCCGATGATCGCCTACATCGCGCGGATCACGCGCGGCTCGATGATCGAAGTGCTCCATTCCGATTTCATCCGCACCGCCCGCGCAAAGGGGCTGCCCGAGGGCGAAGTGCTGATCCGGCACGCGCTGAAGCCGGCCCTGCTGCCGGTCATTTCCTACCTCGGCCCGGCCGCGGCAGCAATCCTGACCGGCTCGGTGGTGATCGAGCGCATCTTCACCATTCCCGGCATCGGCAGCCACTTCGTGCAGGGTGCGCTCAATCGCGACTACACCCTGGTCATGGGCGTGGTGATCTTCTACGGCGTGCTGATCATCGTGCTCAACTACCTGGTCGACCTGGTCTATGCCTGGCTCGACCCGCGCATCCGCTACGACGGCTGACCACCATGGCCACCGACTCGACATCCGCCGCACCGCCGTCCGAGCCCGATGCGTTCGAGCAGGCGATGGACCGCCGTCCGGTCAAGGGGCGGTCCCTGTGGGTGGATGCATGGCACCGGTTGAAGCGCAACAAGGCGGCGCTGGCCGGCGCGATCATCCTGGTCCTGATCGTGGTGCTGGTCACCTTCGGCCCGATGCTGAACCCCTGGGATCACGAGATTCCCGACTGGGACCACTACTCGACGCCGCCGTCGCTGGAGACTGGCCACGTGATGGGCACCGACGCGCTCGGACGGGACCTGTTCGAACGGGTCATGGTGGGCGGCCGCATCTCGCTGCTGGTCGGCCTGGTGGCGACCCTGGTCTCGCTGCTGATCGGGGTGGCCTACGGCGCGACCGCCGGCTACCTCGGTGGCCGGGTCGACAACTGGATGATGCGCGCGGTCGACGCGATCTATGCGCTGCCGTTCATGTTCTTCGTCATCTTGCTGATGGTGGTATTCGGCCGCAACATCTTCCTGATCTTCGTCGCCATCGGCGCGGTCAACTGGCTGGACATGGCGCGGATCGTGCGCGGCCAGACCCTGAGCCTGAAGAACAAGGACTTCATCGAGGCCGCGCGCGCGTCGGGCGCGACCGAGCGCCAGATCATCGTCAAGCACATCGTGCCCAACCTGCTCGGCGTGGTCGCGGTCTACGTTTCCCTGACGATCCCGCAGGTGATTCTGGTCGAGTCGTTCCTGAGCTTCCTTGGTCTCGGCGTGCAGGAGCCGCTGACCAGCTGGGGGGCGCTGGTCAACGAAGGCGCGCAGGAACTCGAGACCGCGCCGTGGTCGCTGCTGTTCCCGGCCGGGTTCCTCGCCGCCACACTGTTCGCGTTCAACTTCCTCGGCGACGGTCTGCGCGACGCGCTGGATCCCCGCGATCGATGACGAAGGCGCACTGACATGGCCCTGCTCGAAGTCCGCGACCTGACCGTCTCCTTCGACACGCCCGACGGCGTGGTCCACGCGGTCAACGGTCTGAGCTTCGACCTCGAGCCGGGCCAGACGCTCGGCATCGTCGGCGAATCCGGCTCGGGCAAGACCCAGACCGCGATGGCGATGATGGGCCTGCTGGCCGACAACGGCCAGGCGTCCGGCTCGGTGAAGTTCCGCGGCCAGGAGCTTCTCGGACTTTCGAAATCGGAGCAGACGCGCATCCGCGGCTCGAAGATCTCGATGATCTTCCAGGACCCGGTCAGCGCGCTGAACCCGTACATGTCGATCGGCGAGCAGCTGATCGAGGTGTTGACCCACCATCGCAACCTGAAGCGCAAGCCGGCGCGCGAGCGCGCGATCGAGATGCTGCGCCAGGTCCGGATCAGCGATCCGGAACGGCGCATGCGCCAGTTCCCGCACCAGCTGTCGGGCGGTATGTGCCAGCGCATCATGATCGCGATGGGCCTGCTGTGCCAGCCGGACCTGCTGATCGCCGACGAGCCGACCACCGCGCTCGATGTGACGGTCCAGTCGCAGATCAACCTGATGATGGGCGAGCTGACCGAGAAATCCTCCACCGCCATCGTCCTGATCACCCACGACCTGGGCGTGGTCGCCGGGCTGTGCGACAAGGTGCTGGTCATGTACGCCGGCGAGGTGATGGAAATGGCCGATGTCGACCCGCTGTTCGCCGACCCGGCGCACCCTTACACCCAGGGCCTGCTGAACTCCGTGCCGCGACTCGACCGTGAGGATTCCGGTATCCTGCGCGCCATCCCCGGCAACCCGCCGGACCTGGTCGATCTGCCGACCGGCTGCCCGTTCCGGGCGCGCTGCGATTTCGAGTTCGACGCCTGCACGGACCACCCCCCGCTGGAGCCGTTCGAGGACGATCGCTGGAAACGGTGCTTCCTGAAATATCGACCGGTGCCCAGCCAGGCCGGCCAGGTCGGGCCTGCTGCGGCCGGGCCTGCTACGACCGGGCCTGCTGCGACGGATCCGGAGGGGCCGTCGTGAGCCGCGCGCCGGTGCTCCGGGTCGAGGACCTCGCCGTCCGCTTCGAGGTGCCGACGGGCACAGGCTGGTTCCGGCGCGAGACCGAGACCGTGCGCGCCGTCGACGGTGTGAGCTTCGACCTCGGTCCGGCCGAAACGCTGGGCATCGTCGGCGAGAGCGGTTGCGGCAAGTCGACGTTGGCCCGGGCCATTCTCGGCCTGGTCAAGCCGGCCGCCGGCCGCGTGCTCTGGCTGGGCGACAACCTGGTCGGCCTGGACGAGGACGCGATGCGCCGGAAGCGGCGCGAGCTGCAGCTGATCTTCCAGGACCCGGCCGGCTCGCTGGACCCACGCATGACCGTCGGTCAGATCGTCGGCGAGCCCTTGCGCAACTTCTTTCCGTCGATGTCGCCGCTGCAGGTCCGCGAACGCGTCGCCGGCATCATGAAGATGGTCGGTATCGCGCCGGAGCTGATCAACCGCTACTCGCACGAGTTCTCCGGCGGCCAGTGCCAGCGCATCGGCATTGCCCGGGCGCTGGTGGTCAATCCGCGGCTGGTGGTCTGCGACGAACCGGTCTCGGCGCTGGACGTCTCGATCCAGGCCCAGATCGTGAACCTGCTGAAGGAGCTGCAGAAGAAGCTGCAGCTGTCGCTGATCTTCATCGCGCACGACCTGTCCGTGGTCCAGCACGTGTCCGACCGGGTGCTGGTGATGTACCTCGGCAAGGTCATGGAGGTGGCCTCGCGCGAGCGCCTGTACCGCAACCCGCGTCACCCCTATACCCGCGCCCTGATCGAGTCCGTACCGATCCCGGACCCGGTGGCCGAGCGTGCGCGCCAACGACGCTCGCTCGGCGGCGAAGTGCCTTCGCCGACGGACCCGCCCTCGGGCTGCGTGTTCCGCACCCGCTGCCCCTATGCCACCGACGAGTGCGCAAACACCGAACCGCCGCTGGAAACGCTCGACGACGGCAGCCAGGTCGCCTGCATCCGGCGCGACGTCGTGCCGACCGGTCGCGTTCTGCCGAAGCCGCCGAGCGACGACTGCGTCAAATAGACCGAAGCCCCATTGTCCGCTTTCCGGGCGCGTTTCCGTATCGATCCATGACACCGAACGATCGACCCGGGAGGATTCCATGCGCTGCACCCCGAAATTCCGCACGACGAAACTCCGCACGACCCTGATCGCGGCCGCCGCCGTATCGACCCTGGCCGCCATGCCGGCGGCCGCCGACGAGTTCACCGACACCCTGGACGCTGCCCGCGAGGCCTACGAGGCCGAAGACATCAACGGCGCGGCCGAGGAGCTGGCCTACGCGTCCAGCCTGCTGCAGACGATGAAGGGCGAGGCCTTCGCCGAACTCCTGCCCGAGGCGCTGGACGGCTGGAGCCGCGAGCTCGACATGGAGGCCAATGCGGCCGCCGGGATGTTCGGCGGCGGCGTCAGCGCGACGGGCACCTACACGGGCCCGGCCGGCGAAGTCCGCATCCAGATGATGGCCGACAACCCCAGCGTGATGACCATGGCCGGGATGTACGCCAACCCGCAGATGCTGGCCAACATGGGCGAAGTGGTGCGCGTGAATCGGCAGAGCTTCGTCAACCAGAACGGCGAGCTGACCGGCGTGGTCGGCGGCCGGGTGCTGATCACCGTGGCCGGCAACGCCAGCCTGGACGACAAGAAGGCCTACCTAGAGGCGATGGATTTCCGGGCGATCGCGGGCCGCTGACTTTACGGCGGTCGAAGAACGGGGCCGGGCGGATGCCGCCCGGCGCTCACGGGCCGGTCCTAGACTCGAAACGCTCCCGCTACGAGGCCTGCCCATGAACGCCATCCGATCCTTCGCATCCACCGTAACCGCGCTGCTCCTGCTCGCCTTCTCGTCGCCCCTTCACGCGCAGGAAGGCCGGCACGACGCGATGATGCGAGCCATCACCGGCAATGCTCCGCCGCCGGCCGGCAAGACGGTGAACTACTTCCCCGACGACCCGGCCACTGCCGGGTACCTGGCCCTGCCGGACGGCGAGGGTCCGTTTCCGGCGGTGATCCTGATCCACGAGTGGAACGGGTTGGTCGATCGCGTGCGCCAGACCGCCGACGCCTTCGCCGACCAGGGCTACATCGCGCTGGCCGCCGACCTCTATTCAGGCCGAACCGGCAGCAGCCGCGACGAGAACATCGAGCTGGTGCGCGAAGTCCGCGCGGCCGAGGCCACGATGGTGGCCAACCTCGACGCGGCGGTCGACTGGATCGAGGCGAACACCCGGGCGACCGGAAAGGTGGCCACGATCGGCTGGTGCTTCGGCGGCGGCATGGCGCTGTCCTATGCCCTGGGCGGCGACGAGCACGAGGGCACGGCAATCTTCTACGGCTCGCTGATCGACGACCCGGAGCAGATGAAGCACATCGGCCACGAGGTCTACGGCACCTTCGCGGCCAATGACCGAGGAATTCCCGTCGACGACGTCGACGCCTTTGTCGACGCGCTACGCGAGGCCGGGATCGAAAGCGACGTTCACATCTACGACGAAGTCCAGCACGGCTTCTGGCTGCACGTGGACCGCGATCCGGACACGAACAGCGAACCGGCGGAGGACGCGTGGGCGCGACTGCGGGCCTACCTGGGCCGCGTGCTCTGACCCGGGCGCGGACGGCGCGGTTCCTGCCGTGCGCCGCCGAGCGACTCCGGAACACCGTGCGCTGCGCGCGGTCGGATCCTTCATGATGGCCCTTCTGATCGAATTCAGGGTCCGGCCCGGGCAGGACGACGCATTCCGCACGGCCTGGACCGAGACCACCGAGTACATCCGGGCCCGCTTCGGCAGCCTGGGCTCGCGCCTGCACCGCGCCGGCGACGGACGCTACGTCGGCTACGCGCTGTGGCCCGATCGCGAAACCCATGATCGAGACCACGTCTGGAGCGAAACCGGCCGCGCGATCCGCCAGCGGATGGCCGACACCCTGGTCGACGGTCGGGGAACGGTGATCGATCACCTCGACGTCGAGGTGGACCGGCTGGCCGCGCTCGAAGACAACGAACACGCGCATTGACCGCGGCCGGCCCGAGGCGCCCAACCTTCATTCAACCGGGAGACCCAGCATGCGAACGATCCTGACTGCCGCAGCGGCGGCCCTGTTTGCGGCGGTGGGCGATCTGCGCGCCGACGAGCACGAATCCACCGACGGCCTGGACATCCGCGAATGGCCCGTGGAGTGGCAGAACACGCGGCCGCGCGATCCCTCGGTCGCGGCCGACGGCCAGATCTGGTTCGTCGGCCAGTCGGGGCACTACGCCGCCCGCTTCGACCCCGAGACCGAGACCTTCGAGCGCTTCGACCTGCCCGACGGCGCGGGCCCGCACACGATCTACGTGACCGACGACCAGGAGATCTGGTACGCCGGCAATCGCGACGCGCACCTCGGCCGTATCGACCCGGAAACCGGCGAGATCACCCGGGTGGAGATGCCCGAGGAACTGAAGGACCCGCACACCCTCATCGAGGACGGCGAGGGCCGGCTGTGGTTCACCTCGCAGTGGGCCAACCACGTCGGCCGCTACGATCGGGAATCCGGCGAGATCGCCTTCGTCGCGGTGCCGACCGAGAATGCCCGTCCCTATGGCATCGACATTGCCGATGACGGAACGGTCTGGGTCGTCCTGCTCGGCACGAATGGTCTGGCGAAGATCGACCCCGAGACGATGGCGGTCGAGGAGATCGACCTGCCGCGCGAGGATGCCCGGCTGCGCCGGATCGCGATCACGGAACGCGGCGTCTGGTATTCGGACTACGCACGCGGCTTCATCGGCGTGTACGACCCGACCTCCGGCGAGTTCGAAGAATGGCGCACCGATCTCGAGCACCGCGCCGGCCCCTATGCGCTGATCGCCGACGGCCAGGGCCGGATCTGGTACGTCGAGACCTACCCGGAGCCGAACCGCTTCGTCGGTTTCGACCCGGCGACCGAAACCTTCATTGCCAACGTGCCGGTGCCCAGCGGTGGCGGCGCGGTGCGCCACATGGTCTTCGACGCCGACCGGAACGCGATCTGGTTCGGCACCGACACCAACAATCTCGGCCGCGCCGATCTGCCGGAGTAGGCCGGGCACCCGGCCTTCTGGCACATCCGGCAACGACGCTCCGGGCGTATTCTCGGGGCGTTTTTCGTTTTTCAGTAGAAACCACCGTCCCGAACGCCCGGTGATCGCCGGGGACCCGGGGCGCCAACCGGAGAAACCGATGCGACGCTTCATCGCAAGCGCCGGCGCCGTCGCGCTGGCCCTGGCCGCGCTTCCGCAGGCCGCCCACTCCCAGGACGACGCGACCCGCCTGCTGCGCGCGCCGGACCTGTCCGACGACCACCTGGTGTTCATGTACGCCGGCGACCTGTGGCTGGCCGATCGCGACGGCGCCGAGGCGCGTCGCCTGACCACGCACCCGGCCGAGGAGACCCGCCCGCGCTTCTCGCCGGATGGCTCGAAGATCGCTTTCGAGGCCGAATACGACGGGCAGAGCGACCTCTACGTGATCGATGTCGCCGGCGGCCAGCCGACGCGACTGACCTGGCACCCGGCCGACGACGAGATCGTCGACTGGGCGCCGGACGGCTCGGCGGTGGCCTTCGTGTCCGACCGCGAGACCGATCACGGCCGCTCCGGCCAGCTGTATCACGTGTCCATCGACGGCGGCTTCCCGGTCAAGCAGATGGCGGCCCGGTTCTTCCGCGGCGCCTACGACGCCGACGGCGAGCGCCTGGCCTACATCGACCACGGCGCCGGCTACAACGGCCTGTTCGGCGGCACCGCCGGCTGGCAGGGCTACCGCGGCGGCACCACGCCGTCGATCCGGATCCTCGACATCGACGCGCAGAGCGTTGTCGACGTCCCCGGCGAGCGCGTGACCGACTTCGACCCGATGTGGGTCGACGGCGACGTGTTCTTCGTCTCCGACCGCGAGAACGAGCGCTTCAACGTGTTCCGCTTCGACCCGGAAACCGCCCGGATCTCACAGGTCACCTTCGAGTCGACCTGGGACATCCGCGCCGCGAACGCCCACGACGGCACGCTGGTCTACGAGGCCGGCGGCGAGCTCCGCACGCTGGACGTCGCATCCGGCGAATCGACGACCCTGGCGATCGCGCTGAACCCGGACCTGCCGCAGCTGCGCGGCGGCTGGACCTCCGTGGCCGGGACGATCCAGGGCATCGATATCTCGCCGACGGGCCAGCGCGCCATCATCACCGCTCGCGGTGACGTGTTCACCGTTCCCGCCGACAAGGGCCCGACCCGCAATCTGACGGCCTCGCAGGGCCAGCGCGAGTACCCCGGCCTGTGGTCCCCGGACGGCAAGCAGGTGGCCTGGATCGTCGAATCGCTGGACGGCCAGACGCTGGTCGTCGCCGACCAGTTCGGCGAGGACGCCTCCGTGTACGCGCTCGGGTCCGACTATTACACGCTGCAGGCCTGGCACGCCGACACCGGCCGGATCGTGTTCAGCGACAACCACCTCGGCCTGCACGCGATCGACCTGGACGGCGGCGACGTCACGCGCATCGCCACCAACGAGCGGCGCGCCGGCTACGAGGTGGCGTTCTCGCCCGACGGCCGCTGGCTCGCCCACACGCTCGAGCAGCCGAACTACCACGCCGAGCTGGTTGTGCATGACTTCGACGAAGGCGAGTCGACGGTCGTCAGCAACGGCATGGCCGACGTCGCCTCGCCGACCTTCTCGCCGGACGGCAAGGTGCTGTACTTCGCCGCCTCGACCAACTCCGGCCCGATCCAGGTCGGCCTGAACATGTCCAGCCAGGAGCGCCCGTACCGGGCCGGCCTGTATGCGGCGGTGCTGACCGCCGACGGCGATTCGCCGCTGGCGCCGCGCTCCGACGACGAGCCGATGGCAGACGAGGAGGAAGGCAACGGCGAGGACGACAATGGCGACAACAACGGCGACGACAACGGCAAGGACGAGACGCCGGAGACCGTGATCGATTTCGATGGCCTGCAGAATCGCATCGTCGGCCTGCCGGTCGCCGAGGGCAACTACGGCCAGCTGCAGGTCGCCGGCGACGGCAGCCTGTTCTATATCGAATCGCCGCAGCCGGGCAGCAGCAACGAGCCGCCGGGCGCGAACTGGGGCGAGGACAATGTGCTCTACCGCTTCGACTTCGAAGAGCGCGAGGCGGCCAGCGTCGCCAGCGGGGTCCGCAACTTCCGGATCGCCGCCGGCGGCCAGCACATGATCCTGCAGCAGGCCGGCAACGGCCTGGCAATTGCCGAAGTCGGCGAGGAGCTGAAGCCCGAAGCGCTCGACACCTCGGGCCTGCGCATGGACCTCGACCCGCGCGCCGAGTGGGCGCAGATCTTCGACGAAGGCTGGCGCATGCAGCAGCAGTACTTCTACGCCGACAACCTGCACGGCGCCGACTGGGACGCGGTCTACGACCGCTATCGGCCGCTGGTCGCCCATGCCGGCCGGCGTGAGGACCTGAACACGCTGATGGTCGAGATGATCGCCGAGCTGCAGGCCGGCCACAACCGGGTCGGCGGCGGCGACGTTTACCGGGGACAGGATGCCGACACGGGCCTGCTCGGCGCCAACTTCGTCGTCGACGGCGACCGCTACCGGATCGAGAAAGTCTATTCCGGTGAATCGTGGAACCCGTTCCTGCGCGGTCCGCTGGCCGAGCCCGGCAACGAAGCGCGCGAAGGCGAATACATCCTGGCCGTCAACGGCGAGGACCTGACCGCCGACGACAACCTGTTCGAGCGGCTGCAGAACACCGCCGAGAAGCAGGTCGTGCTCACTGTCGGTCCTCGAGCAGATAGTAATGAAGGGCGGGGTCGCGATGCGCGCGACATCACCGTGACCCCGACCGACGGTGAAGGCGCACTCCGGCTGTGGAACTGGATCGAGACCAACCGCCAGGCCGTCAGCGATGCCACCGACGGCCGGGTCGGCTACATCTACCTGCCGAACACCGCCGGCGCCGGCTACACCTTCTTCAATCGCTACTTCTTCGCCCAACTCGACAAGGAAGCGGTGATCATCGACGAACGCTCCAACGCCGGCGGCCAGGCGGCCAACTACATCGTCGAAGTCCTCAGTCGCAAGCACCTGTCGAGCTGGGTCGATCGCGACGGCACGCCGTACCGTACCCCGGCCGGCGCGCTGCACGGGCCGAAGGTGATGCTGATCGACCAGGACGCCGGCTCCGGCGGCGACTACCTGCCCTACGCCTTCCGCGAACTCGGCATCGGCAAGCTGATCGGCACCCGCACCTGGGGCGGCCTGATCGGCATCTCGGCCAACCCGCCGCTGGTCGACGGCGGCTACATGACTGTGCCGTTCTTCCGCTTCGTCGACACCTCCGGCGAGTGGAGCATCGAGAACGAAGGCGTGGCCCCGGACATCGAGATCGAACTCGACCCCATCGCCACCAACAACGGCCGCGACACCCAGCTCGAACGCGCGATCGAGCAGGTGCTGACGGAACTCGAGACCTACCAGTCTCCCGTCCCGCCGATCCCGGCCCTGCCGACGGAGCTGGGCGAGTAAGTTCTACTCCAATGTCGAGCAAGACCTCAAACGCCCCGGCCATCCGGGGCGTTTGTGTTTCCGATCACCGTTATCGGAAGATTCAATTGAAGTGAGCTTTCCGGTTCAGCTACTCTCGGAGCTCGCAGGATGATTGTCAGTGCATTACCGTTTTTGGCGTTTCATCGTTCTCGGGCACCCGAGCAACTGAAGAATAGGGAACATGAAAAGGGGGAGTCAATCTTGAAGCCGTTTACGAGAAGTACACAGGGATTTTTCGTGCGTCCGATCTGTACTTCATCCCTTCTTGTATCTGTTCTGCTGCTATCGATGGCTTCGCTGGTAATGGCGAGCGATG
Source organism: Wenzhouxiangellaceae bacterium (assembly GCA_965227925.1). GTDB lineage: Bacteria > Pseudomonadota > Gammaproteobacteria > Xanthomonadales > Wenzhouxiangellaceae. The sequence goes on from CBDDGP010000004.1 coordinate 730,202, forward strand.
CCGGGCCTGTCTCGGGTGTTCAAACCATGTCAACTGACGGGTTTCCTGAAAAGCCCGAAGATGTTTCACCAGAGCGCTGGGTCAGTCTGAAATCTGCAGTCGAGCAGGCCAAGCTATTGCCGTCGCCCAGCGGTGTCGCGGGGCCCGACGGGCTGTTTGGACATGCCGTATCCGTGGACGGCAACCGCGCGCTGGTTGGTGGCATCGGCCTGATCGGGAGCGGTGCGGCGATCGTGCTGGAAGATTCCGGCAGTGGTTGGGTCGAGGTGGCCGTCCTCCGCCCGTCGGATGGCGAGCAAGACGACCGATTCGGCTGGTCGGTTAGCCTGTCGGGGGACCGGGCACTGGTCGGGGCGACCTTCGACGCGGACAATGGCAGTGCTTCGGGCTCGGCCTACCTGTTTGAATTCAGCGGCACCAGCTGGGTCGAGACGGCCAAGCTGACGCCAGCCGATGGAGCGGCGAGCGACCAGTTCGGCAACTCGGTCAGCCTGTTGGGCGACCGGGCGCTGGTTGGGGCGATCGGCGACGCCGGCAACGGCAGCAACTCGGGCTCGGCCTACGTGTTCGACTTCGACGGCACGAGCTGGGCCGAGACGGTCAAGCTGACGCCGGCCGATGGGGCGGCGTTCGACCAGTTCGGTTACTCGGTCAGCCTGTCGGGGGGGCGAGCGCTGGTGGGTGCGTACCTCGACGACGACAACGGCAGCAATTCGGGCTCGGCCTACGTGTTCGACTTCGACGGCACGAGCTGGGCCGAAACGGCCAAGCTGACGCCGGCCGATGGGGCGGCGAACGACCAGTTTGGCTACTCGGTCAGCCTGTCGGGGGATCGAGCGCTGGTCGGGGCATACCGTGATGCTGACAACGGCCCCTTTTCAGGCTCGGCCTACGTGTTCGATTTCGACGGCACGAGCTGGGCCGAAACGGCCAAGCTGACGCCGGCCGATGGCGCGGCGTTCGACCAGTTCGGCTTCGCAGTCAGCCTATCGGGGGCGCGGGCGCTGGTTGGGGCACGCGTCGACGACGACAACGGCAGCGGTTCGGGCTCGGCCTACGTGTTCGACTTCGACGGCACGAGCTGGGCCGAAACGGCCAAGCTGACGCCGGCCGATGGGGCGGCGAGCAATCAGTTCGGCAACTCGGTCAGCCTGTCGGGCGACCGGGCGATGGTTGGGGCGACCGGCGACGACGAAAACGGCAACAACTCGGGCTCGGCCTACGTGTTCGATTTCAACGGCACGAGCTGGGCCGAAACGGCCAAGCTGACGCCGGCCGACGGGGCGGCGGGCGACCTGTTCGGCCGCTCGGTCAGCCTGTCGGGCGACCGTGCGCTGGTCGGGGCGCTCTTCGACGACGACAACGGTGCTGACTCGGGTTCGGCCTACGTGTTCGATTTCAACGGCAGGAGCTGGGCCGAAACGGCGAAGCTGACGCCGGTCGACGGGGCGGCGAACGATCGGTTCGGCCTCTCGGTCAGCCTGTCGGGCGACCGTGCGCTGGTCGGGGCGTACCTCGACGACGACAACGGTGCTGACTCGGGTTCGGCCTACGTGTTCGATTTCAACGGCAGGAGCTGGGCCGAAACGGCGAAGCTGACGCCGGCCGATGGGGCGGCGAACGACCAGTTTGGCTTCTCGGTCAGCCTGTCGGGGGACCGGGCGCTGGTGGGTGCGTACCGCGACGACGACAACGGTGCTGACTCGGGCTCGGCCTACGTGTTCGATTTCGACGGCACGAGCTGGGCCGAAACGGCGAAGCTGACGCCGGCCGACGGGGCGGCGAACGATCGGTTCGGCTGGTCGGTCAGCCTGTCGGGCGACCGGGCGCTGGTCGGGGCGTACGTCGACGACGACAACGGCAACAACTCGGGCTCGGCCTACGTGTTCGACTTTGACGGCACGAGCTGGGCCGAGACGGTCAAGCTGACGCCGGCCGATGGGGCGGCGTTAGACCAGTTCGGTTACTCGGTCAGCCTGGCGGGGGGGCGAACGCTGGTGGGTGCGCACCTCGACGACGACAACGGCAGCGATTCGGGCTCGGCGTACGTGTTCGACTTCGACGGCACGAGCTGGGCCGAAGCGGCGAAGCTGACGCCGGCCGATGGCGCGACGAGCGACCAGTTTGGCCTCGCAGTCAGCCTGTCGGGCGACCGGGCGTTGGTCGGCGCGAGCGACGACGGCAACGGTGCTGACTCAGGTTCGGCCTACGTGTTCGACTTCAACGGCACGAACTGGGCCGAGACGATCAAGCTCACCCCCGCCGATGGGGCGGCGAGCGACCTGTTCGGCGGCTCGGTCAGCCTGTCGGCCGACCGGGCGCTGGTCGGGGCGCTCTTCGACGACGACCACGGCAGTAATTCGGGCTCGGCCTATGTGTTCGGCTCCAACCAACCACCCGCTGAAGTGCGCATCATCCCAACGACGAATGCCAGCGGTGCGCTGTTCTTGATCACATTGATGGCCGCCCTGGGCCTGTTCGTGTCTTACAAGCGTCGCACGGCATGATGCAAGCCTGATTGGCATCTCCACCAACCCGCTGATCTTCGACGGCGGCGTCATGACCGTGCCGTTCTTCCGCTTCGTCGACACCTCCGGCGAGTGGAGCATCGAGAACGAGGGCGTGGCGCCCGACATCGAAGTCGAACTCGATCCCATCGCCACCAACAACGGCCGCGACACCCAGCTCGAACGCGCGATCGAACGGGTGCTGACGGAACTCGAGACCTACCAGTCTCCCGTCCCGCCGATCCCGGCCCTGCCGACGGAGCTGGGCGAGTAAGTTCTACTCCAATGTCGAGCAAGACCTCAAACGCCCCGGCCATCCGGGGCGTTTTCGTTCGTGCATTTGAAGCGCTTGCCTCGACGGTCTAAGATGCCCTCGGGGCTTTGTGCATTTCATACGAACACGGCAATTCTCTTGATCAGTGACCAGACATCGCGAGCCTTCGCTCGCAGGGTGGCGATTGTGAAACCAATAGGCGCACCCCTCAAGAGGGGCGTTCGCCAGTCCCTCGCTGCCCTTGCCGCACTGGCAAACGTTTTCTTGGTTGTGCCCGCGGTCGCAGAATACGGTTCAGTCCATCGTTTCACCGGATCGAGTCACTCGAGTAGTGCAATTCCGTTTATCGAAGTAGCCGCGCTCGAGGTACTGAGACGGGATGTCCCCGGAGATGCATATGCAGACCGGGAAGATCGAGCAGGATTCTCCGTGGCCCTGCATGAGGACTCGGCTCTCTTGGGGGTGCCCGGGGATGGCGGTACGCCCGGCCTCCCGAAGGGCGAGGCCTTTCTGTTCGAGCGAGAAGCGGGCGATGACTGGCGGCTCGCGTCGCGATTCGCGCCAGACGATCTGCTGGATGGCGATACGTTCGGCATTGCCGTCGACCTCAATGAACAATGGGCGATCGTCTCCGCCTACGGAGGTTCGGCTGGCGGCTTCGACGCGGGTGCCGTGTATGTGTTTCGGGCGACCGGAGAACAATGGCAGCAGTTCGCTCGGCTGACGCCTTCGGAAGTCGTCAACTCGAATAAGTTCGGGTCCTCGATCAGTCTTCAAGGCGATCGGCTGCTTGTTGGTGCTCCCCTCCAGACCGCGTCAGGCCTCTTCCCGGGAGCAGCGTACTTGTTCGAGTTCGATGGAACGTCGTGGAACGAGGTTCACAAGCTCTCTCCTGCGGTTCCAGAGGACGGGCAAAGATTTGGCGATACGGTCCATCTGGATCAGGACAGGGCGATCGTGGGCTCGCGGGTCTACTCTGGAAGCGCAACCCAGGCCGGCGCAGCCTACGTATTCGACTTCGATGGCTCGACTTGGTCGGAGGTTGCAAGGCTCGAGCCGTCGGATCTTGACGAGTACGATCTTTTCGGACGGCCAGTTGTTGTCGATGCGGATCGAATCATCGTGGGGTCTGCGGGGGCCGACGAGCCCACCAACTCTGGCGCTGCATATGTGTTCGAGTTCGACGGTGCGCAGTGGAACGAGACCCGGATCCTGAAGGCTGGGAAACCGGTTCAGGATGCACTGTTCGGAACCGCAATCGAGCTTCTGGGCAATCGGGCATTCATCCGAACCGCTGCCGGTGAGCTTCACGTATTCGATTGGGTAGATCCCGACTGGCAGGAAGTTCAAGTCATCACGGGTGTTGATTCGGCCAATTTCCAGGAGCCTGGGTCAACGATCGCCCTGGACGGCGGAGTGCTGTTGCTTGGTGCACCGCTGGATCGTCAGCGCGGCTCAGCGGCGGGGGCAGCGTATGTGTTCGAGTTGATTGCCGGCAACTACGCCCAAGCCGCCAAGCTTGTGGCTTCGGACAAGCCGGAATTGGATCTGTTTGGCTGCGCGCTTGCGGTTTCCGGTGAGCGGGCCATCGTAGGAGCCTGCAACGATTCGGATGTCAAACGGAACGCGGGCTCTGCGACATTTTTCCAGCTCAGAGACGGAGACTGGGAAGAGGTCGCCATTGTTGCGCCAGCGCAGCTGAGCGAAGGAGCGTTGTTCGGATTCGCTGTGGACATCGATGAGGATCGAGCGATTGTGAGCGCCTTCGAGGAGCAGAAGGTCTACGTCTACAATTTCACCGGTAGCGATTGGGTCCTGGAGACCGAGCTCGTTGCAGGAGATGACGCGGGGGGGCGATTCGGAAGGTCCATTGCCATTTCCGGCGACCGGATCATTGTCGGCGCGGATTATGATTCCGATGCGGGCCCGCTTGCTGGAGCCGCATATTTGTTCGAGCGAATGGAGTCAACGTGGATCCAAACGCAGAAGCTCATTGCCACTGACGCGCAGCCGCAGGGTCGCTTCGGCGATTCCGTGGACCTGGAAGGAGATGATGCCGTTATTGGTGCGTTCCTCGATGATGACGTCGCAGTCTCCGGCGGTGCAGCATACTTCTTCGCGCATGATGGCATCGAATTCGTGGAATCAGCAAAGGTCTACGCAAGCGATGCCGAAGACTTCGATTGGTTTGGAAGTAGCGTGGCGATCTCGGGCGATCGCGCCTTAATCTCCTCTCCGCTGGATGATGATTTCGGGCCTGAAACTGGCGCAGCTTATGTATTCGAGCGACAGTCGGGTTTGTGGATTGAAACCGATAAGCTGCTTCCGACGGATGGCGTTCAAGGCGAGTTTGGGCAATCGATCGACCTCGACGGCGATATTGCAGCAATCGGGTCTCGGATTGCGCGAACCGGATACATCTTCCAGAGGACGCAGGACGGCTGGCTCGGTCGAAATGAGGCCCGTCCTCCTGATGTTCAGCCAGACGACTTTTTTGGAGATGCGACTGCCACAACGGCTCGGTATGTCATGTTCGGCGCGAAAGAGAGCGATCTTGACGGTGATCGGGCCGGCGCCGTTTACTTCCTGGATCTCGAGGCCATTTTTCGGGACGGCTTCGAACCAGAAAATTGATTCGAGGGTAGGTTGCGTGTTTGTTATACCGCTTCGTCGATACCTCCGGCGAGTGGAGCATCGAGAACGAAGGCGTGGCCCCGGACATCGAGATCGAACTCGACCCCATCGCCACCAACAACGGCCGCGACACCCAGCTCGAACGCGCGATCGAACAGGTGATGACGGAACTCGAGACCTACGAGTCGCCGGTTCCGCCGATCCCGGCGCTGCCGACGGAGTTGGGGGAGTAAGGGCCCACCGTCCCAAGAAATACCTCAGACGCCCCGGCCTTCCGGGGCGTTTCTGTCTTTGGCATCGCCCGTTGGCGTTCACCTTGTCGAACATTGCGGCTTGCGGCCTGGGCGGGGCGCGCGCATACTGGAATCAGATAATCTGATTTTCTGGCAGCCCGATGACGATCAAGCGGATCACGGCCACGGAATTGGCCCGGAACCTCAGTTCCGTGCTGGACCGGGTGCGAGAAACTGGTGAGGAGTACGTGGTCGAGCGCAGCAAGCAGCCGGTTGCGCACCTCTCTGCACGCCCAGGGCACATGACGGCCGCCGAGGCGCTCGCCGATCTTCACGAGTCGCTGGACGCCGAGGCCGCAGAGGAGTGGGAGGCCGATGCGCGGCGCGGCGACTCGATTCTGTCGGACGAACTCTCGGATCCGTGGGCGTCCTGATCGATACGTGCATCTGGATCGACGTCGAGCAGGGCCGCCTGGCCCCGTCCGACGTCTCGCAGATTACGGGTGACCGGCCGGTGTACCTGTCGCCGGTCACGCTGGCCGAGCTGCGGCTCGGTGCGGAACTGGCGCAGGATCCGGGCATGCGCCAGAAGCGGATGCGGACCTGGCGCAAGATGACGCGCAAGCCCGTCGTCCCGATCGACGCCGGCACGGCCGAGGTGTTCGGCGAGCTTGCCGCGCATCTCGCGGCCGGCGGGAAGCGACGCCATCGAACCCGGGTGCAGGATCTCTGGATCGCCAGCCAGGCGGTGCACCACGGGCTGGACTTGCTGACCCGCAATGTGCAGGATTTTAGCGATATTCCCGGGCTGGACCTGATCGAACTGCCCGGATCAACGATCGAGCCCGATCCATGAGCGCCTCGTCGGGATCACGGGTCCGACTCGTCGTCTCCTCCACCAACCCGGTCAAGCTGCGCGCGGTCGAGGTCGGCGTGCGCGCCGCAATGCCCGACCTTGAACTCACGATCGATTCCGTTCGCGTCGATTCCGGCGTGTCCGAGCAGCCCGCGACGGACGTCGAGACCGTGCTCGGCGCGGAGAATCGGGCCCGGGCGGCGCGCGATGCGAGCCCCGATGCCGACTACTGGTTCGGGGTCGAAGGCGGGGTCCAGGACTCGTCGCGGGGCATGCTGACCTTTGCCTGGATCGTGGTGGTCGATCGAGCCGGCCGGGTGGGACGGGCGCGCAGTGCAGCCTTCGTGCTGCCGGAGGTCGTGGCGGAGAGGGTGCGCGGCGGCATGGAGCTGGGTCATGCCGACGACGAAGTGTTCGGCCGCACGGATTCGAAGCGTCGCGACGGCGCGATCGGCCTGCTGACGGGCGGAGCGCTCGACCGGGCCGGCCTCTACGCGCCGGCGGTGACTGCCGCCATGATCCCCTTCCTGAATCCGGAGCTGTACGCGGCCGACGCAGACTGAACCCTGCCGCAGCGGTTCGGGCTGCGGCAGAATGGGACCTCGGCTCCTGGAGTCACCGTCATGTCCGAATCGAACTACCTCCTCCGCCTGTACTACCGGGTCACCAAGTGGCCCGCCGGCCACTGGATCTTCTCGAAGCTGTTCGCGGCCAAGGCGCCGTGCTTCGGGTCGATCTCGCCGCGGGTGGGCGAACTAAGGCGCAACGACTGCGAAGACAGCCCCAGCATGGGCATAAGCCGCGCAACCCAACCACGACTATCCACTTGATCACTGTTTACAGGACCCCGGGCGAGGGATTGGCCCGCTGGCCAGTGCATTTGCCGAAGATCGTAGGAGTAGGGCAGCGGTTTCGTGTAGGGTCTGTGCGCAGCTCGAAGTTTGAGCGCTTGTCGCCGTAGGGACTTCAAACCATCTCGCAAGCGTCAGCTGATTCATTGTGTGCTGAATCGAGCGAGTAGAATAACGCGTCGGTTGCCCTCGAGATTGGGCACGCCCCGTGGTGCTCAAATGCCAGCTTGCTAGAACGCGAACAATGGGGGAAGGCAGTGATTTTTTCAGGATTCTCCGGCTGGTTACTCAGAACTGAGAGGCCTAGCTATGCTCGACTGACGGCTGCCGGGCTTTGCCTTACGACGTTAGTTGCCGTCAATGCGTCGACTGCCTCAATCGAGACAGTGAAATTGCCGTTCGGGTCAAGGGTATCTGCTTCGACAGGCTTTCCCAGTGCACCGCTTCAGTCAGCTGTACGCACTGGCAAGTATGCAGGAGATGTCCCTGACATCGTCGAACGTTGGGATCTGAGTGAACGGTTGATAGGTGATTTCCCGTTCGGTGATGACGGCGATCATTTCGGCCATTCCATTGATGTCGACGGAAATCGCATGATGATCGGCTCGCCGGCTGACGGTACGCCGGATAACCCGGCGTCCGGGGCGGTGTTCGTTTACGAGCGACAATCACAGAGCACGCCCTGGCGGCTCACGGACCGTATCGTTATCCCCCCAGAGCGTAGCGGTGGTCGAATCGGCAGTTCGATCTCGCTGGACGGTGACCGAGTGGTAGTCGGCGCAGAACTGGATCGAAGTCAGGTAGCAGGATCAAGCGGTTTCCCGCAGACAGGTTCGGCGCATGTCTTCGAACTCGACGGAGGCGAATGGATTCATGTTGCCGGTTTGCTTGCGGATGATCGGGCAGATGGCGACCTCTTTGGTCATTCTGTGCTCCAGTTGGGCGAGCAGATCATCGTAGGCGCGCCCGGCAATGATGAACAGGGGGATGATGCCGGCGCAGCCTATTTCTTCGAGCGCGTTGACGGTTCGTGGCAACAGGTCGACAAGCTAGTCCCTGGCACAGGTCAAGGAGGTGCGGAATTCGGCAAGGCGCTGGTCTCCGATGGGAACGAGCTGGCTGTTGGATCACCCGGTCTGATCGAGGACCAGCGAATCGGTGCTGTAGTTTTTTACGAACAAACCTCTGGTGAATGGCAGGAGATGCACCGTATTCAGCCCGAGTTCGTGATGACTTTCGAGGAGTTCGGTTTTGCGCTCAGCCTGGACGGAGACCGCCTCGCGGTTGGGGCACCCGGAGCGCGTCCTGAAAGTTTCGTCGCAGGCGTCGTGTATGTCTTCGAACGAATCGAGGGAGGCTGGGAACTTGCCCAAGCTGTAAAGGGTCTGGGTCTGAGTTTCAGTGATCGGTTTGGAAGTGAGATAAGCGTTTTGGGCGATGTACTTGCCGTCGGCGCGCCGACGGACGATCGATACACCTCGCGGGGCAGAGTCTTCATGTATGCGCGGAACTCCGGGGATTTCATCCTGGCTGACGCGCTCGAATCGAGCAGTACGCGTGGGTATGAGCGCTTTGGCAGCTCGCTGACATTGGCGGGTGGCGATTTGTTTGCAACTGCTCCTGAGGAAAGCAACTCTAACGGCTACCGCGCTGGTGCCGCTTACCGGTTCGCCATGGGCGACACCGGCTGGGAGCTACAAGACAGATACATTCCTGGACCAGGCAACGAGAACGACAGATTTGGTGATGCGGTCGGTCTGGATGGGCGTAGAGCGATCGTAGGCGTTTCTGGCGCTGACCATGTCGTCCCGGCTGTCGGCGAAGCTTTTATCTTCGAGTATTCGGAAGGCGCATGGTCCGAGCAGGCGCATCTGATCCCGCCAGAGCCCGCAGAGTATGCACGGTTCGGATGGTCGGTCAGCATCGAGGGTGACGTCGCAGTCGTCGGTTCGGAGGGAGCTGAAACCGAGGTGGCCAATTCCTCCGGCGCAGTCTACGTCTACGCGTTTCGCGATGGTGATTGGGTTCTGGAAGCGCGGATCGACCCGCCAGCCGGATTGCTTGGAGCCTTCGGGCACGCAGTCGAGATCCACGGGTCGCGGATTTTCATTTCCGCGCCATATACCGATGCGCCTTTCGGAGTGATCGAAGGCTCGGTGTTTATCTACGAAGAGGTCGCAGGAGAATGGGCGCTATCTGCTGAATTGATTCCATCTGAAGATGACGACGCTGACAATTTCGGTATGTCGCTGAGCGTAGACGGTGACCGGATTCTGGTGGGTGCAGACCGGATCGGCGATTTCCCTGCTCGTGAAGGTGCCGCATATCTTTTTGAATATGACGGAATGGAATGGAGTGAGATCGGAAAGTTTCGTCCCGATGATCTTCAACTCCAGGATGCATTCGGACGAAACGTGCAGCTAGCGGGCGACTGGTTTGCCGTTAGTGCCGAGCAACAGAGCGCAGGTGTCGCTCGCGGCGTTGTGTATGTTTATCGATTGATTGACGACGACTGGCTACTCCATCAGAAAATCACACCGGATCGTGGTGAACGCGACTACGGTCTGGCCATTGCGCTTCATGAAGAGCGTCTGCTGATTGCTGCTCCCAACTATTGGGTTGATTCAATGGAGCCTGTCGACGGAATCTGGACACGGCAGCATAGGTTGCTCCCCGAGGGCTTCGACCTCGCCACGAATCCCGGCGGATATGCCTACGCGCTGGCCATGACGAGTGACCTGATTTTGGTTGGCAGTCCGTACGCAAGTCGCGACGGCTTGTACTCTGGCGCAGTGTTTGTTCATTCCCTGAACGAAGCGCCAAGTGCTGGTACTGATCTGGTCCCCGCAATCGAGGACAACCCGATACAGGCCAACGTACTGCTCGACAACGGCGACGGCGCTGATTTCGACCCTGAGGGGGATGCGTTCTGGCTGACGGGCGCTGGTGCCTTTGAGGCGGATGGGATCGGCGGCTCGGTGGTGCTAGCCGACAATGGCGATTTCTCCTACACCCCTCCCACTGATGCGTTCGGAACGGCTTCGTTCAGCTACGGGCTGATAGACGAGTTCCTCGGCCGGTCCAGTGGCCAGGTGACCATCGAGGTGCTTCCTGTAAATGATCCGCCGTCATTTCAGGCCGACTCGATCGCACCGCTCCTGGAGGATTCGGGAGCGGTGACCGTAGCCAAGTGGGCGAGCTTCGAGCCCGGCGCTGCAAATGAGCTACAACAGGTCCTGGAGTATCGCGTTTCCGGCGTTACGCAACCAGGGTTGTTCTCCTCGTTGCCTTTCGTCGCACCGGATGGAACACTCTCGTTTTCCCTCGCAGACGACGCCAATGGCAGCAGTGACTTCGAGGTCGCGGTTCGTGATGATGGAGGGCAGAACCAGGGAGGATCCGACCTCTCGGATTACGCCAGTTTTTCCATCGAGGTGCAGCCCGTCAATGACCCGCCCGATTTTGCGGGGCTCGGCAACCTGCGGTTTCCGCAATCCGCGAGTTACTCGTCGTTGTGGGCATTTGGAATCTCGGCGGGTCCAGCGGATGAGGCGAATCAACAGGTCAACTTCGAAATCGTATCGAATACGAATCCGGACCTATTCGGCAGTGGGCCGACGATCGATCCAGATGGACGCTTGAGGTTGGAGGGGGGCGACCAAGCAGTCGGGTCTGCTGTACTCCAGGTAGTGGCAGTCGATAGTGGTGGAGTGGCCAATGGCGGGGCCAATCAGTCGAACGCCATAGAGCTACGGATCGAATTCCTGCCCTTGGCCTTGACCACGGATCTCATGATCGACAAGACATCAGGCCGCTTCTCAGTGGATCTGGGCGATACGCTTTCCTATCTGATACTGATCGAGAATGCCGGACCAGGGAACGCCCTTGGTGCTCTGGTTTCGGATGTTCCTCCGACGGCTCTGTCGGATGTGCAATGGACGTGTATCGCAGAAGGCGGAGCAGCGTGTCCACCATCAGGGACAGATCTGATCGAGCACTATGTCGACCTGCCTGCTGGCGCCTCAGTAGCTTTTCAGTTGGAAGGTGTTCTGGTCGAGGATATTGAGCCGACGATCACGAATACCGCATCCGTCGTCGCTCCGCAAGCCATGTTGGAGCTTGACGTTTCGAATAATCAAGACAGCGATACAGACGTGATCGGGCTTTTCTCTGACTCAATGGAAAGCGTGGAGCCCTGAGGATAAGATGATGTGGTTCGCTGCTCGCCCGTCCAGTGCCGGGACCGGAGTTTCTTTTGCGCTCGAATCGTGGCTTTGCTATGCGAGGCGTTGAGGTTGTAACGGTTAGTGTGAGACGGGAAGCGGTGCCCTGTTGACCGCACATTACAGTTCACGCCGGAACCCGGTCGGGTCAGACTGAAACACGCCCTGGGCGTCGTTGCGCTAGGGCAGAATAAGACGGCCGCCTACGACTCTTTCGGAATCCTGCCGCATGTCCGAATCAAACTACCTGCTTCGCCTGTACCACAAGGTCACGAAGTGGCCCGCCGGCCACTGGATCTTCTCGAAGCTGTTCGCCGCCAAGGCGCCGTACTTCGGGTCGATCTCGCCGCGCGTGACCGAGCTGCGGCCGAACTTCTGCGAGGTCCGGTTCCGCAAGCGGCGCAAGGTCCACAATCACATCCAGACGGTCCACGTCATCGCCATCTGCAACGCGCTGGAAATGGCGATGGGTGCGATGGCCGAGGCGAGCATCCCGAAGCATCTGAGGTGGATTCCGAAGGGCATGACGCTGGACTACACGGCCAAGGCCACCAGCGATATCCGCGCCGTGGCCGAGACGAGTCCGGAGGACTGGAAGGCCGGCGATCTGCCGGTCAGGGTCACGGCCTACCGCGACGACGGGACGGTGGTCGTGGAGGGCCGGATTTTCCTCTACGTGTCGGAAAAACCGGCGCGCAACTGAGCGGAGGGTCGTCGACGTGGCACGATTGAGCGGAAGGATCGCCCTGGTGACCGGTGCGGCGCAGGGCATCGGTCGGGCCATCGCACGAGCATTCGCCGACGAGGGTGCGTTCGTATACGTGTCCGACCTCGACGAGGCCGGCGCGCGCCGCGCGGCCGAAGCGATCGGCGAGCGCGCCGATGCCCTGGCCCTTGATGTTCGAGTCGCGGCTGACTGGGCCTCGGCGACCGCTCGCATCCTCGACGCGCACGGTGCGCTGCATATCGTCGTCAACAACGCCGGCATCACCGGCCTGGAGCACGGCGCGAAGCACGACCCGGAGCACGCCTCGCTGGAGCACTGGCACGAAGTCCACCGGACCAACCTCGACGGCGTATTTCTCGGCTGCCGCGCGGCCATCCGGACGATGCGGAAAAGCGGTTCGGCCGGCGCGATCATCAACATGGCATCGCGCTCCGGCATGGTCGGCATCCCGCGCGCGGCGGCCTATGCCTCGTCGAAGGCGGCGGTGCGCAATCACACGAAGACCGTGGCGCTGTACTGCGCCGAAGAAGGCCTGCCGATCCGCTGCAACTCGATCAACCCCGCCGCAATCCTGACCCCGATGTGGGAGCCGATGCTCGGCGAAGGCTCCGCGCGCGACGCGGCGATGAAGGCGATCGTCGCCGACTGCCCCATGCAACGATTCGGCACGCCCGAGGAGGTGGCCGCGGTCGCCGTCATGCTCGCCTCCGACGAGGCGGCCTACATCAACGGCACGGAAATCGTCATCGACGGCGGCATCCTGGCCGGCGCGGCGGCCACGCCGGCGCCGCCGGACTGAGCGGCCGGTTCGAGCTGCCGGTTCGGGCTGGCAGTTCTACGGATTCAGTCGTCCCGTCGCTTAAGGTGGCGCTCGAAGAATGCCACCTGCGCCGCCCAGCCCGCCTGGCGGGCCAGCACCGAAGCTTCTCGGGTCGGCCGCTGCGGCGGACCGCTGAGGCCGTGGGTGGCGTCTTCGAAGATCAGCGTCTCGGTCGGCAGGCCCGCGTCGGCGCGGGTCGCGGCGATGCGGGCCGCCATCTCCGCCGACGGCCAGACCGCGTCCTGGCCGCCGCCGAGCAGGAACACGGGCTCGTCGATGTCTTCGACCCGAATCCGTGCCGGTTCCACCCGGTCGGGGTGGGCCGCACGGCCCTCGGCGTGCGGCACACGCATCTCGACGCGCTCGCCGCTGTCTTCGGGGGCGAACGCGCGGCCCATTTCGAAGTACGGCACGAACGGCAGCGCTTCACCGTTCCACGCGAACCCGGACGCCGATTCCTCGCCGCCGGCGCCCCAGCCTTCCCAGACCACGTCGCTGGGCACGATCGCGGCGACCGCGGCGAAGCCGTCGATTCGACTGGCCGCGATCAGCACGAACTCCGCGCCCTTCGACACGCCGAGCAGGCCGATCCGGTCGGCGTCGATGTCGGGACGCGCACGCAGCGCATCACGAACGCCGATCAGCTTGTCGACCGGCAGGTCGGCGAAGGCTCGGGGCAGGCCCGGAACGGCCTGGGGCTGATCGCCCCAGGCGGGCGAATAGTACGGGTAGCCGACCGCCGCATAGCCCCGGGCGGCCCAGGTCGGCGCCATGGCTCGGGCTGCCGAGTCGCCGCCCTCGGATCCGCCGAGGAGCACGATCGCGGGCAGCGGGTCCTCGCCCGGGGAACGCAGCACGAAGGCGCCGGGAAACTCGGGGCCCAGGGGCGTTTCGACAAGTGGATCCGGGGAGGCGGTCACGACCAGGTCGGCCGACGCAAGGACGCGGTCATTGGAATCCAGCACCTCGATCCGGACGACGTCCTCGGCGAGATCGGCCGGTGCGGGACCCTCGGTGCTGCGCATCGACCAGAACAGGGCATCGCCATCGGCGCGTCGCCAGCTGCCTTCGATCGGCGAATCCATCGCCAGGTCCACGGTACCCCCGGGATCTGCGCGGAAGGTCGCGGCGCTCTGCCACGCGGTCGACGCGTTGCGGCTGCGTGTCGCGCGAACCCGCACGAGGTCGCCAGGCGTCAGCCCCTCGACCTCGATACCGACCGGGTCGCCGAGACGGGCCGGGTTGGCCGAGAACTTCAGCCGTGGCTCGGATGGATCCGACGTCGGCGTCGCGGCGCAGCCGAACAGGGCCGACAGGGCAAGGAGCAGGAGCAGCAGGGAGAGAGGGCGGATCGTTGGACGGGTCATTGCAATCACTCGCGTAGCGTCGGGATGCTGCGGCAAAGCATGCCCCAGCCGCGTCGATACGGCATCCTCGCCACGGCACGGAGGCCCGGAAGCGGCATGACCGATGGCGCATGGCCCGCGGGGCCGGCAGTGCTACGCTGTCGCGGCTGCCCGTCCAGTCGGCGGGCCCCGATTCGCTTCTGGAGACCCGTCATGCACGATCGATCTGTTCGCACCCGCCTGCTGCTGGTGCTGGTTCTGTTCAGCCTCTTCTCGCTGCCCCTGGCTGCCCAGGACGACGCCGACAACGGAGACGTTTCTCTCGAGAAGCGGCTCGCCGGGCTGGAGCTCCGTACCGTCGGCCCGGCCTTCATGTCGGGGCGCATCGCCGATATCGCGATCCATCCGGAGGACGAATCGACCTGGTACGTTGCGGTGGGCTCCGGCGGCGTCTGGAAGACCACCAACAATGGCACCAGCTGGCAGACGCTGTTCGACGGGCAGTCGTCGTACTCGATCGGCTCGATCGCGATCGACGCCAACGATCCCGACACCGTGTGGGTCGGCACCGGCGAAAACGTCGGCGGTCGGCACGTCGGCTACGGCGATGGCATCTACCTGTCGCAGGACGGCGGGCAGTCCTGGACCAACAAGGGTCTCGAGGACTCCGAACACATCAGCACGATCGTGATCCACCCCGAGGACGGCGACACAGTGTGGGTCGCGGTCCAGGGCCCCTTGTGGTCGTCGGGCGGCGAGCGTGGCCTGTACATGACAACCGACGGCGGCGAGACCTGGGAGCGCACCCTGGTCGGCGACGAGGGCGACGATGTCTGGACCGGGGTGACCGACGTGGTCATCGACCCGAGCGACCCGGACGTGCTCTACGCGGCCACCTGGCAGCGCCATCGCACGGTCGCGGCCTACGTCGGCGGCGGCCCCAACTCGGCCATCCACAAGTCCACCGACGGCGGCCGCACCTGGTCGAAGCTGGCCGGCGGACTGCCCGGCGGCAACCTCGGCAAGATCGGCCTGGCCGTCTCGCCGCAGGACCCGGACGTGGTCTACGCCGCGATCGAGACGAATCGCCGCGAGGGTGGCATCTGGCGCACGACCAATGCGGGGGCGTCGTGGTCGAAGATGTCCGACATGGTGGCCGGCGGCACGGGCCCGCACTACTACCAGGAGCTCTACGCCAGTCCGCACGCCTTCGATCGGATCTACCTGATGGACGTCCAGGCGCGCGTGTCGCATGACGGCGGCGCCAACCGGGTCGTCATCGACAAGGAGTCGAAGCACGTCGACAACCACGCCATGGCGTTCCGGGCGAGCGACCCGGACTACATGCTGTGGGGCTCGGACGGCGGCCTGTACGAAACCTTCGACCAGGCCGAGACCTGGCGCTATATCGACAACCTGCCGGTGACCCAGTACTACAAGGTCGCCGTCGATGACGCCGAGCCGTTCTACACCATCTACGGCGGCACCCAGGACAACAACACCCAGGGCGGCCCGTCGCAGACCGACAACGTCCACGGCATCCGCAACGCCGACTGGTACGTGGTGCTGTTCGGCGACGGCCACCAGCCGGCGACCGAGCCCGGCAACCCGGACATCATGTACGCGCACTGGCAGCAGGGGAACCTGGTCCGGGTCGACCGGACCACCGGCGAAGTCGTCTACATCCAGCCGCAGCCGGAACCCGGCGAGCCGGCCGAGCGCTTCAACTGGGATGCACCGATCCTGGTCAGCCCGCACAACCCGACCACGATCTTCCACGCCTCGCAGCGCGTCTGGCGCTCCGACGATCGCGGCGATTCGTGGCGGTCGATCTCCGGCGACCTGACGCGCGACCAGCAGCGCATCGAACTCGACGTGATGGGTCGCCAGTGGAGCTGGGATGCGCCGTGGGACATGTTCGCCATGTCGAACTACAACACCATCACCTCGCTGGCCCAGTCGCCGATCGACGAGAACATCCTCTACGCCGGCACCGACGACGGCCTGATCCAGGTCACCAGCGACGGCGGAGAAAGTTGGCGCGAGATCGAGGCCGGCGACCTGCCGGGCGTGCCCGATACCGCGTTCATCAACGACATCAAGGCCGACCTGTTCGATGCCGACACGGTCTACGTTGCCCTGGACAACCACAAGTACGGCGACTTCGAGCCCTACCTGCTGAAGTCCACCGACCGCGGCCGGCGCTGGCGGTCGATCGCCGACGACCTGCCCGAGCGGCACCTGGTCTGGCGCGTGGTCCAGGATCACGTCGACCCGGACCTGATGTTCGCCGGCACCGAGTACGGCGTGTTCGTCACGCTCGACGGCGGCGGCGCCTGGCACGAGCTGACCGGCAATGCTCCGACCATTCCCTACCGCGACCTGGTCATCCAGCGCCGCGAGAACGACCTGGTCGGCGCGACCTTCGGCCGCGGCTTCTGGATTCTCGACGACTACAGCCCGCTGCGCGAGCTCGACGACGAGACCCTGAGCGCGGAAGCGGTGCTGTTCGAGCCCGGCGATGCGTGGTGGTACGTCCAGCGCGGCGTGCTCGGATTCAACCGGAAGGGGTCCCAGGGCGACAGCCTGTACACCGCCGAGAACCCGCCCTTCGGCGCCGTGTTTACCTACCATCTGGCCGAGTCCTACAAGACCGACGAGCAGCTCCGCCAGGAGCGCGAGAAACCGATGATCGCCGAACGCGAAGACGTGCCCTTCCCCGGCTGGGATGCGCTGGAAGACGAGGTCCGTCAGCCCGACCCGGCGATCCTGCTGACCGTGCGCGACGCCGACGGCAACGTGGTCCGGCGGCTGGACGGGCCGGCGACCCAGGGCTTCCATCGCGTGGCCTGGGACCTGACCATGCCCTCGCCGATGGCCATAGGCGCCGGCGGCGGCTGGGGCAGCGGTGGCGGGTTCATGGTGGCCCCGGGCACCTACAGCGTCGAACTGGCCAAGCGCATCGACGGCGTGGTCTCGCCGCTGGACGGGCCGCGGTCCTTCGACGTGGTCCGGATGCGCGAAGGTGCGCTCGAGGGTGCCGAGCCGGAAGAAACGGCGGCGTTCTGGAAGCGCCTGGCCGAGATGCAGCGCCGGACCACGGCGGCCGGACAGGTGATCGGCGAAGCGCGCGAGAAGATCGACGCAATGGGCCAGGCGCTGGAACGCAGCCAGGCCCCGGCCGGCGATATCGATCGCCAGCTGTACCGGATCGACCAGGCGCTCCACGAAATCGCCGAGCAACTGCAGGGCAAGGAGAGCATGAACGAGGTCGGCGAACTGCAGCCGCCGACAGTCGGCCAGCGGATGTTCGTCGCGATGATGGGCACGGGCCGCTCGACCTACGGGCCGACGCCGACCCATCGCCGGTCGCTGGAGATCGCGGAGAACGAGTTCGCCGAAATCCGGGCCGAACTGGAGCGCCTGGTCGAACAGCGGATTCCGGCGATCGAACGCGAGCTCGAGGCCGCGGGTGCGCCGTGGACCACCGGTGCGTCGATTCCCGGCGGCTGACCGCCGAACGGCCGATGGGAGCGGCCGGATCCGCCATCGGGTCCGGCCACTGCGACGATTGTTCGACGTCGCCAACGCTAGACTGATCCGCTTTCTACTGGAGTTCCCGACGTGACCCGAACCACTTCGAGCAACGGCCGAGGCCGCGGCGACCCGATCGACCTGAAGGCGCTGATGAAGCGTCGGGGCAGCTCGCCGATCAAGCCGATCCTGGGCGCCGTGGTCGCGGTGCTCGTCATCTGGGGCGCGCTGTCGGCGTTCTACACCGTCCAGCCCGAGGAACGTGCCGTGGTCAAGCGCTTCGGCGACGTCATCGACATCACCGACCCCGGCCTGCACTTCAAGCTGCCCTTCGGCATCGACGACGTCCAGTTCGTCGCCACCGAGCGGGTGCTGAAGCAGGAATTCGGCTTCCGTACGGAAGGCACCCGGGACGGCGGACGGACCAACTATTCCAGCCAGCAATTCGAGGACGAGTCGCTGATGCTGACCGGCGACCTCAACGTGATCGACGTCGAATGGGTGGTCCAGTACCGGATCAACGATCCGATCAAGTTCCTGTACGAGATGCGCGAGCCGACCGAGACCCTGCGCGACATCGCCGAATCGGTGATGCGCCGGGTGGTCGGCAACCGCCTGGGTTCGGCGGTGCTGACCGTCGGCCGGGTGGAAATCCAGGCCCAGGCCGCCCAGGAGATCCAGCAGATCATGAACCAGTACGACGCCGGCATCGACATCATCACCGTCGAGCTGCAGGACGTGGTTCCGCCGCCGGCGGTGCAGCCCGCGTTCAACGAGGTCAACGAAGCGCGCCAGGAGCGCGAGCGGATGATCAACGAGGCCCAGAAGCGGGTCAACCAGGAAATTCCGCGGGCCGAAGGCGAGGCCATCCGGGCGATCGCAGAGGCCGAAGGTTACGCCACCGAGCGGGTCAACCGCGCCATGGGCGAGACGGCCCGCTTCACCGCCGTGCTCGAACAGTACCGCGAGGCGCCGGAAGTCACCCGGTCGCGGCTGTACCTGGAGACGCTGAATCAGGTGCTGCCGACGATCGGCCAGGTGCTGGTGGTGCAGGACGAACAGACCGCGCCGCTGCCGCTGCTGGACGTCAATCGTGATGCCGCGGCGGGCGCTGCCCGAGCGCCCAACCGGACCAACGGAGGCCAGCAATGAGAATCGCCCTGCTTGCCATCCTTGCGATCGTGCTGATCGTCGCCGGCCGGACCATGCTCTGGACCCTGGACGAGTCGCAACAGGCGATCATCGTCCAGTTCGGCGAACCGATCGGCGATGTCATCGACGAACCGGGACTCAACGTCAAGCTGCCCTGGCAGCAGGTCCGGTTCTTCGACAAGCGGCTGCTGGGCTGGGACGGCGACGTGACCCAGATTCCGACCCTGGGCCGTGAGTTCATCCTGGTCGACACCACCGCCCGCTGGCGGATTTCCGATCCGCTGCAGTTCCTGCGCTCGGTGCGCGACGAGCGCGGCGCGAGGACGCGCCTGGACGACATCATCGATTCGGTGGTCCGCGACATGGTCTCCTCGACCCAGCTCGAGGAAATCATCCGGTCGCGCGACTGGAGTGTCGATCTCGATGAAATCGACGATCCGGTGCTGGTCGAGCGCGACGACGTGGTCCTCGACGAGCGGCCGAAGCTCGGCCGCGAACTGCTCGAGCAGGAAATCCTGACCCGCGCCCGACGCCTGATGCCCGAGCTGGGCATCGAACTGGCCGACGTGCGCATCAAGCGCGTGAACTACATCGACTCGGTGCGCCGGCAGGTCGAAAGCCGGATGATCGCCGAACGCCAGTCGATCGCCGAGCGCTTCCGCGCCGAAGGCCAGGGCCGCAGCCAGGAAATCCTCGGCGAAATGCAGCGCGAACTGCGGCGAATCCGCTCCGAGGCCGCGCGCGAAGCCGAGGAAATCCGGGGCGACGCGGACGCCGAAGCGACCCGCATCTACGGCGTGGCGTTCGGCGAGGACCCGGAGTTCTACTCCTTCTTCCGGACGCTGGAGAGCTACCGTGCGCTGGGAGGCAATTCGACCCTGATGCTGCGAGCCGACTCGGACTTCTTCCGCTACCTCGAACAGTCGCAGATCGACTGATCCCCGTCTGGCGGGTGCGGCCGGTCGTCCAGGCCGGCCGGCACCTCCGCCGGGTGTCGCTCAGCGTTTCATCGGTGGGCGGTGGCCGTAGGTCCAGGTCCGCCACAGCCACTCGGCCGGGCCGAAGCGGAACCGCGCGAGCCACCACCGGCTGACGGCCAGCTGCAGCGCGAAGAAGACCACCGCCAGCAGCACCATCGCGGCGCGCGGCACCTGGCCCCACAGGCCGAGACCGTAGCCGTAGAACACGAGCGTCCAGACCAGCGACTGGCACAGGTAGTTGGTCAGTGCCATCCGGCCGGCCGGGGCCAGGAAGGCGAGGCGCTGTGCGTTCGGCACCACGATCGACAGGTAGCCCAGCGTCAGCAGCAGGGCGCCGACGGTCGCCGCCGTCGTGCCCAGCGCTAGGTCGAGGGTCGGCACGAACATCCCCAACCCCTGGAGCTGCCACACGGCGTAGGCCGAGATCGGCAGCCCTGTGGCAAGGCCGAGCAGCCGCCATCGGCGGAAGAAGCCGGCGTGGTCGGTCGGGCGGTCCAGCGGTCCGGCGGCCAGCAGCCAGCGCCCGAGCAGGAAATAACCGAGCACGGGCGGAATCCAGAACAGGAAACTGGACAGGGAGAACTCCACGTCCCGGACTCGCTGCACGACGTTCTCGCCGTAGCTTCCCACGGCATTGATGCGCGCGGCCTCGGCGGCCATCGCCTCGATCTCGGCTTCGGCCTGGCGGATATCGGCGATCGCCGATTCGCCGCCGTCGGGCGCCAGGCCGGCGGCCGTCATGCCGGCCAGGCCGATCCACATCACCAGCATCGGCACCGCGATCAGGACCAGGGCCCACTTCCACAAGCGGCGGACCGGCGTGCGGCGGAAGAACAACAGCATCACGAACGCGGTCAGGGCGTAGACCAGCAGGACATCGCCGGACCAGACCAGCAGCGCGTGGGCGAGGCCGAAGCCGAGCAGGCCGATCAGGCGCTTGAGGTAGCGGCCCGTGCCGCTTCCGCCGTCCGCGTCGGCGCGCAACATCATCAGCGCGAAGCCCGCGCCGAACAGCATCGAGAACAGCGAGTAGAACTTGCCCTCGGCCAGCCACTGGACGAGGAAGGCCGCCAGCGCGTGGACCCCGCTCGGCGTCACTTCGTCGGCCAGCGCGATCGAGACGATCGGTCGGCTGAAGTACTCGAAATTGACCAGCAGGATGCCGAACAGCGCAAAGCCGCGCAGTACGTCGAGGTGGAGCTTTCGGTCGGCGGACGGGGTCGGACGGTCCAGGGGCATGCGGGTCTCCTCAGGCGGCAGCGCGTTCGATGCGGCGCCCGGCGTGGGCGTCGAGAACGGCGGCCACCGCAAGCGTCAGGCGGCGCGCGTAGTCCAGGTGCAGGAATTCGTTCGGCCCGTGCGCGTTCGACTTCGGGCCGAGCACCCCGGTGATCAGGAACTGGGCGTCGGGAAACGACTCGCCCAGCATGGCCATGAACGGGATCGTGCCGCCCTCGCCCATGTACATCGCCGGTTTGCCGAACACCGCGTTCGATGCATCCTGACAGGCCCGGTCGAGCCAGTCCGCGACCGGGGGGGCATTCCAGCCGGTGGCTGCGGCCTCCGGCTCGAAGGTCACGCGGGCGCCGTACGGTGGCTCGTCTTCCAGCGCAGTCTTCAGCGCCAGCGTTGCCGCCTCGCCATCCACGGTCGGCGGCAGGCGGACCGAGATCTTCAGCGCCGTGCCCGGCCGCAGCACGTTGCCGGCCGAGTCCAGCTCGGGCAGGCCGCCGGCGCCGGTGACCGCCAGCGCCGGTTTCCAGTTGCGATTCAGTAACCGTTCCAGCGGCGAACCGCCGGCCGGCCCGGCGCCGTCGACCCAGGGATAGGCGGTGTGGACCTGATCGCCGAGCACTTCGGCCACCGCCGCCAGCTGCTGGCGGCGCTGTTCCGGGACATCGGCCTGCAGCTCGGCCAGGAGGATCTCGCCGGTGACGTGGTTTTCGACCCTCGACAGCAGCTGCCGCGCGATCCGGAAGCTCGACGGCACGATGCCGGAGGCGTAGCCCGAATGCACGCCTTCGCGCAGGATGTCGACCCGCAGCGTGCCGGCGGCCATGCCGCGGAGCGAGGTCGTGACCCAGAGCTGGTCGTAGTTGCCGGCACCGGAATCGAGGCAGACCACCAGCGACGGCTCGCCGATCCGGTCCGATAGGTGGGCGATATACGCCGGCAGGTCGTAGCTGCCCGACTCCTCGCAGGCCTCGATCAGCAGGACGAAGCGCGCGTGCGGCCGACCCTGGTCCTGCAGGGCACGGATCGCGGCCAGGGAACTGTAGGCGGCATAGCCGTCATCGGCTCCGCCGCGACCGTACAACTTGCCGTCGCGGATCACCGGCTTCCAGGGGCCCAGGCCGTCGTCCCAGCCGGTCATCTCGGGCTGTTTGTCGAGGTGGCCGTAAAGCAGCACCGTGTCCGTTCCGCCCGGGCCCGAGGCCGCCCCGTTCGCCGTTGATCCCCCGGATGCCGGCACTTCCATGAAGATGACCGGAGTGCGGCCCTCCAGCCGGACGATCTCGACTTCGAGGCCGTCGATGGGTTGTTCGCGGCACCAGCGAGCGATGTGGTCGACCGCGGCATCGATGTAGCCGTGCTCGGCCCAGTCGGCGTCGAAATGCGGGGACTTGGCGGGGATGCGGACGTAGTCGACCAGTTCCGGGGTGATGCGTTCCTGCCACAGCGGGTCGATCGTTGCTCGTGCCTGGTCGAGGTCCATGGCGATCTCGCGGGTGCGGGTCCGGGGTCGAATTCGATGCTAGCCGATTCCCGCTAGCCAAATCCAGCGAGCCACGCCAAGGCCGCCCGGGTTCCGCCGAGACGTCGCGGCCGGCCCTTCCCCATCCGCCTCGGGCCACGGCCGTGACCCGATCCCGGTATGCTCTCGGCACGTTGGCGGACCCGGCAAACGGGACTCGCGCCGTACCGCATCCAGCGCCAGCTTGAGGACTCGACCATCGACTCGAACATCGACGACCTGCCGGACCTGTCCGTCCGATCGGAGCGGACCGCGGATGCGGTGCTGTCGATCGACCTCGACGGCACGCGCCACCCCGCCGGTCCGGGCCTGGAGTGGCTCGGCGGCGACTTCGCGCACGAGGCATGGTCGGCGCCCGACGAACAGGTCTATTCCATCGTGCTCGGCGAGCCCGACGACCCCGACGGCGATGCCGCCGAACCGGCCGAACGGCTCTACCGGCGCCTGATCGACCAGCTTCGCGCAGCCGACGATGCCTATCCGCTGAGGCTCTGGAACTACTTCCCGGCGATCAACGAAGGCCCGGACGACGCCGAGCGCTACCGCCGCTTCTGTGTCGGTCGCGGTCGCGCCCTCGAGGCTGCCGGCCTGGCCGACGCCCAGATGTGTGCCGCGACGGCGATCGGCGGGGAGCTGCAGCGCCAGGGTCCTGTGATGCAGCTGGTCGCGCTGGTCGGCCGTCGGCCGGGCGTTTCGATCGAGAATCCCCGCCAGGTCAGCGCCTGGAACTACCCGCGATCCTACGGGCCTCGTCAGCCCGCCTTCGCCCGCGCCACAGCGGTGCCGCTGGCCGGGTCGCGCGCCGCGCTGCTGATCTCGGGAACGGCCAGCGTGGTCGGCCACGCGACCGCGCATCCGGGTGACGTGCTGGCCCAGACCGACGAGGCCGCAAGCAATCTTCAATCGCTGCTGCGCAATGCGGCCGCGACGCTCGACCAGCCCGCGCTGGCGGACTTCGGCGCGGACAGCATGGCGCGCGTGTACGTGCGCCATGCCGCCGACTGGTCGTCGGTCAGCTCGCGCCTGAAGACGCGCTGGCCCGACCTCCAGCTCTGCGGCCTGCGCGGTGACGTTTGCCGACGCGACCTGCTGGTCGAGATCGAGGCCTGGCACCCCGGGCACGGAAGCGGCTGATCCACCGACGAGGTGCGTCGCAAGGGGCCTACCTGGGCCGATTCGACCCCAGCACCCACTCACTGGCTTCCCGGAGACGGTCGCCTTTGCCTGCATCGAGCGTGATGCAGGCCGCAATTTCAACAGCTTGGCACGCCTCTTGAATGTAGTACTGCATACCGGGCGGTCGATTCGATGGCCGCCGTCACGAATTGCGAGTGAGGTGGCAGATGCTGCACAATCAATCGAACGGATCGAACGACCGGAGCGCGGTGATCGGGGACGAGCGCCCGGCCCAGTTCAGCTTTGCATTCCAGCCGATCGTCGATCTCGAATCCGGCGCGGCCATCGGCCAGGAAGCCCTGGTCCGCGGCAACTTCGGCGAAGCCGCCGATACGGTGCTGCAGACCATCCGTGCGGAAATCCGCGAACTCTACGACCAGGCCTGCCGCAAGCGTGCCCTGGAGGTCGCCGGACGGCTCGGCATCGATGTGCCGCTGCACTTGAACTGCGCCGGCGTGACGCCGACCAACCTCGACCAGGTTCTGAAGGACACGGTGACCCTGGCACGCCACTACGGTGTCGACCCCGGTTCGCTGGTGTTCGAGTTCGGCCGCCTCGAGCCGCTGGGCTCGCCGCGCGAGCTCAACGACGTTCGCGAACGCTGCGCTGCGGCCGGTGTCCAGGTGCTGGCCGACAACTTCGGCTCCAGCGAGGTCGGCCTGAAGCGACTGGTCGTGTTCCGTCCGCAGTGGCTGAAGCTCGATCGCAACCTGGTCGATCGGATCCACTGCAGCGAGCGGCGCCAGGCCCTGGTCCACGGCGTCCTGGCGACCTGTCGCATGCTCGGAATCGAAGTCATTGCCAGCGGCGTCGAACACGATGAGGAAGTCGACTGGCTGCGCGGCGCCGGTGTGCGCTATGCCCAGGGCTTTCTGTTCAGCCGTCCGGCGTTCGAATCGCTGCCGCCCGTCAAGACCTTCCGCATGAGCGCCTGACCGGTCCGGTGCCGGGACCCGGCCTTGCCGGGTCATGGCCGAGCAACAGCCGTCATCGGCTCGTCAGCAGCCTGCAACGCAACTGTCGCAAACGGCCGCTAGCTTCGACGGCATGGAAATGCCCTTCGCCAACGCCGTCCAGCGCGGCTTCGCGCGATTCGATCGCGCCGAACAGCGAATCTGCCTGCGCCTCAACCGCTTTTCGACCCGCCCGGGGGTCCGCGGATTCTTCGCCGCGGTGAGCCGGGTCGGGGATGGAGCCGCCTGGTACGCGTTGATGGTCGTTCTGTCGCTGACCCAGGGCCGCTACGGAATCCGCGCCTCGCTGGCGATGGGCCTGACCGCGCTGGTCGGGCTGGCGATCTACAAGCTGCTGAAGGAGCGACTGGTCCGCGAGCGGCCGTACTTCACCCACCAGGACATCCGGGTCGGCTGCGCGCCGCTGGACCGCTACAGCTTCCCTTCCGGGCATACGCTGCAGGCGGTGATCTTCACCCTGATCGCGGTGGCCTGGTTTCCGGCACTGGCCGCCGTCCTGGTTCCGCTGGCGCTGCTGATCGCGCTATCGCGGGTCGTGCTCGGCCTGCACTATCCGACCGACGTCGTGGTCGGCGCCGCGCTGGGCTGGGGCCTGGCCGCAATCGCGCTGCGGCTTGCGCCTCCGGCGATCTGAGTTCGCCTCAGCCGCGGTGCCGGGCCTCCAGCACCGCCAGCACCTCGTCCAGGCCCACCTCCGAGGCCGCCAGAACCACCTGCAGGTGATACAGCAGGTCGGCGCTTTCCTCGATCAGTTCCTCGCGGTCGCCCGCGGTCGCGGCCAACGCCACTTCGACCCCCTCCTCGCCGACCTTCTGGGCGCAGCGCTTGACGCCGCGATCGAGCAGCCGGGCGGTATAGCTCGAGGCCGGATCCGCGCCGACCCGGGACGCGATCACGCGCTCGAGTTCGCCCAGGAAGGCCAACGGAGGGCGGACTTCGTTGCCGAAGCAGGTCGCGGTTCCCGTGTGGCAGGTCGGGCCGTGCGGCCGCGCCATTACGAGCAGCGTGTCCCGATCGCAGTCCAGGTGCACGTCGACCAGCTCCAGCGAGTTGCCCGAGGTCTCGCCCTTGGTCCAGAGTCGCTGCTTGCTGCGCGAGAAGAAGGTGACGTGGCCGGAATCGCGGCTGGCCGCCAGCGCGTCGGCGTTCATGTAGCCGAGCATCAGGACGCGGCCCGTGTCGGCGTCCTGCACGATCGCGGGCAGCAGGCCGTCGCCCTTGGCCCATTCCGGGGTGGTGGTCGATGCGGCGCGGTCGTCGGTCATGGTCGGATCCGGTGGTTGGAGAGACAAGGCTCGGCTCAGGTCAGCGCTCCGCCGCAGCTCGATCCCTGCCCGGCGGTGCAGCCGTAGCAGTGGTCGGCCACGGCGATGTCCCGCGGAACGCCGTCGCCGCCGAGCAGGTCGCTCAGGCTCGGCGCGTCGGCGGCGTTGCCCAGCGGCAGGCCGAGCATCTGGTTGAAGTCGCAGTCGTACAGCCGGCCGCGATAGTCGACGCTGATCAGGTCGCGACACATCACGGCCTCGAGGTTTTCCCGCCGATAGCTGTTCTTCAGCAGGGTCATGTAGTCCTCGAACTGCCCCTTGGCCAGCAAAATCGCGCCGAAGCGCTTGATCGGCATGTTGGCCAGCGTGAACAGTCGATCGAAGCGCAGACCGAACTCGTCGGCCAGCAGGCGCTTGTAATCGCCTTCCAGCGCGGCCTGGTCGGGCGGAAGCGTGGCGCCGAGCGGGTTGTAGACGAGGTTCAGCATGCGAGCCGGGTCGCCGCGGCCGTACCCGAGCTCGTTGAGCGTCTGCAGGGCGCGGATCGAGGCCTCGAACACGCCGTTGCCGCGCTGGGCATCGACGTTGTCCTTCGAATAGCACGGAAGCGAGGCCACGACTTCGACGTCGTTCGCGGCCAGGAACGGGCCGACCCAGTCGTAGCCCGGTTCTTCCATGATGGTGGGGTTCAGGCGATCCATCACGCGCACGCCGCGCTGCCGGGCCTGCTCGACCAGCCAGCGGAAATCCGGGTTCATCTCCGGCGAGCCGCCGGTCAGGTCGAGCGTGCCGATCCCGAACGTCTCGATCACCGCCAGCGCCGTCTCCATCGTCGCTCGGTCCATGAGTTCCGTGCGGTTGGGGCCGGCGCTGACGTGGCAGTGGACGCAGGCCAGGTTGCACAGGTAGCCGAGGTTCATCTGCAGCGTGTCGAGGCGCCGCCGCCGGATCGGCGGGAACTCGGTGCGCTCGAGCAGGGGAAAGGTGTCTCGCATCGGGGCTCCTGGATCGAATCAGCGGCGCGTGCGGACGCCGCGCTCCGCCAGCCAGTCCTTCAGGTCCGGAATCGGCATCTGTCCCGAGTGGAACACGGTGGCGGCCAGCGCGCCATCGACGTCGGCGCGTTCGAACGCGTCGAGGAAGTGCGCCGGCGCGCCGGCGCCGCCCGAGGCGATCAGCGGAACGTCGCAGATGCGGCGAACTTCGCTCAACTGGTCGATATCGTACCCCGTTCGAACGCCATCGGCATCCATGCAGTTGAGCACGACTTCGCCGGCGCCGAGCGCCTGGACCTGTTCGACCCAGTCGCGCGTATCGAGATCGGGGTCGGTCATGGCGTCGGGGTTGCCGGTGTTGGCGCGCAGCCGAAAAGCGGTCCGGCCATTGACGGTCTCGCGAATCGAGTCCACGCCGATGACCACGCACTGGCTGCCGAAGGCGTCGGCCAGCTCGCGCACCAGCGCCGGTCGGGCCAGGGCCGGCGAGTTGACCGAGATCTTGTCGGCGCCGGCGTGCAGCACGGCCCGCGCACGGGCCACGTCGCGGATGCCGCCGGCGACGGTGAACGGGATATCGATCGCCTCGGCCACCCGCTCGACCCAGCCCACGTCGACGCTCCGGCCTTCGGGGCTGGCGGTGATGTCGTAGAACACCAGTTCGTCGGCGCCCTGATCGCGGTAGGCCTCGGCGCGCTCGAGGATGTCGCCCATGTCGACGTGGTCGCGGAACTTCACGCCCTTGACGACCCGGCCGGCGCGCACGTCCAGGCACGGAATGATGCGCACGGCCACACCGCTCACGACCGGACCCCGGGGAGCGGACCGGCCAGCATGCCCAGCGGCACGCGACCCTCGAGCAGGGCCCGCCCGACGATGCAGCCGGCCACGCCGGTGGCCGCCGCGGCCTCGAGATGGGCGGGCTCGCCAACCCCGCCCGATGCCTGGATCCGGAGATCGGGATAGCGTTCGGCCAGCTCCGAGTACAGCGCGATGCTCGGGCCGGAGAGCATGCCGTCGCGGGTGATGTCGGTGCACAGCAGGTGCACCAGCCCGCCGTCGATCAGCTCCTCGAGCAGCGTGAACAGGTCGGTTTCGCCGGCCTCGGTCCAGCCGGCCGCCTGCGGCATCCAGCGGCCGTCGTCGGTCGGCCGCACGTCCAGTCCGGCAACGATCCGGTCCGCGCCGTAGCGGTCGATCCATCCGACGACGCGCTCGGGCTCGCGCACGCAGAGACTGCCGAGCACGACCCGGTCGATTCCGGCATCCAGCCGCCGCTCGAGATCGTCCTCGGCGCGGACACCCCCACCGGACTGGACCGGAACGTCCAGCGCAGCCGCGATCTCCGTGATCACGGCCAGGTTGCCCTCGCCGCCGGCCAGCGCCGCGTCGAGGTCGACGAGGTGCAGCAGTCGGCCTCCCGCGTCCTGGTAGGCGCGGGCCTGGTCGACCGGCGACAGCGCGTAGCGGGTTTCGCGGTCGTAGTCGCCCTGCTGCAGGCGGACCACGCCGCCGTCGCGCAGGTCGAGTGCGGGGATGACGATCATGAGTCGAGAAAATTCCTCAGCAATTGGTGGCCCGGCCCGGCGGATTTCTCCGGGTGGAACTGGCAGGCGGCGAAGTTCTCGTGGCGAACGATGGCCGCGAACGACTCGCCGTGCTCGCTGCGCGCCACGCAGGCCGGGCCGTCGGCGGGGGCGGCGTAGCCGTGCACGAAGTAGAACCACGCGTCGGCATCGATGCCGCGGGCCAGGGGGTCGTCCGCCGTCGTGGGCGAGCGCCAGCTCAGCTGGTTCCAGCCCATGTGCGGCAAGCGCAGCCCTTCGCCGCCGGACAATCTGCGGACGCGGCCGGGGATCAGCCCGAGGCACTCGGCGTCGCCTTCGTCGGAGCCTTCGAACAGCAGCTGCAGCCCGAGGCAGATGCCGAGAACCGGCTGATCGAGCCCGCGGATGACCTCGACCAGTCCCGCTTCGCGCAGCGCGTTCATCGCCCAGGCCGCCGCGCCCACGCCGGGCAGGATGACCCGCGATGCGCCGCGGATCGTCGCCGCGTCGCTGGTCAGCACGGCCTCGGCGCCGATCCGGTGCAGCGCCTGGACCACCGAGCCCAGGTTCGCCCCGCCGCTGTCGATCACCGCGAGCGTCATCGGTTGCTCCCTTCGATGCAGGAAAAACCGATCTGTCCACAGATGAACACGGATGAACACGGACGAAGGCGGAAAAACAGCAAATCGACAAGATCATTCTCGCTTTGCGCGAAGCGTTCGGTGTTCACGCGGGTCGAGACCTTAGAAGCGCCCGCTGCAAGACGTGCCTTCATCTGTGTCCATCCGTGTTCATCTGTGGACCTTCGCAGTTGCGCGGCGCCGGTCATCGCGGCGGATTCGTCATGGACGCGCGCTCGACGTGTCGTGGTCCGAGGGGGCCTTCCCATCACAGCATGCCCTTGGTCGACGGCATGCCGCCCTGGCCGCGGGAAAGCGCCGGGCGCAGGGCGCGGCCGACGGCCTTGAAGCAGCCTTCGACCATGTGGTGGGTGTTGTCCCCGCTGATCTGGAGGTGGATCGCGCAGCGCAGCGACTGGGCCAGGGACTGGAAGAAATGCTGGACCATCTCCGTGTGCAGCCCGCCGACCGACTCGCGTGGGAACGCGCCGTCGAGGACGAACACCGGCCGGCCGGACAGGTCGATCGCCGCATGGGCCAGGGACTCGTCCATCGGCAGCGTGAAGCCGTAGCGGCCGATGCCGTGGCGGTCGCCCAGCGCTTCGTCCAGCGCCTGGCCCAGCGCCAGCGCGCAGTCCTCGACCGTGTGGTGTTCGTCGATGTGCAGGTCGCCCTCGCAGGCCAGCTGCAGCGCGAAGCCGCCGTGCGCGGCCAGCTGGTCGAGCATGTGATCGAAGAAGCCGATTCCGGTGGCGTTGGTGACCGGTGCGGTGGCATCCAGATTCACGTCGACCCGGATCGCCGTCTCGTTCGTGCGACGCTCGGCGGTCGCGATTCGCGGCGCGTCGAGCAGCGTGCGCGTGATCTCCGGCCAGGAGCGCCCCTCGGGGCCGACGCGATGGCCGGCCAGGCCCATGTTCGAGGCCAGTTCGAGGTCGGTCTCCCGGTCGCCGATCACCGCCGAGCGGCGGCGGTCCAGGTCGGGGTCGCGCAGGTACTCGAGCACCATGCCGACGCCGGGCTTGCGGGTCGGCGCGCCGTCGTCGGGAAACGAGCGGTCGATGTGAACCGCGTCGAACTCGATGCCCTGCGACGCCAGGATCTGCAGCAGCAGCTCGTGCGGGCCGGTGAAGTCCGCTTCCGGGAACGCGTCGGTGCCGAGACCGTCCTGGTTGCTGACCATCACGAAGCGATAGCCGTCGGCCTTCAGGCGCAGCAGCGACGGGATCACCTCCGGCATCAGCCGCAGCTTGTCGAAGGCGTCGATCTGCTCGTCGGCCGGCTCCTCGATCAGGCAGCCGTCGCGGTCGATGAACAGGACTTTCCGCATGCTCATGGCGAGGTCCTCGTGAAGGGTGCGATGCGCAGGACGCTCCGGCGCGTTGCGCGCGGCCCGGACCGGTATGCCGTGCGGTTGCGGCGCATCATGCGCGCCAACCCCGCAGGACATCGATCAACGCGTCCGTTTCCTCGGGCGTACCGATCGTGATCCGCACGCAGTTGTCCAGCCCGCGCTGGGCCGACTGGTTCCGCAGCCGGATGCCGGCCGCCGCGGCGTCGTCGAGCAGGCGCTGGGCATCGGGGACGCGAACCAGAACGAAGTTGGCCTCGCCCGGCCAGAGGTCGGCGACCCAGTCGAGCGCGCGCAGCGCTTCGACCAGCCGCGCCTTCTGTTCGGCCAGCACGGTCAGCTGCTCGCGCTGGCGGTCCACCGAGTCGGGCTGCAGCGCAGCCAGTGCGGCCTCGACCGTCGGGGTCGGTAGCGGATACGGCGCGATGATCCGCCGCAGCAGGCCGATCACGCCCGGGTCGGCGATCACTGCGCCGAGGCGGCAGCCGGCCAGTCCGTGCGCTTTCGACAAGGTACGCAGCACGACCAGGTGGGGCAGGTCGACCAGCCGGGCGGTAAACGAAGGTGCGGACTGGAACTCCACGTAGGCTTCGTCGACCACGACCAGGCCTCGCCCGTCCATCGCGGCACAGACCGATTCGACGGTTTCGGGGCTCAGCACGCTGCCGGTCGGATTGTTCGGCGAGCAGAGGAAGGCGAGCTTGCAGTCGGCCGCCCGATCGGCCAGGTCGCCGGGCGCATCGAACCCGCCGTCCCTTTCCACCAGCGGCGCCTCGACGACCCGTGCGCCCTGCACCCGGGCCGACAGCGCGTACATGCCGAAACACGGCGGCATCACCAGCACCGACTCGCCGGCGGCACAGAACACTCGCACCAGCAGGTCGATGCCCTCGTCGCTGCCGCGCGTGATCAGCAGCTGCTCGGCCCGTACGTCATACAGCGTAGCCAGTCGATCGCGCAGTTCGGATGGCTGCGGGTCGGGGTAGCGGTTCAGGCGACGGCCGTCGGCCGAGAACGGATTCTCGTTGGCGTTGAGCAGGATGCCAGCGGCATCGGCCAGCGCGCGCGCCGACGCGTACGGCGTCAGGGCGCGGATCTCGGGCCGGGCCAGGTCGTCGTAGGCGCGGCTCACCTGCCGTCCTCCGCCAGCGCATCGAGCCGTGCCGAGATCGCCAGGCGGTGCGCGTCCAGCTGCTCGTGGGCCGCTAGCCGGGCGCCGGCCGGGCCGAGTTCGCGCAGGCCGTCGGCGGTGGCAGTCTGCACGGTCATCCGGCGCAGGAAGTCGGCGACGCCGAGCCCCGAGTGGACCCGCGCCCAGCCACCGGTCGGCAGCGTGTGGTTGGTGCCCGAGATGTAGTCGCCCAGCGATTCGGGCGTGTAGTGGCCGACGAACACCGAGCCCGCGGTGCGCACGTCATCGGCCAGCCGATCGGCGTCCCGGGCGGCGATGATCAGGTGTTCCGGGGCGTAGCGTTCGCTGATCTCTACCGCCGCTTTCATGTCCGATGTCAACACGATGGCGGCGTGATCCAGTGCTTTTCGCGTAATTTCGGCGCGCGGGAGCTGATCGAGGCGTCGCTCGATCGCACCCGGGATCGCATCGGCCAGCTCGGCGCTGTCGGTGACCAGCAGCACCTGGGAATCGGGCCCGTGCTCGGCCTGGCTGAGCAGGTCGAGCGCGACCCAGTCCGGGTCCGCCGTGCCGTCGGCGAGGACCATGACCTCCGACGGCCCGGCCGGCAGGTCCTGCGCCGCGCCATCGATGTCCAGCGCGACCTGGCGCTTGGCTTCGGCGACGAAACGGTTGCCGGGACCGTAGAGCTTGGCGCATGCGGGCACCGATTCGGTGCCGTAGGCCATCGCCGCGACGGCCTGGGCGCCGCCGGCGACCAGGACGCGCTCCAGCCCCAGCTTGGCCGCGACGGCCAGCACCGCGTCATCGGCGCGGCCATCCCGGTTGGGAGGCGTGGCCAGCGCGATCCGGCGGCAGCCGGCGAGCAGCGCGGGGACCAGCAGCATGATCGCGGTCGACGGCAGCGGCGCCGATCCGGCCGGGACGTAGAGACCGACCGGGTCCAGCGGCACGTGACGCATCCGGCAGGTCACGCCCGGCGCGGTCTCGACCTCGTAATCCTCGGGCCGGCCGCGCCGGTGGAAGGCGCGCACGGTCGAGATCGCACGATCCAGCGCGGCGTCGAGCTCGGGGTCCAGCGCGGCCCGGCTATCCACGTCCTGCCACAGCGCTTCGGGCTCGACCCCGTCGTAGCGGCGCGTGCAGGCCATCAACGCCGCGTCGCCGCCGGCCCGGACTTCGGCCACGATCGCGCCGACCTGGCGGCTCAGTTCCTGGTCGCTCTCCAGGCGCGGGCGCGCAAGGAGCTCGCGCCGGGCGGTCTCGTCGAGATCGTCCCAGGCCGTGGTGTTCAGTGCCGGAACGTTCATGCCAGCATTTTCTCCACCGGCAGCACCAGGATGGCCGAGGCGCCGGCCTGCTTGAGTTCCTCGAGATGCTCCCAGAACACCTGTTCGGTGCACAGCGCGTGGACCGCGACCCGCTCGGGCTGGCCCTCCAGCGGCAGGACGGTCGGAGTTTCGGCGCCGGGCAACACCTCAGTGATCCGGGCCAGGCGCTCGCGCGGCGCATGCAGCATCACGTACTTGGTCTCCTGGGCGGTCTGCACGCCCTGGATTCGCTGGACCAGCTTGTCGAGCAACCGCTGCTGGTCGTCGCCGAGCGCGGAAGCGCCCCGGTACAGGGCGGCCTGGCTCTCGAGCACCGGCGCCACGGCCTTGAGGTGGTTGGCGCGCAGCGTCGTCCCGGTCGACACCAGGTCGACGATCGCCTCGGCGGTGCCGAGGCTCGGCGCAATCTCGACGGCCCCGTTGAGCATCACGATATCGGCGGAAACACCCTTTTCCTGCAGCCAACGTGCGGTCAACTGCGGGTAACTGGTCGCGATCCGCTTGCCTTCCAGCTGCTCTGGCCCGCGATAGTCCTGCCGCTCGGGCAGCGCAAGCATCAGCCGGCAGTGGCCGAAGTCGAGCCGGGTCAGGGCGTCGAGCTCGGCGCCGGGTCTTCGCTGGGCGGCTTCGGCCAGCTTCTCCGCGGCCACGTTCTCACCGACGATGCCGAGTTCGCAGACCCCTTCCAGGAGCAGGCGGGGGATGTCGTCGTCGCGGACCAGCAGCAGGTCGACCGGAAGGTTGCGCCCGTACCAGAACAGCTTGTCCTTGCTGCGCGCGAAGTGCAGACCGGCCCGTTCCAGCAGCTTCAGCGAGGCCTCGGAAAGGCGCCCGGATTTCTGGATCGCGATCTTGAGTCGTCGTTCGATGGTCATGCGTCCTGGTCTCCCGGGAAAGGCGGGTTGGGGGCGTCTTCGCCCTGCAGGCGTTTCAGTGCCAGTCGATAGCCGCCGTGGCCCATTTCGAGGAATCGGGCGACGCGGCCGATGGTGGTGACGCTCACGCCGGTGCGCTCGTGGATTTCGCGGTACGGCAGCCCGGCGTCGAGCAGCTGGACGACGCGCCAGCGATCGACCAGCGCCTCGAGCTCGGCCGGCGTGGTCAGGTCGCGAAGCAGCGAGCGGACCTCGTCTGGTGTCTGCATCGCATTGAACGCTTCGGCCAGGCTGTTCCGGGCGGCCCGATTGGCTTTCAGATGCTGTTCGTCGAGTTGTTTCATGGCGGTCAGGGGCGTTCGGTCACGCCGGCTGGGTCGATGAGTGAACAGCATGCTAGCACACTGGCGTATTAACGCGTTATCACATTATCACACCACACTTCGTCGGTTGGGCCCCGGTCCATCCCTTCCCGCGCTGGCCAGCGCCCGACTCCGGTGGGCGAAGTTTGCCCTGCGGACGTGGAAACGGCTAGAATGCAGCGATTTTGTGCCCGCCGCGGACGATCCCCGGCGCGCCGATTCCGCACCACCCTCTCTCGATGCGCCGCCTCGAGCTGCGCGGATCGACCCCGAGTTCAATCGCAGATAGCCATCGCTATTACCACAAGCAACCAAAAACAAGCCTGGGAGACAACATGGACATGAGTCTGATCCCGCCGGCGCTCGGCATCGTCGGGCTGATCACGGCATTCGTCATCTTCACCGCGATGATGCGCTACCCGGTCATGGACGGTAAGCCGGCCGAGATCGCCAAGCTGATCCAGGACGGCGCCATGGCGTTCATGCGCCGCGAGATCCTGATGATCGGCGGTTCGGTCGCGGTGCTGTTCATCGCGCTGGCGTTCTCCGGCCTCGGCATCGAGACCGCGATCTCGTTCCTGGTCGGCGCATTCTGTTCGGCCATCGCCGGCTACTTCGGCATGATCGCCGCGACCCGCGCCAACGTCCGCACGACGTCGGCCGCACACAACTTCGGCACCGATCGCGCGTTGACGGTCGCCTTCTACGGCGGCTCCGTGATGGGCCTGGTGCTGGCGTCCCTCGGCCTGCTCGGCCTGGGCACCCTGTACCTGATCTTCGGCACCGATCCCGAGACCGCACACCGGATCCACGGCTTCGGCATGGGCGCCGGCGTGGTCGCGCTGTTCTATCGTGTCGGCGGCGGCATCTTCACCAAGTCCGCCGACGTCGGCGCCGACCTGGTCGGCAAGGTCGAGGCCGGCATTCCGGAAGACGATCCCCGGAATCCGGGCGTGATCGCCGACAACGTCGGCGACAACGTCGGCGATGTGGCCGGCATGGGCTCCGACATCTTCGAGTCGTACTGCGGCGCGATGATCGCCTCGGTTGCCCTGGCCACGGTGATGGTCAAGCAGGCCGGCGGCGCGGCGATCGTTCCGGGCATGGGTCCGGGCGAGGCGCTGATGGGCCTGCCGCTGCTGCTGTCCTCCCTCGGCCTGGTCTGCTCGATCCTGGCGATCGGCCTGGTCCGGGCATCGGCCAGCAAGAGCCCCGAAGTGGCGCTCCGGATCGGTACGATCTCGGCGGCGATCGGCTTCGTCGCGCTGGCCTACTTCCTGATCGGCTACCTCGACATCCAGACCGGGGTCTGGATCGCGACCATCGTCGGCGCGGTCGGCGGCGTGGTCATCGGCCTTTCGACCGAGTACTACACCGCCGCCAAGCCGATTCGCGATATCGCCAAATCGGGTGAAA
Organism: Wenzhouxiangellaceae bacterium; assembly: GCA_965227925.1. Lineage (GTDB taxonomy): Bacteria > Pseudomonadota > Gammaproteobacteria > Xanthomonadales > Wenzhouxiangellaceae. The sequence continues at coordinate 766,138 of CBDDGP010000004.1, forward strand.
CCGGTCCGGCGACCGTGATCATCTCCGGGCTGGCCACCGGCATGCAGTCGGTGCTGATCCCGATCCTGACCATCTGCGCGATGATCTTCGTCGCCAACTCGCAGGCCGAGCTCTACGGCGTCGGAATCGCCGCGGTCTCGATGCTTGCCACGGTCGGCATGACCATGGCCATCGATGCCTACGGTCCGGTCGCCGACAACGCCGGCGGCATCGCCGAAATGGCCGGCCTGGGTGAAGACACCCGCAAGATCACCGACTCGCTCGACGAGCTGGGCAACACCACCGCCGCCATCGGCAAGGGCTTCGCGATCGGCGCCGCTGCGCTGGCCGCGCTGACCATCATCTCGGCCTACATCGCCGAGATCCAGCACGACATGACCGACTTCGTGCTGGCGATCTCCGATCCGATGGTGCTGATCGGCATGTTCATCGGCGGCCTGTTCCCGTTCCTGGTCGCCTCGATCACGATGACCGCCGTCGGCGCTGCCGCGTTCGAGATGATCACCGAGATCCGCCGCCAGTTCCGCGAGATCCCCGGCCTGCTCGAAGGCAACGCCACGCCGGACGCGGCGCGCTGCGTCGACATCGCGACCACCTCGGCGATCAAGCGGATGCTGCTGCCGGCCGCGCTCGCGGTGCTGGGTCCGGTTGCGGTGGGCTTCGGCCTCGGCCCGGAAGCGCTGGGCGGCATGCTCGGCGGCGCGCTGATCGCGGCGGTCCTGCTGGCGCTGACCATGGCGAATGCCGGGGGTGCCTGGGACAACGCCAAGAAGCACGTCGAGAAGGGCAACTTCGGCGGCAAGGGCTCCGAGACCCACAAGGCGAACGTGGTCGGCGATACGGTCGGCGACCCGCTGAAGGACACTTCGGGCCCGTCGATGAACATCCTGATCAACGTGATGGCCATCGTCAGCCTCGTGATCGCGCCGCTCCTCCACTGATCGGCGACATCGAGCACGACAAGAAAGCGCGGCCCCGGGCCGCGCTTTTTTTTTCTTCGGCTTGCGATTACGGGAGGAAGGCTGTTCGGGGACGGGCAACGGCAACTGCGTTTTCTCGCAGTGACGCGAAGGCGCAGAGAAAGACAGTGAAATTCTGCGAACGGGTTTTCGGCCAGCGTGCGATCAGGCTGCAGCGTCAGCGATTGAAGCGGACGGGCCCCGGCAACCCGAATTGCATTTGATTTCTCTGCGCCTTTGCGTCTCTGCGAGAAAACGCATTTGACTCTGGTTGCCGCCGGAGAGGAACGACTGGGGCCAAAGACTCAGCGAGGGGTCAGGAGGGTGTCGATGGCGTGGCGGACGTAGGCTTCGAATTCCTCGCTGCCGCGTTCGGGCGCCATGCCTCGGGTCTGGAGCTGGATGTAGCCTACGTAGCTGGTGTAGGTCAGGCGGGCGCGGTGGCGGGCGGCTTCGTCGGCGAGGCCGAGTTCGCGGAAGGCCTTGGCCAGGTAGTCGAGACGGCGGCAGGTGATCCGTTCGAGCACCGGCTTGATTCGCGGGTCGTCGCTGGCCGCGCACAACGCCGCGTGGATCTGGTGACTGCGGTTCTGGCGAGAGGTGCGCAGCACGAATTCGGCCAGACGTTCGGCGGCGGGCAGGTCCGAATCCAGCGAACGCGCCAGCGACTCGTTGTCCTGCCGCTCCCAGCGGGCCAGGGCCTGCTCGAGGAGCTGGTCGCGCTTCGGGAAGTGCCAGTAGAAGCTGCCCTTGGTGATTCCGAGCCGCCGGGCCAGCGGTTCGACGCCGAGCCCACCCAGCCCCTTCTCGGCGATCAGGTCGAGCGCGGCCTGCTCCCAATCGGCGGCCGTCAGAGTGGTCTTTTCGCTGGTCGAGACTGCCGGAGTGACTGCGCTCATGGCTGCATTCTAGCAGCGCGTCGAAGCTTGCGGCGGCGCCCGCCCGCGGCGCAGGCCCGGTGGTTCGAACCCGCCGGGCACGACTCGCACGGCTCGGCTGCCGGTGGATGCCGCGGCTCGACGATCAGGCCGACCCGGATCCACCCTTCTTGGCCGGCCGATCGGTGGATTCGGCACGGCGCTTCTCGAGTTCGAGCACGCGCGGCGTCATCTGGATGATCGTGTGCCGGACCTCCTTGTCGAGCACCAGCTTGGCGTCGCGCGCGAAGGTCTCGAGCCGGCGATCGAAGGTCAGGTTGCCCGCGTCGTCGCGGCCGAGCACCTGGATGTCCTGCAGCGACTCGATGAACTGCTTGAACAGGGTCCGGTCGGAGAACTCCGGTGCGTCGAACTCGTGCAGCAGCGAGATGCGCTGGGCCGAGAGCGTGCACAGCTGCTCAAGCTGCTGCCGGCTCAGCTTGCCGGAGCCGTTCTTGGCCAGCACCGCGATCGTGATGTAGTAGCGCTCGAAGGTCTGCAGCATGGTGTTGCCGAGCAGCCGCAGATAGTAGGTCTGGTCGGAGCCGCCCGGCGTGCGCTGGAGGTAGTCGCCGCTCATTCCGAGCAGCCCCTGGCGGACCAGAGCGTCGGTGCAGCGCTGGATGATCACGGGCACTTCTTCCGGCGCCCAGGGCAGGAACAGTTCCTTCTTCAGGAACGGGTAGACGGCTTCGCTCAAGCGCCGCACGCGGGTCTTGCGGACCCGCAGGTTGTTCAGGAAGCAGCACGCGATCCACGCCGGCATGGCCAGCAGGTGGGCGATGTTGTTGCGGAAGTAGGTCAGCAGCACGGCGTTGCGCGGCTCGACGCGGATGATGTCGCCAAGCTCGTGCGCCTGGCGCTCGATGATGCCCAGGTCCAGGCCGTACTCGATGACCTGCCCCGGGGTCAGCTCGGTGATGGTGATCCGGTCGGAATAGGCGGTCATCCGGATCAGCCGCTGGTAGACGCCGATCATCGCCTCGAGGTCGTCCTGATCCAGGGCGTGCTTTCGCGTGGCCAGCAACGCTGCGGCCAGCAGATTGACCGGGTTGACGTGCGCGGCCTTGTTGATGTTGACGATGATGCCGTCGGCCAGCTCATTGACCACCTTCGGCAGCCATTCCGGTTTGGCGTCCGGGTCGTGCTCCTGGTCCGCCCAGTCCGGGCAGTGCCGGTCGAGCAGCGGGCTGAGTCGGATCGGTTCGCCGAAGCTGACCTGGACCTGCCCGTAGTTCTTGCGCAGGATGTTGATCACGTTGCGGAAGTCCGACAGTGACTCCGGTTTCTTCTCGCGGCCCGACAGTTCGGAAATGTAGGAGCTGCCCTCGGCCAGCCGTTCGTAGCCGATGTAGACCGGCTGGAACAGCACGGGGCGCTTGCGGCTGCGCAGGAAGGCCCGGACCGTGATCGACAGCATGCCGGCGCGCGGCGGCAGCGAGCGCCCTGTCCGCGATCGCGTTCCTTCGATGAAGTACTCCAGCGCCACGCCCCTGTCGAGGATCGTCGCGACGTACTCGTTGAACACGGCCGAATACAGCGGCTGGGCGCGGAAGGAGCGACGCAGGAAGAACGCCCCGCCGAAGCGCAGGAAGCGGCCGACGACGGGCAGGTTGAGGTTGATGCCGGCCGCGATATGCGGCGGCACGAAGCCTCGCCGGTACAGGATGAACGACAGCAGCATGTAGTCGATGTGGCTGCGGTGGCAGGGCACGTAGACGATTTCGTGGCCTTGCTGGGCGTCGCGGAACTGGCCGAAGTGGAACACCTGGACGCCGCGGTAGATCCGGTTCCAGAACCAGGCCAGCAAGCGCTCGGCGATGCGCACGAAGGAATAGGAGTAGTCGGCCGCGATCTCGCGCGCGTACTTCCGCGCCTCGGCTTCGGCTTTGTAGATCTCGATGTTGTCGCGCTTGGCCTTCTGGGCGATCGCGTGACGTACGCTGTCGGCGTGAACCACGCGATCGACCAGCGTGCGGCGGTGCGAGCGATCGGGGCCGATCGCCGAGGTGCGGACCCGCTTGAAGTGCACCCGGAGCAGGCGGCTGATCCGGCGCAGGTCCATTTCCGCGCCCTGGCCTTCGCGCGCGACCTCGGCCAGCGACACCGGTTTGCCGAACTGGACGAAGGTCGAGCGACCGTTGATCACGGTCGTCAGCAGGCGCCGCAGCCGACCGCCCACGTCCCAGTTCTCGGAGAACAGGATCTTGGCGATCGACTGTTCCTTGTCCGGCGCCCGTCCGATCAGGACCGAAACCGGAACGATCCGCACGTCATCGATCCGCCCGGCGTCGACGGCTTCGATCAATTCCTTGAGCATCAGCGAATGGCGCCGTCGTACGGGGCGGCGCACGAGCAGGCCCTTGTGCCGCCGGCTGGCGCCGTAGCTGCGCGACAGGTCCACCGCGTCGTGCTGGAACTCCCGATCGAGTCGGGGCCAGCCGCGATCGATGCAGATCTGCTCGGTGATCAGCAGCGAGGTCAGCGCGTAGGTGTCGAGGATGTAGAAGGTCGGCTTGCCGTCATCGAGGTCGAGCTCGTCGACGTCTTCGGGCAGCACCGTGGCCCGAACCCAGCCGTGCAGGATGCGCCGCCACAGCGCACGCCACCATTGACCGAGCGCAAGCAGGGTCTGGCCGGGGAAGCGGCGGTGGGTGGGAACGGGAGGCATCGCGAAGCTGGCGGTTGCGAACGGGGCGCAAGTTTACCACCGGGTTCCGGGGCCGGACCCGGGGCAAAAAAAGAGGCAGGACGATGGCGCCCTGCCTGCAAGCCGGTCGAAACCGGATTCATCCCCACGTGATCATGGCGACACGCTTGTTGGATGTTGTTGTCGCTTGCGGTCGGATCGCGGCGACGACCCGACGCGCAGAAATAATAACCTGAAGCCGGCTTTGAATGCAATACCTTTGGAGTGGCCTGTAACCCGTTGTTTTTACGCGCCTACTGCGCGTCGAATCTGCGCCTGGATCGTTTCGGCCGCTGCGGCCGGGTCGTCGGCATCGCGGATCGGACGACCGACCACGATGTAATCGGCCCCGTTGGCGAAGGCCTGCTCGACGCTCAGCGTGCGCTTCTGGTCGTCGGTGTTGGCGACCGGGCGGATTCCCGGGCAGACCACCACCAGCGCCGGGTCGGTGCCGGCGCGCAGCGCCGGCGCCTCGAGCCCTGACGACACGACCCCGTCGCAGCCCAGCGCCAGCGCGCGTCGGGCGCGCGACAGCACGAGGTCGGCGACTTCGCACTCGAAGCCCAGCGCCTCGAGGTCGCCCTGATCGAGGCTGGTCAGCGCGGTGACCGCCAGGATGCGGCTCCCGCCCTTGTTGGCGGCAGCCTCGGCCAGCATCGCGTCCTGTCCGTGCACGGTGATGAAGTCGACGCCGCAGCGCGACAGCTGGGCCACGGCCCGGCCGACCGTGGCCGGCACGTCGAACAGCTTCAGGTCGGCGAATACGCGCTTCCCGGCCGCGTTCAGCTCGTCGGCGAGTTCGAAGTAGGCCCCGGACAGGAACAGTTCCAGCCCCAGCTTGTAGTGGCTGACCCGATTGTCGAGCGTGCGGATCAAGGTCCGCGCGCGCTCGGCGTCGGGTACGTCGAGGGCGAAGATCAATCGCTCGTGGGCGTCAATGGTCTGCGTGGTGCGCATGGATGTGATCCTCGATGCATCGTGAAACGGCGACGGGTTGCTGCATGTGGACGTGGTGGCCGCCCTCGAACTCGACCAGGCGCAGGGTTCGGACGGCGGCCGATCGGCGCTCCATCAGGCCGTCGGGAAGCAGGCGCGACCGGGGCGTTGCCAGCACGCACAGCGTCGAGGCCTCGATTGCGGCCAGCAGGTCCAGCACCTGCGCCTCGGTGTAGCGCTGGGTCGACGGCCAGGTCAGGCGCTGGTCGTGGCGCCATCGCCAGCCGCCGTCGACCTCGTCCAGGCCGCGTTCGGCGAGGCGTTCGGCCGCCGCGCGCGGCAGGTCCGAGTTGCGGACCCGCGCATCGACCGCCGAGGCACGATCCGGGTGCACGCGGCGCGGGCGTTCGCGCGCGGTACGCACCGCCTTGCGCCAGTTCTGGGCCGTACGGTCGGCGGGCGCGGTCAGCGGTCCCAGGCCCTCGACCACGTTCAGCGTGCGCACGCGCTCCGGACAGGCGGCTGCGGTCACCGAGGCCACCGCGCCGCCGAGCGAGTGCCCCAGCAGGTGGGCGTCGTCCCAGCCGAGCGCATCGAGCGCGCCGAGCACGTCGAACACATAGTCGTCGAAGTGGTAGCGAGCGGCCGGTGACCGCGGCGGTGACGCGCCGTGGCCCGGGAAATCGATACAGACCACCTCGAACGCGCCCAGACCGTCCAGGGCCGGACGCCAGCTCAGGGCATTGTCCAGCCAGCCGTGCAGGGCCAGCACGCGAGGAGTTCCGGGCGCAGGAGCCGCGGGTCCGGAGCGCAGGCCGGCCAGTCGGGCACCCGTCGCCGGCAGGGTCAGTTCGATGGGGGCAGAGCGGTTCATGAGCAGGGTCGGTGCAGCATGGACAGATCGGGCAGCAATGCAGTAGTGTAGCGGGTCGGGTCCCCGATTCGAGCGGCTGTCGCACCGCCGGGGCCTCGTTCGAACGACGGGTAGGAGAGCCAGCATGACCAAGCGTGACACCGACGATATCTTCGAGCCCGGCGTGACCGACGAGCAGCGCGAGGCCGCCGAGAAGATGCTCGGCGGACTGAGCTTCGGCACCTTCGTCGAGCAACGCTCTCTGGAGGGCGAATTCCGGCCCGGCCTGCTGATTCCTCTGGACGGCTCGGAGCCGATCGAGATCGCCGTCTCCCCGGAGGTCGACGAAGACATCAAGGAGCGCGTGATCCTGTGCAGGCGTGAGCTCCGCGCGATGCCGAAGGTCCAGCTGGTCCTCGAACGGGCCGGCCGCAAGCTCAAGATCGTCGGCCGCCTGTCGAACAGCGTTCCGGGCCGGCGCTCGGAAGACCGCAAGCACCAGCCGCCGATCCAGGTCGCGCGCTTCTACGAGCGCGGAGTCTGACCCCGGAAGCGGTTCAAGCGATCCGTTCCAGCACGGCGTAGCCGGCGACCAGCCACTTCGGGCCCGCGTCGTCGAAATTGATCTGGATCCGGGCGTTCTCGCCCTGGCCTTCCACCGACAGCACGGTCCCGGCGCCGAACTTGGCGTGCTGGACCCGGCTGCCCAGGCCCGGGAGGTTGCCGCCGCCGTCGCGCGGCGCGCGGGCCTGGCTGACCTGCATGCGCGGCCGCACGTCCTCGACCAGCCCCGGCGGCAGTTCGTTGAGGAACCTCGACGGCCGGCCGAACATGGTCTGCCCGTGGAGGCGTCGGGACTCGGCATGGGTCATGTACAGCAACTCCATCGCGCGGGTCATGCCGACGTAGGCCAGCCGGCGTTCCTCGGACAGGCGCCCCGGTTCTTCGGCCGACTTCTGATGCGGGAACAGGCCCTCTTCCATCCCGGCCATGAACACCATCGGAAACTCCAGGCCCTTGGCCGAATGCAGCGTCATCAGCTGGACGCAGTCCTGCCACTTCTCGGCCTGGTGCTCGCCTGCCTCCAGCGCCGCCTGGGTCAGGAACGACGCGGTCGGGCTCAGCCCGGCCTGTTCGTCTTCCATCGACTGGTCGAAGTTCTCGGCCGCCCGGATCAGTTCATCCAGGTTCTCCTGGCGCGCTTCGGCCCGGTCGGCGGGCTCGCGCGCCAGGTAGTGCTGGATCAGCTCCGTGCGCTTGAGGATCCGGTGCATGATGCCGCCGAGGTCGGTGCCCTCGGCATCCTGGCCAAGACCGCGGATCAGTTCGACGAAGGTGCCCAGGGCGTTGCGCGCCCGCCCGCCGAGCGCTCCGGCCGCGAGCTGCCGTTCGACCGTGGCCCACAGGGAGCGGTCGTCGGCTCGCGCGGCGTCGCGCAGCCCGGCCACGGTGCGTTCGCCGATCCCGCGCGCCGGCACGTTGACCACCCGTTCGAACGCGGCATCGTCGTCCGGGTGTGAACCATTCGCAGATAGCCGAGCGCATCCTTGATCTCGGCGCGCTCGAAGAAGCGCAGGCCGCCGTAGACGCGATAGGGGATGTCGGCGCGCAGCAGCGCCTGCTCGAAGATCCGCGACTGTGCATTGGACCGGTACAGCACCGCGATGTCGGAGGCCTTGCGGCCGGTTTCCAGCCAGTCCTGGATGCGGCCGACGATGAACTCGGCCTCTTCGTCCTCGTTGTAGGCCGAAAACACGCGGACCGGCTCGCCGTCCTCGCCGTCGGTCCACAGGTTCTTGCCCATCCGGTCGTCGTTGTGATCGATGACCCGGTTGGCCGCCTCGAGAATGGTCTTGGTCGATCTGTAGTTCTGTTCCAGGCGCACGATCTCGGGCTCGAAGTCGCGCGCGAAGTGCTGCACGTTCTCGACCCGGGCGCCGCGCCAGCCGTAGATCGACTGATCGTCGTCGCCGACCACGAACAGCCGCGAATCGCGACCCCCGGCCAGCAAGCGGACCAGCGCGTACTGCAGCGTGTTGGTGTCCTGGAACTCGTCGATCATCACGTGCCCGAAGCGGCCCTGGTAGTACTGCAGCCGGGCCGGGTTGTCGCGCAGCAGCTCCACGGTGCGCAGCATCAGCTCGGCGAAGTCGACCAGGCCGGAGCGTTCGCAGGCGGCCTGATAGGTGCGGTAGACCTCGACCATCTGCGCGGTCAGGGGGTTGCCGCCCGGGTCGATGTGGTCGGGCCGCACGCCGTCGTCCTTGCGCGCGTTGATGAAGCCCTGGACCACGCGCGGCGGATACTCGCCCTCGTCGAGCTGCATCTCCCGGATGGTCCGCCGGACCAGCCGGTACTGGTCGTCGGAGTCGAGGATCTGGAAGGTCGGATTGAGGCCCGCCTCCGCGGCGTGCATGCGCAGGATCCGGTGGCAGATGCCGTGGAAGGTGCCGATCCACAGGCCCGAGGCCGGGATGTTCAGCAGCTCCTCGACCCGCCCGCGCATCTCGCTGGCGGCCTTGTTGGTGAAGGTCACGGCCAGGATCGACATCGGCGAGGCGTGCTCGACCTGGATCACCCAGGCGATCCGGTGGACCAGCACGCGCGTCTTGCCGGACCCCGCACCGGCCAGGACCAGGCAATGCGGCGCCGCGACCGTCACCGCCTGGCGCTGCGCGTCGTTCAACTCGTCGAGAAGGTGGGAAACGTCCATCGGAATCTGCGGTTCGGGTTCGAGGGTCGTGCGGCGTTCGGGAAACTAAGGAACCGCAGATGAACGCAGATTAACGCAGATGAACGTCAGGAACTCGTCGAATGACCCCTGCAGCGCTGATTGATCGACGGCGCCTAGCGCCGGGGCGTGGCGGCGCGGGTCGGATTGAACAAGCAACGGTCCACGGATGAACACAGATCAACACGGATACAACGAACGACGGAACCGCGTCGACAAGCCGAGTGGGTCGATCCGGACGATCGGGCGTGGCGCAGCCCTCAGGGACCGCTCAGTGCTCGTGCGTCAAGGAGATCCAGAGCGGTCGGAACCGTTCAGCCGTCCGTCGGTTGTTCCAATCTGTGTTCATCCGTGGACAAATTCACGCGTTCTCGTGCTTCAGCGCCCGGTGGCCGATGTCCGTGCGCCAGTAGGCGTTGGCGAAGCCGATCCGCGGCAGCCAGCGGTAGACCTCGGCCTGGGCCTGCTGGATCGACTCGCCGATGGCGGTCACGCACAGCACGCGGCCGCCGGCGGTGACCACCTGGCCGTCCTCGCGCTGGGTGCCGGCGTGGAACACCCGGAGTTCGTCCGGGAAGTCGCTGTCCAGCCCCGTGATCGGGTCGCCCTTGCGGTAGTCGGCCGGGTAGCCGCCGGCGGCCATCACCACACCGACCGTGGGCCGCGGATCCCAGTCGAGATCGACGCCGTCGAGCCGGCCGTCCACGGTGGCGAGCAGCGCGTCGGCAAGGTCCGACCGCAGCCGCATCATGACCGGCTGGGTCTCCGGGTCGCCCATCCGCACGTTGAATTCCAGCACCTTGGCGCCGGACCGGGTGACCATCAGACCGGCGTACAGGAAGCCGGTGAACGGCTGGCCGTCGGCGACCATGCCTTCGGCGGTCGGCCGGAGGATCGTGTCCATCACCTGCTGCTCGAGCTCGGGCGTGATCACCGGCGCCGGCGAGCAGGCGCCCATGCCGCCCGTGTTCGGGCCGAGATCGCCGTCGTCGCGCTGCTTGTGGTCCTGGCTGGTCGCCAGCGGAACGATGGTGGTGCCGTCGACCAGGGCGATGAAGCTGGCTTCCTCGCCGAGCAGGAACTCCTCGATCACCACGCGCCGCCCGGCGTCGCCGAAGGCATCGCCGGACAACATGTCCGCCAGCGTGGCCTCGACGGTCTCGACGTCCTCTGCGATCACCACGCCCTTGCCGGCGGCCAGGCCGTCGGCCTTCAGCACCAGCGGCAGCACGTGGCCGCGCGCGAAATCCATGCCCGCCTCGACATTGTCGACCACGATCCAGTCGGCGGTCGGGATCCGATGGCGCGACAGGAATTCCTTGGCGAAGGCCTTGGATGACTCCAGCTGCGCAGCCGCGGCGCTCGGGCCGAAGCACTTCAGGCCTTCGTCGCGAAAGCGATCGACCACGCCCGCGGCCAGCGGCGCTTCCGGCCCGACCACGGTCAGGCCGACATCGCGCGCCTTCGCCAGTTCGACCAGTCCGTCGAGGTCGTCGACGGCGACCTCGGCATTCTCGACGCCCGGCTCGGTCGCCGTGCCGCCGTTGCCGGGCGCGACCAGGACCTGGTCGACGTTCTCCGACTGCGCCAGTTTCCAGGCCAGCGCATGCTCGCGCCCGCCGGATCCGATGACCAGAACGTTCATAGGGCATCCTCGATAGTGTTCAAAAGCGGATTCTAACGGCTGCATCGAGGCAGGCGGCTCTGCAGGCCAATGGCAATGCCATCACGGGAAACGCTCCGGCCGGAACTTGGGGTCTCGGAAGGAGGCTGTGGATGAATCTGAGCGACGGACGTTCGAGTCCGGAATCATTCCATTCCGCAATCCCCCTCCTTTTCCGAACGGCGAAATATGGAGAAGTACTCACCCGGAATCTGCGGCCGCAGCTTGTCGAGAACAGCTGCCATTGATACGTGGGCCGGGGGACATCTGGTGCAATTGAAGGGCAACGACAAACTCATGTCGAGCATCGCACTCTGGTTGAGTCTGCGTTTTGTGTTTAATTGCTCGGTGGCGCTCTGGTGCTTTCTACAAAGTTGGCCGTGCTTTGAGCTTGCGAGGAATACGGTGACAACGGTTTTGCGGACCTGCGTAGGCAACGACCAGCATCGATTTTACTCAGCCGTTGCGGTTGGTCACGCCGAAGACGATGCCCTAACTAGCCGCGCCCCAATCCCGCTTGTCGTGCCGAGATCCGCCGAATGTGATCTTGTGACATTCCAGCACGCCAGAGAAAGGCTCGTTGAGGTTCTTTTCCCAAGCACATCAGGCCCGACAGAGTTGATAGAAAGACCCGACATTCGTACGGCTGGCGTGTCTACGAAAGCGTTGGCGCCAGACCGGGACGCCAGACGCAAACATTTCGAGCAATGGGCCCATGACGCGTACGGGTAAACGCACGGAACTCCACACTGACGCCCAGCTATATCGCTTGCCATAAACTCGGCATTCCCTCTGCCCGTTGGTGAGTTCGTAGGCACATGTGTGGCGGCAATTAGGACATCGTTCCATTGTCGGAGTAGAGTGAGTCTGATCCGGTGTGCGAAGCAAGCACTAAAAAGAAGACCCCGCCAAATGAGGCGGGGTCTGTCGTCCGGTCTTTCTAGAGCCACTTCAGTAAACTTTGCATCTCACTTCGGTGCGTTGAGGGCCGTGAGGAATCATTCTGCAATGGACATCGCGCCTGTCGAACGCAAGCATGAAAGAATTAACGCCCTCGGTAACAGACTGATCACTGCCGCCGCCATAAAAGATAGAGAAATCTGATCCGAGAGATCCATCATCGATTACCACGTCTCCAGCCTGATCAACATCTAGATCGATGGATTGGCCATCAACGTCGACGGCAACCCAGTTATCGAGTTCACCGTCAGGTTTCAACCTGACTACGATGGCTGATCCGTCGTCATAGATGATTTCGACAATCAGGTTTCTGGCTCTAATCGTGCCCCCTGATTCCGCGCCGATTCCAAACGCTTGAAGAGCCTGATTGACCGATTCAAGGGTAGGAAGTGCTCCGCTCGATTCCAGATGCCGAATAAGGGCGTTCGTGTAGAGTGGATCCAATGCTTGTCCAGAAAAGTCGCCCATCACTGAACTGGTGTCGCCGAAGCCAATAACGGCTCCGGAAAGATCTTCTCGATCAAATGTTGTTTGAGTGATGTTGGCGCCAGAAATCGCATTCTGTAACGTGTTCTTCTCGCCTGCCTGCATTGACGCCGGGACAACATGAGTCATCCAGACGAAGCCGCCTCCGAAGTCTTCTTTGGTTGTAAACCGCTCATACTTCCTTGACACATTTGAATCTCTATTGGTGACATAGATCCACTCGTATCCAGAAGGAGCATCGTAGGCTTGTTGCGAAAACTGTTGCTCGGTGGAACAGGAATCACAGAATTCCCACCAAACGATCTGCTGTTGCGCATTAACCGGTGTCGCGAATGAGAGGTATGCAAGAACAAAAATAAAAAAAGCGCCATTCAGGCGCGCCGAAAGAACCATGAAAAAACCTTGTTACCGTGCAAGTTGATCAGTCACGGTAACACTGCACCCCCGGGGGGGGGTCAAGCCTGGTTTGAGGCGAATGCAAACCCACCAGCGAACTCGTGTTCTGGAGGCGGATGCTCAATTCTGAAGGTCGGCCTGTATGAATGGCGGGTTCGCGAGATTCAATTGTTGGAGGCCGCCTCCGTATCAGTGCTGGAATCAGACCACTTTCACCTGCGCAAACTTCCGCTTGCCGACCTGCAGCAGGCCGGTGAATCCCGAGGGCAGCATCAGGCTGCGGTCGTCGACTTTCTCGCCGTCGATCCTGACCGCGCCCTGCTTGATCATCCGGAAGGCATCGGAGTTGGAGGCGGTCAGTCCTGCGGCGGTCAGTGCCGCGGCGATGCCGAGCTCGCCGTCGTCGCCGGCGGCGAGTTCCATCTCGGGCAGGTCGTCGGGCAGCTGGCTGTCACGGAAGCGGGCAAGGAACGCGTCGCGCGCGGCCTCGCCGGCGCCGTCGCCATGGAAGCGGTCGACGATTTCGATGCCGAGTTCGAACTTGACGTCGCGCGGGTTGCGGCCGTCGTCGATCGCGGCCTTGAGACCATCGATCTCGGCGGTCGGACGGAAGCTCAGCAGCTCGAAGTAGCGCCACATCAGTTCGTCGGAGATGCTCATGATCTTGCCGAACATTTCGTCGGCCGGGTCGTCGATGCCGATGTAGTTGTCGAGCGACTTCGACATCTTCTGGACGCCGTCGGTACCTTCGAGCAGCGGCCAGGTGATGATGATCTGCGGCTTCTGGCCGGCCTGGGCCTGCAGCTGGCGGCCGACCAGCAGGTTGAACTTCTGGTCCGTGCCGCCCATCTCGATGTCCGCCTCCAGCGCGACCGAGTCGTGGCCCTGGACCAGCGGGTACAGGAACTCGTGGATCGCGATCGGCTGGCCGCCCTTGTAGCGCTTCTCGAAGTCGTCGCGCTCGAGCATCCGGGCCACCGTGTGCTGTGCCGACAGGCGGATCATGTCGGCCGAAGACATCGCGCCGAACCACTCGGAGTTGAACCGCACTTCGGTCTTCTCGCGGTCCAGCACCTTGAACACCTGGTCGGCGTAGGTCCGGGCGTTGTCGCGGATCTGGTCCTCGGTCAGCGGCTTGCGGGTGACGTTCTTGCCGGTCGGGTCACCGATCATTCCGGTGAAATCGCCGATCAGGAAGATGACGACGTGGCCGGCGTCCTGGAACCTGCGCATCGCGTTCAGGATGACCGTGTGGCCCAGGTGCAGGTCCGGTGCGGTCGGGTCGAACCCGACCTTGACGCGCAGCGGGCGGTCCGAAGCCAGCCGTTCGGCCAGCTCATCGGTCTGGATGACTTCGGCGGCACCGCGGGTCAGTTCGGCGATGGAATCTGCGGTCGACTCATCGACCGGGTCGGGCGTCTCGGACATCGGCGTGGTGGCCCGGGTCGGGCTCGGATCGGCGGTCGGATCGACAGTGTAGCGATCCTCCCGCCCTTCGGGCGTTCGAATTGACGGAATCACGGTCGACCGGTAATGTATTCGCGGTTTACCTTCTGCCCGCCGTTCGCATGCCCCGACCTTCTCCGATGGCTTCCCGCAAGACCTCCTCGCGCGCCCGCAGCGATCGCCGAGCGGGCGATCGACCTCGCCCCGTCGCGTTCCTGGCGGGCCTGGCAACACGCGCGCAGGCCGCTGCCGCACCGCTGCTGGCGCGTCCGCGCGTCCGCCTCGGCCTGGTCGGCGGACTCGCCGTGGTGGCCCTGATCGTGCTCGGTGTCCAGGGCGGCGGGAGCGATGGCCCGCACGACGATGCGTCGCCCGAAATCGATCGTCGAGCGCTGGTCCTCGAAGAGAACGCGCTCGACGACGCCGAGGGGCCGGGTGGGACAGAGGTCGACGGAACGTCCGGCGAGCTCACCGACGGCCGCGCGCAGCTGGAACTCACGCCGCTGGCCGCCGACGAAGCGCCGTCCTGGGACTACGTCCAGGTCGCGTCCGGCGATTCGCTGGACCTCATCTTCCGGCGCATGGGGCTGGCGCCCGCCCTGCTCCACCGGATCGTGACCCTCGACGAACACGGGGCGGCGCTGGCCGACCTGCGGCCCGGCGACGAACTTGCCTTCGATATCGACGAGGACGGCACGTTTCGCGCGCTGCGCGCCGAGAAGGACGACGAGAACTGGCTGTACTTCGAGCTGGAGAAGGTCGACGAATTCGTCGCCGAGGCCGATCCGGCCGGCAGCGACGTGGTTCTCGTCAGCCGGCTCGAGCCCCGCGACCTGGACATCCGGACGGTCGAGATCGAGGCCGAGATCACCTCGTCGCTGTTCGCCGCGGGCAAGAACGCCGGCCTGTCGGACAACATGCTGCTGCGCCTGGCCAATATCTTCGGCTGGGACATCGACTTCGCGCTGGACATCCGTCGCGGTGATCGCTTCGCGCTGGTGTTCGAGGAGATTTACCGGGACGGGCAGTTCCTGCGCCAGGGTGCGATCCTGGCGGCGCGCTTCGTGAACCGGGGCGAGACCTTCCAGGCGATCCGCTTCGACGCCGGCGACGGCCCGGACTACTACTCGCCCGACGGCCGGCCGATGCGCAAGGCCTTCCTGCGCGCGCCGATCAACTTTACCCGCGTTTCGTCGAACTACAACCCGCGCCGGCTGCATCCGGTGACCCGGCGGATCCGGCCGCACAACGGAACCGATTACGCCGCACCCACCGGCACGCCGATCTGGGCCGCCGGCGACGGCACCGTGATCGAAGCCGGCTACTCGCGGCCGAACGGCAACTACATCTTCATCCAGCACGGCAACCACATCGTGACCCGCTACCTGCACCTGTCGCGCAAGCGGGTCAACCGCGGCGACCGGGTCCGCCAGGGCGAGGTCATCGGCAACGTCGGCTCGACCGGGCTGGCGACCGGGCCGCACCTGCACTACGAATTCCTCGTCAACGGTCGGCACCGCGACCCGCGCAAGGTCGACCTGCCCGAGGCCACGCCGCTGTCCGAGGATCTTCTGCCCCGGTTCCGCGAGCACGCCGCGCCGTACCTGGCGCAGCTCGACCGGCTGGCGCCGGACGACGGAGTGATGCTCGCGTCGGCCGGTGACGGCGGATGCGCAGAGCGCGAAGCGGGGTGCCGGTCCGGCAACGCGCCGTGAGCGCAGAGCCCTTCCTGGGTCTGATCTCGGGCACCAGCATGGACGGCATCGACGCCGTCGCGGTGCGTTTCATGGGCCATTCGGCCGAACCGCAGGCGGACCTGCTGGCCGGTCGGACCTACGCCTATCCCGACCGACTGCGCGCCGAGCTGGACGCGCTCCGAACCGATCCCGATGCGTTCCCGGCCGCCCGTTTGGCCGCGCTCGACGCGTCGGTAGGCCGGGCCTTCGCGTCGGCGGCCGAGTCGCTGATGGCCGAGAGTGGGCTGTCCCGGGCCGACATCCGCGCGGTCGGTAGTCATGGACAGACCGTGCTGCATCGGCCGGACGAGGATCCCCCGCATACGGTCCAGATCGGCGACCCGGCCCGGATCGCCGCCGCACTCTCCGTCGACGTCGTCGCCGACCTGCGCCGCGCCGACCTCGCCGCCGGCGGCCAGGGCGCGCCGCTGGCACCGCTGGTCCACCGTGCGCTGCTGCACCAGGCCGGTGAGCGGCGGGCCGTGGTCAACCTCGGCGGCATCGCCAACGTCACCCGCCTCGACCCCGACGGCACGGTCTCGGGCTTCGATACGGGCCCGGCCAGCTGCTTTCTCGACGACTGGTACCGGGCACACCATCCCGGCGGGCCCCGCTTCGACGAGGGCGGTGCCTGGGCGGCCGGCGGCACGGTCGACGAGTCGCTGCTCGCGCGCCTGCTCGACGACCCCTTCCTTGCCCGCAAACCACCGAAGAGCACCGGCATCGAGTACTTCAGCCCGGCCTGGTTGCGCGCTCGGCTGCCCCGGGATGCCGAGCGGCGGCCGGCGGACATCCAGGCGACGCTGTCCGAATTCTCGGCCGCCAGCCTCGCCGCGGCGCTGGCCGAGATCGCCCCGGAACGGGTCCTGGTCTGCGGTGGCGGCGTGCACAACCCGGACCTGCTCCGTCGCGTACGGAGCCGCCTGAGGCGGGGCCCGGCGGTGGAGTCGACGGCCCGTCACGGGCTGGATCCGGACTTCGTCGAGGCGACGCTGGTGGCCTGGCTGGCGCGCGAGTTCATCGAACACCGGACGGTCGACACCCCGTCGATCACCGGCGCCCGCCGACCCGTTCGCCTGGGTGCGCTGTACCCCGGCTGATCGTCCCGGACCGGGTCGTGCGCCTCGCCGGGACGTCGCCGGCTCGCTCGAGGCTCAGTCCAGGGGGTCGTCGGCGACCAGGCTTCGATCCCCGTCGAAGGCGTCCCAGTGATCGGCGAAGGTCCGACCCGTCGACGGATGCTCGAGGTCGGGCGCCAGGTCGGCCAGCGGCTTCAGGACGTGCGCGTACTTCAGAATCTCGCCGCGAGGCAGGACCAGATCTTCGAAGCGCCCGCTCCGGCGGCCGTAGAGCAGGACGTCGATGTCCAGGGTCCGGTCGGCGAATTTCGGCAGGTCGCGGCGGCGCCCATGGCGGTCTTCCAGGTCGGTCAACCAGGCCTTCAGCGCGGCCGGCTCGAGGTCGGATTGCAGGCAGCAGCACGCGTTGAGGAAATCCTCGCCGTCGAAGCCGACCGCCGTGGAGCGGTAGACCGGCGAGCACTCGACGGGTCCGAAGCGGGCGCGGAGTTCGGTCAGGCCGGACTCCAGGTTGCGCCGGGCATCGACATTGCTGCCGAGCCCCAGGTAGACCGTTTCGACGTCGGTCACGCGTGCCTCCGGAGGACGAAGTCCAGGTTAGAGTCAGTCGGGTCGGCGGCCGCGCTCGATCATTACCCCGACCGACTTCGAGCCGGTCACCGCGCCCGGCTTGTCCAGCCGCAGGGTCAGCCACGGGACGTCGAATTCGTCGAGGATGATGTCGGCGCAACGCTCGGCCAGCGTCTCGACCAGGAAGAAGCTGCTCTGGCCGACGAACGCGATCAGCCGCTTGGAGACCGCCTTGTAGTCGAGTGTATCGTCGATCGAATCGGTGCGTGCGGCCGCCGCGATGTCGGCGGCCATTTCGACGTTCAGAACGACTTTCTGGCGGATTTCCCGTTCCCAGTCGTAGATGCCCACGACGGTCTCGACTTCCAGGTCCTGGATGAATACGCGGTCCATGCGGCGTGCTCCTGTCAAAGCGGGGGGAGGTCGTCCAGCGGCCAGCGCGGGCGGACCGCGATGTCGCCGGTGCGCCCGGCCTCGTCCCTGCGGAACCAGCCAGCCAGCGCGATCATCGCGCCGTTGTCGGTGCACAGCGCGAGCGGCGGATAGTAGACGCGCCCCGGCAGCGCCGCGTCGAGGGCGGCACGCAGGCGCCGGTTCGCGCTGACCCCGCCGGCCACGACCAGTCGCTCGAGCCGCGTGGATTTCAGCGCCCGTCGGCACTTGATCGTCAGCGTTTCGACCACCGCACGCTCGAAACCGGCCGCGATCGCGGCACGGGTCGCCGGATCGTCGGCTTCGCGCTCGATCAGCAGGCGGGTGTGGGTCTTGAGCCCCGAAAAGCTGAAGTCCAGCCCCGGGCGATCGGTCATGGGCCGCGGAAACGCGAACCGATCGGGGTCGCCCGACTCGGCCAGGCGCGCGACCTCCGGGCCGCCCGGATAGCCCAGTTCCAGCAGCCGGGCGGTCTTGTCGAAGGCCTCGCCGGCCGCGTCGTCGAGGGTCTCGCCGAGCAGACGGTACGCGCCCGGCGCGCGCACTTCGATCAGCATGGTGTGGCCGCCGGACACCAGCAGGGCGACGAACGGGAACGCCGGAGGGTCGGGCTCCAGCAGCGGCGAGAGCAGGTGCCCTTCCATGTGGTGGACCCGGATGGTTGGCCGATCGATGCCGCGCGCGTAGCCTTCGGCGACCGCGCTGCCGACCAGCAGCGCCCCGGCCAGTCCGGGCCCCGCGGTGTAGGCCACCGCATCGATGGCGCGGCTGCCCAGGCCGGCTCGGTCGAGCACCTGCCGGATCATCGGCGCCAGCTTGCGGACGTGGTCGCGTGAGGCCAGTTCGGGAACGACGCCGCCGTAGCGGGCATGCTCCATCTGGGTGTGGACCGCGTCGGAGAGGATGCCCTCGCCGTGCCGGTAGACCGCCACCGCGGTCTCGTCGCAGGACGTCTCGATGCCGAGCACGGTGAAAAAGCTTTGCATCGAGGCATGGTACCGCGATATACTGGCGAACTCTGCCAATTTTCAAGGTTGTGTGATTCGTAATGCCTAGCGTCAAAGTCAAGGAAAACGAGCCGTTCGAGTACGCCCTGCGCCGCTTCAAGCGTTCCTGCGAGAAGGCCGGTGTCGTGGCCGAAACCCGCCGGCGCGAATTCTTCGAGAAGCCGACCCAGGAGCGCAAGCGCAAGAAGGCCGCTGCCGTGAAGCGGCATCTGCGGAAGCTGTCGCGCGACGTCACGAACCGAAAGCGCCTGTACTGAGCCGGCGCCGGAGGCGGCGTCTCGTCGTCCAGGCGCGCGCTTCGGCGCTTCGGGACCTGCTCACGCCCTGACAGTGCGCTCCGCGGTTCCCGGCGCTCCTGCAGCGCACGCCTGAACAACGATCCATCCGCCTCCCCAGTCTCTCGAGCAGGTTCGGTCTGCGCTGAGACAACAAGATCCACTCGTTCCTCCGGCGCATGAGGTTGGGTCACTCAGCGCGCGGTTGGGCCAGTGAACAAGCAAGCGGGTGGCCTGGGGCCGCCCGTTTCGCGTTTCTGGGGGGCGACCCCGATTAGTTTTCTCAATCGAATTTTGATCAGCAGGAGTTCTTCATGTCGCTGAAGCAGAACGTGAACGACCAGGTCAAGCAGTCGATGAAGTCGGGCGACAAGGACCGGCTGAAGGTGCTGCGGATGCTGACCGCGGCGATCAAGCAGCGCGAGGTCGACGAGCGGGTCGAGCTCGGCGACGACGACGTTCTGGCGGTGATCGAGAAGATGGTCAAGCAGCGCCGCGAGTCGATCGAACAGTACCGGGCCGGTGGGCGCGAGGACCTGGCCGAGATCGAACAGGCCGAGATCGACGTGCTCGCCGACTTCCTGCCCGAGCCGCTGACCGACGACGAGATCGACGCGCTGATCGACCGGGCGATCGCCGACACCGGGGCGTCGCAGATGAGCGACATGGGCCAGGTCATGGGCCGGCTCAAGGGGCCGATGCAGGGCCGCGCCGACATGAAGCAGGTCTCGGCGAAGGTCCGCGCCCGTCTGAGTTGATTGCGCAGCGGCCCGTGGCCGGGCCGTTCCGGCGCGTCGGGCTGCCTGCAACGGCGCTACACTCGCCCGGGTGCCCGGTCTGATTCCCGAAACCTTCATCGAGTCCCTGCTCGAGCGCGTCGATATCGTCGACGTGGTGGGCGCGCGGGTGCCGCTGAAACCGGCGGGCCACGAGTTCAAGGCCTGCTGCCCCTTCCACGACGAGAAGACGCCGTCGTTCTACGTCAGTCCGCAGAAGCAGTTCTATCATTGCTTCGGCTGCGGTGCCCACGGCACCGCGGTCGGCTTCGTGATGCAGTACGACGGGCTGGAGTTTCCGGCCGCGATCGAGGAGCTGGCCAGCCAGGTCGGCATGGACGTGCCGCGGACCGGCGGCGAGGCGTCCGGTGCCCGCAAGCGCGAGCAGGAGCCGCTGTTCGACGCGCTCGAGGCCGCCCAGAATTTCTTCCGCGCCCGGTTGCGCACGGATCCGGCCGCCCAGCGCTACCTCGCCGAGCGCGGCCTGGACGAACGCACGCTGGACGACTTCGGCGTCGGCCGGGCGCCCGATGCGTGGTCGATGCTGGTCGATCGACTGCTCGAAAAAGGCCACAAGGCCGTCGACCTCGAAAAAGCCGGCCTGGCCGGGCGGGCACGCAACGGCAACTGGATCGACAAGTTCCGCAACCGGGTCATGTTCCCGATCCGCGATCGCCGCGGACGCGTGATCGCGTTCGGCGGCCGGGCGCTCGGCGACGACGGACCGAAGTACCTCAATTCGGCCGAGACCCCGGTGTTCCACAAGGGGCGCGAGCTCTACCGCCTGTTCGAGGTCCGGCGCGGCGGCCTGCCCGAGCGCCTGCTCGTGGTCGAGGGCTACATGGATGCCGCAGCGCTCTACCAGTTCGGCTTCGAGGACGCGGTCGCGACGCTCGGCACCGCGGTGACGTCCGATCACCTCGAGCTGATGTTCCGGGCCACGTCCGTGGTGGTGTTCTGTTTCGACGGCGACGAAGCCGGCCGACGGGCCGCCTGGAAGGGCCTGGAGGCCGCGCTGCCGGCGATGAAATCGGACCGCGAGGTCCGCTTCCTGTTCCTGCCCGAAGGCGAGGACCCGGACAGCCTCGTGCGAAGCGAGGGCCGGGAGGCGTTCGCCGCGCGGCTGGCTGCGGCCGTGCCGCTGTCGTCGTTCCTGTTCGACGAGCTTGCGCGCCCGCTCGACCTGTCCACCCCGGACGGTCGGGCCCGCCTGGTCGCCCAGGCCGAACCGCTGCTGGGTCGGCTGCCGGCCGGGCCGTTCGCCGATCTGATGGCCGACGAACTCCAGCGCCGGGCCGGACACGCCGGCGACTGGCGTCCGAAACCGGTGGCGCAGGGGCTGAAACGGCAGGGTTCCGATCGGCCATTGACTCCGGTACAATACGCGGTTGCCATTCTTGTCCAGCACCCGGAGCTGGCCGCAGATCTGGACCGCACCCGGCTCGACGGGCCCGGTGCGCTGAAAGGGGTTGATTTCCTGGTCCAACTCATTGATTTCTGCGCGTCCCGGCCCAACGTCTCCACCGCACTCGTCCTCGAACACTGGCGGGATCGGCCGGAGGGTCGATATCTGGCCGAGCTGGCCGCGCGCGACCTCGCCGGCCGCGCGGAACAGCTGGGGCCCGCGCTGGTCGAATCGCTGGACAGGATCCGGATCCTGCGAATACGCGCCCGGGTCGCCGAACTGCAGCGCCGACAGGCGGCCGAGGGGCTCACGCCCGACCAGGCCGACGAGCTCCGGCACTGGCTGAAACATCGTACCGCCGGCTCGCCCGGCAACTAGAGTCGACAGTCTATGGAAAACGCACCTCGTTCATCGCAACTGAAGCTCCTGATCGAAAAGGGCCGGGAGCAGGGCCAGTGGTTGACCTATGCACAGGTCAACGACCATCTGCCCGACGATCTGGTCGATCCGGAGCAGATCGAGGACGTGGTCAACATGATCAACGACATGGGGATCAAGGTCTTCGAGGAGGCCCCGGAAGATCCCGATGCGCTGATCCTGAACGACTCCGCGTCGACCGATACGGACGACGAGGCTGCGCAGCAGGAAGCCGAAGCCGCCCTGGCCGCGGTCGAGACCGAGCTGGGCCGCACCACCGATCCGGTGCGCATGTACATGCGCGAAATGGGCCAGGTCGACCTGCTCGATCAAAAGGGCGAGATCGAGATCGCGAAGCGGATCGAGGACGGCCTCAACGCGGTCAACATGTCGCTGGCCCGGTTCCCGGGAACGATCACGGTCCTGCTCGAGGAGTACCAGGCCTGGCGCGACGGCAACCAGCGCCTGAACGAGCTGGTATCCGGCTTCGTCAACCCGACCCTGCTGGCCGAGATGGACCTGATCTCCGAGGACACCATGGAAGCCGCGGTGGCCGAAGAGGCGGAGTTCATGGACGAACCGGACGAGGACGAGGAAGACAAGCCGGCGCCGACCGTCAATACCGGTCCGGATGCCGAGCAGGTCATCCAGTACTTCGAAGAGCTCAAGAGCCTCCACGAGCAGTTCCTGAAGCTCTACGACCGCTACGGTCCGAACGGCAAGAAGACCAACGAACTGAAGGACCAGATCTGCGAACAGTTCATGCGCCTGAAGCTGCCGCCGAGGATGTTCGAGCACCTGATCGACCGGCTCCGGTTCCAGGCCAACATCTCGCGCGACATCGAACGCGCGGTGATGCAGATCTGCGTCGAGCGCGCCGGCATGCCGCGCAAGGATTTCATCAAGAGCTGGGTCGACAACGAAACCGACCCCGACTGGATCAAGGGCCTGTCGCGCAAGCGGACCAAGTGGTCCGGCGCGGTGGCCGAACACGTCGACGAGCTGACCCGCCTGCAGCGCCGCCTGCAGCAGATCGAAAAGACCCAGCGCATTCCGATCGGCGAGTTCAAGGACCTGACCCGGAACATGTCGATCGGTGAAGCCCGCGCTCGCCGCGCCAAGAAGGAAATGGTCGAGGCGAACCTGCGCCTGGTGATCTCGATCGCCAAGAAATACACCAACCGCGGACTGCAGTTCCTGGACCTGATCCAGGAGGGCAACATCGGCCTGATGAAGGCGGTCGACAAGTTCGAGTACCGCCGGGGCTACAAGTTCTCGACCTACGCGACCTGGTGGATCCGCCAGGCGATCACCCGGTCGATCGCGGACCAGGCGCGTACGATCCGCATCCCGGTCCACATGATCGAGACGATCAACAAGCTCAACCGCGTCAGCCGTCAGATGCTCCAGGAGATGGGTCGCGAGCCCACCCCGGAGGAGCTGGCGATCAAGATGGAGATGCCCGAGGACAAGGTGCGGAAGGTGCTCAAGATCGCCAAGGAGCCGATCTCCATGGAAACTCCGATCGGCGACGACGAGGATTCGCACCTGGGCGATTTCATCGAGGACATCAACATCCTCTCGCCGGTCGACACCGCGACCACCACCGGCCTGACCGACACGGTCCAGAAGGTCCTCGGCGGCCTGACGCCGCGCGAGGCCAAGGTGCTGCGCATGCGCTTCGGCATCGACATGAACACGGACCACACGCTCGAGGAGGTCGGCAAGCAGTTCGACGTCACGCGTGAACGCATCCGTCAGATCGAGGCCAAGGCTCTGCGCAAGCTGCGCCATCCGACCCGCTCGGAACAGCTCCGGTCCTTCCTCGACCTCGAGTGAATCCGTCGTTCCGGCATCGATGAGCAAGCCGCAACGCCCCGCCTTGAGCGGGGCGTTCGCGTCCGGGCCGGCCCGACCCGCGACGGGCGCAGAATAGGGCGATGAGCTCGAGACGGTTCTGGCTGCTTTCGGCCTACCGTGCAGACAGTCATGCCCGCTGGGCGGACGAGCTCGTCCGCGACCACGGCCACGTCCGTTGGCATCGATTCGAGCTTCCGGGCCGTCACTTCGCGTGGCGGATTCGCGGCAACCCGCTGAGCTGGCTCGATGCCCTGGACGGACCGCAGCCCGACGCGATCGTCGCCACGTCGATGGTCGACCTGGCCACGCTTCGCGGCCTGCACCCCCGCCTGGCTCACATCCCGGTCCTGCTGTATTTCCACGAGAACCAGTTCGCCTACCCGAGGAGCGATCGCCAGACCACGTCGGTCGAGGCGCAGATGGTGCAGGTCTACGCCGCGCTGTGCGCCGATCGGGTTCGGTTCAACTCGACCTACAACCGCGACACGTTCCTGGACGGCGTCCGCACGCTGCTTGGCCGGATGCCGGACGGCGTGCCCGGCTCCGTGGTCGAGCGGATCGAAGGGCGATGCGCGGTCCTTCCGGTGCCGATTCGGCCGATCCGGCCCGCGGCCCAGCGCGATCCCTCGCTGATCGTCTGGAACCACCGCTGGGAGTACGACAAGGATCCGGACCTGTTCGCCGCGGCCATGATCGAACTGGACCGGCGCGGCGCAGGATTCCGTCTGGCCCTGCTTGGGCCGAGGGGAAGGCGTTCGGTTCCGGCGCTGGAGCGTCTCAGGGCCCGCCTGGGCGACCGCATCGAGATCGATGGCTGCCCGCCGCGCCCGGAGTACGAAGCGGTGCTCGCCCGCGCCGGCATCGTGGTCAGTACCGCAAAGCACGAGTTCCAGGGCCTGGCCGTGATCGAAGCCGTCTCGGCAGGCTGCATTCCGCTGGTACCGGACGGCTTGTGCTACCGCGAGCAGTTTCCGCGCGCGTTCCGCTACGCCCCCGGCTCCACGATCGATCTGGCCGATCGCCTCGCCCGGTGGCTGGACGAGGGCTCGCCGAGGCCGACGCCGCCGGCGGTGACGGCGTGGACCGGTGCAGCGCTCGGCGAGGCATGGGCGCGTGCCCTGGAGGCGCTTCGCCCGTCCTGACCGGCGCGGCCCGAGGGGCCGCGCGCGTCGACCCTTCCGGGCTGGAGGACGTCAGGGGTGAATGACGCTCGTGCCGTCCTGGCTGGCGTCGAGCACGAGCGGGAGTCCGCCGATGCCCTGCCCGTTGTGCCGAGCCGCCACGTTGTCGATCGCGCCGGCATTGAACGGACGCGTCGAGCGCGAGACCGTGGACTGCGAGTACACCACGGGGCCGCCGCCGGTGATCGTGAAGAAACCGATCCGGGCGGCCCGGTCGACGCTCGATCCCTGAACGGTGCCGGCATGGTCGACCAGGATGCCGATGTTGCTGACTTCGGTCACGATGACGTCGCGGACGCGATTTCCTCGTCCCCGGAGAACGACGCCCGAGCCCTCGATGCCGCGAACGGACCCGTTGACCACGGAAACTGCGTCGGCACTTTCCACGCTTTCGATCGCCGCGCCCCACCGGTTCAGTTCGCACTCCGTCGACTCGCCGTTCCACTCGCAGTGGTTTTCGCCGATCACGGCAAAACCATCCATGTCGATGTGGACGTTGGAGGTCCGAACGAAGACGCCTCGTGGATCGCCGCCGCCGAGCCGAAGGTTGCTTGCGAAGCGGTAGCTGCCGGGATCTTCGATCTCCACCGGCAGGCCGGGACGATCGCCGGGGAAACAGCCGGACGGCACGCAGGCCTCGTCGATGAGACGCGGCGCGGCAAGAACGGGGCTCGCGCAGCACATCGCACCGACGGCAAGAACGATCATCGGGACCCGCTTCGAGACGCGTGTCGCGGCGCGAGTCAGGGTGCCGGATGGCATGAACAGAATGGACATCGGGGACTCTCCGTTGAAAGATGCACCTCCGAATACGCCATCGATCGGCAGAACGGGACAAAAAAAGCCCCGGACGTGCCGGGGCGAATGCAGCAGGAGTACGCGGCGACCGGTTCAGTCGTTGCTTGCGTCGGCCTGGTCGTCGATCCGCTGACGGTAACGCTCGAACAGGCGCAGCTGCTTGTTGCGCTGGAGGTCGTACTCGGCCCCGTCGATCCAGACGCGTTCGATCGACGTCATCGGCTCGAGCGGGTCGCCGTCGGTGACGATCAGCGTGGCGCGCTTGCCCGGGCTCAGCGTGCCGAGCTGGTCGCCGACGCCGAGAATTTCGGCGGACCACTGGGTCACGCTCTTCAGCGCGGCGTCCTTCGGCAGCCCGAAGGCCGCGGCACTGCCGGCCTCGAAGGGCTGGTTGCGGGCGTTGGTGCCCGACTCGCCGGCGATCGCGAACTTGACCCCCGCCTCGTGCAGTCTGGCCGCCGCGACGTAGGCCTGGTCGTAGGCTTCCCAGCGGCGCGTCGGCATGGTGTAGACGCTGGACAGAATGGCCGGCGTGCCGTCGGCTGCGAGCCGCTCGGCGAGGTACTGGAGATCGGGACCTCCGACAACGACGAGATCGTCGAAGGCCTGCCGGTCCGCCCAGTCCAGCGCGGCCTCGATCGTCGCGTGGTTGTCGGCATGGAGAAACAGCGGAAGCGAGCCGTCGAGCAGCGGCCCGAGCGCTTCGAGCTGGGCATTTCTCGCCGGTCGCGGCGCCTCACCGGCATCGAAGGCTGCCTGCGCACGGTGCCACTGCCGGGCCTGTTCGATGACCCGGTCGATGGCCTGCAGATCATCGTTGTCGGCATTGTCCGCCGCCCCGGGCGGGAACGCGATGTGCATGCCCGCCGGTGCCTCGATGACCATGTCCTCCCACGACCAGCCGTCCATCCGCATCACGGCCGACCGGCCGCGGATCAGCCCACCGCCGGGCACCGTGTGCGCGGTCAGGATGCCGCCGGCGACGCTCACGGGCAGCAGTTCCGAGTCGTGATTGAACGCGACCTCGGCCCGCAGCGCGGCGTTGATCGAGCCCATCTCGCTCTGGTCCATGGTGCCGTCGACGCTGCTGATCTCGATCAGCCCCAGTTGCGACAGGGGGTGGACGAAACCGGGATACACGTGCAGCCCGTCGAGATCGACGACGTCGATGCTGTCGTCAGCAAACGAATCGGCGAACTCTCCGTCAGGCCCGATCGCTTCGATCCGCTCGCCGCGGATCAGGACGGCACCTTCGGCGATCGGATCGCCGTCGACCGGATGGACCGTGGCTCCCGTCAGCAAGGTGGCCCGGTCGGTCTGGGCCGTCGCACCGGCGCCGGTGAGCGCAAGAATCAACAGGATGAAGATCTTCATTGGCGATTGCCCCTTCTGAAGTCGATGCCCGCGTGCAGATGGCGATGGTCGTGGGCGTAGCAATATTCATCGTGCGCGAGCTCCGATCGGCGGTATCCGAGCAGGCCGTCGTCCGATGCCTCGTCGGACGCCTCACCGCTGTCGGACTCGCCTGCGTCGAGCACCATGGCCATCAGTTCCCGCCGCTCGGCTTCCAGCGCTTCGCGCCGGGCCAGGTCGGCTTCGCGATCGAAATAGCGGCGACCGTCGATCCAGGTCTGCTCGACCCGCGAATACACGGAGAGTGGATGGCCGTTCCAGATCACGAA
The DNA here is from genome assembly GCA_965227925.1 of Wenzhouxiangellaceae bacterium. GTDB lineage: Bacteria > Pseudomonadota > Gammaproteobacteria > Xanthomonadales > Wenzhouxiangellaceae. Next base: position 793,392 of record CBDDGP010000004.1, read on the forward strand.
ATCGGCGTCCAGGCCCTCGGCGAGTCGACCGGTGCGGTCGCCCACGCCGAGCTGTTCGGCCGGGCCGGCGGTGATCATGACCAGCGCGTCGTGCGGGTCGACGCCGCCGTAGCGCACCGCCTTGGCGGCTTCCAGGTTCATCCGGCGCGCCAGCTCCGAGTTGTCCGAGTGCAGGCCGGTGACCACGCCCGCGCGCTGCATCAGTGCCGGGTTGTAGCCGATCGCATCGGTCGCCTCGTGCTTGAAGTTCCACCAGTCGATGAAGGTCGAGCCGCCGGCGCCGTGGTCGGCCATCCGGCGCGCGAGCTTGTAGCCTTCGAGCACGTGCTGGAAGGTGCCGATGGTCACGCCGAACCGCTCGGCCAGCTCGATCAGCATCACCATCTCGTCGGCGCGGTAGGCGTGGGAATGGATCCGCCGCTCGCCGGACAGGATCTCCCCGATCGCGTCCATTTCCAGATCCGGGCGTGGCGGGACCACATCGCGGCCGCGGCGGCCCTGCGGGGTCGACTCCAGCGCCCGGCGATGGTCGTCTGCCTGCTGGAACTTTTCCTCGATGATCTGCGCCACGCCCGGCCGGGTCGACGGATAGCGTGGGTCGTCGCTGCTCCAGTTGCTCTGCTTCGGGTTCTCGCCGAGCGCGAATTTGATCCCGGCAGGTGCCGCGTCGAACAGCAGGCCGTCGGGGGCGGCGCCCCAGCGCAGCTTGATCACCGCCATCTGGCCGCCGATCGCGTTGGCCGATCCATGCAACAGGTTGATCGTGGTCACCCCGCCGGCCAGCTGGCGATAGATGTTGATGGAGTCCGCGTCGATCACGTCCTCGATCCGCACCTGCGCGGTGGAGATGTCGGTCGCCTCGTTGACGCCGCCGATGATCGCCGAGTGCGAATGGGCGTCGATGATCCCCGGGGTGACGTGCAGGCCCGTGCCGTCGATCTCCAGCGCGCCGCGAGGCGCCGCCAGATCGGGACCGACCGCGACGATGCGTCCGTCCTCGATCCGCAGGTCGGATTCCTCGAGGATGCCTGCCTCGCCGGCAGTCCAGAGGGTCGCGTCACGAATCACCAGGTCCCGCTGCGCGGGCGGCTGGTCGATCATCCAGGCTTCGACGTCGGGCCGGTAGCCGGCCGTGCCGTCGGAAGGATCGGCGGCCGGGTCGGCGGCAGCCGCAAGGGAGGTGGCCAGGGCCGCGCCCAGCACGACCGCCAGACTTCGGGTCGACGCCCGTGCGTGTCTCGATACGTTGTGTAGGTGACTCATCCGCGCGTGCCCTCCTCGTCCGGACCGCTGGTGCGCTGGCCGCGGACGGTGAATTCGCCGAACGGGCCGCTGCCGGTTCCCCGGCCCCGGTCCCCTTCGATGTCCATGTCGATCGCGATCGTGCCGGAACCGCCGTAGCGGGACGCGTCGATGCGAATCTGAAGCTGCTTGCCGGAGACCCGGATTTCGCTCAGCGGCGTGTCGTTACCCATCGCCGACAGCGTGCCGGACAGCGAGGTCGGCTCGCCGCTGAGGACCAGCTCGGCGTCGACATCGCCCATGCCCGGCAGGCCGAGCGTCAGCGCCCAGGTGCCGGCCGGATCGATCGCCGGGGGTTCGAGCTTGGCCAGCTCGAAGCGCGCACCGTCGATCCAGACCTCGCTGATGGTCGGTTTGTCCGCGAACAACTCGCCTTCGACCAGAACCAGGTTGGCCATGTAGCCCGGCGCGATTCGCCCGGCCCGATCGCCGATGCCCAGCCAATCGGCCGGCCCGGTGGTCAGGCCCGCCAGGGCCCGTTCCGGGTCGAGTCCGCGCTCGATCGCGGTGGCGAGATGACCGAACAGATCGGCCGGGCTGCCCAGGCCGTGGGCGGTGAACAGCACCGGCACCCCGGCCTCGATGAGCCGCTGAGCGTTCTCGGGGGCGCGCCGCCAATGGCGGAGTTCTTCCAGCGAAACGTCACGGTCGTTCTCGTCCTCGACGTCGGGCGCTGCAGGAAGGTCCATCGTCAGGATGTGCGGCACTCGTCGGGAGAACTGGTCGAGTCGCTGGTACTCGGCGCCGTGGCCGACCAGAACAAGGTCGATGTCGTCGTCGACCAGGTCCAGGATGCGCAGCGTGTCGTGGATGTCGCGGGCTTCGAAGACCAGCGGTCGCTCGCCGTCGAGGACCGGTTCGAGCGCGTCGAGCCCGGGCAGCCACTCGGGTCGGGGCTGGGCCGGGTCGGCCTGCCAGGCTCGCTGCGCCCGTTGCTGCCATCGGGCGTCGAGGAGGGTCTGGCGGAACAGCGCGACCGAGCCCATCAGCGACTGCGGATAAGCACCTCCCGACCCTCGCTCGTGCAGGTGCGCGTGCTGGGCAACATCGGCACGCAGGCGGTTGGCATTCAGGCCGCCCTCGCCGAGGTTTGCGACCAGCGACTCGCCGCGCAGCAGGCCTTCGCCGGGGGTGAGCAGGGCGGTGGTGAAGCCGGCCTGGCGTCGGGCGCTGGCCGCATCGGCGGGCCATGCGTCCGCGTTGACGCTGGCGTCGGGCCGGATCAGCGCGTGGCGGCCCTCGGGGTCGCTGGGATCCGCGTCCTCGTCGTCATCGGACTCGACCACGAGATAGGGATCGATCAGACCCGGGTAGACCGTCAGCGGCGGTTGCTCGTCGCCGCGTTCGAACTCGATCACCGCCGCATCGGCGGGCGGTTCGACGTCGCCGACCGATTCGATCACGCCGTCGCGGATCACTACGGTCGCCGACTCGAGGACCTCTCCGGGCGCGGTCACTACGCGGACGCCGACCAGCGCATGCACGTCGGGCAGCGGCTGGCGGATCTCGGCCGAGGCCACGGGCTGGGCGACCGACAGGGCGACCAGCACGGCCAGCAGCAGCACCCACCGACCGCGGGCGGCCGGGGGCGTGCGCTGGCCGGCGGCCGCGGAATTCAGGGGAAAGACAGGCAAGGTCGTGCACTCCCGAACTGGATGGAACCCCGCACCGTAGCCGCCGGCGCGTGAGCGTCGCATCGGCCAGAAGTCACGCGGGTCGCCGATTCGAATCAGTGCGACAAGGGTATTGAAACAACGGGCTGGACGCGCGATAATTGCGGGCTTCGTTTTCTTTGCATACGCAGGAACGCCATCATGAAGGCAGGCATCCACCCCGAATATCGCGACGTCGTGTTCCAGGACATCTCGAGCGACTTCTCGTTCAAGACGCGCTCGACGATCAAGACCAAGGACACGATCAAGTGGGAAGACGGCAACGAGTACCCGCTGGTCAAGGTCGAGGTCTCGAGCCAGTCGCACCCGTTCTACACCGGTCAGCACAAGATCGTCGACTCCGGCGGTCGCGTCGATCGGTTCAAGCAGCGCTACGGCAAGGCCAAGAAGTAAGGCCGCACCTGCGTTCGAATCCGGTGCACGCCCGGCGTGCACCGATCGCGGTCGGCAGGTCCGGCCGCCATCGCACGGTCATCCAGGTGTCCCCGGGCCTGTGCGATACTCGATCCATACGGTGCCGCATGGCTGCGGCGCCGATCCGACGTCCGCGCCGCCGCCCGCTCCAGGGCGCTCCTGGTCCTCGCGCGGATGCCTGACGACATCCAAGACGCAAGGAGTGCCATCGTGGCGGAACGCAAGCTGACCCTGACCGATTCCGAATCCGGCAAGCATCTCGATCTGCCGGTGGTCGCCGGTAGCGAAGGCGATCCGACGCTGGACATCAGCGGGCTGCACAAGGAGCTGGGCTACTTCACGTTCGACCCCGGCTACGGCACCACGGCAAGCTGCAAGAGCGACATCACCTTCATTGACGGCGGCGCCGGCATCCTGCGCTACCGCGGCTACCCGATCGAGCAGCTGGCGGAGAACTCCTCGTTTCTCGAGGTCGCCTACCTGCTGCTCTACGGCGAGCTGCCCACGGAGGCGGAATTCAGCCGCTTCGACCGCGACATCACGTACCACACGATGGTGCACGAGAAGCTCAACACCTTCATGCAGGGCTTCCATTACAACGCGCATCCGATGGCGATCCTGTCCGGTGTGGTCGGGTCGATGGCCGCGTTCTATCACGACATGCTCGACGTCAACGATCCCGAGCAGCGCGACCTGGCCGCCAAGCGCCTGATCGCCAAGATGCCGACCATCGCCGCCGCGGCCTACCGCCATTCGCAGGGCTGGCCGAGCGCGTACCCGAAGAACTCGCTGCGCTACTCGGAGCGCTTCCTGCACATGATGTTCTCGGTCCCGGCCGAGCCGTACGAGGTCAACCCGGTCGCGGCCAAGGCGCTGGACCTGCTGTTCATCCTGCACGCCGATCACGAGCAGAACGCATCGACGTCGACCGTGCGCCTGGTCGGCTCGACCGGCGCCAATCCGTATGCCTGCACCGCGGCCGGCATCGCCGCGCTCTGGGGCCCGGCCCATGGCGGCGCCAACGAGGCCGTGCTGCGGATGCTCAACGAGATCGGCACGGTCAAGAACGTGCCCGAGTTCATCAAGCGGGCCAAGGACAAGAACGATCCGTTCCGCCTGATGGGGTTCGGCCATCGCGTCTACAAGAACCACGACCCGCGCGCGACGATCATCCGCAAGGCGTGCCACGAGGTGCTGCAGGAACTCGGCAAGAAGGACGAGCTGCTGGACCTGGCGATGAAGCTGGAGGAGATCGCGCTCGAGGACGACTACTTCGTCGAGCGCAAGCTCTACCCGAACGTCGATTTCTACTCGGGAATCATCTACAAGGCGCTGGGCATCCCGACGTCGATGTTCACCGCGATGTTCGCCATTGGACGCACCGTCGGCTGGGTGAGCCAGTGGCTGGAACAGTCCGCGAACCCGACCCGCATCGGTCGTCCGCGCCAGGTCTACACCGGCGCGACCGAGCGCGACTACGTCGAGATCGGCAAGCGCTGATTCCCGGCCCGTGCCGCGTCGGCCCCGGGCCGGCGTGCACCCTCACGGCGCATCCGTCGCCACCATCGCCTCGACTTCCGACAGACCGGCGCGTCGCTGCGGCTGCCCGTCGACCGGATCCGGCGGAGCCTGGCGGCCCGACGGTCCGCACATCAGGGCCAGTTCGAAGGCCTGGCCGTCGGCCTCGACGACCACCAGTTCCAGGTCCCGGTACGAACCGTCATGCCAGCGGATGCGGCGCGTTTCCTGGGTGAACGGAAGGCGCTGTTCCATCAGGTACCCGACCACCTCGTCGGGCGTCTCGCAGAACAGGTGGAGCGAAACCCGTGAGTGCTCGTCGGCGGTGCCCTCGAGCACCGGTCCGACCAGCTTCGGACGGAACCGGCGAAAGAAGCGCATCGCGCCGAGTGCTGCATCGCGCAGCGCCTGCAGCGTGTCCTGGTGCGCGTCACCGCCGTACAGGGCCTGGTAGCGTTTCAGTTCGGCCTCGACCTCACTGTTCGACGGCAGGCCGCGTCCGATCGGCACGCCGAGCCGGCTCGCGGCCTTTTCCTTTGCGCTGCGGTAATTGCGCTGCCCTTCGGTGGCCAGGATGCGGGCCGCTTCGAAGGCGACTTCCTGGCGGCGTCGATCCGCGTTGCGCGACGAGCGATTTGCCATCGTCAATCTCCGTGGCACGGCTGAGGGCCTGGGCCCGATTATGCGGTGCCGGGCTCCGCGTCGTCAGTAGATCTCGTACGGATCCACCGCCTCCTCGTCGCCGGCCTCGTCGCGTTCCTGGAGCGAGGGCAGGTTGCCGGACTGGAACCATTCCCGCACGGCGCCCGGCGTGCCCGGCCGGACCCGCAGACCGGAGTTCGGGTCGATCATCGCCTGGACGATGCCGACCGGGATCGGCCGATCCCGCTCCGGAACGCCGTCGAGGGCCACCGTCATGTAGTCGACCCAGATCGGCAGGGCGGTCCGGCCCCCCTGCTCGTAGCGGCCCAGCTCCTCGTTGCTGTCCATGCCCACCCAGACGGTGGTCACCAGCTGGTCGTTGAAGCCGGCGAACCAGGTATCACGCTGGTCGTTGGTCGTCCCGGTCTTGCCGGCCAGGTCGCCCCGGCCCAGCGCCAACGCCCGCTGCCCGGTGCCCTCCCGGATCACGTCGCCCATCATCGAGCGGATCAGCCACGTGGTCTGTGGCGACAGGACGCGCTTGGCCAGGCGCGGGACCGGCGGTCCGTGCAGGTCGGGGGTCTCGACCGGAGTCTCGGTCGACCCGGCCTCGTCGCCGGGGTCCAGCGACAGCTCGTGCACTGCTTCGCGTTCCGGTTCGGGGGCGGCCGGGGCCGCGCCGTCGGGACGCGGCGCTGGACACTCGACACAGACACGGCGCGGTTGCGGCAGATCGATCTCCTGGCCGTCGATGTCGCGGATTCCGAGAACGAAGTGCGGCTCGATCGCGAAGCCGCCGTTGGCGAACACCGCGTAGGCGGCGGCCAGGTCCAGCGGAGTGATCGACGCCGACCCCAGCGCCATCGACGGTCCGTTGGGAATCTCGTCGCGGGCGAATCCGAACGACGTCACGTACTCGGTCGCGCGCTCCAGGCCGAGGTCCAGCACCAGGCGAACGCTGATCAGGTTGCGCGAGTGGACCATGCCCTCGCGCAGCCGGGTCGGACCGAAGAACTGCTCGGAGAAGTTCTGCGGTTTCCAGGTCCTCTCCTGGGACGGATCGTCGAACACCACCGGAGCGTCGTTGACCAGGCTGGCCGGGGTGTAGCCCGCATCGAGCGCCGCGGCATAGATGAACGGCTTGAACGCCGAGCCCGGCTGGCGGCGCGATTGGGTCGCCCGGTTGAACTGGCTGGCCGCGAAGTCGAGGCCGCCGACCAGGGCGACGACGGCGCCCGTATCCGGCTCGAGCGAAACCAGCGCGGCCTGGGCTTCGGGCACCTGGGCCAGGCGCCAGCCTTCCGGGTGTTCGCGCAATCGGACCCGGTCGCCGACCGCCAGCACGTCGTCGACCGCCGACGGGCTCGCGCCCACCGCATCGCGTCCCAGGAACGGCCGGGCCCATTCGATCCGCTCCAGCAGCAGCGTGGCCTCGCGCCCGTCGACCAGCAGCAGGCGGGCCTGTTCCGCCTCGACCTCGAGCACGACCGCCGGGATCAGGTCGCCGATCGCCGGGGCTTCGTCGAGCAGCTCCAGCAACGCGTCCTGTCGATCGAGCATCTCCGGCTCCACCCGGCCTTCGGGACCGCGCCAGCCGTGGCGCTTGTCGTAGGTGTCCAGGCCGTCCTGGACCGCCGCGTCGGCGGCGCGCTGGAGGACACTGTCGACGGTGGTGACGATTTCGTAGCCGCCGGCGTAGGCCTGTTCGGCGCCGAAGCGCTCGACGGCGTCCCGCCGAACGATCTCGGCCACCCACGGTGCGTCCAGCTCGCGTTGCGGACCGTGCAGCTCCGCGCGGTCCGGCGTCGAGCGAGCCTCGCGCCACTGCGCTTCGGTGATGAAGCCTTCATCGAGCATCCGGTCGAGCACATAGCCGCGCCGTGCGACCGCGCCCTCGGGGTTGCTGATCGGATTGTCGCGCGAAGGCGCCTTGGGCAGCCCTGCGATCAGCGCCATTTCGGCCAGCGTCAGTTCGTCGATCGTCTTGCCGTAGTAGATCTGCGCCGCGGCACCGACGCCGTAGGCGCGCTGGCCGAGAAACTCCTTGTTGAGGTAGAGCTCGAAGATCTCGTCCTTCTCCAGTTCGCGTTCGATCTTCACCGCGAGGAAGATCTCGCGAATCTTGCGCGTTACGGAGAATTCGTTGGTCAGGAAGAATCGCCGCGCGACCTGCTGGGTGATTGTGCTGCCACCGGGTACCCGCCGCTGGCCCAGATAGCGCACGTAGCCAAACACGCCGCGCAGCGTGCCGGCGATGTCGATGCCGAAATGACCGTAGAAATTGTCGTCCTCCGCGGCCAGGAATGCCTGCCGCTGGAGTTCGGGAATTTCCTCGATACTCAAGGGGATGCGACGCTGCTCACCGATCTCGGCCATCAACTGGCCATCGGCCGAATACACCCGCAGCGGAACCTGCAGTTCGACCTCGCGCAAGGTCTCCACATCGGGCAGCGACGGCCAGATCAGGGCCCAGAGGATCGTGAAGCCGATCACACCCAACAGCAACCCCAGAAAAAACAGGCGGATAGAAAACTTAATTAGAGACTTTATTCTTGGCATGGAGTATGATAAACCTTGCATTCGATGGCGCGACCCGACCGGCTCGGCGGGTGGCGAGCGGAGATCGAAGACAGGTCTTGGACCGTGGTCGACAGGGAACGATCCACGATTATGGTCCAAAACATCGCAGGGTCCGGCGAAATCGCCGGACTCGACCAGGCCAGCGGGGGAGCCGGTCTGGCGTGCGGGCAGCGCACGGGAGCCACATCCTGGGGGGAGCGAGCCAGATACGTGCGGGGCGAACCACGGGCCTCGACGGCAGTTTCGGTACCGAACAAACAACATCCGGGGAACGGTCTTGAACATATTCAAACGATCAGCGCCGCCCATGATCGGGGTGGACATCGGAACAAGCAGCGTCAAGGTGCTGCAGCTCGGCCGCGCCGGTTCGAGTTACCGCGTCGAGCATTTCGCGGTGGAGCCGCTCCCGGAGGGCGCCTACGCGGAGCACTCCATCAACAAGGTCGATGACGTCGGCGCGGCGATCCGCAACGCGGTCAAGCGCAGCGGCAGCAAGGCCAAGCACTGCGTCATGGCGGTGTCCGGCTCGGCGGTGATCAGCAAGATCATCCATCTGCCGGGCGACCTCGCGGAAGACGAGATCGAAGGCCAGATCGAGATCGAAGCCGGTCAGTACATCCCGTATCCCCGGGACGAGGTGAGCCTGGACTTCGAAGTTGTCGGTCAGTCGGCGCGCAATGCCGACGTGGTCGAAGTGCTGCTCGCGGCCTCGAAGACGGAAAACGTCGAGACCCGTCAGGCGGTCGCCGACATGGCCGGCCTCACCGCCCGGGTGGTCGATGTCGAGGCCTTCGCGATCGCCAACGCCTTCGAGCTGGTGCGCAAGCGCGACGGCATCGACGATTCCACGGTGATCGCGGTGCTCGATATCGGGGACGTTCGTTCCTCGCTCAACGTGCTGCGCGGCGGTCGTTCGATCTACTACCGCGATCATCCCTTCGGCGGCCGCGAGCTGCGCGAGGAAACGATGCGTCGCTACGGGCTGGACGAAGAGCAGGCCCAGTTCTGGAAGCGCGATGAAGAGCCCCCGGCCGGCTTCGACGACGAAGTCCTCGAGCCCTATCGCCAGAACATCATCCAGCAGATCGGCCGCGCCTTGCAGTTCTTCTCGTCGAGCCGCGATTACGCCAGCATCAGCACGCTGTACCTGGCCGGCGGCGGCGCCGCGATCTCGGGCCTGCCCGAAACGGTGTCCGGCGAGCTGGGCATGAATGCAGAACTCGCCGATCCGCTGAAGAACCTGAAGCTGGCGCCGCGCATCAGCGCGAGCGCCCTCGAGTCCATCCGGCCGTCGCTGGTGACAGCGACCGGGCTGGCGTTGCGGGGAGTCGAATAATGCGCCAAATCAACCTGTTGCCGTGGCGCGAGGAACAGCGCCAGGACCGGCAGAGAAACTTCCTGATCCTGATGGCCGTGGTGGCCGCCCTCGCCGCCCTCGCCGTCTTCCTGGTCAAGGGGTACTTCGATTCCCAGATCGACGGCCAGAACGCGCGCAACAATTATCTGCGCGCCGAGATCGCCAAGCTGGACCGGCAGATCGAGCGGATCGACCAGCTCGACGAAACACGCCGTCAGCTGATCAACCGCAAGGAAGTGATCGAGAACCTGCAGTCGAATCGCACCCTGATGGTTCACCTGTTCGAGCAGCTGGTCCGGACCGTGCCCGACGGCATCCGGCTGATCAGCGTGCGTCAGGTCGGTGACCAGCTGACGATCGACGGAACGGCGCAATCGAGCGCGCGCGTTTCGACCTACCTGCGCAACCTCGAAGGGTCCCCGTTCCTGCACGATCCGACGCTGCGCATCGTCGAGGCCGAAACCGAGGAGACCGATCGCGAGCTGCCGTACCGCTTCGCCGTCAACGTTCGACTCGCCGCGCCCGACAACGACGAAAGCAACGAATCCCCGGAGGCGAGCGCACCATGAATCTTCAGGAAATTCGCGATCTGGACTTCAACGACCTCGGCAACGCGTCGAGCGGGGCAAAGGCCTTTTTGCTGATCGTCATCGTCGCCGCCATTCTCGGCGCGGGCTACTGGTTCATCGTCAAGGATCAGCGCACCCAGTTGCAGAGCGTGGAGCGCCAGGAAACGCAGCTGCGCTCCGACTTCGAGGACAAGCAGCGCAAGGCCGCGCTGCTGCCGGTCTACGAACAGCAGCTCGAGGAAATGCGGGTCATGTTGCGCAGCCTGCTCCGACAGCTGCCGAGCAAGACCGAGATGCCGGACCTGCTGGTCGACATCTCGCAGACCGCCCTGGCGTCGGGCATCGAGACCGAGCTGTTCGAGCCCCGGGGCGAGGTGCTCCAGGACTTCTACGCCGAGCTGCCGATCGCGATCCGGATGAGCGGCACGTATCACCAGTTCGGCAGTTTCGTCAGCGGCGTGGCCTCGCTGTCCCGGGTGGTGATCCTGACCATGCGCGACATCGCCCTGGAGCCGGTCGAAGGCCAGCCCGGCGTGCTGCGGATGGAAGGCACCGTCACCACCTACCGCTACCTCGACGACAGCGAGGAAACCGACCGGCTGCTGGAGGGAGATTCCTGATGCGTGCGAAACACACTCTTGTCCTCGGCCTTGCCGCGATGGTGGTGCTGGCCGGTTGCGGACGCGACAAGCGCGATCTCGAGCAATGGGTCGCCGAGACGCTGAATCGCCCACCGGGACCGGTCGAACCGATTCCGACCGTCGAGACGACCGAGCCGGTGACCTACGCCGCCTACGAGTTCCGGGATCCGTTCCTCCGTCCCGGCCGGGAGCGAGCGGCCGAGGAAGCCGGAGAAGAAACCGGAAGCGGTGAGTACACCGGTCCGCGGCCCGATCCGAACCGGCGCCGCGAGTTTCTCGAGCGATTCCCGCTCGACGCGCTGGCCATGGTCGGCACGATCGAGCTCGACGATCAGGTCTTCGGCCTGGTCGCGGATACGGAAGGCACGATCCATCGTGTCCGGGAAGGCAATTACCTGGGCCAGAACCACGGCCGCATCCTCCAGGTGACCGAAGGGTCGATCCAGCTGGTCGAGCTGGTCCCGGATGGCGCCGATGGCTGGATGGAACGCAATGCGTCGATCGCCCTCGGCGACGACGCCGTCCAGTAACGGTGACCGCCATGAATCCAGCAACGAGAATTCGAGTTATGAACAGCCAAGCAGGGAACGCAACAGGGAGCCCGATTATGAATTGCACCAAGCGCATCTCGGTACTGCTGGCCGGAGCGATCTGGCTCTGGGCCGGCCACGTTGGCGCGGCGACGGTCACCGATGTTCGCGTCAGCGACGACGGCGACCAGTTGCGCTTCATCCTGACCACCGACGAACCCGGAGCCGAGCCGACGGTGTTCACCACCGATCAGCCGCCGCGCATCGTGCTCGAACTCCCCGGTACCTCCAGCAGCGTCCCGGGCGGCCAGAACGCGGTCGGCGTCGGGCCGGTCAAGAGCTACATGGCCCTGTCATCGGGTGACCGGACCCGGCTGGTCGTCGACCTGTCGCGCCAGGTCGGCTACGAGGTCGACGTGAACGGCAGCCAGGTCGTGCTGGCGCTCGACGCCGGCGGTGCCGGTGCAAGTCGGCCGGCGATGACCAGCAGTTCCGGCGGCGCCCGCGGCGGTGATATCGAGGGCATCGATTTCCGCCGTGGCGACAATGGCGAGAGCCGGGTCCTGGTCGATCTGGCCCAGTCGGGCGTCGACATCTCCGTCGACGAGCGGGCCGGCCAGCTTCGGGTCACGCTGTTCAACACCGATCTGCCCTCCGGCATGATGCAGCGCCTGGATGTGGCCGATTTCGCCACGCCGGTCCAGTTCATCACGCCGGAAGCCCGTGGCGACAACGTCCGACTCAACCTGGACATCGACGGTGCCTATACCCATCTCGCCTACCAGACCGACGACCAGCTGGTGATCGAAGTGGCTCGTCCGGTCCAGGAGGCCGAGGTTGCTCGCGAACTCGAATTCTTCGAGGATCGCCAGTACACCGGCGAGCGCATCACCCTGAACTTCCAGGACATCGCGGTCCGCTCCGTGTTGCAGCTGATCGCCGACATCTCGGACCTCAATATCGTGGTCTCCGATTCGGTGACCGGCAACCTGACCCTGCGCCTGACCAACGTCCCCTGGGACCAGGCACTGGACATCGTGCTGGAAACGCGAAACCTGGACATGCGCGAGTCCGGCAACGTACGCTGGGTGGCTCCGACCGCCGAGATCGCCGCGCGCGAGCAGCAGATCCTGCGCGCACGCCAGGAACGGCAGACGCTGGAACCGCTGCGCACGGTCATGATTCCGGTCAGCTACGCGGACTCCGAAGCCCTGGCCGACCTGATCCAGGCGTCCGTGGAGTCCGGCGGCGAAGGCGGTGTCGGCCTGCTGTCCGAGCGCGGCTCGGTCACCATCGACCAGCGCACGAACACACTGCTGGTGACCGATACGGCCGAGCAGATCGACGCGGTTCGCGACCTGGTCGCGGAACTCGATCGCCCCGTGCGTCAGGTCCTCATCGAATCGCGGATCGTGATCGCGCGCTCCAACTTCAATCACGAACTCGGGGTGCGCTTCGGCGTGACCGGCAATCGGCAGGTCGACAACAAGATCCTGTCGCTGTCGGGCTCGAACCTGGCGACCGACCGCATGAGCAACGTCGCGCTGGCGCGCCGTACGCTGCTCGGTCAGCGGCCGGGACGGCCGAACTTCCTGGCCGATGCCGAGCCGGGTGATCCGATCACCGTGGGAACCGGCGGGATCGCGGTGCCGACGCTGGAAGACCGGCTGAACGTCAACCTGCCCGTGTCCAACCCGGCCGGTGCGCTGGGCATCAGCTTCCTGGCCAGCAATTTCCTTCTCGATCTCGAACTCTCTGCGCTCGAAGCGCAGGGCGAAGGCGAGGTCATTTCCACGCCCCGCGTGATTGCGGCCAATGGTCAGGAGTCCTTCATCCAGCAAGGTGTCGAGATCCCGTATGAAGAAGCCACCACGGCCGGCGCGACCTCGGTCGAGTTCAAGGAGGCCGTGCTCGAGCTGCGCGTCACGCCGCTGATCACGCCCGACAACCGGGTCCAGCTGGCGCTGGCGATCAAGCAGGACACGGTCGGCGAGATCTTCCAGACCGGCCGGGGCGGATCCGTTCCGTCGATCGATACGCGCGAACTCGGCACCAGCGTGCTGGTCGAGAACGGCCAGACCCTGGTCCTTGGCGGGATCTTCCAGGAAGAGCGCAACTTCAACACCACCAAGGTGCCGGTGCTGGGCGACGTCCCGGTCCTGGGAACGCTGTTCCGCCGTCGCGCCACCCAGGACGAGAAGCGTGAACTGTTGATCTTCATCACGCCGAACATCCTCGACGACCAGATTCGGGTCGACTGATCGATCCTGAATCGCCGGAGCCAGTCCGGATCGGGCCCGGGGCGTTCGCGCCCCGGGCCTTTTCTTTCTCGTCGTCCGACCGCAGATAGGTGCAACGAACCGCCCCGGCGGACTTCGCGTCCGTCCACGATCTGTCCTCAGCACCGTCCGCAATGAGTCATCGATGAATTCCGACCGCCCCCATTCGCCGGCCGCCGAGCGCAACCGATGCCCCATCTTCGAGGTCCTGCGCCACGCGTTGCCCCGGACCGCATCGATTCTCGAGATCGGCGCCGGCACCGGGCAGCACGCGGAATTCTTCACTGCCCAGCAGCCCGGCTGGACCTGGACGCCGACCACCGTGCCCGATGAACTGGATACCCTGGTCACAGGCCTCGAGGGGCTGGACCGGCCCGGCCTCGGGTCGCCGGCGCCGCTGGACGTGACGCTGGCGTCGGATTGGCCCGAGCCAGGATTCGATGCGGTATTCGCCGCCAATGTCGTGCACATCGCGCCGGCACCGGCGGCCCGCGCCCTGGTGGCCGGAGCGGCCCGTGTGCTGGCGCCCGGCGGCCGGCTGGTGCTGTACGGACCGTTCACTCGTGGGGGTCGGCACAGTGCCGAGAGCAACGTGCGCTTCGACCGCGAGCTTCGATCGCGAGGCGTCGGCTCGGCGGTACGCGACATCGAGGACCTGGATCGCTGGGCGGCGGAGGGGGGCCTGGCCCGGCTCGCCGACATCGCGATGCCGGCCAACAATTTCATCCTGATCTACCAACGACCCTGACCACGACCACGCGAAAGCGGGAAGCGAGAACGTCAATGGACCTGGACCAACCCCTGACCCCGGTCGAGAGCTGGGACGAACTGCACGATCGCGCCCGCGCGCTGCTGCACGGCGAAACGCACCCGATCGCCAACGCAGCCAATCTTTCGGCGCTGATCTTCCACTCGCTGGTCGACCTGAACTGGGCCGGGTTCTATTTCGCCGAGGGCGAAGAGCTGGTCGTCGGTCCGTTCCAGGGCCTGCCGGCCTGCGTGCGCATTCCGTTCGGACGCGGCGTCTGCGGCACTGCAGCCGCCCAGCGAATCACCCAGCGCGTGGAGGACGTTCACGCGTTCGAAGGACACATCGCCTGTGACGTCAACTCCCGGTCGGAAATCGTCGTGCCGCTGGTCCGTGACGGCGAACTGCTCGGGGTGCTCGATATCGACAGCCCGAAACCGGGCCGCTTCGACGCCGCCGACCAGGCCGGGGTCGAAGCCCTGGCGGCAATCTACATTGCCGCGATTCAGTCGTCGTCGAAGGTCGGCTGAAAGCGGTCGACCGCTCGCGCGCGGCCGTCGACGTCGAGCTCGAGCACGTGGGCACTGGCGACCGAGACCGGCACCAGCATCCCGGTCCAGGCACGCCTGAGCTGCTCCAGTCCGGGGTTGTGCCCGACCAGCAGTCGATCGCCGTCGGCGTCGCCGAGTAGCTCCAGCAGCATGCCGAGCGAAGCGTTCCACAGGCGCTCGTCGGGGGTGACCGGTCCGCGATGCCAATCGGCCAGCGCTCGATCGGCGGTCTCGCGCGTGCGTCGCGCGGGTGAGACGCTGACCGGAATCCCGGCCAGCCCCTCTTGCCGGGCCAGCCATCGGCCCAGCTGATCGGCCTGCGCGCGGCCGCGCCGCGTGAGGCTGCGGTCGATGTCGCCCTGACCGGCGCCGGGCGCCCCGGCCTCGGCGTGACGCAACAGGATGACCCGTCGCCCGCTCATGCCCTGGGCAATCCCTGGAGCAGGGCATCGACATCGAGATTTCCGCCGGACAGCACGATCGCGACCCGGCGGCCTGCGAAGCGCTCGGGATGGGACGCGACCGCTGCATAGGCGACGGCTCCCGACGGCTCGACGATCTGCTTCAGCCGGTGCCAGAGCGTGCTCATCGCGGCCCGGATCGCGTCCTCCGAGACGGTCAGGATCGGCACATCGCCATCGTCCAGGATCGAGAAGTTGCGCTGGCCGATCAGCGCACGCAGCCCGTCGGCGATCGTGCTCGGCGCGTGATCCTCGACTCTGCGGCCTGCCGCGCGCGAGCGCGCAGCGTCGTCGGCACCGGCCGGTTCGGCGCCGATCACCTCGATCGGCTGGCCGGATTCGGCCACTGCGCGGGCGATGCCGGCGAGCAGTCCGCCGCCGCCGATCGGGGCGACGATCGCATCCAGCCGCTGGACCTGCTCGGTCAGCTCGACGCCGACCGTTCCCTGGCCGGCGATGATGTCGTCATGGTCGTAGGGGGGGATCGCGATCAGGCCTTCGGCGACGCGTTCGGCCAGCCCGGCCTCGCGCGCGGCCTGGGTCGGCGCGCAGAAGTGCACGATACCGCCGTATTCGCGGACCGCCTCGATCTTGGTCCGCACGGCGTTTTCGGGCATCACGACGTGTGCGGGCAGGTCGCGAGCCCGCGCCGCGGCGGCCAGCGCCGCGCCATGATTGCCGGACGAGTGGGTCGCGACGCCGCGCGCGTCCTTGCCCAGCCGGGCGACCGCGAATGATGCGCCTCGAAATTTGAACGAGCCGGTGCGCTGAAGGTGCTCGGCCTTGAAGAACAGGCGCGCGTTGGCCAGGTCGTCCAGCGCCGGTTCGACCAGGATCGGGGTTCGAACGACCCGGCCTCGCAGACACTCTGCGGCATCGACCGGCGAAGCCGTCGAGGAACGCTCGGTGCGATCGGGGGTTCGATCACCGTCGCGAGCGGCGATCTCCGCCTCGATCTTCGCGTCGGTCCCAGCGTCAGTAGGGTCGGTCGTACCGGACATGCTCGTATACTACCGGGTCCTTTGTTTTCGTGAGGACGACCATGGCGCTGAAGGGAGATTCTCCGCGCACGCCGATCCAGCGTCTCGACTACCGCCCCCCGGACTGGCGGATCGAAACCGTCGAGCTGACCCTGGCGCTCGATGCCGGCACCACCCGCGTCGACGCCGTGCTGACGGTTTGCCGGGATGCCGATCCCGGTGCAGCTTCCGATCCCGGCGACGTCCCGCTGGTCCTTCACGGCTCGGGGCTCGACACGCTGGCGGTCGCCGTCGACGGGCGCCGACTCGACGTCGAGGACTATGCGGTCCAGGGCGAAACACTGACGATCGAAGGGGTGCCGGACCGGGCGCGCATCGAGACCACGGTCGAGATTCATCCCTCGGCCAACACCGCGCTGGAAGGTCTCTACCAGTCCGGCCCGAGCCTGCTGACCCAGTGCGAGGCCGAGGGCTTCCGTAAGATCACCTGGTTCGCCGACCGCCCGGACGTGATGGCGACCTACCGCGTCCGCCTGGAGGCCGACCGCGCTCGATACCCGGTGTTGCTCGGCAACGGCAACCGGGTCGATGCCGGAGAGCTCGAGGGCGGCCGGCATTTCGCCACCTGGGACGATCCGCACCCGAAACCGTCCTACCTGTTCGCGCTGGTCGCAGGCGATCTCGGCTGCGTCGAGGACACCTTCGAGACCGCTTCCGGCAGGGAGGTGGCGCTGAAGTTCTATTCCGAGCGCGCCAACCTCGGCCGGCTGCAGCACGCCATCGACAGCCTGAAGAAAGCGATGGCGTGGGACGAACAGCGCTTCGGGCTGGAATACGACCTCGATGTCTACCACGTCGTAGCGACCCATGATTTCAACATGGGGGCGATGGAGAACAAGAGCCTCAACATCTTCAACGCCAAGTTCGTACTCGCGGATCCCGATACCGCCACCGATGCGGACTACGAAGGCATCGAGTCGGTGATCGCGCACGAGTACTTCCATAACTGGACCGGCAATCGCGTCACCTGCCGCGACTGGTTCCAGCTGACCCTGAAGGAAGGGCTGACCGTCTATCGTGACCAGGAATTCTCGTCGGACATGCAGTCGCGCTCGGTCAAGCGCATCCAGGACGTGCGTGACCTGATGGCTCGCCAGTTCACCGAAGACGCCGGGCCGATGGCCCACCCGGTTCGGCCGGAGCGCTACCTCGAGATCAACAACTTCTACACCGCGACCGTTTACGAGAAAGGCGCCGAAGTCGTGCGCATGTACGCCTCGCTGCTCGGCGACGACGGATTCCGCAAGGGCATGGACCTGTATTTCCAGCGCCACGACGGCCAGGCCGTCACCTGCGATGAGTTCCGCCGAGCGATGGCCGACTCCAACGACGCCGACCTCGATCAGTTCGAGCGTTGGTACCGCCAGGTGGGCACGCCGACCGTGCACGTCAAGACCAACTTCGATGCAGATCGCCGCATGTTCGACGTGGAATTGCGGCAATCGCTGCCCGAGCACGAACAGAATCGGGGCCTGGGGCCGCTCCAGATCCCGCTCGAGTTCGGCCTGCTGACGGCCGACGGTGAACCGCTGTCGCTGCCGCTGGACGGCGCGCCGGCGGCGGTCTCGCATCGCATCGAGCTGAGCGAGGACACCGCCCGATTCCGCTTCGAGGGCCTGACCACGCGACCGGTCCTGTCGATGCTGCGCGGCTTCACCGCGCCGGTCCGGCTCGACGATGCGCCGACCGACGACGACCTGGGCTGCCTGCTGGCCCACGACCCCGATCCCGTTGCGCGCTGGTTGGCCGGTCGCCGGCTGGCGACCCGCATCCTCCACGAGGCGGTGGACAACAACGGCTCGCTGCCCGCCGTGCGGCCGCTCGGCGCCGCATGGCAGCACCTCCTCGACCACGCCGACGACGACCCGGCGCTCTGCGCTGCGCTGCTCGAACTGCCCAGCGAGGCCGACATCGCCCGCGATCGATCGCCGGTCGACCCGGACCTGATCCATTCCGCCCGGGCCGCCCTACGGCACAATCTCGCCGAGCGAATGGCGGGCCGATTGGACGGAATCCTGCAGCGGGGCCTGCCGCGCGGCCCGTGGCGGTTCGCACCGGAGGACGTCGCCGGCCGCAGCCTGTTCCATGCCGCGTTGCGGCTGCGGGTGGCCCATCCGGACAGTGCGGCGGTCGCCCGCGCGGTGCGCTTGTTCGACCGATCCGACAACATGACGGACCGCTTCGGCGCGCTGGTTGCGCTGGTCCGGGCCGGCCGCAGCGAAGCCGGGCCGCTGCTCGAGGAGTTCGAGCGCCGCTATGCCGACAACCCGCTGGTGATGGACAAGTGGTTCGCCGTCCAGGCCCAGGTCGCCGCCCCGGCGACGGTGGATCACGTGAAGGAATTGATGGATCATCCGGCCTTCTCGCTGAACAACCCGAACAAGGTGCGCGCGCTGATCGGCGCCTTCAGTCTGCACAATCCGGTCGCGTTCCACCGCGCCGACGGTGCGGGTCACGCGCTGGTCGGCAAGGTCATCCGCTCGCTCGATCGGATCAACCCGCAGGTCGCCGCCCGGCTGGTCAGCGTGTTCAATCGCTGGAGCGACTTCGACGGAAAGCGGGCAGCGTCGATGAAGGAGCAGCTCGAGGCAATCAAGTCGCGCCCGGGTCTGAGCCCAGACGTGGACGAAATCGCCACCGCCGCCCTGAAGCGCGACGGACGCAGCTAACGGGCAGGCGGAGTTATCAGCGAGTTGTCCACAGATGGACACAGATAAACGCAGATAACTTCAACTTCAACGGAATGTGGTGTCATGGGTGCTGGACGGGTTGGACGAACCGTTGTTTGCCCAGTACGGTGGGCGAGACGCGCAGTCGATGACCGATTTTCCGTTCTATCCGTGTTTATCCGTGTTCATCTGTGGACAGATTCCCACGAACGACCCGATCGGCCGGTCAGGGCTCATGGCTGTTGAGAGCCTTGATCAGGAGCTCGCGCTCGAGGACGGCGGCGTTGCGGTCGGGCTTCTTGACCACGACGCGATCCCCGGAGACCAGCCGGACGTTGAACGCCCAGCCCTCGTTGTTCTTGGCCTCGAACAGGCCCGAGACCATCATGACCTTGTCGAGCACCAGCGTGAAGCCGCCGATATCGTAGGTGCGCTTTTCCATCCGCGGCGTCCCTCGCTGTTCCGGTCCCTCGCGATCTCGATCAGAACTTGATCGAGCCGCCGCCGGACCCGCCGCCCGGCATTTCGATCTTGCCGCCATCCTGGCCCGGGACCATGATCGAGCCCTGCTGCTCGCGCTGCATGCGCTTGAGTTCTTCGATCGTTTCCTTGAACGCCTGTTCGGCGCCCTCGGCGAAGCCGCTGGCGGCCTCCGATAGGCTGTCGCCTTCGAGTTCGAAGCTCAGCGGAAGGGTGCCCGCCGGCGTCATCGCCGAGGCTTCGCCGACGTAGCGGACCGGGCGCGACGCATCGTCGTTGCCGTCGGCGTCGACCGGCGTCATGCGGCGGATCGAGCCGGTGCGCTGGTCGGTGAAGGTATCGATCCGGTACAGGTCGTCGGTATCGAAGCGGAGCTGCTCGGCGTTGTCGTCCGTCATGGTGTCGGCCGTGGATTCGGTTCAGTGTTCAGGAATGGGGTCGTTCGGCGTGAATGCAAGTCGGCCGATCGTGTGGCCATTGCGCGTTCTGCGGGCGCGCAGCCGTTGCAAGCCCATGGTTCCACCGGGTCTGCGGCGCTATGCTTCGCGCATGGATGCCTATCGAACGTTGCGATTCCGCGCCTCGCCGGACCGCCTGGAGGAGGCCGAGGACCTGCTCTGGTCGCTGGGGGCCGCCGCGGTGACCCTGACCGATGCGGGCGATCAGCCGCTGCACGAGCCGGGCCCCGGCGAGACGCCGCTTTGGGACCACTCGGTGATCGAGGCGCTGTTGCCCGACGGGTTGGACAGCGACCAGGTCCTGCTGATGCTGGCCGGCAGCGGCGTGCTGGACGGCGAATCGCAGGCGGCAAGCTTCGAGCCGGTGGTCGACCGCGACTGGGTCAGGGCATGGATGGACCGCTACGAGCCGATGCGCTTCGGCGAGTCGATCTGGGTCTGCCCATCGCACATCGAACCCGATCCGGCGTGGCCGGTCGTCGTCCGTCTCGACCCGGGCCTGGCCTTCGGTACGGGCACCCATCCGACCACCGCGTTGTGCCTGGAATGGCTCGATGGCCAGGCGGTCGAGGGCGTCGATGTGGTCGACTTCGGCTGCGGGTCCGGCATCCTCGCGGTTGCCGCCGCGCGGATGGGCGCCCGCCAGGTGCTGGCGATCGATCACGATCCCCAGGCGCTGGAAGCCACCATCGACAACGCCGAGCGCAACGGGGTCGCCGACCGGATCGATGCCGTGTTGCCCGACCGGGCTCGGACCAACGCCACCGACCTGGTTCTGGCCAACATCCTGGCCGGACCGCTGGTCGAGCTGGTCGACGACATCGCCGGCCGGGTCGCGCCGGGCGGGCGGCTGGCCCTGTCGGGCGTCCTGGCCGATCAGGCCGACCGCGTGCTCGACGCCTATCGCGAGCGGCTGCGCCCGGTCGGCGAGGCGGTGCGCGAGGATTGGGTCCGGCTGGACTTCGTTGCCGCAGGCGGCGCGGAGTGAGCGATCGGCTGCCCGACTTCCTGATCATCGGCGCGCAGAAGGCCGGCACCAGCTGGCTGCACGCTCGCCTGCGCGAGCAGCCCGGGTTGTACCTGCCGCCGGACAAGGACTTCGAGTACTTCAGCTATCCCGGCGCCACGCCCGCCGCCGACTTCTTCGCGCGCTTCGCCGCCGCGCCGTCGGGCGTCCGCATCGGCGACGCCTGCGCCAGCTATTTCTGGACCACCGGGCGGTCGGCCGGCAACCCCGGATTCGCGCGCGACCTGCCGAGCGATATCGATGCCGCGCTGGGCCCCGACGCCCGCTACATCGTCCTGCTGCGCGATCCCGTCGAGCGCGCCGTCTCGGCCTACCTGCATCACATCGCGTTCGGCAGCCTGGATGCACACGTCGCGCTGCTCGACGCGCCGGATGCGCTGGGGCTGATCGATATCGGCCGGTACGGCGCGCATCTGGAGCGTTGGCAGCACGTGGTCGGGCCGGACCGACTGTGCGTGCTTCCGTCGCCGGACGAGGCGCCCGCGGCCGCTCTGCTCCGCCGGGCCTGCAGATTCCTGGACTGCCGGGCCGCGTCGACGGCCGGCTTCGAAGCGCCCGTGTTCCCGGGCCTTCAGCGAAGAGTCTGCGCGGACGGAATCTGGGTCGCCGTCGGTCAGCCGGGCGTGGACGGGTCCTCGGGGCAGATTCGGACGTGGGATGGCCGCCGCTGGGCCCGATTGGTCGATGCGGCAACCCTGCACGCCGTCCGCCAGCGGTTCGTGCCGGACACGGCGCGTCTCGCCAGGCTGTTGCGCCACGAGGAACCGGCGTTCAGCGCGTGGCCGTCCTGGCCGTCCGTGGGTTAGCCCTCGTCGGACTCGGGCATCGGGCCGAATCGCTCGGGCTCATCGATCCAGAGGCCACGGACGAAGTCGGTGAACAGGGGCTTCTCCGGGCAGGTGGGCATGGTGTCGATCTCGCGAAGAACGTCGCGGGGATGCCGGTCCCCGTAAATCACCTTGACCGTGTCGTGGAACAGGCGGCCGAACATCGGGCTGTAGGCGATCGCTGCACGCTCCGCGGCCAGGCGGATGCGCTCCGATTCGACCGTGGCCGCATCGAGAGCCTTGCCGGCGACGAGCTGGACCCACGGCGAATCACGGAAGCAGGTGAGCGGCTGCAGGCCCGCGCGGTCGGCATAGAGCTGGAACTCCTCCGGCACGCAGAACTGGTTCCGGGCGACGTCCTTCCGTCCCTGCTGATCGGAGCGGTTCCAGAACTCGACCTCGTACATCCAGCGTTGCCATCCGGTCGGATCGGCCAGGTTCCAGGTCTCGAGATAGGCTCGGCCACCGGGCTTGAGCACCCGCGCGATCTCGCGCAGATAGAGAAACAGGTCTTCCTTGTCCATGTGGCACAGCACTGCCACCGTATAGGCCTTGTCGACGCTGTCGTCGTCGATCATGTCCAGGCGTGTGCGCTCGAGCAGCTCGAGCCGAACATTGCCGTGGTCGGCCAGTCGCTGACCGGCAACCCGAATCATGTTCGGCGAGATGTCGACGCCGATCCATCGACCGCACCGGGGCGCGATCTGGCGGCCGATCCGTCCGGCTCCGCAGCCCAGCTCCAGCACCGTGTCGGTGGCCGAGATCTGTAGTGCGGACGTCAGCTGGCGAGCAACGAACTCACCCGTCGTTCGAGCGACCTGCTCGCTGGCCGAGTTGTCGACCGCCTCGAGCGCCGCCTTGTCGTCGGCGGCGCAGCGGTCCCATTTCTGGCGATAGGTGAGCTCGGCCATCAGCGGCCGCCCCCGGCGGCACGTTCGATGCCGTCGAGAATCTCGCGCCGGGCATCGTCCGGACCGTGCCAACCGAGGACCTCGACCCACTTGCCCATTTCCAGGTCCTTGTAGTGGGCGAAGAAATGCCGGATCTGGCGGCGCGAGAACTTGGCCACGTCGTCGATGCTGCGAATGTCCTCGTGCAGCGGACTGATCTTGTCGATCGGTAGTGCGGCGATTTTGACGTCGCGGCCGGCGTCGTCGCTCATCTCGAGAAATCCGATCGGACGGCACCGGATCACCGAGCCGGGAATCAGCTTTGGCCGGATCAGGACCATCACGTCGACCGGATCGCCGTCTTCGGCCAGCGTATTCGGGATGAACCCGTAGTTGCACGGGTAGCGCATCGAGGTCGCCAGCAGGCGATCGACGTGGATCGCGCCGCTGTCCTTGTCGACTTCGTACTTGACCGGTTCGCCCTCGTTCGGGATCTCGATGATGACGTTGAAGTCTTCGGGCGGATTCTCGCCGGCGGAAATCTTGTTGACGTTCATGCGGAATGGGCTTCCTGATCGTTGGATTCGGTTCGCAGCTCGCAGCGCCCGACTCGCGGAGTACCGGCCCGGGTCGGTCAGTCGCTCGAGCGTGGATCGCGACGCCGGGCGGACGCCGCCGAGCCCGCCATTCTACCTCGGCTCAGCGGTCCTGGCCGTCGACCCGATACCATGCCGCCATCACCGCTTCCAGGTCCTCGAGGCCGATGCTCTTGGTCGCCGAAAATGCCTGGACCGTGGCCCGCCCGCCGAACGCCTGCTTGACCGCCCGGACCGCCTCGACCCGCTTGCCGTGGCCGAGCTTGTCCGCCTTGGTCAGCACCACGTGCATCGGCAGGCCGCGGTGCAGCGCAAACTCGGCCAGCTGGCGATCGGTGTCCTTCAGCGGGTGACGGATGTCCATCACGATCACTAGGCCGGCCAGCGCGGCGCGTTTGTCGAGGTAGCCCTGGATCAGGCCCTGCCAGTGCCGCTTCATGTCGCCGCTGACCGCGGCGTAGCCGTAGCCCGGCAGGTCGACCAGGTGGCGTTGCTCGTCGAGCTGGAAGAACACCAGTTGACGGGTCCGGCCGGGCGTACGGCTGGTCCGCGCCAGCGACGTCTGGCGACACAGGCGATTGATCAGGCTGGACTTGCCAGCGTTCGAACGCCCTGCGATCGCCACCTCGATTCCCTCGTCGGGCGGCAGCTGTGGACGGTTGTGGACACTGATCCGGTACACTGCCGAATGCAGCAGACGGCGAATATCGCTCATGCTCTGGTCTGGGCGGGTCGAACCGGCGATAATAGCGGATTGGCCCGTCGACCGACGGTACCCACCCACTTCGAATTCAACGCTTCATGGAGCGACCGACAATGCTTCGAGCAGCCCTCCTCCTTCTTGCCCTGGCCTCGACGGCCGCGTTCGGCGCCGGCGATCCGGAGGCCGGAGAAACCAAGGCCTCGGTCTGCGCAGCCTGCCACGGCATGGACGGCAACAGCCAGATCGCCCAGTGGCCGAAGATTGCCGGCCAGCACGCCGACTACACGGCCCGCCAGACCCGCATGGTCCGCGACCAGCAGCGGGAAGTGCCGCAGATGTACCCGATCGTGATGAACCTCAGTGACGAGGACATCGCCGATATCGCGGCGTGGTACGCCACCCAGGAAATCGAGCCCGGCGTGGCCGACGAGGCGCTGGTCGACCTGGGCCGGTCGATCTACCACGGCGGCAACATCGAATCCGGCGTGCCTTCGTGCATGGCCTGCCACGGGCCGACCGGAAACGGAATCCCCGAGCTGGGCTACCCGATGCTGCGCGCGCAGCACGCCGACTACACCGCCGATCGCCTGCGTCGCTACCGGGATGGCCAGTCGTACGACAGCAACAGCGCGATCATGGTCGGGGTCGCGGCCAATCTCACCGACGAGGAGATCGAGGCGGTGAGTTCGTACATCGAGGGCCTGCATCGCTCTGCACCGGCAGGGAACTGACCGCGCTCGCCGCGGTCAGTAGAAGTCCATCGGCGGCCATCGAGCGTCGCCGGGTTGCGAGCGGAATCGAGGTGAGCAGGCAGACCCGCCCAGGCGGCGGTACGCAGCGGCCCGTACGCTGTAGAAGGCCGACAGGGCTCATCTCAGGTTCCACGTCCGAATCACCGAAAGGAAATCGCTGACCATGATTGCTGTTACCCGATTGATCGCCGGCGCCGCAGTGTTCGCCGGCTTGCTACTCGCGCTTCCCGCACAGGCCCAGTTCGTCGAGGGCACGCACTTCGACCGGATCGACGGACCGGCGGCAGCCGAAGCCGACGGCGGCATTGAAGTCGTCGAGGTGTTCAGCTACATGTGCCCCCATTGCCGCAACTTCCAGCCCTACGTCAGCACCTGGGAAGAGCAGCTCGGCGAAGACGTCGAGTTCCGTCGCGTGCCGGTTTCGTTCAACCGATCGTGGGAACCGTTCGCTCGCGCGTACGTGACCGCGGACGTGATGGACATCCTCGATGAATCGCACGTGGCGCTGTTCGAAGCGCTGCACGACGAGCGCCGGTCGATCCGTACGCTGTCCGACCTGGCCGAGTTCCACAGCCGCTTCGGCGTCGAGGCCGACGCGTTCGAGTCCACGGCCGGCTCGTTCCCGGTCGAGGCCGCGATGCGCAAGGGCCGCGCCGAACTCGGCAAGTGGGGCATCCGGTCCACGCCGACGCTCGTGATCAACGGCAAGTGGCGGGTCAGCCCCCAGCGCGGAAGCACCTTCGACGACATGCTGGCGGTGGCCGACTACCTGATCGAACGCGAACGGGCGGAGCTGGCGAGTCGCGATGCCGGCGTCGATGCCGACGAGACCACGGGTGACATGGCAGGCGAGGCCGATGCCGACGCCGCCACGACGTCCGAATCCTGATCGCCCCCGGCCGCTGGCCGGCCGGGGCCCGTCGACCCGCTCCTCGTGACGGGCGCGGGTCTCGACCGGTTGCGGCTGGTCAGCTACAACATCCAGGCCGGCACCAGCACGGCCAACTATCGCGAATACGTCACCCGCAGCTGGCGGCAGGTCCTGCCGAACAACCAGCGGGTCGACAACCTCGACGCGATCGCCGACCTGGTCGGCCCCTTCGACATCGTCGGACTGCAGGAAGTCGACTGCGGCAGCCTGCGTTCGGGCTTCGTCAACCAGGCCAAGTACATTGCCTCACACGGCGGCTTTCCGTGGTGGACGCACCAGGCCAACCGCAAGGTCGGCGTGATCGCCCACGCCGGCAACGGCGTCCTCAGCCGCTTCGTTCCCGATCATGTCGACGAGCATCGCCTGCCGGGTGCGATTCCCGGGCGCGGCGCGCTTGTGCTGAAGTTCGGTCGCGGACCGGACGCGCTGTGGCTGGTCGTGCTCCACCTGGCCCTGGGGCGGCGCGCGCGGATGCAGCAGCTCCGCTACGTCGCGCACCTGGTCGACCGCCAACCGCACGTGGTCGTGATGGGCGACCTCAATGCCGGGCCGGAGAGCCGGGAAGTCCGCGAGTTCTGCACCCATGCAGGGTTGGTCGAGCCGCGTCGCGATCTGCACACGTTTCCGAGCTGGCGTCCCCAGCGAGCCATCGACCACATCCTGGTCTCTCCCCGGCTCGACGTGCTGGAACTCGACGTGCTTCCCAGCACCCTGTCCGATCACCGGCCGCTGGCGATGACGATCGGGCTGCCGGCCGGCGTGTCACTGCAGCGCCATGCGCAGGGCGACGACTAGCAGCAGCGCGCCGAACACCCGGCCGAGCCGCTCCGAACCCAGACGCTCGGCCAGGCGCGCGCCGATCGGCGCCGTGAGCAGGCCCGAGACGCCCACCAGCAGCATACCGGGCAGGTACAGGTGCCCGAACAGGCCGGGAACGCCGCCGGGCTCCAGGCCGCGCAGCGCAAAGCCCGTCACCCCGGCCAGCGCGATCGGCCAGCCGCAGGCCGCAGCCACCGCCACCGCCTGGATCGTGGGGTATCCGTTGCGGACGAGGTACGGTACGTTGAAGCTGCCGCCGCCGATGCCGATCAACGCCGAAAGCCCGCCGATCAGAGGCCCGGCCGCCCACCAGCCGCGCGGCTGCGGGTGCCGCTCCGCTCGATCCGTGCGGACCGCGAACAGCATCCGCACCCCGATCACGGCCGCCAGTGCCCCGAATACGCGGGCCAGAACGGCACCGCCGAGCATCGGCGCGATCCAGCCGCCCAACAGACCGCCCAGCGCCAGCGCAGGTCCCAGCCGGACCGCCGCGGACCCGTCCAGCCGTCCGCCGCGAGCATGGGCCACCGCGCTGCTGGCGGAGGTCAGCAGCATCGAGCCGAGCGCAGTCGCCACCGCAGCAGGCACGGCGAGGTCGACCGACAGACCGCGCGCGACCAACAGCGCCGTCACCGAAGGTACGATCACCAGCCCGCCGCCGATGCCGAGCAAGCCGGCAAGCAGCCCGGCCACGGCGCCCGTTCCCAACAATGCGATCCATTCGAATACCGGCACGCCTCGAACCCGCTCCCGTCGACCACAGCGATTCTCATTATGACGCCCTGGCTCCCGTCGTCCCGTCCCGCAGCCCGTCGTGCCCTGGCCTGCGCGATCGTGCTCGTCACGCTTCTCGCCGCGCACACCGTGGCGCCGCCGCCGGCGGTCGCCCAAGCTGCTGCAGCGACGTCTCCAGCAACCCCGGCCGAGCAGCGCACGGTCTTCCGCGAGGCGTGGGCGCGTGCCGGTCGCGGCGACCATGAAGCGCTGGTCCGGGCGATCGCCCGGCTGCCCGATCATCCGCTGACGCCCTACCTGGAGTTCGAGCTGCGTCGCCAGCGAATCGCCGACTACGACGCGGCGTCGATGAGCCGGTTTCTCGCTCGGTACCGCGACTGGTCCTTCCATGCGCGACTGGAGCGGGCCTGGCAGCGTCACCTGGCGCGCTCCGATCAGTTCGACGCGCTGCGCCGCCATGCGCCGGACACCGAGGATGCAGAAGTCCGCTGCCTCGACCTTCGCGATCGGTTGCGAGGCGGCGAGGCCGGTGCGGAATTGATGAGCGAGACCCGCGCGCTCTGGCTCAGCCCGGTCTCTCGTCCGACCGCCTGCGATCCGCTGTTCGCCTGGTGGCGGCGACAGGGCCAGCCCGACAGCGAAACCGCGTGGCAGCGCTTCGGTCTGGCCGTCGAGGCCGGCGAACTCTCGCTGGCCGGCTACCTGCGCCGGTACCTGGCGCCGCTCGACCGGCCGTTGGCCGAAGGCTGGTTGAAGATGGCGCGGAGGCCGGCGTCCGGCCTGGCCGACGCCCGAGCCTGGCCCAATCAAGCGCGGCCGCGCCAGCTGGTGGCCTGGGGCCTGCACCGCCTGGCCGGTCAGGACTGGGCCAGCGCCACGACCTGGCTGGGCCGATTCGAGTCGCGGATGAGCTTCGAGGACGGCGAGATCGCGCCGGTCCGCCGGCGCATCGCGCTGTTCCAGGCCGTCGATCTCGATCCGGGTGCGGTCGATACGATCGACGCGCTGCGCGAGGACTGGATCGACGACCAGCTGTTGCAGTGGCGGCTCCGCGTCGCCCTGATCAACGGCGACTGGGCCACCGTGCTCGACAGCGTGCAGCGCATGTCGGCCGAGGTGCAGCTGCAGGGGCGATGGCGCTATTGGCGGGGCCGGGCGCTGGCCGCGCTGGGGCGCCCGGAGGCCGGGCTGGTGCTGGCCACGCTGGCTGCCGAGCCGGACTACTACGGGTTCCTCGCCGCATTGCGCACGGACCAGCCGCTGACCTTGTGCAGCCGCGAGCTGCCGGCCGACGGCGACATCCAGCGCCGCCTGATGCGCGACGCCGAGTTCGCGCGCGCGCTTGAACTGCACCGGGTCGGCCTGAACCACGATGCCCGCTGGACCTGGAACCGGGTCAGCGGACGGTTGCGCGCCGCCGAGCTCGAGCAAGCGGCCCTGCTGGCCTCGGCCGAGGGCTGGCACGATCGGGCGATTGCGGCGCTGGCGCGCGCCGGCGCGACCGACGCCTACCCCTGGCGGTTCCCGATCGTGGAGCGCGAGCGGATCGAGCGGACTGGAGCCCGTCATGGTGTCGATCCGGCCCTCGTGCTCGGCCTGATGCGAGCCGAGTCGGCAATGCAGGCCGACGCACGCTCGTCGGCCGACGCGCGTGGCCTGCTGCAGCTGGTCGACGGTACCGCACGCGGCGTTGCCGCGCGCTTCGGCCTGCCGTACCGCGGTCCGTCGGACCTGTACGACCCGACCCGCAATCTCGCGCTCGGCATCGCCCACCTCGGCGAATTGCAGCAACGCTTCGGCGGCGAATTCACCCGGGTCGCTGCCGCCTACAACGCCGGACCCAACGCGGCGGAGCGCTGGCAGCAGGACCGCCGGGGCCTGCCGGCGGATATCTGGATCGAGACCCTGCCGTACTTCGAGACCCGCGACTACGTACCGCGCGTGCTGGCCTTCGCCACCGTGTACGAGTGGCAGTTGCAGCGATCGCCGTCGCTGCTGGCGCAGCACGTGATCGGACGCAGCGATGCCGGCCGCTTCGCCTGCCCGGAGCCGGAGCGCGCCCCGGCCGGGCGGGATTCGGCACAATAGGCTGAAGACGGGTCGTCCCCGGCCGGCCAGGGCACGCGGCTCGCCACCGCGTTCTGCCGCCTCGTCGGCAACCTCGAGAACGATCCGACCCGGAGAACACGATGGCCCGGAGAACACGATGACGATGAAGATCCTGATGCTCGGCGGCTCCGGCTTCGTCGGCAGCCACCTGACGCGCCGCCTCGCGGCCGATGGACACCGGATCACGGTGGTCACCCGCTACGCCCCCGGCGCGCGTCACCTGAAGGTGGTGCCGGGCACCCGGATCGAGACGCTCGATCCCTACGATGTCGACGCGCTTGCCGACGCCCTGGACGGCCACGACGCCCTCGTGAATCTGGTCGGCATTCTCAATGAACGCGGCTTCGGCGGCGCCGGGTTCCGCCGCGCGCACGTCACGCTGGTCGAGGGCGCGATCGAAGCGTGCCGGCGGGTCGGCGTCGATCGCATCGTCCACATGAGCGCTCTGAACGCGGGCCAGGGCGAGAGCCACTACCTGCAGACCCGCGGCGAGGGCGAAGCGCGGGTGCGCGAGTCCAGGCTCCGGTGGACGATGTTTCGACCGTCGACCATCTTCGGGCCCGACGATTCGTTCCTGAACCGCTTCGCCGGGCTGCTGGCGGTCTCGCCGGTGCTGCCGCTGGCGCGTCCCGGCGCGCGCTTCGCGCCGGTCTACATCGATGACGTGGTCGAGGCCTTCGCCCGCGCCTTCGGGCGCGACGACGCGATCGGGCAGACCTACGAACTGTGCGGCGCAGAGACCTGGGCGCTGGCGGACCTGGTCCGCTGGATCGCCCGGCAGCGTGGCTTGCGCCGCTGGGTCGTCGGGCTGCCGGACGCGCTGGGGTGGCTGCAGGGCCGGGTGTTCGATCTCGTGCCGGGCAAGCCGTTCTCGTCGGACAATTTCAACTCGCTGGGCGTGGATTCGGTCTGCAGCGAGGCCGGTTTCCAGCGGCTCGGCATCGAGCCCTGGGGCCTATCGGAGAAGGCCGTCGACGGGTTGTCCGATAGCGGCCGGCAGTCGCGTTACCGCCGCTTCCGGCAGCACGCGCGGCGCGGCTGAGCGTGCGCCCGGCCTGGGCCGACGATGCACGGCTGGACGGCCTGGAGGTGTACCGGGTCGGCGGCGCGGTACGCGATGCGCTGCTGGGTCGGCCGGTCGCGGACAGCGATTTCGTGGTGGTCGGCGCAGGGCCCGAGGCCCTGGCGGAGCGCGGCTTCCGGCCGGTCGGCCAGGACTTCCCCGTGTTTCTTCACCCCGACAGCGGGGACGAGTTCGCGCTGGCCCGCACCGAGCGCAAGTCCGGTCGCGGCTACGGTGGGTTCACGTTCCACACCGGTCCCGAGGTCCGGCTGGAAGACGACCTCCGCCGTCGCGACCTGACCGTCAACGCAATCGCCGAGGCCCGCGACGGTTCGCTCGTCGACCCGTTCGGCGGCCGGGCCGATCTCGATCGCCGGGTGCTCCGCCACGTCTCACCGACCTTCGTCGAGGACCCGGTTCGGCTGCTTCGCCTGGCCCGCTTCGCGACCCGCTTCGCCGAGTTCTCGATCGCCGATGAAACGCAAGCGCTGGCCCGGCAGCTGGTCGACGCCGGTGAGATCGACCACCTGGTGCCCGAGCGGGTCTGGCAGGAAATGGCGCGGGCCCTGATGCACCCGAGACCGTCGCGGTTCTTCCGGGTATTGCGCGGCACCGGCGCGCTGATCCGGCTGATCCCCGAGCTCGACGCCTTGTTCGGGGTGCCCCAGGACGCCCGCTGGCACCCGGAGGTCGATACGGGCGAACACGTAATGCGGGTCCTCGACGTTGCCGCAGCCGACGATCGAGCGCTGCCGGTGCGCTTTGCCGCGCTGGTCCACGACCTCGGCAAGGCGCTCACGCCGACCGAGGAGCTGCCCGCCCACCGCGGCCATGAACGGGCCGGGCTGGCCCCGGTGCGAGCGGTCTGCGACCGGCTGAAGGTTCCCAATGCCTGCCGCGAACTGAGCTTGCTGGTCTGCCAGCACCACATCGATGCCCATCGCGCGTTCGAGCTGCGGCCAGCCACCCTGGTGCGGTTGCTGCGCACGCTCGACGCATGGCGCCGGCCCCAGCGCTTCGAGGAATTCCTGCAGGCCTGCCAGGCCGATCGGCAGGGCCGGACGGGGCGGGTCGGGTCGCCGGTGCCTGCGATCGACTATCTACGGCGACAGGCCGCAGCAACGGCGTCGGTCGACGTCGCACCTCTGATCGAGCGGGGGCTGTCGGGTCCCGCGCTGGGCGAAGCCATCGAGGCCGAGCGCATCGCGAGGGCGCGGGCGCTGAAGAACGCCTCGGCCGCGTCGTGACAGGGGAGGGACACGGCAAGGGACGGGGCGGGATCGCGGCGTGACGCTGGGCCGAGGCGCGTCGTCGCTCCTCGGGTCCTGCCCTAGACCACGGCCAGTCGGCGCATCCGGAAATGACACAGGTCCGCCGCCCGCGGCTTCTGCAGCAGATGACCCTGGACGTAATCGCAGCCGCTCTCGGCCAGGAACGCCATCTGCTCGGGACGCTCCACGCCTTCGGCCACGACCTCCATTTCCAGGCTGTGGGTCAAGCCGACCATGGCGCGCACCAGTTCGCGCTGGCGCGGGTCGCCCTCCAGGCCATTGAGGAAACGGCGATCGAGCTTGATCTGGTCGACGTGCAGTTCGCGCAGGTGGGCCAGGCTGCTGTAGCCGGTACCGAAGTCGTCCAGGGCGATCCGGATGCCGCGCTCCTGCAGCGCGCGGATGTTGTCGTTGCCGCTCTGCAGATCGCGGATCGCGGTGTCCTCGGTGACTTCGAGTTGGATTCGATCCGGTGCGACCGCGAACTGGTCGCAGAGTTCGAGCACCTGCTCGACCAGGTCCGTCTGCTGGAACTTCGGCGCGCTGATGTTGATCGACATCCGCAGCTTGCGGCGCGCGCGATCGAGGTGCCAGTTGCGCAGCTGGCCGATCGCCAGGTGCAGCGCCCGCTGTTCCAGTTCGGCCAGCACGCCGATCTCCGCGGCCTGGTCGAGAAAGGCGGCCGGCGTCAGCAGACCTCGCTGCGGGTGTCGCCAGCGCAGCAGGGCCTCGAAGCCGACGACCTCGTAATCGCGCAGCGCGATGATCGGCTGGTAGTGCATCTCGAAGCGGTCCTCGGCCAGCCCCCGCCGCAACTCGGCCTCGAGCTTGAGCGAAGTCTCATCGTCATCGGCTTCACGCTGGCTCAGGTCGCGGAACAGGGTCGCATTGCGGCCCAGGCGGCTGGATCGCACCAGCGCCTGCTGGGCCTGGCGGACCAGCGAATCGGCCGCGCCGCTGTCGTCGGGATACAGACTGATGCCCGCGCACAGGCTGACGTAGACCTCCTGATCGCCCATGTGCAACGGCCGGCTGTTGGCGGCGAGCAGGTTCTCGGTCCACTCCAGCACCTGCTCCGGGGTGTCCAGGGTCGGCCGGACAACCAGGAAGTCGCGCTCGCTGAGACGACCCATCACGCAGCGTCGATTCAGCGACCGGTGGATCCGACTGGCGGTGCGCGTCATCATCGCCTCGGCCTGGTCCCACCCCAGCACCTGGTGGACCAGCGAGAAGCGGTTGACGCCGATCGACAGCACGGCGATCCGGTCCGGTCCCGACTGGCCCATCATCTCGCCGAGCTGTTCGGTCACCATCACGCGATTCGGCAGGCCGGTTCCCGGATCGTGCTGCCGGGCGTGGGTGAGTTCGCTATGGATCCGGTGGGTGCGCAGTCGCTGCAGCTCGAGCAGCCAGACGATGATGCCCAGCGCCATCAGGGACTGGAACAGGAAATCGAGCAGGTTGACGTAGCCGAGGTAGAACGGCGCGGTGCCGCCGGCGCGCGACCATTGGTTGATGCCGGCCACGTGCAGTCCCTGGAGCCCGTACAGCAGGAAGGCGATCGCGCCGAGGCGAGCGCCGACCTGACCTCGGCCGCGTTGCGCGCGCCACAACAGCACGCCGGCGCAGACGAACGCGGTGCCGGTCAACGCATAGCGCAGGTCGACGCGCAGCGCGTTGCGCAGCGCTGCGGCGTCCGGATCGAAGGGGTAGACCAGGGCCGTGACGACACCGAACACCGCGGCGGCAACGGCCACGCCGATCCAGCGACGACCGACGAGCGAGCGGCTACGCGACGCTTCCCATGCGCCCATCAGCAGCCAGGCCACGTGCAGGTAGGCGGCGGCCAGCGACAGCGAGGCAAGGCCGAGCCGGAGCATGGCCCAATCGGGCGCGGCCCACCAGATCGCCAGCGACCCGGTCGATGTGGCCAGGTACAGGGCAAGTGCGGAGGCACTCAGCGCCCAGTGGAACAGGAAGGTCTGCCGGAACGATCGGACGAACACCCAGAGCAGTCCGGCGAGGACGAGGCTGGCGACGCACTGCACCAGCTGGATGGCGATCACCAGCTCTGCCGGGTGCATGTTCACAGCGAGACCCTCCTGCGAGGCCGTCGATCAAGCATACTCCCTTGATCCGTCCGAAGCCATCAGGGCCAGCAACTGCAGGCGATCCAGCGGGCTAGAGGCGGCCTCGATGGTCGGCGAGAAGGAACGAGGCGTTCGGTGCCGCCACGTTCCGGGTCGCTGTGATCAGCTTGAACTTCTCGCCCATTTCCCCCGGCAAGGTCAGGCGTTTGAACTCACCGGCGAGGCGGAGCCGCTCCCGGTCATCCTCGACGGTCGCGAGCTGGTCGAGGGCGCCGCTGCCGAGCAGGAATCCCGCCTGGGTCGTGAACCCGCCGAGCTCCAGCCCGGCGTCGATCAGACCGTCGGCCACCGCGGTGAAATCGACGAACGCCGACAGGTCGGTCAGGCCGGGCCAGATCAGCGGATCGAAATGGGCGCGATGGCGGTACTGGCAGACCAGCGTGCCCCCGGTGCGGTCGGCGTGGTAGTACTCGCGACGCGGGTAGCCGTAGTCGGCCAGCAGCACGGCGCCGCGGCGCAGCGGCGCCGTCACGGCGCGCAGCCAGTCCGGCAGGTCGACGCAGACTTCGGTGCGATACCCGTCGCGCAGCGGCGCGTCGAGGTCGGCTTCGATCCGCGCGATGGCCTCGCGCAGTCGCTCGTCGATCGAGCGTCCCGACCAGCGAGGACCCTCGACGCCGATGTCCAGGGCCTCGCGCAGCGGACCGGACGGCCCGATCCGGATCCGCTCGACCGGCAGGGCGTCGATGACCTCGTTGCCGATGATCGCCCCGTCGAACGGTGCGTCGGGGGGTCGATCGATCCACTCGACCCGGTCGCGCAGCGGCTGGGGCAGCGCAGCCAGCGTTTCGCGCTGGACCTCGCGCAGCGCCGCGCTGGGCTCGAGCAGCAGCAGTCGGGCCGGCGGACGCTCCAGCGACTCGAGCACGGTCCGCGCAAGCGCGCCGGACCCGGGGCCGAGCTCGAGCAGGGTCCAGGTTTCGGCGTTCTCGGAGTCGAGCGAGTCGGCCAGCTCGTCGAGCCACCCGGCAATCGCGGCGCCGAACAGCGCGCCCTGTTCCGGAGCGGTGACGAAATCGCCGGCCGAACCGAACTTGTGCAGCCCATTGACGTAGTAGCCGTGCCCGGGTTCGTACAGCGCCATCTCCATGTAGCGCTGGAACGGCATCGGCCCGTCGCGTTCGATCTCGTTGACGATCCTGGTCCACAATGCGCCGCTGAGCTCCGCCAGTTCGGCGGGTGGGTCGGGGAGCTCGAGCGCGCTGCGGCGGGTCGCTTGCGGGATGGAGCGAGGCGTCGACGGCGGCAACGACTTCGAGGAGGAATCGGACAATGGGCGACGTACGCGAAGAGCGGACCGCGATTGTAACGGGCGCGGCCCGCCGCCTCGGCGCGGCCATCGCCGAAACGCTGCACCGGCGCGGGCTCAACGTGCTGATCCACTGCCGCAGCTCGATCGAGGACGCCGAGACCCGCGTGGCTGAATTCAACGCGGCCCGTCCGGGCAGCGCTGCGCTGGCGGTGGCCGATCTGGGCGACGACGAAGCGCCGCAGCGCGTGGTCTCGGCTGCGCTGGATGCGTTCGGCCGGGTGGATGTGCTGGTCAACAATGCATCGGGCTTCTACCCCACGCCGCTGGAACGCGCCGCCCAAGCCGACTGGGACGCGTTGATCGACAGCAACCAGCGCGGGCCGTTCTGGCTCTCGCTGGCGGCGGCGCGCGCCATGGTCGAGCGGTCGAACGAGCGGTCGAACGATGGGTCGAACGATGGGTCGGACGGTGAATCGGCGGCTGGACCGGACCGTGGGTCGGGCGGTTCCATCGTCAATCTCGTCGATATTCATGGCCTGGTGCCGCTGGCCGGTCACGCGATCTACTCGCAGGCCAAGGCGGGATTGATCATGCAGACCCGTGCGCTCGCCAAGGACCTGGCGCCGCGGGTGCGGGTCAACGCGGTCGCGCCGGGCGCGATCCTGTGGCCGGAGGGCGAGGAGGAGCCGTCCGTCGAGGTCGCCGCGCAGCGCTTGGAGCGGGTGCCTCTCGGCCGCCAGGGCACCCCCGGCGACATCGCGGGTGCGGTGGCCTTCCTGGCCCTCGACGCTCCCTATGTGACCGGCCAGGTGCTCGCGGTCGACGGCGGCCGGACGCTTTCGATGTAGGGGGCTGGTTCAGCTTGGGTTAATCCGCGCGTGCTAGGGTCGTCTTCGACGCTCCGGAGGTGCGCCACGATGAACACGTTCCCCATCCGACCCTGCCTACGACTCCTGCTGGCCGCCGGGCTGTTCGCCCTGGCCGGCTGCACCACTGTCTACGTGCCGCGATACGCCGATGACGGCGTCTACTACGACGACGGCTATGCGCACGATGCAGGTCGCTACGCGGGCCGGTCGAGCTACGGCTACGATCCGGCCTGGGCGGCCAACCCGGTGCACTACCCGTATTGGTCGCTCGATTATTTCTATTTCAGCCAGTACTACCACCCCTACTCGGTGGTCGTCGGAAGCTGGGACCCCTACTACTACCCCTATCCGGGCTGGCGCTACGGCCCACGGCACCGTCGTCACGGCGGCATCGGCATCTCGATCGCGTTCGGCGATCCCTGGTACAGCGATCCCTGGTACGGCTATCCGTGGCAGGGCTACGGCTACGCGTACCGTCCGGTCCACTACGGCTACTTCGGCAGCGCCTGGTACAGCCACGGTTTCGGTGACGGATATCGTCACGGTTATCGGCATGGGAACCGCTACGGGCATCGGTACGGAAATCGGTACGGAAATCGGCACGGAAATCGGCACGACCACCGCAACGAACTCCATCCGGTGCATCGCGGCAACGATCGCATGCGTGCGCTGCAGCGCCGCGAGGCCTCTGCCAGCCGCAACGTCCTGATTTCTCAACGGTCGGGTGGCCTCGGCGGTGCACGCTACGTGCCCGAGCGCGAGCCGCTGGGCCGGGCGACCCAGCCCTACAAGCGAAGCGAACTGCGCACTCGGCAGCGCGCAGAGTTGCGCGGTGCGCCGGCCGTCGGTCGAAGCGGCAGTGCGCCGCGGATCGAGCGCCGGGCAGCGGCTCCGCGACGCGAAGCCGCTCGCCCCGCGACCCGCAGCCGGATCCAGTCCCGCCCTGCCGTGGGCACCGATCGCTCGGCGCCACGCCGGACCGAGCGCCGCCGCAACGATCCGCCGGCGCTGAACCGGTCTCGGGCGCGCCCGCCGTCCTCGTCCCGGCGACCGGAGGCCGCGGTTGGCCGCTCGGCCAGCCGTCCGGACCGGCGGACGGAGCGTCGATCGACGCTCCGCGCGCCGAGCACCTCCAGCGCGTCGCGTGGCGCATCGGACCTGCAGCGTGGCAACCGCTCGAGCCGACGTGAACTGCGGCCCAGGACGGCACCGATCCAGCGATCGGCGCCGCGCGCCGTCCCGCGTTCGGCCCCGGCCCGCCGGATCGAGCCCCGCACTCGCGCCGGCTCGCCGCGCAGCGCCGGTCGCGCCGCACCGCCCACGCGGGCGCAGACCCGGCCGTCGGCGCCGCGGCGCGCTTCGACGCCGCGTTCCACGGTCCGTTCGGCACAGCCTCGACCGGCCCGCAGCGCTCCTGTCCGGAGTGCGCCGGCGCGGAGCGCACCCGCTCGAAGTGCACCCGCCCGCAGTTCGGGCGCCCGGGACCGACTCCGTAGCCGACGCGACTCCGACGGTCGCAGTCGGCGCTGATCAGGCGGGCGCGCCGCGCCCCCGGCCACGGGCCATGACCGGAATCGCTCCGCCGCTCGAGCGGGCCGCACCGGTCGGCACGGTACACTAGCGGCAGTCCAGAATTCCCGCCGCACAGCGCGGCGAATCGACCATGCGGTATCCCGAGACTTTCGATGTGATCGTGATCGGCGGCGGCCATGCCGGCACCGAGGCCGCGCTCGCTGCTGCGCGCTGCGGGGCATCGACCGTGCTCGTCACGCACAACCTCGAAACGATCGGCCAGATGAGCTGCAACCCCGCGATCGGCGGGATCGGCAAGGGACACCTGGTCCGCGAGATCGACGCCCTCGGCGGGGCCATGGCGCGCGCCGCCGACCAGGCCGGCATCCAGTGGCGCCGCCTGAACGCCAGCAAGGGTCCGGCCGTGCGCGCCACGCGCGCGCAATGTGATCGGTCGCTGTACCGGGCCGCGATCCGGCGAATGGTCGAACACCAGTCCGGTCTGACCCTGTTCCAGGCGGCCGCGGACGATCTGATCGTCGAGGATGGCCGTGTGGTCGGTTGCCGGACGGCGATCGGCGTCGACCTGCACGCCAGCGCCGTGGTGCTGACCACCGGGACCTTTCTCGGCGGCGTGATCCACATGGGCGAGGCGCGAACCGCCGGGGGGCGGGCCGGTGACGCGCCGGCCAACCGGCTGGCCGAGCGCCTCCGGGCGCTGCCGCTGAGGATCGGCCGGCTGAAGACCGGGACGCCGCCGCGCATCGATGGCCGCAGCATCGATTTCTCGCGGCTGACCGAACAGCCCGGCGACGACCCGCGGCCGGTGTTCTCGTTCCTCGGTTCGACCGACGACCATCCCGACCAACGCTCGTGCTGGATCACCCGCACCGGGCCGGCGGCCCATGACATCATCCGCGGCGCGCTGGACCGTTCGCCGATGTATTCGGGCGCGATCGAGGGCGTGGGACCACGCTATTGCCCGTCGATCGAGGACAAGATCGTGCGCTTCGCCGAGCGCGACTCGCACCAGATCTTTCTCGAACCCGAGGGCCTGGACCTGAACGAGTGGTACCCGAACGGTATCTCGACCAGCCTGCCCTTCGACGTCCAGCTCCGCTTCGTGCGCACGATCGACGGGCTGGAGCAGGCCCGGATCACCCGGCCGGGTTACGCGATCGAGTACGACTACCTGGACCCGCGCGACCTGTCGCCGGGGCTCGAGTCGAAGGTTCTCCCGGGGTTGTTCCTGGCCGGCCAGATCAACGGCACCACCGGCTACGAGGAAGCCGGCGCCCAGGGCCTGGTTGCGGGTCTGAACGCTGCACGCACCGTGGCCGGACGCGATGCGTGGTCGCCGGCGCGCTCGGAGGCCTACATCGGCGTGATGATCGACGACCTGATCACGCGCGGCACCACCGAGCCTTATCGGATGTTCACCAGTCGGGCCGAGTATCGCCTGATGCTTCGCGAGGACAACGCCGATCTCCGTCTGACGGCCGCAGGCCGCGAACTGGGCCTGGTCGACGAGGCCCGGTTCCACGCGTTCGAGCGGCGTCGCGACGCAATCGATGTCGAGACCGAGCGGCTGGCCGGGATTCGCATCGCGGCCGATTCGGACCCTGCTCGCGAGATCGAGAAGGCGCTTGGAACACCGATCCGCAAGGACGTCACCGCGGCGGACCTGCTCAAGCGACCGGAGGTGGACTATGCCGCGCTGATGACGGTCGACGGGCTGGGCCCGGGCACGAGCCGGGCCGACGTTGCCGAACAGGTGGAAACCGGTATCCGCTACGCGGGCTACCTGGCGCGCCAGGCTCAGGACGTGGAGCGGACCCGCGCGGCCGAGCAGACCCGGATTCCGGTCGATTTCGACTACGCGCGCGTGCGCGGCCTGTCGGCCGAGGTGGTCGAGAAGCTGGAGCGGCAGCGACCGGAGACCGTCGGCCAGGCTGGCCGGATTCCCGGCGTGACGCCGGCCGCTGTGTCTCAGCTGCTGGTCTGGATCAAGCGCTCACGAAGTGCAGCCTGAAGCTCTCGTACGGTCCCGACGCGCTCTCTTCGGGCTGTTCACCCCGGGTTCACGGCCTTCGTGGACACTGCAATCGTTGGCTGCGGGTTACCTCTCGGTACCCTGACTCCCTCCCCCCGCATCCAACATCTCCGCGAACCCCGGCCACGGCTCCCGGCCGGGGTTCGCTTTTTTCCGGTTCTGTCCCTTCCCCTAGGGCCACCGTCCGAGGGCGTCAGCGACGAGCCGAATGGCCTTGGCATTTCGTCGCACGCTGGCCGGGTATGCTCGGCAGCACTCTTGGCGCAGGACCTCCTTCCATGCAGAATCGTCAGCACGCAGCCCGCGTTCTCGGGGCCTCCGGCATGATTCCCTTCGTGGCGCTGCCGGTGTTCGTCGCCGTCGGCGGCCCGGGCTGGATCATCGACCTGCTTCGCGGCTACGCGCTGCTGATCCTCGCGTTTCTGTGCGGCGCGACCTGGGCCGAATGCCTGGATCGGCCGGCCGACGCTCCGTTGCCGCTGGTGATCAGCAACCTGATCGTGCTCGCGTCGCTGTTCGCGCTGCTGTTGCCGCTGGCCTGGGGCTTTGCATGGCTCGCGGTCCTGTTCACGTTCCAGGCCTTGACCGAATGGCGCTGGACGCGGTCCTCGCAGCCGGCCTGGTACCGGCGGCTGCGCGCCCTGCTCAGCACCTCCGTTGTAGTCCTGCTCGCCGTCACCGCTACCGTCGGTGCTCGCGGTGGCTGAGCATTCGGCGTCCGAGCCGCCGGTGCTGGTCCTGCGTGACCTGGCGCGTGGCTTCCACGACGGACGGCATCATGTCCCCGTGCTGGACGGCGTGGACCTCGAGCTTGCGCGCCGGCAAACGATCGCCATCATGGGAGCCTCGGGGTCGGGCAAATCGACCCTGCTGCACCTGGCGGCCGGAATGGACGTGCCGGATGCCGGCGAGGTGCGCCTGGCTGGCCGGTCGATCCACGAGCTGGCGGAGCCGGAGCGGACCCGGGTGCGCGCGCGTTCGGTCGGCCTGGTGTTCCAGGATTTCAACCTGGTCGACTCGCTGAGCGTCCGCGACAACATCGAGCTTGCGCTCTGGTCCAGCCGGGTTCGAACCGACCCGACCCGCCTCGACCGGCTCAACCGGGCGCTCGATATCGAGGACCTGCTCGAGCGCCGACCGAACCAGCTCTCCGGTGGTCAGCAGCAGCGCGTGGCGATCGCCCGCGCGTTGGCTCACGGGCCCGCGCTGGTGCTCGCCGATGAGCCCACCGGCAGCCTGGACCGGGCCGCCGGCGATCGGGTGATGGACGTGCTGGTCGACGCCGCGCGCTCCGAGGACTGTGCGTTGATCGTGGTCACCCATAGCGCTTCGGCTGCGGCGCGCTGCGATCGCGTGCTGGATCTGCGCGACGGACGCCTGGTCGACCGGGCCGCCTGACCGTGCGCGCCCGTCTGTCGCACGCCTTTTTCCTGCGCCACCCGGGCCAGCTGGTGCTGGCGCTCGTCGGGATCGCCGCCGGCATGGCGGTGGTCACCGGTGTGGCGCTGCTGCGCGGCTCGCTGGTCGAGTCGCTGGATGCGGCGACGGATGCGCTGGCCGGTCCCGATGCGGTGACGCTGCGCGCGCCCGGCGGACCGATTCCGCTGGCGGTCTACTCGGAGCTGGCGACTCAACCCGGTGCGCCGGATTTTGTGCCTGTACTGCGGATCCCCGTGCGGGTCGCCGATGTCCAGCTGGAGGTGGTCGGCATCGACCCGTTCGGTCGTGCCGCCGAGACGCCTTCGGTCGGTCCGAGCGGGCTGGCCGGCCTGCAATGGGATGGCGCCGGCCCGCCCCCGGCGCTCATCGGCCGCGAGACACGCGCGCTGGTCGGACTCGGAACGCAGGACACGATCGATGTGATCGGTCCCACCGGCGCGGTGACCCTGAGCCCCATCGACGGCGCGATCGACGCGCCCGATCGACGCCTGTTGATGGACATTGCTGCCGCCCAGCACGCGTTCGGTCAGCCGCGGACCATCACGGAGCTGCTGGCACCGGCGGCCGCCGCCGATTGGCTGGAGACGCGTCTCCCGCGAGGCGTCGTGATGACCCGGGCGGCGGAGCAGCGCGCGTCTGCGCGCCGCCTGACGGCCGGTCTCCGCGCGAATCTGACCGCGATGAGTCTGCTGGCGCTGGCGACCGGTCTGTTCGTGGTCTACAGCGTGCTGAGCTTCCTGATGGTCCAGCGGCGCCGGACCTTCGGCGTGCTCCGGGCCATCGGCCTGACCCACCGCGATCTGGCCCGTATGTTGATCCAGGAGGGCGTGGCGCTCGGCGTGCTGGGCAGCCTGGTCGGCCTGGTCGCCGGAACGCTGCTGGCCGACCGCCTGCTGGCCCTGGTGGCCGGTCCCGTACGCAGCATCTACGGTCAGCTGGCGCTGGCCCGTACGGCACCTACGCCCGAACTGTACGCCGCATTGTTCGGCGTCGGCGTACTGGCGGCCGTGGCGGTCAGCCTCCCGGTGGTCCGCGAAGCGCTGCGTGTTCCGCCCGGCCGGCTGGTACGCGACGCGCCGCGGGCGTCGAGGCGCAGAACGTCGTGGCTTGCGCCCCTGCTGGTCGGGTCCGGTCTGCTGGCCGTCGCGGTGGATTCCCGGCTGATCACAGCGCTGGGAGGCCTCTTTTTCGTCCTTGCGGGCGTCGCCCTGTGGCTGCCCGCGCTGGGCTTTGGTCTGTTGGACCGCAGTGCCCGTCACCTCGGCACGGGGCTCACGGGCCGCGCCATCGGCCTTCTCCGCGGCTCGCGACGTCGGCTCGGACCGGCGCTATCGGCCCTGTCGTTGGCGCTGGCCCTGGCGATGGGGATGGGCATGATGATCCTCGGCTTTCGCGGCGCGGTCGACGACTGGGTCCAGCGCCTGCTGCGCGCGGATGTCTACGTGTCGGCGCCGGAGGGGACCCTGGCGCCGGACGATGTCAACGCGCTCTCGGCGCTGGACGGCGTCCGTGCGGTCTCGACCGTTCGCAGCCTGCGGCTGGTCGACGGCACCCGTCTGACCGCCTACCGGCTGCCTGACGAGGCCTGGGCCGGCTTCGAGTGGTTGGCGGGCGAGCCCGAGGCGGTGCGGGCCGGCTTCGAGGCCGGTCGAGGCGTTGCGGTATCCGAACCGCTGGCGAGGGCGCGCTCGTTGAGCCCCGGCGACGCGATCGAACTTCCGCTCGCCGGCGGCCTGCGCCGGATACCGGTGCTCGGCGTGTTCCGCGATTACAGCAGCGACGCCGGATTCGTGGCAATCGATGCGCGGCACGCCGCCGGCGCGCTGGTCGATCCGGGGGCGGTCGACAGTGTCGGGCTTTACCTCGCGACAGGGGTCGATGCGGCGACGCTGGAACCGGCCCTGCAGGCCGAGGTCGATCGGCGCGGACTGCGCTGGATCGGCCCCGACGCCATTCGCGACCAGAGCCTCGAGGTGTTCGACCGCACGTTCCGGATCAGCTGGGCGATGGCGATTCTGGTCGGCGGGATCGCGCTGATCGCGTTGGTCAGCGCACTGCTGGCTCACGGCCTCGAGCGCGCCCGCGAATACGCGACGCTGCGTGCCCTGGGCCTCGAGCCCCGGCGCTTGTTCCTGGTGGTCGTCACCCAGACGCTCGGCCTGACCGCGGCGGCGACGCTGCTTGCGATCCCGACCGCGGCCCTCGTGCACTATGCTCTGGTCCTGTTCGTCCAGCCGAGAGCGTTCGGCTGGACCGTGCCGGTCTCCCTGCCACCGGTCGATCCGATCCTCGTCGTGACCCCGATCGCGCTGGCCCTCGGCGCCCTCGCCGGCGTGGCGCCCGCAGCCCGGATCGCGAGCCGCCCGCCCGCCGCTTCCCTGAGGGCAGGATGAGGATGGCAGGCCGTCGAAGGAACGACCTTGCCCGCTGGCTTCCTATCGCGATGCCGGGCCTGTTGATCGCGCTCGTTTCGGTGGCCTGGCTGGTCCAGCGCAGTGTGCCGGAGACATCCGGCGCTGCGCCGCTCGACACGACGGCGCTCCTGGATTCCGCGCCGGAGGATTTCCTCCGAGTCACCGGACCGCGCCCGCTGGACTTTCCCGCCGATCATGGCGCGCACCCCGGGTTTCGCAGCGAGTGGTGGTACTTCACCGGAAATCTCGAGGCCGACGACGGTCGACGATTCGGCTTCCAGTTCACCCTGTTTCGCTTCGGCCTCGGCGGCGAGCGCGCGGTCGATGCCCGCCGGATCGAAAGTGCCTTCGCGGCCGATGCGGTCTGGATGGCGCACCTGGCGGTCAGCGATCTGCAGCAGAACCGCTTCCTGGCCCGCGAGCGCTTCGCGCGCGGCGCGCTCGGCCTGGCCGGCGCCACCGCCGATCGGTGGTGGCTGCGCGACTGGACCGTCGATCGGACGGAAAGCGGCTGGAGGTTGCGCGCCGAGACCGACGAATTCTTGCTGGACCTGGCGCTGGACCCGGCGCGGCCGGTCGTCCTTCAGGGCGATGCGGGCTACAGCCGGAAGGGCCCATCCGCCGGCAATGCGTCGCGCTACTACTCCTACACCCGGATGACGTCGATGGGAACCCTGGAGCTGGACGGTGCGTCCATCAAGGTCGACGGCAAGGCGTGGCTCGACCGGGAGTGGGGGTCGAGCCAGCTGGGGCCCGGCATCGAGGGCTGGGACTGGTTCGCGCTGCAGCTCGATGACGGTCGCGACCTGATGGTCTACCGATTGCGCACCGTCGACGGCACCGCGTCGCGCTACTCGGCCGGCACGCTGGTCGATCCCGACGGACGGGCAACAGCGCTCGGTCCCGACGCATTCGACCTGCGTCCGACGCGCCGCTGGCGTGACCCCGAGGGCGTGGAGTGGCCGGTGGCCTGGTCGCTGGATGTTCCGTCCGAAGGACTCTCGCTGGAGGTCCTGCCGGCCTTCGATGGCCAGCTGTGGCGCAGCAGCGTGCGCTATTGGGAAGGAGCGGTCGAGGCGACGAGCGACGG
This sequence comes from Wenzhouxiangellaceae bacterium, assembly GCA_965227925.1. Lineage (GTDB taxonomy): Bacteria > Pseudomonadota > Gammaproteobacteria > Xanthomonadales > Wenzhouxiangellaceae. The sequence goes on from CBDDGP010000004.1 coordinate 837,807, forward strand.
GCAGCCGGTCGGCAGGGGGTACCTCGAGTTGAGCGGCTACTCCGGCGGCGATCGCGGCCTGCCGGGACGCTGAGGCGCGACGGTACGCCGGAAACGAAAACGGCCCGCCGGGGGCGGGCCGTTCGAGCAGGCGACCTCGGTCGGTCCGATCAGCTGAAGCGCGAGCGCACCACGAAGGCCACGCCGAGCATCATCAGCGTCAGCAGCACGATGCCCATGCGGTTCAGGCTCGGCACCGGCTGGCTGCCGTCCGGCAGGCACAGCTGGCCGGAGTTCGGTGCCGGCGTCGCCGCGGAGATGTCGAATTCGAACACCTGCGAATTGCCGGGATCCATCACGTACAGCCGGTTGCCGATCACGCCGAGGCCCTCACCGCCGCCGCCGCCGGCCGCGATCGTGCCCGGGAAGGTCTCGATCTCGGTAAAGGTACTGTCGTAGCTGCGCACCGTATCGGTGCCGCTGTCGTAGATCCAGAACGAGCAGCGGATCGGGTCGAAGGCGATGCCGTCCGGCGAGGAACCGTTGATCGGGTAGGTGGTGACCAGCGTGCCGGTCGGATCGTATTCGGCCACGACGTTTCCGCCGGCGCCGTCGACCACGTACAGGTTGCCGCTGAAGGGTGCGGTGGTGATGCCCTCGGGGAACGTCGTCTCGGCGGCGACCGAGAAGCTGGAGACGAAGGTATATCCGGAATCGTAGTAGTCGACTTCCGCGCCGCCCGTGTCGGTGATCGCGAAGTTGCCGCCGATGTTCGTGATGCCGATCGCGTTGCCCGTATCGGACAGGGCGGTCGGTCCGGTCACGACCGCACCGGTGGTATCGATCGTGCCGGCGTTCGGCGTCATGCCGCCGATCTCGGTCAGGTCGAGGTTGCCACTGCCGTCGTTCTCCAGGCCGACGGGCAGGTTGGAGAAGGCGGGATCGACCGGGAAGCTGCCGATTACCGCACCCACGCTGCCACGCGGATTGGTGTTGACGCCATTGATGGCGTTGTCGGGATCGTCGGTGGTCTGCGCCACCGCGGCGCCGCTGGCGATCATGCCGGCAGTCAGGCCAGCAGCAAGCAGGGATCGGTACATGTTCATTCGTTCAGCTCCGCTCGGTCATGGAAATGGAGCGCCGACCATGCGGCCAGTCGAAGAACCTCGATCGAATCCGTCGGATCGGGCGTCGACTATCCGCAGCGGACTGCGCACAAAACGGGCGGCCGAACGTGATCGGCCGCACAATGACCGGAATCTACTCCAGCCCGAACCAGATTTCAAGCGAGGGCTTCAGGACGCCGAAAGGCCGTGGGTCGGGCGGACCGTCGGAAGTTCGAGGCAGACCGGAGGGTCGTCGCGGGTGCAGGCCGGCAGATCGTCCGGCGCCGTACCGAGCAGCTGCTCGACCCGGCGCACGGGCACGCCCTGCTGGATCAGGTGGATGGCATAGCTGTTGCGAAGCACGTGACCGGTGACCCGGCGGTGGATACCAGCGGCTTGCGCGGCTTGCTCGATGTGGCGGTGCATCTGCGCCGGCTCGACGTGGTGGATCGGCTCGCCGTCCGGAATCGGCCGGAACTCCTGGCCCTCCCTGCGCTGGGGAAACAGGTACTGCCAGCCCCATTGGCGCGCCAACTCCGGGCTGCGCTCGGCGAGGTCCGGCGGCAGCGACGCCCGGCCTCGACCTTCGCCGACCTCCCGGATGTGCTGGCGGCGCAGGGTCTCGATCCGCTGCTCGAGCGGGGTGAGTATGGACTCGGGCAGCGCGGCGTCGCGCAGAACCGTATTCCGGCCGTCGCGAATCTGCAGCGATCGCTCGCCCAGGTCGATGTCGCGGATGCGCAGCCGGACGCATTCGATCAATCGGATGCCGGTGCCGTAGACCAGCGCTGCGGCCAGCCAGTGCGCGCCGTGGAGCTGGGCCAGAAGCTGTCCGACCTCGTCGCGCGAGACGATGTTCGGCCCTTTGACCGGGCGCCGCTCGTCGAGCACGATCTGCAGCCAGGCGGGAACGCTGCCGATGCCTCGGCGGTAGAGCAGACGGATCGCGTTCAGCGCGCGATCCTGCGCCGGCCGGCCGGCGTACCGTTCGTTGGCCAGGTGCGCGAGGAAGCGGTCCAGGTCGCGCCGCCCGAGCCGCTCGGGGTCTTCCGAACCGGCGTGCTCGAGATAGGCCCGGGCCCAGAACAGGTTGCGGCGGGCGTTCTTGTCATCGACGCCGTCGCGACGCATCGCGTCGCGCATGCGTTCGAGCGGTGCGGACACGGTCAACCCTCCCGGAACGCGCGAACTGTGATGAAAATCACTATACGAGCGACCCTCGCCATTTGCAATCGAGTCAGCGGGTGGCGGAGGCCGGTGTGAACACCGCCCCATCCTTCATCACGAACCGGATGTCGGTCAGCAGGGTCACGTCGTCCAGCGGATTACCTTCGACCGCGACCACGTCGGCCCAGTAGCCCGGTGCCAGGCGACCGGCCCGGTCCTCCACGCCAAGCAGTTCCGCCGCGTTCAGGGTCGCCGTCCGAAGGGCATCGGCGGGCGACATGCCGGCGTCGACCATGAAACCGAATTCCTGCGCATTGTCGCCGTGGTAGCAGACCCCGCAGTCGGTGCCGAAGGCGATCCTCACCCCGGCGGCGTGGGCCCGCCCGAACGTGTCCTGCATCAGCGGACCGATCGTTGCGGCCTTCGGGCGCACGACCTCGGGATAGTAGCCGTCGATCTCGGCCTTTTCGGCGACGAACTTTCCCGCCGAAATCGTCGGCACGTACCACGTGCCGTTCTCGATCATCAGCTCGATGACCTCGTCATCCATGTAGGTGCCGTGCTCGATCGAGTGGATGCCGGCGCGAATGGCGCGCTTCATGCCTTCGGCGCCGTGGGCGTGCGCGGCGACATGCATGTCGTAGTCGGCCGCGGTTTCGATGACCGCCTCGATCTCGTCGGGACGGAACTGCGGGTTCATGCCACTCCGAGCCACGCTGAGCACGCCCCCGGTGATCGTGACCTTGATCAGGTCGGCGCCGTCCTTGTAGCGCTGGCGCACCGCTTCGCGCGCCTCGGCGGCGCCGTTCAATACGCCCTCGCGAGGGCTCGGTGCGCCCATCAGGTCGGCACGCCAGCCGTTGGTCGGGTCGGCGTGCCCGCCGGTCGTGGCCAGCGACTTGCCCGAGGTGAAGATCCGGGGCCCGGGCACCACGCCGCGATCGATCGCGTCGCGCAGCGCGATACTGGCGTTGTACGAGTCGCCGAGATCGCGCACCGTGGTGAATCCGGCGGCAAGCGTTTCGCGCGCGTATTCGACCGACTGCAGCGCGACGTCGGCGGCGTCGTCGGTGAAGCGGTCGGCGTAGCGGCTGGGGCTGGACTCGCTGGTCAGGTGGGTGTGCATGTCCATCAGCCCGGGCAGGCAGGTGAGCCCGGACAAGTCAATGAGTTCGCGCGCGTCCGATGCGGCGGAGTGGCCGGACTCGATCCGGTCGATCCGGCCATCGACGACGACCAGCGTCCTGGCATCGGTCAACGTGCCGGCTTCGACGTCGACGGTCGCACCGCAGCGCAACCACGTCTCGGCATGGAGCGGGCCGGTCGACATGCCGGCCAGCAGGCCGGTCGTGGTGAGAATGAGAAGGGAGAAGCGGGTCGGTCGCATGGGAAGCTCCGTTCGGAATCGGCTATTCGAAGTCGTGACTCGTGGATTGTGAATTGTGAATCGTGAATCTTGGATCTGGAGTCGGAAGTCGGGAGTCGGGAGTCGGGCGTCGGGATCGGTCAGGCTCGATGATCGCGTGCACGTCGGTCGGAGAATCGTGCCTCACCGGTCAGGCGATGACGCCGATCAGCAGCAGCAGGGCGACCACGGCCAGCCACAGCGCGAGAACGCGCAGCGCCAGTTGGCGACCGTCGCGCAGGCCGATTGCCAGCGTATCGGCCGCGGTGTCGGTGGCGCGTTCGGTGGCGCCTTCGGTGTCGGTCTCGTCACGCTCCACGCCGGGGCCGACCGCTTTGGCCAGGTCGTCGAGCAAGCGGGCCGGAAATCGCCAGCGATCGGCGCGCGCGTCGAAGCGGTCGAGCACGCGGTCGAAATCGGTCATCAGAGCGATCGAGAGCGTCATCAGCGCGACGGCCGGCCAGTTCAGTACGCCGAGTACGGCGTCGAAGGCGGGGCGCTGGTCCGTTCCCGCCGGAAACAGGTGGCGGGCGACTCGGATCGAACGATAGGCTACGGCGCCCGGAATGCCCAGCACGGCAAACCAGAACAGCACCCCGAACCAGCGGGCGAGTGCCGCGTGCAGTACGGCGGCAGCGCCCTGTTCGCGGCTGGACTCCGGCTCGACGCGCAGGCGCAGGCGCGCGGTTGCCGAGCCTTCGCGACCGCTGGCCGCCGCGTCGACGTCGCGGTCGAGATCGCGTGGGCCGAGCACCAGCAGGACCACCGCTGTGCCGGCCAGGAGTTGCCCGAATTCCCCGAGCAGCAGATCGGCCAGTCCGGCCAGCAGGCCGCCGGCGACCAGCGCCGCGATCACGGTCACCACGGCAGGCGCCCAGGCCGCTCCGCGCCGACTGATCCACAGCGCGGGTTCGGCCAACCAGTCGGTTCGCCGCCAGCGCTCGACATCGGGCCAGGCCCGGGACACGCCCAGGGCGATCAACAGCGCAAGCAGGGTCACGTGATCAGGATGCCGGTCATCAGGCGTCCGTTGTAGACCCGCCGCTTCGGCAAGTCAACCAACGGCGGACCGGCGGGCGCGGATCGACCGCGCGGTGGATGCGTCAGGCCAGACCGAAGGACGAACCGCAGCCGCAGGTCGTGGCCGCGTTCGGATTGCGGATGATGAAGCGCGCGCCCTGCAGATTTTCGGCGTAGTCGACCTCGGCACCCTCCAGGTACTGGAAGCTGAGCGGATCGACCAGCAGGGTGACGCCGTCGCGGTCGACGCGCACGTCGTCTTCATCGGCGGCCTCGTCGAACGTGAACCCGTACTGGAAGCCCGAGCATCCTCCGCCGGTGATGTAGACCCGCAGCTTCAATGCCGGATTGCCGTCGGACAGGATCAGCTCGCGCACCTTGCGCGCGGCCGATGGGGTGAACACCAGCGGCGCAGAGTCAGACGGCGACTGGGGCATCGAATCGTGCATCGAATCGGTCATCGAATCGGTCATGGCGAGCCGGCTCCAGGATTCCGGGCGGGTCAGTAAGAGATGCGGTCCTGCCCCAGCATACTCAAGCGTCGTCAGGAACGCATCTTTGCCGTCGCGATTCCGACATAAAAAAAGCGGTCCGAAGACCGCTTTTGCCCCAAACCGGATGCTGCTCGGTACGTGGTGGTACCGGATCGGTACCCCTGTGCTGTTGTTAATATTGTGTTCGCACGCCACGGTTATACCGCCGCGCCGAAGCCGAAGTCAAGTTCGAGCGTGACTTCTGGCAGGGGCGGCCCCACTCGCGGCAACTCCGTAGTGCCCCGTCGACCCGAATGCGGGGCCGCGTTGCGACCGACGGCGCCCTGCGCTTGAGGCCCGGGTCGCGAGCGGTCACAATACCCTCCCGCTCGCAGGGTTCCCCCGCATGCTCTGGCTCAAGGCCTTTCACATCGTGTTCGTCGTTACCTGGTTCGCCGGCCTGTTCTACCTGCCGCGACTGTTCGTCTATGCCGCGGAGAACCCGGAGCCGACGTTCCAGGACCTGTTCCGGGTGATGCAGCGCAGGCTGCTCGGCATCACCCATATCGGCGGCGCGCTGGCGATCGGTTTCGGCCTGGCCCTGATCCTGGCCGCGCCCGAGGTCTATCTGGCAATGGGCTGGCTGCACGCCAAGCTTGCGCTGGTCGCGTTGCTCATCGCGTACCACGCGTGGTGCTGGCGCCTGGTGCTCGCCTTCCGTGCAGGACGCAATCGCCACGGTTCGACCTGGTTCCGCTGGTTCAACGAAGCGCCGGCCCTGCTGTTGGTCGCGATCGTGCTGCTGGCCATCCTCAAACCGTTCTGAACGGAGATTTCCGAATGAGACCTTGTCTGCCGCTACTGGCGACCTTGCTCCTGCTGGCCGCTGCCCCGGCCCGCGCCGACATCACCGGTGTCGTGGTCGATGACCTGACCGGACTGCCGATCGAGGGCGCACGGGTGCGGATCCAGGCAACCACCGATGCCCCGGTCCTTACCGGCGCCGACGGCTTGTTCTCGCTGCCCGATCCGGCCGGCGTGGTCACGATCACCGCGGTCACGCCCTACGACTCGGCGAACGCCAGCAACTACATCACCGGATCGGTCGATGCGGTGGCCGGTGTCGATACGGAAATCCGGCTGGTCTCGTTGCCGACCGCCGACCGCATGCCCTACGATCCCGGCACCTCGACCAACTGCGCCAGCTGCCATTTCGACCAGTTCTCGGAATGGCGCGATTCGCGCCATGCGGGCGCCGGGATCAACCCCTGGGTGCTCGACCTCTTCTCCGGTGACGGAACCCCGGGTGGCGCGAACGGTTACGTGTTCCGGGACACCCACGACGCCGACGACACCGGCTTCTGTGCCACCTGCCATGCACCGTTGGTCGACGCCCAGGACCCGGGCAACGTGTTTCTCGACGAGGTGACGGAGCCGTACGGGCTCGACGGAGTCAGCTGCCTCGCCTGTCACCAGATGGCCGAGGTCAACGACAACACCGATGCGTTGCACCACCTGGGCAATACGCTGTATCGCTTCCCGGACGACCCCTCGACGCCGCTCTGGGTCTGGGGCCCGCTCGACGACGTGAGCTTCTCGGTAATGCGCGCGTCCTACCAGCCCGGGTTCTCGGAAGCGAAGTTCTGCGCGTCGTGCCACCAGTACAACAACCCGGAGACCGGTGCGCCCGGACAGACGACCTACGACGAATGGCTGGCCGGACCCTATTCCGTGCCCGGCCCCGATTTCATGGCCTGCCAGGACTGCCACATGCCGGCGGCCGACGCGCCGGGACCGATCTCCTCGATCGGCGGTACCCCGGTCCGGCCGGCCGAACAGCGGCGCTCGCACGAGTTCATCGGAGCGACTCCGCCACAGCTCTCGGACGCGATCGGGCTGACCCTCGACGCCTGGGTCGACGGCGACCAGCTCGCGGTGCAGGCGCGGGTGAGCAACGACGGCGCCGGCCATGCATTTCCGACCGGGGTGTCGATCCGCAACGCGCTGCTGGTCATCGAAGCCCGCGTCGACGGCCAGTCGCTGGTCCAGGTCGACGGTCCGGTGGTTCCCTTCTACGGCTCCGCGAGCGGCGGCTCCGCCCCGGAGGACCTGGCCGGACGTCCGGGTCGCGGCTTCGCTCGTGTGCTGGAAGGCCGGATCAACGGCGCCGGGCCGGTACTTGCCCCGGTGCTGTTCATCGATGCCGAGACGGTCCAGTCGGACACCCGCATTCCCTCCGGCGCAGAGGACGTGTCGGACTACCGATTCGCGCTGGACTCGGCGCTGGTGCCCGAGGCGGAAGTGTCTGCCCGGCTGGTCTACCGGCGCGCCTGGCGCGACCTGGCCGTGACCAAGAACTGGACCGAGACGCCGTTCGGCGATCCGGTCGAAACCGAAGTGCAGGCCGAATCTCTGGTCGTCGACCTGAGCGGCACGGCCGGTTCGGTTCGGCCCGTGCCGGCGTTGAGTACGCTGGCGCTGCTGCTGCTGATCAGTCTGCTGGCGGTGGCGGCGTGGGCCAGCGGGCCCGCGGGTCGCCGCTGACCAGGAAGTCGCCGTTGAGGGTCGTCTCACGCGCGTTGTAGCGCAGGTCGCGCCCGTCCGGCAGCCAGACGCGGCCGCCGGCAGCCTGCACGATTGCATCGCCGGCCGCCGTATCCCACTCGCTGGTCGGACCGAGCCGCGGGTAGAAATCCGCCTCGCCGCAGGCCACGGCGCAGAATTTCAGCGCGCTGCCCCGAGCCATTCGCCGGTGTGCGCCGATCGATTCGAAGTAGGCCTCGCTGCGCGGATTGCCATGCGAGCGGCTGCCGAGCACCACCGGCGGGTCGGCCGGCGGGCGGCGGGTTTCGATCCGGGCCGACCGGCCGGTTTCGTCCCAGCGCAGCGCGCCCTGACCGGGGATGCCCGAATAGGCCGAACCGGCGGCAGGAACCGCGATCACCCCGAGGATCGGTCGGTGCGCTTCGACCAGCGCGACGTTGATCGTGAACTCGCCGTTGCGTTTGATGAACTCGCGCGTGCCGTCGAGCGGATCGACCACCCACAGTCGCGGCCAGTTCCGGCGCGCGGCAAATGCGGTGGCCGACGACTCTTCGCTGAGCACGGGAATGTCCGGCGTGAGACGGGTCAGCGCGTCGACCAGGATGCGGTGGCTGGCCAGGTCGGCCCGGGTCAGCGGGCTGTCGTCGGCCTTCATCTCGACCTCGAAATCGTCGTTCTCGTAGATCTCGAGAATGGCCGCTCGCGCGCTGGCGCAAGCGGCCAGAACGCCATCGACCAACCCTGCGACCGCCCCGTCGTCGAATTGCGTCATGTCCGGTCGATTCGGCCGCCTGCGAGAAGATCACGCGCCATGTACAACGCTGCGATCGATCGGCCCTCGGTGCAGTCGTCGCGTTCGACGAGCGACGCGAGGTCGGCCAGCGGCCAGCGAATCACCTCGAGCTCCTCGGGTTCGTCGCCGAGTAGCCGGGATGCATAGAGATCGCGCGCCAGCACGACGTGGGTCGCGTGGGACATGTAGCCCGGCGCGAGGGTCAGCTGACCGATCACGCACAGGTCCCGGGCGGCGAAGCCGACTTCTTCCTGCAGCTCCCGGTTGGCGCCGTCGATGTGGCTCTCGCCCGGCTCCAGCCGGCCCTTCGGCAGGCCGAGTTCGTAGCGATGGACACCGCCGGCGTACTCGCGCACCAGCAGCACGGTCTCCGGGTCGGCCAGAGCCACGATGATGACCGCGCCGACGCCGCGGCTGATCAGGCGTTCGTAGACGCGACGCTCGCCGTTGGCGAACTCCAGGTCCAGTGACTCGACCCGGAACAGGCTGCGATCCTTGCGTTCCTCACGGGCGTGGATGGTCGGCAGGCGGGGTGGATCGTCAATCATTCAGCAAGGATACCAGTCGGCCGTGCAGCGGCTGGGGGGCGGCCAGCATGCTCGAGGCGTCCAGGTCGATGGCCGAGCCGCTCAGCGTGGTGCAGGTGCCGCCCGCCTCACGGACGATCACCGTCAGGGCGGCGATATCGAGGATATTGACGTCGCTTTCGACGACTGCATCGAGGCGCCCGGCCGCCAGACGATGATAGGGGTAGAAGTCGCCGTAGCCGCGGGTGCGTCGCGCCCGCCGGACCAGCTCGCCGATCCGCGACCAGCCCGGGCCCCGGGCCAATGTGCGCACGTTGCCGAGTGACAGGTCCATGGCGTCGATGGACCCGGCTTCGGCGACCCGCAGCGGTTCGTCGTCCAGCCATGCCCCCCGGCCGCGCACCGCCCACGCGGTCTCGTCGAACGGCGGCGCGGCGGAGACCCCCAGGACCAGTTCGCCGTCGACCATCAGCGCGATCTGCACCGACCAGAACTCCAGACCGCGAATGAAACTACGGGTGCCGTCGATCGGGTCGATCAGCCACAGGCAGCGATGGTCTCCTGCCCGGCCGAACTCTTCGCCGAAGATGGCGTGGTCGGGGAAGGTGTCTCCGATCCGGGCACGGATCGCTGTTTCGCACGCGCGGTCGGCCACGGTCACCGGGCTGTCGTCGGCCTTGGTTTCGATGTCGATCGGACGTCGGAAGTGCTGCATGGCAATCGATCCGGCGTGCGCCGCGGCCGCGCGCGCGACCGCCAGGGCCTGATCGAGATCGACGACGGCATCGGTGGGATCGTTGGAGTCGGTCATGGCAATCGAACTACGGAGGCGAACGCGAACGGTAGCAGATCGGCGACTGCCGACGGTTCGACCCGATCGAGCCTCACCCCGCGCGATCGGGCGCGCTTGCGAGCACGAGGGTGGCGTCCACGCGTCCGACCTCGGCGCGGTCGGCGCGGAGCTCGGTCACCTCGAACGGCCGTTGTTCGACCAGTTCGACCAACCAGCCCATCAGCGCTGGAAACTCGGCCTGCTGGAGCACGACCCGGATCTCGCCGGTCGCGCCGGGCTCGATCCGGACCAGGGCGCCAGCCAGGCCGGCGGCGCGCGCGGTCTGGTCGATCACCGCCAGCGGCGAACGGCCGTCCAGCGATCGGTCCGGCGATCGGTCCGGCGCCGGGTTGGGCGCGGTCGCGCGCAGGGCGCCGGGGTCGAGTTCGGCCAGCCAGTCGGCCAGCGCCCGGTTCGCGGCCACCCGGTCGCGCAGATCGTCGCGATGCTGGTCGAGGGGCTCCCAGATACCGACCCAGAGTACAGCCGCGGCCAGCACCGCACCGGCCACCCCGACCCACCGCCGCTCGCGCGGCGCCAGCGCTTGCCAGCGCGCCTTCACGACCGCGCTCCCGCGGGGGCGCCGGGGGAGCGCAGAGCCGAAGCTCCGGCTGCGGCCCGAGCCCCGGTCCGACCCGCTGTCGGAGCGGGTGTAGGAGCGAGTGCTGAGGAAAAGCTCGGCGCCGCCCCCGGTGCATCGTCGGGTTCGATCGTCATGCGGGCGCGCACTGCGCCGGATTCGACCGCGACGTCGTCGACGGTCGCCCGCAGGCCGCGCTGCTCGACCTGGCGCTCCAGGGCCTCGAGGTCGGGCAGTCCGGGCGCACGCAGCGTGAGGTCGATCCGGTCGCCGGAGGCGGTCAGGGACTCGACTTCGAGATCGTCGAGTCCGGTGAACAGGGGACTGATCCGGCCGAGCACCTCGACCAGGCCGCGATCGGCGTCCGAGCGGTCTCTCACCGCTCGCTCCAGCTGGGCTCGTTCGCGACCCGGCAGCAGGGTCAGTCCGGGAAACGCATCGGCGGCGCGGCGCTCGATCTCGGCCTGCAGTCGCACGGCCTGCCGGTCCAGCTGGAGGGCCTCGAGCGCGGCGTCGCCGATCAACAGCGCCACGGCGAGCATCGCCAGGGCCGCGGTCCAGAGAACTCGGGGCCGATTCCGCTCATCGGCGGCGGCGAAGTCGCCGTACATCAGGTTCACCGGGCTGTCGGCTGCATGCTCGGCGAGCAGGTCCTCGATCCGATCCGGGCGATCACGCCGTTCCGGACCCAGCGATTCGACGCAGTCCGGTGCGGTCGACCCATACCAGACGACCCGAGTCGGCCGGGCCTGCTCGACCAGATCGGGCAGCAGGATTTCGAGCAGGTCGGCGTCGAGCCGGTCGAATCCGTCATCGGCCCAACGGGCCAGTACCGTATCGCCGTTGTCGGCCAGCACGAGCTCGCCGTCCCGTCGCGGCAGCGCCGCAGCATCCGGAACCAGCCGCGCGAGCGACGGCGCGTCGGAGCACCAGCGCTGCATGTCGGTCCGAGCGGCCACGGCGCAGGTCATCCGGCCGTCGGCGCGTCGGCCGACCGGCACCACGTGCTGATCTTCGGCGTTTCCGGCCAGCGCGTCTTCGGCCGCCCAGCGCAGGGCCTGGCTCAGCCGCGCACCGCGCAGTTCGGGCAGGTCGACGGCAACCACGCTGACCCGATCGGCGGGCACCAGTCCGATCCACGGCTCGGCCCCTTGCGCCGCCGATCGTCTGCCGTCCGCGCCGGGCGCCTCACGATAGGCCACGGTGACGCTGGGCGCGTTCCGGATCGTTCGGGGCATGAGCGGGAAATCCTCGGAGAAGGCTGCGGTGACGATGCGTGGGAGGTCAGGGAATGCCGAGACTGACGTACCGCGCATCATACCCCGCACCCGCAACGTTCAGCAGCCGGTAGTGGTGCTGCACCCGGTCGCCGAGCGCGATCTCGGCGTGGGCCAGGAACCAGTCGCCTTCGACGGTCAGGCGGGTTGCGAGATCAGGCACGCGTACGGCCTGCAGCTCCGGTTGGCCGAGCAGATCCTCGATCCGCGCGTACGGACTGCGCTGGACCAGGCGCTGGGCAGCCTCCGGCCCCAGTTCGGGGACCTGGGCGGCCAGCGCTTCGGCGCGCGCGGTGTTCACGTCCAGGCGACTGCGCGGGTCGGGCAGGACCGTGGCGAAGGGCAGCAATCGCTGGCGCGTGGCGGCCGTGAACCCGGCGACCTCGCCGAGCTCGCTGATGTGCGCCAGGTGCACCGGCCTTCCGCCGGCCTTCAGGTGGGCCTGGAGCGCGTCGGCGAGGCCGGGATCGAGATCGAGCAGCGTCAGCAGCCGGACCAGGCCGTTGCGTGCACGGAGCGCGCGCTCCGGCGCGGGATCGGCCAGCGAATTCAGGTTGAAGCGATCGCTGCGCGGGATCAGGCGGATCCGCACCGCTCCGCCCGGTACCGGCAGCGGCGCGCTCCAGCGACCGTCCAGCGGTATCGGCCCGGCGCCTTCTCCACGGGCCCGGCGCAGGCGCTCGACGACCGTCGACTCGAGGCCCTGCGCGAACTGCCAGCTGCGCTCGCTATCGGTCAGGGCCTGGGTCCGGGCCAGCGTGCGGCGCTGGTCCTCGACCAGGCCCAGCGCCAGCACCGAGGCCAGGGCCACGGCCAGCAACGCGACCAGCAGCGCTGCACCACGCTGCGAGGGCCCGCACACGGGGTGGCTCCGGCTCACAGGACGATCAGCCGTCGAATCTCGCCGAACGCCGAGGAGTCCAACCGGTATTCGATCGCGCTCGGCAGACTGGCCGGCCGTTCATCGATCGGCCAGCGAGGGTGCCACTGGCCGACCGCATCGCGATAGCGCAGCTGGAGCGAGCGACAGCCGATCGAGTGCCGTTGCGCTGTCGCCGGTCCGCGATCGTCGGCGATTCCATTGAGCCGCACGTCGACCGGCACCCCGGCGCCGGGCACCCCGCGGCGTTCGAGCCGCCCGTCCGGGCCGCAGCGCCATGCAACGGTCTGCAGCGTGGAGCCGTCCTCGACCGGCGACCAGCGACCGGCACGATGCCCCTGCCAGCGGTCGCCTCCACCGGACAGTGCCGGCACCCGTCGTCCGTCGGGCCGGACCGCGGCCCGACTGACCAGCTGGCGCAGATCCTGGTCGAGCGCGGCGACCGCCCGCTGCAGCGCAGCCAGCTCGTCGGCGCGGTCGCCCAGCCGGCCAGCGCCGGAGGCCAGGCCGTTCAGGCCGGTGTAGGCGGCCGCGGCCAGCAGTCCGAAGGCCAGCACGGCGACCAGCAGTTCGACCAGCGTGAAGCCCCGGGCCGTCTTCGCGCCGATCATCGGGGCAGGAATCCGGTCTGCACCGTGACCGCCGAGGCCGATGCATCGGACACCGTCACGTCGACCCGCCAGAGCTCGCCTCCGGGTGCCGCTGCAACGTCGACCTGCCACCGCCAGTCGATGCCGCCCATGCGTGCCGAGCCGTTGCTGCGGCCGGCCGAGACGGGGGCCAGTTCCAGATCGGCCAGGCGGTTGGACGCCACCCACAGCGCCAGCGTCCGGCGCTCGGCGTCGAGCTGGACCTCGGCGGCGTTGCTCGCGGCCCGAGCCAGCGCACCGAGGGCGAGGGCGACCACGGCCAGGGCGACCAGCACTTCGATCAGGGTGAACCCGCGTTGCGTTCTCATCGCTCGTGCTGGTCCCGCTCGAACCGCCGCATTGTGCCGTCCATGCGCAGCGTCCAGGTCATCGGGGGAAATGCTTCGAGCGCGCTGCAAACCAGCTGGGGACGATCGGCGGTGGTGGGCGCGATGCGCTGGCCCGCCGCGACCAGGTCGACGCGCAGGCCTTCGGGCCAGGCATGGCCGGCCGGGCGTTGGCGGTCCGACATGCGCTGCCAGGAGGATCGATGGCGCTGCCAGAAGTCGTAGCCGCCGGCGGTCAGGCGCATGCCGTGCGGCGTGCCGGTCAGCAGGGCGCGATCGCAGAGATCGGTCAGGCGCGCGTCGAGGGCGAGCGCCTCCCGATCCAGGCGCGCTTCGGGCCGGTCGCTGGAGAACCGGAGCAGCGCGACGCCGGCCAGCACGCCGGCGATCACGATCACGACGAGAATCTCGATCAGGGTGTAGCCACCGCTGGCAGCGGTCGGCGACCGGGGGGTCGCGGCGCGCTCAGTCCATCCAGTTGCCGATCTCGGCATCGATACCCTCGCCGCCCGGCTGGCCGTTGGCGCCGTTCGACCAGACGTCGATGTCGCCGTGGACGCCGGGATTCATGTAGAGGTAGGGACGGCCCCACGGATCGTTCGGCAGCCGTTCGAGGTAGCCGCCCGCTTTCCAGTTCGGCGCCTCGGGCCGGCCCGACGGGCGCTCGACCAGCGCGTCCAGACCCTGCTGGGTCGACGGATAGACGTGGTTGTCGAGGCGATAGAGGTTCAGTGCCGTGACGACCGCCTCGATGTCCTGGCGGGCCTTGACGGCCCGGGCCCGGTCGGGTTCGTCCATGAAGCGCGGAACCACCACGGCGGCCAGGATGCCGATGATCACGACCACCACGAGAATCTCGATCAGGGTGAAACCGGAGGACGGTCTGCGCGGTGGCGTCATGCGGATTCCCGGCTGGAGGACAGGGTCGGGCGAAGCACCGACGATCGATCTCGATCATAGCAAAACATCGCCCGCGCCCCGCGCTATGCTCCCCGGTGAATTTGCCCCGGAATGCCCGATGGACAACGCCGACTGGCGCAGGCGCGACCTGGACGTGCTCTGGCACCCCTGTTCGCAGATGAAGGATCACGAGGACACGATCCCGATGCTCCCGATCCGCCGGGGCGAGGGGGTCTGGCTCGAGGATTTCGACGGTCATCGCTACATCGACGCGATCAGTTCGTGGTGGGTCAACCTGTTCGGCCATGCGAACCCGCACATCAATCGACGCCTGCGCGAACAGGCCGACACGCTGGAGCACGTCATCCTCGCCGGCCTCACGCACCCGGCGGCGACCCGGCTGGCCGAGCAGCTGGTCGCGCTCACGCCGCCGGGACTGGATCGCGTGTTCTACGCTGATTCCGGATCGGCCGCGGTCGAGGTCGCGCTGAAGATGTCGTTCCACTACTGGCGCAATCGTAGCCATCGAGGGCGCAACAAGACCCGCTTCGCCTGCCTTTCCGGCAGCTATCACGGAGAGACCCTCGGCGCCCTGTCGGTCAGCGACGTCGGCCTGTACCGCGATACCTACGCGCCGCTGCTCCTCGAGCCGCTCGTCGTCCCGTCGCCGGATGCGTTCGAGCGCGAACCGGGCAGCAGCTGGGCCGAACACGCCGAGCGTCGCTTCGCCGACATGGAGCGCGCGCTGGCCGAACACCATCAGGACCTGTGCGCCGTGATCGTCGAGCCCCTGGTCCAGTGCGCCGGCGGCATGCGGATGTACGACCCGGTCTATCTCGAGCGACTGCGCAAGGCCTGCGACCACTACGAGGTCCACCTGATCGCCGACGAGATCGCGGTCGGGTTCGGCCGCACCGGCACCTTGTTCGCCTGCGAGCAGGCCGGAATCTCGCCCGACTTCATGTGCCTGTCGAAGGGGCTGACCGGCGGCTACCTGCCGCTGTCCGCAGTGCTGACCGGCGACGAGGTCTACCAGGCGTTCTACGACGACTACGCCACGCTCAAGGCCTTCCTGCACTCGCACAGCTATACCGGCAATGCGCTGTGCTGCGCCGCGGCGCTGGCGGTGTTGGAGCTGTTCGCAGCCAGCGACGTGCTCGGCGAGAACCGACGACGCGCCGAACGGATGCGCCGGGCGGTCGCCCCGCTGGAGGCGCACCCCAACGTCGGCGAGATTCGTCAGACAGGAATGATCCTGGCCATGGAGATGGTCGGCGACGACGGCCGGCCGTACCCGTGGCAGGAGCGACGCGGCATTCGCGTCTATCGCCACGCCCTCGAGCACGGTGCGCTGCTGCGGCCGCTTGGCAACGTGGTCTACTTCATGCCGCCCTACGTGATCTCCGAGGAAGAGATCGACCGGCTGGGCGAGGTGGCGATCTCGGGCATCGAACGGGCCACCGGGAGGACCCTGTAGTGCGCACGATCCGGCTGTTCTCGCCGGTCGATCTGGCGCCCGGCAGCGAGGTCGAACTGGACCCGGGAGCGGCGCATCGACTGGGCCGGGTGTTGCGTCGGCGGGTCGGCGACCGGATCGTCGTGTTCAATGGCGACGGCCGCGATGCCGAGGTCGAGATCACCGCGTTGAGCGGCTCGACCTGCCGGGTCCGGATCGACCGCTCGAGCGCGGTCGACACCGAGTCCCCGCTGGCCGTGGACCTGGTCCAGGCCGTGGCCAAGGGCGACAAGATGGATTGGCTGATCCAGAAGGTCGTCGAGCTTGGCGTGCGCGCGATCCATCCCGTATTGACCGAGCACTGCGATGTGCGGCTCGACGGCGCGCGGGCGGAAAAGCGCAGGGCGCGGTGGCAGGAGATCGTCGTTTCCGCGTGCGAGCAATGCGGCCGTGCCCGGGTCCCCGAGGTCGGCCTGCCACTCGCACTCGCGGACTGGACACCCACGGACGCTCCCGGGCTGATGCTGGATCCGACGGCCGACCGTTCCCTGGGCCGGATCGAGGGCGGCACGGCATTCGCGCTGGCCATCGGACCGGAGGGCGGATTCGGCCCCAACGATCGCGGCATCCTCCAGGGCGCCGGGTTCCGCGCGGTTCGCTTCGGCCCGCGCGTGCTGCGGACCGAAACCGCCGGTGCGGCGGCGCTGGCTGTCCTGCAGGCGAGGTTCGGCGACCTGGACCGATGATCGATCCGGTGATCGCGCCAATGAACGAACCGACGAACCAGTCGATGACCGAAGCGACGATCGTCGCTTCGAATGGCCGGGCCTGCGGGACGCGGTCCGCGTCCCGCAGCGGAGGCCGGGCTCAGCGCGTGACCGGCAGCGCCCCGTAGGCCGCGTGGGCGACCAGCTGCGCGATGCGGTCCATGTCGGGCACCCAGGCCTCGCGGTCGCCGACCAGGACCTGCCCGGCGATCGCGATGTGGTTGCTGGCATCGGGCACTTCGACCAGGGTCGACTCGGTGATCGTCACCAGTCGGGGAAAGCCCTGGGCCAGCAGGCCGATGTAGGGCAGGCGTTCACTGTGGACCAGCGACTTGGTGATGCAGATCTTGGCTTTCTCGACCGGTTCCCGATCCTGCTGCTCGGTCAGCATGCCGAACGAGACGACCGGCACCTGCCAGCCGTGCCAGAGCACGTTGCCGAGCAGCCACTCGGGCCCCTGGTCGATCGGCTCGGGATCGACGTAGCCGACGATCTCGGCGATGTTGGCATTGGCCAGCAGCAGTTCGGCCTCGGTCACCGGCACCAGTACGCTGCGGATTTCGGTTTCGCTCATCGGTCGTCTCCGGGCACCGGCAGCTCGAGCATCTCGAACACGTTACGCACCATGTTGGCTTCCTGGTATGGCTTGATCAGGTAGCGGTCCACGCCGAGCTTCTTGGCCCGGTCGCGATGCTTGTCACCGGACCGCGAGGTGATCATCATGATCGGCACATCGCTCAGTCGGGCGTCGTCGCGAACATGGGCCGCCAGTTCGAAGCCGTCCATGCGCGGCATTTCGATGTCGAGCAGCATCAGATCCGGCACTCGCTCGAACAACAGGTCGACGGCTTCCACGCCGTCCCGCGCGGTCAGCACCTCGAGACCGTGGTACTCGAGGATGCGCGAGGTCACGCGGCGCATGGTGATCGAATCGTCGACCACCATGACCAGCGGTGCGCGCTTGACTTCCTCGACATCGGCGGCGGTGGAATCGCTGCGCTGGACCAGGCCCGGCAGGCGCTGCTCGCGGATCGCCCGTTCGATCAGCGGTGCCATGTCGAGGATGACCACGACCTGACCGTCGCCCATGACGGTTCCGCCGAGAATGCCCGGAATCGAGCTGATCTGCGGCCCGACGGGCTTGAGCACGACTTCGCGATGGCCCTGGATCTCGGACACCCGGATCGCCGCCCGCTGGTCGCCGGTGGTGATCATCAGCAGCGACATGCTGGCGCCTTCCTCGGGCTCCTCGGGGTCGAAGCCGAGCTGCGGCTCGAGCTCCAGCAATGGGTAGTCCTGACCGCCGTAGTGGAACAGGCCGTCGCCGTCCAGTGCGTCCTGCCATTCTGCCGGACGGATCTTGGCCACGCCGCGGACCGCCTGCAGCGGGATCGAGAACAGCCGCTCGCCGGCCTGCACGAAGATGGCCTGCATGACCGCCAGACTCAGCGGAATACGAAGCGTGAATCTCGTGCCCTTGCCGGTTTCGGTCCGAACATTGATGCGGCCGCCGACCTGGCGGATCTCGGAGCCCACGACATCCATGCCGACGCCGCGTCCGGACAGTTCGCTGACCGCCTCGGCGGTCGAGAAGCCGGTCTTGAAGATGATCTGCGACAGCGTATCCGTATCGTCGGCCCGGTCCTCGTCGATCAGGCCCTGCTCCAGCGCGCGCTCGCGAATCCGGTCCAGGTTCAGACCGCTGCCGTCGTCGCTGATCCGGATCAGCAACTCGGTCGCCTCGCGGTCGATCTCGATCCGGATACGGCCGGTTTCGCTCTTGCCTGCATCGCGACGCTCGGACGGCGATTCGATGCCGTGGGCGATCGCGTTGCGCAGGATGTGTTCGATCGGCGCGGTCATGCGATCCAGCACGTTGCGGTCGAGTTCGCCTTCGCCCTCGGCCACGATGTCGAGCTCGGCCTTGCGACCCGCATCGCGGGCCGCGTTGCGAACGACGCGGCGGAGTCTCGGCGCCAGCGTGTTGAACGACACCATCCGCGCCTGCATCAGGCCTTCCTGAAGCTCGGTATTGACCCGCGCCTGCTGCATGAGCAGCGTTTCGGTCTGCCGGCCGGAATCGTCCATCAGCTCGGTCAGCGAGTTGAGGTCGGACACCGACTCGGCCAGGGCGCGTGACAGCTGCTGGATGGTCGAGTAGCGGTCGAGTTCCAGAGGATCGAATTCTTCCTCGTCGGGACCGTGCTCGCGCTCGTAGCGCGAAAGAATCTGGGCCTCGGTCTCGGCTTCGAGGTTGCGCAGCTGCTCGCGCAGACGTGAAACGGTCTGTTCGATTTCGCCGATGTTGCCGCGGAAACCGCCAATCTCCTGTTCGATCCGTGAACGGAAGATGCTGATTTCGCCGGCGAAGTTGAGCAGTTCCTCGACCCGCTCCGACGCGATCCGGATGGTGCTGGCGCGACCGGTCCGGGCATCGGCGGTTGCCGAATCGTCGACCTCGACCTGCCGCGTGACCGTTTCCAGCGCTTCGGAGGCTTCGTCGTCGGAGTCGATCGCCTCACCCGACGGGCGGGCCGGCAGCGGCTCGCGCCGGGTCACGGCGTCGACCATGCCGTGCAGGTGATCGCAGCCGGTTTCCAGCGTATCGATGCGCGGCGCGGTGGCTTCCTGTTGCCCCCCGGCGATGCTTTCGAGCAGATCCTCGAGCACGTGGGCGACTTCGCCGATCGGGTTCAGTCCGGCCATCCGGGCACTGCCCTTGATGGTGTGGACGTCGCGCTGCAGCGCGGTGACCAGGGCACGATCGGACGGATTCTCTCGCCACTGCTGCAGCAGGCCATCGGCGTGTTCGAGCAGCTCCTGGCCTTCCTCGGCGAACAGATCGACCAGTTCGTCGTCCAGGCTGGCGTAGTCGACCGCGATCGTGTCGCGGCCCGCCGCTGCAGCCGCGGTCCCGTCCGTTTCGGGTTCGGCCTGTTCGTCCGACGGTCGATCGACCTCGCCGATCTGGGATTCGGGCCACTCTTCGAAGGTGGCCTCGACCTTCGAGGCAATCTCGATCGCCTTGGTCCGAGCGTCTTCCTCGGCGTCCGCCTCAGTTTCGGCTTCGGTGACCTCGTCGGATTCCGCCGCTTCGACGTCCTCGTCCTCGCCCTCGAATTCGATCGCTTCGACGTCATCATCGGCGTCGCTCTCGGCGTCGCTCGACTCGGCCACGGCTCCGGGCTCGTCGTCCTCGTCCTCGTCGTCCGTCGATTGCGCATCCTGCGCTTCGGGTTCGTCCTCGAACTCGATCGTCGTGTCTTCGCCCGCTGCTGCTTCCGCTTCGTCGCCCAGGCCCTGATCGTCTGCGTCTGCATCGTCGGCTGCTGAGTCGAGCGCTTCGATCCGGTCGTCCTCGTCGGTCTCGAGTTCGATGGGCTCGTCGTCCGATGCTTCATCGGCCGGCTCCGGCGCAGCGTCCGTGCGGTCGGCCACGTCCTCGCTCGTCTCGTCGAGCGAGGACTGTTCTTCGGCTTCCTCGAAGCTCTTGTATTCGTCCGACCAGGCGGCGTCGTCGGCGTCGCGCCTCCGGTGGAGGCTGCTGATCAGGCCGCGCGCCTGCTCTGCAAGATGGCTGGTCTCGAAATGACGGGTCGAGACCGCTTCCTGGTTCAGGCGCTCGAGGCGCTTGGCGAGCATGGTGCGCATGTCCTCGATCAGGACGATGGCGTCGTCGCTCGGGGCGGCCTCCGTATCGGCGAGTTCCTGCAGATACTCCTCGATGAGCTGCATGCTCTCGGCTTCGTCGCCGACCGGCGCCAGGCGCAGGGTGCCCTTGATGGTGTGCACCGAACGGATCAGGTCGCGATCGACCGGTAGGGCCCAGCCCTGAGTCCGGCTGCCGTTGATCCAGGCATCCACCGATTCGAGGTGATCGCTGATTTCCTTGACCATCAGCTGGACCAACTGTTCGTCGAGGCCCTCCAGTTCGGGCAGGGTCTGCTCGCCACCGACCTTGCCGGCACGCTCGACCAGCGCCTCGACCTCGGCTTCGTCGAGCTCGGCCGGTTCGCCGACCAGTCGATTGCGCAGCGACGGCAGGGCCTGTACCGCCTCGTCGACCAGGTCGATGACCTCGTCGGGGCGGAACTGGTTGTCCTGGGTCTGGTTGAGGATCTGCTCGAAGGCCCAGCTGAACTCGCCGATTTCCTCGGCCCCCGCCATGCGCCCCGAGCCCTTCAAGGTGTGGAAGGAGCGACGGATGTCGGCCAGCAGTTCGCGGTCGTCGAGGGTTTCGCGCCAGCGCGGCAGGCGCTCCTGAAGCGCGATCAGTTCCTCGTCGAATTCCTCGAGGAAGATCTCGGTCAGGTCGAAGTCGTCGCCGCCCAGGGCCGAGGCAGGCTCGAACACCTCCGGCTCGTCCGCGGCCGATTCGTCGTCGGCCGTCTCGGCCGGTTCGGCTTCACCGGCTGCATCGTCGTCCTCGGCGTGCATCGAATCGGCTTCGGCCGCGTGGGTCGGTTCATCGTCCGCTTCACCGCCGCGCGTTGCTTCTGCCGGCTCGGTCGCGTCGTCGGTCTCTGTCTCTGTCTCTGTTTCTGAGTCGGTCTCTGAGTCGGTCTCGGCGTCGGCCGGCTCATCCTCGAGCGTTTCGAGGTCGCTGAAGACGCCATCGTCGTCTGCCGACGCCGATTCGGCGCCTTCGCGCCCGCCGGCGTCCGAAGCCTCGTCGGCGCGGGTCGCTTCGGTCTCCTCGAGCGAGCTGAAATCGCCGTCGAAGTCATCGAAATCGATGCCCGGGGTTTCGATCGTGTCTTCGGTCGGGTCCTCGTCCTGCGGCTCGAACGGCGTAGACTCGAATTCGATGCCGGCGGCGTCGGGCTCGGCATCTCCGGCGTCGGCGGACTCGGCCGCCGTGTCGCTGTCGTCGTCGCTTTCGTCCTCGATGTGGTCGTCGCGTTGGCGGTCTGCGTCGGGCTCGAAGGCCAGGCCTTCGGCTTCGGCCTCATCGTCCGCGGCACTCGCATCGCTGTCGGTGCCGGGCTGGAAGCCGGTCGGCTCGAACTCGATGCCGCCGGTGGCCTCGTCGGTTTCTTCGGCGGCCTCCTCGTCGGCTACGTCCTCCGTCTCCGCGTCCGCCTCTTCGACCGGTTTCTCGATCGATTCCTCGCCCGATTCCTCGGTCGGTTCCTCGGTCGGTTCCTCGGTCGGTTCCTCGGTCGATGGCTCGGTCGATGGCTCGGTCGATGGCTCGGTCGATGGCTCTGTCGATTCCTCGGCCGGTTCCTCGTGCTCGCCCGAGGCCGGCGCTTCGGCGCCGTCGGTGGCCCCTTCAGCGGCCTCCTCGGCATCCGACGCCCCGTCCGATTCCTCGATGTAGCCGAGCTCGGCCAGATGGGTGCGTGCGCTGGCCAGGTATTCCGGGCCGCGATCGTCGAGGCGGGTCAGGCTGTCGAGGTAGAACTCGGTCACGACCAGCGCCTCGGCCAGCGCCGCCAGCCGTTCGCGGTCGGCATGCTCCGGCGCCTGGTCGATCAGCTGTTCGCGCACGGAGCGCGAGCTGGCCTCGACCAGTTCGGCAGCTTCGCCAAGCCCGGCCATGCGAAGCACGCCGGCCAGTCGTTCCAGGGTGTGGCGTGCCTGGTCGGCGGAATTCCCGTCGCTCTGGCCGCGATGCAGCTGGTCGAGGAGGTGCTTGGCCTGGCTCAGATCATCGAGGCACTCGTGCAGCACCTGGCGCATCACGCGCCGGTGCTCGGATTTCGGCAGGTTGGCGCCATCGCCTTCCAGCAATTCGCTGCTGGGGGCTTCGCCGAGGTACAGCACGGCTTCTTCGAGCTCGCTGTCGACCAGCAACAGTTCGCGCGCCACATCGAGCAGCACCGGGCTTTCCGGGTCACCGGTCAGCTCGTCCAGCCTCCCGGCTTGCGCCCGGACCCGCTCGGCCAGCCGATTCAGCCCGAGCATGCCGAGGCTTTCGGAGACCGAGTTCAGCAAAGCGGCCTGGTCTCCCAGGTCCGGGGCGTCCTCGCCGGCGCCGATCAGCGTTGCGTTGAGCGCATCCTTGGCCTGATTCAGCTCGCCACGTGCCGCCTCGGCAACGGCGGTGAACAGCTCCCGGTTGCGTCCGGACAGCACGCTGCGGGCGCGTTCGAGTTCTTCCGGGTCGGCGTCCTCGCCCGCTTCGCCGGGCAGCGTCGCGCCGGCGTCGTCGCGCAAGCGGTCGACCCGATCCAGGCCGGGTTCGGCCGAGCGCAGGTGACCCAGGAGCGCGCCTGCAGCCGCATCGGCGGCGGCATCGAGCTCGGGTCCGGGGCCGTCGACGGCCCAGAGACGCAGCAGCGCGTCGATGCCCGCCAATTGCTTGTTGATTTCCGGCGTCGGCGCGAGCTTCTCTGCCGCCAGGGCTGCAAAGGTGGCACCCGCCGCCGTGCCCACGCGCCGCATCGATGGAATCGGCGCGTCGGACAGTTGATCGGTGACGGTGACGAGGCCGCCGGCTTCGCGCGGGTCCATCAGCCAGTCGCGCAGCGCGCGCTGCCACTCACGGCGAAGCGTGTTCGGATCGGGAGACTCGTCGGCCGGCGGCGTTGCCGGGTCGAGGACCGCCAGCGCGTGGCCGTCATCGGCCGGCGACCGGCCTGCGATGGCATGGAGCTCGGCGATCCGTTCGCTCAGGACCTGCGGCGTGTCCGGCGCGCCGGTTTCCAGTCGCTCGAGGTAGTTCGGAAGAATCGCGACGGTCTCGAGAATCGTGGTCGCCTGGTGTTCGCCGACCTCGTCGTCGATCGCGTCGAGGGCTGCCGCCAGGGCATGCGCCAAGCGCGCGGCGCCCTCCACGGACAGGGTGTCCAGCGTGTGGGCGATCTGCTGCGCGTGGGCGCGCGCCTGATCCAGCGGCGGCGCCTTGGTGCCGCCGTCACCGGCCACGCCTTCGATGGCATGGCGGATCGCATCGCACAGTTCGGCCAGGTGCGGACGCGTCCACAGGATGCCCTGTGCGCGCGCCGCGGCGGACGGATTCAACATGGCAGCCTCATTCGATCAGAGTGGCGCTCGGTGGTCCTGCGAAGCACGCTCAGTCCTGGTCCTCGGGCAGCTTGAAGTCGGCCACCGAGTCGCGGAGATCGCGGACCACGTTGGCCAGGCTGACCACCGACTGGGCCGTCTGGTTGGTGCCTTCCGTCGTCTGCACGGAGATGTCACGAATCGAGTTCATCAGGCGCGCGATCTTGCCGGCGTTCTGCGACTGCTGCTGCGCCTGGTTCGAGATATCGAGAATCAGCGTTGCCAGGTCGTTCGAGACCTTCTCGATCGATTCCAGCGCCTCGCCGGCATCCTCGGCCGTGCGTGCACCGCTGACCACCTGGGACGTCGTGGTTTCCATCGAGGTCACCGCTTCGGAGGTGTCGGACTGAATCGTCTGGACCAGCGTTTCGATTCGACGCGTTGCGTTCGTGGCCCGCTCTGCAAGGCGCTGGACTTCGTCGGCAACCACCGCGAAGCCGCGGCCCGCGCCGCCGGCGGATGCGGCCTGGATGGCGGCGTTCAGGGCGAGCACGTTGGTCTGTTCCGAGATGCCGTTGATCAGCTCGACGATGTCACCGATCTCCTGCGAGGATTCGCCGAGTCGCTTGATTCGCTTCGAGGTGTCCTGGATCTGGTCGCGGATGTTGTCCATCCCGGTGATGGTCTGGCGCACCATGTCGGCACCGCGGTTGGCGATCTTCACCGAGTTCTGTGCGACCTCGGCGGATTCGCTCGAGCGCTTGGCCATGTCGTCGAAGGACTTCGCCATTTCGTTGATGGTGTCGCTGGCGACGCGAATCTCGCGGGCCTGGTGTTCGGAAGCCTCGGCCAGCTGGGTCGTGGTCGCCTCCGTTTCCTGGGCCTGGGCGGCCACCTGGCGGGCGGTCGAGTTGACCCCGGATACTAGGTCGCGCAAGGCTTCCACCGCGAAGTTCACCGAGTCGGCGATGGCGCCCGTGACGTCCTCGGTCACGGTCGTCTCGACGGTCAGGTCACCGTCGGCCAGCGAGGACATTTCGTCCAGCAGGCGCAGGATGGCCTCCTGGTTCCGCTGGTTCAGTTCGGCGGTTTCCAGCGCTCGGCGGCGCTGAGCGACGTACAGGTTCAGGCCGACCAGGAACAGCACAAGCAGCGCGGCTGCAGCGATCGCGATGCCTGCGGTCAGCGACGGCCACAGACGGCCTTCACCCAGCGTCGCGTACTCGGCGGCCAGCGCGGCGGCCTGGTCGGTCAGGTCCTGGGAGTCGAGGAAGATTTCGTCGGCGGCTTCGCGCACTTCGAACAGGTCGGACGACCCGGACAGGATGGTGTCGACGTCGATCTTGACTTCTTCGAAGACCGGCTGGATCGCCGCCAGGGCCGACAGCACCTGCGGATTTCGAACCGCCGGGATGTTCAGTTCCTCGTTGCCGGACAGCAGGCCCTGCAGCACCTGGTCGAACAGCACGGCGTCGCGGCTGAAGGCGTCGGCGGCGGTGATTGCGCCGGTGCCGCCGCCGAGAATCTCGTTGACGCGGCGCAGCATGCGATCCGCGAGGACCAGCTGCCGGGACGCAACGTAGATCTGACCCACCGGCGTGCCGGTCTGGATCATCAGCCGCACGGCCTCATCGGACAGGGCCTGAAGCTGCGGGATGTTGGTCGCGAACGCGGCGGCCGAATCGGCCAGATCGAGAACCAGCTCGGAGCGGCTCAGGATGCGCTCGGCCTCGGCTTCGATGCGTTGCCAGATCTGTTCCAGCGTCGCCAGGCTGTCGTTGACGCTCTGCGGCGAGGGCGGCAGGCCGGTTTCCGGGTTTCCGTTGCGCAGTTGATCGATCGCGTTGCTGATGATCTGTCGGGTTCGGCCCAGTTCGTCGAATGCGTCGAAGTTACCGATCGCGGCTTCCCCGGCGGCCTTGGCCAGCTGCTGCGCCCGCACCTGGACCTCGGTGGTCAGCGCGAGGTACTGCGTTTCCTGCTGGTTGCGCTGGTTGAGGAGGAAGAAGTTGACCGACACTGCGGCCACCAGGCCCACCAGGACCAGGAACAGAAGAACCTGGGCGGGAGAAAGTCGGCGCTCGGTCGTGGGGGATTTGCTGCTCATGCCTGGGCCTCTTTAATGTCGTCAGTCTTGCGTTGGCTGGTATTCGTTGGTGTTCGGATATCGATCCGTCGTCGGATCAGGCGGAGCCGTCCAGGAAGCGCGACTCGGTCATCAGTTCGCTGATCCGGAAGCGTCCCCAGATCTCCTCGCCCTGTGGAAAATGGTCCTGGACCAGGCCCTGCAGGGCCTCGGACGGGTCGTCGTCCGCGGTCAGGTCGTTGCGGTTGAAGTGGCGCTGGCCGAAGACCTCATCGACGATCAGGCCGAGGTAGCGTCCCTGGAGACGGGTCAGGATCAGTCGGGTGCGGGCGGTGATCGGGGTGCGGCTGCCGAACAGGAACCAACCGAGGTCGACGATCGTGACCAGGTTGCCGCGCACGTTGGCCATGCCGATCAGCCATTCCTGCGATCCCGGCACCGGTGTGGACGGCGGCAGGGGCAGGATTTCATCGACGTCGGTGATGCCGATCGTCAGGCGGTGTTCGCCGAGGCGGAAGACCACGCCGTCCCAGTTGCTCTCGCTGTCTCGCTGCGTCGAGCTGGAAACGTCGTGGGCAATGCTGCGCGCTTCGAAATCTCGAAGCAGCTCGAACAATGATTTTCCTGACTTGGATTCCATGAATCCCGTCTAGCCTCCCTTTACATGAATCGCCCCGGGCGCCGGGACGACTCGAACCTCCCTCGCCCGCGCGGCACGGCGCCGCGGCGGTCGTTCAGGCAGCCTGCTTGTTGGGCGCCTTTTCCCGGACCGCGGCCAGCAGCTCGTCCTTGGTGAACGGCTTGGTCAGATAGTGGTCCGAACCCACGATGCGGCCGCGCGCCTTGTCGAACAGACCGTCCTTGCTGGTCAGCATGATGACCGGCGTATCGCGGAACTTGCTGTTGTTCTTGATGATGGCGCAGGTCTGGTACCCGTCGAGCCGCGGCATCATGATGTCGACGAAGATCAGGTCCGGATGATGCTTGTTGATCAGCGACAACGCCTCGAACCCGTCGTCGGCGGTGATCACCTCGCAGCCTTCTCGGCTCAGCATGGTCTCTGCCGATTTACGAATCGTGCGGCTGTCGTCGATGACCATGATCTTCAGGCCGTCGATATCCGCCGATGCGGGGTCGTTGGGGCTTGCTGCATCGCTCATCGGGTTCGCTCAATCAATGCTTACAGGCGGTTATAGTACATTCTTTTGGCGGAAGTCTAAACCGTTGAAACTTCTGAATCCAGCGCAATCCGGATCGGGCAGTGTGCGGTCGATCAAGCTCGGCGGGGCGGACCGAGAGACGCCTCCCAGTTCGTCGATGGAGATCGATTCGTGACCGCTGCGGTTTTCGTCATGGATGAGCTCGCCGAGATCAAGCCGGCCAAGGACACCACGTTTGCCCTGATGCTGGAGGCGCAGCGTCGGGGGCTGCCGGTCTGGTATGCCAACGAAAACGATCTGGCGATGGTCGACGGTCGCTGCAATGCGCGCCTGCGGCGCGTTGAACTGGTTGATCGAAGCAGCGACTTCTACCAGGTCGACGAGGACCTGCGAAGAGACCTCGGAAGCGGCGACCTGGTGTTCATGCGGTCCGACCCACCGGTCGACGACTCTTATATATATACGACGCTTCTGCTCGATCTGGCCGTTCACGACGGCGCGCGAGTGGTCAATCGCCCCGAGGCGCTGCGCGCGTTCAACGAAAAGCTCGCGATCGCCCGATTCCCCGACCTGATGCCCGACACCCTGGTCAGCGCCGAGATCGACGCGCTGCGCGCCTTCGTCCAGGCCCGCGATCGGGCCATCGTCAAGCCGCTGGACGGGATGGGCGGCCGGGGCATCTTCAATGCCCGCAGCGACGATCCGAATCTTGCGGTGATCCTGGAGACGCTGAGCGACAACGGCCGGCAGCTGGTCATGGCGCAGCAGTACCTGGCGGGCATCGAGGACGGTGACAAGCGCGTGCTGATGGTCGCCGGCGAGCCGGTGGAGTACATGCTGGCACGGGTTCCGGGGAGCAAGGACTTCCGCGGGAATCTGGCCCGCGGCGGTCGCGGAGAAGGCCGTCCGCTGACCGACGCCGAACGCCGGATCGCCGAGGCGGTCGGCCCGGTGCTGGTCGACAACGGGATCGATTTCGCGGGCCTGGATGTCATCGATGGCCGGCTGACGGAGATCAACGTGACCAGCCCGACCTGCGTGCGCGAACTCGACAAGCAGTTCGGAATCAATATCGCGGGGCGCCTGTTCGACGCCCTCGACCACTGACGCAGCCGCGATGCACGTCGCTGCGCCGCTCCGAGCCGCCAACGTAGAGGTGCTGCTGCTCGCACTCGTCCTGGCCGTGGTCGCGCACGTGCTGGTCATCACCCAGCTGCATTTCGACTGGATGAACGCCCGATCGGGCGAGCAGGCGCCCAGCCTCGACGTCATCCTGGTCGACTCCGCCAGCGAACAGGCGCCCGATCAGGCCGATTTCCTCGCCCAGGCGAACCAGCAGGGCGGTGGTGACAACCCGGACCTCGAGCGACCGTCCGAGCCGCCGCCGCTCGAAGCCGGGGCGCCGCCGCAGCCGGCGCCGCGACCGGTCGAGGCAGAACCCGACCGTGCGGACCGGGCCGATGAGGTCGTCGCAACGCGGGCCGAGGATGTGCAGGCGGCGGAAGCATCGCCCGGCCAGCCCGCCGAGGACGCTCTGCCCGATACGCAGGACCTGCTTGCGCAGACGCGAGAGCGGGTCACTGCCGCACCCGATCCCCTGGCCTTCGAGCGCGTGACGCCGAAGCGGCCGCGGCGGAAGTTCGTCACCGCCAACACGCGCGAGCATCTCTACGCCGCCTACATGCGGGCCTGGGTCGGCAAGGTCGAGCGGGTCGGCAACATGAACTACCCCGAGCAGGCGCGACGCCAGGGGCTGGACGGCAGCCTGGTGCTGAGCGTCGATGTTCTGGCCGACGGTTCGATCGAGCGCGTCCAGGTGCTGCGGTCTTCGGGCCACGATCTGCTCGACGAAGCGGCGGTGCGGATCGTCCGCCTGGGGGCGCCCTATGCGCCGCTGCCCGACGACATCCGGGCCGAGACCGACATCCTGGTGATCACCCGGACCTGGCAGTTCTCGGCCCGCGCGGGCCTGAATTGACGCGCCCGGGGCTTGCGCGCGGACCGGGTCGGCCCGATATCTACGGGAGTCTCCTGCTATCCTGAGTGCCGTGAACTACTTCAACCAGCAATTGCTGATCGCGATGCCCGGTCTGGAGGATCCCAACTTCGACCACGGGGTCACCCTCATGTGCCAGCACAACGAGGAGGGCGCCCTGGGCATCACCATCAATCGCCATTCCGACCTGGTCCTGAAGGATGTTCTGGCCCAGCTCGACATCCCGTGCATCGATGAGGAACTGGCCAACCAGCCGGTCCTGGCCGGGGGGCCGGTCCAGCAGGAACGCGGGTTCGTTCTGCACACGCCGGACGGTGA
This sequence comes from Wenzhouxiangellaceae bacterium, assembly GCA_965227925.1. Taxonomy (GTDB): domain Bacteria; phylum Pseudomonadota; class Gammaproteobacteria; order Xanthomonadales; family Wenzhouxiangellaceae. The sequence goes on from CBDDGP010000004.1 coordinate 867,000, forward strand.
GTGGGAGTCGACCAGCGAGGTGGCGCCCGGCATCATGGTGACCACCTCCCGCGACATCCTGGAGGCAATCGCCGACCATCGGGGCCCGAAGAAATTCGTCGTGGCGCTAGGCTACGCCGGCTGGTCCGCCGGCCAGCTGGAAGAGGAACTGCGCGACAACGCCTGGCTCAACACCGGGGCCAGCTCCGACATCGTGTTCGATTCGCCGATCGACGATCGGTGGATGCGCGCGGTGGCCAGCCTTGGTATCGATGCGTCCAAGCTGCAGCCCGTGGGAGGCCATGCCTGAATCGGGCCGGGTCTGGCTGGGCCTGGACTACGGTAAGCGACGCATCGGAGTCGCCACCGGACAGCCGCTGACCGGAACCGCCCAGCCGCTGAAGACCCTGCATCACGCCGGAGATCCCTACGACGAACTGGCCCGGATCGTTCAAGAGTGGCGCCCTGCGGGCGTGGTCGTGGGCCTGCCGCTGGCCGCGGACGGCACCGATTCGCCCATGAGCGAGGCGGTCCGAGCTTTCGCCGGGCGTCTCGGCGATGCGCATCCCGAGCTGGAAATCGTGTTCCAGGACGAGCGCTTCTCCAGCCGCGAGGCCGATGCGAGATTCCGGACCGCACGGCGAGAGGGCCGCGTGCGGCGCAAGGCCGGACGCGACCTCGACAGCCTGGCGGCGGCAGTCATCCTGGAATCGTGGCTGGCCGAACGCAGCGGAGCGCTTGAACCGTGACCCGACACCTCTTCGACATCGAGTCCCTGGCGCCCGGCGTGGCGGAGCGACTGATCGACCGCGCTGTCGCACTGTCGGAGGGCGCCGCGCCGGCCCCGTGCCGGGGCGAGATCATCCAGTTGTTCTGGGAGCCCAGCACCCGGACCCGGGTGTCGTTCGAGTTCGCCGCGCACCGACTGGGGCTGCACTCATTGACGATCGACCCCGATCGCTCCTCTTCGACCAAGGGGGAGTCGCTCGAGGACACCTGCCGCACGCTGGCGGCGATGCAGCCGGCCGCCCTGGTCGTGCGTCACGCCGAGCCCGGCACGCCGCAGCGGGTGGCCGATACTCTGGCCGGAACCGGCGTCGCGGTCGTCAATGCAGGTGATGGCTCGAGGGCGCATCCGACGCAGGCATTACTGGATGCGGCAACGCTGGCGGCCGAAGGGATCGACTGGGCGCGGGCGCGGATCGTGCTGCTCGGCGATCTTCGACATTCGCGCGTTGCTCGCTCCGCCTTCGCGCTGTACCGCCGGCTGGGCGTGGACGAGCTGCGGATGAGCGGGCCGTCCTCGTTGCTGCCGGACGCCGACGACCCGGCGTTCAGCGGCGTCACTCGCGTGGCGGACATCGATGCAGCGCTGGACGATGCCGACGTCGTCGTCTGCCTGAGAATTCAGCGCGAGCGAATCCTCTCGCTGGCGCTGCCGGACGCCCACGGTTATCACGCGGCCTGGGGTCTGACCGAGGAACGGGCGGGTCGCTTGATCCCCGGGGCGCGCGTTCTGCATCCGGGACCGGTCAATCGCGGGGTCGAGATCGCGCCTCGCGTCGCCGACGGCGAGCGCTCGCGAATCCTTCGCCAGGTCCGAATGGGCGTCTGGCTGCGAATGGCCGTTTTCGAATGGGTGACCGGTGCTGCAGAGTCGGCGCCCGACGCCTAGAATGCGGCCCCCGAACCGGAACCAGGAGCGAGGCGACATGCGCGTCTACATCAACGGTGAAGCCGAACAGCTTCCCGATTCCGCCACCGTGGCCACCCTGCTCGATCGGCTCGAGCTGACCGGGCGTCGGATTGCGGTGGAGTGCAACGGAGAGATTGTCCCGCGGAGCCTGCACGGCGAGCGCGTCCTCCGCCCGGACGATCGAATCGAGATCGTTCATGCGATCGGCGGCGGCTGAGCCGGCGCCGGACTCAATTCTGGAGAATTCGATGCCTGAAGATCGACCGCTGGTCATTGCCGGCACCACCTATCGTTCGCGCCTGCTGACCGGGACCGGGAAGTACCGCGACCTCGAGCAGACCCGCGACGCGACCGAAGCCGCCGGCGCCGAGATCGTCACCGTTGCAATCCGGCGCAGCAACATCGGCCAGGATCCGGACGAGCCGAACCTTCTCGATGTGCTGCCGCCTAATCGCTATACGATCCTGCCGAATACCGCGGGCTGCTACAGCGCCGAAGACGCGGTCCGGACCTGTCGGCTGGCCCGCGAGCTGCTCGATGGCCGCACGCTGGTCAAGCTCGAGGTCCTGGGCGACGAGAAGACCCTGTTTCCCGACGTCCCCGAAACGCTGAAGGCGGCCGAAATCCTGGTCCGCGACGGCTTCGACGTCATGGTCTATACCAACGACGACCCGATCGTCGCGCGTAGATTGGCCGAAATGGGCTGCTGCGCCGTGATGCCGCTGGCGGCGCCGATCGGATCCGGCCTCGGCATCCAGAATCGCTGGAACATCCTGAGCATCGTCGAGGATGCGACCGTGCCGATCCTGGTCGATGCCGGCGTCGGTACCGCGTCCGATGCGGCCGTGGCCATGGAGCTGGGGTGCGACGGCGTTCTCATGAACACCGCGATCGCCGGGGCGAAGGATCCGGTGCGCATGGCGCGGGCGATGAGACTGGCGATCGAGGCCGGGCGCGAGGCCTTCCTGGCCGGGCGCATCCCGCGCAAGCGGTTCGCGTCCGCCTCATCCCCGATCGACGGGCTGATCGGCCCTTGAGCGACCGCCGTGACGATTGCGGCGATCGGCCGGGCTCGGACGACCGGCTGCGCCGTGTTCGCAGCTTCGTGCGGCGCCCCGGGCGACTGACGCCTGCGCAGCAGCGAGCGCTCGACGAACTGCTGCCGCGGTACCGGCTTGCGGACCCGAGCACGCCGCTGGCCGAGGCGTTCGACCGTGACGCGCCCCTGATCGTCGAGATCGGATGCGGCAACGGCGATGCGCTGTGCTGGATGTCGGGCAACGAGCCGGACTCGAACTTCGTCGGCTTCGAAGTCCACGAGCCCGGTGTTGGCCGACTGCTGCGATGCCTCGACGAGAACGAACGAACCAACGTGCGGGTCGGGATGCTCGACGCCGTCGAGGTGCTCCAGGGCCAGCCGAGGGGCTCGATCGACATGCTGCGCGTGTACTTCCCGGACCCCTGGCCGAAGAATCGGCACCACAAGCGGCGCCTGGTCTCGCCCTCGTTTGCCGCGATGGCGGCCGGGCTGTTGCGTGCCGGAGGACTGCTCCACCTGGCGACCGACTGGGTGCCCTACGCCGAGTGGATGCACGAGGTTCTCGGCGCGGAACCCGCGCTCGAAAACCTGGGGCGCCCGGATATCGAGCGGCCTGACTGGCGCCCGGAGACCCATTTCGAGCGGCGGGGCCTGAAACGAGGCCACGAAGTGCGCGATCTGCTCTACCGTGCTCGATCCGTCTGACGCTGATTGCGGGCCCAAGCTGCTGAATTCACGGGGCCTCCAGCGGCAGCGCGCAGGCGTCCGGAAAAAAGTTTCAGAAAGTTGTTGACACCTCGGGAATCGTCTCTATAATTCGTCGGCTCGTCGGGCTGAAACGCGGTTTCGACGGGTCCACCGGCCGGAAAGAATTTTTCCAAAGGTGTTGACCGAAACAGAAATCGCGGTATACTGCTCGGCCTGCTTCGGCGAAATGCCAAAGCGCGAACAACAGTTCATTTACAACAGATGCAGATAACTTGTGTGGGCGTCCCGATTGGGCCACTACGTGGTGCCAAATCGGTTCGTCCCGCCCTGAAAGAAATTTCAGAGTGGGGATCGTTCCGAAGTTCGAAAACTTTAGCTTTTGAACTGAAGAGTTTGATCCTGGCTCAGATTGAACGCTGGCGGCATGCTTAACACATGCAAGTCGAACGGTAACAGGCGGGAGCTTGCTCCTGCGCTGACGAGTGGCGGACGGGTGAGTAATGCGTAGGAATCTGCCCTGCAGCGGGGGATAGCCCGGGGAAACTCGGATTAATACCGCATACGCTCTACGGAGGAAAGTGGGCCTCTTCTTGAAAGCTCACACTGCAGGATGAGCCTACGTCCGATTAGCTTGTTGGTGGGGTAAAAGCCTACCAAGGCGACGATCGGTAGCTGGTCTGAGAGGATGATCAGCCACACCGGGACTGAGACACGGCCCGGACTCCTACGGGAGGCAGCAGTGGGGAATATTGGACAATGGGCGAAAGCCTGATCCAGCAATGCCGCGTGTGTGAAGAAGGCCTGCGGGTTGTAAAGCACTTTTATTAGGGAAGAAACAGCCTGGCCTAATACGCCATGGCAATTGACGGTACCTAAGGAATAAGCACCGGCTAACTCCGTGCCAGCAGCCGCGGTAATACGGAGGGTGCAAGCGTTAATCGGAATTACTGGGCGTAAAGCGTGCGCAGGCGGCCTGCTAAGTCGGATGTGAAAGCCCCGGGCTTAACCTGGGAATTGCATTCGATACTGGCAGGCTAGAGTCTGGTAGAGGTAAGCGGAATTCCGGGTGTAGCGGTGAAATGCGTAGATATCCGGAGGAACATCAGTGGCGAAGGCGGCTTACTGGACCAAGACTGACGCTCAGGCACGAAAGCGTGGGTAGCAAACAGGATTAGATACCCTGGTAGTCCACGCCCTAAACGATGTCAACTAGCCGTTGGGTCCCCTTAATAGGACTTAGTGGCGAAGCTAACGCGTTAAGTTGACCGCCTGGGGAGTACGGCCGCAAGGTTGAAACTCAAAGGAATTGACGGGGGCCCGCACAAGCGGTGGAGCATGTGGTTTAATTCGATGCAACGCGAAGAACCTTACCAGCCCTTGACATCCTCGGAACTTGGTAGAGATACCTTGGTGCCTTCGGGAACCGAGTGACAGGTGCTGCATGGCTGTCGTCAGCTCGTGTCGTGAGATGTTGGGTTAAGTCCCGCAACGAGCGCAACCCTTGTCCTTAGTTGCCAGCGAGTAATGTCGGGAACTCTAAGGAGACTGCCGGTGATAAACCGGAGGAAGGTGGGGATGACGTCAAGTCATCATGGCCCTTACGGGCTGGGCTACACACGTGCTACAATGGTTGGTACAGAGGGCAGCGAACTCGCGAGAGTAAGCCAATCCCACAAAGCCAATCCTAGTCCGGATCGCAGTCTGCAACTCGACTGCGTGAAGTCGGAATCGCTAGTAATCGTAGATCAGCATTGCTACGGTGAATACGTTCCCGGGCCTTGTACACACCGCCCGTCACACCATGGGAGTTGGCTGCACCAGAAGTAGTTAGTCTAACCTTCGGGAAGACGATTACCACGGTGTGGTCAATGACTGGGGTGAAGTCGTAACAAGGTAGCCGTAGGGGAACCTGCGGCTGGATCACCTCCTTTAAAGAGAACGCACCCGGTCTTCTCGGGACGTCCAACACAAGTTATCTGCAGCAAGAACTGCACTATGCCGGCTCTTGAGATTCATCGTTTTCGATGGGTCTGTAGCTCAGTTGGTTAGAGCGCACCCCTGATAAGGGTGAGGTCGGAAGTTCAAATCTTCCCAGACCCACCATCCTTGTGGGGCCATAGCTCAGCTGGGAGAGCGCCTGCCTTGCACGCAGGAGGTCGGCGGTTCGATCCCGCCTGGCTCCACCATTCTCGATGGGCCGGCCGGATCTAGTTCTTTAAAAATCAGGAATTCTGTTCAAGAGCGTCTTGGATGGATCGCGAGTATCGAACGCTTAGCCGCTGTTCGATGTCGAGATCCGTTCAGTCGTGTCAGCGATCAAAATCTTGGCTGCGAAGTTGTAGCGCCCGAGCCGAAGTTGGCTTTGGGTTATATGACCAAGTGACCAAGCGCACACGGTGGATGCCTTGGCGGCAGAAGGCGATGAAGGACGTAGTAGTCTGCGATAAGCCACGGGGAGTTGACAACATACTTTGATCCGTGGATTTCCGAATGGGGAAACCCACCTGCTTGCAGGTATCCCTACCTGAATTCATAGGGTAGGGAAGCGAACCCGGAGAACTGAAATATCTAAGTACCCGGAGGAAAAGAAATCAACCGAGATTCCCTCAGTAGCGACGAGCGAACGGGGACTAGCCCTTAAGCTTTCTTTGTTTTAGCAGAACGGCCTGGGAAGGCCGGCCATAGACGGTGATAGCCCGGTATGCGAAAAGGCATTGAAAGTGAAATCGAGTAGGGCGGGGCACGTGAAACCCTGTCTGAACATGGGAGGACCATCTTCCAAGGCTAAATACTCTCTGCCGACCGATAGCGAACCAGTACCGTGAGGGAAAGGCGAAAAGAACCCCGGAGAGGGGAGTGAAATAGACCCTGAAACCGTGTGCGTACAAGCAGTCGGAGCCTGGATTTATCCGGGTGACGGCGTACCTTTTGTATTATGGGTCAGCGACTTACTTTCAGTAGCAAGCTTAACCGTTTAGGGAAGGCGAAGGGAAACCGAGTCTGAATAGGGCGATCAGTTGCTGGGAGTAGACCCGAAACCGAGTGATCTAGCCATGGGCAGGGTGAAAGTGAGGTAACACTCACTGGAGGCCCGAACCCACTAATGTTGAAAAATTAGGGGATGACCTGTGGCTAGGAGTGAAAGGCTAAACAAACTCGGAGATAGCTGGTTCTCCTCGAAAGCTATTTAGGTAGCGCCTCGTGTCTCACTCCTGGGGGTAGAGCACTGTTATGGCTAGGGGGTCATACCGACTTACCAAACCATTGCAAACTCCGAATACCAGGAAGTGCAATCACGGGAGACACACGGCGGGTGCTAACGTCCGTCGTGGAAAGGGAAACAACCCAGACCGCCAGCTAAGGTCCCCAAATCACAGCTAAGTGGGAAACGATGTGGGAAGGCCCAGACAGCCAGGAGGTTGGCTTAGAAGCAGCCACCCTTTAAAGAAAGCGTAATAGCTCACTGGTCGAGTCGGCCCGCGCGGAAGATTTAACGGGGCTCAAGCTGTGTACCGAAGCTGCGGATGCAAGCTTGCTTGCATGGTAGAGGAGCGTTCCGTAGGCCTGCGAAGGTGTGTCGAGAGGCATGCTGGAGGTATCGGAAGTGCGAATGCTGACATGAGTAACGATAAGGAGGGTGAAAAACCCTCCCGCCGAAAGCCCAAGGTTTCCTCGCGCAACGTTAATCGGCGCAGGGTGAGTCGGCCCCTAAGGCGAGGCCGAAAGGCGTAGTCGATGGGAAGCAGGTTAATATTCCTGCACCAGGTGTTACTGCGATGGAGAGACGGAGAAGGCTAGGTGCGCCGGGCGTTGGTTGTCCCGGTCCAAGCATGTAGGGCGATTCCTCTGGCAAATCCGGGGAATCATTGCCTGAGGTGCGATGGGGAGTGCCCATGTGGCGCGAAGGCATTGATGCCATGCTTCCAGGAAAATCTTCTAAGCTTCAGGTAACACGTGACCGTACCGTAAACCGACACAGGTAGGCAGGGTGAGAATCCCAAGGCGCTTGAGAGAACTCGGGTGAAGGAACTAGGCAAAATGGTACCGTAACTTCGGGAGAAGGTACGCCCTTGCTGGTGAAGAGACTTGCTCTCGGAGCTGGTGAGGGTTGCAGTGACCAGGTGGCTGCGACTGTTTATTAAAAACACAGCACTCTGCAAACACGTAAGTGGACGTATAGGGTGTGACGCCTGCCCGGTGCCGGAAGGTTAAGTGATGGGGTTAGCTTCGGCGAAGCTCTTGATCGAAGCCCCGGTAAACGGCGGCCGTAACTATAACGGTCCTAAGGTAGCGAAATTCCTTGTCGGGTAAGTTCCGACCTGCACGAATGGCGTAACGATGGCCACACTGTCTCCACCCGAGACTCAGTGAAATTGAAATCGCTGTGAAGATGCAGCGTACCCGCGGCTAGACGGAAAGACCCCGTGAACCTTTACTATAGCTTCACACTGAACTTAGGTTACTCTTGTGTAGGATAGGTGGGAGGCATTGAAGCGTGGACGCCAGTCTGCGTGGAGCCAACCTTGAAATACCACCCTGGTGTAATTTGAGTTCTAACCCAGGCCCGTTATCCGGGTCGGGGACAGTGTGTGGTGGGTAGTTTGACTGGGGCGGTCTCCTCCCAAAGAGTAACGGAGGAGCACGAAGGTACCCTCAGCACGGTCGGACATCGTGCGCTGAGTGCAAAGGCACAAGGGTGCTTGACTGCAAGATCGACGGATCGAGCAGGTGCGAAAGCAGGTCTTAGTGATCCGGTGGTTCTGTATGGAAGGGCCATCGCTCAACGGATAAAAGGTACTCCGGGGATAACAGGCTGATACCGCCCAAGAGTTCATATCGACGGCGGTGTTTGGCACCTCGATGTCGGCTCATCACATCCTGGGGCTGTAGCCGGTCCCAAGGGTATGGCTGTTCGCCATTTAAAGTGGTACGCGAGCTGGGTTTAGAACGTCGTGAGACAGTTCGGTCCCTATCTGCCGTGGGCGCTTGAAACTTGAGGGAATCTGCTCCTAGTACGAGAGGACCGGAGTGGACGATCCGCTGGTGTTCCGGTTGTATCGCCAGATGCATTGCCGGGTAGCTATGATCGGACGGGATAACCGCTGAAAGCATCTAAGCGGGAAGCCCCTCCCAAGATGAGGTTTCACTGGACCCTTGAGGTCCCTGTAGGGCCCTGGAAGACGACCAGGTTGATAGGCTGGGTGTGGAAGTGCAGCAATGCATGAAGCTAACCAGTACTAATTGCCCGTGAGGCTTGGTCATATAACGCCAAAGCCAACTTTGCGCAGGATTTCGATCCGCGCGACACGACACGCTCTTGAACAGAATTCCGCTGCATGGCCTGCCGGCCGTGCAGATATCAGTTCGCTTTGCCTGGTGGCAATAGCGCTGTGGAACCACCCGATCCCATCCCGAACTCGGAAGTGAAACGCAGCAGCGCCGATGGTAGTGTGGGGTTTCCCATGTGAGAGTAGGTCACCGCCAGGCATTTATTCAAAACCCGAGTCGAATCGACTCGGGTTTTTTTCATGCCTGTGCCTTGTATTGTCATTCACCTTTCGCATCTGCTGCAGGTGAAGGCCGTGCGGCCCGTTCTGATTGGCCTTCGGCCGAACGATTGATCTGCGGAGACACGCCACCGCAGGCGGGTCACCGCCAGGCATTTATTCAAAACCCGAGTCGAATCGACTCGGGTTTTTTTATGCCTGTGCGTTGTGTTGTCATTCACCTTTCGCATCTGCTGCAGGTGAAGGCCGTGCGGCCCGTTCTGATTGGCCTTCGGCCGAACGATTGATCTGCGGAGACGCGCCACCGCAGGCGGGTCACCGCCAGGCATTTATTCAGAAGCCCGGATGCGCCAAGCGTCTGGGCTTTTTTCTTGTCTGATTGTGCGTTCGCTTGGGCGCTTGCGCACTCGTGGTTTGCGGCAGATGTCCGCAAACCCCTCCGCTACGCGCTTGCGCTGGACGCGCAGACTCCGCCGCGGGCTTCGGGGCTGAAGGTTTGCTTGACCCGATGGCGAGCGGCCGTCCCCCGGATCGCGATTTCATTCGAAACAACGGAGCATGTCCGCGTTCGGTGCGCCGATCGCCTCTGCTTCCTGATTGCGCTGTACGCGCAGACTCATTCACCTTTTCATTGCTGGCGCGAGTCGTGCGAACGGGAGTAGGCTGTTGTGAAACCGCTCCGGGACAACTCATGCAATCCATCCGCGCAGTCGCAGCCCTGATCCTGTTCCCGATGCTTATCCCGCCCGGCCCGCTGCATGCCGCACCGGGGGATTCGTTCGTGTTGGCTACGGCGGACGGCACCGAGTTGTCGCTGCCGGCAGAGCAGCAGGGCGTCGGGATCTACCTGTTCTGGGCCAGCTGGTGCCCCTATTGCCAGGCGTTGATGCCGCATCTGCAGAGCGTGGTGGACGAGTATGGCGAGACCGCGACGGTCTATGCATTGAATTTCCGGGACGAGGAGGACCCGGCCGAGTACATCGACCAGCGCGGGTTCACCTTCGTGCTTCTGCCGGAGGCCGACGCGGTTGCCGAAGCCTGGGGCGTGCGAGGCACGCCGGCGGTGTACCTGCTGGACGCCGACGGAACCGTGTGCTTCGATCGCTACGAACTGGCGGTCGGGAATCCGCCGGGCTGGGAGGACATGAGCCATCGTCAGAAGGCTCAGCGTCGGGCACCGTACTGGGCCGCGCGTCTGCGTCAATCGCTGGACGCCATCCTCGCCAATGGAGGATGCTGAGGCCTTCCCGAATCAGTCCTCGTCGTTGAATTCGTCGAACGTCTGCTGGTCCAGTTCGTCTTCGCTCTTGGCCACGATGCAGGTGACGGTGGCGTCTCCGGCGACGTTGACGGCGGTGCGGGTCATGTCCAGAAGGCGGTCGACACCAAGAATCAGCGCAATCCCCTCCGCCGGCAGCCCCACCGAGGCCAGCACGCCCGCCAGCAGAATCAATCCCACGCCCGGCACACCGGCGGCGCCGATCGACGCCATGATGACCATCAGTACGACCATCAGATACTGGCCGACGGACAGGTCGACGCCGTAGTACTGCGCGATGAAGCCGGTCGCGATCCCCTGCATGATCGCCGTGCCGTCCATGTTGATGGTTGCACCCAGCGGGACCGTGAACGAGGCGACGCGATTGTTCGCGCCGAGCCGTTTCTCGACCGTACGCAGGGTGACCGGAATGGTCGCCCCGCTCGACGCTGTCGAGAACGCGAATGCGAGGACCGCCTTCATCTTGCGGAAGAAGGTGAGCGGATTCAGCCCCGCGAACAGTTTCAGCAGCAGCGAGTAACTGATCGCCGCGTGGAGGATCAGCACAACGACCACCAGGATCACGTATTTGAGCACCCCGAGGAACGTGTCCCAGCCGGTCGTCGCGCCGAGCACGCAGATCAGCGCGAACACCCCGTAGGGCGCCAGCAGCATCACGAAGCCGACCAGCTTCATGATGATCTCGTTGAAATCGGCGAAGAACCGGCTGATGCGCTCGCCCGCCGCCCCGGACACGGCGATCGAAAGGCCGAGCAGGACCGCGAAGATGATGATGGGCAGCATGTCGCCTTCGGCCATGGCCTGGACCGGATTCCGGGGGATCATCTCGATCAGGACTTGCCCGAACGACGGCTGGGCGGAGATTTCGCGTTCGATCACCTCGGTCGGGTTTGCGCCCACGCCAGGCTGGATGAGGATTGCGGCCAGCAGCGCGAGGGACACCGCGATCCCGGTGGTCAGCATGTAGAGGCCGACGGCCTTGCCGCCGACCCGACCCAGTTTCTTCGGATCCGACAGCGAACTGACCCCGGTGATCAGCGAAACGAACACCAGCGGGACCACCAGCATGCTCAGGAACCGGATGAAGACTTCCCCGATCACCTCGAGTACGCCGTCGATCACGAAGGATCGCACCCAGGGAACGTCCGCCACGGTTGCGTTGAGCACGATTCCAGCGATGAGTCCGAGCACCAGCCCGATCAGGATGTGATTCGAAAGGCGCTTGTGGTCGAAGTGGACTTCGCTCATGAAACGGACCGACTGGAGGGGGGCGCTGAGTATCGCAAATCCGCCCGGCGAAGGGAAATCGGGCCTCGATCGAGTGCCGACGGGGGTGATTCGATAAACTAGCGGTCCTTTCGCATTCCGTGCCCCCAGATGACCGACTCGTCCACTCCCGCGCCGCCGAGCCATTTCGTCCGCAACCGGATTCGTCAGGATCTCGAGGACGGAGCGGTGCAGCGGGTCGTGACGCGCTTTCCACCCGAACCGAACGGGTTCCTGCACATCGGGCACGCCAAGTCGATCGCACTGAATTTCGCCATGGCCACGGAGTTCGGCGGCGAGACCAATCTGCGCTTCGACGACACCAACCCGATGAAGGAAGAGCAGCGCTACATCGACTCGATTCGCACCGATGTCGCCTGGCTGGGCTACGAGTGGGCGCGCGAATGCTACGCCTCGGACTATTTCGAACAGCTCTATTCGTGGGCGCAGCACCTGATCGACCAGGGCCTGGCCTATGTGGACAGCCAGGATGCCGATGCGATCCGCGACCAGCGCGGAACGCTGACCGAGCCCGGCACGGCCAGCCCGTTCCGCGACCGGCCAGCCGAGGAAAGCCGCGACCTCCTGGCCCGGATGCGGGCCGGCGACTTCGCCGACGGCGCGCACGTGCTGCGCGCGAAGATCGACATGGCCTCCCCCAACATCAACCTGCGTGACCCGGTGCTCTACCGCATTCGTCACCAGCACCACGCACGGACCGGCAACGACTGGTGCATCTACCCGAGCTACGACTTCGCCCACGGCCAGTCCGACGCGATCGAAGGCATCTCGCACTCGCTGTGCACGCTGGAGTTCGAAGACCACCGGCCTCTGTACGACTGGTTGATCGAGCACCTGCCGGTGCCGGCCCGCCCGCGTCAGATCGAGTTCTCGCGGCTGAACCTGGATTTCACCGTCCTGTCGAAGCGCCGCCTGTCCCGCCTGGTCGAGGACGGCCATGTCGATGGCTGGGACGATCCACGCATGCCGACGCTGGCCGGCATCCGCCGCCGTGGGTTCACCCCTGGGTCGATCCGTAATTTCTGCACCGAAATCGGCGTGAGCAAGTCCGAGAGCGTGATTCCATTCGGGTCCCTGGAGCGCAACCTGCGCGATGACCTGAACGCCCGCGCACCTCGGCGTCTCGCCGTACTCGACCCGCTCAAGGTCACCTTGACCAATTTTCCCGACGGCGAGGTCGAATGGCTGGAGCTGCCGAACCACCCGCAGGACCCGGCCATGGGCACGCGCAAGGTTCCGCTGACGCGTGAGCTCTGGATCGAGGCCACCGACTTCATGGAGGACGCGCCGAAGAAGTTCTTCCGCCTCAAGCCCGGCGGCGAGGTCCGCTTGCGCAACGCGTTCATCATCCGCTGCGACGACGTGGTCAGGAACGATGCCGGTGAGGTGGTCGAGCTGCTCTGCTCCTTCGATCCCGACACGCGTTCGGGCCAACCCGGCGCCGATCGCAAGGTCAAGGGCACGATCCACTGGCTGTCGGCCGAACACGCGGTCCGCGCCGAGGTCCGGCTCTACGACCGCCTGTTCTCCGTGCCGCACCCGTCCGCCGACAAGGAGCGGGACTTCGTCGAGCACCTCAACCCCGAGTCGCTGCAGGTCATCGACCGGGCGTTCGTCGAACCCGGGCTGCAGGACCTCGAACCGGGAACGCACATGCAGTTCGAGCGCACCGGCTATTTCGTCGTCGACCCGGACAGCACGCCCGAAGCGCCGGTCTTCAACCGGGCCGTCACCTTGCGCGACACCTGGGCCAAGATCGAGAAGCAGCTGCGCTGATCCCGTCCGACGGGGGCTTGGCGGATGCGTTCGGCCGTTCATTGCGGGCCGGTCGGCCACGCTGCCCCGGACTTTGGGCACATGAGTCCCGGCTGGAGAATCGGCTAAACTGAGGTCGGATATCGACGGAGGACGCGGGGATGGAGTGGATTTTTCTCGGCGCGCTTGCGCTACTGGTTTTCTACGCGGTCTCGATCTACAACCGCCTGGTCACGGCCAGGAACCGGTACAAGAACGCGTTCGCGCAGATCGACGTCCAGCTGACGCGGCGCTACGACCTGATTCCGAACCTCGTCGAAGTCGCCAAGAAGTACATGGCGCACGAGAAGGAAACGCTCGAAGCGGTGATCCAGGCGCGCAACGCGGCGGTCACGGGCCTCAAGCAGGCCTCGGCCAACCCCGGCGATCCTGACGCGGTCAACCAGCTCAACCAGGCCGAGCAGGGGCTGTCCGGCGCCCTCGGTCGACTGTTCGCCTTGTCGGAGTCCTATCCCGATCTCAAGGCCAACGAGAACATGATGCAGTTGTCCGAAGAGATCACGGCCACCGAGAACAAGGTCGCGTTTGCGCGTCAGGCCTACAACGACGCGGTGATGAACTACAACATCCTGCGTGAGACCGTGCCGAACAACTTCATCGCCGGTCCCTTCGGTTTCGGCCCGGCGCAACTGCTCGAGATCGACGACCCGGCCAAGCGCGAAGCGGTCCAGGTCGACTTCGGCTGATCCTGCGCGGCGACTTCGGTCGCCGCGATCCGCGTCGGAGCCCAGCGCATGGATTTCTTCCAGCAGCAGGATCGCGCGCGTCGCCAGACGCGCCTGCTGATCGTCGCCTTCGGCGCCGCCGTCCTGGCCATCCTCATCGCGATGAACCTCGTCGCGCTGATCGTGTTCGGCCAGCTCGCCGGCGGCGACCAGGGGGCGGTCGCGCCGCGATCCTTGGAGACCGCGCTGCCGGTGATCGGCGTCACCAGCGCGATCACCCTCGCAGTGATCCTGATCGCCAGCCTGTACCGCACCGTGCAGTTGCGCGGCGGCGGATCGCGCGTGGCGCGTGAGCTGGGCGGGGTCGAGGTCGACGGCAGTACCGGCGATCCGCTGCGCCGGCGGCTGCTCAACATCGTCGAGGAAATGGCGATCGCGTCCGGCGTTCCGGTTCCCGAGGTCTTCGTCCTCGACCACGAGGACGGCATCAACGCGTTCGCCGCCGGCTGGTCACCGGCCGATGCAGCGGTTGCGGTCACCCGCGGCGCGCTCGAGAACCTCAGCCGCGAAGAGCTGCAGGGCGTGATCGCGCACGAGTTCAGTCACGTCTTCAATGGCGACATGCGCTTGAACATTCGCCTGATGGGCGTGCTGTTCGGCATCCTTGTCCTGGCCGTGGCCGGCCGCAAGATGCTCTCGTCGATGCGCTACAGCGGCGGTCGCGGCCGCAAGGGCGGAGGCGTCGTGCTGGCCGCGCTGGCGGTCATGCTGATCGGCTACATCGGCCTGTTCTTCGGCCGGTGGATCCAGGCCGCGGTCTCGCGCCAGCGCGAGTACCTGGCCGACGCTTCGGCGATCCAGTTCACCCGCAGCCCGGACGGCATCGCCGGTGCGCTGACCAAGATCGGCGCGGCGTCGTCGGGTTCGACGCTGGTCGTGAATACGGAGGAAGTCGGCCACATGCTGTTCGCCAGCGGACTGGCCAGCCGGATGTTCGCCACCCACCCGCCGCTGGTCGATCGCATTACCCGCATCCGCCCGGATTTCGACCCGGGCGAGTTCGCCGATGTCGCCGCGTCGATGGCCCGTCATCGCGAGGCGCGTCGCGCGCGGGCCGAACAGGACGCGGTGGAATCGGCCCGCCCCGAGCATGCGCTGCCGGGCGGAATGACCCTCGATGGGGACCAGCTGGCCGAGCGGGTCGGCCAACCGGGCCTGGCGCAGATGCTGATGGTCGCCGGCCTGCTGGCCGAGGTGCCCGCTCCGCTGGAGCGCGCGGCGCACTCCGACGAATGGGCGCCGGAGTTGATCCTGTTCCTGCTGATCGGCGCCGACCCGGAGCTTCGCGAGCGGCAGCTCCTGGCGATCGCCGAGACCCTCGGCTCGGACAGCGAAGCGCAGGTCCGCGACCTCCTGAACATCGAGCCCGACCTTCCGATCCGTCTGCGCCTGCCGCTGCTCGAACTGGCGTTCCCGGCCCTGCGTCGACGGCCCGAAACGCAGCTGGTCGACTTCATGCGGCTGGTCGATCGGCTGGCCGAGGCGGACGGCGAGATCACCGTGTTCGAGTATGTGCTGGCCCGCCTGCTCAATCGCGAGATCGAGGACGTCCTTCGGCCCCCGCGCAAGATGGTCGGCGGGCGCCGGACCCTGGCCGATCACGCCGACGAAGTCGCCGACCTGATTGCGATTTTCGCCGATCAGGGCCAGCCGGACGATGCGCTGGCGGCGACCAGGGCGCGAACTGCAGCGGCCGAGTCTCTCGAAGGCATCGACGCGGAGGCGGGCGCGCTCAATGCGCCCGATTGGCAGGACCGGCTCGACGCGATCTTCCGCGAGCTCGGCGACCTGACGCTGGACGCGCGCCGCGAACTCATCGCGGCCCTGGTTCGCAGCGCGCGCACCGACGGCGTGGTCGTGCCGGCGGAGTATGAACTGCTGCGCCTGGTCGCCGGGCTGCTCCGGGTGCCACTGCCCGTGCTCGACGGCGGGGATGTCGACGCCGGCGGGTCATCGTCCAGCGATTGATTCAAGGCGGCAGGTTGCCAGCGCCTGTTGTCTGATCCCCTGACGTTGGATCACCTGCCGTCTGATCACCATTGTCTGATCACGATCGTTTGAGCACGATCGTTTGAGCACGATCGTTCGAGCACGATCGTTTGATCACGATCGTTGGATCACCCATGGCTTGACCGCCACTCTCTACCTCGCCCCAGCGTAGATCGCGAAACCCGCAACCGGAACCGCCCCGCGGGGCGGGGCGGTCGCTGAGCCTTATGGCTGAGGGGTGCAGCGTCGCTCAGTGGCGGCAGTGCGGGCCGTGGCGATGGTTGCCCCAACCGGGCCCGTACTGGCCCCAGCTTCTCAGCTCGCGCAGCTTGCGCGCCCGTCGCCGGATCTCTTCGTCGACCCTGTACGGGCTGGCCTGCAGCGCCCACTGGAAGTGGCGGTGATAGCCCATGCGCCAGCGCGGGTGATCACTGTAGTAGCCCAGCGCGCGGGCTTCGCGCGCCTGGTTGACCGCGGTCCTCGCGTACCGGTGGGCGCGCTCGCGGACGAAGTTGCCGTGGCCGTAGTCGTAGTGGCGCTCCTCGTAGTGCCCGTGACCGCCGCGCCGGCCGCGGTGGCCGTGCCCGCGGCGGCGATCGTGACCCACGTCATGGCGGTGGCCGGAGTGCCCGCGGCCGTATTTGGCCTGACTGGATCCGATCTGACTGGATCGGGCCTGGCTGGATCCGGCTTCCGCGAGCAGTTCGAGCCGGACCGAATCACCGGCCGCGACCGGCTCGGCGACCAGGCCCGAGGCCAGCGGCAGGGCGAGGGCCAGGGCAAGCTTCAGGGCGTGCGTCTTCGTCTGTCGTGCGTTCATTTCTGCGTCCTCGCAGGTCAGGGTGCGAGGCCAGTCTGCGCGGGGTGCGTTGAATCCCGCCTGAATCGGCCGTTCAAGCTCGATTCAGGCCTGAGGCCCGGCCGTCTCCGGCTCCACCGTACGCCGCCCCCTCCAGCGGGCGCGCAGCGTGACCCAGAGCACCCCGGCAATGACCAGCACACCGCCGATCAGCAGCCGTGGACCCGGTCGATCGCCCCAGACCACCATCCCCATCACCACGGCGAGCACCGGGACCAGCAGCAGGTAGGGCGTGACCCGATTGATCTCGTGGCGCTGGACCAGCCAGTAGAACGTGCCGTGGCCGACGATCGATGCGCCGATCGCCGAGTACGCCAGGCCGAGCCACGCCGGGTCGTCCAGCGGCACGGCCGGAACCCGGTCCAGCGGGGACTCCATCCACGCCGCCAGTAGCGCGAGGGGCACGATCGAGAGCAGCGCGTTCCAGGCCTGGAAGCTGAACAGGCCGACGCCCTGCACGCGGCGCATGAAGATCGTGCCCAACGCCAGGAAGAAGGCCGATGCCAGGACCAGGCCCAGCACGTCGAGCTGCGCGAGCACCAGCGGATCCAGACCGACCACCAGTACGCCGGCGAAGGCCAGCCCGATTGCGGCGGAAGAGCGCCAGCCGATCCGTTCGCCGAGCAGGAGGACTGCGAGCAGGGTCGAGATCGGCACGTAGACCTGCATCAGGATGGCGACCGACGAGATGTCCGCCGAGCGGGCCAGCGCGACGAAGACCAGGCCGAAATGCAGCGCGCCCATGCACCAGCAGGCGGTCAGGAGGTTCAACCACTGGCCGCGCCGCGGCAGCCGCAGGAAGGGCGCCAGCAGCACCAGCACCAGCGCGAAGCGCAGCACCGTGAAGGTCACCGGCTCCAGCGAGCGAACGGCGGTCGCCGCGGCGATGAAGTTGCCGGCCCAGATCACGCAGATCGCGATCAGGGCGGCCAGATGGGAGGGCGGCATCGCTGGGTCCGGACTCGGTGGGCCCCGATTCTGCCACCGACGCGTCGTCGAGCGTGCTCGGGGGTGACGAATTGGGGGCCGGGACTGACGGAAAGTGTCACTCGGCGCCCGATGACGATCACCGGAAACGCGCCAGCGGCCCCGATTCACGGGCGTTGAGGCCTGAGATCGAAGTTTTGGCACGCTGGTTGCATTACTCAGTTCGAGTCCGCGAACAAACAACCGAAACCGGAAGACCGACATGTTCGACGCAGACACCACGAATCGAGAGGAACTGGACATGGACCTGAACAGCATTGACGCCGCAAACCTCGACGCCCTGATGGCCGAAGAAGCCATTCTGGATTGGCTGGTCGACCTCGAAGCCGAAGACGCCGACTTC
Organism: Wenzhouxiangellaceae bacterium; assembly: GCA_965227925.1. Classification (GTDB taxonomy): domain Bacteria; phylum Pseudomonadota; class Gammaproteobacteria; order Xanthomonadales; family Wenzhouxiangellaceae. The sequence goes on from CBDDGP010000004.1 coordinate 885,213, forward strand.
GAAGCTGGCGCAGACCAGGGTCGCTCCTCGCTGACCAACTGATTCCCGGGGAAGGGGAACCTGAAGTAGCGTACCGGCGAAGGGGTTTTTCCGGCACGCTCGCCTGCACCTCCCATGGCAGGCTTGGGAACCAGACGCGCCCGCTCCTGGATCGGGCGCGTTTTTTTTACGGCCTCGGCGCCTGGCGTCGAGGCCTTCTTTCATTTCTGATCGACGTGTCCTGTCGGTCAACCGCAGAGCCTGGACGATCGATGTTGCTGCATTGCCCCTGTGGGAGTGAGCTTGCGAGCGATGGCCGTTGCTCCGATCCGGGGGCTCTTGACCCGCTCGCTCGCAAGCTCGCTCCTACAGGCATTGGCCGTTGGGCAAGGTCGGGAGGATTATTGGCCCGACGAAGAGCTCCCCCCACAGCCGGAACAGCAGGCAATCTCCGAGCCGGCTGACTTGTGCTCCTGTGGGGCGTGCGTTGCAAGCGATGGGGTGGAACAAGATCGGATCGTGGACAAGGCCCGCTCCCACAGCCGGCACGCCCTCTTGATCTCACTGGATTCGAGCATGCGCCGCGCCAGAAGCGGGTTCCAGGTGGGGTGATGGGTGCGTTTTGCGAGGGAGCGCCCCGCAGGCCTTGGGACCTCTTGTGCGCCTTGCAGTGTCGCGACGGAGTCTTTGCGGGAGTCGCCGCTCCGTCCTGCGCAAGCGTAGTTCGGTTGTTCCGAATGAGCGCGCTCAGGTGGTGCGGAGACCCCGCAAAGGACCGTCCCGTTCGGGTTTCGCCGGAGAATCCGCATCTCGCGCGTTTCAACCCTCGGCCGTGGCTACGGCCACTGTCACTCGGGTAGCCACGCACAATCTGCGGATTTTCCGACAGAAACGCGACACTGCAGGGCGCACAAGAGGTCCCGGGCAGCGCTACGTCGAGGAGCGGCGATCGAGCAAAGCGCAGCCAGCGCCGCGCCTGGGGCCCGCCTGCTACTCCACCGTGACCGACTTGGCCAGATTCCTCGGCTGATCGACATCCGTGCCGCGCAGCACGCCCACGTGATAGGCCAGCAGCTGCAGCGGAAGCACCTGGAGAATCGGCGAGGCGATCGAATGATCGATCGGCAGGTGCACGACCTCGACGCCGTCGGCGCCGGCCAGGGTGACCTGGCGGTCGGCGAACACGGTCATCTGACCGCCGCGCGCGCGCACCTCGTGCAGGTTGCCCTTCAGTTTCTCGAGCAGGCGATTGCTCGACGCCGAGACGATCACCGGCAGATCCTCGTCGACCAGGGCCAGCGGGCCGTGCTTCAGCTCGCCGGCCGCGTATCCCTCGGCGTGGATGTAGGACACTTCCTTGAGCTTCAGCGCGCCTTCCAGCGCGATCGGAAACTCCGGACCGCGGCCGAGGAACAGCGCATGCTGCTTGTCGGCGATGCCGGCGGCCAGGGCTTCGATCCGGTCCTCCAGCGCCAGCACCTCGCGCGCCTGCTGCACGACCTGGCCGAGCGCCTCGGTCACGTCGCGCACCGCGCGTTGGCCGAGGCCATGCTCGCGGCCCAGCGCGCCGGCCAGCAGCAGCAGCACGGCCAGCTGCGTGGTAAAGGCCTTGGTCGACGCCACGCCGATCTCCAGCCCCGCCCGGGTCATCAGCACGTGTTCGCAGGTCCGGGTCAGGGCGCTCTCGGGCACGTTGCAGATGCCCAGCCGCGCCAGGTAGGTCCGGCTGGCGGCCATCTCCAGCGCGGCGAGCGTGTCGGCGGTCTCGCCCGACTGCGAAATCGCCAGCATCAGCGTGTCCGGCGGCACGGCCGGCTCGCGATAGCGATACTCGCTTGCGACCTCGACGGTCACCGGGATGCCGGCCAGCTGCTCGATCCAGTAGCGGGCGACCATGCCCGCGTGATAGCTGGTGCCGCAGGCCAGGATGTGGATCGCGCGGATCGACTTCAGCAGCGCCGGGTCCAGCCCCGGCAGCAGGGTGCCGCCCTCCATGTAGCCGTCCAGGGTGGTCGCGATCGCGCCCGGTTGCTCGTGGATCTCCTTGAGCATGAAATGTCGGTAGTTGCCGCGATCGGCGCTGTCGGCCGGGATCGACGAGACCCGGACCGGTCGCCGGGCCTCGTGGCCGTCGCGATCGACGACCTCGACCGCCTCGCGACGGACGCAGGCGATATCGCCGTCCTCGAGATACAGCATCTGCTGGGTCAGCGGTACCAGGGCCGCCGCATCGGAGGCCAGGAAGCACTCGCCGACCCCCACGCCCACCACCAGCGGGCTGCCCTGGCGAACGCCCCACAGCCGGTCAGGCCGGTCGCGATCGATCACGGCCAGGGCGAAGCTTCCCTCCAGCCGCCGGACCACCGCGCGCAGGGCGTCCGTAGCCGGTTTTCCGCTGCGCAGTTCGCGATCGAGTAGGTGGGCGATCACTTCGGAATCGGTTTCGGAATCGAAGCGGTACCCGTCTTCGGCCAGCTCGTCGCGCAGCGCATCGTGGTTCTCGACGATCCCGTTGTGGACGATGGCCAGGCGTTCGCTGGACGTGTGCGGGTGGGCGTTCGTTTCGCTGGGGCGCCCGTGGGTGGCCCAGCGCGTGTGGGCCAGCCCCAGATGCCCGGCATGGCCGGTTCCGACCCGTTCGGCCAGCGCCGCGACCTTGCCGACCGCACGCTCCCGGACCAGGCTGCCGTGGTCGTCGACGAAGGCCAGGCCGGCCGAGTCGTAGCCGCGGTACTCGAGCCGACGCAGCCCGTCGACGAGCAGCGGCACGACGTTCCGTTCGGCGATCGCGGCGACGATTCCGCACATGGGTGAACGCTCCAGGGGTCCAGGGGTCGAAACAGGCTCGAATGATAGCAGCGCGACCCGCGCGGTCGCCCGAGGGAGGCATACTGGACGCATGAAACGAAATCGACTGCTCGACGGCCTGTTCGGCCTGCTTCTTCTGCTCCCTGCGCTACCGCTGCTGGCCGAGCAGGCAGATTCCGAAGAACCGGTCTTCCTGCGGGTGACCGAAACCGGCGACGGCGCGCCGGACGCGCTACAGGTTGCCGTGGCCGGGTACCGAGCCGCGGACGGCACCCGGCTCGACCTGGTCGGTGCCGTGCACGTCGGCGATCCGGAGTACTTCGCGGCGCTGAACCGCGCCTTCGACGACTACGACGTCGTTCTCTACGAGCTGGTCGGCGACCCCGATGCCGCCGCAGGCGCGCGCGACCCGAACGCCGAGCGGAGCCTGTCGGCCGTCGGCTTCCTGCAGGGCGGCATGAAGGATGTTCTCGGCCTGGCCTTCCAGCTCGACGAGATCGACTACGACCGCAGCCACTTCGTCCACGCCGACATGACGGCCGAGGAGTTCAGTGCATCGATGACGGCGCGCAACGAGTCGCTGCTGGGCATGTTGTTCCGGGCCTGGATCGTCGGCATGTCGCAGCAGACGCCCGAGGCGTCGGCCCAGGCCCAGGTCGACCTGCTGAAGATCCTGCTCGCCGACGACCGCCAGCTGGCGCTGAAACGGATGTTCGCCCGTCAGCTGGCCTCCGAACAGGACATGCTCGAGGCCATGAGCGGTCCGGAGGGTTCGACGTTGATCACCGAACGGAACCGAAAGGCGCTGGAAGTCCTGGATCGCGAACGATCGGACGGCCATCGTCGGATCGCGCTGTTCTACGGTGCAGGCCATTTCCCGGACTTCCACCGCAGGCTGATTGCCGAGCACGGCTTCGAGCCGGTGGACCTGCGCTGGATCGACGCTTGGCGCCTCGACTGACCGGCGCGTTGCGGCGTGCTGGCGGGGCCGGGTCTCAGCCGGCCGGCGAGTAGTCCTCGCGCAGCTCCTGGAGATCGGCCACCACGTCCTGCGTGTGGGTCTCCGGATCGACCTGTTCGTAATGCTTGACGACCACGCCGTTCGGGTCGATCAGGAACGTCTCCCGGTTCGCGATGCCGGCCGACCCCATCTCGCGAAGCACCCCGTAAGCGTCGCTGGTCTCGCCGCCGGTGTCGGACAGCACGGGAAACGGCAGTTTGTACTTGTCCGAAAACGCCTTCTGGTCTTCCACCGAATCGACGCTGATGCCGACGACCTCGGCCCCGGCGCCGCGAATCGCGTAGATGTTGTCGCGGAAGTTGCACGCTTCCGTGGTGCACCCGGGTGTGTCGGCGCGAGGATAGAAGTAGAGCACCAGCCAGCGCCCGCCGAAGTCGTTCAGCGAATAGGCATCGCCGTACTGGTCGAGCAGTTCGAAGTCGGGCGCCGGCTCGCCGACGGTCTGCGCGGTCAGCGGAGCCGCCAGCACGGCGGTCAGCAGCAAGGCGGGAATGGAAAGTAGGGCGATGCGGATGCGCTTCATCGCGGTTCTCCGTGAAGATCGATTGGGAGCGATTCTACGCCCGGGTGCGTGATTACCGGTAAAGGATCGCGGCTGTGCGATGGTCGGTAGTAGATCCTGGTTGCGAGGTGGTCGGTAGAAGACTGCGGCGGCAGACCCGGTGCGCCAGGCTGTCGGCCAGCAAAGCGCCTAGCAGCGCGTCGCCGGGTCGCCGGCCGAGCGCGCTGGTCAGCGCATCCTCCGCGGCAAGCGGCTGGTCCAGGTAGCCGGCCTGGAACGCGGCCAACAGGGCCGCCTCCGATCGACTCAGGCCGGGCGCACCCGGTGCACGTCGCTCCAGCGTACCGCCCTCCGCCGAAAAGGCGGCCAGCACGCGCTGGGTAGTGGCGCCGATCCCGAGCCGCATCCGTTCCAGCCAGCGCCGGGCCGCCAGGCTGAGAATCGGTGCCTCGGCCACCGCATCGACGGGCGCACCGGCCAGCCCGTGCAGCGTCGGCGGCAGGCGCGCTTCAGTCGATTGGAATGGAGACCGCAGCCGGGGGCGGGCGGTCGGGTCGTTCGGTGGCGCGATGTGTGCCGTGCGGGCGGCCTGCGAAGGCGAAGACGGATTCGACATGGGCGAGGGGGTCCGGCGTCGGGCATGAAAAGCGACATTATCGCAAACGATTCGCATTTGCAACAGGGTCGATTCCATCCACGATTCAATGCACGGTTCGATGTATCAAACCGGTCTTCCGATCGACGCCGCACCGGACGCAGATCGAACGTCGCAGCCGGGAACCAATCGAGCCGGATCGACCCGTCGCCGACGCCGCCTGCAGTGTTTCGTCACCCGGCCGCAGCGCAGTGACACATTTCTGCAACGACCGCGTCACCGACGTGAAATCTTGCCTGCCTAGATTGCGAGGTCTCGTCGAACCCACCGTTGGGTGGATGGTAGATCGTTCATGCTGGAGTCTATCTGCCGGGCCGGCCTTGCCGCGGCACTGGCGCTCGGGACGTTGGCTTTCGCCGCCCCGGTGCACGCCCAGGACGACCTGGACGCGCTGGCCGAAGAACTGGTGCGCTTGCGCGGCGACGTCGAATCGCTCAACGCCGAGCTGAACAGCGCGCAGGAGCAGCACCGCGCCCGGATGAACTCGCTGGCCGCCCAGAAGGGCGACCTCGAGGCCACGCGGCGGCGCGAGGACCTGCGCATCCGCCAGCTTGAAGAGGACCTGGCCGACAATCGCGCCCGGGCCGAGCAGGCCGGTATCGCGGGCGAGGCGCTGATCCCGGTCGCCGAGCAGGCGATCGCCGATCTTCGCCGGCACATCGACGGCGGATTCCCGTTCAAGGTCGACGATCGGCTCGCCGCACTCGACGAGATTGCCAACCAGTTGAGCACCGGCTCGCTGGCGCCGCCGCGCGTGATCAACCGGCTCTGGTCGTTCTACGAGGACGAACTGCGGCTGACCCGCGAGAACGCCCTGTACGCCCAGATCATTCCGCTGGACGGTGATCGCGTATTGGCCGACGTCGCCAAGCTGGGCACGGTCGCGATGTACTTCACGACGCGCGACGGCCGGATCGGCCAGGTCGAGCGGACCGGAAACGACTGGCGCTTCGTCGAGCTCGATGACCGAGGCGACCAGCAGCAGGTCGAGGCCCTGTTCGATTCGCTGACCAAACTGATCCGGACCGGCTACTTCGAACTGCCGAACGGATCGATCGACCCGGACGTGCTCCGGCTGGAGCCGGGCGCATGACCCCCATGAGTCCATTGCGTATCGCGCTCGCCGCTGTCGCGCTGATCGTCTCGCTTCCGTTGTCGGCCCAGGACGACACCGCGCCGCAGGACGCAGGCGCCGAGCCGACGGCATCGTCGCAGCCCGCACCGGCACAGCCGCCGGCGCCGGACGTCCAGGCGCCGTCGCTCGAGCAGGCCTACCAGCGCGAGTTCGCGTTCCTCCAGGGCCAGAAGGCCGACCTGGAACAACGCCTCGCCCGGGTCCAGGAGCGAACGGCGTCCGAGCAGAACGCATTGGAAGCCGAGATCCGCGCCCTGGAAGCCGAAGTGGTATCCATGGGCGGCGACGCCGACCGGCTCGAAGAGCGGGTGTTCGAGTCCGAGCTGGCTGTCGATACGGCACGCGAGAACACGGACCTGCTGGCCAACACTTTCATCCAGGCGGACTTCACGCTGGAAGACGCGTACTCGCCGGATTTCGGCGGCAACGACGGCGAACGCGCGCCAGGAGCCGAGGACGTCTCCGGGCTGTTCGACGCCGCGCTGGCCGAGCTGCGCGAGTCCGGCGCCATCCGCACGATCGACGGCGAGTTCTTCCTCGCCGACGGCGCGCGGGTCGACGGCCGGATCGTCCAGGTCGGCGCGATCGCTTCCTACGGAGTCAGTTCCCGCGGCAGCGGTGTGCTGGCTCCGGCCGGAGACGGCGGCCTGAAGCTGTGGAACGACGAAACGGCGGAAACGGCGGATGCCCTCGCGGCTGGAAACGCGCCGGACACCCTGCCGATCTTCATCTACGAATCGCTGACCACCGAGGTCGAGAAGAAGGGCGTCAAGGGTGTGTTCGACGTGGTCGCTTCAGGCGGTGTGATCGGCTGGATCATCTTCTTCCTCGGCCTGCTCGGACTGCTGCTGGTGGTGCTGCGCATGATCTTCCTGCAGCGCGCCAGCGCGTCGACCGGCAGGATCAGCGAAGCGGTCACCGGTCATGTCCGTCGCGGCGACAAGGAAGCGGCTCTCGACGTGCTGAAGCGCAAGAAGGGCTCGACGGCGCGGGTCGTTTCCGCGGCCATCCGCAACCTGGACCGCGACCGCGCCCACATCGAGGACATCGTGTCGGAGTCCATCCTGCACGAGTCGTCCTATCTGAACCGCTTCGGCGCGTTCATCATGGTGATCGCCGCCGTGTCGCCGCTGCTCGGACTGCTCGGCACGGTCACCGGCATGATCTCGACCTTCGACGTGATCACCGAGTTCGGCACCGGCGACCCGAAGCTCCTGTCCGGCGGCATCTCGATCGCCCTGGTCACCACCGAGCTGGGCCTGATCGTCGCGATTCCGATGCTGGTGTTCGGCAATCTGCTGTCCGGCTGGGCCGAGAAGATCAAGGACAGCATGGAGCGGTCCGCGCTGCACATCATCAACCAGTCCTACGAAGGCCGCTCTCGCCCGGCGGCCATCGGAAGCCCCGCGTCCTGACATGATCGGCCCGCTGCTCGACGACCTTCGGTTCTATTTCGAGATCGGCGGCTACGTCATGCCGCCGCTGGTCCTCGCGACCTTCATCCTGTGGTTCGCCATCGGCTATCGCTTCGCTGCGCTGCAGCGCGGCTCCGTGCGGTCGGTCCGGCAGCTGCTGATCCGCAATGCCAAGCGGGTGCGCCATGCGCCGCGAGGGTTGATCGAGCGGGCGGTCCTGCGCGGCCTCGAGATCGCCGAGCAGAACCCGCCGAACCTCCGCCGGTGGCTGGACGATGCGTTTTCCGAGTTCGAGGCGTCGACCAAGCGCTTCGGCAAGCTGATCTTCACCATCGTTGCCGTCGCTCCGCTGATGGGCCTGCTCGGCACGGTCTCGGGAATGATCGAGACCTTCGACTCGCTGGCCGACATGTCCCTGTTCTCGCAGTCGGGTGGGATCGCCGGCGGCATCTCGCAGGCGCTGTTCACGACCCAGATGGGCCTGGCCGTGGCCATTCCGGGCCTGATCGTGGGCGGCCTGCTCGATCGCCGCGCGATGCAGCTTCGCACCGAGCTCGCGCAGGTCAAGGACCTGCTCTGCACGGACCGGATCGTACCGGCCAACGGCCGCCCCACCCCCCCGGAGGCCGTGGCCCCATGAAGTTTCGCGAACGCACCGATACGCAGCAGGGCGTCGATATCTCGCCGCTGATCGACATGGTCTTCATCCTGCTGATCTTCTTCATGGTCTCGACGACCTTCGTCAAGGACATGAAGCTCGACCTCGATCGCCCGACCGCGTCGACCACGACGGCCGCATCGACCAAGGCGATCCGCCTGTACATCGACAACAGCGGCGATACCTATCTCGACGGACAGCCGATCCGCGTCTGGGTCATCCAGAGCCGGCTGCGCGACATGCTGGCCTCGTCGGCCTCGGGCACCGTGCTGGTCGTTACCGACGACCAGGTCCCGGCCGGGCGGCTGGTCGAAGTGGTCGATCAGGCCCGTCGCGCCGGCGCCCAGGACGTGGGCGTCGCCACCGTCGCAGAAGCGGGCGCGGGTTGATCCGCCGCCTGCTTGACCCTGCATGAGGAGAACGACATGAACACCAACGTCACCAAGATCCGCAAGAACGGCCGGATGAAGCCGATGCTGTCCGGCGTCACCTTCATGCTGGTCGGATCGAGCATCGTGATCGGCACGGTGCTGCTGATCAACAGCCTCGCGGAGGGGCCCGAGGGCGTGGAGACGACCGCGTCGACGGAGTTCGCGGTCGAGCGACGCCCCGAGCCGCCGCCGCCGCGCGTCGAGCGTCGCGAGCCGCCGAAGCCGCAGCGCCGAAGCCAGACCGCGCCGCCGATGGTCAGCCTCGACTCTTCCCTGTCCGGGATCGACCTCGGCATCCCGGGCCTCGAAGCCGGCAACCTGAACGATCTGCAGGACTCGCTGCTCGGCGATACGGACGACGTCGTGATGACCGACGATTCGGTCGACGCGCCGCCGCGTCCGACCTATCAGGCGCCCGTCGAGTATCCGCGCCAGGCCCGCGCCCGCGGCACCCAGGGGTACGTCGTGCTGTCGCTGCTGATCTCGGCGGCTGGCGAAATCGAGAAGGTCCAGGTGCTGGAAGCACAGCCGGCGGGCGTGTTCGACCAGGCCGCGATCGAGGGCGTGCGCAACTGGCGCTTCGAGCCGGCCCAGTACCAGGGCCGCAACGTCAAGGTCTGGGCCCGTCAGCGGGTCCGCTTCGACCTGAGCTGATCCAGCCATGAGCCTGCGCGAACTGTCGATGCTGCTGCTTGCCGTGCTCGCGCTGGCGGGCCCGGCGGCGTACGCGCAGGATGAAGCTTCCGGTTCGGCAGGCGACGATACGGCCGAAGACCTCGACCGGCTGCCCTTGGCCGCGCTGCTGATCGGCGACGGCAACTACGAGCGCGCGCGGACCATCCTCGCCGGGGTCGATACGCGCGACGAGGCATTGGATCGGGTCCGGTATCACACGCTGTCGGGCCTCGTCGCCCTGAACCTCGAGGAGCACTCGCTGGCGGTCCGCGAGTTCCGCTCCGCGATCGAGGCCGGTCAGACCGAGCCGGTGATCTGGCTGTACCTGGCCCAGGCCCACTTTTCGCAGGAACAGTTCCAGGAGGCGCTGGACGCCCTCGAGCAGGCCGGCCCCGAGACCACCCACATCCCATCGGTCTACCTGATGCGGTCGCAGGCCCATTGGCAGCTGGGCCAGCACGAGCAGGCCTGGCAGGTGCTCGGCCAGGGCCGCTCGGCTTTCCCGGACCGCGCGAGCGAGTTCGCCCGACGCCAGGTCTTCCTGCTGGTCGACCAGGGCCTGTACCAGCAAGCGGCCGACCAGGGCCGCGCGTTCCTCGAGACCGAGCGCGCCAGCGTCGAGGACGCGATCGCGATCGGCAACGCGCTGCGCCGCAGCGAGCAGTACGACGAGGCCGCACGCATCCTCGAGTCCGCGCGCGTCGAGGCGCCGGACAACGTCACGCTGGCCAAGGTGCTGTCGCATACCTACCTCGACCAGGACATGACCCTCGCCGCCGCCGAAGTCATGCGCCAGGCCGCGGTCTTCGACCCCACGCTGGTCTCGGAAGCCGCCGAACTGTACCGCCGTTCGGGATGGCTGATGGAGGCGCTGACGCTGAACGCGCAGGTCATCGACCAGGCGAAGAAGTTCAAGCAGCGCCTGGCGATCTTCATCGAGCTGGGTCGCTACGAGCAGGCCGCCGACATGCGCGACGACCTCGAGCGCACCGGCGTGCTCGAGGACGAGGACATCCGTTACGCGCTGGCCTACGCCAACTTCAAGTCCGGCGACTTCCCCGCCGCCGAAGCTCAACTGGTCACGCTGGAACGCGCCGACCTGTTCCGCAAGGCCACGGAGCTGCGTCGCGTGATGGAGCAGTGCGCCGACGAACCCTGGCTCTGCCGCTGAGGCTCACGAAGACCGCCATGCACTCAACGCCCCGTTTCCTTCGTCCGTCGTTCCCGCGATGGGCGGTCCTCCTGCTGATCCTCCTGGGCGCTTTCGCCCAGAGCGCTTTCGCCCAGAGCGCTTTCGCCCAGAGCACGCTCGCGCAGGACGCGCCGCCGGCGCAGGTCTCCGTGCTGGTGTTCGAGCAGGGACGCCCGGCGTCGGGCCTGACCCTCCGGGTCGCGGAACTGGCGGGACGCAGCGACGAGAACGGGGCCTGGTCGGTCGAAGCGCCTCCGGGTCGCACCCAGCTGACCGTGTTCGACGGCGCGACGGCGCTGACGGCACTACCCCTGAACCTGCGCGCGGGTGAACTGCTGCAGGTCATCATTACGCTCCGGGGCGAGTCGCGCCGCGCTTTCGTCAGCCTCGAATCCTCGATGCCGCTGGACGCCGAGGCCCTGCCGCAGCAGCCGACCGCGCCGGCCGAGGCCGTCGGCGAAGGCGTCCTGGTCGGCCAGGTGGTGTCGTCGGAGAGCGGCGACCCGGTCGTCGACGCGCGCCTGTTCGTCTCCGGCACGCCCGTCGAGGCGCGCACCGACGAGGAAGGCCGCTTCCGGATCGAACTGCCGGTCGGCGAGTACTCCGTGTCGGTGCTGCACAGCGAGTTCGCCACCCGCACGATCGAAGGCGTCGAGGTGGCCGCCGACGCCCAGACCGAGCGCAACTTCGAACTGCCGCCGGCCGGTCTCGAGCTGGCCGAGTTCGTGGTCGTCGAGCCGTTCATCGAGGGCTCCCTGAGCTCGGTCATCGAAGAACAGCGCCAGACCGCCAGCGTGGCGAACGTGCTGGGCGCGGAGCAGATTTCCCGCGCCGGCGACTCGAGCGTCGGCGGTGCCTTGTCCCGCGTCACCGGCCTGACCCTGGTTGACGGCCAGTTCATCTACATCCGCGGCCTCGGCGAGCGCTACTCGTCGACCCTCGTGAACGGCGCCAACGTCCCCAGCCCGGACCCGACGAGAAAAGTCGTGCCGTTGGACCTGTTCCCGACCGGCGTCATCCGGTCGATCCTGGTCCAGAAGGGCTACTCGCCCGACATGCCGGGCGATTTCGGTGGCGGTGTGGTGGAGATTCGCACGCGCGGAATTCCCGACGAGGATTTCCTGTCGATCGAACTTTCCGGCGGCATTCGCGAAGGAACGACCTTCAAGGACGGTCTGACCTACAACGGCGGCAGCGACGACTGGACCGGCTACGACGACGGTACGCGCAGCCTCCCGGACGCCATTGCGGAGATCGTTGCCGACGGCACCAAGCTGCCGCCGATCGCGGGCCCGTTCACGCCGGACGGCCTGACCGAGGAGCAGCTCGAGGCGCTCGGCGAATCGTTGCCGAACATCTACGACGTCGAGCGCAAGGAGATCGGTCCGGATGTCGGGGTTGCCATCGAGGGCGGGAAACGCTTCGACATCGGCAGCGACTGGGAACTCGGCGCAACGGGCTCGATGCTCTGGGACGACTCCTGGCGGACCCGGGAGGAACTCAGGCAGACGTTCATTCCCCTGGGTGACGGCTCGCTACGCGCCAACGACAGCTACGACCTCGTCCGGACGACCCGGACCATCGGACTGAGCGGCTTCCTGACCGCCGGCGTCAATTACGCCGATCTGCACGAGCTCAACCTGACCTCGATGTTGCTCCGGCAGACCGAGGACGAGACCTTCGAACAGATCGGGTTCAACCTCGACGAGGACGGAATCGTCAAGTTCACGTCGCTGCAGTGGGAAGAGCGCGAGTTGTTCACGGTGCAGGCCGAGGGCAGTCATGTGTTCCCCGCCCTGAATTCGACGAAACTGGAATGGGACTACTCCGATTCGACGGCGACGCTCGATACGCCCGATGCTCGCCGGTACCGCTACGATCCGGACCCGATCTCCGAATTCATCTTTTCGCGTAGAGCGGATTCGAACATTCGTCGCTATACGACGCTCGACGATGATGCGGTGGATCTCGGTGCCGATCTGGAAATTCCGTTCTCCGCGAGCAACTGGATCGAGGGTGCGTTGAGCGGCGGGTATCGAGTCGTGGACAAGAAGCGCGGTTCGACGATCCGGCGATTCACGTTCGATGACGTGTTCAACATCAGCGAAGAAGAGCGTCGGTCGCAGTCATTGGAAGACATTCTCGTCCCCGAGAATATCGGTCCGGACGGAGCGCAGCTTCTGGAAATTACCCGGAACAGCGACAACTACGCCGCCACGCTGGATATCGAGGCGTTCTACGGCAATCTCGATTTCACGCTGTGGGAGACTCTGCGGCTCAGTGGAGGTGTTCGGGTCGAAGACTGGGATCAGCAGGTGCGCACCTTCAGCCTGTTCGATGTCGGATCGATCGAATCCGAATCCAACCTCGGGGCGGAGGATCTGTTGCCGGCGGCGTCGGCGACGTGGTTCATCACCGACCGTCAGCAGCTCAGGCTGGGCTATGCGGAGACCATCATCCGGCCGGACTTCAAGGAGCTCTCCGACTCCCCGTTCACCGACCCGATCCTCGAGCGGGAGGTCGTCGGCAATCCGGACCTGGTGCCGTCCGAGGTCCTGCATGCGGACATCCGCTGGGAGTTCTACCCGAGCCAGGACGAGCTCGTCTCGATCGGCCTGTTCTACAAGCTGATCGATCAGCCGATCGAGCTGACCGTCCAGCCGGGCGTCGAGCAGCGTTTGAGCTTCACCAATGCGGACGAAGCCGAGAACTTCGGGATCGAGCTGGAGGCGCGGAAGACACTCGGGTTCCTTGGCGACTGGGTGGGTGGTCTTCGCTGGCTGGACCGTATGTATGTCGCCGGCAATGTGTCGGTCATCGAGTCCGAGATCTCGATCCTGCCAGAAAACCAGGGCATCCTGACCGAGACGTCCCGGCCGCTCCAGGGGCAGTCTCCGTTGATTGCAAACATGCAGATCGGCTACGACGACGAGGGACGTGGCATCGAGGCCACGCTCCTGTACAACTACGTCGGCGAGCGGATCACCGAGGTGGGCGTACTCGGTGCGCCGGACAAGCAGGAGCAGCCGACCGGCATTCTCGACTTCGTGTTCCGCTGGAAGATCGACGATCACTGGTCGGTGAAAACCAAGCTCGGCAATCTGCTCGATGCCGAGTTCGAGATTCGCCAGGGCTCCGAGACCACGCAGCGCTACAGCAACGGCCGAACGGCCAGCTTCGGCCTCACCTACGACTTCCTCTGACCCTGTCACATTTCTGCCATTGCGCGGTCATTGGCGTGACATTGCGCGTTCCTACTCTGCGTCCTACAGCTTGCCCGTCGGGTCCGGCCCGCGGCACGACCCAGAAACCAACCTGCAGAGGAACACATGATGTCCAAGAACTTCACGCGCAGCGCGCTCGCGTTGGCTGCCGGTGCCGCCCTGTTCGGCGCTCCGGCCCACGCGTTCGTCGTCAACGATACGTTTGCCGGCAACTGGGGCGACGTCAGCGGTGGCAGCCGCGGCCTGATCATCGACGTCCTGGAAGACCGCAACCCGGCGGGCGACTTCGCTCCGGCGATCCTCGTCGAATGGTTCACCTACGACGAGAACGGCGATCCGCTATGGCTCATCTCCGACACCGCGCAGATCAACCGCGACACCAACACCGTCGAGCTTGAGTTCCTGGAATTCGCCGGTGGCGCGTTCGCATCGCCGGAGCCGGGTAGCCCGGCCGGTGCGAGCTGGGGTACGGCCTCGCTGAAGTTCAACAGCTGCAACGAGGCCGTGTTGAACTTCAACGGCGACAACGGCGCCGGCGAATCCACCTTCTCCAGCCTCTCCGAAAGCCGCCAGTGCGTGGTCGACGAAGTCTTCTCGAGCTGCCCGAGCTTCGCTTCGGACGGCCCCATTTCCGGATCCTGCATCATCGGCGGCGGAGCACCGGTCACCGATGACATCGTGCTGACCAATGAAACGACCTGGCTGATCCAGGGCCAGCTCATCATCGGCGACGGCGGTTCCGTGACCATCGAGCCGAACACCGAACTGGTCGGCGGCACGCTGGGCGATACCGACACGTTCATCGTCGCGCAGGGCGGCCAGGCCTTCATCGAAGGCACCCACGAGAACCCTGTCGTCATGCGCGGTTTCCTCGCTCAGGGCCGTGGCGAATGGGGGGGAGTCGTGGTCAACGGCTCGGCACCGATCAACGGCTGCCCGGATGGCGTCGATCCCTGCACCGCGCAGGGCGAAGGAAATTCCGGCACCTACGGCGGCAACGATCCCGAAGACAACAGCGGCATCTTCCGCTACCTGATCGTCTCCAATGCCGGCATCCTGTTCAACGAGGAGAACGAGCTGAACGGAATCGCGTTCCAGGGCGTCGGTCGCGGGACCACGGTCGAAAACGTTCAGGTCCACCTGAACTCCGACGACGGCATCGAGTTCTTCGGCGGCACCGTCAACGCCAAGCGGCTGGTCCTGACCGGCATCGGTGACGACAGCCTCGACTGGACCCAGGGCTGGAACGGCAACGTCCAGTACCTGGTGGCCAAGCAGTACACCGACGACGGCGACCAGGGCATCGAGGGCGACAACAACGGCGATGCCAACGACGCAACGCCGCGGGCGCTGCCGGTGATCGCCAACGCGACCTTCATCGGCCAGGCCAACACCGACATCGGTTGGCTGATCCGCGAAGGCACCGGCGTATCGATCGCCAATTCCGTTGTGACCGGTTTCGGCGAGACCTGCGTCGACATCGATCAGGAGTCGACCTTCAACAACTCCGCCAACCTGGGCTTCTTCAACAACGTCATCGGCAACTGCACCGGCGGTGCGTTCGACGATGAGGGCGGCGATCCGTTCGTGGTCTCCGACTTCGTCCTCGGCCAGCCGGGCAACGTGCAGGCGGACCCGATGCTGTCGAACTACGTGCCGATGGGCGGCTCCCCGGCGCTCAACGTCGCCCCGGTGCCGTACACCGACTCGTTCTTCGACAACGTCAACTACGCCGGCGCCGTGCCGAGCCAGGGCGACGACTGGACGAAGGGCTGGACCGTCGGCCTGGACCGCGACGCTCCGTAAGCCACCGAATCGACCTCCCGGCCCTCCGGGAACGGTTCAAGGGCGCGGCCTTCGGGTCGCGCCCTTTTTCGTGCCCGGGGTGTTCATTCCGGCTTCCGGTCGGCGTGGTGTACTTCCCGCCATGAAGAAGTCCAACCTGCCGACCAAGACCTGCCCCGTGTGCCAGCGTCCGTTCACCTGGCGCAAGAAATGGAATGACTGCTGGGACGAGGTGCGCTACTGCTCCGAGCGCTGTCGGCGCAACAAGGACAAGTCACCGGACGAGGTGCTCCGGTGAGCGGGCCGGTCCAGCTGGTCTGGTTCAAGCGCGACCTGCGGATCCACGACCATGCGCCGCTGACCGCGGCGGCGGAGCGCGGGCCGATCCTGCCGGTTTACATCGTCGAGCCGGAGCTGTGGTCTCGGCCCGATGCATCGGCCCGTCACCAGCAGTTCATCGCCGACTCACTGGTCGACCTCGACCGCTCGCTGCGCAGGCTCGGCCAGGGCCTGATCGTGTGCGTCGGGGACGCGACCGAAGTCTTCGATTCCCTGCACGAGCAGTTCGGTTTCACCACCATCCACGCCCACGAGGAGACCGGCAACGGCTGGACCTTCGACCGCGATCGCGCGGTGCGCACCTGGGCAGCCGAACGGGGCATCGAAATGCTCGAGACGCCGCAGTTCGGCGTCACTCGCGCACTCGCCGACCGGGCCGGCTGGGCCGGGCGCTGGGAGGCGTTCATGGGTGCGCAGCCGGCCGAGGTGGCGGGCTCCTTGCCTCGCCTGGTCGAGACGTCCGAGTGCACGTCGGAACGGGTGCGCGACTCGTTCTCGGATGCGCCTGCGTTCGACCGCACGCCGTGCCCTCAGCGCCAGCGCGGCGGGCTGCTGGCCGGGCAGGAAACGCTCGACGACTTCCTCGGTCGGCGCGGCGAGGCCTACCGCGGCGGAATCTCCAGCCCGCTGTCGGCCGAGACCGCGTGCTCGCGACTGAGTGCCCACATCGCCTACGGCACGCTGTCGATTCGAACGATCGTCCAAGCCGCCCGCGCGCGACGGGCCGGGGCGCGGGCGGACAACGAGAAACGCTGGGCGGCCTCGCTGAACCAGTTCGACCAGCGCCTGCACTGGCACTGCCACTTCATCCAGAAGCTGGAACAGCGCCCTGCAATCGAGTTCGAGAACGTGCATCGCGGCTTCGACGGCATGCGCGAAGACGACTTCGATGCCGAGCGGTTCGAGGCCTGGACGTCCGGCCGCACCGGCTACCCGCTGATCGACGCCTGCATGCGGTGGGTGACCGCGACCGGGTGGCTGAATTTCCGGATGCGCGCGCTGCTGATGAGCTTCGCCGGCTATCACCTCTGGCTGCACTGGCGCGAACCGGCGCTGCACCTGGCGCGCATGTTCACCGACTACGAGCCGGGCATCCATTTCAATCAGTGCCAGATGCAGAACGGCACCACCGGCATCAACACGCTGCGCATCTATAACCCGGTCAAGCAAGCCCAGGACCAGGACCCGGACGGCGAGTTCGTGCGACGTTGGGTGCCGGAACTGGCCGGCGTGCCGACCGAAGCCATCTTCGAGCCCTGGAAACTGGGCGAGGCCGACCGCGCCGCGCTGGGCGCCGCCAACTATCCGCTTCCGATCGTCGACCATGTCGAAGCCGCCCGCAGAGCCCGCAAACGGATCGCCGAATACCGCCGCCGCGACGGCTTCCGCGCCGAAGCCGACCGCATCCAGAACCAGCTGGGCAGCCGACGCTCGGGCATGAAGCCGACGACCCGACCGCGCACGAAGAAGGCTGACGATCGGCAGCGATCGCTGTTCTGAACGCTCGCGCCCGCCCTTGCCACGAAGCTTTGACTGTAGGAGTGAGCTTGCGAGCGAAGGTCTCTGATCCCATCGAGCTCCGGAGCTAGCGTCCGAGCTTCGCTCGCAAGCTCACTCCCACAGGTTGAGGGCCAGGGGCCCCGAGGCATTCGCTCGCAAGCTCACTCCTACAGGAGAAGGAGTCGAACGTTCGATGCCAAGGCGCGCCCGCCCGCTGGCTGCTGCCGCTAGACTGAGCGGGACGATTCCGGAGCGCATGTATGCCAGGTTCGAAGAGGGGGTTCGCTGCCGTGCTGGTCTTTGTCGCAGCGTTCTGGGCGACCGGCGTGTCGGCTCAGCCTGGCGCTGCGCCCGAGTCGCTCGGGCTCGAGACGGAGGGCGGACGACAGGCCGTGCTGGACGATCTGTCCAGCGCGCTGGATTCGGACTTCGATTCGGCCATCGATGAGGCGCTGTCCTTGCTCGAACGTCCGGAGCTGCCGGCAGCGTTTCGAGTGGCCGTCCTGCGAGCTGCGCTGGCCGCTGCTGGCCGCGCCTCGCCCACGCCATTCGACGAGCGAGTGGAGCAGATCCATGCAGATCTGCTCGGCGAGCTGGACTCGCCGGCCGATCGCTCCCATCTGCATCAGGCGCTCGGCAACCTGCGGTTCTACCGGGGGCGCCACGCCGACGCCGAGGCCAGCTACCAACGCGCCATCGACGAGCTGGGCGAGCGCGATCCGATCGACGAGGCCAGCATCCGGTCGTCGATGGGCGCGGTCCTGGCCCAGCAGGGACGGCTCGACGACGCGCTCGAGGTCATGCTCGAGGCTTACCGTCTCCACGACCGGCTGGAGGTCCCGCCCAACGTCACGCTGCTGCGTAACATCGGTGCGGTGGCCAACTACCTGGAGGACTGGCCGCGCGCCATCGAGTTCTCGCAGCGCGCCATCGATGCGATCGGCCCCGACGCCCCCGAAGCGGCAGGCATCTATTCGAACCTGGCCGTCGCGCACATCGAACGGAACGAGTGGGACCAGGCGCAGGCTGCATTGCAGAAGGGCGTCGAGCTCGGTGAGCGCAGCGGTCGACCGAACGGATCGGTGGTCAGCAACCTGGCCTACGTCTATCGCGAGCAGGGCGAGCTCGACCTTGCACTGCAGGAGTTCCAGCGGGCCCGCGACCTGTTTGCTTCCAGCGGGGATACCGGCTCGGTCGCCATTGCCTGGAAGAACATCGGCGAGACGCAGATCGCTCGGGGCCGACGAGAGGACGCTGCGGTCGCACTCGATCGGTCCCTGTCCTTGTATCGAGATACCGATATCAAGCCGAAGCGGATCGAGCTGTATCCCGTGATGGTCGAGAACCTCGAAGCATTGGGTCGCTTCCGGGAGGCATTGGAGAGAATGGGCGAATGGCGCGCGCTCAGCGAGGAACTGTCCTCCGCCGAGACCCAGACCCGGATCGTCGAGCTGCAGAACGCGTTCGACCTCGAGCGTCGAGAGCGGGAGCTCGTCGAGTCCGAGCGCCTTCGCCTGGAACGAGAAGCCGAGCTGGCCATCCTGCAGGCCGAACAGGCGCGCGAAGACCTGATCCGATGGGGACTGATGTGCGGCGTCGCCTTGCTCGGACTGTTCCTGCTGGTGGTGGTACGCAACCTGCGGCTGCGAACCCGCGCCAACCGCCTGCTGGCGGAGAAGAATGCCGAGATCGACGTGCAGCGCGAGGCCCTGGCCCGGGCCAACAGCCTGCTTCATCGGCTCAGCAACGCCGACGATCTGACCGGACTGGACAACCGGCGGGGTCTGCGCCGTCGGATCGCACCCGAGCGGCCGGGTCCGCTGCAGCAGGCGCCGTCGCTCGTTGTGTTGATCGACCTCGATCGCTTCAAGCAGATCAACGACCGCTTCGGCCATGCGGCCGGCGACCGGGTCCTGAGCCGCTTCGCCGACGTGCTGCGCGACGTTGCCGGTCCCGGCGACGTGCTCGCCCGCTGGGGTGGCGAGGAGTTTCTCTGGCTGGTCGCCGGCGCCGAAGCCGGCGCGCTTGCCGAGATCTGCGATCGGCTCCTCGAGCGGGTCCGCGCCGCCCGTTTCGAGATCGAGGATCGGTCCATTGCGGTGACCTGTTCGCTCGGCTGCGCGCCGATGGACCTGCGCGGCGACGCGCCGGAGGACGAGTTCGCGATCGCGCTCCGCCTGGCCGACGCCGCCCTGTACGAAGCCAAGCAGCGAGGGCGCGATCGGTGGACCGCGTTCGATCGGCGCGTAGAGAACGCAACGGCCTTCGGCGGCACGCTCGATACCGATCGGCTCCTCGAGCGCGGCGATCTGGTCATGCTGGAGCGCTGAGTTCGATCAGCCGGCAGGTGTTCCGGCGACCGAGAGCACGGTCTTTCGGCCGTCCGAAACGGCGTTCGCCTGTGGGAGTGAGCTTGCGAGCGAAGGCTTCTGATCTCATCGAGCTCCCGAGATGAAGTCCGAGATTCGCTCGCAAGCTCACTCCCACAGACAGGGGTGGAGAGATCGGAACGGGAAGGGAGAGATCCGGGCGGGGAGTTCGCTCAGGCGCTCGGCGCGCCGGCGACCGCAAACACAGTCTGGCGACCGTCGGAGACCGCGCGCACGGGGCAGTCGAACAGCTCGCTGAGGTTCGCTTCGTCGAGCAGGTCATCGGTCGTGCCGGCCCGCCACCGGCCGTCGCCGAACAGCAGCAGAACGTGGCTGCAGTAGCAGGTTGCCAGGTTGACGTCGTGCAGCGCCATGACCTGCGTTCGCCCCGCATCGTCGGATCGCTTCCAGAGATGGTCGAGAACCCGCACCTGGGCGGCCGGGTCGAGGTGATTGGTCGGCTCGTCGAGGAGCAGCACGCTCGGGTCCTGTGCCAGCACCACGGCCAGCGCAAGCCGCCGCTGTTCGCCGCCCGAAAGCGCCGTGCACGAACGTTCGGCCATCGCCTCCATGCCGACGGCCGCCAGCGCCCGGCGGGCCCGCTCCACGTCCTCGCGTCGCTCGCCGCCCCAGCCGGCCTGGTGGGGGTGGCGACCGATCAGTGCGATTTCCAGGCAGGTCGCGTCGAAGGGAAAGCGGGTGTTCTGGGTCAGCATGCCGAGCTGACGCGCAATGTCGCGCCGGCGAAGACCGGACAGCGGCCGCCCGCTCAGATCGATCCGTCCGGCCGAGGCCGGGTGGATGCCCGCCAGCGTCCTGAGCAGCGTGGTCTTGCCGGCGCCGTTGGGACCGAGCACGCCCCAGGACTGGTTGTCCTCGAAGACGATCGACAGCGCCCGAACGCGAATTCGTCCGCCGATCGCGACGTCGAGATCGGCGGCGGACAGGCGCGCGCTCATCGGAGCCCTCCGGCGCGCCGCAGCAGCAGCAGGAACAACGGCACGCCGATGATCGCGGTCAGCACGCCGACCGGCAGCTGGCGCGGCGCGATCACGGTCCGCGCCAGCGTGTCGGCGAGCAGCAGGAAGGTGCCGCCGAACAGCATCGCGCAGGGCAGCAGCCGGCGGTGGTCGGCGCCGACGACCAGGCGCACGAGGTGCGGCACGATCAGGCCGACGAAGCCGACCGTGCCGGCAATCGCCACGGCCAGGGCGGTGAGCAGGGACGCGGCGAGATAGAGCTCGATGTTGCGCGCCCGCGGCGACTCGCCGAGCAACGCGGCCTGGGTCTCGCCAGCGGCGAGTACGTTGAGGCTGCGCGCACGCAGCATCAGCAGTCCGGTCAGTGCCGCCAGCCCGAGCAGCCACCACGGCGACAGCGAGCTGTAGCCGAGATCGCCCATCAGCCAGAACAGCATGCCCTTCAGGCTGGCGTCGTCGCCGAGGGCCAGCATCAGCGAGATCAGTGCGCCCCAGCCGGCCGCCACGACCACACCGGTCAGCAGCAGGCGGGTGGTCGACCACGGACCTTCGCCGCGGCCGAGCACGAACACCACCAGCATCGAGAACAGCGCGCCGGCAAACGCAAGCAGCCCGGTCGGCACGAACGCCAGGCCCAGCGACATCCCGCCCAGCACGAATGCCGCCGAGCCGCCGGACAGGCCGAGGATGTAGGGGTCGGCCAGCGGGTTGCGCAGCAGCACCTGCATCAGCACGCCGGCCAGGGCCAGCAGGCCGCCGACGACCAGCGCGGCCACCGCTCGGGGCAGGCGCAGCTCCAGCGCGATCCGCCACGCCAGCGGATCGTCGGGCCAGCCGAAGCCGCTGGAGCCGGTCAGGATCGCGACCAGCAGGGCCAGGCCGACGATCGCCAGGCCGGCCAGGCACAGGCCGACCAGCGCCGGGGCCGAGCGGGGCGCTGTGCTGGACAGTGGGCGGGCAGTCGAGCGCTTCATTCGGCAATCACGGCGCGGTCATCGGCCCTCGGGCGGCGGGAAAAGGATGTGAATCGGGCGCGATCCGACGCAGGTCGGGGCGGTATCCGTCGTACGCGGCCGGCAGATTGCTTTACCATGGTCGGCAGTGAAGATTCGCGGGCCACGCGGGTCGATGAGGTTCCTCGGCGCAAGGTAGCACAGCGCCGCTCGGGGACGATCCGATCCCGGTCCGGACGAGAACATCGATGATCGACGCCGACGGCTTTCGCCCCAACGTGGGCATCGTGCTGACGCGCCACGACGGCCGGGTCTTCTGGGCCCGCCGGGCGGGTCAGGACGGCTGGCAGTTCCCGCAGGGCGGGATGAATTCCGACGAGTCGCCCGAAGAGGCGATGTACCGCGAGCTGGCCGAGGAAACCGGCCTGAAGCCCGAGCACGTCGACGTGCTGGGCGCCACGCCGGGCTGGCTGCGCTACAAGCTGCCGCGCAACATGCGGCGACGCCACCAGAAGCCGGTCTGCATCGGTCAGAAGCAGGTCTGGTTCCTGCTCGATTTCCGTGCCGACGACAGCGCGCTGGACCTGCAGGCCACCGGCCATCCCGAGTTCGACCACTATCGCTGGGTCGATTTCTGGTTCCCGGTGTTCAACGTCATTTCATTCAAGCGCCGCGTCTACCAGCGGGCGCTCGAGCACCTGGAGCCGCTGGTGCCGGCCTTCCGGCCCGAGTCCCGTGACCCCAGGCTGCCGCTGCCCGCCGCACTGCGCGTCAACGACTAGGGAGTCTCGCCATGGATCTGATCGGTGCCTTCGTCCTGCTGTTCGTGGTCATGGACCCGCTCGGCAATGTCCCGATCTTCCTGTCCGTGCTCGAACAGGTCGAGCCCGAGCGACGCTACAAGGTGCTGGTGCGCGAGCTGCTGTTGGCGCTGGTGATCCTGTTCGGCTTCCTGTTCGGCGGCCAGTACCTGCTCGCTGCGCTGCACCTCAGCCAGTACTCGATCAGCGTCGCCGGCGGCATCATCCTGTTCCTGATCGCGCTGAAGATGATCTTCCCGGTGCCGCGGGCGATGCGCGACGACCTCGAGGACGAGGAAGACGAGCCCTTCATCGTGCCGCTGGCCGTGCCGATGGTCGCCGGGCCGAGCGCCATGGCCATCCTGCTGCTGCTGGCGACCCGCCACCCGGATCAGCTCGGCGTCTGGTCGCTGGCCCTGTTCCTCGCCTGGCTATCGACCGCGATCATCCTCGGCGCCGCGCCGCTGCTCAAGCACGTGCTCGGCCGTCGCGGCCTGATCGCGATGGAACGCCTGATGGGCATGCTGCTTGTGGCCATCGCCGTCCAGATGTTCCTGGAGGGCGTGACCGAATTCCTTGGAGAGTACGCACTATGACGCACACACCGACCCCGGCCCGCTGGGCGCGGATCGCAAGGCTGTCGATCGCTGCTGCATTCATGCCGGCTGCACTCATCGCGGCGTCCGCCGCCGCGGCCCAGCCCTTCGATACCGCCGACCTGGAGGTGGCTCGCGAACTGCGCGAGCAGGCGCTGGCCAGCGATCTTGCCTACGAGATCACCGCCGACCTGACGACCCGCGTCGGCAACCGCCTGGCCGGCAGCGAGAACGACGCCCGGGCGGTCGAATGGGCGGTCGAGATGTTGGAGTCGATGGGCTTCGATCGGGTCTGGACCGAGCCGGCGACGTTCCCGTACTGGGTCCGCGAGACCGAGTCCGTGTCGATCGTTGCGTCGTCCGAGCAGGAGCTGGTCGCCATTGCCCTGGGCTTTTCCCCGGCCACGCCCGACGGCGGCGTCGAGGCCGAGGTCGTCATGTTCGACGACGTCGAGGCGCTGCAGGCCGCACCGAGGAAGGCCGTCGAGGGCCGGATCGTGTTCCTGCGCAGCCGCATGGAGCGAGCGCGTGACGGTTCCGGCTACGGGCCTGCGGTCCAGAAGCGTGCGCTGGGCTCCCGGGTCGCCGCCGAGCAGGGCGCGCTGGCGGTCGTGATCCGCTCGGTCGGGACGTCGACCAACCGCTTCGCGCATACGGGTGCGATGCGCTTTGCTGCAGGCTCGCGCTTCGTGCCTGCCGCCGCAATCTCGAACCCGGACGCCGACCAGCTCGAACGCTTGATGGCGCTGGATGGGCCGGTGCGGTTGAAGGTCGAGATCGAAGCCTCGATCAACCAGACCTACACCAGCCAGAACGTGATTGCCCAGATCGACGGAGCGACCGATCCCGAGTCGATCGTCGCGATCGGTGCGCACCTCGATTCCTGGGACGTCGGCACGGGCGCGCTGGACGATGGCGCCGGGGTCGGCATCGTCACGGCCGCGGCCCGGCTGATCCGCGATCACGAGGCGCGGCCGGACCGCTCGATCCAGGTGATCCTGTTCGCGGCCGAGGAAATCGGGCTGTGGGGCGGCCGCGCCTGGGCCGAGGCGCACGGTGACGACGTCGAGCGCTACCAGGTGGCGTCCGAGTCCGATTTCGGCGCCGGCCGGGTCTATGAACTGACCGCGCGGGTTGCCGACGAGGCGATGCCGGTGATCGAAGCGATCCAGGCCGAGCTGGCCCCGCTGGGCGTGGCGATGGGCGAACGGGGTGGTGGCGCCGGACCGGACTTCAGTCCGATGATGGCGCGCGGCCTGGCGGCTGTCCGGCTGCAGCAGGACGGCACCCGCTACTTCGATTACCACCACACCGAGAACGACACGCTGGACAAGATCGATCCCGCGGCGATGAAGCAGAACGTCGCCGCCTTCGCTGTGTTCACGTGGCTGGCGGCGCAGTCGCCGATCGGCTTCGGGTCGGGCCCGGGCCTGCTCGAGCAATGATCGAAGCGCTGCCGGGTGGGCCTCACCCGATCCGGCATCGTCGCCTCCCGAAATGAAAACGGCCCGCCGAAGCGGGCCGTTTCCGTCTAGCGAGGACGCGGAGGTCGGTCAGGCGTCGGCCTTCTCCGATCGACCGGCACGTCGGTAGCCGTACATGCCGAGCATGCCGATGCCGAGCGCCATCAGGAGCAGGCCCATCCGGTCCAGCGTGGGTACAGCAGTCGCGTTGCCGAAACCGAAGATCTCCACGCTGCCTGCGTCGCAGTCGCCGTCGCCGAACGGCCGCGGCTGGCCGCGCTGGTCGGTGGTCAACACGGTGCCGCACCCGTTGACGCCGTTCGGGATCAGGTCCACGGCCGAGCTGCCACCGCCAATCAGGTGCGTCGGAGTCGGGCCGCCGTTGTCCTGGAGCGGACCGAGCTGCGGGTCGCTGCCGACCGCAGCGTCGGTCGCCGCGTCGGTGGTCAGCGTGACCGAGGATGTCGGCAAGGTGCCGAGGATCGAGAACATCACGTCGATCACGACCGGCACCGAGCCGCGCGGCGTGTCGCCGAAGCTCGGGATGTCCTGGCCGGCGAAGCGGGGCTTGAAGTCGCGCTGGCGCTCTTCGGGGCTACGCTGCCCCAGCCGCATCGACGACCGGTTTCCACCGCCGCCGCTGAGCTCGCCCTCGAAGTCGTTGGCCACGCCCGCTGCCGTGTTGGCCGCGAGGATGGAGTTGGAGATCGTCACGTTGTGCACCGCGCCGTCGTACTGGGAGAACAGCACGCCACCGCCGGTGTTGCCGGACGCATTCGCCGCGATCGTGACCTGGCTCAGCGTGGTGGTCATGTCGTAGGCGCCGTCGCCGTTGTAGATCAGCGCGCCGCCGGCGTTGTAGCTGGCCGTGTTG
This sequence comes from Wenzhouxiangellaceae bacterium, assembly GCA_965227925.1. GTDB lineage: Bacteria > Pseudomonadota > Gammaproteobacteria > Xanthomonadales > Wenzhouxiangellaceae. The sequence continues at coordinate 910,567 of CBDDGP010000004.1, forward strand.
GCCGAGATGGTCACGTTCGACAGGCTCGTCATCGGCGTACCGTACTTCTGGTACGAGAACAGGCCGCCGGCGTTGTAGGCGGTGTTCTGCGAGATCGTCGAGTCGATGATGTCGGCACCGTACTTGCTGGTGTACACGCCGCCGCCGCCGCCCTGGATCGCCGAGTTACCCGTCACCGCGCTGCGCTCCATGACGAAGGCCGCGCCGGTGTGGTTGATGCCGCCACCGAAGCCGTCGATCGCCGTGTTGCCGCTGATCGTGCTGTCGAGCACGGTGAGATCCATATCGGCCACGCGCACGGCGCCGCCGGTGTTGGCCGTGTTGCCGGTCAGGGTGACGCCGTCGAGTACGACGGAACCGAATTGGTCGCCGAGGATGGCGCCGCCGCGGGTGTAGCCGTAGCCGTCGTCGGTCCCCGTGCAGCCGGTGATGGTCATGTCACGGACGGCCAGGTCGATGTTCGGGTTGTAGCTGTCGTAGGGCACCGAAATACAGGCCGAGCCGTTTCCTTCGAGCGTGACGTCAGCACCCTGCAGGTCCATCGAGATCGCGATCGCCGGCAGGTCGCTGGAAAGCGTGATCGTCTGGCCGGAAATGCTGGAGAAATCCAGCGTGTGCGGCGCAGCCACATCGGCGTTGGCGTCGATGATGGCCTGGCGCAGTGAACCGGCGCCGGAGTCGGCGTTGGTGGTGATCGAAAAAGTGGTCGCGTTCGCGCTCTGGACTCCAAGCGCGAGACCCACGGCGATCGTCACCGGATGACGTGCCGCATTCTGCAGATCGTACTTGCCCATCGTTTTCCCTCTTGAACGGATCGATTCGTGTCCGTTCGGCGGCGCTTGCTGAAGCCGCGCGACGGACGCTTTCGGATGGCTCGCCCGGGATGTCTCGAGGATGTCGTTCGGCCCTTGTTCATCGGCCGTTGTCTTGCGGCAGGTTCCCCTTTGTGCTGGGCGCCCCTCGCAGGTCGTCCTCGGAAATCCGCCCCCCGGAATTCGCCCGTGAACCTCCTGCTCGGGCGCCCCTCTGGTGCTCATCCGCCCGGGACGATCAATGGAACGGTCGTCGTTCGATTCGAGCGGGCAAGCATGGCGTTGCTTCCGCCGCCGACAGTAGCACACGGCAGGACCGCGATGCACGTGCTTTTTTCAGGCCCCGTTCGGGCGATGCCGTAGCGGTTCGTGGTTCACGAGGGTTCACCGCCAGCGCATGGCGAGAGGCTCGTGAGCCGATCGCGAAGAGACGAGCACTCGGTGGTCCATCGGTGAGGCCGATCGCACGGGCCGGAATCCACGACGCTCAGGATTCGGGCCCCAGCCCGGTGACTTGTCGCAGGTTGTTCGACCCGCCGTCAGTCGGCTTCGCGTGCGGCATCTCCCTCGGTCGCCAGCCGCGCCAGTTGCACGCCGAGCACACCGTCGACTGCCGCGGCCCAGTCGCCCAACCCGCTTCCCGCTGCGCCGGAGACGGTGTAGGTCAGCGTGATCCGGGTGCCGGTCTCGACGGCCGCCAGTTCGAAGGTCAGCACGCCGGTGACCGCCAGCGACTGGAGCGGGCCGAGGCGGCCGTCCAGCCGCAGCAGGCGGTCGGGAGCAACGTGGATCACCCGCAGGTGCTCGGCCGAGCCGCCGTCGTCCAGCGTCTCGCAGAAGCAGCCGCCGGCGCGCGCCTCGAGGCTGAGGTTGCCGGCCTCGCCCGACCAGGTGTGATCCGGGTGCCACCAGTCGGCCGGCTCGACCAACCGAGCCCATGTCGCGCGCGGCGTGTCCGCTCGCTCCACCACGTGCTTGACCGTGAATGCGTGCTCCGAGGCCTCGACGACCTCCGCGTGCAGCGGGCCTGGTAGGGCCAGGGTGGCCACGAAGGCCACCACGAGCGTCCCCGTGACTGCAATCGACGATGAAATTCGCTCGAAACGGTTGACAATCATTCGCATTCGCATTATTCTTTCCCCATGTTCGTATGCATCTGTAATGCCGTCACCGACCGGGACATCCGCGCCCATGCCGAATCGGGCGTGGCCACGCTGGACGAGCTCCGCCTGCGCACCGGATGCAGCGACTGCTGCGGTCAGTGCGCGGACGAAGCGGACGAAATCCTTCAGGCGGTACTGGCCGAAACAGCCCCGGTGGCGCTGCCGACCGCACCTCGGAACAGCGAGCCGACGCGGCCGATTCTTCCCGTAATGAGCCCTCAGCCGGCCTGATGCTCCGACGCCGGCGCCGGCCGGCTCTTCCACCGGCGCGCACCCGCCCGGCTCCGTTCAACGAAGCGACCGCAAGCCGACCGTGGCTCTTCTGCCTCACGGCATCTGCGTGGCCAGCGCGCCGCGGTGGACTTCCGGGTTGTAGTAGCGCGTCCTGATGCCGCTGTTGTCGAAGCGTTCGGCACTCGGCGGCGCCAGGATTCCGCCCTTGCGGGCCTGCGTGGCCGACCACCAACCCGACGGATAACAGGGCTGCGGAAAGCCCAGGGTCCGGATCGTGTCGAAGCCGGCCTTCTCCATGTTTCCGCGGATGCCCTCGATCAGGTGCTGGTGGAGCAGCGGCGATTCGCTCTGCTGGACCAGGATGCCGCCGTCGGCGAGGGCGCGGTGGCAATCGGCCACGAACTCGGGCCCGAACAGGCCTTCGGCCGGGCCGATCGGATCGGTGGAGTCGACCAGGATCACGTCCAGCGATCCCGCTTCCGTATTCTTGATGAACGCCAGGCCGTCGTCGAACACCAGTTCGGCGCGCGGGTCGTCGTTGCGTTCGCACAGTTCCGGGAAGTGCTTCTCGCTCAGTCGGGTGACCTGCTCGTCGATCTCGCACTGCACCGCCGATTCGACCTCGCGATGCGCCAGCACCTCGCGCAGCGTGCCGCAGTCGCCGCCGCCGATCACCACTACGCGCTTCGGCGCCGGGTGGGCGAACAGCGCCGGGTGGGTCATCATCTCGTGGTACAGGAAGTTGTCCCGGGTGGTCAGCATCACGAAGCCGTCGATGACCATCAGATTGCCCCAGTGGCGGGTGCGGTAGACGTCGATGGTCTGGAACTCGGTCTCGACGTGATCGAGATGCTCGTCGACCTGCCAGCCGACGACGCTGCCGGCCTCCTTGCAGACTTCGGTGAACCAGTTCTCGGAGTCGGGCAGCATCTGCGTGCCTATCGGGTTTCGGTGAGCCTGTCATTGTAGCCAGCCGCCGTCCCCTGGCGCCGGCCCGTACAATGCGGGGGTGTTTCCCAGACAGGTCCGCCATGGGCACCGAAACGACCGCCGAATCGTCCACCGAGACGACCGCAGCGACGACCGCCGGAACAATCGACGCCGCCCGCCGACGCTACGCCATTCCGAACTGGTCGGAAGGCTTCTTCGATGTCGACGACCGCGGCAATCTCGTTGCCAGCCCGTCCGGTCCGGGCGGCGAATCCGTTGCCCTGGCCGACGTGGTCGACAAGGCGCGGCGCCAGGGCCTGCGCCTGCCGTTGCTGGTCCGCTTCCCGGACATCCTGCGCCAGCGTGCGGCCGATCTCCGGGCGGCGTTCGAATCCGCGATCGAGGTCAGCGACTACGCCGGCGGCTACACGCCGGTCTACCCGGTCAAGGTCAACCAGCAGTCCTCGGTGGTCGGTACGCTCGCCTCCGTCGACGGCCTGGGCCTCGAGGCCGGCAGCAAGCCCGAGCTGATCACCGCGCTGGCCGTCGCACCGGCCGGCCGCACGATCATCTGCAACGGCTACAAGGACGCCCAGTACATCCGGCTGGCGCTGAGCGGCCTCAAGCTCGGTCTGAAGGTGATCATCGTCATCGAGAAGCCGGGCGAATGGACCCTGATCGAGCGCGAGGCGCGCGCGATGAACATCGACCCTGTGATCGGCGTGCGCCTGCGCCTGTCGGCCCTCGGCAAGGGCAACTGGCAGAACACCGGCGGCGAGCGGGCCAAGTTCGGCCTGGCCGCCGGACAGCTGGTCGAGCTGGTCGAGACCCTTCGCGAAGCCGGCTGCCTGGACTGGCTGAAGCTGCTGCATTTCCACATGGGCTCGCAGATTTCGAACCTGCGCGACATCCAGCATGGCGTTCGCGAGGCGGCCCGCTACTACGCCGAGCTGCGCGCCGACGGCGTGCCGATCGACACGCTCGACATCGGCGGCGGCCTCGGCGTCGACTACGAGGGCGGCCGGGCGCGCACCTACTGCTCGATGAACTACTCGATGGGCCAGTACGCGCAGGCGATCGTCGGCGGCATCGCCGACCTGTGCCGCGAGCGCGAGCTGCCGATGCCGGCGCTGGTCTCGGAGTCGGGGCGGGCGCTGACCGCGCACCACGCCGTGCTGGTCACGCACGTGACCGAAACCGAGCGCTTTCCGCGCGGGCTGGAGTTCGCGCTGGGCGAATCGACCCACCCGGTCGTGGTCCACCTGAGCGAACTGCTGGGTTCGGTCGACGACCGCGAGCCGGAGGAGTGCTACCTCGAAGCCGAACACTGGCTCGACGAGGGCCGCAACCTGTTCATGTACGGCGACCTGCCGCTCGACGACCGCGCGCGCCTCGAGCCGCTGTATTTCTCGATCCTGGAGAAGGTCGCCGACAAGCTCGACCCCGATCACCGGCGCCACCGCGAACTGCGCGAGCGGATTCGCTTCCACCTGTCGGACAAGTACTTCATCAACCTGTCGATCTTCCAGTCGCTGCCGGACATCTGGGCGATCGACCAGGTCTTTCCGATCGTGCCGCTGCATCGCCTCGACGAGACGCCGACCCGGCGCGCGGTGCTCGAGGACCTGACCTGCGACTCCGACGGTCGCATCGATCACTACGTCGAGCGCGGACTGCTCGAGCCCACCCTGCCGGTCCACGAGCTGCGCCCCGGCGAGCCGTACCTGCTCGGTATCTTCATGGCCGGCGCCTACCAGGAGACCCTGGGCGACATCCACAACCTGTTCGGCGATACGGACAGCGTGGACGTGTCGCTCGGCGCCGACGGCTTCACGCTGCGCAACGAGCGCCCTGGCGATACGGCTGACAGCCTGCTCGAACTGGTCGGCTTCCAGCCGCGCCAGCTGCTGGCCGCGTGTCGCGCCAAGGTGGCGGCCGCCGGCCTGCCCAAGGAGCAGGCCGACTCGATCGAGCGCCTGCTGACCGAGGGGCTTTCGGCCTACACCTACCTGGAAACCGGGTCGTGAAGGTCGGCTGGATCGGGTTGGGCGCGATGGGTGCGCCGATGGCCGGTCACCTGCAGGCCGCCGGCCTGCTCGGCGGTGCGTGGAACCGCGGCGCGGCCCGGCGCGACGCCTTTGCCGAGCGCGATCCCGATGCGCACATCGCCGATTCGCCGGAGGCGCTGGCCGAGGCCGTCGACGTGCTGGCCCTGTGCGTATCGGCCGACGCCGACCTGGCCGCGGTGCTGGACATGGTCGAAGGCCGGCTGGCGCCCGGCGCGATCGTGGTCGACCACTCCACGGTTTCGCCTGCAGCCGCGCGCCGCGCACACGCACGTCTCGCCGACCGCGACGTGGCCTTCGTCGATGCACCGGTCACCGGCGGCGTGGAAGGCGCGAAGAACGGCCAGCTGGCGATCCTGGTCGGTGGCGACGAACAGGCCGTGGCCCAGCTGGATCCGCTGTTCGCCGCCTACGGCAAGGTCTGGAAGCACCTCGGCCCGGCCGGGGCCGGCCAATCGGCCAAGGCGGTCAATCAGCTGATCGTCGCCGGCATCGCCGAGGCGGTCTGCGAAGCGCTGGCGCTGGTCGAGAAGCTGGGCCTGCCGGCCGACGACATGCTCGAACTGCTCGGCGGCGGCGCCGCCGGCAACTGGTTCCTCGACAAGCGCGGTCGGACCATGCTGGCCGACTCCTTCGAGACCGGCTTCGAGCCCGCATTGCTGTTGAAGGACCTGAAGATCTGCCGCGCGCTGGCCGACGAGGCGGGCCTGGAATCCACCGTGCTGCCGGGCGCCATCGCCGACTACCAGCGGCTGGTCGACGGCGGCGAGACCGGCCGCGACATCTCGGCGCTGATCCGCCTGAAGCGCTAGCGAATCGACCGGATCACATCCGGGAGACTTTCCATCCGGGAGACTTTCATGGAGTACCTCAGAACCCCCGACGAATGCTTCGACGCACTGCCCGACTGGCCGTTCGACGCGCACTACCTGCACGTCGACGACACGGAGGGCGGCCGGCTGCGGGTGCACTACGTCGACGAGGGTCCGCACGACGCCGACCCGGTCCTTCTGCTGCACGGCGAGCCGACCTGGAGCTATCTGTATCGGCACATGATCCCGCCGCTGGTCGAGGCCGGTCACCGGGTGATCGCGCCCGACCTGGTCGGCTTCGGCCGTTCGGACAAACCAGCCCGGCAGCAGGACTACAGCTACGCGCGCCACGCGCGCTGGCTGGCGTCGACGATCGCCCAGCTCGAACTGAACCGCATCACCCTGTTCTGCCAGGACTGGGGCGGCCTGCTGGGCCTGCGCCTGGTCGGCGAGAAGCCGTCTCGCTATGCCCGGGTGGTGGCGGCCAACACCTTCCTGCCGACCGGCCAGGAACCGGTCGGCGAGGCGTTCGAGCAGTGGCGTGCGTTCTCGCAGTCGGTGCCGGAGTTTCCGGCCGGCGCCATCGTCGACAAGGGCACGGTGCGGTCCTTGAGCGGAGCCGAGCAGGCGGCCTACGACGCGCCGTTTCCCGGAGAGACCTTCAAGGCCGGAGCCCGGCGCTTCCCGATGCTGGTCCCGGTGCGCGCCGACGATCCCGAAGCCGAGACCAACCGCGACGCCTGGGGCGCGCTGGCGCGCTTCGATCGGCCGTTCCTGACCGCGTTCGGCGACAGCGATCCGATCACCCGGGGCGCGGACCGCATCCTGCAGCAGCGCATCGCCGGCGCGGCCGGCCAGCCCCATGTGACGGTCGAGGCGGCAGGCCATTTCCTGCAGGAGGACCAGGGACCACGCTTGGCTGAAATCGTCGCGAAGCTGATCGATACTACGCCCGAACCCTGATTCTGCCGATTCCATGTCCGAGACCGCCGGCCGCTTCCTCCGCCCTCCGTTTCCGCCCGGCCGATCGGCCGCCTGCTTCTGCGGCAGCGGCCGACGGTTCAAGCACTGCTGCGGCAACACCGATGCGGACCGGTCGACGCCGGCCGGCATCGGCATCGTGCCCGACTTCCTCGATTCGGCGACCTGCCGGTCGATGGTCGAGCACGCGAAGCACTGCCGTTCGCAGCGGCTCAAGGTCATCGATCCGGAACGCTCCACGCCCGGCAACGTGGTGTCGAAGGACGACGAACGCCGGGTCACCGAGTGGGTCGAGCTGGGCGGCCGGCAGGCCGAACTGGATCAGTGGGTGGTGCGCGCCCTGACCGATACCATCGCGCCGGTCTACGGGCGCAGCTTCGCCTGGTTCGAGCGTCCGCACCTGCTCAAGTACCGGCCCGGCGGATTCTACGAGGGCCACGCCGACAGCGACCACGTCGATCCGACCACCGGCCGCTGGCAGAAGGTGCTCGATCGCGACGTCAGCCTGCTGATCTACCTCAACAAGGAGTTCGAGGGCGGCACGCTGCACTTCGAGCATTTCGAGTTCACGCTGCAGCCGAAGCCGGGCATGCTGGTCTACTTTCCGTCGGACGTCCGCTACAAGCACACGGCGCGGCCGGTCACCGACGGCCTGCGCTACGCGACGGTCAGCTGGGCGGCGTTCGACGACGAGCCGCGGGTCAAGGACGCGCCGCCGCGCAGCGCGGTCGGGCTTCCGCGGCCGGGCGAATGACGGCCGGGCGATCCGGCACAGGACACGCGAGGGCAGGGCAATGACCGACGGCCCGGAATTTCCGTTTCGCGAACCATTTCCCCCCGGTCGGACCGCGCCGTGCTTCTGCGGCAGCGGCCGTCGATTCAAGCACTGCTGCGTGGCCGCCGGCCGGGAAGGGCGGGTGCCGCACGGCATCGGCATCGTTCCGGATTTCCTCGATGGAGCCGACTGCGCGGCATTCTGCGACGAACTGAAGGACCGACCCTCGGAGCGACTGCTGGCCGTCGACCACGCGCGCTCGAACGCCGAGCGCACGGTGCGCAAGCTCGACGACCGACGGGTCACGGACCGGGTCGAGGTGGGCCCCCTCCAGGCGCGGCTCGACGGCTGGGTGGAGCGCGCGCTGGCCGAGCGGATCGGGCCCGCGTCGGGCCGCGAGTTCGCCTGGTACGAAGAGCCCTACGTGCTCAAATACAACCCCGGCGGGTTCTTCGTCTCCCACGCCGACAGCGACACGATCGACCCGGCGGCCGGGCGCTGGAAGAAGGTGCTGGACCGCGATGTCAGCCTGCTGATCTACCTGAACGACGACTACACCGGCGGCCGCCTCGACTTCGAGCACTTCGAGTTCTCGCTGCGGCCGAAGGCGGGCATGCTGGTGTTCTTCCCGTCCGACATGCGCTACCAGCACGCCGCGCGTCCGGTCGAGTCCGGCCAGCGCTTCGCGATCGTCAGCTGGGCCGCGTTCACCGATTCGAAGCGGGTCAAGACGCGGCCGCCGGACGAGGCGAAGATGCTGTAACCAGCGTCCGCAAGCGCCGTGGCCGGGCTCCTTGTGCTCTTCCGGCACTATCCTCCGGCCTGAATCTCGCCCTTCCGGTTGACCCGGATGCGCAGCATGATCAGCGCCGCGCCGGCCAGCAGCAGGATCGCCGCGGCCTCGTACAGCACCGCCTGCGGGGCCATGTCCTTGCCCTGCAGCACGATCAGTCGCGAGAGCGCGGTGATGGCGATGAAGATCGGGTACATGAACGGCGAGCCGACGCCCGTATAGAACACCGCGATCATTGCCAGCACTTCCGTGTAGAGGAACATCAGAAGGATGTCGGCCAGCGTGATGTTGCGAAGTTCGATCACGCGCAGGATTTCGATGCCGGCGGCCCCGATCGTCATCAGGGCGGTGACGATCAGCAGCGTTTTTTCGATGTAGCCGAATCCGGCCATCGCGAAGCGATCGGCGCCGGCGTTCGCGGCGAGATCGCCGGCAGCGGGGGTCGGTTCCTTATCGGCCTGCATGGCGGTCTCCCTGGCGGTCGTCGTAGCCCACCGTTCAGACTCTAGCAGCGACCGGTGACGGCAGGCAATGTCGACGAACGGTCACACTTCGCTCCATCGTGCGTCTTTGCTCTTCGAACCCATCCTGAATCGGAGAACGCCATGACCTCGGCCCTGCACCCCGACCCGCGTCGCGCCCTGTGCCGCATCGCCCGCGTGCTGCTGCACGCGTCCCTGCTCGCCTTCGTCCTGTTCGGCGCCGTGGTTCAGCCGAGCCTGGGTGCGGACGATCCACGCCCGTACCGCGTCGAGTCGGCCGGGGAGGGCCGTTCGATCTGGCTGATTCCCGGCCTGTCCAACCCCGGTCACGTCTGGGACGACCTGGCCGGTCGCGTGCGCAAGGCCGGCTACCGCACCCACGTGCTCACGCTGGCCGGCTTCGCCGGCGTGCCGCCCGTGCACGGCGACGGGCCGTTCCTGCCGCGCGTCCGCGACGCGCTGGCCGAGGAGCTTGCCGTCATTCTCGACGACGACCATGCCGAGCATCCCGGAGCGCCGCCAGTGGTGATCGGGCACTCTCTGGGCGGTTTCATGGCGTTCTGGCTGGCCGCGACCGAGTCCGAGCACCTGGCCGGCGCGATCGCCGTCGACGGCGTGCCGTACCTGGCCGCCCTGGGCAACGCCGAGGCGACCCCGGAGTCGCAGCGCGCGTCCGCCGAACAGCTGGCCGCGTTCATGGCCAGCCTCACGCCCGAGCAGTTCGAGCAGCAGAACCGGATGAGCCTGCAGGGCATGGTCGTCGACCCCGAGGCGCGGCAGCGGGTTGCTGACGACAGCGTCCGTTCCGACCCGGCGACGGTCGGCCGCGCCGTGGCCGAGATGATGACCACCGACCTGCGCCCGCTGATGGCCGGCGTCGAGGTGCCGGTGCTGCTGGTGCAGGCCGCCGACAGCGGCAGCAATGAAACCATCCGCGCGGCGTACGCGGCGCAGGTCGAAGCCATCCCCGACCATCGCCACGTGGTCGCCGACCAGGGCCGGCACTTCGTCCAGCTCGACGACCCGGAGTTCCTGGCCGGCGAAGTGCTGGCATTTCTCGCCCGCATCGAGCAGGATGCCGGCGATGAGTGAGGTCACGGCACTGGTCCAGCGACACCTGCCCGCCGCGCGTTCGGGCGACCGCCGCGCCTTCGCCGCGCTGGTCGCCGCCACTCAGGGCACGGTGGCCAGCATCGCGCTGGCGATCGTCCGCGACGTGCAGCACAGCGAGGATGTCGCGCAGGAGGTGTACCTGCAGGTCTGGAGCAAGCTCGACGAGCTGCGCAACCCCGACAGCTTCCTGCCGTGGCTGCGCGAGATGACCCGCAACCGTTCGCGCGACTTCCTGCGCCGGCGCAGCGTCCGGCCCGGCGACGTACCGAACGACGACCCAGACGCGGCGCTGGGCCGGCTGGTCTCCGCCGATCGGACCGCCGAGGCCGTCCACGACGACGAGCGCGCCGAGGCCCTGGAGCGCGCCTTCGATGCGCTGCCGACGGAAGCGCGCGAAGTCCTGTCGCTCTATTACCGCGAGGGCGAGTCCACCGCCCAGGTCGCCGCACTCCTCGACCTGCGTCCGGCAACCGTGCGCCAGCGCCTGTCGCGAGCGCGCAAGGCGCTGACGACGGGGGTCGAACGCGCGCTGGCCGGCAACCTGGTCCGGACCGCGCCGGGTGCGGCGTTCACCGCCGCCGTCGCCGGCCTGCTGACCACCGCCTCGCCGCCGGCCGCGGCCGCCGCGGTGGCGGCGGGCCTGGGCAGCAAGTCGCTGATCAAGCTGGTCGCGACCGCCGGTCTCGGCGTTGCCTTCGCGCTGCTCGGCGGCATCGCCGGCGTGGTGATGGGCATCCGCCCGCATCTCAAGACCGCCTTCGACGAGCGCGAGCGGCTGGAGCTGCTGGCGCACCGTCGAAAAGGCGTGGCCGCGGTCGTGTTCGCCGTCGCCGGTTTTACCGCCTCGGCCTTCGTGCCGGGCGCGTGGCTGCCGATCGCCGTGTTCGTGCTGTTCTTCGGCGTCATCGGCTACCAGTCGGCGGTGGCCATCCCGCGCACGCTCGCCCGCCGCATGGCCCACGAGCTGGCGGTCGATCCGACCGCCCCCGCGCGCCATCGCCGCCAGCGCACCTGGTGCTGGGTCGGCCTGATCGTCGGTGGACTGTCGGGCTTCGGCGGCCTGATCGCCGGGCTGGTGGCGTCGGGGCGTCTGCCGCTGGGTTGAGTACGGATTGCGGTGCGTGACCTGCTCGAGAGAGGGGTGCGGTCGCGGTGAGGTCGTGGTCAGGTCGTGGCGCTACAGCAGGCCCAGCACGGCCTGCATCTTCCTGTCGATCAAGGCCATCTCGGGCTCGTCGAGCCGGGCCAGCGGCCCGTCGCTGAACCGGCCGGTGTCCAGGGACTGGATCTTGTCGATCATCACCCACGAGGATTTGCGCAGGCGGCCGCGCGGCGGCACTTCGACGCGCAGGGCGTCCGCGCCGGCCCAGAGTTGTGAGGTCAGCGGCAGTACGATCAGGGTTCCGGGCGATTCCACGGTCAACCAGTCGGCCTGGACGATCACGCACGGCCTCGCTTTGCCCACTTCCCGCCCTCGAAAGGGCTTGAAGCTCGCGACCCAGACCTCCCCGCGCTGCATTCTCAGTCCCACCACCGGTCGTCGGGATCGACCCCCGCCGCGCGCTCTTCGGTGTCGATGCTGGCCAGCCAGTCCTCGACACCCGCTTCGGCGACGGCGGTGGCCTCGCCCTTCGCGTCGGGATCCGAGTAGAGCGCCCTGGCCGCCCGGCGCATTTCCGCCACGACCCGTTCCCTCTGCTTGCGCGTGAGGTAGTCACCGACCGCCTCGCGCACCAGCTCCGAGCGGCTGCGCGCCGACCGCTGCACCTCTTCGTCCAGCTTCTTCTCGATGTCCGGCGGCAGGCGTACGCTGATGTTGCCCATGTGCGACACACTGTGTAATACAAAACGTAGTACAAAGTGTAAACCGCCGCAGCCGCGCTCGCAATCGCCCGTCCGCATGGCCGGCCACGAAAGGCCGGGACGCCTTGGGTTTCGTTCCCAGGACCCGTCATGGCCTCGCGGCGCGGAGCGCGTTCGCTTCGGAGGTGTCGTGGATCGTGGTCTGCGAACCGAGGACAGTGGCCTTCGCCACGGCCGAGGGCCGAAGACCGCGAGGCGCGGCGCCTCCGGACGAACCCGAAGGGACGATTCATCGTCGCGCCCGCGCAGCGGGGGCATGAGGGGTCCACCAATCAAACGTCGGCGAACTGCTCCGAGTCGCCGATCCAGCGTTCGATCAACACGTCGGTCGCCTCGCGGTCCAGCTTCGCGGCCAGGTCCGGCACCTGCTCGACCCGGTCCGCGTCGCGGGCCAGGTCGGCGATGCGGAAGCGCAGCATGCCGGTCTGGCGCGTGCCGAGCACTTCGCCCGGGCCGCGCAGCTCCAGGTCGCGCTCGGCGATCCGGAAACCGTCCGTGGTCTCGCGCATGACCTCCAGCCGCGCCTTGGCCAGCTCACCGAGCGGCGGCTTGTACATCAGCACGCAGGCGGCCTGCTCGCTGCCGCGGCCGACCCGGCCCCGGAGCTGGTGCAGCTGCGAAAGGCCCAGCCGCTCGGCGTTCTCGATGATCATCAGGCCGGCGTTGGGCACGTCGACGCCGACCTCGATCACGGTCGTGGCAACCAACAGATGGATGTCGCCGGCCTTGAAGCGCTCCATCACCGCCTGCTTGTCGCGCGCCTTCATCCGGCCGTGGACGAGCCCCACCTCGAACTCCGGCAGCTGGGCCTTCAGCGCCTCCCAGGTCGTCTCGGCGGCCTCGGCTTCGAGCAGGTCGGATTCCTCGATCAGCGGGCAGACCCAGTACGCCTGGTGACCGGCGCCCAGCTGGGTCCGGATGCGCTCGACCAGTTCGCCCCGACGGTCGTCGCGGATCAGCGCCGTGGTCACCGGCTTGCGTCCCGGCGGCAGCTCGTCGATGACCGACACTTCCAGCCCAGCGTAGGCGGTCATCGCCAGCGTGCGCGGAATCGGCGTGGCGGTCATCACCAGCTGATGCGGAATCCTCGATCGTCCCCGGCCCGTGTCTTCGCTGCCCTTGGCGGCCAGCGCCAGCCGCTGGTGCACGCCGAAGCGGTGCTGCTCGTCGACCACCACCAGGCGCAGGCGGTCGAAGTCCACGCCTTCCTGGAACAGCGCATGGGTGCCGATGGCCAAGGGCGCGCCCCCGGCCAGCTTCTCGAGCGCTTCCCGTCGCGCCTTGCCGGTGACCTTGCCGGCCAGCCACACGGGCTCAATGCCCAGCGGCTCGAACCAGGCCGAGAAGTTCTCGCGGTGCTGCTCGGCCAGGATCTCCGTCGGCGCGATGATCGCCGCCTGCGCGCCGGCGCCGATCGCCTGGGCAACCGCCGCCGCCGCGACCAGCGTCTTGCCAGAACCCACATCGCCCTGGAGCAGGCGGCGCATCGGCCGGGTGCCCGAAAGGTCCTTCGAAATCTCGCCGATGACTCGTGTCTGGGCACCGGTCGGCGTGAACGGGAACTGGGCCAGCATCCGACGGACCAGTCCGTCCCCGTCGTCCAGCGCGTCGGCGTGTTGCTTCGCACGCGCCCGGTTCAGCCGGGCCAGCGCCAGGTGGTGTGCGAGCAACTCTTCCAGCGCCATGCGCTGCACCGCCGGGTCGTAGCCGTCGATGATCGCGTCCAGGTTGGCCGTGGCGGCGGGCCGGTGGACCTTCGCCAGGGCTTCGGCCAGCGTGCCGAGCCCGTCCACGTCGCCGAGCGGGTCGGCCAGGGCCAGTTTCCCGGTCAGTGCGTCGTCGACCGTCTCGAGGATGCGTTCGGCCAGCTTCGCCTGGCCCAGGCCGGCGGTGGTCGGGTAGACCGGCGTTAGGTGGTCGGGCAGCGGGGGCTCGTGGCCTTCGCGGATGTTCCTGCACTGCGGGTGCGCCATCTCGTAGCCCTCGGGCCCGAAACGCACCTCGCCGAAGCAGCGCACGAAATTGCCGACCGCGAACTGGCGCATCTGGCTGGGATAGAAGTTGAAGAATCGCAGCACGACCTGGCCGGTGTCGTCGGCGACCACCACCAGCAGGCTCTTGCGGCGCGCGTAGCGCACGTCCTGGTGCGCCACCCGGCCCTGGATCAGCACCGTGGTCGACGGCCGAAGATGGCCGATCGGCGTGATCCGGGTCCGGTCCTCGTAGCGCAGCGGCCGGTGGAACAGCAGGTCGGTCTCATCGACCAGCCCCAGCGCCTTGAACTTCGCCGCGATCGCCGGCCCGACGCCGTTCAGTTCCGCAATCGGACGGGCTGCCCGCGCAGCCGGTTTCGACGATGGATTGGCCATGCCCAATCCTAGTCCCGAACCACAGGCCGATCCGTCCGAATCAGTCGGGAATGTGGGCGATCGCGTCCATCTCCACGTCCACGCCCTTCGGCAGCGCCGCGACCTGCACCGCGGCCCGCGCCGGGTAGGGCTCGGAGAAGTACTCGGCCATGATCGCGTTGACCTCGGCAAAGCGACCCAGGTCGGTCAGGAACACGTTCAGCTTGCAGATGTCGTTCAAGCCGCCGCCGGCTTCCTCGCAGACCGCCGCCAGGTTGTCGAAGACGCGGCGGGTGCGCGCTTCGAAGTCGCCGTCGATCAGCTCGCCGGAGGCCGGGTCGAGGGGGATCTGGCCCGAGAGGTAGATTGTGTCGCCCGCGCGGATGGCTTGGGAATATGGCCCGATGGCGGCGGGGGCGGAATCGGTGTGGATGGGGTGTTTGGGCATTATCTTCGGGTTCCGGACTCGAACATAGATGAGAATATACCGTTGGGTGCGGGCGACGGGCTGGAACAAAGGTTTTGCTTGGCCCTATGGTCGCCGCCCTTTAACGGCGGCGACAGGGGTTCGAATCCCCTAGGGGACGCCAATAAAAACAGGGCCTTACGTGCGCATCGCCGCCGTAAGGCCTTTGTTTTTTCTCCCTTACGTAATCCTTACGAAACTTCGACGCGGTCTGCGGTGCCGGTCTTCCGATGCTACGCATCGAATACATGTAAAGTTTCGCCATGGGGCTTGATCAGATCGATCCAGGCGAAACCGTTTTGCTCCACAACGCAGTGGGGGTCGCAATCACGTGCTGGGCCCAAGTCGAATCGGGGCTTACGCTCGTTTTCTGGGCAGCCACACAGATTCCCGAGTTCCAAGTTGCATCGAGGATCCTTCACGTACCCCAAAGCCTAAATGTGCGGCTGAAAATGGTTGACGTCACGGTCGAGAGTGCGTTCTCACTCGGGCGATTCCCGCGCGGGCTAAAAGACCTCAATGATCCCTGGCCAAAAATTGCAAGGGATATCCGAAGCGTGGTGAAATG
Source organism: Wenzhouxiangellaceae bacterium (assembly GCA_965227925.1). Taxonomy (GTDB): domain Bacteria; phylum Pseudomonadota; class Gammaproteobacteria; order Xanthomonadales; family Wenzhouxiangellaceae. Next base: position 925,973 of record CBDDGP010000004.1, read on the forward strand.
GCGCAATAAGATTGCTCACTACATTACTGACATAGACCCAGCGGCTCCAGAGGGCTGCAAGGCCTTTCTGGCGCCGAGTGCACTGAATCATAGTGACCAGGCTAGGGGGGTTTTTGAATCAGGATTCAGAATGACTGCAGAAGTAGTGACGACGAAGTCGCAAGCCTTTAGCAAACTCTCGAAGAGGATTGGCGCGTACTACGATCAATTGCCGAGAGTTCAGACGGACTCCTAGAATCAAGAAGGGCGAGATGAGTCGTGAAGACATGCCGGTAGGGTTGTCGCTTTGAGGGGGCGGTTTGTGCAGTCCTGAACCTAAGGTGACTGAAGTGGCGAAGTCTGCTGTCCAATGGCCATGAATCAACGTTAATTTTCGGGAGTCAAATGGTGCCGAAGTTGCCAATTTTGTGCGATGCAGTATTTCAAGTGTCGTCGGGCTGGGGAGACTTCATTTCCAGTTCTCCGGACCGATTGGCTGGCGCAAACTGGCTCGATTACCTCCTGGCTTTCGCTGCAGTCGGTGCCTTTTTTTCCGCGGCTTTCTCGGCGTGGGCTGCATTTAGAATTCCTAAGAGCATCCATGACGATCGGGTGGATTTGGACCAGTCAGAACTGACGCGAAAAGCCTCAAATTACCGCGCTTTGGTTCACGTCGAGCTGGAGCACCTAGGAAGCGCTTTTTCGACTCTTTCTGCGATCCTGATTGTTGAGGCGAATCTCAACGACGTTCGCGACCTTGATGAAGCAGATGATGATCAACTAATCACTTTCAGAGGGGCAACTAGAGAGTTTTTGCAGCAGACAAGCGAAAGAATGAGGAACCTGCCTATTCAGTTTGACTCGTGGCCACTGTATTTGAAGAGCGATGAGGTAGAGGCAATAGCTAAGGCCATGACCAGAATACGACTAACTGAGCTGACTCTTGCCATGTCCAGGGTCCTTGAAGAACCAGAATTATCTATAGGGAATCTTAAAAATCTAAAGGACTCATTCTCTGAAGTCGGTAATGATTGTAAGGACGCGTGCGCTGTATTAAAGCCGCCAGATACTGGCAACCAGGGCGAAACATAAATCGGGACTTTCATTGATCGGCGCCGCCGTGTCGGGATTTTTCCTACATACTTAATAGCGCTTTTCCTAGTGACTTGTTTCGAGCCGCTTGCAAGACTCTTTCTGCAAGGTCGGGACTGTCTTGGCGACTGCCGACCGAGGCCGTGCCAACCGGGTTCGTCTTGGTGCAGCCAGCGGCTTTGTGAACCGACGCAGACCGGTTATTCGCCGTCCCGAATCCGGGGCGGCGTTCTATGAATCGAGGGGAGACCTACAATGTCTAAGGCCATGCAGGATTCGGAGCGCATCGCCGCAGTTGTGCTAGGTAAGCTTTATGCAAACGGTTTAACGCCGATTTCGCTCGACACAGATGCAATCGCCAAAGAAGCATCTGTGCCAGGAGAATCCGAAGAGGATCTTCATGCTAGGGCTGTCGCGGGTGCCCCCGGGGTCGTCGACTATTTGGCGGCCGAAGGGCTGATCAGGTTCTCTCGAGCGTCTGATCCAACCTGGTCGCCGTCTCCGCGACTCTACACGGGAGCGCAACTGACCTCACGTGGACTTCGATTGCTAAAAGCGCTGCCAGAGTCTCTGGACGAAAGCAGTGAGAACGAGACAATCGGCGATCGGCTTGCGCAGGCCTCAAGTGATGGCAAGGTCGGAAACTCTTCAGAACTGGTTCGTGAATTGATGCGCTTGATGACCGATGCAGCAAGTTGACTGCAAACGTTCAAGCATCAAGTGAGCTGAGTTAAGCTCGCCAATAGGACCGTTGGCTTAGAATGTCTGTGGATTACGTCTGCAGCGCTCTAGAGCGACGTCTTCGGCCGGTCTTCCAGCATTAGGGGCAGTATTCAGTGTTGGATATGAGTCGATTTGCTTGAAGTACTCGACTCCTCTGGCTTGGCAACTTTCCACATCCCCGGAATTTCCGCAACCAATTGAAGCGGCGAGAGCTACGCCGACTAACACCGAACGAAGTAGGCTTTTCAAAAGAATCTACTGGACACCCACGTTGTAGGAAATTGATCACCGGATTCCGGGTCGAATTCCCAATGGCTTCGACCGAAGCCACGGACTAGGCTGGAAGCAAGCGCAAATTCCACGGTCTACGAATGCCGCTTCCTCGATCCCGCCAAGTCTCGCTCGATGCGACGCCGCACTACCACGTCATCAGCCGATGCGTTCGGCGTCAGTTCCTTTGTGGCGAGGATCGCCTGACCGGAAAGGACTTCTCGCACCGTCGCGACTGGATTCGGCAGCGCTTGTTCGAGCTCGCCGACGCCTTCGCGGTCGAGATCTGCGGCTACGCGATCATGAGCAATCACTTCCACCTGGTGCTGACCGTTCGGCAGGACCGCGCGCTGGAGTGGTCGGACCGCGAGGTTGCCGAGCGCTGGCTGAAGCTGTTCCGCGGCCCGCCGCTCGTTCGTAACTGGCTGACCGGCTCGCCGCAGTCCGAGGCCCAACAGAACGCGGCTCTGGAGAAGGATGAATCTACTGGACACCCACGTTGTAGGAAATTGATTACCGGATTCCGGGTCGAATTCCCAATGGCTTCGGCCTAAGCCACGGACTAGGCTGGAAGCAAGCGCAAATTCCACGGTCTTCGAATGCCGCTTCCTCGATCCCGCCAGGTCTCGCTCGACGCAACGCCGCACTACCACGTCATCAGCCGATGCGTTCGACGTCAGTTCCTTTGTGGCGAGGATCGCTTGACCGGAAAGGACTTCTCGCACCGCCGCGACTGGATTCGGCAGCGCTTGTTCGAGCTCGCCGATGCCTTCGCGGTCGAGATCTGCGGCTACGCGATCATGAGCAATCACTTCCACCTGGTGCTGACCGTTCGGCAGGACCGCGCGCTGCAGTGGTCGGACCGCGAGGTTGCCGAGCGCTGGCTAAAGCTGTTCCGCGGCCCTCCGCTCGTCCGCAACTGGCTGACCGGCTCGCCGCAGTCCGAGGCCCAGCAGAACGCGGCTCGGGGGAAGGTCGCCGAGTATCGGGCCCGGCTGCACGACCTGTCGTGGTTCATGCGCTGTCTGAATGAGCCGATCGCTCGGATGGCGAACCATGAGGACAACGTTACCGGGCGGTTCTGGGAGGGTCGCTTCAAGTCGCAGGCTCTGCTCGACGAGGCCGCGCTGATCACGGCGATGGCGTACGTCGACCTGAACCCGATCCGGGCGGGGATCGCCGAGACGCCCGAGCAGTCTGCTTTCACGTCGATCCAGCAACGCGTGATCGAGGAGGAGCTCGCGGCGGACCCCGAGGCGACGACGCAGCTGCCGAACGATCTCGCGTCTGCGATCGGGAAGTTGGTTCCGTTCAGCCCGGAACCCGGGCTTCGCCCGGACCATACGCTGCCCGTGACGCTGGCCGCCTATCTGCAGCTGGTGGACTGGACCGGCCGCGCGATCGTTCACGGCAAGAAAGGCGTGATCAACGATCGGGCTCCGCCCATCCTGAAGAGGCTCAAAGCCAACGCCGACGGTGTGCTCGGGTTTCTGGCCACCGCTCAATCGCGCCGGTCTCCGAATGCGCTGGGTTCCATCGAGCGACTCCGCGATGTGGCGGGAGCGTTCGGGAGGAAATTCCTACGAGGCCAGAACGTGGCCGCGACGCTGTTCGGTTAGCGCGGCTCGGGTTGCAGGCGCTCAAGCCACTGGTTCTTCTTGGAGAGCGATCGGATTGCGAGTCCGTTTATCGTGCTTTTGGCCGAATTGCGCTCTCCTGGGTCGGCCGATGGCCGCGCTTGTCCGCATAGAAGCCACGAATTCGGTTGAAATCCCTTTCGATGTCCTCCCCGGGCACGAACGATTCCCCCATGCCGATTTCCTTCTTGCCGTAGTCGATGTAGGCCATGACGATGGGCGCGTTCGCGGCGCGGGCGATGTGCCAGAAGCCGGATTTCCAGTGATCGGTGTGGCGGCGGGTGCCTTCCGGGGCAATGGCGAGGACGAGGTCTCCGGCGGCTTCGAAGCGCGCGGCCATCTGGCCGATCATGCCACCCGGTCGGCTGCGGTCGACGGGGATGCCGCCCCAGAAACGGAAGAGCGGTCCCAGCACGCCGTCGAACAGGCTGCTCTTGCCCATCCAATGCACCTTCAGCCCAAGTCCCCAGGCGGCCAGCAGGCCGATGACGAAATCCCAGTTGCTGGTGTGCGGCGCGAAGATCAGGACGTAGCGGCGCGGCGGCGGCTCGGCCCGGGTCAGGGTCCAGCCGAAGGTGCGGAGGAGAAGGCGGGCAATCGATTTCATCGGAGTGGGCGGGCAGGGCTCGACGGGCCGCCATGGTAGTTCGAATCCGTTCCGGCGACCGACTCCATCCCACAGATCATCTTGGCGGGTCGATCTGGCCGCCGATCGAGGCGTTTGCGCGGAGCCAGCCGGCGATGCTGCGGCGCGGGGCCGTGGTCGGGCGGACTTCGTGGGGGATCTCTTCGGACAGGAACAGCGCCAGGGTGCCGGCGCGCGCGGCGATGCGGGCGCGCGCGGCGATGCGGGCGCGCTCGGTGGTTTAGTCGTCTGCATGCAGCACGAGTTCGCCGGCGTGGTCCGGCTGTGACATTTGAGGCTGCTTCCTTTTCGGCTTCACCAGTTGACGAGAGTCAGAATGCGTTCTTTTAGAGTTACTTCCCGCCGAGAATGAGGGCGATGGCAGCAAACGCCGAGGCGTTAATTGCAGCATGCGTGAGGATACAGAGCGAAACCGAGCCGTAGCGGTCCCGGACTATGAACATCAAGAATCCAACCAGGAAAACCGCAATCAGATACGATGCCCAAGATACCCAAATCCCGATGCTCATCTGAAAGCTGGATATCCATGGGATTGCTACAAGAGCGAGTGGTACTGCATGAGCGCAAGTGAACGCCCATGCATTGATCGAGGCGCTAGCGAAAAACGCTAGCTGATTCGACTTGCGTTCATATAGCCAACCTCTAAAAATAGACTCTTCCCATAATGGCGCAAGCAGAAAAAGCTTCAACAGATACAGGTGATAGAGTGCCTGAAATTCTCCTGTTCCTTCTGTTGACTCAAGCGAGATTCTTGAGACGTCAAGATGGCCGCTATCGTATCCGTTGGCAACGAGAAGTGCGAAAAGGCCCGCTGCCAAAAGTGAAAGCGAACCGAGAAGAATGACTGCTGTGATCGGAAGCGGCGAACCTCTGATTGCCTCCTTGAGCTTTGCGTAATCCAGGCCTACTTTCAGGCCATGAAGGCCGAACTGCGCCATTCCTGCGTAGACGATACAGAAAGCAAAGTAAAGCCAGACCGGGATGGACAGCCTACTCTTGTCCTCAAACATCAGGTCGAAGGGTGCTAATCCCGATTGCTCAAGATGTGAGGAGAACTCCCTCCAGTCGTCGATCCAGGCTTCAAAGGAATCTGTCGAGAATTGACAGTAAAAGCGAGAATCGGCTTGTAGCGTCCCTAGAGTTTCCGAACAGCGGTTTCTATCTGCCGATAATCCTGTCTGGTCATGAACCTCTTTCAAGAGTCCAGTGGCGGTTTTTCCGCGATCATTCCACAGGATGGAAAACTCAACACGCTGCTCCACTGGGGAGACGACATAGCCAATATGAATCAGCGCATTGTCTGTGAAAACAACAAGTAATATACAGGCGGCCATCGCTGAAGCACTTGATCGGAGTTGCGCGAAAAAGTCGCTGGTAAAAAGTGCCATTTTTGCTCACCTGACGAAAGAGCAAGCCCGGCATGTGCCGGGCTTGCGATTGCTTATAGGACAACGAGTGGGGCGGCTACTAATCACCGAACTTGATTGGATACTCGGCAAGCAAACGTTGAGCCCGCACCGCAGTAGCCGGCATTATAGGTCGCGATTCCCGCTGACCCGCATGACGCTTGAGCTCGTCGGTAGGCGGATCGATCGCGCAGATTGCATAGCAACGTTGATCCAATTACCGCTCCGACGCAGCCGCCTGCAGCTACGGGGCTTGTGAAACAAATAGCAAACCAACTCTGAGTGCTCGCGTCGGCTGGAAGAGGGCCTCCGTCAAAGTTCCCGTTGGCATCGATTGAGGACCACATTCCACCCGAAAGATCAATTTCGTAGCTGGTTAGCTCGCCAGCAGGCGGGTTAGCCACCTCAAATGACAAGGTTTGTATGTCATTGTCCGCGTGAAGTGAATCTGCGTTCAGAAAATCCTCTCCGTTGATCTCAATCCAATCGGCTGCAAAGGAGTTTGCTGAAATTGAAAGGAGTCCGACTATGCATGTTGCGAAAAATCCTTTCCTCCATAGCCTGGAAGCTTGAAGAATACTGTAGCCCGCATAGAGTTCTCTACTGATATTGGAAACTGCCATTGTTATCTCCATTTGATAAATCAAAAGAAAGACGCGCCCCACGTCCGCATTCCAACTTAGTGTCTCCAATGGTTCAATCAGTAAATTTCTGAATTTGTTGTAGGAAATTCCCCCATGTGGAATTTCAGGCCGGCTCTTGCTGGCTTGCATGTGCCGGAAGGAAGGGTTCCGGTGATTGTGCCTCCCGGGCCTGAATCTACGCCGCGTCTTAATTTGGCTCACCGCGGCGGGTCGATCTGGCCGCCGATCGAGGCGTTGACGCGGAACCAGCCGGCGATGCTGCGGCGCGGTGCGGTGGTCGGGCGGACTTCGTGGGGGATTTCTTCGGACAGGAACAGGGCCAGGGTGCCGGCGCGCGGGGCGATGCGGGCGCGCTCGGTGGTCTCATTGTCTTCGTACAGCACCAGCTCGCCGGCGTACTCGGGCTGCCAGTCGGGATTCAGGAAGGCGACCAGCGAGACGACGCGGTTGGCGGCGCCGCGGAAGCTGTCGTGGTGGGTGCGGTAGAAGGCGCCCGGCGCGTACAGCGCGAAGTGGGCCTCGAACTCGAACAGGCCGAGGAACAGGCGGCGGTTGAGTTCGACCTTGATCGCCTGGGCGAAGTCGAGGAACGCGGCCTGGACGTCGGATTCGCGGTTCAGCCAGCGGATGCGGTCGCGGCGGATGTCGCGGTCGATCTGGAAGTCGGTCTCGCGGCCGATGCCGGCGCGGCGGAGCCGGTCCTCGTCTTCGAGGCGGTCAAGTTCGGCGGCCAGGGCGTCGATGAACTCGTCCGTGAGAATGCCTTCGCCGGCCCACCAGCCGTGGGCAGTCAGCGCTGCGGTGATGTCGTCGAGCGGCAGCGTTGCCGCGGACGACTCAGCCCATTTCGCGCTGGACACGGAAGACCTTGGGGTTGCGCCGCAGGCGCGTCAGCACGCGGGCGAGCTGGTTGCGATCCCGCAGGCCGATCAGGAAGTGCAGTTCGGCGGTGTCGCTGGTGCTCTCGCGCTGCTCGACGCGCTCGATGTTGGCGTCGGCCTGGCCGATCGAGGCCGAGACCGAGGCCAGCACGCCGGGTCCGTTGACGGTGATGACCTTCAGCAGGCAGCTGAAGCTGCCGCGCGGCAAAGGCTCCCAGGCCACGTCCAGGCTGCGTTCCGGGTGCTGACGCTCCAGCGCCGGCACGTTCGGGCAGTTGTGGCGGTGGACCACGATGCCGCGCCCGGGCGACAGGTAGCCGGTGATCCGGTCGCCGGGAATCGGGTGGCAGCAGTTGCCGTAGTGGATCGCGCCGCGTTCCGAGCCGCCGACGGTGAACACGTCGCCGGTCGCCACCTCGCCGCTGCGTTTCTGGGTGATCGGCAGCAGCTTCTGGGCGACGGTGGCCGCCAGCAGTTCGCCGCGCGCGATGCGCATCAGCAGGTCCTCGAGCCGCTCCAGGCCGGCCTTGCGCACGTAGCGGTCAAGCTTGCGGCTGGAGATGTCGTCGAGCGAGCTGTTGCGCCGCGCCAGCGCCTGGTCCAGCAGGCGGTGGCCGATGGCTACGGAATCGGCCTGCTCCAGGTTCTTCAGGTGCGAGCGGATGGCGGTGCGGGCCTTGGGCGTGACCACGTGCTCCAGCCACTCGGGCTTCGGGGCGACCGCCTCGTCGGTGTCGATGTGCACGGTCTGGCCGTTCTCGAGCCGGGTCGACAGGGGCGCCGGCTCGTTGTCGATCCGCGCCCGCCGGGCCCGGTTGCCCACGTCCGTATGGATCGCGTAGGCGAAGTCCAGGGCCGTGGCGCGCGCCTTCAGGTCGATGATCTTGCCGCGGGGCGTGAACACGTAGATCTCGTCCGGGAACAGCTCGGATTTGGCCGTGTCGATGAATTCCAGCGACTCCTTGGCCCGCGACTGGGTCTCGACCAGCTTCAGCAGCCACTCGCGGGCGCGAACGGCGGTGGAGCCGTCCGGCGGCGTGGCCTTGTACAGCCAGTGCGCCGCCGCGCCCTTCTCGGCCACCATGTCCATCTCCTCGGTGCGGATCTGGATTTCCAGCGGCACGTTGTACGGCGAGGTCAGCACCGTGTGCAGCGACTGGTAGCCGTTGGCCTTGGGCAGGGCGATGTAGTCCTTGAAGCTGCCGGGCCGCGGCTTGTACACCGCGTGGACCACGCCGAGCGCCTGGTAGCAGTGCGACTCGGCTTGGGTGACGATGCGGAACGCGTACAGGTCGTTGACCTGCTCGAAGGGCACGGACTTGTCGCGCATCTTCGAGTAGATGCTGTACATGCTCTTCTCGCGCCCCTCGACGCGTGCGGCCACGCCGGCTTCGTTCAGGCGCTTCTTCAGCGTGTCCGTGACCGCGTCGAGAATCTCCTTGCGGTGCTTGGTCATCGAGCGCAGGCGGCGCGAGATGATTCGGTAGCGGTTCGGGTGCAGGTGCTGGAAGCCCAGGTCCTCCAGCTCGTTCTTCAGCGCGTTCATGCCCAGCCGGTCGGCGATCGGGGCGTAGATCGCCAGCGTTTCCGACGAGATGCGCCGGCGCGAGGACGGCGACATGGCCTCGATCGTTCGCATGTTGTGCAACCGGTCGGCCAGCTTGATGAAGATCACCCGCAGGTCGCGGCTCATCGCGAGGAGAAGCTTGCGGAAGCTTTCCGCATCGGCTTCCTGCCGGGTGCGGAACTTCATCTTGTCGAGCTTGGTGACCCCGTCGACCAGCTTGGCCACCTGGTCGCCGAACTCGCGCTCGAGGTCGCTCAGCGTGACGTCCGTGTCCTCGACCGTGTCGTGCAGGATCGCCGCCGTGATGGTCTGGTCGTCCATCCGCATGCCGGCCAGGATGCCGGCCACCGCCACCGGGTGGAGGATGTAGTCCTCGCCGGACTTGCGCGTCTGGCCACGGTGGGCCTCTTCGCCGACTTCGAACGCGTGCAGGACGGAGGCGACCTGGGTGGGTTCGAGGTAGGTGTTCAATAACCTCTTGAGCTCTCGCACTGGAGTTGGGTAGCTCATCGGAAGCCTCCCAGTGCTCCTGCGCTTTCGGCTTTCGCCTTGGTTGTAGGCGCTACTGCGCGGGTCGTGCCCGGCGCCCGACAGTGCTCTCGAACGCGCCGCCTCGCTACTGCGCGCGCGCCTGGCACCGCCCGGCAGTGCTCGAAATCCTCATGGACTCGCGTGTCCATTCCGGTTTCCGCGCGCTGGCGGTCGCTGCCAGACACGCGCTCGCTACGCGCTGCAGCGCGTTCGACCTTTATGAGAGGTTCATTAGCGCGATCACCGACTACGAGCCGCTCGCGACGCGCGCGGGGGCGCTCGGGGCTCCGGTCGGCCCAAGCCTGGGCGCTTCGAACGAGCGTTCGTCGAACGATTTCAGCTGCGCACCAACGTTTGCTTGTCTGGCCGCACGCATCCGGGGCCGAATAGAGGTCGGCTCGCAACGGTCGGACAGGGTGAAAAGAATGAACCCGGGGCGCAGGGGGGGGGCGGTCAGCGATGGCTGCCGTTCGAAGCATCCCCGGCTCGATCTTCGCGAAGGAGGCCGGGAGTCTCTGGACAACGCTGCGTCGGCGCGACGGAGTCATTGCGGGACCGCCTGGTGCGGCTTCGGCGAGCGAAGTTTGGTTGTTCCAAATGAGCGAGCTGAAACGCAGCAGGGGGCCCGCAAAGGCCCGTCCCTTCAGGGTTTCGCCGGAGAATACGCATCTCGCGCGTTGCGCCCCTCGGCCTTGGCAACGGCCACTGTCGCTCCGCCGCTTGTGACAAGAGCACCACACGATCTGCGGCTTCTCCGACTGAAACGCGCTCGGCGCAGCGTTATTCAGAGACTCCCTTAGTCCTCGTCCGGCGGGGGCGGCGGGAGTTCGGCCTGCATGGCGGCCAGCCGCGCGTCCAGCTCCGCCTGGTAGGTGCGGATGTTCTCGTGGTCGATCACGCCGTCGGCGATTTCGCGCAGGGCGATCACAGTCGGCTTGTCGGTTTCCTCGTCGACCAGCGGGTCGGCGCCGTTGGCGATCTGGCGGGCGCGCTGGGCGGCCATCACGATCAGGTTGAACCGGTTCGGTTCGATGTCGATACAGTCTTCTACGGTCACGCGGGCCATGAAGGACTCCTGCGAAGTTCACGTTGCAAAAAGCGAGCCCGGTAGTGTACGCAAAATCGGGCCGAAAAGATACCCGGCAGCGGCCGGGCGCCCTCTCGGGCTAGTGGTCGCGCAGCAGGTCGTCGAGGCGGGCCTGCTGGACCTGCTGCTGGCGTCGCCGGCGCAGCGGCCACGCGCGCAGGATGCCGACCAGGTCGGCCCGGGCGCGGTCGAAGTCGTCGTTGACGACGATGAAATCGAACTCCATGCACGCCGACATCTCGTTGCGCGCCTCGCCGAGGCGGCGCTCGATCGCCTCGGGCCGGTCCGTGCCGCGGCCGGTCAGGCGGCTTTTCAGCACCTCCAGCGACGGCGGCAGGATGAAGATTTCGCAGGCCTCGGGGTGCGACTGGCGGATCTGCGCCGCGCCCTGCACGTCGATTTCCAGCAGCACGTCCTTGCCCTCGGCCCACAGCGCTTCGACGTGCTCGCGGTCGGTGCCGTAGTAGTTGCCGAACACCTGCGCGTGCTCGAGGTAGCGGCCCTCGCCGATGCGCCCGCGGAAGGTGTCCGTGTCGATGAAGTGGTAGGCCTCGCCGTCGATTTCGCCGCCCCGCGGCGCGCGGGTGGTGTCCGAGACGGAGAACGCCAGCCCGGGAAACTCCTCCAGCAGGCTGTTGATCAGGCTCGTCTTGCCGGCCCCGCTGGGCGCGGCAATGACGTACAGCTCGCCGATCCGGCCCGGCTCGGCCCGCTTCGGATCACTCGACATTCTGGACCTGCTCGCGCATCTGTTCGATCAGCACCTTGAGCTCGACCGACACGCCCGTGGTCTCGGTCGCGATCGACTTCGAGCCCAGCGTGTTGGCTTCGCGGTTGAGTTCCTGCATGAGGAAGTCCAGCCGCCGCCCGACCGGTTCGTCCAGCGTGAGCACGCGACGCACTTCGGCCACGTGGGCCTCCAGCCGGTCGAGTTCCTCGTCGACGTCCAGCTTGCCGAGCTGCAGCGCGATCTCCTGCTCCATCCGGCCCGGCTCGATTTCCGCGCCCAGCCCTTCGAGGCGCTCGCGGAAGCGGGTTTCCAACGCCTGGCGGACCGCCGGCAGGTGCTCGCGGACGATGCCGGCCTGCTCGAGGATGCCGTCGAGCCGCGGCTCGAGCATGGCGACGATGGCCGCGCCCTCGCGCTCGCGGGCCTCCAGCAGGGCGCCGAGCGCGTCGTCGAGCAGGGTCATGGCGTTGGCCTGTTCGGCCTCGAAATCGGGCCGCTGCTCGGCCACCACGCCGGGCCAGGACAGCAGGCGCACGAGGTCCGGCGGGGCCGAGTCGCCGGCCAGCTCGGCCAGGTCGCGGTGACGGGCCAGCAGCGATTCGGCCAGCGCTTCGTTCAGCAACAGGGACGCGGAGGCCGACGAGGGATCGGGCTGGTAGCGCAGCGCGACGTCGAACTTGCCGCGGCTGAACCGGTCCTTCAGCCGGGCCCGGATCTCGGGCTCGAGCACGCGGAACTCCTCCGGCAGCCGCAGGGTGGCTTCGAGGTAGCGCTGGTTGACGCTTCGGACCTCCCAGGTCAGCTGCCCGGAGGCGCCGGCCGCGCTGCGGCTGGCATAGGCGGTCATGCTTCGGATCACGGCAGATCCCGGTTGCGAGGAAAGCGCTACATGGTACCCGATCGACCGCCGCCGGCCGTCGTCCGAGCCCGTCGGTCCGGGCCTTCGGCGGTGACGCGCAACCGGCACACTGGCGGCTGCGTGGTACGCTTCTGCACCCCGGATCGCCGGTCTCGAGCAAGGCTGCGGTCCGGCCCCGAATCCAATCATCCCCAGCACCAGGAGCCCGACTTGTCCCGACCCTCCGGACGCCGTCCCGACCAGCTACGCCCGATCGACATCCAGCGCGATTTCACCATGCACGCCGAGGGTTCGGTGCTGATCAGCTGCGGCGATACGCGCGTGCTGTGCACCGCCAGCATCGAGGATCGCGTGCCGCCGTGGCTGCGCGGTAAGGGCTCCGGCTGGGTCACCGCCGAGTACGGCATGCTGCCCCGGGCGACCGGATCGCGGAACATGCGCGAGGCCACCCGCGGCAAGCAGGGCGGTCGCACGCTGGAGATCCAGCGCCTGATCGGCCGCAGCCTGCGCGCGGTGGTCGACCTGAAGGCCGTCGGCGAGCGCACGATCACGCTGGACTGCGATGTGCTCCAGGCCGACGGCGGCACGCGCACCGCGTCGATCACCGGCGCGTACGTCGCGCTGGTCGACGCGGTCAGCAAGCTGATGGACAACGGCAAGCTCAAGCGCGACCCGATCCACGGCCAGATCGCCGCGGTCTCCGTCGGCATCGTCGGCACGGACCCGGTGCTCGACCTCGACTACGCCGAGGACTCCACCGCCGAGACCGACCTGAACGTGGTCATGAACGACGGCGGCGGGTTCATCGAGGTGCAGGGCACCGCCGAAGGCCACGCGTTCCAGCGCAAGGAGTTCGACCGCATGCTGGACCTGGCCGAATCCGGCATCCGCGAGCTGATGACCGCGCAGACCGCCGCCCTGGCCGGCGCTCGGGACGCGAACGACTGATGGCTCGGCGCCCGCTCGTCATCGCCAGCGGCAACGCCGGCAAGCTGGCCGAGTTCGACCAGATGCTCGGCCCGCTGAATTTCGAGGTGCGGCCCCAATCCGACTTCGGCGTCGAGACGCCGCCGGAGACCGGGCTGACCTTCGTCGAGAACGCGCTGATCAAGGCGCGCGCCGCCGCCGAGGCTGCCGAAGGGCCGGCGCTGGGCGACGACTCCGGGCTGGTCGTCGACGCGCTGGACGGACGCCCGGGCATCTACTCGTCGCGCTTCGCCGGCGAGGACGCCAGCGACGACGACAACATCGACAAGCTGCTGGCCGAGCTGAGCGACCTGCCCGCAGAGCGCCGCGGCGCGTACTTCTTCTGCTGCCTCGTGCTGCTGCAGCACGCCGAGGACCCGGCGCCGCTGATCGCCACCGGGTGCTGGCACGGGCGCATCCTCGAGGCGCGCCGCGGCGACGGCGGCTTCGGCTACGACCCGGTGTTCCACGACCGACGGATGGGCGCGACCGCAGCCGAGATGCCGGCCGGCGAGAAGAACCGCGTCAGCCACCGCGGCCGCGCCCTCGACCAGCTGATCCGGCTGATCGACGAGCGCTGACCGCCATCGGTCCCGAACGTCGGCCATGCCGCTGTCCCTGCCCCCGCTCGCGCTCTACATCCACCTGCCGTGGTGCGTGCGCAAGTGCCCGTACTGCGACTTCAACTCGCACGTGCGACCGGACTCGCTGCCGGAGGACGAGACCGTGGCCGCGCTGCTGGCCGACCTCGAACTCGACCTGCCGCGCGTCTGGGGTCGCAGCGTGCACTCGATCTTCTTCGGCGGCGGCACGCCGAGCCTGTTCTCGGCCGAGTCCATCGGTGCGATTCTCGATGGCGTGTCGGCCCGGGTGCGGCTGGCGCCCGACGCGGAGATCACGCTGGAGGCCAACCCGGGCACGGTCGAGCACGACCGCTTCGGGGCCTACCGCGCGGCGGGCATCAACCGGATCAGCCTCGGGGTGCAGAGCTTCGACGACGCGAAGCTCGACGTGCTGGGCCGGATCCACGGCGGTGGCGAGGCGAAGCGGGCGATCGACGCGGTGGTCTCGGCGGGCTTCGACAACTACAACCTCGACCTGATGTGGGCGCTGCCCGGCCAGGACGTCGACGGCATGCTGGCCGACCTCGACCGCGCGCTGGCCTGTTCGCCGCCGCACCTGTCGCACTACCAGCTGACGCTGGAACCGAACACGGTGTTCGCCAAGCACCCGCCGCCGCTGCCCGACGAGGAGACCGTCTGGGCGATGCAGGACGCGGCGGCCGAGCGGCTCGAGGGCGCGGGCTACGCCAACTACGAGATCTCGGCGTGGGCGAAGCCGGGTCGCCAGAGCCGCCACAATCTCAACTACTGGCGCTTCGGCGACTACCTGGGCATCGGTGCCGGGGCGTCGGGCAAGATCACGCTGCCGGCCGAGCAGGCCGTGCTGCGGACGCGGCGCAGGAAGATGCCCGAGTCGTGGCTGCGCGCGGCCGCCAGCGCGAACTTCATCGCCGAGGCCGCGCCGGTGGCGGCGGACGACCTGGCGTTCGAGTTCATGCTCAACCGCTTGCGCCTGGCCGAGCCGATTCCGCTGGCCGACTTCCGTGCCCGCACGGGGCTGGACGAGTCCGCGCTGCAGCCGGGCCTGGACGAAGCCATCGAGGCGGGCCTGCTCGAGCGGGAGAGTGATTCGCTGATTCGTACCGCGCGCGGCGCGCAGTACCTCAACGACCTGCAGGCGATGTTCCTGCCCGAGCCTTCCGCCGAGAACTAGAGCGAGACCTGGGTCGAGACCTGGGGCCCGGCCCGAGTCAGCCGCCGGCGCTCTTGTCTCAGCCGCCGGCGCCGAAGCGCGCCTGGGCTCGCAGCCAGTAGGTCGTGCCGAGCAGGCGGTAGGTGGCGACGTCCGTGTTGGCCTCGTCGGCGTTGGCCAGGAACGGCGGGCGCACATCGGTCAGGTTGTCGATGCCGGCGCCGAGCGTCCAGTCACCGAGCGCCCAGTCACCGATCGTCCCGCCGCCTGACCAGTTGCCCAGGTCGACCTCGGCGAACAGATCGTGGTACAGCACGCTGCCGGCGCGGTTGACGGTGCCGGGGAAGACCTCGCCACCGCGTTCCTCGATGGCGTCGATCCACTGGGCGCGGTAGCCGAGCTTCAGGCCGCCGCGCCGCCAGTCGAGGCGGTAGCGGCCGCGCCATTCGGGGATCGCGCCGAAGCGGTCGGGGTCGTAGCCGCCGGCGCCGAACAGGGGGTCCGCGCCGGGGAAGGCGACCAGCTGCCGCTCGTCGACCCAGGACAGCAGCACGCGCTGGCCGACCCGGCCGTTGAAGGCCTCGACGGTCCAGTCGGCTTCGAAGTCGATGCCGCGGGTCTCCTCGCGGGCGAGGTTCTGCAGCCGGGCGCCGATCGAGGTCAGCGCGCCGTCCGGCGCCCGCTCGATGGCGTCGCAGAACACCGCGGCGCCGGTGGCCAGGCACTGGTTCAGCACGGTTTCGGCACCGAGCGCGCCGATGCCGTCGTCGATGGTGATGTCGTAGAGGTCCAGCCGCAGGTTGGCGTCGTCGAGCCCGGGCACGCGCCACGCCGCGCCGACGGTGCGGATGGTCGCGCGCTCCGGCGCCAGGCCGGGGTTGCCGCCGGACAGCTGCGGCGTCTCCTCGCCCGACTGATCGAAGCTGCCGTCGGCGGGCACGCCCTGGGCGATGCAGCGCTCGATCTCCTCGGCGCTGCGTTCGTCGAAGCGCGCGCAGGGGTCGATCACGATCGGGTTGGACTGGCTCAGGGCGCCGAACAGCTCGCCGATGTTCGGGGCGCGGAACGCTTCCGAATACTGCGCCGAGACGGTCAGCCGGTCGGTCGCCCGCCACGCGGCACCGAGCTCGAACACCGCATCGGTGCCGAAGTTCGAGAAGTGCACGCCGCGGATGCCGAGGTCGAGCTCCAGGTCGGGCGTGACCGGCACGCCGAACTCGACGTAGGCCTCGACCGCGTCGAAGGAGCCGCGCGTAGCGCCGCGGGCGGCGCCGGTGGTGTTGCCGGCCCGGGTGCGCGGGTCGGGCGTCTCGGCGCCGCGCTCCTCGCGGTATTGCAGACCGGCCGCTGCGGCCAGCACGCCGGCCGGCAGGGCGAACAGGTCGCCGACCAGGTTCAGCTCGGCCACGCGCTGTTCGTTGTAGCCGGAATCGCGCAGGTCGGCGCCGACGTAGTCGAGCATCGCGGGGGTGATCGAGCCCGGCCCGCCGAACAGGTTCAGCGGCACGCAACCGACGACCGGATCGTCGACGGTGCCGCAGGTCGGGGTGCCGTCGGCGTCGACGAACGACGGACCGAGCGCGGTCCGCAGCCGATCGTCGAGCAGGTCGCCGGTCTGGCGCTGGTCGGTCTCGTTGCGCCCCCAGGCCAGGTGCGCATCCCAGCGCCACGGGCCGAGCGGTCCGTCGAGCCAGCCTTCGAGGCCGCCGGCGATCCGCCACGCGTCGTTGTCCTGCTCGAAGCGGCGCGGGCCGGCCTCGACCAGCCGTCGGCGCACGTCGACCAGGGTTTCGTCGAAGGGGTTGTAGACATTGTCGGCGGCCACCTCGACATCGGTCTCGCGGGTGGTGAACAAGGGCAGGGGGGCGAGTTGCGCGCTGGACTCGCGTCGGTGCGCCAGCGCCTCGACCCAGCTGCGCATGCCGCCCTCGAAGGTCCATTGGCCGCTGCCGAACAGCGTGGCCCGGGTCGAGGCCTGGATCAGGTCCTCGAACGGGTTGAAGTTGAAGCGGTCGGCGTCGGTGAACGGGCGGAAGTCCGAGCGTGTGTCGCCGTCGCGGCCGTCGATCAGGGTGAAGCGCCCGGTCGAGGTGCGGAACTGGCCCGCCGGCGGCGCCGAGGACCCGTCGAAGACGCGGCGGTTGTCCGGGCCGTCGAGGGTCAGGCGGGTCGAAGCGAAGGCTCGATCGCCCTTCGACACGGAGGGCTGGTCGACGACTTCGAGTCCCGCGGTCCAGCCGCCGCTCTGGTTGCGACCGACGCCCTGGCGGCCGACCAGCACGCTGGCCTGGAGCGTTTCGGCGTCGCCGCGCTCGGTGACCCGGCCCTGCGCGTTGAGCTCCAGTCCGTCGAAGGCGTCGCGGGTCAGGATGTTGACCACCCCGGCGAGCGCGTCGGCGCCGTATTCCACCGAGGCGCCGGCGCGGTAGATCTCGACCGCTTCGATCCACGCGGTCGGGATCATGCCGAGGTCGACCAGGCCCGACGCGCCGCTGCCGCCGGGCACGAACCTTCGACCGTTGACCAGCACCAGCGTGCGCTCCGGGCCCAGGCCGCGCAGCTCGAGCGTCTCGATGCCGCGCGACAGGTCGCCGCCGCTGCCGCGCTGGCTGGTCGCGGTGCTCAGGGGCGAGCCGGTGAACATCGGCAGCTGCTGGAGCAGGTCGCCGAGCCGGACCGCACCGCTGGCGGTGATGTCGTCGCGGCCGAGCCGGGTCAGCGGCTGGGCGCCGGCGCGGATCTGGCTGCGCACGCGCGAACCGGTGACCGTGAGGCGGTCGAGGTCGCGTTCGCTTCCGGCCGTCGGTTCCGCGGCCTGCTCGACGACTTGATCATCGGCCGGGTAGTTCGCTGGATCGGACGAGCGCGGGACGTCGGCGCCGTCCTGGGCCAGCAGCACCGCGCCCGGCACGAGCAGCCCGGCCAGTGCGGCGCACAGCCTCTTCGGCGTTGTTGCGGAGTTCATTGCAGGGCGGCGTCGCGGATCAGAACGCGGATCAGTGCTTGAAGTGGCGGCGGCCGGTGAACACCATCGCGATGCCGTGGCGGTCGGCGGCCTCGATGACTTCCGGGTCGCGCTTCGAGCCGCCGGGCTGGACGATCGCCCGGACGCCGGCCTCGGCGGCGTTCTCGACGCCGTCGGCGAAGGGGAAGAAGGCGTCGGAGGCGAGCACCGCACCGTTGACGTCGAGGCCTTGCTCGGCCGCCTTGCGGGTGGCGATCTTCGACGAGTCGACCCGGCTCATCTGGCCCGCGCCGATGCCGATCGTGGCCTCGTCGCGGGCCAGCACGATGGCGTTGGAGCGGACCACGGCCACGCTGGCCCAAGCGAACTCCAGGTCGCGCCATTCGCGTTCGTCGGGCGCGCGCTTCGTGACCACCTGGAGCGCGTCGCGATCCCAGGTCAGCCGGTCCAGCGTCTGGGCCAGCCAGCCGCCGTCGATGCGGCGCAGTTCGAACGGGCCCGGCGCGCCCGCGCCGGGCGCGATCAGGCGCAGGTTCTTCTTCGCCGACAGGACGTCGAGCGCGCCGCGGTCGAAGCCGGGCGCGAGGATCACTTCGGCGAACTGGCCGGCGACCGCTTCGGCGGTGGCCCGGTCCAGCTCGTGGCTGAACGCCAGGATGCCGCCGAAGGCCGAGGTCGGGTCGCAGGCCAGGGCCTTGCGGTAGGCGGCTTCCAGCGTCTCGCCGCGGGCCGCGCCGCAGGGGTTGGTGTGCTTGATGATGACGCAGGCCGGTGCACTGGCCTCGCCGCCGAGCATCCGGACCGCGGTCCATGCGGCGTCGGCGTCGAGCAGGTTGTTGTACGACAGCGGCTTGCCCTGCAGCGGCTCGGCACCGGCCAGGCCGGCGGCGCCGGTCTCGCGCTCGATGTACAGCCCGGCGGCCTGGTGCGGGTTCTCGCCGTAGCGCAGCGATGCGCTGCGGTCGAGATTCAGCGAAAGCCGCGGCGGCAGCAGTGCGTCGGTGTCATCGTCATCGTCGTCGGTCCGCGCCGAGAGCCACTGGCTGATCTGGCCGTCGTACTTCGCCGTGTGGGCGAACGCCCGCGTGGCCAGGCGCTTGCGCAGCGCGGCCGCCGGCGCCTCGGGCAGGGCGTCGATCACCGACCGGTAGTCGGCCGGGTCGCACAGCACCGTGACCCGGTCGTGGTTCTTGGCTGCCGCGCGCAGCAGGGTCGGGCCGCCGATGTCGATGTTCTCGATCGCGTCGTCCCACGAGCAGTCCGGGTCGGCGACGGTCGCGGCGAAGGGATAGAGGTTGACCGCGACCAGGTCGATCGGCGGAATGGCGTGCTCGGCCGCGACCTCGTCGTCGACGCCGTCGCGGGCCAGGATGCCGCCGTGGACTTTCGGATGCAGTGTCTTGACCCGCCCGCCCATGATCTCGGGAAAGCCGGTGTAGCCGGACACGTCGACGACCTCGAGGCCGGCGTCGCGCAGCGCCCGGGCCGAGCCGCCCGTCGACAGCAGTTCGACGCCGCGTTCGGCCAGCGCGGTGGCCAGGTCGACCAGGCCGGTCTTGTCCGAAACGCTGAGCAGCGCTCGCCGGATCGGCCGCGCTGACGTACTCACCAGGGGGTACTCACGAACGGCGGCTCACAGGCCGTAGCGCTTGATGCGCGTGCGCAGCGTGGAGCGGGTGACGCCGAGGATGTCGGCGGCCTTCGACTGGTTGCCGCCGGTGTGTTCCAGCACGGCCTCGACCAGCGGCCGTTCGACTTCGCGAATGATCCGGTCGTGCAGGTCGTTCGGTGGGGTCTGGCCCATGTCGTCGAGGTACTGCTTGACGGAGCGGGCAACCACCTCGCGAAGGCAAGGCGACTTGGATTCGGTCTTCGTGGCGGACATTCGGTGTTCCAGGAATTCGGCCGCGCGGCCTTGCGCGAAAACGGCCGCAAAGCGTACCACAGCAGTTCTTCCGGACTGGTGGGAATCTACAGGGGAATACGCGATCCGGAGCCGTTTCCTGCCATCTTTCCGGAAACGGGACGGCCTGCCGTCAGTGCCGAGGCAGCCGGGGACGGCTCAGTGGAACGCCATGCTGAAGCCGGCCGGCGTCGAACCCTCGACCACCATCTCCAGGACCACGGGCAGACGCACGTTCGGGGCCAGCGTGCCGTTCGGGTCGGCGCTCGCATCGAGGTACTGATCGGGCTCGAGCAGCTTCTGGCCGATCACCTGCTGGCTGGCGTCGTACAGGCGAAGATCGATCCGCGGCCAGGCGACCGGACGGGCGGATCGATTGACCAGCACCGCGCTGACGATCACCGCGTCGCTGAGCGTGGGGTGGCGGTGCAGATCGCGCGAGACCAGCTCGATCGCGACACCGGGTTCGTCCATCGGCGGCTCGCCGAGACCCAGTGCCTCCGGCGGCACGCGCCAGCCTTCGGGGCCGAACAGCTGCAGGCCGATCAACAGCACCGCGACCGCGGCCAGCGACGGCCACAGGATTCGGGCCCAGCGCGGGGCCGGGTCGGGCGCGAAGTCGGGGTCGCCCGGCGTGTCCGGCCGGGCCTCGAAGTCGGGTTCGTCGTCGCGCGCACCCTCGGGCCGCTCGTCGTCGAGCAGAGCATCCTGCTCCACGTGCGGATTGAGCAACGGCGGCATGCCGTCAGCCGGAATCGGGATGCTGCCTTCGCCGGGAATCTCGCGGAACATCGCCGACAGCGCGTTGATGGTGCGGCCGCAGGCGCCGCAGCGAACCACGCCGCCGGCCTGGGCGAGGTCCTCGGGACGGATCGGCAGCACGGCCTGGCAATGCTCGCAACGGGTGTACATCGCTGGAAAACCTCTTCGATACTCTGCGTGCCGCGCGGCGGCGGATCGGCATGATCTGGTCAGTTCGCGCGTGCGTGATCGGACCTGCGTGCCCGGGCGTGCTCGAGCGGGCGAAACGTAGCGTGTTCAGGGCTCCGCCGTTCGGATCAGCCGGCGTCCTCGGTCGTCGAGCCATCGCCGTCGGGATCCGGGGCGGGGGGCGCTTCGGTGCCGGTCAGGCGGCGGAACCGCGCCAGTTCCTCGGCGAGCAGCGGGCCGAGCCGGTCGAGTCGGCCCCGCAGATTGCCGCGACGCCGATCGAGTTCGGCCCAGTTCTGGCGTGCAGAGCGGATTTCTTCGGCCACGTGGTTGGGCACGGGGCGGCCGTCGCGTTCCAGCGCGGCGGCGCTGGCCAGTCGCTGGTTGAGCCGTTGACGGGCCTGCTGCATCAGGGCTTCGACCGACCCGAGTTCGGCCTCGATGACCTGGCGCTGGGCCTGGACCGAGTCGCGCACCGCTTCTTCCGTGGGGTAGGCGGCGAGGAACAGGCGGTCCTGCTGGGCCTCGAGCCGGGCGCGCTGCGCGGCATCGCGCTCGGCACGGATCCGGCGCGCCAGTTCGGCCCGCTCTTCGGCGGTCGGGGCGCGATCGACCGTCTCGGCGACGCGGCCGTCGGAGGCGATCCGGGCGTGTTCCTGCTGCACCCGCTCGGGCGGCAGGGTCTGGCTGTAGTGGGTCTCGCCGTTCTCGTCGACCCACTTGTAGACGTCTTGGGCGACGGACAGCGGTGGCGCGCACACCAGTCCCGCGACAAGGGCGAGCCGGACGATTCGGCACGGTCGATGCGCGTGCGTCTCGCGCTGCGATCGGACCTCGGTGTGGGCCCCCCGGTCGGCCGCTGGTTTCAGACCCGTCATGATTCCGCCGGCCGTCAGGCCGCTCCGTATTCCCTTTGATAATTGAGCATAGCAGACAGGTCCGCGGACCCCGATCCACCGCCGCCCGAAGACTGGCGAAGTGCATCAACCAGGTCGGCCAGAGTTGCGATGGCGATCACATCGATCCCCGCTGCTGACAACTGAGACCCCGCCGAGGCGCGGCCGGTTCCGCGCTCCTGCCGGTCGAGTCCGACGGCAAAGGCGACCACCCGGCCGCCGGCCGCTTCGATCATCCCCCGGGCCTCGGCAAATGCGGTGCCGGCCGACAGCACGTCGTCGATCACCAGCACCCGGCCCTCGACGGGCGCGCCGACCAGCGTGCCGCCTTCGCCGTGATCCTTGGCTTCCTTGCGGTTGTAGGCCACGGGCACGTCGATGCCGTGGCGATCGAGCAGCCGGACGGCGACCGCCGCCGACAGCGGAATGCCCTTGTAGGCCGGCCCGAACAGCACGTCGAACTCGACGCTATGGGCCGCGCAGTGATCGGCAATGGCGTCTGCATAACAGTCGGCCAGCCGGGCCAGGCTGGCGCCGGTGCAGAAGCGGCCGGCGTTGAAGAAGTACGGGCTGATCCGGCCGGATTTCAGCTCGAACTGCCCGAAGCGCAGCGCCTCGACCTCGCGGGCCAGCGCGATGAAGTTCCTGGTCCATTCGTTCATGGCCGGCAGTGTACCGCCGCTGCCCCAGAGCGCACCATCCAGCGGCTACCATGGGCGCTGGCCCGCTCCACGACGCTTCGCATGCGCATCATCAGCCTGAACGCCAACGGCATCCGCGCCGCCCATCGCAAGGGCTTCTTCGATTGGTTACGCTACCAGAAGGCCGACGTGGTCTGCCTGCAGGAAACCAAGGCGCAGGAATGGCAGCTCGAAGACGCCGAGTACCGCCCGGCCTACATGAACACCTGCGTGTACCACGACGCGGAGAAGAAGGGCTATTCCGGCGTGGCGATCTACGCCCGCAAGGAACCCGACCGCGTCCAGGCCGGCATCGGCTGGGACGCTTTCGATTGCGAGGGCCGCTGGCTGCAGGCGGACTTCGGCAAGACCTCGGTGGTGTCCCTGTACCTGCCGTCGGGCACGTCGAAGGACGAGCGCCAGCAGTTCAAGTACGCGTGCATGGATCACCTGAAGCCGAAGCTCGAGGACTGGGCCAAGTCCGGCCGCGACTGGATCATCTGCGGCGACTGGAACATCGCGCACAAGGAAATCGACCTGAAGAACTGGAAGGCCAACCAGAAGAATTCGGGGTTTCTTCCCGAGGAGCGCGCGTGGATGGACGAGGTGTTCGGCCCCGTCGGCATGCACGACGCCTTCCGCCGCGTCGACCCGCGCCCGGACCAGTACACCTGGTGGTCGAACCGCGGACGCGCCTGGGACAACAACGTCGGTTGGCGGATCGATTACCACGTCACCAGCCAGGCCCCGGCCGACAGCGCCGAAAAGGCCCGCATCTACAAGGACACCCGCTTCTCCGACCACGCCCCGCTGATCCTCGACTACGACGCGGATCTCTGAGGCTCGGGCCTTTTCGTCTCCTACGGCTCGGAAAGGCAATCTGTCCACAGATGAACACGGATGAACACGGATAGAAAAGCAAGGACAAGCAGGATGCGGAAGCCGAGTTGCACGCTGGGCCCAGTTGATGATTCCCTTGTTCGTCCCGTTCGACGAGACGGAGCCTCATGAGGCGCTCCACCGATAGCCCGCTGCCGGAGACGACCCGAAGAACAGCATCTGCTCTTCATCTGTGTGTATCCGTGTTCATCTGTGGACGGCTGGTTTTCCATTCGAACGACTGCCTTCCAAGCGGTTTGATCGATGTCGGTTGACGCAACGACGAAGCACAGCTGGTCCGAGGCGCTGCGGGTGTATGCGCGGCCTTCGGCGATCCGGATGCTGTTCTTCGGCTTCTCGGCGGGGCTGCCGTTCCTGCTGGTGTTCACGACGCTGACGGCGTGGCTGCGCGACTACGAGATCTCGCGCTCGGCGATCGGCTTCTTTGCCTGGATCGGCACCACCTACTCGATCAAGGTGCTGTGGGCACCGGTCGTCGACCGGGTGCCGTTGCCCGGCCTGACGCGCCTGTTCGGCCAGCGCCGCTCGTGGATGCTGCTGGCCCAGGTCGGCATCGCCTCGGGCCTGGCCGCGATGGCGCTGACCGATCCGACCGACAGCCTGACCGCGATCGCGCTGCTCGCGCTGTTCGTCGCGTTCTGCTCGGCGACCCAGGACATCACGATCGACGCGTTCCGGATCGAGTCCGACGCCGACGAGTACCAGGCCGCGCTGGCCGGCACCTACGTCATCGGCTACCGGCTGGCGATCCTGGCCGCCGGTGCGGGCGCGCTGTACATCGCCGACTACTGGAACTGGACCGTGGCCTACCTGACCATGGCGGCCTGCATGGGCGTGGGCATGATGGCGGTGCTGCTGTCGCGCGAGCCGTCGTCGGCCGACCGGCTCGATATCGAGAGCGACCCGCTGGTCCAGGCCTACCGGGTCGAGACCTCCAGCCGCGGCTGGCGCCAGGAGGCCGGCGCGTGGATCGTCGGTTCGATCGTCGCGCCGTTCAAGGACTTCCTGCGTCGCTACGGCTGGCTGGCGCTTCCCCTGCTCGCATTGATCGGCCTTTACAAGGTCAGCGACCTGTCGATGGCCGCGATGGCCAACCCGCTGTACATCGATCTCGGCTTTTCCCTGTCCGAGATCGCGACCGTGACCAAGGTCTTCGGCATCGTGATGACCCTGACTGGCGGGATCGTCGGCGGAATTGTTGTAGCCCGCTACGGGATCCTGCCGATGATGCTGGCCGGCGCCCTGCTGGTCGCCGGGACCAACCTGGTGTTCGCGTGGCTGGCGACCGTCGGCTACAGCATCCCGGCGCTGTTCGTCACGATCGGCGCCGACAACTTCGCCACCGGCTTCTCCGCCACCGTGTTGATCGCCTTCTTGTCCAGCCTGGTCTCGCGCCGCTACACCGCGACCCAGTACGCCCTGTTCAGCTCCTTCATGACCCTGCCGGGCAAGATCATCGGCGGCCCGTCGGGTGTGATCGTCGACCACGCCGGCTACGTGACCTTCTTCATCTACGCCTCGGCGCTGGGCATCCCGGCGATCCTGCTGATCCTTTGGCTGATGGGGCGGAAGGCTGATATATAGGTCAGCCGCCGCAGCGGTTAGTGGCTAAGCCAAAGCTTTAATCGAAAATCTCGTCCGGTCAGTTTTCTCCATTCCTGGGACGCGGCTTGAGTTGGGCGATTTGTGTGCAGAAGTCTCGCTTGATATCAAGGATGCTTAGCGGATGAGTGGCTAAGAGTGCTTCTATCTTCAACTCTAGCTCGGCCCTGTCCATACGATCTTTCGGTGTATCGCCAAAAAAACTTCTTATACGACCTACTAGTTTGTTCAGTGAGGCTTCTCTCAAAACAAGAACTGGCTCGCTGAAATCGGCTTGATATCCTCGCTTGCTGGCTGGGTGAATAAGAATATGGGTACAAGGTTCGTCGCCATACTCTTTTCGAAACCACGCTATGTGAGAGTTCATTTGGCTTGCCTCTGCTTTCGAGACCTCTGTTCTATCTGGTTTTACCTCAGATTTGCACTCAAGCAGCAGATATCCTGTCGATGAGGAGAATAGATTGTCAGGCCCGGTCTTAATTTCTTTGTCCGGCCGCTGAGTAGTAAAGCCCAATGCCTTTCCGATGGCATCGAGGGCGGCCTCAAACTCTTCTGCCCTTTTTCCAAACTGCAGGTCAGCAAGATGTCTCTGTACCTCGATTTGGGCGTCAAGACTTTGATCTATTGAAAGTAGCCAACTGGTAATTCTTTTGGCTTGGGCGCTGCTCGGCTTTTCCATTCGCGCGTAAAAAACGCCTTCTTTAGGCTTGAGTAGTTGGTTATTGCGTTTATATGCGGCAAGCTGAAGCTCTTGAGACTTAGACACTGAGAACTTGTATGAGAATTTGGCTAGCTGTTGCAGATACCAAGCCTTTTCTACGTCGTTATCGCTCCGGTCAATGAGTGTTTGAAGGCTTTTCTCGCATAGACTTATGTCGCCTTGGGAATACGCATCTTCTGCCGAGGTTTCTAACTCCAGGATCGAAAATATCTCTGATGAGCTCTGATCTTCTTCGATCGACTCCATATTCTGGATGTAGAACTGCTTCCACCCCTCGTCTCTTTTGATCGCCTGCTCGATCAGTTCTAGCAGAACTCGACCTGGTTGCGGGTCGTCCGATCGTTCGCTGGCAAGTTGGCTTTCCTCTGCAACAATTCTCGTAATTGAAAAACCAATCTCAACCTGCTTTCTTGTTTGATTAGAGAAAAGCTTGCGAGTTGATGGGCTTTGAACAAATTGGACGAGATCATCTCCAACAAGAAGAATCACCGAGAAGTCCTTTTCCCCTCTAACACTCCGTCCGAGTCCCTGTTCAATTTTTTGAGCAATCCGCGTTCTGACTAGGTCTCCGGTATGTCGTACGCTCTTCTCGTATCTATCGGCCAAGGAATCAAAATGCGGCAGGGAGTCCAACACTAGAATGCGGCATGAGGCATCTGGAAGATCTATCCCGTCATATCTATTTACGAAAGCAACTAGGCCGTCAAATGTTCCGTCTTTAAGGGATTTGACTTTCTCATAAATGCTGTTTGTGTCTGCAACTTCCGCGCCAAAGCTCTCGTATTGCTGGCGCTTTTGAAATGATGGAATTATCGAAACAATCCCAAATTTCTGCTTCCCTTTCTTTCCGCAGAAAAGGCTGAGCACTTTTGGCTGATCAACTCTTTGGTCGATAAGCGAAGGGATAAGAATCATTTTCTCGCCCGACC
The DNA here is from genome assembly GCA_965227925.1 of Wenzhouxiangellaceae bacterium. Taxonomy (GTDB): domain Bacteria; phylum Pseudomonadota; class Gammaproteobacteria; order Xanthomonadales; family Wenzhouxiangellaceae. The sequence goes on from CBDDGP010000004.1 coordinate 952,272, forward strand.
ATCTGCGGGCTGAAGCGGTCATTGGATTTTTTACGGCTTCAGCAGAGAATCCAAGGCCCTTAATGAATAGCGCATCATCCTGGGTAGTTGCTGACATCAGTACCCGATGTTTGGCTTTCTCAAAAAATCCGAATTTCTTGAACGTGTCTAGACGAGGCCGGATCTCAATTTTTGGTCCACTAACAAAGATTTCAGAATCAGCTAGTGAGTCTTTAATAAGCGGCCATGCAAACTTCAAATCACCCGCGGATTTCCCCTTTGCCAACTTTTCCGTTAACTGTTCCGTATTGTCAATAATTGTCCAGTACGGAACTGGAAGCATCGAGTCATACTCGCCTTCTTTGATGTCAAAGAAGGTGCCTTGGCCTTGTTCAGCTAGATCGTTAGAAAAAAGAGATATAAGATCCTTATAAATGCTGTCGTTTCTGGAAATGGAAACAGTCATCGACTGTAAGATCGAATCTATGCAAGCATGGCTATCATCCAGCACAATCGAGTCGATGCTTACAGATTCAGAACCTATCCCGAATACTGTCTTACCATTGAAGACTTTCTGAACATGTGTGATTAGTAGTTTTTCCCCTGAGTCAAACTCGTTGGGTAGTCCATAGCTGGTTTCAGAAAAATCGCAAAATGGAATTCCGAAGCGAGCCGCTTCTTCCATCACTTGTTTCGCAAGGTACTTGTTTGGGCAGACGTAAAGGCACCGACCTGACTCTTCAATCAGTTTTGAGTAGAGGAAAAGAAGCCCAATAAGTGTTTTCCCTTCCCCCGTATGAAGTTTGACGATAGCGTCCTTTTTAGTGCGGTGTACTTCGTACCAAGATTTCAGTATCTCCAGCTGGACAGGTCGCAGAGGTCCTGTCTCGCTGCTTCGGTCAAGTGCATCGTAGAGCTCTATAGGATTGGTGGGCTTCTTGGTGGCTGTGCTCTCCAAGTGTCTGCTGAAGTCGACCATGCATTAAGTCTCCCTTTTGCCGTTGGGCGAATACTGACTGTTGTAGCGCTTGCAGGTCAACTATTTCCCGTCCCGGTAGTGTCAGTGAAGTGAAAGCCGGTTTTGTTCTATCGCCGAAATCTATGACGATCCTTTCTAGGTTGCCTTCGAGGCCCTCTCGGAATTCATCGCTGCCCGGAGAATTAGGAGTTTCTCAGCAACACGGCCTTTGGTGCCTCTTTGGCGAGGGACTAAGTGATATTCAATTGGCGTATTCGGTAAGCCTCTCTAGACCGGGCTTAAAGGCGATTGCCGGGCATCAAGGGTCCTCGAGGCTAACCCTCGCTCGCGGAGATTTGTAACGGGTTCGCGTGCTAGTAGATCAATCTCCGCCAAAGCGCTTGTATTAGCCCCTGCCTGAACCGCATCAGATGGAGATTGGTGGCCAGCAAGAGGCCGGCCGGGATGACGAGGGCGATCATCAGAATCTCGAAGCGGCCGAACCGGCCATAGAGGCCGAAACCCCAGCCGAAGTACAAGGCCGTCGCGACCACGGTCTCGGCAAGACAGGGCGTCAGCGCCGTGCGACCCGCGCGGGTCAGCTACAGCAACGGGCCTCGAGTCGTGAAGGCTCGAGCGGCCAGCAGCGCGGTGATCCAGGCCATGCCGACCAAGATCTGGAACGGTTCGTATCTCAGCGTCCAGAGCGTATTGAGCAGCAGTTCGTTCTCGAAGCCGTTCGCGGACCAGCCACGTAGCAGGTCGAGTTCGTGGAGTCGTCGACCGCGCGGGGTCAGCAGCCAGCCTTCGCGTTTGCCGGCCCCGGCGTCCGGTGCGGGGGGCACCCCGGGCCCGCATTGCGCGTTGGCCGCCAGAACACGCCTTGCGGCGGTGGCTCGCCGAGCAGCGAGGACAGGTCAGGGTTCGCATCGTGCGCTCCTGATCCACGACCCGACCAGCATACTTCGGTGGACCGGTGAACCGCCAGCGGTCCCGGGGGAGCTCTCGGGCGCAGCTACGACCGCTGCCGCGACCGCCGCGACGACCGTCGCTACGACCGGCTCACAGCTCCTGGTCGGCGTCCGGGCTGAGCAGGTTCTCGCGCTCGGACTCGTTCGATTCGACGATCACGCGCTTCTCGATCGTGTGGTCGACGGAGACATCGGTGGTGTCCTGACTCGCAGCGCCGTCCTTCGCGGGCCGGTCGTTTCGCGCAGCCGGCCGCGGCGCATCTTCGGTTTCGCTCGTGGCGTCGATCCGGTCGATGATGCGCAGCCGGTAGACCGGTTCCGGCATGACGATGCCGGCGTCGTCGAAGGCTTCCTTGACCCGGCGGATCGCCTCGCTGCGGACCTTGACGAAGCTGGCGTGGTCCTGGTCGACCCAGCCGTAGCAGCGCAGCACGACGTTGGAGTCGCCGAGCGCCTCGACGATGACCAGCGCGGGTGGCTCCTTCAAGACGCCGGTCGTGGCCTCGAGCGTGTCGAGCGCGACCTGCTGCGCGGGCTGCAGCTCGTGGTCCGTGTCGACGCCGACGTCGAACTCGAAGCGGCGTTCGGGCCGGCGCGTGTAGTTGACGATCACCGCCTTGAACACGGTCGCGTTCGGGATTCGGACGTGGTTGCCTTCGGGCGACAGCAGGATCGTGGCGCGCGAAGTGAGCGCGACCACGTTGCCGAGCTGGCCGTCGATGTCGACCAGGTCGTTGACGCCGAACGGGTTGCGGATGCTCAGCAGGATGCTGGCGATGTAGTTCTCGACCGTATCGCGCACGGCGAAGCCGAGCGCCAGGCCCAGGATGCCGGCCGCGCCGAGGATCGTGCCGAGCAGGGCGGTGGCGTCGAGCAGGGCCAGCGCGAGCACCAGGCCCAGGACGATGAACAGCAGGTGCGCGACCTGGCCGAGCAGTTCGGCGATGAACACGTTGGGGCTGAAGCGCCGGTACAGCGATTGCCGCGCACCGACCCAGCGCCCGGCGAGCCAGAACGCCACGAACACGGCCAGCGCGACGCCGAACAGCGGCAGCCCGGCGAGCAGGGTGCGGAACAGTTCGGCGAGCTCGTTGCCGGTGGACTGCAGCCGGTCGTCGAGCGCGCGGTTGACCTCCAGGCCGTTCTCGACGTCGACCACGCCTTCGACCTGGCCGGCGAGGCGCTCGGCGCGAGCGCCGGTCGTCTGGGAATCCACTTCGCCGGTCAGTTCGACCACGCCGGCCGAGACCGACACCGAGACGTCCCGGAGCGATTCGATCTCGGCATAGATCCCGCGCAGGCGGTCGCCGATGCGTTGGTCGGTCTGCGGCGTCGACGTCGCTTCGATCGAGCCCGACGGTTCGCGACCCGGGTCGTCGACCTGTGCGGCGACCGGGACCGAAAGCAGTGCGAAGAGCACCAGGATCCAGGCGGCTGCCGTCGCTGCGGTTCTTGACGTTGCAGGAATGGGCGATGCAGTTCCTGGCGATGCGGGCATGGGCGATGTGGGCATAAAGGATGTAGGCATCGGCGGCTCCGTTCGCGCATCGACGACGGGTCGAGCGTGCCGAAGTACGCTAGCAGATTGCTCCCGGCCTCGCCGTTCGACGGGGTGGGTCCCGCGCGAACGAGTGGCGCGATCCGGCTCGAACGCGGCCGATCTTCGGCCCATCCGCGGCCGATCTTCGGCCGCTCGGTGCGCCGATGCGGAGCCGGTCACACTCCGGCGTGCGGGTCGGGAACCGGTTCGCGCAAGTTCTTGATGCATCTGGAAAAAATCTGGGCTAGGCTAGTTCCCATGCTGGAAGAACTCTCCCAACGCGCCCGTTTCCGTCAGTGGTTGCAGGCCGTCGCCTCCGGCGAGGTCAGCGACTATCCCGAGCCTTCCGACCTGCCGCGCGACGCCAGGATCATGCTCGAAACCGAGGACTCGGTCCGTCGCGAATTGCGCCAGATGCGCAGCGACGTCGGTGTGCTTCGCACGCGCCTGGCCGAGCTGGCCGAAGCCGACGCGGCCCGTTCCGACGAAGAACTGGTCAAGAAGCTGTCGGTCCGCCTGCGCGAGGCGCGGCGTGCCTCGGTCGCTGCGGAACTGAGCAGCGCGTCGTCGACCAGCGAACTCCAGCAGACCCTGGAGGCGAAGCAGGCCGAGCTCGACGAAGCCCAGGATCGCGTCGCCCAGCTGCAGGCAGAACTCAAGCAGAGCCGGGCCACGCTGGAGCGTGAACAGGCCAAGCTGCTGCCGGTCGTTCGCTATGCGTACCGTCTGCGTCGGCTGGTCCAGTCCATCTTCGGCGCCGACCAGCTCACCGACGACCACCGCGCCTCGATCGCCGACCTGCTCAAGGCCGGCGGCGTCCCCGTCGACAGCGACCGCCGCGAAGTCACAAAGAACTGATCCCCTCCGGGCGAACCCCGCCCGGCCCCCAGGGTTTCGTCGTCCATCAGCCCTCTCCCCTGGTCCCTGGGTTCCAGATCACCCACTAGCCCCTGCCCCCTTTCCCCTGGTCCCTGCTTCCCCCATAGCCATCCTCTATCCAACCAATCTAAACAATTCATTTGCGCAATAGATCGTTCCGGCGAATACTGCGTGCAACCGGGACGTTCCCGCCGAGGTCTACCGTAGACCGGGGCGAGCGTTCCGCCCACGACAACGAGGAACGAGATCATGGATCAGCAAGCGAAGTGTCCCGTCATGCACGGGAGCCGCACCCTCCAGAAGGCCGGCGGCCGCGGTTCGGTCGATTGGTGGCCGAACCAGCTCAACGTCGGCATCCTCCACCAGCACGACAAGCGCGCCGACCCGATGGGCGAGGACTTCGACTATGCCGAGGCGTTCGGCACGCTCGACCTGGCCGCGGTCAAGGCCGACCTGGCCGACGTGATGACCGATTCCAAGGACTGGTGGCCCGCCGACTACGGCCACTACGGCCCGTTCATGATCCGCATGGCCTGGCACGCCGCCGGCACCTACCGCACGGCCGACGGCCGCGGCGGTGCGGCGACCGGCAACCAGCGCTTCGCACCGCTGAACAGCTGGCCCGACAACGCCAACCTCGACAAGGCGCGGCGCCTGCTGTGGCCGGTCAAGCAGAAGTACGGCAACGCGCTGTCCTGGGCCGACCTGTTCGTGCTGGGCGGCAACGTCGCCCTGGAGACCATGGGGTTCAAGACCTTCGGCTTCGGCGGGGGGCGCGCCGACATCTGGGGCCCGGAAGAAGACATCTACTGGGGTGCCGAGGACGAGTGGCTGGGCAACAAGCGCTATGAAGGCGAGCGCCAGCTGGCCTATCCCCTGGCCGCGGTCCAGATGGGCCTGATCTACGTCAACCCGGAAGGTCCGGACGGCAACCCCGACCCGAAGGCCTCGGCGCGGGACATCCGCGAGACCTTCGGTCGCATGGCCATGAACGACTACGAGACCGTCGCCCTGACCGCCGGCGGCCACACCTTCGGCAAGGTTCACGGCGCGGCCGGCGCCGAGCACATCGGACCCGAGCCCGAAGGCGCGCCGCTGGAAGAGCAGGGCTTCGGCTGGCGCAACGCCTACGGCAAGGGCAAGGGCCGCGACACGATCACCTCGGGCCTGGAAGGCTCGTGGACGCCGAACCCGGCGACCTGGGACATGGGCTACTTCGACATGCTGTTCGGCTACGAGTGGGAACTGACGAAGAGCCCCGCCGGCGCGCACCAGTGGCGTCCGATCGGCCTGGCCGACGAGCACCACGCGCCGGACGTCGAGGACCCGTCGATCAAGGTCGGCATCATGATGACCACCGCCGACATGGCGATGAAGGAAGACCCGGCGTATCGGAAGATTTCGAAGCACTTCCACGAGAACCCCGACGAATTCGCCGACGCCTTCGCCCGCGCCTGGTTCAAGCTGACCCACCGCGACATGGGGCCGAAGGTCCGCTACCTCGGGCCCGAAGTTCCGGCCGAGGACCTGCTGTGGCAGGACCCGGTGCCGCCGGTCGACCACGACCTGGTCGACGAGACCGACGTCGAGGCGCTGAAGGCGAAGGTGCTGGAGTCGGGTCTGTCGATTGCCGAACTGGTGTCCGTCGCCTGGAACGCCGCGTCGAGCTACCGCGATTCCGACAAGCGCGGCGGCGCCAACGGCGCACGCATCCGGCTGGCGCCGATGAAGGACTGGGAGGCCTACGAGCCGGAGACGCTGGCCCGCGTCCTCGAGGTTCTCGAAGGCCTTCGCGACGAGTTCAATGCCTCGCAGGCCGGCAACAAGAAGGTCTCGCTGGCCGACCTGATCGTGCTCGCCGGCACGGCTGCGGTGGAGAAGGCCGCTCGCGATGCCGGATACGACGTGACGGTGCCGTTCGCTCCGGGTCGCACCGATGCGACCGAAGATCAGACCGACGCCGAATCGTTCGATCCGCTGAAGCCGGAGGCCGACGGCTTCCGCAACTATCGCCGGACGAAGTTCACCGTGCGGGACGAGGAGATGCTTCTCGACAAGGCGCACCTGCTGGCGCTGACCGCCCCGCAGATGACGGTGCTGGTCGGCGGACTGCGCGTGCTCGGCGCCAACCACGGCGGATCGCAGCACGGCGTGTTCACGGACCGGGTCGGCCAGTTGACCAACGACTTCTTCGTCCACCTGACCGATATGGACACCCAGTGGAACGTCAGCGCCGACGATGAAGACGTCTACATCGGCAGCGATCGGACGTCGGGTGCACAGAAGTGGACCGGCACCCGCGTCGACCTGGTGTTCGGCTCGAACTCCCAGCTCCGCGCCCTGGCCGAGAACTACGCCCAGGACGATGCGAAGGAGAAGTTCGTCCGCGACTTCATCGCCGCGTGGACGAAGGTGATGAACGCGGACCGCTTCGACCTGCGCTGATCAGGGTCCAGGTAATGCAATGACAACCCCGGCTTCCCAGGAGGCCGGGGTTTTTCTCGCCCGTCAGCACCCGGGCCCGGACAAGAAACTCCTGTGGGAGCGGGCCTTGCCCGCGAAGACGTCATTTCTAGATCGACCCTGGCCATCGCTTGCGGGGCAAGCTCCCACAGGCCCGGACACGTCGCCTGGGTAAGCGCAGCGCATCCGGGGCCGTGTGACGTTCCGGCTGTCGCTCGAAGTCGCCGAATCCCGCATCGAGTGCGGGACGACAGAAAGAGCGCGGTTCGACGAGGGCTCGGGATTACCGGCCCTGCTCCTGCCGCCCGAGCCAGGTTTCGATCAGGAAACGCGCGATCGAATCTTCGCGCGGCAGGCAGATCTCCGCCTGGTCGCCCCAGGTGCCGGCCGTTCGCAACTCTTCGGCGGTGAACCATCGAGCATCTTCGAGCTCTTCGTCGTGGCGCACGATGTCGAGCGTGCGCGCCGTGGCGTGGAAGCCGAGCATCAGCGAGGACGGGAAGGGCCAGGGTTGCGAGGCGAGGTAGCGGACGCCGTGCACGCTGATGTTGCTTTCCTCGCGGACTTCGCGCGCCACGGCTTCTTCGAGCGACTCTCCCGGCTCGACGAACCCCGCCAGCGTCGAGTACACGCCCTTCGGCCAGCCGGGCGCCCGGCCGAGCAGGCAGCGCGGCAGGCCGTCGCCGTGCAGGCCGCCGTCCTCGACCAGCACGATGATCGCCGGGTCGATGCGCGGAAAGCTGACTCCGCCGCAGTCGGCGTTGCTGCAGGTCCGCTGCATGCCGGCCTTCTGGTTGACGGCCTCGGCGCCGCAGCGGCCGCAATGGCGGTGGGTGATGTGCCAGTGCGCCATGCCGCGCGCGTAGCTGAGCAGGGCAGCGTCCTGCGCATCCATCGCGGGACCGATCCGGCGCAGGTCGTGAAATCGCGCCTCGCCGGCCAGTTCGAAGGCGCGGTGTTCTTCCAGCGCGGAGACGTCCGCGGCCACCACCGGCGCGTTCTCGACTTCACCGAGCAGGATCAGCTCGGCGGCGTGTTCGTGGAATCGGCCGGCCGATTCGAGGCTCGGTGCGTCGGGATCGGCCGTGACCAGGTTTCGCCCGCGCCAGACCGGCAGCAGTCGCATCTCCGGGTGCGCCAGCACGGCCTCGCGCCAATCGTCACGTTGACGCAGCGCCGAGGTGCGTTTCAGCCGCAGGCCGGCGTAGGGCAGGGACGGGGCATCGGAGCGAGGTGGAGACATGATGGCTGCGACTCTACCTCACCGATTGCAGCGAAACGATCGTCTCCGGGCCGCGGTCGCCGGATTCGACGCAGCCGGACGCTGCGCGCCCTTCCTTCCGCCAGGGCGCCTGGCCATGGAGTCGACCCATCGATCGGCAAGTGAATCGGCAGAGAAGTCGGCCGTCGACACACCGGGTCCATTGCCGATCGTTCATCGTCGATCGGGCCGGTGTTCCGCAGGGCCTGAAACCTGGCCTGCTCTCGGCGGGCTGCGGTTGCATTTCGTTCATCAATGGCGTCGATTGTCACTATCAATTGGACGGGCGATACTGAAAGACATAGGTTATGGAAGATGCTCCGGTCCGCTTCAGAAACGTTGTATGGACATCGTTCGGAGTTTTCGGAGAACAGATTTCGGGACACCTTCCTTGGGAGAACAATCATGCACAAGAATTTTCGATTCCTCGCCGCGCTGACGGTCGCCGTCTCGGTCGCACTTCCGGCCGCGAATGCGGTGGCCGAGGTGGTCCGAGACAATCAGTTCTGGTGGCCGGATCAGCTCGACCTGAGCCCGCTGCGCGATCAGGATGTCACGTCGAACCCCTACGACGCCGATTTCGATTACGCGGCCGAGTTCGCCACGCTCGACCTCGACGCGGTCAAGGAAGACATCCGCGCGGTGCTGACCGATTCGCAGGACTGGTGGCCGGCCGACTGGGGCCACTACGGCCCGTTCTTCATCCGCATGGCCTGGCACTCGGCCGGCACCTACCGGGTGCTCGACGGCCGCGGCGGTGCCGGCGGCGGCCAGCTGCGCTTCGACCCGCAGAACAGCTGGCCGGACAACGCCAACCTCGACAAGGCGCGTCGCCTGCTGTGGCCGGTCAAGCAGACCTATGGCCGCAAGCTCTCCTGGGCCGACCTGATGGTCCTGACCGGCAACGTGTCGATGGAGGACATGGGCTTCACGACCTTCGGCTTCGCCGGCGGTCGCGAGGATGACTGGGAGCCGGACTTCGTCTACTGGGGGCCTGAAGAGGCCATGCTGGACGCCCAGCGCCGCGACGGTGACGGGCTCCTGCGCGCGCCGGTGGCGGCCACCCAGATGGGACTGATCTACGTCAACTCGGCGGGCCCGGGCGGCGTGCCCGATCCGGAAGCGGCCGCGGTCGCGATCCGCGAGAGCTTCGGCCGCATGGCGATGAACGACGAGGAAACGCTGGCGCTGATCGCCGGCGGTCACACCTTCGGCAAGGTCCACGGTGCGCGCGACCCGGGCGACTGCGTCGGGCCCGAGCCGGCTGCGGCCGGCCTCGAGGAACAGGGCCTGGGCTGGAAGAACGACTGCGGCAGCGGCAGCGGCGCGGACACCATCACGTCCGGCCACGAAGGCGCCTGGACCCAGCAGCCGACCCGCTGGACGATGCTGTACCTGACCAACCTGCTCGGCTTCGAGTGGGAACTGTCGGAAAGCCCGACCGGCGCGCCGCAGTGGGTTGCCGTGGACGGCGCCCTGGACGGATCCGTGCCCGAAGTGCAGGAAGGAGCCGGCCGCACGGCGCCGATCATGCTGACCACCGATATCGCGATGAAGCGCGACCCGGCCTATCGCGAGATTGCCGAGCGGTTCCTGAACAATCCGGACCAGTTCGAGGACGCCTTCGCCCGGGCCTGGTTCAAGTTGACCCACCGCGACATGGGGCCGCGCGCCCGCTACGTCGGCTCCGAAGTGCCGGATGAAGTGCTGAGCTGGCAGGACCCGGTTCCGGCCGTCGACGGTGAAGTCGTCGATGCCGACCACATCGCGTCTCTAAAGGAAACGATCCTCGAATCCGGCCTGACCGTGTCCGAGCTGGTCCGCACAGCCTGGGCGTCGGCCTCGACCTATCGCGCCAGCGACATGCGCGGCGGCGCCAACGGGGCTCGGATCCGCCTCGAGCCGCAGATCGGCTGGGAGGTCAACAACCCCGACGAGCTGACCCGCGTGCTGGGCGTTCTCGAGCAGATCCAGCGCGACTTCAACCGGGGCGGCGGGGCCGACATTTCCATCGCCGATCTGATCGTTCTCGGCGGTGCCGCAGCCATCGAGAAGGCCGCGGCCGATGCCGGTCACGACATCGACGTGCCGTTCGTGCCGGGACGAGGCGACGCGACGCAGGAGATGACGGAAGTCGAGTCCTTCGCCTACCTGGAGCCCTACGCCGACGCGTTCCGCAATTACTACAGCGACCGCCATTACTTTTCGCCCCTGCAAGCGATGGTCGACAAGGCCGCGCTGCTCGACCTCACGGTGCCGGAAATGACCGCCCTGATCGGCGGCATGCGCGCGCTGGACGCGAACCGCGCCGGCGCCGACCACGGCGTGTTCACCGACACCCCGGGGCAGCTGACCAACGACTTCTTCGTCAATGTCCTCAGCATGGACTACGAGTGGAGCAAGTCCGAGGAGATGGACGGCGTCTACGTCGGCAGCGACCGCGCCACGGGCGAGCGCAAGTGGACCGCCACGCCGATCGACCTCGCCTTCGGCTCGAATTCCGAGCTGCGGGCCGTGTCCGAGGCCTACGCGTCGGCCGACGGTGAAGCCGAGTTCGTCAACGACTTCATCGACGCCTGGGTCAAGGTGATGAACGCCGATCGTTTCGATATCGACGACGATGCCATGATGGCGAGCAACTGAGCCGAGCGTCTTGCTTCGCTTGCACGGAACGGCGCCGCCCAGCGGCGCCGTTTCCGTTTTCCCGGTCGACTCCGATCTCGCTATCTCCGCGACGATGCGCAGGCCGACGGCGTGCCGAATGGCCCATGGCGCGGCGCCGGCGGTGGCGTAGTCTTGGACCCGAGCCCGCAGCGAGTCCGACCATGGCCGACCCCGCTCGATTCTGGGACCGCATCGCCGACAAGTACGCCCGTAGTCCGGTCAGCGACGAGGCCGCATATCGCACCAAGCTGGACGAGACACAGAAGCGATTGTCCGCGGGCATGCGGGTGCTCGAGGTCGGCTGCGGCACCGGCTCGACGGCGATCGAACACGCGCCGCACGTCGACCGTATCCATGCCACCGACTTCTCGCCCCGGATGATCGAGATCGCCGGGGAGAAGGCGCGCGCGGCCGGGGTGGACAACATCGACTTCGAGGTCGCATCGCTGGCCGAGGTGGCCGCGCGCGACACACGCTATGACGCGGTGCTGGCGCTCAGCGTCCTGCACCTGGTCGACGATCTCGACGCCGCGCTGGCGTCGATCCACGCCTTGCTCGAACCCAGTGGCCTGTTCGTATCGAACACCGCCTGCCTGGCCGATGGAATGAACTGGTTGCGTCCCGTCGTTGCGGTCGGGCGGTGGATCGGGAAGCTGCCCCCGGTCGGCTTCTTCGGCCGCGATGCGCTGGTCGAGCGCATGCAGCGAGCCGGTTTCGAGATCCACCACGAGTATCGCCCCGGCAAGGGGCGGGTCGTGTTCCTGATCGCGCGTCGGGCCGATATCGACCGCTGAGGTCGCGCGAGTCGTCGCCCCGTCGAAGGATCAACGCTTGCGCTATCCTCGGGCGCCCGTCCCCGGATTCGGAGCTCATCGATGCGCACTCTCTCGCTGTTGTTGATTTCTGCGCTCACCCTTCTTGCCGGCGACGCCCGGCCTGCCGTCGCCGATGACCAGGCGGAAATCGAGCACCGGCTGCGCACCTTTCTCGCGGGCGCCAACGAACGCCCGGTCCACGAGACGTTCTGGGCCGACGACCTGATCTACACCAGCTCCGCGGGCGAACGCTTCGGCAAGGCCGATATCCTGGCCGGCTTCGACGACGCCGAAGCCGCAACCGAAGCCGGCGCGGATGCCGGCGCAGATTCCCCGACGCGCTACGGGGCCGAGGACGTGACCGTTCGTGTCATGGAGGACCTGGCGGTGGTGACCTTTCGCCTGACCGCCGACCTCGACGGCGAGCGGATCGCCGAGTATTTCAATACCGGCGTGCTCCGCAATGACGACGGCGAGTGGAGGGCGTTCACCTGGCAGGCCACCCGGATTCCGGCCGTGGACTGAGCGTCGTCGATGACCGGCTTGTCCGACCGGGTATATTCCGAGCCATGAGATATCGCTTCGGGCCGTTCGAACTGGATGACTCGACCGGTGCCCTGACCGGGCCGGACGGTCCGATTCCGCTCCGCAGGCAGACCTTCCGTCTGCTCGAGGTCCTGCTCGAGCACGCACCGGCGCTGGTCGACCGCGACACCCTGCTCGACGAAGCCTGGGGGCGAACGGCGCTGTCGGCGAACGTTCTGCCTCAGGCGGTCAGCGAACTGCGTCAGGCCCTCGGCGATTCGGCGTCCGATCCGTCGGTCATCGAGACCCTGCACCGGCGGGGCTACCGGATCATCCCCGAGGTGCAGCGGACCGAATCGGCGCCATTGCCGAAGGCCGCCAGCGCGGATTCGGAGACCGGCACCGGAGCCCCCTCGCGGTCTGCCGCAGTGCTCCTGCTGGCCGGCCTGGGGGTGGCGGTGCTGGCCGCAGCCTGGTGGTGGAGCGGCGCAGAACAGCGCTGGCTGGAGAACGACCTGCTTCCCGCGGTCGACGCGGCCATCGAGGACGATGTGACCGCCGCGTGGCGTCTCGTTCGCTCGGCGCGCGAGCGGATTCCCGACGACCCGCGCCTGGAGCAGCTCTGGCTCGACCTGTCGGTTCCGATCCCGCTGAGCAGCGACCCGGAGGGTGCGCTGATCGAGGTGGCGGGATACGGTCCGGGCCCGGCGGACTGGGTCCCGATCGGAACGACGCCGATGGAGCCGGTCCGGCTTCCGCTGGCGGCGCTGCGCTTCCGCGTGTCCAGGCCCGGCTTCCGGACGCGGGTGCTGGCCCCGCATGTGCTGCCCTTTCCGGAGCCCTTCCGATTGCAACGGATCGATGACGCGCCCGAAGGCATGGTGTTCGTGTCTCCCGGTCCGGTGCGCCACTTCAGCGAGTCCCGCACCCTGGAGGGCTTCTGGATCGATCGGAACGAGGTCACCAACGCCGAGTACCTCGCGTTCATCGAAGCCGGCGGGTACGACGAGCCGGCCCTGTGGCCCGAACAGGTCGACGTGGACGGTGCAACGCTGGACCGTGACCAACTGATGCAGCTGCTGGTCGATGCCACCGGCATGCAGGGGCCGTCGACCTGGGCGCTCGGCATCTTCCCCGAGGGCGAAGCCGATCACCCGGTCGAGGGCGTCAGCTGGTACGAGGCAGCGGCGTACGCCGAGTGGGCGGGCAAGTCGCTGCCGACTGCGTTTCACTGGTCTCGGGCAGCCGGTCAGGGCGGCAGCCAGGCCGCCTTGTTCTCGGACGTGATCCTGGCCAGCAATTTCGGCAATGCGGGGACCCTGCCGGTCGGAGCGTCGGGCGGACTGGGACCGTTCGGCACCTACGATATGGCGGGAAACGTCCGCGAGTGGACGGCGACGCCGTCGGGCTCGCGTCGGGTGGCTCTCGGAGCGGCCTGGAACGAGAACAGCTACCAGTTCGTCGACTGGCAGCTGACCGAGCCGATCTCGCGCAGCGCCGGAGCGGGATTCCGCCTGGTCCGGACCGATCAACCGATCGATCCTTCGCAGGTGCCGGAGTTTCAATACGAATCGCAGTGGTCGTCCGAACCGGTCGACGATTCGACCTTCGAAATCTACTCCCGGCTCTACGACTACGACAATACGCCGCTGAACGCCGAGGTGCTGGCGGTGGATGACGACCACGCCTCCTGGCGTCGCGAGCGGATCGAATTCGACGCAGCCTACGGCGAGGAGCGCGTGATCCTCCAGCTGTTCCTGCCGAAGGACGTCGAGCCGCCGTACCAGACCGTGGTGCATTTCCCCGGCGGCGACGGCCGCTTGCTGGACGACAGCCGTGACGCCGGCCTGATGCTGGTCGAGCCGTTCCTGCGAACCGGTCGGGCGGTGGCCTATCCGGTGTACAAGGGCACCTTCGAGCGCGGTCCGGTCCCGTCCTCGGGGCCGGTCGCGGTGCGCGACCTGATCGTCCAGCAGGTCAAGGACGCCGGCCGCACGCTGGACTATCTCGAAACGCGCGCGGACATCGATGGCGAGCGGCTGGCGTGGCACGCGGTCAGCTACGGTGCGACCCGATCGCCGTTCATCCTCGCCGTCGAGCCGAGGTTCCGGGTCGCGATGCTGGTGTCTACCGGCCTGGTGCCAACCGCTCATCTGCCGCCGGAGATCCAGCAGATCGATTACCTGGCCCGGGTTACGGTGCCGACGCTGTTGATCACGGGCCGGAACGACCTGACGATCTCGTACGAAGACATGCAGGTCCCGTTCTTCGAGGCGCTCGGCCTGCCGGATGCCGACAAGCGGCACGTCGCGCTCGACTCGGGCCACCTGCCGGCCGGCTACGTCGACGTTTCTCGCCACCTGGTCGAGTGGACCGATCGCTGGCTCGGCCCGGTGGCCGACGGCCGCTACGCCCAGGTCGCGCCACCGACGCCAAGCAATTGATTTGACGAAAATTTGAGGAATTCCTGAGGCAACGTTCAAGACTCGAGCCCGCCCGAAATCCATGCTTCTCGCCAAGCGAACGGCACCCCGCCGACCGCAGGTCCAGACGAAACCGAGGAGCATGAATCATGAACGCACGAATCCCGAGCACCACCCCGAGCGACCGCAGCACCCGCCGCGGAACCCGCCGCAGAACCCCCCGATCCACCACCGCTGCCGCCGCCAGCCTGGTGTTCGGCGCCGGTCTCCTGCTGAATGCGGGCCTGGCCCAGGCGGACCCGGCCGGCCCGCCGCCGGACCGCATCTGCATCCTGCTCGGCATGCTCGGTGCCGCGCCGCCGGCCTGCACCGGCGACGGCGTCGAGCCGATGGACCCGGAAGTGGCCGGCCAGATCGATGCGCTGACGCTCTCGGTGCTGCCGTTCTTCAACTACGATGTGGCGGTCAACGCGGGCTGGGACACGATTCTCGGCGAGTGCGTCGAAAGCCCGATGGGCGGCATGGGCTACCACGTCCACAACATGGACCAGCTGATGAACGGTCACCTGAACCTGCTGCGCCCCGAGGTGCTGCTGTTCGCGCCGACCGAAGACGGCTCGATGCAGTTCCACGGCGTCGAGTACATCCTTCCGGCCGATCTGTGGACCGAGCCCAACCCGCCGGAATTCCTCGGCCGGGAGCTCCACTTCAACCCGAACGTGCCGCCGAACGGCATCTGGGCGCTGCATGTCTGGGTGGGTACGGAGAACCCGAGCGGGCTGTTCGCGGACTTCAATCCGGAGGTCAACTGCGACTTCGCGCTGGAGGACTGAAGCCCGATCGCTCGCGCGACGAGGGCCGGCTTCGTCCGGCCCTCGTCGCGTTCCGGCGGCCGCTGTCGGTGCGCTGTCGTCGAGGTGTCGTAGCATTGCCGTAGCGGGCCGTCCCGGACGAGCGCTACCGTGCAGGCTCCGAACGACAACAGAGCGATACCGACATGAGAATCGATCCCCACCGGCTCCGTGAACTCCGACGGTCCCGCCACTGGTCCCAGGAACAGCTGGCCGACGCGTGCGGGCTGAACCTGAGAACCATCCAGCGACTCGAGGCCGGCGCCCGGGCCTCGACCGAATCGGTGCGGGCGCTGGCCGCCGTGTTCGACGTCGACGTCGATTCGCTGCGCGTGGCCCGCGATCCGGACGCGAACTCGCCCAGCGCACTGCACGCGATCCGGGCCGGGCTGCAGCGCTTCGACGATTTCTCCGGCCGCACGGGCCGCTACGACTACTGGTGGTTCATGGCCGCCGCGGTGCTCGTGCTGGCCATGGGGCTGGCCCTGCACCCGGTGATCCACACCCTGATCGCGCTGGCGCTGCTGGTACCGATACTGGCTGCCGGAACGCGCCGCCTGCGCGACGCGGGAGAGAGTCCCTGGTGGCAGTTGTTCTGGCTGGTGCCGTTCGGCGTGTTCCTGGTGTTCTGGCTGCAGGCCCGACCCGGCGTCACCGCAGACGAGGAACCGAAGCGCGCATGAACGATTCCGATCCGAGGTACCGGGCCATCGAGCGCGCCGCCGAGCTGCTCATCGATGCTTTCGACGACTACAACGCCCGCTTCTCGGACATTACGCGACGCGCCGGCCGGCATTTCCGCCGGCGCGACTGGCCCCGTCATCACCGCGACGCGCGCGCCCGGATCGAACTGTACGACGACTGCATCGCCGAGACCATCGGCCGGCTCGAGGGCGTGCTGGCCGAGCGCCTGCTGTCGCGTCCCCTGTGGCTGGACATCCACGCGCGCTATGCCGAGCGGATCGACGACCGGCTCGACGCGGAGCTGTACAAGACCTTCTTCAATACGGTCAACCGCCGCTTGTTCAAGACCCGGGGAGTCGACGCCGGGGTCGAGTTCGTCGCCCTCGATATCGAGCCGACCGCCCATATCACGCGACCGGTGGACCTGCGCATCTACGGCCTGACCGACGACGCCGTCGATGCCTGCCGACGCCTGCTGTCCGACCCCGACCTGGGCCTGGACGAGCAGGCCCTGGACACCGGCGCCCGTCGGCTGGCCGAGCGTCTGGCCAGGGCCTTCGAAGACGACGGCGGACCGCTGGCGATCGAAGTCCTGACCGTGCCGTTCTTCCGCGACCGGCGCGCGTATCGGATCGGCCGGGTCCTGTCCGGTTCGACCTGGCGGCCGTGCATGATCGCGCTCGATCACCCGGAGTCCGGGGTCTGCGTCGATGCGGTATTGCTCGACCGGACCGCGGTCAGCATCCTGTTCGGCTTTACCTACAGCTACTTCCACGCCGATCTACCGACGGTCGGAGACGTGATCGTGTTCCTGCGGATGCTGCTTCCGGACAAGCCGGTCGACGAGCTCTACACCGTTCTGGGCCGCGCCAAGCAGGGCAAGACCGAGCGTTACCGGCGCTTCTTCCATCACCTGGACGCGGCCGGCGACGAGCGCATCGTCGAAGCCGAGGGCAAGCGCGGGATGGTCATGGTGGTGTTCACGCTGCCGTCCTACCCGCTGGTCTTCAAGGTGGTGCGCGACCACTTCGCGCCGGGCAAGAAGATCGGCCGCGAGCACGTGCTGGCGCAGTACCGCTTCGTGTTCCACCACGATCGCGTCGGGCGCCTGATCGATGCCCAGGAGTATCGCCACCTGGCGTTCCAGCGTGCGCAGTTCGACCCGGCCACGCTGGATGAACTGCTGGGGGAATGTTCACGCGCCGTCGAGGTGCGCGGCGACACGGTGCTGGTCCGTCACTGCTTCGTCCAGCGGCGCGTGCGGCCGCTCGATCTCTACGTGCGGGAGGAGCCTGCCGCACGGGCCGAAGCGGCCCTGCTGGATTACGGGCGCGCGATTCGCGACCTGGCGCGCTCGAACCTGTTCCCGGGCGACCTGTTCCTGAAGAACTTCGGCGTCACGCGCAGCGGCCGCGCCGTGTTCTACGACTACGACGAAGTCTCGCGGGTCACCGACCTGAACGTGCGCCGCGTGCCCCCTGCCCGCACCGAGGAAGAAGAGTTTGCCGACGACCCCTGGTACCCGGTCGCGCCGGGCGACGTGTTCCCGGAACAGTTCCCGCGCTTCCTGGACCTGCCCGCCGGCCATCGAACGACCTTCGGCGAAGCCCACGGCGAGCTGTTCGACCCGGCCTGGTGGACCCGCCTCCAGCGCCGCCTGATCGACCGGCCGGATGCCGATGTACGGCCGTATCCGTTGGAGGAAAGGCTTCTTTGAGGGACTAGGGGAGAGGGGAGAGGGGCTAGTGAAAGGGACTAGGGGTCAGGGACTAGGGGTCAGGAACTCGAACGAAGGGATTAGGGGAAAGGGGCCAGGGGCGAGTTGCCGCGTGCTCGTGCGCTGGTTCCACTAGTCCCTGTCCCCTGACCCCTCGCCCCTCTGTTGCAGGGGTCAGGGGCTAGTAAGACCAGCGCCCGGAGAGGGGTTTTACTAGTCGCTGCCCCCTAGTCCCTCGCCCCTGCCCCCTAGTCCCTTTTCCCTCCTCAAAAACGCTTCCTCGTCGATGAAGGTGAACGAGCGAAAAAAAGGTACCGGCGGTTTGCCGACGACGAGGCGGGCCTTGTCGCGCCAGCGCAGGTCGGCGGCGTAGAAGTTCTCGATCAGCGACTTCGACAGGCCGTAGAAGCGCTGCATGACAACGTAGCGCTTGGCGGATTCGCCGGCCCGGAACAGCAGCCGGTCGAGCATCCGGAAGAAGCCGGTCGCGTTGAAGAAGCGGCGCGCGTGTTCGCGGGTGAAGGCGGCCAGTTGCGAACCGTTCATCGGCCATTCGGCGGCGATCGCATCGGCCAGCGTCATCGCCTGGGGCAGCGAATAGCCGGTGGTCGGGTGGAACAGGGCGGCTCGCAGGCCCGAGCGCGCCACCGGGTCGTTCGCTGGCCAGAACGCGTCGAAGTCGCCGGCCAGCAGGATCGGCAGCACGCCGCGCTCCTCGCGAAGCGTTGCGGTGATTGTCCAGCCTTTGTCTGCGGCATAGGCGTCGATCGCCGCCGAGAGGTCGGCGTCGTCGAGCTCCGCGCCGTCGCTGTAGCGCGTGTCCTCGATCAGCAGCGTGGTCGGATCGAACGGCAGCAGGTAGATGAACCGGTAGCCGTCGGCCTGGGACACGGTAGCGTCCATGATGACGGGATGTTCGATGCCGTGCGGCTGCTCGGTCGTCACTTCGCGGCCGAAGAATTTCTGGAAACCGAGCACCAGGCCGTCGGCGCGCGACGGGCCGCGGCCGTCGATGACGGCGGTGCCCCGGATGCGCTCGCCGCCGGCGGTCTTGACGGCGTCGGCGCCGAGCGCGCTCACTCGGACACCGGTCCGCACATCGGTCCCGGCGGCGTGGACACGCTCGCGCAGCGCCTCGGACGTGATGCTTCGATAGCCGGCGTCGAGCTTGCGTACGTAGCGCGGGAAGCGGACTTCCTGCGCGGGCCAGCGGTACCGGATCGACGGGTCGAGGAAGGCATGCTGCGCTTCGCTGACATCGCCGGCGTGGAACGACCAGGTGTGGTTGCCGCACACGTCCTCGGCGGCCTCGACGATCGTGACCTGCGTTTCGGGATGGGCCTCGGCCATGCGCAGCGCGATCAGGCAGTTGGCCAGGCCGCCGCCGACGAGCAGCAGGTGATTCGGGGAAGAGGGCATCGGTCTATTGTGAAGCAAGCCGCGGGTGGCGACAGTGTCAGCGCGCGCGCCGCGGCATCCGGAACGGCAGCATCTGCTGGACCCAGTAATTGGTGAAGCGGGGCAGCATCAGGCTCTCGTGGACCGCGCAGACCGACTCGCCGAGGAGCGTGGCGCGCACCCGCGACCGGGTGTAGAAGGGGGTGTCCTCCCAGACCGCTTCGATCCGCGCCTGTCCGTCTTCCGAGCGGGTCGGTCGGGCCACTCGCCAGCGGCTCCTGGGCAGCGCCGCCGGTGCCGGGGTCGGCAGGTCGTGCAGCTGGCCGTCGCGGTCGAAATGCAGTGCGACCGATCCGCGCTGCCCGTCTCGCTGGCGGGTGTCGTACAGCACCACCGGTCCCTGCGCGGTCGACGCACGAAGCCAGTACCAGCTGTGAAAGCAGCGCTCCAGCGGTTCCGCGCCGCGATTGTGGTCGAGGTAGCCGGTTCCGGACCAGCGCGTTCCCGGCGAGGCCAGGTCGACCTCGACCCGCGCGGCCGGCCAGATCGGCGTCCAGCGGTGCCGGCCGTGGGGATCGAGATCGATGCTGCGGTCGTTCTGAACGGCCGGATGGACCCGGATCCGGCCGCGCAGCCGCCGGGGCAGGGGAGCGGTCCATTCATCGAGATCGATCTCCAGCCAGTCGCCGGTCCAGTGCAGGCCGCTGGGGCCGATCCGCAGCGCAGCGGATTCGCGCACCAGCGACGAACGGTCGCGTTCGGTCATGGTCCAGCGCGACCGCGGACCGTAGAGCGCGACGTTGATCGCACAGTGGGCGAGCGGATCCGACGCGCCGTGGGCGCGCGCCCAGAAGTAATAGGGCGAGAACACGCTACCGAGAAAGGCGATCAGCGTCAGTCCGTGCCGGCCGTCATCGCTGATCGCGTCGACGTACCACCACGCATAGCCGCTGTCGGCGACGGGCCGATCGAAGATCGGGATCATCGTGCGGATCGCCCAGCGGCGTGCGTCGGCCTCGCTTCGCCGACCCCGAGGTCCGCCGCCGCGACCTGGCCGGCCAGGCGCCCGGACAGGGCGACCATCGGAACGCCGGCGCCGGGATGCACGCTGCCGCCGGCCAGGTACAGCCCGGCCATGCGGCTGCGCGCGCCGGGTCGGGTGAAGGACGAACGCCAGCCGTGTGCGGCCGAACCGTAGAGCGCCCCGCCGGTGCCCGGAAAGCGCGCTTCGAAGTCGGCCGGCGTCGTCACGCGGCACGCGCCCTCCGCTACGCCCGGCTCGAGGCCGCAGCTGCGCAACAGTTCGACCACGGCGGTCTGACGGGTGGCGATGGAGGAGGGCTCGAGGGCCGCTGCAGCGGTCGCGTCGTCGCCGATGGCCGGCGCATTGGTGATCAGGAACAGGCGTTCGGGTCCGTCGGGCGCGGGCGCACCCTCGGCCCGGTCCTGCGCGCAGATGTAGACGGCGGGCCGCTCCGGCAGCCGACGGCGATCGAAGATGTCCTCGAACTCGCGCGGGTAGTCGGCCGGAAAGAACACGTTGTGGTGGGCCAGTTCGAAGCCCGTCGGGCGGGCCAGCATCGACCAGGTCAGCGCCGACAGGGAACGCGCTCCGGACGCGACACCGGGCACCGCGTCGGCAGCGGCCGCACCCAGCGCGCCGCGCGCGATGGCGGCTCGATCGGTGTTGGCGATCACGGCGTCGGCGGCGATGCGGGTGCCGTCGGCAAGCTGTACGCCGACCGCGCGTCGGCGCCGCGATCGTTGATCGACGACGACCTCGGAGACCGGCGCGTTGCAGCGGACCTCGCCGCCGCGCAGGCGGACCAGGTCGGCGAGCGCCTCGGCCAGCCGCTGCATGCCGCCTTCGATCGTCCAGACGCCCAGCTGCTCGGCGTGGGCAATCAGCATCAGGGTGGCCGGTGCCTTCAGCGGACTCGACCCGCAGTAGGTCGCGTAGCGTGCGAACAGGCCGCGCAGTCGAGGATCGCGAAAGCTCTTGCCGAGTCTTCGCCACAGGCTCTCGAACGGATGGATGCGCCAGAGATCGGCCAGGCCGCGCAGGCCGGACGCCGCGACCAGCGACAACGGGCCGGGTCGCTGGCTGCGCATGAACGGTTCGTACAGGGTCTCGTAGACCGAGCGCGCCCGGCCGCAAAACGCCCGGTAGCGTTCCGCCTCGTCCCGGCCGGCAAAGTCGGCGATCGCCTCGAACGTTCGATCGGGGTCGGCGAACAGGTCGAGGCGCGAGCCGTCGGTCCAGGCGTGGCGTGCCAGCAGGTCGGAACGATGGAGAGTGAGGTGCTCATCGAGGGCGCCGCCGGCCTCGGAGAACAGTTCTTCGAATACCCAGGCCATGGTCAACACGGTCGGGCCGGAATCGATCGGCCGGCCGTCGATCTCGATCTCGCGCATCTTGCCGCCGGGCGTGCCGGCGTGCTCGAGGACCGTGACGCGCACGCCCCGACGAGCCAGTTCGACCGCGGCCACGAGCCCGCCGATGCCGGCGCCGACGACGATCGCATGGGGGGAGTTCACCGAGTCTGTCCGGCCGGTGACCGTCGGATCGGATCGCGGCGGGTGGGCGCCCCGTCGCACCAACGAACCTCATGCAACGCACTCGTCGAACGGGGTGGCAAGGATTGACTCTCCGGGAATCGCCTGCGTAGTCTACAGAAGCGGTGGCCGTGGTCGATTCGAGACGTCCGGGCGACGCGTCCGACGTTTCCTGACCGAGAGGAGAGCCCGAGAACATGGACGTCACCGAACCCCGTTGGCCGGTGCACGTGGACGCGGGCCGGCCGTGAGCCTTCGATCGAACTGGCTCGATGCGCTGCGCGCCCGGCGCGATCGCCTGCTGGCCGATCCGGGTTTCCAGCGGTGGTCGCTGCGCCTGCCGATGGCTCGCTGGATCGCACGACGCAGGATGCGGGCGCTGTTCGACCTGTGCAGCGGTTTCGTGTACTCGCAGGTCCTGCTCGCCTGCGTCCGACTCGACCTGTTCCGGCATCTGGCCGAGGCGCCGAGCACCGCCGCCGACCTGGCGGACGTTCTGGACCTTCCGGAAGCTTCGCTCGATCGACTGCTCGAGGCCGCGTCTTCCCTGCGGCTGGTCGAGCCGCGCGGGCAGGGCCGGTTCGGGCTCGGGCCGCTGGGCGCGGCCCTGCGCGGCAATCCATCGGTCGCGATGATGATCCAGCACCACGATGCCCTGTACGCCGACCTGCGCGATCCGGTGGCCTTGCTGCGCGGCGAGGTCGAGACCACCGAGCTCGGTCGCTTCTGGGCCTATTCCCGCCATGCCGGCGACGCGACCCTCGACCCGCAGCGCGCCGCCGCCTACAGCGATCTGATGGCCGCGTCCCAGCAGATGATCGCGGACCAGGTGCTGTCCGCGTATCCGCTGCGCGATCATCGGCGGCTGCTGGACGTCGGTGGTGGGGCAGGGGCCTTCGCCGTTGCGGCGCTCGAGTCGACGGCGGGCCTGGAGGCCACGGTGTTCGACCTGCCGGCGGTGGCCGATCGCGCCGGCCGGACCTTCGCCGAACTCGGGATTTCGGATCGGGCTCGGGCGCAGGGCGGCGACTTCCTCCGCGACCCCTTGCCCTCCGGTCATGACGTGGTCAGCCTGGTCCGCGTCCTGCACGATCACGACGATGATTCGGTCATGCGCGTGCTCGAAGCCGCGCGGCGTGCGCTTGCTGCTGATGGGTTGCTTCTGATCGCCGAGCCGATGCTTCAGACGCGAAGCGCAGAGCCGGTGACCGCGGCGTACTTCGGCTTCTACCTGATGGCCATGGGGCAGGGGCGCGCGCGGAGTCCGGGCACGCTGGAATCCATGCTTCGCCAGGCCGGATTCACCGCCATCCGGCTGCACCGAACCACCGCGCCGCTGCTGGTTCGTGTTCTCACCGCGCGGCCCGCACGAGCCGACGATTCCGGGTCCGGATCGGACTGACGCCTTCGAGCTTGGCATCGACCCGCATTTCCGCGCCCCTGCGCCGCAGGCCCTCCAGAGCTTTCTTGACAAAACTTTCACGCGGTGTATCGTCGAGGGTGGGAGAGAAGTCGTCGTAACGACGGCTGGAGTGAGGGAGAACAACACGGTGTATGGACTAGCGCACGAATCCTGCGATTGTGTAGCCGGGTGTCTGACCTGACCGCGCACGCAGTCGTTGTCGAAGCCCCCGAGCGTTCGGATTTCAGGAAGCTGGAATTGACGCCCCCGGGCGACGATGATGTCGTCGTCGAGATCGACTTCAGCGGCATCAGCACCGGCACCGAGAGATTGCTCTGGTGCGGCACCATGCCTCCGTTTCCGGGCATGGGGTATCCCCTGGTTCCCGGGTACGAATCCGTAGGTCGTATTGCCTCTGCTGGCCCGCTGTCGGAACGACAGGCGGGCCAGTTGGTTTTCGTGCCCGGTGCACGGTGCTACGGCGAGGTGCATGGCCTGTTCGGCGGCGCCGCCTCACGCGTGGTCGTGCCCGGTCGACGGACCCAGCCGATCGACGAGAGCCTGGCCGAACGCGGGGTGCTGCTTGCACTCGCCGCGACCGCGTACAACGCGATCCGCGCGCCCGAAGGCGGCTTTCGCATCCCCGAGTTGATCATCGGTCACGGCGTGCTCGGCCGTCTGCTTGCGCGCCTTGCACTGGCCCTCGGCGATGCGCCGCCGACCGTGTGGGAACTCGATTCCGAACGGCGCGCCGGCGATCACGGCTACCCGGTCACCACCGCAGACGACGATGCGCGCGCCGATTACGGGGCGATCTACGACGTCAGCGGGGATGGCGGTCTGCTCGATACGCTGATCGCCCGGTTGGCGCCCGGCGGCGAAGTCGTTCTCGCCGGTTTCTACAGCCGCCCTCTTACCTTCGCCTTTCCTCCGGCCTTCATGCGCCGCGCCCGACTGCGCGTTGCCGCGGAATGGCAGGACGAGGACCTGGCCGCGGTTCACCGCATGGTCCTGAATGGCGACCTCTCGCTCGACGGTTTGATCACCGATCGCAAGCCCGCCGACCAGGCGCAGGCCGCGTATCAAACCGCGTTCAACGATCCGACCTGCCTCAAGATGATTCTGGACTGGAGATCCCTGCAATGACTGAACGTGTTCGAGCAGCATCCGCCGCCAATCCTGTCGATCACCTCAAGGTGACGCTGCGGGACGAGGCGGCGCACGCGCCCGACCCGGTCGCGACTTCGCCGGCAGCGAAGAAGACCCAGATCATTGCGATCTACGGCAAGGGCGGTATCGGCAAGAGTTTCACCCTGTCGAACCTGTCCTACATGATGGCGCAGCAGGGCAAGAAGGTCCTGCTGATCGGCTGCGACCCGAAGAGCGACACGACGTCGCTGCTGTTCGGTGGGCGCGCCTGTCCGCCGATCATCGCGACCAGCTCGGCCAAGAAGGCGGCCGGCGACCAGGTCACGATCAGCGACGTCTGCTTCAAGCGCGACGGCGTATACGCCATGGAACTCGGGGGCCCGGAGGTCGGCCGCGGCTGCGGCGGACGCGGAATCATTCACGGGTTCGAAACGCTGGAGAACCTGGGCTTCCACGACTGGGACTTCGACTACGTGCTGCTGGACTTTCTCGGCGACGTGGTCTGCGGCGGTTTCGGCCTGCCGATTGCCCGCGACATGTGCCAGAAGGTGATCGTGGTCGGCTCCAACGACCTGCAGTCGCTCTACGTGGCCAACAACGTCTGTTCCGCGGTCGAGTACTTCCGCAAGCTCGGCGGCAACGTCGGCGTGGCCGGCATGGTGATCAACAAGGACGAAGGAACGGGCGAGGCCCAGGCCTTCGCCAAGGCGGTCGGCATCCCGGTGCTGTCGTCGATCCCCGCCAACGACGATATCCGCCGCAAGAGCGCCAATTACGAAATCATCGGCTACCCCGGCGGCGAATGGGCGCCGATGTTCGACGAGCTGGGCAGGAACGTGGACGAGGCGCCGCCGGTCCAGCCCAACCCGCTGTCGCAGGACGAATTGCTGAATCTGTTCGACGCCTCGGAAACCGGTCGCGACGTCGAGCTGCAGCCGGCCACCATGGTCGACATGTGCGGCTCGAACGCAGCCGTGCTGGAGAAGGAATCGCTCGAAGTCGTCTACGACGAAGACGTCTGAAGCCGAGCCCGAGCCACAGAGAAACGACCGCAGAGAAATGAACGAGGGAATGCCTTGACGGATCGATCCGACAACTCGCTGGAAACGACCGAAGTCGTCTACGACGAGGCGGGCGCTGCGCCGATGGAGAACGACGGCCGGCCCGCTCCGGATCGACGGGAAGCGGGCGGCGAGCGCGCTGCCGGAATTCCGCTGAAGACGGTCGATGAGGCCTCGCCGGAACGCTCGCAGGGTCCGTCGGAAAGCGGGTGTCACGGCGGCAAGTCGCGCCTCGCCGAAGCCGCCAGGGCCGCGGGCAAGAGCGAAATCCTCGAGCAGTACGAGAAGGATTACCCGGTCGGGCCGCACGATCAGCCGCAGGGCATGTGCCCGGCCTTCGGATCGCTGCGCGTCGGCCTGCGGATGCGCCGCACGGCGACCATCCTCTCCGGCTCGGCATGCTGCGTGTACGGGTTGACGTTCACTTCGCATTTCTACGGCGCGCGCCGGACGGTCGGGTACGTTCCCTTCGACTCCGAAAGCCTGGTCACGGGCAAGCTGTTCGAGGACATCCGGGAGTCCGTGCACGACATGGCCGACCCGGACAAGTACGACGCCATCGTTATCATCAACCTCTGTGTGCCGACGGCGTCGGGCGTTCCTCTCAAGCTGCTTCCCGAAGAGATCCGGGGCGTCCGGATCGTCGGCATCGACGTGCCGGGCTTCGGCGTGCCGACCCACGCCGAGGCCAAGGACGTCCTGGCCGGCGCGATGCTGCGCTACGCACGCCGCGAAGTCGAAAGCGGGCCGGTCAGCGCACCGCGCGAAGGCCGCGCCAGCGAGCCGACGGTCACGCTGGTCGGCGAGATGTTCCCGGCCGACCCGATCGGCATCGGTGCCATGCTGGAATTGATGGGCCTCGCCGTTGGACCGGTCGTCCCGACCCGCGAATGGCGCGAGCTGTATGCCGCGCTCGATTGCAGCGTCGTGGCAGCGATCCATCCGCATTACACCTCGGCCTTCCGCGAGTTCGAACGCGCCGGCCGGCCGATCGTCGGGTCGGCGCCGGTCGGTGTCGAGGGCACCGCCGCCTGGCTGCAGAACATCGGCGAGGCCTGCGGGGTCGAGCAGAAACGCATCGACGAGGCCAGCAACAAGATTCTCGGCGCGATCCGCGGGGCCATGGCCGGCAGCCCGATCCAGGGCCGCATCACCATGTCCGGCTACGAAGGTTCGGAACTGATCGTCGCCCGGCTGCTGGTCGAGAGCGGCGCCGATCTTCGATACGTCGGCACGGCCTGCCCGCGCACCCCCTGGTCGGACCCGGACCGCGAGTGGCTGGAAAGCAAGGGTGTGCAGGTGGTCTATCGCGCCTCGCTGGAGCAGGATGTCGAGGCGATCCACGAGTACCAGCCGGACCTGGCGATCGGCACGACGCCGGTCGTGCAGAAGGCCAAGGAGCTCGCGATCCCGGGCATCTACTTCACCAACCTGATTTCCGCGCGACCGCTGATGGGGCCGGCCGGTGCCGCATCGCTGGCGCAGGTCGTCAACACGGCGATCCGCAACCGCAGCCGCTTCGAGGCGATGCGCGAATTCTTCGACGGCGTGGGTGAAGGCTTCGCCTCCGGCGTCTGGGAGGGCGTTCCGAAGGACGAGCCGAAATTCCGCGAGCGCCAGCGCAAGAAGCTGGAACGCATTCGCGCCAAGGCTCAAGACACGCAGGATCTCGGCTGATGCTGGTACTCGACCACGACAGGGCTGGCGGTTACTGGGGCGCGGTGTACGTCTTCACCGCGGTCAAGGGGCTGCAGGTCGTGATCGACGGCCCGGTCGGTTGCGAGAACCTGCCCGTGACCTCGGTGCTGCATTACACCGACGCGCTGCCGCCGCACGAACTGCCGATCGTCGTGACCGGCCTTTCGGAAGACGAGCTGGGCGAGAAGGGCACCGAGGACGCGATGCGCCGCGCCCATGAAACGCTGGATCCGGACCTGCCGTCGGTGGTGGTGACCGGATCGATCGCGGAGATGATCGGTGGCGGAGTGACCCCGGAAGGGACCGGCCTGAATCGCTTCCTGCCGCGCACGATCGACGAGGACCAGTGGCAGAGCGCGGATCGCGCGCTGAACTGGTTGTGGAAGGAGTTCGCGTCGAAGCGGCCGCGGCCGACCAAGCGCAAGGACGGCGACCCGCCGCGCGTCAACATCATCGGGCCGATCTACGGCACCTTCAACACCGCATCGGATCTCGCCGAGATCCGCCGCCTCGTCGAAGGCATCGGCGCCGAAGTGAACATGGTGTTCCCGATGGGCAGCCATCTCGCGAACATCGATCGGCTCGTGGATGCGGACGTCAACATCTGCATGTATCGCGAGTTCGGCCGGATGCTGTGCGAGGAACTCGATCGGCCCTATCTGCAGGCGCCGATCGGCCTGCACAGCACGACCAAGTTCCTGCGCGCTCTGGGCCAGTTGCTCGACCTGGACCCGGAACCGTTCATCGAGCAGGAAAAGCATTCGACGATCAAGCCGCTCTGGGACCTGTGGCGGTCCGTTACCCAGGATTTCTTCGGCACGGCGAGCTTCGCGATCGTGGCCAACGAGACCTATGCGCGGGGCGTGCGCCATTTCCTGGAAGAGGAGATGGGCCTGCCGTGCAACTTCTCCTTCGCCCGGCGGGCCGGCGTGAAGCCGGACAACGCCGAAGTCCGGGCGAAGATCGCGGAGAACCCTCCGCTGATCCTGTTCGGAAGCTACAACGAGCGGATGTACATGGCGGAGGTCGGGAGCCGCGCGATGTACATCCCCGCCTCGTTCCCGGGCGCCGTCGTCAGACGGCATACGGGAACGCCCTTCATGGGCTACGCCGGCGCGACCTACCTGGTCCAGGAAATCTGCAACGCCCTGTTCGATGCCCTGTTCCACATCCTGCCGCTGGGCACCGAGCTCGACAAGGTGGACGCCACCCCGGCTCGCCTGGCCGGCAAGGGCGAACTGCCCTGGGACATGGACGCGCAGCGCCGCCTCGAGGACTTCGTCGAGGGGCAGCCCGTACTGGTCCGCATTTCGGCCGCGAAGCGGCTGCGCGATCGCGCCGAGCAGTCGGCCCGGGAAGCCGGCCGGGAGCGCGTCGCCCTGGAACACGTGGAGAACGCGCAGACCGCGCTGAACAAGGAGCGGGCGGCCTGACCGCACCGCCACAGTCAATGATGCGTTGCGCCGGACGCTCCGGCGGCAACCGTGGCCCCGGGTCCGTCGGGGCACCAGTGCAGCGAACGAACGCTGCAAGAGAGGAAAGCGATGAACCTGACCAAGCATGCCAGTGACCTTCCGTCCATCCGCGATCAACGGCTTCGTGTCGACCGACGGCATTTCAATTTCATCTTCGCCGCTGCCTTCCCGTTCTATCTCGCGACCTACAGCGTGGCGCGGGTGCTTCCGGAAAAGTGGCGCTCCAGCGTGTTCGCGGTGGAACTCGACGCAGGAATCATCGAGCAGGCCAGGATCCAGGCGAACCTGATCGCGTCGTACGCGACGATGGTCTGAGGCCGCCCGGCACAAGAATTCGTCGACGTCATGTCGAGAAAGCCCGCCGCGGGGCTGATGCGCGGCAACGTCCCGAGAGGGCAAATGTGAAGGAGAACGAAGTATGGACAACCATGACCATAAGCAGTCGATATCCGGTCTGAGCGAGCAGGAGGCGAAGGAGTTCCACAAGATCTTCGTGGTCAGCTTCCTGGTGTTCACCGCGATCGCGATCGTGGCGCACATCCTGGCCTGGCAGTGGCGGCCGTGGATTCCGGGCCCTGAAGGCTACGCGATGCTCGATTCCGCACGGGCCGTCGTCGGTTCCGTCGTTTCATCACTGAGCTAGGAGAATCATCATGTGGCGTATATGGCTTCTGTTCGATCCGCGGAGAGTGCTGGTTGCACTTTTCACGTTCCTGTTCGTGCTGGCACTGCTGATCCACTTCGTGCTGCTGAGCACCGACCGGTTCAACTGGCTGGAAGGCGCAGCCTCGACCGATACGGTCGTGCCGCAGAGCATCACTGCGGTGCATACCCAGGACCACTGGGTGTAGGACCCCGGAGCAGCGGGGGGCCCGGCTCCCCGCTGGACCGGCTGGCGGCGATCGGTACCGTCCGATCGGTAATGACCGACGGGTAAGGACCGAGCGATAACGACTAGGAGACGCAAGCATGTCGATGCTCAGCTATGAAAAGAAATACCGCGTGCGTGGCGGCACCCTGCTCGGGGGCGACCTGTTCGACTTCTGGGTCGGACCGTTCTACGTCGGCTTCTTCGGGGTCACCACGATCTTCTTCGCGGTGCTGGGTACCGCCTTGCTGGTCTACGGGGCGGCCATCGGTCCGACCTGGAACCTCTGGCAGATCAACATCGCCCCGCCGGACCTCAGCTACGGGCTGGCACTGGCGCCGCTGAAGGAGGGCGGACTGTGGCAGATCGTCACGGTCTGCGCGATCGGGGCCTTCGTGTCCTGGGCGCTGCGCGAAGTCGAGATCTGCCGCAAGCTCGGGATGGGCTATCACGTGCCGATCGCGTTCGGCGCGGCGATCTTCGCCTACGTCAGCCTGGTCGTCATCCGGCCCGTGCTGATGGGCGCATGGGGCCACGGGTTCCCGTACGGCATCCTGAGTCACCTCGACTGGGTGTCGAACGTCGGGTACCAGTATCTCCACTTCCACTACAACCCCGCCCACATGCTGGCCGTGACGTTCTTCTTCACCACGACGCTGGCCCTCGCATTGCACGGCGGTGCGGTTCTTTCGGTCCTCAATCCCGGCGAAGGCAAGCCGATCGGGACCGCCGAACAGATCAACACATTCTTCCGGGACATCCAGGGATATTCCATCGGTGAGCTCGGAATCCATCGGCTGGGTCTGTACCTCGCGATCGCAGCAGGCTTCTTCAGCGCGGTATGCATCATCATCAGCGGTCCGTTCTGGACGCGCGGTTGGCCGGAATGGTGGAACTGGTGGCTCGAACTGCCGGTTTGGTCGTAAACAGGACGGGGAACAGCCATCATGGTCGATAACACAAATCTCTATACCCAGGCCCAGGTCCACGGGCCGCTCGATTACGGTTCGCCGCTGCCTCGCGGCAGTTATCCGCGGCTGGGCAAGCCGTTCCGGTCCTACTGGCTCGGAAAGCTGGGCGACGCGCAGATCGGCCCGATCTATCTCGGCGGCTACGGCATCGCGTCGTTGATCTGCGGATTCATCGCGATCGAGATCATCGGTCTGAACATGTGGGCCTCGGTCGGCTGGGATCCGGTCGAATTCGTGCGTCAGCTTCCCTGGCTCGCGCTCGAGCCGCCCTCGCCGGAATACGGGCTCAGCCTGCCGCCGATGAGCGAAGGCGGCTGGTGGTTGCTGGCCGGGTTTTTCCTGACCGCATCGATCCTGCTGTGGTGGCTTCGGGTCTACACCCGGGCCAGGGCGCTCGGTCTCGGCACCCACGTCGCCTGGGCCTTCATGTCGGCGATCTGGCTGTACCTGGTGCTCGGGTTCATCCGGCCGCTGGCGATGGGCAGCTGGGGCGAGGCGGTGCCGTTCGGCATCTTCCCGCACCTCGACTGGACCGCGGCGTTCTCGATCCGCTACGGGAACCTCTTCTACAACCCGTTCCACATGCTCTCGATCGCCTTCCTGTACGGCTCCGTGCTGCTGTTCGCGATGCACGGCGGAACCGTCATGGCGACCAGCCAGTTCGGCGCGGAGCGGGAGGTCGAGCAGGCCTTCGATCGGGGGACCGCTTTCGAGCGAGGTGCGCTGTTCTGGCGCTGGACGATGGGCTTCTGCGCCAACGCCGAATCGATTCACCGCTGGGCCTGGTGGTTCGCGGTGCTGGTTCCGCTGACCGGCGGCATCGGCATCCTTCTGACCGGGACCGTGGTCGACAACTGGTATCTGTGGGGAATGAAGCACGGCCTGGTCCCGCCGTATCCGGAAACCGGCGTGGTCGATCCCGCCGCAGCGCCCGCGCAGGGAGGTAGTCAATGAAGATCGTTGTCTGGTTCATCGGACTGTTCGCGCTGTTCCTGACCGGGTTCATGCTGTTCACCGCGGGCTGGGAACGCCCGCCGGTGGAATCGGAGCAGAGCGGTTACCGCGGCACCGGCATGGCGCAGATCATCAACCCGAGGGTCGACCCGCAGCGGCTGGAGGCGCAGCTCGCCGACGTGCCCGAGCCGACGCCCCAGGCCTCCGGTGCCGGCCCCCGCGCCGGCGACGTCTACCAGAACGTCCAGGTGCTCGACGACCTCTCGGTTGCCCAGTTCACGCGGGTCATGCAGGCCATCACCCAGTGGATCTACCCGGAGGAGGGCTGCGCGGGTTGTCACAACCTGAACAACCTCGCCGACGAGTCGATGTACCAGAAGGTCGTCTCGCGGCGGATGCTGCAGATGACCCGGCATATCAACAGCGAATGGGGCAGCCACGTCGGCAACGTCGGTGTGACCTGCTACACCTGTCACCGCGGGAATGCCGTACCTCAGTACACCTGGTTCAACGCCGATCCGGACATCTACGGCGGCGGCATGGTCGGCTGGCGAAACGGCCAGAACCGGCCGGCGGACCAGGCCGGCCTGTCCTCGCTGCCGGAAGATCCGTTCTCGGCGCTGCTGGAGGATGCCGGCCAGATCCGAGTGGCCGGCGACACCGCGCTGCCCGACGGCGATGCCGCGGCCAGCATCCAGGCGACCGAATGGACCTACTCGCTGATGATCCACATGTCCGAGGCGCTGGACGTCAACTGCACCTACTGCCACAACTCGCGCGCGTTCAGCGCCTGGGAGCAGAGCAATCCGCAGCGCCAGACCGCCTGGCACGGCATCCAGATGTCGCAAAACGTCAACGCGGAATACGTCGCATCGGTCAGCAATGTGCTTCCCGAAGACCGGCTCGGACCGACCGGCGAGGGCCGGAAGGTCAACTGCCAAACCTGCCACCAGGGGGTCTACAAGCCGCTGGGCGGGCTTGCGATGGCCGAAAGCTATCCGTCGCTGTGGGGTGAGGCCGGTGCACCGCAGATGTCGCTGGAGAGCGTCGCGTCGGATCTCGAGGTGCTGGCCGCGGCCGAGCCGGACGGAGCGGTCGAGCCGGTCGACGCGGAAGAAGCTGCCCCGGCCGAGCTGTAGCCGGACCCGCGCGCGCTGTGTCTTCCGGCCCTGCCGACCCGCGTCGGCAGGGCCGGTTCTCGTTCGGGCACCCGGCCTCCGAGAGTGGCTTCGATCCGTCGTGGCGGCGTGCGGTTGCGACGGGCGATTGCGATCCGGATGCAGCCAAGGACGTCCGATCGTGAGCGTCCGTGGGCGTCAGTCCACAGGCGCGACCACATTGCCGGGCGGCGTGAAATCCTGACGCGACGAAACGGCGCCTGCGTCCGTTCCACGCCGGACCGGCGACCCGAGGCCAAGCTCTGCGCGAGAGGTATCCGAGACCCACGCAGGAGTTGAGCATCGCAGGTGAGCATTCCGGCCGGTTCCAATCCCGGAGGCTGCACCTACCCGTTGCGGGTCGTTTCGCCGACGCGTTCGCTCAGGAAAGCCCTGTAGTCCGAAATGAATCTGTCCGGGACTTCGAAGTACGGCAGGGCGCCGGTCGAGTACTCCGTGATCCTCCAGTTCGGCCGGTCCTCGTACCTCGCTGCGCGGGAGAAATCGGTGAAGTCGCCGCGAACACCGTGCGACAACCAGACCGGTTGCTCGAGCTCGTCATACACGGCCGGGATGTTCGCGCTGAACAGGAAGCCCGACAGAAAATGGAACGGCGCGTAGCGTGCGCCGGGGTGACGCGTCATCCGCACCGACATCCGGAACAGTTCTTCGTCGATGTCCTTCCGGCCGAAGGTCTTGCGCAGGAAGAAACGGACGCTGGGGCTCGAGGTCAGTGCCCGGTACAGGCCCCGGCCGATCAGCGGCAGGCTCAGGAACCGGTGGACCGCAGCAACGCCTCGATGGTCGTCCGGGGAGCCCGAGGTCTTCGTCTTGCGCGAGAACCCGGTCGGGCTGACCATCGCCAGGGTGCGGATCGTCGACGGTGCCTCCAGGGCGGCTCGGGCGATGAACTCCGACGACAGGGACGCGGCCAGAACGTCCACCGACGCCACGCCGGTCTCCCGGCGAATCTCGGCCAGCACGGCCAGGATGGCATCGATCATCAGGCGAGGTAGATAGGGCCGGTCGCTGCGCTCGGAAAAGCCGTAGCCGGGCAGATCGACCGCATAGGTTCGGCGATCGGTACGGAACGCATCGTACAGCGGCCGGACCTCGTGCGCCGACGCCGCGGCGTTGACCGAGTGGATCAGGAGCAGCGGTCGCGCTGAGCCGTCCGGCCCGTCCAGGGTGCCATCGAGGGACGAGGGGCCGTCGACGTAGTAGCTGAGGCGTCCGGCGGACGAATCGCCGAATTCGCGCCGCTCGCCGGCTAGCGCGAGCGGAAGGTCCTTCTCCGGCGCGGTCATCGACCGGAGCCGGTCGGCGCCGCGTGCAGGACCGGCCGAACCGCGCTGCGGGGCTCAGGCACTGGCCGAGCCGACCGGTGCCCGCAGGGCGTCGCGCTCCTCGCTCGACGATGCGTTCTCGCGAGCTGCCGCATCCGTTCTCGCTGCGGCCGCCGGGCCCTTCTGCGGACGGTCATCGGAGTCGCGTGCCGCGCTGTCGCGCTTCAGGCTCCAGCGCCAGAGGGCGTCGGCCGGGATCGGCAGCACCATGAACCAGTGCTCGACGACGGCGAGCGCGACCAGGCTGGCAAGCAGGGTGAAGCCCGCAATGGCGAAGGCGCTGGCGTCGGCCGCGCCGGCGGCCTGCGCGAGCACCACCGCCAGCATGGTTCCGCCGGTGACCGAGAACGGGAACAGCAGGTTCATCGGTCGTTCGCGGAAGTAGCTGGTCAGGTACTGCAGGCGTTCGGGAATGAAGTCCGCGTTGAGGTTCCGGACGCCGAGGAACACGTTGAGCTTGGCGCTGACGTGCATCGCCCAGAGTGCCAGGAACGTCCACAGGCCGAATCGGTTGGGCTGGTCCCAGGTCAGGTAGACCAGCAGGGCCGCCGTGGCGACGATGGCGAGCTCGTGATGAAGGCTGGTGGCCAGCGCATGGATGAACCGCCGGGCACCGGTGCAGCCCTCGGGGCAGCGCGCCCGCCGCGGACCGGTCACCACGCCCATGTAGTAGCTCATGGTGTGCCAGCCCCAGATCAGCAGGCCGCAGGAGAAGGCCGTGAAGGCCGCGCCGACCGTTTCCTGGCTGGCGCTGCGCCAGAGCCCGTAGAACGCCCCTGCGAGCACGAGCGTGCCGCCGGTCATGCTCCAGACAAAGGTCCGCGGCGACCTGGAGTTCAGGTAGAAGATGACGCCGGTGCTGAACCACCACAGGAAGGTGGAAAAGGCGACCGCGGCGAGAACAAGCTCCAAGATCCGGGCCTGTCCGATTACCAGACCGGCGCCATGCGAGCGCTCTCGGGCAGCTCATGGCGCTTGGCCGGCAGCGTGTACAGGCGCAGCAGGGTGGCCCCGGCCGCCGCGGTCAGGCCGACCCGGCGCAGGAGTCCGACCACGCCGCCTCGCTGGCGCGCCTGGTCGATGCGGACGGACAGCCGCCACAGGCGGTCCATGCCTTTCTTGAACGTCGGGTGGTCGATGTCGAGCTGCAGCGGGAACACCTGCTTCGAGATCTCGTTGGTGATCCGGAAGACCTCCATGTCGTAGTCGTCGGGATGCACGTTCAGGGCGGCATGGAAATGCGGCCGGTTGTGATCGCGCACGTACATCGTCGCGTAGACCGCCAGCAGGAAGAAGCGCACCCAGAGCTTGTTGTGGCCCTTGAGCAGGTTCGGGTTGGCGCGCATCAGCAAGGCGAACGCCTCGCCGTGGCGGAATTCGTCGTTGCACCAGGCCTCGAACCACTGGAAGATCGGATGGAAGCGCAGCTCGGGGTGCCGTTCGAGCTGGCGGAAGATCGTGATGTAGCGCGCATAGCCGATCTTTTCCGACAGGTAGACGGCGTAGAAGATGAACTTGGGCCGGAAGTAGGTGTACTTCTTGGCCTTGGTCAGGAAGCCGAGGTCCACGCCGAGGCCGAAATCCTTCAGCGAATCGTTGATGAAGCCGGCATGGCGGGCTTCGTCGCGGGCCATGTGGGTGAACAGTTCCTTGATATCCGGGTTGTTGATCCGCTTCTTGATCTCCGAATACAGCACGCAGCCGGAGAACTCGGCGGTGACGGAGCTGACGAGGAAGTCGATGAACTCCTCGCGCAGGTCCGGCGGCAGCTGGTCGGCCGCGTCCTTGAAGTTGCCCTGGCGCTTGAAGTGGCCCTTGTTGCGGTCGTCGCGAAGGTCCTGGATCAACGCGTCCCACTCGCGGCGCACCGGTTCGATGTCGAGTCGATCCATGGCCTTGAAGTCGGTGGTGTAGAAATGCGGGCTGAGCAGCGTGTCCTTGCGCGCCTGCTCCGTGGTATCGATGCTGCGCATCTCCATCGCGGACGTGTTCATGGTCGCCTCCTCGGCGTAAAGCTCACTTCGTAGAGTTCGTTGAATTCCAGCGCCCCGCGCCAGCGCGCCCATAGCCGATCGAGTACGCCGCCGCGGATGACCGTGGCCGTCCGCCGGCAGCGCACCTGCTCACCGAAGCCGACTTCGGTCGGCGGTTCGTGGACCAGCACCTGGTCGCCGCCATTGACCTCGACGCCATCGAGTTCGACGTGGGCCTCCAGGGTCTCGTTGCTGTGGATGATGGTCACCGTGCACGGGACATCGTCGAAGCGACGGCGGAATACGGGAGACAGGCCGCTCATGACGGCGTCTCCTGATCGACCAGCAGCACCCGGAACGATTCGATATTGGTCGGCCCGAAGGCCTGGAGATCGATCCGTTGGTGCGTCTGCGGGTCCTCGAGCAGCAGGGTTCCGGAAGGCTGCTGGCGCAGGATGAAGGGGTGTTCGCGGCCGATGCCGCTCGCGGTCCGGGCGCGGGCGAGACTGCGCAGGATGCCGCGGATGAACCCACCCTCGCCGGAGTGGACCACGTGGATGACCCGGTCCTGGCCGCTTCCGTCGGCGGCATAGACGATGACCGATCCATCGTCCCCGTCGGCGAAGCGCAACTCGCGGCTCAGCACCGGAGGCTCCGAGGCCGGGATCCGGGCGCTGGGCTCCAGGCCGGCGATGCGGAACGCCGCGACCGCGGCGATGGTCAGACCGATCAGAAGGCCGGCGGCGATCAGCGCCTGGCGCGGGACCTCGATCCCGTGCCCGTGCGACGGGTCGTGCGGAGCGTCGTGGAGGTGATCGCTCATCGCAACCTCAGGACGTCGCCGTACGGCGCAGGTCCGGCTCGACCGCGGCGGCCTCGCTGGCCGGCTCGCGGTGCTTCTGCTGGTGTGCGGCCAGCGCCTGACCGAGGATTTCGCCGGCCCGGCGCGGGTTCTCGAGCGCGCGCAGCACCGGGACCGGTCGCTTCAGTCGAAGCAGGCGGACGTTAGGCCAGACCATGCTGTAGAGCAGGCGCGGACCGTTCATCGGCAGTTCGATGTCGCCGGTGCCGTCGCCGAAGGCGGCAAGGTCGGCGCGCGCGACGTTGGCGAAGGGCAGGTTGACCGCGCTCGGCAAGGCCAGGCCCGACTGGATGATCACCCGCTTGTCGGTCACCGTGAAGACCGTGGTCCGGGCGTAGAGCCACGCGAACGCGGCCAGCAGGGCCAGCACGCCGAGCGCCGGCGGCACCGCCCAGACCAGCGCCCGGGCGACCGCGGTCGCCCGACCCGTATCGAGGTAGGCCGAGGTCGCGACCCAGGCGATGATCACCAGGAAATACAGCGCAACCTTGCCGACCTGGAAGACCCGGCGGCTGTAGGCCTTCCACTCCGGCGTCGCTTGCCAGAGGACGCGCTCGCCCTCCGGCAGGGGACCCGGAAGCGGCTTGATCGGCTTGACCCGGATCTCGCCCGTGGAGGGCCCGGTCGGCTGGTTGGGCGCGTTGCTCAAACGAGCGGCTCCTGCCGCTTGGGCTCGGCGTAGAGATGTCCGCTGGAGAAGTAGGCCGTGATGCGGTCCTCCTCGAGTCGGGTGATCCGATCACCGCTCGCCGTGCGCGGAACGTCGTCGAACTGGTCCGCCA
Source organism: Wenzhouxiangellaceae bacterium (assembly GCA_965227925.1). Taxonomy (GTDB): domain Bacteria; phylum Pseudomonadota; class Gammaproteobacteria; order Xanthomonadales; family Wenzhouxiangellaceae. The sequence goes on from CBDDGP010000004.1 coordinate 989,654, forward strand.
TGATCGACGAGACCAGGATCCGGCCGGCGCCGAAACGCACGCGGGCGAAGCCGTAGGGCAGCAGCGGATTGTTGATCGGCGCGGCTGCGGGATCGGCGGGTCTCGCGTCGGCCAGGGCCACTTCGAAGAACAGGATCCTGGGCTCGGCACGGTCGACCCAGAGATCCTTGACCGTCCCGACCGTCCGGCCGTCGGCGGCGACCACCGCCATCCCTCGAGGGTCGGGATCTTCCGGTTCGATGATGAAGTTCTCGGCGACGCGCATCGGCACCACCTTCGGAGTTCCGTCGATGGTCAGGTCCGGCAGATCGTCGCGGTTGGCGTAGCTGGCCGGGCCGACGCCGTCGCGCATCGGATTGCCGGTCGGGACCAGCGGTGAGCCGTTCCACGGCGCCGTCGCGCGGGTGCCCGGGATCGGACCCGATGTCGGCTCGGCGTGCGGCGCGTACTTGACGCCCTGGCCGCCCGGGAGGAGGAAGGTCTTGGGTTCGGGCGGTCGGGGGAAGCCGACGACCTTGACGCGACTCGAGCGATCGCTGCGATCGGATTCGAGCGGATAGCCCTCGCGCTTGTCCTCTCGACGCAGGTAGATGATCAGCCCCGCGAAGAAGATCCAGAATGCGTACAGCACGAGCTGCGCGACGTCGATGTAGCCGGTAATAGCACCTGTGGACATGACGAGTCCTCCCTCGATTTCGCCGGGTCAGCCCGGCATCTGGTCCAGGCCGAATCCCTTGTCGCGCAGTGCGATCGAAGCGCCGCGCCGCCAGGGATCGGCCAGTGGACCGACAATGGCCAGCGTGATGAATAGTATGACGATCTCAAGCTGGTACACAAATCCGTAGCCGACCGCCGGGCCGGACAGCGCCGGCCCGAGATGACCCTGCACGGCCAGGCCGTCGACCAGGTCCCGCAGGCCGCCGCCGACGGCGATTCCGGTGCCGATCGCGGTGGCCTGCACCGCGCCCCAGGCGCCGAGCACCAGTCCGTGGTCGCTGTCGCCGGCCATGCCCATCGCCGCGGTCAGGGTGCTGACCGCGAACAGGCCGCCGCCGAAGCCGATCAGGGTAGTGCCGATGCGGAACATCAGTCCCGAACCGGTCGGTCCGGCCAGCAGCACGATGGTGAAGGCGACGATGCCGACCAGCAGGCCGGCCGCGGCGAGACGATGCGGATCGCCGCCCCGGCTCAGGGAGCGGGCGGCCCAGGCGAATGCGCCGAGCGCGCCACCGGCCAGCAGGGCGGTGAGGATCGTGGTCTGGCTTACGCTCAGCCCGAGTACCTCCGCGCCGTAGGGTTCGAGCAGGATGTCCTGCATGCTGAACGCCGCGCTGCCCAGGCCAACGGCCACCAGGAACCGGTGCATCCCGCGCTGGCGCATCAGCGTGCGCCACGCGTCCGAGAACGCAGGCCGCGGCCGATCGTTCGACGTCCGGGCCGGGTTGCGGGTTTCCTGCTTCCACAGCGCCACGCAGTTCAGGATCATGGTGGCCAGGGCAGCGCCCTGGATCACCCGAATCAGGCGCAGCTGACCGAAGTCGGCCAGGGTCAGCGCGAAGATCACCGCACTGCCGACCATGCCCAGCAGCAGCATCACGTACAGCAGGGCGATGACCCGCGGGCGTGACGCCTCGGGCGCCAGGTCGCCGGCCAGCGCCAGGCCGGCGGTCTGTGCGGTGTGCATTCCGGCGCCCGTCAGCAGGAAGGCCAGCGCCGCGCCGGCGACGCCGATCCAGGCCGGGCCGTGACCGTCGCCGGACAGCACCAGCAGCGCGAACGGCATGATCGCCAGCCCGCCGAACTGCATCAGGGTCCCGAACCAGATGAACGGGACGCGGCGCCAGCCGAGCACCGATCGATGGGTGTCGGACCGGAAGCCGATCAGCGCGCGCAGCGGCGCGAACACCAGGGGTAGGGAAACCATTACCGCGATCAGCCACGCGGACACACCGAGCTCGACGATCATGACCCGGTTCAGCGTTCCGGTCAGCAGCACGACGGCCATGCCGACCGACACCTGGAACAGCGATAGCCGCAGCAGCCGGCCCAAGGGCAGCTCGTCGCTCGCCGCATCGGCGAACGGCAGCATGCCGGGCCCGAACTGGGTCCAGGCCTGGGCCAGGCTGCCGGACCGGCGTTTCATCGGCGCAGCTCCATGGCCTGGGAGATGTAGAACGCGCTGTTGACCCGGCGGGTCCGGGCGATCGTCCAGTCGTTCAGGCCGGCGTTGTTCTCGATCATCGCGCACAGGCGACGGTGGCGCACCGGCTCGATCATCGGCGAGCGATTGCCGCGCGGGAACAGCTTGCCGGCGGCGTGCATCACGCTGAGCAGCACCGTGCGCGGCGCGAAGGTGAACAGGATCGATCCGTCGACGCGTCGGCCGAGGTCGCCCAGCACGCGAACGCAGTCGTCGGGTCGGTAGTGGATCAATGAGTCCATCGCGACCACCGTATCGAAGCGGCCCAGCGCCGGGTCGAGCAGGTCGCCGACGCGGAAGTCGATCGCACCGTCCAGGTCGTCGGGCGCGCGCTCCCTCGCCAGCTCCACGAGCTTCGGCGCGATGTCCACGGCGACCACATCGGCGCCCCGGCGTGCCAGCTCGACCGCGGTCGCGCCGGTGCCGCAGCCGGCGTCCAGCAGCCGGCGACCTCGAAGGTCCTCGGGCAGCCAGTCCAGCAAGGTGCGTCGCATCTCGTCTCGACCGGCCCGGACCGTGGCCCGGATGCCGCTGACCTTCTCGTCCGAGGTCAGGCGCTTCCACGCCTCGACCGCGGTGCGATCGAAGTAGGTCAGAAGCTGGCTGCGCTTGGCCTGGTACGAGGTCGTGCTCATGGCGTCAGTCGAACCCGAGCAGGTCGAAGATGTCGCGGTCCTTCATCGGCGTGACGCTGAGCGGGTCGACTCCGTCCCACAGGGCCTGGGCCATGTTCAGGTAGCCTTCGAGCACGGCGTCGAGCTCGGGGCTGGACTCCATCTCGAACAGCGTGGACTTCTTGAGCCGGCTCTGGCGGACGATATCGAGGTCCGGGAAGTGGGCCAGGGTCTTCATGCCGATCCGGCCGTTGAACAGGTCGATCTGGTCCGTCGCGGCGCTGCGGTTGGCGATCACGCCGCCCATCCGGACTTTGTAGTTCTTGGCCTTGGCCTGGATGGCACCGACGATCCGGTTCATCGCGAAGATCGAATCGAAATCGTTGGCGGTCACGCACAGACAGCGGTCCGCATGCTGGAGCGGGGTCGCGAAGCCTCCGCAGACCACGTCGCCAAGCACGTCGAAGATCACCACGTCGGTCTCCTCGAGCAGGTGGTGTTCCTTCAGCAGCTTGACCGTCTGGCCGACGACGTAGCCGCCGCAGCCGGTGCCGGCCGGCGGGCCGCCGGCCTCGACGCACATCACCCCGTTGTAGCCCTCGTAGACGAAGTCCTCCATCTCGAGCTCTTCCTTGTGGAACTCGACCGATTCGAGCACGTCGATGACGGTCGGAACCAGGGTCTTGGTCAGGGTGAAGGTCGAATCGTGCTTCGGATCGCAGCCGATCTGGAGGACGCGCTTGCCAAGCTTCGAGAACGCCGCGGACAGGTTGCTCGAGACCGTGCTCTTGCCGATCCCGCCCTTGCCGTAGACGGCGAAGACCTTGGCGCTGTCGATGGTCAGGTCCGGATCCATCTGGACCTGAACGCTGCCGGCGCCGTCGCCGGGCCGTCCGTTCCTGCCGATCGACTCGACCGGGATGTAGGTGGTTTCAGTCATGCATAAGCCTCGGTGTGTACGTTTTCGAGCCGATCCTCGAGATCGGCCCCGGCCTCGCGAAGGGCATCGAGCATCTCTTCGCTGGGGGACCAGTAGTTGCGTTCCTGCGCCTCGATCAGGCGGTTCGCCAGCTTGATCGACGCGGTCGGGTTGAGTGTTGCGATGCGGTTGCGCATGTCCGCATCGAGCACGAAGGTCTCGGTGATCCGCTGGTAGACCCAGGGATCGACCTGGCCGGTCGTCGCCGACCAGCCCATGGTGTTGGTCAGGTGCTCCTCGAGATGACGCACGCCTTCGTAGCCGTGCGCGAGCATCCCTTCGTGCCACTTGGGATTGAGCAGGCGGGTGCGGGTCTCCAGCGCGACCTGTTCGCCGAGCGTGCGCACCTTGCCTTCGCCCCGCGTCTGATCGCTGATGTAGACCGGGACGTCGTTGCCGCCGGCGCGCTTGACCGCTCGGCTGATGCCGCCGAGCGTGTCGAAGTACTGGCTGATCGTGGTCACGCCGAGTTCGACCGAGTCCAGATTCTGGTAGCTGAGCTTGACCCCGGCCAGCACATCCTCGAGCAGCTGCCGCTGCTTCTTCGGCTGACCGTCGCGGCCGTAGGCGAAGCACTTGCGGCTGGCATAGGTCTCGGCCAGCTCGTCGCCGTCGGCCCATCGGCCGTTGTCGAGCAGGTGGTCGACGTTGGCGCCGTAGGTGCCGTCGCTGTTGCTGAACACGCGCAGCGACGCGGTTTCGAGGTCGCAGCCGTGCTTCTGCTGGTAGGCCAGCGCATTGCGGCGCAGGAAGTTGCTCCCCGACGGTTCGTCGGCGCTGGCCGCGAGCCAGGCCGCGTCGGCCAGCAAGCGGGTCTGCAGCGGAAGCAGGTCGCGGAAGATGCCCGACAGCGTCATCACGACGTCGACCCGCGGCCGGCCGAGCTCTTCCAGTGGAATCAGTTCGGCCCCGGCCAGGCGGCCGAAGCCGTCGAAACGCGGCCGGGCGCCCATCAGCGCCAGCGCCTGGGCGATCGGGCCGCCCTCGCTCTTGAGATTGTCCGTGCCCCACAGCACCAGCGCGATCGAATCCGGGAACGGTTCGCCGTCGGCCCGGTGGCGCTCGAGCAAGCGTTCAGCCTGGCGCGCGCCTTCGCGGACCGCGAACTGGCTCGGCAGCCGGAACGGGTCGAAGCCGTGCAGGTTGCGGCCGGTCGGCAGCACGTCGGGGTTGTGCAGCAGGTCGCCCCCGGCGACCGGCGGAACGAAGCGGCCGTCGAGCGCGTTCAGCAGGGCCGGGATTTCGTGGTCCTCGGCCAGCACCCGATCGAAGTCGCGCAGGCGCTGGCACAGGGTCCGGTGGTCGGCGTCGTCGGCCAAGCCGGCCGAAGCAAGCGCGGCCTCGGCCGGCCGGCCGTCCATCAGGCCCGTGACCAGCAGATCGGGCGGCCGGTGGCCCAGCGTCGCTTCGGCAATCGACAGCAGCATGTCGCGCCGGGTGTCGGTCGACGACGGTCGGCCAACGACATGGAGGCCCTCGGGGATCAGCGTTTCTTCCAGTTCGCGGACCCGGTCGGCCAGCGCCGTCACGTCGGTCTCCGCGCGGGCCGCGTCCCAGGCCGGCTCGGCCGGTGCCAGGTCCAGTTCGGCCGCCTGCGCCTGGATGAGTTCGACCAGCCGTTCGCGCTCGCCGTCGGCGGCGGGGTCGAGTCGCCGGTGGCGGTCGATCGAGTCCTTCAGATCCAGCAGGCCGCGGTAGAGCCCGGCCTCGGCCATCGGCGGCGTCATGTAGCTGACCAGCGTCGCGGCGCTCCGCCGCTTCGCGATCGTGCCTTCGGACGGATTGTTGGCGGCGTACAGGTACAGGTTCGGCAGGTCGCCGATCAGCCGGTCGGGCCAGCAGGCCCTGCTCATCCCGGCATGTTTCCCGGGCATGAACTCGAGCGCGCCGTGGGTGCCGAAGTGCAGCACCGCGTCGGCCTCGAAGTCCTCGCGCAGGTAGCGGTAGTAGGCCGAGAACGCATGGGTCGGCGCGAAGCCGCCTTCGAACAGCAGGCGCATCGGGTCGCCTTCGTAGCCGAACGACGGCTGGACCCCGACAAACACGTTGCCGAAGCGCTCCCCGAGCACGTGGATGGTGCCGCCGTCGGCCTGCTGCTTGCCGGGCGCCGGACCCCACTGGGCCTCGATCTGCTCGAGATAGGGCTCGCGCTGGACGTGATCGTCGGCCGGAATGCGAACGTGGACGTTGGCGTCCGAGCCGTACCGTGCCCGATTGCCGTCGAGGATCCGCGTGCGCAGCTCGTCGACCGAATCGGGCAGGTCGACGTCGTAGCCGTCGGCCGCCATCCTGGCGAGCACCTCGTACAGCGATTCGAACACGCTGAGGTGCGCGGCGGTGCCGATATTGCCTGCATTCGGCGGGAAGTTGAACAGGGTGATCGCGACCCGGCGTTCGCTGCGCGGCGTGCGCCGCAGGCGGACCCAGCGGTCGACACGACGAGCCAGGGTGTCGATCCGCTCCGGGTGCGGGCGCATGGTCCGCTCGCCTTCGCCGGCCCCGGCGCGACCGCCGAACACCGTGGCTCCGGTGGCCCCGTCGAGCTCCGGAATCGAGACCATCATGGTCGATTCCACCGGCATCAGGCCGCGCTCGGAGGATTCCCACTGCGACAGGCTCTGAAACTCCACCGCCTGGGCGGCGATGTAGGGCACGTCGAGTTCGGCCAACACCTTGCCGGCGGCGTCCGAGTCGTTGTAGGCCGGACCGCCGACCAGGGAGAAGCCGGTCAGCGAAACGAGCGCATCGATGCGCGGCGCCCCATCGCGGTCCTGGAAGTACTCGCGGATCGCATCGCGCGCGTCAAGCCCGCTGGCAAAGGCGGGGATCACGCGATAGCCCAGCGCTTCGAACGCCTGGATCACGCCGTCATAGTGCTCGGTGTCGCCGGACAGAACGTAGGACCGCATCACCAGCAGCCCGATCGTTCCCCGGCCGTCCTCGGCAGGTACCGGCAGGTGGTCGAGGCGTTCGCCGATCCGGTCGGGCAGGCTCGGGTGGTACAGGCCGGTGTCGGGATACTCCTTCGGCAGCGGTGCCTTCAACGCGCCGCGAAGCGCGCTGCGGTCGCCGTCGGCATAGCGGTTGACCAGGAACTGGACCATCCGCGCCAGGTTCTCGTCGGAGCTGCCGAGCCAGTACTGCAGGGTGAGGAAATAGGCGCGTACGTCCTGCGCCGTTCCGGGAATGAAGCGCAGGATGCGCGGCAGTCGCCGCAGCATGGCCATCTGCTTCGAGCCCTGGGTCTTCTGGCCGGGCCGGGAGCCGTCGCTGCCCGGCTTGCTGCGCCCTCGCAGGCGCTTGAGCAGGGCCAGCGGCCCGGTCTGCGGGGCGCTCATGTCGAAGCCGCCGAGACGCGTCAGACGCACCACTTCGGCGGCCGACATGCAGCCGACCATGGCGTCGCAGTGGTCGCGTCGGGCCTCCAGCGCCGGCAGGATCGGCTCGACGTGCGGTTCCATGAACAGCATGCTGGCGACGATGATGTTCGACTCCGCGATGTCGGCCTTGCAGGCCTCCAGCGAACCGGCGTCGTGATCCCAGTCGGCGGCCGCGTGCAGGTTCAGGGACAGCCCGGGCACGGACGCTGCCAACTGCCGCCGGGCGCGATCCGCGGCAGCATTCAGGTGGCGATCCAGCGTCACGATCGTGACCCGGACCTCCGGTGGGTCAGCGGCCGAAGTGGGCCTTGGCATCGTAGAGCGTCTCCACAGTGATCCGTTCGAGGCCGCTTTCGGCCGCGAATCGTTCGGTGTTCCTGCGCGCCTTGCCGCGCACGAAGAACGGAATCTTCTTCAGTTCCTTTTCGGCATCGGGTTCCCAGTCGGGGCCGGCGTTCGCGCTTGCCGCCGCAGCGGCCTTGCGGTCGCCCTCGGCCGAGGGCGAATGGCCGAGGTGCGACGGCGGCGCATCGTCGTGGAATTCGAAATCCTCGCGGAACATGCCGAGCAGGTGTTCCTCCAGGCCCATGGTCAGCGGGTGGATCCACGAATCGAAGATCACGTTGGCGCCTTCGAAACCCATCTGGGGCGAATAGCGGGCCGGACAGTCCTGGACGTGGAACGGTGCCGAGATCACCGCGCAGCCGATCCCGAGACGTTTGGCGATGTGGCGTTCCATCTGGCTGCCGAGCACCAGCTCGGGCTCGAGCGCGGCAACGTGGCGTTCGACCTCGAGGTAGTCGTCGGTGATCAGCGGCTCGACGCCGTAGCGTTCCGCGGCAGCGCGCACCTCGCGCGCCAGTTCGCGGCTGTAGGTGCCCAGGCCGACGACCTCGAAGCCGAGTTCCTCGGCCGAGATCCGCGCCGCGGCGACCGCGTGGGTGGCGTCGCCGAAGATGAATACCCGCTTGCCGGTGAAGTAGGTCGAATCGACCGAGCGCGAGTACCAGGGCAGGCGCGAGGCCGCGCGGTGCTTCGCCGGCGCGACGTCGACGCCGGCCAGTTCGCCGACCTCGTCGAGGAAATCGTTGGTCGCACCGACGCCGATCGGCACCGTGCCGACCCAGGGCTGCTTGAAGCTGCGCTCCAGCCACTTGCAGGTCGTGCGCGCGACTTCCGGATACAGGCAGATGTTGAAGTCGGCCTCGGGAATGCGCAGCAGGTCTTCCGGCGTGGCGCCTTCCGGGGCCACGACCAGGACCTCGACGCCGACCGACTCCAGCAGCCGGGTGATCTCGATGATGTCGTCGCGGCAGTGGAAGCCCAGCGCCGACGGCCCGAGCAGGTTGGCGCGCGGCGGCCGGTCCGGGTCGCGCGCCGGGCGCTCGCTGCCCGGCGCCGGGGCCTGGCCGGCGAGCAGGCCGCGAACCAGCTGGTAGAAGGTCTCCGACGCCCCCCAGTTCTCCTTGCGCGAATAGGCGGGCAGCTCCAGCGGCACGACCGGCACGGGCAGCCCCATGCCCTGGGCCATCGTTCCGGGCTGGTCCTGGATCAGTTCGGCGGTGCAGGATTCGCCGACCAGCATCGCGCGCGGCTTGAACCGCTCGTAGGCTTCAAACACCGCGGTCCGGACCAGGTCGGCGGTATCGCCGCCCAGGTCGCGCGCCTGGAAGGTGGTGTAGGTGACCGGCGGACGCTTGTCGCGCCGCTCGATCATCGTGAACAGCAGGTCGGCGTAGGTGTCGCCCTGGGGTGCGTGCAGCACGTAGTGCAGGCCGTCCATCGACGTCGCCACGCGCATGGCGCCGACGTGCGGGGGGCCTTCGTAGGTCCAGAGGGTCAGCTGCACGTCACACCGCCAGGCGCTGGGCGCGGTCGAGCGGGCGGGCGAACAGCTCGGCGAGGTCGCCGGCCTGATCGAAGCCGTGGATCGGCGAGAACACCAGTTCGATCGACCACTTCGTGCGCAGGCCGATCGCCTCGAGCGGGTTGGCCAGACCGAGGCCGCAGACCGTGAGGTCGGGCCGGTCGGCCTGGACCCGGTCGAGCTGGCGGTCGACATGCTGGCCTTCGGAGATGCGCACCGAGTCGCCGAGCTGCTCGAGCTCCCCGGCCAGGACCTGGCGATCGAGAAACGGTGTGCCGACCTCGACCAGCTCCATGCCGCACTCCTGCTTGAGGAAGCGCGCCAGCGGAATCTCGAGCTGGGAATCGGGCAGGAAGGTGATCCGCTTGCCGCTCAGTCGGTCCCGGTAGCGGTCCAGCGCGCGTTCGGCGCGGGACCGCGCCGCCGCCGTGACCTCGTCGAGCCGTGCGCGGTCGATGGACCATGCGTCCGCCGCCGCGGCCAGCCAGGCGTAGGTGCCTTCGATGCCGAACGGGTAGGGTGCTTCGAGCAGCGTCGCGCCGCGCTGGGTCAGCGCGCGCACGGTCTCGCCCAGAAACGGCTGGGCCGGCAGGACCCGCGTGCCGGGCCCGACGCCCGGCAGTTCGCTGGCCCGGCGCGGCGGCAGGAACTCCACCGGTCCGATGCCGAGCTGGTCGAACAGCCGCGAGAACTGGTCCTCGACCACATCGGCCAGGGTGCCGACGACCAGCAGTGAGCGATGCCCCTCCGGGTGCCGCGGCAGTTCGGGCACCAGCGACATCAGGCAGTTGTCCTCGCCCTGGGTGAACGTGGTCTCGATGCCGCTGCCGGAATAGTTGAGCACCCGCACCCGGCCGGCGTAGTTGCGCGACAGCCGCTGTGCGGCGTTGTCCAGGTCGAGCTTGATGACTTCCGACGGGCAGGAGCCGACCAGGAACAGGGTCTTGATGTCCGGTCGCCGCTCCAGCACCTGGTGGGCGACCCGGTCGAGTTCTTCGTTGCAGTCGGCCATGCCGGCCAGATCGCGTTCTTCGAGAATCGCCGTGGCGAAGCGCGGTTCGGCGAAGATCATCACGCCGGCCGCCGATTGGATCAGGTGCGCGCAGGTGCGCGAGCCGACCACGAGAAAGAACGCGTCCTGCATCTTGCGGTGCAGCCAGACGATGCCGGTCAGGCCGCAGAAGACTTCGCGCTGGCCGCGCTCGCGAAGAACGGCGTCGGTGGAGCACCCCGACATCGTCGGAGGCGGTGTGGCGACGGAGCTTTCGGTCATGTCGCGGCCCCGGAGCCCGTTACACGTGGATCGAACTCGGCCGACGGCGGCAGCGACGGCGGCGACGAGAGACGGGCCGCGCGCAGCTTCAGCAGGAACTGGGCAGCGTTGATCACGTAGCTGGCGTAGGCGACCAGCGCCAGCACCATCTGTGCCTGGACGCCGAGTGCGCCGCTGACCAGCGCGACCAGGTACGCCGTGTGCAGCGCCAGCACCAGCATGCTGACCACGTCTTCCCAGAAGAACACGGGCGCGAACAGGTAGCGTCCGAAGACCTCGCGCTCCCAGATCGACCCGGTGATCATGATGGCGTAGAGCAGCAGCGTCTTGATCACGATCGAGACCGTGGCCGCGGTTTCGCCGGCTCCGGTGGCCAGGAACCGGGCCACCAGAACCAGGCTGACCAGGAAGACCAGGAATTGAAGCGGTGCCAGCACGCCCTGGACGTAGGTCCAGACAGAGGCGTCCCGTCGGCGGCGCTGTTCCGGTGTGTAGAGAGGATCGCCGTGACGGCCCTCTCGCATCGTGCGGCGTCTTGCCAAGCTCCCTCGCTCGGGAAGAAACGGCTAGATTCACACGGCGACGCGCCGGTGGAATCGCATTGTCTCCCCACCACCGACCCTAAACGCCGGACGGGGCCCTGTCAATCTTGTTCACACGGCCTTCACGCGCCGGAATTTTCAGCGCAACGGTTCGCGGGTCGGCGCGGGATGACCGGACCCGGCAGGGCGGTCGCCTCGTGCCGGTTGACGCGGTGCCAAGGCGAGGCTAGTTTCCTCCGATGCCAGTCGCGATGTCGCCCCGTTCCACCCTCGAACTGCTCAAGCCGGTGACCTGGTTCGCGCCGATGTGGGCGTTTGCCTGCGGCGTGGTCTCCTCCGGCGTTCCGGTCCAGGATCGGGCCCTGTTCGTGGTCGGTGGCGTGCTGCTGGCCGGGCCGCTGGTCTGCGGCACCAGCCAGGCGGTCAACGACTGGTTCGATCGGCACGTGGATGCGATCAACGAACCCGACCGGCCGATCCCGTCGGGCCGCATCCCGGGCCGATGGGGCCTGTACATCGGCCTGATCTGGAGCGCGCTCTCGCTGCTGGTCGCGCTGCTGCTCGGGGTCTGGGTGCTGGCTGCGACGGCGGTTGCGCTGCTGCTGGCCTGGCTCTACAGCATGCCGCCGGTCCGGCTGAAGCAGAACGGGTGGTGGGGCAACGCCGCAGTCGGCATCAGCTACGAAGGCATCGCCTGGTTCACCGGCGCGGCGGCCATGCTCTCGGCGCTGCCGGGCTGGCCGATCCTGGCCCTGGCCGGGCTGTACAGCCTCGGCGCCCACGGCATCATGACGCTGAACGACTTCAAGGCGGTCGACGGCGACCGCAGGATGGGCATCGCGTCGCTGCCGGTGCAGCTCGGCGTCGACCGCGCCGCGCGCCTGGCCTGCGCGGTGATGGCCGTGCCCCAGCTGGTGGTGATCGGCCTGCTGCTCGGCTGGGATCGCCCGTACCATGCGGCCGCGATCGTGCTGTTGCTGGCCTGGCAGGCGGTGCTGATGGTCGGTCTCGTGGAGCGGCCGCGCGAGCGCGCGCCCTGGTACAACGCCACCGGCACCTCGCTGTACGTGCTCGGCATGCTGGTCGCCGCCTTCGCCGTGCGTGACGTCGTGCAGCACCACGCAGTGCAGGTCGCCGGGTGAGCGCGCGCGGCCTGAGCTGGTTCGGCATCTTCCGGCTCGGCCTGGTGCAGACGGCGCTGGGTGCCGTGGTGGTGCTGACCACGTCGACCCTGAATCGCGTGATGATCGTCGAGTGGGCGCTGCCGGCCGTGCTGCCGGGCCTGCTGGTCGGCCTGCACTACGCGGTGCAGATCCTGCGCCCCCGCTTCGGCTACGGCTCGGACATGGCCGGCCGGCGCACCCGGTGGATCATCGGCGGCATGTTCGTCCTGGCCGTGGGTGGCTTCGTGGCCGCGCTGGCGACCGCGTGGATGGCGACCCGACCCGGTCCCGGCATTGCATTGGCGTTTGCTGCGTTCGTGCTGATCGGGCTGGGCGTCGGTGCGTCGGGCACGTCGCTGCTGGCGCTGCTGGCCAAACGGGTCGACCCGGGCCGGCGTGCGGGCGCAGCGACCCTGGTCTGGCTGATGATGATCATCGGTTTCGTGGTCACGGCCGGGGTCGCCGGCCAGTTCCTCGATCCGTTCTCGCCCCAGCGGCTGGTGGTGGTCTGCGGCGTGACCTCGGCCGCGGCCTTCCTGCTCGCGCTGGTGGCCGTGCTCGGCGTCGAAGGTCGGCACCGGCCGTCGACGCCGGCCCGGGCGACCGAATCGGCTACGGCGCCCGCCAGGCCGCCGTTCATGACCGTGCTGCGCGAGGTCTGGTCCGAGACGCGCGCGCGCCGCTTCACCGTGTTCGTGTTCGTCTCGATGCTGGCCTACAGCGCCCAGGACCTGATCCTCGAGCCGTTCGCGGGCATCGCTTTCGGCTTCACGCCGGGTGAGTCGACGCAGCTCGGCAGCGTGCAGTACATGGGCGTGCTGCTCGGCATGATCCTGGTCGGCGTGGTCGGCGGGCGGACCGGCCGGACGCGCTTCGGGTCGCTGCGCAGCTGGACCATTGCCGGCTGCGCGGCGTCGGCCGTATCGCTGCTGGTGCTTACCGCCGCCGGCGTGGCCGGTCCGCCCTGGCCGCTGCACGCTTCGGTGTTCGCGCTCGGCGCCGCCAACGGCGCCTTCGCGGTGTCCGCGATCGGCATGATGATGTCGCTGGCCGGCGAAGGCCGCGGCGGTCGCGAAGGCACCCGGATGGGCCTCTGGGGCGCAGCCCAGGCGTTCGCCTTCGGGCTGGGTGGATTCCTCGGCGCAGCCGGCGTCGATGTCACCCGGGTGCTGATCGGCTCGCCGACCGCGGCCTACGCCGTGGTCTTCGCGCTGCAGGCCGCGCTGTTCGGATTCGCCGCCCGCCTGCTGCTGGTGTTCGACCGGCACGCGGAGGGCGCGGGCCCGGAGGGCCAACTTGCGCCGGCCGGAAACGACGGCTATCTTGCCAATCCCAGGGAGCGCTAGAGCGTGCAATCGAATCCGCAGGACCCTCAGTACGATGTCATCGTGGTTGGCGGCGGACCCTCCGGGGCCACCGCGGCGCACGAACTGGCTCGACTCGGCCGATCGGTGCTGCTGCTCGACCGGGGCGGGCGGATCAAGCCCTGCGGCGGCGCGGTGCCGCCGCGCCTGCTCGAGGAGTTCGACGTCCCGGAGTCGCTGCTGGTCGCCCGCGCCCACTGCGCGCGGATGATCTCGCCGTCGTCGAACGAAGTCGACATGCCGATCAACGGCTTCGTCGGCATGGTCGATCGCGAGGTGTTCGACGAATGGCTGCGCCATCGCGCCGACGAGTCCGGCGCCGAGCGTCGGACCGGCCGCTTCGTATCGCTGGCCGACCGCGACGACGGATGCGTGACCGTGACCTACACCACCCGGGGCGAGGACGCCGCCGACCGGCAGACCCACGAGGTCACGGCCCGGCTGGTGATCGGGGCCGACGGTGCGCGTTCGGAAGTCGCCCGGCAATCGATTCCCGAGGCGCACTCGATTCCCTTCGTCGCTGCCTACCACGAGATCGTCCGCTCGCCGCCGCAGGGCGAGCAGGATTTCGACGGCGCCCGCTGCGACGTCTACTACCAGGGCGAGCTCTCGCCGGACTTCTACGCCTGGGTCTTTCCGCACGGCGACTGCACCAGCGTCGGCGTCGGCACGGCCAACAAGGGCTTCTCGATGCGCGCGGCGATCACCCGCCTGCGCGAACGCACCGGCATGGGTGACCGGGAAACGATCCGCCGCGAGGGCGCGCCGATTCCGCTGCGCACGCTCAAGCGCTGGGACAACGGTCGCAACGTGCTGGTCATCGGGGATGCGGCCGGCGCGGTCGCACCGTCGTCCGGCGAAGGCATCTACTACGCGATGTACAGCGGCCGCCTGGCGGCCGAAGCGGCCGGGGCGTTCTGTTCCAGCGGCAATCCGAAGACCCTGCGCGCCGCGCGCCGGCGCTTTCGCAAGGCGCACGGCCGGGTGTTCTGGATCCTCGGCATCATGCAGCGCTTCTGGTACTCGAGCGACAAGCGGCGCGAACGATTCGTGCGCATCTGCGACGACCCGGATGTCCAGCACCTGACCTGGGAAGCCTACATGCACAAGCGCCTGGTCAAGGCGCGCCCGCTGGCCCACGTGCGGATCTTCTTCAAGGACATGGCCCACCTGCTGGGCATCGCGCCGACCAAATGATCCGCGCTTCGGCGACACCGCGGTCGGTGCCCGCGCCGCTCGCTGCGCTGGCGAGGGCGTCCCGGCAGGCTCGACCGCAGAAGCAACCGCAACTGAAATCGCAACAGGAATCGCAACGAGGATCGCACCAGAGATCGCATCGTCGGTCCGTTCGCGCCCGATTCGAGATGGAGAAGTCTGAATGAGCCAAGCGGAGCCGTTTCCGTTCAATGCCATCGTCGGCCAGGACGAGATGAAGCTGGCCCTGATGATCACGTCGATCGATCCCGGCGTCGGCGGCGTTCTGGTGTTCGGCGAACGCGGCACGGGAAAGTCGACCGCGGTGCGGGCGCTGGCCAACCTGCTGCCGAAGATCCGGGTGGTCAAGGACTGCCCCTACAACTCCGATCCCGACGCGGCCGGGAACGAGGATCGGGACTCCCGCCGGGTCCCTGTGCCGGTGGTCGACCTGCCGCTCGGCGCCAGTGAGGACCGGGTGGTCGGCGCGCTCGACCTCGAGCTGGCCCTGACCCGCGGTGAGAAGGCCTTCGAGCCCGGCTTGCTGGCCCGGGCGCACCGCGGCTACCTGTACATCGACGAGGTCAACCTGCTCGAGGACCACCTCGTCGACCTGCTGCTCGACGTGGCGGCCAGCGGCGAGAACGTGGTCGAGCGCGAAGGTCTGAGCGTTCGCCATCCGGCCCGCTTCGTGCTGATCGGCACCGGCAACCCGGAGGAGGGCGAGCTGCGTCCGCAGCTGCTGGATCGCTTCGGCCTGGCGGTGGACGTGACCACGCCGAGCGACGTCGCGACCCGGGTCGAGGTCATCCAGCGACGGATGGCCTACGAGCGGGATCCGGCCGCCTTCGTTGCCGGGTATAAGCGCAAGGACGGGCGCTTGCGGACCCGACTGAACAAGGGGCGGGCGCGCCTGAACGAGATCGAGGTGTCGGCCGCGGTGCTCGAGTCCGCCGCCGGCCTGTGCATGCGCCTGGGCACGGACGGCCTGCGCGGCGAACTGACGCTGGTTCGCGCGGCCCGCGCACTGGCGGCGTTCGACGGCGACGACGCGGTCTCCGACGACCACCTCAAGCGCGTCGCACCGCTGGCGCTACGGCACCGCTTCCGCCGCGATCCGCTCGACGAGGCCGGTTCGACGGTTCGCGTCGAGCGCGCGATGCGCGAACACTTCGGCCAATGACCGTGAGCCCGGGCGCTGCCGGCAACGCCTGGGACGACGCGCTGCTCGCCCTTCAGCTGCTCGTGATCGACCCGATCGGACTCGGCGGCGTGCGCCTGCGATCGCGCGCCGGGCCGGTCCGCGATCGCTGGATCGATGCGCTGCGCGCGCTGGCCCCCGCGCTGCCGCAGATCCGCCTGCCGTTGCACGCCGACGCCGATCGGCTCGTCGGCGGTCTGGACTTGGCCGCCACGCTGCGCGCCGGTCGTCCCGTCGCCGAGCACGGGCTGCTCCACCGTGCCGACGGCGGTCTGCTGATGATCGCCATGGCCGAGCGGATCGAGCCCGGACCGGCCGCCACGATCGGCCTGGCGATGGACACGGGCGGCGTCGACGGTCTCGTCCAGGCAAGCGGCGACGAGTGGAGCGAGACACGCTTCGGCGTGGTCGCGCTCGACGAGGGCGTCGATCTCGACGAGGCCGCACCGATGGGCTTGATCGATCGGCTTGCGCTGCACGTCGATCTGTCCGGCGTGACCGTGCGCGACCTGGCCGAGCCGGCGCTCGGCGCCGAAGCGCTCGACGACGCACGCTCGCTGCTGCCGCAGGTGCGCGCCGAGGATGCGACCATCGAGACGGTCTGTGCCGCGGCCCTGGCGCTCGGCATCGCGTCCCTGCGCGCCCCCCTGCTGGCCGTGCGTGCGGCCCGCGCGCTGGCTGCGCTGGGTGGGCGGTCGACGGTGTCCGAGGAGGACCTGGCCGCAGCGGTGCGGCTGGTGCTGGTGCCGCGGGCAACGGCCCTGCCGTCGAGCGAATCCGACGGTGCCTCCGATGACGATCTGCAGGACGAGTCACCGGACGAACTTCAGGAAGAGTCGCAGGATTCGCCGGACGATTCGCCAGACGAACGCGACGCCTCGCGGCCGCCCGGCAGTGAGGACCCGCGTGATGACCCGAATGACGGTCTGGAGGACGGCAACAGTCGCGAAGCGAAAGGCGGGCCGGTCGAATCGCTGCCCGATCGCGTCCTCGCGGCGGCGTTGGCCCGCGTCCCGCCCGGCATGCTCGAGGCGTCCCTCGCGGCCCGGAGCCTCCGCTCGGGCCGCAGCAGCATCGGATCCTCGGGCGCGCGCCAGGCGTCCGGGGTCCGCGGTCGTCCGGCGGGCGTTCGACGCGGCCGGCCCGGACCGAACGCCCGCCTGAACCTGGTCGAGACCCTGCGCGCCGCAGCGCCCTGGCAGCGGATCCGGGCATCGAAGGGCGGTGCGGACGATGGCGGGGACGACGGTTCGGATGACGGTTCGAATGACGGCTGGAACGACGGCGGGAACGACGGCGGGAACCACAGCGGTCTGCGGGTGCGCGTGCACCGGGACGACTTTCGCGTCCATCGCTTCAAGCAGCGCAAGGAAACGACCACCGTGTTCGTCGTCGACGCCTCGGGCTCGTCGGCGCTGCACCGGCTGGCCGAAGCCAAGGGTGCGATCGAGCTGCTGCTGGCCGACTGCTACGTGCGCCGCGACAGCGTCGCGCTGGTCACGTTCCGCGGCACGGGCGCCGAAGTGCTGCTGCCGCCGACCCGCTCATTGGTCCGGGCCAAGCGGCGATTGGCTGATCTGCCGGGCGGTGGCGGAACCCCCGTCGCGTCCGGCATCGAATGCGCGCTGGAGCTCTGTTATGGAATCCTGCGGCGGGGCGCCACGCCGGTGGTCGTGATGCTGACCGACGGCCGCGCCAACGTCGCCGCCGACGGTTCGCCGGGCCGCGAAGCCGCCCGGAGGGACGCGTTGAGCACTGCGGCCGGCCTGCGCGCCTCGCGGCTGGTCAGCCTGCTCGTCGATACTTCGCCGCGCCCGCAGCCGCTGGCGCGTGAACTGGCCGAAGCGATGGGCGCGCGCTACATCCCGCTGCCGCACGCCGATGCGGCCCACCTGTCGGCCGCGGTGCGGGCGGAAACCGCGTGAGCGTGTCGCTGAACTGGGCTCGGGAGAAGGCGTCGTGGCCGCATGCGGAGACCAGCGAGTTCATCGACGTCGGCGATCGTTGCTGGCACGTCCAGCGGATGGGCCGGGGTCCGGTCGCACTGCTGGTCCACGGCACCGGCGCGTCGACCCATTCGTTCAGGACGCTCGCGCCTCGCCTGGCGGATCGCTTCACCGTCGTCGCCCCGGACCTGCCGGGCCACGGCTTCACTTCACGCGCGCGTCGCGAGCGCCTGTCGCTGCCGGCGATGGCCGCCGCGCTGGCCGAGTTGGTCGACGCCGCGGCACTGGACCCGAAGCTGGTCGTCGGGCATTCCGCCGGCGCGGCGATCCTGCTGCGCTGCTGCCTCGACGGCGTCGTCCAACCCGCTGCGGCGGTCGGCATCAACGGGGCGCTGTTGCCGTTCCGCGGCGCGGCCGGCTACCTGTTCCCGCCGCTGGCCAAGCTGCTGTTCCTGAATCCGCTCACACCCCGCGTGTTCGCCCGCAGCGCACGCGACCGGGCCCGGGTCGTCCGCCTGATCCGCGGCACCGGCTCGGTGCTCGACGACGCCGGCATCGATCTCTATGCGCGCTTGTTCAGCAGCCCCGAGCACGTGGCCGCAACGCTGGGCATGATGGCCAACTGGAACCTGCACCGGTTGACCGTGGACCTGGCGAAGCTTGCCGTACCGCTGCTGATGATCGTCGGCGAGGACGACGAGGCGGTCGACCCCTCGGACGCCGAGCGGGTCCGACGCCGCCTGCCCGATGCGGCGATCGAGCGACTGCCGGGCCTGGGCCACCTGGCGCACGAGGAAGACGCCGACGCGGTGGCCGGGGCCATCTTCGACTTCCTCGACGGCCTTGATAAAGATGGATAGGTGATGGGCGAGCTGTTCGAGACCGGGCGCGTCGCGGACCTGATCCTGGCGGTGCTGCTCGTCGAGGCGGCGGTCGTCTGCGTCCTCGGCTGGCGGTTCCGGTCGCGCGGCCGCATGCCGGTCGCCGGCCTGCTGTTCAATCTCGCCGCCGGCGCCTGCCTGATCCTGGCGCTGCGCGCCGTTCTGACCGGGGCCGACTGGCGGGTGGCAGGAATCTGGCTGGCGGCCGCCCTGGCCGCGCACGTCGGCGATCTGGTCCATCGGTACCGCTCGGCTCCGCGCCCCTAGACGCCGTACCCGCTGCACGGCTCGGCTCAGAACAGGGCCTGTTCGCCGAGCTCCTGACCCTCCAGACCATCGACCAGCACGCGGCGGTAGAAGCCGGCCAGCGTGCGGTGACCGTATTCGGGCGTCGAGGCGTCTTCGTAGTCGCCGGTCTCTGCATGGCGGACGAGCATCGGCTCGGTCGCGTAGTAGCGGCCGATGCGGGCGAGCTCGGCCTTGTCGGCGAGCGGCGGCACCAGCCGGGCGGCGGCGCCGAATACCGCTTCGGCCGCGCCGAAGATGCCCAGCGGCAGGTGGCGGAACCTCGCCGGCCGGCCGGCGAGCTCGAACAGCAGCTCACCGCGCTGGCGGGGCGTCAGCGCCGGTCCCGGTCCTCCGATCGGCAGGATCCCGTTGGTCGGCGTTTCCTGTTCGATCCGGTCGGCGATGAAGCCGGCCAGGTCCGCCTCGGCAATCGGCTTGCAGGGCGGGCCGTCGCCGCGGCCGAAGATCAGGAACGGCTTGCCGGCCGTGATGCGCGGCACCTGGCCGGCCAGCGACTTGAAGAACGCCGTGGGGCGAACGATCGACCACGCCAGATCGGAGCCGCGCAGCTCTGCCTCGAACGCCAGCTTGGCGCGCTGGAAGGCCAGCTGCGGATTCTGGACGCAGATCGCCGAGAGCAGGACGAAGTGGCCGGTCCCGGTCCTGCGGGCGGCGGTGAGCAGATGGGAATTGCAGCGGTGGTCGACCGCCTCCGCATCTCGAGGGGCGCCGGTGCGCGACGCGATGCAGGAGATCACCGCATCGAAGGTCTCGCCCCGGAACCCGTCGCGGTACAGCGACCCGGGGTCGGACAGGGTGCAGCGGCGGTACTCGGGCTGTGTCCCAGCGCGGACCTCGGTCGGCCGGCCAACGGCTGCGATCGGCGAACGCAGCAGCCCCACCACGTGGTGCCCGCGAGCGACGAGCTCGGCGACCACGTGTCGGCCGATGTAGCCGCTGGCGCCGGCGACCAGGACCCGCCGGCGCGGCACTGCCGGGCCGATGGGGTCAGTCCCCTCGGTCGGCACGATCGTCGGCCTCGGCACGCGTGGGCTGTGATGGCGGCGCGCGGTGCGGGTCCGAGCGCGCCTTCTCGCGATCCTTCTTCAGTTCGCGATTGATGTCCCAGAGCTGCCACAGGCCCAGGCCCAACGCGACGACGACGACCAGGATCAGTTCCAGGAAAATCAGGTCCATTCCGCGTGCTTCCCGCCCGGGCTTCCCGGGGTCGTTCCAGACCTGCCGGAGTCTAGCAGGCGGTCGCATGACCTCTGGCGCATGCCCCACGCGATGTCGGCCGGTAGTCTCGAAAGGCTGTCCACTCATCCCCGAGAGTTCGTCCGCGATGAAACGCTTCCTGAAATGGTCCGGCCTCGCGCTGGGCGCGCTGGTGCTGGTCGGCGGCCTGCTGTTTGCCAACTTCTGGTTCTTCAAGCCGCTGTCGATCGACTGGTTCTACACCCGTGTGTTCGTCAAGTTCGCGCTCCAGCAGCCGGAGATGCTGACCTCGATGCGGATGCTCGAACCGATGGGCATCCGCGGCCACAACGCGGAGCTCAGCGACGCGTCGCCGGAGGCCTCGGAGGAGCAGCTGGCGTGGTGGCGCGAGGAGTACGAGGTCTTCCTGCGCTACGACCGCGAGGACTATGAAGGCCAGGACAGGCTGTCCTACGACGTGTTCGACTTCTTCATGGCCAACACGCTGGCCGAGGCCGATCGCTGGCGCCTGCACAACTTCCCGGTCAACCAGATGTTCGGCATCCAGAGCAGCCTGCCGAACTTCATGGCCCAGCAGCACGTGATTGACGATGAACTCGGCGCCGAGCACTACATCGCGCGGTTGAACCAGTTCGACACCAAGTTCGATCAGGTGCTGGCCGGTCTACGCCTGCGCCGCGAGGCCGGCATCCATCCGCCGGCCTTCGCGGTCGACAAGGTCATCGAGCAGATCGACGGCTTTCTCGCCCCGGCGCCGGGCGAGCACCTGTTGACGGTCAGCTTCGACGAGCGGGTGGCCGAGATCGACGAATCCGAGCTCTCCGCCGAACGTCGCGCCGAGCTGAGAGGCGAAGTGGTCGAGGCGGTCGAGACGGTGGTCTATCCGACCTACCGCAAGCTGCAGGACTTCCTGGTCGACCTGCGCGCCGTGGCCACCAGCAACGACGGCGTCTGGCGCCTGCCCGACGGCGATGCGTTCTACCGGGCCGCGATCGTCCAGCACACCACGACCCGGATGAGCGCCGACGAGATCCACGCCATGGGCCTGGCCGAGGTCGAGCGGATCGGTGCGGAGATGGACGCGATCCTGCGCGCCGAAGGCCTGAGCGAAGGGACGGTGGGTGAGCGCGTGCGGCAGATCGCCGATCGGCCCGACCAGTTGTACCCGGACACGGACGAGGGCCGCGAGCGGATCCTCGCCGACTACCAGGTCATCATCGACGAGATCGACCTCGCGATGGACGACTACTTCAACCTGCGGCCTTCGGTCGGCGTCGAAGTCGTTCGCGTCCCCGAGTTCTCCGAGGCGACTGCGCCGGGCGCCTACTACCAGCCGCCGTCGCTCGACGGCTCCCGGCCGGGCCGCTTCTTCGCCAACCTGCGCGACGTGTCGGAGATTCCGAAGTTCGGCATGCGCACGCTGGCGTACCACGAAGGCGTGCCGGGGCATCATTTCCAGAACGCGATTACCCAGCAGCTCGAAGGCCTGCCGATGTTCCGGCGCATGCTCCCGTTCACGGCCTACGGCGAAGGCTGGGCCCTGTACACGGAGCGACTGGCCTGGGAGATCGGCTTCCAGGACGATCCCCTGGACAACCTCGGCCGGCTGCAGGCCGAGATGTTCCGGGCGGTCCGCCTGGTCGTCGACACGGGCATGCACGCCAAGCGCTGGTCGCGTGAGCGCGCGATCGACTACATGATGACCCACACCGGCATGGGCGAGACCGAGGTCGAGGCCGAGATCGAGCGCTACCTGGTCATGCCCGGCCAGGCGCTGGCCTACAAGGTGGGCATGATGAAGATGCTCGAACTGCGCGAGCGCGCCCGTCGCGAACTCGGCGACGACTTCGACATCAAGGCCTTCCACGACCAGGTGCTGGGCAACGGCGCGCTGCCGCTGGTGATCCTGGAACGGGTGGTCGACGACTGGATTGTGGAAGTCCGCGACTCGGTGCGCGACGACGCGGCCTGAGTCGCGTCGGCAAGCCCGGCGCCGGGCGGCTGGAACTCAGGGGGTTGTCTCGGCGGCCTCGATCGAGCGGAGCAAGGAGGGCGAGAGCTCGGCTCGGTACTCCGAACGAAGGCGGCGGATTGCCCGGGCAAGGCTCTCTTTCCTCGATCCTGCATTAAGCATCAACCAGTTGAGAAGCTTGCGCGTGCCGCCGTGAACATGGAACACCGATTCACGGAATGTCTCCCACGGTACCGCTGAAAAGCCCAGGCCTGCGGACCTCGCCTTTCGGTGGAGTGCGGCGGCGGTGTCGAAATCGATGTACGGAGCGCGGTGGCCGTCGATTTCGGTCTGTCGGCTCTGCACAGGAGCAAGATCTAGCCGCCGCAAGCCCGGGAGATGGCGGCGGTAGGCCACCACTCGCCTGAGCCATTCCGGCAGCCAGCACAGGTCGTTGTGGATTCGGTGGGCTTCGAACGAGGCGCCCTGCTTGAGCAGCCGTCCTACGGCGTCGACTCTGAAAGCGCAGAACGGTACCCAGGGACGCTCCATGTACAAGTTGATCGGTGAACCTGCGTCGGCGGCTCGGCCTGTGGGCTGGAGCCAGCCCGCGCCGTAGCTGCGCTGTTCGATTCCAAGCTTCAGCGCGTCCAGGAACGAGGCCGGGTCGAGGATTTCGGCGTCGGAATCGAGCAGGACCAGCCAGTCCGACTCTGTCTCGGCAAACAGCCGATCCAGTGTCCTGCCGTGAACCTGCAGTGGCCACTCCTCGCGAAGAATGCCGAGTTCGTCGCAGAACGACTTGCAGGCGTCTCGTTGCTGCGGCATCCGGCTGCAGTCGATCAGCCGTAGCGGAAACGGCACATGGCGCAGCGCGCTCAGCGCGGCAAGTGCGCTGAACGCTGCCGTATCGACGTTGATGATCGCGACCGAGGTCGTCGATTTCATGACTTGAAACCTGCCGGGCTGCCAACCGTTACTCGACCGTACCACTACACCGACTTCGATTCAGTGGCCCGGATCTTTGATGTACTCTTCCCGGCCTTTGCCACGGCGGCGAAAACACCGGAGGACCTACCATGAGCAACCGCGTCAAGCAATTCACCGAATACCGCAAGAAGATGAACGAACGCCTGCTGTCCGAGGACAACCGGGTGATCAAGCGGATGTTCTCGCTCGACTCGCTGACCTTCAGCCAGGACAGCACGCTGGACCGCAAGACCAAGGAGCTGCTCGGGCTGATCGCGTCCCTGGTGCTGCGCTGCGACGACTGCGTCAACTACCACGTCGCCTCCAGCGTCGAGGCCGGCGCCAGCAAGGAGGAGATCATGGAGACCATGAGCATCGGCCTGGTGGTCGGCGGCACCATCGTCATCCCGCACCTGCGGCGCGCGACCGAGTTCCTGGACGAAGTTGCCGGCGAGGACGACGACGCCTGACCCGCCGCCGGGCTTCGGCCCGGTATCATCGAGCGCTGGTTCCTGCCCCCGGATTCGAAGATGGCCGATTCGCTCGAAGCGCTCGACCGCAAGCACCTGTTCCACCCGTCCAGTGATCTGCGCATGGTGCGCGACGGCGAGCCGCTGATCTGGACGAAGGGGCAGGGCATCCACGTCGAGGACCAGCACGGCAAGCGCTATCTCGAGGGCATGGCGGGGCTGTGGTGCACGGCGCTGGGCTACGGCGAAAAAGAACTCGCGAAGGCTGCGGCCGAGCAGATGGAGACCTTCTGCTACGGCCCGTTGTTCGCTGCCCGGGCCAACGAGCCGTCGATCCGCCTGGCCGCGAAGCTGGCCGAGTGGGTGCCGATCGACGGCGCGCGCTTCCTGTTCGGCTGCTCCGGCTCGGACGCCAACGACACCCAGATCAAGCTGGCGCGCTACTACTTCAACGCGATCGGCAAGCCGGACAAGAAGAAGATCCTGACCCGCACCAGCGGCTACCACGGCACCACGCTGGCGACCGCCGCGCTGACCGGGCTGGGGCCGTTCCACGCCCACTTCGACGTGCCCGGCAGCGACGTGATCCACCTGACCGAGCCCCATCACTTCCGCCAGGCGCATGACGGCGAGAGCGAAGAGGCGTTCGCAACGAGGCTCGCCGAGGAACTGGAAGCGGTCATCGAGCGCGAGGGCGGGGACACGATCGCGGCGATGATCGCCGAGCCGCTGATGGGCGCCGGCGGCCTGATCCTTCCGCCCAAGACCTATTTTGAGAAGATCCAGCCGATCCTGTGCGAGCACGGGATCCTGCTGATCGACGACGAGGTGGTCTGCGCTTTCGGTCGTACGGGCAACCCCTTCGGCTGCCAGACCTTCGGCATGCAGCCGGCGACGATGACCCTGGCCAAGGCGCTGTCCTCGGCTTACCAGCCGATCTCGGCGGTGGCCATTCCGCCGTTCATGTACGAGGCGATCGAGGCGGCCGCCGGCGAGGTGGGCATGTTCGGCCACGGCCTGACCTACTCCGGCCACCCGGTGGCCGCGGCCGTGGCGCTGCGCACGCTGGAGCTCTACGAAGAACGGGGCCTGATGGACCGCGCGGCGAAGATGGGCGAGGTCATGCAGGAGAAGCTGGCCCCCTTGGCCGACCACCCGCTGGTCGGCAACGTGCGCGGCGTCGGCCTGATCGCCGGCCTGGAATTCGTCGCTGACAAGGAGTCGGGCCGGCGCTTCGAGGCCTCCGAGAAGATGGCCTTCCAGGTCCAGAACGCCTGCCTCGAGGCCGGACTGGTGATCCGTGCGCTGCCCGGCGACACCTGCGCCATCTGCCCGCCGCTGGTCATCGACGAAGCCGGCATCGACGAACTGCTCACCAAGCTCGCCGAGGGCCTCAATGCGGTGCAGGCGCGGCGCTAGGGTTGGCCCGATTGGGGGTTTGTGACTTGTACTTCTAGAGGATTGACGCGAAGGCGCGAAGAGGCGAAGGGCGCAAAGAAACGAGCGTGAAACGAAATCGGCCCGACGCATTGGTGGACGATTTGGCCGATCGGAAGCGGAAGTCACTGGACCGGATTTTTTGATCAGCAGTCTCTTTTGCGCCCTTCGCCTCTTCGCGCCTTTGCGTCCATCCTCTAGTCGAGCGTGACGATGCCTCGAATACGAGCCAGCCTCTCTTCTTGAACACGCCTTGATTTGACGCTTGCGCGCGGCAGGCGTATACCAATAGACCTCAGACAACCCGGTGCGCTCCGGCCGTGCGCTGCGCGCATCGATGGAGGGAGCCATGAATCGCAAGATCCCCGCCGTTCTCTTCGCGCTCGGTCTGTTCGTGCTGGGTGCATTCCTGTTGCTGGTTTCGCGGTCTGCATCCGAGCCGTCGCTCGACGGGGCAGCGGCGGGCGAGGAAGCGGCCGCCAGCTACCTGCCCGAGATCGCCCCGGTCGGCGCCACCCTGCTCGACGGGCTGGGGGATTACAGCCGGCCGATCACCACCGACCATGCGGAGGTCCAGCAATGGTTCGACCAGGCGCTGATGCTGACCTGGGGCTTCAACCACCAGGCCGCGGAACGCTCGTTCCTGAAAGCGGCCGAGCTTGATCCGGACTGTGCGATGTGCTGGTGGGGCGCGTCGCTGGTGCTCGGGCCGCACGTCAATGCCGGCATGGACCCGGCCAACAACGCGGCGGCGTGGGAGCGACTGCAGGTCGCGCAGCGACTGGCGGACTCGGCACAGCCCTGGGAGCAGGCCTGGATCGAGGCCCTCGCCGCTCGCTACGTCGAACCGTCCGGTGACGATCGAACGGCGCTCGACGAGGCCTATGCCGCGGCAATGAGCGAGGTCGTTGCGGCGTATCCCGACGACGTCGACGCGGCGGTCCTGCATGCCGAGGCAATGATGAACCTGCAGCCCTGGAACTACTGGACCGGGGACGGAGAACCGATCGGCCGAACGGCGGAGATCGTCGAGGTGCTGGAAGGCGTGATGGAACGCAATCCCGACCACGCCGGCGCGCTCCATCTCTACATCCATGCGGTGGAGGCATCGAACGAGCCGGAGCGCGGCGTCGCCGCAGCCGACCGGCTGCGGACGCTGATTCCGGGATCCGGTCACCTGGTCCACATGCCGGCGCACATCTACTCGCGCGTCGGCCGCTGGCACGACTCGGTGATCGCCAACCGACGGGCGATCGAGGCCGACAACGACTACCTGGCGGCGTGCCGGCCGGGGCCTGGCATCTATCCGCTCGGCTACGTACCGCACAATCACCATTTCCTCTGGTTCGCGGCCACGATGGCCGGCGAGCGGGAGGTGGCCATGGCGGCGGCCGAGTCGACACGGGAGCGCACCAGCGACCCCGGATTGATGCGCATGCCGGGTTTCGAGGCGATGCAGGTCTTCGCCCTGACGCCGCTGTTCGCCCAGGTCCGGTTCGGGCGGTTCGACGAGGTGCTTGCGACCCCGATGCCCGACGAGGACCTGCCGTACATGGTTTCGATGTGGCACTACGGGCAGGGCGTGGCCCGCTTGCGCAGCGGCGATGTCGACGCGGCGCGGACGCATCACCAACGCCTGGCGGAGTTCGCGCAGAGCCCGGTGCTGGAAACGATGACCGTCTGGGATCGCTACTCGCTGGTTCACGGCGTGCGCGTTGCCGAGCGAACGCTGGCAGCCGAATTGGCCTGGCAGGACGCCGATCTGGACGGCGCGCTCTCGGCGCTCGACGCGGCGATCGCGATCGAGGATGAACTGCCCTACGACGAGCCTCCGGCCTGGCACTATCCGGGCCGTATGGTGCTGGGCGACATCCTGCTCGAAGCCGGTCGTCCCGAGGATGCGGAGCGGGCCTATCGGGCCGAGCTGCGTCGCAATCCCGAAAACGGCTGGTCGCTGAAGGGCCTGGAGCTGGCCCTGCGCGCGCAGCAGCGCGACGCCGAAGCGGACACGGTCGCGGGCCGATTCGAACGGGCCTGGGCGCACGCCGACTTCGCCCTGGAAGACTCGCGCTACTGAATCGGGCGGATTCCTCGGCGGCCCCTCAGGGTGTCGGCAGCCGACGCAGGTCCTCGGCCAGCCGGTCGGCGTCCTGTGGCGCCGGCCAGTAGGCCACGGCGCGTGCCGATGGATCGATCAGCACGATGGCCGTGGCGTGGTCCATCGTGTACTGCCCGTCGCCGAGCGGGACGCGCACGGACGCCATCTGCATCGCGTCGAGCAGCGTGTCCAGCGAAGATTTCGGTCCGCTCAGTCCGATCCAGTCGTCTTCGAACCATCGCAGATAGTCCTGCAGGCGTTCCGGCGTGTCGCGATCCGGGTCGACCGTGACGAAGACCGTCCGGATGGCCCCCTCGGACGCCCGCTCGCGCTGCGCCGCCTGAAGGACGGAAAGCGTTGCCGGGCAGACATCGGGGCAGTGGGTGAAGCCCGAGAACAGCACAGTCCATCGATCCTCCAGATCGACGCGGGTGAACGGCCGGCCGAACTGGTCGGTGAGCGTGAACTCGGGCAGGCTCCGTGCAGGATCGAGGAGCCGGGCGTGTTCGAAGTCCGGCAGCTCGATGTCGCCGGTGCAGGCGACCAGCAACGCGGCGAGCATTGCGGCGAACGAACTCGAGAGACCGCAGATTCGTCGTCGGCGACGTGCGCGACGGCCTCCGTCCGCCGCGAGATGCATCGCCCTGGAGTCTCGCGCCGTCGTAGGCATCACTCGGCCCGCTCGAAGGCGCCCTCGACCGCGAGCTGCTCGATGGCCCACTCGCGCGTATCGCGGTCCGTCAGTTCCGCCAGGACGTCGAGAAAGGCGGGCGTCGTGCCGATCGGGCCCAGCGCATAGCGACGCAGCAGCCGATCGAAGGTCGGCTCGCCGATGCGCTCGCGCAGCCGATGGAGGAACCATGGACCTTTCTTGTAGTTGATCACGTAGGAGCGCCGCGCCGGGTCGTCCGGCGTCCAGATGGTGCCGGCTTCACGGGAGCGGTCGATCCAGTCGTCGAGCTGTGCCGCGTAGGCATCCTCGCCGTACATCTCGCGAACGGCTAACGCGCCCAGAAACTCGGCGAAGGCTTCGTTGAGCCAGTTTTCGACCGACATGGGAGGCGCTCCACGGCTCCAGTAGTGTCCGAGTTCGTGGCACAGGAACGCGGTCAGGCGCTCCGGTGAAGTCTCCGATACATCGGTCAGGGCGATGTAATTGATCCGCGAGTATCCACCTTCGTCGCGCGAAGCGATCGTGAAGCGGGTCGGCGGTAGCCGGCTGTCCGGGCCGAAGCGTCGGATCAGCCAGTCGCGGCAGGCCGCTCCACGATCCAGGATCGCGGCGAGCGTGGCCGGGTCGGCTCCGCGATGGACGATGCGCATGGCGTCGGTGCCGGCGGACTCCAGCCCTGGGCCGGCGGTGAACGCGATGTCGGGCTGGGGAAACCGGGTCGTCAGTCGGACCCCGTTCTCGATCGGCGTGAGAGTGCCTGAAGAAACGACGGTCCAGTCCTCCGGAAGCCGGAGATCGATCCGGGCATCGATCGGCCGCAGCAGCGTGGCCACGACCGGGTGCCAGGCGCTATCCACGGTCAGCTCGATCCAGTCCCCGCTGACCTGGTTGATGCCGTTGTCGGGCATCTGCGGTGTGCCTGCGTAGCGGATTTCCATGTCCAGCGTATCACCGGCCGTTTGCGGATCGTAGCCGACGACCAGCATCGTCCATGCGTCGTTGCCGGGCATCGGTCGAAGCGCGTGCGATTCGATCGCCGGCCCGGCCAGGTGCTCGATCGCATAGCCGATGTTGAAGAAGAATTCGATCTCGCCGGAGTCATCGTCGAGCGGGAGCCGAAGATCGAGATCGGCAGAGACTCGACCCTCCCCGGGCTGGAACGTGACGGTTCCGCTGTAGTGCAGCGGGGCGTCGTCGGTCGCCGCAGCGGCGAGCGTCGTCGCGGCCGTTGCCGAGGCGATCGATGCGACGAACAATGCGACGCCCGACGCGACGGTCCAAGCGCCCACCAAAGCGCCGACCTCTGCCGCCTGCGCAACGCGTCGGTGGATCGATGCCATGGCCGATTCCTCGTTGAGTTCGCATGCCAGTCTACTGCGCCGTCGAGGTCCGTTGAATCGGGGGGTGTTTCAATCACTCCGGTCGTCGACAGATTGCAGCTATCCTTCGAGCCATGATCGGATCACGTATTCCAGTGCTGTTGAGCTTGCTCCTACTGGCTGCGAGTGCGGTGCACTCGCAGACGGTCGCGCCCGTGTCGGTGGTCGAGCCGACGCTCGAACCGGCGGTCGAGGCGGTCGAGCTGACCGGGTCGTTCATCGCGCGCCGGGCCGCGTCGCTTTCGCCGCGCCTGGGTGGCCTGGTCGAGTCGGTCCATTTCGAGGCCGGCGATGCGGTCGCTGCGGGGCAGCGCCTGGTCCAGCTGGACGACCGGCTGGCCGAGCTCGAACTGGCCCAGGCCGGCGCCGACGTGTCCCGGGCGCGGGCCAGCTACCAGGAGGCCGTCCGGCTCCGCGACGAAGGCCAGCGCCTGGCCGAGGACCGCTTTCTTCCGGATACGGAAATCCGGGCGCGGGTGTCCGGCGCGGACGTTGCCGCGGCCGAACTCGCGGTCGCCGAGGCGGCGCGCGATACGGCGGCCGAGCGCGTCGCCTTCCATCGCGTCGCCGCGCCGTTCGACGGCGTGATCGCCCGCCGCCTGGTCGACCCCGGTGAGTGGGTGCAGAACGGCACGGCGGTGGCGGAACTGGTCGACACCGAGGCGCTGTGGCTGGATCTGCAGGCGCCCCAGCGCCTGTGGCCACAGCTGGCGCGCGTCGACGACGTGTCCGTTCGGGTCGATGCCTTCCCTCGCCAGCGCTTCGACGCCGACATCGTCTCGCGCGTTCCGGTCACCGATCCGGGTGCACGCACCTTCCTGGTTCGGCTGGCCCTGACCGATCCGGCGCCGGACATCACGTCCGGCATGACCGCCGGCGCGACGATCCGCCTGCGCTCGGCGGCCGATGCACTGCTCGTGCCGCGCGATGCGCTGATCCGCTATCCGGACGGAACGATCACGCTGTTCGTGGTCGATCGCTCGCAGTCTCCGCCGGTCGCGCGCCAGCGTGAAGTGACGCTGGGCCGGGTCGACGGCGATCGCGCCGTAATCGCGTCCGGACTCGAGCCGGGCCGGCCCGTGGTGATCCGCGGCAACGAGACGCTGGTCGACGGTCAGCCGGTGCGCATCGTCGGCGGGGGAGGCTGAGCCGATGTTTGCCGGCGTGATCCGGCACGGCACGATTCTCGCGGTGGTCGTGCTGGTGATCTGCGTCCTCGGCGTGCTGGCCGCCCTGCGCATCCCCGTCCAGATGATTCCGGACCTCGACGTCCGGGTGGTCAGCGTCGAGACCCGCTGGCCGGGAGCGACCCCACAGGACGTGGAGAAGGAGATCCTGATCGAGCAGGAGGAGTATCTGCGCTCGTTGCCGAACCTCGAGCGGATGATTTCCTCGGCGTCCTACGGCCGTGCGCAGATCGAGCTGGAATTCCCCTTCGGCGTCGACATCAACGAAGCGC
Source organism: Wenzhouxiangellaceae bacterium (assembly GCA_965227925.1). GTDB lineage: Bacteria > Pseudomonadota > Gammaproteobacteria > Xanthomonadales > Wenzhouxiangellaceae. The sequence goes on from CBDDGP010000004.1 coordinate 1,020,200, forward strand.
TGATCCGCGTCAACAACGCGCTGTCGCAGGTGCCTGGCTATCCGGAGAACGTCGACGAGCCCAGCCTCGAGGCCAGCTCCTTCTCGCAGAATTCCTTCATGTTCTTCTCGATCCGGCCGCTGGAGGGCAACCCCTTCGACCTGGACATGGCGCTGATGCGGGATTTCATCGACGACAATGTCCGGACCCGCATGGAACGGGTGCCGGGGGTGTCGCGCGTCAACGTCTGGGGCGGCGCCGAGCGCCAGGTTCGGGTGCAGGTCGATCCGGCCGCGGCCGCCGAGCTCGGCGTGACCCTGGAGCAGGTGCGCAATGCGATTCGAGGCCGCAATCGGGACGTATCGGGAGGCGACCTGGAGGCCGGAAAGCGCAGGTACCTTCTGCGCACGGTCGGCCGCTACGCGTCGGTCGAGCAGATGGCCGAAACGATCATCGACGTTCGCGGTGAGGCCATCGTCCGGCTCGGCGACATCGCCCGGATCGAACTGTCGCACTACGAGCTTCGCAATCGGTCGTCGGTCAACGGGCTGCGGAGCATCACGCTGGCGGTCGATCGGGAGCCCGGGTCGAACGTCATCGACATCAAGCGCGCGATGCTGCCGGCGGTCGAACAGATCAACGCCGACCTGGTTCGCCCGGCCGGCATGGAGATCACGCTGTTCGCCGACGACGTGGTCTACGTGCAGTCCTCGGTGGCCAACGTCTGGAAGAACCTCGGACTCGGCGCCTTGCTCGCCACCGGCGTGATGTTCCTGTTCCTGCGCTCTGGCCGGGCCACCCTGGTCGGGGTCATCGGCGTGCCGATCTGCACGGTCGCGGCGTTTCTCGGCCTGGTCGCGGCGGGGCGGACCATCAACGTCATTTCCCTGGCCGGCGTTGCGTTCGCGATCGGCATGACGCTGGACAACAGCATCGTGGTGCTCGAGGCGATCGAGCGCAAGCGTCGGCAGGGGATGGAGCGGATGGCGGCGGCGCTGGCCGGCGTCCGCCAGGTGTGGCCGGCGGTGCTGGCCTCGACCATGACCACGGTGCTGGTGTTCGCGCCGATCTTCTTCATCCAGCAGGAGGCCGGTCAGCTGTACTCCGACATCGCGGTGGCGATCTCGGCCTCGATCCTCGCCAGCATGCTGGTCGCCATTACCGTAGTGCCGTCCCTGTCCGCGCGCCTCAGCTTCGGGCTGCAGCAGCACGCGGAAACCGGCGCGGCGCTGCGCGAGCGCATCGTCGGCGTCGTGACCTGGCTGGTGGCTTCGTCGGCGCGCCGCGCGGCGACGATCGCGATCACGCTGGTCGCGGTGATCGGCATCCTGTGGACCCTCACGCCGCCGGCCGAGTATCTGCCCGAGGGCGAAGAGCCCAAGCTGTTTGCCCGGATGATCGCGCCGCCGGGCTACAACCTGTCCGAGATGTCGCGGATCGGCGATGCATTGGACGAGAAGTTCCTGCCCTACGTGGGCGACGACCCGGCGCGCTATGCCGCCGGCGATACCGACGTGCCGGCGCTCGCCTATTTCAATCTGTCCGTCGATCCCGGCGGGCTCCGGGTGATCGCCGAACCGATCGACGCACGTCATGTCGGCGACCTGATGGAGATCATGACGGCGCACTACGAGACCTATCCGGGGATGCGCGCCTTCGTCAGTCGAGGCTCGATCATCTCCGGCAACGACGGCGGCACGCGCAGCGTCAATCTCGACATCACGGGCCAGGACCTGGCCGAGCTGTACCGGGTGGCCGAGACCGCGTTCCGCTATGCCGAGCAGGCCTTCGCGAACCCGCAGATCAACTCCTCGCCCGGTTCGCTCTCGCTCGACCAGCCGCTGATCGAGATCCGGCCCGACTGGGACCGCGCGGCCGAGCTCGGTTTCACGGCCAGCGAGCTCGGGTTCGCGGTCGCCGCGCTGACCGATGGCGCGTTCGTCGACGAGTACTTCCGCGGCGACGACAAGATCGACGTGTTCCTGTTTTCCTCGGCCGGCAGCGACAAGGCGCTGGCGGATATCGACGATCTTCCGGTGTTCGCGCCGTCGGGTGCGGTGGTGCCGTTGTCGGCCATCGCGAACCTGGTCGAGACCGTGGACTTCGAATCGGTTCGGCGCCTCAACGGCCGGCGGACCGTCACGCTGAACGTCATCCCGCCGCGCTTGGTCGCGCTGGAAACCGCGGTCGCAACCGTGCGCGCCGAGGTCATCGACCGGATGCGCGTCGACGGTGTCCTGCCGCAGGGCGTTTCGGTCGACATTTCCGGCGCGTCGGACGAACTGACCCAGACTCGCGCGGCGCTGGCCGACAACTACATCGTGGCCGTCGTACTCAGCTTCCTGGTCATGGTCGCGATCTTCAACCATTGGGGCTGGCCGCTGGTCATCCTTACCGCCGTGCCGCTCGGCATCGCTGGCGGGATCGCCGGGCTGGCCGCACTGAACGCGGTCGGCGTGCGCCAGCCCTTCGACATGATCACGATGCTGGGTTTCCTGATCCTGCTCGGCGTTGTGGTCAACAACCCGATCCTGATCGTCGACCGGACCTTGAACAACCTCCGCGACGGCATGGACGACGTGGTCGAGGCCGTGCGCGAGGCGGTCGAGTCGCGGATCCGGCCGATCCTGATGTCGATGATCACCACGCTGTTTGGCCTGGCGCCGCTGGTGTTCATCCCGGGCGAGGGCACCGAGCTCTACCGCGGGGTCGGCGTGGTGGTGCTGTCGGGGCTGCTGTTCGCCACCCTGGTGACGCTGACCTTCCTGCCGGCACTGCTGGTCAGCATCCTCCGCCTTGTCCGACGGCGCACGCGCTCCGGACGACCGGAGCCGGCGGGTCGCGAGGCGTCAGCCCGCTAGTCGGTCGGCGCCGACTCGAAGCCGTCGTCGAACACCGGTCCTTCGACCGTCAAGGGTGTCGTCAGGCAGCCCGGGAAGCTCGATTCGCGCTGGATCACGTGGCCCAGCATGCGGTCGGGGACGCGCTGCGGCGCGTTGCCGTAGCCGTGGTCGAGGCCGAGGGTCAGCGAGATGTTCGACATGCCGCCGCCCTGCAGATGGCAATAGCTCATCAGCGTGCCACTGCCCTGGCCCGCCGGGCCGGGCAACGACGCCGGGCCGGCGTAGCAACCGGCCTGCGAGCCGTAGCATTGGTCGATGTCGTCCGGGTTGCCGTCGATTCCGGCGTAGCAATGGGTGTGGGGCGAGCTGAAGTTGTGACCGATCTCGTGCGCGGTGGCCACGATGTCCCATACGGACTGCGGGTTGGCCATGTCGAATGCGCCCGACAGGTTTCCCGTCACGCCGTAGTCGCCGCCGTACAGGCCGCTGGCGGCCATGCCGGGACAGCTGGCGCCGGTGTTGAACGCGCCCTGGCAGAGCACGCCGACCCAGGCGATGCCGCCGCCGAGGCTTGCGCCGCTCAGGAAATGGGCGAGCGTACGGTCGACGCCGCCGTTGTTCTCGTTCCAGTACGCGCCGAACTCGCTCAGCCGGCAGCTCGAGCCGGACTGCACCCAGGGGTCGTTGCTGCTCGTCCAAAGCGACAGCGACACCAGGCCCAGCGCGGTATCGGCCTCGGCCTGGTAGATGGTCGACGCGAAGGCGATCAGGTCGGCGGCGTACGCGGTGGCGTCGTCGACGTTGCCGAACATCGCGAAGTACTCGTAATCGGTCTCCAGCGCCACGCGGGCGGTGAACCCGCCGACCGGGACGCCCCGCAGCACCGGCGTCTGGCCGCGGTCGGCGGGCAGGGGCGGTGGCGTCAGGCTGGCATCGTTGCCGCAGGCGAACTCGCCGCGTCGCGTGTCGTCGTCGGCCGCCTGCATCGAAAGTCCACCCTCGGCCGTGGCACGCAGCGTTCGCAGGCCGTCGCTGCCGCGGACCAGGCCGCGGAGTTCGCCGTCCTTGCTGACGGCCACGGTCACCCGACTGCCGGGCTCGCCGACGACCCGCCCGGTCAGCCAGGTGCGGGAGCTGCGTAGCGGTACCGGCTGGCCGCCGTCGATGGCCAGGGTGGCCTGGTCGGCGATCACCACCATCTTCTGCAGCTCCAGCTCGGCCGGCGAACGCTTCGAGCCGGCGACGGCAACGCCGGTCAGGCGCAGGCTTGCGTTGTGGGGGAGGGCGCGTGCGGTGGACTGCCAGCCGGGGTCGGCTGCGGAGCGCTCGAAGGTGCTCGCCGCCCGTGCGGCGGCGGGGTGGACGAACAGGCCAACGAGCAGGCCAAGCGCCAGGGTCGATACCCACGTACGGAACCGGTCGGACAGCATCGGAGCGAACCCCTTGATTGAGCTTCGGGGACGACGATAGACCAGCTGGAAAATGGCTCACCGCAGGTTGTGCCGCGGTTCGGGAAGCGTGGCGCGCGTTGACGAAGGAACTGCGATTCAGTTCGCGAAAGTTTTCTCTCGCTCAGGTCTCGAGACGGTCGAATTCCCGGATATTGATCAGCATTTCATGCAGATAGGCTTCCAGCGCGTCGCGATCGCGCGCCTCGGAGACGCGTCGGATGCTGTCGACGATGGCGATCCACCAGTTCATGTGCGTCGCGCTGAGTTGAGCGGCGACCGCGACCAGGTCGCGCGCGAGCGACAGGGTTTCGTCCGCCTCGCGCTTGAGCGCGACCAGGCTGTCGAGGTCCGGGTGGGACACTTCCAGTCGACCCAGCAGGTGGTCGACCAGTTGCGCATCGGTCTCCAGCCGCCGCGACGACGCCGGCTCGGCGTCGGGCTCGAGGAAGGCCACGTCGAGCAGCGAGAGCAGGCTGCGGAACGAGCCGCGCAGACTCAGCAGCAGTTCCTTGCGCCGGGCCGACTCCCGCGACCGCTGGACCAGCGTCAGCAGGCCGACCAGGATGAAGCCCTCGAGGCAGAACCCGATCAGCTCCGGCAGCAGCGAGTCGTGGAACACGCCGCCGCCCTCGATCGCATAGAGCATCCACAGAAGCACCAGGCCGATCAGCCCGAAGACCACCATCGGCGCGAGCAGGAAGAACCGACTCATGCGCCCGGGGTCTCGCCGTCGCTGCCGTTGTCGGCGGTTCCAGCCTCGGCGAAGGCCAGAACGATACGCGCGATCTTCTCCGCTTCCCTTCGAGTCAGGTCCAGCGGCAGGTTGTCGATATGGACCACGTGGTCGTCGCGCACCGCGACCGGAACGATCCGGGTCGGATTGTCGGTGGCGTCCAGGCGGATTCGCTCCGCGGCTTTCTGCTGTTCGTCGAGCGCCGGCTCGGTCCGGGTTCCGCGCGCGAAGTTGCGGATTCGTTCGCGCGTCGACGGCGTGAACCGGGTCGGCGAATCGAGCCAGTTGAGGTAGTCGGCCAGTCCCTTCTTCAGCCGATCGCCATAGACCTCCAGCGTCTCGGGCCGGATGCTCGAGCCCTCCAGCTTGTGGAAGCGCGAGACCAGGACGTCGACATCCAACGTCCGAACGTCGGCGCGCTCGGTCGTGGTCAGTTCCCCGGCCAGGTGCTCGAGCGCGTTGCGTCGGGCCCTTGCGGTGGCCGGATTGATCAGCCCTTCCATGCCGGCCTGCTTCAGGAACTGGCCCAGGGCCTCGGCGCTGTAGTCGGAATCGCTCATCGGTGTCGGGTGCGTCGCGCGAACGGCCAGAACAGAATCATCCTTGCTGGGCGCGCAACAATCAAGCCGGTTCGGCAGCGTCGCAGCAGGCGTGGATCGCGGCCAGCGCATCGCGGGCGCTCCACGGCGGGTTGACCAGCGCCATACCGCAGCCGCCCATGCGCCCCAGCCGCTGGGCGTCGCCGAAGCGGATTCGAAGATCGAGCCACGCATCGGCGTCCAGTCCGAGCTGGTCGGGAAGTACATCCGGGGCGGTATCGCGACCGTCGATGATCGGGTACCAGATGAGATAGACGCCGTGGCCGAAGCGGCCGAGCGCGCTCTTCAATGCGATGGTCAGGTCATCGAGCTCGGTCTTCTGTTCGAAGGGTGGATCGATCAGCGTCAGCCCGCGTCCGGTCGACGGTGGGCGGATCGACGCCAGCGCGGCGTAGCCGTCTCCAGCCATGACACGGATCGACCGGTCGCCGGCGAAGTGCGCGGCCAGGGCCTTCTGCTCGGTCGGGTGCAGTTCGCAGATCGTCAGCTCGTCGTGCGGCCGCAGGCGGTCGCGCAACAGCTGCGGCGAGCCCGGGTAGGTGCGCAGTCGACCGTCCGGATTGCGCTGTCGAATCGCGCCCACGTAGTCGCTCAGCGCGGGGGGTGGTGCGTCCCAGACCGCGCCGATGCCGCGCTCGAACTCGCGGTTCTTTCGGGCGAACTCGTGCTGGAGGTCGTAGCGCGCCGGGCCCGCGTGCGTGTCGAGGAACGCGATGCCCTTGGGCTTGCGCTGCATCGCATCGACCACGGCCAGCAGCACCGCGTGCTTGAACACGTCGGCCGGATTTCCGGCATGGAAGCCGTGGCGGTAGCTGAGCATTCCCGGGTCTCCGAATCGAAGGCGAGCAGTGTAGCGCCTGCACGAGGGTATGCTTCGGGCTGGAATCCGTCGGCGCACTGCCATGCTTTCTTCCCTAGGCGACCTGTTCTCGCACCACCTCCGGCGCTGGATTCCGGAGCCGTTCGTGTTCGCTCTGGTGCTGACCGTACTGGTCGCCGCATTGGCCTGGAGCGCCACGGGCACGCCCCTGGCCGATGTGACCGGCCACTGGTATCGCGGGTTCTGGATCCTGCTCGAGTTCGGCATGCAGATGGTGCTGATCCTGACCACGGGATTCGCGATCGCGCTTTCGCCCATCGCCAGCCGCTTGATCGATCGCTTGAGCCATCTTGCCCGAACGCCTGGCGCGGTCTACGTGACGGTGCTGGTCGCCGGCGGCCTGTTCAGCCTCGTCAGCTGGGGCTGGGTGGTGTTGACCGCCGTGCTGGCGCGCGAGCTCGCACGACGCGTTGAAGGCGTCGATTACGCCTACCTGGTGGCCTGCGTCTACATCTCGGGCCAGCCCTGGGTCGGGGGCCTGTCGAGTTCGATCCCGCTGCTGCTGAACACCGACGGCAATTTCCTGATCGAGGGCGGGGTCCTGGCCGCCACGATTCCGGCCGGGGCCACCCTGGGCAGCCTGCTCAACGGGGCCTACGTCGCGATGTACTTCCTGGTCGTGCCGCTGTTGATGTGGGCGATGCGGCCGCGCGGTGCGAAGGTGCGGACCATCGCCCACCTGTCCGACGACAACGCGGACGAGGCCACCAGCGTGGCCGAGGAAGCCGAATCGATGCGGCTCGGCGGCGCCAGCGTTTCGGATCGCCTCAACAACGGTTGGATCCTGCAACTGGTCATTGCCATTGCCGCGCTCTGGTACGTCGTCGGCCACTTTGCATCCGCCGGCTTCGACCTGGACCTCAACATCATGATCTTCACGTTTCTGGCGCTCGGGCTGCTGGTCCACCGCACGCCGATGCGCTACGTGATCGCGATGAAGCGAGCCTGCGCGAACGTCTCGGGCATCATCTTCCAGTACCCGTTCTACGCCGGAATCATGGGCATCATGATGTTCTCCGGACTCGGCGCGCTGGTGTCCGAATGGCTGGCCGGAGGGGCAACGATGGCCACGCTGCCGCTGATCGCCCAGTTCGCCGGCGCCGCGGTCAATTTCGCGATTCCGTCGGCCGGCGGCGAGTGGGCCGTGATCGGACCGTCGTTGACCGAAACGGCCCTGAGCGTTTCCGCCCATCTGCCGCCCGACCAGCAGCAGGCGTTCGTCGCAAAGATCGCGATGGCGGTCGCCTACGGCGAGACGTCGACCAATCTCCTGCAGCCGTTCTTCCTGCTGATCGTTCTGCCCGTGATGGGCGCCGGCGTGCTGATCCAGGCCCGCGACGTGATGGGCTACCTGGTCATCCCGTTCGTCGCGACGTACGCACTGACCGCGCTTTTGTTGTACCTGGCCTGATCCGGCGGTCGGGAGTCGCGGGCGGTGGTTCCGCCGCTGAAATTCGCGCCTGGGCCGGCCGCTTCAATCGGGTCGACGCGGCTCAGCTCTCCGGCAGGAACCTGTCCAGCGCCCGGTCCCAGGCCTCGCTGCCGATGACCTCGAGCAGTTCCCGGTTGATCGGTTCGCGAAGCTGGCTTTGTTCCGGCAGCATGAACGCGTAGTCCAGCCGTTCGACGCGCTCCGGCAGAACCTGCAGGCGGGAATCCTCGCGCTCGGCCAGGCGGTCGACGAGCAGCGGCGCGTCGTAGAGTGCCGCTGGTGCCTGCTCGTTTTCCACCGCGTCGAGCGCGTCGTCCAGCGTGTCGAATTCCTGGGTCCGGAATCCGTTCTCCTTCAACCATTCGGCGCTGGCGGAGCCACCGAGCGTCGCAATGCGGCGACCTTCGAGATCGTCGATGGATTCGATCGAGGCGCCGAGCTGGCTGACGGTCAGGCTGGTCGTGATCGCGGCGGTGAATCCGGAAATCACGATGATGGCGGCGAACATCCAGACCAGAGCCACGACCCGGCCGCCCAGCGAGCGCGGCGACTTGTCGCCGTAGCCGACCGTGGTCATGGTCACTGCTGCCCACCAGAAACCGGCCCCGATCCCGGGCCCGACCCGCGCGTCGAACTCCTCCGGATTGGCCCGACGCTCGAACAGCCAGACCAGCACGCCGAACACCAGCAACAGGGCCCCGAGCGACGCCGCAACGGTCAGGAATTCCAGCGAGAAGAACCGTGCGGCGAGGGTCAACCAACCGCTTTGCGGCTCGCTGCGTACGGCCAGACCGAGACCGGACGTATAGAAGGGATGGCTGAAGTCCAGCGTCCGCTCGCGCTCTGCGGTGACCGTGAATGCGCCGAGTCCGACGTCGAAGCGTCCCGAATCGGTGCCGCTGAGCACCTCGTCGAGGCCGGCCGGTACGTAGCGGAAGGACCAGCCATTTCGGGCGGCCACGTCTTCCCATGCGCGAATGCTGAGGCCTCGCCATTCCTCGCCGTCGCGGATCGAGAAGGGCGAGGCTTCGCGCACCCCGATCACCAGTTCGGTCGATGCCGGCCCGGCCGCGTCGTCGGCGGCCGACTGGCCGAGCGCCTGGGGCGGCGTGGCCAGCGCAAGAAGAATCGTGAGTAGGACGGGAAGCGTCGTCTGCGGAATGCGCATGGTTCGGACCTTGCAGGGAAAGGCCGTGACCCTACCAGCCCGGCCGTGAGCTTGCGTCGACCCGGCCGCCGCCGCGATCGCGGCTTCGTGCTCGTGTCGAAACGTCACGGCTCGCGGTCGCGGCCCGATGCGCGAGGCGGTGCGACCGACCCGCTGCAGGCTGTAGGATAGAGCCATCGATCGCCCCGGCGTCCGGGGCCATCACGGACTGTTCCCGAAAGCAGCCGCAGTTCGCGGCAATCGGCTGGATTCGCCATGCACCCAGATTCTGTCCCGAGGCCGGCCGCCGGCATCGGCGTTCGCTTCGGCTTCGCGCTTGCGCTGGGCTGGGTAGCGCTCTACGCGATCGGCCTTCTCGGTAGCCAGGCCGATCACGCCAGCCTGTGGTTTCCGCCTTCGGCGCTGACCTTCGTCGCCCTGCTGGTGGTCGGAGCGCGCTCGGTGCCCTGGCTGCTTCTCGGCATCGTGATCGTGTCGCTGACGCCGCTGTCCTACGAGGCGGCGACGATTGGCCGCGTCCATGCCGTGTCGTCGGCGCTGGTCTTCGGGGCGGCACACCTGGCCAGCTATGGCGCGGCAGCGCTGGTTCTGCGCCGGCTCGCGCGACGGGCCGACCACAAGCTGCCGCTGATCGTCATCGACTTCCTCGCGGTCGCGGTGTCCGGCTCGCTGCTGGCCAGCCTGGCCGGCCCGGCCGCGCTGATCGTGACCGGATTGCTGGAGGCCGCAGCGTTCGCCGACACCTGGCTGACGTTCTGGGTCGGCGACATGGTGGCGCTCGTAACGTTGGCGCCGGCGATCGCCTCCTGCATGTTGCGCCGGATGCGTGCGCCGAAATTCAGGATCGATCCACTCGAGAGCGACGGTGAATCTCGCCGGACCCGGTTCCTGATCCGACTGCTGACCAATGCGCTGGCGATCACCGCGGCCATGATGCTGACCGCCTGGCTCGGTTCGCTGGAAAGCACGTTCGCGATCTTCGTTCTGCTGCTGCCCCAGATGTGGCTGACGTTTTCCGAGCATCCGCGGCGGACCGCGCTGGCGATGGCCTTCAATAGCCTGGTGATCGTCGCCTGGCTGTTCCTGCTCGAGCTGGAACCCTACGTGTTCGTCTACCAGTTCGCGATTGCCATCATGGCCACCGTGGCCTATTTCGGCGTCGCGATTCCGCTGCTGGCCGAAGACAACCTCCGGCTCCGCGAACGCGTGATGATCGACCGCCTGACCGGCGCGGCCACGCGCGAGTTCCTCGAGCGCCAGGTGGCGCTCGAACTGCAGCGTGCCCAGCGCAGCGGAGCGCCGCTGTGTCTGCTGGTCATCGATCTCGATCGGTTCAAGTCGATCAATGACGAACTCGGCCATGCCCACGGCGACCGCGTTCTGGCGGCAGTGAATGCCGTCGTTCGCGACGTGCTGCGCTCCGGTGACGTGCTGGCCCGGTTCGGCGGCGACGAGTTCGTGGCGCTGCTGCCGGGAACCGGACCGCAGATCGCCGAAGAGGTGGCCGCGCGCGTGCGACAGGCCATCGGTGGCGTCCAGGTTCCGGACGGTCGCGCGCTGACGGCCAGTGTCGGTCTGTCGGCCTTCCGTCCGGGCGACGATTTCGGCGCGTTGTTCGAGCGAGCCGATCGTGCGCTGTACGATGCCAAGCACGCCGGCCGCGACACGCTGCGCGCGCGCTACGCGTGATCCATTGCCCGGGCCGAGCGAACCCGGGCGCGATGGTGACCGGGGCCGTGACCGGGGCCGCGAACGGGACCGAGATGACGCCCCTGATCGACGAAGTTGCGCGGTTCATGAGGTCGTGCGATCCATGAGGCCGTGTCCTTCATGAAGGCGGGCGCGAACTTCAGCCGCTGTCGGGCGTTCCGGTATGCGTTGTCGCGCGAGTGGGACGCATCGGGTCCGCGCCTGATGCTGATCGGGCTCAATCCTTCGACCGCCGACGCGCGCAACAACGACCCGACCATACGGCGCTGCATCGGGTTCGCCCGGGACTGGGGCTTCGGTCGCGTTCACGTGCTGAACCTGTTCGCGTATCGTGCGACCTACCCGAGTGACCTCAAGGCGGCGCCGGACCCGATCGGTCCGCGCAACGATCGCTGGCTGCGCCGGCTGGCCGGCGATTGCGATCGCGTGGTTGCCTGCTGGGGAAACGATGGCGCGTTCCTGGGTCGCTCCCTCCGCGTCCGCGAGATGCTCGGCGAACGCCTCGAGGTCATCCGCCTGAACGCCTCGGGCGAGCCCGCTCATCCGCTGTACCTGCCGAAGACGCTGACCCCGATTCCGTGGCCCGGCTGAGCCCGGGTCGTGTGCGCCCGGGTATCGTGCCTCCGGTCGCTCGGATGCGGCTTCGCCACCGCGTGCATCCAGCCTTTCGTTTGCTGCGTAATACTCCGGAATCCTCGCTGAAATCGCCGTCGCCATTTCACGCGGAGTCTGCGGACACGGAAGCGTCCGCCTCGTCCGTGCGCCGCGCTCTCGACGCGCCGCTCGGTGTCGACGTCTCGGGCCCTTGTCTGCGCTGTGTGGACCCCTGGCAGCCCGATCGTCGCCTCAACAGGAGAGGTTGCATGGATGCACGTACGGTGGTTCTTCCGATCGGGCTCACGGCCCTGTTTCTTGCGCAAGACGCCATTGCCCACCCGGACGCGGTTGCCGACTCGCGCGAGCTGGACGCCATCACTGTCGTCGGTAGCGACTACGAAGGACTGACCGGAGAATCCGACTCGGCGACCGAAGGCGTCGCCCGTGGCTCTCAGCTGGAAATTCGCCCCGTGTCCCGGCCCGGCGAACTGCTGGAGTTCGTGCCCGGACTGATTGCGACACAACACAGCGGCGAAGGCAAGGCCAACCAGTTCTTCCTGCGCGGATTCAACCTTGATCACGGCACCGACTTCGCGATTTCCGTCGACGGCCTGCCGGTCAACATGCGGACCCATGCGCACGGCCAGGGCTACGCGGACCTGAATTTCCTGATCCCGGAACTGGTGGAGTCGGTGGCCTACCGGAAGGGGCCGTACTACGCCGAGATCGGCGACTTCTCCGCCGCCGGTTCGGCCGACCTGGAGTACCGGCATCGACTGGACGCGACCGAGGTCGAGCTCTCGTTGGGCGAGTTCGACTTCCGGCGCCTGTTCGGCGCGACCTCGGTCGAGGTCGGCGGAGGCGACCTGTTGCTCGGCGGAGCGGTTCGCGGCTACGACGGACCGTTTCGCATCGAGCAGGACATCGAACAGGTCAACGGCCTGATCAAGTACACCTACGGCGATCGACTCGACGGCTACGGACTGACGCTGCAGGTCTACGAGAACGACTGGAACTCTCCGGACCAGATTCCGCGTCGGCAGGTCGACGCGGGCGAAATCGGTCGCTTCGGCTTCATCGATCCCACGGTCGGCGGAGAATCCCATCGCTACAGCCTGTCCGCGGACTGGCACCGTCGGACCGGCGTCGGCCAGGTCGATCTGACGGCCTACGCACTCGACTACGAACTGGACCTGTTCTCGAACTTCACCTATTTTCTCGACGATCCGGTCGACGGCGACCAGTTCGAGCAATTCGACAACCGTCGGACCTACGGACTCGACGCCGCACTGTCCACACCCCTGGACTGGGGCGCGGACAGCCGGCTGGTGACGGGTTTCCAGCTGCGCTATGACGATATCCAGGACGTCGGGCTGTTCCGCACGCGAGATCGTCAGCGGCTGTCGACCGTCAGCAACGCCTCGGTCGAGGAGGTCAGCTATTCGCTGTACACCGAATGGAGCAACCAATGGTCGCCGGTGTTCCGCAGCGTGGTCGGCCTGCGCGCGGATCATTTCGAGTTCGATGTCGACGCAGAGTTCGAGGCCAACTCCGGGCAGGCCGACGACACCATCCTGAGCCCGAAGCTGAGCCTGGTCTTCGGTCCCTTCGAGACCACCGAATGGTTCCTGAACCTCGGCAAGGGGTTCCACAGCAACGACGCTCGAGGCACCACCATTGCCGTCGATCCAGTCGATGGCGTCACGCCGGTCGAGCGGGTCGATCCCCTGGCCGACGCCTACGGCGCCGATCTGGGGGTCCGCAGCGTGCTGGCGCCGGGGCTGCAGCTGGCGGCCAGCATCTACTACCTGAGGCTGGACTCCGAACTGGTGTTCGTCGGCGACGCGGGCAACACGGAGGCCAGCGGCGCCAGCCGGCGATACGGCGCGGAGGTCTCGCTCTACTACCGGCCGGCCGACTGGCTGCTGGTGGACGCCGACTACGCCTACGCGAACTCCCGGTTCCGCGACGCCGGCAACGAGGATCGCATCCCGCTGGCCGTGGAGGGGGTCGCTTCGCTCGGCGCCACGATCGAGAACCTCGGCCCGTTCAGCGCCGGCCTGCGGCTGCGCCACGTCGGCGAGGCGCCGCTGATCGAGGACAACTCGGTGCGCTCGGAGAGCACGACGCTGCTCAATGCGCGGGTCGACTACCGCCTGAGCGACGTGTGGAATCTCTCCCTGGCGGTGTTCAATCTGCTGGACAGCCAGGACAACGACATCACCTACTTCTACAGTTCACGACTGCCCGGAGAACCGGCGCAGGGCGTCGAAGATCTCCATTTTCATGCGGTCGAGCCGAGAAACGTGCGCCTGGCCCTGCGCGCATCCTTCTGAGGAGCGTGGGCCGCGGGATTCATCTCCGGGGTCAGTCGAAGTCGGCGACCAGGCGGTCCCTGACTTCGCCCGTGATCTCGGCGGCGGCGGCCGGATAGGCATCGTGGCGCACGCCGGCCCGGATGCGCGCGCCCTGCTTCATCGAGGCGATCATTTCCGGCGAGAACTCGAAGCGGGCGAAGTGCACCGCCGAGGTCTTGTCCTCGGTCGAGCGGTCCAGGTCCTCGTTGACGATCGCGTAGACCGGGGGGTAGCCGTCGATCTCGATGTGAAGCGTGTGCTCGATGCCCCGTAGCTCGCCGAGACGTCGACGTCGCTCTGCTTCGTCGGGGAATTCGAGCATGACCGTGGCCTTCCAGTTGTCGCCGTCCGGAATCAGCGGGTTGTAGGCCGCCAGCTCGTCCTCGATGCCCGCAGGCTCGAAGATCCGCTCGATCCGGAGCATTTCCTGGACCTGGTAGCGCATCGTGGTCTCGTCTTCGAAGTGCAGCGTCAGGTGGTTCCCGATCCGCACCTGCCGGCGCTTCCTGTGGCTCATGACCCGCTTGCGGATCGCCGCGCGCTGTTCGGCGTACTGCTCGAGGGAGAGAAGGTCGTTGCGCTGGATTCCGGTCATGGCGATGGCCTCCGAAACGGCGGATGCGATCCGGTCCCTGCCGCGTTGCCCGTTTCCTAGAGTCCGTAGGCGATCCGCAGCAAGGTGATCGGACTGGTTGCAGGATGCTCGAGATCGAGCTCCTCGGCCAGGTGCGTGGCAGCCATGGGGCAGTCGCTGGCGAACCGGTCGAACTCGATGCGCTCGATCCGGCCGACCGTGCCGCGGGCGATCTTCTTCGCGTTCGCGTAGGTCTCGACGCGGATGCCGTAGGTGCCGTCGTGCCCCGAGCATCGCTCGACCGGCGTGATCGTGGTGTCGGGCACCAGTTCCAGGATCTCGCGGGTCTTGCCGCCGATCTTCTGCACGCGCTGGTGGCAGGCAACGTGCCAGGCCACCCGGCCGAGCGAGTGCTCGAAGTCCGTGTTCAGTTTTCCGGCCCGGTGCCGCAGCGCCAGGTATTCGAATGGATCGTAGATGTGCGCCTTGACCTTCTGCACGTCGACGTCGTGCGGGTACATCAGCGGAAGTTCCTGCTTGAACATCAGCACGCAGGACGGCACGGCGGCGAGGATGTCGTGGCCCCGGTCGATCAGGTCGACCAGCCGCGGAACATTGATCCTGCGTGCACGGTCGACCGCCTCGAGGTTGCCCTGCTCGTAGCGCGGCATGCCGCAGCAGGTTT
Organism: Wenzhouxiangellaceae bacterium; assembly: GCA_965227925.1. GTDB lineage: Bacteria > Pseudomonadota > Gammaproteobacteria > Xanthomonadales > Wenzhouxiangellaceae. Next base: position 1,035,208 of record CBDDGP010000004.1, read on the forward strand.
CGCGGTCGACCAGGCGGACCGGGATCCCGTTGTGTTCCAGCACCGAAACCAGGTCCTCGGCGATCTCGGGCGCGTTGAACGAGCAGTAGCAGGTCGCAAACAGAGCGACTCGCCCGCGCGTCGGCGAAAACGGTTCGGCCGGCGCCTCCGGCAAACGGCGAGGCCGCTTCCGCTTCCGCATTCGCCTGGACAGCGTTTCGCTGTGGTAATCGGGCAGGCTGGCGTCGCGGTGCACGCCCAGGGCCTTCTCCAGCATCCGTCGCATCGACGGCGTCCGGTTCGCGGCGTTGACCGCTTCGGCAACGACCGGGATGCTTGCCAGTCGGCCGACGGCGGTGGTCGAGGTCAGGATTCGCTGGCGCAGCGGTGGCCTGCTGTGCCGGAAATGCACCGCCTTGGCGCGCAGCATCAGGTGCGGGAAGTCGACGTTCCACGCGTGCGGCGGCACGTACGGGCACTTGGTCTGGAAGCACAGGTCGCACAGGTAGCACTGATCGACGACCGTGCGATAGTCGGCCGGATCGACGCCGTCGACGTCCAGGGTCGGGGCGGCGTCGACCAGGTCGAACAGCGTCGGAAACGCTTCGCACAGGCTCACGCAGCGGCGGCATCCCTGGCAGATGTCGAACACGCGTTCGAGTTCCGCGTTCAGCGATGCCTCGTCCCAGAACGCATCCTCGGTCCAGTCCAGCGGGTGGCGGGTCGGCGCCTCCAGGTTTCCCTCGCGCAGCGGCTCCGACGCCCGTGGTCCGGACGACGGGGAACCCGGCATCGAACGATTCTTCCGCCGGTGATCCGGTGGCCCTCGATCAGGCGGCACGCCGGTCCGGCCGCGTCATTCCAGTTCGTCCAGCGCCTTCTGGAACCGGTTGGCGTGCGACCGCTCGGCCCGGGCCAGGGTTTCGAACCAGTCGGCGATCTCTTCGAAGCCCTCGTCACGTGCAGTGCGGGCCATGCCCGGATACATGTCGGTGTATTCGTGGGTTTCGCCGGCAATCGCGGCCGCCAGGTTCTTGCGCGTGTCGCCGATCGGCGCGCCGGTGGCGGGGTCGCCGACTTCTTCCAGGTACTCGAGGTGGCCGTGGGCGTGGCCGGTCTCGCCCTCCGCGGTCGACCGGAACACCGTCGCCACGTCGTTGTAGCCTTCGACGTCGGCGCGCTGGGCAAAGTACAGATAGCGGCGGTTGGCCTGCGATTCGCCGGAGAAGGCGTCCTTCAGATTCTGCTCGGTCCTGCTTCCCTTGAGTTCCATCGTGATCCTCCGGGGTCGGTGGAAAACGTTGCGTCTCTGCCGAATATACGCCGGCAGACGAAGGGGAGAGAAATCTACCGCGTCAATGGCGGCAATAGGCATTGCCTATCATGAACCGGCGCGTCCCGCGTCCAGGCCGGTCGATCGCACGACCGGCCGGGTTGCAATCGAGACGGGTGGCCGCAGGTCTTGTCCCGTGCGGACGCGCCCCGGAGCGATCGCGTGCCGCCGATGCGTCCGAAGACCTCACCACTCGAATCGAAAGGACCCCGACCATGAAGATCGATGTACTCAGCCGCGACCAGGCCCCCGGTGATGCCGGCCCCCTCCTCGAACAGGCCGAGCGCTCGTTCGGCTTCGTCCCCAACATCCTGGGCACGATGGCCAACGCGCCGGCCCTGCTGGAGGGCTACATGACCCTGTCGAAGATTTTCGAGAAGACCTCGTTCTCGACCGCGGAGAAGCAGGTGGTTCTGCTGGCCGCCAGCGCCGAGAACGGATGCGACTACTGCACGGCGGCCCACTCGACGGCGGCGCGCGGCCAGGGCGTGGACGACGCGGTCGTCGATGCAAGCGTCAACGGCGAATCCCTGCCCGACGATCGGCTGGATCGCCTGTACCGCTTCACGCGAACCCTGGTCGAGACGCGCGGACGGCCGACCGATGCGGACCTCGAAGCGTTTCTCGAGGCCGGGTTCGAGCCGGCCCAGGTCCAGGAAGTGATCCTGGGTGTCGGGATGAAGACGCTGTCGAACTACAACAACCACCTGGCCGAACCGCCGGTCGACGACGCGTTCAAGGGCTAGGTCGACAGAAGCCTGCCGGTTGCCGGGGCCCGACCTGCGGGCCTCAGGCACCCAGCCGGTCGGCGAGCGCGGCCAGCCAGACCGCGATGGCCAGCAGCATCAGGGTCATGACCATCGCCGATCCGGCGTCCTTGGCCTTGCCGGAGAGGTCGTGGACCTCGATGCCGATCCGGTCCACCACCGCCTCGATCGCCGAGTTGCCCAACTCGGCGGCCAGCACCAGTCCCCAGACGAACAGCAGCCAGGCGAACTGCGACCAGCTCTCCGCCAGCCAGGCGGCGAGCGGCACCAGCGCCACCATCACCACGCTCTGGAAGCGGAACGCGGCCTCGTCGCGCCAGACGCGGACGTAGCCCTTCAACGAGTTCCGGGTGGCGTAGACCAGGCGCTTGAACTCGTTCTTCGGCGTGCCCGGTTTCATGCGGCCACGCCGTAGGCATCGAGCAGCGGCTCGAGCGCCGCCTCGCGGCCCCGGAACGCCTGCCAGGACTCGGCCATCGGCCGGCTGCCGCCGACCGCGAGGATCTCCTCGCGCAGCAGTCGGCCGGTCTTGGCGTCCAGCAGGCCCCGCTCGCGGAACAGCTGGAACGCATCGCGTGCGAGTCGCTCGGCCCAGAGGTAGCTGTAGTAGCCGGCGGCATAGCCGCCGTCGAACAGGTGGCTGAAGCTCATCAGGTAGCGATTGAACTCGGGCAGCGGCGTGACCGCGACCTCGTCGTGAACGCTGCGCATCGTGGCCAGCGGATCGGCCTCGCGGCTGCGGTGCAGGGCCAGGTCGGTCAGGGCGAACTCGAGCTGGCGGGTCAACGCGATCGCGCCCATGAACTTGCGGTCCGCGTTCAACGCCTCGACCCACTCGGCCGGCAGCGGCTCGTCGGTGCGGTGGTGGCGGGCGGTTGCGTTGAGGAACGCCGGCTCCCAGGTCCAGCCTTCGAGCAGCTGGCTCGGCAGTTCGACCGCGTCCCATTCCACTCCCGAGATGCCGGCGAGCGGCGGCCAGTCGACGCGGGTCAGCAGATGATGCAGGCAGTGGCCGAACTCGTGGAACAGGGTGACCACGTCGTCGTGACCCAGCAGGCTGGGCTGCCCCGCCTTCGGCGCAGCGAAATTGCAGGTGAGGAAGGCGACCGGCGCGCGCACCGACTCGCCGAGCGCGCTGCGCTGCCGGCAGACGTCCATCCAGGCGCCGCCCTGTTTTCCCGAACGCGCGTAGAGGTCCAGATACAGGCCGGCTACGGGCCGGGCGCCACGGTTGCCGTGTTCGTCGTCGCTGCCGTCGTCGTTGCCAGGGCGGACCCGGTAGAAGCGGACGTCGTCGTGCCACCGGGCGACGTCGTCGTCGCGCTCGAAGCGGACGTCGAACAGTTTCTCGGCCAGGCCGAACAGGCCTTGCAGCGTGCGTTCGAGTTCGAAGTAGGGCTTCAGCTTGTCCTGGTTCAGACCCAGCGTCGCCTCACGCATCTTCTCCGACCAGTAGGCGATGTCCCACGGTTCCAGCGGCGCGGCGGCGCCGTGCTCGATCGCGAACCCGGTCAATGCCTCGAGCTGTTGCTGGGCCGCTGGCCGCGCGCGATCGGCCAGTCCGCGCAGGAATCGCTCGACCGCCTCGGCATCGTGCGCCATCCGCCGTTCGAGCTTTAACGAGGCCGCGCTGTCGTAGCCGAGCAGACCCGCCTGCTCGTGGCGCAGCGCCAGCATCGTTTCGACGATCGGTTCGTTGTCGTGCCGGCCGGCCTGCGGGCCCTCGTTCGACGCCCGGGTGGCATGGGCGGTATAGAACCGCTCCCGTAGCGCGCGGTCGTCGGCGTAGGTCACGATGGCGTGGTAGCAGGGGTAGGAAAGATCGGCGAGGAACCCGTCCTGTCCCGCCGCTTCGGCCCTCGCACTCAGGGTGTCGAGCGCCGATTCCGGGAGGCCGGCCAGCGGCTCGGTGCGATCGAAGTGCTCGCGATAGCCCTCGGTCGCATCGAGCACGTGATTGCCGAAGGTGTTGCCGAGCCGGGACAGCTCCAGGCTGATGGCGGCGAAGCGTTCTCGCGGTTCGTCGTCCAGGTCGACGCCGGAAAGGCGGAAGTCGGTCAGTTCCTCCTCGACCATGCGGCGGAACGCCGCCGGCTGGGCGGCAAAATCGTCCCGTCGTGAAACGGTCTTCCAGCATTCGAACAGCGCGCGGTTGTGTCCACGGGCGGTGTAGAACGCCGTGATCCTGTCCAGGCACTCGCTGTAGGCCTGCCGCCATTCGGGCGTATTGCTCACCGCGTGAAGGTGGCCGATCGTCGACCAGGCGGTGGCCAGCGCATCGTCGGCGCGAACTTCGTCGGCCAGCGTGTCCGGCGCGGCCGGCAGGCGGCCGTCTTCGATCGCTTCGATCAGGCGCTGGTAGTCGGCCAGCCGGTTCTCGACCGCCGGCAGTGCGTGTTCCGGGCGCACGGCGTCGAAGCGCGGCAGCCCGGCGTCGAGCAGCGGGTTGGTATCACTCATTGGGTATCGGCCATTCGCTAGGGTTCATGATGCGGACGATTCCTCGCGCTGCTGGCCGAGCCGTCCGCCCAGCTGTTCGTCCAATTGGTCGTCGATCGCCTCGATCGCGCGCGTCAGGCGCTGCGGTTCCGGCAGCAGGGAGATGCGGAAGTGGCGCGGATCGGTGATGTTGAAGCTCGTGCCCGGGACAATCAGGATGTGGTGGTGCTCGAGCAGGTCCCGGGCGAAGGCATGGTCGTCGAAGGCGGCGTCGGTCTTTACCGACGGGAAGGCGTACATCGCGCCGCCGGGGGCGACCAGGTCGAGGTGCCTGGACGCGGCCACCGCGTCGATGACCGCGCGCCGCGCTTCGTACAGCCGGCCGCCGCGATCGATCAGTTCGTGGATCGACTGATAGCCGCCCAGCGCGGTCTGAACCGCCCATTGGGTCGGCACGTTCGATGACAGACGCAGGGCGGCCAGCTTCTCGACCGCCAGCCGGTAGGCCTCGGCGCGCTCCAGGTCGCCGGTGAACACCAGCCATCCGACCCGCCAGCCGCAGGCGCGATAGACCTTGGACAGGCCGCCGAAGCTGACGCAGAGCGTGTTCTCGACCAGCGTCGCCATCGGCGTGAAGGCCGCGCCGTCGTACAGGATGGCGTCGTAGATCTCGTCGGAGAACAGCACCAGGCCGTGGCGCTCGGCGATTGCGGCCAGTTCCCGGAGAAGAGGCTTCGGATACACCGCGCCGGTCGGATTGTTCGGATTGATCACGACCAGCGCGCGGGTCCGTTCGGTGATCTGCGCCTCGATGGCCCGGGGATCGGGCAGGAAGCCGTCCGCGGCTGGGCAAGCGTAGTGAACCGCCTTGCCGCCGTTGAGCACCACGGCGGCGGTCCACAGCGGGTAGTCGGGCGCCGGCACGAGCACCTCGTCGCCGGGTTCCAGCAGGGCGCGCAGGGTCAGGTCGACCAGTTCGGATACGCCGTTGCCGATCAGCACCTGCTTGAACCGCGTGTCGACCAGCCCGCGCTCCTGGAACTGGATGGCCACGGCTTCGCGGGCAGGAAAGATGCCGGTCTGGGGACCGTAGGCGTCGCTGGATCTGAGGTTGCGCACGATCGCCTCGCGCATCGTTTCCGGAGCGTTGAGGCCGAACGCGCCCGGATTGCCGACGTTCAGGTGCAGCACGTCGTGGCCCTGGGCCTCGAGCTCGTGGGCACGCCGGGCCAGCGGGCCGCGGATCTCGTAGCGCACGTCGGCGACGCGGCTGGCGGCCTGGATCGGCCGGGGTCTGGCGGTTCGAGTCATGACCGTATGATATCGCCCGCGTCGGTCGGTCACGTCCCGTCCGTCCGGCGGTGCGAACGTCGACCGGGGCCGGCAAGTCCGGTCGTGATCGATGTGGAGGTCGACGGTCCGGACTGGAGATTGGGATCGACGCCGGCCACTGACGCCGACAATTAACGATAATGGCGGAATGAGCAATCAAGAACCTGCAAGCACCGACCACGACGGCTACGACGGGAACCCTCGCGCGGTCGTCGGCCGGTCCGCGATCCACGGCAAGGGCCTGTTCGCCCGGGTCGATCTCGCTGCCGACGACTACATCGGCACCTACGAAGGCCCGGACACCCTCGAGGACGGCATGCACGTGCTGTGGCAATGGAACGAGGAGACCGAGCGCTGGGAGGGCGTCGACGGCCGCAACGAGATGCGCTTCCTCAACCACGCCCGGCCCGCCAACGCCGAGTGGTACGACCTGGACCTCTACGCCCTGCGCGACATCGAGGCCGGCGAGGAGATCACCTTCGACTACGGCGAGGATTGGGACTAGGTGCAGGGACCAGGGGACAGGGAATAGGGGCGAGTAAAAGGCCGCACGCATCAGGGTTGTCGCCACTAGCCCCTAGTCCCTCTCCCCTAGTCCCTCCCACTGGCCTGCGCTACGCTCTCCGCATCCTCCAACGCCCTCGAACCGCCAATGAAAATCACCTCCTGGAACGTCAATTCGCTGAAGATTCGGCTCGAGCAGGTGCTGGACTGGGTCGAGGCCAACCGGCCCGACGTGCTCGGCCTGCAGGAAACGAAGCTGACCGACGAAAAGTTTCCGCTCGAGGCGATCGAGGAGGCCGGCTACCACGCGGCGTTCTCGGGCCAGCCGACCTACAACGGCGTTGCGCTGCTGTCGCGGTCGGCCGCCGAGGACGTGCGCACGGAGATTCCGGGCTTCGAAGACCCGCACAAGCGCACGATCGCCGGCACCTTCGACGGGGTCCGGGTGATCAACCTGTACGTGGTCAACGGCAAGGCCGTGGGCGACGAGAAGTACGCCTGGAAGCTGAAGTGGCTGGAGGCGGTGACGCGCTGGATCGAATCCGAACTGGCCGAACACGACCAGCTGGTCGTCATCGGTGATTTCAATATCGCCCCCGGCGACGCCGACGTCCACGACCCCGAGGAGTGGCACGAGAAGATCCTGTGCTCGACGCCGGAGCGCGAATCGCTGGACCGCATGCTGGCCCTCGGTCTGACCGACAGCTATCGTCTGTTCGACCAGCCCGAGCGGGTGTACTCGTGGTACGACTACCGCCAGCTGGCGTTCCGCCGCAAGCGAGGTCTCAGGATCGATCTTGCGCTGGTCTCCGACGCGCTGAAGGACAAGGTTGCTGCGAGCACGATCGATCTCGAACCGCGCGCACTGGAGCGACCGTCGGACCATGCACCGGTGACGGTGGAGCTGGATCGCTAGGAGAACGAAAAAGGCCGCGCGGTGGACGCGCGGCCTTCGTTTCGGCGGGAATCAGGCGGGCGCCACTCGCCCTCCACGCTCAGCCCTGCAGCGCGTCGACGCCGCCGGTCAGGTTGTAGACCTGGGTGAATCCCTGCTTGCGGTAGTGCTCGGCCACATCGAGGCTGGACCGACCCTGGTTGCAGACGAACACCAGGGGGGTCTGCTTGTCGGCCTCGTTGAGCTCGGCCATCAGGCCGGCATCGAGCGGACGCGCGAACTCCAGCGGGGTGCGGTCGCGGTCCGATTCGCCGCGCACATCGACCACCACGATCCGTTCGCCGGCGTTGATCTTCTGCTGGAGCTCGTCCGGCGACAGCTCGCGAACCGGCGGCGGTGCGCCGGGCAGATCGAGCTTCAAACCTTCGCTGTGCATGTTCTTGACCCAGTCGATCCGGGCCCCGCGCGCCCGCTGGGCCGATGCGAGATCCATCAGCACGGTCAGATCGCCGGCCTGGGCCTCGATCTCCGTGCCGTCCTTCGGGCCGACGGAGAACTGCGCATCCCAGTCCGCGCCGATCGAGAAGTGCAGGAACTGCCCGGGATAGTTGGCCAGGAACTCGCCGATCTTGGCTGCGGCTTCCGGCGTGATTTCCATGTCCGGCGGGGTCCGATCCGGCGCCTCGAGGCCGAACAGGTCGTGCAACTCGCCGGCGTTGAACATTTCCATGACGATGTCGCAGCCGCCGACCAGTTCGCCGTCCACGTAGAGCTGGGGAATGGTCGGCCAGTTGCCGTAGGCCTTGATGCCCTCGCGGATCTCGTGATCCTCGAGCACGTTGAACGATGCGTAGCCGTCGGGCAGCAGCGTATCCAGGGCGCCGGCGGTGCGCGCGGAAAACCCGCACTGCGGCATCTTCGGCGTGCCCTTCATGAACAGCATCACCTTGTTGCCCTTGACCATGTCATCGATGCGGTCGCGGGTCGCGGGAGCGAGAGTCTGGGGGTCGGACATGCAGAGGTACCGTTGGCGTTCGGGTGGAAGGGCGAGAATGGCGAGGGAACGCGAACGACCCCCGCTTCCCCGTCAGGGTGGGGCCGGAGCGCCGCGGAATCAAGCGCCGCCGTGCCGGTCGTCGGCGCGGAGTTCGCACTCGAGCCCGGCGCGCAGGTCGTCGATCGCATCGGCGACCAGCGGCAGCGCCAGGCTTCGCCTGCCGGCAGCTACGGCCTCGAAGCCGACCAGGCCGACGTCCGGGTGGTCGATCGGGTCGACCCGGTCCGGGCCGTCGTCCGGGCCGCGGTCGATGCGCACCCAGCGATTGTCGGCATCGAGCACCGCCGCGGGGTCAGCGACGGTCGCGCGCCACGGAATCAGGTGCGTTTCGAGCAGGACCGTGGTCTGGCGGAACGCCCGCAGCCACAGTGCGTCCTCGTCGCTTGGCGGGTCGGAAGGCAGACGCAGGGCCAGCTCCCAGCCACGGCCTTCGGCGCTCCAGTCGGCCTTCAGCCCGGCGGGCAGATCGAGAGTTGCCGCTTCGCCGGGGGCGAGCAGGGCATGTTCCACCGGCGGCCAGAACGGGTCGAGGCCGGCGCCGGCGAGCTGCATCTTGACCAGTGCGGCGAGATCGGTGAGGGTCATCAGCTGACCGTGCACCGGCTCCAGGCCCGTCGTTTCGGCCAGGGCGGCCAGGCTGGGCGGATGAAGCCCGCCCTTGTCGAACAGTTCGCGCTCCAGCGCGGTGTCGAGCGATTCACGATCGCATGCGGGGGCCAGCACCAGCATCGGCAGGCAGACGAAAAGGCCGTCCGGAACGGCCCGGAACGGTCCCAGCGCGTCGTGCGACAGGCGCCCTCCGGCGGCGCCGAGCGTGGTCAAGCCCGCTTCCGGGTCGCGATCCAGCCCGGCGACCACGGCCATGGCCTTCCACGGGGCATGGTCCGGGCTGAGTACCTGACCCGGCTCGAGCAGCGCCGGACCGGTGACCAGGCGTGCTCCCGTCACCGCCGGAACGCAACGCGCCAGATCGTCGCCGATTGCTCCGCCGACGCGCTCGGCGTGTTCTCGCTCGAGCACGAAGTGCGCGCGCGGCGACGGCGGCCGGAGCTCGATGCCGGCGACGAGTCGGATAGGATTCGATGAATCGTTCATCGGTGGACTACGGTCAGAGCATGCGAGACGAGATGATAGCTCCGGGCCTCGAATGGCGCGTGCAGGAGTTCGAGGCGCTCGACGCGGCCGCGCTCTACGCGCTGCTCGCGGCCCGGGTCGCCGTATTCGTGGTCGAGCAGGACTGTCCGTACCAGGAGCTGGACGGGCGCGATGCCGACGCTGTGCACCTCAGCGCCTGGCGCGGCGACGAGCTGGTCGGCTACGCGCGACTGGTGCCGCCGGGCGGACGGTTCTCGGAGCCGTCGATCGGCCGGGTGCTGACCTGCGGTGCGGTTCGGGGAACCGGGCTGGGACGGGCCGTGATGCAGCGCTCGATCCGGGCCGTCGAGTCGCGCTGGCCGGGCCGCTCGATCCGCCTGTCCGCGCAGGCCCACCTCAAGGCGTTCTACACGTCGTTCGAGTTCGTCGCCGATTCGGCGATCTACGACGAAGACGGGATTCCGCACGTCGATATGGTGCGTCGCCCGGAATCGGCACCGGGCGACTAGCCTGGGTTGGCGGGTCGGGCCTGCGATTCAAGTCCGGCGGGGCCGAACCCGGGGCGGATCAGAACAGGCCGAAGGGGGATTTTCCGCCGCCGCCACCGCCGCCGCCGCGCCGCCGCCGGCGCCGCATGCGCGACAGCAGTTCACGCTCGCGCTGCTTCAGGAAGTCGCCGCGATTGAGTTCTTCGGCCGGCTTGCCGAGCCGCGCCGACTCGGCTTCGCGGTACTTGACGAAATCCTGGTAAGCGTCGATTTCCGGCTTCAGTTCCCGGCACAGCAACTCGATCATGATCGCATCGTCGAGGAAGCCGATGCCGGGCAGGTGGTCGGGAATCAGGTCTTCCGGCTGGTTGAAGTACGCCAGCGCGGCGAGCACGCGTCGACGGCCCACCTCGCCCAGGCCCCAGCCCTCGTCGGCGAGCATATCGCTGAGGATCCGGATCTGGCCGATCTTTTCCCGGATGAAGTCCGAGGTCACGCTTTCGTTGACTTCCTCGAGCAGCTTGTGCGCGCCCTCGATGATCCGGTCCTGCGAATGCTTCTTCGACGACTCGACCGCCTGCTTGGCAAGTCCGCGAAAGTGCTTCAGGTCGTTTTCGGACAGGTCCAGGACGATACGAATGCTCATTGGGGCTTCCTTTGGGATCGAGTGAGGGCGGGTATCCGCCATGGGTCTTGACGATAGTCGTGACAATGGTCGTGACAATGGTCGTGACGATGGTCGTGACGATGGTCGTGACGGCGGTCGTGATGATGGTGGTCACGATCGTCGTCAGGATGGTCTTGACCATTGTCCGGACAATCCTCCGAACAACGGTCCGGCCAGCGGTCCATCAAGTGGCTAGGATAGCCAATTCGACCTTCGGGTGCATCCGTCGAAGGTCGTGTCGGCCGCAGGACGCTGCGGTGGATTTTCCGGCTGGATTCAACGGTAGCGTCCGGGTCGGCCGGGGACCGGGTGCAGGAAGCCGCCGCGGTCGATCCTGGCATCGCGCTGATCGACGATCCGCAGTTCGCCATCCAGCGTATAGGGAAGCGACGGTCTGAGACCATCGTCGAGCTCGGTGAGTGCGCCCTGGATCGCGCCGCTGGCCGGCAGCCTGAGTTCGATCGCCTCGCGGTTGCGCGGGCCGATCACCAGGTCAAGCGGCCATTCCTGCGCTTCGATCTCGATCGCGTCCAGCGACAGTCTCAGCCGAGCCCCGGCCAGGACCAGCGGCACATCGTTCCTGTTGTCGAGCAGCAGACGCAGGATGAGCGTGTCGCCTTCCAGGGACAGACCGTCCAGATCCGTGCCCGGCGGCGCCGACCGGACCTGGACCGGACCGCAACCGGCCAGCACCAGCAGTGCTGCAAGCGACAGAACGACGACGCCGAGCGACCGACGGCGGCTAGCGGTCATGGTCGGCACGGGCACCGGTTCCCGTGTCGGTTCGGGTGTCGGTGTCGACATCGGTGTCGACATCGGGGTCGTGCAGGTGGCATCGGACAAGATGGGGTTCCTGGGCGTCGCCGAGATCGATCTCGCGCGGCGTCATGCTACGACAAACCGGCCGGACCTGCGGGCAGCGCGTGTGGAAACGGCACCCGCTCGGCGGATCGACCGGCGATGGCACATCACCGCGCAGCGTCGCTCGGTGTCCGCGGTGGCCGGAATGCGCATCGGGGACCGCATCGAGCAGCGCCCGGGTATACGGATGGGCCGGCCGGACGTACAGCCTGCGGGCGGGCGCCAGTTCGACGAGCTCGCCGAGGTACATGACCGCGATCCGGTCGCTCAGGTGCTGCACCGCCGCGAGGTCGTGGGCGATGAACAGGAAGGCCACGCCAAGCTCGCGCTGCAGGTCGGCCAGCAGGTTGAGGATCTGCGCCCGGATCGAGACGTCGAGCGCGGAGACCGGCTCGTCGGCGACGATCAGCCCGGGCTCGACCGCGAGCGCACGCGCGATGCCGATGCGCTGGCGCTGGCCACCGGAGAACGCGTGCGGATAGCGCGGCAGGGCGGCCGCACCGAGCCCGACCCGCTCGAGCAGGTCACGCACGCGCGCCCTGCGATCCGATGGAGAGCCGATCCGGTGCCAGTCCAGCGGTTCGCGGAGGATCTGCTCGACCGTCCGCCGCGGCGGCAGCGAGGCGTAGGGATCCTGGAAGATCATCTGGATTCGCCTGCGCCGGGCCGCCAGCGCTCGTGAGGTCAGGTCGCCCATGCGCTCGCCGTCGAGCAGCACCTCGCCGCCGGTGGGCTCGACCAGGCGCAGCAAGGTCCGCCCGAGGGTCGACTTGCCGCAGCCCGATTCGCCGACCAGGCCCAGGGTCTCGCCCGGCCGGATCACGAAGGAGACGCCGTCGACCGCCCTGAGCCACCGCGGCGGCGACCACGGCCAGGCGCCGCGCACCCGGAATCGCTTGCGCAGATCGCGGACCTCGAGCAGCGGCGCGGTCATTCGACCGGCCCCGCGGGATGGATGCAGGCCACCCGGGAGGCGCCGACCGAACGAGGTCGGGGCCGGGCGGCCCGGCAGTCGTGATCGGCGTGCGGGCAGCGCGGCGCGAAGCGGCAGCCGGGAGGCCAGGTCCCGGGCTCGGGCACGCTGCCGGCGATCGTCGGCAGTCGGTCGACCCGTTCGGCCCGGATCCTGGGCACCGAGGCGACAAGGCCCTCGGTGTAGCGATGGCGCGGTCGGTCGAAGATTGCATCGACCCGGGCCTGTTCGACGATCTCGCCGCAGTACATCACGGCGACCCGGTCGCAGAACTCGGCGATCACGCCGAGGTCATGTGTGATCAGCAGCACGGCGGTACCGAGCGCCTCGGTGAGGTCCCGGATCTCGGCCAGGATCTGCGCCTGGGTGGTCACGTCCAGCGCCGTGGTCGGCTCGTCGGCGATCAGCAGTCGAGGCCGGCAGGCCAGCGCCATCGCGATCATGACGCGTTGTCGCAGGCCGCCGGACAGTTCGTGCGGGTAGTCGTTCATCCGTGCTTCGGGGCGCGGAATGCCGACCCGGTCGAACATCTCGACCGCGCGCGTGCGCGCCGGACCACGACCGAGCCGCTCGTGCCGCTGCAGTACGTCGACCAGCTGGCGGCCGACCGGGTAGACCGGGTTCAGCGCGCTCATCGGCTCCTGGAAGATCATCGACATCGATCGGCCGCGAATCGCCCGCAAGGCCTTCTCGTTCGCGCCGATGCACTCGCTGCCGTCGAACTGCACCGAGCCGTTCGCGTGCCCAGCCGGCGCGCCCGGCACCAGGCCCATCAGCGCAAGACCGGTGACCGACTTTCCGCAGCCCGATTCGCCGACCAGGCCGAAGGTCTCGCCCGCGGCAATCTCGAAGGACGCGCCGTCCACGGCGCGGATCGGCCCGTCGCGGGTGTTGAAGTCGATGGTCAGGTTCTGGACGCGGACAAGCGGTGCGTTCATCGCGCTGCCCCACGGCGCGGGTCCAGTGCATCCTGCAGGCCGTCGGCAAACAGGTTGAACCCCATCACCAGCACGAACAGGAACCCCGATGCGGCAATGAAATTCATGTAGTGACCGGCCAGAACGTCCTGGGTCGACTCCGCGATCATCAGGCCCCAGCTCACGCCGTCGCGGACCCCCAGGCCGAGGAAGCTGAGGATGACCTCGGACTTGATTGCTGCGACGAAGGTGAGCGTGGCCTGGACCAGCAGCACCGGCATCGCGTTCGGCAGGACATGACGGAACAGGATGATCCGGTCGGGCAGGCCGATCGCTCGCGCTGCTTCGATGAATTCGCGGCCCTTCAGGCGCAGGACCTCGCCGCGGACCAGTCGCCCGGTGGTGGTCCAGAAGGTCGCGATCATCGCGATATGCATGGCCCATCGGTTGCCCGTCAGCGCGAACGCGATCGCGGCGACCAGCAGGTAGAAGGGGATCGCGTCCAGGGTGCCTTTCAGCCACAGCACCAGCGCGTCGACCCAGGTGCCCGCGAAATAGCCGGCGAGTCCGCCAAGCAGGGCGCCGAGCAGGGTCGAGGCCAGGGCGACGATCAGGCCGACCTCGAACGCGGTGCGGGCCGAGGCCACCGCCCGCTGGAAGATGTCCTGACCGATCAGGTTGGTGCCGAACCACGCGTCGGGCGACGGCGTCGCCCAGCGGGAGGGGCCGATCTCCGACCAGTCCGTGGCCCACAGATCGGCCCAGACACCCACGGCCATCACCAGGTAGACGAACACGATGAACAGTCCGGCGACGGCCCACCGGTCGGCCAGCAGACGGGCCGCGGCGTCCTGTGCTGGCGTGCGCAGTCCGTCGGTCGGCACCAGCGGCGCGTCGGCGCCCGGGTTCAGCTCCGGCGGCGAGGGCGTCACGCGCGCTCGGGTCGGTCGAGCGACACGCGCGGATCCAACCAGGTGTAGAGCACGTCGGCGACGACAAGGATCAGCACGAACAGCAGCGCGGTCAGGCCGACGACGGCCTTGAGCACCGGCTGATCGCCGGACGTGATCGCCTCGTAGGTGACCCGGCCGACACCGGGGATGCCGAAGTAGCTCTCGATCAGCAGGCTGCCGGACACGACCACCAGCGGAATCGAGAACAGTACGCGGGTGACGATCGGGATCATCGCGTTCATCAGTACGTTCCGGTACAGGATGCTGGCCGGCGATGCGCCGAACGCGCGCGCGGTCCGGACATGGTCACGGTCCAGCTCCTCGACGAGCACGGCGCGGAAGAAGCGGGTGTTGTAGCCGAGCGCGACGAACACGGTGGCCAGGGTCGGTACGGTGACGTAATGGAGATAACTCGACAGATCGTGGACGTTCCATCCGCGGACCGGGAACCAGCCGAGAACGACGCCGAAGATCGCCTGGAACGCGATGATCACGACCAGGAAGCTGATCGACATGCCGACCGTGGACAGGCCCATGATGAGCTTGTCGATCCAGCCGCCGCGGTGCCAGGCCGCGACCAGGCCGAAGCCGATTCCGAGCAGGTTGCCGAGCACGAAACCCGGCGCGAGCAGCGCCAGCGACACCGGGATGGTCCGCGCCAGCATCGCCGTTACCCGCTCGCCGGAGCTGAACGAGTAACCGAAATCCAGCGTGACCAGCTGGTGGAGGTACTCGCCGTAGCGCCGCCAGAACGGCTGGTCGTAGCCGAGCTGCGCGCGCACGCTGGCGATCTCGTCCGGGGTCGGGTTCTTCGAAAGCAGCGTGTAGGTCAGGTCCGGACCGTAGTAGACCATCAGCAGGAAACTGATCAGGGTGACGCCGACGATCAGCGGAACCCCGCCGGCCAGCTTGCGCAGGATCAGCCGCAGCGTGTCCACTCAGTTCGGCCCGCTCACCCGGCGTCGTCCCCGGTGTCGGTTCCGGTGCCGTTCTCGTCGCTGTTCTCGCCGCTGTTCTGGGCGTCGATGTCGACGAACCGGATGAAGTAGCCGCCCAGGATCTGCCGGTCGGGCAGCATCCGCACGTTCCGATGCCACAGGTGGATGCGGGTCCGGGACAGGCCGGCGATCGCGACGCAGTCGTCGACCACCATCCGGTTCATTCGTCGATACAGCTCGGTCCGCTCCGGGCCGGGTTGCAGGGTGCGGCTCGCTTCGAACAGCGCATCGAAGTCCGGATTGCGATAGTTGAAGGTGTTCGATCCGGGCGAGGCATTCGGGCCGTAGAACAGCTGCAGGGTGTTCTGGGCGTCCGGGTAGTCCAGGGTCCAGGCCAGGTAGAACAGGTCCAGGTTCGAGTTGCTGAGTGCACGGCTGTAGTCGCCGAAGGTTGCGAAGGTCTCCGGCACCAGACGATCGACGGGAAACCCGATGTCGCCGAGCTGCGCGCGCAGCTGCTCGAACATCTGGCGTTGCTGGACCGTGGCGATGTAGCCGTAGGTCAGGGTCGGCACCGAGTCGGTCGTCCAGCCGTGCGCGTCGAGTCGCTGCCGGGCCCGGTCGACGTCGCGGGTGATCGAATCGTCGCCGAGCGCGGGATCGAACTCGGGCACCACGGGCGGAATGACGCCGGGAAACACCTCGGCCAGCCCGTGGTAGAAGGTCTCGTTGCGGGCGCGCCAGTCGAAGGCGTCGCGCACCGCGCAGCGGAACGCGCGATTGGCCGCATCGCGCTCGGGGTCCTCATGGTGCCCGAAGCGCGGGTCGGCCATGTTGAAGCCGCCGTAGACGAAGCCCGCCTCCAGCCCCGAGTTGGCGTGGTAGCGCGCGAGAATCTCCTCGCTGAATTCGATCGGCGAGCGGCGAGCCAGGACGTCGTCGACCTGCTCGTTGGGCACCCTCAGCGTCTGGATCTCGTTGCCGCGGACGAAGCTCGCCCAGCGCGCGGCATTCTCCTCGATGAAGTGGATTTCCAGGCGATCGAGAAACGGATAGCGGCGGCCGTCGAGCGGCTCGAGCCCGAGGCCGGCGTGGCGCACGGCGTCGAAGCCCTCGCCATCGAGGTCCAGCGGCTCGCGGACGAAGTGCGGATTGACCTCGAAGGAGGCCATCGAGGAATCGAACGAGGTCAGCCGGAACGGGCCCGATCCGACCGGACGGACGCCGAACTCGCGCCCGTAGTGGTCCACGGCCTCCCGCGGCACGATGGCCGAGAACGCCGTGGCCAGCGTGTAGGTCAGCTGGGGGTAGGGCGCGGTCAGCCGGATCCGGAGCGTATGGTCGTCGAGCGGCACCAGGCCGTCGACCGGTCGATCGTAGTCCGCGCCGGCCGCGGCCCATTCGGCCATGCCGACGATCCGGTCCGTCCACAGCCAGGCGCCCTGCGAGCGGACTTCGGGGTCGAAGTGGCGTTTCAGCGAATAGACCAGATCGCGCACCGTGACCGGTCGGCCGGTGCCGTCCGGGAACGCCGGGTCGTCGGTGAAGCGGGCATCGTCGCGGATCCTGAACGTGTAGACGAGACCGTCCTCGGACACCTCCGGCATGCCGAGGGCGAGATTCGGCGCCAGCTCGTAGGGACGGGCCAGGTACTTGTAGCGATAGAGCGTGTCGTACACGTTGACCACGACCGACGAAGCGTAGATGGTCAGCGCCTGCGCGGGGTCCAGACTGGTCGGCGTGCCGTCGATCGAATGCCGGTAGATCTTGCCGTCCGGCGCTTCGCCGCCGCCGCAGGCTGCCAGCAGCAGGGCGGTCGCGAAGGCGAAGGCCTGGATCGGCAGCGCGAAAACGGGGGTCGACGAGGATCGGCGCATGGCGGTTTCCGGGAGGGGAGCCGTGTCCGGAGGGTAATCGATCCGAGTCGCCGACGCGCGGTGCGCCGTCCACGGTGGGTAAGGGCAGCCGCGGCCCTGAACCCGGGCTGCCGGCGTCGCGAGCCGCTAGCCCTTGGGCCCGAGGAACAGCCAGAACAGGAAGCCGATCAGCGGGAACACCAGCAGGATCAGAATCCAGAGAACACGAACGACCAGTCCGACGCGGGCCTGCGCGGTCTTGACGATGGCCCAGACGAGAATGATCAGCCAGATCAGGCCCAGCAGGCCGAATTCGATGCCCATCGCAACCTCCGATTGCTTGTCGAGGTTTCGATTATTCCATGGTCGATGGCGCGAGGGGAGGCGGCGCGCGTGCCCGTGTCGGTCACAAGCACGCCTGGTGAGTCGCGATCGGTCACCCGGTCGAGCGGCTGGCCTCAGTGGCTGGGCTCAGTGGCTGAGCGAGCGGCAAGACGAGGCCGATTCGTCAGGGTCGGGACGCGCTACCGTCGTCCAGATACTGGTCGAGCAGCGCCTGGTGGCGTCCGGAATCGCGCAGCGCTGCGATGCCGGCGTCGAAGCGTTCGACCACCTCCGCGCCGACGCTTTCGCGCGAGAACATGAAGGCGACCGGTCCCTCCGACAGAACGTCGGGCAGGGCCACGATCGGCTCGGCGTCGCGGCGCCGACGTTCGATCGCGGCCGCGACGAACGGATCCTCGATGAACCCGTCGATCTGCATATCGAGCAGCCAGGTGAAATTCAACTCGCCGACCGATGCTTCCAGCACCAGGCTCTCGAGCGCCGGTTGCTCGATCAGACGATTGATGTCGGGGCCGTAGTAGTAGCCCTGGGTCACGCCGAGGCGGAAGCCGTCGCCGAGCAGCGTCTCGAGGTCGTTGCCCGCGTAGTCCTCCGAGCGTCGCTCGAGCACGTAGAGTCGGAAACTCTCCGATCGATAGGGCTCGGAGAATCGGGCCCAGTCTTCGCGCGCCGGCGTCCGCGTGGCGCCGAGCATCAGGTCCAGTTCACCGGCGCGCAGCAGGCGCAGCAGGGTGTCCCAACCGCCTTGCAGGAACTCGAGTTCGCAGCCGGCATGCTCGGCGACCGCGGCGGCGATCTCGATGTCGAGGCCCTGGGGCTGGCCGCCGATGGCGAGGTAGTGGTACGGCTCCCAGGGGTCCCAGCCGACGGTCAGCGCGCAGGCGGCGGATGGATCGGCTGCGGCGTCGCCGGGATCCGGCGTCGAAGCGGACATCGGATCGGTCGTCGGAGCGGACGTCGGGTCGGACGCCGAGCGCCCGTCGCCATCGTCGGGTGGGCCCGACTCGGAACCGCACGCGGTCAGGAGAAGGAACAGCAGCGCAGCGATCAGGGTGCTGCCGGGTTTCGGTGAGGACGTACGTGTCGCCTGCATGGTGCCAAGCCTCGCGATACGTGTGAGTTCACTCTACGCCGATGGCCCGCGGTTGGCAAACCGCGCCTGACGCCCGGTGGGGACAGGGATTGCCCGTTGACGACGAATGCTGACGATGGCTGGCGATCGCTGCGGCTGCGCGCATCGCGCCGCTGATCGATCGTTGCTCGGCCGTCCTCGATGGTCGGGGGCTCTGGGGGGGGATGAAGGGGGGCGCCAGCGTGCGGGTTTACGGGGGCGGGGCAAGCAGTTCGATGCGGCCTTCGACTTCCTGCACCGCAACGGCGCGCAGGCGATCGCCGCGGCAGGGGCCGGCGACGCACACGCCCTGGTCGGGCTCGAAGACCGCGCCATGCGCCGCGCAGACCAATCGCCCCTGGTCGTCGACGGCGAAGCGATCCGGAGCGTAGTTCAGGCTGCGACCCGCGTGCGGGCAGACATTCAGCCATGCGCGTGGCGTACCCTGATGCCGGGTGACGACCAGCCACAGGGGCAGGCCGTCGCGTTCGGCCTGCGCTTCGCGGAACGCGCCCTCGGGCACGGCGTCGGCATCGAGCAGGAACTGTTCCGGCGTCTGGGAGGTCATGGAAGGTATGGCGAATTATCGACAGACATTCTATCGCGTGCCGGAAAGCCCGATCGCGCGCTTCGGACTCGCACTGGTCGGCCTTGTGCTGCTGGTGTTGAGCTTCTTCGTCGGCCTCGTGTTCCTGGCCGTCGGCGCGGGGCTTGCCGTGCTCGGTGGGATCGCTCTGTCGGTCCGCGGCTGGTGGCTGCGCCGCAAGGGCAGTTCCCCGCAGGACGACGACCTGGTCGAAGCGGAATACCGCGTGGTCGACCGCCGGCGCGACCCCTAGACGGCGTCCTGCCTCGTTGGCCCTCGCTCGGGCCGGCGATCGGATCAGGTCAGGGCCAGCAGGACCGTCAGCGCGAGCAGCACCGCCATCCAGATCGCGGTCTGGCCCATCGGGCTGCGACTGGAGAAGTACCGGATCGGCTTCTCGCGCATCAGCGCGTACAGGTTGCGACCGACCAGCGAAACGTTGCCCGACGCGGCTCTGCGGACCCGGCCAAGGGCCGAGTCTGCCCGTTGGAGAGCCACCGGCAGGCCCCGGCGCCACAGCCAGTCCACGTCGAGGCTGAGCGTGTCGGTGCGCTTCATCAGCGGCAGCAGAACGAAGAACGCAAGGCCGGCAAACAGCAGCAGCTGCAGCTGGGTGACGACGTGGTCCGGCGTGTACGGGACGTAGTCGACCGGGTACGGCAGCAGGCCGTAGAGCAGGCTCGGGAACACGCCGAGGCCGATGCAGCCGATCGCGAACAGGATCATGGCCACCTGCATGTTCCATGGCGCCTCGGGCGGACGCAGCCCGGAGTCCTTCTGGAAGAACACGAACCACGGGAACTTGATTCCGGCGTGCAGGAACACACCGGCCGATGCCGCCACCAGCAGGAACCAGACCAGCGTGAGCTGATCGCCGGCGGCGCCCGAGGAGATCATCGACTTCGAAATGAAGCCCGAGGTGTACGGGAACGACGAGATCGCCAGCGCGCCAATCGTGCCGCAGACGGTGGTCAGGGGCATGGTCCGGAACAGGCCGCCCAGCTCGGAACACTTGCTGACGCCGGTGCGATAGAGAACCGCCCCGGCGCTCATGAACAGCAGCGCCTTATAGATGATGTGGGTGAAGGCGTGGGCCGCGGCACCGTTCAACGCCAGCTCGGTGCCGATGCCGATGCCGACCACCATAAATCCGACCTGGTTGACGATCGAATAGCTCAGGATCCGCCGCATGTCGTTCTCGAGCAGGGCGTAGATGATCCCGTAGAACACCATGAACAGACCGATCCAGACCAGCAGCGGCTCACCCGGGAACAGCAGGATCAGCGAAAGGACCGCAGTCTTGGTGGTGAACGCCGAGAGGAACACGCCGCCCATCGGGCTGGATTCCGGGTAGGCGTCGGCCAGCCAGGCCGACAGCGGAGGCGCTGCGGCGTTGATCAGCACGCCGATGAAGATCATCCAGGTGTTGAAATCGGCCAGCGACAGCGCCCGGATCTCGATCGAGCCGGTCTGGATCATCAGGCCTTCGATGCCGATCTTGAGGATCAGTCCGCCGAGCAGGTGGATGATCGCGTAGCGGATGCCGGCGGCTCGCGCCGACTCGGTGCCGCCGCACCAGACCACCACGGTCGAGAACAGCGCCATCAGCTCCCAGAACAGGAACATCACGATCAGGTCGCCGGCGAAGCTGACGCCGATCGCGCCGGCGGCATACATCAGTGCGGCCGACAGCTCCCACCACTTCGACTGGCGGAACGCGAACAGCGCGCCGCCGAACGCCATCAGCGCGAAGACCGTTGCGAACAGCCGGCGCAGGGCGCTGCCTTCGACCAGCTGCACCTCGTAGCCGAGGAAGGTCACGGTCTGCTGGACACCGTCACCCACCTGCCAGATGAAATACAGCGTGACCAGCGGAGTGGCCAGCGCCAGGAGCGGGCGCAGCGCCGGTCGGCTGACGCCGATCAGCAGGGCGCCGACGATCATCAGGAACGCGGGCGGCAGGACGAACTCAATCATCGTCGTGCTCCGGCCTGTTCGGCGTCAGGCGCGGTTCGACGTCGTAGTAGTCGACCGGCCGCTTCAGGACGAAGCCCAGCAGCTTGGCGAAGACGACCATGGCGACACAGGTCAGGAAGCCGTAGACGGCGTTGAAGCCGATCCATTCATCGACCACGAAATAGCCGTGGACGTGAACGAACAGCTGGGCGAGGACGGTCAACGCCAGGATCGCGCCGAATACCCACCAGAGGATTCGGATCGTTTTCGGACGAACCAGCCAGTGGTCGTCGGCATTCTGTTGCCGCTGGCGAGGGTCGCTCACTTGGCCACCTCCAGGATGCGGGATTCGATGTCCACCACCGGACCGTTGAAGACGAAGAACAGGATCGTTGCCGCGGCGGTGAACACCAGTGCCGCGACCATCGGCCAGGGAGCTTCGCGGTGGTCGCGCGCCGGTGCCTGGTCTTCCGCGCGGAAAAAGGCCCGGAAAACGATCGGCAGGAAGTAGGCTGCGTTCAACGCGGTCGAGCCGCCCATCACGGCAAGCACGAAGAAACTGTCGACCTGGAAGGCGCCGGCGATGATGTACCATTTCGACACGAAGCCCGCCGTCGGCGGTACGCCGATCATCGACAGGGCGCCGACCGTGAACGCGACCATGGTCCACGGCATGCGGTGGCCGATGCCGCGCAGCTGGTCGACGCGCGTCTTGCTCGACGCGATGTAGATCGCCCCGGCGCAGAAGAACAGGGTGATCTTGCCGAACGCGTGGGCGACGATGTGGACCGCCGCGCCGATCTCGGCGAAGGGCGCCAGGACCAGTGCGGCCAGCACGATGTAGCTCAGCTGGCTGATCGTCGAATAGGCCAGCATCTTCTTGATCTCGACCTGCTTCAGGGCGACGATGGATGCCGCGAGCACGGTGAACCCGGCCAGGTAGACCAGGTACTGCTCGAGCGGCACGGCCGCGAGGAAGTCCAGCCCGAAGATGTAGATCACGACCTTGGTGATCGTGAACACGCCGGCCTTGACCACCGCGACCGCGTGCAGCAGCGCCGAGACCGGGGTCGGGGCGACCATCGCTGCGGGCAGCCAGCGGTGCATCGGCATCACGGCCGCCTTGCCGATGCCGAGCACGAACATCGTCAGCAGGATCGCCGCAGCGGTAGGGCCGAGATGGCCGAGCAGGATTCCGCCCGGCGTGAAATCCGTGGTGCCTGCAGCGACCCAGGTCCAGATGATGGCCGGCAGCAGGAAGCCGATCGAAGTCAGCAGCAACACACCGAGGTAGGTTCGCCCGCCGGCCCGGGCGGCCTCGTTCTGCTTGTGCGTCACCAGGGGCCAGGTCGACAGCGTCAGCACTTCGTAGAAGATGAACAGGGTCAGCAGGTTGGCCGACGTCGCCACCCCCATGGCGCCGGAGATCGCCACGGCGAAGAACGCGTAGAACGGGGTCTGGCGCGGCTCGCCGGCGCCGCGCATGTAGCCGATCGCATAGACCGAGGTCACGAACCACAACAGGCTGGCCAGCAGGGCGAACACCAGGCCGAGCGGCTCGACGTCGAAGGCGATCGACAGGCCGGGCAAGGGTTCGGCGAGAACCAGCGACGCGCCGGCCCCGTTGACCACCGGGTCGATCAGCTGGGTCGCGATGCCGAACAGGGTGGCCGCGGTGACCAGGGTGATGCCTTCGCGCAGGTTCGGCCAGCGGCCGGCCAGGGAGATCAGCAGCGCGCCGATCAACGGCACGACGATCAGCAGCACGATCACGGTGGCGGGGCTCACGGCGCACCTCCGACCAGCATCTCCGCTCCGCGGGTCGCCACGTCCAGGGTCAGGCGGGTGTCGATACCGAACCAGAAATTGGCGGCGATCAGGACGTACATCGGCGCCAGCAGCGCCAGCGGCGCTTCACGAACGGGCGCCTTGCGCTCCGGAGCCGGTTTGAGATAGGCCGCTTCGGCGACCCGGCCGATGTAGACGAGCGCCAGCAACGAGCCGACCAGCACCACGATCACGGCCAGCCAGTTGCCCTGGTTGATCGAGGCCTCGATCAGGGCCCATTTGCTGATGAATCCGGCGGTCAGCGGCACCCCGATCATCGACAGGCCGGCCAGCACGAAGGCCAGCATCGTCCACGGCATCGAGCGCGCCAGGCCGGCAAGGTCCTCGATCCGGTCGGCGCCGAGCCGGTAGATGATCGCCGCGGCAGCCATGAACAGCGCGCCCTTCATCAGTGCGTGGTTGAAGATGTGAACCAGGCCGGCCGCGACGCCGTCGACCGAGACCAGGCTGATGGCCAGGGCGATGTAACCGATCTGGGCCACGCTGGAGTAGGCCAGCATCCGCTTGACGTTCGGTTGGTCGATGGCCGAGATCGACGCGAACAGGATGCCGATCGTGCCGAGCACGAAGAACACTTCCCGGTACGGCATGTCGAGGGCGAACTCGAGACCGAACACGGTGAACACCATCCGCAGCAGGACATAGACGGCCACCTTGGTTGCGGTGGCCGCCAGGAAGATCGTGACCGCCGACGGGGCGTTCGCGTAGGCGCCGGGAAGCCAGCGGTGGAGCGGGAACAGGGCCAGCTTCAGCCCGATGCCGATCACGATGAACGCGAAGGCGGCGCGCACGGCATTGGTGTCGGCCACCTCGGGAACCCGGTCGGCGAGGTCGACCATGTTCAGCGTGCCGGTCATGATGTAGAGCAGACCGATGCCGATCAGGTAGAAGGTCGCCCCGAGCGTGCCCATGATGAGATAGCGGAAGGACGACAGCAGGGCGGCGCGTTTCGGCCCATGGGCGATCAGCGCGTAGGTCGACAGCGAGGAGATCTCCAGGAACACGAAGACGTTGAATGCGTCGCCGGTCAGGACGATCCCCATGAGCCCGGCCACGGCGAGCAGGAACAGGGCGTAGAACGGGCCCTGGCGCTGCGGAACCTCCCGATCGACCGTGAGCTTCGCGAAGGGCAGGATGATCACGCCCATCCAGGCAATCAGCAGGGCCAGCAAGGCGTTGACCGCGTCGACCCGGTACTCGATGCCGATCGGCGGCGGCCAGTTGCCGAACGCGTAGCGCAACGGCTCGTCCATGGCCACCGGGAGCACGAACGCGGTGATCACTGCGGACGCGGCGATCGAAAGGAACGCGGCCGACCAGGGCAGCCAGCGGCCCGGGAGAAGTGCGCACACCGGCGCGGCGATCAGCGGCAGCAGCACGCTGAAAGGCATCCACTCCAGCACGCTCATGGCCGGGACCCGTTCGATCCGTTACCGGCCGGGCGATCCGGGTCCGCCGACCGATCCGGGTCCGCCGACCGATCTTGATAGGTGCCTTCCGTATCGACGAGGTCCTCGGCCTCGATCAGCAGGTCGTCCTCGATGCTGCCGTAGGCCTCGTTGACCCGGACGGCCAGGGCCAGGCCCACGGCGGTGGTGGCCACGCCGACCACGATGGCGGTCAGGATCAACACGTGCGGCAGCGGGTTTGAATAGACGTCGACCCCGTCGCGCAGGATCGGCGTGGCGCCGCCGAGGATCTTGCCGGCCGAGATGAACAGGATGAATACCGAGGTCTGGAACAGGTTCAGGCCCATGATCTTCTTGGCCATGTTGCCCCGCGCGATGACCGCGTAGAAGCCGATCATCATCAGCACGACGACGACGTAGTAGTTGTAGTGGCCCAGAAGGTCCATCAGCGCATGTCCTCCACGCGGTCGTCGGGGTGGGTCAGAGCGCGCCGCTTCGCGAACATGACGAAGATCAGCATGACCACGCTGGCGACCGTTATGCCGACGCCGAACTCGACGAGGATGATCCCCGCCTGCTGCGACTTCTTCGGGTCGTCGAGCAACACCGCGAATTCGAGGAAGCGTCCACCGAAGGCCACGCCGAGCAGGCCGATGAACGCATAGAGAAGCGCACCGCAGGCGCTGAGCACGAACATGATGCGCTCCGGGATCACCTTCAGGCCGGCGTCCAGTCCGTAGATCAATACGAACAGGATCCACGCCGCGGCGAAGATCACCCCGGCCTGGAAGCCGCCGCCGGGCGAGTATTCACCGTGGAACTGGACGTACAGGGCGAACAGCATGATCAGCGGGATCAGGAACCGCGCCACGATGCGCAGGATGCCGTTGGATCTCATCGCGGCGGCTCCCGATCGCCGTCTCGAGCGGGCGGATCCACCGGGTCGCGGCGCCGGCGACGGGGCGCAACGGACAGCAGTGCGAACACGCCCAGTCCGGCGGTGAAGATCACGATCACCTCGCCGAAGGTATCGATGGACCGGTAGCTGGCCAGCACCGCCGCGACCATGTTCGGAATGCCCATGTCGTTGTAGGTCTGCTCGACGTAATAGGGCGCGACGTGGGTCTGGACCGGATTGTCGGCCGCGCCGAACTCGGGCAGGTCCGACACGGCCCAGATCAGACAGGCGCCGGTGACCGTGACCACTCCCAGCGCAGGCCAGTTCAAGGCCTTGACCGGGTGCTCGTAGCGGCGCGCCAGGGTCAGCACGGCGAGGATCAGGATGGTCGAGATTCCGGCGCCGACCGACGCTTCGGTCAGCGCGACGTCGCCCGCGTCGAGCAACACGAACAGGGCGGCCGAGAGCAGCGAGTAGATCGCGAACAGCATGGCGGCAGAGAACAGGTCGCGCACGGCAATCACCGCCACGGCGACCACGACCAGGAACGACAGCAGGGCGATGTCGATCAGGAATTCGATGGCGGCTCTCCGTTCGGCTCTTCGGTCGGCTCCGTGCGCGGCGCCGGGGCGTCCTGCTCGACCATCGCCGCGCGGGCCAGCGCGTGGCTCGCGGTGGGTGCGGTGAACAGCAGGAACAGCAGGATCAGCAGCAGCTTGATGCTGACCAGCGCGAGCCCGGCCTGGATCAGCAGGCCGAGGATGATGAGCAGGGCGCACAGGGTGTCGGTGATGCCGGCGGCGTGCAGCCGGCTGTAGAAATCGGGAAATCGCAGCAAGCCGATGCCGCCGAGGATGCCGAATACTCCGCCGGCCAGCAGGCAGAGACCCGACAAGACGACGAGAATCGTTTCAACCATCGGTGATGTCTCCCTCGCCGGCGCCGGCCAGGTCGCGCATGTGCGCCAACTTGAGTACGGCAACGATTGCGATGAAATTGATCAGCGCATAGACCAGGGCGACGTCGATCAGGTCGTCGTTCCCGCTGATTGCAGCGATCAGGGCGACGATCAGGACGGTCTTGGTCCCGAACACATTGACCGCGACGATCCGGTCGTAGACCGAGGGTCCGCGCAGGGCGCGAATGAGCGCAAGCGCCATGGTCGCGAAGATCGCCAGCGCGGTCAGCACGAGCACGGTGTTCAACGCTCGTTCTCCAGCCAGGCCACCTTGCGCTCCATCGCGCCCGACTCGAGATCGCGTGCGGTGGACTCGAGCAGCGCGTGGGCCTCGAGCCAGTCCGCTTCCAGCTGCAGCGTGACCGTGCCCGGAGTCAGCGTGATCGAGTTGGCGTAGGTGACCTTCGCAATGGGCGTCCTGAGCCGGACGGGCACGCGCACGACGCTCGGGGCGACGCGGCCTCGAGGCAACAGTGCGGCCCGGGCAACGGCCAGATTGGCTTTGACGATTTCCTTGACCAACCAGGCCCAGTACAGCGGCAGACGCCACGAATACAGCACCGGATTGTGTTCGACACCGACCACGTCCATGCGCCGCGACATCCACACGACGAACAGCACCGATCCGCCGCCGAGGGCGAACAGCAGCGGCTTGTACACGCCGGAAATGCCCAGCCACAGCAGGGCCAGCAGGAGACTCAGGGAAACGAGGTATCGCATGGTGGCGGGAATACTACCAAACCGGCATCGCTCGGGGGTGGCACGGCCGCCCGGGTCGACTCGCCGATCCGGCGTGCGGTCGCGTGTCCGCGGCCCAGGCCGGATCGGATGTCGGGGACACGGAGGCGTGTGCGCGCGCGTTGACAAAACCTGCAGATCGCCACGGTAGTCTGCCGATGGTTTCCGTAACAACGACTCGACCGGAATGGACGGTGCAAACGAACTGATCGGAATGAGCTATTGCTCGAAAGCCGCGTTTCCTGGCGAAGCGCGGTCGATCGGCGTGCACCAGGAAGTGGCGCGAATTCTGACCGTGTCGCGCCGCAACAATCGCAACGGGTCGATCAGCGGCCTGCTTCACTTTGCCGAAGGTCGCTTCTTCCAGTACCTCGAAGGGCCTGCCGACGAAGTCGATGCGCTCTACGCCAGAATCTGTCGCGACGACCGGCACACGGACGTCAAGCGGCTGACTCGCCGACCGCTGGCGAGGCGTCGATTCGACGGATTGCCGATGAAGTTCGTCGCGCTGGAAAAACAGATCCAGCGCGTTCTCGAGCGCCACGGCCTGGTGTCCTTCGACCCGGAGCGCTTCACACCGGCCCTGATCGAGGACCTGGTGATGCGCTCGATCCCCGAACGCGAAGGCGCGCCCGAGGCCGACCCGGACGGTCCGGCGTCCCGCGCCGGTGGCCTCCTCCAGCGTCTCCTGCGCCGCTGAAACCGCTGAAACCGCTGAAATCGTGGATGGCGCGCCGTCCGGACGCCGCTCGGCCCGCTCAGCCGCCGATCACCGCCACCCCGATCCAGGCCGGGTGGAGCCAGAAGGCGAACACTACGTAGGCCGCCAGCCCGCCGACGATGACGATCGGATCGTTCCACGCGCGGCGCGGAAAGGCAGGTGCAGCCGACGGCAAGGGCCGCCGCTTGGCCGAAATCCGATCCGCAACCGCCCAGGCGAGGAAGCTGCCGAACAGGACCACCGCAGCGAGACTGCCATTGACCAGCAGATGGGCCAGCGCCCAGGCCTTGACGGCAACCAGGGTCGGGTGCTTCAGCGCGTCCGACACCCGCCCGGGAAAGTAGGTGGCAAGGAACCCGGGGAACACCACCAGCATCAGCAACAGGGTCAGATGGCGGGTCCATTCGGGCGGGGAATACACGATCGTGGAGTTCAGCCGCGCTTCGCCGTAGCCGACGATCAGCAGCGCGAAGCCGACGAGCGCCACGACCGAGTAGGCGAGCTTGAAGGTCCTTACGCCGAGCCGGGCGACCAGCCGGTCGCGGGCCGAGCGGGAAACGATCGACAGCGAATGGATGCCGAGAAACAGCACGAGGCCGAGAACGAGCAGGGTCATGCGGATCTCCGGGGTACGAGCGGTCCAACGTTCATTAGATACCCGGCGCCGTCTCGCGTCAAAGACCGCAGGTCGACCCAGCGCTCACAGGTAGGGCGTGAACAGCCAGCAGGTCGCGTCGCGCAGGCGCACAGGAAGGCTGCGACCGTCGACCTCGTCCAGCGTGATCGGGCGTGCGCCGTCGAAGGTGCGATCGAAACGCTCACGCAGCGCGCTGGAAAGTCGTTCGTCGAACAGTTCGACCTGCAGCTCGAAGTTCAGCCGCAGGGACCGGCAGTCCCAGTTCGTCGAGCCGACCTGGACGTAGGCATCGTCGATGAGGAGCAGCTTGGTGTGGGCGAACGGCGGCGGCTGTTCGACGACCTCGATACCGTGGAACAGCAGCTCCCACAGCATGTTCCGGCTCGCCCAGTGGACGACGGGCAGGTTGTTCTCGGCCGGCAGGATCACCCGCACGCGGATGCCGCGCAGGGCGGCGGCCTGCAGCGCTGCGATGAGCTCGCGCGGCGGCAGGAAGTACGGCGTCATGATGTCGATGCGCCCGCGCGCGGCCGAAATCGCCGATGACAGCAGCATCGTGAGCTGGTCCAGGTCTTCGTCCGGGCCGTCGGTGATCGCCCGGGCCGCGACCGGGCCGGCCGGGAGAGCCAGCACCGGCGGCGGCGGTCGATCCTCGCCGGTGCAGAAGGTCCAGGTGCGCAGGAATTCCGCTTCCAGCTGGAGCGCGGCCGGCCCCTCGATCCGGAAATGGAGGTCGGCCGCGGTGCCCCGGACCGGCCCGGCACCCATGACGTGTCGATCGCCGATGTTCATTCCGCCGGTAAACGCGGTGTGGCCGTCGACGACCAGGATTTTGTGGTGATTGCGCAGATTCAGCGACAGCTGGGGTGGCAGCAGTCGCGGCGGAATGAATCGCGCGAACGGGATGCCGGCGCGGGCCAGCAGCCGTCCGATTCTCGGTCGTCCGTAGAATTCGCCGATCCCGTCGACCACGACCCGGACATCCACGCCGCGGTCACGGGCCTGCTCCAGCGAACTGACAAAGCTCCGGCCCGTTGCATCGCCGTCGAAGATGTAGCTGCTGAGGAAGACCGAGCGCTGCGCGGTGTCGATCGCCTCGAGCATGACCGGGTAGGCCTCGTCGCCGTCGGTCAACGGCTGCACCGCGTTGCCGCCGGCCAGGCGGTGGCGGCTCAGGCGTTCACCGACCGCGGCAAGCTCGCTGGCGCGTCCGGGCGCCACATCCGGGGGCTCGACCGAGGTTCGGCTCGGTCGACCGCGTTCGTGGCCGATCTGGAGGCGAGGCCGGTCCAGCCGCTGCGCGCGCCGGCGAATCCGGTTGATCCCGAGCAGCAGGTACAGGATGGGTCCGGCCACGGGCAGCAGCAGGCACATCGCGATCCAGCCGAACGCGGCCCGCGAGTCGCGCTTGTAGAGCATCGCGTGTACGCCGGCGGCGGGGGCCAGGACGACGTGGAACAGGGCGATCAGGAGACCGAGATCCAGCAGTTGCTCAGGCGCGGGCATCGACGCGTCCGGGGCGGGGCCGGCGGTCAGCATAGCGCCGCTCGGCGGCCCGGGTTCCATGCGTTGCGGCACCGCCGCAGGATGCATTTCCACATGGGATGCGGTACACTTGCATATCTTTCTATCCGCATCAAGAGATATAGATCCGATGAGCGAGTACCTGTTCACCTCCGAGTCCGTCTCCGAGGGCCATCCGGACAAGCTGGCCGACCAGATTTCCGATGCCGTTCTCGACGCGATCCTGACCCAGGATCCGCACGCGCGGGTCGCCTGCGAGACGTTCATCAAGACCGGCGCCGTGATCGTCGGGGGAGAAATCTCGACCACGGCATGGGTCGACCTCGAGGACCTGATCCGCCAGGTCGTGGTCGATGTCGGCTACGACTCGTCGCGGGTCGGCTTCGACGGCCGGACCTGCTCGGTGATCAACATGATCGGCAAGCAGTCACCGGACATTGCCCAGGGGGTCGACCGCGAAACCCCGGAAAGCCAGGGCGCAGGCGATCAGGGCCTGATGTTCGGCTACGCCGCGAACGAGACGCCGGAACTGATGCCGGCGCCGATCTTCTACGCCCATCGCCTGGTCGAGCGCCAGACCGAGCTGCGCAAGTCGGCCGACAACCCGCTGCCGTGGCTGCGGCCGGATGCCAAGAGTCAGGTGACCCTTCGTTATGGCGAGGACGGCAAGCCGATCGCGATCGATGCGGTCGTACTGTCGACCCAGCACGATGACGGCATTTCGCTCGACGAAATCCGCGACGGCGTGCGGGAACACATCGTCAAGCCGGTCATTCCCGAGGAGTGGCTGCACGGCGAAACGCTGTTCCACATCAACCCGACCGGCAAGTTCGTGATCGGCGGTCCGGTCGGCGACGCCGGCCTGACCGGCCGCAAGATCATCGTCGATACCTACGGCGGTATGGCGCGCCACGGTGGCGGTGCCTTTTCCGGCAAGGACCCGTCCAAGGTCGACCGCTCGGCCGCCTACGCCGGCCGCTACGTGGCCAAGAACATCGTCGCCGCAGGGCTCGCCGACAAGTGCGAGATCCAGATTTCGTACGCCATCGGCGTGGCGGAACCGACTTCAATCTCGGTGACCACTTTCGGCACCGCGCGCGTCCCCGAAGACAAGATCGTCCGCCTGGTCCGCGAGCACTTCGACCTGCGGCCCTACGGCATTCTGAAGATGCTCGATCTGCTGCACCCGATGTACCGCCAGACCGCGACCCACGGCCACTTCGGCCGGCCGGCCGAGGAACTGACCCGGACGGTCAAGCGGGACGGCAAGCAGGTCGATGACACCTTCACCAGCTTCAGCTGGGAAAAGACCGACCGCGCCGACATCCTGCGCGAGGCGGCGGGGCTCTAACCGCCGGTCCGAAACCGAACTCCGGGAGCAAGGCGCGGTTGCCTACCGACGACCACGCCGCCCGAAGCAAGAACGAACTCTGCAACGAAACCAAACGATTCGAGGTTGTATCCAATGAGTGCCAAGCCAGAAGACGTACGAAAAGGCGTGTTGTTCGATTCCGACATCGCGTCCACTGAACACGATTACGTGATCGCCGACCTGTCCCAGGCCGCCTACGGCCGCAAGGAGATCGCGATCGCGGAAACCGAAATGCCGGGGCTGATGCAGACGCGTGAGGAATACGCCGCCGACAAGCCGCTGGCCGGTGCCCGCATCGCTGGATCGCTGCACATGACGATCCAGACCGCCGTCTTGATCGAGACGCTGATCGACCTCGGCGCGGACGTGCGCTGGGCGTCGTGCAACATCTACTCGACCCAGGACCATGCGGCGGCCGCGATGGCCGAGCGCGGCGTGCCGGTGTTCGCCTTCAAGGGCGAGTCGCTCGACGAGTACTGGGAAATGACGCACCGGATCTTCCAGTGGCCGAACGGCGAGACCGCCAACATGATTCTCGACGACGGCGGCGATGCGACCATGCTGCTGGAGCTCGGCGCCAAGGCCGAGAAGGACGCATCGGTCCTGGACAACCCGGGCAGCGATGAAGAAGCCGCGCTGTTCAAGGCCGTCAAGAAGCGCCTCGAGACGAACCCGGGCTGGTACACGGAGGCCCTGAACGCCATCCAGGGCGTGACCGAGGAAACCACCACCGGCGTCAACCGCCTGTACCGCATGCAGAAGGACGGCACGCTGAAGTTCCCGGCGATCAACGTCAACGATTCTGTGACCAAGAGCAAGTTCGACAACCTGTATGGCTGCCGCGAATCGCTGGTCGACGCCATCAAGCGCGCCACCGACGTGATGGTCGCCGGCAAGATCGCGATCGTCTGCGGCTACGGCGACGTGGGCAAGGGCTCGGCGCAGTCGCTGCGCGCCCTGTCGGCAAACGTGTGGGTGACCGAGATCGATCCGATCTGCGCTCTTCAGGCTGCGATGGAAGGCTACCGCGTGGTCAACATCGAGGACGAAGGCGTGCTGGAGCAGGCCGACATCATCGTGACCGCCACCGGCAACTACAACGTGATCCGTCACGACCACATGGAGCGGATGAAGGACCAGGCGATCGTGTGCAACATCGGTCACTTCGACAACGAGATCGACGTATCGAGCCTGCGCAAGTACGACTGGGACAACATCAAGCCGCAGGTCGACCAGATCACCTTCCCGGACGGCAAGCGGATCACGCTGCTGGCCGAGGGCCGCCTGGTCAACCTGGGCTGCGCCACGGGCCATCCGAGCTTCGTGATGTCGAACTCGTTCACCAACCAGACGCTCGCCCAGATCGAGCTGTTCAAGTACCCGGACCGGTACAAGAACGAGGTCTACGTGCTGCCGAAGCACCTCGACGAGAAGGTCGCCAAGCTGCATCTGGAGCGCGTCGGCGCGCGGCTGACCGAGCTGACCGACAAGCAGGCCGACTACATCGGCGTGACCGTCGAAGGTCCGTTCAAGCCCGAGCACTACCGCTACTGATCGAAGGTGGCGTTCCGGCCGCGAAGCGCGCTTCCGCGATTCGCGGCCCGACACGGGGCCGGCCACCGGCCCCGTGGCTCCACGAGGAAGGTCCGGTGCTGGACCGACGTTTTCAAACCAGCAACTGCAGACCGGCTATTGCAGACCGAACGACGTCCGATTGACGTCCAACTGACATCGGACCGACGTTCGATCGACGGCCGACCCAGGTCTGACCAGCGGCCGGATACTGGCCGAACGACCGCCGAGGGACGGTTGTTTGCACATCGACGGACCGTGGATCGACCGGGACGAATCGGACCGATCCGCGACCACGCCCCAACTCATCGCCAGACAGGTGCCTGATGATGAACCGCTCCGCGCAGACCCCGCAGCTCAGCTTCGAGTTCTTTCCGCCCAAGAACGACGACCAGGTCGAGGTGTTCCGTCGAACCCGCGACCGGTTGGCGGCCCTCAATCCCGAGTACATGTCGGTGACCTTCGGTGCCGGCGGCTCGACCCGGTCGCGGACCCGCGACACGGTGCTCAACATCCAGCGCGAGACCGGCATTCCGGCAGCGCCGCACATCTCCTGCATGTCCGAAGACACCGACGGTATCCGCGAGTTGCTCGACGCCTATCTCGACGCCGGCGTCGACCGGCTGGTCGTCCTGCGCGGCGATCGCCCCTCGGGCGGCGGCAGCGGCGTGTTCGACCACGCGATCGACCTGGTCCGATTCGTGCGCGAACACTACGGTCGCCGGTTCCATATCGAAGTGGCGTGCTACCCGGAGATGCACCCGGAGGCGAAGACGCCCGAAACGGACCTCGGCCACTTTCGCGACAAGGTCGAGGCCGGCGCGGACGGGGCCATCACCCAGTACTTCTTCAGCTTTTCTGCCTATGAGCGGTTCATGGACGACTGCGCCCGGATGAACATCGATATCCCGATCACGCCGGGCATCATGCCGATCACCAATTTCTCCCGCCTGAAACGGTTCTCGAAGATGTGCGGCGCCGATGTTCCGAAATGGATTTCCAAGCGGATCCGCGCCTGGGAGCATGAAGACGATCTGCGTTCCCTGCGCGCCTTCGGTGAGGAGGTCGTCACCGGCCTGTGCCGTCAGCTGCTCGATGCGGGCGCGCCGGGCATCCACTTCTACACCCTCAATCGCGCCCGGGCGACGCTCCGCCTGTGCCGCAACCTCGGGTTGGATGAGCGGCCTGACTCGGCTGGAAAACGCGCGGCGTCCTGATCCTCGGGCGCCTGCCCGGTGACGTCGCCGGGCCGGACCCACCCCGAGAGCCCGGAGCGACCCGCCTACGCCTGAGCCGGCGCCTCGGGTCGCCCTTCGGCGCGGTCTTCGAGCAGGCGCCCGCGTCCGTCGCGAATGGCCGATTCGATGTCGTGCGCCGCAATATGTGCGTCCGTATGCGCCGGCCAGAGCCCCACCCAACCGTCCCGGCCGCGCTGCTTGGCGCGGTACAGCAACTGATCGGCCGCCAGCATGGCCGGTTCCCAATGGGCTTGTCCGGACGGCCTGTGCAGTCCGACCAACGGAGAAAATCCGATGCTGGCGGTCAGCTCGATGGGCTTGTTCAGTCGATCCCGGGGCTGGAGTCCGGTGACCGCCGTGCGAAGTTCCTCGGCGATCTGCATCGCCTTTTCGGCGCTGTCGGTGCGGCCGTACAGCAGAAACTCCTCGCCGCCCCAACGCGCCGGCCGGAGACCGTGCCGCGTCGAGAACCGCTCGAGCAATCCGGCCATGTCCACGAGCGCGCGGTCGCCGGCGTCGTGCCCATGCGAGTCGTTGACCCGCTTGAAGTGGTCGAGGTCGAGCAGCCACAGCACCGCCCAGCGCCCGGGCTCACCCGGGTCCAGTCGGTCCAGCCAGTCGCTGGCCTGGCGGCGGTTGGCCAGGCCGGTCAGCGGATCCGTGCGGCTCAATTTCCGCAATCGACGCGTGTTGCGCCGCTGCCAGGAAAAGGCGGCGACGGCCACCGACAGCGCCGCGATTCCGATTCCGAGCAGCAGTTGCTGGCGCAGGCGCTGCCGACGCAAGGTGAAGTCCTGCTCCTGGCTCGATTGGCGCAGCTCGGCCAGCTCGCGCGCCTGGCGCTCGTTGCCGTAGCGCGCCTCGGCATCCTCGAGCCTCGACTCCATCTGGCCTTGCCAGAATTCGTCGGAAACCGTGACGTAGCGGGCCTGGACGTCGAAAGCCTCCTCGAATCGTCCCGCGGCCGACAAGGCGACCGCGAGGCTGCGGAGCGCGCCGCGGACCGACGGAGCGAACTCGGCGCGCTCGGCCTCGGCCAGCGCCTCGCGCGCATGGTCGATCGACCCCGCGATGTCGCCGCGCCGGCGGGCCAGTTCCGACCACTCGATCAGCAGCGCGGCGTGCTCGCCGGGATTGTCGAGACCGTCGTGCAGCGCATCCGATCGTGCCAGGAAGCGCTCGGCCGCGTCGAGGTCGCCGAGGTCCAGTTCGATCGAGCCGAGCACCGAGAGCAGCGAAGCCAGCCTGATCTCCAGGCCGGGCGCCGTGAGGGGTTGGACCAGCTGAACGAACACATCCCGCGCGTCCTCGTTGCGTCCGGCACCGCGCAGCGTCAGGCCCAGGTTGTACAGCACCGGCAGCCGCCGCCCGTCTTCGGCCGCCAGCGCGGCCAGCGCAGTTTCGTAGTGGTCGATCGCCAGCTCGTGGTTGCGCGCTTCCGAGTGCGCGATGGCGAGGTTGATCAACAGGCTGATCCGCTCGTCGTCCAGGCCCTCCCGCTCGACCAGGTCGAGTGCGGCCATCAGCGTCTCGATCGACTCCGCGCCGCGGTTGGTCTGCTGCTGCAGCCCGGCCACCCTGCGCATCATCGCTGCGCGCACCGACGGATCGTCGACCGACGGAAGCAGGTCGGCCAGCCGGTCGGTGGTGGTCCGTGCATTGGCGATGCCCAGTTGCGCTTCGGACCAGCCCAGGCAAGCCAGCGCGCGGGCGTGAAGGGCGGGATCGTCGAGCACCTCCGGGCGGGCCAGCAGATCGCCGGCCAGCGCGAGGGCTTCGGTCGGCTGTCCGTGCTCGATGTCCTGGCACCGTTCGAGCGCCGCGACCACCGGGTCGTCCGGCGACGCGCCGCCCGGGTTCGAGGGTTCCGGGCCGGACTGGGCTGCCGCGGCTCCGGACAGGAGCAGCGCCAGGGCCCCGACGACCGCCCGGGCCGCGCTCACTCACCGCCCTCCTGGCGGACCTGAAGCGCGCCCCCGTCGCCCGGCAGGCGGAGCTCGATCGGTCGACAGCAGACCGCGCAGTCCTGGACCAGCCACTGCTCGGCGTCACCGGGTTCCTGTTCGACGAAATTGCGCTCGCCGCACCACGGGCAATCGAACTCCAGCGTGCTGGTCAGCATCGGGACCTCACTCGTCGCCGTAGATCGCGATGTCGAGGGAGCCGTCGGCGCCGACACGGGCCCGATACATCCCCGGCGTATTGAAGGGCATCGCGATGTTGCCGTCGGCATCGACCGCGATCACGCCGCCGTCGGCCCCGGCGTCGACCAGCACCTCGCCGACCACGTGCTCGGCCGACGTTTCGAGCGATGCGCCGGTCAGCCGCATGCGTTCACAGATCTGGAACGCCACCACGTGCCGGATGAAGAACTCGCCGTGGCCCGTAGCCGATACCGCGCAGCTGCGATTGTCGGCGTAGGTCCCTGCACCGATGATCGGCGAATCGCCGACCCGGCCGAAGCGTTTGTTGCTCATGCCGCCGGTCGACGTGCCGGCGGCCAGGTTGCCGTCGGCGTCCAGCGCCACGGCACCGACCGTGGAGTACCAACGGGGTTGCCCGTCCAGCGAATCCCGGCCGTCCGATGCCTGGTCGTTCGATGCCTGGTCGTTCGATGCCGGGTCATCCGATGCCGGGCCGCTCGAACCCTGGTCCTGCTGGATCCGCCGGAGCTGGTCGGCCCTGAACTCGGTGATGAACCAGTCCTCGGCCATGAACTCGAGCCCGGCATCGCGCGCGAAGGTCTGCGCACCTTCGCCGACCAGCATCACGTGCGGCGAGCGTTCGAGAACCGCTCGAGCGGCCAGGATCGGGTGGCGGATGCCGCGCACGCTGGCAACGGCACCGGCCTGCAGGTCGTGACCGGTCATCAGCGAGGCATCCATCTCGACCCGGCCTTCGGCGGTCAGCACGGCGCCCCGGCCGGCGTTGAATTCCGGCGCGTCCTCGAGCACGGTGATTGCCGCGATGACCGCATCCACGGCCGGCTCGCCCCGGGTCAGGACCGCGTGGCCGGCGCGGGCGGCCTGCTCCAGTGCCCCACGGATCGCTGCCTCGCGCTCCGGGGTCATGCGGTCGCGGGAGATCGTGCCGGCGCCGCCGTGGATGGCCAGGGCCACCCGGGGCGCGGACTCGCGGGATTCGGCGGGCGCCGTCGCCTGCGACGCTGCATCGGCCGGCGAGGCGACCGAGAGCTCGACCGGAAGAACGATCGAGAGGACAATCGAAAGAGCAATCGACAGCGGAAAAACAGCGGCGGCGATGCGAGGATGCGGCATGAACGACTCCGGTCGGCGGGCGAAGGTGTACGACAGAGTGTAGGCCAGCGCCGTTCGTATCGCGACGTCATTGGATGTGCCGGTCGACGTACACTCCAGCGACCACGACTCGATTCATCATGTCAGGGGACTTGACCATGATCCCATCGATCACCTTGTTCTATGCCGGCCTGCTCGGGCTGCTGCTGCTCGCTCTTTCCGCTCGCGTGGTGATGCTGCGGCGTCGTCACCAGGTCGGAATCGGTACCGGTTCGGTCGGTGCGCTGGAGCGCGCGGTCCGGGTCCAGGCCAATTTCGGCGAGTACGTTCCGTACGCCATCGTGCTGCTCGCGCTGCTGGAATGGGCGTCGGCCTGGCCATGGCTGATCCACGCGCTCGGCGCCGTGCTGGTGGTCGGGCGGCTGATGCACGCGCAGGGCCTTTCGAGGTCCGGTGGCGTCAGCTCGGGACGCTTCGTCGGCACGCTGCTGACCTGGGTCGTCCTGCTGGTCGCCGCGCTTGCCGGTGTCGCGCTCGGCGCCGGTCAGGCGTTCGGCTGAACCACGCCGGACCAGTAGAGCGCAAACCAGATCTTCGGGTCGACCGGCTGGCCCGCGCGCACCCGGTCGATCAGCCAGCCGTGTACGTCGGCGCGCCCGATCCGGTGGACCTTGATGTCTTCGCTGCTGTCGCCGCCGCCGTCGGAGACCCGCTCCAGGCCGGTCGTACGGAAGAACACCGCGGTTTCATCGGTCATGCCGGCGGAGGTCGGGCAGCGCATCAGTTCGACCAGCCCGCCGGCCCGGTAGCCGGTCTCTTCCTCCAGTTCCCGCGCGGCCGCGTCGTGCGCCGCTTCACCCGCGTCGCCCGGGCGATCGCCGACCAGCCCGGCCGGCAGCTCGATGCACCGGGCGCCGACCGGCTCGCGGTACTGCTCGACCAGCAGCAGCTCGTCGGCGTCGGTCCAGGCGATCAGGACCACCACCGTGGGGTGGACCCGCGTTGCGAATTCCCAGCCGTTCCGCTCGACGAGCTTGAGATATCGCCCGGAGTGCAGCATATCGGTGGAGTCGTGGGTCGAGTCCTGCGCCATGGCCGTGCATCCGATCCGGAATCAGGGGAACATTGTGGCATGCGCGGGGTCGCACTCTCGTCGCCGCCCTAGCCCGCTCCGCTCGCGGTTCACAGGCCCGAGTGGCGGTCGGGGCACGCACAGCCCGGGCTCCAATGACCGAGCGTCGGTGCCGCTGTCCTGATCTCGATTTTTCGCACCCACTCCTGAATTTCCGAACGAGACCAAGAAACGATGTCCAATGCAGCACGCCTGACCTTCGCCAGCCTTCTCGTCGCGACCGCCGTCGCTGTGCCCGGGGCCCCGGCCCTGGCCCAGGATCCGCCGGCGTCGATTGCCGCGCCGTCCGCCCCGGCGTCCGCGCAGCGGCCAGCGGTTCCCGTACCGGCCGACGACCGGGCCGAAGTGGCCCGGCTGATGACGCGCGCCGCGGAGGCCTACGCCGCCGAAGATCACACCGGCTGGGTGGCCGCCGTGCAGCGCCTGCACGAGCTCCGGCCCTACAATGCCGATTTCATGCGCCAGCTGGTCGAGGGCTACGCGCGGACCGATCGTCTGTCGCAGGCCTTCAACATCATGCTGAAGATGCAGCAGCAGGGCCTGACCGAGGACTGGGCGAGTGTTGATGGCCTGGAGGCGATGCGCCAGTACCCGCTGTTCGAACACCTGACCACGCTGATGGACGAGGCGGGTCGGCCGTTCGGCGAGGCCCGGGTCGAGCAGGAACTTCCGGGCAGCATCGCGATGCCCGAGGCGCTGGCCTTCGATCCGGAATCGGGCCGCCTGTTCGTCGGCACGGTCCACCGCGGCGACATCCTGGTCCGGGGCCAGGCGCAGGACAGCGGCGACGCCGGGTCCGGCGAACTGGAGACCTTCGCCACGCCGCAGACCGTGCCCGGACTGATGGCGGTGTTCGACCTGGTGGTCGACGCCGAACGAGGCCACCTCTGGGTGGCGACCGGCAGCACGTCGCAGTTCGCCGGGGCCACCTCGACGAACTTCGGCCGGACCAGCCTGATCAAGCTCGACCTGGCCAGCGGTGAAAAGCTGGGCGAATACCGCGTGCCGCCCGATGGCCGCCCGCACCTGCTCGGTGCGCTGGCGCTCGCCGACGACGGCACGGTCTATGCCGCCGACACGGTCACGCCGTTCATCTATCGGCTCGAGCCCGACATGGAGCGGCCCGAGGTGTTCATCGGCAATCCCCTGTTCACCAGCCTGCGCGGACTGGCCGTATCGGCCGACGAGGCCATGCTGTACGTGGCCGATTACGAGCGCGGCCTGTTCGTGTTCGAGACCGCCGATTCGCGCCGCGGTCTGCCGCTGGCCGGTCCGGACACGCTCAACCTCGGCGGCATCGACGGTCTGTATCGATGGGGCGACAGCCTGGTCGTGATCCAGAACGGAATCAGTCCGGACCGGGTACTGCGGCTGGACCTGGACGACAGCGGCGGCCGGATCGAGAACGTCGCGCCGCTGGTCGTCGCCCACGCGCGGTTCGATACGCCGACCTTCGGCACCCTGGCCGGTGACGATCTGCTGTTCCTCGGCTCCAATCACTGGGACGACGTGCGCCCCGACGGCCGGCCGATCGACGGCCCGCTGCCGGCCAATGCCGTGCTCCGGTCGCCGGTCGACGAGGCCCAGACCCTGGTGGTCGGCCGCGAGATGCTCGAGCGGATGAAGCAGCAGGGCCGGCCGATGCAGCTCGATCCTGAGACCGGCGGCGAGACCGACGGCGAGACCGACGGCGACGGCTGAGGGGCAGATCGATCGCGCGCCGGCGGCGGCGCGGCGGCCGGGTCAGGGGCTGGCGGCGAGTCGATGCAGGCGCTGCCTGAGCGTCTGGCCGAAGCCCAGGCCGTCGAGCAGGGCGTCCATGCCGTCGGGGTCGGCCCGGCGGCGTTCGACATCCGGCTCGGCGTCGACCGATTCGATCACCGCATCCAGGCCGGTCAAGCGGCGCGCAAGACGCACGGTCTCTTCGTTCGTTCGCAGGCGCGGGATCAGCGATTTCGCCCCGCGCATCTTCAGGAACTGCAGTTCGTCGAGCCGCTCGAAGATCGCGTCCAGCGTCTTGAAGTGGCCGAGCAGCGCCGCGGCGGTCTTCGGTCCGATCCCCGGAACACCGGGAATGTTGTCGACCGCATCGCCGGTCAGCGCGAGGTAGTCGGCGATCTGCTCGGGGCGAACCCCGAATCGCTGTTCGACACCGTCGGCGTCGAGCCGGTTGCGGCGCGCGAAATCCCACCACGCGTCGTCGGGCCCGAGGACCAGCTGGGCCAGATCCTTGTCGCCGGTGACCACGCATACCGGGTGGCCGCGTTCGCGCCAGCATCCGGCCAGCGAGGCGATCAGGTCGTCGGCCTCGAAGCGATCGTCGACGTAGACCGGCAGGCCGAGGCATCGGGTCAGGTCCTTGCACCACGCGAACTGGCGCTCGAGCTCCGGCGGGGCCGGCTCACGATTGGCCTTGTAGTCGGGATACAGCTCGTTGCGGAACGACGAGGCCAGCGATTCGTCGAAGGCGACCGCGGTGTGGCGCGATCCGGTCTCTTCCAGAAACTCGCACAGGAAGCGGGCAAAGCCGTAGACCGCGTTGGTCGGTCGGCCGGCCGGATCGCTGAAGGCGTCGGGCAT
This sequence comes from Wenzhouxiangellaceae bacterium, assembly GCA_965227925.1. Lineage (GTDB taxonomy): Bacteria > Pseudomonadota > Gammaproteobacteria > Xanthomonadales > Wenzhouxiangellaceae. The sequence continues at coordinate 1,076,144 of CBDDGP010000004.1, forward strand.
CGAGTACCAGGCGCGGAAGATGTAGATGCTGGCGTCGATCAGGTGAACGACGGGTTTGTCGGTGCTCATCGGCGCATTATGCCCGGGCCGTCGGTCGACGATGCGTTGCGGAATCGTGGGGGAATCGTTGTCGGATCGTTGTCGGATCGTTGTCGGAGCGTTGTCCGCGATGCAGGTAGCCTCGCCACTGACCTGCCGACCGAGTTCTTCGATGACCGAATCGCTGCTTTCCTCGTTTCCCGGCGACGGTGCCGCCCTGGTCCAGGGCGCCAGTCGCGGCATCGGCCTGGGCTTCGTGCGTCGATTGCTGGACAGCGGACGCTTCGAGCAGGTGTTCGCGACCTGTCGCCATCCCGCATCGGCGGATGCGCTGGCCGCGATCGATCATCCCGGTCTGACCGTTCTCGAACTCGACGTCACCCGACGAGCGAGCATCCGCGAGGCGGCGCGCCGGGTCGCGGACCGCGGCGTGCCGATCCGATTGCTGCTCAACGTGGCGGGCCTTCTGCACGACGACCGTCAGGCGCCTGAGAAACGGCTGGAGGATCTCGACGCCGAGTCCCTGGCTCGATCGTTTGCGGTCAACGCGATCGGCCCGGCGCTGGTGCTTGAAGCGTTCCGGCCGCAGCTGGCCAGGCGGGGACGAGCGGTCGTGGCGGCCTTGTCGGCGCGGGTCGGCTCGATCGGCGACAACCGGCTCGGCGGCTGGTATGCCTACCGCGCCTCGAAGGCTGCGCTGAACCAGTTGATGCGGACCGCGTCGATCGAGTTCGCCCGGCGCAACCGCAATGCGCTCGTTGTCCTGCTGCATCCGGGCACGACCGATACGGGCCTGTCCGAACCGTTCCAGGACAACGTGCCGGCAGAGAAACTGTTTCCGGTCGACCGGGCCTGCCGTCAGCTGCTCGACGTGATCGACGCGCTGGGCGAGGACGACAACGGCGCGTTCTACGCCTGGGACGGTCAGCGGATCGACTGGTAGTCGACCTGCAGTCGACCTGCAGTCGACCGGATCCCTGATCAGGTCAGCGGCTCGTCGTCCGGCGGCAGCGGCGCTTCCGCGCGTTCGTTCGGACACAGGAACGGCTCCGCGCTGCGCGCGCCATGGTAATCGAACCGGCGATCGTCGATCGCGAGCCGGATCCAGACCCCGGGCACCAGGGCCTGGGTGTACATCATGTCGGGTTCCGGGCAGCCCATCGCGCCGTTGCGCCAGGTCACGAAGCGGCGCTCGACGACCTCGATGCTCGCCGGGTCGACATCCATCTTCGCGGCCAGGTCGGCTCGGGCGGCTTCGGTCGACTGATCCAGGGCGTCGGGACCGCCCGACGATGGCGTGGAATCCTTCATCTCTGGAACCTCCGTGTCGGAACCGCCGGTGCGGTTGTCGGCGTCGGATTCGGCGGTATCGTCGCCGCCGGGTGCACATCCGGCCGCCAGGAGCAGGCTCAAGCCGATGCAGGCCAGAACCGATCGGTGCACGGTGCGGGAAGGCGTTGCAGGCATGTCGAATCTCCGGGCTTCGATATTCAGAACGGTTTGATGAGGGCCAGTACGGCGATGGTCAGGAACACCAGCAGTGCAGCAAGGTAGGCCAGCACGCCCCGATCGCGACGCTTCGCCCGGAACGCGGCAACGCCGAGCAGCACGTAGACCACGATCAGGACCAGTTTCAACCCCAGCCAGGCGCTTTCGATCGGTGAGTAGCGGAAGTGGAACCACAGGGCAATGCCGGACATCAGCAGCACCGTGTCGATGAGGTGAGGGCCGACCCGGACCAGCGGACTGGCCAGTGGGCGGTCGAGTACACGGACGATGAAGCCGCGCAGCGCGAAGCCTAGGCCGCTGAGCAGCGCAAGGATGATGTGGAGGCGCTCGAGAAGAATGACGGTGCTCATGAATTGCAGGCGAGCGGGGTTCGGTCCGCATTCTAGCGCAGCGATTCCGGCTCGTCTGGGGCGTCCCCCGGGCGACATCGAAGGAAGGCCGGTCGGCCTCCGTCACGGGCATCGGGCGCCGGATCTGCGAAACGGGGCGGTATGGTGGGACAATCGGACCAGTCGTGCGACGGAACCTTTCCCGATGGCCCCATTCCTCCCTGTCCCTTCGACGAACCACGATCCGGCGGCGGGCCATCGATGAACGATGCCGCCGAGCTGGACAGCGTCATCGACGAAATCGTCGACCGGGTCGGTCCGCGGCTGGTGGTCGGCCTGCCGCTGGGCCTGGGCAAGCCGAATCGGTTGATCAACGCGCTGTACCGGCGGGCCTGCGAGGACCCGGCGCTGGACCTCGAGGTGGTCACCGCGCTGTCGCTGGATCCGCCGCAAGCGCGCCATTGGCTGGAGGCGCGCTTGATGGATCCGATCGTCGAGCGACTGTTCGGTGGCGACTACCCGCGACTGGACTATCTAGCCGATGCCCGGGCCGGGCGACTTCCGGCCAACGTGCGTCTGACCGAGTTCTACTTCCAGTCGGGCGCGGCGCTTGGGCGCCCGTCGCTGCAGCGTCACTACATCTCGGCGAACTACACCCACGTGGCGCGCGACCTGGTCGATCGCGGCGTCAACGTCGTGCTCCAGCTCGTGGCCCGGAACGCCGCCGGTCGGATCAGCCTGGCCTGCAATCCGGACGTCACGCTGGACCTGATGCGCCGACTGGAGGTCGAGTCGTCGGGCCGCTCGCGCAGCGAGGTGTTCGCGGTCGGCCAGGTCCATCCGTCGCTTCCGTTCCTGGCCGGCGACGCGGTGGTCGACCCGGGCTTCTTCGATCGCCTGGTCGAGACCGACCCTGACCAGCGCCTGTTCGCGCTGCCGCGCGCACCCGTCTCGCTGCAGGACCATGCGGTCGGCTGGCATGCTTCGCGCCTGATTGCAGACGGCGGCACGCTCCAGATCGGTATCGGCAGCTTGTCCGATGCGCTGGTCCATTCCCTGGTCCAGCGACATTCGGACAACGATCGGTTCCGTTCGGCAATCGACGCCTTCCCACCGGTTGAATCGACCGCGCTGGGCGACGACGGCCCGTTCGAGCTCGGGCTGTTCGGCGCCAGCGAGATGTTCATGGACGGCTTCATGCACCTCTTCCGTGCCGGCATCCTGAAGCGCGAGGTGTTCGACGACCTGACCGACATGCGCCGGGCCAACGCCGGTCTTGCGGTCGAGAACGCCGGGCGGGGCGTGGTGATGGAGGGCGGTTTCTTCCTCGGAAGTTCGACCTTCTACGAGTTTCTCGCCGGCCTGGACGACGACAGCAGGCAACGGTTCCGGATGCACGGCGTGAGCAGAATCAACCAGCTGTACGGCGGCAACGAAACGCTGGAGACCGAGCAGCGCCGGCACGCGCGCTTCGTCAACACCTGCATGATGATGACCGCGACAGGGGCGGCGGTTTCCGACGGTCTGGCCGACTACCAGGTCGTCTCCGGCGTCGGCGGTCAGTACAACTTCGTGGCGATGGCCCATGCGATGGACGATGGGCGCTCGGTACTGATGCTGCGCTCGACCCGCGAAAAGGACGGCCGCGTTTCCTCGAACATCGTCTGGCAGTATCCGCACCTGACCATTCCGCGCCACCTGCGCGACCTGGTCGTGACCGAGTACGGCATCGCGGACCTGCGCGGCCGCACCGATGAGGAATGCATCCAGCGGATGCTCTCGATTACCGACGCCCGTTTTCTGGACGAGTTGGCCGATCAGGCACGCCGCGCCGGCAAGCTCGATCCGTGCTGGACGGTACCCGAGGCGTGGCGCGAGAACACGCCTGAACGATTGGCCGAGCGGTTCGAAGGCGCCGGCTACCCGATACCCACATACCCCTTCGGTAGCGACTTTACCGCCGAGGAACAGCGCCTGATTCCTGCGCTGGAGTGGGTCAAGCAGCACTCGAAGAACAGACTCGGCCTGTTGCTCGAAGCCGTCTGCGGCCGGCCGGAGGACCACCTCGACGAGCTGGACCGACTGGGTCTCGCCCGTCCGCGCTCGATCGGCGAACGCTTCATGGCCAGGCTGGTTGCGCGCGGCCTCGACCGCACCGCAGGCCGGCTGCGCTGAGGGCGTCAGCCCTCGCCAGCGCCCCGGTCCCGCTCGGCGGGAGCGAAATAGAGCACGATCCAGCCCTTGCCCGGCTCGAAGGCCTGCTCGCCGGAATACAGCCTGAGCTGATTCTCCGGCCCGACCGCCCCGAGCAGCAGCCAGTCGTCGGCCGGCTCGCCCATGCGCTCGACCAGGTTTTCGAGCCGGTACTCGTCGGTCAGCCGGGTGGTCTGGATGGTCCAGCCCTCGTCGAGGCACTTCTGCAGATCCTCGAAGTGGGCATGCTCGTCGAAGGCGATCTGGCCTCGCTGCTCGACCGTCAGCTGCCTCGACTCGTGGTCGCCCGGTTCGTGTGGTGAGAGCTGGAACGTGCGATGGCGGCCGAACTCGTGGCCGAGCGCCTTGCACACGAGCGCATTGTAGAAGTCGTTGTCGGTGGCGCAGAGCAGATGGCCGAGGTGCTGGTCATCGAGCTCGAGCTCTGCGTGTTCGGACAGGATCTCGCCGTAGTAGGTCTCGATCCCCTCCATGCGCGCAGCTTTCAGGCGTTCGAAGGCGCCGTCGACGATCAGGACGTCGAAGTCCATCTGGCGAAGCTTGCTGGCCAGCATCACCGTCCACTCCGACGCGCCGACGATCAACAGACCGTTGTTGTGCTTGGCCGCCAGGCCCAGCTTCTGACCGATCCAGCCCACCGTGAAGCCGTGCGCCAGCACCGTGGCCAGGATCACCGCGAAGATGACCGGAAGCATCAATTGCGCATCGGAATAGCCGGCGGCGACCAGGTCCGGACCGAAGATGCCGGCGGTCGCTGCAGCCACGATGCCGCGCGGCGCGATCCAGGCGAGCAGCCAGCGATCCTCCTTCTCGATCGGCGCGCCGATCGTCGATACGAGGATGGTCACCGGGCGGAGGATGAACAGCACCACCAGCAGGAACAGCACGATCCGCAGGTCGATCATCGCCAGCTGCTCCAGGGTCAACTGGCTTGGAATGACGATGAACAGCACCGACAGCAGGATGATGGTGAGGTTCTCCTTGAACCGCTGCAGCTCGGCACGCTCTCCCAGGGGCAGGTTGCCGAGGACCACGCCCATCGCGGTGACCGACAGCAACCCGGCTTCGTACTGGTAGGCATTGCCGACCCAGAAAACGAGCAGCACCAGGACCATCAGCATCGGCGGCTTCAGGTGCTCGGGCACCCAGCCTCGGCTGAACGCGGTGCCGGTGATCCAGCCCGCGGCGGCACCCAGTCCGCCGGCGACGACCAGCGACGAGCCGAGCGCGAAGGCCGTCTCGGCCAGCGTTTCGCCTTCGACCGTGAAGTACTGGAAGGTCAGGACGGCCAGCAGCACGCCGACCGGATCATTGACGATGCCTTCCCACTTCAGCAATGACGAGGTCCGATTGTTCAGGCGGGCCTGACGCAGCAGGGGCGCGATAACGGTCGGTCCGGTGACCACCAGGATCGCACCGATGACCCAGGCCACGGGCCAGCTGATGCCGCCGACATAGTGTGCGGCGACAGCGCCGAGGACCATCGCGATCGGTGGGCCGATCAACGTCAGCCGGCCGATGCCGTGCCCGACACGCTTGAACTCCCCGAGCTTCAGGTCCATGCCGCCTTCGAACAGGATGATGGCCACGCCCAGGCCGATCAGCTTGGTGAGTTCCTCCGGTTTCATCGCGAATTCGACGATGCCCATTACCGGACCGAGGACGATGCCGGAGGCGATCAGCACCACGATCGCCGGCATGCGCAGTCGCCAGGCCAGCCATTGACTGGCCAGACCGGCCGCGAGGATCAACAGAATCAGCGTGGCCGTGTACATGCAGGGGCACCGGGGCGACACATTGCGCCGTGGAAACAATGCCGTAGAATCGCACGACCTTCGTCAACGTTGCAAAACCGATGCGCTACTCCACGATCCAGCGGCCCTCGAGCCTCTTCGTAGTCGTTTTCGTCTCCATCGCCTTCATCGCCCTGGCCGGTTGTTCTCCGCAATCCGACCCGGTTGACCGGGCGGACCAGGCGGACCCGGTTGACGAGCTTGGCCCGGTTGACCAGGCCGGGGAGGAACAAGGCGCCGCCCCGCCGGCGCTGCTCGTCGATCGCAGTCGGCTCGGGATCTACCACCCGGTCGAGTTGACCGCCGATCTGTCGGCGTTGAGCGACGACCAGCGTCGGATGCTGGGCCTGCTGATCGAGGCCGGCACGATCATGGAGCGGCTGTTCTGGCGCCAGGCCTTCGGGGATCCCGCGAGCCTCCTCGATCGCATCGACGATCCCGAGGTCGAGGCCTTCGTCGAACTGAACTTCGGGCCCTGGGATCGCCTCGACGGCAATCGGCCGTTCCTGGAAGGCTTCGGCCCGAAGCCCGAGGGCGCGAGGTACTACCCGGAGGACATGACGCGCGACGAGTTCCGTGCCTGGAGCGAGGCCGACAAGGACAACCCGTATTCGCTCGTGCGCCGCGACGAGGCCGGCGCGCTGGTGCTGGTGCCCTACCACGAAGCGTTCGCCGACGAGCTCGCTCGCGCCGCGGACCTCTTGCGCGAGGCCGCCGGCCTGGCCGAGTCGGAGGCCTTCGCTCGCTACCTGCGGCTCCGCGCCGATGCGCTGACCAGCGGTGACTATCGGCCCAGCGACATGGCCTGGATGGACGTCCGGGACAACGACATCGAGCTCGTCATCGGCCCGATCGAGAGCTACGAGGACCAGCTCTTCGGCACCCGCGCGGCCTTCGAGGCCTTCGTGCTGATCAAGGACCTGGAGTGGTCCGCGCGGCTGGCGCGGTACGCCGACCTGCTGCCGGCGCTGCAGCGAGGTTTGCCGGTCGACGACGCCTACAAGGCCGAGGTCCCGGGCACCGATGCCGATCTCAATGCCTACGACGCAATCTTCTATGCCGGCGACGCCAATGCCGGGGCCAAGACCATCGCGATCAACCTGCCCAACGACGAGACGGTGCAACTGGAGAAAGGCACGCGGCGGCTGCAGCTGAAGAACACGATGCGGGCCAAGTTCGATCACATCCTGGTGCCGATCGCCGACCTGCTGATCGACGAGCAGCAGCAGGACAACATCACTTTCGACGCCTTCTTCGCCAACGTGATGTTCCACGAGGTGGCGCACGGACTGGGCATCAAGTACACGGTCGAAGACGGACGCGCGGTGCGCGCCGCGCTGGCCGAGCACCAGTCGGCGATCGAGGAAGGCAAGGCCGACATCCTGGGCCTCGACATGATCGAGCAGCTGGTCGCGATGGGCGAGTGGGACGGCGACCTGATGGACCACTACGTGACCTTCCTCGCCGGCATCTTCCGCTCGGTGCGCTTCGGCGCCTCGTCGGCCCACGGCCGCGCGAACATGGTCGCCTTCAACTGGTTCGAAGAGGCCGGTGCCTTCTCCCGCGCCGAAGCGACCGGCCGCTACACGGTCGATCGCGCGGCCTTCGAGCAGGCCGTGGACAGCCTTTCGAACCGCCTGCTCACGCTGCAGGGCGACGGCGACTACGAGGCCACCGGCGAGTTCCTGCAGCGCTACGGGGTCATGCCCGCATCGCTTGCCGAAGACCTGGCCCGCGCGAGCGACTCCGGCATCCCCGTGGATATCCGGCTGATCCAGGGGCCGGAGGTGGCGGACCCGGATTGAACGGGTGATCGTTCGCCCGACTTCATCGACTGTCCGGTCCTGCCAGGTCACGCAAGATTGACAACGAGCCCGGGAAGTTCATAGACTTGCTGCACAGCTGTGATGCTCCGCACATACGCGCGCGCGGCCACAAGAATCCAGAACACAATCCAGAAAGGGGAAATCAGATGACATCTCGCATCCTTGCGGCGCTTGTCGCAATCTTTTTTGTCGTACCGCATGGATTCGCGCAGTCGCGGGCCGACGGACAAGCCGATTCGGTGACATCGATCGACGGCGACGGTAACGGAACCTTCACCGGTTCGTACACGCACGTGAGCGGGACTTCGGCGCCGCACCCCTGGTTCAGGTTTTTTGCCGCCGCTGGCCAGACCGTCACCATCGATGTCCAGACTCCGGGCTGGACCAGCTTGGTCTGGATCTACGACGTGTTCGACGACGACGCGCAAATTGGTGATCAGCGAACCATCGATTACAGCAACGCTATCGATCAGGGGGGTGTCTCCAATAGCTACACGGTGAGTTTCATTCCGCCCAGCGATGGTCAGTACATCGTCCAGCTCGACTCCTGGGTCGGGGGTTCGGGCGCCTACACCGTGACCGTAACCGGTGCCGGGTTGCCGGTCGTGGACCTTTCGATCACCAAGACCGCCCCGGCCACGGCGCTCGCTGGCACGCAGATCAGCTACCCGATCACCGTCGCGCAGCCAAACATCGCCACTTTCCGCTCGATTCCCTTCAATTTCACCGATATCAGCGGGACTGGAACGCCGGTGTCGCTTTCGGATGACCAGCTTTCGCCCGCGATCGCGCTTCCGTTCACTTTCGAGTTCGCCGGTCAGATGAAGAACCAGCTCTTCATCTCGTCCAACGGTTTCCTGTCGTTTTCGGGGGATGTCAATGGCTGCTGTTCGGGCCAGGCGATTCCCAGCGCGGGCCTGCCGAACGATCATATTTCCATCTTCTGGGAGGACCTCGATCCCGTGGGTGGCGGCGGCGGCATCTTCCACGAAACCGTCGGCACCGCGCCGAATCGTTCTTTCATCGTGCAATACAACCAGGTCGAGCACTTCCCTTCCGGTACGCCGGTGACCATGCAGGTACTGCTGCACGAGGGGAGCAACAACATCGAATTCCAGTACCAGGACGCTCCGTCCGATGGTGGCGTCCACACGGTGGGAATCGAAAACTCCGATGGCAGCGCCGGACTGGAGATCGCCAATGGCAACGTCTCGTACAGCACCACCGGCTTCCTGATCGAGCAGGTCGTGACGGCCACGGGTGTCAACGTGACCGATGCGCTGCCCGCGGGGACCACCTTCGTTTCGGCCAGCGGATGCACGAATGCGCCGTCCGGTCCGGTCGTTTCCTGTGATCTGCCGGACGTGGCGCCGGGCGGCTCGGTCAACGCAAGCTTCACCGTTTCCATCGATTCGTCCTTCACCGGCACGCTCGACAACACGGCGTCGGTGGCTGCCGACCAGACCGATGGCGACCCGTCGAACAACGACTCCACCGCCTCGACCACGGTCGGCGCCGAAGCCGACCTGGCCGTCACCAAGACCGGACCCGCCACGGCGGTCGCCGGTACCCAGGTGACCTACGACATCACGGTGACCAACAACGGCCCGTCCGACGCCCAGTCGGTGCAGGTCGCCGACCCGACGCCGGCCGGCTACACCTTCGCCTCGGCCACCGCACCGTGCGGTGGCGGCTTCCCGTGTGCACTCGGCACGGTCTCCGCCGGCGGCAGCGTGGCGTTCAGCGTGACCTACGACATCGACCCGGCCACCACCGGCGGTGTGACCAACACGGCCACCGTGTCGTCGACCACGACCGACCCGAACGGCGGCAACGACTCGGCCTCGGCGACCACCACGGTCAGCGGTGAGGCCGACCTGGGCGTGGTCAAGACCGGTCCGGCCAGCGCGGTAGCAGGCGGCCAGGTGACCTACACGATCACGGTGGACAACGCCGGACCGTCGGTCGCTTCCTCGGTGTCGCTTGCCGACCCGACGCCAGCCGGCTATACGTTCAGCTCGGCCACCGCGCCGTGCGCCGGCGGGTTCCCGTGCGCGTTGGGCGACCTGGCACCGGGCGCGACGGTCGCCGTCGACGTGACTTTCGACGTCGATCCGTCGACCACCGGGGACGTGACCAACACGGCCAGCGTGTCGTCCCCGACCACGGACCCGAACGCGGCGAACGACTCGTCCGGTGCGACGACGACCATCGGCGCCGACGCCGACCTGTCGATCGTCAAGACCGTCGACAACAACGCGGTGCAGCAGGGCGAGACGGTGACCTACACGCTGTCGGTGAGCAACGCCGGTCCGTCGGATGCGACCAACGTGGTCATCACCGACAACCTGCCGCAGGGCCAGGTCCTGGTCAGCACCTCGGGTTGCTTCGAAGACCCCTCGGGTGCGCCGACCTGTTCGATCGGCACGGTAGCGGCGGGCAGCACGGTGGCGGTGACGCTGACCGCCCAGGTCCAGCGGGCGACCGGACTGCAGACCAACACCGCGTCGGTGGACTCGGACACCACGGACCCGGTCAGCGCCAACAACACCGGCTCGGTGGGCGTGGTGGCGTCGTTCTCGATCCCGACGCTGGGCACCTGGGGCCTGATCGCCCTGATGCTCACGCTGATGATCGCCGGCGGCGTGCAGGTTCGTCGGATGATCTGACCGGTCAGCGGTCGCTAGCGACCGCGGTCGATCGCGAGAAAAGGAAAACGGGCGTCCCCAGGGGGCGCCCGTTTTTTATCAGCGTTCGGCCGGGTCGGTCGGATCGTGTGCATCCGGGGTGGTTCCGAGGATGCGACCCGCGAGGATCTCGGCGCTGGCCGACGGGCTTCTCATCCAGCCGAAGTGGTCGGCCGTCCGGCCCTGCGCCGCATCGGTCACGCGATGTCGAGTGACCGACGACGACGAGAGCTTGTCCAGCAGCCAGTCCATCGACGCGGTGGGCACGAAGCGGTCGTGCGCCATGGCGACGACGTGCACCGGTATCGACAAGCGCGACAGGGCAGCGTCCTCGTCGCGCCGTGGCTGGCCCCACGCGTAGCGTCCGGTCCGGCCGGTGCGGGCCCAGTCAATCATCAGCTGCCGGGCTTCGGTTCCGGCGAACCCCAGACGCTTGCCCGGGTAATAGCCGAGTGCACGGACGAGCATCGGCAGAAGCGTCAACATGCCGAGCAGACCGATGCCGGTCGGAGCGGGGTAGCAGCGCCAGTAGGGCGCGCCACCGGCGACGAGTGCCAGGCCCTCGATGGGGCGGGGCGCGAGCGCGGCGGCCAGGCAGGCCAGCTGCGAGCCGAGGCTGTGGCCGCCGAGCCACAGCCCGGCGTCGGCGGCTTCGAGGGTCGCGGCATCGACGGCGGTCACGAGATCGAGGTCGAGCAGTTCGTCGTAGCCCCAATCGACGCCGCGAGCAGCGCGGAGCGTCGACGAGCCGTTGCCGCGCCACTCGTGGACCAGCAGCCGAACGCCGCGCTCGCCGAGCGCATGGCCGAACGGAATCAGGTTTCGGGCGCTGATCCCCATGCCCGGCAGGAACAGCAGCGCCGGTGCGCCGGGCGGGCCGGTATCGATCAGCTCGAACCGATGGCCGTCGGCCGCCTCGATCGGGACGGTCCGCTCTTCGTGGGCCACGGCGGTTACTGGACCAGCGAGATGCCGATGCCGACCGTGGTCTGCCGGTGGTTGTAGTCGATCAGCGTCTCGCCGTAGCCGCTGAACACCTGCAGGTAGGCCTTCAGGTCGCCGTACAGCGGATAGTGCCAGTCGAACTGGACCGCGCCGCGCCGCTCTCCGGGCGCCCACCGGCCCATCAGACCGAAATCGTGCCGTCCTCGCGACCAGTCGAGCCGGAGGTCGCCCCAGCCGAGGTAGTCGTCGATGTCGGGGTTGTCGTCATCGCTGCCGCGGATCGTCCACCACGGCCGGACCAGCAGGCGATAGCGGCCGCGCTCGAAACCGAAGGTGGCGTAGACCCGGTTCCAGCTCCGCGATAGCGGATCGGCGCGACCGTTGGACTGGTGCATGAAACCGAGGTTGGTCATCTTCCAGCGCCAGCCGAACAGATCGACGCCGGTGCGGATGCTGGCGAAGATCTCCGGAGAATAATTGGTCTCGCGGAAGGGCTCGGATTCGACCGAGTTGTAGGCCTGCCAGTTGGACTGCTGGGTGTAGGCCGCCCACAGGTCGACGTTGTCCCCGACCAGATTGTCGGCAAACTTGGTCTTCAGGCTGAACTGGAACTTCACCTCGGCCTCGTTGATGCTCCGCGGTGCCGGCGCGACGGCACCCGGAAGATCGACGAAGGGCGCGCGGTTGGGGCGGTTGCTCCAGCGCACCGGTAGCAGGTAGACCGGTCGATGCCGTCGCAGGTGCAGCAGGCCGCCGTCGGTCGCGTCGTCGAGTTCCCACTCGCGGGTCATCGGCGATCGGGTCAGCGGGGTCTGGTCCTCGTCGGGCAACGCTTCGAGGCTGCGCTCGCCGGCTTCGGCCAGCTGCCGCTCTTCCGCGAGCTCGAGTTCCGCCCGCTCTTCGGGAGATCGGGTGACTTCCGGACCCGGAAGGGCGTCGTAGCAGGCCAGACGACGCTCCGGCGTCTCCACGCGCCGGCATGCATCGATCGCCTTCGGCAACGACATCGGCTCGGACTCGACGGTCGACCCGGCCTCGTCCCGGGCCGTGAGGGTCGCCGACATCGCCAGCAGGAACACGGCCGCAAGGCCGTGCAGGGGTGAAATTCGGGATTTGCGGATCGGATGCATTTGGGAGTATTCTCGGAAGAAGCGCCAGGCGATTGCGCTTGATTGCGGTACACAAAAAAGCGAGGGAAGCCCCATGATACGGAAGTCCATCTTTGCCGCGGCGGCGATTTCGTTGGCCGTCAGTGCAGTTGCTCAGGAGCCGAAGGATCCGCCGTCGTCCGGCAACAGCGTTCAGCCGGGCACACAGGGTGTCATCGGCGACAACTTCGGGTACACGTTCTCGGATTCGAGCGGCGCGGCCTGTCAGTTCAATTTCGTCGACATCACCGGATCCGGCGCGCCGACATTCAGCGGCGACGATGTCGCGTCGGCTCCCATTCCGATTCCGACCGATTTCGATTTCTACGGGACCCAGGTCACGGAGCTGGTGATGGCGTCGAACGGCTACCTGTCGACCGACAACACCGATACCGGTCCCGACCTGTCGAACGACTGTCCGCTGCCCGCAACGCCGAGCACCGGCGGCGGCGCGCGCATCTACCCGATTCACGATGACCTGATCTCCGACGGGTTGTACGAGTACTTCGCCAACTGTCCGCGCCCGTCGGACCAGTTTCCGGTCAGCGGTCTGGGCTGCCACGTGTTCCAGTGGAACAACGTGAATCACTTCGGCGGCGGTGGACCGTGGTCCTTCCAGGCGATCCTGTACGACGACAGCTACGAGATCGTCTTCCAGCACCTGGCGGGCGACCCGGAAGAAGGCTCCGGCTCGACCACCGGCATCCAGAATGCCGCGGCGGACGACGGCCTGACCTACGCCTGCAATACCGCCGGCACCGTGGTCGCCGATACGGCGCAGTGCTTCGTCCATCCGGCGCCGTCGGCGCAGGGTGTGGGCGTGCCGGTACCGACCATGAGCCGCTACGGCATCGTGGCCCTGGTCCTGGTCCTGGTCGCCCTCGGCGGCATCGTGCTGGTCCGCCGCACCGGCTGATCCAGCAGCTGCAGACGTTTCAATCCGAGCCCCGGCGCCTCGCCGGGGCTTTCTTTTTGCCCGGGGGCCGCAAACGAAAAATCCCCGGCACCGGGCCGGGGATTCTCGACGATCGTGGTGGGCGATGCTGGGTTCGAACCAGCGACCCCTGCCGTGTGAAGGCAGTGCTCTCCCGCTGAGCTAATCGCCCGAAAGGGCCGCATAGTGTACCGAAATTCGATCCCGATGGGCAGCCCGCCGGCCTTACCGGGTCCGGAACAGCAGGCCGTACAGTGCGGGCACCACCAGCAGCGTCAGCGCGGTCGACATCAAGAGTCCGGAAATGATCGCCCAGGCCATCGGCGGCCACAGCGTCGATTCGGTCAGCACCAGCGGCAGCAGGCCGAGCACCGTGGTCGTCGTGGTCATCAGGATCGGGCGCGTCCGCCGTTCGACCGCCGCCCGGATGGCCTCCGCCGGGCTGCGCCGGTTCTCCTGGCGTTCCCGCTCGGCGCGATCCAGCAGCACGATGGCGTTGTTGACGACGATGCCGACCAGCGCCACCACCCCGAGCATCGCGGTGAAGCCGAAGGGCTGGCCGGCCAGCAACAGGCCCGGCACGACCCCGATCGCGGCCAGCGGGACGGTGACCAGCACCAGCGCGGTCAGCCGGAACGAGTTGAACTGCCACAACAGGAACGCGAGCAGCAGCACAGCGCCGATCGGCAGGGCCGAGAACAGCGCGGTGTTCGCGTCGCCAGCCTCGGCGGCCGCGCCGCCGATCGCCAGCCGCACTCCGTCCGGCAGGGTTTCCTCATCCATGGCCTGCTCGAACGCATCGAGCACGGTGTAGACGGTCACGCCGTCGGCGGTCTCGGCGAGCACGGAGGTCAGGCGCTGCAGGTCCCGGTGCTCGATGACGGCGGGCTGGAAACCGACCTCGGGGCGGACGAACTGGGCCAGCGGAACGGTTCGGCCATCGGGCGTGGAAACTTCGAGGCCGGCCAGCGCTTCGGCCGCGAAGCGTTCGCCTTCCGGTGCGCGCAGGCGCATGTCGATGGGATCGGTGCCGGCGCGCCAGACCGAGAAGGAACGTCCCAGCGTGGCGTCGGCCAGCAGGTGGGCGACGTCCGCCCGGCTCACGCCGAAGCGCTGGGCCTCGGCCACGTCGATCTCGAAGTCCAGTGACGGGATGCCCGTACCGAGCTTGTGGCGCACGTCCTCGGCGCCGGGCACGTTCCGGAGCACGCGCATGACCTGGAGGGCCGCCCGGTGCAGCGCATCCGGATCGCGGCCGTAGAGACGCAGTTCCACCGGGGCATCGATCGGCGGACCCTGGCCGAGCCGGTGCGCGATGACCTGGGCTTCGGGAATGGATTGCGGCGCGATCCGTCGGATGTCGCGCATCAGGCCCGGCAGCACGGACGAGTCCCGCGAGATCACGACCAGGCGAGCGAGGTGCGGAGACGCCGGGATGCCGATCAGGTTGTAATAGAACCTCGGTCCGCTGAAGCCGGCGAACACGTGCACCGCCTCGACGTCCTCGCGGGCTCGCAGCTGGCCGGCGAGCCCGCGCGCCTCCAGCGCCGAGTAGGTGGTCCGGGTCCCTTCGGGAAAGCGCAGGTCGACGATCAGCTGGTTGCGGTCGGTCGACGGAAAGAAATCGCGCGGCAGGAACTGGGCCAGCGCCGTGGCCAGACCGAGCAGCAGAAGGGCGGCGAGAACGACCCGTCCCGGTCGATCGGCCGCGATGCCGCCGAGGCGGTGACCGACCCGCTCGAAACGGGAGGCCCGGCGGTCGGCGCCGGTATTGGCGTGCAGCACGATCGCGCCGGACAGCGGGGTGACGGTCAGCGCGTAGACGAGGCTGACCGTGAGCACCAGCATGACCATGATCGGAATGCCGCGGGTGAAATCGGCCGTATCGCCCCGCGACAGCAGGAGCGGGGTGAACGCCGCCAGGGTGGTGCCGGTGGCCGCGGTCAGCGGGCCGGCCAGCTCGCGCACGGCGCGAGCCCCTGCGGCTGCCCTGCGCAGCCCTCGATCGAGGTGGTACTGGAGGTTCTCGGCCATCACGATGGCGTTGTCGACCAGCATGCCGAGCGCGATCACCATGCCGGCGATCGCCATCTGGTGCAGCACGCCGCCACCGATCGCGAACAGGGCCAGGGCGCTGAAGGTGACCAGCGGCAGCAGGCTGGCCACGAGAAGTCCCATGCGCAGGCCCATGAACAGCAACAGCACCAGGGCGACCGTCACCACGCCGATGACCAGCGATCGTCCCAGCTCGGACAAGCGCTGCTCGACCCAGCGCGGCTGGTAGAACATCTCCTCGATCACCAGCGGCTCGTAGTGCGGCCGGATCCGTTCGATCAACTCCCGGACGTCGCGACCGAAGGCGACGGCGTTGACCCGGTTGTCGGGGATCACGATGCCGAGTCCGATCGCCGGCCGGCCGTCGATCCACATCCGCTCGGTGGCCGGCTCGCGCGCCACGATCGAGATCGTGGCGAGTTCCGAGAGTGGCACCAGCCCGCCATCGGCTAGCTCGATCGGGGTGGCGGCCAGTTCGTCGAGCGAATCGAAATCGCTCGACGGGTTGACCAGCAGCGACCGGCCGTCGACATCCAGGCTCCCGCCTGCGACCGTCCGGTTGCGCTCGGCCAGCTGGGCGATCAGCGCGTCGGGGCCCAGGCCGACGGCGCTGGCGCGGGCCGGATCCAGCTGGATCAGCAGCTGTTCACCGGGATCGGCCAGCAGTTCGATCCGTGCGATGTCGCGCAGGCTGAACAGGTCGCGCCGGATCGAACGCGCTGCCTCCAGGCGGACCAGCGGATCGTCGCTGCCGGTGATCGCGAGAACGATGCCGTGGGCGTCCATCGATCGGTCGTCGAGCTCGATCGAACCGGCCTCGGGCGGGATCCTGCGCTGGGCGCGATCCAGCGCGACGCGGACGCGATCCCAGGCGCTGCCCGTGTCGTAGATGTGCTGCCCCAGCCCGACGGTCAGTACCGCCACGCCGAGACGGGCCGCGCCGATGATCTCGTGGACCTCCTCGACCTGGGCCAGTTCTTCTTCCACCGGATCGAGCACCAGGCGCTCGACTTCGGCCGGCTCGGCGCCCGGCCATTGCACCACGACCTGGGCATAGCGGTAGGGGAAGAACGGGTCCTCCTGGCGGTTCATGCCGAACCACGCGGCGGCACCGATCAGCGACAGCAGCAGCACCGTGGCCAGCACGAGCCTGCGACGCTGCAGTGCCGCGTCCAGCCAGCTCACTTCAGCACCCGGACCCGCTCGCCGTCGAGGAGCTGCGACTGGCCGCTGACGATCACGAGATCGCCGGCGGCCAGGTCGCCGAAGACCGTGACGTGGCGCCCCTGGAGGCGACCCACCTGGACCGCGACCGATTCGGCGCGACCGTCACGAACCCGGAACACGCGATGGATCGAGGTGCCCGGATTGACCACCGCCGACAGCGGCACGGCCATGCCGGGCCGGGATTCGAAGGCCAGCGCGATCTCGACCGGGTCGCCGGGCTCGAAGCCGGCCGGCGGGTCCAGTGCGAATACGGCCGGCGCGGTCCGCCCGGGCGACGCGCGACCGAGCGATGCCAGGCGGGCACCGGTCGACGCGCCGTCGGTGACGCGGCGCACGGCTCGATCCGGCAATTCGGCGCGCAGGGCGGCTGCGCGCTGCGCCGGCAGACGGACTTCGACCTCCAGCGCGGCGGGGTCGACGAGGTCGAGCACCGGCTGCCCGGCGGCGGCGAAATCGCCCGGTTCGATGTGGGCGTCGGCAATCCGTCCGGCGAAGGGCGCGCGCAGGGCGGCCTCGTCGAGCTGGGCGATCGCCTCGTCGAGGCGGGCCCGCGACTGGTCGCGGGCCGCCGCCGCGGCATCGCGC
This sequence comes from Wenzhouxiangellaceae bacterium, assembly GCA_965227925.1. Lineage (GTDB taxonomy): Bacteria > Pseudomonadota > Gammaproteobacteria > Xanthomonadales > Wenzhouxiangellaceae. The sequence continues at coordinate 1,093,435 of CBDDGP010000004.1, forward strand.
TGGGCGCGCACCTGCTCGAGTTCGTCGGCGGCGACCAGCTCGCGCTCGACCAGACGCTCGAGGCGCTCCGTATCGCGCTGGAGCTGCGCCAAGCGGGTCTCGGCCTCCGCGACCGCACCGCGCGCCGCGGCGACCCCGGGCTGCAGGCGCGGGTTGTCCAGCACCGCGAGCAGCTGGCCCGCCTCGACCCGGTCGCCTCGCTCGACCCGGCGCTCGGCCAGATAGCCCGACTGGAGGAACGACAGCGTTGCGCGACGGGTCGCCCGGGTTACGCTGGGGAAGCGCAGGGTCTCCGTCGCCGGGATGTCGACCACCGGGGCGACTTCGACCGGGCGCGATGGCGGGCTCGAATCGGCCGGCGTGTCCTCCGGTTCGCCGCAGCCGGTCAGCAGCACGGCGGTCAGGAGGGCGGTTGTAACGGAAGTCGGAAACGCACCCCGCACCGCCCTCAGGACCGCACTCGGGCGACCGGCGGGACCGGTCTTCTCTGCGATGCCGCTGCTCCCAGCCATGATGATTGAACTGGTCGGCCGGTCAGCAACCGAGGGAGACAACAGGCGGTGGACGTGGAGATTCATCGGCGAGGCCCTCGAGCGGGGTCAGTCGGGTTCGCGGCCCGGGCCGTCCGGCGACAGCCCGTCCATGTAGATCTTCAGGAAGTCGTCCAGGAACTCGTCGTCGGACCCCATTCCCGGCCACTGCGAGTGATGGGTGCGGGCCTGGAACCACTGCGTGCAGACCAGGATGAACAGCGTCACCACGTGCACCGGATTGACGTCGTCGCGGAACACGCCGCCCTGCTGGGCCTGGCGCACCCGCTCCGCACCCAGGCGGACCAGTTCCGCATCCATTTCGCCGCAGGTCGTGTCGCCTTCCATGTGGGTCCAGGCCAGCAGTCGTGCGACCTGCGGATTGGTCTGGAGGAACCGGAAGTACTTGATCACGCCGTCGCGCAGCAGGCGGCCGTCGGGCGCGCCGGCCTGCTCCAGCTCCTGCTTCTGCTCCGCTGCGTACTGGGCCAGCGCCTGCTCCTTCGTGGCCTCCCAGAGCGACTCCTTGGAGCCGAAATGGTGATGGATCAGGCTCTTGGTCACGCCGCTCCGCTCGGCGATCTGGCGCATCGACACGTCGGCAAAACCGTTCTCGACGAACAGTTCGAGCGCGGCGGTCAGGATCTGGCGGCGGGTGAGGTCCGGGTCGCGGGTCGCTGTGGCGGTATTCATGCGTCGAGTCTCGCATGAACTGGCCGGCCGGTCAATTGTTGCGAACTCCGCTTCCGGGCCTCTGCGACGCGCGACAGGCCGGGACGGCTTGAGTAGACTGGTCCGCCTGTCGAATCGCAGATCCAACGAGCCCCCTTATGAGTCGCAAGCGCAAGTCCGCCGCCCCGCCGCCCTCCCGAAAGCCCGCCCTCGAGCCCGATCGCGTCGTCGCGGTCCTGGCCGCGATCGGCGTCCTGATCACCGGCTTCATGACCGTCTCGGGAATGATCACCGAGGCGCCGCCGTTCTGCGGCCCGGACTCGGGCTGCGACCTGGTCCAGAACAGCAGCTACGGCACCTTGCTGGGGCTGCCGGTCGCCCTCTGGGGTCTGGTCTGGTACCTGGTGATCCTGTGGTCGGCCACGCTGCTGCCGGCCCGCCTGAAACGATGGCGGCGACTGGCCTGGTTGACCGCCATCGGGTTCGCCGTCAGCCTGTACTTCACCCTGACCGGGCTGCTGGTGCTCGACGCCTGGTGCGCCTGGTGCCTGGCCTCCCAGCTGACCATGCTCGCGCTGCTGGTCGCGGTCTTCGCGCGCCGCCCGGAATCGGCGCCCGGCGAGCCCTGGCCGCGCTTCGCCGGGGCGTTGGTGCTGGTCGGCGTGGTGGTCTCCGGCGGCCTCTATGCCTGGCAGAACGGCCTGCTTCAGCCGCCCGAGGACCCGCGCCTGCGCGGCCTGGCCGAGCATCTAGAAACGACCGGAGCGAAATACTACGGCGCGTTCTGGTGCCCGAACTGCCAGGACCAGCGCGACCTGTTCGGCCGCTCCGCCGATCGGCTCCCGTACGTGGAATGCTCGCCCAGCGGACGGCGCGGTCCGGTCGCCTCCGAATGCGTGTTCAACGACATTTCCGGCTACCCGACCTGGATCATCGACGGCCAGCGCTACCCGCGCGTGCTGAGCCTCGACGAACTGGCCCGCTTCTCCGGCTATCGGGCCTGGAATCGAACGCAGGAACAGGAGCGCGATCGATGAGCCCGCTCCGGCACCTCCAGCTGGCGGTTCTCGCCGTGGTCCTCAGCGCAGGCGTGGCGGCCGACGACGGGGCGACCCGGGCGTTCGATCGGCTGGTCGGCGACTACGAGGCGTGGCAGCTCGACCAGAACCCGATCGAGGCCGGCCGGCGCGGCGATCTCGACGCACTGGCCCGCTGGCCCGACCCGACCCCGGCGGCGGTCGATCGGCGCCGGACGCGGGTGCGCGGATTCCTCGATCGTCTGCGGGCGATCGATCCGGCGGCGCTGGAACCGGGCGACCGCACCAGCCATACGGTGCTGGAGTACCTGCTGTCCTCCGCGGTCGCCACGGCCGCGTTCGACCCCGAGCGCGTGCCGTTCGTCAACGATTCCGGATTCTTCACCACGCCGCTCTACGTCGCCGCCTCGACCCGCCCCGCCACCCTCGAGCAGGCCGAGGCCTGGCTGGCCCGCCTCGATGCCTTGCCGGCCTGGTTGGCGGTGCACGTGGACTGGATGCGCAGGGGCGTCGAGGACGGCTTCGTCCAGCCGGCCCAGGTGGTCGAAGCCGTGCTGGTGCAGCTCGACACGATCGCCGGCGCCGAGCCGTCCGAAAGCCCGCTGATCGCACCGTTGAAGGCGTTGCCGGCGCGTCTGAAGGCCGAGCACGGCGAACGGCTGCTCGCCGAGGCGCGCGCCCGGATCGAGGAGAAGGTGCTGCCGGCCTACGCCGAGGTCGCACGGTTCTTCCGCGACGAATACCTCGCCGATCCGCGCGAGAGCATCGGGATTTCGGAGGTGCCCGACGGCCGGGCCTACTACCGCGCCCTCGTGCGCCAGCACACCACCCGCGACACCACGCCGGAGGCGGTCCATGCGCAGGGCCTGGCCGAAGTCGAGCGGATCCGCGCCGAAATGGAAGCCATCGTCGACGAACTGGGCTTCGAAGGCACGTTCGCCGAGTTCCTGGAGTTTCTCCGGACCGATCCGCGGTTCTATGCCGATTCGCCGGAGGAGCTCCTGATGCAGGCGTCGTGGATCGCCAAGCGTGCCGACGATCGGATGCCCGAGTTCTTCGGCCGCCTGCCGCGATTGCCCTACGGCGTACGCCCGGTGCCGGACCACCTGGCCCCGACCTACACCACGGGCCGCTACTGGCCGGGCGACCTCGAGAACGGGGTCGCCGGAGGCTACATGGTCAACACCTACGCGCTGGACCAGCGGCCCCTCTACGTGCTGCCCGCGCTGACCCTGCACGAGGCGGTCCCCGGCCACCACCACCAGAACGCCCTGGCCCAGGAGATCGACGATGTGCCGGAGTTCCGGCGCAACACCTACATCACGGCGTTCGGCGAAGGCTGGGCCCTGTACACCGAGTTCCTCGGCGTCGACATGGGCATCTACACCACCCCCTACGAGCATTTCGGACGCCTGACCTACGAGATGTGGCGCGCCTGTCGGCTGGTCGTCGATACGGGCATGCACTACTTCGACTGGACCCGCGAACGGGCCGAGGCCTGCCTGCTGGAGAACTCCGCGCTGGCCCCGCACAATGTCCGTACCGAGGTCACCCGCTACATCGCCTGGCCGGGCCAGGCGCTGGCCTACAAGACCGGCGAGATCCTGATCCGCGACCTGCGCGAGCGGGCCGAGGCCCGACTGGGGGACGACTTCGACCTGCGCGCCTTCCACGACCACCTGCTCGCCCAGGGCGCGATGCCGCTGGACGCGCTGGAGCAACGGATGGAGCGCTGGATCGAGGCCCGCGCCGACGCGGCGGCTCCCGGATTCGTCGACTGATCGGCCGACTGATTGGCCGACTGATCGTAGACGGGGTAGCGAACGGTTAGCGACTGACCGGCAACGGACCGGCTCAGAGGCCGATCGCGAACAGGCCGAGGCAGAGGACCAGGCCGGCCAGCGGGACCAGCACCGTCAGCGCGCCCATCGCCGGATAGGCCGCAGCGTGCGTTTCGCCGCAGATGGCGCGGATCGTGGTCACGACGTAACCGTTGTGCGGCAGCGAATCGAGCGCACCGGACGAAATCGCGACGACGCGATGCAGCTGGTCCGGATCGACCCCCTGATCGATGTAGTGCGGCCCGAGGATGGGCAGCGCGATCGCCTGGCCGCCGGAGGCCGAGCCGGTCATCGCGGCGATCGCCGATACCGCGATCGCCGCACTGACCAGCCCGTTGCCGGGCAGGTGGGTGACCCAGTCGACCGCGGTCTCGAAGGCCGGCGCCGCCTTGGCCACCGTGCCGAAGCCGACCACCGCGGCGGTGTTACCGATGGCGATCAGCGCGCCGGTGCCGCCCTCGGCCAAGGCTTCGCCAGGCGCGTGCAGGTGGCGCAGGTTGATTGCTGCAGCGGCCAGGCATCCGGCCAGCAGCGCAACGATCAGTGCCGAAGTGCCGAGCGCGTCGTGGGTCGTGAACGAGATCGCCAGGACGACCAGCAGCGGCACCGCAGCCAGGGCCGGGTGGGGCAGGTCGCCGCGGCCCGACTCGGGATCGAAGTCGCGCTGCTCGAAGGACTCGCCGCGCGCCACCGCGCGATCGAGCATCCACTTCAGCCAGACGTAGCCGATCGTGGCCATGAAGATCGCGACGACCAGGCTGGCCTGCCAGGCCGCCAGCGGGCTGGTGCCGAGAAACTCCACCGGGATCCAGTTCTGGATCTCCGGAGAGCCGGCCGAGGTCATCGTGAAGGTGACCGAACCGAAGGCCATGGTGGCCGGGATGAACCGCCGCGGCAGGTCGGCGTCGCGAAACAGCGCCAGCGCCATGGGATAGACCGAGAAGGCCACCACGAACAGGCTGACCCCGCCGTAGGTCAGCACCGCGCAGGCCAGCACCACGGCCAGCGCGGCGCGCGCGCTGCCGAGCCGGGCGACGATCCAGTGCGCCACGCTTTCCGCGCCGCCCGACGATTCCATCAGCTTGCCGAACAGCGATCCGAGCAGGAAGATGAAAAACCAGGACGCGATGAAGCCGGTGAAGCCGCTCATGTACTGGCCAACCAGGTCGACGCTCCCCTCGGCGGCCAGCGGCGGAAGCAGCGCGATGCCGCTGGTCAGCGCGACCAGCAGCGCGCACAGTGGCGTGGCCACGAACAGGCTCATACCGCGCATGGTCAGCACGATCAGCAGGGCGAGGCCGCCAAGCAGCCCGATCAGACTCAGCATCAGACGCGTCCATTGCAATTGCGTTCTTGACAGAGCGTCATGGTGCGGCGACGGTGCGATGCCGAACACTGTACCAAGGTCCAACGAGGCGTCACCAGGGTCGAACGAGACGTCGCCGCGGTCGCCGAGCAGGTCGAAGGCCCCTGTACCTTGGTCCAATTCTCATCGCGGCTGCCGTTCGTAGACTTCGGACTATCGGTGCCGGACCGCGCTCGAATCGCGGCCGTCGCTCGCCATCCCACGACAAGAACACCGAACCCGAGGTCGACAATGAACGCTTCCGTTTCCACGCAACCCGACGAAACGAACCGCATCCGCGCCCTGGACCGCGCGATCCGCCTGGCGCTGGTCACCGGCCTGAGCCTGGGCCTCGGTCTGGCCCACGCCCAGGACGAGACCGACGACGGGGACGGTGCCGTGACCGAGGACGTCGCTGACCTCGGCTCGGTCCAGGTGACCGCCCGACGGCGGCAGGAAACGCTGCGCGACGTGCCGATCTCGGTCACCGCGATCAGCGGCGAGGACCTGGAGGACCAGGGCGCCCAGGACATCACCTACCTCAACCAGGTGGTGCCGAACGCGACGATCGAGATTTCGCGCGGCACCAGCAATACCCTGTCGACCTTCATCCGCGGCGTCGGCCAGCAGGACCCGGTGGCCGGGTTCGAGGCCGGGGTCGGCATTTACCTCGACGACGTCTACCTGAACCGGCCGCAGGGCGTGGTGCTGGATATCTACGACGTCCAGCGCGTCGAGGTCCTTCGCGGCCCCCAGGGCACGCTCTACGGGCGCAACACGATCGGTGGCGCGATCAAGTACGTGACCCGCAGGCTGGGTCGGCAGGCCGCCGGCAGCCTCGAGGCGTCGGTCGGCAGCTTCTCGCAGACCGACCTGATCGCCTCCGGCGAGATGCCGATCGGCGACACCTTCGCGGTCGGTGCGTCGATCGCCTCGTTCAACCGCGACGGCTTCGGCGAGAACCTGACCACCGGCAAGGACAACTACGACAAGGATCTGCTCGCGCTGCGCGCCAGCGCCGAGTGGACCCCGACCCACAACCTGTTCGTTCGCCTGGCCGGCGACTGGAGCGAGGACGACTCGAGTCCGGTCGGCGGACATCGCCTGATCCCGGGACTGTTCTCCGGCGCGCCCGTGCTCGACGACGTCTATGACTCGCGCGGCGGGATCGTGGGTCGTCACGAGGCCGAGCAGAAGGGCGCGGCGCTGACGGTCGAGTACGACATCAACCCGAACTGGCTGTTCAAGAGCATCACCGCCTATCGCGAGGACGACAACTGGCAGCAGATCGATTTCGATGCCCTGCCGGCGGCCGACGTGGACGTGCCGGTGAACTACTCCAACGAACAGTTCAGCCAGGAGTTCCAGCTGCTGTTCACCGCCGACCGGGTCAGCGGCGTGGCCGGCTTCTACTACCTCGACGCCAACGCGTTCAACGCGTTCGACGTGCTGCTCGCCGAAACCGGCGACCTGATCGATCTGCCGGGCCTGAACGCGTTCACGCTCGGCGACGTCGATACCTCGTCGTGGTCGGTGTTCGCCGACGTCAGCATCGACCTGGCCGACTACTTCGGCCTCGCCACCGGGCTGGAGCTGTCGCTCGGCGGTCGCTACACCAGCGACGAGCGCGACTCGCGTGTGCTGCGCCAGACCTTCGTCGGCGGCAACTCGCCGCGCTTCGGCGGCATGGGCGTTCCGATCGCGACGACGTCGGACTTCCGCGGCGACGAGGAATTCACCGAGTTCACGCCGCGCGTCAGCCTGGCCTGGCAGCCGAACGAGTTCCACAATGTCTACGCCAGCTACAGCCAGGGCTTCAAGGGCGGCGGCTTCGACCCGCGCGGCCTGACCACCGCGGCGCCGGACTTCGACGGCGACGGCACCGTGTCCGAAGGCGAAGTGTTCGAGTTCCTGAAGTTCGAGCCGGAGATCGTCGACACCTACGAAATCGGGATCAAGTCCAGCCTGTTCGATCGTCGCGTATCGACCAGCCTGGCCGTGTTCCACAGCGACTACACCGACATCCAGGTGCCCGGATCGATCGGCGTGGACACGGACGGCGACGGCCTGTCCGACACCTTCGCTGGCGTCACCACCAACGCCGGTGAAGCCACGGTGCAGGGCGTCGAGTTCGAGGGCTCCGCGCTGCTCGGCCGCAACCTCATGACCGATGGGGACTCGTTCACCGCGCGCACCGCGATCGGCTACATCGACGCCGAATACGACGAATTCATCGCGCTGGTCACGGACCCGGCCAGCGGCGCCCAGGCGCTGCAGGACGTTTCCGATCAGCGCGAGTTCCAGAACACGCCGGACTGGACCGCCCACCTGGGCCTGCAGTACGACCGCCCGGTCAACTGGTTCAACGTCGCCGGCAGCTTCTCGATCCTCGGCGGCTGGTCCTACCGCGGCGAGACCAACCAGTTCGAGACGCCGTCGGAGTTCCTCGACCAGGACGCCTATTCCCTGTACGACCTGAGCCTGGTCTGGAAGCGCCTCGACGGCAAGTACGAGATCGGCCTGTACGGCCGCAACCTGGCCGACGAGGAGTACAAGACCTCCGGCTACCTGTTCGCGACGCCGGACGGAAGCGCATCGACGCTGGGCCTGGAGGGCATCGCTAACGCCTTCTACGGTCCGCCGCGCACCATCACGCTGACCGGCCGGGTGAACTTCTGACGCACGGGATTCTTCCCACGCCGCGCGTCGGTCGACGCAAGACTCCCATTGAAGATCGACCTTGAGTACCGCTGTTCGGGCCGGCCCTGCCGGCCCGTTTTCTTTGCCCGGCACGCCGGCGTGCCGGCCCGGGAAACGCGCTAGGCTAGCCGCATGACCCCCATGCTCCGCTCGCTGCTCCGGCAATGAACGACCTGTCCGGCGGACTGCTGGCGCTGGCCGGCCTGACCTGGCTGGGCCTGCTGTTCGCCGTGGCCCTGATCGGTGAGCGGCGCCGGGCCGGTTCGCGCGCGTGGTGGCCCGTGGTCTACTCGCTGTCGCTGGCGGTCTATTGCACCGCGTGGACCTTCTACGGCGTGACCACCCAGACCGTGCGCTCGGGCTGGCCGATTCCTCCGACCTTCGTCGGCACCATCGTGCTGTTCACGCTCGGCGGGCCGTTCCTGATCCGCCTGGTGCGCCTGAGCAAGCGGCACAACACCACCAGCATCGCCGACTTCATCGCCAGCCGCTTCGGCAAGTCCTCGGCGCTGGCCGCGGTGGTCACCGCGGTCGCGGTGCTCGGCATGGTGCCGTACATCGCGCTGCAACTGAAGGCGGTGGCGATGAGCTTCGGCACCGTGACCGGCCTGGCCGAGAGCTCGTCCGGTCGCGCCGCATGGCAGGACTTGGCGTTCTACGTCGCGGTGATCATGGCGCTGTTCGCGGTGCTGTTCGGAACCCGTCGCGCGGTGGCCACCGGCCATAACCGGGGCCTGGTGCTGGCGATGGGATTCGAGAGCCTGTTCAAGCTGGCCGCGATGCTGGCGCTGGGCGCGTTCGTGGTGTTCGGACTGTTCGGCGGGCCGCTGGACCTGGCCGCGCGCACGCCGGACCTGCCGTTCCGCGAACCGGCGACGTTCGCGACCCTGACCCTGCTCGGCGCGCTGGCGATGTTCACCCTGCCGCACCAGTTCCACATCGGCGTGGTCGAGTGCCGCGACGAGCAGCACGTGCGGACCGCCCGCTGGCTGTTTCCCGTGTTCCTGCTGCTGATCGCGCTGCCGGTGCTGCCGCTGGCGCGCGCGGGCGTGGCGCTGCTCGGCGATGCGGGCGTCGCGCCGGATCTCTACGTGCTGGTGCTGCCGCTGGCCCACGACCAGTCCGCGCTGGCGCTGTTCGCGTTCCTGGGCGGCTTGAGCGCCGCGACCGGGATGGTCATCCTGGCCAGCCTCACCCTGTCGATCATGCTCGGCAATCACTGGATCACTCCGCTGCTCCTCAAGCGGCCGGGCGCATCGGGGCGCGATCTGCCGATCCCCGTGCGCATCCAGCGCCGGGTGGGGATCCTCGCGGTGCTGATGCTGGCCTACGTCTACAGCCGCCTGAGCGGGTCGGCCGAGGCGCTGGCCGACATCGGAGCGCTGTCCTTCTCCGGATTGGCGCAGCTCGCCCCGGCCGTGGTCCTCGCGGTCTATCGCCCGGGCTTGCCGGCGCGTTCGATCCTGGCCGGCCTGCTCGGCGGCGTCGTGGTCTGGGCCTACGTCCTGCTGTGGCCCCTGGCCGGGGCGGCCGAGCCGGATGCCGCCTGGCTGGCCCCGTCGGGCCTGTTCGGGCTGGCCGGTCTCGATGCGCTGCCGCGTGCGGTCCTGGCGAGCCTGGCGGTGAACCTGGCGATCATTGCGGCAACGGCCCGGCGCGGGTCGCCGATCGGCCCGTCGAACGACGACGATGCGCCGCTGCCCGACGCGGTGCTCGACGGCCTGGCCGAACGCTTCCTGTCGCCGGAACGCCGCCGCCTGCTCCAGGTGCTCGGCACCGCGTCGATGGAACGCGAGCGCGCGATCGAGCACGAGCTGGCCGCGGTGGTCGGCGCGGCGTCGGCGCGCCTGCTGCTCGACGCGGCCCGTCGTCGCACGCCGGCCCCGCTGGATACGGTGGCCGAGCTGGTCGGCCAGGCCGCCGAGCAGGCCCAGTTCAGCCAGGCCGTGCTGTCCGGCGCGCTGGAGAACATGAGCCAGGGCATCTGCGTGGTCGATGCCGATCTTCGCCTCGTGGCCTGGAACCGGCCCTATCTCGATCTGTTCGACTACCCACCGGAGCTGATCCGGGTCGGCCGGCCGGTGGCGGACCTGCTGCGCCACAACGCGCGCCACGGCCTGGTGGCGACCGACGATCCGGAAGCCGCCATCGAGCGCCGCCTCGCCCACAAGCGCGCCGGCACCGCGCACCGGATCGAGCGCCCCTGGCCCGACGGCCGGATCATCGAGATCCGCGGCAACCCGATGCCGGGCGGCGGCTTCGTCGCGACCTTCGCCGACGTCACGGCGTTCCGGCGCGCCGAAGGAGAGCTGAAGCGGATCAACGAAACGCTCGAGCAGCGGGTCGCGGCTCGCACCGACGAACTGCGCCGGGCGATGGTCGAGGCCGAGCGGGCCAACGCCGCCAAGAGCCGCTTCCTCGCCGCGGTCAGCCACGACCTGGTCCAGCCGTTGAACGCTGCGCAGCTGATGACCCATTCGCTGACGGCGCGGCTCGACTCGGACGCGGCGCGCGGCGTGCTCAAGCAGATCAGCGGTGCGCTGGGCGCGACCGAGGACCTGCTGGCGGCGCTGCTCGACATCTCCCGTCTCGACGCCGGGGGACTGGAGCCGCGGCGCTCGCGGTTCGCGCTCGACGAGCTGTTCGAGCAGCTGGCCGGCGAGTTCCGGGTGCTGGCCGAGGCGCGCGGCCTGGACCTCCGGTGGCGTCGCTCCGGCCGCTTCGTCGAGACCGATCCGCAACTGCTTCGCCGCATCCTGCAGAACTTCCTGTCCAACGCGGTCCGCTACACCCATCGCGGCGGCATCCTGCTGGCGGCGCGTCGTCGCGGCGATGCGGTGCTGGCCGGGGTCTGGGATACGGGGCCCGGGATCCCGGAATCGGCCCGGGTCGAGGTGTTCGAGGAGTTCCGCCGGCTGGACCCGGAGGGCGCCGCACCCGGCCTCGGCCTGGGCCTGGCCATCTCGGACCGGATGGCGCGCCTGCTGGGTCACCGACTGATTCTGGAAAGCCGGGAAGGACGCGGCACCCTGTTCGGCGTCGAACTCCCGGGTACTTCGGCCGAAGCGACGGCGGAGAGCGAACCCGTGCAGGAGCGGGGCGTCGACCCCGCGCCGTCGCGCGTCCTGCTGGTCGACAACGAACCGGCCATGCGGACCTCGCTGGAAACCCTGATGAGCGATTGGGGCCTGGACCCCGTCGCTCGCGGCAGTCACGACGAGGCGCTGGTCGCTGCCCGCGAGCTGGGTCCGTTCGATCTGCTGGTCCTCGACTTCCACCTCGATCGCGGGCGGACCGGGACGGAGGTGCTCCAGGCGTTGCGCGAGGACGGCGTCTCGGCGCCCGCGGTGCTGGTCAGCGCCGACCACGGCGCGGCGGTGCGTCGTGCGGCGCGCGATGCAGGGTGTGCATTGCTGCACAAGCCGATCCGGCCGCTGGCGCTCAAGAGCCTGCTCCACCACCTCCGGGCCGGCGGCAGCCGCAACGATTCATCCTGAGTCGGCTACCCTGATGGGCCGATCCCAACGAGTTGCAGAAACCATGGCCGATCTGAACGTTTCGAGCCGGTTCGACAGCGGCAACATCGACGTGGTGGCCGCGAGCGAGCCGAGCGATATCCGGCTGCGCATCCGCCGCGACGTCGGCGACCGACATGCCCAGTGGTTCCACTTCCAGCTGGGCAACGCGCGCGATCGCGCGTGTCGGATGATCATCGAGAACGCCGGCGAGATGTCCTATCCCTCCGGCTTCGAGGACTACCGAGCTGTGGCATCGACCGACGGCGAGACCTGGTTCCGCGTACCGACCACCTTCGACGGTACGCAGCTGGTGATCGAGCACGCGCCGGACACCGACCAGGTGTCCTACGCGTACTTCGCGCCCTACAGCTTCGAGCGCCACCAGTGGTTGATCGCCACCGCCAGCGATTCGCCGAACGTCCGGAGCGAAGTGCTTTGCGCCACACCCGACGGCCGGCCCCTGACCCTGCTGACCGTCGGCGAGCCCGGGGACGACAAGGTTCCGGTCTGGATCACCGCCCGCCAGCACCCGGGCGAGACCATGGCCGAATGGTGGATCGAAGGCTTCCTCGAGCGCCTGCTCGATCCCGAGGACGGCGCGTCCCGTGCGCTGCTCGAGCGAGCCGTGGTCTACGTGGTGCCGAACATGAACCCGGACGGCAGCGTCCGCGGCCACCTGCGCGTCAACGCGCGCGGCGTGAACCTGAACCGCGCCTGGCGCGACCCGGACGAAAGCGAATCGCCGGAGGTGTTCCACGTCCGCGCGAAGATGCACGAGACCGGCGTCGGCTTCGCCCTCGACGTCCACGGCGACGAGGGCCTGCCGTACAACTTCATCGCCGGCGGCGAAGGCGTGCCGCGCTGGGACGACGCCATGCAGTCGGACCTCGACGCGTTCAAGGCGCTGCTGGCCGACCTGTCGCCGGACTTCCAGGTCGAGCACGGCTACGACGTCGACCCGCCGGGCAGCGCTGACCTGCGCAAGTGCACCGACTACGTCGCCGAGTCCTTCGGCTGCCTGGCGATGACGCTGGAGATGCCGTTCAAGGACGCCGCCAACCATCCCGTGCCCGAGGTCGGCTGGTCGCCGGGCCGGTCGATCAAGCTGGGGGCGATCTTCGTCGACGCGATCCGCATGACCCTTGCGCGCGATTGAGCCGGCGACCGGCGGACCGGCCTCCGACCGGTCCGGCTCCGTGCAGTTCCGGGCGGCGTTGGTTTTTGTTGCCGTATCAGCGTCTCCTCGGACCAGGATCAGGATCAAAGGCGTTTCGCCACGCGGGCTGCGCCCGCTTTCTGGCGAGGTACTTTTGACAGTCGCCTCAAAAGTACCCAAAAGCGCTATCACAAGCGGTGCGAACGGGGCGGGGTTGCCCGTCAGGCAAGTGCGCGGCGCAGTGAATGGCTCAGCGCGCTGAGACATGAGAAGCGAATAAAGCGCCAGCTTTCGGCTACCCGAGCAGCGATCGAAGATGCCTTGCCCAGGTGGGCAAACCCACCGGCAGCAGGCGCTTCCTACCGTCGACCACCGGCCAGCATCCACCAGGGGTAACCCGGGAGGTTGCGCTCTCCAGCTTCTCCTGAGCCGATGCCGACCGGTGATTTCTGGCGCCCCGGCGTCCCCAGAGAAACGCCCACATCCATCCGCCTGGCTTCTGAAGAGCGCTTTTGCCTTCTTTTGTCGCGCCTGACAAAAGAAGGTCGCCCGCAAGCGCGAAGCGCGGGGCGAAATGCTTTTGGGGTTGGTCTTTCCTGAATCAGCGTCGTCGCAGATCAAGACCAAGATCAGGATCAAAGGCGTTTCGCCACGCGGGCTGCGCCCGCTTGCTGGCGAGGTACTTTTGACAGTCGCCTCAAAAGTACCCAAAAGCGCTTCTACAGGCGGTGCGAACCGGGCGGGGTTGCTTGTCAGGCAACGGCGCGGCGCAATGAATGGCTTACTGCGCTGAGACCCGAGAAGCGTATAAAGCGCCAGCTTTCTGCTACCCGAGCAGCGATCGAAGGTTCTTCGCCCAGGTGGGCAAACCCATAGACGAAGGCGATTTCTACCGTCGACCACCGATCCGAACCCACCATGGGTAACCCGGGAGGTTGCGCTCTCCAGCTTCTCCTCAGCCGATGCCGACCTGTGATTTCTGGCGCCCGGGCGTCCCCAAAGAAACGCTCATCTCCATCCGCCTGGCTTCTGAAGTGTACGAGTCAAGGACATCGGTAACAGAAAAGTTCAGGGACATGGGTTACAGCTTGAGGGTCAGATAGCCGGATCGGGTCTTGCGGTGTTTGCTGTCTGAGAGATCGAAGGACCCGAGACGGAGAGGCCCGAAGTAGACGTCGTAGACGGTCTCGGCAACCTGCTCGAGACCCACCGATTCCTTGATCAGCGTGTTGGAGATGTAGATCTGGCGACGTTCCAGATAGATCAGTCCGCACGGGCCAACGGACTTGGCCTCGAACCAATCCGGGTAGGACAGCTCGGGCAACCGGGCTGGGAAGCGACGTTCCGAGGCCTGGTAGTGACTCGCCGGGACCTGCTGATCCAGCGCTTCATGGGGCCGGCGAGTGTTGTATGCCCGGCGGAACCGGTCGAAGCGCTGTTGCTGGGCGGCGAGGTGACAACTGGCGGGCGCCGTAGCGGCCTGCTTGAGGGTCTCATGCATGCGCTCATGTGCGCCGTTCTGTTGCGGTTGGCCGGGCTGGATGCGTTCGGGCAGGATGCCGAGCTTGACCCACCAGACGGACAAGCGCGACAGGCCGCCGACGGCGCGCGAAGCGAACGGGGAGCCATTGTCGGAGCGGATCCGTCGTGGCAGGCCATGGCGCCGAAACAGGCCTTTGAAGTGCTCCTGCACTGTCGCGGTCGCGATGCGAGGCTGGGCTTGGCAGGCCAGCAAATACCGGCTGCGCAGGTCCATCACGGTCAGGGGGTAACACCAGTGCCGATTGCCCAATCGGAACTGGCCCTTGAAATCGACCGTCCAGACGTCGTTCGGGTCACGAACCGGAGCGAACGGCTGTTCGAACGCTGGGACTCGGCGCCATCGGCGTCTTGGTTGAATCTGGCCTTCCGCCCGGAGAATGTTGTAGATCGTCGTCTTCGACGGGACGTGCTCGAACTCTCGTGCGAGCAGCGCCTGGATCTTCTTCGGGCCGAGCACCATGCTTCCGCAGCGGCGAAGCGCCAGGATCCGCTGGCGCATGGCGAACGGGAACTGCTGCGGCGAGGTGTGGGGCCTGCGACTTCGGTCGCCGAGACCTTCGAGGGTGTCCTCGCGATACCGGTTGATCCACTTGTAGCCGGTCTTGCGGCTGATGCCGTGAAGCCGGCACAGCTCGCTCATGCTGCGACCGCCCCGAAGGTGGTCGGCAATGAACAGCAGGCGGTGATCCATCGGTCGGCAATCCTGCCAGGGCATCGGAGCGCTCCTCGAGAAGGTCGGAGCGGCAGTATCGAGTGTTACCTATGTCCCTGAACCAAAGTGTTACCGATGAGTATGAACCGGACCGAAGAGCGCTTTTGCCTTCTTTTGTCGCGCCTGACAAAAGAAGGTCGCCCGCAAGCGCGAAGCGCGGGGCGAAATGCTTTTGGGGTTGGTCTTTCCTGAATCAGCGTCGTCGCAGATCAAGACCAAGATCAGGATCAAAGGCGTTTCGCCACGCGGGCTGCGCCCGCTTGCTGGCGAGGTACTTTTGACAGTCGCCTCAAAAGTACCCAAAAGCGCTTCTACAAGCGGTGCGAACCGGGCGGGGTTGCCCGTCAGGCAACGCGCGGCGCAATGAATGGCTCAGCGCGCTGAGACCCGAGAAGCGTATAAAGCGCCAGCTTTCTGCTACCCGAGCAGCGATCGAAGGTTCTTCGCCCAGGTGGGCAAACCCACTAGACGAAGGCGCTCCCTTCCGTCGATCCGTGACCCGCACCCACCGTGGGTAACCCGGGAGGTTGCGCACTCCAGCTTCTCCTCAGCCGAAGCCGACCTGTGATTTCTGGCGCCCGGGCGTCCCCAAAGAAACGCTCATCTCCATCCGCCTGGCTTCTGAAGAGCGCTTTTGCCTTCTTTTGTCGCGCCTGACAAAAGAAGGTCGCCCGCAAGCGCGAAGCGCGGGGCGAAACGCTTTTCGGGGTTGGCTTTTTTCCAGGCAACAAGAAAACCAGAATCAAAAGCCTTCCGACACGAAAGCTCATTCGCCCATCGATTGTCGATCAGACATCGATCACCGAGAGCCCATCGACCAAACGGCCTCAGGACGACCCGGCGTCGTCGAGCGCCTCGCGGTCGCGAACGACCATTCTCGAGAACACGATGCCCAACTCGTACAGGGCCCAGACCGGGATCGCAAGCAACGTCTGCGAGATCACGTCGGGCGGGGTGATCAGCATGGCGATGAAGAACACGCCGACGACGACGTAGCCGCGCGCCCTGGCCAGGCCTTCGGGCGTGACTACGCCGATCGCGACCAGCACGACGGTGATCACCGGGACTTCGAAGGCGAAGCCGAAGGCCAGGAACAGCACCATGACGAAATCGAGGTAGCGGGTGATGTCGGTCATCACTGCGACGCCGTCGGGGGCGATCTTGGTGATGAACGCGAAGATCAGCGGCAGGACCAGGAAATACGCGAACAGGCAGCCGAGGTAAAACAGCGCGGTGGCGGCGAACAGCAAGGGCCGCGCGAGCCGCTTCTCGTGCTGGTACAGGCCGGGGGCGACGAAGGCCCACAGTTGGTAGATGACGTACGGCATGGCCACCAGCAGGGCGAGGACCATGACCAGCTTGAACGGCGCGAAGATCGGCGAAGCCACGTCGATCGCGATCATGCTCGAACCTTCGGGCAGGCGGGAGACCAGCGGCTCGGACACGACCGAGTACAGGGTGCGGGCGAACGGCACCATGGCGAGCATGCACAGCACGACGGCCAGCACCGCGCGGATCAGCCGGGTACGCAGCTCGAGCAGGTGATCGATCAGGCTGAGCTCCTGATCGACGCCCGAGTCGATGTCCGATTCAGTCGGACCGGTCGGCGTCGTCATCGGCCTTCCGTGTCGAGTCCTTCGGGTCCGGATCGGACGCGCTGTCGTCCGAGTCCGAGCGTGCCTTCGACGACGACTCGGCTTCGGCCTCCTGCCTGGAGGTCGCCTCCATGATCCGGCGGTTATGGTCTGCGTCCAGCTCGGCCTGGAGTTCGGACTGCAGGCCCTGCCAGGCGCGGCGTGCCTGGCGCGTCAGCTGTCCGGCCTTGCGCGCGATGCCCGGCAGCTTCTCCGGGCCGAGCACGATCAGCGCGACGACCGCCAGCAGCAGCAATTCGGTGAACCCGACGCCGCCCATGGATCAGTGCTTGGTCGAGCCGGAAGCGTCGTCGTTTTCGGAGGTGGACTTCGAGTCGGTGTCGTCGTCGCCGTCGCGGATGCCCTTGCGGAAATCCTTCATCGCGCCGCCCAGGTCGCCGCCGATATTGCGAAGTTTCTTGGTGCCGAAGATCAACAGGACGATCAGCAGGACGATCAGCAACTGCCAGGGGCTGATGTTGGCCATGGGTGGCGCTCCGGGGGCGGTGTCTGTTGCGGCTTAGTCTACCGCCGCGGCGCGAGCAGCGTCCAGCCGAGCGCGAGCAGCAGCAGGCCGAGCACCAGCAGGCCGGAGTGGCCGAGCGCGGGGACCGGAACGATGGTCGAGCCGCCGCGATTGCAGCCGCCCGTGGGTGCGATCGCGAGCGATTCGAAGCCGACGACGTCGGCGTCCCCGATCCTGGTGGCCGTGCCGGTCCCCGTATCGATCCGCAGGATCTCCGAGAATAGATTGGGGTCGCCGCCGTCGCGGCGGTCGGTCAGCGCCCAGAGCTGGCCGTCGGCGTCGAAGGACAGCCCGGCATTGGCGTACGGCGAGACGTCGGCGCCCAGCGGTCCGATTTCGGTCGCGGTGCCGTCGGACGGGTCGATGGCGTAGAGATTCGGGCTGTCGCTTGCACCGGACGAATCCAGGCCCTGGCCGATGCCGTAGACCGCCTCGCCCCAGGCCGCGATGTCCGTGATCGGCGCGCCGAGGCTGCCGGAGGTGCCGATCGGGGTCAGCAGCCCCGTGTCCGGGTCCGCCTCGTACAGGGTCTCGCGCTGGTCGGAGCTGACCAGCAGGCGCCCGTCGCAGGTGAAGGTCATGCCGAGATCCAGGACCTCGCTCAGCGCGATTCCGAAGTTGGTTCGCTGGTTGCCGACCGCGATGCCGAGACCGGTCGCCGTGCTGACCGTGACCAGCGAGTTGCTCTCGTCGTCGGCACCGAACAGCGTGCCATCGTCGGCCAGGGCCAGGCCTTCCATGTCGAGGAACGAGGTCCAGCCGACATAGGTGCTCTCGCCGGTCGCGAGGTCGACCTGCCAGAGCGCGTGCACGTCGTCGTTGTTCGGCAGGTTGCCGCGCGAGTTCACCGCCCAGGCCAGCGGCTCGGCGTACGCCACGCCGACGTGGCCCAGCAGGGCCAGCAGTGCGGCAACGGCGGTGCGACGGGCGCGGGACACTGGACGCTCTTTCCTCTCCTGAAGATCAGGACACGGTTACGCTCGCGAGAATAGCAGATTCGGCAACCGGATCACAGCGAACGGATCACGGTGCCGGATCGCCACCGGAAGCACGGACCAGGTGCCGGCACCGACCATCGGCGGCTCGCCCACCCGCGCGCGTTACACTCCCGGTCTTCCGCTCCGTCTTCACAAGGAATTCCCCGATGCCGAAGCATCGAATCCGCAGCCGCGCCGAGGTCCGCCAGGTCGACGCGCACCGGGCGCCTGCCCGCGCCGGCGTGCTTCTGGCCAACCTGGGCACGCCGGACCGACCCGACGCCCGCGCGCTGCGCCGCTACCTGCGCGAATTCCTCTGGGACGATCGAGTGGTCGAAGTCCCCCGTCCGATCTGGTGGTTGATCCTGAACCTGGTCATCGTGCCGTTCCGTGCGCCGCGCTCGGCCGAGGCCTATCGCCGCGTCTGGACCGAGCGCGGCTCGCCGCTGCTGTACCACACGCGTGACCTGGCCGACGCGATGCAGCGGGAGTTCGAGCGCAACCACCCGGACGTCCGGGTCTATCCCGCGATGCGCTACGGCCGGCCCGGGATCGCCGAAGCGCTGGCCCGGATGCGCGACGACAACGTCCAGCGCGTGATCGTGCTGCCGATGTACCCGCAGTACTCGGCGACCACGACCGCGAGCGTCTTCGACGGCCTGGCCTCGGCCCTGAAGTCCGTGCGCTGGATTCCCGAACTGCGCTTCGTCACCCACTACCACTACGACGAAGCCTGGGTCGAAGCGGTCGCCGACCGCATTCGCGCCCACCAGGAGGATCACGGGGAACCGGAGCAGCTGGTGTTCTCGTTCCACGGCATCCCGAAGAACTACCTGCTCGACGGCGATCCCTACTACTGCCAGTGCCAGTCATCCGCACGCCGGATCGCCGCCCGCCTGAAGCTCGACGCCGACCATTGGCGGGTGACCTTCCAGTCGCGCCTCGGCCGGGCCGAGTGGCTGAAGCCGTATACCGATCAGACCCTGCAGGCGATGGCCCGAGAGGGCGTCAAGCGGGTCCAGGTGGTCTGCCCCGGGTTCGCGGTCGACTGCCTGGAGACCATCGACGAGATCGGGGTCGAGAACCGCGAGGAGTTCGAAGAGGCCGGGGGCGAGCGGCTGGAGTACATTCCCGCGCTCAATGCGGAGCCGGACCACGCCCGGGTGCTGGCCGAACTGTGCTGGCGCCACGGCCAGGGCTGGCCGGAGTTCGGTGGAACGACCGGTGTCGACGAGGACCTGTTGACCGAGCGGGTCGAACGCGCCGACCGGGCCGCGGTCCGGTTGGGGCTGGACGACTGAACGGGCCGATCGTGGCGAGCGTGGCGAGCGGTTCTGCAGTTCCGGAAAGCGACGCGGCCCGACGCGTCCTGCGCGAGGTGTTCGGATTCCGCGAGTTTCGCGGCGAGCAGGCCGGCGTGGTCGATTCCCTGATGGCCGGCGACAACGCCCTGGTGCTGATGCCGACCGGCGGCGGCAAGTCCCTGTGCTACCAGGTTCCCGCGCTGGTCCGCGACGGGACCGCGCTGGTGATCTCGCCGCTGATCGCGCTGATGCGCGATCAGGTCGAGGCGCTGAAGAATCTCGGCGTGCGCGCCGACGTGCTCAATTCCAGCCTGCCGCCGGAGCGGCGCCGCGAGGTCCTCGCCGACCTGCGGGACGGGCAGCTCGACCTGCTGTACGTCGCGCCCGAAGGCTTGATGCAGCCGCACATGCTCGACCGCCTGGCGGGCACGCCGATCGCGCTGATCGCCATAGACGAGGCGCACTGCGTTTCGCAATGGGGCCACGATTTCCGCCCCGAGTATCTTGCGCTGGGCCAGCTGGCCCAGCGTTTCCCCGGCGTCCCCAGGGTGGCGCTGACCGCGACCGCCGACCTCTGCACGCGCGACGAGATTGAGCGCGCGCTGTTCGACGACGGGTGCCGGCGTTTCACCGCCAGCTTCGATCGGCCGAACATCCGCTACCAGGTCTCGGCGCGGTCGAACGCCCGCCGCCAGCTGGTCGACTTCATCCGCGGCGAGCACGACGGCGATGCCGGCATCGTCTATTGCCTCAGTCGCAAGCGCTGCGAGCAGGTGGCCGCCTGGTTGCGCGAGGAAGGCTTCGACGCCCGCCCGTATCACGCGGGACTGGACCCCGCCGAGCGCGAAGCGACGCAGGACCGCTTCATTCGCGACGACGGCGTGATCGTCGTTGCGACCATCGCGTTCGGCATGGGCATCGACAAGCCCGACGTGCGCTTCGTCGCTCACCTGGATCTGCCCCGCTCGATCGAGGCCTATTACCAAGAGACCGGAAGGGCCGGGCGCGACGGGCTTCCGTCCGATGCCTGGATGGTGTTCGGGCTCGACGACGTCTACCGTCTGCGCCAGATGCTGGCCGAGTCCGACCTGCCGGAAGACCGCCAGCGGATCGAACGGCAGCGGCTGGAAGCGCTGCTGGGCTTCTGCGAACAGCCCGGCTGTCGCCGGCCGCCGCTGCTGGGCTACTTCGGCGAGCACCACCCGGGCGACTGCGGGCGGTGCGACAACTGCGCGACGCCGCCGACCATGGTCGATGCGACGGAACCGGCCCGGATGGCCCTGTCCTGCGTCTACAGGACAGGGCAGCGCTTTGGCGCCGGGCATGTCATCGATGTGCTGGTCGGCCGTCGCACCGACCGCGTCGAGTCGCTCGGCCACGATCGGTTGAGTACCTTCGGGATCGGCAAGGACCACCCGCGTGGCTACTGGCAGGCGCTCGTTCGGCAACTGCTCGCCGCCGGCCTTCTGGCCACCGACCCGGAAGGTCACGGCGGGCTGCGGCTCGATCCGGCCTCAAGGCCGCTGCTTCGCGGCGAGGTCGAGTGGACCATGCGTGAGCCGGTCGTCCGGACAAGCAAGCGATCTGCGTCCAGGGCGAAGCGTGCGCCCGTCGACGAGGCGATCGCGCCGGTGTTCGAATCGCTGCGCGAGCTGCGACTGGAGCTGGCTCGGGCCGAAGGCGTCCCGCCCTACGTGATCTTCCACGACGCCACGCTGGTGGCCATGGCCGAGGCGAGCCCCAGGAGCCTCGGCGAACTGGTCGACGTGCCCGGGGTCGGCAAGCACAAGCTCGAGAAGTATGGCGAAGCGTTTCTCGAACGGCTGGAATCCGTCGCCTCTACGGTCGGACGCTGACCGGATGCCGGTCTCGCGCTAACCGGTCGACAGCTGCACGATCGGCCAGAAGAAGAAACCGAGTACGACGGCAGCGACGATCACCGCTGCCAGCAGTCGCATCGGATCGATGCGCGGCCGGTCGATGCCGGATTCGGCGCGGGCTCGCTCGGAATACTCGGCCTGGAACCGATCGAACGCGTCCTTGGCCCTCGGATACTGTTCGTTGTCGCGGATCCAGATGCTGCCGGCGCTCAATCCGAACGCGGTCGGTGGGAGCTCGTACCAATCCACGCCGAGCTCGTCCAGCATCGCGCGAACCCCCTCGGCTTCCGGGTCCGGGACGTGTCGAAGATTCATCAATCGTCTTGCCATGACGACATTGTAGCCAGTTCATTCCTGCATCCCTTCGGACTGCGGATCCGCGCACGTCCGACGAGTTTGTCGACGATGCCGGACCGACGACAGATGTGAGCGGTGTCTTGCCATAGATCAAGCCGGTTGTTCACCCTTCGCCCGCTATTGTTTGCCCACGAATCGCGCTTCGTTCCTACCCGTTTCATCACTTGTTCGCTACTGATAGAGGGACTACCCCATGGATATGCCGACCCTGACGATGGGCCAGTTCAGCCTGGTCTTCAACGTGTTCTCCCTGACACTCGCCGCGTTCGCGGCATCGACGATCTTCTTCTGGATTCAGCGGGACCGGGTGGCCCCCGAGTTCCGTACCGCTCTGACGATCACCGGCCTGGTGACGTTCATCGCCGCCTACCACTACCTGCAGATCATGTTTGACTGGAAGGCCGCGTTCGAGCTCGTCGACGGTGCCTATGTCGCGTCGGGGACGCCGTTCAACGATGCGTACCGCTATGTCGACTGGCTGCTGACCGTACCGCTGCTGCTGATCGAGCTTCTGCTGGTCATGCGTCTTTCGAGGGGCGAGACCGTCAGCAAGGGTTGGTTGCTGGGTGGGCTCGCGGCGCTGATGGTCGTGCTCGGCTACCCCGGCGAAATTTCGAGCGATGACGGCACCCGGTGGCTGTGGTGGTCGCTGTCGATGATTCCGTTCCTGATCATCCTGTATCAGCTGTTCATCGGTCTTGGCGATGCCATCGCTCGACAGCCGGCCGAGGCCCGTGGCCTGGTCAGCATGGCGCGCTACCTGACCGTGGTGTCCTGGCTGTTCTATCCGGTCGTGTTCGTGCTGCCGATGCTCGGCCTCGAGGGCGCCGGCGCCGAGACCGCGTTGCAGGTCGGCTACAGCATCGCGGATCTGGTGGCCAAGGCCGTGTTCGGTCTGCTGATCTACACGATTGCGGTTCGCAAGACCGAGGCGCAGACGGTCTGACCGCCTGCGGAATGCACCGGCCCGGCCCCCGGGTCGGTGCGCTCCCTGCTGGCCCCGCTTCGATGCACTCCATCCCGACCTCGCGACCGATCGATCCAGGCGCCGCGAATCGCCGTGCCTGCCGCCGCTCCTGGCAAGCACTGCACGCCCGCATCGCGTTGCTTCTCATGGCGGCCGTCCTGCCGCTGGCCGGCCTCCTGGACGACCTGTCCATCCCGGCCCAGCTCAACCTGGTCCTGCTGCCCATCGCGTTGCTCGGTGTGATGCACGGGGGCGCCGACCCGTGGGTCGGGCAGACGCTGATGCAGCGTTGTCTCTCTTCCGGCGCGGGCTACGCCTTCTTCACGATCTACCTCGCGATGATGGCGATGGTCCTGCTGGCCTGGTGGGCGATGCCGCTCGCGACGCTGGTCGCGTTTCTCGCCCTGTCGGTGCTGCATTTCGGCGTGCAGGACGCGACCACCTTCGACCTTCCTCGACGGCCCCTGGATGCCTGCGTACTTGGCGCGATCCCGGTTCTCGGGCCGGTGGTCGGCGACGCCGAGGGCGTTGCCGTACTGTTCGCCTGGCTTGCCGGGATCGATCCGGTTCCGCTGGCGGATCGCCTCACCTGGGTCGCCCGGCCGCTGGCGTGCCTGTGGCTGATCGGCATCGGTATGGTAGTCAGCCGCGTCGCGCTGGAGCAGGGCGCGGCCCGAGCCCGGCGATTGTCACTGGCCGTGGCGGTGCTTGGTCTCGTGGTGACGAGGCTTCCCCCGCTGATCGCCTTCGCCCTCTATTTCTGCCTGCTGCACAGCTTCGGTCACCTGCTGGAGATGGCGACATCCCGCACCGGTCCATGGTCCCGCTGGAGCGTCCGACAATGGGCCCTGCGACTCTGGCCGGCAACGCTGGGTGCGATCGCGCTCGGCCTGATCGGCGGGTCCGTGCTGGCGTCCGTCGACGCCACGTCGGCTGCACCCGGAGCGCAGCAGGTGCGTGTGCTGTTCTGGGGCCTGGCCGCGTTGACCGTGCCGCACGTGGTCCTCCACGCGGCCTGGGGCCGGGCCACTGCGGGCAGCCGAGGCTGAACCCCGCTACAATTCTCCGCAGTCGGTCTGTTGCGACGACATGCGGTCCCGAGGGGGGCCGAGCGATCCATTCCATTACCAAGGGAGCTCGAGACATGGACAATCTCACCAAACTGCTGGTCGACCTGGGCGGGGACGCCGAACTCGAAGGGCGCTATCGCAGCGATCCGGATGCGGTGATCGCCGAGTACGGTCTCTCCGACGAGGCGGCCGCCGCGCTGAAGAAGGGTGACCTGGACGCATTGCGCAAGCTCAGCGGGCTGAACGAACTGCGCATGACCAACTCCACCGTCAAGGCCTACCGCTAGGCCGCTTCGGCCGTCCCGTGGCGCGCCCGGCTCCGATCGTTACCACGATCGTAACCGCGATCGTTCCAGCGATCTCTCCGTCGATTGGTCCGTCTATCGGTCCGTCGATCGGTCGACCGAGCCTGGCCCCGGCCGTTGGCCGGGCCGTTCGCGTTCTTGGCCTGGTGCTGCTGATCGGTCTGGTGGCCGTCGGGGGCGGGACGGCAGTTGCCGATACCGTGCTGTCGACGCGGATCGACTCGATCGAGCGGCTGCACCACGAACGTCCCTGGCAGGAATCGCAGGCCGCGATCGATGCGCTGCGGGCCGACGGCCTGGACGGCGCGACCCCGGACCAGCGTGCGCGCCTCGACCTGATGCAGGGCCGCAACCTGGTGCTGGCCGGCCGCTTCGACGACGCCATGGATCGCCTGGACCGGGTGCTGTCGCGGCCGGTCGGCATCGATCTCCGACTCCGGGCGCTCGAGCTCGCCGCGAATGCGGCGGGCATCGACCAGCAATATGCCTTGGCGTTCAACTATCTGTACGAGGGTTTGAAACTGCTCCCCGAGGCCCGCGACCCCGGGTCGCGAGCGGGGCTGCTGGTGCTGGCCGCGCGTTTCCATTCGCTGGCGGGGGAACAGGCGCTGGCGATGGAGTACATCTCCGAAGCCCTGGTGGCGGCCGAGGACAGCGGCGACGACCGGACACGCTGTTTCGCCGAGCAGGACCTGGTCTTCCAGCAGCTCCGCGTCGGGCTGGCGGACGTCGCATCGGACAGCGCCGACGCGATGTGGCAGAGCTGCCAGGAGAGCGGCGACCCGGTCCTTCAGGGAACCGGAATGATGGCGATGGGCGCGGCGCTGCTCGAGGCCGATCGCCACGACGAGGCGATCGGCTGGCTGCAGCGGGCCATCGCGCAGCACCGCGCCAGCGAGTTCACGGTCGGCGTGGCCGAGTCGAGGTACTACCTGGGTCGGGCCCTGCTGACCGCCGGAGACGCCGAGGGCGGAACCCGGCGCCTGCTGGAGTCGGTGAGCTACTTCGAGGCGCGCGAGGACTGGCAGAGCCTGATCGAACTGCATTCCACACTGGCGGACTCGTTCGAGCAGCGAGGATTGCCGGGACGGGCCCTGGACCACCTGAGGGCGCAGTACCAGGCAGACCAACGATTCAACGACGTGCAGCGCAGCCTGCGCATCGCCTATCAGCAGGCCGAGTTCGAGAACCAGCGCCAGCAGCAGGAACTGGCCATGCTCCGCCAGCGCAACGAGCTGTTCGAGCTCGAACGCCAGGCGCGGAGTTCTCGCAAGAAGGCGCGCACGGTCGCCGTCGTGATGGCGGCGGTGATCGGGGTTCTGCTGATCGGCCTGCTGATCCGCTTCCGCGCCGATCGGCGGCGCTTCCGGCGCCTGTCCGAGCGCGATGGCCTGACCGGCCTGCTCAATCACAACCGTTTTCATCGTGCGGCCGGCATCGCGCTCGAGCAGAGTCGCGAGAACGACCGTCCGTGCACCCTGATTGCCGCCGACGTCGACCTGTTCAAGCAGGTCAACGATCGCTTCGGTCACCAGGCCGGCGATGCGGTGCTGTCCTATCTGGGCCAACTGCTGCGTGAGGTGTTTCCGCCACCCGGCATCGTCGGCCGGGTCGGCGGCGAGGAGTTTGCGGTGTTCCTGCCCGACCAGAACCGCCTGCAGGCGCGACAGCGGGTCGAGGAATTGCGTCGTCGGCTGCGGCCGGTGGCCGTCGGTGACGCCTCGATCGCGGTAACGTTGAGCTTCGGGCTCGCCGAAGCGCGACGCGAGCGCCGACTGGAGCGCCTGCGATCACGCGCGGATGACGCCCTGTACCGGGCCAAGCGGTCCGGCCGCGACGAACTGATCGACGCAGCGGAACTGGCCGACGGCGACGAATCGTGACCGGCCATTCGAGCGGCGATTCGGTCGACGAGTCGATCGACGAGTCGAGCAACGATTCAAGCAACGATTCAAGCAACGATTCGCCGCGCACGTCCACCGGCAAGGGGCCGAATTCCGAGCCCTCCCGTGGCGAACTGGTCGTGGTCGGCTGCGGGATCCAGCTCGGCCGCCATCTTTCGCGCCGGGCCGAGTCGGAGATCCGTGCTGCGGATCGGGTATACGCGTTGGCCGATGCGTTTGCGCTGGAGTGGCTGACCTCGATCCGGCCGGACTGCATCGGCCTGGGCCGGCATTATCGCGACGGCGACAGGAATCGTGATCGCCGGGATGCGTACCGGGACATGGAGCGCGAGCTGGTCGATGGCGTGCGCGACGGCGCCCGGGTCTGTGCGGTGTTCTACGGGCACCCGGGCGTGTTCGCCGACGTTCCCCACGGCGCGGTTCGCGCGGTTCGCGAACTGGGCCTGCCGGCCCGTATGGAACCGGGAATATCCGCCGAGGCCTGCCTGTACGCGGACCTTGGCCTGGACCCGGGACGCACCGGGGTCCAGTCGTGGGAGGCCACGCAGTTCCTGGTCCGGGACTGCCGGCCGGACCCGTCCAGCCTGCTGCTCCTGTGGCAGGTCGCGCTGACCGGCGATCTTTCGCTGACCCGGTTCCACGCCGAACCGGCCGCGCTGGCGCTGCTGGTCGAGAAGCTGGGGCGGTGGTATCGGCCAGCGACCGAGGTCATCCTGTACGAGGCCGCGCAGCTTCCGATCGAGCCCTTCCGGGCCGATCGCATCGCGCTGTCCGCGCTACCGGACGCCCGCTTCAAGGAGTACACCACGCTGGTCGTGCCGCCGGTGAAGGAGGCTGCGGCCGACGGCGAATGGCTGGCGCGGCTGGGTGCGGCGCCGGACGCGCTGGACGGGTAGGGCGGGCACGCTTCGATCGGGCAGGTGCGGAACGGGAGTTCCGGGCGGGGCCGCGATCCGTCGAACGCCGGGTCGGCGGATCGACGGATCACTGCGGGATGGACGATCGACCCGGAGTCCGGGGGACTCCGGGCCGGGGCGTGCGGATCAGCAGTCGCCGGTGCGCTTGCCGGAGATCTCGACCGACATCGTCATCGATCCCATGGCCGAGTCCATCTGGCCGTCGACCGTGCCCGACATGGTGTCGCCGTCGAAGGACATGTCGGCGTTCATCGTCATCGAGCTGCCGTCCGGGCTCGGACAGGTCATCGTGAAGCTCATGCCGTCGGCATTGATGTCCTTGTCGGCGACTTCGCATTCCTCGTTGTCGGCCAGGAACGCTTCGCCATCGCGGATGTCTTCCGGCGTGATGCAGTTCGACTCGGTCTGGGTCTGCGGCGGCATGGAGCCTTCCGGCATGTTCGGAATGTTCAGCGAGACCGTGCTGGTGGTTTCCCACATGCCGGGCTCGATGTTGGGCTCCTGGGCCACTGCGGAAAGGGAAAGGCTGGCCACGGCCAATGCGGTCAGGCTCTGCTTGAACATAGGGAAATCTCCTTTGCGATCGGGTCGCGGCACGACGGAGCCGGCCGCGGATGAGGGCTCCCGCCGGATTCGATCATCGGCGACGGTCGGGGCCGGATTCAAAGAGAGTCCGGCGCGGCCACGCCGACGACCCATGAACCGGTCGACGGGTTGCTGGTCCCAGAATACGCGAAATGACCGCCGCGCGGGACAGCGCGGGCGGTTGGCGGACGAATGGAGGACGACCGGCAGACGACCGCCGGCGGTCCGGAAATCGATCGGGCGCCGGTCAGCCGCCTCCGTCTTCGATGCGTTCGCGCTAACGGGCCGCAGCCTCGGCGACGTCCTCCTCGACGCCGCGCGCGCGCTCCAGCGCCTGGCGCTGCGGCTCGAGCAGGCCCGCATCCGGTCGAGCGGATTCAGCCGCACCGGTCTCTCCATCGGCTTGTCCATCGGCCGCGCGGTCATCATCGGTGCACCCGCCGGCCAGCGCCAGCAGCAGGATCGGAACGAGGAATATTGCAGTGCGGCGCATGGTCGGACTCCGGTGCAGAAACGACCTCACTCTACGCTCGCCGCGGTCTGGTTGCCAGTGCGCACGCGCCTCAGCAGGGCTAGACTCCGCGCATGGAACCCAGCACGACATCGCCGACAGGACACCGGGCATCGACGCGATCGTCGCAATCGTCGCGGTCGGCCTGGCGCCGGCTGGCGCGCCCGGCGGTGCTGGCCCTGCTGCTGGTCCTGATCGCGAGTTCGGTGTTCCATCGCTACAAGCCGCTGCCGCCCGGGCTGTCCGTGGCGATGCCCGAACGTCCGGCCAACGACGTCCGCTTCCTTGCCGACCTGACCTGGATCGACGTAGACGGCCAGCGGCAGGTCGAGCAGCGGATCTTCGACCGCGCGCTCGCGCTGATCGGCGAAGCCGAGCGGCTGGTTGTGGTCGACATGTTCCTGTTCAACGACTTCGCCGGGACCGCCGGCGGACCGACCATGCGCCCCCTGTCCGATGAACTCGAGCGCGCGCTGCGCAGCCGGCGCTCGGAGGTGCCCGAGCTGCGCGCCGTGGTGATCACCGACCCGATCAACACGCTCTACGGCGGCATCGAATCGGCCCGGCTGCAGCGCCTGCGCGACGCCGGCGTCGAGGTGATCGTCACCCGCCTCGCGCGGCTGCGCGATTCCAATCCCGCGTGGTCCGGCGGGTGGCGCCTGTGCTGTCGCTGGGCCGGCAACTCGGCCGACGGCGGCTGGCTGCCGAACCCGGTCGGACCGGGCGAGGTGACCCTGCGCAGCTGGCTGTCGCTGCTCAACTTCAAGGCCAATCACCGCAAGACGCTGGTGGCCGATACGGCGACCGGCTGGGTCGGCCTGGTCACCTCGGGCAACCCGCACGACGCGTCCAGCGCGCACGGCAACGTGGCGCTGGAGTTTCACGGCGCAGCGGCCCTGGACCTGCTGGCCACCGAGGCCGCGGTCGTGGCGTTCTCGAAGGCCGGAAACGGGTCCGCGCTCGACCTGCCGCCCCCGCCCCCGCCCCCGCCGCCGCCGGCTGCCGTTGCGCCGGACGTCGCCCGGCTGCAGGTGCTCACCGAGGGCGACATCCGCGACGCCGCGATCGACGCGCTGGACCAGGCCGGGCCCGGCGACCGGGTCGACCTCGCGATGTTCTACCTGGCTCACCGCGGCCTGATCGAAGCGGTGACGCGGGCCGCCGGCCGCGGCGCCTCCGTGCGCGTGCTGCTGGATCCGAACCGCGACGCCTTCGGCAAGGAGAAATCGGGCATACCGAATCGTCCCGTGGCGCGCGAACTGGTCGATGCCGGCGCGTCGCTGCGCTGGTGCGCGACCTCGGGCGAGCAATGCCACAGCAAGTTCCTCCAGGTCCGGCACGCGGACGGGCGGTCCGAGCTGATCGCCGGCTCGGCCAACTTCACCCGGCGCAATCTCGACGATCTGAACCTCGAGACCAGCGTGCGGATCGTCGGGCCGTCGAGCGAGGCCGCGCTGACCGATGCGGCGGCATGGTTCGAGCAGCGCTGGTCGAACCCGCCGGGCCGCACCTTTTCGCTGCCCTACGCGGCGTTCGCCGAAGACAGCGCGCTGCGCTATGCCCGCTACCGGATCATGGAGTTCAGCGGGCTGTCGACCTTCTGAGTCCGGTCAGCGCCCGCGCAGCGGCTCGAGCCGGAAGCGCAGGTCCTGGTAATGGCGCGCGACCGCCAGCGGTCGATCGTCGCCGTGGGCCAGCCAGTGATCGGCGAGACCGAGCAGCTCGACCAGCCCGGTCAGTCGATAGAGGTTGAGCGCCAGCCGCCGGGCCTGCGCTTCGAGCGCCTCGGGGCCGGGCTCCAGCCATCCCGGCGCGGCGGACAGGGCGTCGCGGGCCCGGTCCACCCGGCCGGCCAGCGCCGGCTGACGGCAGCCGTCCAGGCGCTGCTGCAGACGGTCCATCCACGGCCGGATGCCGACCGAGGCGATCGCCCGCAGCGCGTCGAGCGACAGCACGTTGGTCGTGCCCTCCCAGATCGACAGCACCTGCACGTCGCGCAGGAGCTGCGGAATGCCCGTGTCCTCGATGTAGCCGGCACCGCCGATCGCTTCCAATGCTTCCGACACCACCGCGACCGCATCGCGTGCCGTGCCGAGCTTGATCAGCGGCGTGAGCAGGCGCAGCGCCGCGCGATCGTTCTCGTCGCTCGACTCGAGCTCGTGATCGACGCCGTGATCGACGTCGTGCTCGACGCCGTGCTCGACGCGTCCGAGCAGGTCGATGGTCGACAGCAGCGCGCAGCTGGCCGCGGCGCGGTCGGCTTCGAGGTCGGCCAGGGTTTCGCGGTGCAGCGGCAGCTCGGCCAGCGGCTTGCCGAAGGCTTCGCGTTTGCCGGCGTAGTCGTCGGCCAGCG
Organism: Wenzhouxiangellaceae bacterium; assembly: GCA_965227925.1. Classification (GTDB taxonomy): domain Bacteria; phylum Pseudomonadota; class Gammaproteobacteria; order Xanthomonadales; family Wenzhouxiangellaceae. Next base: position 1,123,778 of record CBDDGP010000004.1, read on the forward strand.
CCAGCGCGCGCTGCATCAGCGCGCAGGCCGTGACCGCATTCCACGTCCGGGTGATGTTGAGCATCGGCGCGATCGCGGCCACGCCGCGCTCCAGCCCCGCAACCGGCGTGGCCGGCGCGCCGTCCAGCCAGAGCTCGGCGGTCGGCAGCTTGCGTGTGCCCAGCTTGTCCTTCAGGCGGAGGATTTCGATGTTCTGCAGCCGGCCCTCGTCGTCGCGCGGCTCGAGGTAGAACAGCGCCAGCCCGCGCGAGCCGTCTTCGGTCTGCGTCCCGGGGCCCTCGGGACGGGCCAGGGTCAGCGCGATCTCGGACGTCGCCGCCGACGTGAACCACTTCCGGCCGGTCAGCCGCCAGGTGCCGTCCTCGTCCTGCCGCGCGGTGGTTTCGGATTGCCCGACGTCCGAGCCGCCGACCGTCTCGGTCATCCACTGGCCCGAGGTCCAGAAGGCGTCCGGATCGGTCGACAGGAGGTGGGGCAGGGCGCGCGACGCGAGCGCATCGTTGCCGGCGTCGGTCAGCACGCGCGCCGCGCCGTCGGTCATCGCCAGCGGGCAGCCGTAGAAATCGGTCGAGGGGATGTACATCCAGGCGCGGGCGAACTGCAGCAGCCGGGCATGCTTGCCCAGCGCATCGTCGTAGCCGGTCGCGACCAGCCCGTATTCGGCGGCCCAGCGGTGGGCGCGCTGCCAGTGCGGCGTCAGCTCGATCGAGTCGATCCGCTCGCCCCAGGGGGACCATCGGGTCAGGTGCGGTTCGTTGCGCCGGTCCGCCAGCTGCTGGTCGTACCACTCGGAGCCCGATCGCCGGCCGAGCTCGGCGAGCACCGGGCGGTGCGTCTCGAGCAGGTCCTCGGGGACGCCGCGTTCGAGCCAGGCGCGGAGGATCCAGTTGCCGTGGTGGGTCCAGCCGTCGCCGGGACGCGGCGCCTGCTGGGGGGTCGAAAGCGGTTCGGACGGGGAGCGGCGTCGGGTCATTCGGTCAGCGGCGTCGGACGGATTCGGGTCCAGTCTAGCCGCTGTCCGCGGGGCGGACGACGGCTACGGTTTCGAGTCGACGCCGGCGGGTCCGGCGTGCGTCGCGCCGGCTCGCGCCGGTGATTGCTGAAGCGCCGGCGGACTAGCCCTCGCCGGCACCGTCGCCGTTCTCTCGCCGCCGCCGGCGGAACGCCGGAAGCGCCAGGAAGTAGACCACGATCAGCACGATCTGGAGCAGGGCCAGCGGCCGCACGACGGGGTCGACCCAGGCCTCGGAGACCGCGACACTGAAGTGGACCAGCAGGATCATGCCGCCGACCACCAGGGCCGCCCGCGACGAACGGAGAATCCACGGCAGCGGAATCAGCAGCGGCACGGTGGCCAGCAGCAGCGCGGGCCAGTAGCCGAGCACCTCCGACGGCGACCACCAGCCGAACCAGGCCAGCTGCACGCCGATCAGCGCGACCCAGCACCAGCGCGCGAATCCGACCGGGATCACAGGGCCACCGCCAGGCCGGCGACCCGCTTGCCGAGCACGCGCGCCAGCTTCGTCTCGTCGTCGGTCAGCGGTCGGTCGCTGTCGGGACCCGACCAGTGGCTCGCCCCGTACGGCGTGCCCCCGGAGTTCGTCGAGGTCAGCGCCGGCTCCGTGTACGGCAGCCCGACCAGGACCATGCCGTGGTGCAGCAGCGGGATCATCATCGACAGCAGGGTCGATTCCTGGCCGCCGTGCAGGCTCGAGGTCGAGGTGAACACGCCGGCGGGCTTGCCGGCCAGCGTGCCCGAAAACCACTCGCTCGCGGTTCCGTCGAGGAAGTGCTTGACCGCGGAGGCCATGTTGCCGAACCGGGTCGGGCTGCCGAGGATCAGGCCGCCGCACTCGGCCAGGTCGCGATTCTCGACCAGGGCCGGGCCGTCGTCGGGCCACTCGGCGGGCTTGGGGTCCAGCGCCGACGTGATCGGCGGCACGCCGCGCAGTCGGGCGACCGCACCGTCGACCGATTCGACCCCGCGCGCGATCTCCCTGGCCAGCGCCAGCGTATTGCCGTGGACCGAGTGGACCAGCACCAGCACATCGGTCATGGAAGAATCTCCAGGACCCGCTCCGGCGGGCGGCCGATCCGGGCCCGGGTCGTCGCTTCGTCGTCGACTACCACCAGCGGACGCTGGAGCAGGATCGGCTGGTCGGCAATCGCAGCGAACAGTTCGGCGTCGCTCGCGGTTTCGATCTCCAGGCCGGACGACGCCCACTCCTGCTGTCCGGTCCGGACCATTTCCGCGGCGGGCGCGTCCAGCGCAGCATGGAGCTTTTCGAGCGTGGCCGCATTCGGCGGGGACTTCAGGTACTCCACTACGATCGGCTCGATGCCGCGCTGGAGGAGCAGTTCGAGCGTCGCTCTGCTCTTGGAGCAACGGGGGTTGTGGTACACAGTGACTTGCATGCGACCTCCTGTTCGATAAGCAATGGCTGATTCAACGCCCGAATCCAACCAGGACGACTCTCATTCTGACGCATCCGGGTCCCGGTCGGCGTCAAGCCTGCCGCTGCCCGGGGCGCTCGATGCGCTGCGCGATCCGCGCTGGCTGAAGTCCTTCGGCCGCCACTTGGTCAGGCACTTCGCCGAGGATCGATGCTTCGAGGCCGCCGGCGCGCTGAGCTACGCCACACTGCTGGCCATGGTGCCGCTGACCGCGGTGGTGATCGGCATCATCTCGGCCTTCCCGGTGTTCGACTCCGGGGTAGAGCGCCTGCAGGACTTCATCTTCAACAACTTCGTCCCGGCCGCCGGCGACATCGTCCAGCAGTACGTCGACCAGTTCGTCGAGCGATCCGGCGAGCTGACCGGCGCCGGCACGCTGTTCCTGGTGGTCACCGCGCTGCTGCTGATGGCGACGATCGAGAAGAGCCTGAACCGGATCTGGCGCGTCGACCGTCCTCGCCGGGTCAGCAGCCGCTTGCTGGTCTACTGGTCGGTCCTGACCCTGGGCCCGGTGCTGATGGGGGTCTCGGTCGGCCTGACCTCGGTCGTCGCCGCGCTGCCGCGGCTGGCGCCGGAGTTCGCGCGCGGCTTGATCCAGACCGTCATGCTGGGCCTGACGCCGTTCCTGATCGCCCTGGCGGCGTTCACGCTGCTGTTCTCGGTGGTGCCGAACCGCCGCGTGCGGGTCCACCACGCGCTGGCCGGCGCCACGTTCTCGGCGGTGGCCTTCGAAGCCTCCAAGCACGGCTTCGTGTTCTACGTCTCGACCTTTCCGACCTACGAGCGGCTGTACGGCGCGCTGGCCACGATTCCGATCTTCCTGGTCTGGATCTACGTCACCTGGGTGGTCATCCTGCTCGGCGCCAGCGTCACGGCCGCGCTGACCACGTTCAATTACCAGCGCGCCGACTGGCGCTGGAACCCCCGCCATCACCTGCTGCTGGCGATCCGCCTGATCCACCACCTGGCGCTGGCCCAGCGCCGCGGCGCCGGCCTCGGCTCGGCCGATTTCCTGGCGCGCGAGGATGCGATGACCGACAGCGAACTGCAGCTCCTGCTCGGCCAGCTCGACGGCGCCGGCGTGGTCCAGCGCGACGAGGACGGCGACTGGTTCCTGACCATCGACCCGGCCGAGTACACGCTGGCCCAACTGTATGCACACGTTCCCTTCGTGCTGCCGCTGGCAGAATCGGACGCGCTGCCTCCGCCGAGCGACGGCGACCGCCGATTGCGCGAAGCGCTGGACGAAGTGGGCGACTCGGTCGGCCCGCTGATGGATCGGCCGCTGAAGTCGCTCGTTCTTGGCGCCGGCGATCGAACGGATCGTCGCGGACACGATGAATGATTTTTGACGCACCGCCCTCGACGAAAGGCCTCCCCGGCCCACGACTGCCCGAAGATATGACCGCACGGAGTTCGACCATGACCCCATTCCCCGCCGCGCTGCTCGGCCTTTCGCTGGCCCTGGCTGCGTCCGCTGCATCCGCCGCCACCGCCGGTGCGTCCGAGCCCTCGGACCCGGCAGCGGCCGACAGCTCGACCGCGAACGTCGAACCGCTTCCCGAGTTCGCCCTGCCCGACCTCGACGGCCGAACCCGCGAGCTGAGCGAATGGCGCGGCCAGTGGGTGGTTGTGAACTTCTGGGCGACCTGGTGCGCGCCGTGCCGGAAGGAAATTCCGGACCTGTCCGACCTGCACGACACCCGCGACGACATCACGGTGCTCGGCCTGGCCTTCGAGGACACGGACGTCGAGACCTTTCGCGAGTTCCTGAAGGACTACCCGGCCACTTATCCGATCCTGCGCGTCGACGTCTACGCGCCGCCGCCTTCGCTCGGCACGCCGCGAGCGCTGCCGACGACCCACCTGATCGCCCCGGACGGGCGCCTGGCCGAGACCTGGATCGGGCCGATCACCGGCGAGACCGTGCGCAGCCGGGTCGACGAAGCGTCGTCGGCCGAGTCCGCTCCCTCGACGTGAGCTGCGCACGGTTCCGCATCGAGGGTCGGGTGCAAGGCGTGTTCTTTCGCGCATCGACCCAGCGCGAAGCGCAGCGCCTGGACCTGACCGGCCACGCGATCAACCTGGCCGACGGCAGCGTGGAGGTCCTGGCGTGCGGCGACGCGCAGGCGCTCGATGCGCTCGAGCGCTGGCTGCACGACGGATCACCGGATGCCCGGGTCGAGCGCGTCGAGCGCGAACCGTCCGACGCGACGCCCCCGGAGCGCTTCACGACCGGTTGAGCCTCCGGATCGACTTCCCGGCTTGACTGGCCGCTTCGTCACTCCGAATCGAAGCTCCGGTTCGAGCCCCCGAGCCGCTCCCTGGCGGCCGTCCCGCGAGGCCGGCGCCGATCCCGCCCCCGACAAGCAAAGAAAACGCCGACGGGGAAGGCCCCGCCGGCGTTTCCGGCCCCGTGTCGATGGCCTCGTTCGCCGCCCCGCGAACCGGGACGGCGGCCGTAGCGATCAGCGCGTGATGCGCAGCGCGTCCTGCTGACGTTGCAGCCGGAACATCCGGCCCTGGTCGAGCAGCTCCAGCCCGCGCACCTCGAACGGTGCGTCCAGCCCGCTTGCGGCCAGGATCGAGCGATCGACCTTCAGCTGCAGGTTGCCCGAGCCGGCCGGCAGCGAGCCTGCGACCTGGGCCTGGGCGATCGGTGCTAGCGTGCCGTCCGCCCGCGTGCCAAACACCTGGCCGTTGAGCTGGTAGCGGCCCGCCACCGCCGTCTCCACGCCGATGTCCAGCGTCAGGCCGTCGTTCAGCTCGGCCTTGACCGAACCGTCGAGCCGCGCCAGCGGCGGTGCCACGGAGAACGGGATCTTCAGGTCGCGGCGCACCACCAGCCCGTCCGGGGTGGTGGTCTCGAGGTAGGCATGCGCTTCGAACAGACCCGTCCGGCCCGTCACGTCCACGCCCTTCGGCAGTTCACCGACCAGCGTGCCCGTGGCCGCGTCGAAGCGGACATCGAACTGCCGTCGCGCGGTCGGGTCCGTGACCACGGCCTGGACCGAGCCGACCGGCAGCTGCGACTTGCCGTCGCCAATGCCGAAGCCCATCGAGACCGTGTCGCCGGTGAAGAAGTCGCGCGCCGGCAGCGTCAGCTGACCGGACCACGGGCTTCTCGGCTCCAACACGTGGACCACCATGCGTTCGCCGGCCGGCAGCGCGCCGACGCCGAGCTTCAGCGAACCGGCGGGCACCGAATCGGCGAGCTGGAACGCCAGCGACGCTTCAGGCACGTCCATGCCGGCGGCTTTCAGCGCTGCGCCGTCGGCCAGGTGGGCCAGGGCGCCGGCATCCAGCGTGCGCTCGTCCCCGGCCGGGGACGCGATGGCCAGCGACAGGCGATCCGGCGCGATGCGGACCTTCGCTTGTGCATCCAGCGGCGAGATGCGGATCACCGCGCCGGGTGCGGTCAGGGGCAGGGAAATGCCCTTGGCCAGGTCGCCGCCGGTGGCGTCGACCCAGTACTGCCGGCTGTCGACGCGCGGCAAGTCGAAGGTCGCGGCCGGGGCCTGGTCGAGGGGCCATGCAAACTGCACGGGTAGCGACTCGGTGTGCTGGCTGGCCGGCACCGCGGCGGCGTCGGCGACCAGCTTGGCGGCGCCGAAGTCGCCGGGCTGGCGGGCGAACCAGGTTGCGGAAAGCGGTTCGGCAAAGCCGATGTCGGCGGCGCTGAGGCCGGGCTCGATATCCTGGGCTGCGACCGGTGCAAACGCGATCGGCCCGGCCGCCACCAGGGCGGCAAGAGTGATGGTTGTGATCTTCATGGGGCCTCCGTTACAGGTCGTTGCGCAGGATCACGTCCAGGCCGTGGCAATCGCGCCGGCTCTGGGCGTGGGACAGTCGGTCGCCGGACACCTGGTGGTCATAAAACCACAGGCTGCCCGCGCCGTTCTGGCTGCTGCAGTCGAGGAAGCCGTCGGAACAGCTGTCGAGCCAGTTCTGGGTGATCTCCAGGCCGACCTGGTTGAAGTAGCCACCGCAATAGGCGGCGCCGTCCCAGATGGCCGAACGCACGTCGGTGCCGACCACGTTCCAGAAGCCTTTCGGCAGGCTCGGGCGCCCGGACGTGCCGAGCAACCAGCTGGAGTTGTAGTAGGCCATCCAGCTCGGCTGCTGCATCCGCACCGCGTCGTTCTGATAGCCGAGCAGCCAACCCAGCGCCGACTCGAACACGTTGCCCTGCATCACGGCTTCGGCCAGCGGCGTGCCCGTCGACGACGGCGCCAGCGCATTCACCCATCGGGTCTTGTTGATGATGTTCGGATAGCGGCTGTCCCAGGTCGGGTTGGACAGGATCCAGCGCATCACATTGCCGCCGTTGGAGTGGGTCAGCACGACCAGGTCGGTGATGCCGCGGGCATTGATGAAGCTGGTCAACTGGCCGGCCAGGCAACCTGCCGCCTGACTGTTCCACATGTACTGCTCGAAGTCGCAGTTGATGACCGTGTAGTTGGCGCTGTTCGACAGGCCCTGGCGGACCGAATTGACCATGTCCGTGGTCCAGTAGTCGTTCAGCGCGTCGGTCTGCTTGCCGGTGCCGTGGACGAACGCAACGCCGGTCGCGGACCACGCGGTGCTGCCGAACAGCAACAGCGCAGCCGCCAAGACAACGCCGGGAAGGGCGATCCTGAATGTCATGGTGTCTACCTCTTTTGGTTGTATCTGCCGGGCGGGCTCGATGCCGCGACGAACGCGGCGTATGCAGCCGCATGCGGGCGGAATCGGCGGTCCGGCGTCCCTGAAAAAGGACGGGCTCCCATGGACCGGATGTGCCGGTCGCCCCGTCCCCGCCGCCACGGTGTGACGGCCGCCACAGTATAGGGAGCGCGCGGCGGGGATTCAAATGGCCCAACGAACGCCAGGGAAAAGTGAAGAGGGAGCAGGGATCAGCCAATGCCCGGTAGCAGAGGCGCGGGATCGACCGCTGCCCGAGGACTTTCTCTTCGAACTGAGACACCTGCGCGAACTTAGACACCCATGACTTTCTGATTTTCTTTTCGAACTGAGACACCCATATTGTTCGCTCGCAAGTCGAGCCCTGAACACGGACACCTCCTTCCACACCGCCAAAGCGTTCATGCAGGGATCGATCGGCGTGGGAAGGGCGCGGAATACGCGGTGACTACCGCTCTGAATGCAGCCACCCACGTGCGTTCGCTCGCTTTTTTTACAGCGCGAACGATCGTCCAGGAAGAGGCGAGGGGCGTCGGCCGGACCTGTGTCTAGCCGAACAACTGAAATGCGAGGGCGTGTCCGTTCAGGAACTTGCGTCCGAACTCGTGGGCCAGTTCGCGGAGGACCTGAACCGGGCCCAGCACGCTGGGCGATCGACGGGATTGTGGCTTGGATAGAAACTCCAGCACGCCTTCGGGCCGGGCCTTGAGCCGCTCCAGGATCGGTGGAAGCCGATCATCGATCACGCCCTTCTTGCCATAGGTGATTGCGCGTCCGGTGTAGTCGACCAGCTCCAGGTAGCTGGCGAAGGTGACGGGCAGGGCGCCATCCTCGCGCAGCCCGGTTTCCGGAGAGAAGCGAGCCAGCTTGCCGATCGCCGTCTGCAGGTCCTCCGGTAGTTGTGTCTTCTGCTTCGGCGCGTGGTCCAGCCTGGATTCGATCACCCGCTGCTGCAGCGAGGTGTAGTCGGAATCTTCCGGTGTGGCTGCCATGCCGGCCCGGATCGGGTTCAGGTCCACGTAGGCCATCAATGAGACCAGCGCGGCTTCATCGAGCAGCGCCTGGGACTTGAACCGTCCTTCCCAGAACCGCCCCGTGACGTTGTCCTCGGCGTTCGCCATCCGGGCGATCGGCTCGTTCAGGCAGCGCATGAACCAGGACAGATCGAACAACCGCTCGCGGTAGGTGCGGATCAGCTCCAGCGCAGCTTCGACCTGGGCCTCGGACTGGCGCTGTCCGGCCAGCCAGTTCTTCACCACCGGGCGTCCGCCGAACAAGCGCAGCCAGCGCTCCGCGACCTCGCGGTCGTCCCATCCCAGCGCGACGTCCTGCCGGAGGGTCAGGACGAGGTGCACGTGATTACTCATTACCGCGTAGGCGCAGATCTCGACGGCAAAGATCTCGGCCAGCTCGAAGATCCGCGCCCGGATCCAGTCGCGCCGGTGCGAGAAGTCCTTCCCCGTAGCACGATCGAACCCGCACAGGAACTGGCGCCGGACGCACCGGCTGACCACGTGGTAGTGCGGAGTGGCATCAAGTGAAACGAGACGGCAGCGCGGCTGAGGCATAGAAGACCCCTCGGACAAGACGTGCCACCAGCCTACGCCGAGCACCCTGCTGACCGCATCGGTAAATCGCCTCGATCTGGCGTAGGCTATTTCCTACGTGGTGGGTGTCTCAGTTGTTATGCTTCCAGGAACTGGCGCCGGACGCACCGGCTGACCACGTGGTAGTGCGGAGTGGCATCAAGTGAAACGAGACGGCAGCGCGGCTGAGGCATAGAAGACCCCTCGGACAAGACGTGCCACCAGCCTACGCCGAGCACCCTGCTGACCGCATCGGTAAATCGCCTCGATCTGGCGTAGGCTATTTCCTACGTGGTGGGTGTCTCAGTTGTTATGCTTCGACTTCCACTTGTAGTAGGTCGCCGAGCTGATCTCATGCTTCCGGCAAACGTCCTTGACGGGCACCCCAGACTCGACTTCGTTCAGGATGGCAACGATCTGGTGTTCGGTTAATCGAGACTTCTTCATGGCGTTCTCCTCCAAGGGAATGGTGCCAGAAATCTCTACTTCGGGAATGTGTCAGCTGGGGGGAAGCTTACGGTCTCAGTTGTTTCTCATCTCAGTTGTTTCTCAGTTGTTGAGTTCTAGCGTGTAGTTGATCGCGGTCTTTTGAGCAGAGAGAACACGCCAACTATCGTGCGTCCCGTGAGGTCAAGTGCCGAGACGAAGATTGCAGCGATGTACGGTGCGGTCGACGAATTGGCATCCGATAGGTTCAATGCGATGAATCGAGGAGCAAGAACTCCAAGATCATCGATAAGGGACCCGAGGAAGAAGACTGCTAGAAAAATCGCACCAGCGCCCAGTAGGTTTTTGCGTAATTTGGATTTAAATGCTGAGACGCTAGTGAGCCTTGGCTCGCTCAGATAGGCGTTGGCAATCAATCCGATAGCGATGAGGCTCCAGAGCGCGTTCTCCATAAACTGCAGACTCCCTCCTCGGGACCTAGGAAAGCCTAGTCTCTATTGCGTTGTAAAGTCGCCCATGTCCCATGGCTCATCCCATGGCCAATAGCCCGCAATAATTGACTCATCCACGAAAATGGCTGCGTTCACAAAATCGTTGGCAGTAATCCATGGATCGTCAGGAAACATTCGCCCCGGGCAATGTATCGCCAGATAGCAATCATATGGGTCATCGGGAAGAGGATTTGCCGTTGCACAATCGCCTGTTGGGCACAACGCCTCTCTAATCTGATCCGCTATGGAGGGGGGGTTCCGCCATATTCTCCTTGACGAATGTTGCTGACATTACAAGCCTGAGATCCGATCTCATACCCACCAAGGCCAGCAAGATAGGTTAATACTGCGCCTACCCTGCCTGGGATCGTTGCCGCCCTGTAAACGGCGATTGCTCCCCCAAGCACGCCACACCCATCTAGTTGCTGAGCGTGAGATGGCTTGGAGGCTACCAATATCACAAGAGCGAGGATTGCAAGAGCAAAGTATTTCATAGTGTCTCCCTACTGGAAAAGCCAACGCAGAAGTAGGGTAACAGGAGAGAAAATCGCGGACAACTGAACCGCCCCGGGTTCTCCGGAGAGCTCGAAGTGTGATTCAGGCCACCATGGCCTGCTCGTTCAGGTTTGCATAATACGCCTCCTTGAATCGCCCCGGAATTCCTAGACACCTTTGAGCCATTTTGTGATGGTGAGAACGTAGTTGTCAGATTGACCGTGCCCCTGCCTTAGCGCCACGCTCAAAGGAGGAGAACCAGGTAGTCAAGACCCCGTTCGCCCAACCCCTGGCCCAAGTCGGCGGACGAACCCCCCTTCAAAACAACACCTTTTGCCGCACCGGCCGAAAGCTTCGCCGGTGGATCGGCGTGGGGCCCAGGCGGTCCAGGGCGTCGAGGTGCGCGGCGGTGGGGTAGCCCTTGTGGCGGTCGAAGCCGTAGTCGGGCCAGCGCGCGTGGTAGTCGATCATCAAGCGATCGCGGTGGACCTTGGCCAGGATGCTGGCCGCGCCAATGGCCTTGCACAGGCCGTCGCCGCCGACCAGCGCTTCGCAGGACAGCCCGCCGAGGTCGGGGACGCGGTTGCCGTCGATCCGGACGTGGTCCGGGGCCGGGTCGAGGGCGCGGACGGCCTGGGCCATCGCGGTCATCGTCGCCTGCAGGATGTTGAGCCGATCGATGTCCTCGGGGCCGACCTCGACGATCGCGAACGCGGTGGCGCGCTCGCGGATGCTCTCGAACAGCTCGTCGCGGCGGCGCGCCGTCAGCTTCTTGGAGTCGTCGAGGCCGTCGATCGGGCGGTCGGTGTCGAGCACCACCGCGGCGGCGACCACCGGGCCGGCCAGCGGCCCCCGGCCGGCTTCGTCGACGCCGGCGATTCTCCGGACGGCGGTCGCCGCCTTCACGGTGCGGCTCCGAAGCGCTCGACCAGGGCCTCTGCCGCCCGATCGGCGGCCCCGCGTGCCAGCGTGGCGTGCAGTTCATCGGCGGCGGCGCGGAAGGCGTCGCGCCGGGGCGCGTCGTCCAGCCAGCCAACGACATCCGATGCCAGCCGCTCGGGCGTGGCCTCGGCCTGGATCCGCTCGGGCACCAGATCGCGCCCGGCCAGGATGTTCGGCAGGCCGACGTGCGCGCTCTGGACCAGCCGCAGGGCGCGCGCCGTGGCGTAGGTCGCCGCCGGCAGGCGGTAGTAGATGACCATCGGCGTGCGGGTCAGCAGGGCCTCGAGGGTGACCGTGCCCGACGCGGCCAGCGCGACGTCGGCGGCGGTCAGGCCGGCGCGCGTGCGATCGGTGACGATCCGCAGCTGCTCGGTGGTCTCGGGCGCGGTATCTGCGCCGGCCGCGTCGCAGAAGGCCTCGCGCTGGTTGTCCCGGGCCAGAAGCACGACGAGCTCGACGTCGGGCCGGTCGCGCCGGATGCGCGTCGCGGTCTGGGCCAGCAGGGCCGCGTGGCGGCCGATCTCGCCGCCGCGGCTGCCGGGCAGCAGGGCGACGATTGGGCGGTCGGCGGGCAGGTTCAGCGCGCGGCGGGCGGCGTCGCGGTCCGGCGACTGCGGCAGGGCATCGGCCAGCGGGTGGCCGACGAAGCGGCAGTCCAGGTCGGTGCCCTTAAAGCAGTCCGGCTCGAAGGGAAACAGGGTCAGCAGCAGGTCCAGCGAGCGTGCGATCTTGTTGACCCGGTAGCCGCGCCAGGCCCAGACCGACGGGGCGACCAGGTGGGCGGTCGGGATGCCGTCGCGCTTCAGGCCGCGGGCCAGGCCCAGGTTGAAATCGGGCGCATCGATGCCGACGAAGGCGCGCGGACGTCGGTCGCGGATGGTGGCGCGAAGGCCGCGGCGGAGACGCACGAGGCGGGGCAGGTGGCCGATCACTTCGAACAGGCCCATCACGTCGAGCGCGTCGATGGTTTCGATGGAGTCGACCCCGGCGGCGCGCATCGCCGGCCCGGTGATGCCGGCCAGCTTCAGGTTGCCCAGTCGTTGCTCAAGCGCCTCGGCGACCGCCGCGCCCAGCGTATCGCCCGACGTCTCGCCGGCCGACAGGACGAAGGACATCAGCGCAGCAGGCCCCGCGTGCCGTGCTCGATGCTGTCGACGAAGCGGGCCAGCGCCGGTTGTTCGTCGGCCCGGGCGCGCAGCTCGGCCAGCGCTTCGTCGAGGGGTCGGCCGAGGCGGTAGACGAGGCGGTAGGCCTCGCGGATGGCGCGGATCGCGTCGGCGTCGAAGCCGCGGCGCTTCAGGCCCTCGCTGTTGATTCCGCGCGGCCGCGGCGGGCGACCGGAGACCATCACGAAGGACGGCACGTCCTGGTTGACGCCGCCGTACATGCCCAGGAACGCGTGGTCGCCGATGGTGACGAACTGGTGGGCGCCGGAGAAGCCGGCGAAGATGACGAAGTCGCCGACGGTGACGTGGCCGGCCAGCGTCGCGCTGTTGGCGAACACACAGTCCGAGCCGACCTGGCAGTCGTGGGCGATGTGGCTGTAGGCCATCATCCAGTTGCGATCGCCGAGGCGGGTGACGCCGCCGCCGTCGGCGGTGCCGCGATTGATCGTCACGTACTCGCGGATCGTGTTGTCGCGGCCGATGTGCAGCTCCGTCGACTCGCCTTCGAACTTCTTGTCCTGCGGCTCCTCGCCGATCGACGCGAACTGGAAGATGCGGGTGCCGGCGCCGACCCGGGTGCGGCCCGTGACGACCGCGTGCGGCCCGATCCGGCAGCCCGCCTCGAGCTCGACCTCGCCACCGACGATCGCGTAGGGGCCGATCTCGACGTCAGAGGCCAGCCGCGCGCCTTCGTCGACGATCGCGGTCGGGTGGATGCGGGCCCGGTTGTCGTTCATCGCTCGTCGCTCATTGGTCGTCGCTCATCGGTCGTCCGCTCATCGCTCGTCCGGTCGCGCCGCGCAGAGCATCTCGCAACTTGCCACGCGCTTGCCGTCGACGTGGGTTTCGGCCTCGTACAGGCCCATGCCGCGCATCAGGCGCTTCTGGGTGACGTGGAAGTGCAGCTGGTCGCCGGGGACCACGGTCTTGCTGAATCGGGCCTTGTCGATCTTGACCAGGTAGAACAGCTGGTCCTTCGCGCCCTGTTCCTGGCGGGCCAGGTGGGCCAGGCAGCCGGCGGCCTGCGCCATGGCCTCGAGGATCAGCACGCCGGGCATCACCGGGTGACCGGGGAAGTGGCCCTGGAAGAACGGCTCGTTCATGGTCACGTTCTTCATCGCGTGGATCCTGGGCGGCTGACCGGATTCCTCGTCGGCCGACCAGTCCAGCACGCGATCGACGAGCAGGAACGGGTAGCGATGGGGCAGCAGGGAAAGAATGCGTTCGATATCGGCGGTTCGGGGTTCGGTCATGCCGTAACGTCCATGTCGGTCGAAGAAGGGGTCGGAAGTCGGGTCGCCAGCGGTCCGGGTTTCGTCGCTCAGCGCGGCGCGCGGCGGCGCGAGCGGAACAGGCGCTCAAGCTGGCCGAGCCGGACCAGCGTGCGCTGCCAGGCGCGCAGGGGCCGGGCCGGAATGCCGGACCCGTACTGGCCCGGCTCGGAGATCGAATCCAGCACCGTGCTCATCGCGGTGATCACGACATGATCGCAGATTTCGAGGTGGCCGCCGATGCCGCTGGCCCCGGCGATCATGCAGTAGCGGCCGATCCGGGTCGAGCCGGCGATGCCCACGCAGCCGGCGATCGCCGTGTGGTCGCCGATCACCACGTTGTGGGCGACCTGGACCTGGTTGTCGAGGCGTACATCGTCGCCGAGCACCGTGTCGTCGATGGCGCCGCGATCGATCGTGGTGTTGGCGCCGATCTCGCAGTCGGCGCCGATCCGCACCGTGCCGAGCTGGGGCACCTTGCGCCAGCGTCCCTGGTCCATGGCCAGGCCGAAGCCGTCGGCGCCGATCACGGCCCCGGGATGCACCAGCGTGCGCTCGCCGAGCTGAACCCCGGGGCCCAGCGTGACGTTGGCCGTCAGGCGAACGTCCCGCTCGAGACGGGCATTCCGGCCGACGACGCAGCCCGGTCCGACGCGGACGCCGGCCCCGATCCGGGCGCCGGCTTCGATCACGGCCATCGGCCCGATCTCGGCGCCGGGGTCGACCATGGCTTCGGGATCGACGTGGGCTCGGTCATGAATGCCCGGCTCGGCCGTCGGCTCGGGGGCGAAGCGCTCCAGCGCCTTGCACCAGGCCAGGTAGGGGTCCTCGACGACCAGCGCCGCACAGGGGCAGTCGTCCAGCGCGGACTCGGCCAGAATGACGGCGGTCGCGCGCGTCTCCTTCAGCTGGGCGCGGTAGGCGGGGTTGGACAGGAAGCCGAGGGCGCCGGGGCCGGCGGCCGCCAGCGTTGCGGGACGGTCGACCCGGTCGCCGGGACTGCCGACCAGACGGGCGCCGAGCGCCTCGGCCAGTTCGCCGAGCGAAATCGCGTCGGACCCGGCAACGGAATCCACTCCGGAGCCGGCAGCCGTCGAACTCACTGCGGCGCGCGCCGGCTCCGCAGCTCGAAGTCGACTTCCAGGAACTCCAGCACCTGGTCGGTGATGTCGATCTTGGGCGAGGCGAAGGCGACCGGGCTGGACAGCACCAGGTCGTAGCCCTCGCGCTCGGCCACGGTCTGCACGGCCAGCTCGATCTCCTCGCCCAGCGACTTGATCTCGGCGTTGCGGCGGAAGTTGAGCTCCTCGGCCAGGTCTTCGCGTCGCCGGTCGATCGAGCGGCGGAGGTTGCGGATCTCGCGTTCGCGGGCCAGGATCTGCTCGTTGCTCAGGCCGACCGAATCGGCCAGGTCCTGCTCCATCCGGACCAGGCGCTCCTCGTCGGCGAGCAGGACTTCATTGCGGGGGCGGAATTCGATATCGAGCTCGGCGCGGCCGGCGAGCACCTGGGGTGCGTTGTCGAGCAGGCGCTTCATGTCGACGTAGCCGATGCGCAGGTCCGCCTGCCCCAGGACAGGGCCGGCCAGCAGCAGGAACACGAGCGCGATCGACAGCGCGGTGATCCGTGCGGCCGTTCTCGCAAGCGGCAATGTCAGGACGCGGAACATACCTGCGTTTTCTCCGAACGCTCAGGTACCCAAGTATAGGCCCTGGCGGGAGAAATTTCCTCCCCCGCCCCGCGACGGGCGCGGGGCGAGGCGAGGTCCGAACTCAGAACTGGGCGCCGAAGGAGAACTGGATCTGCTGGACGTCGTCGCCCGGGCGATCCTTCAGCGGGGTGGAGACATTGATGATGATCGGCCCGACCGGGGCCTCCCAGGTCAGCGAGATGCCGGTCGAGGCGCGCAGCAGATTCTCGTCGAAGGTGTCGAAGCGCTGGAACACGTTGCCGACGTCGACGAACCAGGCCAGGCGGGTGCCGCTGAGCTCGGCGAACGGGATCGGGAAGGCGATTTCCACGCCGCCGGTCACCTTGAAGTCGCCGCCGACCGAGCGGCAGAACTGGTCCTTGGGGCCCAGCGTGTTGTCGTCGAATCCGCGCACGTCCGACACGCCGCCGGCGAAGAAGTGCTCCCAGAACGGCAGGCCGCCGTCGGAGGTCACGATCTCGTCGATCTGGCAGTTGCCGGCCAGTCGCTCGGGCTCGATGTCCTCGAAGGTCAGTTCCTTGTCGTCGTAGACATCGCCGTAGGAGACGTCGGCGCGGACCGCAAAGGCCAGGTTCTCGCCCAGCGGCCAGTACTTGCGGCCCCGGTAGGCCACCTTGTAGTACTCGCGGGTGCTGCCGGGCACGGCCAGGTCCAGCGAGAGGCGGTTCAGCGAGCCGCGGGTCGGGGTCAGGAAGTGGTTCCGCGTATCGCGGCCCCAGCTGCCGTTGAACAGCACGGTCTCGACGTCGCGCTCGTCGCCCGACAGGAAGCCGTCGCCGTCGCGGTCCAGGGTGATGGCGAGCGGTCGGGTCGCGGCCAGCTCGAAGGTCACCGGGCTGTCCGGGTCGTCCGGGTCGATCGGCACGGCCACGAAGTTGCCGATGTTGATGTCCAGCGCCTGGTAGCTGGCGCCGAGCCGGACGTAGTCGACCTCGGTGATCGGGAAGCCGAAGTTCACGCCGGCGGCCGCCTGGCTGGTCGAGAAGGCCGAGATGTTGGCTCGGCCCTGGTTGAACTCGGAGTAGCTGACGAAGAAGCCGCGCGAGACGCCGTCGTCGGTCCAGTAGGGGTTGGTGTAGGACAGGTTGACCTGCCGGTTGATCCGGCTGCGGCTGACCGCGAAGCCGACCGTCCGGCCGGAGCCCAGGAAGTTCTCCTGCTGGACCGAGATCGATGCGATCAAGCCCTGGAGCTGGGAAAAGCCGAGGCCGACCTGGAAGCTGCCGGTCGAGCGCTCCTCGACGCTGACGATGATGTCGACCTGGTCGTCGGCGCCCTCGACCGCCGGCGTTTCGATGTTGACCTCCTCGAAATAGCCGATCCGGCGCAGCCGCTGGCGCGATCGGTCGACCGCGGCCTGCGAGAACCAGGCGCCCTCGAACTGGCGCATTTCCCGGCGCAGCACTTCGTCCTTGCTCACCGTGTTGCCGCGGAACTCGACGCGCCGCACGTAGACCCGCTTGCCGGGGTCGACGAAGAAGGTCAGATCGACGGTCTTTTCCTCACGGTCGATCCGCGGCACCGGGTTGACGTTGGCGAAGGCGTAGCCGAAGTTGGCCAGCAGCCCGGTGATGTTGTCGACGGTCTGTTCGATCTTCTCGCGCGAGAAGGTCTGGCCGCCCTCGATCGCGACGAACGGTTCGAGCACGTCCGCATCGACGACCAGGTCGCCGGTCAGATTGACGTCGGTGACCGAGTACACGTCGCCTTCGCGGACGTTGGCGGTGATGTAGATGTTCTGCCGGTCCGGGCTGACCGAGACCTGGGTCGACTCGATCGCGAAATCGACGTAGCCGCGGTCGAGGTAGAAGGCGCGCAGCCGCTCGAGGTCGCCGGACAGCTTCTCGCGGGTGTAGTTCGGCCGGCCCTGCCAGAAGTACAGACCCCAGAAGTCGTTGTCCGTGCCGGACTCGAAATCCTCGCGCAGCTCGTCTTCGTCGAAGGTCTCGTTGCCGACGATGTTGATGTGCCGGATCTTGGCGACCTTGCCCTCGACGATCACGATGCCGATGTCGACGCGGTTGCGGTCGAGCTGCGACAGGCGGACGTCGATCTCGACGTTGTAGTGGCCCTGACCGTAGTACTGGCGGATCAGCTCCTGTTCGACCTGGTCGAGGGCCAGCCGGTCGAACACTTCGCCTTCGGCGATGCCGATGTCCTCGAGGGCGGGCATCAGCGCATCGGAAGGGATCTTCTTGTTGCCGGTGATGGTCACGGTCGAGATGGCCGGACGTTCGACCACTTCGATGATCAGGATGTCGCCCTCGCGGGCCAGCTCGACGTCCTGGAAGAAGCCGCTGCGGTACAGGTCGCGGATGCTCGAGCGGGCCAGCGTCGGCGTCAGGCGCTCACCGACCTCGATCGGCAGAAAGCTGAACACCGTGCCCTCGGAGATGCGCTGCAGGCCGTCGACGCGGATCTCCTCGACGACGAAGTTCTGGGCGTGCAGGGGCGCGCTCGCGAGCAGCACCAGGAGAAGAAGGAGTTTTCTCATGAAAAAGCGGTGTCCGGGGTGGGTTCGGCGCCAGAGGTGCGGGCCGAGTTTACTGAAAGACTCGTACTATATCGTTAAATATGGCCAGGCTCATCAGTGCGGCCACCGCGACCAGGCCGATGGTCTGGCCGATGACCTGACCGCGCTCTGAAACGGGGCTGCCCTTGATCGCCTCGATCAGGAAATACAGCAGGTGGCCGCCGTCGAGCACGGGAATCGGCAGCAGGTTGATGATCGCCAGCGACAGGCTGATCAGGCCGAGAAAGAACAGGAAACGGGACACGCCGAGGCGGGCCGAATCCTGGGCCATCTGGGCAATGGTGATGGGCCCCGACAGGTTGGCCAGCGACGCCTGTCCGGTGACCATGCGGCCGAGAATGCCGAGCGTGCCGCTGGTCAGTCGCCACGTTTCGGAAAACGCCTGGCCGAGGCCCTCGACCGGTCCGAAGCGCAGGATCGTGAACGTGCGCTCCATGCGCCGTCGGAGATCCGCATCGGCCTCCGGCGCGGTGATGCCGAGCACCGGGCGCCCGTCGACCAGCTCCGGTTCGATCGCGATCGTGCGAATCGTGCCGCCACGCTCGAACTGCAGCTCGACCGGCCCTCCGTCGGCGGTCGCCTCGGGAATTGCGCGGGCCATCTGCTGCCAGCCGTCGACCGGATCGCCGGCGACGGCAACGATGCGGTCGCCGGCGCGCAGGCCGGCGCGCTGGGCCGGTGAATCGGGCGAAACCGTTCCGATCACCGGCGGCAGGTCCGGCCTCCACGGCGCCAGGCCGATCGCCTCGAGCGTGCGGTCCTCGCGGAAATCGGGCCCGAGCCGCCCCAGCGGCAGTTCGACGGTGCGGCGCACGCCGGCGTCGTCCTCGACTTCGACGTCGACGGCTTCGCGATCCAGCGCCGGCGGAATCAGCGCGAGCAGGGCGTGGGTCCAGGTCTCGACCCGTTCGTCGCCGACCCGCACGATGCGGTCCTCGTCTTCCAGCCCCGCTTCCGCGGCCAGGCCCTCGGGTGGGCCGATCACGGGCCGGGAATCGGCGATGCCGATCATGAACATCAGCCAGAACGCGGCCACCGCGAAGATCAGATTGAAGATCGGACCCGCGGCCACGATCGCCGAGCGCTGGGCCAGGGATTTCCGATTGAAGGCATCCCGGGCTTCGTCCGGGGCGACGGGCATCTCGCGCTCGTCGAGCATCTTGACGTAGCCGCCGAGCGGGATGGCCGCGACCACGAATTCCGTGCCCTCGGCGTTGCGACGGCGGACCAGCGGGCGGCCGAAGCCGATCGAGAAGCGCAGCACACGCACGCCGCAGCGGCGCGCCACCCAGTAGTGGCCGAATTCGTGGAAGGTCACCAGCAGGCCGAGCGCGAGCGCCAGCCAGCCGACCGAGGCGAGCACCTCAAGCATGTCGCAGCCTCCCGTCGGCGGTCGTTCCGGACCGGGTCATGCCGCCACCGTCCGGGTGAACCAGACCAGCAGCGCGAACGCGGGCGCCGCTGCGCCGACGCTGTCGATGCGGTCGAGGATGCCGCCGTGGCCGGGCAGCAGGTTCGAGGTGTCCTTGATCCCGCGGTGGCGCTTCATCAGGCTGAGCGTGAGGTCGCCCCCGATCGAGAGCAGGGCCAACGCCGCACCGGCGCCGAAGCCGGTCAGGGGGCCGTAGGGCATGTCCGGCAGCTGGCTGGTCGCGGCGCCGGCGAGCGCACCGGCAAGGATGCCGCCGAAGGCGCCGGACCGGGTCTTGCCGGGACTGATGCGCGGTGCGAGTTTGGTCCCGCCGATTGCGTGTCCGGTGAAGTAGGCGCCGATGTCGGCGCCGGCGATCACCACGATCAGCGCGAACACCAGCCACGGGCTCCCGGCGTGCAGCCAGGCCAGCGAGATGAAGGTCGCGCCCAGGATCAGGCTGAGGTCGAACAGCTTGCGCCACTGCAGTTCGTCGCCCGTCGGTCGGCCGCGATCCGGCCAGGCCAGACCGATGCAATGGCCGAGCCAGATACCGGTGGCGATCGCGAACAGGAAGACCGCGGCGCCCGGTTGGTGGGTCAGGAACAGCAGCCCGGCGCCGAAGGCCAGCAGGAACGCGATCCAGGCGCTCCGCGCGGCCCCGCCGCGCAGGCCGGCGAGACCGGCGCCTTCCCAGCCCCCGAGGACCAGGACCAGCAGCGCCAGCGCAATCGTCAGGGGCAGCGGCTCGAGGGCGAAGATCGCGGCCATCAGCACCGCGGCCATCACCAGCGCGGTCAGGACGCGGGATCTAAGCATGCTTCAAGGACGGCTCGGCCAGCCCTCCGAAGCGACGCTCGCGCAGCGCGAAGGCATCGAGGGCACGGTCCAGATCGGATTCGTCGAAATCCGGCCACAGGGTGTCGCAGAAATAGAGCTCGGTGTAGGCCAGGTTCCAGGGCAGGAAATTCGACAGGCGCTGCTCGCCGCCGGTGCGGATGAACAGGTCCGGCTCGGGCTGGTCGCGCAGCGCGAGATGGTCGGCGACCACCGCCTCGTCGATCGCCTCGGGCTCAAGTTCGCCGCGGCGGACCTTTTCGGCCACCGCGCGTACCGCGTCGGTGACGTCGGCGCGGCCGCCGTAGTTGGCGGCCACGTTGAGGATCAGGCGATCGTTGTTCCTGGTCAACTCCTCGGCGCGCGCCATGCCGCGCTGCAGCAGCCTGGAGAACGCCTCGCGGCGGCCGATGAAGTTCAGTCGAACACCGTGCTCGTGGAGACGGTCCAGTTCACGGTCCAGCGCGTGGCGGAACAGGGACATGAGTCGGCGCACCTCGTGGCGCGGCCGGGTCCAGTTCTCGCTGGAGAACGCGTAGACGGTGAGGATCGGAATACCGCGCTCGGCCACGGCACGCACGATCCTGCGCGCCGCCTCGGTGCCGGCCTGGTGGCCGTAGGTCCGGGCCTTGCCGCGCCGGGCGGCCCAGCGGCCGTTGCCGTCCATGATGATGGCCAGGTGGCGCGGTCGATCCGCCGTCACCATGGCTCAGATCTCCATCAGCTCTTTTTCCTTGACCGCGACCATCTCGTCGACGCGCGCGACGTGCTGATCGGTGAGCTGCTGGATGTCGGTTTCACCGCGGCGCAGGTCGTCCTCGGTGATGTCCTTGCTCTTCAGCATCTCTTTCATGTGCTGATTCGCGTCGCGACGGATGTTGCGGATCGCGACCTTGGCCTGTTCGCCTTCGGCGTGGACGATCTTGGTCAGATCGGCGCGACGCTCTTCGGTCAGGGCCGGCAACGGCACGCGGATCACGGTGCCGGCGGTGGTCGGGTTCAGGCCGAGATCGGAGGTCATGATGGCCTTCTCGATCTTCTGGACCATGGACTTGTCGAAGGGGGTCACGGCCAGCGTCCGCGAGTCCTCGACGTTCACGTTGGCGGCCTGGCTGATCGGCACGTCCGATCCGTAGTATTCGACGTTGACATGTTCGAGCAGGCTGGGGTGGGCGCGGCCGGTCCGGATCTTGGCCAGTTCGGATTTCAGCGCATCCAGGCTCTTGTCCATGCGCGACGAGGCATCCTTCTTGATGTCAGCAAGCATGATCATTCACTCGGGCAGTGGAAACAGGGGGCCCCGCGAACGGGTACGGGGCGATTCGACTCGGGATTGTAGCAGTCAAATCGGGCGGAATTCGGGCATGCGGCGGGTCGTGGACGGGCGCCGATGCCCGGAACGGGCGGGACGCGGTCTATTCGACCAGGGTGCCGACGTCTTCGCCGTCCAGCAAACGGGACAGGGCGCCGGTGCTGTTCAGGTTGATCACCCGGATCGGCATCGACTGGTCGCGGCACAGCACCATGGCGTTGGTGTCCATGACGTTGAGCTTGTGTTCGATGACTTCGTCGTACCCGACACGGTCGTAGCGTTTCGCGTCGGGGTCGGTCATCGGGTCGGCCGAGTAGACACCGTCGACCTTGGTCGCCTTGATCATCAGGTCGGCGCCGATCTCGATGGCGCGCAGGCTGGCCGCCGTATCGGTGGTGAAGAACGGGTTGCCGGTGCCGGCGGCGAAGATCACGACGCGGCCCTTTTCCAGGTGACGTACGGCACGGCGCCGGATGTAGTCCTCGCAGACCTCGCGCACGGAGATCGCCGACATCACGCGCGTGGTCACGCCGGCCCGTTCGAGCGCATCCTGCAGCGCCAGGCTGTTCATGACCGTGGCCAGCATTCCCATGTGGTCGCCGGTGATCCGGTCCATGCCGGCGGAGGCCAGCCCGACGCCGCGGAAGATGTTGCCGCCGCCGATGACGATGCCCACCTGGACACCGGCACGGGCGACTTCGGCCACTTCGCGGGCGATCCGCGAACTGACCTTGGGGTCGATTCCGTAGTCCTGCTCGCCCAGCAGCGCTTCGCCGCTGAGCTTGAGGAGGATCCGGCCGAAGCGCGTGGAATCGACCATGGCCGGATCAGCTGCCGCGAGCCTGCTGCATCACTTCGGCAGCGAAATCGGACTCTTCCTTCTCGATGCCTTCGCCGACCTCGAGCCGGACCATGCCGACGACCTTGGCGCCTGCGCTCTTGAGCAGCTTGCCGACGGTCTGGTCGCTGTCCTTGACGAACGGCTGACCGACCAGCGTGATCTCGGCCAGGTGCTTGCGAAGGCGGCCCTCGATCATCTTCTCGATGATCTCGGCCGGCTTTCCGGATTCTTCGGCCTGGGCCTTCAGGATGCTCTTCTCGCGCTCGAGCACATCGGCCGGCACGTCGTCTTCGTCGACGTAGGGCGGGTTCAGCGCCGCGACGTGCATCGCGATGTCACGCGCCAGGTTCTCGTCGCCGCCCTGCAGGCCGACCAGCACGCCGATCCGGCCGCCGTGGATGTAGCGACCGACCACGCCGCCGTCGACCGCCATGTGCGCGGTGCGGCGGAGCTGGATGTTCTCGCCCAGCTTGGCGACCAGCTGCTGCCGGCGGCCTTCGACGGTTTCGCCGTCGGCGAACTCGGCCTCACCGAGCGCCTTGACGTCGTCGGTGCCCGAGGCGAGGGAAATCTCGGCGACGCGGTTGGCGAAGCCGAGGAAGTTGTCGTCCTTGGCCACGAAATCGGTCTCGCAATTGATCTCGACCAGGACGGCCTTCCCGTCGTCACCGGCGTCGACGACCGCGCCTTCGGCGGCCACCCGGCCGGCCTTCTTGTCGGCCTTGGCCAGGCCGCTCTTGCGCAGGTGTTCGATCGCGGCGTCGAGGTCGCCGTCGGTTTCAACGAGTGCCTTCTTGCACTCCATCATGCCGGCGCCGGTGCGCTCGCGCAGTTCCTTGACCAGGGATGCAGTAATGCTCATGACTCGTCCTTGCTTTCCGTTTCGTTGCCGGCAGCATCGTCGGCTGCCTTCTCTTCGACCGTCGCGGTGGCTTCCGGCGCGTCGTCGGCCTTGGCCGCGGCCTTCTTGGCCGCCTTCTTGGCGGTCTTCTTCGCCACCTTCTTCGCGGTCTTCTTGGTGGTCTTCTTCGCGACCTTCTTGGCGGTCTTCTTCTTCGCGACCTTGCTGGCCGGTTCGGCCGCTTCGACCGGGTTGCCGTCGGCATCCAGTTCCACGAATTCGTCCTTGTCGCCGGCCACCTGCGGCACCGAGGCCTTGCCTTCCAGCACCGCATCGGCGGCGAGCTGGGCGTAAAGGCGAACCGAGCGGATCGCGTCGTCGTTGCCCGGGATCACGTAGTCAACCAGTTCCGGGTTGTGGTTCGTGTCGACCACGGCGATGACCGGAATGCCCAGCTTGCGGGCCTCGGCGATCGCGATGTCTTCGTGGCCGATGTCGATGACGAACATCGCATCGGGCAGGGCGTCCATGTTCTTGATGCCGCCGAGGCTCTGCTCGAGGCGGTCGCGCTCACGGGTCAGTTCGAGGACTTCCTTCTTGACCAGCTTGTCGAAGCTGCCGTCGGTTTCCATCGCCTCGAGTTCCTTCAGGCGGTTGATCGACTGGCGGATCGTGCGGAAGTTGGTCAGCATGCCGCCGAGCCAGCGGTGCGACACGTAGGGCATGCCGCAGCGCGCGGCTTCTTCGGCAACGGCCTGGCCGGCGGCACGCTTAGTGCCGACGAACATGATCGTGCCGCGCTTGCTGGCCATGCGGCTCAGGAAGTCCAGCGACTCCTTGAGCATCGGCAGCGTGCGTTCGAGATTGATGATGTGGATCTTGCCCCGCGCGCCGAAGATGTAGGGTTCCATCTTCGGGTTCCAGTAGCGGGTCTGATGTCCGAAATGAACGCCAGCTTCGAGCATCTGGCGCATGGTGACGTTGGGCATGTCGATTTCCTCGTTGTCCGGGCCGCCCCGCACGCTCAGGTGCGCGGGTTCGTGCCCGTTCGGTTTAGGCCTCCGCAGTTCCCCATCCGACGACCGTCAGGCCCTGAAAGCGAGCCGCAACGGCAACCCCGCCGGATGTGACGGAATGCGTGTGTAGTAGTTCGGGGCGTCTCCGGAGGCCGCAGCTGCGGCGCGAACCGGGGTGGCCCCGAGGTTTCGTTTGCCGCCGGCCGGCATGGCCCGGCAGCAAATCCGGTCGATTATAGCGTGGAAGCGCCGGCACAGGCAAGATCGGCACGAATTTCCGGGGAAGGCCCGGCCCGCCGCGGCCGCTGGCCGGGCGGGGTGGATTAGAATGCGCTCCGCGGGTCCAGGCCCGCGCGCACGTACAAACTCCTTCTCATACGACCGCAGGAAGATAGATGTCCTCCGACCCGACCCAGCACCGCCCGTCGCGCCGCCACCTCGCCAACGCCATCCGCGCTCTGTCCATGGACGCGGTCCAGCGCGCCAGTTCGGGTCATCCCGGCATGCCGATGGGCATGGCCGACATCGCCGAGGTGCTCTATAACAAGGTGTTGAAGCACAACCCGGGCAACCCCGGCTGGTGGGATCGGGACCGCTTCGTGGTGTCGAACGGGCACGGATCGATGCTGCTGTACTCGACCCTGCACCTGTCGGGCTACGACCTGTCGATCGACGACCTGAAGAACTTCCGCCAGCTGCACTCGCCCACGGCCGGGCACCCCGAGCACGGCGAGGCGCCGGGCGTGGAAACCACCACCGGCCCCCTCGGCCAGGGGCTGGCCAACGCGGTGGGCATGGCGCTGGCCGAGAAGCTGCTTGCGGCGCGCTTCAACCGGGACGGCATGGACCTCGTCGACCACCACACCTGGGTGTTCACCGGTGACGGCTGCCTGATGGAAGGCGTGTCGCACGAGGTGTGCTCGCTGGCGGGCACCTGGAAGCTGGGCAAGCTGGTCGTGTTCTACGACGACAACGGCATCTCCATCGACGGCGAGACCGATGGCTGGTTCACGGACGACACGCCGGCGCGGTTCCGGGCTTACGGCTGGCAGGTGATCGAGGCGGTCGACGGGCACGACGCCGAGGCGATTTCGAAGGCCATCGACGAGGCGCGCGGCGACGACCGGCGTCCGACCCTGATCTGCTGCCGCACCACGATCGGCTTCGGCTCGCCGAACAAGCAGGGCACGGCGGCAACGCATGGCGCACCGCTGGGCGACGAGGAGATCGCCGAGGCACGCAAGGCGCTGGACTGGCCGCACGCGCCGTTCGAGATTCCCGACGACGTGCGGGCGGCCTGGGACGCGCGCGAGCGCGGCCGGGGGCTGGAAGACGAGTGGAACCGGCTGTGGGACCGCTATCGCGAAGCGCATCCCGACGCCGCGGCGGAGTTCGAGCGCCGGATGCGCGGCGAACTGCCCGAGGACTTCGATGCGCAGGCCGAGCGGATCGTCGCGGCGATGCAGGCCGACGACGGCAAGGTCGCCACGCGCAAGGCCTCCGGAAAGGCGCTGGATGCCTTCGGTCCGTTGCTGCCCGAGCTGCTCGGCGGCTCGGCCGACCTGACCGGGTCGAACAACACCGATTGGTCGGGCAGCGTCGACATTCTCGACCGTCCGGCCGACGGCAACTACATCTATTACGGCGTGCGCGAATTCGGCATGACCGCGATCGCCAGCGGGCTGCATCTGCACGGCGGGTTCATTGCCTACACCGGCACCTTCCTGGTGTTCTCCGACTACGCGCGCAACGCGGTACGGATGTCGGCATTGATCCCGACCGGCGCGATCCATGTCTACACCCACGACTCGATCGGCCTGGGCGAGGACGGCCCGACCCATCAGCCGGTCGAGCACGTGGCCAGCCTGCGCATGATCCCGGGGCTGGAGGTCTGGCGCCCGTGCGACAAGGCCGAGACGGCCGTGGCCTGGCGCGAAGCCCTGGTCCGCCGCGACCGACCGACGGCGCTGGTGCTGACCCGGCAGGGCCTGGCGCACCAGCCGCGCGATGCACGGCAACTGGCCGCGATCGGCAGGGGCGGCTACGTGCTGCGCGATGCCGATCGGACGCCCGACGCCGTGGTCATCGCAACCGGCTCGGAAGTGGGCATTTCCGTCGAGGCCGCCGACGCTCTGGCCGCCGACGGCATCGCCGTGCGCGTGGTCTCGATGCCGCTGCCCGAACGCTTCCTGGCCCAGGCCGACGACTGGCGCGACCGGGTCCTGCCGGCCGACGTGCCGCGGGTCGCGGTCGAGGCCGGGGTCAGCGCCTACTGGCGCGGCCTGGTCGGCGATGGCGGCCGGGTCATCGGGATCGATACCTTCGGCGCCTCGGCGCCGGCCGGCGACCTGTTCCGCCATTTCGACCTGACGGCGGACCGGATCGTGCGCGAAGTGCGGGAAATGCTCGGACGCTGATCGAGGCCGCCGGGCCGGCTCCGGCGCAGTTCCCGGGTCGCGCACATCGTTCCGAAGGCGGAAGGAAACTGCTTTCTCATCAGCGGGTTGCGTCAGAAACGCAGGGAAATTCCGGGTCAAAACACGGCCTTAACGAAACCTTTTCATTCCCGAACAACGGTGCTAGTATCGAATCTGGACCTACCCGGCCGTCCCGACTCGCGAGTCGAGGGGCGGCTTCGGCGCAGTCCATCGACATGCCGTCGATACTAGTATCGAAAGCGATAAATCAAGACAAAATGGAGAGTCTTAAATGAAAGACATTCGTAATCCACTTGCTGCGGCAATCCACTACGCGCTGGGCGCGGGCGTGGTTGCCGGCCTGGCTGCAACGGCCGCCCCGGCCTTTGCCCAGGACGACGAAGCAGCAGACCTCGATCGTGTCGAGGTGACGGGTTCGCGCATCAAGCGCACCGACATCGAAGGCGCGCTCCCGGTCACGGTCATCGACCGCGAGCAGATCGAGTTCTCCGGCAAGACCTCGGTTGCCGACCTGCTTCGCGACACCCCGTTCAACAGTGCTGGCTCGTTCCGCCCGCAGTCCGGTTCGTCCGCCCAGTCCTTCGCCGGCGTCTCGCTGCGCGCCCTGGGTTCGGGCCGTACGCTGGTGCTGATCGACGGCAAGCGTGCTCCGGTCGCACCGAACGTCGGTTCGGCGCAGGACCTGAACTCCATCCCGCTGGCCGCTGTCGAGCGTATTGAAATCCTGTCCGACGGTGCCTCGGCCGTTTACGGTTCCGACGCCATCGGCGGTGTCATCAACATCATCACCCGCAAGGACTTCACCGGCGTCGAACTGACCGTCGGCACGTCCGATCCGAAGCGTGCAGGCGGCGATCGCGACGAAGCCTCCGCCATCTTCGGCATCTCGGGCGACCGCGGCCAGATCATGGTCGGCGTGTCCTACGACGAGCGTGAGATCATCTTCGCCGCCGACCGTCCGTGGTCGCGCGGTGGTGCGTCGATCTTCTCGAACAACTTCCTGACCTCCGGCTTCAGCTTCCTGACGGGCCAGGGCCCGAACGGCGGCCCGGGCAACGTGGCAGGCTGCACCGGCCCGGGCTTCAGCCTGACCAGCTCCGGCCTCTGCGCCTACGACTTCACGCTGGTTTCGGCCGATGAAGCCGCAACCCGCAACGAGTCGCTGTTCACGCGTTCGCGCTACGACATCAACTCCGACTGGTCGCTGTTCATGAACGCCCAGGTCAACCGGGTGAAGTCGTTCGGCCGCTACGCGCCGGTTCCGTCTTCGCCGTGGCTGGTCGGTGGCTTTGGTGCCATCGTCCTCGAGCCGGGCACCCCGAACCATCCGGCGACCCCGCCGAGTGCCGGCGGTCAGAACCCGCTGTGGGAAACCTATCAGGGCGTTGCTGACGACATCCTGCTGCTGACCCACCGCTTCGCCGCCAACGGCCCGCGTGACACCTCGACCGACGCTCAGCTGTACGACGTCGACCTGGGTGTGCAGGGTCGCATCGGCAACTTCGACGTCGAGTTCGGCGCACGCCGGGTCGAGTCGCAGTACACCGAAGTCGGCCGCAACTACATCGTGTCCGCGCTGGCGCAGCCGCAGATCACCAGCGGCGCGTACAACATCTACGATCCGTTCAACGTGCCGCAGGACGTGCTGCAGTCGTTCACCACTACGATCGGTCGTGACGCGAACTACCTGTCCAAGGACTTCTACGCCAACGCCAGCACCGACCTGTTCGACCTGCCGGCCGGCCCGGTCGGCGTCGCCTTCGGTGCCGAGTACCGCGAAGAAGATTACAAGGACATCTACGACGACCTGCAGGCCAACGGCAACGTGACCGGCTCGGCGGGTAACTCCGCGTCCGGCGGCCGTGACATCACCGCGTTCTTCGGTGAGGTCCTGGTTCCGGTCCTGGACAACCTGGAAGTCTCCGGCGCTCTGCGCTACGACGACTACTCCGACTTCGGGGATGCAACCTCGCCGAAGCTGGCCGTCCGCTTCCAGCCGCTGGAGCAGCTGACGCTGCGTGCGTCCTGGGGTGAGGGCTTCCGCGCTCCGACCCTGGACATCCTGTCGGCCCGTCCGTCGTTCTCCGCTGACGGCGTCATCGATCCGCCGACCGCCGCTGCCTTCGGTGTGCCGGCCACGCAGGCCATCCAGATCACCGGCTTCGTGATTGCCAACCCGAACCTGGACGCCGAAAAGTCCGAGCAGTTCAACGTCGGCGCGGCCTTCGAGCCGTTCGACTGGCTGTCGGGTTCCGTGGACTGGTGGAAGATCGAGATCGAAGACCGCGTCGCGGCCATCGGTGCTCAGCAGATCATCAACTGCCTGAACGGCACGTCGCAGAACTGCCCGCCGGGACTGTCGAACCTGCCGCCGGGGGCTACCCCGCCGGACGAAAGCCTGGGTCTGGGTGTCGCACGTAACCCGGACACCGGCCAGATCGTCTACCTGCAGCGCGGTTTCGCGTCGCTGGGTACGATCGATTCGGAAGGTTTCGACGTGAACCTGCGTGGTAACTGGAACTTCGGTGACATGGGCAGCCTGCGCGTCGACGCACAGGGCACCTACACCGGCGTGTTCGAGACCGATTCCGGCGTCAACGTTGCCGGCGACAACGGTCTGCCGCGCTGGCGCGCGACGCTGAACTCCGAGTACCGGATCGGCGACTTCGCGTTCGCGTGGGTCATGAACTACATCGATGACCAGAACGACTCGCTGGACAACACCGGCCCGCTGCCGTCGTGGATCACCCATGACCTGCAGGCCAACTGGTACACGCCGTGGAACGGCCAGGTCACCGTTGGTGTCGACAACGTCGCCAACAAGGATCCGGTCCTCGACAACGGTGAGTCCCGCGGCTTCAACTTCAGCCTGTACGACGGCTACGGCCGTATCCCGTACGTCCGCTACAAGCAGAACTTCTAAGTTCGCTTGTCGGCCGAACCTTCGGGTTCGGGCTTGAAGAAGCACCACGAAACGGCCCGGCCTTCCGGGCCGTTTCCTTTTTCGGCTCCCCGCTGAAGTTGCCCCCCTGTGGGAGTGAGCTTGCGAGCGAATCCCGCAATGACCTCCCCGCACTCCCGACTCCCACTCTCGTCCCGCGCTTGCCGAAGCTTCCTGCACCGGAGCTCCCCCGCCTGTGGGAGTGAGCTTGCGAGCGAACCCCGACCTCGCGAGGCAAGCGCCGCCCGCGGACTGCTATCATCCCGCCACGCCAGACGTTCGAGACTCCATGGTCGCCCCGTCCGATCCCGCCGACACTGCATCGCTGCAGCAGCGCGCCTGGTCCAGGTACTGGTCCAGCGGGGCGCTGACCTCGCTGCCCGAGGACTTCCGCGCCAACTACGACGGCGAAATCCGTGACTTCTGGCGCGCGCGCTGTGTCGACCTGGCCGACGGTGCGGCGGTGCTCGACGTGTGCACAGGCAACGGCGCGGTCGCGCTGCTGCTGGCCGAAGCCCTGGCCGATCTCGGTCTCGGTGCCCGAATCACGGCGATCGACCGGGCCGAAATCCGCCCGGAGCTGATTCGTCAGCGGTTTCCTGCCCTGGCGGGCCACGTCGATTCGGTTCGATTCCTCGGCGGTCGGGCGTTCGAAGACGCCGCGCTCCATGACGCCAGCCAGGACCTGATCACCAGCCAGTACGGCATCGAGTACTGCGAGCCAGGCGAGGCAGCCCGCCAGTGCGCGCGGCTGCTGAAACCGGGCGGGCGGCTGGCCCTGCTCAGCCATGCGACCGACAGCGCGATGCGAGCGACGATGCAGCAGGAGCTCGAGCAGTACGAAGTGCTGGCCGATAGCGGCCTGTTCGAACGCCTCCAGGCCTGGCGATCAGGCGCGCTGGATTCCGCCGGCTTCGTGCGGGCGCTGGGCGAGATCGACGCCGCGATTCGTCGCCGGACCGACGTTGATTCTTCGCCGCTGTTCGCCTACGTCCTGGGCCTGACCGGCCAGGTCGGTCGCTGGACCGTCGCTCAGTTGGACTCTCAGCGCGCTGCGGTCATCGATGGCATCGAGCAGCTCGAGGACGGCCGCTCCCGTCTCGACCAGATGCTCGGCGTCCACCGCGTGCTCGAATCCCCCGAACGGTTCGCGGGCCATTTCAAGCAGGCCGGCCTGGTGCTGGACGAGCACGGCCCGCTGACCTATCGCGGAATCCACGCCGTCGGGCACCGATTCCTGTTCTCGAAGCCGCAGGACGACGTCACCCGGGGTTGATCGCCCTGCGACAGGCGCCGGGGTTCGATCCAAGGGGGGGGTCGATCCAAGGGTTGCTCGACAGGATTCGCGCGCAAGCGCCCTCCAACAGACGAGTGTCCGATCAATGGTCCTCCTGTTGGAGGCCGCTTGCGGGCGAACGCCGGGTCGTCCGGTTCCGGATGGATTCTGACGTCAGCGCTACGTCGTCACGGCCGCGGCACCTGCGCCGGTTGCGCGCCGGCCAGCTTGAACCGGGCGTTGAACGCAACCGTGATCCGCTGCGTGTCGCCGTCGTAGGGCATTACTTCGTGCAGCAGCCAGGACGGGAACAGCACCAGCTGGCCTGGCACCAGCCGATCTTTCCGCATCGCGTAGCTGTAGGGCATCTTCAGATTGGCCGTGGCCATATCGGTGTAGGTGGTCGCCATCGACAGCGGATTGATGAAGGTCAGCTTGCCGCTGTCGGTTTCCGGGTCGTCGCCGTCGTGCTGGACGCAGTACACGCCGGACCAGGAATGCAGCGGGTGGTTGTGCGCACCGAAGTAGCCGCCCTTCTTCGCCGTGTGGAACCAGGACTCGGTCGCGATGTGCAGCCGCTGCAGCATCGCGTTGTCGTAGCCGTTCAGCTCGCCGATGGCCCGATACAGGCTGCGCAGGCAGAACTCGCGCAGCTTCTGCACGCAGGCCTGGGGCCAGTCGAACAGCGTGAAATTGCTCTCGAACAGTTCCTTGTTCCGGGCCACGAAGGGCTCGGGGTTGGCGTAGGTGTCGCCCTGGGCTTCGACCGAGGCGAACAGCGACGTCAGTTCCCGGTTCAGCGGCGCCGGGTCCGGCAGGTGGCAGACCACCAGCGGTACGGCGAAGGTAGGTACGACCTCGAATTCGGGACGCGCACTGGACGATGTATGGGCCATGGACAGATTCCGGGCTGCAGCGTCCCGAGGCGCTGGAACGGCATGGCCCGATCCGCTATCCTCGACGCTGGCGTTGGGATTGAATTTCATGCGGATTATACGCGTCTGCCTGGCAGCGGCCGCGCTCGTTCCGTGTGCCGCGGGGGCCGACACGACCCCGGCCGAAGCGGTTGCGCGGCCGGCCGTGTCGTTCCTGGACGCGGCCGACGGATTGCCGAGCGAAGCGGTCGAGGCGATCGTCCAGGATCGCCTCGGTTACCTGTGGATCGGGACCCGCGGCGGACTGGTCCGCCACGACGGCCATCGATTGACCGTGCTGCGACACGACCCGGACCGCGCCGACAGTCTGCCCGGCAACAATGTCATGAGCCTGATGGCCGCCCGCGACGGCTCGATCTGGGCCGGCATTTCCGACCAGGGCCTGGTCCGGGTGCGCGGTCGATCGGTCGAGCGTCACTGGCCGAGCGCCGAGGGCGGCGGCGTCCTTCCCGGACGATTCATCTGGTCGATCGCCGAAGGATGCGACGGCTGGATCTGGATCGCGTTCGCTCGCGGCGGCCTGGCTCGCATCCACCCGGTCCGCGACCGGATCGAGACCTGGCGGGCAGACGATCCCGGTGTGCCCGACGACGGGTTCAATCTCGAACTGCGGATCGGAGCGGACTGTCACCCATGGTTGATGACCCTGACCACCCTGTACCGATCGGGCTCGGCCGATGCGCCGGACTTTCGGCCCGTTCGTCAGTCCGGCGGCGAGGCGATCGGGGACGGCATCGTGTTCGAGTTCATCGATTCCGGCGACCTGGTCGTCGCCGGGCAGGGTGGAACGCGACGGTTCCGGCAGCACGCCGATGGATGGCGTCTTGAGAACCGTGCACCGGTCGACGGTACGGTCACCGCCCTGGCCGTCGCGCCAGACCGGAGCCTCTGGCTGGCCGAGCCCGGCCGGGTGACCCGCTGGGTGGATGGCGCACCGGCCCCCGAGCCGGTGATCCGTACCGATTCGAGCGCTGCGGGCGAGCCCCGGCTGGCCGGACTCCTGATCGCATCCCTCGGCGTGGATGCGGAGGGCGGGGTGTGGATCGGAACCAGCGGTCGCGGCCTCGCCCGGTTGTCGCCCGCATGGCGGGGCTTCCGACGCATCCCCTACGGCGGGCCGCTGGCCCTGTCGCGAATCGAGCGGATGGCCGCCGATCCACGAGGCGGTGCCTGGTTGCTGGACCCGCTGCAGGGATTGCAGCATATCGACGAGGAGGGTCGGCTCGGAGAACTGCACCCCGCCTCGCGCCTCGGCCGGGTCCACGACCTGCGCGACGTGGCCGCGACCGCAGACGGTCTGCGGGTGCTGACCGACCGCCGCTTGGTCCACTATCGGCCCGAGACCGGCGAGCGAACCCTCCACTACGAGTCGGCCGACGACGTTCCGGCGATCCTCCGGTTCATCGAAGCCGGCGACGACGACCGTTTCTGGCTCGGTTCGGAGCGGGAACTGATCCAGCTCGACGCCTCGGGCGGGGTGATCCGGCGTTGGCCGCCGACCGAGGCGGAAGGCGCCGGGCTCGATGAGTCGGCGTTGATCGATGTCGAACGCGGCCCGGACGCACGGTGGTGGCTACTGGGCCGTCGAACGATCGCGCGCCAGGACGAGTCGGGCGAGTTCCGGGTGATCCACCGCATGGAGCGCGCGCTCAACGACGCCTGGCTGTTCGACGGCCGTGATCTGTGGGTGGCCGGTGATTCGCTCCTGCAACGCTTCTCGGTCGAGCCGGCGGGGCTGCGTCTGGAGGATCGCTTCGTTGCCGGTACCGGATTACCCCCGGGCCGGATCCAGCGGATGTTCGCCCACGATGGGTCGATCTGGCTGCTGATGACCACCGGCCTTTCGCGGCTGACGCCTGAATCGGGCCGGTTCCGGGTCTTCTCGGCGCACGAGGGGCTTCCGACCGTGCGTTTCCAGTCCAGTGGCGCGCTGGCCACCGAGAACGGGTTTCTCGCCGCGACCACCGACGGCGTGCTGCGCGTGGTCCCCGGCCTGATCGATGCGTCGACCCGACCGCCGCCGGTGCACCTGACCTCGGTCCGGGCCGGCGGCCGACACTGGAGCTTGCCCTCCGGTCCCCGAGGGGAGCTGGACCTGGCCTGGTACGAGAACTCGATCGAGTTCGAGTTCGTCGCGCTCTCGTTCCTGAACCCGGGAAGGAACCGGTTCCGGGTCCGGCTGAACGGGTGGGAGGACGACTGGTACGAAGACACCGGAATGAGCCGACGGTACTTCGGCAACCTGTCGCCGGGACGCTACCGGTTCGAGGTCCAGGCGGCGAACGCTGCGGGACGCTGGAACCGGGTCGGCGACGCGGTGGACCTGCGCATCGCCCCGCCGCCGTGGCGGGCCCGCTCGGCCCTGGCCGCCTACCTGCTGGTCGGACTGGTGGGCTTCGGCGGGACGGGCATGGCCTGGCGCAGGCGCCAGCGGCGGTCGGCGCAGCGCCAGCGCGCGCGTGACCAGCGCGAGCTGGTCGATGCCCAGCGCAGGGTCCTCGCACGGCTGACGAAAAGCCTCGAGCCGGAGACGCTGCGCGACTCCATCGTCCAGGTCGTGCAAGCGCTGACGCGCGCTCAGCGCGTCGGGTTCCGATTTCTGCACCCCGGGTTCGGCGAGGCGGTCGAGAGGGCCGGATCGACTGCCGGGGACGCGGGGGCCGACCCGCACTCCGATCTGCACTCCGATCTGCACTCCGATCTGCACTCCGATCCGCGCTCCGATCCGGCCTCCGGACCGTTCACCGCCCTGCCGCCCGGCCGATCGAGCCCTCTGCTGGCCGGCGCGCCCTCGGCGGCTCCGCCCGTTCGCCGCGTCGTCCAGCTGCGCGGCGAGCGTGGCGCGCTGGCCGAGGTCGTGATCGATGACGCCGATCGGCTCCATCGACCGGACATCCGCAGTCGACTCGCGCTGCTGCAGGCGACCGCTTCCCAGCTCCTCGATCAGTCCCTGTCGCTGGTCGACGGACGTCGGCTGGCCGCAGCCGCCGAAGACGCCAGCGCTGCCAAATCGGAGTTCGTGGCGACCGTCTCGCACGAGATCCGAACCCCGCTGCACGCGCTCAGCGGCATGCTGTCGATGCTGCGCGAGACGCCGCTGGACGCCGAGCAGGCCGATATCGTCGAGACGCTGGCGCGATCGACCTGGCAGCTTCGCGGCCTCCTCGACGAGGTGCTGGACCTGTCGCGAATCGAAGCGCGCGAAATCCGGATCGAGCCGCAGCCCTTCGAGCTGGTACCGATGCTGGAGCGCATTGTCGACCTGCATGCCGCGAACGCCCACCGCAAGGGTCTGGCCCTGCGGTTGCGGATTCATCCCGACCTGCCGGCCGTGGCGCTTGCCGACGCGCAGCGACTGGCTCAGATTCTCGGCAACCTGCTCAGCAACGCGGTGAAATTCACCGACGCAGGAGCGGTGGAGCTCGAGGTGCGCGCCACCCCTGGCGGCACGCTGGTCTGTTCGATCACCGACTCGGGCCCCGGAATCCCGGCGGGGTCGCGGGCAGGGATGTTCGAGCCGTTCGAGCAGGCGTCGCCGAGCATGACCCGGCGCTCCGGCGGGGTCGGTCTGGGGTTGGCCATCTGTCGACGCTTGAGCGCGGCGATGGGCGGACGGATCGAGGTCCGGTCACGGCGCCTCGGCGGCAGCCGCTTCATCGTCGAGATCCCCGAGGTGCTGGTCGATGCACCGGGCCTGGCGCCCGAGGGCTTCGGGATGCTGCGCGGCCGGCGCGTGGCGGTGGACGTCGAGCCGGCGGATCGGCGCGCGTTGCTCTGGTTGGCGCAGCGGTGGCAATTGAGCCTGGTCCGGCCGCCGATCGAGCGCCGGGACTGGGCCGGAATCACCGCCCTGATCCATGGCCCCGGGCGCGTCGATGACGCGGTTCGCCAGCATGCGCTGCAGGCGGGGTGTCGCTGCCTGTGCCTGTCGGCGGAGCCGCCTCGGTGCGGTTCGAGCTGGCTGCGTGCGCCGCTGAACGAGAGCCGTTTGGTCGGCGCGCTGATCGATGCCGCGCTGGCGGGCGGGCGCTAGGTCCCGGATCTCGCGCTTTCGCTCCGCACGGTGTCGACGAGCACGTCGACGTGGTCCGGGTCGACCTCCGGCGTGATGCCGTGGCCGAGGTTGAAGATGTGGCCGGGGCCGTCGCCGTAGTCGGCCAGCACGCGCTTCGTCTCGGCCTCGATCACGTCGGGCCGGGTCAGCAGCACGGTCGGGTCGAGGTTGCCCTGGATCGCGACCCGGTCGCCGACCCGGGCACGGGCCTCGCCGAGCGACGTGGTCCAGTCCACGCCCAGGCCCTGGCAGCCCGTGTCGGCCAGCGCTTCGAGGTGGGCGCCGCAGCCCTTGGCGAACAGGATCATCGGGGTGTCCGGGCAGGCAGCCTCGACCTGCTCGACGATCCGGCGCATGCCGGCCAGCGAGAAGCGCCGGAACAGCTCCGGCGACAGCACGCCGCCCCAGCTGTCGAAGACCATCAGGGCATCCGCGCCGGCCTCGACCTGGGCGATGAGGTAGTCGGCGGTGCTGTCGGCGAGGTGGGCGATCAGCTGCTCGGCGTCGTCCGGGTGCTGCAGCAGCAGGCGCTTGGCGCGGGCGAAGTCCTTGCTGCTGCCGCCCTCGATCATGTAGGTCGCCACGGTCCACGGGCTGCCGGCAAAGCCGATCAGCGGCGTGTCCTCGGGCAGCTCGGCGCGAATCATCCGCACCGCGTCCATGACGTAGCCGGTGGCCTGGTTGGGGTCCGGGCTCGGCAGGGCGTGGATCTGCTTGAGGTCGCGGATCGGGGTGTGGAACCTGGGCCCCTCGCCGGCGACGAAATGCAGACCCAGGCCCATCTCGTGCGGCAGGATCAGGATGTCGGAGAACAGGATCGAGGCGTCGAAGCCGTAGCGCCGGATCGGCTGCAGGGTGACTTCGCAGGCCAGCTCTGGCGTGCCGGCCAGGGTCAGGAAATCGCCGGCCTTTGCGCGGGTGGCGCGATATTCCGGCAGGTATCTGCCCGCCTGGCGCATCAGCCAGATCGGGGTCCGGTCGACGGGCTCGCGCCGCAGCGCCTTCAGGAAGCGGCTGTCGTGGCGGGGGTTGGCGGACGACGGGTTCGATGAGGACGAGTTCATTGTTCGAGGACCTCCAGGATCCGTTCCGGGTCGACATCGTCTCGCACCCGGGCGTGGCCGAGCGCGTCGAGCAGGACCAGCCGGATCCGGCCGGCCTGGTTCTTCTTGTCGAGTTTCATGTGAGCGGCCAGAGCGGCCGGCGATACGTCGTCGGGCCGCCGGGTCGGCAATTCGAGTCGGTCGAGCAGGGCGGCCAGGCGATCGGCATCTTCCGCCGACAGGTCGCCGAGCAGCACGCCCAGGCGCGCGGCCTGGACCATGCCCACGGCGACCGCTTCGCCGTGCAGGAACCGCTGGTAGCCGGTCTCGGTTTCCAGCGCATGACCGAAGGTGTGGCCGAAATTGAGCAGGGCGCGCTGGCCGGCCTCGCGTTCGTCGGCGGCCACGACCTCGATCTTGTGGCGCACCGAGCGCTCGATGGCGGTGGTCAATCGATCGGCGTCCCGGTCCAGCAGCCACGGCGCGTCGGATTCCAGCGCATCGAGGAACCCGGCGTCGCGGATGGCGCCGTACTTGACCACCTCGGCCAGCCCGGCGCGGAACTCGCGGCCTTCGAGCGTGGCCAGCGTGGTCGGGTCGATCAGCACCCGGGCCGGTTGGTGGAAGGCGCCGACCAGGTTCTTTCCGGCCGGCAGGTTGACGCCGGTCTTGCCGCCGATCGCGGCATCGACCTGGGCCAGCAGCGTGGTCGGCACCTGGACCACCCGGATGCCGCGCATCCAGCTGGCCGCTGCGAAGCCGGCCAGGTCGCCGATCACCCCGCCGCCCAGCGCCACGATGGTCGCGTCGCGCTGCGCGCCGAGATCGACCAGCGCATCGAGCACCTGCTTCCAGCTGTCCAGGGTCTTGGCCGGCTCGCCGGGCGGCAGCACCAGGGTTGCCGTGGGGTGGGCGGCGAGCGCGCGCTCGACCCTAGGCAGGTGATGGGCGGCCACGTTGCGATCGGTGACGATCAGCACGCGGCCGGACACGGACTCGTTCAGTGCCGACGGATCGTCGAGCAGGCCCGCCGAGATGCAGATCGTGCAGCGGCCTCGATCGTGCTTCAGTTCAAGTTCGGACATCGCGGCAGTCCGGGTGGCGATCGCGGTGGCGGTCGCGGTGGCGGCGGATGGTCTGCTCCAGGGCCTGGGCCATGCGGTGCAGGGGAAGGTTCTTCGATTCGAACACGATGTCGGCGACCTCGGCGTAGATCGGGTTGCGCTGATCGGCCATCCGGGTCAGCCGCTCGCGTCGGTCCGGCGCGGCCAGCAGCGGGCGGCGCTTGTCGCGCTCGAGGCGCTTGAGCTGCTGGGCGACGCTGGCATTGAGCCAGACCACCAGGCCGCCGGCGCGCAGGACGGCCCGATTGTCTTCGCGCAGGACCGCGCCGCCGCCGGTGGCGATCACCCGGCCGGAACCCTGGGCCACTTCGGCCAGAAGCGCGTGTTCGCGGTCGCGGAAGCCCGCCTCGCCCTCGATCTCGAAGATGACGGCGACTTCGACGCCGCAGCGCTTCTCGAGCTCTTCGTCGAGATCGATGAATTCCATGCCCAGCGCGGGGGCGACGCGACGGCCCAAGGTGGTCTTGCCCGATCCCATCGGTCCGATCAGGAAGATGTTGTCGGGCTCGTCGGATTGCAGCTCAACGGGGTCCACGGTCGGGTCGGCAAGTCGAACGGCCAATCCCGAATGCTACAGTACTTCGATGCGCCGTACGCCGACGCCCGACCCTGCGGACCATCCTGCTGCCGACTCCGCTGTCGACCCATCCTCCACGCTCCTGACCGGCCTGCCCCCGGTCGTCCGCGGCGACGCCCGGGTGCTGGTGCTCGGCAGCATGCCGGGTGTCCGCTCGCTCGACGAAGCCCGCTACTACGCGCATTCGCGCAACGCGTTCTGGTCGATCGTCGGCCCGCTGATCGGCCAGGCGCCGTCGCGTCCGTACGCGGCCCGGCTGGACGCGCTGCGTGATCACCGCATCGCCCTGTGGGACGTGATCGGGCGCTGCCGGCGCCCCGGCAGCCTGGACTCGAGAATCGATCCGGGATCGGTCGAGGTCAACGACCTCGGCGGCCTGATCCGCCGTTGCCAGCAGCTGGCGCTGATCGCATTCAACGGAGCGCGCGCGGAGCAGGAGTTCGAACGCCGGGTGCTGCCCGGACTCGAACCCGCTGCGAGCCGGATCGAACGCGTCCGCCTGCCGTCGACGTCACCGGCCCACGCGGCGCTCGGAGTGGAGCAAAAGCGACGCGCCTGGCACGACGCGCTCGGCCCGGCGCTGGCCCCGGTCGCCGGCCGGCGCTGAACCGTCCCTGCACGCGCGGCGGGAACTCACCGCGCGGCCGTCCCGTTGCAGGTATCCTAGCGACCCGAATCGTTGCCCCGGATGGCGTCCATGGTCCGTTTCTTCATTCTTTTCATCGTCCTGCTGGTCTCGCTGTTCACCATCGAGGTGCTGCGACCGGTCCAGGAGCATGTCATCCTGCCGTTCACGTCCGGCATCGCCTGGGTCAGCGTCACGCTGATCGAGCTGTTCGATTCCGGGGTCGATTCGATGGGCAAGATCATCCGCGACCTGGAGACGGGGTTCGCGGTCAGCATCGAGCCCGGCTGCAACGGGGTCGAAGCGCTGATCATCCTGTTCGCGGCGATGTTCGCGTTTCCGGCGCCGCTGAAGAGCAAGCTGATCGGCTTCGCGATCGGCTTCGTCGCGATCCAGGCGCTGAACCTGGTCCGCATCATCAGCCTGTTCTACCTCGGCCAGTGGAACATGACCTGGTTCAACTGGTTCCATCTCTACCTCTGGCAGGCCCTGATCATTCTCGACGCGCTGGTCGTCTGGCTGATCTGGCTGCGGACCCTGCCGCCGCCGAAGCGCAAGGACGGCGGCGATGACGGCGGTGGCGGCGGTGGTGGCGAATCGCCGGACGGCGCCGCGCCCGAAGCGGCATGACGTGACTCGCCGGCTGCTGATCGCCGGCTGCGGCGACCTCGGCGCCCGCCTGCATTCCCGCTCGGGTGCGCACTGGTCGGTCACCGGCCTGCGCCGCACCGTCGAACGCCTGCCGAACGGCATGGACCGGGTCGCGGCCGACCTGCTCGATCCTTCGTCGCTGCGCGCCCTGCCGCGCGACTGGGATGCGGTCGTCTACACCGCCACGCCCGGTGCGTTCGACGAGGACGCCTACCGGGCCACCTACTGCACCGGCCTTGCCCATCTGCTGGACCGGGTGCGCACGCCGCGCCTGCTGTTCGTGTCCAGCACGGCGGTCTACGGCCAGGACCGGGGGGAGTGGGTGGACGAGGACTCGATCACCGATCCGAAGCGATTCAACGGACGCGTGCTGCTCGACGGCGAGCGGATCGCCCTGGAGGCCGGCGGCGCCGTGGTTCGCTTCTCCGGACTCTACGGGCCGGGTCGAGATGCACTGATTCGCAAGCTGCGGGCCGGCGACGTCGACTGCCGGAGAACGCCGCCGCAGTGGACCAACCGGATTCACGCCGACGATGCGGCCGCCGCGCTCGCTCATTTGCTGACGCTGGACGCGGATCGGCGGGTCTGGCTGGCCTCCGATGAGCGGCCGGCGCCGAAGTTCGAGGTCCTCGAGTGGCTCGCCAGGCGGCTCGGCGTGCCCGGGCCGAAGGCGGTCGACGCGACCGGACACAACGGACAAGGCAAGGCCGGGCGGGGCAAGCGCGTATCGTCGGCTCGCCTGCGAGCGACGGGCCTTCGGCTACAGTACCCGGACTTCGAACACGGCTACGAGGCCCTGCTGGCATGATCCTCCGCGACGACATCCTGCAACGCTTCGCCGACGGCTTCGACCGGGCGCGCGAGGAGCAGCTGCCCGAGCCCAACGCCATGACCCTGTCCACGGCCGATGACCAGGGGCGGCCGACCGCGCGGACGGTGCTGCTCAAGGGGGTCGACGCCGACGGCTTCGTGTTCTACACCAATCTCGGCAGCCGCAAGGGCCGGCAGCTGGCGGTCAATCCGCACGTCAGCCTGGTGTTCTGGTGGCGCGAGCACGAGGAACAGGTGCTGGTCGACGGCGTCGCGCGGCCGGTCGACGACGCCGAGGCCGATGCCTACTTCCAGTCACGCCCGCGCGGCAGCCGGATCGGCGCCTGGGCCTCGCTGCAATCGACCGAGCTCGACACCCGTCAGCAGCTGCTCGATCGCGTGCGTGCGCTCGAGGCCGAGTACGACGGCCGCGACATTCCTCGTCCCCCGCACTGGTCCGGCTTCCGCGTCGATCCGCACCGCGTCGAGTTCTGGTACGGCCGCGAGTACCGGCTGCACGAGCGAATCTGCTTCACCGCCGCCGACGGCGAATGGCGCGAGTCGATGCTCTATCCGTAGCGAAGAGGCTCGAAGACCGGTCTGCTTCAAGGGGAAAGGGACTAGGGACTAGGGACTAGCGGCCAGGGACTAGGGGCTAGTTGAGTCAGGGGTCGGCGCTCGGCGAGCCCTTTTCCCTAGTCCCTTTCCCCTAGTCCCTTTCCCCTAGTCCCTGCGTTTCCGCCTCGCCAGGTCGCGGGCGATCCAGCGTTCGATCAGGTCCTTCTGAGGGGAGTCCGATGGGTCGCGGGCGGCGTACATACCGGCGGCCTCGCGCTGGCGCTGGGCCTCGTACAGGATCACGGCGGCGGCGACCGACACGTTCAGGGACTGGGTCATGCCGATCATCGGGATGATGACTTCACCGTCGCACAGGGCCAGTGCCTCGTCGCTGACGCCGAACTTCTCCGTGCCCAGCACCAGTGCGGTCGGGCGGGTGTAGTCCAACGCGCGGAAATCGACCGCCCGGTCGGAGAAATGGGCCGCATGGCAGGCGAAGCCCGCGTCCTTCAGCGCCTTCATCGCGCTGGGCGTGTCGGGGTGGCGGTGGAGGTCGATCCAGCGCTGCGCGCCCTGGCTGGTGTTGTTCAAGGCCGGCAACCCGTGGCTGCCCGGCACCGCGTGGGCCTGCTGGATGCCGACCGCATCGCAGGTCCTCAGCACGGCGGCGAGGTTGTGCGGCTTGTGGACCCGCTCCATGAACACGGTCAGGTCCGCCTGGCGGCGGCAGGCGGTCGCTTCGATGCGTTGTCGTCGTTCCGGCGTCATGGCTGAATGGTAGCCTTGTCGGGAAGTCGGTGTTCGTCCGGCAGCTTGTTCACCGACAGCTCGTTCACCGGCAACTCGTTCACCGACAGCTCGTTCACCGTCACCCCGATCGACCGCACTTCACGCCCAATCGCCGCCACGGATCTCTCCATGCCCGATTTCCTGCGAAACCTGCGCGACCTCCTGCACGACCGCGACGCCGACGACCGGCGTTCCGATGACCCACACGCGCTCCCACGAGCCGCTGCGGTCCTGCTGCTCGAGATCTCGGTCACCGACGCCGGTGGGGACGACGCCGAGCGGGCGGTGATCGAACGCGCGATCCGCGACCGCTTCGAGCTGCCGGACGGCGAGCTGGAGGCGCTGCTGGGCGAGGCCGAACGCCTGCGCGACGACGCGGTTTCCCTGCACGACTACACCCACCGATTGCGCACCGGTCTGTCGGTCGACGAGCGCGCCGACCTGGTCGGTTGGCTGTGGCGGGTGGCCTGGGCCGACGGCGAGGTGGGGCGGCACGAGGAGCACCTGGTGCGGCGCCTGGCCGACCTGCTGGGGGTGCCGCACCGCGAATTCATCCGGCGCAAGCATCAGGCCGGGCCGACCTGAGCCGGCGTCGATTCAGTCGACGAAGAACTGCTGGCGGAAGTCGAACGCGAAGGGGTCGCCCTGGTGGCCTTCGGGGCTGACCTGGACCGCGAAATTCAGGGTTTCCTCGTTGTGCACCCGGAAGGTGCCGATGTAGTAGATCGCGTCCTGTTCGCGGATCTCGCGCAGTTCGATGTCGCGGCGCTGGCCGGTCAGGTTGGTCGCGGTTGCGGTGATCCGCGCGGGAATCGCTTCGACGGCGTCGGCATCCAGCACGGTCACGTTCAGCATCGCCCGGGTGCCGGCCCTCTGGATGCCGTAGGACCGAGCCACATCCGGCGTCAGCAGGTTGGTGTTCAGTGCGTTGTAGTGCACCCGGTACGGTCCGAAGGTTTCGGCCTGCTGAGCGACGGCGGGAGCGGCCAGGGCGGCCAGCAGCGCCGCGAACAGCAGTCGACGCAGTGAGCGATGTGGTGAGCGATATGGTGATCCATGTGGTGACCGATCAGGGGCCGGACACTTCGGTCGGGTCGAGGACGTGGGGCGCATGGCGGTCTCCTGCGGTAACGAATGGCGGACCGGGTAACGACCCGGGGATCGATCGCGCCGCAGGCCCGACCTCCGTCGGCGGCGGAAACGACCGGCACGCCTTGATGCTACTCCCCGTCGCCCGACCGAAGCAAGCGAGCCCCCGGACTCCCTGAACCTCTCGACGTCAGCGGATGCCGATCAGGATCATCAGGAACTGGATGCCGATCAGCGCGACCAGCGGCGACAGGTCGATGCCGCCCAGCGACGGAAGCACGCGACGGATCGGCTCGAGGACCGGGCGCGTGAGTTGGTAGATCAATGGGATGATCGGATGGCGCATGCCGCCGCCGACCCAGGA
Source organism: Wenzhouxiangellaceae bacterium (assembly GCA_965227925.1). GTDB lineage: Bacteria > Pseudomonadota > Gammaproteobacteria > Xanthomonadales > Wenzhouxiangellaceae. The sequence goes on from CBDDGP010000004.1 coordinate 1,167,089, forward strand.
CAGGATCACCTCGGCGATGATCAGCACCAGGTACATCATCAGCAGCATCCGGATCAGGCGCAGCAGCGTGGCCAGCAGCATGTCGGCAATCGGCAGGGCGTAGCCGCCGATCGCCAGTACGGCGGCCAGCGCGACGAACTGGAGCACGAACAGCCAGATCACTGCCGCCGTGTTGAACCGGCCGAAGCGCGGGACGATTCGTGCCAGCGGCGCGACCAGCGGCTCGGTGATCGTCAGCAGCACCTGGCAGATGGGGTTGTAGTAGTCGGCTCCGACCGCCTCGACCAGCACCCGCAGCATCAGCGCGGCGAGGTACAGACTGAACAGCGTTTCGACCAGGAACGCGAACGCGTTGCCGACGGATCCGTCCATCAGTCGTCGCTCCCCAGCTCGCGACCTCGCCGGATCGCCGCGTCGACGGCGCGGGCGACGATCGATTCCAGCCCATCGGCGCGGTACTGGTCCAGCGCGGCCGCCGTGGTTCCGCCCGGCGACGTCACGCGCTCGCGCAGGGTGCCGGCATCGACGTCGCCGCCGGCCAGCATCGCGCCGGCGCCTGCGGCGGTGCGGTCGGCCAGCGTGCGGGCGGCGTCCGGCGGCAGGCCGGCTTCGATCCCGGCGCGCGCCAGCGCCTCGGCCAGCGCGAAGAAGTAGGCCGGGCCGGACCCGGAGATCGCGGTGACGACGTCCATCAAGGCTTCGTCGTCGACCTCGACGACCGCACCGACCGCACCGAACAACGAGCGCACGGCCGCGCGCTGATCGTCGCTGCAGGCCGGTGCGGCGTACAGCCCCGTCGCGCCCTGGCCGAGCAGCGCCGGCGTATTCGGCATCACGCGGACCACCGGGCGAGGGCCGCCGAGGCCGCGCTGCATCCGTTCGATCGGTATCCCGGCGGCCACGCTGGCCACGACGGCCGACGGACTCAGCACGTCGGCGATCGATTCGAGAACCCGGTCGATGACCTGCGGCTTGACCGCCAGCACGACGACGTCGGCGCCGTCGACCGCCTCGAGGTTGTCGTCGGTGGCGTGGATCGCACCCAGTTCACGAACGCGTTCGCGGGTGGTCGGGTCGGGATCGGCGGCGCGCAGCCGTTCGGCGGGGTGTCCGTCGGCCAGCAGGCCACCGATCAGCGCCTGGGCCATGTTGCCGGCGCCGATGAATGTGATTGTCTGTTTCATGGCGGGGATTCTAAAGCACGATGGCGGAGCATGAAGGCCGGTCACCCTCGCCGCGGCCCGAACAGCGCCGTGCCGACGCGGACCACGGTGGCGCCTTCCTCGATCGCCGCCTCGAGATCGGCCGACATGCCCATCGACAGCGTATCGAGGTCGTCACGGCGCTCGGGGAATTCGCGCCGTAGCCGGTCCAGAAGACCGCGCAGGCGGGCGAAGGCCGCGCGTGCGTCGTCGGGCGACTCGGTCGCCGCGGGGATCGCCATCAGACCGCGCAGAACGAGTGAAGGGCGACCGAGCACATCGGCGGCGAGGTCGACCACGTGCCCGGGCGCGCAGCCCGACTTCTGCGCCTCCTCGTCGATGTTGACCTGGATCAGCACGTTCAGCGGCGGGCGATCTGCAGGCCGCTGGTCGGCCAGGCGGCGGGCGATCTTGACCCGGTCGACGCTCTGCACCCAGTCGAAGCGCTCGGCCAACGTGCGGGTCTTGTTCGACTGTACCGGCCCGATGAAATGCCATTCCGGCTGCGGCGAGTCGAGCGCGTCCTGCTTCTCGACCGCCTCGTCGACGTAGTTCTCGCCGAACGCGTCGACGCCGAGCGCCTGCATGGCCCGGACCTCGTCGCTCGCGCGCGTCTTGCTGACCGCCAGCAGTCGCACCGATCCGGCTGGCCGATCGCAGGCACGGCAGGCCGCGTCGATGCGGGCCTGGACCTGCTTCAGTCGGTCGTTCGGAGCAGTGGATTCGGGCATTTGTTCGTCGACGCTGCTTGAGGGTATGATCGGAACCGAGTGCATCTGGCCGGGCTGAGTGCGAGCGTGCTGCGGCGCCGGCGGCCGAACCGGGGACCGTCATGGATATTACCGAACTGCTTGCGTTTACCGTCAAGAACAACGCCTCCGACCTTCATCTGTCGGCGGGCCTGCCGCCGATGATCCGCGTCGACGGCGACATTCACCGGATCAACGTTCCGGCGATCGAAACCAAGGAAATGGCCGACCTGATCTACTCGGTCATGAACGACCACCAGCGGCGCGATTTCGAAGCCGAACTGGAGGTCGACTTCTCCTACAAGGTGCCGGGCCTGGCGCGCTTCCGCGTCAACGCCTATCACCAGGATCGCGGCACCGGCGCGGCGTTCCGCGTCATCCCCAACGAGATCTGGACCCTGGAAGACATGCAGGCACCGCCGGTGTTCCGCGACATCATCGATGTTCCGCGCGGGCTGGTCCTGGTGACCGGGCCGACCGGTTCGGGCAAGTCGACCACACTGGCCGCGATGGTCGATCACCTGAACAAGAACGTGGCGGGTCACATCCTGACCATCGAGGACCCGATCGAATTCGTCCATTCCTCGAAGAAGTGCCTGATCAACCAGCGCGAAGTGCACAAGGACACCAAGGGCTTCAACCAGGCGCTGCGCTCGGCTTTGCGTGAGGATCCCGACATCATCCTGGTCGGCGAGCTCCGTGACACGGAAACGGTCCGGCTGGCGCTGACCGCGGCCGAAACCGGTCACCTCGTGTTCGGCACCCTGCATACCTCCTCGGCCGCGAAGACGATCGACCGAATCATCGACGTGTTCCCGGGCGAGGAAAAGGAAATGGTCCGTTCGATGCTGTCCGAGTCGCTGCGCGCCGTCATCTCGCAGACGCTGATGAAGAAGGTCGGCGGCGGCCGCGTCGCGGCCCACGAGATCATGATCGCGACCCCGGCCATCCGAAACCTGATCCGCGAAGACAAGGTCGCGCAGATGTACTCGGCGATCCAGACCGGCCAGAACGTCGGCATGACCACCCTCGACCAGAGCCTGAGCGAACTCGTGCGTCGCGGCCTGGTGGCCAAGCCGGAAGCGCGCCGCAAGGCGGTCGACAAGCAGGCGTTCGCCTGAATGCCCAAGCCTGACCGTGCCGGACCGGGCGCTCGATCGCGCCGGTCCGCTCCCCATCGACTGACGGAGTAGTCCATGAGTGTGATCGACAGCTGGTTGAAGATGCTTCACGAGGAGCGGGGCTCGGATCTGTTCATCACCGTCGGCGCGCCGCCGTGCATCAAGGTCAATGGCAAGATCAAGCCGGTCAACAGGGAGCCGCTGAGCAAGGAATCGGCGACCAGCATCGTTCTCGGCACGATGAACGAGGAACAGGTCGAACAGTTCAAGCGCGAGCGCGAGCTGCAGTACGCGATCTCGATCGAGGGGTTCGCCCGGTTCCGGATGAGCGCGTTCTACCAGCGCAACTCCATCGGCGTGGTCTGCCGCCGGATCGAGACCCGGATTCCCAGCTTCGAGGAGCTGGACCTGCCGCCGGGCCTGGCCGATATCTCGATGACCAAGCGCGGCATCATCGTCATGGTCGGTGCCACCGGCACCGGTAAGTCGACCACGCTGGCGGCGATGATCGGCCACCGCAACGAGAACTCCACCGGCCATATCATCTCGATCGAGGACCCGATCGAATACGTCCACCGCCATCGTCGGTGCATCGTCACCCAGCGCGAGGTGGGGATCGATACGGAATCCTTCGAGATCGCCCTGCGCAACACGCTGCGCCAGGCGCCCGACGTGATCCTGATCGGTGAGGTCCGGACGCGCGAGGCGATGGAACACGCGATCACCTTCGCCGAGACCGGCCACCTGTGCCTGACCACGCTGCACGCCAACAACGCCAACCAGGCGATGGACCGCATTCTCCACTTCTTTCCGGAGGACCGGCACCAGCAGGTGCTGCTGGACCTGAGCTTCAACCTCAAGGCCGTGGTCGCGCAGCAGCTGATTCCGTCGCTCGACGGCTCGCGCCGCCACGTCGCGCTGGAAATCCTGCTCAACAGTCCGCTGGTGCAGGAGAAGATTCGCAAGGGCAAGATCGACGAACTCAAGCAGATCATGAAGGATTCCACCCACCACGGGATGGTCACCTTCGACCAGAGCCTGCTGAAGCTCTACCAGGAAGGCATGATTTCCTACGACGAAGCGGTCCGCCACGCGGATTCGGCCAACGAGGTGCGTCTCGCGGTCAAGCTCAGCGAAGGCGGAGACGCGGAGTCGCTGTCCGAAGGCCTGCGGGATGTGGATCTGCTCGACCACGACTGAACTGATTGGCGTTAACGGACCCTTAACCGCCCGTTTCGTAAGCTGTTTCCAGACCGTGAACGATCATCGGTCGAGTGACTGTAGTGCACTGCTAGTGATTACGGAAACGGGGCATTCTTGAGCCCGGGCCGAGCGCCCGGGCTTTTTTATGCGACGGCTGCATCCAACGGCCGGCTTTGACGGTCATCACGGACGGCCCTTCACAGCGGCCAATTGCAGCGGACAATAGCGACGGCCGATTCCGATGAAGGAGGCCGACGGCATGATCGGGGGAACAGGAGCTGGACCATGCGCATTCTGATCATCGAGGACAATCGCGATATCGCAGCCAACCTCGGCGACTATCTCAGCGACCGCGATCACGAAGTGGACTACGCCTTCGACGGGGTCACCGGTCTTCGTCTGGCCCTGGCGCACGAGTTCGACGCCATGGTGCTGGACCTGCAGCTGCCCGGGCTGGACGGCTTCGAGGTCTGCCGACGGATGCGGGAGGAAGGTCGCAAGGAAACGCCGGTGCTGATGCTGACCGCACGCGATCAACTCGACGACAAGCTCGCCGGATTCGATTCCGGGGCCGACGACTACCTGGTCAAGCCGTTCGAACTGCGCGAAGTCGAGGCGCGGCTCGAGGTTCTGGCCCGGCGCGGACAGCGCATCGCACCGCGCGAGCTCGACGTCGGCGATCTCCACTTCGACCTGCAGACCCTCACGGTATCGCGCGCCGGCAAGCAGATCGATCTCAATCCGATCGGCCTCAAACTGCTCGAAAAGCTGATGTCGGCGTCTCCCGCCGTGGTCACCCGGCGTGATCTCGAGCACCACGTCTGGGGCGAGGAACTGCCCGACAGCGACAGCCTCCGCGTTCACATCCACGGTCTGCGGGCGGCGATCGACAAACCCTTCGACCAACCGATGATCCGTACTCGCCACGGCATCGGCTACAGCCTCGTCGACCCGGATGACCTACCGACATAGGCTCCGATCCCGGATCATCGGATCGTTCGTGCTGTTCGGCACGCTGCTCAGCGTGCTGTTCGCGGTTGCCGTGCTGCTCGTCCAGAGCCAGCTCGAGGATGCGCTGATCGCCCGGACCCTGGAGCAGGAACTCGACCAGTACCTGACCGAACTGCGGCAGGACCCGTCGCTGGTCGAGCCGTTCTACTCGCGCATCCAGGGCTACGTCACCCGGCCCGGACGCGCCGACATCGTGCCCGAGTCGTTCCGCGAGCTGCCGACCGGGGTCCACGACGTCCGGGACAATGGCGCGATGTACAAGGCCGCGGTGCGCAAGGACCCGGATGTCTGGGCCTTTCTGACCTACGACGTGTCCGAGAATCGCGAGCTGGCCCGGCGGCTGGTGATCGCACTGATCGTCGCGATCGTTCTATTCTCGCTGCTATCGCTGGCGCTGGGCGTCTGGTCGGCCGGTCGCGTGATGGCCCCGGTGTCGAACCTGGCGCGTCGTCTGAAGGCCCTGGAGGGGAACGAGGGGCGGCTGGACCTGGCGCGCCATTTCCCGGACGACGAAGTCGGCCAGCTGGCCGCGGTGGTCGACGAGTACGCGCTGAAGTTGCATGAACTGGTCGAACGCGACAAGGCCTTCAACGCCGACGTGTCGCACGAACTGCGCACGCCGCTGGCGGTGATCGCCGGAGCGACCGAACTGCTGCTGGCCCAGCCCGAGCTGCCGGAGCGCAGCCGTGAGCGCCTGCTCCGGATCGCCCGTGCGGCACGCCAGTCGACCGACATCACGACCGCGCTACTGCACCTGGTGCGGGCCGAACGCGGCTCGGCCGGCGAGGCGACCAAGCAGGACGTCGGCGAAGTCGCGGAACAGTTGATGGACAACTACCGGCCGCTGATCGCCGACCGGGCACTTGAGCTGGAGGTCATCCACGATGCCCGGCTCAGCGTGATTGCGCCGGAAGCGGTGCTGGCGGTGGTGCTCGGCAATCTGCTCGGCAACGCGGTGCGCTACACCCACGAGGGGCGGGTCGAGCTGCGCGTCGTGCCGGGCCACGTCCGGATCCTCGATACGGGCCCGGGCATTCCGGACGAGGAGCTGCCGCACGTGTTCGATCGGCACTTCCGCGGACGGGAGTCGGGCGGCAAGGGCTCCGGGCTGGGGCTTTCGATCGTCAAGCGGCTGAGCGACCTCTACGGGTGGCGGATCACCTTCCGCAATCGAAGCGACTGCACCGGCCTCGACGTCGACGTGGCCTTCTATCCGGACATGGACATGGTCGAAGGACGGTCCGGCCGCGGACCGGACGGCGACGCCGGTCAGGCATAATCGTCGACCGGTTCACGCTCCCCGATCGCCATGGCCATCATCCGCTGTCCGTCCTGTTCCTCGCGCATGTCGTCCAAGGCGCCGGCCTGTCCCAACTGCCACACGCCGATCGGTCAGCTCAGCCAGGAGGATCGTGATCGACTGGCGATCCGGCGCTGGCGCGCCCAGGCCTACCGCGCGCGCAACTTCACCTATCTCGCGATGACGCTCGTGGTCGCCGGCATGGTGTGGTGGTGGCTGGCGCCGCCGCAGGGACTCGGGCTGCCCGTGCCGACGGCGGCGGGCGGGCTGCTGGGGCTCGGCCTGGTGGCCTACCTGGCCGCGTGGGGGTGGCTGGTCTGGTTGAAGTTCTTCGGTCGTCCGGAGACCGGCGACTGACGCCGTTTCAGCCTGTCGCCGACTCGTCGCCGGCGGGTCACTGAACCCCGGCGCGCAGGGCGCGCGCCAGCCGGCGGTCGGTCGGTGGGTAGGTCAGCGAATTCGTTCGACGTTGGTGCGCTTGTTGTAGCCGTCGACCTGCAGCGTCCAGTTGCCCAGCAGGGCAGGGCGCAGCAGAACCCTCGGATTCTCCATCGGCGCGGTGGTGTAGCGATCGTTGCCGGTCTGCTGCCAGACCATGCCGTTGTCGAGCACGAACTCGGTCTTCCCGCTCCAGCCCGAGAATTCGCCGACGATGCGAGCCTCGAACGGTTCCATCGGCATGCGATCGATCGGCGCCGGACCGGCGGCTTCTTCGCGCTGTCGTTCGATCAGCGCCAGCGCCTCTTCTTCGGCCAGCGAGCGGGCGCGGATCCACTGGTTCAGCGCCGCGAGTTCGGCGTCGCTGAGCTTGTCCAGACCTGCCGCGCGGAACTCGGCGGCGGTCATCCGCTCTTCCAGCGAAGAAAAGCTGACATCGTCCTGCGCGGACACGGGGGCGGTTGCGGCCAGGAGCCACGACGCCAGGGCGAACATTACGAATCGTTTCACGGGGAGTCCAGGGGTTCGGTCCGTTCAGTGACCGAGCATTCTACAGGTCATGCTTGTAGCGAACGTAGGGAATTCGACCGTAGATCCGGTCGATCGAAGCGTCCAGCGCGGCGTCCGCGCCGTCGACGTCTTCCGGCCGCTGATCGAGCACGTTGGTCACGCCGACGCTGAACGATGCATTGGCCGGCGCTCGCCACGACAGCTCGATGTCGAACGATGAGAAGCCCTGGCCGCGGGCCTGCTCACCCAGCCAGTAGGGCAACTCGCGGTACTGGCCGGTCAGGTCGGCACGGAAGCGATCGAGCTGCCATCCGATGCCGAGCCGTCCTGCGGTCTGGACGTCCTCGTCGGCAAACCCGGAAGGAAGACGGCTGTCGACCAGCGGGACCAGCCCGAGGTCGGTGGCGAACGAAGGCTGGGACCGGCGGTAGCGCTCCAGCTGGAGATCCAGCAGCAGATCGCCGACGCGGCGAGTCTGCAGACCGAAGCTGATGTTCATGTTGACCCCTTCGACCGTCTCCGACACCGGGATGGTCGGGTCGATCGCCGAAGTGATCGAGGCGGGCTGGAGGGCGCCGCCCGGCGCATCGCGACCGGCGAAGGCGCCGGCGCCGATCTGCAGGCCGGGTGCGGCAAGCCACTGGCCGCGGACCTGGACCAGGCTGCCCGCGTCGTCGGGCAGGGGGCGATCGATGATGCGGCAATCCTCGACCAGGAACGACTCCAGCCGACGGGTCGCTCGGCTGCACTGGACGTGGGCGAGGCTGGCCGTGTTCATTTCCCAGGCGTCGAGCGACCACGAGAAGGCCGGCTCGGCCCCGGCCCGGACGCCGAGACCCGGTGCAGGCCCGGAGAGCGTGTCGAAGGCCAGCCTCGCGGCAAGCCGGGGGCGGCCGTCGACGGCCGGACGGACCGGGTCGAAGCGAGCATCGCCCAGATCCACCACGGCCCCGAGGGGAAGCCGCAGGGTGGAGCGCGTCGGGGAGGGATTGGACGCCGAGGCGTCGATGTCGGACCGCTCGACCTCGGTGTCCAGCTGGGCCAAATCCACCTGGGCCAAATCCACCTGGGCCAAATCCACCTGGGCCAAATCCACCTGGGCCAAATCCACCTGGGCCAAATCCACCTGGGCCAAATCCACCTGGGCCAAATCCACCTGGGCAAGGGCCGTTCCTGCGCTCAGCGCGCCGACCAACGCGACGGACAGGGCGGCAAGCAGCGCGCAGTAAGTCCTGGAGCCGCTCACAGCGTCTCCCGTCCCCCACGAACTGATCGAGTTCCTGCCCATCACCCGTCTCGGACCGCGCAGACCCGCGGAAGTTTTGCCGAATCGTGATTCGTTCTTATTGCATGATGCCCTGATAGTCGTGTGAAAATCAATTGTTTAGCGGATCTTCCGCACACCGAGACGCAGGAATGTGAGCCAAGCCGCACTTGGCGCGTTTGCAAAAGCGGTACGCCTTGGGTAGCTTTGTCGGCTTGCATCCATGACCGGAAGGAACCTTCATGAGCCGTTTCCTGGTAGGAATCGACGGCAGTGACTGCGGCGATCGCGCGCTGGACGCGGCCCGCGCGCACGCCGCTGCAGCCGACGCCGAACTGCTGGTCTGCTACGTCATCTCCTGGTCGCCGTTCACGTTTTCGACCGCGCAGGAGAACGCCGAGCGGCACCGGCGTCGCGAAGAGGAGCTGTCGGTCGCGCGGAACAAGATTCTCGAACCTCGTCTCGAGTCGCTGTCCCGGGCCGGCATCCAGGCCCGCGGCCTGGCGCGACACGGCCATCCGGCGAAGACGTTGACGGCGCTGGCCGACGAGCACGATGTGGGCATGATCATCATCGGCCGCTCCGGCGACACGCCGATGAAGACCCGCTTCTTCGGCGGTACCGCCGCAGCGCTGGTGCAGACCGCGTCCTGCCCGGTGCTGGTCGTTCCTTGATTCGCTCCGTTTCGCGGGACGACTTCCGAGACGACGTCCGAGACGAGTTCCGCAACGAAAGCCGCGACGGTCTCCGCGACGACTTCTGCAACGATTGCTGCGGCAATCGCCTGGATCACCTTCACGTGGTGCCAGGACCGCCCCACAACCCACCCTCGAACAGGATTCGACCCATGACACGTTTCCGCTGCGGACTGATGCTGGCCGCCCTGATGGTTTCCATGCTGACCTCGATGCCCGCGTTCGCTCAGGAAGGCGTCGACAGCGTCATCGACCGCATCGTCACGCCGTTGTCCGACGGTCTCTCGGCGGCGATCTTCTGGGAGATTCCGCTTCCCTTCGTCGACCAGGGGGTTCCGTTCATCGTCGCCTGGCTGGTGGTCGCGGCGCTGATCTTCACCCTGTACTTCGGCTTCATCAACCTGCGCGCGATGAAGCACTCCTTCCGCCTGGTCCGGGGCGACTTCACGCCGCCCGATGCGGCGGGCGAAGTGACCCATTTCCAGGCCCTGGCCACCGCGCTGTCCGGCACGGTCGGGCTCGGCAATATCGCGGGTGTCGCACTGGCCGTCTCGATCGGCGGGCCGGGCGCGACCTTCTGGATGGTGCTGGCCGGCCTGTTGAGCATGAGCACCAAGTTCGTCGAGTGCACGCTCGGCGTGAAGTACCGCAACGAGTACGACGATGGCACCGTATCCGGCGGGCCGATGTACTACCTCAGCAAGGGCCTCGCTGCGGAGTATCCGTCGCTCAAGGTGCTTGGCAAGGCGCTTGCGATCGTCTTCGCGGTGTTCTGCATCGGCGGCACGCTGGGCGCCGGCGCCATGTTCCAGACCAACCAGGCGTTCAGTCAGCTGGTCAACGTCACCGGCGGCGACACCAGCGCTCTGAACGGCTTCGGCTGGCTGTTCGGTCTGGTCATCGCGGCCCTGGTCGGCCTGGTGATCATCGGCGGCATCAAGTCGATCGCCCGGGTCACCGAGAAGGTCGTGCCGCTGATGGCGATCCTGTACGTTTCCTCCGGCCTGCTGATCATCGGCATGAACGTCGATCAGGTGCCGTCCGCATTCCGGGCGATCATCGAGGGCGCCTTCGATCCGTCCGGCGTCTACGGCGGGTTCATCGGCGTACTGATCCTCGGCTTCCGCCGCGCCGCGTTCTCCAACGAAGCGGGTGTCGGCTCGGCGGCGATCGCCCACTCGGCGGTGCGCACGGACAAGCCGGTCACGGAAGGGCTGGTGGCCCTGTACGAACCGTTCATCGACACGGTCGTGGTCTGCACGATCACCGCGCTGGTCATCATCATCACCGGCTCGATGGTGGACGGCAGCACGATCGAGGGTGTCGCGCTGACCTCGCGCGCCTTCGAATCGGCGTTCGACTGGTTCCCGATCGTGCTGCTGGTGGCGGTGCTGATGTTCGCCTTCTCGACCACGATCTCCTGGTCGTACTACGGCCTGAAGTCCTTCACCTACCTGTTCGGTGAAGGGCAATCGAAGGAACTGATCTTCAAGGGCATCGTGCTGGGTGCGATCGTGGTCGGATCGTCGATCAACCTGGCCTCGGTCATGGACTTCGCCGACGCCATGATCCTGGCGATGTCGCTGCCGAACCTGATCGGCGTGTACCTGCTGGCGCCGGTGGTCAAGCGCGAACTCAAGACCTACTGGGCCGACTACAAGGCCGGCCGACTGCAGACCTACAAGTAGCGAACTGTCCGGTGCGCCGGGGCGACGGACGCCCCGGCCGCCGGACTTCGAAGGAACCAGGCGGCGGCCACGGCCCCGCCGGGCCCTTCGCAGACGGAATCGGCTGCGTACGGCTGGGTACAATGACCGCATGATCGATTCCGCCGCCCCGGATCTCGAGCTGGTTGCCGGCTATCGGTTCCTCCCGCTCGACCAGCTCCCGCTCGCGCGTGCGCGCTTGATCAAGGCGCTGGATCGCCTCGGCCTGCGAGGGACCGTTCTGCTCGCGCCCGAGGGAATCAATTTCAGCCTGAGCGGATCCGCCGTCGCGCTCGACGACGCGCTGGCCTGGATGGCCGGGCGTCTCGGCGTGGAGCAGCCCGTTCTCAATCGGCAGCGCGTCGATGGACCGCCGTTCCGCCGGCTCAAGGTCCGGATCCGGTCCGAGATCGTCACCTTCGACCCCGATGCGAGCCCGGCGCAGGGCGCGCGTGGTCGGGCATTGGCGCCGGACGAATTCAACGCCCTGCTGGCGCGGGACGACGTGCAGCTGGTCGATACGCGCAACCACTACGAGGTCCGCCTGGGCAGTTTCGAAGGTGCGATCGATCCGGGCACCGAGAGCTTCGCCGAATTCAAGGACTGGGCCCGGCGCGAGCTGGATCGCGACCGTCCCGTCGCGATGTTCTGCACCGGCGGCATCCGCTGCGAGAAGGCCAGTCTGTGGATGGAGCGCGAGGGCTTCTCCGAGGTCTACCAGCTGCACGGCGGAATCCTGGGCTACCTGTCCGATGTGCCGCCCGACGCGTCGCGCTGGAGCGGCGAGTGCTTCGTGTTCGACGATCGGGTCAGCGTCGATGCCCGGCTTCGCCCGACCGGTCGAGTCGTCTGCATCGGCTGCCGTCGACCCGCCGAGGACCTCGATCCCGCCGGTCTGCCGCCGATCGAGGACCGCCGCTGCCTGGCCTGCGGCGAGACGTTCGACGACGGCCGCCTGAACAGCCTCCGGGAGCGGGCTCGCCAGGTCGCGCTGGCCCGGGCCCGCGGCGCCGAGCACCTCGGACCGGAGGCGCAGGCTTCCGCGCCGGAGCCTCGACGTGAACGCTGAGATCAGCGCCGTGCCCGGCTGGCTGCCGGCCGTTCTGCAGCCGACCTGGGAGTTTCTTTCGGCCTACCCGGCGGCGCTGGCGCTGACCATCGCGCTGGTCGGCATCGGGCTGGGCATCGTCGCCCGCCTGGTCCTGCTGCATGTGGTCGGCCGCATCGTCCGTCCGCTGCCCGGCGACCTGGCCGAGAGCATGCTGAAAATCGTCGGCAACGTCGGTGCCTTCGTCATCGGCTACCTCGCGCTGGTCGCGGCGATCCAGGTGCTCGGCCTGCCGGAGAGGGCCGAGACGATCATCACGCGGCTGCTGGTCACGGTGCTGATCCTGCGACTGATGCGCAGCGGCATGCGGGCCGCGCACATCGGCCTGCAGGTCCTGGCCGCCGTGCGCAACCGCTATCCGATGTTCGAGGCGCGAACGCTGCCGCTGTTCGACCTGCTGGCCAACGTGCTGGTCATCGGCATCGCCGCCTACGCGCTGCTGATGGTCTGGAACATCGATCCGACCGCGTGGCTGGCGTCCGCCGGCGTGCTCGGCATCGCGATCGGCTTCGCCGCGCGCGAAACGCTCGCCAACCTGTTCGCCGGCTTCTTCATCATCGCCGACACGCCGTACAAGGTCGGCGACTACATCGTGTTCGACACGGGCGAGCGGGGCGAGGTGACCAAGGTCGGCATGCGCTCGACCCGGATCCTCACCCGCGACGACGTCGAGGTGATCATGCCCAATTCGGCGATGGCCAACGCCAAGGTCGTCAACGAATCGGGCGGACGCTGGGAACGCTTCCGAATCCGGCTCAAGATCGGTGTGGCCTACGGCTCGGACGTCGACGCGGTGGTCGTACTGCTGGAAACGATCGCCTTCGAGCACGACACGGTCGTCCAGGACCCGAAGCCCCGCGTTCGCATGCGCGGCTTCGGCGATTCCTCACTGGACTTCGAGCTGCTGTGCTGGGTCAAGCAGCCGGCGCTGCGCGGCCTGGTCAGCCACCAGCTGTACATGAAGATCTACAAGGAACTCAACAGCGCCGGCATCGAGATCCCCTTCCCGCAGCGCGACGTCTGGATGCGGAGTGAAGCAGGGGACTAGGGACTAGGGACTAGGCACTGCCCCCTTTCCCCTTAGTCCCTTTCCCCTAGTCCAAGCGCGAAGGCCTCGACCTCGTCCAGCTTGACCTCTCCGCCTTCGCCGCCGCGCTTGCGGTATTCGACGATGCCGTTGTCCAGGCCCTTGTCGCCGATCACCAGGGCGTGGGGGATGCCGAGGAGTTCGACGTCGCCGAACATCACGCCCGGGCGCAGCGGGCGGTCGTCCATCAGGACGTCGACGCCGGCCGCCGTGAGCTTGTCGTACAGCGCGTCGGCGAATTCCTTCACCCGCGTCGACTTCTGGTGGTTCAGCGGCAGCAGGGCGATCGAAAACGGCGCCACGGGCTCGGGCCAGATGATGCCGCGGTCGTCGTGGTTCTGCTCGATGGCCGCAGCGACGATGCGCGATACGCCGATCCCGTAGCAGCCCATCCAGGGGTGCTGGCCGCGGCCGTTCTCGTCCATGACCACGGCGTTCATCGCCTCGGAATACTTGGTGCCGAGCTGGAAGATGTGGCCGACCTCGATGCCGCGGATCAGGGTCAGCGTGCCGGACCCGTCCGGTGCCGGATCGCCGTCCCGGACCGAGCGCAGATCGGCCACTTCGGGCAGCGCCACGTCGCGCTCCCAGTTGATGCCGAAATGATGCTTGCCGTCTTCGTTGGCCCCGGCCGAGAAATCGCTCATCGCGGCGACCGCGCGGTCGGCCACGACCGGGATCGGCAGCTTGACCGGGCCCAGGCTGCCCGGGCCGGCGCCGATCGCGGCGCGGATCCGGTCCTCGCCGGCCATCACCAGCGGACTGGCGACCTGGGCCAGCTTCTCCGCCTTGACCGGGTTGAGTTCGTGATCGCCGCGCACCAGCAGGGCGACCAGCTCGTGGTCCTGGTCCTCGGCGGCCTCGACGATCAGGGTCTTGATCGTCTTCTCGATCGGCACGTCGAACTGCGCCACCAGGTCGTCGATGGTCCGCGCGTTCGGCGTGTCGACGACGCGAAGGTCCTCGGTCGGCGCGCCGCGCTCGTCCTGGCAGACCGCTTCGGCGAGCTCGACGTTGGCCGCGTAGTCACCGCCCTCGACGTGCGCGATCAGGTCCTCGCCGGACTCGGCCAGCACGTGGAACTCGTGGCTGGTCGCACCGCCGATGTTGCCCGAGTCGGCGTTGACCGCCTTGAAGCGCAGGCCGAGGCGCTCGAAGATCCGGGAATAGGTGGCGTACATGACCTGGTAGAACGCGTCCAGACCGGCCTCGTCCATGTGGAACGAGTAGCCGTCCTTCATCAGGAACTCGCGCGCCCGCATCACGCCGAAGCGCGGCCGGATCTCGTCGCGGAACTTGGTCTGGATCTGGTAGAAGCAGATCGGCAGTTGCTTGTAGGAACGCAGTTCCGCCCGCGCGAACTCGGTGATGACTTCCTCGTGGGTCGGTCCGAAGGCGTACTCGCGCCCGGCGCGGTCGGTCATCTTCAGCAACAGCGGGCCGAAATTGTCCCAGCGATCGCTCTCCTTCCAGAGTTCGGAAGGCTGCACCGAGGGCATCAGCAGTTCCAGGCAGCCCGATGCGTCCATCTCCTCGCGCACCACGCGCTCGACCCGTCGCAGCACGCGCAGGCCGAGCGGCGTCCAGATGTAGATGCCCGACGTGAGCTTGCGGATCATGCCGCAGCGCAGCATCAGCCGGTGGCTGACCACTTCGGCATCGGCGGGAACCTCGCGCAGCGTGGCGAGGTGGTAGGCGGTGGTCTTCATCGGGCGAAACCGGGTTGCGGAAACAAGCCCGCAAGTCTACCAGTTCGTCGGGGTGGGGCCGGCCGGGACGGCCGGACCCGCAGGGTGGCGTGGGAGGCGCTCAGCCGTCCTGGTCGTCGCACCACTCGTCGATGAACGCCTGGGTCTCGGCGATCATCGCTTCGCGGTCTTCGCCCTCGACGTATTCGATCGTGCCGTCGGCGCGCTCGACCTCGATCCGGCGGCGGTTCTGCAGCCAGAACATGTTCTCGCGCGCCTGCACGCACCGGGCCGTTACCTGCTCCGGGTCCGGTTGGCCCTGGCGCGGCATCTGGGCCTCGTCGGAGGCTTCGTCCTCGTCCTCCGCCGGGGGCTCGGTGGCGGTCGAACCGGCAACCCGGCTGACCACGCTGATCGACGTGTTGACCGTCTCGTAATCACGGTCGGCCGGAGGGCTTGCCGTGAAGTGGGTGGTGCCCTCGTCATCGGTCCACTTGTAGAAGGTCTGCCCCCATCCAGACGTCGAAGCCGCCAGCACCAGGGCCAGCCCTGCGATCTTCAGGATGTTCATCGAGTACCGCCCGCTGTAGTCATCGAAGGAATGTCGAGAGTAGCGGCAGACGGCCGCAGGATGCAAGGGCACGATGTCCACGCGCGTCGCTCTGCCGTTCACATCGCGGCGGCATCGTCGTCGATTGCGTTTAGGATAGACGCGCAAATGAACGGCGGGCTGCTGCCCGCAAGGATCCGCGGGCCGAGGCCCGACCGAACGCCCGGATCCGCTCGACCGAACTGAGACCAGGGAACGGAGACCAGGAGACGCGTGAACGCACCGAACCCCGAATCGAACGGCCCGCTGGCGCGTGGCGCGTACCTGCTGCCGAACGCGCTGACCACCGCTGCGCTGATGGCGGGGTTCTACGCGATCGTGGCCGGCGTCCGCGGCGACACGGTCGCGGCCTGCATCGCGGTGGTCATCGCCGGCGTCCTCGACGGACTCGACGGCCGGGTCGCGCGCCTGACCGGGACCCAGTCGGAATTCGGCACCCAGTACGACAGCCTCTCGGACCTGGTCTCGTTCGGCCTGGCGCCCGCGCTGCTGGTCTGGAGCTGGTCGCTGGCCACGCTGGAAGTCGCCGGACCGCTGGGCCAGAAGATCGGCTGGCTGGTCGCGTTCTTCTACACCGCCTGCGGCGCGCTGCGACTGGCCCGGTTCAATACCCAGGCCGGGGTCGCCGACAAGCGCTACTTCCAGGGCCTGGCCAGCCCGGCCGCCGCCGGAACGCTGGTGTCGACGGTCTGGTTCTTCGAAAGCCGCGGCATCGACGCCGAAAGCGTGGCCTGGCCGATGCTGGTGCTGACCGTGGTGCTCGGTGCGCTGATGGTGTCGCGCGTGCGCTACGCGAGCTTCAAGGGCGGCAGCCCGCGCGAGCGACGGGTGCCGATCGCCTGGATTTTCCTGCTGCTGGTCGTACTCGTGCTGCTGGCCATCGACGTTCCCGCCGTGCTGTTCACGATCGGCGTGCTTTACGTGACCTCCGGCCTGGTCCTGACCATCCACGGCCGCTACCAGCAGCGGCGCCGTCGGCGCCGCGACGGACGATGACCGTCGGGCCGTCGACGCACCGGCGCTTGACGGCGATGGAGATCGACGTCTGGGTGCGGCGCGACCTCCGGTCGGACGGCCCATCGGAGGTCGCTAGCGCGGCCGCCTCCACGCCTTCCCGGCAGGATTCATCCGAGGCGCCATCGGCCGGAACCCCGACCGACGCACTGCGACCGGCGAACGCCGGCCAGGGCCCGAGGGTCCGTCTGGCCTCGGGCCGCGGACGCTGGCTGCTGGTCATCGATGACGCGGGAGCGGCCGAGGACCAGCGCCTGCTCGACGATCTGCGCGGCCTGCTCGGCGTCGATCAGGTGCGGTTCGGGCGCTGGTCCGACAGCGCCGAGTCCGGGGTCGCGGCCGAGGACTGGAGCGAGCGCGGGATCGAGTGGGTGCTCGATTTCGGCGGCCGATCAAACGACCGGCCGAACGACCGGCCGAACAACCGGTCGATCGACCACCCGGCGGTGCTGACCCTGCCCCGGCTGAGCGAACTCCGTGAGTCCGCGCCCGCCCGCAAGGCCCTGTGGCAGGCGCTGCGGCCGCTGCTGGCCGCCGGCTGACGGCGGTCTCACGATGGCCGCGGTCCTTCGTCCCGAGATCGCCATCCGGCCGATGCGCCGCGACGACGTGCGCCATGTCCACGCGATCGAGCAGGCGTCCTATCCCTATCCCTGGACCGAGGGCGTGTTCTCCGACTGCATGCGGGTCGGCTACTGCTGCCGCGTTGCCGAGGTCGATCGCGGCATCGGCGGCTACATGATCCTGTCGGCCGCGGCCGGCGAGGCGCACCTGCTCAATCTCTGCGTCGCGCCGTCGCTGCGCGGCACGGGACTGGCGCGCCGGCTGCTGGATGGCTGCCTGGTCGAGGCGCGCCTGCTCAAGGCGCACCGGCTGTTCCTCGAGGTGCGGCCGAGCAATCGACGTGCAATCGAGCTGTATCGCCGCAACGGCTTCCGCGTGATCGGCAAGCGGCCGGGCTACTACCCGGCCGACGAGGGACGGGAGGACGCGCTGGTCATGGTCCGCCACCTCGACGAGGCGCTCGACCTGCCGGGCGACGCGCCATGACCGGATCCCGGCCCGACGGCGGACGGATGCGGATCGCCGCGGCGCAGATCGCGCCGGCGTGGCTGGATCGCGCCGCCACGCTCGAGCGTGTCATCGCCGCCGTCGACGAGGCGGCCGCGAAGGGCGCGCGCCTGGTCGCGTTCGGCGAATGCCTGGTTCCCGGCTACCCGTTCTGGGTCGAGCGCACGGACGGCGCACGCTTCGAATCGGCGGTTCAGGCCGAGCTCTGGGCCCACTACGTCGACCAGGCCGTGGACCTCGACGCCGGCCACCTCGACGGCGTGGTCGAGGCGGCCCGGCGCGGCGCCATCGCGGTCGTGCTCGGGGTGCTCGAGCGGCCGGCCGAGCGCGGCGAAAGCGTCTACGCCACCGCCGTGTCGATCGGTCCCGACGGTTCGATCCGGGCCACCCATCGCAAGCTGATGCCGACCTACGAGGAGCGCCTGGTCTGGGCCACCGGGGACGGCCACGGCCTGCGGACCTGGCCGCTGAATGCGTTCACCGTGGGCGCCCTGAACTGCTGGGAGAACTGGATGCCGCTGGCCCGCGCCAGCCTGCAGGCGCAGGGCGAGGACCTGCACGTCGCGATCTGGCCCGGCAACCCGCACAACACCGCCGACATCACCCGGCACATGGCGCGCGAGGGCCGCAGCTTCGTGCTGTCCGTGTCCGGCCTGATGGGCGCTGGCGACCTCGACGACGAACGCCTGGCCGGCCTGCCGCGGGCCGACGCGCTGAAGCGCGCCGCGGGCGACATGCCGTGGGCACGCGGTGGCTCGTGCATCGCCGGGCCCGATGGCGAATGGGTGCTGGAACCGGTGCTGGATCGATCCGGCGTGTTCGTCGCCGAGATCGACCCCGCGGCCGTGCGACGGGCCCGCCAGAGCTTCGACCCGGCCGGCCACTACTCGCGGCCGGACGTGTTCGAGCTCAAGGTCGATCGCCGGCGCCAGCGGCTGGGGCGCTTCGAGGACGACTGATTCCGGTTGCGCTTCGGGCACCGCGCGATACCCTTGTATCGAACCCTTCCGATGGACGTTCCATGCTTCGCGTTCCGACTGCGGCCCTGATCCTCTCTGCGCTGTTCGCCGCAAGCGCGCTCCAGGCCGACGGTTTGCCGCAAGGTCCCTACGTATCGACCAGTGCCGACGCGGTGGTCGCCGTTCCGCCCGATTTCGCGATGATCCTGATCTCCGGGTCCGTTGCTGCAGCAACGTCGGCCGATGCGCGGGCATCCATTCTCGATCTCCAGCGTCGGATTCGCTCGTTGCTCGAGGACTTCGAGGGCGACGTGGCGCCGGTCGAGCTGGATGTCGCCGAGTCCGACTTCGTTCAGAAGTGGAACCGGTCGCTTGATCGATACGAGCGACTGGGGTTCAAGGAGGCTTTCGAGGCCCATCTCCGAGTCGACGGACTGGATCGAGTGGATGAACTCTTCCATGAATTGAGTCTGATCGACGATCTCCAGGTGATGTCGCCCGAGTTCGGCGTCGATGATCCGGCGAGCGCGCGCGCCGAGGCCCGTCGCCGCGCGCTGGAAAAGGCGCGGACGACCGCCGAGCAGCTGGCGCATTCCCAGGGCGCCCGGCTGGGCGCGATCTGGGGTGTCGTTCATCGCTCGCGGCATGACCGTGCCGATCCGGTCCGATGGGCCGATTCGGTCGGCGCGCCCCGTCGTGCCGGAGACCCGGCGGACCTCGGCCAGGTCGAAGTCACCGGATCCAACTTCGATCCCGTGCTTCCCTTCGCCGTCCGGGCCGTCGAGTTCTCGGCAGAGGTCGGAGTGGTCTACGAATTGCTTTCCGTAGGGAGCGTCGAGCCATGAAGCTCCAGCTCGCCCTGGAATGGTTCCTGAACCCCGACCACCTGCCGCTGATTGCCGGCGTCGACCAGGGCTGGTTCGCCGAGGCCGGGCTGGACGTCGATCTGGTTGCGCCGGACGATCACTACGATGGCCTGGCCGCGGTGGCCTCCGGTGAGATCGCGCTGGCCTGCAACGAGCCGCTGCACATGATCGATATGCATCGCCCCGGGCTTCGCGCGCTCGGCTGCTTCTTCGAGACCGACGGCGGGATCCTGATCCTCGAGTCGGCGCTGGACAAGCTGGCCGCCGGCGAGACGATCCGCCTGGCCTCGCCGGTGGCCGGCGGCGTCACCGACGCGATCGCCGTCGAGATCCTCCATCGCCATTTCGACGCCCATCGCCCGGCCATCGAACGCGACCAGGTCCGGATCGTCGAGGCGGGTTTCCAGCACCTGGACAACCTGCGCGCCGGCTTCGACGGTGCGTGGCTGTGCTTTGCCAACTTCGAAGGCGTCGAGGCGACCCACCACCAGGTGGATGCGCGATTCATCTCGACCGGCGAGGTCGGCCTGGAGAATTTCTCGGCGCTGGAACTGTTCACCGGCGCGGACTTCCTGGCCGAGCACGGCGGCGTGATCGAGATCGTGTCCGAGATCGTCTCGCGCGGCGCGGCGCTGTGCAGCGAGCACCCGTTGATCGCGCGCGAGATCTGGTACCGCCACGTCGGCGACGCGCCCGACCCGTTGACCGATGCGATCCTCGCCGATACCTGTCCGCGACTGATTTCGCCGCTGGTGCGCGACCGGGAGCGCTGGCGGGCGATGTGGCGGCAGTTCGACGCGCTGGGCCTGGCGCAGGTCGGCGAGGGCGACTTCGAGGCGCTGTACGCCTGAGCCGGTCCCGGTGGCGGGATACGCGCGCGGTTTCCGATTGCTGGGTGAACCCCGGTCATCGTGGAGCCCCGCAATGCTTCGATTCCTGTTGATCCTGGCCGCATTCGCGGCCGACGTGCTGCCCGCCGACGAGCGGATCGAGCGGCTGATGGGACCGGACGGCCGTCTGTCCGTCGGCGAAGGCGGCGAAGCGCGCGGTGTACCGATTCTTCGCGTCGGCAACGACCCGTCCTGCGATTTCACCGCGTCGACGGTCAGCAACGGTCTGCAGCAGGCGATCGACGCGGCCGACAGCGACGCCAACGGCCCGGCGGAAACCGAGATCCGGCTGGCCAATACGGGCCAGTACGCGAATCGACGGTTCTTCATCAACGACCTCGCCGACCAGACCGTTCGCCTGGTCGGCGGATTCGTCAACTGCGGATCGGCGACGCCGACCGGGGCGCGCACCGTGCTGGACCGGGGCGCCGCCTCGGCGGGACCGGTGCTGCTGATCGACGCGGTGGCCGGCCTGGAGAACGTGTTCCTCGAGACTATTGAACTGCGCGGCGGCGACGGCAGCGCCGGCGGCGGCATGGAGATCCGCAACAACAACTTCGTGATCGCGACCGATGTGCGAACGACGCAGAATTCGGCGAGCTCCGGCGGCGGGATCGCCCTCAGCGACACGAGCGACGGCACGCAGACCCTGCTGTGGCTGCTCGGCGATTCTGATGTGACCGACAACGCGGCGACCGTGTTCGGCGGCGGGATTTCGTGCAGCGGCGCGCAGGCCCGCCTGGTGATCGATACGGACGTGTCGGTCTCGGGGAATTCGACCTCGCTGTCCGGCGGCGGCCTGAGCGTCCGCTCCGGGTGCATCGCCGACGTCTACGCGAGCTTCCCCGACGGCATCTACGTGAACTCGGCCGGCACCGGCGGCGGCATCGCTGCCAGCAACGGCGGCCGGGTCAACGTGGTCGGCGGTGCGCAGGGATTCTTCGGCTTCGGCGATGCCGGGCGGCGAACCACGGTGGACGGCAATGCGGCGACCGAAAACGGCGGCGGGCTGTTCGTGACCGGTGCCGGCACCCTGGTTCGGATGACCGACGCCGTGCTTCGGGCCAATCGCGCCGACGACGACGGGGACGGCGACGGCGATGGTGGCGGCGCGTGGGTCGGCAGCATGGCCCGGCTGGAGTTCGACCGGACGCTGGCCGCCGACGAGTGCCATGCACCGATCCGCTGTAGCGACGTAGGCGGAAACTCGGCGGTCCGCGGTGGCGGAATCTTCGTTCGCGGCAACGGCACGGAGGTCGATCTGCGCCAGACCTGGTTCAGCGGCAATTCCGCATCCGACAGCGGTGCGGCCCTCTATTCGACGCTCGCTCCCGGCGAATTGCCTCCGGACTCGCTCGATATCTACCTCGAAGGCAACGTATTCACCGCCCATCCGATGCCGGGCAATGCGGAGGTCGTCACCCTGAACTTCGGCAACGACGCCGACATCGTCTACAACACCTTCGCCGGCAACGCCGACTCGGAGTTCGATGCCTCGATCGCGATCAATACAAGCAACGACGTGGACTTCTTCGGCAACCTGATCGACGAAAGCGACGGGCGGGTCTTCAGCGGCGTCTGGGGCGGCTCGAGCTTTCCGAACACCGGCTCGTACGGTTGCGCGGTGTTCAACGTGCTGGCCGGGTTTCCCCAGACCGGGCCGGCGCTGGTCGCGGCCGACCCCCAGCTCGACGGGGCGCTTCGCCCGACCGGCGTGTCACCGGCCGTAGACCTGTGCGATGCGGCCACCTTCCCGCTTCTCGAGCCCGACCTCGAGAACCTGCCGCGCGGCGTCGACACCGCCGGGGTGACCAACGGCCTCGGGCCCTTCGATGTCGGTGCGCTCGAATTCCGCGGAACGATCGATGGCGGCCAGGTCGCGTTCTTCGATCGGCTGGTGGAAATGAACGAGAGCGAGCCGCCGCGCACGCTGCTGCTTCGCCGGACCGGCGCGGCGCAGGGGGAGGCGCGGATTCGGGTCCGCACGCTGGTCGGCAGCGCGCTGCCCGGCAGCGACTACGCTCCGATCGACAGCGTGGTGACCTGGGCCGACGGTGACAACCTGCCCAAGAGCGTGCTGCTCGACCTGGTCGACGATGGGGTCGGCGAGGATCGCGAGCGCCTGACCGTACAGCTGTCGATCGACGGCGGCACGGCGACGCTTGCCGCGCCCAGCGCGCTGCCGGTGACGATCTACGATGACGACGCGGGGGTGTTCGCCGACGGATTCGAAGGGCCCGGATCGCTCTGAGCATTCCTGCATTCGGCATCGCGCCGCCCCTCGAAGGACAGCGTCGGCGAACCGCGAAGCGCGGCCAGTCGCTGGAGCGCATCGATCCGGTGCGGATCGGCCGGGTCCGGTCGCATTCGCGCGACGGCACAGAGCGCGAAGGCGCGGGCATCGTCGTTGGCCGCCGGCTGGTCGACCTCGCGAACAATCCGGTCGATCCCGGTGTCGTTGCCTTCGCCCTCGAGCAGCAGGGCGAGTCCGGCCAGGCGCAGGGTGACCGAGGGGTGGGTCGCCACGTCGTCCGGGGCGCGATCGGCCTCGACCATGAGCCGCCGTGCCGACTCGGCATCGCCGTTGTCGAAGCGGGCCCGGGCGATTCGCCAGCGGAGCAATTGCGCCAGCGGTTGCCACCCGGCCGGCGCTTCGAGCTGGTCGAGACGGGCCAGCGCAACCGCTTCGACCGTGTTGCGGCGGTCCGCGTCGCCGGCCAGCGCATGGCCGAGCAGCTCGAACTCCAGCGCCTGGATGATGGTCCGGCTCGTCGCGCCCCACTCGGGTTCCAGCACGGCGCGTGCGCCCTCGGCCAGCGCCGCACCGGCCGCACCGCGGCCCAGCGCCAGCCGCGTGCGGGCCCGGACCATGTCGGTCAGCGCGACCTCGATCTCCAGGTCTGCGGCCGACTGGATCGCGCGTGCCTCGTCGAGCAGCGCGATCGCGTCATCGAAGCGGCCCCGTTGCCGGAGCGTATCGCCGAGCGCATACAGCGCCCGGGCGATCGACGGGTGACCTTCGGGGTATACGCGACGCGCTAGATCGACGGCTTCGCGGTCGTGGGCCAGCGCCTCGTCGAGGCGGCCCAGCTGAGCGGCGACGGCGGCCAGATTGGACAGCGTCCGGACCATCTTCGGGTCGCCGGCGGCGTAGTGCGCCAACTGCAGGTCGCGCTCGGCGCTGGCCGAGGCGTAGGCGGCCTCCAGGTCGCCCTGGTTGAACGCCAGCACCGTTCGCGTCGACAGCGCGTTGATCCGTAGATCGGTCAGGGGTTCGGGGCTGGCGGCGAGGAGTCGGTCGAGTCGTTCGAGCGCGGCCTCGGCCTCCTCGGCGCGATTCTCGCGCGCAAACAGGCCGGCCTGCTCACCGCGGATTCGCGCGTGCAGCCGTATCGCGTCCGCATCGATCGGCGGCGGGGCCAGCGCCAACGCGCGTTCCAATGCCGCCTCCTCGGCCCGGTAATCGTCGACGACCCCTTCCAGCACCGCTCGCTCGAACCATAGCCGGGCGCGCAGGACATCGGGCAGGGTGGGGCTCGCATCGAGCAGGTCACCGGCCCGATCGAACATCCGCCGCGCCGCGTCGTGCCACCCGAGCGCGACCTGGACATCGCCGAGCGTGGTCAGCAGCTCGACCCGGGTGGCCGGGTCCATCGTGGTGTCGACCTCGGCCTGGCGGCTGCCCTGGGCCAGCACGTCGCGGAGATCCAGTTCGCTCCCCCCGGCCAGCCAGGGATCGGCCGCGGTGAACATCGCAAGCAGGAAGTCCTTGATGGTTTCGGCCCGCGCTGCCTGGGCCGACGCGCGTTCCGCCTCGGCGCCGGCCCGCATGGCCTGCCACTGGGCGAGGCCCGCGCCGGACAGGATCGCGACCAGCACCAGCGACCCGGCGGCGGCCGCCAGGCGGTTGCGGGCGATCCAGCGGCCGACCCGGTACCCGCTGCCGCCGCCTCGCGCGGCTACCGGACGCCGCTGTTGCCACGCCGCCAGATCCCGATCCAGGGCGTCCACCGAGCGGTAGCGTTGGTCCGGGTCGAGCGCCGTGGCCCGGGCGCAGATCGCATCGAGGTCGCCGCGCAGGAGGCGTCCCGGGACCGGGGCGTCGGGGCGTTCGGAAGGCGGTTCGATCGCGTGGTGTGCAGGCAGTCCGGCCGGCAGTCCGGCACCCGCTCCGGCAACCGCTCCGGCAATCTGCCGGGTCACGTCGGCGCCGTCGCGGGGCGGGCGGCCGCTGAGCAGCCTCACCATCAACATGCCCAGCCCGTGGACGTCCGAGGCCACGCCCGCCGATTGGCCGGCCAGCTGCTCGGGTGCCGCCCAGGCCGGCGAGCATCGCAGCAGCAGCGACCGGGGCGAGCCGGCCTCCGAATCGATCAGGCGGCCGATGCCGAAATCGACCAGCCGTGCGCGGCCATGATCATCGACCAGGACGTTGCCCGGCTTGAGATCGGCGTGCACGACCAGCTTCGCGTGGGCGTGGGCCACGGCGTCGGCGACCTGGCGCATCAGGTCGATCCGCGTGTCCAGGTCGGCTTCATGGCGATCGCACCAGCGGTCGATGGGCTCGCCCTCGACGTGCTCCATCGCGATGTAGGGCCAGCCCTGCTCGCTGATTCCGCCGTCGATGAGGTGCACGATCCCAGGATGGGACAAGCCGGCCAGCAAGTGGATCTCTCGCTCCAGGCTACTGCGATGGGCCGGTCCGGTGCGCGCCGCGTGCAGCACTTTCAGCGCCACGCGCCGGTCGTAGCGTCCGTCATCGCGTTGGGCGAGGACGACCGTGGCCATGCCGCCGCGCTGGATCTCGCCGACGATCCGCCATGCGTCGATGCGCTGGCCGGTCCAGTCGTTGGGCGGCGGCGGCCCGTCGTGGCGGGCGAGCTCGGCGGCCACGGCGTCGATCGTGCGGTCGACGAGCATCGGCTCCGGCGCGTCGTGTGCGGCCAGCAATCGGTCCAGCCACTCGCGAACGTCGTCCGCAAGCTCCTGGCCGGCCAGCGTGTCCGCCCGCGCGGCCGGGTCGAGTTCGACCAGCCGGTCGAACCAGTCGGTGACCTGGGACCAGTCGTCTTCAGTCAGCGCCATGGCCGGGATCGTTCTCGTCACGAACCGCCTGCAGGAAGGCCCGGGCGCGCTGCCAGTCGCGCGTTGCGGTGCGTTCGGAAACCCCGAGGCTCTCGGCGGCCTCGGGCACGCTCAGGCCGACGAAGAAGCGCAGCTCCACCAGCCGGGCCAGGCGCGGCTCGAGGGACTCCAGGCGGTCCAGCGCGCGATCGATCTCCAGCAGTTCGTCGGCGGTCCGGGCGCCGAGCTGTTCGATCTGGAACTGCTCGAAGTCGGGGTCGGGCGTGCGCTTCGCTGCGGTGCGGTTGCGGATGTAGTCGACCAGCACCTGGCGGATGGCCATGGCGTAGGTGCCGAGGCACTGACGGGTGTCGTTCCAGTCGCGGTCGCCGCCGAGCTTCAGCCACGCCTCGTGGACCAGTACGGTGGTGTTCAGGGTCCGGCTCGGATTACGGCCGCGTTCGCGCCGGGCGATCGAGCGCAGGGCGTCGTAGACGGTCTCGAGTTCGATCGCCGACGGCTGCCGGCTTGCGCCCGCGGCCGTCGATGAATCGCTTTCCGTGATCGCTTCGGGCGATCTCTCGCGCTGTCGGTCGCTCATCGCACCTGGCTGCCGCACTCCCGTGGCGGCCAGTGTGTGCCGAGCCCGACCGGCGCGTCAAGACGTCAGGCGAGCGCCCGGAGCTTGTCGATCTGTGCCTCGAGCTCGGCCACCTTCTGGCCGTGCTCGGCGAGCCGCTGCCGTTCCTTTTCGACCACCTCGGCCGGTGCGTTGTCGACGAAGCGTTCGTTGGACAGCTTCTTCTCGGCGACCTGCAGCCCCTTGCGCTCCCGCTCCAGCTGCTTCTCCAGCCGTGCGATCTCCTCGCCCATGTCGACCAGGCCGGCCAGCGGAATCAGCAGCCGCATGTCGCCGGCCAGCTGCACCGCGCAGTCGGCGGTGTCGCGCTCGTCGCTGACCGACTCGATCGATTCCAGTCGCGCCAGCCGGCGGATCAGGCCGTCGAAGCGTTCGATCCGCTCGAGGTCGACCTCGGTCGCGTTCTGGACCAGCAGCGGCATCGGCTTGCCGGCGGCCAGGCCCAGTTCCGTTCGTGCCGATCGGACCGCGCCGACGACCTGCTTGAGCCATTCCGCATCGGCCTCGGCGGACTCGTCCACGGAGCCCGGCTCGGGCCAGTCCGCGGTGGCCAGGAAGTCCTCCTCGATCGCCAGCGGTCCGCGCAGCTTCTGCCAGATCTCCTCGGTGACGAAGGGCACGAAGGGATGCAGCAGGCGGAGCAGGGCGTCGAGCACTTCGGCCAGCGTCCGGCGGGTGCCGGCAGCGATCGCCGGGTCGGCGTCGTCGGCCAGCGCCGGCTTGGCCAGCTCCAGGTACCAGTCGCAGAACTGGTGCCAGGTGAATTCGTACAGCGCCTGAGCGGCAAGGTCGAAGCGATAGTCGGCCAGCGCGCGGTCGACCTGCTCGATCGTGCGGGCCAGGCTGGAGCGGATCCAGCGCGAGATCACGTCGTCGGCGGGCGCCTCGGGCAGGGCCTCGTCGCCGATGTTCATGAACACGAAGCGCGAGGCGTTCCAGAGCTTGTTGAGGAAGTTCCGGTAGCCTTCGCAGCGCGACAGGTCGAACTTGATGTCGCGGCCGTGGCCGGCCAGCGCGGCGAACGTGAATCGCAGCGCGTCGGCGCCGAACGCGGGAATGCCGTCGGGGAATTCCTCGCGCGTGTGCTTCTCGATGGCCTTCTTCATCTGCGGCTGCATCAGCGCCGCGGTGCGCTTGGCGACCAGGTCGTCGAGCGCGATGCCGTCGATCAGGTCGATGGGGTCGAGCACGTTGCCCTTGGACTTCGACATCTTCTGGCCGTCGCGATCGCGGATCAGGCCGGTGATGTAGACCTGCTCGAACGGCACCTTGCCGGTGAAATGGCCGGTCATCATGATCATCCGGGCGACCCAGAAGAAGATGATGTCGAAGCCGGTGACCAGCACCGAGCTGGGCAGGTAGCGATCGAACCCCTCCCGCTCCATGCGTTCCGGTTCGGGCCAGCCCAGCGTGGAATGCGCCCACAGCGCCGACGAGAACCAGGTCTCGAGCACGTCCGGGTCCTGGTCCAGGGCGACCCCGTCGGCGATGTCGTGCTTGTCGCGCACCTCGGACTCACTGCGGCCGACGTAGACGTTGCCGTGCTCGTCGTGCCAGGCCGGAATGCGGTGACCCCACCACAGCTGGCGCGAGATGCACCAGTCCTGGAGATTTTCCATCCAGTGGCGATAGGTGTTGATCCAGTTGCCGGGAACGAACTCGACGTCGCCGCGTTCGACCGTGTCCAGACCGAGCTTGCCGAGTGTGTCCATCTTCACGAACCACTGGTCGGTCAGGTAGGGCTCGATGACCTGGCCGGATCGATCGCCGCGCGGCACGACCATGGCATGCGGTTTTTCCTCGACCAGCAGGCCGTGGGTCTTGAGGTCATCGACGATGCGCTTGCGCGCGTCGAAGCGATCGAGGCCCCGGTAGGCCTCCGGGGCCTTGTCGTTGACCCGGGCCTCGGGGGTGAAGATGTTGATCGGTTCGAAATCGTGGCGCGCGCCGACCTCCCAGTCGTTGAAGTCGTGCGCCGGCGTGATCTTGACGCAGCCGGTGCCGAACTCCGGGTCGACGTAGTCGTCGGCCACGACCGGAATCTCGCGATCGGTCAACGGCAGCTTGACCGTCGTGCCGACCAGGTCGGTGTAGCGCTCGTCGTCGGGGTGGACCGCGACGCAGACGTCGCCGAGCATCGTCTCCGGACGCGTGGTCGCGACGATCACGTCGCCCTGGCCGTCGCTGCGCGGATAGCGGATCGACCACAGCTTGCCCTGCTCGTCGCTGTTGACGACTTCCAGGTCCGAGATCGCGGTTTTCAGCACCGGGTCCCAGTTGACCAGCCGCGGACCCCGATAGATCAGGCCTTCGGCGTGCAGGCGGACGAAGGTCTCGATGACCGCTTCGGACAGGTCGTCGTCCATCGTGAAGCGTTCGCGCGACCAGTCGGCGGACGCGCCGACCCGGCGCATCTGGCCTGTGATCGTCGACCCCGATTCCTGCTTCCACTGCCAGACCCGGTCGATGAATTCCTGGCGGCCGTAGTCGTCGCGCTTGCCGCCCTCGGCCTCGATCTGGCGAGTGACCACCATTTCCGTGGCGATGCCGGCGTGGTCCACGCCCACCTGCCAAAGCGTGTCGAAGCCCTTCATACGATGCGTTCGGACCAGGCAGTCCATCAGCGTGTGCTGGAAAGCGTGGCCCATGTGCAGGGTGCCGGTGACGTTGGGCGGCGGCAGCAGGATGGTGTACGGCGTGCCCTTGCCGGACGGCCGGAAGCAGCCGGCTTCCTCCCAGGTCGGGTACCAGCGCGATTCGATTCGTTCGGGGTCGTAGGTCTTGTCCATGGCGCATTGCGTCGGGACCGGGCCGAAGGGCGGCCGGCGGTCCCGCTTCGGATCCGGTCGGTGAGCAGGGCGACCATGGTACTGCGAGCGGCACGCGCACGGGGCGCCCGGCGGGTGCCGGACGGCTACTTCAGAACGTGGTGGTGCACTTCGGCTCCGGCGCGCTTCCAGTCCTTCCAACGCTGGCGAAGTCGCGGTCGGGCGTCCTCGTCGGCGGGGACCAGTTCGAGCACGCGTTCGTACTGTCCGTCCGGCAGCGGCGCGGCCGGGTCGAGGTTGATCAGCAGGGCGGCGCGCTCGGGCGATTGCTCGACCAGGCGGATCGGCGCCTGCGGATCATCGAGCCCGTGCGGCAGAAAGCGGCCGGCCGGTTTCTGCCACAGCCGCTCGTCGAGTTCGGCCAGCGCCCGGCGCGGGCCGACGATCACGATGTCGGTCAGCTCGGGCCACGCCTTGCCGACCAGCACCGCGGCCACCTCCAGCGGATCCTGGAAGCGCCCGGACAGCTCGTAGAAATCGACGCGCACGCGATCGCCCTCGTGCGATCAGCCGGCGCGGTCCATCAGCCAGCGGGTCAGCAGACCGACCGGCCGTCCCGTGGCCGATTCGGGCTTGCCCCACTGCCAGGCCGAGCCGGCAATGTCGATGTGCGCCCAGCGCGTGCCTTCGGCGAAGCGCGACAGGAAGCAGCCGGCGGTGATCGAGCCAGCGGGCATACCGCCGACGTTCTTCATGTCGGCGAACGGCGTTTCGATCTGCTTCTGGTATTCGTCCCACAGCGGCAGGCGCCAGCCGCGATCGGCGGCCTCGATGCCGGCGGTCAGCAGTTCCTCGGCGAGCTCGTCGTCCTGGGTCATGATGCCGCTGGCGTGATGGCCCAACGCGACGACACAGGCGCCGGTCAGGGTCGCGATGTCGACCATCGCCAGCGGTTCGCTGTTGCGCGCCGTCCAGGTCAGGGCGTCGGCCAGGATCATCCGGCCTTCCGCGTCGGTGTTGTGGACCTCGACGGTCTGTCCGGACATCGTCGTGATCACGTCGCCCGGGCGGTAGGCCGCGCCGTCGGGCATGTTCTCGACCGCCGCGACCACGCCGTCGACGTTCAGCGGCAGCTTCATTCGTGCGACGGCTTCCAGTGCACCGATGGTCGTGGCAGCACCGCACATGTCGAACTTCATCTGCTCCATCAGGTCGCGCGGCTTGATCGAGATGCCGCCGGTGTCGAAGGTCACGCCCTTGCCGACCAGGGCATAGGGCTTGCCTTCTCCGCCCCGCCAGCGCAGGCGGATCAGGCGCGGGCGATTGACGCTGCCCTTGCCGACCGCCATCAGGGCGTGCATGTCGAGTTCGGTCATGCGGTGCTCGTCGAGCACCTCGACCTCGAGCCCGTCGATCTCGTCGGCCAGCGATTCGGCGTGCTCGGCGAGAAAGGCGGGGGTGCAGATGTTCGGCGGCAGATCGCCGAGGTGGCGCGCCGTGCGCACGCCCGCATTGATCGCATCGGCGCGGGCGAGTGCGTCGTCGACCCCGCTGCCGGCCGGCAGCGACACCCGTTCGGTCGGCGGTGCGTCCTCGGGCTTGGGCTTGCGGGTCTCGGTGTAGATGTAGTCGCCGTTGTCGAGACCCAGCGCGACCTGATGACTTTTCCAGGCCGCGTCGCGGCCGTCGACCTCGACCAGCGGCAGCAGGCAGTGGGCGGTCCTGGCGCGGGTGCCCCGCAGGGCCTGGCCGGCCGCCCGCGCGACGGCCGCGAACACGCTTTCGCTCCACTTGTCGCGCTTGCCCAGGCCGACGACGATCAGGCGCGCGGCGCCCAGTCCGGTCGGTTCGTGCAGCACCAGGCTCCGGCCCGGCATCTGCGGCAGCTCCTCGGCCTTGCGGAGCCGCTCGAGCAGCCCGCCGGTCGCCTCGTCGATCGGTTCGGCCCAGCCCGGCAGGCTCTGGCCGGTGAACAGGCCGAGGACGAGCGCGTCGGTTTCGAGGGAGACGGCATCGGCGTCGGTCGAGGAGAACTGGATACGATTGGAAGTCATGCGTGGAATCCTTGTTGGCGTTCGGGGCGAGCGGCGCGCACTCGATCCGCTGCGACCGATATCGATCGCTACGTGATCGGCGCTGCGGTGGCGGAAGGGTCCGTGAATTCGACGCGTCGAGACGACGGGTCGCGGAGTGTCTGCCTGCGCACGCGGGACAAGCGCCCATTGTACCCTTGGGGGCCGTGCACGCTGTCGGCGATCCCGTGGCCCAGGTCCTGGATTCGATGCCTACCGCGATGTCCATTCCGATCCGAAGTGCGAGCCTCATGGCGATGCCCATTCCGATGTCCCTCCCGCTCCCGGTCCTGCCGACGTCCCTGCAGCCTGTCTGAATGGCCGCGCCGGCACCCAGTCCGTCCCGTACGACGCCTCCGGCAAGCGCGACCGGATCGTCACTGACGTTGACGCGCTACCTGCTGCGGATGAGCGCCGGGGCGGCGCTGGCGACCCTCGCCGTGCTGCTTGGCGTGACCCTGGCGCTGTTCCTGGCCGAACTGCTCGGCCAGGTGGCCGACGGCGAGGCGGCCTCGCGCACGGTGTTCGTGCTGTTGGCGCTGCGCATTCCCGAGGCGCTCCAGCTGGTCGGTCCCCTGGCCCTGATGCTCGGTCTGCTGATGACGCTGGCCCAGTCGGCGGCCGGCGGCGAACTGGGCGTGATGCGCGCCTCCGGTCTGCCACCCGGTCGCCTGCTGGCTCCGCTGGTCGTCCTGGCCGTGCTCTGGGCGGCGATGCTGGCCGCGGTCGCTGGCTGGGCCGCACCCTGGACCGCACGCGAATCGGCCCGACTCGATCAGCGATTGGCCGAAGAAATCCTTCTTTCCGGCATTCGGCCGGGGCAGTTCCAGACGCTCGGCGGTGGCGGCTTGAGCGTGTTCGTCGAGACCGCCGATCCGCGCACCGCGGCGCTGACCGGCGTGTTCATCCATCGGGCCGGCGAGGAGCGGGTCGAGATCATCCGCGCCGCGCGCGGCGAGCTGACCGTCGACGATCTCAGCGGCGTGCGACTGCTGTCGCTGTACGACGGCGTCCACCTGACCCATCGGCTGACCGGCAGCGGGCTGCCGCTGCGTCGGATCGAGTTCGCCCAGAACCAGTTCGAGGTCCCGCTGCCGACGCGCCAGCGCGAGGATGATCCGATCCGGCACCGGGCGACGATGGATCTGCTCGATGACGCGCTGGTCGGCCGCGATGACCCGGCCAGGCGCGAACTGCACTGGCGCCTGGCGCCTCCGATCGCCGCGCTCCTGCTCGCGCTGCTGGTGCTGCCGGTCGCGGTGTCTCCGCCGCGCGGCGGACGCTCCGGGGTTGTGGTTCCTGCTCTGGTGATCTACCTGGTCTACACCAACGCGCTGAACCTGGTCCTGGGTCGCGCCGACCTGGACCCGGCCACGGCGTGGGCGGTGCACGGGGCGGTCGGTCTGGTCGCGCTGGCGGCCGCCCTGTGGTGGAGGGCACGATGGTGAGCGCACCGCGCCCGGCGGTTCGACTGACCCGTTACCTGGTCGCCGCGACGCTTGGCGGGGTGCTCTCGGTCAGCGCCCTGCTGGTCGGGCTCTACGCCGGAATCGACGTGGTCCGCGAAGCCGGCGACCTGCAGCAGGACTACGGGGTGCCCGAGATGCTGGTGTTCGTTGCCCGGACCCTGCCGACCCGGGTCTACGACATCTTTCCCTTCGCCGCGTTGATCGGCGTCCTCGTCGGTCTGGGCCGGCTGGCCTCGGGGCGCGAACTGGTGGCGATGCGCGCCGCGGGCTTCGACCGCGGCAGCATCACCTTGCGCGTCGTCACCGGTGCATTGCTGGCCACGCTGGCCGTGGTTGCAATGGCCGAACTGGCCGTGCCGAGGCTCGAGACCGAGGCTCGAGTCGCCCGGGAGCAGGCCCGCAGCGGCAGCGTCGGAACGGCCGCCGGCGAGGGGCTCTGGCTGCGCGACGGCTCGCGCATGGTGCGCGTCGGCCTGGTGACCTGGGGGCCGGACGAGACCGTGGACCTGACCGATCTGGACATCTACGAACTCGATGCGGCGAACGACAGCGCGAGCGAGGGCGGTCACCTGGTTCGAGCTCGATCGGCGCGTCACGAGGGTGGCGAGTGGCAGCTGCGGCAGGTTCAGCGACTCGACCTGGACGACGGCGGCGTGGATCGATTCGACCGGCTCGCGCTGGCCTCGCGGCTCGACCCGGAGGTGTTCGACGCGCTGGCGACCCGACCCCGCCTGCTGCCGATGTCCGACATCCTCCGGATACAGGACTACCTCGATCGCAACGGGCTGGATACGCGGACCTACCGGGAAGCGTTCTGGCGGCGCGCGCTGTATCCGGCCAACCTGCTGGCGATGATCCTGGTCGGCCTGCCGTTCGTGTTCCGGCCCGGGCGGAGTGCATCGACGGCAACGCACGTGTTCGCCGGGGTCACGCTCGGGGTCGGCTTCGTCGTCGTACAGCGAATCAGCCTTGGGCTCGCCCCGGTGCTGCCGCTGCCGCTGGGCGTGACCCATGCGCTGCCGGCGCTGCTGTTCGGGGGCGCCGGAATCGCTCTCCTGCGACGGAGTTGATCGCGCGTCGAGTCGACCTCGACGCGCGTTCGCTTCCGGAGCTGCAATCGTTTCCTTCGGGCGCCGGATCGCCCTGCGGCAGATTCAGTCCAGTACGCGCAATCGAGTGCGGCTGGCCCGGTCGTGCCAGGTCGCGCGGTCGGCGCGCATCGTGGCGGTCCAGTAGCCGGCGCCCAGGGCCGCCAGCGAGACCAGCGAGACCAGGAATCGCGTCGTCAACTGACCGAAGGAGGGCGCGTGCGCGCCGGTGCTTCCGGCCGGCACCAGCTGGATTCGCCAGGCGCCCATGCCCACGGTCCGCCCGGCGAGATGCCAACTGCCGGCCAGGTAGGCGAACGCGAGCGCGAGCAGATAGAGCTGGAACAGAGGCTGTCCGGAATCGACCGCGCCGCCGCTCGGTATCACGACCAGCGCGGCGCCGATCATCCAGAGCCCGACCAGGATCAGGCCGTCGTAACCGATCGCGGCGAGGCGTCTCGGCAACGAACACGGTCGGTCAGCTGCGGGCTTCATGGCAAGAGGGGTCGGTGGTTTGGATCGCTGTGGCGATTGTGGCATAGTAGAAAACTTGACCTGCTCCGGTAGGTCGAGGCGTCGTAGACGTCCCGATTCGTCGATTCTGCCGGCCGCATCTGCAGAATCGATGAAGGGTACAGCGACTGCGAACTGCGACTGCGACGTTGATCCAGCCGGGCGGTTCGTCCGAACCGCAGACGGATCGGCGGGTCTTGTTCGTTCGCTGCAGGTCGCTCACAGCGGTTCGCCCGGCGCGGTCGGTCGATTTCGTCGGATCGCCGGACCCGATCGCCGGACCCGGGACGAACACGGCTGCTTTGCAAACGCTGGACGGCGCGGTATTCTTGCCGCGTGGCTCCATGGCGGCGCAGCATGCGCCGCCGATCGATGAATCCGAACCTAAAAGACACCGGAAACTCAACTATGTCGAAACATCACCCCACCCGTCGCGCGCTGCCGGCGGCTCTGGTCGTCGGCGCGGGCCTCGCGTTCGCCCTGTCGGCCAGCGCCCAGGTGCTCGACCGCAGCATCGATACCGAGAATCGGATCACGCGCAACGCCGCCCAGGTCCAGGCCCAGATCAATCAGGTGGCCGACCAGACCGAGGACATCGTCAGCGAATACCGCGCGCTGCTCAACGAGATCCAGAGCCTCCGCATCTACAACGACCAGCTGCAGCGCGTGGTGCAGAGCCAGGAAGAGGAAATCGTCCAGATCAACGACGACCTCGCCAACCTGGAAGCGACCAATCGCGACGTGGTGCCGCTGATGATCGAGATGGCCGAAACGCTGCCCCGGCTGATCCAGGCCGACGTTCCGTTCCGTCTCGACGAACGCCTCGGCCGGGCCGAGCGACTGGTCGATGCGCTGGACCTCGCCGACGTCACGACGTCGGAGAAGTACCGCCGCATCCTCGAGGCCTATCTCGACGAAGTCGAGCTCGGACGGACCACCGAAGCCTATGGGGCCAGCCTGCCGAACGGCCAGGAAGTGAACTTCCTCCGGGTCGGTCGCACGCTGCTCTTCTATCAGTCGCTGGACGGTACGGAAACCGGCTGGTGGAACCCGAACACCCGCCAGTTCGAACAGCTCGACGACAACTACCGCCTGCCCGTCAGTGACGGTCTCGCGATCGCGCAGAACCAGGTTGCACCGGATCTGGTGCGTCTTCCCGTGCCCGCACCGGAGAGTGAATGATGAATCGACTGACCCTACTTTTGGCTAGCGCCTGCCTGCTGCTTCCGGTCAGCGGCGTTGCGCAGGAGACGCTGGACGAATTGCTCCAGCAGGTCGAACAGGCGGCTTCGGAAGAAGCGCGCATCGACCAGCAGCGGCTGCAGGAATTCCGCTCCGAACGCAACCGGCAGCAGCAGCTGCTGGAAGAGGCGCGGGCCGAACTGCGTGCGCAGCAGCAGCGCTCCGATCGGCTCAATACGGAGTTCGACAACAACGAGCGCGAACTGGCCGACCTCGAAACCACGCTGGCCGAGCGCCAGGGCAACCTGGGCGAACTGTTCGGCGTGGTTCGTCAGGTGGCCGGCGATTTCGCCTCGACCCTCGACGACTCGATGACCTCGGCGCAGTACCCGGGCCGTTCGCAGTTCCTGTCCGATCTGGCGCAGCGCGATCGCCTGCCGCGGGTCGAGGAGCTGCGCGAGATGTGGACCGCGATCGTTCGCGAGATCGCTGCGTCGGGCAAGACCGTCGAGTTCACGGCCGACGTCACCAACGCCGACGGCGACCTCGAAAGCGGACGCACGGTGGCGCGCCTCGGCGTGTTCAACGCGGTGTCCGACGGCAACTTCCTGCGCTGGGATTCGGTCCGCGATCGCCTGGTCGAACTGCCCCGGCAGCCGGCCAGCCGCTACCAGTCCATGGCCGAAGACTTCCAGAACGCCGCACCGGGCACCGTCGAGGAGATGGCGGTCGACTTCACCCGCGGCACGATTCTGCAGTCCGTGGTCCAGTCGCCGACCTATCGCGAGCGTCTCCGCCAGGGCGGCCCCGTCGGCCTGGTCATCGTCGCACTCGGTGTGCTCGGGCTGCTGTTCGCGCTGTGGAAGGGTGTGATGCTGTTCATTCGCGGTAACGCGATCAAGCGTCAGGTCAAGCGGGATTCGGCCGACAAGGGCAACGCCCTGGGTCGCGTGCTGGCCGTGTACGAAGAGAACCCGGACGCGGACGTCGAAACCCTGGAGCTCAAGCTCGACGAGGCCATCCTGCGCGAGACCGCGCCGCTGGAATCGGGCCTGCCGTTCATCAAGGTGCTGTACGTCGTCGCGCCGCTGATCGGTCTGCTCGGTACCGTGGTCGGCATGATTCAGACCTTCCAGCAGATCACGCTGTTCGGTACGGGCGACCCCCGCATGATGGCCGGTGGCATCTCGATGGCGCTGATCACCACCGTGCTGGGTCTGGTCGTGGCCATTCCGCTGACCCTGATCCACAGCGTCCTGCAGTCACGCAGCCGCCAGCTGGTCCAGATCCTCGAGGAGCAGGCCGCCGGCATCATCGCGCGCACTGCGGAAGAGCGTCATGGTCACTCTGTATAACCTTCTCGAGTCGATCCGCGGCTTCATCGAGCTCGGCGGCGACGTCCTGTGGGCGATCATGGCCGTCCTGCTGGTGATGTGGACGTTGATCATCGAGCGGTACTGGTACCTCTTCCGGGTCCTCCCGGGAGAGCGCCGGGCGCTGATCGAGCAGTGGAGCGAACGCAGCGATCACCGCTCCTGGCACGCCCACCGCGTCAAGGAGGAGATGATCAGCCGGCTCAAGGGCAACCTGGAGACCAACGTCCGGAACATCCAGACGCTGGTGGCGATCTGTCCGCTGCTCGGCCTGCTGGGCACGGTGACCGGGATGGTCGCCGTGTTCGACGTCATGGCCTATTTCGGCACCGGTAATGTTCGCGCCATGGCCGCCGGCGTCTCCAAGGCCACGGTCCCGACCATGGCCGGCATGGTCGCCGCGCTGTCCGGGGTCTACTTCGCGTCCTACCTCGACCGCAAGGCCGACATCGAGGCCGAGAAGCTCGAAGACCTTCTGCAGCACGACTGACCGAATCTGAGGACGACACTTCATGCCACGCAGACACGCTGCAAAGGACGAGCCGGAGATCAACATCACGCCGATGCTGGACATCGTGTTCATCATGCTGATCTTCTTCATCGTCACCACGACCTTCGTACGCGAAACCGGCGTCGAGGTCGACAAGCCCACCGCGCTCACATCGGAACCACGCCCGCAGGGCAATGTCCTAATCGGTATCGACGTGAATGACGACATCTGGATGAACGGCAGCATGATCGAACTCAGTGACGTGCGTACCCTGGTGTCGCGCGCGCGCTCCGAGAACCCCGAGGGATCGGTGATCCTGATCTCCGACAAGGGGTCTCGAACCGGCACGCTGGTCGACGTCATGGACCAGGTCCAGGCGGCCGGCGTAACTCGTATGGCTATTTCCGCCGAACAAGAAGGCGGGGGGTAACAGCATGGGTTCAGGACTTCGCTATCTCATTTCTCTGGTGTTGGCCGTGGTGGTCACGCTGGCCGCGTTCTTCTTCATGCACAAGCTGATTTCCAACGCCGGCGGCGACAACGAGACGCTCGAGCCGCCGCCGGGCATCCGCTTCGGCCCGGTGGAAATCGACGACACGATCACCAAGGAGTCGCGCAAGCGGCCCGAACCGCCGCCGCCGCCAGAAGAGCCGCCGCCGCCACCGGACCTGGAGATCGCCCAGGTCGAGCAGACGCCGGTGAACATGCCTCAGCTCGATCTGCCGGACCTGAACTTCTCGCCGACCGGCGGCAACCCGGTGCTCGGCAACTTCAACACCAACCGGAATGCCGAAGGCGACGTCGTGCCGCTGGTCCGGATCCAGCCGCAGTATCCGCGCGATGCGGCCATGAACCAGATCGAAGGCTACGTCACCGTGAGTTTCACGATCACCGAGACCGGGGCGGTGACCAACCCGAGGGTGATCGATGCCGAGCCGCCACGCGTATTCGACCGTGCGGCGCTGCGCGCGATCCTGCGCTGGAAATTCAAGCCGCGCATCATCGACGGCGTGGCCGTGGCTCGCCCCGCGACCCAGACCATCGACTTCAACCTCGACGGCAGCTGATTTCGATGCGCCGGGCGGCCCTCGCCCGGCGGATTGCGGCCGGGCGAGGCGCTGGGCCAACCGACCCGTAGCGTCGCCCCGACCCCCACCACAGACTTGAAACGGAACGGACCATGAACCGTAGCCAGACCTCCCCGACGACCCCCGCTTCGGATTCCGCAGCGGGCGCTTGCGTCAACTCGACTTCGATCGCATCGACCTCGACCCTTGCCACGGCCCTGATCGCCGCGATCATCGCGCTCGGCGCCCCTCTGACCGCCAGCGCCCAGGCCGAAGGTACCGTGACCTGCGGGGTCGAGCGAGAGGTGGATGCGGGCATGCTGTCCGAGCCGATCTATCGTCGCCTGAACGACATCTTCGAAAAGTTCGGCGAAGAACTGTTCACCGAGGCCTACAACGACCTCAACGACATGCGCGACCGCCGGCTTGCCGACTACGAACGTGCGTCGGTCGAGCAGGCCATGGGCTTCGCCGCCGCGCAGCAGGAAGACTTCCGCCGCGCAATCGGCCATTTCGAAGAGGCGATCCGCATCAACGCGATGCCGAACGACCAGCATTTCGAGATGATCCTCCAGATTGCCCAGCTGTACAACGCGATCGAGCAGTACGACCAGGCGCTCGAACAGCTGGACCTGTGGTTCTGTGTGTCGACCGAAGATGCCAAGAAGCAGGCGTCGGTCTGGCTGTTGAAGGCCAACCTGCACATGCAGCGCGACGAGTTCCGGACGGCCCTGGAATCGATCGATACGGCGATCGAACTTCGCGAAGACCCGCCGGAAAGCTGGTACCGGGTGAAGCTCGGCATGCACATGGAGCTTCAGGAATGGCGCCCGGCGACGGACGTGCTAAAGATCCTCATCCAGATGAACCCCGATCGCAAGGCCTATTGGATCCAGCTGTCCGGGTCCTACATCGAGCTCGGTGACGATGCCGAGGCAATGGCCGCACTCCGCCTGGCATGGCGGCGAGGCGTGCTGGACCGTGGCAGCGAGTACGTCCAGCTGGCCGGGTTGCTGCAGCAGATGGACTCGCCGCGCCAGGCCGCAGAAGTTCTCGAGGACGGACTCAACAAAGGCCTGGTCGAAGCCACGTCGCAGAACTGGGAAATGACCGCCGGTGCCTGGTACGAGGCGCGGGAGATGGAAAACGCGCTGGCGGCCTATGACCGTGCCGGCGAGCTTTCCGATAGCGGCAAGATCGACTTCCAGCGCGCATCCATCCTGACCAATCGCGAGGAGTGGTCGGAGGCGTTGGCCGCCGCAACCCGAGCGCTCGAGAAAGGGGACCTGACCGAGTCTCAACGCGGTAACGCGAACATCCTTTCCGGGATGGCGCACTTCAACATGGGTGACTACGATGCGGCTGAACAAGCCTTTAATCGCGCCGCGGACTATGGCAGACTGCGTCAAGCGGCGCAAGAATGGATCAATCACATCAATCAGACGCGCCAGAACTCAGTAGGACAGTAGCGTTTCAACAGATGCGGTAACTACGATCGCCGACCGGGGAGGATGACGATGCAGAACAATACCGAGAATACGCTCGAACAGAAGGTCGGCGACGACGCCGGTCCGGCCGCAGGCACTCCACCGACGGCACCCGCGCCTGTCAAGAAGAAGACCAGTAAGAAGAAGGCCTCCAAGAAGAAGGTCTCCAAGAAGAAGGTCTCCAAGAAGAAGGTCTCCAAGAAGAAGGCTTCCAAGAAGAAGGCGTCGAAGAAGAAGGCGTCGAAGAAGAAGGCGTCGAAGAAGAAGGCTTCCAAGAAGAAGGCTTCCAAGAAGAAGGCGTCGAAGAAGAAGGCTTCCAAGAAGAAGGCGTCGAAGAAGAAGGCGTCGAAGAAGAAGGCTTCCAAGAAGAAGGCTTCCAAGAAGAAGGCCTCCAAGAAGAAGGCCTCCAAGAAGAAAGCATCGAAGAAGAAGGCTTCCAAGAAGAAGGCCTCCAAGAAGAAGGCCTCCAAGAAGAAGGCTTCCAAGAAGAAGGCTTCCAAGAAGAAGGCCTCCAAGAAGAAAGCGTCGAAGAAGAAGGCCTCCAAGAAGAAAGCGTCGAAGAAGAAGGCCTCCAAGAAGAAGGCCTCCAAGAAGAAGGCGTCCAAGAAGAAGGCTTCCAAGAAGAAGGCGTCGAAGAAGAAGGCGTCGAAGAAGAAGGCGTCGAAGAAGAAGGCGTCGAAGAAGAAGGCGTCCAAGAAGAAGGCGTCGAAGAAGAAGGCGTCCAAGAAGAATGCTTCGAAGAAGCGGGCTTCCAGGAAGCGCACAAAAAAAAAGCCCCTCTGAAACGAGGCGCTGATGCCTGGCGCCAGCTGGCTGACGTCTCGGAAACCATCCGGGACGCGGCCGAACAGCTCGGCGAGGCGGCGAGCCAGTTGGCCGCTCGAGAAGCAGCCGCAAGTCGCCGGGCGCTCGACGATTTCGTCGGCGCCACACGATCCAAGCTCTCCGATCTCGAAGAGATGGCCGAGCGAGGCATCGCGCGAATCACCGGGAAGTAGTTCAACGTGCGCCGGCCCACGGTGCACGATCTGATCGACCGCTTCATCGACGCGGCGTGGGCCGAAGACGGACTTTCGCCGCAGACCCTCGATGCATACCGAACGGACCTGGCCGGCTTCGACCGGCCGGGTCTTTTTCTATCCGAAGCCGACAGGCTGGAACTCGACCGGCACGCGCTGCTCCGCGAGTTCGCTCGCCGGCTTCGCTCGGGGCTGCAGGTCAGCACGCTCATACGACAGCTCAGCGCGCTCCGGCGCTTCTGTGGCTGGGCTCGGCGGGAGCGCTATATGCGGGGCGATCCGCTGGCCGGGTTCGACCCTCCGAAGCGCCCGCTCCGTCTGCCCGGGACGCTGACCGAATCCGAGGTGCGTGCCCTGATGGCGGCGCCGGATGTCGAAACACCGCTCGGCCTTCGCGATCGAGCCATGCTCGAAGTGCTCTACGCCAGCGGGCTCCGGGTCAGCGAACTCGTCGGGCTTCAGCGCGCCGGCGTGAATCTCCGCCAGGGTCTGCTGCGGGTGACCGGAAAAGGCGGTAAGGATCGGCTGGTCCCGCTCGGCGAGGAGGCCTCCGAGTGGCTGCAGAGGTGGCTCGACGGTCCGCGAGCCGACTGGATGCGCGACGACGGCTGTGACGACGTATTCCTTTCCAATCGCGGTCGAGGGCTGACCCGGCAAGCGATCTGGCACCGGATCCGTCGTTACGCGCTCTCCCTCGGGCTGGGCAGCCGGCTATCCCCGCACAAGCTGAGGCACTCCTTCGCAACGCACATGCTCGACCACGGCGCGGACCTGCGCGTCGTCCAGCTGCTGCTCGGCCACGCCGACCTTTCCACCACCCAGATCTATACGCACGTCGCCCAGGCGCGGTTGAAGAATCTGCACCATCGCCACCACCCGCGGGGCTAGACTAGCCGTCGCGCGGTGGAGGGCCGATTGCCTGCTCGCCGGGCGTACGGGAGGCTCGCGGAGTACGTCGCGGGAATTGTCGTGAGGATTGTCGCGGGGATTGTCGCGGGGATTGTCGCGGGGATTGTCGCGGGGATCGTCGTGGCGAGTGGAGGCGGCGCCGGCGGCCCCGGGCAGGGCCGGGTCCGTGAAAACGACTCGCCCCCGGAACTTCCACCGGTTGCACCGTTCAAACCGACCAGACCGCTGCGGGATGTCCTGCCGAATTCCGCGTCGACACGCTCAATGAAGAGGAATGCCGTGAATCACGAATCGAAGAAGATGATGCGCCTGGTTGCCGGCGCCCTTGTCCTGCTGTTGTCTGCAACCGCCGGTCTGGCCGATGACTACCAGGCCGTTCGTGACCGCCTGCAGACGCTGGCCGGTGCGGACACCGAGATTTCCATCGCCGAGTCGGCGGTGCCCGGGATGCTGAGGGTGCGGCTCGGCGGCGACATCGTCTACATGACCGAAGACGGGCGCTACC
Organism: Wenzhouxiangellaceae bacterium; assembly: GCA_965227925.1. Lineage (GTDB taxonomy): Bacteria > Pseudomonadota > Gammaproteobacteria > Xanthomonadales > Wenzhouxiangellaceae. The sequence goes on from CBDDGP010000004.1 coordinate 1,209,227, forward strand.
TGATGCAGGGTCGACTGCTCGATCTCGAGTCGCGAACCGATCTGACCAATCAGGCCCGCACCGAGATCCGTAAGGACCTGCTCGCTACGCTGGATTCCGAACAGCTGATCCGCTTCGGCCCGGACGAGCCCGCCTTCGATCTGATCGTTTTCACCGACGTCGACTGTGGATACTGCCGCCGGCTGCATCAGCAGATCGAGGAGTACAACGAGGCGGGAATCCGGATCAACTACATGGCGTTCCCCCGTGCAGGGATCGGCTCCGAAACGTTTCGCAAGATGGATGCGGTCTGGTGTGCGGCGGACCAGCGCTCGGCGATGGACGAAGCCAAGGCCGGCGGAAGTCCGGACGCTCCCGAATGCTCCTCGCCGGTGGCCGATCAGTATCGGCTCGGCCAGGCGATCGGCGTGACCGGAACTCCGGCACTGGTCACCATGGACGGCGACCTCATTCCGGGCTACGTGCCGGCCGACGACCTGCGCGGCCGGCTGGAACAGCTCGCCGCCCAGCGCACCGCGGACTGAGCACGGTCCGCGCGTCCGGCCCGACGGTACTGCGCCAACGCGCCGCCGGACGCAACGTCCGCCGGCAGCGCTGAACACCACGCAGCGCCGAACACCACCTCGCGACCGGGTCCGTCACGGACCCGGTGCCAGCTGACGCCCCGTTGCGCACCGGTGTCCGCGCCGCGCGCGGAGCCGCAAGCGCGTAGGATCGTTCGTGCAGCTCGCGATCCTCCATTGGCGCCGTGCGCCCTTTCAGACGACGCTCCGCTGAGGGCTCCGGTTGTCGCTCGATTCCCTCGGTCGGGTCACCTGATGCCTGCGATCGGCAACTCGGCACGGTTCTGCTGCGCTGCACGTCTGCCTCGATCCGCGCGGCCCGACCGGCCGCCGGCGCGAGGGGCGGCGGCGATATAATCGCGGCTTCGCCGAAACGGGCCGATCCGGTGTCCTGCCTCTCCCGTCCTGCACCAGCCCCGATGTGTTCGCGCCGCGGATCCGGGCCGCGCTTCGATTCGCTTTCCATGCCCGGGAGATCCGCCCGATGAAATTCCTGCTCGGCCGCGGAGGCCTTCCGCGGTTCAAGATCGACGCGCTCGCCGAGTCGCTGGGGCGCAGCCTCGGCACCCGGGTCCAGCTTTCCAGTCGCGAGCTGTTGATGCTCGACCTGGCCGACGCCGTCTGGTCCGAACACGCGCGCGATCTCCGTCGCGTGCTCGACGCCGAACCGCTGACCGACGACCGGGTTGCGCCGGAGTCGCTGTTCGTGGTCCCTCGGCGCGGCATGATCAGCCCCTGGGCCAGCAAGGCCGCCGACATCCTGGTGCGCTGCCACATCGAAGGCGTCCGTCGCATCGAACGCGGCTGGTGGATCCGCCTCGACGGGTTCGCGCCGGACCGGTTGGACGCCGCCGCCCGCGATCTTCTCCACGACCGGATGACCGAGGCACTGGTCGACGACCTCGGCGACCTCGAGCGCTGGTTCGCGCCACTGGATCCGGAGCCGTTGGCCCACGTAGAACTCGGCGATGACCCGGCCGGCGCGCTTTCGGCCGCCAATGAACGCATGGGTCTGGCGCTGAACGACGAGGAGATCGACTACCTGGCCGCAGCCTACGCAGGCATGGGCCGCGCTCCGACCGACGCCGAGCTGATGATGTTCGCCCAGGCCAACTCCGAACACTGCCGGCACAAGATCTTCAATGCGTCCTGGACCGTCGACGGTGAATCGCTCGACGGCTCGCTGTTCGGCATGATCCGCGAGACCCATCGCCACGTTCCCGACGGGGTCCTGGTCGCTTACGACGACAACGCCGCGGTGTTGGAAGGCTTCGACGGCGAACTGCTCGACACCGCGCTCGAGGATCCGACCTGGCGCACGGTGCCGCTGCGCCAGCACATCCAGATCAAGGTCGAAACGCACAATCATCCGACCGCGATCTCGCCCGATCCCGGGGCGGCCACCGGCGCGGGCGGAGAGATCCGCGACGAGGCCGCGACCGGCCGGGGAGGACGTCCGGTCGCCGGGCTGACCGGTTTCAGCGTTTCGGACCTGAGGATTCCCGGCCACGAGCGGCCGTGGGAAACCGCGCCTCCGCCGCCGTCGCGACTGGCGACCCCGCTGGACATCATGATCGAGGCGCCGATCGGCGCGGCGCGCTACAACAACGAGTTTGGCCGGCCCAACCTGGGCGGCTACTTCCGCGCCTGGTCGGCGTCGACCGGCGACGATCGGGCAGCGCGGCTCTGGGGGTACTACAAGCCGATCATGATCGCCGGCGGATCGGGCGTGATCGCCGATGGCCAGACCGAGAAACTGCCGCTGGCCGCCGGCCACCGGGTGATCGTGCTGGGCGGACCGGCCATGTTGATCGGGCTCGGCGGCGGCGCGGCGTCCAGCGTGCATTCCGGGCAGTCGTCCGAAGACCTCGATTTCGCCTCGGTGCAGCGCGCGAACCCGGAGATGGAGCGTCGCTGCCAGGAAGTGATCGACCGCTGCTGGACGCTCGGGAACAACAATCCGATCGCGTCGATCCACGACGTCGGCGCCGGCGGACTGTCCAACGCCATCCCCGAATTGCTGCACGACGGCGGCGTCGGCGCAGACCTCGAACTGCGTGCGATCCCGGCCGCCGATGCGTCGCTGTCGCCGATGGCGATCTGGTGCAACGAGTCGCAGGAGCGCTACGTGCTGGCGGTGGCCGAAGGCGATATGGACCGCTTCCGCGCGATCTGCGAACGCGAGCGCTGTCCGTTCGCTGATCTCGGTCCGGCGACCGCAGCGCACCGCCTCCGTCTGCGCGACGGCCAGGCCGATGCGCCGGTCGACCTCGATCTGGACGTGCTGCTCGGCAAGACGCCCAGCCTGGCCATGGACGTGAGCCGCCGCAGCGTTGCCCTCGAGGACGACGGGCTCGACGGGGTGTCGGCGGACGAGGCGCTCGACGCGGTGCTTCGAATCCCCGCTGTCGGCAGCAAGCAGTTCCTGATCACGATCGGCGATCGCACCGTCGGCGGCCTCAGCGCGCGCGACCAGATGGTCGGGCCGTGGCAGGTCCCGGTGGCCGATTGCGCGGTCACGCTGACCGACTATGCGCACCACTCGGGCACCGCAATGGCGATGGGCGAACGCACGCCGCTGGCGGTCTGGGATGCCCCGGCATCGGGCCGGATGGCGGTGGCCGAGGCGCTGTCCAACCTGGCCGGCACGGTGCTGTCGGGGCGGCGCACGATCAAGCTGTCGGCGAACTGGATGGCGGCCAGCGGCGCTCCGGGTCAGGACGCCGCGCTGCGCGAAACCGTCGAAGCCGTCGCCCGCTCGTTCTGTCGCACGCTGGAGCTTGCGGTTCCGGTCGGCAAGGACTCGCTGTCGATGCAGACCCGGTGGTCGCACGATGGCGAGGACGTGGCGATGATCGCGCCCGTGTCCCTGATCGTCTCGGCGTTCGCGCCGGTGGCCGACGTGCGCCGGTCGATCACCCCCGAGCTGCGCCTCGATGCCGGCCCCAGCGAACTGGTGCTGCTGGCCTTGCCCGGGCAGCGGATGGGCGGCTCGGCGCTGGCCCAGGCGCTGGGCCGGTCGCTCGGTCCGGTGCCCGACGTGGATTCCGCCGAGCGTTTCACCGCACTGTTCGACACGGTGCAGTCGATGGTCGCCGACGACCTCGCGCTGGCCCTGCACGACCGGTCCGACGGCGGTCTGGTCGTCAGCGTTCTGGAAATGGCGCTGGCCGGGCACGCCGGGGTTGCGCTGGAGCTCGGCGAAGGCCTAGACCCCGTGGCCCTGCTGTTCAACGAGGAGATCGGATTCGTCGTCCAGACCCGCGCGGCCGACCGCGACCGGATCGAGCGCCGACTGGCCGAGGCCGGCCTCGACGGCGCGATGACCGTGATCGGCCGGGTCTCGGGCGACGATCGCCTGGTCGTCGCGCAGGGCGGCACCACGTTGCTCGACCGCCGGTTGTGCGGCCTGCACCAGGCCTGGTCGGAAACCAGCTGGCAGGTCCAGCGCCTGCGCGACCATCCCGACTGCGCCGACGAGGAATACCGGCAGCTCGGCGACTGGTCCCGTCCCGGACTGTCGCCGGTGGTGACCTTCGAGCCGGCCGCGCCGGCCGCGGTCGGACAGGCCCGACCGCGGGTCGCGATCCTGCGCGAACAGGGGGTCAACGGCCAGCGAGAAATGGCCCAGGCGTTCCACGCCGCCGGCTTCGAAGCGGTCGATGTCCACATGAGCGACCTCGAGCACGGCCGCCAGCGCCTGGTCGGCTTCCAAGGCCTGGCGGCCTGCGGCGGATTCTCGTTCGGCGACGTGCTCGGCGCCGGCCAGGGCTGGGCCCGGTCGATCCGCTTCAGCCGGCGGCTGAGCGAGCAGTTCGAAGCGTTCTTCACCGATCCATCGACCTTCGCGCTCGGCGTGTGCAACGGCTGCCAGATGCTCAGCGCGCTCGCGCCGCTGATTCCCGGCACCGCCCACTGGCCGCGCTTCGAGCACAACCGATCGCGCCAGTTCGAGGCGCGCCTGAGCCTGGTCGAGATCGTCGACTCGCCGTCGGTGCTGCTGGCCGGCATGGCCGGCAGCCGTCTGCCGGTGGCCAGCGCGCACGGCGAGGGTCGTGCGGTGTTCGCCGACGCGGGCGCGCAGGGCGCTGCCCCGGTCGCGGTTCGCTACGTCGACGGCCACGGTCGGCCCGCCGAGCAGTATCCCGACAACCCGAACGGTTCGCCCGGTGGGATTACCGGCCTGTCCAGCGAAGACGGCCGGGTGACGATCCTGATGCCGCATCCGGAACGCCTGCTGCGCGCGGTCAACTACTCGTGGGCGCCGCCCGAATGGGGCGACTGGTCGCCGTGGACGCGGATGTTCGAGAACGCGCGCCAGTGGGTAGACTAGGGGTCTTCGGACAGGCCGCAGGTCGAACCTCATGAGCGACGATCGAACGCAGGACACGGCGCAGAAGTCGGCGCAGAAGTCTGTGAAGGAAACCGCCAGCGACGAGGACGCCTCCGGCAATCCGATCAAGGAGATGTTCCTGCTGGCGTTGCTGTACCTGCCGCTCGGCTTCTTCCTCTGGTTCTATCTCGCCTCGCTGCTGATGTGGTTCCCGACCCGGCTGGTCGACTGGGCGCTGACCGGATTCTTCCCCGATATCTTCCGCGACGTCGTTCAGCTCGGCTACCGGCTCGAGATCCAGCTCCAGTTCGTGCGGCCGGAGGGACGGATCGCGCTGGCTGACCGCGAGATCATGATCTATGCCTGGGGCATGGCGCTGCTGTTCGGCCTGATCATGGCGACCCCGATGTCGGCGAAGCGCCGGCTGGCGCAGATGGGCATCGGCTACGTCGTGGTCTCGCTGGTCACGGCCTGGGGCGCGTTCTGGGACGCGATGAAGGAAGTCGCGTTCAAGGTCCAGCCCGAAGGCGTCGCGGCCATTGCACAGAGCGCGGTGAGTCCGACCATGATCGCGCTGTTCTACCAGCTGGGCTACCTGATGCTGCCGGCCGTGATCCCGCTGGCCACCTGGATCCTGATGAACCGCCCGTTCCTCGAGGACGTGGTGATGTCCCGCCGCCGCTGAGCTCTTCCTGCGCGAACCCGGCGGAACCTCACCGCCGCCGGGGCTGTCCATTGCAGGCGTTGCAGGAAAGGACCCGTATAATCCGGCCATGGAAAATGCTCTGACCGCCACCGGCGAGACCGACCTGTTGCCGCAGGTCGGCGACCACCTCGAGGATCGCGCGGCCGATCTGTGCCAGCTGATGATCGCCCAGGGCCGGTTGCGCGCCGAGGACCTGTCCCGGGCCCGCGCCTACCGCGAGCAGCACGGCGGCAACCTGCTGACCCTGCTGGTCCGCCTCGGCCTGGTCTCCGAGCGCGACCTGGCCTCGGCCCAGTCCGAGTTGCTCGGCATCGCGCTGTTTTCCGAAAAGGACTACCCCGAGCAGGCCCCGGATATCGATTCGGTCTCGACCCGGTTCATGAAGCAGCAGCACCTCGTCCCGGTCCGGGTCGAGGAGGACACGCTGCACGTGGTCATGGCCGATCCGCAGAACCCGGCCATGCTCAAGGCGCTGCGCATGGCCACCGGCCTCAAGGTCGAACCGAGCGTCGGCATCACGTCCGAGATCGACAACGCCATCGAACGCTACTTCGGCGGCGGCCGCAGTGCGATGGGCCAGATCGCCGAGGGCCTGGGCGCCGACGTCGAGAGCGACGACGAGGAGAACGTCGAACACCTGCGCGATCTCGCCTCCGAGGCGCCGGTCATCCGGCTGGTCAACCTGATCCTCGGCCGCGCCGTCGAAGCGCGCGCCTCGGACATCCATATCGAGCCGTTCGAGAACCGCCTCAAGGTGCGCTACCGCGTCGACGGCGTGCTGCAGGAAGTCGAGGCCCCGCCGGCGCGGTCGACCGCCGCGGTGATCTCGCGCGTGAAGATCATGGCCAAGCTCAACATCGCCGAGCGGCGGCTGCCGCAGGACGGCCGGATCATGCACCGGGTCTCGGGCAAGGAGCTCGACCTGCGTGTCTCCACCGTGCCGACCTCGCACGGCGAGAGCGTGGTCATGCGTATCCTCGACCGCGAAGCCGTGACCCTGGACTTCGGCAGCCTCGGCTTTGCCGAAGATACCCGCGATGCCTTCATCAAGGCGCTGGAAATGCCGCACGGCATCATCCTGGTCACCGGCCCGACCGGGTCCGGCAAGACCACCACGCTGTACACCGCGCTGAGCCAGCTCAACTCGCCGGAGCGCAAGATCATCACGGTCGAGGACCCGGTCGAGTACCAGCTCGAGGGGGTCAACCAGATCCAGGCCAAGTCGTCGATCGGGCTGAACTTCGCCGCCGCGCTGCGCGCGATCGTGCGCCAGGACCCGGACGTGATCATGATCGGCGAAATGCGCGACCTCGAAACGGCCAAGATCGCGATCCAGTCGGCCCTGACCGGTCACCTCGTGCTGTCCACGCTCCACACCAACGACGCCGCCGGCGGCGTGACCCGCATGCTCGACATGGGGGTGGAGGACTACCTGCTCACGTCCACGGTCAACGCGATCATGGCCCAGCGCCTGGTTCGCCGGCTGGACCCGGAAACCCGCGAGCCGTTCCGCGCGCTGCCCGAAATGGTCGACGAGCTCGGCCTGCGCGAACTGACCGACGCCGACCCGATCACGCTGTACCGGCCGGGCAGTTCCGAGGCCAATCCGACCGGCTACAAGGGTCGATCGAGCATCATCGAGCTGCTGACGATGACCGACGAGCTGCGTCGCATGGTGATGAAGCAGGCCACGGCCGGCGAACTCGAGCGCCAGGCGGTCGCCGAAGGCATGCGCACGATGTACCAGGACGGCATGCTCAAGGCACTCGCCGGTACCACCAGCGTCGAGGAAGTCCTGCGCGTGACGCAGGAAGCCTGACCGCGCGCCGATGCCGATCTTCGAATACAAGGCGGTCACGCCGGCCGGCGAAACCCTGACCGGCGAGATGGAAGCGCCGAGCGCCGACCTGGTCGTCGCCCACATCCAGGAAACGGGCAACATCCCGGTCCAGGCCAAGGAGGTCGGCGCCGGCTTCCGGCTCGAGACCCTGTTCCGCGGGCGACAGGGACTCTCGCAGCGCGAGATCGGCGACCTGACCGGCCAGCTGGCCACGCTGCTCGGCGCCGGCCTGCCGCTGGACCGCTCCCTGGGCATCCTGGTCGAACTGGCCGAGAACGAGCGCGTCGAGCGCCTGCTGTCGAAGGTCCGCGACCGCGTCCGGGAGGGCATTTCCCTGTCCGAGGCGCTCGAGGAGCGCCACGGCGTGTTCTCGCGCTTCTACATCAACATGGTCCGCGCCGGTGAGCTGGGCGGGGCGCTGGACCAGACCCTGGCGCGCATGTCGGACTACCTCGAGCGGGCCAAGGAACTCAAGGACGGCGTGATCTCGGCGCTGATCTACCCGGCGCTGCTGGTCATCCTCGCCATCGCCTCGCTGATGCTGCTGATGATCTACGTCATCCCGCAGTTCACGCCGATGTTCGAGGACTTCGGCGCCGACCTGCCGTTGATGACCAAGATCGTCGTCGGCATCGGCGACGTGCTGAGGGGCTACTGGTGGGCGCTGGCCGGGGGTGCCGCGCTGATCGCCCTGTGGTTCCGCGGCCAGATGGCCCGGCCGGCGACGCGTCTGCGCTGGGACGGCCGCTTCCTGGCCACCAAGTGGGTCGGCGACGTGATCGCCAAGATCGAGATGGCGCGCCTGGCCCGCACCACCGGAACGCTCCTGATCAATGGTGTGCCGCTCCTTTCGGCGATTTCGATCTCGCGCAACGTGATGACCAATACGGTCCTGCGCGAGGCCGTCGGCCAGGCGGCCAAGAAGGTCAAGACCGGCACGCCTCTGGCGCGCGCGCTGAACGAGAGCGAGCACTTCCCGCGCCTGGCGCTGCAGATGATCAACGTCGGCGAGGAGACCGGCCAGCTCGACGCGATGCTGCTGAAGGTCGCCGACACCTACGACCGAGAGGTCAAGACCACGATTGATCGCCTGATGGCGCTGCTGGTGCCGGCCCTGACGCTGGGCCTGGCCGCGGTGATCGGCGTGATCGTGATGTCCGTTCTGATGGCGATCCTGAGCATCAACGAACTCGTCGGCTAGGCCGTCTGCCCGTGGCCTCGCGGGGAATCTTCACGGCCAGCTGCGGTCGAATCGAACCATGAAGGAGCAAGTAACCATGAACGCAATCCACCCCAAGTCCGCTGCCGGCGGCTTTTCCCTGATCGAACTGCTGGTCGTGCTGGTCATTCTCGGCATGATCGCCGGCCTGGTCGTGCCCAACATCATGGGTCGCAGCGAAGACGCCAAGGCGCGTACCGCAGTCGCGGAGATCCAGCGCCTGTCGATGGCCGTCGACGAGTTCTACCTCGATACGGGCCGGGCGCCGCGCGAGCTTCGCGAGCTGGTCGAAGAGCCGGCCAACGTGTCGAACTGGAACGGCCCCTACGTCAACAACTCGAACCTGAACGACCCGTGGCAGAACCCGTACCAGTACCGCTATCCGGGTGAGCATCGAGACTTCGACCTGCTGTCCTACGGCGCCGACGGTTCGCCCGGCGGCGAAGACGCGGCGAAGGACGTCGCCAACTGGGAGCAATGAGCGACCCGGGACGTCGACCTGCGGCGATCCCGAGCGGGGGGCGCTCGTCCGGCTTCAGCCTGATCGAGCTGATGATCGTGATGGTCCTGGTCATTGCGCTGTTCGGGCTGGTCGGCACGTCGATCAGCCGATCGCTGCAGGGGGCCGAACTGCGTAACGAGGCCCGCGAGATCATCGCCGGCCTGCGCCACACGCGCGGCCGGGCGATCGTCGAACGGGCCGAAACGGTATTCAGCGTCGACGCCGACGCGCGCAGCTGGCAGGCCGCCGGCGAGGCCACCCGCCAGCTGCCGGACGGCCTGGACATCACCCTGACCACCGCGCGCTCCGAACTGACCGGCGAGAACGCCGGCGGCATCCGCTTCTATCCCGACGGCGCATCGACCGGCGGCAGCGTGCTGCTCAGCGTCGGCGACCGCGAGTGGTTCGTCACGGTCGGCTGGCTGACCGGCGAGATCAGCCAGGACGAACCCGAGGATTCCTGATGCGCAGCCCTCGTCCCGGTCCGGTCCATTCGATGCGCGCCCAGGCGGGCTTCACCCTGGTCGAGGTGATGGCCGCGTTCGCGATCTTCGCGGTCCTGTTCGGCATCATGCTGCAGATCCTTTCCACCTCGATCAGCAACACCCGCCGCTCGGGCGATTTCACCCAGGCCGCGCTGCTGGCGCAGAGCCAGCTCGACATGATCGGCATCGAGGCGCTGCCGGAACCGGGCCGCTACGGCGGCGACTTCGGCGACGGCGGACCCGATGAGCGCTATCGCTGGGAGATGGATATCGAGCCGTACTTCATCCAGGACGACCGCGGCGTCAACTACGACGAGCTGCCGATCGACCTGTACCGGGTGTCGATGACCGTGTTCTGGGGCGAAGGGCGGGCCGAGCGCTCGGCCACCTTCGAGACCCTGCGCTCGGTCGATCGCTTCTACGCCGAACGGCAGGGCATGCAGCCATGAACCGGTGCCGGTCCTCGCAGCCGCGACGCTCGCTTCGCCAGCACGGGTTCACGCTGGTCGAACTGCTGCTGGCCACGGCCCTGATCGCGCTGATCATGGCGATGGCCTACGGCGGCTTCCGGGCCAGCGTGCGGGCGACCCACTCCGGTGAACAGCTGATCGAGGAATCGAACCGGCTGCGCGTGGTCCACAGTTTCATTCGGACCCGGATCGCCCAGGCCATGCCGCTGATCATCGAGGACGTCGACGAGGAGCCGATCCGCTTCGTCGGCGAACGCGACCGGCTGCGCTTCGTCGCTCCGCTGCCGGGCTACCTGAGCTTCGGCGGTCCCTACGTCCAGGAGTTCCGGATCGAACGCGGCCGGGATGGCATGGACCTGGTGTTCGCCTACGCCATGCTCAACGGCTACGAGCCCGGCGACCTGGACGCCGAACCGCCCGTGACCCTGCTCGAAGACGTCGGCGACCTGTCGCTGGAGTACCTGGGCTTCGAGGAGAACGGCGAGGCGGTGTACTGGGACTCGACCTGGATCGAGCCGGGACGGATGCCGCTGGCCGTGACCATGACGCTGGACTTCGAGCGCGACAACGGGCTGGATTTCCCGCCGTTGAGCACGCCGCTGATGGTCGACAGCGCCAGCACCATGCAGCCCCAGCTGCGGGGCTCGAGTTCGATCCTGTCGCCGGTCAATCGACGGTTGCAGAACAACGACGACCGGGACCGGCAGTGACGGCCAGCGGACACGGGTCGGGCCGCGAGCGCGGCATCGCGCTGATCGTCGTGCTCTGGATGCTGGTGCTGCTGACGGTCATCATCGGCACCTTCGCGGTGCTGGCGCGCACCGAGAGCCTGCAGTCCCGCTTCCTGTTCGATACCACCGACGCGCGCTACGCCGCCGAGGCGGGCCTGCACCGCGCCGTGGTCGAGTTGCGCAACCCCGATCTCGAGACCCGCTGGGTGGCCGACGGCCGGCCCTACGCGTTCGAGTTCGGTGGCGCCGAGGTGGAGGTCCGGATCACCGACGAGACCGGGCTGATCGACATCAACGCCGCCGCCCAGGCCCAGCCCGAGCTCCTGGTCAACCTGTTCGTGTCGGTCGGCGTCGACGAGCGCACCGCCGAGCTGCTCACCGAGGCGATCCAGGACTGGGTCGATCCGGACGACATGGCGCGGCCGCTGGGCGCCGAGATCGGCGAGTACGAGCAGGCCGGCTATCCCTACGGTCCGGCCAACGCGCCGTTCGAATCGGTCGACGAACTGCAGCAGCTGGTCGGCATGAGCTGGGAACTTTTTCGCGCCGTAGAGGCCAGTCTTACCATCCACTCGGGTCGGGCGAACTTCAATCCGGCCTTCGCCCCGCTCAGCGTGCTGAGAACGCTGCCGGACATCGACGAGGAGGCCGCAAGGTTGTTTATCGACGAGCGCTCGCAGTATCATCCCGGCGACCAGATGCAGTTGATGCTGCCCGACGGGACGCTGGTCAATCAGCGCGGCGGCGGACTCACCCACACGGTCGAAGCCAGGGCCACGCTCGAGAGCGGCACCTGGAGCCAGATCACGGCCACGATCCGGCTCGGCACCGATAGCCGCGGCCGGCCCTTCCGCGTGGTTCGCTGGTCGGAAAACGAGACCGCTCCGGCCGATTCGGGGGCGCAGTCGGCGTCGCCGACGAGCTGATCGTGGCGCGGACGACCACCAAGACTAGAGATCGATGATCCAGGAATTCTCCGACAAGCTGCGCGATGCCGCGCGCCGCCGCTACCGCGCCACGCCGCTGCCGGCGTTCTTCGCCTGGTGGGGCGGTGAACTGGCCCCGCTGGTCCCGGCCGGCCTGCGCCAGCGCCTGATGCCGCCGAAGCCGCAGCTCTGGATCGTGCCGGCCGAAACCGGCGGCGGCGACCTGCGGATCTGGCGGGTCGGTGAGGCACCGGAGGTGGTCGACGTGTTCGGCGCCGGTGAAGACCTCGAACTGCTGCGCGGCCGCTGGCGCGATCTGCTGGCCGAGTTCGAGGACGGCAAGCCCGAAGTGCGCGTCTGCCTGCACGAGGACGCGGTGCTCGGGCTGCCGGTGGAGCTGCCGGCCGCGGTCGAGGCCAACCTGGGCCAGGCGCTGCGATTCCAGATCGACCAGGTCTCCCCGTTCACGCCCGACCAGGTCCATTTCGACTACCGCGTCGCCGAGCACGACCACGAGCACGGGCGGCTGCAGGTGGAGCTCCGGATGGCGCCGCGCGAAACCGTCGATGAGCTGGTCCAGCGCCTCAAGTCGATCGGCGCCACGGTCCACCGTGTCGACACCCTGCGCCCCGGCGACGAGGCGGAGCCGGAGGGGTTCAACCTGTTGCCCGACGACCAGCGTCCGCACTACGTGCACGCCCGGGCCCGTTTCAATCTGCTGCTCGGTGGCGCGCTGGTCGTGGTCGTCGCGCTGGTCATGGCCCAGACGCTGATCCTGCGCGAACGCACGGTGACCCTGCTGAGCGAGCAGGCCGACGGGCTGCGCTCCGAGGCGCGCCAGGTCATGCGCCTGCAGGAGCGCCTCGACGAGTCCCTGCTGGCAGCCAATTTCCTGGCCGACAAGCGGGCCGCCCAGCCGCCGGCGATCGAACTGCTGGCCGAGGCCACCCGACTGCTGCCCGACGACATCTGGCTGCAGCGCTTCCAGCTGCAGGGCGACGAACTGACCGTGCAGGGGCTGACCAACGGCTCCCAGCGCGTGATCGGGCTGTTGAACGAGTCCGAGCTGCTCGCCGACACGGAAATCCGCGGCAACATCACCATGGATCCGGTGACCGGCAAGGAGCGCTTCACGACCTCGTCGCGGATCGAGGGCGCCGGCGAAGCAAGCGCAGACGATGCGCCCGCGGCGGCCGAACCCGGAACGCCGTCCGACCTCGACGGAGGGGCCGGCTGATGCAGATCCTGCCCGATCGTGAACAGGGACGCCCGCTGGCCATCGGCCTGCTGGTGATCGCGCTGGTGCTCGTCTACCTGGTCGGTTTCCACTGGTTCGTCACCCGCCAGCTCGCGCTCGGCTCGGAGATCGACAGCCTCGAGCGCCAGATCGCTCGGTTCAAGGCCACCGCCGCCCAGCGCGACGACCTGCAGGAGCGTCTCCAGCAGCTCCAGCGCCAGCGCCTCGACAGCGCGCTGTTTCTCGAGGGCGGCGATTTCAACGTCGCGGCGGCGGAACTGATCCGCACCCTGCGCGAGCAGATCGACGCCCGTGCCGATGACGCGTCCATCTGCCAGGTGACCAACACCACGCCCCAGCGCCCGCGCGATCCGGAACGATTCCAGTCGGTTCGGGTCAGTGTCCGCATGCAGTGTCCGCTGCCCGACTTCATCCGGGTGCTCTACGAACTGGAACGCGCCGTGCCGCTGATCTTCATCGACAACCTGATGATCAACCAGCGCGCGTCCCTGAGCCAGCGCGGCCGGCGCGGCAGCGACCGCTACGGTCAGCTCGACATCCGCTTCGAGATGTTCGGCTACCTGGACCAGCCCGGCGAGGGCTTCGAATGATGCGCATCGACGGCTCGAACAACCTGCTGAGCGTGATCCTGCTGGCCGGCATCGGCCTGGCCGCGGTGATCGGGGCGTTGAACTTCCTGCTGCTGGGCCGCGCCGATGCCGACCGGATCGAGCCGGCCGGTGCCGCCGCGACGGTCGACGGCGAGGCGCGCTCACCGACCCTGGAGATCGGCGAGCTCGATCGCTACGCGGTCATCACCGACCGCCCGGTGTTCTTCGAGGACCGGCAACTGCCGGAGATCGACACCGGCGAGGAGGTCGACGAGGGCGCCGAGACCGAGGTCGCGGTGGTCGAGGAAGTGCCCGATCTCGAGGCGCGCGTGGCCGGCATCATCATTACCCCGGACCTGCGCCTGGCGATGATCGCCGACCCGCGCGGCCAGGACACGGTCGTCCTGCGCGAGGGCATGGCGCTGGAAGGCGACCTGTCGGCCTGGAAGCTCGAGGAGATCCGCGCGCGCAGCGTGCGATTTGCCACGGATTCGGGCCGCAGTGCGGACCTGGAGCTGATCGTCGAGACCGACGCCCTGGCGTCCGGAGCGCCGACCCGACCGCCGCCGAACGCACGCCAGGCCGCCGCCGAGCCGACCGCCGACGCCGAGACCGAGCCGGTCGACAACGAAGCCCAGGCCGCCGCGCGCGCCCGGGCCGAGGAAATCCGCCGCCGGGTCGCCGAGCGCCGCGCGCAGCTGCGCGCCGAGGCCGAGCGCCGGGCCCGCGAACAACGAGACAACGATGGACGCTGATCGGACGCACCGAGCGACCGACCGCCACAACCGCCAGGACATGGACCACCGAATGCACATCGACACCGCACATCGACGACCCGCGATTCTCGCGCTGACGCTGCTCTGCCTGCTCCTTGCCGGCTGCGCGACCTCCGACCGGCGCGACGTGACCGACCCGGGCGTCCCCGCCGGGGAGCGGTTCTCCCGCGCAGGCGATGACCAGGGGCCGATCACGCTCGGCCCGGAAGGCGGCGAGGACGGCGAGGCCTTCACGGGCAGCGAGACCTATCCCGGCACCGGCGTGTTCATCAATCGCGACGCGGCCAACGCCCGCCCGCTGCCGCCGGACGGCGAGGGCGAGGTCACCCTGAACTTCGAAGGGCAGGGCATCCAGGAGGTGATCCACGCGATCCTCGGCCACATGCTGCAGGAGAACTACGTCATCGCGCCGGGGATTTCCGGCGAGGTCACGTTCTCCACCGCACGCCCGGTGTCGCGCGACCAGATTCTGCCGATTCTCGAAATGTTGCTGCGCTGGAACGGCGCCACCCTGATCTGGCGCGAGGACCGGTACCACGTGCTGCCGATCTCCGAGGCGGTGCGCGGCAACCTGACCCCGCGGATCGGCGCCGAGGCCCTGGGTCGCGGCTACCAGGTGGTCGGCGTTCCGCTCGACTACATCGCGCCGAGCCAGATGGTGACCATCCTCGAGCCCTACGCCCGCGAGGATGCCGTGCTCAACGCCGACAACGCGCGCAGCCTGCTGATGCTGGCCGGCACGCCGGCCGAGCTGCGCAACTACATGCAGATCATCGACACCTTCGACGTCGACTGGCTGGCCGGCATGTCGGTCGGCATCTTCGAGATCACCCGGGTCGAGGTCGCCGACCTCGCCACGGAGCTGGAAATGGTCCTCGGCGAGGGCGAAGGCGAGGGCGGCTCGCCGCTGGCCGGCATGTTCCGGATCATGCCCATGGAGCGCCTGAACTCGATCATGGTGATCACGCCGCAGGAGCGCTACCTGGACGAGATCCAGAAGTGGATCGACCGGCTGGACCGCTCCAGCCCCGAGGCCGGCGCGCGGCTGTACGTCTACCGGGTCAAGAACCTGGATGCCGACGTGCTGGCCGGCTACCTGGCCAACGTGTTCGGCGGCGAGGGTGGCGGCAGCCGCCAGACCCAGCGCCAGAATCGCGGCTCGCTGGCCCCGGGCCTGGAACAGGCGACCGCCAGCTCGGTCAGCGAGTTCCGGAACGAAACCGGCCCCCAGGCGCGCGCCTCCAACGACGGCGGTACGCGCTCGGGCGGCGGCGGCACGGTCACGCTGGGCGAGGACGGCGACATCCGCATCACCGCGGTGCTGGAGACCAACTCCCTGCTGATCCAGGCCTCGCCGAGCGAGTACGACTCGATCCTCAACGCGATCGAGCGGCTGGACGAAGAGCCCCTTCAGGTATTGATCGAGGCGCAGGTCCTGGTCGTCCAATTGACCGACCAGCTCCAGTACGGCGTCAACTGGTTCCTTCAGAATTCGGTGCCCGAAACGCTGCCCGAGGGTGGTTTCGTTGGAAGCAACGACCAGAACTTCGCGCAGTTTGGAGACGGGTCCAACTTCCTGTCCTCCCTGACCCCGGCCGGCGGCATCGGGAGCAGCTACGTCGGAGCGGTGATCCGAGCGCTCGACAGCGTATCGGACGTGCGGACCATCTCCGCGCCGTCGCTGATGGTGCGCAACAACGCCCAGGCAAACATCAATGTCGGCACCCAAATTCCGGTGCAGTCGCAGCAATTCCTGACCGGGACCGACGCAGGCAGTCGCCTCGGCACCACGCAATACATCAATACCGGCGTCGTCCTCGACGTGACGCCGCGGGTCAATCCGGGTGGTCTGGTCTATCTCACCGTGAGCCAGGAAGTCTCCTCACCGGGACCGCCGGATGAGAACAATCCGAACCGGCCGATCAACACCCGGAACGTGTCGACCGAGGTTGCGGTCCAGTCCGGCCAGACGATCGTTCTCGGCGGCTTGATCGAGGAGACCAATTCACGCTCCAGCGGCGGGGTACCAGGGCTTAGCCGGATTCCCCTGATCGGCGGGCTGTTCGGCAGCCGGTCGCGGTCCACGGATCGCAGCGAGACGCTGGTGCTGATCACCCCGACGGTGGTCGAGAGCACGGCCCAGCTTGAGGACATCTCCCGCGAATTCGAGAAGAAGTTCAAGGGCCTGGAGCCCATCGCCGGCGGGTTCGAAGGCATCCGCGATTGACCGCGGCGACGAGCGACGCCCACGCCGGATTCATTTCCGACCCATCGACAAGGACATGCAGACCATGATTCGAACTTCCCTGCTCATCGCGACCGCCGCCCTGGTGCTCGCCGCCTGCGGCGCCGGCGAACCGCCCCGGCCCGATCACGAGATCGTGGCCGAACGCGGCCAGGCCCGCTGGGACGCGCTGCTGGCCGGCGACTACGCCGCGGCAATCGAATTCCACACGCCCGCGTTCCGCGAGCGCACGCCGGTCGAGGCCTACCGCGCCGACATGGCCAACCGGCCGGTCCGCTGGGTCAGTGCCGAGGCCCGCGAAGCGGCCTGCGAGGAGGACCGCTGCAGCCTGGAAATGCTGGTCGGCTATCGGCTATCATCAGGTCCCGCGCAGCTGTCGGGGATGGGGAACCAGCGTCCGATCAACGAGACCTGGGTCCGCATCGACGACAACTGGTGGTACGTGCCCGGCGACTGACCGGGAGGCGGTGCGCCCCGCCCCCGCGAATGTTGCTTTACATGCCGGGCTTGGGTAATATAGACTGGCAAAATCTGATTATGGGTCGTTGCTGCCCGTGATGATCAGAAATTGCTCAATGCAGAGCCCTGTGTAAAAACCTAGGAGTGTTGTAATGAAAAGAAAGACCTTGACGACTGCGGTACTCGCAGGTCTGACGGGCGTTGCGGGGATGGTCAGCGTTTCCAACGCTGTGAACCTGAACCCGGACGGCCTCGGTCAGGTCCTCCTGTACCCGTACTATTCCGCCCGCGGCGATAACGACACGCTGATTTCGATTGTCAACACCACTGACAACGCGAAGTCGGTCAAAGTCCGCTTCCTCGAAGCCCTGAACTCTCGCGAAGTTCTTGACTTCAACCTCTACATGTCTGCCTACGACGTCTGGGTCGCTGCCATCACGGCAACCGACGCTGGCGGCGGCCAGATCCTGGTTCCGGATTCGTCCTGCACCGTGCCGTACTTCTTCGGAAACGACACGCTGGCAGCCGGCGAAACCGAAGCCGACCGTCTCGGCCAGCAGGACTTCCTGTCGTTCGGCTACGCTGGTGACGGCGGCCCGCAGGAAATCGAGCGTACGGCTTCCGGCTACATCGAAGTCATCGAAATGGGTACGCTGGTCGACCTGACCAACGCTTCGGCCACCGCGGCCACGCACGTCCTGACCGACGCAGGCGACGGTTCCGGCGAACTGCCGCGTCCGGCCAACTGTGCTCAGCTGGTCGGCGCATGGACCTCGGTCGGTGCTTCGGACGGTTACTGGGTTGTTGACCAGGATGTCGATCACGAGCCCCCGAGCGGCGGCCTGTTCGGCGCAGCTTCGATCATCAACGTTCCGGGCGGCACGATGTTCAGCTACACCGCGGACGCCATCGACGGCTTCGTCCAGGGTCGTATCCTGCACACCGATCCGGGTTCCATCTTCCCGAACCTGAACTCCGGCGACGACGTGTCCAACGTCTTCATCGGCGGTGTCGTCGACACCCGCCAGTGGATCGATCCGGTCGAAGCGGTTTCCGCTACGGTCCTGTACAACACGGTCATGAACGAATACGTCGTGGATCCGTCGATCAACGCTCAGTCCGAGTGGGTCGTCAACTTCCCGACCAAGCGTTTCTACGTGGATCCGGAATTCGCCATCGACACCACGCCGGTCGCTCCGTTCACCTCCACCTGGGGTCCGGACGGCGCCTGCGAAGTCGTCGACTTCGAATTCTGGGATCGTGAGGAAGCTCCGGCCAACCCGGTCATCATCGGCCCGATCGTCTCGCCGCCGCCGCCTGACGGCCCCGGCCCGGGCGACTTCGAGCTGTGCTACGAAGCCAACGTGATTCGCTTCGCCGACGGCGCTTCGGCTCCGGACGCAACCGAAATCCTGGCTGAGCCGCGCTTCACGACCTTCCCGGTCCTGGATTCCGGCTTCACCGATGGTTGGGTGCGCTTCTCGTTCGACAACGCGACGCGTCCGGCTTCGGATCCGACCACCGGCAGCCTGGTCGAGTACCTCGGCCTGCCGACGATCGGCTTCTGGGTGAACACCTACTCGAACGGCACGCTGGGCGGCGGTAATGTCCTGGCCAACTACGGTGGCACGTTCAAGCACCGCGGTAGCCGTGACCTGCAGGCGTTCGTCCCGCCGAGCCCGTAAGGGTCGGTTGGATCCACAGTCCGGGTCGGCCTCCGGCCCCGGCTGCGAACAACGAAAGGGCTGCCCTCGGGCGGCCCTTTCCTTTTTCCTCATTTCCTTCCATGCCCGATTTCGAAGAAAGGTCGTAACCTACTTAAACCTTTCTTAATTTCCAGTGTCGTAAAATGGCGAAATGAAGGCACGACACACACCGTGTCCCAAGCCACCCCTGAGGTTCAAACAGATTTCATGAACGGACATTCAATGACTACACATCGCCCCCTGAACGTCGCCCTTCCCGCTGCCATTGCCGCAGCACTCGCCGCCGGAATCGGCATGGGCGGTGCGAGCACGGCGATCGCGCAGTCGTCCAGCATCCTGCTGAACAACGACGACAACACGGAAATCATCCTGCAGGACGGCACCAGCGTCCAGGTCGATCCCGTGAGCGGCAATCTGACCGCAACGCCGCTGGATCCGCAGGCCTGCACCGGCACCGCCAACTGCGACGACGTCCAGGTCGACGTCACGTCGTTCAACGCCTCGCCGACCACGGTCAGCCAGGGCGGCAACGTCAACTTCAGCTGGAACTCGCGCGGTGCGTGGGAGTGCACCGGTACCGGCCTGGCCGGAACCACCTGGAACGGCGCCAACAAGCTGCCGCAGGGCAACCAGTCGGTCAGCACGGCCACCCTCGCGCCGGACGACTACATCGCCGACCTGCTCTGCGAGAACGGTCCGGTGACCGACACTCGCTCGGTCAGCTTCACCGTTTCTACGGGCGGAAGCGGTCCGCAAAACTGCATCGACGAAGGCCGCGTTCCGCCGGCAGGCCTGACCCAGGACACGACGGCGCTGTCGAACATCTTCAACCAGAATCTCAGCGATCCGACGCTGACCTGGAACGACGTCTTCGGCGGTCCGTTCCCCGACAGCGGTTCGCCCTACTGGAAGACCCAGCGCGATCAATACATCAGCCTGGAGTTCACCACCGCGGGCGTGCCGACGGGCAGTTCCGGACGCTTCGAGCTGAACAACCCGCAGAGCTCGTTCAACTTCGGCCAGACGCTGGTGACCTTCAGTCAGTGCCCGGGTGATTTCCTCGACCAGGCGGACAGTGACTGCAAGAAGCTGATCACCAACGGCGGCATCAACTGGCAGGTCACCACGGCCAGCGGGCTGTTCAACGAGTGCGAACTCGAACCGAACACCACGTACTACCTGAACGCCCTGCATACGACGATCTCGCAGCCGCCGTTCCAGTGGCAGTGTGATATTCCGCCGGGCAGCGGACGTCCGGGCGACTGCGGCGACCTCGTCACCGCGAACTGAGGCGTACGATGATCCACCGCAAGGCACCGGCCCTCCTCGGGCCGGGATTTCTGTGCGCCCTGGTGATGTTCGCCGGCGTTTCCGTCCCCGCCGTCGTGGAGTCCGAGGAGGCCCAGCGCGCGCTGGGCCTCGAGTTCTCCAGCCCCGTGCTGGCCCGCCGGGGCGACGCGCAGCTGACTCACCTCGAGCTCGACGCCCGCCTGCAGGCCATTCCCGAGCACGCGCGGCCGGACGTCGTCAACGGCCCGGCCCGCCTGGAGAAGTTGATCGAGGACCAGCTGCAGATCCGGACCTTCGCCGATCGGGCGATCGCCGAGGGCGCGCTGGACAACGAACTGGTCGAGGCCGAGCTGTTCCTGATGGTCTCGACCTGGCTGGCCGAGCGCTACCGCGATCGGGTCATCGCCGAGGAATCGCTGGACGACTACACGAACCAGGCACGCGAGCTCTACCAGCTCGATCCCGAGCGGTTCACCGCCGAGCCGACCGTGAGTTTCTCGCACCTGCTGATCGCCAACCACCCGGACCCACGGAGTCGAGCGGCCGAGTTGCTCGAGCAGATCGAGGGCGGCGCGGCGTTCGCCGAGCTGGCCGCCGAGCATTCCGAGGACCCCAGCGTGGTCAACAACCAAGGGCGCTTCGACGAGATCGCGGTCGCCCGGCTCGACGAACAGTTCCGAGCCGGCCTGGCCGATCTCGAGCCGGGGTCCGTGGACCTGGTCCAGTCCGGTTACGGCTGGCACGTCGTCGCGCTGCACGACCGCCAGGCCGAACGCATCCGCGACTTCGAGGACGTGGCCGACGAGTTGCGCGAAGAAGCGCGCCAGCAGCACGCGCAGGAGATCGTCGAGCGCCTGCTCCGGTCCTACTACTCGGAGGAGCTGGAGATCGTCGAAGGCGGAGTTGCCGACGTCCTGGCGCGGTACCCGTTCGACTGATGGTTCGAGCGGCGCGTGCCGCTCGTCAACGCGCCCGGCGTTACGGATCGATTGCGAGGCCGTACCGTGCGCGCTCCGGAGCTCTTCGCATCGATCGTCCGGTGGGCTCGCAAGACGCCGAGGGCCGATCCCGTACGCAGGACCCCGTGCCGCGCTGAACCCGCGTTCCGTTCCCACGCTCGGAGGCAGGGACGCGCCAACGGTCGAATCGAACGGCGATCGGGTATACGATGGCTGCCGACCGCTGCCGGGACCGATTCCGCTGCCTCCGCAACGACGCGTCGCGTCGTGGCCGGCGAGACGTCGGCGGGCCGCGGTCTCATCGAACCCACCTTCTCGCCCAGGATTCTTGCCCAGGTAGCCGCCTCCGATGCTGATCGAACTCATTCGCCGCGACCTGCGGACCCGGTTCGTCGGCAGCCGGTCCGGCTGGCTCTGGACGGTCCTCACGCCCTTGATGCTGCTGGGCGTCTACGCCCTGGTGTTCGGTGTGATCTTCCGGGCGCGCGTGCCGGAAGGAATGAACGTCCCGTTCGTCGCGTGGCTGGCGATCGCGATGTGGCCCTGGCTGGCGTTCCAGGATGCGATCCTGCGCGCGACCGCCAGCATGCCCGAGCACGCCAACCTGATTGCCAAGGTCGCCCTGCCGCGCGATCTGCTGGCGCTCAGCAACGCGACCACGGCGTTCCTCCTCCAGTGCCTCGGCTACACCGCCGTGCTGCTTACCCTGCCGCTGTTCGGCGTGGACCTGACCTGGCGAGGACTGCCCGCCGCGGTGCTTGCCCTCGTCGCGCTGTACGGTCTCGGCGCCGGCCTGGGGTTCATCGCGGCAGGACTTCGGCCGTTCTTCCGCGACCTCGAGACCCTGCTGCCGACGCTGCTGATGTTCTGGTTCTTCCTGACCCCGATCCTGTATGCGCCGCAGATGCTGCCCGAGGGCTGGCAGGACCTGTGGCTGCTGAACCCGGTGGCGGGGCTGATGCACGATCTGCGGACTGCGCTGCTCGAGGGGGCGGTGCTGCCGGGCCGTTCGACCTGGATCATGCTGGCGGTGGGCGCGATGACCTTCCTGGTCGGGCGGACCTTCTTCCGACGGCTGGCCCCGTACTTCGAGGACTACCTGTGACCGCGCCGCTGCTGCGCGTAGCCGGCGTCGGCAAGGCCTATCCGAGCCGCGGCCCGGGCAGCCATCGATGGCGCGCCGTGCTGCAGATCCTGCGCTCGGGGAGCACGCTCGGCGACAAGCGGGTGTTGAGCGGCATCGACTTCGAGGTCCGGCCCGGCGAGTCGGTCGGCATCGTCGGCGCCAACGGGGCCGGCAAGTCCACGCTGCTGAAGCTGATCACCGGCGTGCTGGCCCCAAGCGAGGGCGAGATCACGCGGAGCGGGTCGATCGCGGCGCTGCTGGAACTCGGCGCGGGCTTCGAGCCCGAATTCACGGGGCTGGAGAACCTGCGCATGAACGCCGCGTTCCTGGGCCTGTCGCGCGGCCAGGTCGAAGAGCGGATGGATGACATCCTGTCGTTTGCCGACATCGGTGACGCGATCCACGAGCCGATCAAGACCTACTCGTCGGGCATGGTGGTGCGGCTGGGCTTTGCCGTGGTCGCCTCGGTCCGTCCCGACCTGCTGATCACCGACGAGGTGCTTGCGGTCGGCGACGAGTCGTTCCAGAAGAAATGCATCCGCTGGATCGAACGCTACCTCGCCGACGGCGGCACGCTGCTGATGGTCTCGCACAACATGTACCAGGTGCAGAAGCTGTGCCGCCATGCGCTCTGGCTGGAACACGGTCGGGCGCGCGCCTGGGGCGACGTGTTCGACGTCACCCAGGGCTATCTCGCCTGGCACGAGCGACGCGACGCGGAGGCGCGCGACCGCGCCGGACGCGCGCGCGCCGATGGTGCCCGGTACCGGGTCGATACGCTCGAACTCGGACCGCGCAGCGGCGATGGCCCGGTCCATCTCCGGGCCGGTGGGACGCTCCGGGTCGATCTGGCGCTGCGGTCACCCGACGATCGTGCGCCCCAGGCCCTGATCGGCATCGTGCGGGCCGACGGCACGCCGGTGTTCGGTGTCGCCTCCGATCATGACGGAGTGGACCTGGAGCAGGGCAGCGACGGGCGCTACACCATCGGAATCGACTTCGACGACCTCGCCCTGCTGCCCGGCAGCTACGTGGTGCGGGCCCATGCCATGGACCCGGAAGGGCTGCGGCTGCAGGACACGCTGGAGCGCGAATTCTCCGTGTCCGGTCGCAGCCGCGCGCTCGGCCTGGTCACGCTGCCGCACCGCTGGCGCGCCGCCGAGTTGTCGGACCCGTGAGTGCCCCCGGGCTGACCGTGATCGTGCCGGTGTTCAACGCGCCGGACGAGACCCGGCGGTGCCTCGACGCGCTGCGCCGCACCCTCGACGGAGACCCGGCCCGGGTCCTGGTGATCGACGACGCGTCCACGCATCCGTCGATTCCGGCCGTCCTCGACGCGGCCTGCGACCCGGCCTGGACGGTGGATCGAAACGCGCACAATCTCGGCTTCGTCGGCACCGTCAACCTCGGCATGCAGCGCGCCGGCACCGACGACGTGGTGCTGTTGAACTCCGACACGGTCCCGGCCGGGGCCTGGCTGGACTCGATCCGCCGCTGCGCGGCCTCCGACCGCACGATCGCATCGATCACGCCGTGGACCAACAACGGCGAGATCGTTTCGCTGCCGACCTTCTGCCAGGCCGCGCCGGTTCCCGACGACGTCGAGCGCTGGGCGGCGGCCTGCGCTGCGATCGAGCCGTGCTACCCGGATCTGCCGACCGCGGTCGGCTTCTGCATGTTTCTTCGCCGGGCCTGTCTGGACGAGATCGGCCGCTTCGACGCAGAGACCTTCGGTCGGGGCTACGGCGAAGAGAACGATTGGTGCATGCGGGCGACCGGCGCCGGCTGGCGCCACGTGCTCTGCGACTCGGCCTTCGTCGCCCACCAGGGGCAGGCCAGTTTCGGCCCGCTGGGCCTGGCCCCCGGCGAGGAATCGATGCAGCGTCTGCTCGGTCTTCACCCCGACTACCTGGAGCGGGTCATGGCCTTCATCCGCTCCGATCCGCTGGCCGGCCCGCGCGAGCGCGTTCTCGCCCAGCTCTGAGCCGGCGCGCGTCAACCCGACTCGGACCGCACCTCGGATCGCTTCTCGGCTCGTTCCCCGGATCATTCCTCGGATCATTCCTCGATCGTGATTCAGACCGGGCCGGGTCGCGGCGTCCGGGGCGCGAGAAGGGAGCGCCGCGTCTTGCCCTACAATGCAGCCATGGCACTGCAGACCGGACTCAAGCTCAAGCTCGGCCAGAAGCTCAAGCTGGCGCCGCAGCTGCGCCAGGCGATCGCTCTTCTGCAGCTCAACCGGCTCGAACTTCGCGAACACATCGAGCAGGCGCTGGAGTCCAACCCGCTGCTGGAACTCGAAGCCGACGGCGGCCGGGACGCCGACGCGGAGTCCGACTACCGCAGCGATGGCGCATCGCAGGACGGCCCCGACGACGGTTCGGCGGACGGGCAAAGTGACGGCGACCCGGGCTTCGACGACTACGACTGGAACGACCTGCCGGAGGGGTTCTCCGAGGTCGGCGAGACGCCGGACTACGACCGCTTCATCAGCAATCCCGACGACGAGTCGCTGACCCATCACCTGCT
Organism: Wenzhouxiangellaceae bacterium; assembly: GCA_965227925.1. GTDB lineage: Bacteria > Pseudomonadota > Gammaproteobacteria > Xanthomonadales > Wenzhouxiangellaceae. The sequence continues at coordinate 1,233,940 of CBDDGP010000004.1, forward strand.
GTGGCAGGCCAATCTCGCCCATTTCTCCGAGCAGGATGAAGCGATCGCCCGGGCAATCATCTACGCCCTGCGCGACAACGGCTACCTGGCCGACGACCTGGCCACGCTGCGGGCTTCACTGGCGCCCGAGTGGCTGGTCTCGATCGACGAAATCGCCGCCGTGCTCGAGCGCGTCCAGCATTTCGAGCCGGTCGGCGTCGGCGCCAGGGACCTCAAGGAGTGCCTGGCGATCCAGCTTCGGACGCTACCGTCGGAAACGCCGTACCGGGGCCTGGCCCAGCACCTGATCGACCACTGCCTCGACGACCTGGGCGACATCGACGCCGCCCAGCTGGCGCGCCGCACCGGGTTCGCCGTCGAAGACGTCGAGGGCGCGCTCGCGGTCATCCGGAAGCTGGATCCGCGGCCCGGGCTGCGCTTCGGCCGCGACGACGAGAACTACCTGGTACCCGACGTCTACGTGTTCCCCGCGGACGGCGGTTGGCAGGTTCGACTGAACCGCGACAACGACCCGCGGCTGCGGCTCAACGACGAATACGTCAAGCTGATCAAGAAGACCCTGGGCGATGACAAGAGCTACCTGAAAGACCGATTGAAGGAAGCCCAGTGGCTCATTTCGAGCCTCGAGCTGCGCAATCACACGCTGCGTTCGGTGGCCGAGACCATCGTCGCGCACCAGAAAGGGTTTCTCGATCACGGCGACGTCGGCATGCAGCCGCTGCTGCAGAAGGAGGTTGCCGAGCGGGTCGAGGTGCACGAATCGACCGTGTCCCGCGCGACCACCGGGAAGTACATGCACACGCCGCGCGGCACCTTCGAGCTGAAGTATTTCTTCTCGGTCGCCATCCCGACCCGCGACGGCCGACCGGTCTCGGCGACGGCGGTCAAGGCGTGGTTGGAGCAGCTGATCGCCGACGAGCCGGCCGACCGGCCGTTTTCCGACCAGGCGCTGGTAGATCGGCTGGAGGAAGACGGCTTGATGCTGGCCCGCCGGACGGTCGCGAAGTACCGCGAACAGCTCGGCATTCCGAACTCGGCGCGACGGCGTCGCGACGCAAGGTTGCGCGGTGGAGCAGGCTGAAGCCTTGCGCCGACTGGTATACCATTGCACTCGTCGGGTCGGTCCTCGCGCCCCGTGCGCAACCGGCCCTCGGATCATCGAAAGGAGATCACCATGCAGATCGAAGTCAGCGGACAGAACGTGGAAGTCACCCAGGCCATGCGCGCCTATGTTTCCGAGAAGCTGGAGCGCCTGAACCGTCACTTCGACAACCTGATCTCCGCCCACATCGTTCTCCGCCTGGAGCGGGTGCAGCACTTCGCCGAAGGCACGGTCAGCGTGGGCGGGCGTCCGCAGGACATCCACGCCGATGCCGACGCCGAGGACATGTATGCCGCCATCGACCTGCTGGTCGACAAGCTGGACCGCCAGGTCCGTCGACACAAGCAGAAGGTCACCGACCACCACCGCAACGAGCGCCGCGCCGAAGCCGGCTGAGCCCGAGCCACCGCGCCGGCCCGTTCAACCCGAACCGAACCCCATCATGCGACTTGCAGATCTGCTCGTGCTGGACCGCGTCTCTCTGGACCAGACGATCTCGAGCAAGAAGTCGCTGCTCGAGCAGGCCGCCGCCCTGCTGGGCAGTGCCCCCGGCGCGGCGCCCGGTCGCGACATCTTCCAGGGCCTGTGCCAGCGCGAGCGGCTGGGGTCGACCGGCCTTGGCCACGGTGTGGCGATTCCGCACTGCAGGGTGGACCAGCCCAGCGCGATCGGTGCGCTGCTTCGGCTCAAGCGCCCGATCGATTTCGACAGCCCGGATGCCGAGCCGGTCGACCTGTTCTTCGCCCTGGCCGTCCCGTCGAGCTGCAGCGAGGCGCATCTGAAGCTCCTCGCCGGCATCGCCGAGTTGTTTTCCGACCCGGACGAGCGCGAGCGGCTGCGATCGCTGGAGACCTCCGACGACCTGCTGCGCGTGCTCGACGAGCAGGACCCGTGAGCCAGACGCTCGCCGTCTCCGATCTGGTGGAGCGTCTCGGCGAGCGGCTGGAACTGCACTGGGTCTGCGGACGTCGCGAGTCGCGCAGTCGCACGCTCTCCGTGGCCTCGTTCCGGGCCCGCCCGTCACTGGTCGGTTTCCTGAACCTGATTCATCCCAACCAGGTCCAGGTCCTCGGCGCCGAGGAGCAGGAGTGGCTGGACAAGCTCGACGCCCGGCAGCGCTGGGAAACCATCGCCGAAATCTGCTCGATGCGACCGGCCGCGCTGGTGATCGCCGGCGGCGGGGAGGTCGGCGACGACCTCGAGGAACTGGCCGGCGACAGCGCCACGCCGGTGCTCCGCTCGCCGCGTCCGGCCTGGGAGCTGGTTTCGACGCTGCAGTACGAAGTTGCGCGTGCGCTGGCCCACCGCCAGGTGGTCCACGGCGTGTTCATGGAAATCTTCACCATCGGGGTGCTGATCACCGGGGATCCCGGCGCGGGCAAGAGCGAGCTGGCGCTGGAATTGATCACGCGCGGTCACCGGCTGATCGCCGACGACAGCCCGGAATTCACCCAGATGACCCCCGACATCATCGACGGAACCTGTCCGGACGCTTTGCAGGACTGCCTGGAAGTCCGCGGCCTGGGGGTGCTCAATGTCCGCAGGATGTTCGGCGACGCGGCGGTCAAGACCAACAAGTTCCTGCGTCTGATCCTTCACCTGCACCAGCCGCAGCCCGGCGACGAAAGCGCCATCGATCGACTGGCCGGCCGATCGGATTCGGCGGAGGTGCTGGACATGCAGATTCCACGAATCCTGCTGCCGGTGCTGCCGGGCCGCAACCTTGCCGTGATCGCCGAGGCCGCGGTGCGCAACTTCATGCTCCAACTCAAGGGCTTCGACGCCACGGCCGACTTCATCGAGCGGCACGGCCGCCTGCTGGGCCACGAGACCGAATCGTGAGCGACGCCCGCGACGCGGCGCGCGTGATCGTGATCAGCGGCCTGTCCGGCGGCGGCAAGTCGGTCGCGCTCAACGCGCTGGAAGATCAGGGCTTCTATTGCGTCGACAATCTGCCGGCGGCACTGCTGCCGGCCCTGGCCGAGCAGATCGACGCCTCGCCGGAGCGGTTCGGAAGGCTGGCCGTCGGGCTCGACGCGCGCGCCGGCGTCGATGCGATCAGCGAGCTGCCCGACGTGCTGCAGGCCATGCCGTTCGAGGTCGAGCTGGTGTTTGTCGAGGCCGACGACGAGGTCCTGCTGCGGCGCTATTCCGAGACCCGGCGCCGGCATCCGCTGGCCGACCAGCGAACGCTGGCCCAGGCGATCGAACGCGAGCGGCAGCTGCTCGCACCGCTTCGCAACCATGCCGCGCCGGTGATCGACACCAGCACGATGAACCTGCACCAGCTCCGCCGCCGCATCTGGGACCTGGTCGAAGCCGGTCGACGGGCCGAAGTCTCGCACCTGGTGCTGGAATCCTTCGCCTTCAAGCAGGGGGTGCCGCGAGACGTCGACCTGGTCTTCGATGCGCGCTGCCTGCCCAACCCGCACTGGCAGCCCGGCCTGAAGAGCGCGACGGGGCTGGAGCGCCCGGTCCGCGACTACCTGAAATCCGAGCCGGTCGTCGACGAGTTTCTCGACGACGTCGACGGATTCGTGCGCCGGTGGCTTCCGGCCTGGGCCGAGCAGCAGCGCAGTCACCTGACCGTCGCTATCGGCTGCACCGGGGGGCGGCACCGGTCCGTCTACCTGGTCGATGAACTGGCCACGCGCTGGCGCAAGGCCGGCCTGGCCGTGACCACGCACCATCGGGAGCTGCAGCAGTGACCCGCTGCCTGGTGGTCGGCCATTCCGGCCTGGCCGCGGCGCTGGTCCGGGTCGCCCGCGAAATCGTAGGTCGCGGAGCGGACTGTGCGGCCTTCGATTTCTTCTTCGAGCAGACCCTCGAGCGGATCGAGGCCGATCTCGCCCGCTGGCTCGACGAACAGACGGCGCGCGGACCGGCGGTGCTGCTGACCGACCTGCCGGGCGCGACGCCGCACAATCTTACGGTCAAGCTGGCCGAGGCGCGCGGCCTGGTGGTGGTCACCGGCGTCAATCTGCCGATGCTGCTGCGCGGGGTGAATCACGCCGACGCCGAGCCGGACGAACTGGCGCGTCTGGCGGTGGCCGGCGGGTTGCGTGGCATCGAGCGCTCCGCGCAAGGGCCGGCGTCGCCGAACGACGCGGGCGGTCGGACGTGATTCGACGGGAGGTGACGCTGGTCAACCGGCTCGGCCTGCACGCACGGGCCGCCAGCCGACTGGTCCAGGCGGCCGCGGCGCATACCTGCGACGTGTGGCTGGAGCGCGACGGGCGCCGGGTCAACGCCAAGTCGATCATGGGCGTGCTGATGCTTGCGGCGCCCTGCGGTAGCGAACTGGTTCTCGAGTGCGATGGCAGCGACGAGCAGGCCGCCTGCGAAGCGCTGCAGGCCCTGATCGCCGATCGCTTCGGAGAAGAGCGGTGATTCTCGCCCTCAGCGGCACCGGGGTCTCGGACGGCATTGCCGTCGGCCGGATCCACCTGCTGAGCCAGGGTGAGCTCCACCTGCCCGAGTACCACGTGGAAGGGGACGAGATCGACGCCCAGGTCCACCGGCTCGAAGCGGCCAGCCGGTCGTCCGAGCGATCGCTCGAGCAGATGGAGCGCGAGCTGTCCGGCGAGACCCGCGGACCGGCAGCCGATCTGCTGCAGATGCACCGGATGATGGTCCGGGACGACGCCCTGGTCGGCGCGACCATCACGCGGATCCGGGCCGATGGAATCAATGCGGAATGGGCGCTGGATCGCCAGGCCGCGGCGCTGCGTCGACAGTTCGAACAGATGGAAGACGGCTACCTCGCGCTGCGCCGCGAAGACCTCGACCAGGTGGTCGGTCTGCTCCAGCGCGAGCTGCGCGAAGCCGGCAGCGGATTGCTCGACGAACGAACGCCGGCCGCGCTGGACGGCACCGTGGTGCTGGCCGAATCATTGAGTCCGGCCGAGGTGGCGCTGCTGCAGCAGCGCGGCGTGGCCGGCCTGGTCACCGAGCACGGCGGCACATGGTCGCACAGCGCGATCCTCGCCCGGGCCTACGGCATCCCCACCGTGATGGCGGTCCGCCGCGCGATGCACGTGCTGCGCGAAGGCGAGCCGGTGATCATCGACAGCCACTACAGCGCAGTGCTGGCCACGCGCGATGAGGGTCTGCACGTCCATTACGGCGACAAGCTGAAGCTGGTGGCTCGCAAGCGCCGCCAGCTGGCGCGCTACCTCGCCGAGCCCGATCGGACCCGTGACGGACGGCGATTCCGCCTGTTCGGCAATGCCGAGCAGGTCGCGGAGATCGAGCGTTGCGTGGCCGCCGGCGTGACCGGCATCGGGCTGATGCGCACGGAGTTCCTGTTCAGCGGCGACGAGCTTCCCGATGAGCAGCGCCAGTACGAAGCCTTCCGTGAGGCGCTGGCCGCCCTGGACGGGCGACCGCTGACGATCCGCACGCTGGATGCCGGCGGCGACAAGCTGCCGGCCTCCCTGGCCCGGTTCAGCGGACCCAATCCGGCGCTGGGGCTGCGCGGCGTGCGCATGTCGTTGGCACTTTCGGAACTGTTCGAGATCCAGCTGCGCGCGATCCTGCGCGCGTCCCGCCATGGCCCGGTGCGGCTCCTGCTGCCGATGCTGACCCGTCTCGACGAGCTGTCCGCCGCGCGCGAGCGCATCGCGGCGGTGCGTCAGCAGCTCGAGCAGGAGGGTGCGGCGGTCGATCCGGAGCTGCAGATCGGCGGCATGATCGAGACCCCGGCCGCGGCGCTGCAGGCCGAGCGTTTCGCATCGGCGCTGGATTTTCTCTCGATCGGCACCAACGACCTGGTCCAGTACGTGCTGGCGGTCGACCGCCAGGACGAGCGGGTCAGCCACCTGTTCGACCCGGCCAGTCGTGCGGTGGTCGATCTGATCGCCGGCGTGGTGGCCGGCGCATCGCGTCATCAGCGGCCGGTCCAGGTCTGCGGCGAAATGGCGGGCGATCCGCGGTACGTCGCCCTGCTGATGGGCCTGGGCGTGCGCGAATTCAGCATGCCGCCGGGCCAGTTGGCTGCCGTCAAGGCGGCGCTGACGGGGCTGGACGCAGCGGTCTGCCGCGACGAGGTCGATGCGTTTCTCGAGGACGACGACAGCGATTCGGTTGGCGCGCTGCTCGAGCGCCTGGCGAGCGGCCGGGCAGGTCGCGGACCAGGGCGCAAGCCGGGGCGCCGGACGTCGCGCTAGGGCCTCCCACCCGCGCCGTGGCCGAAAGTGCAGGTGACGGTTGCCGGCGCGGTTCGGTAAGCTTCGGGTCCGCTTACGACCTTGCGCGAGTTCCCGCATGACCGATCCGATCTGGCGGCCGTCCGCCGAACGCGTCCAGTCCGCTCACTTGACCCGATTCATCGAACGCGTCGCGCGCGGCTTCGATCCGGCGGTGACCGACGCCGCCAGCCTGTACCGGTTCTCGATCGAGCGTCCCGAGGACTTCTGGCGCGCGGTCTGGGACTTCGGCGACGTTCGGGCGTCGTCGCGCGGCAAGCGGGTGACCGAACACTGGCCGGCGATGCCCGGCACGCGCTGGTTCCCCGACGCACGCCTGAACTTCGCCGAGAACCTGCTCCGACGCGACGATGATGGAATCGCCATCGAATTCGCCGGCGAGCGTGCCGAAGACCGACGCTCGCTGACCTGGCGCGAGCTGAATCGGCAGGTCGCGGCCGTGGCAGCGCGCCTGCGGGCCCTGGGCGTCGAGCCCGGCGATCGGGTCGCCGGCTACCTGCCCAACCTGCCCGAGACGGTCATCGCGATGCTCGGCGCTGCCGCGGTCGGGGCCGTCTGGTCGTCGTGCTCGCCCGATTTCGGCGTGCGCGGCGTGCTCGATCGCTTCGGCCAGATCGAACCCCGGGTGCTGATCGTCGCTGCCGCCTACCGCTACAACGGCAAGACCCACGACTGCATGGCCCGCGTCGGCGAGTTGCTGCCCGAGTTGCCGACGGTCGAGCAGGTCGTCGTCGTACCGTACGCCGACCCGCAGGTCGACCCGGGCAACAGCCCCGCGTTGTCCGGCCGGTCATCAACGACCTGGGCGGACTGGGTCGATCTCGATGCCGGCCCGCCCGATTTCGAGCAACTGCCCTTCGACCACCCGCTCTACATCCTGTATTCCTCCGGCACCACGGGGGTGCCGAAATGCATCGTCCACGGCGCCGGCGGCACCCTGCTCCAGCACCTCAAGGAGTTGCTGCTGCACACCGATCTGCGCCGCGACGACCGCTTCTTCTACTTCACCACCTGCGGCTGGATGATGTGGAACTGGCTGGTGTCCGGGCTCGCCGTCGGCGCCACGCTGGTGCTCTACGACGGCTCGCCGTTCCACCCGGACGGCCACCGGCTCTGGGACCTGGCCGACGAGCTCGACATCGCGGTGTTCGGCACCAGCGCCAAGTGGATCGCGGCCTGCGACAAGGCCGGGGTCAAGCCGCGCGAAACGCACCGGCTCGACCGCCTGCGCGCGATCCTGTCGACGGGCTCGCCGCTGCTGCCGGAGTCGTTCGAGTACGTCTATCGCGACGTCAAGCCGGATGTCCAGCTCAGCTCGATCTCCGGCGGCACCGATATCGTTTCCTGCTTCGCGCTGGGCAACCCGCTGCTGCCGGTGCGGATCGGCGAGCTTCAGTGCCGGGGTCTCGGCATGCAGGTCGAGATCCGCAACGACAACGGCGACGCGGTCGTCGACGAAACCGGCGAACTGACCTGCTCGAAGCCCTTTCCGTGCATGCCGGTGGCCTTCTGGAACGATCCCGAAGGGGCGCGCTACCGCGCCGCCTATTTCGAGACCTTTCCCGGCGTATGGAGCCACGGCGACTACGCGCGCCTGACCCCGCACGGCGGGGTGGTGATCTACGGCCGGTCGGACGCCACGCTGAACCCGGGCGGGGTCCGGATCGGCACCGCCGAAATCTATCGCCAGGTCGAGAAGCTCGATGAGGTCCTCGAGTCGCTGTGCGTCGGCCAGGACTGGAACGGCGATGTGCGGGTCGTGCTGTTCGTCGTCCTGCGCGACGGAGTGGCGCTCGATGACGAACTAGTGGGGAGAATTCGTACCCAGGTGCGCGCCAACGCCACGCCACGCCACGTGCCAGCGAAGGTGCTCGCCGTGCCCGAGCTTCCGCGGACCGTTTCCGGCAAGATCACCGAGCTGGCGGTCCGCGACGTGATCCACGGCCGGGCGGTCAAGAACACCTCGGCGCTCGCCAACCCGGAGGCGCTGGAGCACTTCCGGGATCGGTCCGAGCTGCTCGACTGAGTCGTCCTGCCGCGCCGCGGCGTCAGCTCCTGACGCTCACCGTCACCCGCATCGATGGGTCGCTGAGGGAATCCCCCGGTTGACAGGCTTGGCACGGCTCTTGCTATCCTGACAGGCACTGTATCGGGGACTTCCAATTCATGCTGTCGACTTCGACCTTCCGCTTCATGCGCGATGGCGCGCACGCGCTCGCGCTCCTGTTCGTTCTGCTGCTGGCCTCACCGGCCGTGGCCCAGACACCGACCACGTCACAAGGCGTGCCCGCCGAGTCGTTCCTCGGCGAGCAGTTCTGCTTCCAGACGGTGTTCTCCAATTCGGGATCACCGGGCTACGGGCCGTACCTGCGGCTGGACCTGCCGCCGGGCCTGGTCTTCGACAGCGCCGAAGTGTTCGGGGCCGGCTCGGTCATTGCCGTCGGCACCTTTCCCGCCGCCCCCGGCAACCAGCTGACGGACCCGCTGATCGATGACCTGGTGTCCGGCACCGAGGGCCATTCGCTGCGCATCCTCGAATTTCCGGTCGGTTCGGTGGTGACCGGCGGTCCGCCGCTGCCGGTCGACATCTGCCTGACCATCGATCCGTCCGCGACCGTCGGTGCTCCGCTGCCGGTCTCGCTGACTCCGGTCTACGAGTTCGGCGATAGCGCGACCGGCGTCAACGGCCCGATCATCGGCAGCGAAGTCGTCGGCTCGGTGACGCCCACCGTGCTGGTGTTCGACAAGACCGATTCGGCGCCGGAGTCGGAGCGCCCGCCGGGTACCAGCTGGCCGTACCAGTACACCCTGACCGCCGACATCGCCAATACCGCGACGATCCAGCCGCTGGTGTTCCGCGATCAGCTGCCGGCCGACTTCCAGTTCATCGGCACCGTCAACGTGACCGGCGGCGCGGGCTGCAGCGTCACCCAGACGCCGTCGCTGGCCTCGCCGGGTGGGCTGCTCGAGGTCACCTGTTCCGGCGCCACCGTCGGCACCACGGCAGGCACCGACGTCGAAGTCACCTATTCCGGCTACATCACCGATGTTCTCGACGAATCCTTCTGCGACATCCAGCCGCAGGTCAATGACGCGTCGCTGCAGGCCAGCTACGTGCCGCCGTCCGGTCCGGCCCAGCCGCTGCCGACGGCGACCGCCGACACCACCGTATCGGCGGAACACGTCACCGTGCAGAAGGGCGCCTCGCCAGGGCAGGGCGTACCGGGCGACGCCGTGCGCTACACGCTGGCCTTCCAGGTCACCGACCACGGCGATGCCGACGCGCTGGTCGTCACCGACCTCATTCCGGACGGCATCGACTTCGTCGGCCACGACGACCTCGTGATCAACGGCGGTTCGGTTCCGATCTCGCCGACCGTCACGGTCAACGGCGATTTCACCACCACGGTGATCTACGACATCGGCGCCGTCGCCGGAACGCTCAATCGCGGCACGTCGATCACCCTGACCTATGACGCGCAGGTTCGCCAGGACTACCAGAACACGAACGAGCCGGTGCTGTCCTCCGACAGCTTGCCGAACACGGTCGACATGGAGTACTCGCTGGTCCAGGGCGCGGCCTCGTGCAACAACGGCAGCGGTGCGTCCGTCGGCATCATCCCGGTCGACCTGACCAAGGAAATCATCAACCCGCAGCCGTTCTACGTGCCGGGTGAAGTGGTCCAGTTCCGCCTGACCAAGCAGGTGCCGGCCGGCGACACCAGCGCGATCCGCTTCGAGGATTACCTGCCGCTGCCGGTGTTCGACGTCACCGACGTCGATCTCACCTTCGGCAACGACATCGTCTACGGACCCGCCGACACCGCGGGCCTGACGCCGACCAGCATTTCGATCAACGCGGCCCAGAACGCCCTGTTCATCGACTGGCCGGACCTGAGCTCGACGACCGGCGAAACGATCCAGGTCGACCTGTTCGTGACCGTGACCGACGATCCGTTCGCCGACGGCCTGTTCCTGACCAACATCCTGCTGGCTCGCTCGGAGAACACACCGGGCTCGGTCGCGGTCGGTACCGGTCCGGTCAACTTCAACGTCGGTGCGCCGAGCATGCGCGTGACCAAGGGCGTGCTGGCCACCGACGGCAACGGCACCATTTCGCCGCCACCGGCCAGCCAGCCCGTCGACGGCGACCTCGTCGATGCCGATGCAGGCGACCGCATCACCTACCGCATCACCGCCGAGAACATCGGCTCCGCGCAGGCCTTCGACGTCACGATCCTCGATACCGGAGCGCCGGAACTGACGGGCTGTACCCTGATCTCCGTCACCAACGGCAACGGCGCGCCGCTGGCCTCCAGCGGCAGCCTGGCCGGCGGCCTGCAGTTGACCGATCCGCTCGCCGCAAGCGGCGGCAGCGGCCCGCCCTACGGCGCCGACACGGCGCTGGTCACGCTCGAATGCACCGTGATCGGTACCGTCGCGCCGAGCACCACGATCGTCAACACCGCACGACTCGGCTGGGCCAGCCGGCCCGGTGCGCCCGGCTTCCCTGTGCAGGAAGACCAGGCACGGGTGACCACGGCTGCACCCGAGGCGCGCAAGTTCTTCATCGACAGTTCCGAGCCCACGACCTCCAACGGCGCCAACCCGCCGCGCCTGGCGATCGGCGAGATCGTGCGCTATCGCCTGTCCGCGCGCCTGCCGGAGGGGCAGGTGACCGCGCTGGATCTGCGCGACCTGCTGCCGAGCGGCCTGCGTTTCATCGACGACGGCACCGCGCGCGCAACCTTCGTCAGCAACGGAGGCGGGGTCTCGGCCAGCGCCTTCGCGGTCGGCAACGTGGCAGGCGCCTCGAACGATCCGGGCACGGTCCCGAGCGCATCGGTGGCCACCGTCATCCCGCCGGGCAGCATCCAGGGCGGGCCGTTCGGCGATGGCACCGATCCGATCTTCGCGTTCGGCGACGTGCTCAATTCCGACAGCGACCTCGACGACGAGTACCTGCTGGTCGAGTTCAACGCGCTGGTGCTCAACAGCATCGGCAACCAGCAGGGTGTGACGCTGAACAACGGGCTGCAGATTCGCAGCAGCGGTTCGCCGATCGCACCGAACGCGCCGAACCTCGCCGTGCGGATCGCCGAGCCGGCGATCGCCTTCGCCAAGTCGGCCTCGCCGACCACCGGCGATGCCGGTGACGTGATCTCGTTCACCATCGACGTCGCCAACGCCACCGGCGCCAACGTCAGTCCGGCCCACGAGTTCCGCCTGACAGACACCCTGCCGTCGGGCCTGGCCGGCGTGAGCGGCCTGACCGTCACGCCGACCGCTTGTCCTGGCCTGGTCACCACCGACAACACGGTCGGCGACAGCATCGATCTGACCTTCAGCGAGGTGCCGCCGGGCTGTTCCGTGCAGGTGACCTTCGACGCCACGCTGACCAACGGCGTCGCGCCGGGCACCACGGTGACCAACGTCGCCGATGGTCTCTGGACCTCGCTGCCGGGCACCGGCACGTCGCCGAACCCGACCGGTTCGGTGATTCCGGGCGCCACCGGCGCGGCCGACGGCGAACGCGGCGGCTCGGGCGGCGTGAACGACTACAACGCGACCGACCCCGCCTCCGTGACCATCCCGGGCGTCGGCATCGTCAAGACCGTGACCGCCACCTCCGAGGCGGCCACCGGCGACAGTGAGTTCCGCGCCGGCGTTCCGGATCTCGTCATCGGCGAGCAGGCCACGTTCCGGATCGTGGCGACGCTGCCGGAAGGCACCACGCCGCAGGTGGTCCTTTCCGACACCCTGCCGTTCAGCAACGGCGTGATGCGCTTGGATGCCGCGCGGGTGCTGCCGATCGGCAGCAGCCTGACCGCCGACAATCCCTCGCCGACGCCGGTGATCAGCGACGCGCAGCTCGGCGACTCCATCGACGACACGGTGAGCTTCGACTTCGGCCAGGTCGTCAATTCCCCCGACGGCGTGGTCGACGACGGCGACCGGATCGTGATCGAGGTCGATGCGACCCTGGTCGACGTCGCCGCGAATGCCAATGGCGACCCGCTGACCAACACCGCGCTGGTCCAGTTCGGACCGGGCCTGGATGCCTCGGCCAACGCCGGCGTGGATGTGGTCGAGCCGATCCTCCAGGTCGACAAGACCGGCAGCATCACTTCCGGCGATGCCGGCGACAGCGTGCTCTACACGGTGACGATCCAGCACAGCGGCTCGTCCGCCGCCGACGCGCAGGATGTCGTGCTGCAGGACGTCCTGCCGGCCGATCTGACCCTCAACGTCGGCAGCGTGACCCAGACCTCGGGATCTCCGCCATTCGCCACCAACAGCAGCAGCGGCAACACGGTTGCACTGGGCTGGACCGACATCCCGCAGGGCCAGGTCATCGTGATCGAGTACTCGGCCACGCTGGATCCCTCGGTGTCGCCGGGCGAATTGATCACCAACACCGCCGACGTCAGCTGGACCTCGACGGCCGGACCCAACCCCGACGAGCGAACCAACAGCGCCAACGAGTCGCACCAGATCCTGGTCACGGAGCCGGGCCTGAACAAGCAGGTCTTCGACACCAGCGAACCGAGCACCGGCAGCGGCGAGTTCGGTCTGCCCGACGACCTGACCATCGGTGAGCAGGTGACCTACCGCTTCACCGTCCGGTTCCCGGAAGGCACCAGCGAAAACGCGGTCGTGACCGACCAGTTGCCGACCGGTTCCTCGGTTCTGGAGCTGCTGTCCTCGCGCGTCGTGTCGGTCGGGGCCAACCTGTCCGGCGGCGGACTGCCCGCGCCGAACCAGCCGGGTACGGCATCCGATTCCGACAGCGACACGGTCGACGATCGCGCCACCTGGGCCCTGGGCGACGTGCTGAACTCCGCCGACGGCGTCAACGACGCCAACGACGAGATCGAGTTCGAGGTGGTCGCGGTCGTCCGCGACCTGCCCGCCAACCAGAGCGGCGACGTGGACCAGCTCAACGAGGCGACGCTGGCGACCGCGTCCAGCACCGTCAGCGGCGTGGCCCCGGTCGACCTGGTGGCCCCGGCACTCAACTTGAGCAAGACCGTCATCGACCCGGCCGACGGCTTCGTCGATGCCGGCGATACGGTCACGGCGCGCCTGGTGATCGACCACACGGTCAGCAGCACCGCAGACGCGTTCAACGTGGCCATCACCGATACGCTGCCGACCGGCCTGAGCTGGGGCGGCGACGGTTCGGTGGTGTCCGACTGCCCCGGGCTGGTGACGGACTCCAGTGGTGCGCCGGTCATCGCCTTCGATGTGCCGGTGCTCGACCAGGCCACCGCGACCTGCTTCATCGAATACCAGTTCACGGTCGACAACACCGTTTCGCCGGGCGACAGCCTGGTCAACATGGCCGAATTGATCTTCGACTCGCAGCCGGTGTTCGTGGCCGGGCGCACCCGCCAGGGCGGCGACTCCGATACCGCCGAGGTCACGGTGCTTGCGCCGACCCTGGTCAAGGTGGCCGTCGACACCAGCCAACCCGACACGGACATGGCCCAGGGCGATGCGACGCTGCTGGACCTGACGATCGGCGAGACGGTGACCTACGAGCTGACGCTGGTGTTCCCGGAGGGTGTGACCAACACCGCGGAACTGACCGACTTCCTGCCGGCCACGGCCGGTGGCGTACTCGAGGCCATCGGCGCCAGCGTCACGGCGGTCGGTGGAAACATCTCGACCTCGTTGCCGGGAACGCCGGTGTTCGAGGACAACCAGCTGGGCGACGGGCTGGACGATACGGTGCGCTTCGAGTTCGGCGACGTCACCAACACGCCGGACGGCGTGGACAGTGCGGCCGATCGGATCACCGTAGAAATCGTTGCCCGGGCGGCCGATGTGGGCGCCAACGTCGATGGCGCGCTGCTGACCAACCGCGGCGTGTTCAGCTTCGTCGGCGACAGCCTCGAAGACACGGCGGACGTCGAAGTGGTCGAGCCCGACGTCGACCTCACCAAGACCATGATGCTGGAGAACGACGGCGTGGTCCGGATCACCCTGGCGCTGGACAACAGCGGCACGGCGCCGGCCTACGACCTGGATGTCAGCGACGTGTTCGACGACGCCGACTGGGACCTGTCCGGATTCTCGCCGGTCTCGGTGCCGGCCGGATTCGAGCTGGTGGTGTCTCCGGACACCCCGGCGATCGGCCAGCAGACCCTGAACTTCCGGACCGATCCGGGTGCGGTGTCGCCGGACGGCACGCTGCAGGTCGGCGCCGGCGTCAGCGCGGTGTTCGACATTCCGCTGGCGGTCCTGCCGCCGTCGCCGAACCCCTTGCCCAATACGGCCGACCTGGTCGGCGGCGACACGCTGCCCGGCCCTGACCCGGCCGCGCGCGACCTGCCGCCGGACAGCAGCAACGCCTCGGTGGCGGTGCCCGACCTGGTGCTGTCGAAGGACGATGCGTTGCTGATCGACAACGACTCCAGCGGTGACGTGTCGCCGGGCGATACGCTGCGCTACACGCTGGTGCTGGACAACATCGGCGCCGCGGCCACCACCAACGTGCTGATCGACGACGTGCCCGATGGCAACACCTCGCTGGTCGTCGGCAGCGTGACCACCTCCAGCGGCACGGTCAATGTCGGCAACACCGCCGGCGACACGGTCGTGCAGGTCGCCATTGCCAGCGTTGCGGCCGGCGAGACGGTCACGATCACCTACGACACCCTGATCGACGACCCGCTGGCCTCGGGCGTGACCGAAGTGGTCAATCAGGCCACCTTCGACAGCGACCAGCTGCCGCCGGGCACCAGCGACGATCCGGACCCGCCGGGCCCCAACGACCCGACCGTGGTCCCGGTCAACGCCCAGCCCGACCTGACCCTGGTCAAGGACGACGGCGGCGTGTCGACCAGCCCCGGTGGCGTCGTGGTCTACGCGCTGGACTATGCCAACGTCGGCAACCAGGCCGCGGTCGGCACGGTGCTGACCGATACGGTGCCGGCGGGAACGACCTTCGAACCTGCGGCCAGCACGCCTGGCTGGAGCTGCGTGCCGGACACGTCGGCGGGCAGCGTCTGCTCGCTGGCCCTCGGGACCGTGTCGGCCGGCGATGCCGGGACCGCGTCCTTCGCCGTCCGGGTCGATGATCCGGTCCCGGCCGGCGTCGATCAGATCGACAATTTCGCCTCGATCGCCGACGACGGCAGCAACGGCGCCGACCCGACCCCGGCCAACAACAGCGACGGCGATTCCACGCCGCTGACGGCCGCACCGGACCTGACCCTGGTCAAGGACGACGGCGGCGCGACCGGCGTGCCGAACGGCGTCGTGGTGTATTCCCTGGCGTTCGAGAACGTCGGTGACCAGGACGCCACCGGCGTGGTGGTGACCGATACGGTGCCCGCGAACACCACGTTCGAGGCCGGCGCAAGCAGCGCAGGCTGGACCTGCGTCCCCGATGCCTCGGCCGGCAGCAGCTGCGCCCTGACCCTGGGCTCGGTGCCGGCGGGTACGGGCGGTAGCGTCGACTTCGCCGTGCGGATCGACGATCCGCTGCCGGTGGCCGTCAACCAGATCGACAACACCGCGTCGATCGCCGATGACGGCACCAACGGCGCCGACCCGACGCCGGGCAACAACAGCGACGGCGACACCACGCCGGTGGACAACAACCCGGCGCTGGTGGTCGACAAGGTGCTGGATTCCGCACCGGACCCGATCGAGGTTGGCAGCGTGCTGACCTACACC
Source organism: Wenzhouxiangellaceae bacterium (assembly GCA_965227925.1). GTDB lineage: Bacteria > Pseudomonadota > Gammaproteobacteria > Xanthomonadales > Wenzhouxiangellaceae. The sequence goes on from CBDDGP010000004.1 coordinate 1,249,936, forward strand.
ATCACGGTGACCAATACGGGCAACGCCACGCTGACCAACGTGACCATCGTCGACGACCTGATCACGCCGACCGGCGGAACCGCGCCGTGTCCCTCTGTGGCACCGGGCGGCATCTGCACCCTGGTCGGCGAGTACGTCGTGACCCAGGGCGACATCGACGCCGGAAGCGTGGTCAACAACGCCACCGGTGATTCCGATCAGACGCCGCCGGGCAGCGACCAGGTGGTGGTGCCGATCGATCAGAATCCGCTGCTGGACCTGGTCAAGACGGCTGACGTCAACGACCCGAACGGCAACGGACAGATCGACGTCGGTGAGACCATCGACTACACGCTGACTGCGACCAACGCGGGGAACGTCACGCTGACCAACGTCACCATCGTCGACAGCCTGCTGCCGACGCTGGTCTGTACCCCGGTCCAGCCGGCCTCGCTGGCGCCGACCGAGGCGCTGGTGTGCACCGGCAGCTACACCGTGACCCAGGCCGACGTCGACGCCGGCGAGGTGGTCAATGACGCAACGGCGAACAGCGATCAGACGCCGCCCACGTCGACCCAGGTGACCGTTCCGATCCAGCAGGATCCGGCCATCGATCTGGTCAAGGAGGCCGTGCTGAACGACACCAACGGGAATGATCTTGGCGATGCCGGGGAAACGGTCGACTACACGCTGACCGCGACCAACGTCGGCAACGTCACCCTGGCTGATGTGGAGATCGTCGACAGCCTGATCGACACGCTGTCGTGCACGCCGGCCCAGCCGGCGACGCTGGCCCCGGGCGAGGTGCTGGTCTGTACCGGCAGCATCGAGATCACCCCGGTGCTGCTGCGACAGGGCGTGCTGCAGAACTTCGCCACCGCGGTCGGAACCGGTCCCGGCGGCGGAGCGGTCGATGACGGCGACAGTGCCGTGACCCTGCTCAACATGCCGATCGCGATCCCGACGATGCAGCGTTGGGGCGTGGTCGCGCTGGCGCTGATGCTGCTCGTCGCAGGGCTTGCCGTATCTCGTGACCGCTTCGGCGGACGCTGGCCCCCGGCCTGAGCCGCCGCCGTCCGCACGACGGCCGATTGAGCCCTGATCGATCGACTGCTGATTGATCGACTGAGGGCGGTCCAGATCGTCGACGCGCCGGCCCCGGGCCGGCGCGTTTCGTTCGGCCAGCGCCCCCTGGGCTCGGCGCGCGACGAGACCGGGCTGCGCGGCCACCTGCCTGTACTTACGCACCCTCGGGTCCGCCTGCACCGGCTGTTGGTGTCGCCGCGAACTGCTGATCCACCCCTCTCCGCGATTGCCCTTCCGAGTCGGATGCCGCTGCGTCGACGCGGCGACGATGGCCTCCTCGTTGGCCTCCTCGTTGGCCACCTCGCTGGCCTCCTCGATGCACCCTCGATGCACCCTCGGCGTCGAATTCTGCCGCTGCCGAGCGCCCGCGGCGGGTCATCGGTGGTCGGTCCGGTGCGCCTCTACCGGCGGGTGAAATGAAAAGCGTGACCTGCATCACGCTTCGGTCGACGAACATGTGATTTCCATTACGTAGCGCTTTGAGAAAGGCTGGACATCTCTCGACTTGACGCTATACTCCTTCCCCGTCGCAGGGCGCAAAGCCCGACACTCTCCGAGTGGCGGAACGTGCCAATCATCACGCGACACAAGGGGTTCCGGGGAATATTTCGAGTTGTTGGCATCCAGCCGACGTGTTGTCTTGCGTCGGTGACATGAACCGTGAGCGACCGCACGCTGGCATGAATCATGCAAGACGTGGTCGACAAGCGGCGAGTCGGATCGTGAGCCGCCGCCGCGTTCGAACCGGAGCCAACAGACCGATGCCGCACCTGCCGTCCCCACGATCGCTCGATCGCCCGACCATCGGACCGACCTACGGACCGACCCATGGACCGACCCATGGACCGACCCATGGACCGACCGACGGTCCGTCTTCCCTTGCGAGCACTCGGAAACGGGCAAGAGCCGCCGCGGTTGCGCTGGCGGTCCTCGTGGCCTTCCTGCCCGGACTCGCCCAGGCGCAGAACCGATGCGCAACCCCGGGAGGAGACGGCACCCTGTCGTTGTCGGGCATCGTCAACACGTACTACACGCCGGCGGACGGCAGCTATGGACCGGCGGCGGCGAGCATTCCATTGTCCAGCCCGCGGGGCGCTGCAGCTCCGATCGCAGCCGGCGATCTCGCACTGGTGATCCAGATGCAGTGCGCCAACATCGACAGCTCCGACTCGTTGCTCTACGGCAACGGTGCTGCGGGTGAGCCTGCCAGTGGTTTCACCGATCCGGTTTCCGGCTGCATGGCCGGGCGGTACGAGTTCGTCCGGGCGGGCCCCGGGAGTGGCGCGACGCTGTTGGACCTCTCGGCGACCCCGCTCACGTCGTCGTTCCTGCAGGCAGTCGCGACGCCGACCCAGGGGCGTCGCACGTTCCAGGTCGTGCGGGTGCCACAGGCCCTCGATGCGATTCTGAGCGGCAACGTCACTGCCCTCGACTGGGACGGATTCTCCGGCGGCATCGTGGCGATCGACGCCGCCTTCGATTTCGATTTCAATGGCTTCTCGATTTCCGCCGACGGTGCGGGCTTCCGCGGCGGGGCCGGGGACGTAGGCTCGAGCAACGACCCGGTCGAGCGCTTCCGGTGGGACGACGCAACCATCCACGGTAGCAAGGCCGAAGGCATTGCCGGAACCCCACGACTGCTCAGCACGAAGCGGACGCCAACGGACGGGTCGAGCGCGGCGATCGTCGATCTCGGCGCAGGGTGGGGCGGCTACCCGACCGGTGCCGCGACCACCGGAAACAACGCTCGAGGCGCGCCGGGCAACGCCGGTGGCGGCGGCGCTTTCTGGGACGGCGCTTCGGACAACGGCGGCGGCGGTGGCGGCGGTAACGCCGGTGCCGGGGGCCGCGGTGCAGCCGGCTGGCGCAGCGCAGGATATGCCGGAATCCTGGCCGACTACAGCAATCTGACCGACAAGAAGTGGGGCTTCGGCGGCGCGGCCGTGCCGGGCTCCATCGCCCGACTCGTACTCGGAGGGGGCGGCGGCGCCGGCGACAACAACGACAACAGCGCTGCCGTGGACTCCAGCGGAGCGGCCGGCGGGGGCATCGTGATGATCCGGGCGGGCACGCTGACCGGCACCGGTGCGGTGTCGACCCGAGGTGGTCGGGCCACGGACAACCCGCTCAACGACGGCGCCGGCGGCGGCGGCGCCGGCGGCAGCGTCGCGGTGATCGCCACGACCTGGGCCGCCACGCTCGACGTGCGGGCCGACGGGGGCCGCGGGGGCGACGCGTGGGCAACGGGCACTGCCGCGCATGGCTCGGGCGGCGGCGGAGGCGGCGGTCTCGTCGTCACCAGTGCTGCACCGGCCTCGGTCGATGTCGCCGGCGGCCCACCGGGCATCACCACGACGTCGGACTCCCCCCCGGGCGGTGCGACGCACGGGGCAGGTCCCGGAGAAGCAGGGCTCGCGATGGTCATCGCGCCGGGCACGGACGGCCCGGGCGGCAATGCGGGACGGTCCTGTCGGGCCGATCTTGCCATCGACAAGTCGAACCCGACGTCACCGTTCATGTCGGGTCAGACGACGACGTACACCCTTCTCGTGACCAACAACGGGCCGCAGGCGGCCGGTGGAGCGGTGGTCACGGACACCCCTTCGGCCGGTCTGGTCCTGACCGGCGTCACTTGCTCGGCAACCGGCGGCGCTGTCTGCCCGGCCGGGCCCATCGACCCGGCTGACCTGACTGGTTCCGGCGTGGTCATCCCGACGTTTCCCGTCGGATCCTCGGTGACCTTCACCGTCCAGGCCACTGTCACCGCGAGCGGAACATGAGCATGCAGACGAACCGATCGATGATTTCCCGCGGGCTGCTTGCATCGCTCTGGCTGGCCCTGTTCTCCGCTTCGGCGGCGTATGCCCAGACCTCGGTCGACAACGCGGCGACGGTCACGGCGCCGCCGACGGTGATCGACACGGTCCCGGGCAACGATACGGACAATGTGGCGACTCCGGTCGTGGCCCAGAACGCCGCGCTGACCCTGACCAAGACCCAGACCGGTGGCCCGAACCCGGTGACCACGGCAGGGCAGGTGATCGATTACACCATCGTGGTCGAGAACACCGGCAACGTGACCCAGACGGGTGTAAGTGCTTCCGACACGCTGCCTGACGGCAGTGCCGGATCTCTGATCGGTCCGACGGAGTCGCTGAACCCGGATGGCCAGCTGGAGGTCGGCGAGACCTGGACCTACACGATCAGCTACACCGTCAGCCAGGCCGAGATCGACGCCGGGGCCGACCTGGTCAACAGCGCCTCGGTCAGCACGACCGAGGTGCCGGGCCCGACCACGGACACGGCAATCACGGCGGTCAACGCGGCAGCCAGTCTGAACATCACGAAGACGCAGACCGGTGGTCCGAACCCGGTCACGGCCGCGGGTCAGGTGATCGACTACACGATCGTGGTCGAGAACACCGGCAACGTGACCCAGACCGGCGTGAGCACGTCCGACACGCTGCCCGACGGAAGCGCCGGCGTGCTGACCGGCCCGACGGAGTCGCTGAACCCGGATGGTCAGCTACAGGTGGGTGAGACCTGGACCTACACGATCAGCTACGCGGTGACGCAGGCCGACATCGATGCCGGCGTTCCGCTGGTCAACACCGCTTCGGTCACCACGACGCAGGTGCCGGGGCCGACCGAAGATACGGCCTCGACCACCGTCACCGGAACACCTTCGCTGACCCTGGTCAAGACCCAGACCGGCGGTCCGGATCCGGTCACGACCGCGGGCGAGGTGATCGACTACACGATCGTGGTCGAGAACACCGGCAACGTGACCCAGACCGGCGTGACGACCAGCGACCTGCTGCCGGACGGTTCGGCCGGCACGCTGTCCGGTCCGGTCGAGTCGATCTCGGCCAATGGTCAGCTCGACGTTGGCGAGACCTGGACCTACACGATCAGCTATGCGGTGACGCAGGCCGACATCGATGCCGGCGTGCCGCTGGTCAACACCGCTTCGGTGGTGACGGACCACGTCCCCGGACCCACCGAGGACACGGCCACGACCGCCGTCTCGGGGTCAGCGTCGCTGACGATCAGCAAGACCCAGACCGGCGGCCCCGATCCGGTCACGGCCGCCGGCCAGGTGATCGACTACACGATCGTGGTCGAGAACACGGGCAACGTGACCCAGACCGGCGTGACGACCAGCGACCTGCTGCCGGACGGTTCGGCCGGCACCCTGATCGGTCCGACCGAGTCGCTGAACCCGGATGGACAGCTGGAGGTCGGCGAGACCTGGACCTACACGATCAGCTACACGGTGACGCAGGCCGATATTGATGCCGGCCTCCAATTGATCAACACGGCGTCGGTCACGACAGCACAGGTGCCGGGGCCGACCGAAGACACCGCGATTACCGCCGTATCGGGTTCCGCGTCCTTGACCATTGCCAAGACCCAGACCGGCGGTCCGGATCCGGTCACGACCGCGGGCGAGGTGATCGACTACACGATCGTGGTCGAGAACACCGGCAACGTGACCCAGACCGGCGTGACGACCAGCGACGTTCTCCCGGACGGTAGTGCCGGAGCACTGATCGGTCCGGCCGAGTCGATCTCGGCCAACGGGCAACTCGACATCGGCGAGACCTGGACCTACACGATCAGCTATACGGTGACGCAGGCCGACATCGATGCCGGCGTGCCGCTGGTCAACACCGCGTCGGTCACCACGACGCAGGTGCCGGGGCCGACCGAAGATACGGCCTCGACCACCGTCACCGGAACACCTTCGCTGACCCTGGTCAAGACCCAGACCGGCGGTCCGGATCCGGTCACGACCGCGGGCGAGGTGATCGACTACACGATCGTGGTCGAGAACACCGGCAACGTGACCCAGACCGGTGTCACGACCAGCGACCTGCTGCCGGACGGTTCGGCCGGCACGCTGTCCGGTCCGGTCGAGTCGATCTCGGCCAATGGTCAGCTCGACGTTGGCGAGACCTGGACCTACACGATCAGCTATGCGGTGACGCAGGCCGACATCGATGCCGGCGTGCCGCTGGTCAACACCGCTTCGGTGGTGACGGACCACGTCCCCGGACCCACCGAGGACACGGCCACGACCGCCGTTTCGGGATCAGCGTCGCTGACGATCAGCAAGATCCAGACCGGCGGCCCCAATCCGGTCACGGCCGCGGGCGAGGTGATCGACTACACGATCGTGGTCGAGAACACGGGCAACGTGACCCAGACCGGCGTGACGACCAGCGACCTGCTGCCGGACGGTTCGGCCGGCACGCTGTCCGGCCCGGTCGAGTCGATCTCGGCCAATGGTCAGCTCGACGTTGGCGAGACCTGGACCTACACGATCAGCTATGCGGTGACGCAGGCCGACATCGATGCCGGCGTGCCGCTGGTCAACACCGCTTCGGTGGTGACGGACCATGTTCCCGGACCCACCGAGGACACGGCCACAACGGCCGTCTCGGGGTCTGCGTCGCTGACCATCGTCAAGACCCAGACCGGCGGCCCGAACCCGGTCACGGCGGCAGGCCAGGTGATCGACTACACGATCGTGGTCGAGAACACCGGCAACGTGACCCAGACCGGTGTCACGACGTCCGACACGCTACCCGACGGATCGGCCGGCACCCTGATCGGCCCGACCGAGTCGATCTCGGCCAATGGTCAGCTCGAAGTCGGCGAGACCTGGACCTACACGATCAGCTACACGGTGACGCAGGCCGATATTGATGCCGGCCTCCAATTGATCAACACGGCGTCGGTCACGACAGCACAGGTGCCGGGGCCGACCGAAGACACCGCGATTACCGCCGTATCGGGTTCCGCGTCCTTGACCATTGCCAAGACCCAGACCGGCGGTCCGGATCCGGTCACGACCGCGGGCGAGGTGATCGACTACACGATCGTGGTCGAGAACACCGGCAACGTGACCCAGACCGGCGTGACGACCAGCGACGTTCTCCCGGACGGTAGTGCCGGAGCACTGATCGGTCCGGTCGAGTCGATCTCGGCCAATGGTCAGCTCGACGTTGGCGAGACCTGGACCTACACGATCAGCTATGCGGTGACGCAGGCCGACATCGATGCCGGCGTGCCGCTGGTCAACACCGCTTCGGTGGTGACGGACCATGTTCCCGGACCCACCGAGGACACGGCCACGACCGCCGTCTCGGGATCAGCGTCGCTGACGATCAGCAAGATCCAGACCGGCGGCCCCGATCCGGTCACGGCCGCGGGCGAGGTGATCGACTACACGATCGTGGTCGAGAACACCGGCAACGTGACCCAGACCGGCGTGACGACCAGCGACCTGCTGCCGGACGGTTCGGCCGGCACGCTGTCCGGTCCGGTCGAGTCGATCTCGGCCAATGGTCAGCTCGACGTTGGCGAGACCTGGACCTACACGATCAGCTATGCGGTGACGCAGGCCGACATCGATGCCGGCGTGCCGCTGGTCAACACCGCTTCGGTGGTGACGGACCATGTTCCCGGACCCACCGAGGACACGGCCACAACGGCCGTCTCGGGGTCAGCGTCGCTGACCATCGTCAAGACCCAGACCGGCGGCCCGAACCCGGTCACGGCGGCAGGCCAGGTGATCGACTACACGATCGTGGTCGAGAACACCGGCAACGTGACCCAGACCGGTGTCACGACGTCCGACACGCTGCCCGACGGATCGGCCGGCACTCTGATCGGCCCGACCGAGTCGCTGAACCCGGACGGCCAGCTCGAAGTCGGCGAGACCTGGACCTACACGATCAGCTACACGGTCAGCCAGCCGGATATCGACGCCGGGGCGGACCTGGTCAACACGGCGACCGTTTCGACCACCCAGGTGCCCGGCCCGACGAGCGATACGGCCACGACGCCGGTCAGCGGCACGCCGTCGCTGACCATCGTCAAGACCCAGACCGGTGGCCCGAACCCGGTCACGGCCGCCGGCCAGGTGATCGACTACACGATCGTGGTCGAGAACACCGGCAACGTGACCCAGACCGGTGTCACGACGTCCGACACGCTACCCGGCGGATCGGCCGGCACCCTGATCGGTCCGACCGAGTCGTTGAACCCGGATGGCCAGCTCGAAGTCGGCGAGACCTGGACCTACACGATCAGCTACACGGTCAGCCAGCCGGAAATCGACGCCGGGGCGGACCTGGTCAACACGGCGACCGTTTCGACCACCCAGGTGCCCGGCCCGACGAGCGATACGGCCACGACGCCGGTCAGCGGCACGCCGTCGCTGACCATCGTCAAGACCCAGACCGGCGGCCCGAACCCGGTCACGGCGGCAGGCCAGGTGATCGACTACACGATCGTGGTCGAAAACACCGGCAACGTGACCCAGACCGGTGTCACGACGTCCGACACGCTGCCCGACGGATCGGCCGGCACCCTGATCGGCCCGACCGAGTCGATGAATGCCGACGGCCAGCTCGAAGTCGGCGAGACCTGGACCTACACGATCAGCTACACGGTCAGCCAGCCGGAAATCGACGCCGGGGCGGACCTGGTCAACACGGCGAGAGTGACGACCACCCAGGTGCCCGGCCCGACGAGCGACTCCGCGACCACGCCGGTCGTGCCTCCGCAGATCAGCGCGGCGAAGACGTCCAGCCCCGGCTCCGGAACGCCAGTGACGGCCGGCGAGACCATCACCTACACGCTGACCGTGGATGTCAGCGACGGACCGACCACGGCGAACGTGGTGTTGTCCGACACCTTGGACGCGGACCTGAGCAATTTCCAGGTGGTCAACGCCGGTGCGTTCACGGTCGGCGGCAGCAATCCGTACAGCTTCACGCTGGCCTCGGGCGCCGCATCCGGTACCTACACCGTGGTCTACAGCGCGGATGTGTCGGCATCGGCCGTGGGTACGGTCGGCAACAGCGTCGTCGTGACCGGCGACGGCGGTGACCCCGATCCGGAATGCACGAGCTGCACCACCGGCCATCCGGTCGCCGACCCGGCCGTTGTGGTGACCAAGAGCGCCGATCCGGCCAGCGGCACGATCGTGACCGCAGGCCAGACGATCACCTACACGCTGTCGGCAACCGTAACCGATGCGGCGCTGAGCGCCGACCTGGTGCTCAGTGACACGCTGGGCGCGGGCCTGACCTTCGGCGCAGTGACCGCTCCAGGTGCGTACACGGTGAACACCGCCGGCAACCCGCTGACGTTCATGCTGCCGAGCGGCACGGTGGCGGGCACCTACGCGGTCGAGTACACGGTGACGGTCGACGACGATGCAAGCGGTTCGGTCGACAACAATGTGATCGTGACCGGCGACGGCGGTGACCCGGACCCGGAGTGCAGCAGCTGCTCGACCAACCACCCGGTCGCCGATCCGGCGGTCGCGGTGGTCAAGTCGGCGAATCCCGCGAACGGAAGCACCGTGACCTCGGGGTCGACCATCACCTACACCGTGACGGCGACCGTAGAGGATGCAGCGCTGACGTCCGACCTGGTGCTCAGTGACACGCTGGGCGCGGGCCTGACCTTCGGCGCAGTGACCAGCGCCGGCGCCTTCTCCGCGGACGTCTCGGGTGCGCCGCTCCTGACGTTCACGCTGCCTGCGGGCACGGTGCCGGGCACCTACGCGATCGAATACACCGGGACGATCGATGCGGACGCGAATGGTTCGGTCGACAACAACGTCGTCGTGACCGGCGACGGCGGCGATCCGGATCCGGAATGCACCGGTTGCTCGACGAGTCATCCGGTGCTCAACGTCGAGGTCTCGAAGCTGGCCGATCCGGTCGATGGCTCGACCGTGGTGGCCGGCGACGTGATCACCTACACGGTCACCGCGACCGTCCTCGACGGCACGCTGATCTCGGACCTGGTCCTGACCGACACCTTGGGCGCCGGCCTGACGTTCGGCGCGGTGACCGACAGCGGTGCCTACAGTCCGGACGTTTCGGGTGCGCCGTCGCTGACGTTTACCCTGCCCGCCGGCACGGTCCCGGGCAGCTACGCCGTCGAGTACACCGCCACGGTGGATCCGGATGCTTCCGGAACGGTCGACAACAGCGTGGTTCCCACCGGCAACGGCGGCGATCCGGACCCGAGCTGCACCAGCTGCAGCACCAGCCATCCGGTGCTGGGCGTGGCGGTGAGCAAGACGTCCGATCCGATCGACGGTTCGACCGTCGCGGCAGGCGACACCCTCACGTACAGCGTCACGGCGACGGTGACGGGGGCCGCGCTGACGGCGGACCTGGTCCTGACCGACACGCTCGGTTCGGGTCTGACCTTCGGTGCGGTGACCAGTGCGGGGGCCTACACGGCCGACGTTTCCGGAGCACCGACGCTGACCTTCACCCTTCCGGCCGGGACCCTCCCGGGCAGCTATTCGATCGAATACACCGCAACGGTGGATCCGGATGCTGCCGGCTCGGTGGGCAACAACGTGGTCGTGACCGGCGATGGTGGCGATCCCGATCCGGAATGCGACACCTGCTTCACCTCGCATCCGCTGACCGATCCGGTCATCGTGGTCGGCAAGACGTCCACGCCTGCCAGCGGCGTCGATGTCGTTGTCGGTCAGACCATCGATTACACGGTCACGGTCGAAGTGAGCAACGCCGCGCTGACCTCCGATCTGGTGCTGACCGACACGCTCGGAGCCGGACTGACCCTCGGCGTGGTGACCGACCCCGGAGCGTTCACGCCGGATCTATCGGCGGCGCCGGTGCTGACCTTCACGCTGCCGTCGGGCACCGTGCCGGGCATCTATCCGATCGACTACACCGCGATCGTGGACGCCGACGCCGGCGGAACGACGGTCGGTAACACGGTCGAGCCTGCCGGCGGTGGCGACCCCGACCCCGAGTGCACGAGCTGCACGACCACGCATCCGGTTGGCACCCTGGCGCTGGACAAGCGGGTCGTGGCCCTGAGTGCCACGGGCCCCAACAGCTGGCGAATCGACTACGAGATCGAAGTCGCCAACCCCGGCCAGGTCGCGGTGCCGTACACGCTGATCGACACGCTCGGATTCACCACAACCGGGCTGCAGGTGGGGTCCACCGGACTGGTGTCGACCACGGGCGGCGTTCTCGATCCGGCCATCGCAGCAGGACAGTTCACGCCGGTGATCGGCAGCGCGCTCCAGGTCTCGGATACGGATGTTCCGATCGGCGCGGGCGAGACCCACCGGTATCAGCTCTCGATTCCGGTCGGAGTCGTGGCCGGCCAGGTCCAGGACGGCGCGTGCGACGGGTCGGCGGGAAATGGCCTGTACAACCTGGCCGAGATTCCCGGCACCCCGGCGCTCGCGGCGGATGCGTGCGCAACGATCGACGACAGCGGCGAGGTCGCGATCGAACTGATCAAGACCGTCGAGCTTGGCGTGGACTTCGACGGCAATGGCTACGGCGACGTCGGCGATGTCCTGTTCTACGCGTTCGAGATCACGAACATCGGGGCCGAGCCCCTGAGCGATGTCCAGCTGATCGACCTGCTGGTCGACGACCTGGTGTGCATGACCCGGACCTCCGACGGCCAGACGCTCCAGGTCCTGCCGCACGATGCGGTTCGCTATGACGGCTTCGAGCAGGGCGGGCTCGGTGTGCTCAATCCTTCCGCGTCGATCGTGTGTTCGGCGACCCACGAATTGACCGCGCAGGATGTCGCGCGGCGCCGGGTCGAGAACACCGCGACCGCGCTCGGAACCGGGCCGAGTGGCGAAGTCGTCAGTTCCGTCAGTACCGCGGTTTACACTTCGTTCCAATGACCGAGAGGAATCGACCATGACGCTGTTCACTACGCCAATGTCGACCCGATCGGTCGCGGAGTCCAATCGTGGCTCGAAGCCTGAGCCGAGGTTCGCTCGCGGCCTCGTTCCGGCCCTGGTGGGGGTCGTGATGCTCGCGGCAAGCCCGGCATCGGCGGTCTCGATGGACTCGGCGTCCACGGCGCGCTCGGCAAACGGGTCGGCCGAGCTGGCCGTGGAGTTCGACGGGCGGGCCACGAACCAGAACGGACGCGCCATCACGTCGATCGATGTGCGCGTGTCGGCAGGCCGCGTCGCAGAGTGCGACAACCTCGCGGCGCGGCTCGCGTCGAATGGTGCAGCGAGATGTACCTGGACGCTGCCGGGGGGGGTCGACCAGGCCTCGATGCAGGCGATCGTGCGCTACGACGATGGCACGCGCGCGCTGCGCAGTCTGCGTTGGTCCGACCAGCGCGGTGCAAGTGTGCCGCAAGGCATCCTGGCCCTCGTCTCGAGCGGTGTCCACGCGGATGTCGATTTCGACGGCGTGCTCGACGAGGGGGAAACGATCGACTATCGATACCGCCTGATCAATCTCGGATCACTGGATCTGGCCTCGTTGGCCGTGACCGACCTCGATGGTCCGGTGACCTGCCCGTCGAACTCGCTGGCGGTCGGCGCCGACCAGGCCTGCCTGCGCAGTCACGTGATCACGGCCGCCGAGGCCGCCGCCGGACGGGTCGAGAACGTGATCGACGCGACCGGATCGGATGCATTGGGCCTGCCGGTGCAGAGCTCCGACCTGGTGATCCGTGTCGACCTGGGCGGCCGCAGCGGCATCGCGGTACTGAAGAGCCCGTTCCTGGCCGACGACATCGACGGCAGCGGCTTCGCCAGCCTCGGCGATATCGTCCGCTACGATTTCGTCGCAACGAACACCAACGACGATACCCTGACCGCCGTCGAGCTGATCGAGCCCGACCCGTCGCTGATCGATACCCCGATCGTCTGCGACTCGACGACCCTGGACGGCAATCCCTTCAGCGGCAACGGCACCGGCGAGCTTGCCGGCGGCGACTCGGTGCTGTGCACGGCGACCTACGAAATCCGCCAGTCGGACGTCGATGCAGGCCAGGCATTGAACCTGGTCCAGGCGTTCGGAACGAACCCCCTGGCGCTGCGCATCAACGGAAGCGGGGCCAGCGCGCTGGTCCTGCCCGGCCCGGGCTCGCTGACCGTCAGCAAGACGGTAACGCCGCCGGTGGCGGTGGCCGGCCAGCCGGTCATCTACACCGTCACGGTGACCAACACCGGGTCGGGCACGCTGTTCGATGTCGGCATCGTCGACCCGATCCCGATCGGGATCATCTCCTTCGACTGGACCTGCGCCGGTAGTTTCTGTCCGACTGCAAGTGGCACAGGGGCGATCAACGAGTTGATTCCCGCCCTGCCGGCGGGCGAAGCGGTCGTCTACACCGTGGACGCCGTGATCGCGATGGACGCGCCGGACGATATCGAGAACGTGGTGTCCGTCTCCCCACCGGGCCTGATCGGCTGCGAACCTGCGGCAGGACCGCCGCCGTGTCTCGCCATTGCACCCCTCGTCGTGATCGGCCAGCCCGTCGCCGTTCCGATGCTTGGAGGCTTCGGCATGCTCGTGCTCGTACTGCTCCTGTCGCTCGTGGTGCTGGTTCGTCGCACAAGCTGATCCGCCCGGTTGTCGGGTGCCGACGATCCAGCCACGGGTTCCGCCGCACGGCCCGAGACCGGCCGCCCCGGTCGGCGTCAGGCTGCCGGGCGACCGGCACGGGTGCCGGCAGAACACCGTCCCTGGCGCCGCCCACGCCCTTCCCGCAGGCGTTCACCGCAACCGGCGACGGCGAGAATGGTCGCGCAGGCCGACGCCATGCAGAGGCATCGAGTTGCGGCCGCCGGCATCGTAGAATGCACCCTCATCCCCTCGTGATCGATCGATAGCGATGTTCTGGTCCCGCAAGTCCGATGCCGACCCACCGACCGAGCCGCAAGGCGAGGAATCGGTCGCCTGGCTGTGGGACAACGAGATCCTGATCGAGCCGCAGAATCTGCAGGTCGGACACTTCGTCGCCCGCATGGACAAGCGCTGGCGCGATACCCCGTTTCCGCTCGAGGGCGTGATGATCCTGTCGGAAGACCAGCGGTCGTGGTTCCTGGAGAACTGCCACTGGCTGGTCATCGACCTGCTCAGAAGCCGCAACGGCTATCGGCCGCCGCGTGCGAACATCCCGTTCCGACGGATCGTGCGCAATCGGACCGACGCCGACAACCCCGACGCACCGGTCAACATGCTGCGGCGGGCGCGCCTGAGCGCGGATACGGTGCCCGAGTCCTTCGACGGGCACGACCTGCTGTACCGGCGCGCCGGAGCGCTGATCGACTCGATCCAGCGTCACGGGCGAATGGACATCGAGTCGGCCCGCCTCGGCATCCGGCAGATCGCCGAAACCCTCGAACACAATATTGCCGCCATGGTCTGGCTGACCCGGATCAAGGACGTCGACCAGTACACCGCCGAGCACTGCGTGAACGTCGCCATCCTGTCGATGGGTCTGGCGCGGTCGTTGAACTGGAAGCCCGAGGAAGTCGAGCAGGCCGGCCTGGCCGGGCTCCTGCACGACCTCGGCAAGACCAAACTCGACCAGGACATCCTGAACAAGCCCGGGCGCCTGACGCCGGAGGAACAGGAGCACGTCCGCCATCATTCCCGTCTCGGCTACGAGATGCTGAAATCCGACGAGACGATTCACCCGCGCATTCGACAAGCCGTGCTCGAGCACCACGAACGGCCCGACGGCAAGGGCTACCCGTTGGGTCGCGACCGGTCCAGTCTTCACCCGCTCGGGTCCCTGGTCAGCGTGGTCGATGCCTACGACGCGATCACGTCGTTCCGGCCGTACAGCGCGGCCCGGTCGCACCACGAAGCGTTGGGCATCCTCTGGAAAACGAGAGATCGCCAGTTCGACGCCGAGATGGTCGAGGTCCTGATCCAGTTTCTCGGATGGATCACGCCGGGAACACTGGTCCGCCTGACCGACAAGGACCATGCGGTCGTGCTGCAGGCCAGCGCCGAACATCGGCTCTGGCCGATCGTCCGCAAGCTGGTGCGGAACGACGACGGTGACGGGTACCGGCCGGGACGGCGGGTCGACCTGGCCGAACACAACAAGGCGCACCCGGAAAAGAGTATCCGGGTTGCCGAAGTGTTGCCCGACGGGGCGCTGAACGTCGACCTGAAAACCCTGTTGCGCGATGAAGCGCAGGAGGGCCTCGACGTCGACGAGCTGGACCACGACTGAGATCGCCGTGCGCCCGCCGCGGGCATCATGATCCTGCCGGGCGCTTGCCGTGGGTTGCCTGCCAATGCCCTCTTACCAACGGCCTCTTGCCAATGGCCTCTTGCTACTGCCCGCATGCTGTTGTTGTCGGCTTCCTGTCGACGGCGGCCCGGCTGGCGGCGTTTCCTCCGCGCCTCGCGGGCTTGTCCCGTCGGCGCTTCCCCGCTCGTACTGCCCGGTCAACCAAATCGACCCGGTGAAATGGCCCGGCGGACGGCGCGATCGGTCGCTGAAGGCGCGCCCGTCAGCGCGTCGGCGATGCACTCGGCGGCCAGCGGCGTACTGCTCAGCCCGCGGCTGCCGAAGGCGATGTTCAGCCAGGGGCCGGCGGGCGCACGGGCCTCATCGGTAGCGTGATGGAGTGGGCCGACCAGCGGCAGATAATCGCGCGAAGTGCAGCGAAACCCGACCCGCGCGCCGCGCATCTCGCAGGCTGAACCGCCGAGCGCCGTCCATTCGTCCGGGCACCACCGCCGAAGTGCGGCCAGGTTGGCGCGGTCATCGGCGTCCCGGATCGCGTCGGTCGAGCTGTGCAGATCGAAGGTGGCTCCGACGCAGTGCACACCGTCGATCGCCGGCGCCAGGTAGCCCGTATGGCAGATCGCCCGCCTCCAGGCCCGACTGGCGGAGGTGGCTGCAACTTCGGTGACCTGGCCGCGGATTGTCCGGATCGGCAACTGTGCGCGCTCGAGCAGGCGCGCCGTGGCGCCGCTGGTGCACAGCACGACCACATCGGCGTCCAGCATCGTGCCGTCCGACAGTCGGACCGTGCGCTCATCGGCGAGCTGCTCGACGCGCACCCCGGACTGAAGTCCGATGCCGTTACGCTCGATCAGCGCACGGCACCAGTCCGGCGGCCGGACCACGCCGCCGTCGTTGAGAAGGATCCGATCTTCGTCCAGCTGCCGGAGGAGGTCGGGCGGCCAGTGGCCCGAGTTCAAAGCGCCCAGGGTCTTCTTGCGGTGGCGAGCATCGGTGAGGATCTGCTCCACGCCGCCGAACCGGGCGACGCCGCGGTCGTCCGCGCCGGCGAGCCGGAAGCGGCGAAGCGCGTGCAACCAGCTGGATTGATAGAACCGATTCTGCGGCGTCGCCATGCCGCTGGGGGTGGTGTAGACCACGCCGCTGCGATTGCCCGAGGCCCCGGAGGCGATCCCCGCGGCATCGACCAGCCGGCAGGTCCATCCGCGCGCGGCCAGCGCGTTCGCGGTCGTGCAGCCGGCCAGCCCGGCGCCGATCACCAGGGCGTGGCCGCGCGTGGCCGCACGCGGCGACCAGCCTCCCGGCCGGCGCGCTTCAAGGCGATGTCGCTTGTGACCGAACCCCGGTCTGCGTTCGACCAGGAACCCCGCTTCGGTCAGCCCACGCCGTACCGGTCCTGCGGCGGAGAACGTCGCCAGCGCAGCGCCGGGCCGGCTGAGCTCGGCCATGCGCGCGAACAGCGCCGGCGTCCACATCGACGGATTGCGGCTGGGCGCGAAGCCGTCGAGAAACCACGCGTCGATCGCCGCGTCCTGCGCGGCCCACATGGCGCTCGCGTCGCCGAACATCAGCGTCAGGTCGACGTCCTCGGCCAGCCAGAGGCGATGGAAACCGCAGACCGCCGGCGGGTACTGGTCGAGCAGGGGGCGGGCCCAGGCTTCGAGATCCGGCCATTCGGCCAACGCGCGCGCCAGATCGGAGGCGCGCAGCGGGTGCTTCTCGGCCGAAACGAGATGCAGGCGCGCGCCTGAAGCAGCGCGCCGGCGGAACAGCGCCGCGGCCTGCAGCAGATTCAGACCGGTGCCGAAGCCGGTTTCGCCGATGACGAACGCGTCCCCGGCACGCAGCCGATCGAAGCGGCTTTCCAGGTCGCAACCCTGGAGGAACACCTGCCGACTTTCGGCCGGTCCGCCGGCGAGCGAGAAATAGCTGTCGTCGAATGCCGGCGCGGCCGGCGCGGGGCCGGACCAGTCGATTTTCGCCGGTTCGATCGGGTCCATGTCAGGGTGCATCCGGTCATTTTCGCCCAAGCGGTGCATCCGCGTGAGCAGGGGGCCTGGCTGATATGCTGTGCAGCGAATTCCGTCGGAGTGTCCGCAGCATGCAACCCACGACCCGCAACCTCGCCCTGTTCTGCGATTTCGAGAACATCGCGCTCGGCGTGCGCGACGCTCGTTATTCGGCGTTCGACATCAAGAAAGTGCTCGAGCGACTGCTGCTGAAGGGCAATATCGTGGTCAAGAAGGCCTACTGCGACTGGGCCCGCTATAAAGAGTTCAAGCCGGCGATGCACGAGGCCGCGTTCGAGCTCATCGAGATTCCGCACGTGCGGATGTCCGGCAAGAACTCCGCCGACATCCGGATGGTGGTCGACGCGCTCGACCTCTGCTACACCAAGGCGCACGTCGACACCTTCGTGGTCATTTCGGGCGACTCGGATTTCTCGCCGCTGGTCAGCAAGCTGCGTGAGAACAACAAGGTCGTCATCGGGGTTGGCGTCAAGAGTTCCACCTCGGACCTGCTGACGTCGAACTGCGACGAGTTCATCTTCTACGACGACCTGGTGCGCGACAGCGAGAAGAAGAGCCAACGCAAGCAGCAGGCCGCGAAGAAGAAGTCGAAGAAGAAAAAGAAGAAATCGCAATCCAAGAGCGGCAACGGCGGTGGTACCGGCGCGGCCGGTTCGGGCAACGGCGACTCCGGCAATGGCGACTCGAGCAGCGGCGATTCGAGCAACGGTGAAGAAAAGCGTCGCCAGGAGGGTTTCGACAAGGTGCTGGAAACGATCGAAGCACTGTTCCGGGACCGCGACGAGTCCGAAAAGGTCTGGGGCTCGATGGTCAAGCAGACCCTCAAGCGCCGCAGCCCCGGATTCAGCGAGAGCTATCACGGCTTCAAGTCGTTCGGGCAGCTGCTCGAGGACATGCAGACCGAGGGCCTGGTCGAGCTCCGCCACGACGAGAAGTCGGGCGGTTACATCATCGTCAGTTTCGACAGCGACGACTGAGCCGGCGGGATCGGACGGGAGGTCGCGATGGCTGCGCGCTTCACGATGCTGGCCTGGCACTCGATCAACGTGACCGGCAATGACTATTCGAACAACGACCTGGTGGCGTTCGGCGACGACCTCGCGACGCTCGATCGGCTCGGCTGGACCCTCCTGCCGCTGAGCGATGCACGGGCCGGTCTCGATGCCGGCTCGCTGCCCGAGCGAACCGCGGTCCTGACCCTCGACGACGGCTCGATCATGGACTGGCACCCGTTCGATCATCCCACTGCCGGGGCGCAGCGGTCCGCCTACCGGCGACTGTCCGAATTCGCAGAGGCACAGTCGGAGACCACCCGGCACCGACCGCACGCCAGCGTGTTCGTCCAGGCCTCGCCCGAGGCGCGTGCCGAACTCGATCGCACCGACTACTTCTCGCTCGGCGTGTGGGGCGACGACTGGTGGGAGGCGGCGAATGCAAGCGGCCTGATGGCCGTCGAGAATCACAGCTGGGACCACAACCATCCGTCGCTGTCCCGAACGGTCGGCGATCCCGACCGGCCGCGCGACTTCCTGTCGATCGACGACGAGGCGAGCTGCCGGGCCGAGATCGAGCAGGCTTCCGATTGCATCGAGCGCATCGCCGGCCGCCGGCCGCGCTACTTCGCGTATCCCTGGGGCCAGGCCAGCGAGTACCTGCGTGCCGAGTTCCTGCCGCGCCATGGTGAATCGATCGGTCTGGAGGCCGCGCTGGGCTGTGATCCGGGCGCGGTGACGCGGGACTCGGACCGCTGGTTCCTGCCCCGCTATGTCTGCGGTCGCGACTGGGCGTCGCCCGAGGGCTTCGAGGCCGTCCTGCGGGACGCCGCAGCGAGGCCCTGATCGCCCGGATTCCGGCCGTGCGGCGCCAGCACGCAGCGACTAGGGCCGAAGCACGAAGGCGCCGCGAGCGGCGCCGAACCGGATCCGTTTCAGCGCGTCGTTGGCCTGCTCGAGCGGCATCTCGGTGACGTCCGGTCGCAGACCGTGTTCGGCCGCCGCATCGAGGAACCCGCGAATGTCGATCCGAGTGACGTTGGCCACCGATTTGATTTCCTTCTCCCGCCAGAGCTGGGCCGGATAGTCCAGTTCAGACAGCCGGTCCCGGTCGTCGGGTTCCTTGGCAATCGCATTGATTACCAGACGTCCCCCGGGCGCCAGGCGCCCGAGCGCGGCCAGGACCGGCGTCCAGGCCGGGGTGGTGTCGATGATCGCGTCCGGCGTCTCGGGCGGCGCATCGTGGGTGTCGCCGGCCCAGGCCGCACCCCGCTCGCGTGCCTGGTCGCGCTGGATCGGGCTGCGGGCGAACACCAGCACCGGACTGTCCGGCAACAGCGCGCGGGCCAGGGCCAGCACCAGGTGATTGGATGCTCCGAAACCGGTCAGGCCCAGGACCTGGCCGTTCGAAACGCCCGCCAGCTGCAGGCTGCGATAGCCGATCGCGCCGGCGCACAGCATGGGTGCGGCGTGGACGTCGTCGAGTCGGTCGGGAATCGGCACCGCGAATGCGGCCGGAATCGTCATGAACTCGGCGTAGCCGCCGTCGCGTTCGCGGCCCGTGGCGCGAAACCCGGGACAGAGGTTCTCTTCCCCGCGCTCGCACCAGCGGCATTCGCCGCAGGCCGACGCGATCCAGCCGACGCCGACCCGGCGGCCCTGGAGATCGACGCTCGCGTGTTCGCCCTGCACGTCGACCGTTCCGACCACCTGGTGGCCGAGGATGCGCGGCGTCGGGGTCGCAACCCGGCCCTCGATCTGGTCCAGCTCCGTGTGACAGACCGCGCAGGCCGCCACCCGCAGCCGGATTTCACCGGGGCCGGGGGCGGGCGCTGGGACCTCGACCGCCGACAGCGGCGTCGAGTCGCGATCGATTCGGGCGATCCGTTCCAGTCGCATGGCGCGCATGGTTTCAGTGTAGCCTCGTCGAGGATCCGGCCCGCCGATGGGGCAGGGAATCCCCGTGCTCCCCTTCGCCGCACCAGGACGCGGACCCGGGCTCTCGGCCCCGACGAACCGCTGCCCTCGGCGCCTCGACCACAGGAAACGACGCCATGCCACTGCTGAACCCCGAAGACTGGTCACTGGCCTTCAGCGTGGTCGTGTTCCTGCTGTGCGCGACCTCGATCGGCATCGTCGGCACCTGGATCACCCGGGTCGTCGATCAACTGGCCGATGTGACCGGGCTCGGTGAGGCGGTCGCCGGGGCGTTGCTGCTGGGCGCGGCGACGTCGCTGTCCGGTGCGGTGCTGTCCGTGACCGCGGCCTGGAACGGTAGCGCGGATCTCGCCGTCGGCAATGCGCTGGGCGGTATCGCGGTGCAGACGCTGTTCCTCGCGGTGGCCGACTTCTTCCACCGACGGGCCAATCTCGAACACGCGGCTGCGTCGGCCGCCAACATGCTGCAGAACGCGCTGCTGATCTCCCTGCTGGCGCTGATCCTGCTGGCGCCGAACCTGCCCGACGCGACGGTCTGGGGCGTCCACTCGGTCACCCTCGCGCTGCTCGGCCTGTACGCGTTCGGCATCCGGATGGTGCGCACCGCACGCCAGGATCCGATGTGGCACCCCTCCTCGACCCGCAATACGGAACCGGACACCCCCGACGACACGTCCCGCATGCCGTCGCAGCGGAACCTCTGGACCACCTTCGTGCTGCTGGCCGCCGTTCTGGGCGTCAGCGGCTGGCTGCTCGAGCCGGCCGCCTCGAACATCGCCGCGGACCTGGGGATGAGCCTGTCGGTGGTCGGTGTGCTGATGACCGCCGTGGTGACGTCGTTGCCCGAACTGGTGACCTCCGTCGCCGCCGTCCGCCGCGGCGCGCTGACGCTGGCGATCGGCGGCATCATCGGCGGCAACGCCTTCGATACGCTGTTCACGGCAGCGTCGGACGTGGCCTATCGCGAAGGCTCGATCTACCACGCGATGCCGGATCCCCTGATCGAGTGGCTGGCGCTGACGATCCTGATGTGCGGCGTGCTGATGATGGGCCTGGTCCGGCGCCAGGAGCGCGGCCTGGCCGGCATCGGCTTCGAGAGCGTCGCGATCATCGCCCTGTATGCCCTCGGCGTCGTGCTGATGATCGTCGACGGCGGCTGACGGCCGCGCTCGGCCCGGCCCGTCCCGCCGGCCGGCACAATTGATGGACAATAGCCGGATGACGAACGAAACCGCGAACCTCCCCTTCGAGCAGATGCCGCTGCGCCAGTACGCCGAGCGGGCCTACCTCGACTATTCCATGTACGTGATCCTGGACCGCGCGCTGCCGCACGTCGGCGACGGGCTCAAGCCGGTCCAGCGTCGGATCGTCTACGCGATGAGCGAGCTGGGCCTGTCGGCGGCGTCCAAGCACAAGAAGTCCGCGCGCACGGTCGGCGACGTGATCGGCAAGTTCCACCCGCACGGCGACTCGGCCTGCTACGAGGCGATGGTGCTGATGGCCCAGCCGTTCTCCTACCGCTATCCGCTGATCGACGGCCAGGGCAACTTCGGTTCGCCCGACGATCCCAAGTCCTTCGCCGCGATGCGCTACACCGAGTCGCGGCTGGCCCCCTATGCGAAGCTGCTGCTGGCCGAGCTGGGGCAGGGTACGGTCGACTGGGTGCCGAATTTCGACGGCACGCTGAAGGAACCCAAACTCTTGCCGGCCCGGGTGCCGAACATCCTGCTCAACGGTGGACAGGGCATTGCCGTGGGCATGGCCACGGACATTCCGCCGCACAACCTGCGCGAAGTGGTCTCGGCGACGATCCGCCTGCTCGAGAAGCCGCGCAGCACGCTCGACGACCTGTGCGAACACATCCAGGGGCCCGACTACCCGACCGCCGCCGAGATCGTCACGCCGCGCGAGGAGATCCGCGCGCTGTACGAGACCGGTCACGGCAGCATCCGCCAGCGGGCGGTCTACGAGAAGGAAGGCGAGGAGCTGATCGTCACGGCCCTGCCGCACCAGGTCTCGCCGGCCAAGGTGCTCGAGCAGATCGCGGCCCAGATGCAGGCCAAGAAGCTGCCGATGCTGACCGACATCCGCGATGAATCGGACCACGAGCATCCGACCCGCCTGGTGCTGGTGCCGCGCTCGAACCGGGTCGACGTCGAGACCCTGATGGCGCACCTGTTCGCGACCACCGACCTCGAGCGCACCTACCGCGTCAACCTGAACGTGATCGGCAACGACGGCAAGCCGGGCGTACGCAACCTCAAGCAGCTGCTGGCCGAGTGGATCGACTTCCGGCGCGCGACCGTGACCCGTCGGCTCGAGCACCGCCTCGACCAGGTCGTCGACCGTCTGCACGTGCTCGAAGGTTTCCTGATCGCGTTCCTGAACATCGACGAGGTGATCGCGATCATCCGCGAGAACGACGAGCCGAAGCCCGTGCTGATGAAGCGCTTCGACCTGACCGGCACCCAGGCCGAGGCGATCCTGGAACTGAAGCTGCGTCACCTGGCCAAGCTCGAGGAGATGAAGATCCGCGGCGAGCGCGACGAGCTCGAGGACGAGCGCCAGACGCTGGAGGCGACCCTCGATTCGCCGAAGAAGCTGACCCGCCTGATCCGCGACGAGCTTCTCGAAGACGCCGAGAAGTACGGCGACGACCGACGCAGTCCGATCGTCGAACGGGACGCCGCCCAGGCCTTGAAGGAAACGGACCTGGTGCCGTCCGAGCCGGTCACCGTGGTGCTGTCGGAGAACGGCTGGATTCGCGCAGCCAAGGGCCACGACATCGACCCGGCGGAGATGAACTACAAGGCCGGCGACGGCTACCAGCACGCCGCTCGAGGGCGATCCAACCAGTTCGCCTGCGCGATCGATTCGACCGGGCGGAGCTACTCCATGCCGGCCCACGAGCTGCCCTCGGCGCGCAGCCTCGGCGAGCCGCTGACGGGCCGCTTCGCGCCGCCCGACGGGGCGTCGTTTCTCGGCGTCGCGGTCGGCGAGCCGTCCGACCGGATCCTGCTGGCGACCACCGCCGGATACGGCTTCACGACGAAGCTGGAGAACCTCTACACCCGCCAGAAGGCCGGCAAGCAGCTACTGACCGTGCCCGACGGCGCCGTGGTCCTGCCGCCGGCGCCGGTGGCCGAGGCCGACGAGGCGGTGATCATCTGCGCGACCAGCGGCGGCCACCTGCTGGCCTACTACCTGAGCGAGTTGCCGGAGCTGGCCCGCGGCAAGGGCAACAAGCTGATCCACATCCCGCCCAAGGCGCGCAAGGACGGCGAGGCGATGACCGGCGCGATCGCGCTGGTCAAGGGCCAGGACTGCCTGGTCTGGGCCGGCAAGCGCTACCTGCGCCTGTCCTGGTCCGACACCGAGGGCTACTGGGGCGAGCGCGCCCAGCGCGGCGGCTTGCTGCCGCGCGGTTTCCGCAACGTCGACCGGCTGACCCTGGCCGATTGATGACGGCCGATTGATTCGGGCCGATTGATTCGGGCCGATTGATTCGGGCCGATTGATTCGGGCCGATGGATCCCGGCCGACCGAGCCGGGGCGCGCCGGAGCCCGGACGGCACGCAGCGCCCGGCCGGCCATTCGTGACTTCTGGCCGACGCGGGTCGAACGTCTCCAGTGGCATGCTGTCGCAAGGGGAGCGTTGTCAACAAAACTGGAAGGAAACCATGATCCGAATCCATCATCGATTCGCGGCGGGGCTTTTCGCTGCACTCACCCTGCTGGTTGCCGTCGCCGCGACGGCCCAGGAAGAAGGGCCCGAGCTCGTCACCGAAGTCGAGGGCATCGCCGAGTACCGGCTGGACAACGGCCTGAAGGTGCTGCTGATGCCGGACGCGAGCCGGCCGACCACGACCGTGAACGTCACCTACTTCGTCGGCTCCAAGCACGAGAGCTACGGCGAGTCGGGCATGGCGCACCTGCTGGAACACCTGGTGTTCATGGGCACGCCCGACCACGAGAACATCAAGCAGCAAATCACCGAGCGCGGCGGCTTCGCCAACGGCACCACCTGGTGGGAACGGACCAATTACTTCCAGACCCTGCCCGCCGACACGGGCGAGGGTGACGACAACCTGGAGTGGGCGATCAGGATGGAAGCCGACCGGATGGTCAACTCCTTCATCGCCGCCGACGATCTCGAGTCCGAAATGACCGTGGTCCGCAACGAATTCGAGATCGGCGAGAACAGCCCGTTCCGGGTCCTGCTGCAGCGGGTCATGGCCACGGCCTACGAATGGCACGGCTACGGCCGCTCGACGATCGGCGCCCGCGCCGACCTGGAAAACGTGCCGATCGAGCGCCTGCAGCGCTTCTACCGCCAGTACTACCAGCCCGACAACGCGATGGTCATCATCTCGGGCAACTTCGAGGAAGAGCGCGCGCTGGCGCTGGTCGAGGAGCACTTCGGCGCGATTCCGGCGCCCGAGCGCGACCTGGACTCGAAGCTGTGGGAGACCTATACCCGCGAGCCCTACCAGGACGGTCCGCGCGAAGTCACGGTCCGCCGCTCCGGCGCCACGCCCACGCTGATGGCGGCCTACCACGTGCCGTCGTCGCTGCACGAGGATTTCGCCGCGGTCGAAGCGCTGGCCCACGTCCTCGGCGACACGCCGTCCGGGCGCCTGCACAAGGCGCTGGTCGAGCCGGGCCTGGCCAGCGACGTCGGCGCCCTGGTGTTCCGGTTGCCCGAGCCCTCGCTGCTGCTGGCCTACGTCAACCTGCCGGAAGGCGCGGATCTGGAAGCCGCCGAGGCCGCGCTGAGCGAAACCCTGGCCGGACTGGACGACAACCCGCCGAACGAGGAAGAGGTGAAGCGTGCCGTGGCGTCGCTGACCAGCAACATGGAGCGCAACCTCAACGACAGCCAGCTGGTCGGCATCGGCCTGTCCGAGTGGGCCGCGACCGGCGACTGGCGGATGATGTTCCTGCACCGCGATCGCCTGGAGCAGGTCGAGACGGCCGACGTGGCCGCGGCCGCGGCGACCTATGTCACCCGCGACAACCGCACCCTGGGCCGCTTCATTCCCGACAGCGATCCGGAGCGCGCCGTGGTCGAAGCCGCACCCGATCCGGAAACCCTGCTGGCCGGCTACACCGGCCGCGAAACCCGCAGCGAGGGCGAGGCGTTCGAGCCGACGCCCGAGAACATCGAGGCCCGGGTCCAGCGCTACACCATGGACAACGGCGCGGAGGTCGCCTTGCTGCCGAAGTCCACCCGCGGCGAACGGGTCCGCGGCACGATCACGATGCGCATCGGAAACCTCGACGCGCTGCGCGGCCTGGATTCGATCCCGGACGCCACCGTGTCCATGCTGTCGCGCGGCACCGAGAACCTGACGCGGCAGGAGATCGCCGATCGACTCGACGAGCTGCAGTCCGGGTTGATCGTCGGCGGCTCGCGGTCCGTCTCGGTGTCGATCGACACCCGGCGCGAGAACCTGATGGCGGTGCTCGACCTGATGGCCGAGGTCGGCAAGCGCCCGACCTTCCCCGAGAGCGAGCTGGACGAGTACAAGCGCCAGGCGCTGGCCGGCATCGACCGGGCCAGTGACGATCCCGCATCGGTCGCTTCGCGCGAGCTTTCGCTGTACCGCAACACCAAGCCGGCGGACCATCCCGACTACACCCCGAGCTTCGAGGAGGCGAAGGCCCGGATCGAGTCGTTGACCGTCGATCAGCTGCGCGATTTCCATGCGCGCTTCCACGGCTTCGGGCCGGGCACGTCGGTGGCCTTTGTCGGTGACTTCGATGCGGACGCTTTGCGCGCGAAGCTCGACGAGCACTTCGGCGACTGGACGGCCGAGGTCGAGTTCCAGCGCTGGGCCGACGACTACAGCGCCGTCGAGCCGGTTCGCCTGGTCGAGCAGCTCGACGACAAGGCGAGCGCGGTGCTGATCGCCAGCCAGGGGTTCCCGATGAGCGACACCCACCCCGACTTCGTCGCGTTGGAGCTGGCCGGCCACATGCTTGGCGGCGGCTTCCTCAGCTCGCGCCTCGGCAACCGGATCCGCAACGAGGAAGGCCTCAGCTATGCGGTCGCGGGCGGCGTCAATGCCCATCCGATCGACGACAACGCCTCGTTCTTCGCGTTCGCGATGTTCGCCCCGGAGAACCTGGCGCGGGTCGAGGAAGTGCTTGCCGAGGAACTGGTCAAGGTGGTCGAGGAAGGCTTCAGCGAAGAAGAGCTCGAGTCGGCCAAGACCGGCTTCCTGCAGCAGCGTATCCTGCAGCGCTCCGACGATGCTTCGCTGGCCGGGATTCTGACCGCCGGGCTGTACCTGGACCGCGACATGGACTGGCACGCCGAGCGCGAGGCCGCGATCCGGGCGCTGACGCTGGACGAGGTCAACGCAGCGGTCGCCGAATGGCTCGACCCCGACGGCCTGGTCACCGGCATCGCCGGCGACTTCACCGACGAGGCGACCGCCTCCGAAGCGACATCGGACCCGTAGTCCTCGCACCGGTCCGGCGCCCCGCGCCGGACCGGCTGTTTCCGGTCAGCGTCGCCGAGCGGCGCGCGACTGCATCCCCAGATAGATTCCAGCCAGCGCCAATCCGGCGCCGAGGGTCTGGACGGCGCCCAGCGACAGGTCGAACCACAGCAGGTCCCAGACGATCGACAGCACCGGCTGCAGCAACAGCATCAGACCGACCAGCGAAGCCGGCAGCCCCGGCATTCCGCGCGTGATCGCAAGCCATCCCAGCACCTGACACACGATGCCGAGGCCGAGCAGGCTGAGCAGGCTCTGCCGATCGGGAATCGCCATCCCGTTGCCCTCGATCCCGTTGATCACGGTCAGCATCGCCGCGCAGGCAATCGAGACCTGCAGCAGGCGCGCTTCGGGACGAATGTCGGGGTTCCAGATCTGGAAGCCGCGTAGGCTGAGCAGGTAGCTGCCGTACGCGCAGGCGGTGAGCAGACCGAACAGGATGCCGATCCGCGCACCGGCATCCAGCGTCGTCCAGTCGCGGCCGAACAGCAGCCAGAGCCCGATCATGGCCAGGCCCAGCCCGCCGGCGAAGCGCCAGCCGACCCGTTCCTTCATCCAGAACACGCCGGCGCCGGCCAGTACGAACACCTGGAAATTGGCCAGCAGCGTCGAGAGGCCCGGACCGATTAGCAGGATCGATCGATGCCAGGCCCACAGGTCCAGCGTGAAGAACGCAGCGATCAGGATCGATCCGGCCCAGTTGCGCGAGAGTCCCCTTCGCATGGAGGGGACCAGCGCCAGGAGCAGCGCAAGCGTCGCACTGCCGACCAGCATGCGGTAGGCCGCCGAGGTCGTCGCCGGCACGTCGGCCAGGCGTGTGAACACGGCCGCGAAGCTGATCATCACCGCCCCGGCGGTGACGAGCAGGGCGTTGACGGTCAGCGGTCGCCCGTCGTCGGGCTCCGGGCGGTTCGAATCGCTCGCGCTCATGCCGCGAAGCATACCGGCACCGGGCGGTGCCGGCGCCGATCGGATGGGCTACAGCGCCTCCGACGCGAAGTCCGCCAGGCGCGAGCGCTCGCCGCGCTTCAGGGTGATGTGGCCGGCGTGCGGCCAGTTCTTGAAGCGGTCGACGGCGAAGGTCAGCCCCGAGGTGGTCTCGGTCAGGTAGGGGGTGTCGATCTGCTCGACGTTGCCCAGGCAGACGATCTTGGTGCCCGGGCCGGCTCGCGTGACCAGCGTCTTCATCTGCTTCGGCGTGATGTTCTGCGCCTCGTCGATGATCAGGTAGCGGTTCAGGAAGGTCCGGCCGCGCATGAAGTTCAGCGAGCGGATCTTGACCCGCGAGGTCATCAGGTCGTTGGTGACCGCGCGGCCCCAGTCGCCGCCGTGGTCGTCGGACTCGGTCAGTACCTCGAGGTTGTCGGTCAGCGCGCCCATCCACGGCGACATCTTCTCTTCCTCGGTGCCGGGCAGGTAGCCGATGTCCTCGCCGACCGAAACGGTCGCGCGGGTCATGATGATCTCGCGATAGATCGGCTCGTCGAGCGTCTGCGCCAGGCCGGCGGCCAGGGTCAGCAGGGTCTTGCCGGTGCCGGCGGTGCCGAGCAGGGTGACGAAGTCGATCTCCGGGTCCATCAGCAGGTTCAGCGCGAAGTTCTGTTCGGGATTGCGCGCGGTGATGCCCCAGACGCTGTGCGGCCCGTGGGTGTAGTCGGTCGACACCTGGATGACGAAATGGTTGTCGGTGACCGCGCGGACCATCGCTTCCATGCCGTTGTCGCCGGTCAGGCGAAGGCACTGGTTCGGGTGCCAGTCGTCGTCGGCGACGCGCTTGAGCCGATAGAAGGTATTGCCGCCTTCGCTCCAAGAGTCCTCGATGGCGTGGCGGTCCCAGAAGTCGTTGTCGTGCTCGGACAGCCCGTTGTAGAGCAGGCTCAGGTCGTCGAGCGCCCGATCGTTGTGGTAGTCCTCGGCGGGGATGCCGTGGATCGCCGCCTTGATCCGCAGGTTGATGTCCTTCGACACCAGCACCACTTCCCGGTCCGGATGGCGCTGGGTCAGCTGCATGGCCGCGCGCAGGATCTCGTTGTCGGCCTTGGCGCGCAGCGCGCTGGGCGCGTCGTCGACCTCCTCGCCGCCGGTCTGGAAGAACAAGCGACCGCTGCCGATCCGGAAGTTCAGCCCGTCCGGCATGGCCAGCGGCAGGCCGTCGTCGAGCTCCTGGCCGCCCTGCATCATCTGGCCGATGAATCGGCTGACCTGGCGCACGTTGCGCGCGACTTCGGTCATGCCCTTCTTGGCCGCATCGAGTTCCTCGAGCACGACCATCGGCAGGTAGACATCGTGTTCCTCGAAGCGGAACAGGGCGGTCGGGTCGTGCATCAGCACGTTGGTGTCGAGCAGGTAGAGCCTGCTGGAATCGGTCATGGGTACTTCCGGTGGTGTCGGTGGGGAGGCGGTGACCGGCGAACTCACAGGTCGCGCACCGCGTCGAGGACTTCCTCGGCGTGTCCCGGCACCTTCACCTTGCGCCATTCCCTTGCGATCTCGCCGTCGGCGTCGATCAGGAAGGTGCTGCGCTCGATCCCCATCACCTTCTTTCCGTACATGTTCTTCTCCTTGATCACGTCGAACTGCTTGCACAGCTGCTCATCGATATCGGCGATCAGGGGGAAGGGCAGGTCGTACTTGCCCCGGAAATTCTCGTGCGATTTCACGCCGTCGCGCGAGACCCCGACGATCCGGGCACCGAGCTTCTCGAACTGGCCGTTCAGGTCACGGAACGCCTCGCTTTCCTTGGTGCAGCCGGGCGTGTTGTCGCGCGGATAGAAGTAGACCACCAGCGGCTGGCCGCGAAAATCCTGCAGGGCAAGCTCGGCATTGCCGGTGGCCGGGAGTCGGGGCGTTTCGATCGGGGTTTCGATGTCTGCCATGGTCTCGACGTGTCGTTTGTGTGGGAGATTTCGAACTTGTGCCGCGGAATCAGTGGCTTGGTGCGTCGCCAGAGGGGCGGGCGCGGCGTGGAACGTTCGCCGCAGAATACTTGTCAGACCCGGGACCCGCAAGTAGTATGCCCTGCCGATGAAGACCCTGGACGACTTTGGACTGACCGGATCGCTGGTCGCGCTCGTGACCCCGATGGACGAGCGCGGAGCGATCGATCTCGACGCCTGGGATCGCCTGCTGGACTGGCATGCCGATTCCGGCACCCGGGGCGTGGTGGTCGGGGGAACCACCGGCGAATCGGCCACCCTGACCGCGGCCGAGCGCGACGAACTGCTCGATCGAGCGCTGGCGCGCATCGGCGATCGCTGCCGGGTCGTCGCCGGCACCGGCGCGGCCTCCACCGCGGCGGCGGTCGACCAGAGCGTCGCGGCGGCCCGCCGCGGCGCCCACGCCGTTCTCGTCGTCACGCCGTACTACAACCGGCCGCCCCAGCGCGGACTGGCCGCCCACTACCGGGCCGTGGCCGACGCCTGCGAGGCGCCGGTCATCCTTTACAATGTGCCGGGTCGGACCGCGGTCGACCTCGATCCGCGCACCACCATCGAGCTCTGCCGGCACGAACGGATCGTCGGTATCAAGGAAGCCGTCGCCGACATGCAGCGAATTCGCCGACTGGCCGATGCCGGCATCGGCGTGCTCAGCGGCGACGATCCGACCGCCCGCGACGCCCTCCGCCATGGCGCGCGCGGCGTGATTTCGGTGGCCGCCAACGTCGCGCCGGGTCGGTTTGCCGCGATGTGCGAAGCGGCGCTGGCCGGCCGCGACGAAGCCGCCGATTCGGCGAACGCCGGGCTGGCTGCGCTGTATCCGTTTCTCGGCGTCGAGGCCAACCCGATCCCGGCCAAGTGGCTGCTCGGCGAGATGGGCCGGATCGGCGCCGGCATCCGGCTTCCGCTGGTGCCGCTGGACCGCGCGCACCACGAGGCCGGTCGAGCGCTGGTGGCTGCGCTGTCCGACTGACGAGAACCCAACAGGGGAACGACGATTTCCATCCAGACCTCCGCATTCCGCATCCTGGCCCTGCTGTCGCTGACGCTGCTGGCCGGCTGCTTCCTCCGTCCCGAACGGCCGGCCTACGTGACCAGCGAGGAAATCGCGCCGATCGAAGTGCCTGACGACCTGTCCGAGCCCGAGGTTCGCCCGATCTTCGAGATTCCGGGCTACTCGTTGCCGGAACTGGCCGCGCAGGGTGACGAGTCCCTGCCGCCCCAGGTGCTGACCTCGGCCGAGGCCGAGCAGGCCCGTTCGCGCATCCTGTTCGGCTCCAACGGCCTGTACCTGCAGGTCGACGACGAACCGGCCAGCGTCTGGCGGCGCCTCGGCTTCGCGCTCAATCGCGGCGAGATGGCGGTTCAGAACGTGCTGCCCGACGAGCGACGCTACCGGG
The DNA here is from genome assembly GCA_965227925.1 of Wenzhouxiangellaceae bacterium. Lineage (GTDB taxonomy): Bacteria > Pseudomonadota > Gammaproteobacteria > Xanthomonadales > Wenzhouxiangellaceae. Next base: position 1,280,861 of record CBDDGP010000004.1, read on the forward strand.
TCGCGTTCGAGCATGACCCGATCGTGGTCGCCAAGCGCGGCTTCTTCCAGAAGGTCGTCCTGTTCTGGTCGGCGCCCGAGTTCATCGACTTCTCCGGCACCTACCAGTTCGAAGTCCAGCCCGAGTCCAGCCGCACCACCCGCGTCGCCATCTTCGACGAAGCGGGGAATATCGTGCCGATGGAGAGAGCGGAATTCGTGTTGAGCCGCCTCCAGCAACGCCTCGGCTAAAAATCACCGTAGCGCTACTGCGCCGGGTGCGGTCAGCGCCCGGCGGTGCTCGGAATCCTCATGCACACTCGAGTGCACTGCGGTTCCTCCGCTCCGGCGGTCACTGACCGCACCCTTGCTCGCGACGCGCTACGGCGATTTCCCCGTAGCTGAAATGCGTACCTAGTGCTCGAAATCCTCATGCACCCAGGGACTGTCCGTGGTCCGCGCTTCGTCGTGAGGGTTTCTCGGGTGGTGTGATCTTGAAGTCGGTGGAGGGAGTCCGCCGGAGGCGTGGGAGGCCCCACGTCGAGGACGCACGAGTGACGCCGGGTTCGAGAGCGCGCCGCCCGAGGAAGCCGCAACAGAACGCGGGGGCCGCGGCCAGTCCCCAGCACTGCGGTTCCTCCGCTCCGGCAGTCACCGAGAGCGCCCATGCTCGCTACGCCCTGAACCGATTTTTCCTGTAGAAGCCTCGGCACCCTGTCCGGTCTTGGAAATTCCAGCGTACTGGTCGAAGGCGATGGCTGTGGGAGTGAGCTTGCGAGCGAATCCCTGAGTCTGCACCTGTTCGCTCGCAAGCTCACTCCCACAGTCGGGGGATGGCTCCAACGCCCAGGCAGATCGAAGGCGCTCCTGTTGGAGGCCGCTTGCGGGCGAAGGGTGGGGGATCGGAAACGGTTCGCGCGCGAGCGCCCTCCAACAGACTCGAGGCTTCGATCAGGGCACGCCTGTTGGAGGCCGCTTGCGGGCGAAGGGCAGGAGCGGGGAGCCGGGACAACCGGGAAACGCGGTCTCTACCGCTCCAGCAGCTCCCGCTTGTTCTCCTTGCCTTCCCATTCCTCGGCGTCGGCCGGCGGGTCCTTGCGTTCGGTGATCACCGGCCACTCGCGCGACAGCTCCTCGTTGATCTCGAGGAAATCCATCTGGTCGGCCGGGAGGTCGTCTTCGGGATAGATCGCCTGAACCGGGCATTCCGGCTCGCACAGGGTGCAGTCGATGCATTCCTCCGGGTCGATGACCAGGAAGTTGGGGCCCTCGTGGAAGCAGTCGACGGGGCACACCTCCACGCAGTCGGTGTACTTGCACTTGATGCAGTTTTCTACAACCACGAAAGTCATGGCAGATCGCGTCCTGGCTTGGGTCCGGTTCGGTTCGGTGCGGGGCGGCGCGAAGGCGGTTCGGGCCTCCGCAGTGGTAGACTAGCGCGCTGCACGGTCCGTGATTCGCATTGCGGGTCGTCGAATGCGGATCGTCGATTCCGATCGTCGGACTGGCTCGTCGAAGGAAATCTTCGACCCGACCGTCGAACTGTATCGCGAACCTGCGGATGGCGCCGACCATCCCGTCCTTTTCCTACACGAATCAGTATACCCATTGAGCACCTCACTTCGAGAAATTCCGCGGTCCGAGCACGGCATCGCGCGCAAGTCCATCAGCCGTGAAGCGGCCCAGGTCACCGAACGTCTCCAGCAGGCCGGCTTCAAGGCCTACGTCGTTGGAGGTGCCGCCCGCGACGTCCTGCTCGGCGTCACGCCCAAGGACTTTGACGTCGGCACCGACGCCACGCCCGAGGAAGTGCGCGGCGTGTTCCGCAGCGCGCGCCTGATCGGCCGGAGGTTCCGGCTGGCGCACGTGCGCTTCGGCCGCGAGATCATCGAGGTCGCGACCTTCCGCGGCCTCGGCCAGGACGGCGACGACGACGGCGATCGCTCGGTCGAGAAGGGCGGTCGCGTCCTGCGCGACAACGTGTTCGGCGGCAGCGTGGCCGAGGACGCGATGCGCCGCGACTTCACCGCCAATGCGCTGATGTACGACCCGGCGACCGAGACCATCCTCGATTTCGTGGGCGGCTACGACGACATCCTGGCCAACCGGCTGAAGATGATCGGCGACCCCGAGACCCGCTACCGGGAAGACCCGGTCCGCATGCTGCGCGCGGTTCGCTTCGTGACCAAGCTGGGCATGGAGATGGACCCGGCGACCGAGGCGCCGATCCGCGAGCTCGCACCGCTGCTGGCCGACATTCCGCCCGCTCGCCTGCTCGACGAACTGCTCAAGTTGCTGCTCGGCGGCCGCGCCTGGGAAGGCTTCCGCGGCCTGGTCCGCTACGGTCTCTGGGAGCCCCTGTTCCCCGAACTGCTGGCCGACCCGGCGGCGCCACCGGTGCTGGTCGAGCAGGCGCTGAAAAACACCGACGAGCGTGTCGCCCAGAACAAGCCCGTGACCCCCGGATTCCTGTTCGCGGCCCTGTTCTGGCCCAAGGCGCAGGCCGAAGCCCGGCGTCGCATCGACAACGAACAGCCGCCGGTCGAGGCGCTGGCTGCCGCCGGCGAGAAGGTCTTCGACCGGTACACGAAGAACGTCGCCGTGCATCGGCGCTTCTCGACCATGGCCAAGGAAATCTGGATGTTCCAGCCGCGCTTCGAGCGTCGGCGCGGCAAGCGCGCTGCGCGCCTGCTCGGCGAGAAGCGATTCCGCGCGGCCTACGATTTTCTGCTGCTTCGTGCCCTCGAGGACCCGAGCCTGAAGGACATGGCCGACTGGTGGACCCGGGTGCAGGAGGTCGACGAGGAGCAGCGCAACGAAATGATCTTCGGCGGTCCGCGCAAGAACCCGCCGCGCAAGCGCAAGAACAACCAGGGCTGAGTTCGCGATGGTCCGCGCGTTCATCGGCATCGGCAGCAATCTCGACGCCCCGGAGCGTCGCGTGCGCACGGCAATCGACGCCCTGGCGCGCCTGCCCGATACCGACGTTGCGTGCCGCTCCGCCCTGTATCGGACCGCGCCCTGGGGCGAGACCGACCAGCCGGACTTCGTCAATGCCGTTGTCGAGCTTCGCACGATGCTGGACCCCGAGACGCTGCTCGACGAGCTGCAGCGGCTGGAGAACGAAGCCGGGCGTTTGCGCGATCCCGAGCGCCGCTGGGGTCCACGCGTGCTCGACCTGGACCTGCTCTGGTACGGCGGGCAGACCATCGATCACCCTCGACTGACCGTGCCGCATCCGCGCATGCACGAACGCGCGTTCGTGCTCCAGCCGCTCAGCGATCTCGAACCGCGGCTCGAAACTGCCCCGCGGCCGGGTCGACACGCTGCTCGCCGGCCTGGAACCGGCCGGCATCGAACGACTGGCCGACGCCGACGTCGACGCCGATGCGGGCGCCGAACACGACCTGGCGAAGGAGCGGACCGCATGAGCCGCCCGGTGACGATCGAGGCGCTGGCGGGCCTGAAGCGCGAGCGGACCCCGATCACGATGCTGACCGCCTACGACGCCACGCTGGCGCGTGCCGTCGATGGCGCGGGCGTGGACTGCATCCTGGTCGGCGACTCGCTCGGCAACGTCGTCCAGGGCCGGGATTCGACCGTGCCCGTGACCGTCGACGACATGGCCTATCACACCGCCTGCGTCCGCCGCGGTGTGCAGCGCGCCATGTTAATCGCCGACCTGCCGTACCTGAGCTACGCCAGCGTCAATTCAGCGGTCGAGTCGGCGCGCCGCGTGATGCAGGCCGGCGCGGCCATGGTCAAGCTCGAGGGCGGGGCCCCGGTGCTCGACGCGGTGCGCCGCCTGGCCGACCACGGCACGCCCGTGTGCGGCCACCTCGGCCTGACGCCGCAGTCGGTCCACCAGCTGTCGGGCTACAAGGTCCAGGGCCGCGACGCCGAAGCGCGAGATCGCCTGCTGCGCGAAGCCCGCGCGCTGGAGGACGCTGGAGCGTCGCTGCTGGTGCTGGAATGCGTGCCGTCGTCGCTGGGCGCCGAGGTGTCGCGGTCGTTGAGCATCCCGGTGATCGGCATCGGCGCCGGGGTCGAGGTCGACGGCCAGGTCCTGGTGCTGCACGATGCGCTCGGCCTGGGCGGCGACCGGGCGCCGCGCTTCGTGCGCGATTTCATGGCCGGCGCGGGCACGATCCCCGATGCGCTGGCGGCCTACGTGGAGGCGGTGCGCACGCGCGCGTTTCCCGGCCCGGCCGAGAGCTACGGCGACTGACATGGCCGACCCGCAGGTCCTGCGCGACGGCGCCGAGCTGGCCGCCTGGCGCGACGCCGCCGGCCCGGTCCGCTTCGTGCCGACCATGGGCAACCTGCACGACGGCCACCTCGCCCTGGTCGACGCGGCGCGGACGCTCGGCGGCGCGGTCCTTGTCAGCATCTTCGTCAACCCCACGCAGTTCGGCCCGGGCGAGGATTTCGAGCACTATCCGCGCACGGTCGAGGAGGACCTGACTCGCCTGGCCGGCCGCTGCGACGCGGTCTGGCTGCCGACCATCGCCGATCTCTACCCGCTGGGCCCGGACGAGGGCTTCTCCGTGCGCGTCCCGGAGTCGCTCGGCGGGATCCTGTGCGGCGCCCATCGGCCGGGCCATTTCGACGGCGTGGCCAACGTGGTGCTGCGCCTGTTCCAGCGGGTCCGGCCGGACGGTGCGGTGTTCGGCGAGAAGGACTACCAGCAGCTGACCGTGCTGCGCCGGATGGTCGACGATCTCGGCCTGGGCATCGAGATCGCGGGCCGGCCGACCGTGCGCGAGGACGACGGCCTGGCCATGAGTTCGCGCAATCGCTACCTGAGCGAACGCGAGCGGGCCGTCGCGCCGCGCCTGCACGCGACGCTGCTCGATCTCGCGCAGCAGGCCGAGGCGCTGCCCGGGGACGCGCCGCCGGGAACTTTTGCCGCGCTGGCGCAGTCTGGAATAGAGCGTCTCGACGCCACGGGATTCGACACCGAATACGTCGAGTTCCGGGACGCCCGGTCGCTGGGTCCGCCGGCGGGTCATCCCCTCCGCCTGCTGGCCGCCGCAAGGCTCGGCCGGGCGCGATTGATCGACAATGTTGTAATTTCGCGACAAGTCCGTCGCTAAATCGCAAATCAGGGTTGGAAATGCCGAAAAGTTGTGGTACAGTTACCACGAACCTTGGTATTCCAGCAACGGCGATCAAGGTCAGGGCGCGAATTGAGGTACATCACTCCGACACGCTGCCTCTCCCCCTCACCGGGGAGAGGTTTTTTTTTGGGCGAAGGCCTCCATCTGATCCATTCCGACCGAACGCAGGCGTTCTGCACAGGAACAAGCGATGCAGTTGAATCTACTGAAGGCCAAGATCCATCGGGCCACCGTGACCCACGCCGAGCTCCATTACGAGGGTTCGTGCGCTATCGACGACGACCTCCTCGCGGCCTCGGGCATCCGGGAATACGAGCAGATTCACATCTACAACGTCGACAACGGTGAGCGCTTCGTGACCTACGCGATCCGGGCCGAGGCGGGCAGCGGCACGATCAGCGTCAACGGTGCCGCGGCCCACAAGGCCTCGGTCGGCGACCTGCTGATCATCTGCGCATACGGCCAGTACGATGCAGCCGAGGCGGACCGCCATCGGCCCCGCCTGGTCTACCCCGACGGCGACAACAAGGTCGCCCGGATCGCCGGCGAAATCCCCGTGCAGGCCGCCTGAAGCGGCGCTCGCGACCCCGGAAACCGGACGTGTCGCAAAAAAGCAACAATCCCCAGTTCGAATCGGGCGACAACCCGATCGCGCGGTTGCTCGATGCCGAGCCCGGGCGCTCGTCGGCAATGGTGGCCGAAACCGGCCGCTGGCGCCTCGATGCCAGCCTGACGCCGATCGCGGTCGCCGAGTGGGCGGCCACGCCGGAGGTGGACGAGTCGGCGGCCATCCGCCGCCTGTTTGCCGGTGAGATCGTCAATGCCTCCGAACGCCGCCCGGCGCTCCACCCCTGGCTGCGAAGCGAAGGCGAGGAGCGGCCCGAATCGATCCGCGCCGCCCAACGCCGCGTCGCCGAGGCGGCCGACGCGCTGTATGCCGGCCGCACTCCGGTCAGAACGCTGCTCAGCGTCGGCATCGGCGGTTCCGATCTCGGCCCCCGGCTGGTCGTCGACGCGCTCGATACGCAGGAGTCGGCGGTCGACGTCCGCTGGCTGTCCACGCTCGATGAGCGGGCATTGTCGCGCCTGCTCGAGCGCCTGGACCCGGCGTCCACCGGCCTGGTCATCGCGTCGAAGAGCTTCGGCACGCGCGAGACGCTGCTGCAGGCCGAAGCCGTGCGGCAGTGGCTGGGCGTGGACTGGGCCGAGCGAACCTGGGCGGCGACGTCCCGAGCCGACCGCGCCGCGGAGTGGGGCGTCGACGAGCAGCGGGTGCTCCCGTTCGATGAGTCGGTCGGCGGTCGCTTCTCCCTGTGGTCCTCGATCGGCCTGGCCGCGGCCGCGGCGATCGGACCGGTGCGCTGGGCGGAGCTTCTCGAAGGCGCCTCCGTCGTCGATCACGCCGTCCGCACCGATCCAACCGGCTCGCTGCCCGGGCGCCTGGCCCATGCGTTCGATCGCCTGGTGCGCGACCTCGGCTTCGGCACCCTGGGCGTGATTGCCTACGAGCCGGCCTATCGACGGCTGGCCGATTATCTGCAGCAGCTGGTCATGGAAAGCCTGGGCAAGCGCGTGGATGGCGACGGGCGCGAACTGGACGGTCCGTCTTCGCCGCTGATCTTCGGCGGGGCCGGCACGGATCTGCAGCATGCGCTGTTCCAGGCTCTCCACCAGGGTCGGCAACGTCACCCGATGCTGCTGGTCGGCTCGGCCGATCTGTCGGTCGATGCGCACGGCTTCCGCCAGGAGCAGTTGGCCAATCTTCTCGGCCAGGCCCGGGCGCTGGCCCTGGGTCACCCCGACGACGATGCGCAGCGCAGCCTGCCCGGGGGCAACCCGGTCCTCACGCTGCTGACGCGCCGGCCCGACGCCCGCGCGCTGGGCGAACTGCTGGCCTGTTGGGAGCACGCCACCTACCTGCTGGGCGTGCGCTGGAACCTCAATCCCTTCGACCAGTGGGGTGTCGAGGAAGGCAAGCGCCAGGCGGCCCGCTTCCGTGCCGCGCTGGGGTCCGCGGCGGACAGCGAGCATCGCGTCGACGACCCCGCGCTGAACGACCTGCTGGCCTGGCTGAACGCGCCGGAGTCCGATCCCCCGGCCTGAAAACCGGCCGACGGGCTGGTATGGTGAAGAGAGTCGCAGCAGCATTCGAGCTGCGTTTTCTTGCGCAAGGACGGGTCGGTGAACGCGGTCTGGCCACCGCATCGAATCGCCCCGCCGTCGTTCGTCATGAACCCTGAACAACGAGACCGGGATCCCGACGAGGAGCAGGTGCCGTGCGCCCGCACGCCCGCTTTCAAGACCGTTCTTCACGACCGCTCTTTCGTCCGCGGCTCAGGCTCGCGCACCGAACGACGACCGGCTTCACGCATTGAAAACCCCGCGCAGGGAACCCCTGATCCAGCACCGGCGAGGAGGTAGTCATCACTTCAGCATCGACGTCCAGTTCAACGAAGAAGAGAACCGTTCGGCAGGATTTCGGCGACGATCCCGTCGAAGTCCGGGAGTCCAACCATTACCAGCAGGAGTACATCGAACAGTTCGTCGACAAGTGGGACGAGCTGATCGACTGGGACGCGCGCTACGAGAGCGAGGGTGATTTCTTCATCCGGATGCTCAAGGAGCGCGGTGCCGAGCGGGTACTCGACGTGGCCACCGGCACCGGGTTCCATTCCGTCCGCCTGATCGAGGAAGGCTTCGAGGTCTGCAGCGTCGACGGATCGGCGGAAATGCTGGCCAAGGCCTTCGAGAACGGCAAGCGTCGCGGTCACATCCTGCGCACGATCCAGGCCGACTGGCGCTGGCTGAACCGGGACGTGCACGCCAGCTACGACGCCGTGATCTGTCTCGGCAACTCCTTCAACCACCTGTTTTCCGAGCGCGATCGGCGCAAGGCCCTGGCCGAGTTCTACGCGGTGCTCAAGCACGACGGCTGCCTGATCCTCGACCAGCGCAATTACGACGCCATCCTCGACGACGGCTTTTCCAGCAAGCACAGGTTCTACTACTGCGGCAACCAGGTCAGCGCCGAGCCCGAGCACGTGGACGAGGGCCTCGCCCGCTTCCGCTACGAGTTTCCGGACGGATCGGTCTACCACCTGAACATGTGTCCGATCCGCCGCGACTACACCCGAAATCTGATGCAGGAGGTGGGCTTCCAGAAGGTCCACACCTACGCCGACTTCGAGGACGAGCGTGCCGGCGACGGCGGACGCGCCGACACGCCGGATTTCTACATCCACGTCGCCGAGAAGCAGTACGAGGGCGGCGAGACCATCGAGGATGCCGGCGACCATTCGATCAACGGAAAGGGCGAGGCATGAACGAGACCGGCTACACGGACGTCGTCGAGACGGCGCGCGAGTACTACAACAGCGACGACGCCGACACCTTCTACTTCCACGTCTGGGGCGGCGAGGACATCCACGTCGGCCTGTACGAGGCGGAGGACGAACCGATCGCCGAGGCGAGTCGCCGCACCGTGCGGCGAATGGCCGAACTGGCCGGCGCCCTGACGCCGGCGACCCGCGTGCTCGACCTCGGCGCAGGCTACGGCGGATCGATGCGCTACCTGGCCGAACATCACGGTTGTCACTGCGTGGCGCTGAACCTGGCCGAGGTCGAGAACGAGCGCAACCGGCGCATGAACCTCGAGGCCGGCCTGGAGCGGAACATCGAGGTCGTCGACGGCGACTTCACGGACCTGGACTTCGGCGACGCCGAATTCGACCTGGTCTGGTCGCAGGACGCCATCCTGCACTCCGGCGACCGCGAGACCGTCTGCGCCGAGGCCGCCCGCGTCCTCAAGCCCGGCGGCCGGCTGATCTTCACCGACCCGATGCAGACCGACGACGCCCCGACCGACCGCCTGCAGCCGATCTACGACCGCATCCACCTCGATTCGCTGGGCTCCCCGGCCTTCTACCGCGAGACCCTCGGCCGGCTCGGCATGACCGAAGAGCACTTCGACGAGCACCCGGACCAGCTGGCCCGCCACTACGCCCGGGTCCGCGAGGTGCTGATCGACAACGAGGACGAACTGCGCGAAAAGGGCGTCAGCGCCGACTACATCGAACGCATGAAGTCCGGCCTGACCCACTGGATCGACGGCGGCCGCAAGGGCTTCCTGACCTGGGGCATCTTCGTATTCGAGAAGGGCAGGGGCGACTGAATCGGACCGCTCCCGGGAATGACACCGGGCCGCTCGACCGCTATAATGCCCGGCTTGCGTTTCGGCGGAAGTCGAAGCGCCCAGGTTCGGAGAGGTGCTCGCGTGGTCGAACGGGCTCGCCTGCCTCGCCAAGTACGCTACGGGACTCATAATCTCGTACCGAGAGTTCGAACCGAGGCCCCTCAGGGCCGAGCTCGCTGAAGCGCAGCTTCAGCCATCCCTCCCTCTCGCGATCCGTTGAGGATCGCCGGCTGGAGGACGCCCCATCGACCGGGTGGCGAGACAATTTAAAGCAGTTTCGGAGAGGTGCTCGCGTGGTCGAACGGGCTCGCCTGGAAAGTGAGTGTACGGAGCTTGTCATGACAATCGCCGTACCGAGGGTTCGAACCGAGGCCGAAGGCCGAGCTCGCTGAAGCGCAGCTTCAGCCATCCCTCCCTCTCGCGATCCGTTGAGGATCGCCGGCTGGAGGACGCCCCCATCGACCGGGTGGCGAGACAATTTGTGCAGTTTCGGAGAGGTGCTCGCGTGGTCGAACGGGCTCGCCTGGAAAGTGAGTGTACGGTTGATCGTTCACGCCGTACCGAGGGTTCGAACCGAGGCCGAAGGCCGAGCTCGCTGAAGCGCAGCTTCAGCCATCCCTCCCTCTCGCGATCCGCTGAGGATCGCCGGCTGGAGGACGCCCCCATCGACCGGGTGGCGAGACAATTTGGAGCAGTTTCGGAGAGGTGCTCGCGTGGTCGAACGGGCTCGCCTGGAAAGTGAGTGTACGGAGCTTGTCATGACAATCGCCGTATCGAGGGTTCGAACCGAGGCCGAAGGCCGAGCTCGCTGAAGCGCAGCTTCAGCCATCCCTCCCTCTCGCGATCCGTTGAGGATCGCCGGCTGGAGGACGCCCCCATCGACCGGGAGGCGAGACAATTTGAAAGCAGTTTCGGAGAGGTGCCGGAGTGGTCGAACGGGCTCGCCTGGAAAGTGAGTGTACGGTTTAACCCGTACCGAGGGTTCGAATCCCTCCCTCTCCGCCAGAAATGAAATGCCCCGCCTCGCGCGGGGCTTTTCATTTCTAACGTCGAGGAAGGGATGCGAACCCGGGTTCGAACCGAGGCCCGCAGGGCCGAGCTCGATGCGATCGGGCGCAGCCCGATTCGCACCCGAAGGGCAAGCGACAAAGTCGCGCCGTCCATCCCTCCCTCTCCGCCAAACATGGAAAAGCCCCGCAACGCGGGGTTTTTTCATGTCTGAAGGAGAGGTCGAGGCGGATGCGAACCCCGGTTCGAACCTAGGAGCAGCCGAGCTCGCTGGAGTGGAGCGACAGCTACCCCGATCGGACTCGGGGCCCTCGGTCGCGCCCGAATCAGCATCCGGCAGCTGATTAAGGCACAATTCAAATCACCGGAGAGGTGGCAGAGCGGTTGAACCGAGCCGCAGGCGAGCTCGATGTGCAGGCCGCAAAGCGGCCGGAGCAACCCGGAGCGGAGCGAAGGGCAAGCGCCACGGGCGCGCAGTCCATGCACTGGTCTTGAAAACCAGCAAGGGTGAAAGCCCTTCGTGGGTTCGAACCGAGGCGCAGCCGAGCTCGCGAGCGTATTTTGCGAGCCATCCCACCCTCTCGCGGCTCGCAGAGAGCCGCCGGATGGGTCACAATTCAGGTCACCGGAGAGGTGGCAGAGCGGTTGAATGCACTGGTCTTGAAAACCAGCAAGGGTGAAAGCCCTTCGTGGGTTCGAATCCCACCCTCTCCGCCAGCAATAAGAATCAAGCCCCTGATTCCAAGGGGCTTTTTCTTTATCTACGATCAGTAGTCCCCCAATTGGCCCCCATATACTGGGTTGCGCTGGATTTTCCCCGATGACACCTTGATGAAGATTCATGGTGTGCAGCCCATGAGTCCTTGACCGGGTTGCCGGCCTCGGGTAGGGTCCGGCACTGGGGAGGGAGCATTTATTGTGACCAAGTTGGCATTATTGGCATCTGTAAGTCGTTTTTCACAGCATTTGGCGTGCTGCGAGAATGCGTGTGCGCGAGCCGCGATCCCCAAGCCCTCACCACCCACCGAAAAAGGTTGGACTCGTGCGCTTGGATTCCACGTATCTCGGCAGCAAGATTGCTGTCCTCATTATTTCTGGTCTGTTTTCCGCAAATCTCTGGGCTCAGGAGCCACTCGATCAGAGTGATTTCTTTGGCCAATTCTTGGCCGAGTTCTTGGAGCACAACCCGGCGACGCGGGAGTCTGGCTATTCCGTAATGGAAAGCCCGGTCTTTCACCAGGCGTTCTCCAGCGCGCTGCTCGCTCGGGAAATGGAAAATTTGCAGCTTCCACAGTCGACGGCATCGCTGATGGAAGAGGGGAGCTGTACGCCACGAGTTTGCAAGGTTTTGACTGAGAATGCGGATTCGAAATCCGCATTCCGCTCGTTGTCGCTTTTGCCAGTCGCGGTAGGCAAATTAGCTGATGGACGAACATCGATCGAGCTGCGTTGGACCATGAGTCCTGGCCCGGGAGCGCACGCGAATCCGAACCAGATCAGCCCGACCAGTTACGAAATTCTGGTCATCGATCAAGGTCAATACCGCCGCTATGAAGTAAATGGTACGGAGTCTGTTGGGCACCCCAGGACATTTTCTCGAGTAGCAGACAGTGACCTGCGCGCCGGGCAGGCCATGCGTTATGCGCAACGTGAGCGTCGCACGAGGCAAAGCGCACGACTTGTCCTAGATGCTATCGACGCAGGCGAGGTTTTCGTTCGTGCGCGTTATGGCAATGGGTCTCTATCAGCCGGCGTCCACGACAAACGTGAGCAAGGCCATGCAGCAGGCGATTCCCTACCTGTGCGTGAACAGTCTGCCGAAAGTTGGTCCTTGCCTTCTCGGGTGTCAAGTGCCACGCCGAGTGCAATCGATCACGAGAAATCTTATAGCTCCAGCGCGTTGTCGAATTGCATATCTGCGAATCGAAATCAACAGAAGGTCAAGTTCCCCAGCCAGCTGACATCCTTGGACTGCACTTCCTACGGAATTTCTAGTCTCACCGGTATTGAAGACTTGACAAACCTGCAGGTTCTAATTCTTGACCAGAATCCTGTCGCAGATCTCGGGCCTGTCGCTTCGCTTTTGAATCTAGAAGTTCTCAGTCTTGTAGGCACTGACGTCACCTCCTTGATGGAGATTGCAGCGCTGGATCATGTTCGAAGTATCAACGTCTCGGGCACTGCTGTCACCTCGCTCGATCATGTTGTGGATTTTCCAAATCTTGAGAACATCACAGCACTGTCGGCGCCCATTTCAAGGGTTCCTGACCTTTCTGGCACGTCATTGAAAGTGATTCTCCTCGGGGGTTCCCTTGTGACAGACATTTCGGGTCTGGCCAACGTGGCCTCACTCGAAACTGTTTCTTTGGTCTCGACACCTGTTGGCGACATAAACGCCTTGGTGGCGAACGCGGAAATGACATCTAGTCAGCTGGGCAAGATCGATTTGACGGGCAACTCGACCCTGTACTGCGCCCAGCTGGACGATCTCGAGGCTCTCGTTGGCGGACAGTCTTCTGAAGGGAGCGGGCTGCTCAGGCCTTCCTCGTGCTCTGATCTTCCAGTGCCTCAATCACTTTCATCCAGTGCTAATCCGAGCTTCGGGCGCGAGTTCACGCTGACCTGGACTACGCCCTCACCCGTGAGTGGTTCGGCCCACGTTCGAATCAGCCACTCGCAAGATCGAGGTCGCAGCTTTGGATCATTCGTGTCGACAGAATTCTACGTGGAGAGCTATCAGAACAAAGACTTGAAACTTCCGTATGACACGCATACGTATCAAGTTCAAATCTGCGTCGATTCAGGCTCAGTAACGCACTGTAGCGGGCCGTCCGAGCAACTCGATGTTGCTCTCTTTGCCAATCCCGACCAAACCGTTGATGATGCATTGCAGGCAATGACGGCCGCCAATGCTCATCCGGCACTCATAAGCTGCCTGCAAGACGCCTCGGCAGGGCATTCCACCGTTGGCTTCGTCGAGTATGCCGATTGCTCGCTTCGGGGAATAGACACCGTGATCGGCATCGGAGAGTTTGTGAGTCTTCGGGACTTGCGCCTCTCCAACAACCAGATTGAGCTGCTCGGCCCACTGTCCGAGCTTCCGCAACTGGAGCATTTGTACCTAGATACCAATATCGTTTCCTCGGGCTCTGAGCTATTCGCACTCACTGGGGAAGAGAGGAACTTCCTGGTCCTTGATCTCTCTGCGAATCAACTGCCCACCATCGAGCCGCTCAACGATATTGGAAACCCTGATCCCCGTGGAGCGCCTTTGATTCAGTCCCTGTACGTCGGTGGGAATTTGTTGACCGAGATTCCAGAACTGCGTGGCGTTGTTGATCTATATGCTGACTCCAACCTCATTGAGTCTGCGCCGGGGTTCTGTGCACAGGGGCAGTGTGCGCTTCAGGAGTCCATGTCATCAACCTTGCTTAACCTAAGCTTGATCGGAAATCCGCTTGACGAAGGGGATCCAATCTGGGCTCACATGGAGAATCTTGAAATCCTAGAAGCGCTCGGAGTCGCTCAGACGCAGTTGCAGACACTCGAGCCGATCACATCCAGTCAAGCTCTGAGTTCCTTGCGCGCACTAGACGTTTCTTATAATTCCATTCTGGAGCTGGGCGACCTGGGTGCCCTCCCACTGCTGCATACGCTTAACGTCTCGGGGCTCAACATTGCGAAAGTCAATGATGGGGTCGGGCCTGGTGGTGAATTGCCAGGCAATGCATTAGTGCTTCCGGTTCTCTCGAACCTAGAACACTTGTACCTTCACGATGCTTCGCTGCTGTACTCAGTGGGGCGGATATCAGAGTTTTCGTCTCTCAACACGCTGAGTATTTCCAATTCGATTCTGGGGCAGTGCGAGCATGAAGGCTACGATCCTGCGAAGAGCCAACCCGCGCTCGCCAGACGATGTGAATCGCTGGAGTTCGTCAATGATATGCCTGGATTCTGGCGAATTACTCTCTCGGGAAACGGTGTCAGCAACCTGGCACCCGTGCGGGAGTTCCTTGACACTAACGGGCTATGGACGTCCCGCTTACAGGTAATGTTCAACTTGGTTGGAGAGCTTTCGATTGTCTGTTCGGAAGCCGATCAGACCGTCGCCCCCATTGTGGCTCTTCCGCAATCCTGTTTGCCAAACCCTCCTGAGCCAGGAAGGTTCGTCGTTGCCAATAGCTACGAAGAGGCAACTGTAGGGTGGAGCCAACTAACTGGGGCGCTCCCCGACTATTTGGTTCTTCGAACCATCGGCAGCATCGGCGTTGAGGAGTCCCAGGGCTCGCCCGAGTTCGCGCAGGCTCAAATCGATCCGGCAATTCTGAGTCGCGATGAAACGCTTGCCGTCGAGATTCTCTCTTGCACCAGAGCTACGCCACCAGCCTGCAGTCCGCCCAGCACCCATCGATTTGCATCGCTGCCGCTCGTGGCGCCGCGAGATGTGATTGTTGATGTTTTTCAATCCGGGGGTCAGGAGCTTGCGGATCTGGAGTGGTCCTATCCTGTGTCAACGCCGCAGGATGCACTGGAAATTCAATTTGAACTTCAGCAGGTAATCGGAGGTAGTGGGCCTGTTGTCTCTCCAGCGCCGTTCGATCAGAACTGGTTTTCCGATATCGAGACAGGTCAGTTTGCAGGACGGCTTGCGCATCTGAGAGCTTGCCGAGGCGACGGTGCAATACAGGAGTGTGGCGCGGCATCCTTGGTGGCAATGCGTGGTCTGGGGGGAGGCTCAGCCCCAGCCCCTGTGCAGGGGCTCGTCTTAAGATCTGGAGCCTCGGCGTCTGACTCTGTTCAAGAGCTGACCTGGGGGCATGAGCTTCATGATCAGGGTGACATCTATTATCGAATCACTGAAGCGGATGAGGCGGGTGTTGTAAGTCACGAGTACGTGATTCAAGAACTCAAGATGGCCAGGAGGCGCTTTGAGATTGACTCAGGCCTTTACGATTACAGAGTGCAGGCGTGTCGGAACGTAGCGGGCAATGAAGCCTGTTCTCCCTACACGGCCGTTGAAGCAAGTGCGGAACAATCTGCGTATCAATACGCAGTCCCCTTGCCGCCACCGTCGACTCCTCTGCGTACAAACGTGTGTTGGTTTGGGGCTGTTCTGCACGTTCCCGGCCGAGGGCATTACGTCAATCTCAGGTGGTCTTACGAGCCGGTAGGCCCAAATGGCGAGTCCTTGGATACGCCATCGGTTTTTGAGGTTCAAGTTCCTTCGCAGTTTGGGGGGTTTACAGATTCTGGGACTGTCCGGTACCACGATGCGAAGTACGCAATTGATGATGATGGCAGGGTGCACGAATACTGGGAGGCATCGAGTGTCCGTGTCTCGGATACAACCAATGGAATTGAACCTTGGGATATCAGGATCGATCCTCGGACTCCAGGTCAAGCTCTGCAATCTGGTGACGAAACAGTTCCCATTCGGCCAATTGTCGAAGATTCATCTGCGCCCGGTGGCGGCGCGGGTGATGAACTGCTGAAGTGCGGAGACCTTCCAACTGGCGCGAATCGCACTGCGGGTGGACCGGATCAACTGAAACCCGGGCATTGGACCTCCGATGCGCAGCCACGCCAAGGTTGGCGCTTCTTCTGGACGAACGAAGCTAGATTCGATGAGCTGAATGAGGCGTTTGGCCCCGTCTACAGTCTTATCGGTATCTGGTATACGTACAAGAAAATCGATACTGAATGGACGCCGGTCTGGTACTACTCGCGCATGAAGTACGAGGAGGATCAGTCCGGCAACCAGTTCTTTACCGGCGCTCTCCACTATCCGACTAAAGATAATCAGGATCCGACTGTCGGTACCGTCAGCGTGCTTTTAGAGAATGCTGGAGCCACAAGTGGGTTCCGCTCACCTACGATTCTCTCAGGTGACAGCAATCTGAGTGCAACGGTTCAGATAAGGCAGATGAACGACGGCGACGGGCAAGTCCACCCTAGCAATCATGAAGTGCAGATTGAAGACATCAGGCAGGCGATTTCTGGCTTCAATCCGTTCATTGGTGATAACCCCAGCCGTAAATGGAATGGCGTTTGGACGGAAGGCCCGCTTTTTTCGCTTGTCAATGGATTTGCGCAAGTCAACGACCTGTTCATCGTTGAGTGGATTGCGGGGAATGCCTTTTCCAGCGCTGTCAACACCTTCGACGCCCAGGGCCAGCCAATCTGGTTCCTGAATTTCAAGCACAATTGTGGAGATCCGCCGGCTTGCGATCCAGGCCAGATGCCCGATTATGGCGATTCTCACGGGCATATAGGAAATGGTCTGGATCAAGGCCCGCTGACCGTGGAGCCTGGTTTCAATCCTTTTGTTGACTTCTCTGGCGAGGTTTTCGACGAGACGTTCTGGGTTGGCAAGGAGCATTTCGTCACTGGACCGCTTCACCGACGCTATATCGGAACTTCTGAGCCCCATGAAGGCGATCATCTTGAGGGCTTTCTTTGTGGCAATTGGCAGCTTCCGCCAGCAATTCAGGCAAGAGGCCTTTGGCCAGGAGTTTTAGACGACGCTTCATGTGATCAGGGTCTGTCAGTTCGAAGATACATGCGAAAGGTGGCAGGCCTGCACCATTTTGACTTTCAGATTCTTGGGCAGGACAGCTGTGATTTAGCTCTTGGGAGTTGCGAGCTTTCACTCACCTGGTTCACAGACGATTATTACCTGAATGCTACGCCATTTGTAGAGCAGTTCGTGCCCGGCGACGGAACCCAACAAAGCCAATGGGTGCAGTCAGACCTCAGCAGCAATTGCCTCAATGAAGTCAGCTTCGACCCCGAAGCTTTCGCAGTCTATGAAGTGAGTTGTATCTGGGATCAGGAGGGGGATCTTCGCTTTACTCTTCTCTCAGAACCAGGTGGAACTCCACTTGCTACCAGTAGGATGCTTGAGATTGATCCGCCGGGCACAGGACCCTCCGGCCCGGAAATCTTGACTGATCCGATTGCTGTCTTGGGCGCTAATCCAGTCCCGCATGACGATGGCATTGGTGCCACACAGGGTGATTTTTCCGTCTCTCAGGGGGGGGCTGCTCAGTTCACGATCCCGGTCATGGTGGCGCGAGGTCGTGGGAATATGGCTCCTCAGTTGTCTCTACGGTTTAGTAGCCAGTCTGGTGTGGGGCACGCAGGAGAAGACTGGAGCCTGAGCGGGTTCTCGACGATCACTCGTTGCGCCCAAACGATCGCGCAGGACGGGCAGACGCTTCCCGTCTCCCTGGACAACGATGCGGATCGGTTCTGTCTCGACGGCCAGCGTCTGATTGCAGTCCCGGGCTCTACTTATGGGGCTGATGGAAGCGAGTATCGTCTGGAAATCAATGATCATCGCCGGATCTTCTTCGTCAATGACGGGCCGAGCGGTCCCAGCTATTTCATCGTCCAGGCCAAAGACGGAACGAACACGATCTATGGCTCGTCGCCTTTGTCCATTGGTGACTCATCCGCCTATATTGAAGCCATTCGCAGCGATACGACGAGCGTCGCATTTGCCTGGCCCGTAAGTCGAATCGAAGATTCAGCTGGGAACTACATCGAGTTCTCATATAGTCACCCAGGCCCAGACTGGATCGAATGGCTGCCGGACTCCGTTCGATATACAGGGAATACGAACACAAATGACCCGACGCACGCGCTGATCGATTTCGACTGGGAAGATCGCGGGTTGTCACCAACTCAACTCGAAGAACAAGCAACTTATGTGGCAGGCCAGAAGCTCCGCCATACCCAGCGCCTGCAATCAATCTCTTCGCTGGACGGGGGTCTTCTGCTCAGGAAGTACGAGCTGAGTTACAACGCAGGCAGTAGGCAGCAAGACCTGCTCGCAAGTGTCTCCGAGTGTTGGGACGATGCAGGTTCGCTCTCCTGCTTCAATGCACCCACGTCCTTTACGTGGAATGACGCGACGTTGACTGGTGGATCGACGGACCTTCTGTCCAGCTCAATCTTGAACTTCCAGTCAGCACAGGTCGGAGACATTGATGGCGACGGGCGCGATGAAATCGTTTTTCTCGGTGAGAAGGCAATCACTATCGGCGGCATACAACAAGATCGGGCGGTATTCGGTTATTACGAAGCGATCGAGAGCGGAGGAACACTTAGTGTTCGGCTTTTCGGAGAGTCTCAGGTTATCCAAGGATCGGAACTCCGCGCAATTGAAGTTGCGGCACTCGGCTGGCAGTTGGCAGATTTGTCTGGGAACGGTCGGATGGGCGTTGTGTTCGCAAAGCGTCAGATACAGAGCCCGCCCCGCATCGACGTCTTTTTCAAACCCTGGTCGGAAACCGGGTTCGGCGGCGAACGTACGATCGGGTCAATCACGGCAGCCTCGGATGGTTTGGAGGGTCAGATCGCAGACAAGCTATCCGTATCAGCATCGGATATCGATGGGGATGGCCTATCGGATGTTCTGATGTTGATCGGAGATCCGGACTTGCAGATCCAGGAAGATCAGATCCCGGGATGGTATTGGAAGAATCCGAACAACCGAAATGTGCTTTGGGGCAATTGGGAAGACCCTACTGCCTTGCGGATTCCAGTGCTTGCCCCTGAGGTATATGGCGACTGCGACAATAATCCGCAGCAGGTCGAGTACGGATTCGAGGCTAGCATTCACGTAGCATCGCCAATTTCGGTTGACGGCTCGGGGCGCGCCGGCGTCATCATGGCCGTCACCTATCAGAAGGAGTGTCTCCAATCCCCCTCAGGCTTCTTTCAGGAAGGGTGGATTGCCGTAGATCGGGCAAGCCTCGAGCAGTCAAGAGGTATCGGAGGTGGCAACTACACGATCGAGGTGGAGCGCAGCGGTGTCTGGCAACTCACTCAAGAAGACGGGAGCGTTCCAGATGAGCGGCTCCTCGAGCACGCGGTTGCGCTGGACTTTGGTGAAGACGATCGAGTTCTCCCGTTTGACTGGAGCTTGGACGGGCTGACTGACTTTGCGGTCGTAACCGAGGAAGAGGCTACAGAGAAGACACTTGTTTCTGTTCGACTTAATGCCGGAAGAGACTCGGCAGAGAGCTTGCCGTTGGAACTAGTTGATGATCCTGACCTGGTATTCCGCCACCCCGTTAACTTCAATAAGCGTCGGTTCATTCGGGTCACCGACGTCACTGGTGACGGTTATCCTGAGCTCGTGATGCCATCGACGATTGTGACTGGAGATGGTCGAAAGATCGAAGTCTTCCCCTGGCCTTGGCAAAGCGACACCAACGGCGATCTGACAGGTAGCGAGTTTCTCGGAGGAACCAGTGATCTGCATTTTGATGGGAGCCAAGACACCTCATTTGAACAGATCATATTCTGGGATGCAGCCGGCAACGGGCGCCCCAGCCCGGGTGTGCTGGGAGAGTTCAGTGATAATCACCGGCTGGAATGGGTAGAGAACTCTGCTGTCGATACAAATGGAGCCTTGGACCGCTTTGCCGCGAGGCAGGCATTGACTGCGATTGTTGACGGGCTCGGATCGACTACAAACATCGAGTATCTGCCACTGAGTTCGCGCGCAGTCTACCGTCGGGATACGGGGAATGAGTGGGCTGCGGATACCGACCCCGAAGGCGCAATCTACGACCTGATCCAGCCTCACTTCGTGGTTTCTCGGGCGACTAGTTCGGCGCCCGGGTATCGGATCCTGAACCCGACTGACGTGACCCTCTCGAGCTACGAATCTGACCAGGTCAGTGAGGTTCGCTACTACTACACGGGTGCAAAGATGCAGGGCCGCGGCCGTGGTTCACTTGGTTTCCGGCAGATGGCGACTTATGAACCCGAGTCAAGGGTTGCAACTGTATCGGAGTACTACCAGGGCTTCCCATTGACCGGCCACCCGAAGAGTTCAACCCGGTATTACATCAAGAATGGAGAGCCGTGGGAAACCGAGCATGATCTGGGTCCGCTGTCGCTTTGCACGTTTGCCTGTGACGAGGAGTTCTTCCATAGAGAGGTCGGTTCGAATGGCCTCCTGGTGACGAACAGCAACCTGGTCGTGCTCGGCGACAGCGAAACCGTCTGGAGCGAATACTGGGGCGAGAGTGGCCTCGATACAGGAACGACGGATGTCTACGCCCATGTATACCCGGCAAGAATCGATGAGGTGTCCTATTCTGCAAACACGAATAGCCTGGGAACGGCGATCCTCAGCTCGGTTCCAGTCAAACGGACGGAAACTCTCATCGAGACGCTGGGCGGAGTGGAGCGAGCCGGGACGCCAGCCGACTTCCCTGTCGATGATTTCGGGAATGTCCTGGAAAGCCACGTGACGACGATGGCCTGGACTGGCGGTGGCTGGACCGAGTACGCCACAAAGAGTATCGAAAACCGATTCTTGACAGGCGCGTCCTTCATCGAGCCGGCAGGCGGCTCAGTTTCCGCGGGCAATTCGCCTTTGTGGTGGGCGGGCCGTCTCTCCTGCACCCTCACTCGTACCGAACGGCCCGGTTCCCCGGGGAGCGGCCCCGCCATCTATCGGGCGAGCGCCTTCGGTTACAAGATCGCGCCTGAAACCAATCCAAACGGGGTACTCAATGCGGAGTACTCAGGACAGGATCTTTCAGGTGGTCCGGATGCTCAGAACTGGTGTGCCCAGGCTAGCTCGAACCATGAGGTAGAGACCAGGTATGAGCTCGACCCTTACGGAAATCGGGTGGAGACCATCACCCGATTCAAGGAGCCCAATGAAGCTGGGCTGACAGGGATTCGAGGGCAGAAATCCACGTGGTCCGGCGGACGCTATATCGTAGCAAGAGCCATTTTGGACGACGGAATCCATGACGGCGTCGCCGAGCCCGACCCCGAAAATGCCGATCATTGGAGGGTCGTTGAAACCATCACTGAGCGCAACCGCTACGGTGATATCGAGCGGTCACAAGATGCGCTGTCGAACACGACTGAGGCGGTCTTTTCTCCTAGAGGACTGCCACGAGCCGTGGCCCTTGAGACCGGTGATATCACCTACATGGGGCTGGCCAGCCCCGCCGCTGTTGCGGGATGCCCTGCGCAGACTGCCTTCGTCGAAATCTCGCAGAAGCCTGAAGGCAGTTATGGCTACTCCTGCAAGGATTTGCTCGGAAGAGAGGTCCGGGCAGCGACTCGCAGCTTTGCAAGGACCGTCGCCGAAGCGCCTATCGCGCTGGTCGATACCTACTATGACTATCAGTCAAGGCCCATCGCTGGCTCTGAGCCATACTACGATCCTTCCCTCTCCGCAGCGCACTGTGCGTCCCACGAGGACCTTACATGCCTTGCAGACCCGCTGCTGTCGCGCAATCTGTACGACCCCGTAGGCCGCGTTCACAGGATGGCCGTACCGACCTTCGATGTGAATCAACCGCTGAATCCTGCAGGGCAGGAAACAAGAACCATTTCGTATTCCGGACTGGAAACGACAACAATTGATGAAGCGGGATTCGAGACGAGTGTTCTCGAAAATGTCATGGGCGAGAAAATTAGAGAGGTTCGTCCCGACACCGGATCTTCGGAATTTTTCCATGACGCAATTGGGCAGCTTGTCCGCGTCAATGGCCCGCGAAGTGCGCCTGACGACGACATCATTGTGATCGACTACGACCATCTCGGGAATAAGATCAGCGTCAACGATCCCGACAAGGGGCTTTGGTACTACAGGTACGACGCACTCGGGAATCTTGTGTGCCAGCAGGACGCCGAGGACAACCTGACTTCCGTTGTGTACGACGAGCTGGGTCGGATGCGTGAGCGAAGGACACGCCAAGAGGCGTCCTGTCAAAGCCCTGCGGGCGGCGCATTTGAGCAAGAATCGACTTGGGCATATGTGGGTCCATTGCTTGTTTCCGAGTCGACGACCGACCAGACAAGTCTCACCACTGGCTTGGAAGAAGTAACTGTTGACCGTTCGTTCGAATACGACACACAGTTCTCGCGTCTGATTGCTACGACAACAGAAGTGAGGGAACGGTCGAATGGCGTAACGCAGACTCAGCCCTACGTCGAGAGCCAGACCTATGATCGTTATGGCCGGACCTTCCAGATTTTCGATGCGTCTGGCAATAACCGTGGTGTGATGCTGCAGTACTCTGCCACAGGCCATGTACTTCGGACGATGGATGCCCGGTACCTGCTGTCTGACGCACCGGAGTTTCATCGAACCCTTGCAGTTGATGCACGGGGGAATATCATCAAGTCAGCTCTGGGCTTTGAGGGTGATCCGGGCGGCGCGTGGACTGCTTCGGTCGTGCAGGAGCGTCAATACGATCCAGCAACTGGAGAGATGACCTTCAATGGTGACTTGTCTGGAGCGAATCAGTACGTCAAGTTGCATATGTATCAGTGGGACAGGATAGGTAATTTGACCAAGCGATCCGATCTCTCTGATCTCAATTGGCAAGTCCACGAGTTTTTTGAGTATGACCTGGCCAGCGGCCGACGCCTTGCCGCAACCTGGCGAAGCCCAACAGGCTTGGGAATGCCTGGCGCACCGGATGACGACTGGTCGAAGGTTGCCGCAACGGAGTATGACGGCGTCGGGGTAGGGAATCTCACTTGCAAGGCCGTGCAGTGCGGCGGTCTAGAGACCCATCGATATGGCGAGGCTCATGGTCAAAATCCGCCTGGCCCCCATGCGTTGACAAGCTTCTGGGACGAGGCCGCTGCTGGCTGGCAGAAGCTCCGCTATGACAACGTAGGGAATATGATCGCCCATGAGGAGGTGGGTGGGGCAATTCTCCGTGCGATTGAGTACTCCGCGTTCAACAAGGTTCGGCAGATCAATACGCCCAGCGAGACGGCAACGACGAGCTTTGGTTACGACGCGCAAAGGTCGAGAATCGTGAAATGGCATACGGTCGCTGGCTCGACCGTGAGGACGCACTACATTGGCAGTGTAGAGTTCGAATATGAGGCCATTGACGCGGGGAATAGCGCGTATACCGAGGCGCGACGCCGCGTGGCTGGTGTTGCCATCGAAACACTAGAAAACTACGGCACGTCAGTAAATTCAAGGCTTCGATTTACTCTTACCGACCATCAGGGATCGATCGTTGCATTGACGAATGCAGCGGGTCAGATTGTTGCCCGGATGAGCTTTGACGCCTGGGGCGTCCGACGCGATCCGCAGACCGCAAGTCCGTGGATTTCCTGGGACGCGACGGGTACACCCGCGTGGGCAGAGACCTTCCTCGAAGTCACGCCTCGAGGCTACACCGGCCATGAGCATGAAGATGCGCACGGCATCATCAATATGAACGGCCGAATCTACGATCCGGTCCTTGCCAGGTTCTTGCAGGCGGATCCGTTCATGGAGGATGAGGTCACCCTGAATCGATACACCTATGTCCACAACAATCCGCTGGCATTTACCGACCCGTCTGGGTACTCGAGTTGGAAAGACTGGGTAAGAGTCGGGCTCGCCATCGCCATTGGTGTAATCACGCAAAACTATGCGGTAACGCTGGAGTCGATAGCGGCGGCGATTGCGGTCGGCGCAGCGGGTGGCTTTGCCGCTGGGTATGTGGCGACCGGCACCTGGGAAGGTGCTTTGGCCGGAGCATTTACAGGCGCTGTTTTGGGCGGGGTGTCCAATTACTTGTCGAATAGCCCTGGAAGCTGGGCTGTGCAGAACGGGAAACTTACAACCGCTGGAAGAATGACAAAGTACCTTACTCCGGGAGTCGCATCCGGAATCGGCTCTGAGATACAAGGCGGGCGATTTGGCCATGGCTTTACAGCTTCTCTGCTTGGTTCCACGCTCGGCAGTGCAGCTTCGAGTGCTGGAGACGAAGGTTTGTCATTCGTGTTGAGCAGTATCGCTGGTGGGACCGTATCCTCTATAACAGGAGGAAAGTTTGCTAATGGTGCTGTTGCTTCTGCGTTTGGATTTGCGTTTAGTGCGAACACAAGCCAAGGGTCATCGGAGGTCGACTCAAAGGATTGGTTAGAGATGACTTACGAGGAGCAGGTGGCGCATTTGGAAAGCAAAGGGTTCTACGAAACCGATACCATGTTGGCGGAATGTATTGGATGTGCGGCTCAGGATCGCTGGATACGAGCCCTGGGCGCTGGGCAGATTACTGAGGATCAGTATTGGGCAAACTTCAATGCCCAGGGCTCGGGGGCTCTCACAGCATTATCGATGTTGGTCCCAGGTGGAGGATTTGCAAGGGCAACGCAGCTCGGCTTTAGAGCTGGGAGGAATCTAGCAAGAGGGCTAGGGCCATATAGTAGAGCTTTTGGAACCTCGTATTATCGCGGACGCGGCCTAGCTGGATTCCTTAACAATAGATCCATCAGGATTGGCTGGAGCTTCAATGCAAAAACGAATGAGCTGAATTTCGTTCTTCGGATCGGCAAGTCGCACTCAGACAGAATTTTTAATCCAATCTCAATGGGAAGGAACTACCCGGCAAAGAAATTCTGAAGACTATAAGGACGTGTATTAAGTGTTTGATATATTCAAAAACTTCTGCTCTGTAACTGCTTCTCCTGAAGCCTTGAGACGCTTTCTTGTCGATCTGTGTGCTCGCCGGATTGATCATGAAGAATGGGATTACTTCATAGCAATGGAGATAAGGAATAGCAAGAAGCTAGAGGTCATAAGACGGCGCGTTACTGAAATGTGGTTCCACGGGTCACCTTACTTCTTGCGAAATTCTCCTGACCCGCGCGATCTGAATCCAAGGGGTATTCAGAGGATCCAAAAATACATTAGATATCTTGATAGAGAATGCAAGCGAAAGGTATCGAGGTGAAGAGGCTTTTTCTTGCGAGCGTCCTACCGCTTGGAAGGGTTTATGTCTATCTTTCTGACATCGTTGCCTATTGATTCGGTCGGGCTTCGCTAGTGGGCGGGGCAGTGAAATTGAATCGCCCCGGATTTCCTAGACACCTCTGAGCCATCTTATGATGGCCGAAATGGAGGTGCCAGATGAGCGGGAAGCGATACACGGAAGAGTTCAAGATCGAGGCGGTGCGTCAGGTCACGGACCGAGGCCACTCCGTCGGCGAGGTCGCCGGCAGATTGGGGATCACCACGCACAGCCTTTACGCCTGGATCAAGAAGTTCGGTTCGAAGGATCGGGCCACTCTGGAGCGCGACGAGGCGCAGCGGGAGCTGCGCCAGCTGAAAGCCGAGTTGAGACGCGTCGAGGAGGAGCGCGACATCCTAAGAAAGGCCGCAACGTACTTCGCCAAGGAGTCCGGGTGAAGTACGGGTTCATCCAGGCCCACCGCAAGGAGTTCCGGGTGCGCACGATGTGCCGTGCGCTCGAGGTGCATCCCAGCGGGTTCTACGCCTGGCTGAAGGCGTAAGCTTCCCCGTCAAGGCGACAGTTCAGAAGTAGAGACTCTGGCTCGTTTGGCATACTCCAGCGGGCTCAGATCGCCCAGCGAGTCGTGAGGCCAGGACTCGTTGTAGCGCCGTAGCCAGCGATGCGTTTCTTCGCGGACCTGATCAAGATCTTCGAACAGGTACAGGTCCAGCACCTCCTCGCGGTAGGTTCGATTAAAGCGCTCGATGAACGCATTCTGATTGGGCTTTCCCGGTTGGATGTGCTGCACCGTCATACCGTGGTCATCAGCCCAGTCCAGGAAGGCCTGACCGATGAACTCAGGACCGTTGTCGGTGCGCAGCGTTGCCGGCAGACCCCGTTCGGCTTCGATCTGGCTGAACAGCCGGATCAACCGCTCTCCTGTAATCGACGTATCGATCTCGATCGCAACGCCCTCGCGGTTGAAGTCATCCAGCACGTTGAATGTCCGGAATCGAACGCCGCAGTAGAGTGCATCGGCCATAAAGTCGGCCGACCAGACCTGGTCCGGCCCCAGCGGCACTGTCAGCGGGATGCGTTCCCGGTCTGGCAGCCGGCGCTTGGTCTTGCGCCGGAGGTTCAGCCCGAGCGCACAGCACACGCGCCACAGGCGCTTGTGGTTCCAGGGCCGCCCCTCGGCTCGCAAGTGCTTCCGGCACTTCCAGAAGCCCCGACGCGGGAACGCCTCGAAGTAAGCCGTCATTGCGTCCACGATCTCCTGATCTCGGGACAGCGGATCGGGCAGCGGGCGGTACCAGGCCGACCGGCTCTGGCCCACCGCTTGGCAGGACCGCTGGATCGATAGCTCGTGCTCGACCACCAGTGTGCGCGCAACCTCGCGCTTCTCGGCGGCCGTCAGAGCTTTTTTGCGATGACGTCCTTCAGTGCGTAATTCTCGTGGGCCAGTTCGGCATACATGCGCTTGTACTGCGACAGCTCCGCTTCCAGCTCCTTCAGACGCTTGAGTTCCGAGGCGTCCAACCCGCCGTACTTCGACTTCCACTTGTAGTAGGTCGCCGAGCTGATCTCATGCTTCCGGCAAACGTCCTTGACGGGCACCCCAGACTCGGCTTCGTTCAGGATGGCAACGATCTGGTGTTCGGTGAATCGAGACTTCTTCATGGCGTTCTCCTCCAAGGGAATGGTGCCAGAAATCTCTACTTCGGGAATGTGTCAGCTGGGGGGAAGCTTACGCAGTCTCTGCCTTAGAGGTAATAGGAGCCGAACTGCATTTTGGCGGAGACTTCATTCTGGCCGGCGGGAAGGTAAATCGAAATCTTGCCACCTACGATACGAATTCGCTATTATCCGATAGCTTTGAAGAGTCATTATTCCGCTGAATGAAATAGGCGAGGTTGGTTCAAACTAGAGATAGATCCGGCTCGGTCTTGGCCCGGATAACAGGGGTACGGTCAAACGACAAGCTCCGCGGGTGCGGGGCGTTTGATGAGGCGGGTGGGATGACTCGCGCTGCGCGCTCGTTAGCTCGCCGCTCATTTCCCGGTCGACCGGACCACCCACGCGGCTGGAGTACAGTGATTGCCCAATCCATATCCCAGAGGCTCGCCATGACCAAGCGATACGCATTCCTTGCCGTCCTTGCGGCGCTGCTCGCCGTTTCCGCCTACGCCCAGGATGAACGGCCGTTCTCGGTCGAGCCGGTCGCGTCCTTCGATCAGCCCTGGGCGCTGACCTTCCTGCCCGATGGCCGGATGCTGGTGACCGAGAAGAGCGGCAATCTCCGCGTTGTGACCCAGGAGGGCTCGATGTCCTCGCCGATCGAAGGCCTGCCGGACGTCGACTACCGCGGTCAGGGCGGGCTAGGGGATGTCGTCCTGCATCCGGACTACGCCGACAACGGCATGATCTACCTCAGCTACGCCGAGAGCGGGGTCGGCGATACGCGCGGTGCGGCGGTCGTCCGCGGCGTGCTTGAACTGGGCGAGCGGGGCGGCCGCCTGGCGAACCCACAGGTGATCTGGCGCCAGTACCCGAAGGTGCTCGACGACGGTCACTACGGCCACCGACTGGCCTTCGACGACGAGGGCTACCTGTGGATTTCTTCCGGCGACCGGCAGAAGTTCACGCCAGCCCAGGACATGCAGAGCAACATGGGCAAGATCCTGCGGCTGAACGAGGATGGCTCAACGCCGGACGACAACCCGTTCGTGAACTACATCGAGCAGGATCCGCTGGTCGACGGCGTCGGACCCTACGACGAGATCTGGACCCTGGGCCACCGGAATCCGCTGGGCATGGCCTTCGATGCCGACGGTCAGCTCTGGGTCATCGAGATGGGCCCGGCCGGCGGCGACGAGCTGAATCGCATCGTCCGCGCCGAGAACTACGGCTATCCGGTCGTTTCCAACGGCGACCACTACGACGGCCGCGAGATCCCCGACCACGACACGCGGCCGGAGTTTGCCGCACCAGTGATCACCTGGACGCCGGTCATTTCGCCGGGCGACCTGATGATCTACGGCGGCGACCTGTTCGCGGATTGGCGCGGCGATGCCTTCGCGGCCGGTCTGTCCTCGCAGGCGATCGTTCACATCCGTTTCG
The DNA here is from genome assembly GCA_965227925.1 of Wenzhouxiangellaceae bacterium. Classification (GTDB taxonomy): domain Bacteria; phylum Pseudomonadota; class Gammaproteobacteria; order Xanthomonadales; family Wenzhouxiangellaceae. The sequence goes on from CBDDGP010000004.1 coordinate 1,309,011, forward strand.
ACGGGGACGAGGCCTCCGAATACGCGCGCTACGGCATGGATGCCCGGATCCGCGCCATCGAGGAAGGGCCGGATGGCAGCCTCTGGGTGCTCGAGGACGAGCGCGCGGACAGCCGGGGCCGACTGCTGAAGCTCTCGCCCGTCGACTGACCACGAAGGAGCTGGAATCCGGCGTCCGTCCGCCCCGTTCGCCGGGGCGCGGCGACGATCCGGAAACGCTGGCGGGAATGCCATCGCGAGAATGCCCCGAGGCCGGGCCCACGGTCCGGCTTCGGTAGGCTGCTGGATCTTACGCGAAAAAATTCTCGCAAGGTGTGAAAAAGGGCGTATAGTGCGTGGCGCTGCACGTCAGCCGTGGTTGATTTTCCAGAGTTCTTCCAGCCACCTCGCTCGAACTGCCGGCCCGCGATTCTCGCGCCGCCCGGCCCCCGACGAGGCGGTGCCGAGATCGCCCTTCGAATTTCTCCATCTCCTGAATACCCCGTGCCGAAACGGTACGGACTGCAGCACCCGGGTGATTGCCTTCGGGCCCCGGTTTTCCATCCATTTTTGAAGAGAGTAGAAATTCAATGAGCAATGCAACGGGTACCGTGAAGTGGTTCAACGAAGCCAAGGGCTTCGGTTTCATCGCGCAGGACGACGGCGGCAAGGATGTCTTCGTCCATTTCAGCTCGATCACCGGTTCGGGCTTCAAGACCCTGGCCGAAGGTCAGAAGGTCACCTACGATGTGACCGACGGCGCCAAGGGTCCGCAGGCGTCCAACGTCGTCGCGATCTGATCGCGGCTGCGTGCGCGCGCTTTCGCGCGTGACGTTCCGAACGCCCCGCCTCGTGCGGGGCGTTCTCGTTTCAGGACGCGGCCGATGCCGGCGTGCTCTCCGGGTCCCGGCCGCGGATCGCTCGCAAGACCAGGAACAGCAGCAATCCGATCGGTCCGGCAAACAGTGTGAGCGCGAGACAGGGGACGACCATCCAGTGCGCGATGCCATCGCGGCGCGCGGTCCGGACTTCCCAGGCGCCGATGAACAGGTCGAACGCGAGATAGTGAAGCCAGCCGGCCATGACCAGGCCCGGCACGGTGAACAGGGACATCACCTCGGGCAAACTGCCGAAGCCCCCTTCGCCGTCGCCGGCGTAGGTGATCAGCATCACCGCATAGACCAATGCCAGCAGGGCGGGAATGACGTAGCCGGCGATCCGGTCGGACCATTTCGGTATCAGCGGCGCGAACAGCAGCAGGACCCAGCCGACCAGGGCCAGCGGGTTGGTGATCTGGAACACGAGTTCGGGGGACATGGGCAGCCTCGTGGCGGGGACCGGGCTCCATCATGCCCGAGCGTAATGGCTCGATCGTGGTAAAACGCAGCGAATTGACCGGTCGGCCAGTTCATGTCTATACTGGCCGTGGGTCCTGAGTGGCGAGTGGGGCATGGCGGAAGCGGCGCTGGCGATCGATGGAAACGACCGGAAGGCCCGGCTACGGCCGCTCGGCTACTGGCTGATCTTCACCGTGCCGGCGTTGATGCCGGTGTCGTGGTGGCTGGTGCAGGCGACCGGCGCGTTCCTGTGGACGGCGCTGCCGCTGGTCTGGCTGTACGGCGTCCTGCCGGCCGTCGACTGGCTGATCGGCCGCGATCGGGCGCCGCCGGTGGATGCGCAGGACACCTGGTTGAACCGCCGCTTCATCCCCTGGCTGTGCCTGCCGGTGCACGTGGCGACCGTCTTCGGCTCCCTGTGGCTGCTGCCGCAGTTGCCGTGGTGGGCCGGGGCGCTATGGATCGCCTCGCTCGGCTACGTCGGCGGAGTGATGGCGATCAACGTCGGCCACGAGCTGATCCACCGGAAATCGAGGCTCGACCGCACGATCGGCGGCCTGCTGCTGTCGAGCGTCAACTACGCGAGTTTCAAGATCGAGCACGTCCGCGGTCATCATGTGTGGGTCGCCACCGAGCACGACCCGTCCTCGGCCCGGCGCGGCCAGACCCCGTACACCTTCGTCCCGCAGGCGCTGGTCCGGAACACGATCAACGGCTGGCGCCTGGAATCCGAGCGGCTGGAGCGGATGAAGCTGCCGTGGTGGAGGCACGAGATGCTCGGCTGGACCGCCGTCGTCGCCGTCCTGGCCGTCGCGGCCTGGCTCGTCGCCGGCTGGCTCGGCGTCGCCGGGTTCTTCGCCCAGGGTCTGGTCGCGGCCGCCACGCTGGAAGTCATCAACTTCGTCGAGCACTACGGCCTCGAGCGCCGGAAGCTCGACAACGGCCGCTACGAGCGCCCGACCCCCCAACACTCCTGGAACTCCGATTTCTGGCTGAGCAACGGCCTGCTGCTCCAGCTCCAGCGCCACTCCGACCACCACGCGAACCCGGGCCGGCCCTTCACCCGGCTTCGCAGCTGGCCCGAAGCGCCCCAGCTGCCCCTGGGCTACTCGGCGATGCTGCCGATCGCGCTCATTCCCCCGGTCTATCGCCGACTGATCCACCCCCGCCTGGACGCCGCTGCGGAGGCCTCAGGCCCCGCATCCACGGCACTTTGATCGTCGCGACAATCGGTCGCGCGTCCTCGACGTGGGGGTCACCACGCCTGCGGAGCGCTCTGTCTCAAATCGCCGCGGCTACGCATCCTGAGACCCCCTCGCCAGTGCTCCGAATCAGAGCCTGCTGGACCATTAATTCTGCGGTCGATTGGTTGACAATCCAGCAAATATTGAGATAATGCACGGCTTGCAACGCGCCCGTAGCTCAGCTGGATAGAGTACCTGGCTACGAACCAGGCGGTCGGAGGTTCGAATCCTTCCGGGCGCGCCATTTCAACGAAAACGCCCCGCCTCGCGCGGGGCGTTTTCGTTGAAGCGCCCGGAAGGGTTCGAACCTCCGACCATCACAAGTCGGTTCGAACCGAGCCGCGAAGCGGCGAGCTCGCTGAAGCGCAGCTTCGGCCATCCTTCCGGCCCAAAATTTTGCGACTTCGTCAGCCCCCGCCTCGCGCGGGGCGTTTTCGTTGAAGCGCCCGGAAGGGTTCGAACCTCCGACCATCACAAGTCGGTTCGAACCGAGCCGCGAAGCGGCGAGCTCGCTGAAGCGCAGCTTCAGCCATCCTTCCGGGCGCGCTGAACGGAGCCAAGATCCTGCCCTTCCCGGCGCCGTTGATGGGCCTCTGCGTCGAATTAAGTGGTCTCACGAGGGGCGCCCTTTGGCGACGCGACCGGTCGACACTCATCGAGAAAACCGAACTACTCGATCCGATCTGATCCGAGCCGCTCAGCGGCGAACCAATCCTAGAGGCGCTACTCTGTCCATCTGGTCTCCTATCGAAGGTGAAGAGTATGGCTAATCGCGTAATAGGCCCTTGGATCCAGCCGATAGCAGCAGTGGCATTGAGTTTACTCCTGGCCTCCGGCGCTTACTCGCAAGTGATCGTGGTTGAAGATTGGGACTCAACTCCGGAAGTCCCTGATCAGGTCCGGGGGTGGGGAAGTGTGGAGGGTCCAGCCGAACTAGAATCGGGCCTGGGTACAGGGAACTTTGCTCGCGCTCAGAGAATATTCATCCCGCCGAACGCTCTTGCCGTTCCGTTCGGAAATGACCCGTCGACATGGTTCTCGAATGATTACGTCGGTGACAAGAATTACGCCGAGCTTGAAGTCACCAAGGTCTCATTTCTAGCTCGTCATGATGCTGTCGATGGAGCGAGCCAGCCGTCATCTCTTCCGGCTAGCTTTGTGTTGGTTAGTGGGGAGATGGTGCCCGACCCGGCCGATCCATCCCAAATGATCTTTCCCCTGGTTTGGGTGATCTCAGAGAACCGTATGTTTCTAGGCGAAGGTTGGGCAGAGTTCCAGTTTGATATTCCCACCAACTCTGAGACTTTGCCAGAGGGTTGGCAAGCTTACCCGGATGAGCCAAGTACCTGGACGTCGGTTATATCCGATGTTGATCAATTGGGGGTGGTGTTTGGGCCTTTCGGAATTGGGGTCGGCGGCGTTCCGTCGGTGTGGGAGAATGCCATTGACAATTTCACGGTTGAGTTTGGTCGACCACAGATTGTTCCGAGCATTAGCACTTTCGGAGTCGGCCTGCTGATCGCTTTGATTCTAGCGGTGGGAATCTTCGCAGCGCGTCGTTTTCAGATCGCCAGCCCAGGGTCTTGGGAAAAAACCTGATCAAGAGGCCAAAAACAAGAGGTTAGCAGAGCGGGTAGTGAAAATATTTGACCTTAAGCTTCGGATTTACTTGGTTTTTGGCTAGGGCTACGAACCAGGCGGTCGGAGGTTCGCATCCATCCGGGCGCGCCGAGCGGAGCCGCGACCCTTCCTCGACTGGCTCCGTTGATGGTCCTCCGCGTTGAAGAAGCTGGCCGCGCGGGGCGTTTTCGTTGAAGCGCCCGGAAGGGTTCGAACCTCGTTGGTGGGCCTCGTCGTCGGACATCTCCTGTGGGAGGGAGCTTGCTCGCGAACCGAACGGATCACCCTTCGCCCGCAAGCGGCCTCCAACAGGCGCTCATGGCAGCGTTCCGGTTCCATGCTCGTGGCAAGGGGCTTGCTCGCGAATCGGACGGAATACCGTTCGCCCGCAAGCGGCCTCCAACAGGCGCTCATGGCAGCGTTCCGGTTCCATGCTTGTGGCAAGGGGCTTGCTCGCGAATCGGACGGAATACCGTTCGCCCGCAAGCGGCCTCCAACAGGCGGAGGTGGCAGCGCTCAGGTTCCATACGTGGGAGGAAGCTTGCTCGCGAAGACGCAAGTTTCCGAAAATCACGAGTCGGGTCGAACCCGATCGCCTCGAGGCGACCGTGCTGCAGTCGCGATGGTTTCGCTTGAGCCTCGATGCCCCTTCTAGCCCCGCTGGAACCCCGATCCCCTTGAACGTATAGTGCCTTGAACGCCACGACACGGAGAAGCCGGAATGCTCGGACGAGTCGGTCAGACGATGCTCTTCGTGCTGTTGTCCGTCGGCCTGCTACCCGGACCGGCCGCCGCCCAGCTGCTGATCGAGAACAACCAGCAGCTCTTTCACCCGACCGGCCAGGGAAGTTTCGGTGCCTCCATCGCGATCGCCGACATGGATGGCGACGGGCTGCAGGATCTCGTGGTCGGCAATCCCGAAAAGCTGTTCATCGGCCAGTTCAGCGACATCCCGAACGCCGGCGAGATCGCGATCGTCCCCAACCAGCAGGGCCAGTTCCCGACCGGCTCCTTCTTCTGGGAGCGGTACGTCCAATCGACATCGCAGCAGCCCAACTTCATCGGGCGGGTCGATGAAGATGACTTCTTCGGCCACGCGATCGTGACGGGGGACTTCGATGGCGACGGTCAGAGCGATGTCGTGGTCGGCGCGCCAGGCGATCACTTTTCCGTCGATGGAATGCCGATCCGCCTCTCCCTGGGGTCCGCCACGGTGGCCTACGGGGATGCGTCGATCGGCCTGAACCGCATGCGCATCTGGCGCCAGGCGGCTCCGAACGTGAATTCGCAGCTGACCTCGATCGTTCCGGGCAACGCCGAAGATGGCGAGCGATTCGGCTGGGCGCTTGCCGTGGGCGACTTCAACGGCGACGGGATCGACGACGTGGCCGTCGGCGTGCCCGGCGAAACGCTGGACGGCAGCGCCAACAGCACGGGCGCCGTCAACGTGATCTTCGGAAGCTCTCCCCCGGGACTGACCGACGACGGCGCGCAGTTTCTCCACCAGGCGACCCCGGGCATCGTCGGTGCCGCCGAGGCCGGCGACGAGTTCGGCCATGCGCTTGCCGCCGGCAACTTCAACTGCGATGGCTACGACGATCTCGTGGTCGGCATTCACAAGGAAGACATCGGCGACGTGGCCGATGCCGGCGCGGCGGTGGTGCTGTATGGCGGACCGTCCGGCCTCGGCACAGAGGTTCTGCCGACCGAGTCCTTCCACCAGGGGCGGGGCGATGTACGAGGCGACGCCGAGGTGGGCGACCGGCTCGGCTCGTCACTGGCCAGCGGCGATTTCGATGGCGATGGCTGCGACGACCTGGCCGTGGGCGTTCCCTTCGAGGACGTGAACACGCTCGGGACGGCCGGCGCCGCCGCGGTGTTCTACGGATCGTCTGCAAATGGCCTGACCGCGGACGCCGACGAGTTCATCACCGGCGGCTGGGCCGAAGACACGGAGTCCGGCGACCGGTTCGGCACGACCGTGGCCACCGGCGATTTCGACGACGACGGGAAGGACGACCTGGTCGTATCCGTCCCGGGCGAGGAGTACGACGGCGGGCCGGCCGACTCGGGGGCCGTGAACATCCTCTACGGATCGGACGCCGGGCTGGTGGCGGCGGGCAGCGAAGTCTGGCACGCGGGTACGCCCGGCATCATCGGGGATCCGCAGCCGACCAGCGAGTTCGGCACCGGGCTGGCCACCGGCCGACTCAATCTCGGCGAAAAGGACGATCTCGTCATCGGCGTACCGTGGTCTCCACCGGAGTGGGGCACGGTGCATGTCCTGCTGACCGACGGTCCGTTCTTCCTCGACGGTTTCGAGGGTGAGTGACCGGCCGTCGCAGGAGACGGCGCTGCTGTCCTGTGAAGCGGACCTCGCCGATCCCCGGGTCCAGGACCTGCTCCGGACCCACACCACGCGCGCCCTGTCCAATGCTCGATGCCGAGCCGGTCACGCGCTCGATCTCGATGCGCTCCGGCAACCGAACATCGAAGTCCGCGCGATCCTGCGCGACGGCGAGCCCGTCGCCGTCGGCGCCCTGCGCCCCCTCGACACGACCCACGGCGAACTCAAGTCGATGTTCGTCGCCGACGAGGTCCGGGGGCAGGGCATCGGCAGGGCGCTGCTGGAGCACCTGGTCGACATTGCGCGGGGAAAAGGCATGACCCGGCTGAGCCTGGAGACCGGCACGTCGAACTACTTCGACGCGGCCCGCGCGCTGTACGCCCTGAATGGATTCGAAGTCTGCGAGGCCTTCGCCGACCTGCCGCCGCACGACGACAGCGTGTTCATGACGCGAACCGTCTGAGCCGCCGGGCAGAACCGGCGGCTCGACGGGTCTCAGGAATCGAGCGCCGCGTCCATCGTGATCTCGGCGGTGAACAGCTTCGAGATCGGGCAATTCGCCTTGGCCGCCTCGGCGGCTTCCTCGAATTGCTCGGCGCTCGCGCCGGGCACGGACGCGCGGCAGTGCAGGTGAATCTTCGTGATGGCGAAGCCGCCGTCGACCTCGTCGAGTTGGACGGTCGCCCTGGTGTCGATGCGCTCGGCCGTGAAGTCGTGCTGGCCGAGGATCATCGAGAGCGCCATCGAGAAGCAGCCGGCGTGCGCGGCGCCGACCAGTTCCTCGGGGTTGGTGCCGTTCTCGTCCTTGAAGCGGGTCTTGAACGAGTACGGCGTGGAATCGAGCACACCGCTGTCGGTGGTCAACGTGCCCTGACCGTTCTCGAGGCTGCCTTTCCATTGTGCGGCTGCGGAACGTTTCATCGCGTGTTCTCCGATACGAGTTGAGTCGAGACTACCAAGCATGGATCAAGGCGGTCCCGGTGTCCGGCTCCTGGCCCGCTACAATCCCGGGCGTCCTCGCACCGATCCCTGCAATGAATCCGACTGCTCTCCGCGTGCTGTTTCTCGTCGCCGCCGCCGCGATGCTGCTGCCGTGGCTCACGGCGCCGATCGGACTCGCGGCAGGCGCCGTGTTCGGCCTGCTGATCGGCAACCCCTACGCGGAGCGCACCGGGAAACTTGCCGGTCAGCTTCTGAAAGTGTGCGTGGTCGGGCTCGGCTTCGGCCTGTCGCTGCCTGCGGTCCTGGAGACGGGCGCGACCGGGCTCTGGCTGATGGGCCTCTGGGTGATCCTGGTCCTCGGAACGGGGCTCGCGCTGGCCCGTGCGTTCGGGGTGGAACCAGGCACCGGTCGCCTGGTGGCGGCCGGCACGGCGATCTGCGGCGGCACGGCGATTGCTGCGGTCGCGCCGGTGCTGCGGGCGAAGTCGGAGTCCATCTCGACCGCGATGGCCTGCGTGTTCGTGCTCAATGCCGTCGCGCTGTACCTGTTTCCATGGACCGGCCGTCTGCTCGACCTGAGTCAGTCGCAGTTCGCGCTGTGGTCTGCCGTGGCCATCCACGACACCAGTTCGGTGGTCGGGGCGGCATCGGCCTACGGGCCGCAGGCGCTGGCCGAGGCGACGGTGCTCAAGCTGGCGCGAGCGCTCTGGATCCTGCCGCTGGTGTTCGGCTTCGCGCTGCTCGTTTCGCGCGCGGACGGCCGATCGAGACTGGCCGGCTTCAAGCCGCCGCTGTTCATCGGCCTGTTCGTGCTTGCGGCCGCGGCGCGCTCTTTCCTGAGTGCTGCCGAGCCGCTGTTCGATGCGCTGAACCTGGCCGCCCGGCAGGGGCTGGTGCTGGTCCTGTTCCTGGTCGGGGCGGGGCTGTCGCGCGAGCTGTTGGCCCGGGTCGGCTGGCGACCGTTCGCCCACGGCCTGGTGCTGTGGCTGCTGGCATCGGCGCTCAGCCTGCTGCTGGTGCTGCGATACATGCCTTGAACGACGTACATTGAACGATTCGAATTGAACGACCTAGTTTGAACGACCTGTTTTGAACGGCTCGGCCTGACCGACGCGGCCCGATCGACGCCGCCGGCGCGCTTCGGCTTGGCATACTGATCGGCCGCTTATCGAGGAACGTCGTATGCGCGCCATTCAGGTCCACGAATTCGCCGACCCGTCGCGGGTCGAAGTCCACGAGATTGACGATGCGCCGCCGCCCGGGCGGGGACAGGTGCGATTAACGGTGGCCGGCGTCGGCATCGGCTACTTCGACGGCCTGCTGGTGCGTGGGGATTACCAGATTCGGCCGGAACTGCCCTTCGTCCCGGGCTCGTCGCTGGCCGGCATCGTCGAGTCCGTCGGCGACGGCGTGACGCACCTGGAGCCGGGCCAGCCGGTAGCCGCGTTCGCGCTGCACGGCGCGCTCGCCGAACGGATGGTGCTGCCCGCCACCTCGTGCGTGCCGCTGCCTCAGCAGGTCGACCCGCACGCCGCTGCCAACTTCTTCGTGTCCTGGGCGACCGGTCTGTACGGCCTGCGCGAGATCGGAAACGTCCAGCCCGGTGAAACGGTGCTGGTCCTCGGCGCCGCCGGCAGCACCGGGACGACCGCGATCGAGTGCGCGAAAGCGCTCGGTGCCCGGGTCGTGGCGGCCGCGTCGACCGAGTCGAAGCGCGCGCACTGCCGCCAGCACGGCGCCGACGAGGTCGTCGATTACACCGCGACCGACTGGCGCGACGAGGTCAAGGCGCTGACCGACGGTCGCGGTGTCGACGTCGTCTACGACCCGGTCGGCGGCGACAGCGCCGAACCCGCGCTCCGTCTGCTGGCGCCCGGCGGCCGCTACCTGGTGGTCGGGTTCGTGACCGGGATCGCGAAGATCCCGCTCAATCTCCCGCTGCTCAAGCGTTGCAGTATCCACGGCGTGAACTGGGGCGGCTCGGTGATGGCCGACCCGTCGGTGGTGCCGCCGGTGCTGAAAACCCTGGTGCAGTGGGCCGCGGAGAGGAAGATCGACGCGTCCCCGGCTCGCGTTTACCCGCTGGCCGAGACCGGCAGCACCTTCGCCGCCCTGTTTTCGCGGGAGTCCACCGGCGCGCGGGTCGTCGACCCGCGGGCCTGATCGAGCTTCGGCCCCTTCGGCCGGTCCTCTTGCGGTGCAGTTTCCGATCACGAAAACGGCCCGGAAGGCCGGGCCGTTTCGCTTCCTGGACGATCCTGCGCGCGCTCGTGGCGGCGCAGGAGAACGACTTCAGAAGTTCTGCTTGTAGCGGATGTACGGAATGCGACCGTACTGGTCGTACAGGCTGTAGTTGAAGTCACGCAGTTCGCCCGCATCCAGCACGGGGTCCTTGTCGGCGATGTTGTCCACGCCCACGGTAAGCTGACCGTTCCACGGCGTGTACCAGTTGGCCTGGAGGTCGTGCGTGGTCCAGCTCGGCAGACCGTCCCGACTCGGGTCCAGCGCTTCGTCCTGGTCATCGATGTAGTTCATGACCCAGGCGAACGCGAAGTCGCCGATCCGGTACTCGGTGTTCAAGCCCGCCCGCCAGCGCGGCAGCGCCTGGCCGCCTGCAAGGTTCTCGCCACCATCGATCTCGTAGACCGCCGAGTACGTTCCCTGGGCATCGACGCGGAGCGTTCCTGCATCTCCGAAGTTCCAGTTGCCGCGCAGGTTGACGTCGAAGCCCTCGAGATCGAGCGTCCCCAGCGAAGCGAAGCCTCGCTGCAGGTAGACGATCGAACCGTCGTTCGGGTTCCGGGCCACGCCCAGGCCGAGGTTCGCCGTCTCCGTCGGTGGAGTGAGCGTCGGATCGAGATTGATCAGTCCGGGTGGGCAGTTCTGCGTCGTGCCGTTCAGGCAATTGATGATCTGCTGTGCGTCGATCGCGGCGATCCGGTCCGTGACCTCGATTCGATACCAGTCGACGGACCCCGAAAGCCAGTCCAGGGGCTCGAAGGCCAGGCCGACATTGAGCTGCTGGGATTCTTCCGCGCCCAGGTTGGGATTGGCGATCACGAACGCCGTGATCTGCGTTTCACATCCGGGATTCTGTCCGAACGCGATGCAGGTCGGGTCGTCGAGGACGGAATCCGCAGAAAACGACGGTCGCGCGGAGAGAATGTCCAGCGGCGGAGCGCGGAATCCCTCCCCCCAGGACGCGCGCAGCGTCAGCTCCTCCAGGGGCTGGAAGCGAATCGCGATCTTCGGCGAAACGGCGTCGCCGAAGTCGCTGTAGTCGTCGTAGCGAAGGGCACCGGTCAGCTCCAGGTTTTCGAGCACCGGGACGAGGACTTCGCCGTAGACGCCGGTAAGGTCGCGACCGCCGAAGGCCGAATTGCCTGCCGAGCCGGTGATGTTTCCGTTGGCCTGGAGGTCGTCGTAGATGTCCTTGTAATCCTCCTCGCGATACTCGGCGCCGAACGCGACGCCGACCGTTCCGGCCGGAAGCTCGAAAATGTCGACCGATGCGTTGGCGTAGAACTCCTTGGACAGGAAGTTCGCATCGCGACCGATCGTCGACGTGAACGACTGCAGGACTTCCTGCGGGACATTGAACGGGTCGTAGATGTTGTATGCGCCGCTGTCGATCTGAGGCTGGGCCAGGGCCGACACGATGTAGTTGCGGCCGATTTCCGTGTACTGCGACTCGGTGCGGCGAGCGCCGAACTCGACGTCGAAATCACCGAGGCGGCCTCGCACTCCCAGGTCGACGTCGTAGAGCTGCGCGTCCGTGGTGGTGTCGCGGGGGCCGTTGGCTGCGAAGCGATGGCGCAGCGCGATGATGTCGTCTGCCACGGACTGGTAGTCCTCGAACAACGGGTTCAGTCCGCCCGCGCTCGGCGGCGTTGCCGGATGGTTGGGGTCGCCGGGTTGCAGCGTGATCGCGCCGAAGCCCCCGACCAGCCAAGGTGAGGACGGCACCGGTGCATAGCGACCGAACGACGTCGTCCGATTGACCTGCGCGTTCATGAACAGGGTCCAGTCGGTGTTCAGCTCGTAGCGCGAGCGTGTGAACACCGACTCCTGGCGCGTGGCGGCCTCGGATGCCGACTGCAGGGTGAAGTCGTAGAAGCAGAAGCCGGACGGTGAGATCGTGAATCCCGGACCCTGGCAGCCCGCCTCGTTGGCCGGACCGCCGCGCGAGTTCAGGCCGGCGAAGCTCACCAGGGAACCGATGTTGTCGGTCAGCAGAAAGTTGTTCGAGAAGGTCGAGGCGCCGCCGCGCGACCAGGGACGGTCGCCATCGAAGATGATGTCACGTTCGTCGTAGGACACGCCGACCATGATCTGGCCGCGGTCGCCGGCAATTCCGAACAGGGCAGAGGCCTCGTCCCGGTCACCTCCCGCGCGCTCCGGATCCGACGTTCCGACGGTCAGTTCGACGCCGGTGAAGTCTTTTCGGGTGATGACATTGATGACACCGGCGATCGCGTCGGAACCGTAGATGGCGGAGGCTCCGTCGGACAGGACTTCGATCCGCTCGACAGCCGCCAGCGGGATGGAGTTCAGGTCCTGGGCCGAACCGACGTTGGGCGCGACCGGGGCGCGCTTGCCGTCGACCAGAACCAGGGTCCGGCCTTCACCGAGGCCACGCAGGCTGATGCCGGCGAACGACTGGGCGCTGGAACCGGACCGCGGCCGGAACGATCCGGCACTGTTGAAGGGAAGATCGCGGAGCAGATCCGCAACCGATGTCTTGCCGGAGAACTCGATCTGCTCGCGGTCGATGACGGTGACCGGCAGAGCGCCTTCGATATCGGCGCGACTGATGCGCGAACCCGTGACCTGGACGCGGTCGAGATCCGCAACGTTCTCTTCGTCCTGCTGGGCGAAGGACGGCGCCGTTGTCAGGACCAGTCCGGTGGCGAAAGCGGTACGGAGGCCGAGTTGGACCGAGTGATACAGAGGGTTTCTTTTCATGCTGGGTACTCCCTTTATCGCATGCGTTCTTGTAAGGGCCTGGGGCTTGTGCATCGGGACGGGGCCGGCCCGATCGACAGCAGAAACGGCCCGGAGAGAGGTCGTCCCGCAACGGGGCGAGGCCGGCAGCGCCAGAGAATGGAGACGCGCTGCCGGCCCCGGTGGTCGTAGCAATCACAACCCCGCCAACTCACCGTGCCGTCGATCGGTGAGTCGACGTGGGAAACGGTAGAAGGCCTCCCGGGCAAACACTTTCCGTTTCTCTTCGGAAAAGCTGGAGAATTCCTGTAGATCCTTATCGGGGCTCGGTTTCCTCGAAAAACTGGCTACACTGGCTCGGTCCAGCGACTCCGGGCCCGGACCGGATCGCGCAGCGATGGGCCTCGGAGAACGGCTTCCACCGGAATGCAACCTCGACCATGACCGACACCCCGCAGATCGAGACCCGGCCGTTCATCGTGGGCGAGTTCCGAATCGACCCCTCGCTCGGGCGAGTCTCCGGGGACAACGGTCCGGTCTCGCTGGAACCCAAGACCATGGAAGTGCTCTGCTTCCTGGCAAGCCGGCCCGGTGAGGTCGTATCGGCCGACCAGTTGATCGACGTGGTCTGGAAAGGCCGGCCGATGGGTGACAACCCCGTCTATCGCTGTGTTTCCCAATTGCGCAAGGTGTTCGGCGACAGCAGTCGGGAGTCCGGGTACATCGAGACGGTGCCGAAACGAGGCTATCGACTGGTCGCCGATGTCGAACGGATCGACTCCCGGGATCGAGTCGATCCCGGCGAGCCGGCCTCGGCTCCGTCGGACACGAGGGGCCGGTGGTTCGCGCGCAGCGCCACCGCGATCGGTTTCGTGAGCCTGGCCATCGTGGCCATCGTGGCGGGCGTGCTGCTCCTGGAACCGGGGTCGGAGTCGGAATCGGAATCGGATCCGGAACCGGCTGGCGTCGAGGCCGCGCGGCCGCCGACGCTCGCCGTCCTGCCGTTCGACATCGACGGGGAGCGCGCGCCCGGTCTGGTTTCCGGGGCCAATCTTGCTCGTGCCATCACCGAACGATTGGCCTCCGAGCGCGAGCTGCGGGTCATCGCGCACGACTCGGCCGCGGTGGTCGAGCGATCAGGCGCCGACCCGGTCCGAGCGGCCGAGACGCTGGGAGCGGATTTTCTCCTGCTCGGCGTCGTCGAGCAGGAGCCGACCCCGGGCGAGGTCCGGCTGACTCTTCTCGACGCCTCCGGCGGCACGATCTGGCGCTCCACCGTGGGCGGCCCGCTGGGCAATTCGGGTTCGGTCCTCGAGCAAATCCTGCTCCGTTTGGCCGACCACTTCGGGCTTTCCGCAGGCTCGCAGCTGCATACCGGCTGCCGCGGTGCGCGCAGTCGGCAAGCCTGTCAGTACTACCTGCTTGCCCACGAGCACCTGCTCGACCGGAACGCTTCGTTCAGGACGGCTGCGATCGACCTGATGCAGCAGGCCATTGCCGAGGATCCGACGTTCGCGGCAGCGCATGCCGATCTGGCCATGCTCTACCTGATGCCGGGTGCGCAACGTCCGTGGCGTGACGTCATGGCCCTGGCGTCGGCAGCCATCGATCGCGCGCTGGAGCTCGATCCGCAGCTGGCCGAAGCGCACGCTGCGCGTGGACTGCTGATGATGCGCGACCCGGACTGGCCGTGTCCTCCGGATTGCTTCCGGCTCGATCTGGAGGCCTCGGAGTCATCGCTCCGCAAGGCGGTGGAACTCAACCCGAGTTTCGCGCGGGCCCACGGTTGGCTGGCGGTCGTGAACTACATCAAGGGAGACTTCCGGGCTGCGCAGGCTCGGCTTGAACGTGCGCTCGGCTTCGATCCGATGAATCCCGTCCTGCACAACAACCTCGCGATCTTCTCCGCCTTTCGTGGCGAGCCGGATGAAGCGATCAGAACGATCGACGCGTTCCGAGCGTTCCACCCGGACCCGCCCGCCTACCTGGGTACGTCGATTGCAGGGATCCTGGATCTGTTCGGGCAGTACGATCGGGCCGCCCGCGTTGCCCTGGGCCTCGACCCGGATTCAACGGAGCCCTCGTTCAACTACGCCGCCGCGAATGCCTATCTCAATCTGGGTCTGCTGGACGATGTCGAGCATCAGATTCTGCTTGCCGAAAGCGACCGACTGATCGGCTCGGGAACGCTGAGCCTCCGTTGGGGGCTGCACCGATCGCGAGGGGATGATGCGGCGCTTTCTCGGCTTGCGGCGCGGCTGCGGCAGGAATCCAACTCGACCTACGGCGATCCGGCTCGCTGGCCACGGGGTGCAGTGCTCAACGTCGGACGTCAGTTCAGCCTGGTCGGCGAGCATCGGCTTGCGGTCGAGTTCTTCGACTTGATCGAGCGCGAACCGCTCGGGACGATCGATTATCAGTCCGTGATCGACGAGCTGGACGGGTTGCTGTTCCATGCCCATAGCCTGTTCGCTCTGGAGCGGGAAGACGACGGGCGCCGCTTCGCCGGCGATACGCTCGAGATTCTTGCGGCGATGGACCGGCAGGGCTACGGCGAGCTGCCGGACCTGATGCATCTCAAGGCCCTGGGTCATGCGCTGCTCGGTGAACGCGCGCTCGCCGTTGCCGGTCTGCGACGCGCCGTGTCTCGAGGCTGGCTACGGCACTGGCAGCTCCGCAGCGATGAACGCTGGAGCGCGCTCCGAGGCGAAGCCGATTTCGAGCAGTTGATGGCCGATATCCACGACCGGATCATTGAACAGAGGGCTTCTCTCGGCGCGTTCGCAGCGCGACCCTTCGCGATGGAAAATGGCGGCGATTCCGGCATGCTCCGGCCGCAGTGATTCGATGGCGAGCGCAGGGTGAGCCGCGGAGTCCGGGAGGGATCGGCAGGAGCACGGCCATGACCGATCGACGGCATTCCAAAGCGTGCAAGAGCGCTCGAGTAGGCTCAAGGGCGACCATCGATCGACGCCCGATAATTTTCGAGGCGCTGTAGTCGATCCGGATGAACGCCGTCCCGGCGCGCCAGGCGGAGTGCGCGATCGAACGCGGCAAGCGCGGCTTCCTTTCGACCCAGGCCGGCCAGTGCTTGCCCTCGAAGCTGGGCGACCGTCGGGTCCGACGGCAAGGCGTCGGCGAGCTCGTCGAGCGCGGCCAGGCCAGCCTCCTCGTGCCCTTCGAGCGCCAGGCGCAGCGCCGCGAGCCCGAGCTCGAGCGCCTGGGGAGCGAATCGCCAGCCGAGTCGGGAGCGCCGCTCCGAAAACCAGTCGACGACCGCGTCGGCGCCGCCGGTCGCACCCGACTCGTACAGCGATCGATCGTCGGCCCAGGTCGGAAACAGTGCCGTGAGTGCGTGATGGAGGCTGATCGGGACATTGCTGAAATGGGTCTCTTCCGGCATCACCGTGTGCGACCACTCCAGCGTCGGCGGGGCGTGCGCTTCGAGCAGTTCGGCGAAACGCACGCCCGCGGGCACGGTCTGGCCGCCATCGCCTTCGCCGACGCTCAGGTAGAGCCAGCTCTCACCGGAAACGCCTTCGCTCAGCGCCTGTTCGGCGCGCTCCAGGAGCGCCTGGTCGGCCACCCAGAGACTCGCACCGATCGAGATGTAGGCATTGAAGGTCGACGGTGCTTCGAGCCATTGATGGATCACCAGCACACCACCGAAGGAATGGCCGAACAGCACGCGCTCCTCCGAGGTGCGGAATCGATCGTCGATCCAGGCAACAAGTTCCTGGTCGAGGTGCCGAAGATAGCGATCCCCGCTGCCGCTGGACGGGAAGGCGGGGTCCTGCCGCGGCAGGAAATCGCGATTGCGGCTGACGTTCATCATCCCTACGACGATGAACGGCGGAATTCGACCCCAGTGGGCCAGGAACTCCAGTGTTTCCGCGACCAGGGGGGAATTCCAGTCGGCATCGGAAACGTAGAACACCGGATATCGTTTCTCCAGCCGATGGTGGTAGGCCGCCGGCAGCCGGATCCGGAGTTCCCGCGGCTCTCCGAGCACCTCGGAATAGATCGTGAGGCGCGTGTCCCGGTCTGCACCGGTGATCGGCGCGGCGACGCCGGGACCGGAGCGGAGCAGAACGACCAGCGCAAGCACGCCGACTCGGAGCCAGCCGGCCCGCTCGAGGGCGGTGCGGCCGGCGCGGCGTTCTCGCCGGGATCGTTGCTGTGCGATGGGGAGGCTCGGAGGACGTCGATGCGTCATCGATGCGTTCCCTTTGCCGACGACCGCATCTGCCCGAGCCGACGCCGATCCAGCCACACACCCTGGGTCAGAACCGCCTTGATCGATTCGATGTTCCTGATATCGCTCAGCGGATTGGCTTCGAGCAGCACGATGTCGGCGTCCATGCCCGCTTGAATGCGTCCGGTCCGGTTCGCCGTTCCGAACACGTCTGCCGGCGTTGTCGTCGCAGACTGTAGCGCCTGAAGAGGGCTCAGCCCGGCGTCGACGAGCATCTGGAGCTCCCACAGAAGGCTCAACCCCGGCGTGTTGCAGAAGATCGGCGCATCCGAGCCGGCCAGGATCGGAATGCCGTTTTCGCGGAGTCGGGCGACCATTCGTGCGCCGACGTCGAAGAACCTTTGCACCTTCGCGGCCGCTGCGGACTCGAACTGGGCACGGAAGAGGTCGCAGGACGCGCGCTGCGATTCATGAAGATCCGCGTCGTTCAGTTGACGGAAGTACGAAGGCGTCATGTACGTGGCCCCGAGCGTGGGCGTCACGACCAGCCCCTGGTCGGCCGCACGCCGCAAGGCCTGCGTGCAGCGCTGCTCGTCGATGCTTCCGTCGAACTCGATGTGGATGTCGAGAACGGATTCGCCGCTGCCACGGAATCGGGCGTTGATGACTCGATCGAAGTACGTTCGTGCATCGGAAACGCAATCCTGGAACGTCGTGAAGTCGGCATGTTCGATCGGATTCAGCCCGGCCGCCGCCGCCTCGGCCAACGCCACGCCCCGCTGGGCATGACCGGTCAGCGTCAGCCCGGCGTCCGCTGCGACAGAACCCAGCAGGCGAAGCATGTCCGGCGAGAATCCCGAATAGACCTTGATGACGTCGACCCCCGCCTCATCAAGGTCCTCGACCAGTTGCCGGATTTCTTCGGCCGACTGCACCAGGGCCTGGCGCCTCTTGTCGCCATAAGGCAGGTCGATGGCCCAGGCGCTGGGTCCGGAGGCGATCACCTGCGGTCCGCCCGCGGGGTTCCGGTCAAGCGCCGTGAGAACCGACGCTCTGGCGTCCAGGCTCGAGCCGAGATCCCGTGCATAGGTGATGCCGTAGGAAAGCGCCCTGGGCGCGATGACGTCGAGCGCGTATTCCGTATCTTCCTGGATGACGTGAAGGTGCGCGTCCCATAACCCGGGGATCGCGAACGCCCCATCGGCATCGATGCGGGTCAGGTTCCGGGACGAGCGCGTTTTCCCGAGTCGAGACGCGGGCCCGATGTGGACGATGGTTCCGTTCTTGACCGCGATGGTCCGGTCTTCGAGCACGTCGCCGGTCACCACGTCGATGATGTGTACGTTTTCGACCAGCAGATCGGCATCGGGGATCGAAGTCGCGCAGCCGGTTCCAGTGAGGGTTGCGAAGATCATCAGGACAGAAACGGCCATCACACGCAGTCGGGCTGCTCCGCTGACGATCGCGCATGAAGTGTTGCCGGTAACCGGCAAACCGGCCGTGGTGCCTTGCCGAGATCTTTGCATCAGGAACTCGGACACGGTGGGCGAGTCATGGCGGTTTCTCCTCGGTGATCGGATCAGGGCGTGTCCGCGCCACCTCGCTCCGAGTACGGACGCCTCGCTGCTGGAGGCCGAGCGGAGGTCCCGCAGGGTGGTCGCGATCGGGGTCGTTCGAGATTCGATCAGACCATCGAACCCGCGGGACGTCCTTCGGAAAGGCTGGAGAATCTCTGTGGAGTCGCGCGCCCCCGCTCGGGTGGGCGAGCGTTCCGCCAGTGAACGGCGCCGGGCAGTGAAACGCGGCGCGAGGTGCTGGAGCGGGTCCCCGGGCGGCGGTGGATCGGCTTCCGTGGAGTGGCAGATCCGAAAGCCGTGCGGCCATGACGCAGAGCCGGTAGTCTCTAGCGTCTCATCACGTTTCGGAGCTCTTCACGATGGCGATTTCCTTCCGTTTCGCATCGACGGTTCTCGCTGCACTGGTCCTCGCGTCACTGGCCCTTGCGCCGCTGGCGTACGCCGAAGTCGACCGCCGCACCGCCAACTCGGGCAACGTTGTCCTCGAAGACGTGCCGGAGATTCCGGCCGAGATCGGCGAGGCGCTGACCCGGTACCAGAACGTGCGCTCGGCCAGCGTGGCCGGCTGGAGCGCCGACGGCGAATCCATCTACATCGAGACCCGCTTCGGCGAGGTCAGCCAGCTGCACCGGGTCGACCAGCCGCTGGGTATGCGCCGCCAGCTGACCTGGTTCGACGAGCCGGTCGGCCAGGTTGCGCGACGCCCCGGCTCGGACCAGATGGCCTTCACGATGGACGAGGGCGGTAGCGAGTTCGCCCAGATCTTCCTGTTCGATCCGGCCACCGCGACGCACCGAATGATCAGCGACGGCGAGTCGCGCAACGGCGGGCTGCAGTGGTCCGACGACGGCCGTTACCTGGCGTTCCAGTCGACGCGCCGCAACGGCCGCTCGAACGACGTCTGGCTGATGGATTTCGAATCCGGCGATGGGGCGACTCCGGAACCGCAGATGGTGCTGGAATCGCCAGACGGTAGCTGGTGGGGGCCGGTGGATTTCGCGCCCGACAACTCGAAGCTGCTGATCATCCAGTACATCAGCGCCAACGACTCGCGCATCCACGTGCTCGACCTGGAATCCGGCGAGCTAGAGCGGATCGCGGGCGGCGGCGAGGCGATGTCGCGCAACCTGCCCTCCGGCTTCTCGGCCGACGGCGGCTCGGTGTTCCTGTCCACCGATGCCGGCAGCGAGTTCGCCCAGCTGGCCCGGCTGGACCTGGCCTCCGGCGAGACCACCGTGCTGACTGCGGACATCCCGTGGTCGGTAGCCGGTGTCGTCCTGAATCACGCCCGCAACGCCGGCGTGTTCGTGACCAACGAAGGCGGCATCAGCCGCGTGTACCGCTTCGACCCGGCCACGGGCGACTACTCGCGCATCGAGTCCGTGCCCGAGGGCGTGGTCGGTGGCGGCGCATTCAGCCCGGACGATTCCCAAGTGGCGATGGTGGTCAACAACGCCCGTTCGCCGAGCGACGTCTACGTGTTCGACTGGCAGAGCGGTGAGCGCACGCGCTGGACCGCCAGCGAAGTCGGCGGGCTCGACCCCGACGGTTTCGCGATGCCCGAATTGATCGACTACCCGACCTTCGACGAGGTGGACGGCGAATCGCGTCGGATTCCGGCCTTCGTGTATCGGCCCAAAGGCGAGGGTCCACACCCGGTCATCATCTCGATCCACGGCGGTCCGGAAGGCCAGGCCCGTCCGACCTTCAGCTCGACCTACCAGCTGTGGATCGACCGCGTCGGCGCAGCGGTCGTCGTGCCGAACGTGCGCGGCTCGTCCGGCTACGGAAAGAGCTACCTGCAGCTCGACAACGGCTTCAAGCGCGAGGACTCGGTGCGCGACATCGGCGCGCTGCTGGACTGGATCGCCGAGCAGCCTGACCTCGACGAGAACCGCGTCGCGGTCTACGGCGGCAGCTATGGCGGCTACATGGTGCTGGCCTCGGCGGTGCACTACAGCGACCGACTGAAGGCTGCCGTCGACGTCGTCGGCATCTCCAACTTCGTGACCTTCCTGGAAAACACCCAGGACTATCGTCGTGATCTCCGACGGGTGGAATACGGCGACGAGCGCGATCCTGAAATGCGCGCCCACCTCGAAGCCATCAGCCCGCTGAACAACGTCGACAAGATCGACGTGCCGATGTTCGTCGTCCAGGGCCAGAACGATCCCCGCGTGCCCGTCACCGAAGCCGAGCAGATCGTTGCCGCGCTGCGCGAGCAGGGCAGCCCGGTCTGGTACATGAATGCCCTGAACGAAGGCCACGGGTATCGCAAGAAGGAAAATCGTGACCTGTACGCCGAAGCGGTGGTGCTGTTCCTGGAGACGTATCTTTGAAGGAAGGGATGAGGGGCAAGGGGGCAGGGGCTAGTGCATCCTGCCCTCCACCCCTGGTGCCTCGACTAGTCCCTGCCCCCTAGTCCCTGACCCCTGGATCTATCGCCTACTTGCCAAGGAGGCTTTTCAGCGTATCGATCGGCACCGGGAAGACGATGGTGGAATTCTTCTCCCCGGCGACGTCACCCAGGGTCTGCAGGTAGCGAAGCTGGATGGCGTTGGGGCTTTCGGCCAGCTTCTGGGCGGCTTCGACGAGCTTCTGGGCGGCCTGCTGCTCGCCCTCGGCGTGGATGACCTTGGCCCGGCGCTGCCGCTCGGCCTCGGCCTGCTTGGCGATCGCGCGGATCATCGATTCGTCGAGGTCGATGTGCTTGATCTCGACATTGGTGACCTTGACGCCCCAGCCGTCGGTCTGGCGGTCGAGGATGACCTGGATGTCTTCGTTGAGCTTGTCGCGTTCGGCGAGCATCTCGTCGAGTTCGTGCTTGCCGAGCACGGATCGAAGCGTGGTCTGGGCCAGCTGGCTGGTGGCGTCCATGAAGCGTTCGACATTGATGATGGCCTTTTCCGGATCGACGACGCGGTAGTAGACGACCGCATTCACCTTGACCGACACGTTGTCGAAGGAAATCACGTCCTGGGTCGGCACGTCCATGACCACCGTACGCAGGTCGACGCGCACCATCTGCTGGACGATCGGGATGACCAGGATGATGCCGGGACCCTTGACCTTGTCGAAGCGGCCGAGGGTGAAGATCACGCCGCGCTCGTACTCGCGCAGGATCTTGATGGTGTTGAACAACAGCAGGATCAGCAGGAAGCCGATCACGCCGGCGAAGCTCAGTACATCGATATTCATGGAGTTCTCCTGGTCGGGCCGCTGCGGGCCCGAATGGCTGATTTCAGGATCCGGTCGATTCGGCGTTCGCTGATGGAGCGACTGCGACGACGTCGAGCACGAAGCCCTCGTCGTGCATGGCGACGATGCGCACCTGCTGACCCTTCCGGATGGCGTCGGTCGAACGGGCGAACCAGTCCTCGCCCTGGACGTGCACGCGCCCGCGGCCTTCTTCGAAATCGGAAATGGCCTCGGCGGTGTGGTCAATCAACGATGCACGTCCGGTCATGCGTGGCCGTTGCAGCGCGCGCCGGGCCATCCAGACGATCATCCCGAACAGGACGGCTCCGGATACGGCCATTCCCGCGATCAGCCCGTCGTTGACCTCGAAGCCCGGCACCCCCTCGTCGAACAGGATCACGGACCCGAACACCACCGCGATCAGGCCGCCGATTCCGAGGATGCCGAAGGAGGGCACGAACAGCTCGACGGCGATCAGCGCCAGGCCGAGCGCCATCAGCGCGAGTCCAGCGTAGTTGACCGGCAGGATCTGGAACGCGTAGAGCGCCAGCAGCAGGCTGATGCCACCGACGATGCCCGGGACCAGCGCGCCCGGGTTGTAGCCTTCAAGCAGCAGTCCGTAGACGCCGACCAGCAGCAGGATGTAGGCCAGCGTCGGGTTGGTCAGGATCGACAGCAGCTCGAAGCGCCAGTCGGGCTCGATCTCGATGACCGGACGTCCCTGGGTCTGCAGGACCACGTTGCGGTCGTGCAGCTTCACCTCTCGGCCGTCGATGGCCGTCAGCAGCTCGTCGATGTTCTCCGCGATCACGTCGATGACGTTCTCGTTCAGCGCTTGCGGCGCGGTCAGCGTGGCGGCGTCGCGCACCGCGGCCTCGGCCCAGTCGGCGTTGCGGTCGTGGCGCTCGGCCAGGCCGCGGATGTAGGCGATGGCATCGTTGAGCGACTTTGCGCTGGAGGCATCGCTCGGTGACGCTTCGGCCGAGGATCTTGCATCGGTCGTGGTGTCGTCCCCGTCGTCGGTCGGAGTATCGGTTTGTGTGTCGGTCGGAGTATCGGTCCGGTCGTCGATCGCTCCGTCGGCCTCCGCGTCCGGGTCGCCGGACGGGGTCGGCGCTGTGCCGCCGATCGGTACCGGCGTTGCCGCGCCGAGATGAGTGGCCGGCGCCATCGCGGCCACCGGACTGGCCAGAAGGATGTAGGTGCCGGCGCTGGCCGCGCGGGCCCCGTCGGGTGCGACCCAGGTCGCGACCGGCACCTCGGCATTGAGGATCTTCGAGATGATGTCGCGCATCGATGCATCGAGACCGCCGGGCGTGTCGAGCTTGAGCACGACCAGCGTCGCGCGTTCGTCCTCGCCGCGCTCGATGCCGCGGACGATGAAGTCGCGGGTCGCCGGGCCGATCGCGTCGGCGACAGTCAGCAGGAGCACGCCGGACGTGTCTTCTCGACCATCGTTCCGAGCGCCCTCCTGCGCGGTCGCGCCGGCGAACAGGATCAGGCCGGCCAGCAACGCGCAGCCGGCAACGAGCCGACGAACCGAGCGACGGGTCGATGGCGTAGGCGTCTGCGTTGGCAATGGCGATTCCCGCATGGCTCCATCATCCGGTACCGGCGTGCACGGCTCGTGCAGTCGGGACGTGGTTCGTCTCGGTCCGCGGTGGGACCGGTTGGTCGTCGATCCGTTCAGCCGTCGAGAAAGTACTCGATCGTCGTCACGACCCGGACCAGCTTGTCTTCCGGCGAGGTCGGGTCGCGCTCGGTGATCGTGAAATAGCCCTGGCGCGCTGCGCGGATCGCGCCGACGCGACTGCCGGAGTCCTCGGCGAACTGATCGGCCGCCCGCCGTGCGTCGGCGGTCGCCTCGGCGATCATCTCCGGCTTGATGTCGTCCAGGGCCGTGAACAGGAACTGAGACGCGTTGCCCCAGTCGGGCATCAGAGGCACGCCTTGACTGATCAGGTCGGCGGCCTGGTCCATTGCCTGCCGGGTCGCGTCGACGCGGGTCGTGCGCAAGGTCAGCGTGCGCTGCGCCGAGTAGCGCTCGGCCGGCCGCTGGTTGTCATAGGCGTTCAGCCAGCGGTCCGTAACCTGCGGCGGATTGCGGCGGATCTCTTCGTCGTTGAATCCGTTGAGCTTGAGGTAGGCGACCACGGCTTCGTCGGTCCGGTCCATGGCGGCGCGCAAGGCCTCCAGCGATTCGGCGGACAGCGAATAGGTGATCGGCCAGATCGCCAGGTCGGCGCGGACGTCCCGCTCGGACAGGCCCTTGACCTCGACGAACCGGTCGCGGACCGCGAAGTCGCGCACCGCATCGGCCAGGAACAGGCTGGCCAGCACGAGCCCGATGGCCAGCAGCAAGGGGCCGAACCAGTCGCGTTCGCGTGGCGGTCTGCGGTCGCTCGAACGGTCCGTCGTCATCCTTCGATCTCCCGTGCAACAATCGTGATCATGAGTCAGATGCTGAGCCTCTCCATCATAGTCCCTGAGCTCGTCCCTGCACGCCTTGGACTCCACCGGGAATCCGAAGTGCCATGTGCCTGATCGCGTTCGACTGGCGTCCCGGGAAGGATCGTCCGCTGGTGCTGGCCGCCAATCGCGACGAGTTCCACGCCCGGCCGACCCGTGCGCTGCACTGGTGGAACGGGCCGGAGCGACTCCTGGCCGGGCGCGACGAGCAGGCCGGCGGCACCTGGCTGGCGGTGCGCCGCGACGGTCGCTTCGCCGCGCTGACCAACGTGCGCGATCCCGGCGCGCCGAGCGGCGAACGATCGCGCGGGGAGTTGCCGGTGAGCGCGCTCCGGTTCGATCGATCGATCGAGGCGTTTGTCGAGAAGACGTACGAGGTACGAGCGGACTACGGTCCCTTCAATCTGCTGGTCGGTGACCGAAATGCGCTCTGGCAGGTCGGCACCCGGACCGCGCCGTCGATGGTGCCGGCCGGGCTGCATGCGCTATCGAACCACGCGCTGGACACGCCGTGGCCGAAATCGATCCGTGCGGTTCGACGGCTGGAAGACGCCGTGTCGGGTTCCGCGCCGTCCATCGCGACCCTGCTCGGACTGCTCGACGATCGGTCGCCGGCCGAGGACGAGGAACTGCCCGATACGGGCGTCGGGCTGGATGTCGAGCGGCTGCTGTCGGCACCGTTCATCGTCGGCGAACGTTACGGCACGCGTTCGTCCACTGCGCTGGTGCTGGGCGAGAGGACACGGATGGCCGAACGGACCTTCGATCCGACCGGCGAACGGATTGGCGAGCGGACATTCGGCTGGAGCGTTGGATGAGCCAAGCGAGCACCCATGGCCGCGTGATCTTCAGCCACGGGCTGGACTCCGGGCCGCAGGCGAACAAGATCGTCGCCCTGCGGCCGGTTGCCGAAGCCGCCGGCTGGGCCACGGACGCGGTCGACGACCGTGACGTCAACGACGACCCCGCCGCGCGAATCGACCGCCTGGTCGACCGGATCGAGCGCAGCGACCGCCCGACCGTGCTGGTCGGCTCATCGATGGGCGGCTTCGTGTCGGTGATGGCCGCCGAGCGCGTCGAGGTCGCGGGGTTGTTCCTGATGGCGCCGGCGCTGTACCTGGAGCATCGCCATCCCGGTGCCACGACCCGCGAACGGTATACGCCGAACGCCGGTGCCCTCCATGTCGTCCACGGCTGGCGCGACGATGTCATTCCGTGGGCGCACGGCCTGAAGTTCGCCGAGCAGCACAAGGCCACGATTCGTCTGCTGGATGCGGGTCACCGACTGGAGAGCGCGATCCCCGACTTGAAGCGGGACCTGGAGGCATTTCTGGAAAGGGTGGTCTCTCGGGGCGGCTGATGGCCGCAGACTCCTGAGGAAGCGCGCGTGCGCGCGAGCCCATTCATCGCCTTTTCGCTCGCAAGCTCACTCCCACAGGCGGGGAAGGGCATCAGTCCCACAGTCGAGGAGGGATCAGGCTGTTGCGGCGGCTCACAGGCAACTCCTGTAGGAGCGAGCTTGCGAGCGATATCCCGCCGGACTCGATCGCGGGCAATGCCCGCTCCCACAGTCGAGCTCGAATCATCGCTCGATAGCCCCCCGAAAACGAAAAACCCCCGCACGGGGCGGGGGTTTTCCTTGCTTCATTCGAAGCGGGAATCAGACCGGGTTGACGTTCGCGGCCTGCGGACCCTTCGGTCCATCCTGCAGTTCGAATTCGACCTTCTGACCTTCAGCCAGCGACTTGAAGCCGGAGCCCTGGATCGCGCTGAAATGCACGAACACATCGGCGCCGCCGTTGTCCTGGGAGATAAAGCCGAAGCCCTTGGCGTCGTTGAACCACTTCACGGTTCCTGTAACCATTTTTCTACTACCTTTTTCATAAAACAAATGGGTTAAATGCTGCCAACTGCTCTGAAGCGTCGTGCAAGGTCGAGAGGGTCGTCTGGAGGATCTTTCTGTCGAAGGGTACCGCCGAACGTTTCCACTGCCGTGCTGCGCAGCGTTTCCTACTATACGCCTGTACATGACGAAATGCGAGTGGGTCGGATGAATTTTCGATGAAGGTCTCCGGGGCGCGTCGAACGCCCCGATCCAGCCGCGCGAACGCGCCTGCTCCGTCGAAAGCCCGAAGGCGCTGTGCGATACTCGCCGCCAGTTCCCGCCGGTCGACTGGCTGACTGCATGAACCTGTTTCCATCCGCCGTGGCCCGGGCGATCCGCCTCTGGGGGTCGGCCATGGTTTCGCCGTTCACCGAAGGGCGGCGGGCGTGGGGCGCTGTGCTCGTGGTCATTGCGTGGCCGCTGTTCGTCGGCCTCCAGCTGCTGCATGCGATCGGCTTCCTGCTCGACGATCTGTTCTTTCGCGGTTGGCGCCGGGTCGAGATCCGACAGCCGGTGTTCGTGGTCGGGCCGCCGCGCTCGGGCACCACGCACCTCCACCACGTGCTGTCGGCCGACGAGCGGTTCACCACGTTCCGGACCTGGGAATGCCTGTTCGGCCTGTCGGTCACCGCGCGCAAGCTGCTGCGCGGTGCCGCGTCCGTCGACCGCGCGATCGGACGCCCCCTCGGTCGTCTCGGCGCCTGGGTCGGCCGCCGCATGCTGGCCGATATGGACGAGGTCCATCCCTTCGCGCTCGACGCGCCGGAAGAAGACTTCCTGGCCCTGATGCCGGTGATGCAATGCTTCATTCTGGTCGCGGTCTTCCCGGCCGCCCCGTGGCTGTGGCGGGTCGCTCGACTCGATCGACAACCGGAGGCGGCGCGTCGGGCGTGGGCGCGGTACTACCGGAATTGCGTGCGACGCCACCTGCATGCCGCCGGCCCCGATGCGCGCTTCCTGTCGAAGAACGCGTCGTTCACCGGCAGCCTCGAGACCCTGCTCGAGGCCTTCCCGGACGCGGTCCTGCTCGGTTGCTCCCGCGACCCGGTCAAGACGGTGCCGTCGCAGTTGAGTTCGCTGGAACCGGGGCTGCGTGCGGTCGGCTTCGCCGACGTGTCCGATGGCTTGCGCGACCGGCTGACCGACCTGCTGCGCTTCTACTATCTGCACCAGGCCGAAGTCGCCGAACGTCATCCGAGCCGTGTCGCGCTGCTCGACAACCATGCCTTGCGCGATCGCCTGGCCGAATCGGTGACCGCCGCGTTCGAGCAGCTGGGCCTGGAGATGACGCCCCAGTTCGCCGCGTCGCTGGAGGATGCCTCGCACGCGTCGCGCGGATTCAGTTCCGGTCACCGCTACGCGCTGGCCGACTACGGCCTGGACGAGGAATCGCTGAGAGGCGAGTTCGGGCCCGTGTACGCACGCTATCGCTTCGGCCCTGCGGCGCGTGACGGCGTGCTGCGCGAGACGGGAGCCGCGGCATGAGCGCCGGTCCGGCGATGCGCGTCGCCTTCGTCTCGGATTCCGAGCCCGAGCGCAACGGCGTCGGCGCGTACTACGCCGACCTGATCGATCAATTGTCCGAGCGGGGTGTCGAAACGCGCTTCGTCTGCCCGGGCCGGAGCGGCCAGAAGGGCTTCTCGTTCCCGCTACCGGGCGACGCCACGCAGCGCATCTACGTGCCGGCACCGCGGCGGCTGTGGAAGGCGCTCCGCGAGTTCGAGCCGACCGTGGTCGTGGTCGCAACGCCGGGCCCCTACGGCCTGCTGGCGGCGAAATGGGCGCACGACAAGCGCCTGCCGCTGCTGGTCGGCTTCCATACCCACTACGCCGGTGTCACCGACCTGTACGGCAAGTCGTTGCTGAAGTACTTCTCGCGCGGCTGGTTCCGCTTCGCTGACCGCACGCTGTTCCGCTACGCCGATATTGTGCTGGGCAACTCCGCGGAAATGACCGAACTGGCCGCGCGCCTCGGCGCGAAGCGCACGCGGCGGATCGGGACGCTGCTGCCGCGGACCGTGCTCGATGCGCCGAACGAACCGTTGGGCGATTCCTTCCGACGCGTGCTCTACGCCGGCCGGCTGGCGGCCGAGAAGCGGCTGCACACGGTGGTCGATGCGGCCCGCGACCTGCCGTCGCTGGAGTTCGTGATGGCCGGCGACGGCCCGCTTCGGCGCGACGTCGACCGGGCCGCGGCCGAGCTGCCCAACCTGACCGCGACCGGTTGGTTGACGCGACGGCAGCTGCTCGAGCAGATGGACGCGGCCGATGCGCTGGTGCTGCCCTCGGAGGTCGAGTCCTTCGGCACCGTCGCGCTCGAGGCGATGGCGCGCGGTCGCCAGGCGGTGGTGACATCGACCTGCGGGATCGTCAACTGGCCGAGCCTGGCCGATCACCTGGTGGTGTTCGGGCTCGACGACGACCTGGCGGGCGTACTTCAGGATCTTGCCGAGGAGCCGAGCGAGGAGCGGCGCGACCGGGCCGAGGCGGGCCGGCAGGCGGCGCAGGCGCTGAATCGATCCAGCCTGGACGACTGGATCGAGCTGCTGCAACGCCCGCTGGATTGAGGGCTGTTGATGGCGGTGCGGACATGAAGCTGCTGGTCTCCATCCACGATGTGATGCCGGAAACGCTGGACCGGGTCCGGCGGATCTTCGAGCGCCTGATCGACTCCGGCCTGTCGCCGGTCACGTTGCTGGTCGTGCCCGGCCGGGCATGGACGGCCGAGGATCGACGCGGCTTGCGCGACCTGGTCGCGGCCGGTGCGGAACTGGCCGGGCACGGCTGGACGCACGAAGTCCGCCGAATTCGCGGGGTGAAACACGCGCTGCACAGCGCGCTGATCTCGCGCCGTGCGGGCGAGCACCTGGCCTTGAGCCGCTTCGGAATCCTGCGCCTGATGCTGCGCAATCGCGGCTGGTTTCAGGAACACGATCTGCCGATCCCGTCGCTGTACGTTCCCCCGGCCTGGGCGATGGGTCCGGTGCCGCGCCGCGTGCTGAGGCGCCTGCCCTTCGACCGCTACGAGACCACCGGCGGCGTCTTCGATGCGCGCGCCGATCGCTTCTTCCGCCTGCCGATGGCCGGCTTCGAGACCGACACCGCGTTCCGCGCCGCCGTTGTGCGACCGTTCAACGCGCTGAATCGCGCCTGGGCCCGATCCTCCGGCAAGCCGCTTCGCCTCGGCATCCACCCCGACGACTTCGAGCTCCGCCTGGCCGACGACCTCGAGGCCATGATCGCCATCGGCGGTGAGTGCCTGAGTTATGCGGACTTGGCCTGATCGTGGAGTGGGCCTTCGATCCTCTAGCTGATGAGCGCGAAGACGCGAAGGCGCGAAGGGACGTCGAGAAAGGCAGAAGCTTGACTGACCGGCCGCATGGCCCCAAGATTCTGATGCGGCGTCAATGATCCGGAAGTCCGATGCGATTCATATCCGTTTTTCTCATGCTCATCTTCCTGCTCGGGGTCGTTCATGAAGTCCGGCCTGATCCTGCAGATGACATCGATCCGATTCTTCAACGCGATCGCGCTCGATTCGATCTGCAGCACTCGACGAATGTCGAGGCCCTGACACCCGAGCAGCGGGTGATCGCGCTGGATCCGCTGTCGGCGATCGAAACGATCCGTCGATTGGTGGAGGAACACGCTGAAGTCGCAACGCTCCTTCTGATCCTCATGCCCGAGGATGGAGTGCTGATGCCGCAGGTACTCGAGGGCCAGCTGACGGGGTGGGCTGCATTCGATCCGGAGAAGGTCGATCTCGAACCGCTCCTCGACGAGCTCGCCGGCAGCATCGACCCGGTTCGTGGGATGGCGCCGGGATCGACCCGCAGGTTCTACGAATCGTTGAGTCGCAGCGCAGAGTCGGCGGGCTCGATGCTTCCGGATGACGAGATGATCGTGCTCAAGGCCCATGTCGAGATGGATGTCTACGCTGATAACCGAAAGCGATTGGTGATCGTCTCCACGAGGTTGTTTGGCGCGCAGGAGAACTATCCGGATCAGATGATCACGCTGGAACAGAGTCGGATCGTGCTGACGCTTTCAAGACCGGAAGATGGTGCAGAACTTCCGCTCCGGCATCCCGACCTGGTGGACCGGAAAGCCACACTGCATACGATCGTCGATATTGCCGATTGAGTTCGGTCGTTTTCGTCCTCTACTCTGCGTCTCCGCGTCTTCGCGTCTTCGCGACCATCATCTAGCCGATCAAGCCTCCCGGTCCCGGTCGGAGCCTGCGAGTCCGGCCTGGAGCCAGGCGTCGAGGTTGCGGGCGTCCGTCTCGTCGAGGTCGCCAGCGTCGATGAGGGCGGAGAGGCGTTCGGCGGTGGAGGGTTCGCGCTCGGCGGCGAGGATGCCGCGATGGGTAAGGTAGTCCTCGAGCTGGTCGATCTTGGCGGTCTGGAAGCGCTTGACCTGGCCGTTGCGCAGCGCTTCAATCAGCGCCGGGCCGTCGCCGGCAAGCGTGCGGTTGAGGTCCGAGACGGCCTCGAAGAAGGTCGGCGTGATGGCCTCGGAGTCGTGCAGGTCGGCGTCGGTCACCGGTGCGGCGTGGCCGCGGCGCCAGCGTTCGATCCACGCCCGCACCGCGTCGACACGGCGATCGATGCGAGCGGCGAGCCGGTCGCTGATCGGAAGGCTCAGGTCGATCGCCCGGGCGTGTTCGAACTCGCCCAGCGTCTCGACGCCCCGGCCGGCCAGCGCGACCACGGCCTGGAGGTCGTCGCGCACGAGGTGGAACAACGGCACGGCGCCGGGGTCGGCCCACGGGTCCAGCGCCTTCACCCCTGCGCGCCGGGCCCAGTCCGCAGGGTCCAGGTCCGGGTCCGGCGCGGCGGGGCGTTCGCTCACCTTGAAGTCGAAGGTCTCGTCGCTCATCGGGGCCAGTTCGACGACCTGCGGCGCGGGGTCGGCGGCGAAGCGGCGCCAGGCTTCGGCGTCGGCGGGCTGGGACGACAGGTAGACCACCTGGCGCCCCTCGCGAACCAGCTCCTGCACCGCATCGACGACGGCGCGATAGCGCTCGGGGTCGGTGGTGGCCAGCACCTCGTCGAGGAACAGCGGCAGGTCGGGTCCACCGTGTTCGTGGCGCTCGATCCACGCCAGGCGCAGGGCCAGCAGCAGCTGGATGCGGGTGGCCGTGGAAAGTTCGCCCAGGCCGAGGCGAAGCCCGGCGCGCGCGTCGCGTGCGCCGAAGTCGTTGCCGTCGAACTGCAGTTCGAAGCGCGACCGGGTCATCCGACCGAACAGGTGGGCGGCGCGTTGCAGCAGTTTCGGCTGGTTGTCGCGGCCGTGGCCGGCCCGGACGCGTTCGAGGAGGAACTGGGCGACTTCGGCGTCCATGCGCTCGCGACGCGCCTCCTCGAGTTCGGCGCGCAGGCGTTCGCGTTCCGTATTGAGCGACTCCAGCCGCCGTTCGCTCAGCGCGGTCCGGCGCTCGCTCTCGATCGTGGCGATGCGCTCGCCGAGATCGTCGCGGGCATCGGCCCGGGCCTCGAGTTCGGCGCGCAGGTCGCCGAGGCCGGCTTCATCGCCGGCCTCGACCCGGTCGAGCAGGTCCGGGTAGGCGGCCAGTTCCTCTCGATGCGTTCTTCGGGCGTGGTTCACGCCGCGTAGCTCGTCGAGCCGCGCCCGGTAGTCGGTGTACAGCCGGATGCGCTCGGCCAGGGCGTCGGCATCGCGGACCCCGGCCTTGTCGAACAGCGCCTTGCGGCGAGCGTGCAGCTCGCGCAGCGCCTGTTCGTTGCGTTCGATGGCCTTGCCGGCGGCCCGAGCCCGCTCCCGCGCGCCGCGCGCCTTGTCCAGCCGCTGGTCGAAACGCACCCGCCAGACGCCGAGGGCCTCGGCGGTCCAGTCGGCGGGGGCGGCGTGCCCGGCCCGCTCGAAGCGCGCTCGGAGAATCCCGTGCTGCTCGGAAATCGCGCGCTGACAGGCGGCCGCCTCTCGTCGCGTCGCGTGCAGCCGGTCGCCGGCATTGCGCCAGTCGGACAGCGCCTGCAGCCGGAGTCGTCCGCCGGTGTCGAGCACCGTGTCGGCATCGAGGCCTGCGGCATCGGCCGCGGCATCGACGGTCTTGCGCGCGGTCGCCACGCGCTCTCTCGCCGCCGCGATCTCGAGCCCGAGGTCGCGGGCGCGCTCGGCATCGGCCTGCTGGCGCTGCAGGCCGGAGAGCCTGCGTTCGAGTTCGTCGAGGCGGCGGGCCACGTCGGCAATCCGCCAGCGCTTCGGGGGCTCGACGGCGTAGACGGGAAAGTGACGCCGCGTGCGCCGGGCGGTCAGGCCGCGCCCGGCCAGCAGGACCAGCTGGCCGAGCGGAAGCAGGCCCGCCGCGGCCGCCGCGAAGGCGGGCCAGCGGAGATCGGCGGCGAGTCCCAGCCAGGCACTTCCGGCCGCCGCGGCCGCCAGCAGCAGCGCCCAGGCCACCCAGCCCGCGGGCGTCGGCGACGGCGTGCGCAGCCAGGCTCGAAGCGAGCGGACCGCCGACTCGGTCGCCGCCAGCGCATCGCGGTCGGGGGTCTGCTCGGCGTAGCGGCTGCGGCTTCGCTGCAATTGCTCGCACTCCGCATGGGCCGTGCTCCAGCGTTCGGCGGCCCGCTCCAGGGCACCGAGGCGATCGGCATCCAGCGCCAGGCGGGCCGCATCGGGCCGGCCACCGGCCCGTTCCGCGGCCGTGCGCTCGTCGTCTTCCAGCGCGGCGACCCGTTCGCCCAGGTCGGCCAGGCGCCGTTCGTCGCGCTCCAGGGTCTGGCGTCGTTCGGCGATCTCGGCGCTGAAGGCGGAGGCCGCGTCGACGTCGTCGATGCCGATTGCCGCGGCTGCCTCCCACGCCTGTTCGCGCTCTCGACGCCGTTCCTCGAGCTCGAGTTCGAGACGAGTCTCGTCCTCGCCCAGTTGGGCCAGGCGTTCGCCTTCGCTGCCGTCGAGTCGGTCCATGCGGTCGGGAAATGCGGAGAGCGCGTCGCGGATCGATCCGATCGAGCGCTCGATGCGCAGCAGTTCGGCCGCTCGATCGACCAGGGCCAGCTTGCGCCCGGCCTCGATGCTCGCATCGCGCTGCAGGCGCAGGTCGTTCAGGGAATCGACCTCGTCGGCCAGGCGCGCCTGCTCGCGCTCGAGTCGGTCGACCGCCTGCTCGGCCTCGGCCAGGGAACGGGCGAGCCCGCGCGGACGGGGCGGCACGACGAAGCCGGGCGCGGCGGCCACGGCGTCGAGGTCGTAGCCTCCGGCCATGGCGCGTTTCAGGGTGGCCGCGAATTCGGTTTCCGGCTGGCCCGCTGCACTCAGGGCGTCTGCGCGGACCAGGTACGCCGACAGCGCGCCCGGGCCGGGCCAGTCCGGTCGCTCGGCGTCGACGCCGTCGATCCGCCAGCTCCGCGTCGGGCCGAGCGCGCGGCCGAACACGGTCGATTCGCCGTCGGTGAACTCGGCCTCCAGGTCGATCTGCAGCGCCTTCGGGTCGGAATCCAGCAGCAGCCCCAGTGCGCGTAACAGGCTGGTCTTG
This sequence comes from Wenzhouxiangellaceae bacterium, assembly GCA_965227925.1. Lineage (GTDB taxonomy): Bacteria > Pseudomonadota > Gammaproteobacteria > Xanthomonadales > Wenzhouxiangellaceae. The sequence goes on from CBDDGP010000004.1 coordinate 1,342,251, forward strand.
CCCGATGCGTTGGGTCCGAGCACGATGCAGGCCCGATCGGGATCGGGTGCGATCTCGAGGGCTCGGTGCAGGCCGGGCAGGGTGCGAATCGTCAGCCGGACGAGCTTCATCGCCGCTGCTCCAGCAGCGCCGCCAGTGTCGCGCGCCCGGCGCGTTGCAGCGCGTCGACAACGTCGGCCTCGGCCAGTGGACCGGCGACCGCGTGAAGGTCGCTGACGCCGCCTGACGCCTCCATCCGGTTCCTGGCCTCGGCGACCAGTCGCCGCCGATCCTCGCAGTCGGGCCCGGCAAGCAGCCGCAGGTCGCGGGCCAGCAGACCGGCCGGGCTGGCTTCTCCGGCCAGCGAATCCAACTCCAGCGGCGGTCCGAAGGCGGCGTCGAGCCGGTCGACGAACACCCGGCAGCCCCGTTCCTCGAACACCGGCGGTGCGTCCAGCAGCGCGCGGATCGTATCGTTCAGGGCGACCGCTTCGGGATGTTCACCCACCAGCCGGATGCGCAGACCCAGCGCATCGGGTACGGCGTCCTGCTCGGCGCGCTCGGCGACCGCGCGGCGACCTTCGGACAGGATCAGCGCGTCGAGGGCGTCGGCATGGTCCAGCGTGCCGATGTCGAGCTCCCGCGCCTCGTAGGCCAGCGGCGCCAGGGCCAGCTGACGGACCTCGACCCGGCCGTCGTTGACGTCGATCAACCACGGGCCGCGCACCCCGGTCTCGCTGGCGCGAAGTGCGCTGATCGAGCCGAGGTAGCCGGACGGCCGGTCCGGGTCGTCGCCGAGGTCGGGCTTGTGGATGTGGCCGAGCAGCCAGGCATCGAGACCGGCGCGTTCGAGCTGGCGCGAGGTCACGGGAGCGTGGGGGCTGTCCGCCTGGTCGCGGTCGCAGTGCAGCAAGCCGATGCGCGGACGCGCGCTGTCCGGTTCGGTCCACTCGGCCAGCGGTGAACGCGTGACCCGCCGGGTCGGGAACGACCAGCCGATCACCGAGCCGGTCGACAGGGCCACCGATTCCCAGCGCCCGCCGCGGCCGATCAGCTCCAGGCCGTCGACCTGATCGGCGAGCCGCGGCAGCACGTGCGTGTCGTGATTCCCGGCCACCGCCAGCACCCGGATGCCTTCGCCGAGCAGCCGCTCGACCCCGGACCGGAGCGGATCGTAGCCGGCGAAGAAGTCGCGCTCGCGGTCGACCACGTCGCCGGCCAGCAGCACCGCTTCGACACCCCCTTCGATCGCGGCTTGCACGGCGCGATCCCAGGCGACCTCCGGGCCCAGCTGCCGGGCGCTGCCGGCCAGGGACTCGGGCAGGGACGCGGGAATGCGACCGAGATGCATGTCGCCGACGGCCAGGATCTTCATGGGTGTCCACTCATCGCGTCAGCCATGGCACTGGTGGTTGGCGTGGTCGCAGTCCAGGCCCTCGTCCGGCTCGGGTTGCAGGGTCGGGTGATCGATACCGAATCGATCGAGCAGCAGGACGTTGAGACGGTCGAGCAGCGCCGGCCAGGCCTCGAGGTCGCGCACGACCACGTGGGCGGACAGCGCGATGCGCTCGCTGCTGATCTGCCAGATGTGCAGGTCGTGAATCTCGACCACCTCGCGGTCCTCTTCCATCGCGGCGCGGACGTCCTCGAGCTCGATCGGCCCCGGCACGCCTTCCATGACGATCCGAAGCGCGCTCCGGAGCAGGCGGACCGCGGCGACCAGGATCAGGCCGCAGATCAGCAAGCTGAGGATCGGGTCGATCGGCGTCCACCCGGTCAGAAGGATGATCGCGCCGGAGGCCAGCGCGGCGACCGAGCCAAGCAGATCGCCGATCACGTGCAGCATTGCGCCGCGGACGTTGAGGTTCTCCTCGCCGCCGTGCAGCACCTTGAGCACGGCCAGGTTCACGAGCAGGCCGAGTGCGGCCACCACCATCACGGCGAGCCCCCGGACCTCGACCGGGTCCTGGAAGCGCTGGATCGCGTTGAACACGATCACACCGACCAGCACCAGCATCGCGGTGCCGTTGACCAGTGCGGCGATGATCTCGGCGCGGCCGTGGCCCCAGCTGTGGTTCGGGTCCGCCGGCCGGGTCGCGATCCACGCCGCCACCGCGGCCAGCCCGAGCGAGGTCGAGTCGGTCAGCATGTGGCCGGCATCGGCCATCAACGCCAGCGATCCGCCCCACCAACCGACGAAGAACTCGACGCCGGCGAAAGCCAGCGTGATCAGCAACGCGCCTCGAAGGGCGCGTCCGGAGCCGTGGTCGTGGCTGTGGTGGTCGTGCTCGTACATCGGTACACCGGCCGGGCCTAGGCCTCCATTCTACGCATCGGCCATGCGGCCCCGGACGCTAAACTCTCGGTCATGACCGCCGATTTCCAACTCCGCCGGCACCGCCGGGCGCGCCGCGTCACGCTGCGCGTCAAGCCCGACGCCAGCCTCGTGGTCACCGCGCCGCCGCGCGTGCCGGAGCGCGTGATTCGCGACTTCGTTGCCGAGCGCGCCGACTGGATCGACCGGGCGAGGGGACGGCTGCAGGCCGCGCGCGAAGCGCGGCCGGACCATCTCGACGAGACGCATCCGGAACGAATCGACCTGCCGGCGATCGACCGCGCGCTGTCGATCCGCTACATCGACGGCATCCGCCCGCGGTGGCGCGCCCGGGGTGTGGACCGCATCGAACTGCAGTCCGCGGATGCACCCGACGACGCCCGGGCGCTGCTGGTCGACCTGCTGAAGTCCATGGCAAGGGGGTCGCTGGAACCGCGGGTCCTGGAATTCGCCGAGCGCCACGCGCTCTGCCCCGGGCGGATCACCTGGCGCAACCAGAAGAGTCGCTGGGGCAGCTGTTCCGCGAACGGCAACCTGTCGCTGAACGTCCGCCTTCTGCTGCTCGACCGTCCCGTCTGCGACTACGTCCTGCTCCACGAACTCGCCCACCTGGCGCACCCTAACCACTCGAAGGCGTTCTGGGCGAAGGTCGAGTCGATGTGCCCGGACTATCGGCTTCGGGAACGCGACTTGAAGGCGGCTTCGCGAGCGATGCCGGTGTGGGTCACGGGCTGACGATCAGTCTTCGCCGTTGAACTCCGGGGGCCACGGAGGCGGATCCGAGCAGTCCACGCCGGCGCGCTCAGCGGCGCGGGCATAGGTTCTGCGTTCACCGTATTCGAGTTGCTCCGCAATCCAGATTTCCGCTTCCTCGCGGGTCAGCGAGCTCTTTCGGGACTCGAACGCCTGACTCTGGCACATCATCACCGCGGAGTATCGTTCCTTGTCGGCGGCAATCAATGCTGCATCGGCGTCCTTTGCGTCTCGTTCTGCCTGCTGGCGTTGCATCGACAAGCCGAATTGATACTCCAAGAAGGTCCGTCCGCTTTCGACCAATTGCTTAGCCACGCGCGCGCATGCGTCGGCAATGTCGGTATTTGGTGGCGCTGAAGACAGACAAACGTCCGTGAGTCCCTGCAAGCTTGGTGTCGCGTAGGTGTGGTGCATGAGCAACGAAGTGGACAGGACGTACATCGGATAGCTCATCTTCAATTCCGCAAGCTCGCTTTCGAAGCGCACAAGCTCGGGATACAGATTCAGGAACCAGGTTTCACTGGATTCGGCGACATAGCTACGCGTTCGCGTTGCTTCCAAGAGCGCTGACTCGATGGTGAGTTCGTCGAGAAGGGGCAAGCGAGAGATCAGGTTTCCTGGATCGTATCGCACAATCGCGGTATCCAGTCCAGCGGTAAGACAGAGGTCTTCGATGTCGATGCCACCGCAGGCGGCAGCCAGCCAGGCCAGCGCGGCGGGGTCCGTGATCGAATGAATCTGTCGTTCCAGTTCGTCCAATAACGCTGCCGGCGGTTCAACCGGCTGGGCGTAGCCGACCAACTGCATGGCAAGACCTGCTGCGCGCTCTCGATCCTGATCGGACTTCATCATGTCGTCCGCGACCGACGATAGCGCGGTGAGGAATGCCGTTTCTGCTTGACTCGCGGCCTCCTGAACCAAAGGAGGCGGATCGGAGCAGTCGACGTCGTGCTCTGCAGCGAGTCGATCCCAGGCCTCGAATTCGCCGTGGCGCTTCAGCAACTGGATGAACTCACGGATTCCCTTGTCGTCCTGGGACGTGATCACGGGCTCGAGGGCCTGCATCTGACAGGAAGCACGATCGCTTGCCAACTGCGCGGCCGACCGTTCCTCTTCGGCGGCGGGTTCGCCACGTCGCTCGATCGAGCGGCCGATCATGAACGACAGCATTGACTCGCCGGCCTCGACCATCCGGCTAGCCAGGTTCTGGCACGCGCGATCGAGCGCTGCGCCGGGCGATGCATTGCGGCAGGTCTCGACCAGCGATGCGTAGGCCGGCGTCGACCAGGCGGCGCCGATCGCGTAAGCCTGCGCAAGACGGTCGCCCGGCGAACGCACTTCTTCAGCGGCCGGGCCGCGGCTCAGCGCGTCGTACCAGGCCTCGATCAGCGCGAAGTAGTACAGCGACTCGCGCCGGGTCTCCGTAATCAGGTCGGCGACGCGGTCTTTCGGAAAGAGCGCGGTGCGCGCGAAGAGGTTGGCGCTGTCGTAGGCGACGATGGCGTCGTCGAGCCCCGCGCCGATGCATTGTTGCTGGATGTCCGCTGCGCGGCAGGCGTGGGCCAACCACAGCATCGCCGCGCCGTCGGTCGTGCTGCGAACGGCGTCGACGATGGCGGACGAATGTGCTCCGTCGTCTTGTTCTGCAAGCACGGCCAGCGCAGCGGCACGGGAACGCGCTTCGGGCCGGTCGAGCATCCACTCGGCCGTGGTCGTGACCGGGTCCGCGGCTTGATCGCTGGTCTCCTCATCCCGCCCCTGAGTTTCAAAGGGCTGCGCCAACGAGGATGCGACGGGAATGGCGGTCAGGGTTGCCGCCAGCAATGCCCTTCCCGCGAAGTCGATGATGGAAGTCATGCTCTGCCTTCTCCACGCGCCAACGTGCGTTCAAAATACCATGGTCGAACTGCCGATCAGGCCTCGGCCTTCAACGCCTCCAGCGCTTCTTCGGCTTCCATCCACTCGGCCTCCAGCGCTTCGAGTTTCGAGGTCAGCTCACCGTTCTCGGCCAACAGCTTCTGGAGTTCGTCGGCGCGGTCGGATTCGTAGAGGGCCGGGTCGGTCAGGGTCTTCTGGACCTCCGTCCGACGCGCTTCGAGCTTCTCCATGTCCTTGGTCAGCTTGTTGACCCTGTTGGTCAGCGGCTTGAGCTTCTCGCGGACCTGGGCCTTGCGGCGGCGCTCGTCCTTCTTCGAGCCGCCGTCGCTGGTCGGAGCCCCCGACGGCTTCGCGCTGCTTTCGCCGCCGCCGGAAAGTCGCTGGCGGTAGGCGGGCAGGCCGCCGGGGAAGGGGTGGACGTTGCCATTCTCGACCAGCCAGTAGGCGTCGACGGTTTCGTTGAGCAGGTGGCGGTCGTGCGAGACGGTGACGACGGCGCCCTCGAAGCCCTGGAGTGCCACGGTCAGTGCATGGCGCATTTCCAGGTCGAGGTGGTTGGTCGGCTCGTCGAGCAGCAGCAGGTTGGGCGCGCGCCAGATGATCATGGCCAGTACCAGCCGCGCCCGCTCGCCGCCGGAAAGCCGGGAACACGGGTCCGTGGCCAGGTCGCCGGAGAAGGCGAAGCCGCCGAGGAAGTCGCGCAGCTTCTGTTCCGGGGTGTCGGCGGCCAACCGGGAGAGGTTCAGCAGCGGGCTGGCCGCCGTGTCGATCTGTTCGACCTGGTGCTGGGCGAAGTAGCCGATGGTCAGGTGGCGGTCCGTGTGCGTGTCGCCGGCCAGCGGCTCCAGGTCGCCGGCCAGGGCCTTGACCAGGGTGGACTTGCCGGCGCCGTTGACGCCGAGCAGGCCGATCCGGTCGCCGGCCGACAGGTTCAGCGAGACGTCGCGCAGCACCTGGTGATCGCCGTAGCCCAGCGCCACGCCGTCGAGCTTGATCAGCGGATCGGCGGCGCGGCCGGGCTCGGGGAATTCGAAATCGAAGGGGCTGTCGGCGTGGGCCGGCGCGATCTTCTCCATCCGCTCCAGCGCCTTGATCCGCGCCTGGGCCTGCCGGGCCTTGGTGGCCTTGGCGCGGAAGCGGTCGATGAACGACTGCATGTGGGCGATGTGACGCTGCTGCTTGGCGTACTGGGCCTGCTGCAACACCATCCTCTCGGCGCGCTGGCGCTCGAAGTCGGAATAGCCGCCGCTGTAGCGGTTCAGTGTTCGATGCTCGATGTGGACGATGTCGTCGACCACGGCATCGAGGAAGTCGCGGTCATGCGAGATCAGCACCAGGGTGCCGGGGTAGCGCTTCAGCCAGTCCTCCAGCCAGACAACCGTCTCGAGGTCGAGGTGGTTGGTCGGCTCGTCGAGCAGCAGCAGGTCCGAAGGGCTCATCAGCGCGCGGGCCAGCGACAGCCGGATCCGCCAGCCGCCGGAGAACGCTCCGACCGCCTTCGCGTGTTCTTCAGCGGAAAATCCCAGTCCGTTGAGCAGGGCGCCGGCGCGGGCTCGCGCGTCGAAACCCCGGGCGTCGTCGAAGGCCTGGTGCGCGTGGGCGATGCGTTCGCCGTCGCCCGCTGCGTCGGCGTCGGCGACCTCCGCCTCGGCGGCGCGGAATCGCGCATCGCCGTCGAGTACGTAGTCGAGCGCCGAACGATCCAGCTCGGTGATCTGCTGGGCCATGTGGGCCACGGTCCAGTCGCCGGGGATGCGCAGGCGGCCCGCGTCGGACTCGATCCGGCCGAGCAGCAGGGCAAACAGGCTGGACTTGCCGCAGCCGTTGGCACCGACCAGGCCGATCTTCTGGCCCGCATGAACGGCCAGGCTGGCCTGTTCCAGCAGCGGCTCGACGCCGCGGCGCAGGGTGATGTTCTCGAGCTGGATCATGCGAAGTGCTGGATTGCTCGGCAGGGTTCGGTCCGGGAGCCGAAGGGTAGCGCATCCAGGGCCGGGCCAACGAGCGCCGCGCGGCTGCTAGCATCCGGGTCGTTGGAAAAGTTCCGTTGGCAAGGAAGGGAGAGTTCGATGAACTGGCTGTTTCGCCCCGAACGGGGTGGTTTTACCCTGCTGCGTGTCGCGGCCGGCGCCATCACGGTGTCGGGCCTGCTGCTGGCCCTGCTGTTCGCCACGCTGACGCTGCTCGCGCTGGCCGGCATCGGCGGCGGGCCGTTCCTGCGCATCTCCACGGGGACGCTGGTGGGGCAGGCCGGGATCATGATGGTGGTGGGCCTCGCCATCGCCGCGGCCGGTCACCTGCTCAGGGCCCTTGCACTGGTGCTGGCCGAGCGCTTGGGCGACGTGCCGGGCAACCGTTCTCGGAATTGATCGGGGAGCTTGCCGGAAGCTCGGCCAGCGATTGCAGCGAGGCTAGTCGGTCGTCGGGTGGGTCGCCGAGCCGGTCGACAGGACCGAGACCAGCCGCTCGACGCGGTCGGCCCGGCTCGATCGTGTGTCCGCGTCCGGATCGTTGAGCATCGAATCGCCCGGGCGGATCCTGGCCCGGGCAAGCAGGCCGCGTAACGCGGCGATTCGCGATTCTTCCAGCTCGGCCAGGCCGGCTTCGACCGGCGAAGTGCTGGCGTGGCCGCGCTGTTCGAGGGCTGCGATCAACGCCAGCTGGCGGCCGGCCAGTTGCAGCAGCGCAGGGTCGTCGGCCTGGAGCCTGAGCATGCCCCGGGCCTTGTCGACGAGGTTTCGCCCGGGGATCCAGGCGGCGCCGAGCCCGCCGCCGATCAGTGCGCCGGTCACCGTCGCGGCACCCAGTGACATGCCGCCGACGGCCAGGTCCAGCGCGGCGCCGGCCGCCGCGCCGGCCCCGGCCCCGGTGCCCGAGTGGCGGGCGCTGTCGGCCAGCAGGGCGGGATCGAAGGGGCTGGCGGTCCAGCGGCCCTCGTCGAGCGGGAGTTCCACCGCCTGGTAGATCGCGTCGTCGAAGCGATAGAGCGCCAGCAGTTCGTCGACGCAGCGCTGCTCACGCGCCTCGATCCGCTTCTTCAGCAGGTCGCGGCCGTTTCGTGCGGCGGGCGGGTCGTCGATCGGCACCTTGTGCTGCGCGCCGGCCGCATCGACCAGCAGCTCGGCGATCGAGCGCAGGGCCGCGGCGTGCTGCCACGCGGCGCGCTCGCGGCGTTCCTCGACCAGCGCGTCCAGGCCGCGCGCCCGGTCGTCGAGCAGCGTGGCCAGCTTCGTCCACAGCCCGGCTTCCGCCTCGAGCGTGAACGCGACCGTGTCGAACTCGGCCACCGCGTGCAGGTTGACGCGGGCCAGGGCTTCGCGCCATTCGTCGGCCCGGTTCGCGATCGTCCGGTCCGGCGCGCCGACGAAGTTCAGCACCGGCAGGATCGGCCGAGCGCACAGGGCGAGGATCGAGAGCTCGTCCTGGTACTTGCCGAGCACCGGCTCGCGCGCGTCGACGACGAACAGCGCGGCGTCGCTGGCCAGCACCTGTTCCAGGACCCGGCATTCCTGGTCGAAGCGACCGCGCGCCTCGCGGTCGTCGAGCAGCGCCCGGACCCGGTCCGGCCCGTCGTGGCGGCCTCCACCGGCGGCCTCCAGCGCGTCGAACACGGCCCCGGCGTCTTCCATGCCGGGGGTGTCGAAGAGCTCGACGACGGTCCGGCCGTCGACCGCCAGCGCGGCGCCCTCGACCTGGCGGGTCGTCGCCGCCGTCGGCGCCACCTCGCCGAATGTCGCGTCGCGGGTCAGCGTGCGCAGCAGCGAGGTCTTGCCGGTATTGGTGTGGCCGACGACGGCCAGCGTCAGTGGCGTGGCAGATCGCTTGGTCATCTCAGTCGTCGCGCACCGGGGCATCGAGTCCGTACTCTTCGGCCAGCCGCGTCCAGTCGGCCGTACGCGCGGCGAGGTCGTCGCCCCGATCGCGTGCGACGTCGGCCTCGACCAGCCGGATCGCGACCGGCGAGACGGCGTCGAGCTCGGCCAGCCAGGCTCCCGTGCCCCGGTCGGGGGTGCGCGCCATGGAACACAGCACGACGATGGCCTCCGGCCGTGGCCGGCGGACGCCGATCGCTTCGAGCAGCGCGCGCCGCGCCGGGCGATCGTCCGCCGCGCCGAGCCACTCGGCGTCGGGTGCGAGTTCGGCGTGCGTCGCGTGGTCGGTTTCCAGTTCGAGGCCGACCGCGATCCTGGGGCCGCTGCCCGGCGATGCCCTGGGCAGGGTGCGCTGGCCAAGCCGCGCCGGCGGCTTCGGTCCGATCCGGCCGGTGGATCCGCTTTCGCTCGGTCGCAGGACCGCGGCCAACGCGACGTAGCCCGGCCGCGACAGATCGAGCGCGAGCCGCTGACGGCGATGCGCAAGCAGGAATCCGGCGGCAAGGACCAGGCGCGGCAGCAGGCCGCCGAGTGCCAGTGCGGCCAGCAGCACGCCGGCCCATGCGCCGCGATCGGCCGGCGGCGAGCGGTCGATCAGCAGCGCCCGGATCGCTGCGTCGTCGGGCGCGCTGAGGCCGGGCCACAGGGCCGCCAGCCGGCCCAAGCCGTCGATCACCGGCGCCAGCGTCTCGGTCCCGAGCAGCGTCGAGCCCCAGGCGAAGTCGAAGCGCAGGCCGATGAAGGCGGCGGCCAGCAGCGCGATGGCCCCGACCAGGTAGCCGGCCCAGAACAGGTGGGTCGCAGAACTGGCGATGCGCGCGCCGCCGGCGCGCCCGTAGTCGGCCAGCGCGGCGCCGACCGCATGCCCGTGACCGCTGGTGTCGAAACGGCGCGCCAGCCCCGCGATCGTGGCCCACAGCGCCCGCCCGGGCACGCCGCGCGCTGCGCGTTTCGGCCAGGCCCAGACAAGCAGCCAGATCACCAGCATCAGCGTCGGCAGGCCGAGCAGCGTGAGGAGCGCCCACGAAAGCTGGACCACGCCGTCGTCAAGCAGGGCACGCGCGGCCAGGGCGCCGAGCAGGGCGCCGAGCAGGGCCAGCAGCGCCAGGATCCAGCCGACGCCGGACAGCGCGCGGCCGATCGGAGCGGCCAGGCGTTTTCCGTCGGGGTGGAGCCGGGCCCGAACGGCGATGCGCTCGACCAGTGCACCTTCCGTGCGCGTCGCGCGCCGCGTGGCCGGGTCGTCCAGCGACGGGCGACCCGCACGCTCCTCAAGCCGTCGCAGCGCTTCGCACTGCAGCCAGTCGGCGGGGGCAAGCCGGGGTTCGGGGCGGTCTGCGCTCATGGTGTGAATGATACCGAGCGGCGGTCGCTTCGACGGCCGAAGCGAAATTCCGCTGAAGACTTGATCCGCATCAACTCACCGCGGGGGGCCACTCGGGACAATGCGGCCCGAACGCTGCTATCGGAAGAACGATCCATGGAACGAGCAAGCACGTACAACGACCGCGTGGTCACGCAGTTCGCGGTGATGACCGTGGCCTGGGGCATCGTCGGCATGGCAGTGGGGCTGCTGATCGCCGCCCAGCTGGTCTGGCCCGACCTGACCTACGGCATCGAGTGGCTGAGCTACGGCCGGCTGCGCCCGCTGCACACCAACGCGGTGATCTTCGCGTTCGGGGGCTCGGCGCTGTTCGCGACCAGCTACTACGTGGTCCAACGTACCTGTCACGCCCGGCTGTTCGGCGGACCCTTGGTCGCGTTCACGTTCTGGGGCTGGCAGGCGGTGATCGTCGGTGCCGCGATCACCTTGCCGCTGGGCATCACCATGGGCAAGGAGTACGCCGAGCTCGAGTGGCCGCTGGCGATCCTGGTGGCGATCGTCTGGGTGGCCTATGCGGTGGTGTTCTTCGGCACCATCGCGAAACGGCAGATCAAGCACATCTACGTTGCCAACTGGTTCTACGGCGCGTTCATCCTGACCATCGCGGTGCTTCACATCGTCAACAATCTTTCGATTCCGGCCGGGATGTGGAAGAGCTATCCGGTCTATGCCGGAGCGGTCGACGCGATGGTGCAGTGGTGGTACGGCCACAACGCGGTCGGCTTCTTCCTGACCGCCGGCTTCCTCGGCATGATGTACTACTTCGTGCCGCGTCAGGCCAATCGACCGATCTACTCCTATCGCTTGTCGATCGTGCACTTCTGGTCGCTGATCGCGATCTACATGTGGGCCGGTCCGCACCACCTGCACTACACCTCGCTGCCGGACTGGGCCCAGACCCTCGGCATGGTGTTCTCGCTGATCCTGCTCGCGCCGAGCTGGGGCGGGATGATCAACGGGATCATGACGTTGTCCGGCGCGTGGCACAAGCTTCGAACCGACCCGATCCTGCGCTTCATGATCGTTGCGCTGTCGTTCTACGGCATGTCCACGTTCGAAGGCCCGATGATGTCGATCAAGACGGTCAATTCGCTGTCGCACTACACCGATTGGACGATCGGCCACGTCCACGCCGGGGCGCTGGGCTGGGTCGCCATGATTTCGATCGGCAGCCTGTACACCCTGTTCCCCCGCCTTTGGGGCGTGGAAAGGATGTATTCGATCAAGGCCATCGAGTGGCACTTCTGGACCTCGACGATCGGCACGGTGCTCTACATCACCGCGATGTGGGCCGCCGGCCTGATGCAGGGCCTGATGTGGCGCACCTTCAATGACGACGGCACGCTGACCTACACCTTCATCGAGGTGCTCAAGCGCACCGAGCCGTATTACATGCTGCGCCTGCTCGGCGGCGTGGTGTTTCTGAGCGGGATGATCTTCATGGTCTGGAACGTCTACAGGACCTGGCAGAACGCGCCGCGACGCGCCGAAACTTCCGCCATCCCGCAGCCGGCCTGAAGGAGATTTCCCGTGGCAAAGATGAACCATGAAACGATCGAGAAGAACATCGGCCTGATGGCCGTCCTGGTCCTGGTGGTCATCAGCGTGGGCGGCCTGACCCAGATCGTGCCGCTGATGTTCCGGGCCACCATCGTCGAGCCGGCCGAAGGGGTCGAGCCGTACAGCGCCATCGAGCTGGCCGGTCGTGACGTCTACATTGCCGAGGGCTGCTACGGCTGCCACAGCCAGCAGATCCGTCCGTTCCGCTCCGAGACCGAACGCTACGGTCACTATTCGGTGGCCGGCGAGTCGGTCTACGACCGGCCGTTCCAGTGGGGTTCGAAGCGGACCGGGCCCGACCTGGCGCGGGTCGGCGGCAAGTACTCCGACGACTGGCACGAACTGCACCTGATGGATCCGCGGGCCGTGGTGCCGGACTCGAACATGCCGGCCTATCCCTGGCTGGCCGAGCGACTGGTCGATCCGGCGGAGATCCAGGCCCGGATGCGCGCGCTGCGCAGGGTCGGAACGCCCTACACCGACGAGCAGATCGCGGCGGCCGCCGACGGCCTGGTCGGCGTCACCGAGCTCGACGCGACCATCGCCTACCTGCAGGGCCTCGGCATCGACTGGACCGGACAGCGCGCCGCACCGCAGGTCGTCGGGGGTGCGCGATGAGTGGCGGCATCGTGACCCTGCTGTCCTTGCTGGGCTTTCTGGCGGTCGTGGTCTGGGTATTCGTGATCAAGCGCCGATCGGATTTCGACGAACAGGCCAACCTGCCGTTGGAAGACGCCGAAAAGGACTCGACGTCCGGTAAGCGAAACCCTGAAACCGAGCAGCGGGAGCACGAGTCATGAGCACGTTCTGGCACTGGTACATCATCGCCCTGACGGTCGGCTCGCTGATCGTCACCGTCTGGTTCCTGGTCTGGTCGAGCAAGCTCAGGGTGCAGTCGACGAAGGAAGAGGATGGCTCCGAGACCACGGGCCACGTCTGGGATGGCGATCTGCGCGAGCTGAACAATCCGCTGCCGCGATGGTGGCTGGGGCTGTTCTGGATCACCATCGCATTCTCGATCGGCTATCTGATCCTCTACCCGGGCCTGGGCCGCTGGGACGGCGCGCTGGGCTGGTCGCAGGAGAACCAGTACCGACAGGAGATGGCCGCCGCCCGTGAAGCCTTCGAGTCGCGCTTTGCCGAGCTGGCTGCGCTGGACCTGGAGCAGCTCGCGAGCAATCGACGAGCGGTGGAAATGGGCCGCAATCTCTACGCCCACAACTGCTCGACCTGTCACGGTTCCGACGCGCGCGGTGCCACGGGGTATCCGAACCTGACCGACGATCACTGGATCTGGGGCAGCGCACCGCAGCAGGTCTATCAGACCATCCTCGGCGGTCGCCGGGCCGCCATGCCCGCGTTCGGCGATGCGCTGGGCGAGCAGGGCGTGACGCGCACTGCGGTATTCGTGCAGCAGCTGGCAGGACAGCAGGTGGATGCGGCCATGGCCGCCGCGGGTCGCCAGCACTACCAGCAGATGTGCGCGGCCTGTCATGGGCCCGAGGGCAAGGGCAACCCGGTGCTTGGGGCGCCGGACCTGACCACCGGGGTCTATACCTACGGCGGTGACCTCGACACGATCCGGGCGACCATCCGCGAGGGTCGCAACGGCGTGATGCCGGCCCAGCAAGGACTCATCGGCGAGACCCGGACCAAGCTGGTCACGGCCTACATCCTGAGCATGCAGGATCGGTTCGCGGCCTCGTCCTCCGCAGACGAACCGGTCGAAGGGCCTTGACCCGCGGTTCCCACCCGGCCCCGAGCACGGCCGTGACGCGGACTCGAAGCGATCGCGTCGAGCATCCGCCGCGCCCGCTGGTGCATCGGCTGGGGGCCATCCTCTGGCCGTCGTTCTTCGGCGCCGGGGTCGCGACCATGGTGCTGTTCGCGTTCGTCGACCCGATCGAACTGGCCGCGATCAGTGCCTCGACCGTCGAGATTTCGCGTCAGGCGGGCTACACGATTGCCTTCCTCGGGTTCTGGGCCGGCTTCGCCTCGGCCTGCACCTTCACCTGGCTCCTGCTCCGCCCCCGGTCGAGGTTCCAGTGAGCAGCCGGGGCTTCGAAAGCAAGTTGTCCACGGATGAACACGGATGAACACAGATCGAAACGCAGGAACGCGATCGGTGCATACGCGATCGGAACGCCTTCGCGAAGCGTCAGGCTTTGCGTATCGCGTTCATCTCTGTTCGTCGGATGATCTTGTAGTGCCAGGTCTTCGGCGGTTGCCCGGGGACGAGTGTTCTCTTGCTTCTTTATCCGTGTTCATCCGTGTTCATCTGTGGACGATCGGTTTTCGAACCTTGAGCTTCGCATGAGCGATTCGACGTCGAACTCACCCGAGGAGCTGAAGCTCTACGTCAAGGCGCCGAAGGTGTATCCGCGCGAGACCGAAGGGCGGTTCTCGCGACTGCGCGTGCTGGCGGCCTGGGTGCTGCTGGGGCTGTTCTACCTCCTGCCGTGGATCAACCTGGGCGACACGCAGATCGTGCTGTTCGATCTGCCGGCGCGGGAGTTCCACGCGTTCGGGCTGACCTTCTGGCCGCAGGACTTCTTCATGCTGGCGCTGCTGCTGGCGATGGCGGCAATCTCGCTGTTCTTCTTCACTGCGCTGGCTGGGCGCCTCTGGTGCGGCTACGCCTGTCCGCAGACGGTCTGGACCGAGGTCTTCCTCTGGATGGAGCGAACCGTCGAGGGGCCGCGCAACCGTCGGATGCGCCTGGACAACGGACCGTGGACTGCAGAGAAGATCCGCAAGAAGGCGGCGAAGCAGTTCCTCTACGTGACATTCTCGCTGTGGACCGGCATCACCTTCGTCGGCTTCTTTACGCCGATCCGCGACCTGGTGCCGGCGCTGGCCGCGTTCGATGCGGGCGGCTGGGAGGTGTTCTGGACCGTGTTCTACGGCTTCGCGACCTACGGCAACGCCGGCTACCTGCGCGAGCAGGTCTGCAAGTACATGTGCCCGTACGCCCGCTTCCAGTCGGCGATGTTCGACGATGACAGCCTGATCATTTCCTACGACCGCGCGCGCGGTGAACCGCGCGGCAAACGGCGCAAGGACGCCGACAGGCACGAGCTCGGGCTGGGCGACTGCATCGAGTGCCAGGGCTGCGTCCAGGTCTGCCCGACCGGCATCGACATCCGGGACGGACTGCAGATCGAGTGCATCGCCTGCGCCGCATGCATCGACGTCTGCGACGAGGTCATGGACAGGATGGGCTATCCGCGAGGCCTGATCCGCTACACCACGGAGAACGCCCTGACCGGCAGGCCGACCCGCATCCTTCGGCCGAGAATCTTCATCTACGCGGGCGTGCTGCTGGCGCTGGCCGCGCTGTTCGGGCAGGTGCTGACCGGTCGCGAAGCGATCCACGTCGACGTATTGCGCGATCGGACCGCGCTCTATCGGCTGGCCGGCCCGGACATCGAGAACCCGTTCGCCCTGAAGATCACCAACCGCACCGACCGGGTGCAGTCGCTGACGGTGACCGCGTCCGGCCTCAGCGGGCTGCGGGTGGTCACCCCGGCCGGGTCGATCGACGTCCCGCCGGGCGAGGTCGTCAACCGGCCGCTGACGCTGGCAGTGCCGGCCGACCGGGTCGGACCCGGCATGCAGGCCATCGAACTCCGGTTGGCCGGGGAGGGCGAGGGCGCCCCGCAGGCCACGGCCGAGACCCGGTTCTTCGTGCCCTCGGGTCGATGAGCGCGCCTCCGACCGGCCTCGCGATCGCGTGAAGCTTTGATCGGCATCAAACGGGGGCGAGTCTGCATGGCCGATGATGCGTGCATCCCTGGAGAATCCGTCATGTCCGAAGCCATCTCGATGACCCGCAACGCCAATGCACGCGACGCCGAACCGGCGCCCTGGTACCGGCAATTCTGGCCCTGGTTCCTCCTGTCCATCCTCGCCTGGGGGGTGATCTCGGCCTCGATCACGCTGACCGTCGCGGTGCGCAACCCACCGCACATGATGACCGGCGACTACGCCCGATTGGG
The DNA here is from genome assembly GCA_965227925.1 of Wenzhouxiangellaceae bacterium. Lineage (GTDB taxonomy): Bacteria > Pseudomonadota > Gammaproteobacteria > Xanthomonadales > Wenzhouxiangellaceae. The sequence goes on from CBDDGP010000004.1 coordinate 1,358,010, forward strand.
CAAGGCGTTGGTCGACACTCACCAGCGCGCGGACCGGGCCGCCGAGCTGGGGCTGTCGGGCGAGTTGTCGATCGTCGACGGCGAAGTCCGGGTGGCGCTTCCCGTCGATGGCGCAGCCGCCCTGGGAGACTCGCTGTTGCTGCTGGTCCAGCACCCGACCGATGCGGCCCGCGATCGCCAGGTGGCGCTTCGCCGCGTCGACGCGGCGCGCTACGCGGCGCCGGCAGAGGGTTGGCCGACGCGCGGCCGTCTGATCGTTTCGGACCCGGATCAGGACTGGTGGATCTCGTCGGGCTACCGCCTGGACGGGGCCGCGGTGCAGGTCCGCCTGGAGCCCCGGCGGCTGTAGTCGGCCGCGGACTCCGGTGAGCGTGACCCGATGAGCGCGAAGGACTGCTTCCACTGCGGCGAGCCCGTACCCGCGGGCGTCGAGCTGTCGATCGAGATCGACGGTCGGGCGCGCCCGATGTGCTGCAGCGGGTGCCGTGCGGTGGCCTCGGTCATCCACGACGCCGGGCTCGGACGCTACTACGAGTTCCGCGATCGGCTGCCCGAGCGGCCCGACGCAGAGTCGTCCGCGGCGGCCTCCAGCGGCTACACGGCCTGGGATCGCGAGGCGGTGATCGCGCACCATGCACGGGCGCCCGCTGCCGGCCTGCGCAATCGATCGACGGTGGCGACGGCGGATAGCGTGGAGGTCGTTCTGGTGCTCGAAAACGTGCACTGCGCGGCTTGCGCGTGGCTGGTCCGACGGTACCTCGGCGCCTACGAGGGCGTCGCCGAAGCGCGCCTCGACATCAGCGATGGCCGCTTGCGGTTGGTATTCGACCCGACACGCACACCGCTGTCGAACATCGCCGCCGCGCTGGATCGGCTCGGCTATCCGCCGCATCTCGATTCACCGGACGCTGCCGGCGACCGCGACCGCAACGAGCGTCGCCGGATGCTGCGCTACCTCGTGGTCGCCGCCCTGGGCATGATGCAGGTGATGAGCTATGCGCTGGCCAACTACCTGGGGGCCGGACCGTTCGGCAGCATGGACGCCGACACGGAACGCTTCTTCAAGCTGATCAGCATGCTGGTCGCCGTGCCGGTCACGCTCTATGCCGGCCAGCCGTTCTTCCGTTCCGCGGCGCGCCACCTGGCTCAGCGCCGGCTCGGCATCGATGTGCCCGTCGCTGCCGCCCTGCTGCTGGCGCTGTTCACCAGCGTGCTGATCACCCTGGTCGGCCACGGCGAGGTCTACTTCGACTCGGTCGTGATGTTCCTGTTCTTCCTGCTGCTCGGCCGCTTCGCGGTGCTGCTCGCCCGCCAGCGTTCGGGTGCCGTGCACAGCGCGCTGGCCCGGGCCCTGCCCGATCAGGCGCGCCGCCTGGTCGACGGCGAAACCGGCGCGGTCGAGAGCATCGGCCTGATCGAACTGCGCGCCGGCGACCAGGTCCTGGTCGGCGACGGTGAAATCGTGCCCGCCGACGGCACGGTGATCGAGGGCCGGGGCCGGGTCGACGAATCGATGGTCTCCGGTGAATCCGAGCCGCGCGGACGGGCGCCCGGCGATCCGGTGCTGGCCGGTTGCCTGGTGACCGGCGGCTCTCTGACCGTGCACGTCGCTGCGGTCGGCCGGGGGACCGTACTGGCCGGCATCGCCGACCTGCTCGGCGAGGCGCGCCGACGGCGTCCGCAGCTGGCCCGGCTGGCCGACCGGATGGCCGCTGCCTTCATCGGCGTGATCCTGGTCTCGGCCATCGCCGCGGCGATCGGCTGGGGCCTGTACGAACCGGCCCGGGTCATCCCGATCGTGCTCGCGATGCTGGTCGTGGCCTGCCCCTGCGCGCTGGCGCTGGGTACGCCGACGGCTCTGGCCGCCGCGACCCGCGGACTGGCCGAGCAGGGCGTGTTGACGGCGAATCCGGACGCCCTGGAAGCGCTGCCGGACATCACCCACGTGATGCTCGACAAGACCGGCACGCTGACCGAACCGCGCATGGACCTGGTCGAGGTCCGGGCCGAAGACCCGGGCACCGCGCTGGCGGTCGCCGCAGCGCTGGAACGGGCCAGCAGCCATCCGATCGCCAGTGCGTTCCGGGCGCACGACGACGGTCGAGCGGTGACGAAGGCCCGGAGCGTTGCCGGGTCCGGAATCCGCGCCGAGATCGGCGGCGCCACGGCGTGGCTGGGCACGCCGGCCTGGGTCACCGCACAGAGCGGACAATCGATCGAACTGCCGAGCGAAGGGTTGTGGATCGCACTGGCCGTGGACCTTCCGGCCAAGAACTCGCCGACCAAGAACTCGCCGACCAAGAACTCTCCCGCCATGAACGCGCCGTCCATGAACGCTCCGTCCATGAACGCTCCGTCCATGAATGAGGTGAGCCCCGCCGGGTTCCGGATCGACAGCCGGCTGCGGCCCGGGGCGTGGGACCTGGTCCGGGCGCTGCACGATGCCGGGGTCGAGGTTTGCCTGGCCTCCGGCGACCGAGCCGCGAACGTGACGGCGATGGCCGAGCGGCTGGGCATCCGCCGGGCCGAAGGCGGACTTTCGCCCGAGCAGAAACTGCAGCGGATCGCCGCCCTCCAGGCCCAGGGCGCACGCGTGGCGATGATCGGCGACGGCATCAACGACGCGCCGGTGCTTGCGGCAGCCGACATCGCCGTTGCCCTGGCCGAAGGCGCGGCGATCGCGCGGACCCAGGCCGACCTTGTCGCTACCGGGCGCGACCTGAAGCCGCTGGTCGCACTGTTCGGCCGCGCGCCAGCGGTGCGCCGGGTGATCCGCCAGAACCTGGCCTGGGCACTGGCCTACAACGTCTGTGCGCTGCCGCTGGCCGCAGCCGGCTGGATTCCGCCCTGGGCCGCGGCGATCGGCATGTCGGCCAGCTCGCTGGCCGTGGTGCTGAATGCGCAGCGGCTCGGTCGGCGGCCGGCACGCCCCGTTCGTTCCGGAGCACGGCGGTCGACCGGGGCCGATGCGACGCTGGCGGGCGTGGCATGAGCATCATCTATCTGTTGATCCCGCTGTCCCTGATGCTGCTGGGCTTTGCGCTCTGGGCGTTCTTCTGGGCCGTACGAAACGACCAGTTCGACGACCTCGATTCCCCGGCACTGGACGTGCTCGACGACGATGCGCCGTCGAATCGCGGTCCGGACCGATGACCCCCGGGGCCGCCCTGTTGACCGGCGTGCTGGCCGGGCTGTTCGGCTCGCCGCACTGCGCGGCGATGTGCGGCGGCCTCCTCGCCGTCCTCCACGGTCAGGTTCCGCGCGGGCGCGACCGACTGGCCCTGGGCTTCCACGTCGGGCGATTGACCAGCTACCTCCTGCTCGGCCTGCTGCTGACCGCGCTCGGCACCTTGCCCGGGCACCTGTTGCCGGCCGGTGGCGCGACCGTGCTGCGCCTCGCCCTCGGGCTGCTGCTGATCCTGTTCGCGCTCTACATTGCGTTGCCCGGGCGCCTGCGCGATCCGCTGGGTGCGGCGGTCGCGCACTTGACCCGCCGCGTCCTTCCGCTGTTCGGCCGACTGCTACCGGCGGATCGCTTCGACAAGTCGGTCGGCCTTGGGCTGCTGTGGGGTCTGCTGCCCTGCGGACTGCTCTACGGCGTGCTGGCCGCGGCCTGGCTTCTGGGCGATCCGGCCGCCACGCTCGCCCTGGTGCTCGGCTTCGGACTCGGTACGCTGCCGATGCTGCTCGGCGGCGGGCTGGCCGCGGCGCGTCTGCGCAGCCGGCTGCGCGCCGGCGTGTTGCGTCGCGGTGCCGCGGTCGTCGTCGGCACGACCGGTGCATTGGTGGCCGCGGGCCCCTGGCTGGCCGCGCAGCTGGACCATTCTGCCGTGCGGTTCCTGGTCGACTGCGTCAGCACCTGACCCGGAGCGGGAAAAGTTGACTGCGGTCAAGTGCCTCCGGCTCGGCGACGCCTAGACTGGACCCACCGAAATGACCGGTCCGACTGCGATGAGCCTCCTGCAATGAACAGTTCCGAAACGTTTCCGCCTCGTCCCGCGCCTCCGGCCGCAGCGCGTCCGCGCGTCGACGATGAACGGATCGCCCGCTACGGCGGCGAGGGGCCGCGTTATACCTCCTATCCGACTGCGCTGCAGTTCGCCGAGACCTTCGGGCCGCGCGACTGGGAGGCGGCGCTGGCCGAGAGCAACCGCCTGCCGATTCCGGCCGACCTGTCGATCTACGTCCACGTGCCGTTCTGCGCCAATCCCTGTTTCTACTGCGGCTGCAATCGGGTCATCACGCGATCGGCGTCCGCTGGCCGGGAGTTCCTGGTCCACCTCGAACACGAGCTGGACCGGGTCGCGCCGCTCATCGACGACGATCGTCGGGTCCGGCAGGTACACCTCGGTGGCGGCACCCCCACCTTCCTGACGCCGGCGCAGATCGACGGATTGATGCGGATGCTGCGGGCCCGGTTCCACTTCGCCGACGGCGCGGAGATCGGCCTGGAGGCGGATCCGCGCTCGCTGCTGCCGGCCGACCTGGCCGCGCTTCGGGAAACCGGCTTCAACCGCCTCTCGATGGGGGTTCAGGATCTCGATCCCGCCGTCCAGGTTGCGGTCAATCGCGTTCACGATCTGGCCTGCGTTTCGGGGCTGATGGGCGCCGCGCGCGGCGCCGGTTTCGAATCGATCTCGGTCGACCTGATCTACGGACTCCCGCTGCAGACCACCGAGGCCTTCGCCCGGACCATCGAGCACATCATCGCGATGGACCCGGACCGGATCTCGCTGTTCAACTACGCGCACATGCCCGACCGGTTCAAGGCCCAGCGACGGATCCGGGTCGAGGATCTGCCGTCGCCCCCGACCCGGCTCGCGCTGTTCCGCAACAGCCTCAACCGGCTGCTCGACGCCGGCTACGAGTTCATCGGCATGGACCACTTCGCCCGGCCCGACGACGACCTGGCGCTGGCCCGCCGCGCCGGAACCATGACGCGCAACTTCCAGGGCTATTCGACCCACGGCGGACTGGACCTGCTGGCCTTCGGTCCGAGCGCCATCAGCCAGGTCGGCGATGCATTCGCCCAGAACCATCGCGCGCTGCCGGACTGGCAGACCTGCGTGGTGGCCGGTCAGCTGCCCGTCGCGCGCGGCCGGGTCCGTTCGGTCGACGACCGGCTGCGGGCCGAGATCATCGGCGAGATCATGTGCAACGGGGAGGTCCGCTACCGCCGCTTCGAGCGCGACTTCGACCTGCGCTTCGAAGCCTATTTCGCCGGAGCGCTGGCCGCGCTCGACCCGCTGGTCGAGGACGGCCTGGTCGAGCGCTTCGACGGCGGCTTCCGGGCCCGCCCCGACGGCCTGCTGTACCTGCGCGCGATCGCGATGCCGTTCGACGCCTACCTGAGGCCCGTGGCCGCGCAGGGCGGGCCGACGCCGGGTCGCAGGTCGAGCTACTCGAGGATCGTATGAGCGCCGTCGGATACACCGTCGGAATCGAAGCGGGGCCGACCGATCGATGCCGGGGCACGGGCGGGGTCGGTCGTCCGACGGCCCGGCGTGGTTTGCTATTCTGGCAGCCGAACTATCCATCGACGTGGATGCGCGATGAGTGAGCCGATCCCTCTCAAGGATGCCGGGGCGCCGAAGGCGTCGTGCCGCGACTGCGGGCTGTTCGACCTGTGCTTCGCGCAGGACGTGGCCGAGTCCCGGCGCGAAGAGCTGGACCGCATCATCCGCCGCCAGCGCCCGCTGGCGCGAGACGTTCACCTGTTTCACGCCGGCCAGAAGCTCAAGAGCATCTGCGTGGTTCGCAGCGGCACGGTCAAGACCTACCAGATTTCCCGAGATGGCGACGAGATCGTGACCGGCTTCCACCTGCCCGGCGAGCTGATCGGCCTGGACGCGATCGGCAGCGAGGCCCACCCGGAGTTCGCGGTCGCGCTCGAAGACAGCCGCTATTGCGAGATTCCGTTCCGCGAGTTCCAGCGCATCCTCGACGAAAGCCCGGACCTGAACCAACTGATCCTCAAGCTGCTGTCGCTGGACATGGCCGAGACCCGGGAACTGATGCTGGTGATCAGCCGGCTGGATGCGCGGGCCCGGGTCGCGACCTTCCTGTTGAATCTGTCACGCCGACTGACTCGCCGCGGCAAGGACGGCGACCGGTTCCGGCTGACCATGGACCGGCGGGACATCGCCAACTATCTCGGCCTGACGATCGAAACCGTATCCCGGACGCTCAGCGCGATGCAGCGCGACGGCATGCTTGCGGTGCGCGGCAAGCTGGTGTCGATCGAAGATGCCGACGCGCTGCTCGACGTGGCCGGTCGTGACCACGAGGACCTGCTGGTCGGCACCGCCTGACCCGGCAACCCATCCCGGTCGGCGGCGGACCGGTGTCCGGTCCCGGCGCCTCTGGCCGCGGGCCTACCTCAGCGGCGTCCGACCGATCTGCTCGCCATGGAAAAGAGCGTTGGCGAACAGCTTCTCGGCACCCGCCCAGTACCCGCGAAACAGCACGTCGTCGGCCATCCGGATCACCAGGCCGCCGCCGAGGCGGTCGGCGCCGAGCGCGGTCGTCCCGGCCAGGTCGTCGGCGACCGGCTCGGCCAGGTAACCCGCGACCAGCGGCGCGGCGGCGTAGCGACCCGGCCGGGCGTAGGCGTTGTCGGTGTCGCGCAGCACGTGGGCGCCCTGGCGGAACAGCACCAGTCGCCGCCTGTCTCCGTCGTCCTCGTAGCCCCAGGCCAGCGGGTGGCTCGGGTCGATCTCCACCGCCAGGGCCGAGCCGCCGATCAGCTGCCGGGCGGCGTCGAGTTCGTGGTCGGCGTAACGGCGGGGTTCCTCTTCCGCGTCGCCTTCATCGGCCTCGTCGGCGTCCTCGTCATCGACGAACGACCAGCCCAGGTCCAGCGATTCCACCCACGCCGAGGCGCCGCGCAGGGCAATCAGGCGACCGCCGCCGCGCACGTAGTCGACCATCGCTTCATCGAACGACTCCGACCTCGTCGCGTAGCGCCCGTCGGGCAGCACCAGGTGGGTGTACTGGCCGAGGTCGTACGGCAGGTCGTCCGCATCGAGCATCGTGATCGGGCGTTCCAGGTGCACGTCGAACCAGCGCCACACGGTGCCGGCGTTGTAGGCGCTGATGCCGTCGCCGGTCAGCATCGCGACCCGGGGCGGTTCGATCACCGGCAGGCTCGGGCTGCCGAGGTCGAGACCGGAGCGGGCCAGGCCCGTCCCGATCGAGGCAACCTCGACCCCGAAGCGCGCCGACAGCTCGTCCAGGCGCGGTCCGACGTCCGGCAACCCGTCCGGCTGGATTCCCGAATGGACGACGAAGCTGCCCCGGCCGAATTCGCGCTCGCCGCCCAACGCGGACAACGCGAGCGGCCGCTCGGCGGCCTGCACGCGATAGCCGTCAGCCAGCAGCGCCGCCAGCAATGCCGGCGCCCGGTGCTGGCTCCAGTCCACCGCCCAGGCCAGTGCTCCGGGGTCCACGGAGGCGGGCTCGGGTACGGTGTCCAGCGGCTCGACCAACGCGTCGCCGGCGGCCGGCAGACGGCTTACCGACTCGAACGGCAGGTCGAAGGCATGCTGCAGGGGCCACGCGGACACGTCGTAGAAGGTCTCCATCGGAAGATCGCGCGGCGTGGCGAAGATCGCCCGGATGAAGCGTGCCAGGTCCTGACGGGCCGGAATCGCCCAGGCCGTTCCGGCTGTCTGCTCTCGGCCGGCGATGGTGACGTTGCCGTCGACCGGACGCACGTCGATGCCGTGGCCGACCAGCGTTGCCAGGAGGCGCTGGGCGCGCTGCGGGTCGCCGCCGTCGCCGATCAGCCAACCTCCACCACGCGGACCGGCATCGCGCGATTCGGCCAGCGTTTCGCGCTGGTAGGCGCGCAGTTCGTCGCGCAGCGCCACGCTGGCCTCCAGCGTCGACAGCGAGGTACGCACCTGGTTGGCCACCGCGTCGACGAAGCGCCGCTCGCCGTAGGGCGTATCGATGACGTGGCCACGCGACGTGCCCTGCTCGAACAGGATGCCGATGCCGCCGGTCAGGTCCGGGTAGGTCGACCCCTTGCCGAGGTAGTAGTCGTCGAAGCTCTCGCGGCTGTAGTAGGGCTCGCCGGCCGCATCCAGCCGACGGGCGTGGTACTCGGCGATCCGTTCGGTCAGTTCGAAGACCCGCGGCGGCGTGTCCGGGTTGTTGCGTTCGGGAATGCCGGGCTGGAAGAAGTAGGTGCTGCGGTGGCCCATCTCGTGGGCATCGGTCAGGACGTGTGGTCGCCACTGGCGGTAGTGCCGGATCCGCTGCTGCGAAACCGGGTGGGTCAGCGGCAGCCAGTCGCGGTTCAGATCGAACCAGTAGTAGCTGGTCCGGCCGTTCGGCCAGCCTTCTGCGTGCTCGCGATCGTTCGGATCGGCCGACGGGTGACGGCCGCGGTGCATGTTGGCCCAGTGCGCGAAGCGGTCGACGCCGTCCGGGTTGATCACCGGTTCCATGACCACGACGATGTGCTCGAACCAGTCGTCGAGCTCGGGCGCGTCCGAGGCGGCGAGGTACCACGCGACGATCGGCGCGGCCGAGGCGCCCGAGGCCTCGTTGCCGTGGACCGAATAGCCGAGCCAGACCACCACCGGTCCGCCGCCGTCGCGGCTGGCCTCGACCCGCCCGGCGCGCAGCGCGTCGAGCTGCTCGAGCCGGTCCGGCCGGCCGAAGTAGGCCAGCACGTGCTCGTTGCCGCCGCTGCTGGTGCCGATGGTCTCGACGCGCATCCGGTCCGAGCGCTCGGCCAGGGCGCGATAGAACGCCACCAGTTCGTGATTCCGCGGGTGGCGCTCGCCGGGGGCGAAGCCGAGCAGCTGCTCGACCGAAGCCTGGCCGTCGCGGGCCGTGAGCGACCGGTCGAGGCCGGGCAGATCGGCCGCGCGGGAGGTCGCCGCAAGCAGCACGAGCAGCGGCAGGAGAAGGGAGATCATGACGGCGTGGGGCAGCGAAAACAGGCGCATGTCGAGGTCGGTCCGGTGCAGGCGGGCTGATAGGATACCGACATTGCGTCGCGCGACCGCGACCCCTTTCGAACCGCACCCGATCCACGCCGAGGAGGCTCGAATGAAGCTGAAGTCCAACGATATCCGCGACGGTCAGGCAATCGACCCGGAGTTCGCCTTCGCCCGCCCGGATTCCGAGCAGCACATGGCGCTGTCCGACAACGTCAGTCCGCACCTGGCCTGGACCGGCGCGCCGGACGGGACCCGTTCCTTCGCCGTCCTGTGCGTCGATCCGGACGTGCCGTCGGTTGCCGACGACGTCAACCAGGAAGGGCGGACGATTCCGGCAACGCTGAAGCGGGTCGATTTCTTCCACTGGGTGATGATCGACGTCCCGTCCGACGTGACCGAACTGGACACGGGCGCCTGCGGCCGCGGCGTGACCGCCGGCGGCAAGAAGCAGCCGCCCGGTCCGTCGGGCAGTCGCCAGGGACTGAACGATTACACCGATTTCCTCGCCGGCGACGAAGAGATGGCCGGCGAGTACTACGGATACGACGGCCCGTGCCCGCCGTGGAACGACGAACTGATCCATCACTACCGGTTCACCGTCTACGCCCTGGATGTCGAATCCCTTCCGGTCTCGCCGTCGTTCGGCGGGCGGGAAGCGATGGAAGCCCTGCGCGGCCATATCCTCGGCCAGGCCAGCATCACCGGCACCTATACGCTCAACTCCGACGCCCTGGAGCGCGGCCAGGGACGGGACTGAGGTCACGACGCCGGGGCCGGGCACGAGAGGAGGGAAATTGTATTCCCACCATCAAACGAAACGATCGGCACTAGCCCCTCTCCCCTTTTCCCTGGCCCCTGCTTTCAACCATGCCCCTTCTCCAACTCTTCCTGCTGGCCCTGCTCCAGGGCGTGACCGAGTTCCTGCCGGTCTCGAGTTCGGCGCACCTGGCCCTGGTCGCACCGCTGACCGGCTGGGCCGACCAGGGCCTGGCCTTCGATGCGGCGGTCCATGCCGGCACCCTGGTCGCGGTGGTGCTGCATCTGCGGCCCGAGCTGGCGAGGCTGGCGCGGGGCGGCCTGACCGGGCGTGATCCGGTCCAGCGCACCCTGTTGCTCGGCCTTGCGCTGGCCACGCTGCCGGCGCTCGTCGTCGGCGCGCTGGCCGCACACTGGATCGAGGCCTGGTTGCGCAACCCGCTGTTGATCGCCGGGACCACCATCGTGTTCGGCCTGCTGCTCGGGGTCGCGGATCGCTGGGGGCGTCGCCATCGGGCGCTGGACGCCACAGGCCTGAAAACGGCCGTGGCCATCGGGCTGGCCCAGGTGCTGGCGCTGGTGCCCGGTACATCGCGCTCGGGCGTGACCATCACCGCCGCGCGCGCGCTCGGGTTGGAACGGGAGGCCGCGGCCCGCTACTCCTTCCTGCTCTCGATTCCGATCATCGCCGCCGCCGGCGGCTGGGGCTTCCTGACCGGCCTGCGCGAGGGCGGCTCGTTCGAGCTGGCGCAGTTCGCGCTGGCGGCGGTCGTGTCGGGGTTGTTCGCCTGGCTGACCATTGCCGCGTTCCTGGCCTGGCTGCGGCGCGCCGGGATGATGCCGTTCGTCGTCTACCGGCTGCTGCTGGGCCTGGTGCTGCTGGCGGTGTTCTGGCCGCAGGGCCAGTCCCCGCTGTGAACCGGGGGGGCGAGCAAGGCCGGTGACGAAACGGGTCGCCCGGTGCCCACGGCGATCCGCTACCATGATTGCGCCTCCCATTCAACAAGGACGAACGTCCCATGAGCGCTGAAGACATCCTTAAACGCATCAAGGATGAAGAAATCGAATTCGTCGACCTGCGGTTCGCCGACACCCTCGGCAAGGAGCAGCACGTCACGGTTCCGGCATCGACGATCGACGAAGAAACCCTCGCCGAAGGCAAGATGTTCGACGGTTCGTCGATCACCGGCTGGAAGGGCATCAACGAGTCCGACATGGTCCTGATGCCGGACACGGAAGCCGCCTATCTCGACCCGTTCTCCGAGCACCTGACGCTGAACCTCCGTTGCGACGTGCTCGAGCCCGACACCCTCCAGGCCTACAGCCGCTGCCCGCGCTCGCTGGCCAAGCGTGCGGAGGCGTACCTGGCCGCATCCGGCGTCGCCGACGAGGCGTTCTTCGGCCCCGAACCCGAGTTCTTCGTGTTCGACGACGTGCGCTGGAAGAACGACATCTCCGGCAGCTCGTTCCAGATCGACTCCGAGGAAGCGGCCTGGAATACAAACAAGGAGTACGAGGACGGCAACACCGGCCATCGTCCGCGGGTCAAGGGCGGCTACTTCCCGGTGCCCCCGGTCGACGGCCTGGCCGACCTGCGGTCCGTGATGTGTCTGACGCTGGAAGCCTGCGGTATTCCGGTCGAGGTCCATCACCACGAGGTCGGCACCGCCGGCCAGTGCGAGATCGGCACTCGGTTCAATTCGCTGGTCCGGAAGGCCGACGAGATGCTGGTGTTCAAGTACATCGTGCACAACGTCGCCCACATGCACGGCCGCACCGCGACCTTCATGCCGAAGCCGCTGGTCGGCGACAACGGCTCGGGCATGCACGTCCACCAGTCGCTGGCCAAGGAAGGCAAGAACCTGTTCTCGGGCGACGGCTACGGCGGCCTGTCCGAGACGGCGCTGCACTACATCGGCGGCATCTTCAAGCACGCCCGGGCGATCAACGCCTTCTCGAACTCCACCACCAACAGCTACAAGCGTCTCGTGCCCGGGTTCGAGGCGCCGGTGGTGCTGGCCTATTCGGCCCGCAATCGCTCCGCGTCGTGCCGGGTGCCCTGGGTGGCCAGCGCGAAGGCCCGCCGCATCGAAGTCCGCTTCGGGGATGCGGCCGGCAACCCCTACCTGACCTTCGCGGCGATGATGATGGCCGGGCTCGACGGCATCCTGAACAAGATCGACCCCGGTTCGCCGATGGACAAGGACCTGTACGACCTTCCTCCGGAGGAAGAGCGTGACCTGCCTCGAGTGTGCCACGCGCTGGACCAGGCGCTGGAAGCGCTCGACAAGGACCGCGAATTCCTGAAGGCCGGTGACGTGTTCTCCGACGATCTGATCGACGGCTACATCGCGCTGAAGATGAAGGAGGTCACCCGGTTCCGGATGTCCACGCACCCGGTCGAGTTTGACATGTACTACTCCGCCTGAAGCCGGCGGAGCGGCCACGGTCCCGGCCTCCGGGACCGTCGCCGATCGCCGGCCAAGGGCCGAGCGCGCATTGCGCAGCGCGGACCCGGCGCAGGAACACGCGCTGGAACAAAGAGCGCCTCGCGGCGTCCAAGTCATCGAACAGGGCGAACGGGCACGGCGACCCGCAGCGCCCCAGTACCGTCACCAAGCACCGCTACCACGGCCGGAACGGCCACAGGAGTCGCTCGCCATGCTCGACGCTACACGATCCCTCTTCATCGTCCTTTCGGGGTTTCTGCTCGTGCTGCTGGTCGCGGCCGCTCCCGCGGTCGACGCGCAGCAGATCTACAAGACCGTCGACGAGGACGGCAACGTGGTCTATACGGACCGCAAGCCCTCCGACGACGCCGAGCCGATCCCGCTACCTGAGCTGACCGTGGTCGATCCGGTCGACCTCGGCGACACGTCGGCCGCGCGCAGTTCCGAACCCTCCGAATTCGAGCCGTTCGAGTTCTCGATCGTCTCCCCGCTGGCCGACGAGATCATCATCAACACCGCCTACCGGCTCGACGTCGAGGTCGACATCGACAGCGAACTGCCGAACGGCGCCGAGATCGTCTACAAGGTCGACGGCGAGGAAAAGCTGGTCAGCCGCGAGACCTCGGTCACCCTCGAAGGCATCGAGCGCGGGCCGCACGAAGTGTCGGCCGAGATCCGGCTGCGCAATGGGCAGGTCATCGGCGTGGCCGAGTCGGTCGGGTTCTTCATGCGGCAGAACTCCGCCCTGTACAACCGTCCGGGCTGAGGTCCACCGCAGCGAAACCCCTTCGCACCGTCGGCTGCAGGCGGTCGTTCAATCCACTTCGAGCCAGAAGGTCACCGGGCCGTTATTGGTCAGGACGACCTGCATGTCGGCTCCGAATCGCCCGAAGCCGGTTCCGGGCCAGGCCCGGTCGGCCTCTCGCATCAGCGCCTCGAACAGCGACCGTCCGGTTTCCGGCGACGCGGCCGGCGTGAAGCTCGGCCGGTTGCCGGAATCCGTGTCGGCAGCCAGCGTGAATTGCGGGACGAGCAGTAGCTCGCCTTCGACGGCGCGCAGGCTCCGATTCATCCGCCCCTGCTCGTCGGCGAACACCCGGTAATTGAGCAGTCGTTCGACAAAGCGTTCGATGCGCGCTTCGCGATCGCCATCGCGGAACCCGACCAGGACCAGAAGCCCTGAGCCGATGCGGGCCACGGTCCGGCCATCGACGTCGACGTGCGCGCTCGATACGCGCTGAAGCAATCCGATCATCGGGGCAGTCCGGTCATGGCGACAGGGCAGGGCGTGGCGTGGAGGCCGGATGGTAGCATTCCCGGCCATGAAGACCGCCGTCTACCGGGCCCTGTTGGTTGCGCTCGCCTGGCTGCCGCTGCCCGTTCTCCGGCGGCTCGGCAGCCTGCTCGGCACGCTTCCCGTCGGCGGACGCCGCGCCCGGGTCCTGGCCAATCTCGAGCGCGCCTTTCCTGAACTCGACGACACCGAACGGCGGGCGTTGGCAGTGCGCAACCGGCGCGCCATGATGATCACCGCGCTGGAGTGCGCACCGCTCTGGCACCGGCCGGCGGCCTGGCTGGCGGCCCAGTGGCGCGAGGCGGAAGGGCGCGAGGCGCTGGACGAAGCGGTGGCGTCCGGCCGCGGCACGCTGTTGCTCGGCGGTCACCTCGGCAACTGGGAGGCGGGCATTCTCTACGGCACCACCCACTGGCCGATCACCTTCCTGTACAAGCCGCCCGGAGACCCCGTGCTGGATCGCACTCTGACGGCGTACCGCGCACGCTTCGGCGGCGAGTTCGTCGCCACCGGCAGCGCGGCCATGCGCAGCGCCTTGCGCAGACTCCGGCAGGGCGGTGCGGTCGGGCTGCTGTTCGACCAGCTGCCGCGCGGCGGTGAGTTCGTCGATGCGCCGTTCTTCGGCCGGCCCGCGCCGACCATGACGCTGGCCTGGCGCCTGGCGCGCCGGACCGGCTGTCGCGTGGTGATCGGTCACGTGCTGCGGGCCGAGCGCGGTTGGCAGCCACGCTTCGAAGTGCTGCCGGAATTCGCCGCCATCGACGACCCGATCGAAGCCGCGACCCGCATGAACGACGCGCTGGAGCGACAGGTTAGCCGCGCGCCCGAGCAGTACCTGTGGCGCTACCGGCGCTTCGACCCGGTCAGTCGTCCGAGCCGGCGCGCTCCAGCCGCCTGAGCCAGACGACCAGTACCTTTTCGGATTGCTTGTCGCCATTCGCTCGGGCGGCCGCCAGTCCACGTTCCCAGGCCTTCTTCGCCCGCTCGATGTCGCCTTGCTCGTGGCGAACGCGACCCAACGCCTGCCAGGCCATGGTGTGGCCGGGCTTGAACGCGGTGGCGGCTTCGAAATGCTCGATCGCGCGCTCCAGATCGCCGGCCTTCTGGCGCGCCTGACCCGCGGCAAGCCGGGCCTCGTAGCCGTCGCGCCCGCTTTCGATCAGTTTTTCGATGGCTTGGGGATCCATGGGGAAACGCTATCACGAAGGGGCATGGGGAGAGGGGCTGGGGGAAAGGGACTAGGGGAAAGGGGCTGGGGGAAAGGGACTAGGGGAAAGGGACTAGGGGAAAGGGACTAGGGGAGAGGGGGCAGGGGAGAGGGGGCAGGGGAGAGGGGGCAGGGGAGAGGGGGCAGGGGAGAGGGGGCAGGGACTCGGAGGTAGGGACCAGGGGAAAGGGGATCGGGCGGGTGAGACCCCTCTATTTCTCCACTAGCGCCTGACCCCTATCCCCTCGCCCCTCTTCCCGGAGTTCAGAACCTGAACCCGATCGCCGCAGTCAGGACCCAGGGATCGATGTCCACATCCAGGGTGCTGTCGAAGGTCACGGCCGTGTCGTCGACGTCGAAGGTGGTGGTCCGCAATTCGGCGTCGGCGTCGATATCGATCCAGCGGGCGTCGAAACTGAGGAACCAGGCGTCGCTCAGGTCGACATCCACGCCGGCCTGCAGCGCGATGCCGAACGAATCGTCGATCTTCAGCTTCGTCGATCCGCCGCGGTAGGAGGTGCCCAGCGCGTCATTCGCGGTGGCCACGATGCCGTCCTGCAGGCTCTGGGTCGTGCCCTCGTCGAACAGCAGGGTGTAGTTCAGGCCGGCGCCGATGTACGGCCGGACAGCGCGGTTCGGCAGGAAGTGGTATTGCAGGCTCAGCACCGGGGGCAGGTGCTTCACGCTGCCGATCCTTCCGAGTGCTTCGAGCGCGCGATCGCCTTCGATCTCGTGATCGAACGGCGTTGCCGCCAGCAGTTCGATGCCCCAATGCGACGATAGGAAGTAGGTCAGGTTGAAACCCAGGCCTAGCTGATCGTCGACATCGGCGCGAAACCCGTCGAGGGATGATCCTTCGAAGGCCAGGTCGTTGCTCGATGCGTTCGGGGCCACGTAGGTCGCGCCGATCCGGAACTGCCAGTCGCCGGCATCCTGGGCGAGGGCAGGGGCGCACAGGGAGGCGGCGAGCAGAGCCGAGGTCAGCAGGACGCGGGAGTACGGGGTTCGGTCTGGGGTCATGGCGGGCTCCTTTCTGGCCGCGTTGATGGTGGATGCAGTCTGGCCGACGACGGCATCCCGGGCCTTGACCGCGGTCAACTGGAGAGTTGATCCGTATCAATCGCGCGGCCACCGTTGACGGCAGGGGCATCGCGGCTCGGCATACTGCATTCCGAACCCTCGGGGACGGATCCATGGCACGACTCTGTCTGGTCACCGGAGACCAGCTCTCCGCAGAACTCGCTTCGCTGCGCGCGCTCGATCGCGACGCGGATCACGTACTGATGGCCGAACTGGCCGACGAGGCGACCTACGTCCAGCACCATCGCAAGAAGACCGCGCTGATCTTCTCGGCGATGCGTCACTTCGCCCGCTTGCTGGAAGACGACGGCTACCGCGTGTTCTACCGGCGCTTCGACCCGTCAGCCGATGTCCGTTCGTTCACCGACGCGGTGCGCGCGCACCTCGACGAACACGATATCGAGGAGATCGTGCTCACCTGGCCGGGAGAATGGCGCGTGCTCGACATGTTCCAGAGCTTCGAGCGCGAGTTCGATGTGCCGGTCACCGTGCTCGAGGACGATCGCTTCGTCAGCACGCCGGCCGAGTTCGCCGACTGGGCCGAGGACCGCAAGACGCTCCGGATGGAGTTCTTCTATCGCTCCATGCGCAAACGCACGGGATTGCTGATGGATGACGGCGAGCCGGTCGGCGAGCAGTGGAACTACGACGCAGAGAACCGCAAGAAGTGGACCGGTGAGCCGGACCCGGCCCGACCGATGCAATTCACGCCCGACGAGATCACCCGCGAGGTGCTCGAGATCGTCGCCGAGCACTTCGACGGCTTCGGCGAGATCGACGACTTCGACCTCCCCGTCACCACCGGCCAGGCCCGGCGGGCGCTGGCCCATTTCATCGAACATGCACTGCCGTGCTTCGGTGACTTCCAGGATGCCCTTCCCGACAACGAGGACTGGCTGTTCCACAGCCGCCTGTCGACCAGCCTCAACCTCGGCCTGCTCGACCCGATCGAAGTCTGCGAGGCCGCCGAGCAGGCCTGGCGCGACGGACATGCGCCGCTGAACGCGGTCGAAGGCTTCATTCGGCAGATCATCGGCTGGCGCGAGTTCATCCGCGGCGTGTACTGGCTGAAGATGCCCGACTACGCCGACGAGAACTTCTTCGGTGTCGACCGGGACCTGCCCGGTTGGTACTGGACCGGGGACACCGACATGCGCTGCCTGCATCGGGCGATCGACGCGACCCGGCGCAATGCCTATGCCCACCACATCCAGCGCCTGATGGTGACCGGTAACTTCGCGATGCTGCTCGGGGTCGAGCCGCGCCAGGTTGCCGACTGGTACCTGGCCGTGTATGCCGATGCCTACGAGTGGGTCGAGTTGCCCAACGTGCTCGGCATGGCGATCTATGCCGACGGCGGCAGCTTCGCGTCCAAGCCTTACGCGGCCAGCGGCAAGTACATCCAGCGCATGGGCGACCACTGTTCGAATTGCCGCTACGCGGTCGGCGAGCGTACGGGAGAGAACTCCTGCCCGTTCAACGCGCTGTACTGGGACTTCCTGATGCGCAACGAGGACCGGCTGTCCGACAACGGTCGGATGACCATGATGTATCGCAATGTCGAGCGCCTGAAGCCCGCCGACAAGGCCGCGATCACTCGCCGCGCGAACTGGGTCCGCGACAACATCGAGACGCTGTAGGCCTCGTCGCTGCGGACGGGGTCTGCAATCGCCGGGGGATCGAGGGTGACGGCCGGCGCGGAGGGCCGGCGCCGGGCTCAGACGTCGTCGAACTGGGTGGTGCCGATGCCGGAGTCCGGAAGCAGGACCGGCACGCCCTGATCGACCGCGTAGATGACCTTGCCGTCGCGCGTGATCAGCGCTTCCTTGACGCCGGCGTCCACCGTGCTGCCGTCGACGAACAGTACGCCGCCGGCTTCGATCGCGGTGTTCAATGCACGTAACCGGGACCGCTCCAACGGGCGCAGCGGCTCGTGGCTGACCGGGCAGCAGAGGATGTCGAGTAGCGAGTCGGGAATCGTCATGGGCGCATTCTAACCGCGCCGTGCCAGCCTGTCGTGGGCCGGCCGCCGATGCGGTCGCGCGACGCGTTCTGCTACCATCGCCAACTTCCCTTCACGCAAGCGGTTTCCTGCCATGTCAACGACTGTGCGCGTCGGCCTGATCATGGGTTCGAAGAGCGACTGGCCGACCCTGGTCAAGGCCGCCGAGCTGCTCGACGAGCTCGCGATCGGCTACGAGACCGAGGTGGTGTCGGCCCACCGGACCCCGGACAAGATGCTCGATTACGCGCGAGCGGCGGCAAGTCGCGGTCTGAAGGTCATCATCGCCGGCGCCGGCGGCGCGGCCCATCTCCCGGGCATGGTCGCGGCCGCGACCGAGTTGCCGGTGCTTGGCGTTCCGGTCAAGTCGCGTGCGTTGAACGGCCTCGATTCGCTGCTGTCGATCGTGCAGATGCCGCGCGGCGTGCCGGTCGCGACCCTGGCCATCGGGGAGTCCGGTGCTGCCAACGCCGGTCTGCTGGCCGCCTCGATCCTGGCACTGGACGACCCGGCCCTGGCCGAGCGCTACCGGGCCTGGCGCGCGGCCCAGACCGACCGCGTGCTGGCCGAGCCCGACCCGCGTAGCCCGTGACCTCTTCGGCACGTCCCGCTGCGACCGTCGGCATCCTCGGCGGTGGCCAGCTGGCCCGGATGCTGGCCGAGGCCGGTCATCCGCTCGGCCTCGCGTTCCGGGTCGTCGACCCCAAGCCCGGCGCCAGCGCCTCGCAGGTCACCGAACAGCTCGTGGCCGACTACGACGCGCCCGAAGCATTGATCGCGCTGTCGGCGTGCGATGTGGTGACCTGCGATTTCGAGAACGTGCCGGCCGACGCGCTGGCCGAGCTCGAAGCGCGCGTTCCGGTCCGCCCCGCTGCTCGGGCGCTGGCCGCCGCGCAGGATCGCTGGGTCGAGAAGAACCGCTTTCAGGCGCTGGACATGGCGACCGCCGATTTCGCCCGGGTCGACGACCGGCCCGACCTGCTGGCCGCGATCGATCGGATCGGTCTGCCGGCGGTGCTCAAGACTCGGCGGATGGGCTACGACGGCAAGGGCCAGTTCGTGCTGAAGACGGTCGAGGACCTCGAGCCTGCCTGGCAGGAACTGGGCGACCGGGCGCTGATCCTCGAGCAGTGGGTCCCGTTCGATCACGAGTGCTCGATCACCGTCGTCCGGGGCACGGACGGCGCCAAACGCTTCTACCCGCTGACCCGGACCTGGCACGCCGACGGCATCCTGCGCCTTGCGGTGGCGCCGTGCCCGGCGGCCGATCGATTCCGCGCCGACGCCGAGCGCATGGCCGGTGCACTGGCCGACGACCTCGACTACGTCGGCTGCCTGACGCTGGAACTGTTCGCCCACGGCGACCGCCTTCTGGCCAACGAATTCGCGCCGCGCGCCCACAACTCCGCCCACTGGACCATCGAGGGTGCGCGCTGCTCCCAGTTCGAGAACCACCTGCGGGCGGTCTGCGGCTGGCCGCTCGGCGACCCGGGTCTTCGCGAAGCCATCAGCGTGATGTTCAACTTCATCGGCGAAATGCCGGAGCGCGGCGGCTGGCTGGCCGTCGACGGACTCGGTTGGCACGATTACGGCAAATCGGCGCGCGTCGGCCGCAAGGTGGGCCACGCGACGCTGACCGCGTCCGACGCGGCATCGTTGAACGACATCCGGGAACGGCTGGACGGCCACCTGTCGCCGGCCGTGCGCGACGCACTGGATTCGATCCTGTCCTGACCCGGCCCCCTGCGCCGCCGTGAGCCGGCGGGATCTACAGTCCAGAGCGAGCCGCCGAAACGCCTAGTGCTCGATCCGCGCGCTCGGTCGGCCGGTGCGTTCGATTGCCGCCGAATGCTTCGGATCGAACAGCACGAGATGGTCGGCGTCGAGCACGATGCCGATCGTTTCACCCTCGGCAAAATTGTCGTGGCTCGGAAACAGCGCCCCGACGCGCTCGCCGCTTTCGAGTTCGAGCTTGTAGAGAATGTCGGCGCCCTGGAACTGGCGGTTGACCACCCGGGCCGGGCAGCCGGACCGTTCCGGTCGGATATCGTCCGGCCGGATCAGCAGCTCGAGCGCATGGCCGGGCCCGGCCTCGACCTCGTCGGGCAGCGGCGAGACACCCAGTGCGTGCCGGATTTCGTGGCCGCCGCGTTCGACTTCGGCGCGGATGTAGCTGCCGCGTCCGGTGAACGCGGCGACGTAGCGGCAGATCGGCCGATGGTAGAGCTGGTAAGGCGTGTCCCATTGCAGCATCCGGCCGTTGAACATCAGACCGATGCGGTCGGCCAGCGCGAAGGCTTCCTGCTGGTCGTGGGTGACCATCAGCGTCGCGGTTCCGCGCGCCTTCAGCAGGGTCCGGATCTCGTCGCCCATCTGGCGGCGCAGTCCCGCATCGAGATTGCTGAACGGCTCGTCCATCAACAGCACTGCCGGCTCGGGCGCGAGCGCGCGAGCCAGCGCGACGCGCTGCTGCTGGCCGCCGGAAAGCTCGTGCGGGTAACGCTGGTCGAGGCCCGTCAGACCGGTCAGTGCGAGCAGCTCGCGAATCCGCTCGCGGCGCGTGGATGCGGCCAGACGGCGCAGGCCGAAGCCGATGTTGGCCTCGACGGTCAGGTGCGGAAACAGGGCGTGATCCTGGAACACCATGCCGACGCTTCGCCGTTCGGGCGCGACCCGGGTGCCGGGCGCGCTGACCAGCCGATCGTCGATGCGGATGACGCCGCGCGACAGGTCCTCGAAGCCGGCGATGGCGCGCAGGGCGGTGGTCTTGCCGCAGCCGGAAGCGCCGAGCAGACAACCGATCTCGCCGGCCTCGAGCTGGAAGTCCAGGCCGCAGACCACCGGCGTATCGTCGTAGCCGAGTTCGATGTCCTCGACGTGCAGCATCATCGAGCGACACCTCCCGGGTCATGCCCGTCACCGCCATTCCCGAGACCGAGAATTCCGTCGGCGACCGTGTCGGCGATCGTCATCGCCTGCGCCTCGTCGATGATCAGCGGCGGCAGCAGACGGATCACGCGTTCGTGGGTGACGTTGATCAGCAGCTGCCGCGCGAGCGCATGGTCGCGGACGTCCATCGCGTTGTCGACCAGCTCGACACCGATCATCAGGCCGCGTCCGCGGATCTCGGCGACCCGCTCGCAGCCCTTCAGTCGATCCTTCAGGCGGTTGATCAGGGCCTGGCCGAGTCGACGCGAGCGAGCGTTCAGATCCAGTGCCTCCATCCGTTCGAGTACGGTCAGCGCGGTGCGGCAGGCCAGCGGGCTGCCGCCGTAGGTCGTGCCGTGACTGCCCGGTGTGAGCACGTCGGCGGCCGCGCCCCGGGCCAGGCAGGCCGCGACCGGAACGCCGTTGCCCAGGGCCTTGGCCGAGGTCAGTACGTCGGGTCGACAATCCGGTTCGTGCTGGTGGGCGAACCAGGCACCGGTCCGGCACAGGCCGGTCTGGATCTCGTCGACCATCAGCAGCGCGTCGTGCTCGTCGCAGGCCCGGCGCAACGCATCGAGGTAGCCGTTCTCGGGGATCCGGACACCGCCTTCGCCCTGGATCGGCTCGAGCAACACGGCCACGATCGTCGGATCGTCGGCCAGCGCGGTGGACGCGGCCGTCGCATCGCCGAACGGGACGCGGACGAAGCCGTCGACCAGCGGCGCGAAGCCGTGCTGCAGCTTGCCGGGCGCCGACGCGCTGATCGCGCCCAGCGTCCGGCCGTGGAACGCACCGTCGACGACCAGGATTCGTGGGCACTCGATGCCGCGCTCGAAGCCGTGTCGACGCGCGATCTTCAGCGCGCATTCGATGGCTTCGGCGCCGGTGTTGGTGATGAACGCGCGATCCATGCCGCCCAGCGTGCACAGCCGCTCGGCCAGGCGCTCCTGCAGGCGGATGTGGCCGAGGTTGGCGGTGTGGACGAGCGTACGCAGCTGGTCGCAGATCGCCTCGGCCAGCACCGGATCGGCATGGCCCAGGCTGCACACGGCGATGCCGCTGACCGCATCGAGGTAGCGGATGCCGTGTTCATCGAACAGCCATGCGCCCTCGCCGCGCTCGAAGGCGATCGGCATGCGCGCGTAGGTGTTCATCAGGAAGGTCGAGTTCACGGCGTCGATTCTACGCGCAGTGAAAGTGGAAGCAGGAAGCACGCGCCGGCCCGGGGGCCGGGCCGGCGCGTCGAACAAACGGGAGATCGGTCGAACGATCAGCCCTTCATCTGGCCGGCGACGAACTCCCAGTTCACCAGGTTCCAGAAGGCTTCGATGTACTTGGGCCGGGCGTTGCGGTAGTCGATGTAGTAGGCGTGTTCCCATACATCGCAGGTCAGCAGCGGCTTGGCCGATCCGGTCAGCGGCGTATCGGCATCGTCGGTGTTGACGATCGCGAGGCTGCCGTCGTCGTTCTGCACCAGCCAGGTCCAGCCGGAGCCGAAGTTGCCCACGGCGCTGTCGCTGAACTTTTCCTTGAAGTTGTCGAAGGAACCGAAATCGCGCTTGATCGCATCGCCGAGCGCCCCGTCCGGTTCGCCGCCGCCGTTCGGGCTCAGGCAGTTCCAGTAGAAGGTGTGGTTCCAGACCTGGGCGGCGTTGTTGAAGGTGCCACCGGAGGCACTGCGAATGATCTCCTCGAGTGACTTGTCGGCGTCGGGCGTTCCCTCGACGGCGCCATTGAGCTTGTCCACGTAGGCCTGGTGATGCTTGCCGTAGTGGTAGTCCAGCGTCTCGGCAGAAATGTGCGGTTCCAGCGCATTCTTCGCGTAGGGAAGGTCGGGAAGCGTGAACGACATGGCGAACTCCTCGGGTTGGATTCGGGGTTGGATTCGATCGACAGGGCCGAGCGTCGGCCCACGACAGTCCAGATGGTACCGTAGCCTCCGAGATCAAGGCGTCAGTCCCGGAGGAGCAGCCGATGGCGCGGCAATCCGTGCAATTCGACCCCGACGACCGGATCGAGCTTGCGGTGTTCGAAAGCCGGCTCTCGGCATTGTGCGAAACGATGGGCGCAGTGCTACGCCGCGCCGCGTTCTCGCCCAACATCCGCGATCGTCTCGACTTCTCCTGCGCACTGTTCGATGCACGCGGCGAACTGCTCGCCCAGGCCACGCACATCCCCGTCCATCTCGGGTCGATGGCCTGGGCGATGCGCGACCTGGTCGATCGCTTCGACTGGGCGCCGGGGCACCGCCTGCTGCTCAACGACCCGTACGCGGGCGGCACGCACCTGCCCGACGTGACGCTGATTGCGCCGGTGTTCCTCGATGAGGACCTGGTCGGGTTCGTCGCCAACCGCGCGCATCATGCCGACATCGGGTCCGAAACGCCGGGATCGATGCCGCTGAGCCGTACGCTGGACGATGAGGGCGTGCTGATTTCGCCGACCTGGCTCTACCGAGACGGACGGCGCGACGACGACGCGTTCGATGCAATCTGCAGCCCGATGCGCGATCCGGCGCTCGCCGCCGCCGACTTCCAGGCCCAGATCGCGGCCTCCGCAGACGGCGAGCGCGCCCTGGCCCGCCTGGTCGGGGACTACGGCAACGAACGATTCCGAGCCCTCTGCGACGCCTTGAACGACTATGCGGAACGCCTCGCCCGGGTGTCGCTGAGCGACCTGCCGACCGGATGCTACCGGG
Organism: Wenzhouxiangellaceae bacterium; assembly: GCA_965227925.1. Taxonomy (GTDB): domain Bacteria; phylum Pseudomonadota; class Gammaproteobacteria; order Xanthomonadales; family Wenzhouxiangellaceae. Next base: position 1,381,379 of record CBDDGP010000004.1, read on the forward strand.
CCGAGGACGACATGGACGACGACGGCGCGAACGGGCCCGGGCCGACGATCCGCGTTCGCGTCGATGTGGTCGACGACGGCGACGGCCGACGCGGTCTTCGGGTGGATTTCGACGGCACCGACAGCGCCGTGGCCGGCAACCTCAACTGCCCCATGAGCGTCACGGCGGCGGCCGTGTTCTACGTCGTCCGCTGCCTGCTGCCCGACGAGACGCCGGCGTGCGCGGGCGCGCTGGCCCCGCTGGAACTGGTCGCGCCGGCCGGCTGCCTGGTCCACGCACAATCGCCGTCGGCGACCGCCGCGGGCAACGTCGAAACGAGTCAGCGCATCGTCGACGTGCTGCTGCGTGCGCTGGCCGAGGCCCTGCCCGACCGGATTCCGGCGGCCAGCCAGGGCACGATGAACAACGTCGGCCTGGGCGCGGCGGACTGGAGCTACTACGAGACGCTGGCCGGCGGCTGCGGTGCGAGCCCGGCCTGCGCCGGTCGCGCAGCGGTCCACAGCCACATGACCAACACCTTGAACACGCCGGCCGAGGTGCTCGAAAGCCACTTCCCGCTGCGTCTGGTCGAGTATCGGGTGCGTCGCGGTAGCGGCGGCAACGGTGGACGGCCGGGCGGCGACGGCCTGGTCCGGTCGTTCGAATTCCTGGCCGCGACCGACGTGACCCTGATCACCGAGCGCAGGGGTCGCGGTCCGTGGGGGCTCGGGGGTGGCGAGAACGGCGCGCCGGGCGAGAATCGGCTCGATGGCGAGCCGCTGCCGGCCAAGGTCGGGCTGCGGGCCGAGGCCGGTCAGCGGCTGACGATTCTGACCCCGGGCGGCGGCGGCTTCGGTGCGCCCGGGAACTGAGCATGGAGCGATCCCGGCTCAGCCCTTGGCCAGCGTCGCCGGGTCCAGACCGCCCAGTTCCTGCCATCGATTGACGATGGTGCAGAACAACTGCGCCGTACGTTCCGTGTCGTAGCGAGCCGAGTGCGCTTCGTCCGAGTCCCAGTCCAGGCCGGCGGCCTGAACCGCTCGGGCCAGCACGGTCTGCCCGTAGGCCAGCCCGCCGAGGGTGGCGGTATCGAAGCTGGAGAACGGATGGAAGGGATTGCGCTTGTAGTCGACCCGAGCGACCGCGGCATTGAGAAAGCCGAGATCGAACGACGGGTTATGGCCGACCAGGATGGCGCGCTTGCAGCCGGTTTCGCGCAAGCGGCGGCGGACGGGCTGGAAGACGTCGGTCAGGGCCTCGCGTTCCGGTACGGCCATGCGAAGCGGGTGGTCGGGCTTGATGCCGGTGAATTCCAGCGCCGCCTGCTCGATGTTGGCTCCCTCGAACGGCTCGACATGGCGCATGATCAGGTCGCCGGGGACCAGTCGCCCGTCGTCGTCCATTTCGATGATGCACGCGGCGAGTTCCAGCAGGGCGTCGGTGTCGGCGTTGAAGCCCCCGGTCTCGACATCGACGACCACGGGCAGGAAGCCGCGGAAGCGGACCTTGATATCCATCATGCGATGTTGACGGGGAGAGAGTGAGCATACGCTACCAGATCGGAGAGCCGACCGGCATGTCGCAGAGACTCGTAGAACGAATCCGACGCTGTGCGACCGTTCCGGTCCTCGCGACCTTGTTGCTTGCGGTGGCTCTGGCGGCGACGCCTCGGCCTGCCGCATCGCAGGTGTTCTGGACGGTGGAGACGCCGGACGGTAAGCTCGGCTGGCTGCTCGGCACCATCCACACGGAGGATGCCCGGGTTCTCGACTTTCCGCCGGCCCTGCAGCAGGCCCTCGACGACGCCGACCGGGTAGCGCTCGAACTCGTGCCCGATGCCGCCATGCTCGCCGCGCTCAGCGAGGCGATGCTGCTGCCGCGCGGTGAACGCCTGTCGGACGTACTGAGCCCCGGGCTCTACGCCGACGTTCTCGACGTCCTCGACGAGTACGGCCTGGATGCCCCGGCCGTGCAGCGCATGCGCCCCTGGGCGGTCGCGATGACCCTGGCGCTGCCGCCGCCGGAAACCGGCCTGTTCATGGATATGGCCGTGGCGTTCCGCGCCGCGCGGCACGGCGCCGAAGTCAAAGCGCTTGAAACCCTCGACGAGCAGCTCGCCTTCCTGACCGGTCTCGGCCGCCAAGCGCACATCGAAATGCTCGAACTCGCCGTGGCCGACAGCGACGGCGGTCGCGCGCTGTTCGAGGCTCTGATCGAGGCCTATCTGGAGCGCGACAGCGAGCGCTTGCGCGCGCTGGCCGAGCAGGAACTCGAGCGCATGGGGCCGACGATCCGCGAGCGCTTCGAGGCCGACGGCATCGTCGCCCGCAACCGGCGGATGGCCGAGCGCGCCGCGCCGCTGATCGACCAGGGCGGCACCCTGGTGGCGGTCGGTGCACTGCACCTGCCGGGCGAGCTGGGACTGGTCGAACTGCTGCGCGGTCGTGGCTACGTGGTCGAACCCGTTTACTGATCGACCGGCTGCGTGCCGGTCGGACCCTCGCCCGCACCCGCCCCTTGCACACCACGATCGACCACGAAGATCGGACGCGATGATCGGATGCGGTGATTCGTCTTCGCAGAGACAGTCAGCTGCGGAGCGAATGGGCGAACGCGGCCAGCGCGGCCGCCGCCACCAGGAGAATTCCCCACAGCGGAATCAGGTAGATCAGCGCGATGCCGGGGACCAGCAGCGCCAGGGCAAGGGCCAGCAGGTCGTCTCGACGTTCGTGGACCAGGTCGGCGCGTCCGCCGAGCTTGACCAGCAGATGGTCGAGGCTCAGCTTGCCCCCGCCCATGAACACCAGGGGCAGCAGCATGGCCATGAACAGCAGCGGAATGCGGTAGTTGCCGAAGCCCTCGTTGCTGACCGCGTAGCCCTTCCACAGCTCCGACAGCGAACTCCAGTCGCTCGGCCAGTGGGTCGAAACGATCGCGATGGTGGTCACCACGAACAGCGAGAAGGCGAAGAATCGGGTGAACAGGCCGAGCATCAGCGCGATGGCGGCAAGCACCTCGGTCCAGGTGACCAGGGCCCAGTTCATGCCGGCGGGGAACCAGTCGAAGGGCGGCGGAAAGCCCTTGTCGGCAAACCAGCCCGGCACGCCCTCGACGCCGGCCTTGCGCAGGCCGGCCGACAGGAACTCGTAGCCCAGCAGCAGGCGCAGGCCCAGCGGTGCGATCCAGTCGCCGGCCGATCGCAGGCGGTCGGTGAGGCGGTCGTAGGCTTCGATCAATCCACTCATTGGAACGGCCCTCCTTGGGCGGTCGGGTGCATCGGCGGGTTCGTTGCGCGAGGCGGCGATCCGGCGTCGCTACGGTCGTGATTCAGTGCCGGCTCAAGCCGCGCGGTCGATTCGGAATCAGTCCTGCGGGTCCGGCGCGGCGCCGCAGATCAGGCCCCGATCATGCAGGTCCTCGAGCAGCGCGCGGCCGTGCTCGACCAGCGCGTTCGGCTCAGCGTGGTCCAGCTCCTCGGCGATCCGATGCAAAGCGTCGCGGCCGGTGAGCGTAGCGTCGGATCTCAGCAGTTCCAGCAGGCGACCGGTGACCGGGTTGATCTTCAGCCGGACCAGCCGGTCGTCCCCATTGCGGCAGATCGCCAGCGCCGTCGGCGCTTCGTCGGGCGTCGCCGCGTCGTCCCGGATCGCATGGACCGGCCAGCGATAGGCGGCCAGCTGAAGCGTCGGGTTGAGGCGCGGCCGGCCGTCGAGCAGGTTGCCGCCGGGTTTCACGGCGACGTCGGCCGGGTCGCGCTCGTCGTTGCGCACGGTCGTGATCAGGAACTGCCAGTGGGCCAGTTCGGCCAGCCAGGGCCGGTCCGCATGATGCTCGGGGTGCTCGGCCAGGAAGCGCACGAACTCGCGGCCGATCTCGGGGAACAGCGGGGTGGTAGCACGATGCTCGACCAGGAACGCCCGGATCAGCTCCTTCCAGCGTCGGCCGCCGACCCGACTGCGGACCAGCGGGAAGTTCTTTTCGAACAGGCTCGACACGTTGTTGAAGAACAGGCGTCGATAGATCGCCAGTCGGCGATCCTCGATGCCGTCCGGCGCCGGGTTCGCGGCCGGGTCCCGGATGTGGTCGGCGAAGCGCTTCTGCAGCGCCGCCAGCCGTTCAGGAGGCGTGGGCATACCGATTCGGGGTCTGCCGGTGGCGAGCCTGCACACGGTGGATCGTGTCCACTTCGGCGAGCAGCTGGTCGACCGGCGGAAAGTTGAAGTCGCGCTCGAGCAGCGTCGGCACCGGCCCGAGCTTCGCGTAGGCGGCGTCAAGCAGGTCCCAGACCGGGTCGATGACGTCCGCGCCGTGGGTGTCGACGATCAGGTCATCGGCCTCGTTCCAGTGTCCGGCGACGTGGATGTAGGCCACCCGTTCGGCCGGCAGGCCGTCCAGGAACGCGGCGGCGTCGTAGCGGTGGTTGACGCTGTTGACGTGGATGTTGTTCACGTCCAGCAGCAGGTCGCAGTCCGCGCGTTCGAGGACCGCGTTGATGAATTCGAGTTCGCTCAGCTCGGTGGTCGGCTGGGCGTAGTAGGAAATGTTCTCGACCGCGATCCTGCGCCCGACCAGGTCCTGGGTCTGGCGAATCCGCCCGGCGACCCAGTCCACCGCTTCTTCGGTGAACGGAATCGGCATCAGGTCGTAGAGGTGACCGTGCTCGGAGCAGTAGCTCAGGTGTTCGGAATAGATCCGGATATCGTGCGCGTCGAGAAAGCGGCGCACGCGCTTCAGGAAGGTCTCGTCCAGCGCTTCGGGCGCGCCGAGCGACAGCGACAGCCCGTGGCAGACGAACGGCAGCCGCTCGGTGTAGCGTCGGAACGCCTTGCCGCGTGTCCCGCCGACGCCGATCCAGTTCTCCGGCGCGACTTCCATGAAGTCGACCGGCGACAGGTCGGCATGCTCGAGCGGGCCCAGGAGGGCCCGCCGGAGCCCGAGTCCGGCACCCTGGACGGGGAACGGACTCTGATCGTGCTTCACGTCGTGACTCACGTAGGAAATCCCGGCGTGATCATAGGCACGTGGGTCGTCGTAATCCGCAGGCCGATCAGACGGCGCCGCAGGATCCCTCACCGCACGAGCCTTCACCACAGGAACCCTCGGAGTCGTCGCCCTCGCCGCAGGAACCTTCCCCGCAGGAGCCTTCGCCTTCTTCGTGTTCGTGGTCTTCGCCGCAGTGGCCTTCGCCACACTTGCCTTCCTTGTCGTCGCCGTCTTCGCCGTGGCCGCCGAAGCCGACCTGGCCGGCGCCGGTGAAGGCGTTCAGGTCATCGGCCTGGAACGGGTTGCCGGTCTGGTCGGCCGCGACCGCGGACAGTGCGAACGAAGCGCCGGCGACGGCACCGATGGCAGAAACGAGTTTCGTCTTCTTCATGAAAAGCCTCCAACAGCGTTGAGTGAGGGGGCCGGTCCGATCCGGCCCCGTTCGATCGGCGCAGCGAGTGCGCTTGGTCGATGAGACCGTCCGTCGGCGAACTTTCTTTCACGTCCCGTTCACCGACTCGCGGGGGAACAGGAATACCACAATCGGGGTTGCTCGCACAATCGGCAGCGAACGGCTCGAGGCGATGCGCGGTGCGGTTCGCGCGCAAGCGCCCTCCAACAGACTGCAAGGTGGACTCGGAGCTCGACCTGTTGGAGGCCGCTTGCGGGCAAGGGTGGGGCGACCGATGGGTTCGCGCGCAAGCGCCCTCCAACAGGCTGCAAGGTGGACTCGGAGCTCGACCTGTTGGAGGCCGCTTGCGGGCGAGGGGTGGGGCGACCGATGGGTTCGCGCGCAAGCGCCCTCCAACAGGCTGCAAGGTGGACTCGGAGCTCGACCTGTTGGAGGTCGCTTGCGAGCGAAGAGAGGGGCACCGACCGGGTTCGCTCGCAAGCGCCCTCCCACAATCGGGCTCCAGGTCAGGGCCTGCCCGGGGTCTTGTCCTTGAAATTGCACAGGTCGGCGACCGGGCAATGCGGGCAGTCGGGGCTCCGGGCCTTGCAGATGTAGCGGCCGTGCAGGATCAGCCAGTGGTGGGCGTGCTGCAGATAGGGCTCCGGCACGCGCGCGAGCAGGGCCTTCTCGACCGCCAGCGGCGTCCTGCCGGCGGCCAGCCCGGTACGGTTGGCGACGCGGAAGATGTGCGTATCGACCGCCATCGTCGGCTCGCCGAACGCGGTGTTGAGCACCACGTTGGCCGTTTTCCTGCCAACCCCGGGGAGGGCTTCCAGCGCCTCGCGTTCGCGGGGCACCTCGCCATGGTGCTGGTCGACCAGCGCGCGGCAGGTCTTCATCACGTTCTTCGCCTTCGAATTGAACAGGCCCAGCGTGCGGATATGGGCCTTCAGGCCGTCCTCGCCGAGCGAGACAACGGCCTCCGGCGTGTTGGCGACCGGGAACAGCTTCCGGGTCGCCTTGTTGACGCCGACATCGGTGGCCTGGGCCGACAGGATCACCGCGATCAGCAGCTCGAAGGTCGAGTCGTAGTCCAGTTCGGTGGTCGGTTCGGGATCGAGTTCGGCGAGGCGCCGGAAGAATTCGGCGCGCTTTTCAGGATTCATCGGGCGGGGCATGGCGGTCTCGTCGTCGTCGGTCGTGTGGGCCGGTCAGGCGCGAGGTGCGGCCGGTTCGCGGGCGGCCGGATCGTCGGCGGACCGGCCGGTCGACGCGGCCAGCCCGTCGGCTGCTCGCCCGCGGCCGCCGCGCTGGAGGCGCTGGCGCAGCGCGACCAGCAGACCCAGGCCGATGAACGCGCCGGGCGGCAGCACCGCGAGCAGCAGGCCGAATCGCTCCGGGTAGACCTGCAGCTCGAAGCCGGCGGCCCAGTCGCCGAGCAGCAGCCCGGCGCCGGCCCCCAGGGTGCCCTGACCGACCAGCTCGCGCAGGCCGCCGAGCGCGACCAGCACGGCCAGGAAGCCGGTGCCCTGGGCCAGGCCGTCGTGCAGCGACTCGAGTACCGGCCGGCGCGACGCGAAGGCCTCGGCGCGCGCCAGCAGGGTGCAGTTGGTGACGATCAGAGGAATGAAGATGCCGAGCGTGCGCGACAGGTCGTGGAACCACGCCGCCAGCACGCGATCGACCACGGTGACCAGCGTTGCGATGATCAGCACGAACACCGGGATGCGCAGCTCCGGCGCGAGGCGCGTGCGGATCGACGACACCGCCACGTTGCTCAGCGCGAGCACGAACAGCGTGGCCAGGCCCAGGCCCAGGCCGTTGACGGCGGTCGAGGTGACCGCAAGCAGCGGGCACAGGCCGAGCAGCTGGACCAGGCCCGGGTTGGCCGTCCACAGGCCCTGGCGCCAGATCGCTCGCCGGTTCGCGGTCGACGAGACCCCGCTCGACGAGCGCTTGTCCGCCGGATCCGCGACCGTAGCCGTCGCGGTCCCGCTGCCGCTGCCGCTGCCGTTGCCACCGATTGTCGTTCCGCTCGTCCGCACGTCGTTCATCGGTTCGGGCTCTCCTCGCCGGAGCGCGGCGGGTCGAGCGCGGCATGCCCCGTTTCGCGGAACCAGACCAGCACGTTGCGGACCGCCTCGGTCACTGCGGCCGAGGTGATCGTCGCGCTGGACAGGGTATCGAACGCGCCGCCGCGGCGGTCGGTCCGCCAGTCCTCGAGCGGCGGCCGGCCCAGCGAGCGTCCGTTGAACTGCTCGATCCAGTCGGATCGTCGATGCTCGATCCGGTCGCCGAGGCCCGGCGTCTCGCGATGCTCGAGCACGCGCACCCCGAGCACCTCACCGGCCGGGTCGATCGCGACCAGCAGCCGGATCGGACCGCTGTAGCCGGCCGGGGTGGTCACGTCGGCCAGCAGGGCGATCGGCCGCGCGCCGAGGCGGGCGACGTGGATGGTCGACGGCGTTTCCAGGCCGGCGATCCAGGCGTCGAGGCGATCGTCGATCGGCCGGTTGTCGAAGCTGCCGGCCGGCAGCAGCTGGGTCAGCGTTCGCTGCGCTCGCTGCTCGGCCTGGCGCTCGATCCGGTCGGCGGTCGCGAGGTGGACGCCAGCCAGCAGCAGCGCCGCCGCGGCCCCGACCAGCGCCAGGGTCCACAGGGACGCACCATGGCCGAACCCCGAGCGGTCACCCGACGCCTGCGTCGGCCGGCTCACGGCCGCTCCCCGCGCGGGTGGCCGAAGGTGCGCGGCCGGGTCAGACGGTCGATCATCGGCGCGGCCATGTTCATCAACAGCACGGCGAAGGCCACGCCGTCGGGGTAGCCGCCGAAGCGGCGGATCGCCAGGGTGAGGATCGCGACGCCGGCACCGAACAGCAGGCGACCGCGCATCGTGCCGCAGCCGGACACCGGGTCCGTGGCGATGAAGAACGCGGCGAACACCAGGGCGCCGGAGAACACGTGCTGCAGCGGCGACGGATTGATGTCGGGCCCGATCAGCCACATCGGGGTGGACACGAGGATCGTGGTTCCGATCACACCGACCGGCACGTGCCAGGAAATCACCCGGCGATACAGCAGCCAGAAGCCGCCGAGCGCGTAGAAATTCGCGATCCATTCCCAGCCCAGGCCGCCGAAATCGCCGAAGATCGCCGCGTCGCGGATCTCGGCGACCATCCGGTTGTCGGCCACGCCGGTCTTCAGCGCATCGAGCGGCGTGGCCTGGCTGATCGCGTCCCAGGCCATCGGCTCGGGCAGGCGGCCGGTGAGGATCGCGACCGCGCTTTCCCACACACCCGGCAGGCCCGGCGACAGCGAGCGCGGCGCCAGCCACTGGGAAAGATCGATCGGAAACGCGATGATCACCGCCGCCAGGCCGACAATCGCGGGATTGAACAGGTTGTGGCCGAGTCCGCCGTAGAGCTGCTTGGCGATCACGATGGCAAACACCATGCCGGTCAGCGCGACCCACCAGGGCGCCAACGGCGGCACGCTGAGGGCGAACAGTACCGCGGTGACCACGGCGCTGCAGTCGGTGAGGAACGGCGCCAACGGTACGCCGCGCAGGCGCAGCATGACCGCTTCGAGACCGAGCGCGAAGCCGACCGCCAGCGCGATCTGGAACAGGATGCCGGGGCCGAAGAACCAGACGTGGGCCGCCACCGCGGGCACCAGCGCGTAGAGCACCTGGCGCATGACCGCGCCGACCGTGGTGATCGGCGGCAGGTGCGGGGCGCCGGCGACAGTCAGGTTCATTCGTCGTCCTCCGGGCTGCCGTCACCGGTGCGACCGCCGCGCGCGCGGGCCTGCGCTCGCTCGATCGCGGCCCGGACCTCGTCCTTGGCCGCGCCGGCGTCGCGCAGCTTGCGCTCGCGCTGCTCGCGCTTGCGCTGCCGCTCGGCCTCGCGCTCGGCCAGGCGCTGCTCGCGCGCGTCGAAGCGGGCCCGGGCGCGCTCGGCGCGCGCGTCCTCGACGCCGCGCTCGCGCAGCACGCCCTTGCCGTGCCGGTAGTGGTCGACGAGCGGAATGTGGCTGGGGCAGACGTGGGCGCAGCAGCCGCACTCGATGCAGTCGAACAGGTTCAGGTCGCGCGCTTCGTCGAAATCCTCGGCCGCCAGGTGCTTGAACAGCGTCTGCGGCAGCAGGCTGGCCGGGCAGACCCGCACGCACTCGCCGCAGTTGATGCACGGCATGACCGGCTGCTGCCTCGCGGTGTCCTCGGGGCGCAGGGCGAGAATGCAGTTGCTGCCCTTGGTGATCGGAACCCGGTCGCTGGCCAGCGGCAGGCCCGACATCGGGCCGCCGAGGACCAGCCGGTCGATCGAGGCCGACGGACCGCCGGCGGCCTCGATCAGCGCGGCGATCGGCGTGCCGATCCGGGCGACCAGGTTGCGCGGATGAGCGATGCCGGGACCGCTGACGGTGACGATGCGGTCGACCACCGGCCGGCCGTCGACAACGATGTTGCGGGCCGCGGCGGCGGTGGCGACGTTCAGGCAGACCAGGCCGAGATCCTGCGGCAGGCCGTCGTGCGGTACTTCCTGGCCGGTCAGCACCTGGATCAGCTGCTTTTCCCCGCCCTCGGGATAGATGGTCGTGACCTGGACGACGCGGATCGGGAGCTCCGGGTCGATCGACCGGATCGCGGCGTTCAGCGCCTTGCGCACCGCGCCCATCTGGTCCTCGATGCCGATCACGACCTCCTCGGCACCGATCGCGCGGGCCAGGATCCGGGCGCCCTCGACGACGGCGTCCGGCCGTTCCCGCATCAGCATCTCGTCGCAGGAAATGTAGGGCTCGCACTCCGAGCCGTTCAGGATCAGCGCGCGGATCGGCGGGAACGGGCCGCGCAGCTTGGCCGCGGTCGGGAACATCGCGCCGCCGAGGCCGGCCAGGCCGCCGGCCCGCAGGCACTCGACCAGGGCTTCGGGCGGTGCCGTGCGCCAGTCGGTCGGGCGGTCCAGCGCTTCGAACCGGTCCTCGCCGTCGGCTTCGAGCAGCAGGCCGGGGGCCCGGCCGCCCGGCGGCCACGCGACCTCGACTTCTTCCAGGCCGACGATCGTGCCCGAGGTGGGGGCGTGGATCGGCACCTCGCGATCGCCGCGCGCCCGGGTCAGCGGCTGGCCGCCGACCACGCGATCGCCGACCTCGACGACGAGCTCTGCGGCCGGCCCCTGGTGCTGGCCCAGCGGCAGCGCCAGCCGGTCCGGCATCGGCGCCGGGCGCAGCGGATCGCGGCAGGCGATCTGCTTGTGGTGGCGAAGCTTCAGTCCGCCCGGAAAGCGGTGCAGCTGGTGGCCGATGTCGAAGTCAGCCATGCCGCACCTCGATCGGGATTCCCGCGCCGGCCCGGCCGACCGCAGCCGCGGGCCTGGGCCAGACGAACGGCGCGGCTCGCGGGACCAGGTCGATGCAGTCGACCGGGCAGGGCGGCAGGCACAGCTCGCAGCCGGTGCAGTCCGCCTCGATCACCGTGTGCATGCGCTTGCCGGCGCCGAGGATCGCGTCGACCGGGCAGGCCTGGATGCACAGGGTGCAGCCGATGCAGCGATCCTCGTCGATCAGGGCGACCTGGGGCGGCTTGGTCTCGCCGCGCGAGGCGTCGAGCGGAATCGGCTCGCGCCCGAGCAGGTCGGCGAGCGCGCGAACCCCGGACTCGCCGCCGGGCGGGCACTGGTTGATGTCGGCGTCGCCGCGGGCGATCGCCTCGGCGTAGGGCCGGCATCCGGGATAGCCGCACTGGGCGCACTGGGTCTGCGGCAGCTCGGCGTTGATGCGCTCGACCAGCGCGTTCTCGTCGGGCGCAAAGCGGCGAGCGCCGAGGCGGAGCACCAGGCCGATCACCATGACCAGGCCGAGGACCACCAGCAGTGCCAGCAGCAGGTCGTTCACAGCCGTGCGAACCCGGCGAAGCCCATGAAGGCCAGCGCCATCAGTCCGGCGGTCACCAGCGCGATCGGCGCACCGCGGAAGCTGGCCGGCACGTCGGCCAGCTCGAGACGCTGCCGCGCCGCCGCCAGCAGGATCAGCACCAGGCCGAAGCCCGTCGCGGCGCCGAGGCCGTAGAGCGCCGACTCGACCAGCGAATGCTGTTCGCGCACGTTCAGCAGCGCTACGCCGAGCACGGCGCAGTTGCTGGTGATCAGCGGCAGGTAGATGCCGAGCACCCGGTGCAGCAGCGGCGCCGTCGCGCGCATGGCCAGTTCCGTGAGCTGGACCAGCCCGGCGATGACGACGATGAATGCGACGATGCGGAGGTACTCCAGGCCCAGCGGTTCCAGCACCCACGCGGTGAGCACGTAACTGGCCACCGAGGCCAGGGTCAGCACGAAGGCGGTGGCCATCGCCATGCCGACGGCGCCCTCGAACGTGCCGGACACGCCGAGAAACGGGCACAGGCCCAGGAACTGGACCAGTACGAAGTTGTTGACCAGCGCTGCGCTGACGACGATGAGCAGGAGGTCCATGGCGGGAATTGTGCCATCGGTCGGTCCGCATCGTCGGCCGGTCCGGTGCCCGAACCGTAGCCCGATTCGTAGCCCGGTCGGTAGCCCGGTCCGTTGCCGACCCCAGAACGCGAACGACCCCGCGCGGGGCGGGGTCGTTCGGGTCGAAGCCTGCGGAACTCGCGCGGGCCGGTCAGGTCTGCTCGGCCGGCGTCCCCGAGGGCTCTCGCTCGTCGTCGCCCGGGCCCGAGGAGGGCGGGTTGCCGCCGTCGTTCCAGCCTTCGGGCGGGTCGGGCTCGTCGCCGTCCATGATCTGGTCGATCTGCTTCGAATCGATGGTCTCGTAGCGCATCAGCGCGTCGGCCATCAGGTGCAGCTGACGGTCGTGCTCGGTCAGGATCTTCTTGGCCTTCTGGTAGGCCACGTCGATGATCTTGCGCACTTCCTTGTCGATCTGGCGGTGCGTTTCGTCCGACACGTTCTTGTGCTGGGTCACCGACCGGCCGAGGAATACTTCGTCCTCGTTCTCTTCGTAGGACAGCGGACCCAGCACGTCGGACAGGCCCCACTTGGCGACCATGTTGCGCGCGATCGCGGTGGCGCGCTCGATGTCGTTGCTGGCGCCGGTGGTGACCTTGGCCATGCCGTAGATCAGTTCCTCGGCCACGCGGCCGCCGAACAGGCTGGCCAGTTGAGACTCCAGCTGGGTCTTGTTCTGGCTGTACTTGTCCTCTTCGGGCAGGAACATGGTCACGCCCAGCGCCCGTCCGCGCGGAATGATCGTGACCTTGTAGACCGGGTCGTGCTCGGGCACGATCCGACCCACGATGGCGTGGCCGGCCTCGTGATAGGCGGTCAGGCGCTTGTCGTCCTCGCTCATCACCATGGACTTGCGCTCGGCGCCCATCATGATCTTGTCCTTGGCGCGCTCGAAATGGTCCTGCGTCACCGTCTTCGAATCTTCGCGCGCGGCGAACAGCGCGGCCTCGTTGACCAGGTTGGCCAGGTCCGCGCCCGAGAAACCGGGCGTGCCGCGCGCAATGTTGCGGGCGTTGACGTTGTCGTCGATCGGCACCTTGCGCATGTGTACCGTGAGGATCTGCTCGCGACCCTTCAGGTCGGGCAGGGGCACCACGACCTGGCGGTCGAAGCGGCCCGGGCGCAGCAGCGCCGGGTCGAGCACGTCCGGCCGGTTGGTCGCGGCGATCAGGATGATGCCTTCGTGGCCGTCGAATCCGTCCATCTCGACCAGCAGCTGGTTCAGGGTCTGCTCGCGTTCGTCGTGCCCGCCGCCGAGACCGGCGCCTCGATGACGACCCACCGCGTCGATCTCGTCGATGAAGATGATGCACGGCGCGTGCTTCTTGGCCGTTTCGAACATGTCGCGGACGCGCGATGCACCGACGCCGACGAACATCTCGACGAAATCCGAGCCCGAAATCGAGAAGAACGGCACCTTGGCCTCGCCGGCGATCGCGCGGGCCAGCAGGGTCTTGCCGGTGCCGGGAGGGCCGACCATCAGCACGCCCTTGGGGATCTTGCCGCCGAGCCGCTGGAACTTGGACGGATTGCGCAGGAACTCGACCAGTTCGACGACCTCGTCCTTGGCCTCTTCGACGCCGGCGACGTCCTTGAACGTGACCTTGACCTGGTCCTCGCCCTGCAGCTTGGCGCGCGACTTGCCGAAGCTCATCGCACCGCCGCGTCCGCCGCCGCCTCCCTGCATCTGGCGCATGAAGTAGACGAACAGGAACACCAGCAGCAGCACCGGCAGCAGGCTGATCAGGATGTCGACCAGGATCGACCGACTCTCGGGCGGCACCGCGGAGTGCTGAACGTCGTTGTTCTCGAGGTCGGCCATCAGGCCGTTGTCGTTCGGCGGAGCGAAGGTCTCGTAGGCCTGGCCATTGGTGGTCTGGCCGGTGATCTTCTGGCCGCCGGACTGGGCCTGGATCTGGGCCGTCTCGATCTGGCCGTTACGGACATCCTCGAGAAACTGGGAATACTCCAGACTCTGCGCCGGCGCTTCCGTTTCGGCGTAGTGCTGGAAGATGCTCATCAGGACCATCGCGATGATGATCCACATCAACAGATTCTTGGCGAACTGACTCAAGGTTTGCTCCTGCCTCGTTGACGGGCCGCAACCGGCGGCCGGTCAGGATTTCTTCAGGCCGTCGCCGACCAGATAGACCTCGCGGCTTTCGCGCCTCGAGGACTTCGGCTTGCGGACTCGAACGGCCTTGAATGTAGCACGCGCCTCGCGAACGAATTCGTCGAAGCCTTCACCCTGGAAGAGCTTGACCACGAAGCGTCCGTTCGGGGCCAGCCACTGCCGCGCGAAGTCCATCGCCAGCTCGGCCAGGTGCATGCTGCGCGCCTGGTCCGAAGCCGCGATACCGGAGAGATTGGGTGCCATGTCGGAAAGCACAAGGTCGACCCGCTCGCCGACCGCGGCCTCGAGCGCTTCGAGCGCCTCGGCCTCGCGGAAATCGCCCTCGATGATCTCGACGCCCGGCAGCGCGTCCATCGGCAGGATGTCCAGCGCAACCACGCGCCCCGAGTCGCCGACCTTCTCGGCCGCGACCTGGGCCCAGCTGCCGGGCGCGGCGCCGAGGTCGACCACCTTCAGCCCCGGCTTGAGCAGCCGGTCCCGATCGTCGAGCTCGAGCAGCTTGAACGCGGCGCGCGCCCGATAGCCGGCCGCTTTCGCCTGCTTCACGTAGGGGTCCTTGTCCTGGCGTGCGATCCAGCGGTTCGAACTCATCGGTCGTTCCCGGGCGAGGCGGAGCTGACCGGATTATCTCATCGATCGGCGGAAGTCTCCGGCGTCGGCGGGCGGGCGACGGACAGTAGCCGGACGGACCCGACCGAAAACCTTCGTCGAGCTCTGCTACTGTAAATTCATGGACTTGAGCAACTATCGCGTCGACCAGTACTTCGACGAACTCACCGGGCCGTCCGGGCGGCCGCGCGTCGCCAGCCGGGCGCTGTGGAAATATCTCAAGGGTCTGCATCCGGACGAACTGTCCGATCGGCGCGCGGCCTGCGAGCTGGCCTCGCTGACCGCCGGCATCACGTTCCGGGTCTACATCGAGGATGCCGGCGTTGATCGCGCGATGCCCTTCGACCTGATCCCGCGGATCATCGCGGCGGGTGAATGGGCCGACATACAGGCCGGCCTGCGCCAGCGCGTCCGCGCCCTGAACCTGTTCATCGACGACCTCTACAACGACCAGCAGATCATCGCCGACGGCGTGTTCCCGGGCGAGCTGCTGGAGAATTCCGAGAACTTCCGCCCCGAGTGTCGCGGCTTTTCACCGCCGCTGGGCATCTGGGCGCATATCTGCGGCTCGGACCTGGTCCGCGACGGGGACGGCACGATGTACGTGCTCGAGGACAACCTGCGGATCCCGTCGGGCGTGGCCTACATGCTCGAGAACCGCCAGATCATGAAGCGGGTGTTTCCGGAGCTGTTCGAGGATTCCGGCATCCAGCCGGTCGACGAGTACTGCGGCCAGCTGTTCGACACGCTGGCCTCGATCTCGCCGCGACCGGCCGAGTACCCGAACATCGTGGTGCTGACGCCGGGCATGTACAACTCGGCCTACTACGAGCACGCCTACCTGGCCCAGCAGATGGGTGTGGAACTGGTCGAGGGACGCGACCTGTTCGTCGACGACGACGATTGCGTCTTCATGCGCACGATCAGCGGCCCCGAGCCGGTCGACGTGATCTACCGCCGGGTCGACGATGCCTTCCTCGATCCGGAGGTCTTTCGCGAGGACTCGATGCTCGGCTGTCCGGGCCTGATGCGTGCGTGGCGGGCCGGCAACGTGGGCATCGCCAACGCGCCGGGTGCCGGCGTGGCCGATGACAAGGTGGTCTACGCCTATGTCCCCGAAATCATCGAGTATTACTGCGGCGAGAAGCCCTTGATCGACAACGTGCCGACCTGGAAGTGCGGCAACCCCGAGGAGCGTGCCCACGTGCTCGCCAACCTCGACCAGCTGGTGATCAAGCCGGCCAACGAGTCCGGTGGCTACGGCATGCTGATCGGACCGCGCTCGACGAAGAAGGAGCAGCGCGAGTTCGCACGGTTGATCAAGGCCGACCCGCGCAACTACATCGCCCAGCCGACGCTGGCGCTGTCGACCTGCCCGACCTTCGCCCAGTCCAACGTCGCCCCGCGTCACGTCGACCTGCGCCCGTTCATCCTGTCCGGCCAGGACACCTACGTGACCAACGGCGGTCTGACCCGGGTCGCGCTGAAGGCCGGCTCGCTGGTGGTCAATTCCTCGCAGGGCGGCGGCAGCAAGGACACCTGGATCGTCGATACGGAGGGCGCATGAGCATGTTGTCCCGTCTCGCCGAAAACCTCTACTGGCACGGACGCTACCTCGAGCGCGCGGAGGACCTCGCGCGGCTGGTCAACGTCAATGCCAACCTGAACCTGGACCTGCCGCGCAACATCGCGCCGGGCTGGGAACCGCTGGTCCGCATCACCGGTGCCGCGGCACGATTCGCGGAGCTGCACGACGAGACCGACGAGCGGACCGTCGTGCGCTTCCTGCTGTCCGAACCGGACAATCACGGCTCGTTGCGCAACACACTGGAGGCGGCCCGGGAGAACCTGCGCTCGGCCCGCGACCTGCTGCCGCGCGAGGTCTGGGAGCAGATGAACGCGGTCTACCTGGCCGGCGAGGACGCGCTGACCGGCCAGCTGTCGAAGCGCCGCCGGCACGAGTTCCTGCGCGAGCTGATCCTGGACTGCCAGCAGATCGCCGGCACGCTGCTCGGCTCCATGAGCCAGGACCATGCCTACGATTTCATCCTGATCGGCCGCTACCTCGAGCGTGCCGACATGACTACCCGGATCCTCGACGTGCGGGCCGACGACCTGCTGCCCGAGGAGCTCGGCGAGCTGCCCCCGTTCGATGCCATCCAGTGGATGAGCGTGCTCAAGTCGCTGACCGGCTACCAGATGTACCGGCGCCACGTCCGCACGCGCATCTCGGGTCCGGACGTGCTGGCGTTCCTGCTGCGCGACCCGCATTTCCCGCGCTCGGTGATGTTCGGTCTCGGTGCCCTCGAAAGCCTGCTGCGCGACCTGCCGGGCGATGACGACCAGGCGCTGCGCGCGGTCGTCCGGCTGGAACGCCGGGTCAACGAGACCGACCTGCGCGGGATCAAGGGCGAGCGGCTCGGCGCGCTGATGGACGAACTCCAGCTCGAGATCGCCGGCATCGACCGGGCGATCCGGCAGACCTGGTTCCTGAGTTCGTGAAGACCTTCCGCTGCACCTGCGGCAGCGAACTCTACTTCGAGAACGTTCGCTGCCTGAACTGCGGCGCCGAGCTCGGCTTCCTGCCGGATCGACTGACGCTTGCGGCGATCGAGTCGCTGGCCGACGGCGACGGTACCCATGACGGTCATCGCTACCTCGCGCGGACGCCGGCAGGGGAGCAGGGCATCTACCGCAAGTGCCGGAACTACTCGAAGAATGACGCCTGCAACTGGATGGTGCCGGTCGACGACCCGGAACTGTTCTGCATCGCCTGCCGCCTGAACGAGGTCATTCCGAATCTCGAAAAAGCCGGCAACCGGGCGCGCTGGATCCGGATCGAGCGGCGCAAGCGGCGGCTGGTCTACGACCTCCGGCGGCGCGGGCTGCCGGTCGAGCCGCGTTCGAACGATCCGGAGCGGGGGTTGGGTTTCGCGTTTCTCGAGGACGACCCCGGGCCCGGATCCAGCGCACCGGGCACCGGCCTGGAGTTCTGCGCCGAGCTGCACACGGAGCCGGTGCTGACCGGCCACGCCGACGGCCTGATCACGATCAACATCGCCGAGGCCGACGATGTCGAACGCGAGCGGATGCGGGTGCAGATGAACGAGCAGCAGCGCACGCTGCTGGGCCACTTCCGCCACGAGAGCGGTCATTACTACTGGCAGCGCCTGCCGATTCCGGAGCGCCTGCTGGCCGACGTTCGCGCCGCCTTCGGCGACGAACGCGAAGACTACGCGGCAGCGCTGGAACGTTACTACGAGCAGGGACCGCCCGACGACTGGCGCGGCCGCTTCGTCAGCGCCTACGCCAGCGCGCATCCGTGGGAGGACTGGGCCGAGAGCTGGGCCCACCTGCTGCAGATCACCGACACGCTGGAAACCGCCGCCGCGATCGGCCTGGCGCCGGACTCGGTGGTCGAGGGCGACCTCGAATCCCGGATCGAGCAGTGGGTCGACCTGTCGATCCGCCTGAACGTGCTCAGCCGCTCCCTGGACCAGCCGGAGCCGTATCCCTACGTCCTCTCGCCGCAGGTCGTCGACAAGCTGCTGCTGGTGGATCGGGTGATCCGGGAGAGCCGGCGGTAGATTCCCGGCGGCGTCTGCTTAGGCGCCTTCCTTTCGCCCCGGCTCGCCCCGATGTCCAGCGACCATGAAGCGTTCGCGCGCAAGCGCCCTCCAACAGGCGGGCGGCTTCGATCGGTGGTCTGTCTGTTGGAGGCCGCTTGCGGGCGAAGGGTGGGGCGGCGATCCGGTCGAAGCCTGCGAACGCGAGGGGTGACCCCTGCGCCTACCGCCGCTCACTCCTCCCAGTCGAACCGCGGCAGTTCCAGGAACAGGGCCTTCAGCCCGTCCGACCACGCCTGGCTCAAGCCCTTCATCCACGGGTCGTCCGCATCGAACTTGCAGCGGCGGGTCACGGCGGCAGCGTTGGCTTCGATCAGGATCAGCTCGATCGGCGGACCGACGCTGAGATTCGATCGGACCGATGCGTCCATCGACAGCATGGCGCAGCGGGCGGCCCGGGCCAGGCTCACTCCGGGCTCGATGATCCGGTCGAGGATGGGCTTGCCGTACTTCGTCTCGCCGATCTGGAGAAACGGCTTTTCCCGGGACGTGGCGATGTAGTTGCCCTCCGGGTACACCAGGAAGGCCTCGTGCGGCTGTCCGGCAATCTGGCCGCAGAGCAGGAACGAGGCCTGCATGAGCCCGCCGTTCTGTTCGGCCTGGCCGCTGAAATCGCCCTGGACCCGGCTGCTGATCTCGCCGACGTAGCGCGCGATCTCGTCGAGGTGGGCCAGCCGGTCGACGGTCCGCTCCGCGCTGTCGTCGGCCAGGTCGCGCTCGATCTGCTTGATCACCGCCTGGGTTGTCGCGAGATTGCCGGCCGACATGAGCACGACCACGCGATCCTCGGTGGTCTGGAAATGGTGCATCTTGGAGTAGATGCTGATGTCGTCGACGCCGGCGCTGGTGCGCGAATCGGATGCCAGGACGAGCCCGGCCTCGAGCCGGATTGCAACGCAGTAGGTCATTCAGCGGGTGCTCGGTGCGCGAGCGGGTCGGAAGAACGGCGCGAAGTATACCAGCGGCCCCCGCTGCGAACGCGGACCGCGGGTGATCGCGAGGGCCTGCGCGCGTGCGATAATTCCGCACGTTCCCCGCAGCTTCCCGTACCGACATGACGCGACGAATCCTCGTCACCGCCGCGCTGCCCTACGCCAACGGGCCGATCCACATCGGCCACATGCTGGAGTACGTGCAGACCGACATCTGGACCCGCTTCCAGCGCGCCCGCGGCCACGAGGTCGTGTTCGCCTGGGCCGACGACGCCCACGGCAACCCCCGATCATGCTCAACGCCGAAAAGCGGGGCCTGACGCCCGAGGCGCTGATCGAGCATTTCGGCCAGGAGCACGAGCGCGATTTCTCCGATTTCGCGATCTTCCTACGACAACTTCTCCTCGACCCACACCGAGACCAACCGCGAGCTGGTCGAGCAGATCTGGCAGAAGCTGGTCGACGGCGGCAGCGTGGTCACCAGGACCATCGAGCAGTTCTTCGACACGGAGAAGAACATGTTCCTGCCCGATCGCTTCATCCGCGGCACCTGCCCGCGCTGCGGCGCCAAGGACCAGTACGGCGATTCCTGTGAGAGCTGCGGCGCCACCTACGAGCCGACCGACCTGGTCGAGCCGCGCTCGGTGCTGTCGGGCTCCGAGCCCGTGATGAAATCCACCGAGCACTATTTCGTCACGCTCAAGCCCTTCGAAGAGGGTCTGAAGGCCTGGATGCGATCCGGCCCCGCTGCAGGACGAGGTTGCCAACAAGCCTCGACGAGTGGTTCGAAGGCGGCCTGCGCGACTGGGACGTGACCCGCGACGCGCCGTACTTCGGCTTCCGCATTCCCGGCACCGAGGACAAGTACTTCTATGTCTGGCTCGACGCGCCGGTCGGGTACCTGTCGAGCTTCAAGGAGATCTGCGACGCGCGCGGGCTGGATTTCGACGCCTGGGTGCGGCCCGGCAGCGATGCCGAGATGCACCACTTCATCGGCAAGGACATCATCTATTTCCACTGCCTGTTCTGGCCGGCGATGCTCGAGGGCGCCGGCTTCAAGCGCCCCGATACGGTCCACGCCCACGGCTTCCTGACCGTCAACGGCACCAAGATGTCGAAGTCGCGCGGCCACCTTCATCATGGCGCGGACCTGGCTGGGACCACCTGCCGCCGGACACGCTGCGCTACTACTTCGCGGCACAAGCTCGGGGCGGGCCTCTCGGACCTGGACCTGAACTTCGACGACTTCACCAACCGGGTCAACTCGGACCTGGTCGGCAAGCTGGTCAACATCGCCAGCCGGGCCTCGGGCTTCATCCACAAGTTCGGTGTGCGGCCGATTGGCCTCGAAGCTGCCGGACCCGGCGCTGTACGACGAGTTCGTCGCCGCGACCGAGGACATCGCAGCGGATTTCGAGGCCCGGAACTTCGCCTCCGCCATCCGCCGGATCATGGCGCTGGCCGACCGCGCCAACCAGTACGTCGACGAGCACAAGCCGTGGAAGATGGCCAAGGACGAAGGCCGCGAGGCCGAGGTCGTCGGCGTGTGTACGCAGGCGCTGAACCTGTTCCGCGTGCTGACCACCTGGCTGTCGCCGGTCATCCCGACGATCGCCGAGCAGGCCGGCGCGTTCCTGAACGACGACCTGATGACCTGGGACGGTCTCCGGACGCCGTTGACCGATCACGCGATCGAGAACTTCAAACCGCTGGCCCGACGGGTCGAAGCCAAACAGATCGAGGCACTGATGAACGACGCGAAGGAATCGCTGCAGTCCAGCGACACGACCGAACAAGCGCCCCCGGCATCGAAGCTGGGGCTGGCGCCCGAGATCACCATCGACGACTTCATGAAGGTCGACCTGCGCGTCGCGCGGATCCAGGAAGCCGGCTTCGTCGACGGCGCCGACAAGCTGCTGCGCCTCGTCCTCGACCTCGGCTCGGAGACCCGCCAGGTCTTCGCCGGCATCCGCGGCGCCTACGAGCCGGCCGACCTCGAAGGTCGCCTGACCGTCATGGTCGCCAACCTCAAGCCGCGCAAGATGCGCTTCGGGCTGTCGGAAGGCATGGTCCTGGCCGCCGGCGGCGGCGAGGGCGGCCCGTATCTGCTGGCACCGCACAGCGATGCGCAGCCGGGCATGCGGGTGAAGTGAGTTTTCCGGGGCGCTGCCCCGGCCCCCCACTCGGGCCTCCCGGCCAACTCAAAGGTCGTCATCCCGGGCTTGACCCGGGACCCAGTGTCTTTGCTTCTCGCTTTTCGTAGCCCGGGTAAGCGAAGCGCACCCGGGGGCTGCGCTTTTTTCTTCAACATCAAAAGCGTTTCGCCGCTCGCTTCGCGAGCTGATGCGAGTGACTTCTTGGCGCCCCAAGAAGTAACCAAGAAACGCTGCCTGAACATCGCCGCCGGGCTTCGCCCGGTCTCCTGCGATGCTCGGTGCGAGCGGGGCAAAAAGAACTCGCTACGCGCCCTCGGCGCTCCACTCAAACACCTTTTTGCCTGATTGTCATGACAAGCGCCGCTCGCCCCTCCGCTTCTCGGCGGCGCTGACGGCGGGGAAGGTCAAAGGCAGCTCGCGGCCCGCATTTCTAGGATGCCAAGTGCGCGACTTCTACGTTCAATGCTCCGGGCCCATTGGACCGTTCGCGAAGGTATCCTCGCGTTGGCGTCCGCAGGTTGAGGAATATGTTGGTAGCTGACCTTTGCTCGAAGTCCGCGTGGCTCGCCGGTCTTGTAATCTTGGCTGGCTGCGCCGCGTCGAATCAAAAGACGGAAGTTGAATCGGACTCCTTGGCAGGGCTCTGGAAAACGGACTGTGCGCTTGACTTCGGGGTCCGGATCCAACGCGCGCAAACCGAAGGCGAATACACCATCGGTTTCTGCGGACCAGGTGGTTGTTTCAAGCCGAACACCTGGCGCCCGAACTCGCCGATCGTCGGCGATGATTCGTATGAGGTCTTGTCTGCCAGGCGTATACGGATACTCGGTTCCGAAGGGTGGACCGAGTACCAGAAATGTCAGGCGGTGCCTGACAGGCCGGATCCCTACGATCATCCAACGTCCGACGTGACGGAGTGTGGGAGTCTTGAGGTGCCGCTCTTGAACTGGAACTGGGTGTCGGCAACAGGGATCGACGGGACGTATGTGTATAAGGAGCGGGGAGGCTACGAAGTTCGAATTTCCCGAGATCAGATCATTGGCTCGCTGGAAGAGCGAAGGCAACGATGGCTTGATTTGGAGTTGAATCCCGTATCGGCGGATCAGGCCCTGCGCCGCGTGCTGCAGGTTCCCCTCGACCATTGGCCCATCTCCATTGAGCAGATCATGCCGAGTAAGTCCGAGCATGAGGCGGCACTTCAGGAATTCAGGGCGATGTCCGAACCAGAAAGGTCAGCATCCCTCAGAGATGTGTCCGCGGCATTCCTTGTGCTGGGTCGCACTCAATTGGCAATCGAGAATGCGTTTTTCGACGGCCTTCTTTCGGGCAGCGTCGAGATTCTGGATGCGACGGGAGTCAGCGTTCAGTCATACCAGCGCCAGGCCTTCCGGGGCAAAGGCAAAGACGCCGATATCCACATCGCCGTTCGATTTGCTGCGGAGGACGACACGGAGCTGCACAGTTTTTGCCAGATCCAGCCCGCGGGCTAGGTCGGTCTCCGCACGGTTGGAGAAGCAATTGGTCAAGTGCTCCTGACTTCCCCGCCGTCAGCGCCGCCGAGAAGCGGAGGGGCGAGCGGAAACAGGCAAAAAGGTGTCTGAGCGAAGCGAGTTCTTTTTGCCCCGCTCGGACCGAGCATCGCAGGGAACCCGCGCAGCGGGCGGCGATGTTCGCGCAGCCATTTTGGGTACTTTTGGGGCCTCAAAAGTACCTCGCCGAAAGCCTGCGAAGCAGGCGGGCGAAACGCTTTTGACGTTGGAAAAAACGAAAAGCCCGATCCCCGGGTGCGCTTGGCGTACCCGGGCTACGAGGTCAAAGGCAAAGGCAAAGGCAAAGTCGCTGGACCCCGGCTCGAGGCCGGGGCGACAGGAAACAGTGGCCGCAGCGACAGGTGTGGGGCGTTATCGGAGATGAGGAGTGTAGGCCCCTCGTTCCGGGTCAGAAAACAAATCAACCCTTCCGATACACCGGATGTCTCGCGCACAAGGCCGAAGCGGCCTCGCGCACCCCGGCCTCGACGGCCTCGTCGCCCACCGCATCCAGCACGTCGCAGATCAGGCCGGCCAGTTCGCGTGATTCCTCTTCACCGAAGCCACGCGTGGTGATCGCCGGGGTGCCGATGCGCAGGCCGGAGGTGACGAAGGGCGAGCGCGGTTCGCCCGGGACGGTGTTCTTGTTGACCGTGATGTGGGCGCGGCCGAGCGACTCTTCGGCGTCCTTGCCGGTGATGTCCTTGTCGATGAGATCGACCAGGAACAGGTGGTTGTCCGTGCCGCCGGACACGACCTTGTAGCCGCGCTTGATGATGACCTCGGCCATGGCGCGGGCGTTCGCGACGGTATTCTCCTGGTAGGTCCTGAACTCCGGCTCCAGCGCTTCCTTGAAAGCGACGGCCTTGGCGGCGATGACGTGCATCAGCGGGCCGCCCTGGCAGCCGGGGAAGACCAGCGACTGGAACTTCTTGGTCAGGCTTTCGTCGTCGCCCTTGGCCACGATGATGCCGCCGCGCGGACCGCGGAGCGTCTTGTGCGTGGTCGAGGTCACGACGTGGGCGTGCGGCACCGGGTTCGGGTAGACGCCGGCGGCGATCAGGCCGGAGACGTGGGCCATGTCGACCATGAACCAGGCGCCGACGGAATCGGCGATCTCGCGCATGCGGGCCCAGTCGACCACCTTCGAGTACGCCGAGAAGCCCCCGATCAACATCTTCGGCTGGTGCTCCTTCGCCAGCTCCGCCATCCGGTCGTAGTCGATTTCTCCCGTCGCATGGTCCAGGCCGTAGGCCACGGCGTTGAAGATCTTGCCGGAGAAGTTCACCTTGGAGCCGTGGGTCAGGTGGCCGCCCTCGGACAGGTCCATGCCGAGGATCGTGTCGCCGGGCTTGAGCAGCGCCAGGTAGACGGCCTGGTTGGCCTGCGAGCCGGAGTGCGGCTGGACGTTGGCGTAGCCGGCGTCGTAGAGCTGCTTGACCCGTTCGATGGCCAGGTTCTCGGCGATGTCGACGTACTCGCACCCACCGTAGTAGCGTCGGCCCGGATAGCCCTCGGCGTACTTGTTGGTCAGCTGGGAGCCCTGCGCTTCGAGCACCCGCGGCGAGGCGTAGTTCTCCGAGGCGATCAGCTCGATGTGGTCTTCCTGGCGCTGGTTTTCCTTGGCGATCGCAGCGGCCAGTTCGTCATCGAAACCGGCAATGGTGTAGGTGTCGTCGAACATGGCGATCAGGGGATTGCGGGACAGGCCGGTGACTTTAGCAGGGTTGGGGTGGTCGGGGCGGGCAGGGGAGCACAAGCCCCGACTGTGGGAGTGAGCTTGCGAGCGAAAGGACGGGCCGACCGGGGAATTCGCTCGCAAGCTCACTCCCACAGGAGAGCCTCCGATGAGCCCAGGCAGCGAACCGAAGCTCCGCCTGTAGGAGTGAGCTTGCGAGCGAAGGGAGGGGCCGACCGGGGAATTCGCTCGCAAGCTCACTCCCACAGGAGAGCCTCCGATGAGCCTAGGCAGCGAACCGAAGCTCCGCCTGTAGGAGTGAGCTTGCGAGCGAAGCGGCGAATCCAGCAGTCGCCTGCAAGCAGGCTCCCACAGAAGAGCCCGGCTGAGCCCAGGCAGCGAACCGAAGCCCCGCCTGTAGGAGTGAGCTTGCGAGCGAAAGGAGGGGCCGACCCGGAACTTCGCTCGCAAGCTCACTCCTACAGCCGTGCCGCCGTTCGGGCAGGGGTCAGGGGTCGGGGGTCAGAGGAAGAGCGGAAAGGGGACAGGGGAAGGGGACAGGGACTCGTAGAAACGCTGGACCCACGCATCCATCGCAATGAACCGCCACTAGCCCCTGACCCCTAGTCCCTGCCCCCCTGGTCCCCCCAGATCTACAGCGCCCCCAGTTCGAACGCCTTCAGCACCGCCCGGGTGCGGTCGCGGACCGCCGAGCTTGCTGAGGATGCTCGAGACGTGGTTCTTGACCGTGCCCTCGGCCACGCTCAGGGCGTTGGCGATCTCCTTGTTCGAATAGCCGCCGGCCATCAGGCGCAGGATCTCGGTCTCGCGTTCGGTCAGCGGGTCCGGGCGGTCCAGGCTGGTGAACTCGAGCCTCGACTTGCCCAGCCCGGCCAGCAGGCGCTCGGTGACGGCGGGTTTGACCATGGTCTGGCCGTCGGCCACGGCCCGGACGGCGCCGACCAGTTCGTCCAGCGAGACGTCCTTGAGCAGGTAGCCGCGGGCGCCGGTGCGGATACCGTCGAGCACCAGGTCGTCCTCGTCGAAGGTGGTCAGGATGATGGTCGGCGGCAGCGTCTCCGCTTCGTTCAGCTCCTTCAGCACGTCCAGGCCGTTCTTGTTCGGCATCCGGATGTCGAGCAGCATCACGTCGGGCTGGACTTCGGGCGCCATGTCCACGGCTTCCTGGCCGTCGGTGGCCTCGGCGACGACCTCGATGTCCTCGGTCAGCTCGAGCAGCGAGCGGACGCCCTGGCGGACCAGGTTCTGATCATCGACCAGCATCACGCGAATCTTCGAAGGTTCGTTCATCGAGAAAGGTTCCAGGTAGGGGCGGGTCGGTTCGCGGCGGTGCGTCGAGCGGCGACGTCAGGCCGCGGTTTCCGGCGGCATCCAGGCATTGATGCGAAAGCCGTGGTTCGGGCGGGTCATGATCTCGAGACGGCCGCCGAGCTCCTTGATGCGCTCGCGCATGCCGTTCAGGCCGTTGCCCGGCAGCAGCTCGATCGCGCCTCGACCATCGTCGCGCGCTTCCAGTCGCAGCCCCTGGTCGTCGGCCGTGAGGCAGATCCAGAGGTTCTCCGCGCTGGCGTGGCGAACCGCGTTGGTGATGACTTCCTGCGCGCACCGCAGCAGGATCTGGGCGCGTTTCGGGTCGGTCAGCGACAGCTCGTCGGGAATGTCGAGGTGGATGGCCGGCTCGGGCACGCCCGAGGCCAGCTGACGGATCGCCTCGCGCAGGTCGACCCGGTCGTCCTGGCGCATGTCGGAAACCACTTCGCGCACGTCCGACAGCAGCAGGCGGGCGATCGAGCCGGCCCGGTCGACGTGCTCCTTGGCCTTGCCCTGGCTGGTGTGGCTGGCGACCTCGAGGTTCAGGCTCAGGGCGGTCAGGTGGTGGCCGACCAGGTCGTGCAGTTCCCGGGCGATCCGCACGCGCTCGGCGATCCGGGTGTTTTCCGCCAGCAGGCTCTGGGTCGCGCGCAGCTCGGAATTGACCCGGCGGACTTCGTCGCGCGCCCGCAGCTGGTTCAATGCCAGCGTCGAGGCGGCGAAGGCGAACAGCATCAGGCCGA
Source organism: Wenzhouxiangellaceae bacterium (assembly GCA_965227925.1). Lineage (GTDB taxonomy): Bacteria > Pseudomonadota > Gammaproteobacteria > Xanthomonadales > Wenzhouxiangellaceae. The sequence goes on from CBDDGP010000004.1 coordinate 1,407,959, forward strand.
GCAGGATCATCAGCTGCGGGATCAGGAAGATCCAGCCGAACTGCGGCAGGATCGCGACCATCACGGCGAACACCAGCGACAGGCAGAACAGCCAGGCCACGCCCAGCATGCGCGGCAGCAGCCACGGCAGGATGCCGGCGATCACCGTCGACAGGATCGCGCCGAAGCTGGACCGACTGAAGTACGAGACCGCGATGACCGCACCGGTCATGATCGCCAGCGTCAGCACGCGCTGCCAGAACGGCGCGATCATGCGCATCCGTGCCGCCGGGTGCAGGAAGGCCAGCAGGAACAGCGCCATTGCCGACCAGGCGCCGATCAGGGCCGACCGGGTCAGCGGTTCACGGGCGTACAGCGGCGCGAGCAGCAGCGCAATGCCGACCAGACTCCAGGTGAGGATGCCGGCGTAGCGCAACCAGTTGGTGGGGTGGATCTCGCGCATCGATCGACGGGCCCGGCCCGGGAAGACGGTATCGGTCTAGTGTATCGGTATCGGGCCGACAGGCCCATGGCCGAGAAGTCACGCCCGCCGATCCACTAGACTGCGCGGCATGACTGCCAACCCGAACGCCACCCCGAACGCCACTCCGAGCGCGAGCGACCCGCTTGACGTGCTGCGCTGGGTCGACGCCGACCCGGCCTCGGTGCGCCGGCTGCTCGCGGCGTTCGGGCTGGAGGTCGTCGTAGGTGCGCCCGGGGCCGATATTCCCGGCAGCTTCTGGGGCGACGAAGAGGCCGGCCTGGTCGGGGCGAAGGTCCACGTCCGGCCCGACACACCGATCCATTCGATCCTGCACGAGTCCTGCCACTACATCTGCATGGACCCGCGTCGCCGCGCCGGGCTGCACACGGACGCCGGCGGGGGCTACGACGAGGAGAACGGCGTCTGCTACCTGCAGATCCTGCTCGCCGACCGCATCGATGGCTACGGTCGCGACCGGTGCATGGCCGACATGGACGCCTGGGGGTACTCGTTCCGACTGGGCTCTGCGCGCGCATGGTTCGAGCGCGACGCCGAGGATGCCGCGGCCTGGCTGGCCGAGCGCGGGCTGGGGCCGCTGGGCGTGGTCAACGAGGTGGATTGAGGGTTGTCGGTCGCGGGCCGCCTCGAAGCCTGCTTGCGGGCGAAGGGGGAGGCAACCGAGAGGTGCGTGCGCAAGCGCCCTCCAACAGGCGGGGGGGCTTCGCCAGAGGGGTTTCCTGTTGGAGGCCGCTTGCGGGCGAAGGGCGGGGCAACCGGGAGGTTCGCGCGCAAGCGCCCTCCAACAGACCGGAGCTTCGGTCAGCGGTTTTCCTGTTGGAGGCCGCTTGCGGGCGAAGGGGAGGGTGGGCGACCTGCAGAAGCTACGTCCGCAGCCCCGTTCCCCGCTTCAGCAGGGTCAGGCAGATGGCGCCGAGGACGATGCCGAAGCCGAAGATGATGGCGAACGCCGGGGCCAGCGCGACGTCGGTGACGCCGAGCATGCCGTAGCGGAACGCGTTGACCATGTAGAGGATGGGGTTGGCCAGCGCGACGTTCTCCCAGAAGCCCGGCAGCAGGTCGACCGAGAAGAACACGCCGCCGAGGTAGGTCATCGGCTGCAGGACGAAGGTCGGAATGATCGAGATGTCGTCGAACTTCTGGGCGAAGGTGGCGTTGATGAAGCCGCCGAGCGCGAACACGATCGAAGTCAGCACCACCACCGCCAGCGTGATGCCCCAGCTGTGGATGTCGAGGTCGGAGAAGAAGCCGGCGACCACCAGCACCAGCGCGCCGACCATCAGCGCACGGAACACCGCGCCGGTGACGTAGCCGGCCAGGATCAGGATCGGCGGCAGCGGCGAGATCAGCAGCTCCTCGATGTGGCGACCGAACTTGGCGCCGAAGAAGGAGCTGGTGATGTTGCCGTAGGAATTGGTGATCACCGACAGCATGATCAGGCCGGGGACGATGAAATCCATGTAGTCCATGCCGCCCATTTCGCCGATCCGACGGCCGATCAGCTGGCCGAAGATCACGAAATACAGGGTCATGGTGATCGCCGGCGGAATCAGGGTCTGGGCCCAGATGCGCAGGATTCGGGAGACTTCCTTGATGACGATCGTCTGGTAGCCGATCCAGTAGCTTCTGGCGGAAACGTCGACGCTCATGCTGCTGCTCCCGTCGCGTCCTGCTGCGGCTTCTCGACCAGGCGCAGGAACAGTTCCTCCAGCCGGTTGACCTTGTTGCGCATCGACTTGACCTGGATGTCGCGCTCCTCGAGCGTCTTGAACAAGGCGTTGAGACTGCGCGACTTCGGCAGGCTGGCCAGCAGCGTGGTCGCGTCGCGCAGCACGATCTCCATGCCGTCGACCTTCGGCGCCTCGTCGATCGGCGCGCCGAGGTCGAGCACGAAGGTCTCGATGTCGAGCTTGCCGAGCAGTTCCTTGATCGTGGTGTTCTCGACGATCCGCCCGTGGTCGATGATCGCGATGTTGCGGCAGAGGTTCTCGGCTTCCTCGAGGTAGTGGGTGGTGAGGATCACGGTCGTGCCCGCGGTGTTGATGCCCTCGATGAACTCCCACATCGATCGCCGGATCTCGATGTCGACGCCGGCGGTCGGCTCGTCGAGGATCAGCAGCTTCGGCTCGTGCATCATCGCGCGGGCAATCAGCAGCCGCCGCTTCATGCCGCCGGACATCTGTCGCGACGGTCGATGGGCCTTGTCCCAGAGCTGGAGCTGGTTCAGGTATTTCTCCGCGCGCTCCCGGGCCACCGCGCGCGGCACGCCGTAATAGCCCGCCTGGTTGACGCAGATCTCGAACGGCTTCTCGAACTGGTTGAAGTTGACCTCCTGCGGGACCAGGCCGATCTGCGACATCGCCCGCGACCGCTCCTTCTGGACGCTGATGCCGAATACCCGGGCGTCGCCGCCGGTGGCGTTGACCAGCGACGAGACGATGCCGATCAGGGTCGACTTGCCGGCGCCGTTCGGGCCGAGCAGGGCGAAGAAATCGCCTTCCTCGACCTGGAGATCGACGCCCTTGAGCGCTTCCACGCCATTCTTGTAGGTCTTCTTCAGATTGGAAACGTCGAGTGCGTTCATGACCTCTGACCTGTTGATTTCGTCACGCCGGCTCCGTACCGTAACCGGTCTAGTAATCCCGTCATCCTTGGGGCACAACCTTGAGAATCCAATCGATTGCGGCCGGTGCGGCCGGACCGATCGTCCACGCGATGTTCGCCGGGCTTCTGCTCACGGGCGCGCAGGCGGCGCTCGGGCAGGACGAGCGCTGGCCGGGCCTCGAGAAATGCGAGTTGTCCGCCGCAGGCGGCCGGATCACGGTCTCGGCGCGCTGCGGGACGCTAAGCGTACCCGAAAATCGTGAGCAGCCCGACGGCCGGGCGCTGGACCTGGCTTGGGCGGTGATCCCGGCGCGCAGCAGCACGGTGGAGCCCGACCCCGTGGTGTTCCTGGCCGGCGGGCCGGGGCAGGCCGCGCGCGATATCGCGCCGATCATGCAGGGCCCCTTCGGCGACGTGAACCGAACGCGCGATCTGATCTTCCTCGACCAGCGTGGCACCGGCGGCTCGAACGCGCTGTCGTGCGAGTTCGACGAAGAACTGATGATGACCGAAGACGACTTCGACGAGCTCGAGCGCCAGCTGCGCGTCTGCCTCGACGGCCTCGACGCGGAGGTGGAGCACTACGCGACCCGCGACGGCGCGGCCGACCTCGAGGCGCTGCGCGACGAGCTCGGCATCGAGAACTGGAACCTGGTCGGCGGCTCCTACGGCACCCGCATGGCCCAGGTCTACCTTCGCGAGTACCCGACCCGGGTTCGCAGCATGATCCTCGACGGCGTCGTGCCGAGCCGGCTGCGGCTGGGCTCGGAGCACGCCGAAAAGCTCGACCAGGCGCTCGAGCAGCTGTTCGAGGCCTGCGCCGACGATCCGGCCTGCGCCGAGCGCTTCCCGGGGCTGGCCGATCGTTTCGTCGAGCTCAAGGCGCAGTACGCCGAGCAGCCGTTGGCCATCCAGGTTACCCATCCGCGCACCGGGGTGGCCGAGCCGATGGAGTTCTCCGACGAAACGCTGGCCGGCTCGCTGCGCTTCCTGGCCTACGCGCCGGAATCGCAGATGATGATTCCCTACCTGATCCACGAGGCGGCGACCACCGGCAGCCCCGAGCGGCTGGCCGCGCAGGCGCTGATCGTCGGCGACCAGCTGACCGACACGTTGGCCATCGGCCTGAATTTCTCGGTCGGTTGCGCCGAGGACTGGCCGCACTGGCCGGCCGGTCGGGACGACTCCGGCACCCTGCTCGGCAACAGCATGCAGGAACTCTACGGGCGCATCTGCGACTGGTGGCCGGCCGACCCGGTCGGGGTCGAGTACTTCGAGGCCTTCTCGTCGGACGTGCCGGTGCTGCTGCTGTCGGGCGAGCGCGACCCGGTCACGCCGCCGGAATACGGCGACGAGGCGGCCCGCCAGTACGCCAACAGCCTGCACCTGGTCGCCGACGGCCGCGGCCACATCGTGGTCACCAACGGCTGCGTCGCCGGCATCGCCACCCAGTTCGTCAACGCCGGGTCGGTCGACGACCTCGACACGGAATGCATGGAATCCATCGGCCCCGAGCCGTTCTTCCTCGACCTGCTGGGGCCGTCGCCATGATCGAAGCAAACCATCTTCGCAAGACCTTCAACAAGGGCAAGGTCGTGGCGGTCGACGACGTCAGCTTCCACGCCCCCGACGGCCAGATCACCGGCCTGCTCGGGCCCAACGGCGCCGGCAAGACGACCACCCTGCGCATGCTCTACACGCTGCTGCAGCCCGATTCGGGCTCGATGAAGGTCGACGGCGTCGACCCGCTGGCCGACCCGATCGGCGTCAAGCAGAAGCTCGGCGTCGTTCCGGATTCGCGCGGCCTCTACGACCGGCTGACCGCGCGCGAGAACATCCGCTACTACGGCCGGCTGCAGGGGCTGGACAAGAAGAAGATCGAGAGCCGGATCGATGAACTGAGCGGCATTCTCGACATGGGTGCCTTCATCGACCGCAAGACCGATGGCTTCTCCCAGGGCCAGCGGGTCAAGGTGGCCATCGCCCGGGCGCTGATCCACGAGCCGGGCACGGTGCTGCTCGACGAGCCGACCAACGGCCTGGACGTGATGACCACCCGCGCGCTGCGCGAGTTTCTCCTGAAGCTGAGGGCCGACGGCCACTGCGTGGTGCTGTCGACCCACATCATGCAGGAGGTCGCGGCGCTGTGCGATCGCATCGTGATCATCGCCAAGGGCCGGATCGCCGCCGAGGGCACGGCCGATCAATTGCTCGAGAAGAGCGGTGAAGCCAACCTCGAGGATGCATTCGTGAAACTGATCGGAACCGACGAGGGGCTGCTCGCATGATCGCGGTATTCATCAAGGAACTGCTCGACAACTTCCGCGACCGTCGCGTCGTTCTCAACACGCTGATCCTCGGCCCGCTGATGGGCCCGGTGATCTTCGGCCTGATGATCTCGTTCATGGCCCGCGAGACCACCGAACGGCTGGAATCGGCGCTGGAACTGCCGGTGGTCGGTGCCGAACACGCACCGAACCTGGTCGGCTGGCTGGAGCGCCAGGGCGTGATCATCGAAGACGCCCCGGACGACCCCGAGGCTGCCGTCCGTGCCGAGGACGAAGAGGTGGTGCTGCGGATTCCGGAAGGGTTTGCCGATGCATGGAACGCCGGCCGGCCGGCGCCGGTCGAGATCATCGCCGACCGCTCGCTGCGCTACACCGGAACCACGATCTCCCGGGTCAACAGCTACCTCAACACCTACAGCGCTCAGATCAGCCAGCTTCGCTTGCAGCTGCGCGGGGTGCACCCCGAGATCACCCGACCGATCGACAGCCAGGTCGTCGACCTGTCGACGCCGACCTCGCGGGGCGGCCAGATCCTCGCCTTCCTGCCGTACTTCATCCTGATCACGGTATTCATGGGCTCGATGCACATGGCGGTCGACACCACCGCCGGCGAGCGCGAGCGGAAGTCCCTGGAGCCGCTGCTGATCAACCCGCTGCCGCGCTGGAAGATCATGGCCGGCAAGCTGATGGCCACGACCTTCTTCGCCCTGGCCACGCTGGCGCTCGGCCTGGTGGCCTTCGTCTACGCCATGGGCATGCTGCCGACGGCGGACATGGGCGTGGCGCTGAACCTCGATGCGCGCGTCGCGGCGATGGCCTTCCTGCTGGTCGCTCCGGCGGCGCTGCTGGCCGCCGCCATGCTGACCATCCTGGCGTCCTTCGCCAAGAGCTTCCGCGAGGCGCAGAGCTACATGGGCCTGGTGATCTTCGTGCCGATGATCCCGAGCTTCTGGCTGCTGATCGACCCGACCAAGGCCGAGACCTGGATGAGCTGGGTGCCGCTGCTGAACCAGAACGTGATGATCCTGGAGCTGGTCCGCGGCGAGCCGACCAACTGGACCTGGGTCGGCGCCACCCTGGCCAGCACCACCCTCCTGGCCCTGGTCCTGGCCTGGATCGCCGGCGGCCTGTACAACCGGCCGAAGCTGATCTTCACCTCCGACTAGCGGTTCGGCCCCGGCTCGGGGTCACCGGGGCGGGGCGATTCGCGCGCAAGCGCCCTCCAACAGGCCGGGCTTCGTTCGACGGTTTTTCTGTTGGAGGCCGCTCGCGAGCGAAGCTGTCCTGTTCCGCTCCCGTTTCCCGTACCGTGTAGGCATCTACGGGAGGAACCATCACCATGAAGAAAGTACTGATCGGATGCCTGGGCGTGTTCGTCCTGGTCGCCGTGGCCGGCGGTATCGTCACCTACGTCAAGGTCATCAAGCCCGGCATGGAGTTCGTCGGCGGCATGGCCGAGCTCGGCCAGGAATTCCAGGAACTCAACGACTCGATCGAGAACCGCGAGTCCTTCGCGCCGCCCGCCGACGGCACGCTGGACGAGGCCCGCTTCCAGCGCTTCCTGGCTGCGCACCGCCAGATGCGCGGCGAACTGGAGGGCCGGCTGACCGAGCTCAAGACCAAGTACGAAGAACTCGAAGCCGAGATCGACGAGCGCGGCGGCCAGGCCGGCATCGGCGACATGGTCGGCGCCTACGCGGACCTCGCCGACCTGCTGATTGCCGGCAAGCGCGCCCAGGTCGAAGCGCTGAACACGCACCGCTTCTCGATCGAGGAGTACAACTACACCCGGGACCGCGTCTACCGCGCGCTGGGCGAAGGCGTCGCCGTCGCGGCCATCGCCCAGAGCGGCAATGCCGGACAGTTCAACCAGACCGTTCCGCAGGAAACCATCGACCTCGTCGAACCGCACCGCGAGGAGTTGATGGAGTCCTATGTGCTGGCGTGGTGGGGGTTGTAAGAGGGCGGAGACCGGAGAAGCCTCCTGTGGGAGTGAGCTTGCGAGCGGAGGCCACTACTCCTGTGGGAGTGAGCTTGCGAGCGAAGGTCAAAGCCAGCTTGCGTCCCAATGCGGGTAATCCCGGATCGACGCGACCAGTCCTGCGCGAACCGGATTCTCGATCACGTACCGGGCGACGGATCGTAGGTCCTCGCTGGGCCGGATTCGGCGGTCGTGGAACCCTCTCTGCCAGATCGGCGGGAGTTCCCCATGTCTTGTGAACAGGGCCCTCGAAGCTGCGGCCTTGGTTTTCGAAACCACCTGGGAAATCGATAGTCTCGTGCCAAGCTGTAGAAGCCAATGAAAGTGATCGGGCATCACGACGAAACAGATCGTTTCCGCATCGTTGCTGCAAGAGCGCAGCGCCCCGATCACGGCTCGGCCGGCGGCGAGGTTGGATAGGGCCGCCATTCTTTGGCGCGTGACGATCGTGACCAGGTAGACGCCGCCAGGACTGGAGATTCGACCGGTCCGCAGTCTCTTGCTGTGAAACGCCGGATCGCCGCTGAGGGCTTTTTCAGCATTCATCGATCTGATTGCATGTCGTAAAGCCCGGTTCGCTCGCAAGCTCACTCCCACAGGAGTAGTGGCCTCCGCTCGCAAGCTCACTCCCACAGGAGGCTTTGTTCTTCAGAATGCGAGCAGTCGTGGAAGTCGGCTTGAATGGGGAGCATGCCACTTTGACTTCTTGCTAAACACACTCCCGCCGATACGCCGCCCGCAGTTCGCGGCGTCGATCGCGAAGCTGCTGGCCGCGCGGTTCGCGGTAGCCGCGGCGGAGTTGGTCCTGGACGGCGTCGAGGTTCTGCAGAAGGTCCTCGCAATAGCGCTCTCGCTCGTCGCGACGGCCGGAGGTCGTGGGGCGTGACGAACGCTCGCTGGCCTCGGATTCGGTCGGCTGGGCGGGCTGGACAGGCGCCGGGGCGGGTGCCGGACGGTAGGTCGAGAGCGAGCGCTCGTCCATGTCCACCTCGACGAACTCTTCGACGTCCGGCTTGCGATCGGAGTAGTGGCGGTTGCCGTCTTCGTCGACCCACTGGTAGATGGTTGCGCCGGCCAGCAGGATGGCCAGCCCGAAGCCGGTTGCGATCGGGTTCATGCGTGTCTCCTCACCGGCCATTCGAGCGGCCGCGATTGCCAACCCGGTCAGTCTAGGGCCGGCGCGGCGTTGAGGTCATCGGAAATCGTCCATCGAGCGTGTAGGAAATCGGCGGGGCGCGCCCTTCAACGGGCGCCTGGGCTCGACAGCGGCGATTCCTGTGGGAGCGAGCTTGCGAGCGAAGGGAGGTGGCCGAGGCGTTCGCTCGCAAGCTCACTCCCACAGGCGGCCCTTGTCTGCCGAATTCGAGCATCAGCCGGTTCGCGCGCAAGCGCCCTCCAACAGGCGAGAGGATTCGTTCGGTGGGTTTCCTGTTGGAGGCCGCTTGCGGGCGAAGGGTGAGGTGGTCGATCGGGTTCGCTCGCAAGCTCACTCCCACAGGCGGCCCGGGTCTATCGAATTCGACCGTCCGCCCGGTTCACGCGCAAGCGCCCTCCAATCGGCGCCTGGCTTGACAGCGTTGATTCCTGTGGGAGCGAGCTTGCGAGCGAAGGGCCCGATCCGATCAATCGCCGTCCCGGTTGCCCTGGCCGCGACCGCGTCGGCGGTCCCGGCCGCCGTACATCGGCCGGTAGGCGGCCTTCTGGGCCTCGGTGAGCAGCGCGGCCTGTTCGAGGTGGGCGAGCAGGTGGACGGCGCGCAGCTCGGCATTCAGGTCGGCGATCTCGACGAGCCGCGCCTGGACTGCGTCCGGCGACGGCGGCTCGCCTCCGTCGTTCACGCCCTCGGCGAACAGCGCGTGCAGTCCGGCCTCGGCGGCGAGTATCCGCTCGCCGATTTCCACGGCGTCGGTGCGGACGCTTTCGACGAGAGCCTCGGTGGCCGTGCGCTGCTCGTCGGACAGGTCCAGCGCATCGGCCTGATCGAGGACGTGGCGCGGGCCCGGGTAGCCGTTCAGTTCGGCGGCGCGGGCCAGCCCCATGCCGTGACCGTTGCGCAGCATCCGTTCCTGGCGGGGCAGAAGGCCGGTGGCTCGGGGCTCGGCGTCGGGCGTCGAAGCGACCGCGTCGTCGGCGTCATCGACGCCGTCCAGGGCCGAAGCGGGCAGTGCGGTCAGCAGGAGCAGTGCGAGTAGGGTCGAGCGCAGCATGGCGTTGTCCTCGAAAGGGATCGGCAGATTCTAGAGTCTTTCTTCTCGCCAGCGAAAGGGAAGCCGTCCAGCGGTTCGCGCGCAAGCGCCCTCCAACAGGCGGGAGGCTTCGTTCGGTGGGTTTCCTGTTGGAGGCCGCTTGCGGGCGAAGGGCGGGGCGGCCGAGAGGTTCGCGCGCAAGCGCCCTCCAACAGGCTCGGGGCTTCGATTGATGCTTTTCCTGTTGGAGGCCGCTTGCGGGCGAAGGATGGGGCGGGGCGGATCGGATCGGTTCGCTCGCAAACCCATTCCCACCGTCGGTGCCGGGAAGGATCCCCTGGCGGATTTCTCAGGTGCGCTCGCGCCCGCGCTGCTTCATCGCCACCAGCACCTTCACGGCGTCCACGGTTTCGGCCACGTCGTGGACGCGCAGGATGTTGCCGCCGCGCTCGGCGGCCAGCAGCGCCGCCGCCACCGAAGCCGCGACGCGTTCCTCCGCGTTGCTACGGCCGGTGATCGTCCCCAGCATCGACTTGCGCGAGATGCCGATCAGCAGCGGATGGCCGAGGCCAGCGAAGTGGCGCAGGTCGGCCAGCAGCTGCAGGTTGTGGTCCAGCGACTTGCCGAAGCCGAAGCCCGGGTCCAGCACCAGGTTCGCGGGCTCGATGCCGCCGTTCGTGCAGTCGCGGATCCGCTCGCGGAAGAAGCCCAGCAGGTCGTCGGTCACGTCTCCGTAGGTCGGGTCGGACTGCATGGTTCTCGGCTCGCCCTGCATGTGCATCACGCAGACCGGCACGCCGAGCTCGGCGGCCGCCTCGATCGCGCCCTCGGCTCGCAGACCGTTGACGTCGTTGATCATCGCCGCGCCGGCCGCGACCGCGCCGCGCATCACCTCCGGTTTCATGGTGTCGATGGAAATCGGCACGTCGAGTTCGGCGGCGATCGCCTCGATCACCGGCACCACGCGCTCGAGCTCTTCACCGGCGTCCACCGGCTCTGCACCGGGCCGGGTCGACTCGCCGCCGATATCGAGCAGGTCGGCGCCGTCGGCCACCATCCGGCGCGCGTGCTCGAGTGCGGCGTCCACCCCCTGGAAGCGACCACCGTCGGAAAACGAGTCGGGCGTGACGTTCAGAATGCCCATGACCAGCGGCGTTTCGCGGCGAGCGGCCTCGTGGATGCGCTGGCAGAGCGGGTGCCGGGTCGGCGGATGCATGGCGGAGACTCCGGTCGGCGGGCAGGGGCGTGGGCGAAAGCATATCGGGTCAGGAATCGGAATGCCGTCGGTCCGGGGCTGGGGTAGATTGGAGGCATGAACCCAGTCCATCCCATCGACCAGAGCTTTCCTGTTGGAGGGCGCTTGCGCGCGAACCAAACCCGGTCGCTCCTCGACCAGGTCCGCTCTTCGCCCGCAAGCGGCCTCCAACAGGCGGGATTCCGGGCCGCTGCCGCTCGATGACCGCCCCCCTCGACCCCCGCCTGCTCACCGCCTGCCGCCGGGCGCTCGACGATCCGGACGCCCGGGTCGGCGACCTGGCGGCGTCGGCCGGCATGAGCGTCGGCCACTTCCAGCGCGCGTTCAGGGACGCGGTCGGCGTTCCGCCCGGCGAGTTCCTGCGCACCGGGCGGCTGAACCGCTTCGTCGAGGCGCTGGGTTCCGGCCAGTCGGTGACCGCGGCGGTGCACGCTGCCGGCTACGGCTCGACCAGCCGCGCGCACCAGGCCGTCGACGAGGGCCTGGGGATGACGCCGTCGCGCGCTCGTGCAGGCGGCGCCGGGGAGCGGATCGAGTTCGGCACGGCGGCCTGCACCCTGGGCCGGGTGCTGGTGGCCGCGACCCGTCGGGGCCTGTGCGCCGTCCTGCTCGGCGACGACGGCGAGGACCTGCGCGCGGAGCTGGAGCGGCGGTTCGCGCGCGCCTCGATCGGCCCGGGCAGCGAGGCATTCCAGCGCACCCTGGACCGCGTCGTCGAGATCATCCAGCATCCCGCGCGGGGCGCGAAGCGATCCCCAGGCACGCAATCCGACCCACGATTCGCGAATCAAGCCGCGAATCAAGCCGCGGATCAAGGCGAGCATCAAGGCGACGGCCGCCCCGACGATCGTATCGACCATCAACCGGACCTGCCGCTGGACGTCCGCGGCACGGCGTTCCAGCGCCGGGCGTGGAAGGCGCTGCAGCAGATCCCGGCCGGCACCACGGTCACCTACGCCGAACTGGCCGCCCGGATGGGCCATCCGGGGGCGCACCGGGCCGCGGCCTCGGCCTGCGGCGCCAATCCGCTGGCGGTGGTCGTGCCGTGCCACCGGGTGGTGCGGACCGACGGCGGTCTCGGCGGCTACCGCTGGGGCCTTGCGCGAAAGCGGGCCCTGCTGGATGCCGAATCGACTGCCGAGCCGGACGCCGAGCATCCGCTGCGGCCCGGCACCACGTCGCCCCCCGGGTGACGAAACGCTGCCGCTGCCGCCGAATTGCGTCACCTGGACGAGCCCCGAGTGTCCAACCTGCGAGCCGTTCAGCGCGTTATTGCGACCGGCCGGTCGGATCCGGCCCGATCCCGGGCAGGCGGCGGGTGTTCTGGCGCATGAATTGCATGACAAGTGTGGCGTCAAGGTTTCGCGACGCCGGGTTCGCGCCGAAGTTGTGACGCAAATCACGTTCAGGGAGGAAAAGTCTGCGGTCAGCACGGCCAGCAGGCCAATTTCCTGACCATGGATGGCACAAGCTGACGTTTTTCGTCAGTCAGTCTTGCATGGTCAACGGGGTTCCGACGCCAATCTGGGTCGAAAGTCACACATCGCGAGTCGAGCGTTCTAAAGCATCAGTACGTCTTGCTCGTGGCACGAAACCTGCATTACCATCCGTGCGTAGGGAGCTTGCAGTGTTCCCGGATTCGCCGAAACTTTGTAACTTTTACGACCAGGAGCATCACAATGAACAACATTCGCAACCTGAAGAACCAGGGCGGTTTCACCCTCATCGAACTGATGATCGTGATCGCCATTCTGGCCATCCTCATGGCCATCGCCATTCCGGCCTACCAGGACTACACGGTCCGCGCTCAGAACTCCGAGTGCATCAGCATCGCTGGCGGCGCTAAGGTGTTTGCGTCCGAAACCGCTTCCTCCAACGGCATCACCGTCCCCGATCTGACGGCCGCCCAGGTTGGCGATTTCACCCCGCCGGCAACGACCGATTTCTGCACCCTGACCTTGGGCACTGGTGGTGACATCACCGTTGTCTCGACCGCAGGTGGTGGCGGAACCTTCACGTTGGCTCCGACGCAGGCTCTGCTGTCCGACTCGGTTGAATGGGAATGCTCGCAGACCGGCTTCCAGGCCAATCAGGTCCCGTCGGAATGCCGTGGCGCTGCTGGTTCCTGATCCAGCGCTGACGTAGGTAAAGCTCATCGAGCTTGAAAAAGCCCTCGCCTCTGGCGGGGGTTTTTTTTCGATCGCGAATGAATTCTGATCGACAGCCGGGGCGACCCAGCACGATCGACGTCCACCTGGTGTTCGTCGTATGCCTCGGCTTTTTCGGTCTGCTGCACTGGCTGATCTACTGGCTCTGGTGGCCTCACCCTGCGTACTTCTCCACGCACCTGATAGGCCTGGTCGGCCTGTGGCTGGTCTTTCGTCCCCGCGACGGTCGCGCACTCGTCGCGATGATCGTCCTGATGGTCATCGACGGGTGGTTGCAGGCGCCGGTCGTGTCCAATCACACCATGCTGAAGAACTTCGTCACGCTCGGACTGCTTCTTGCCGGCGTCGAGGCCTTGCTGCGCCGAAAGAGTTTCGACTGGTTCCTGCTGCGATTCGCGCCTTACGGTGCATTGATCCTGGTGGGGCTGTACTTCTTCGGCGTCTTTCACAAGATCAACAGCGATTTTCTCGATCCGGAGGTCAGTTGCGCAGTCGCGCTCTGGCACCAGATGCCGATTCCTGCGTTTCTCAAGCACAGCGAAGTCATGCACTGGGCCGGCATCTACGGCACCTTCATCATCGAGACGCTGATTGCCACCTGCCTGCTGATTCCGCGATTGCGGACGATCGGCGTGGTTCTCGGCATCGCGTTCCACATGTTGCTGGCCGTGTCTAGCTACGAGTTCTACTCGGCGTTTACGGTTCTCACCTTTTCGCTGCACGCGCTGTTCCTGCATCCGAAGAGCCATGTCAGTCTGCTGCGCGATGAGCGATTCCTGCGATTCCTCGCATGGACGCAGACCGGGCGCGGGCGAGCAGCGTTGATTGCGTATTTCGGTGCAGTGGTGCTGCTGGCATGGGGGAACTTTCCGACGCAGCTCGGCGTGCTGGTCTGGATCTTCGTGGCCGGTCTACTTTGGGTGATCTGGCAGCACGGCCGCCGCCATTCCTCATTATTTGGTGAAGCGATCCTGCGCAGCGTATGGATACCGGCCCTCGTTGTCCTGTTCTACGTTAGCGGGTTCTCGCCCTACCTCGGCGGCAAAACCGCGCAGTCGTTCAACATGTTCGCGAACCTCAGCCTCGAGGGGGGTTACAGCAACCATCTGGTGGTTTCCGAGGCGCCGGGCGGCTACATCGACGATGTCGTCGAGATCGAATCGGCCGCCGGGTCGCCTCGTCTGAGCTACATCCGGGCATCGAAGCTGCACCTGGTGTATTACGATTTCCTGAACATCATGGAACGTTCGGACGATCAAGTGCGTGTGACTTATATCCGCAACGGAAGGCGTTTCGTCGACCAGACACGGGATGACCTCGAAGGCGAGTTCGAGCGGGTATTGCACCCCCGCTGGCTTCGCAAGTGGTTCCATTTCACGCCGGTCGATCTCGCGCGCCCGAAACCGTGCGCGGTGGACCGATGACCGTTCCGGCGCAGCGAGTGTCGATCGTCTACGATGGGCAGTGTCCGGTTTGCCGGCATGTCGTCAGCGTCGCTCGCCTTCGAGGTCGCACGGCTTCGCTCGAGCTGATCGACGCACGCACAGACTATGTCACGGCCATCCAGGGCAACGACCTGTCCGAAGTGGACTTTGACGAAGGGTTCGCCGTGATCGTTGATGGTCGCGTGCATCTCGGTGCCGATGGTGCGCAGGTTCTCGCCGGGCTGGCTCAGCGCTCGGGAATCGGCTTTCGCCTGTTCCAGTGCCTGGTAGCCACGGAAGGTCGAAGCCGATTCTGGTACCCCATTCTTCGCGCGGGTAGAAAACTTCTCTTACGTATGCTGCGCGTTCCAAGAATCAGTGACTCTTGAGAGCCAATCAACGCGTGAACTAAATCCCCGTTTGGCACCAACTTAGCCAGCCGATCGATTTCCAAGGCATCAGAGGGCCGCTGATGTCGATTTACTTAGAATTCGGTTAAGTAAACCGATTCGGCGTTAGTTTTGACTCGGATTCTGATCCTGGCCGATGTGAATTAGCACAACAGACCGATGGAGAGGTCATTTTCAGAATTCCTGCTTAAAGGCATGCAAGCTTTAGCGATCAATGGTGAGTGTGATTGCACATTCAACTTGTGGCATGCGGAGGCAGTTCAGGAGCGGTCCAGAGCCTTGTTTTATCAACCTCATTTAGATGGCCTTCGATTCTTTGCCGCATCTTTGGTCATTGCTTATCACGCCGGTTCTCCCGTTTTTGGAGGCTATATCGGCGTAGACGTTTTTTTCGTGCTTTCAGGTTTTCTGATCACACGAATGCTTGAGATGAGCGACGGTCTTGACTTGAGGTCTTACCTGCGGTTTCAGGCCCGGAGGGCAGCAAGAATCCTCCCGCTCATGATTGTCTACTTTTTAGTAGTAATCTTGCTCGCTTCAACCGGCCTTTTAGTTCCACTGGTGAACGGTGAGATTTCTCTGTTCTTTCTCCTGATGACCGATATTCTTCGGGCCGCTGGGAAGTTCGATCCAACTTGGGGGCATCTCTGGACGATCTCAGCTGAGCTGAAGTTCTACCTGATTTGGCCATTGATTTGGGTCTTCATAAGAAAACTAAACAGTAACGCCCAACTCTGGGTTCTGATCGCGGGATGGCTGAGCATTACCGCTTTAGAGGCTTCCCTTCTGTCAGATGGCTGGGACAGGGTGTATTACGGATTCGATGTTCGTTTCTCCGGTTTCGTTGCTGGATCCATCGCTGCACTGGTGTCGATCAGGGTTGGGCGAGTTTCGGCGTGGCTATCGGCGGTTCTCATCTTTGCAGTCTCGCTTCTTCTGTACAGAGGCGCAACGGTGGAGTTTCTATTGATTCAGCCGTTCATTGAGTTTGGAACGTGCCTGCTTATCTTGGGCGGAACTGCGTTATCTATTCTTTCGTGGCGGCCGATTGTGCACGCGGGAGTGATTTCTTACGGAGTCTACGTTTGGCACTTGCCGATCATGGAGCTGTTGCCAGATTCGTTCTCGACTTGGACGTTGTTCGGGGCTACTTTGGTCCTCGCTATGGGTTCCGCGTCCCTTTCGTACCATCTTCTCGAGAAGCCGGTGCGTTCATTTGTAGTGAAAAAGATTGCGGTTTGAACTTGTCTGACTCAGCAAACTAACCTGAGGCGCGCAATTGCAAGTCCAGACCCCGAAGCAAGAAAGTAGCGCGTAATAGTGCAGCGGAGCAAGATCAGAATCGCTTCGCTCGCAAGCTCACTCCTACAGGCAGACATGTCAATGCATAAGGCGAGAATCAATAGGCTGCAAAGCAGGCTCCCGCAGGAGCACCGGGATCAAGCTTGCAGAGTGAATCGATCGCCTGCCGGGTTCAATGGTAGTCATGTGCCTGCCGTTCGTGCGCAAGCGCCCTCATACAAGCCCGGGGCTTCGGTCGACGCATTCTGGCTTCGGTGTTGGCTGGGAGGGCGCTTCAGCGCGCGATGTCTTTCAATCATCCATTCGCCCGGCGAAGCCGGCCTCCCAGAGGAGTGCACTGGAGTTGGCGGAGAGCCGAACCAGGACCCCCGACTGTGGGAGTGAGCTTGCGAGCGATGTTGTCCAGGAACATTCCGGGGCCATCGGGCGGTGCTCCGGAATGATCAAGCGGGTGATGGTGGCTCTACTGGGATCAAATCCTCGCGGGCCAGGTCTGCTCCGACGGGTCGAGCTCAGGCGTAGCGGGCCGGGTCTTCGCTGACCGTGTCGGGGCGGGTGTGGTCGCGAAGCCAGGCGGTGAGTTCGGGCTCTTCGAGGTCGCCGGCGGCGAGGCGGATGAAGAGCGGGTAGAGCTCCGCGTTGTTGGCGAGCAGCAAGTAGCCATTGACCCGCAGGAACAGTTCGCAGACCACTGCTGCAGTTCGCTTGTTGCCGTCGATGAACGGATGATTCCGGGATAGTCCGAACGCGTAGGCGGCCGCCAAGGCGACCAGGTCGGTTTCCTCGCTGCGATAGGCATAGAGATGCTGCGGGCGGGCCAGCGCGGACTCGAGGAGTGCGGCATCACGGATCCCGGTGCCGCCGCCGTGTTCCGCCAGCTGCCTGTCATGCAGCGCCAGGACCACATCCAGGCTGATCCACCTTGGCTCCCTGGCGATCATTCCGCGAGCTTCCGGAGCAGGTCACGGCGCTCGCGCATGATGTCCTCGGCGATGTCCATCTGGGCGGCGAACTCCGGGTCGTAGGGGGTCAGGCGGATACCGTCGGGGGTTTCCAGCACCATCAGTTCGTCGCCGCGGTCGACGCGGAGCTTATCGAGCAGGTCCTTCGGCAGGATGACGCCGGTGGAGTTGCCGATCGCGGTGAGCTTGAGCTTGCGGGTCATGAGGGCGTCCCGGTTGGTGTTGTAACCGATGTTATAACAAGCGGATCGGCCCGATCAACTGCTTCGCCGGAAGGGCAGATTCCCACGGCAGCGGGTTATCGAGATTCGCTCGCAAGCTCACTCCCACAGTCTCCCTTCCGTCGTCCCGCACGTAGCCTGGGCTGAACTCGATGGCATCGCAGCTACGCGGCTCAGCGAGCTCGCGGTCATGACGCTCGGTTCAGTACTGCGGGATCAAGTGGCTTCGATCGGTTCGGGCCTTGACATCGCTGGGCCCGGGCTCGAGGCCGGCGCGATGGTGGTGGGGCCTGCCGGATTCGATTCGCGCGCAAGCGCCCTCCAACAGGTTCGCAGCGCCGAGCGACGCTTTTCCTGTGGGAGGCCGCTTGCGGGCGAAGGGTGGGGCGAGGCAGGTTCGGTTCGCGCGCAAGCGTCCTCCTACAGGCGTTGGGTCGGACCGCAGGGAGTCCTGTTGGAGGCCGCTTGCGGGCGAACGCCAGAGTGGCCGGCTCGCGAGCGGGGGGAACCTGAATCGTTCGCCTGCGAGGCAGGCTCCTACAGGTCCGGATTTCTGGGATCGAGGATCTTTCTGAAGCAAATCGCCCGGATCAGGTATTGCGCAGCGCCGAGACCAGGTGCGAGGCCAGGGTGCCGCGGAGGCGCTGGATGTAGCGCTTGGCGTCGGGGGTGGCCTCGGGGTCGAACTGCATGGCGGTGCCGACGACCTTGAGCTGGACGGTCTCGCCTTCGAGCTGGAACTCGGAGTCGTTCAGGCCCTCGACGATGCGCTCGAGCACGTGCGAGGCGCCCTCCTGCGGGGTCATCGGCAGCAGCACGAGCGGCACGTTGCGGAACTTGTCGCCCAGCATGCCGAGCAGGTCGAGGTCGCGCAGGTGCAGCGGCAGGGCATCGAGGATGCGCGGCATCACCGCCTCGATCTCGTCGGGGGTGATGGTGCGCCAGTCGCCGTCCTCGTGGCAGACCTGCGCGATCATCAGCATCAGCCCGGAGAAGTGGGTGCCGTAGCGGATCGCCGAGAGCACTTCGCGGTTGAGGAAGTACATGGTGGCGATCGGCGCCAGGGCGTCGCCGGGGATGAATTCGATGCGGTTGCGCTTGCGTACCCTGGACACGGCCTGGTCCAGCACGTTCTGGACTTCGTCGTCGTCCATGCCGCGATCCTTCAGCGCGCGGCGCAGCGAGCCGTCCATGCGCTCGAGGTCGGCCCGGCTCTCGACCATGCCGTCGAGTGCGCCGACCAGGGTCTTGGCGTCGGCGCTGGAGGTGCTCAGGAAGTCCGACACGTGCTTCGATCGCGCTTCGCCGACAAAGGCCTCGAAGCGGCCGTCGAGCGCTTCGGCGACGCGCCGGGTGGTGCTTTCGTCCAGGCCCTGGGAGCGGACCTTGGCGAGCAGGTCCTGCTGCATCTTGCGGACCGAGTCGCGGTTGAAGCGGGTGACGCGGCCGCCGGGGTCGGGCAGCATCTCGACCGTGGCGTGCTCGATGTGGTCGGCCAGCACCTGCGAGAGCCGGTCACCGTCGTCGTCGCTGGTGCGGCGCAGCTCGGCGGCCAGCACGATCAGGCGCGCGGCTTCGCCGGGGTGGTGCTGGATCTCGTTCAGCAGCTCGTCGATGCCCATGCCGATCTCGTCGGCGCCCTCGGTGAGCACCTGGACCAGGTTCTCGCTCTTCAGTTCGGCGGTCAGCTCGTTGACGAACTTCAGCCAGGTCGCCAGCGGCATGCCGTCGTTCATGAGCGATGTCTTCAGCATCGGCAGCAGGCGCTTGATGTCGCGCGAATCCGGCAGCAGGCGGCGGATGATCTGGGCCAGGCGGCGCGGCGAGGTCTGGCCGGCCTGGTACTCCTCGCAGACCAGCGCGACCACCGTGCGGTAGGTCAGCTGATCGACCTCGTCGATGATGCCGCCGTTCTCGGCCAGGAAGCGGGCCGTTTCCTTCTGGTCTTCCAGCGCGCCGGCCATGTCGCGTTTCATGGTTTCGACGGCTTCGAGGACCACGTCCAGGGACAGGTTGCCTCGGCTCTCGCCGACCTGGTCGCCGAGCGCGCGGATCTGCGCGGCCACGCGTTGGGCGGTGGCCGCGTCGTCGGTCTCTTCCTCGTCGTCCTCCGGCGGCTCGATCAGGTTACGCATGGCGAAGACCTGCTCGATGCGCGCCAGCAGGTCGCCGGTGGGCACGTCCTCGCGGCTCGCTGCGCCCTCGGCCGAGGCCTGCTCGGCCAGGTCGGTCAATTGCGCCAGGCCGTCGCGCTCGATCACCTCGTCGTCCGAGGTCATCTTCTTGAGCACGACGTGATTGACCTTGATCGACGTCACGTCGGCCTCGCCCAGCGCGCTCTTGTAGGCCTCGGCCTCACCGAGCTCGTCGGCACGGACCAGGTGCTCCATCGCGGCGGCCAGCTCGTCGTCGCTGAGCGCCGGCGAGAAGGTCAGCGACTGCAGGCCCATGGCCCGGAACAGCATCTGGATGCGGTTGGCGCTGAAGTTCTCGTCGGCGCGGAAGTCCTCGATGAACAGCGCGCCACGATCGAGCATCAGGGTGACTTCACCGAGCGCTTCGGCCACCGGCACCATGTTTTCGCGGAACGTGGTGCAGGCCCGCAGCATCTGCGGATGCTCGGTGCCGTAGGCGGTGGCGTTGATCAGCATCGCATTGAACTGCCGGCCGAGAATCTCGGCACGGCGCTGATCGAGGATGGCCTGCTCGTCGCTCATGCACCGATGCCCTGGTGCACGCGCCAGTCGCGCAGGGCCGCGCGCATCGCTTCGGCACTGCTGAACCGGTCCTCGCGCAGGGCGGCGGTGGACTTGACGATGATGCGTTCCAGTTCGGAATCGATGCCGGGCGCGGTCTCGGCGGGCTTGCTCAGGAACAGCGTGTCCGGGCGCTCCATCTTGCGCATCAGCAGGTCCGTGTCGTCTTCCTGGCGCACCGGCAGGGAGCCGGCCAGCGCTTCGAACAGGACCACGCCCATGGCGTAGAGGTCGGTGCGCGCGTCGGTCTCGCGGCCGGCGGCCTGCTCGGGCGACAGGTACAGCGCGGAGCCGACGACCATGCCCTCGGCCCAGTATTCGGTCCGCGCGGTCCGGGCGATGCCGAAGTCCACGATCATCGGTCGCAGGTCGGCGCGGTCGACCATGATGTTGGCCGGCTTGATGTCCTGGTGGACCACGCCGTGCTTGTGCGCGTAGCCCAGGCCCTCGAGCACCTGCATGATCAGGCCGACCGCGGTCTGCGGCGCCATGCGCCGCTTCGACGGCACCGGGTGCTTCAGGCGATGGCGGATCATCCGGCCCAGGTCGGCGCCGTCGACCAGCTGCATGACCTGGAAGTAGTAGTCGTCGTCCTCGCCCATTTCGAAGATGGGCACGATGTTCGGGTGGGCGAGCACCGCGACGGTCTCGGCCTCGTCCTGGAACTGGCGCGCGCCCCAGTCGGCGGTCTGCGGGCCCTTCGGCAGCAGCTTGACCGCGACCTGGCGCTTGAGCGATTTCTGGAAGCCGATGAAGACCGCGCCCATCGAACCGCGACCCAGTTCGCGCACGATCGTCACGTTACCGAAGGATCGGCCGATCACGCTCTTCTGGTCGATGGGTTCGACAGCGCTGTTCATGGTCGGCAGCCCCTTGTTGCCCCTTGTAGCCCGTGAGTGCGATCGGCCGGGTGGTCGACGATGCTCGATCGACGCGGATTGGCCAGCTG
The DNA here is from genome assembly GCA_965227925.1 of Wenzhouxiangellaceae bacterium. Classification (GTDB taxonomy): domain Bacteria; phylum Pseudomonadota; class Gammaproteobacteria; order Xanthomonadales; family Wenzhouxiangellaceae. The sequence continues at coordinate 1,428,946 of CBDDGP010000004.1, forward strand.
TGACGAACTGCACATTCTACTGCGCCGGCACCGCTACGGGAAGGCATCGGCCGGCGGCGTCCGCGAGAGGTCTGCGAGGGGTCCGTGAGGCGTCCGCGTCCGTACGCCGGTCGCGGACCTCGGCCGAGCGGGGGAGCGACCGTGTCGGTCAGTTGGCGACCCGGTCCCGGAGATAGACCGGAGCGAGGTCGTGGGCCGGAACGGCGGCGACGAAGGGGGCCAGAAGGAGCAGGACGGCGCTGTCGGGCCGCACATCGGTCCGGATCGGCGACAGGCGGTCGACGATCGACGCAGGGAGCCGCTCCCGGTGGACCTCGAACGCGGTGCCGGCCCCCTGCGCCGGATCGCCCGGATCGGGCAGGTCCTGCGGTGCGCAGAGCCGTTCGCGGTCCTGCAGTTCGACCCGGTCGTCGTCGAAGCGGTAGGCTGCGGCGTAGACCTCGCCCATGCGCGCGTCCATGGCCGCCAGCACGGTCCCGGCGCCGTCGGGGTCGCGCCCGGCCGTGGCGATCATCGCCAGGCTGGAGATCGGGTGGACCGGCAGATCGTGGGCCAGGGCCAGGCCCTGGGCCACACCAAGGCCGATCCTGAGACTGGTGAAGCTGCCGGGGCCGCGGTCGACGGCGATCGCGTCGAGGTCGGCGTAGCCGAGTCCGGCCTCGGCCAGCAGTTCGTCGACGAACGGCAGCAGCAGGCGGCCGTGGGCCCGTGGCTCGGTGCGCGAGCGCGTGCGGATCTCGCCGTCGATGTCGAGGGCCACCGAGCAGGTCTCGAACGCGGTTTCGATCGCCAGGCGCTTCACGGCGTCCAGTCCTCCAGAAAGGCAACGGCCTCGTCGCGCGAGTCGACCCGCGGCATCGGCGGCAGGCTGTTGATGAACATGCGGCCGTAGGACTTGCCGAGGATGCGCGGGTCGCCGAGCACCAGCACGCCGCGATCGCCGGCGTGCCGGATCAGGCGGCCGGCGCCCTGCTTCAGCGCCAGCACCGCGTTCGGCACCTGCAGCTCGGCGAACGGATTGCCGCCGGATTCGCGCAGCGCTCGGATCGTCGCCGACAGCACCGGATCGTCCGGCGCGGCGAACGGCAGCTTGTCGATGACCACGACCTGCAGCGCTTCGCCGCGGACGTCGACGCCTTCCCAGAAACTCGCCGCACCGAGCAGCAGGCGATTCGGCCCGGCACGGAATTCCTCGAGCAGCACGTCGCGCGGCGCGTCTTCCTGGACCAGCAGCTGGAAGCGGCTGTTGGCGCGCAGCCAGGCCGCGGCGCGCTGCAGCGCACGGTGCGAGGTGAACAGCAGGAAGGCGCGGCCGCGGCTTGCGTTCAGCAGCGGCAGTACCTGTTCGAGCAGCGTTTCCGTGTGCGACGGATCGCCGGGCTCGGGCAGGCCGTCCGGAAGCCAGAGGCGGGTCTGGGTGGCGTAGTCGAAGGGGCTTTCGACCACTTCGGTCTCCGGGTCGTCGAGACCGAGACGCCGGGTGAAGTGATCGAATCGTCCGTTCACCGCCAGCGTCGCCGAGGTCATGATCCAGGTCGCGGTGCGCTCCGAACGGAGCTTGCGGAACTCCTCGGCGATGTCCAGCGGGGTCAGGGTCAGCGACAGCCGGCCGCGGCGGCAGCTGAACCAGCGCACGCCGGGGGCCGTATCGGAAAGCAGCAGATCGAGGGTCTCGGCCCGGGCCCGGGCGCGGTCGTGGCAGCTGGCCAGCTCGCGCGAGCCGCCTTCCAGCGGGGCCAGCGCATCGGCCAATGCGCGCAGCGCCTGCTGCAGGCCGTGCAGGTCGTCGAACACCGGCCGCAGCCGGCCCCAGTCGCCGCGCTCGGGCAGCCGGTGCGCGGCGCTGGCCAGATGCTGAAGCGCCTGTTCGAGCCCCTCGACCGGTTCGCGCAGGACGTGCAGCGTGCCCTCCGCGGTGCCGCAGGCCTTGAGCGTGTCGCGGGCCAGTTCGCGCAGCTGCCACGCCGAGACGCTCTGCGAGAAGAACCGCGTGGCCACGTCGGGCACCTGGTGCGCTTCGTCGACGATGATCGCGTCGGCGCCGGGCAGCACTTCGCCGAAGCCGGTCTGTTTCAGCGACAGGTCGGCGAACAGCAGGTGATGGTTGACCACCACGACGTCGGCGTCCTGGGCCCGGCGTCGCGCGCGCAGCACCCAGCAGTCGTTCAGCCTCGGGCACTCGGACCCGAGGCAGTTGTCGACCGTCGAGGTGACCAGCGGCCAGATCCGGGCGCGCTCGGCGATGCCGGACACCTCGCGGATCTCGCCGGTGACGGTCTGTCGCCCCCAGCGCCGGACCGTGTCCAGGTCGGTGCGCGTCTCCGGGTCGAGGTCGCCGGGGCCGTCGTCGGCACGGTCCATGCGCTGCGGACAGAGGTAGTTGGCCCGGCCCTTGAGCAGCGCCACGTCGAGTTCGGCGCCGGTCGCGCGCAGGGCCAGCGGCAGGTCGCGCTGGAACAGCTGATCCTGCAGGTTCAGCGTACCGGTGGAGATGATCACCCGCTCGCCCCGGGTCAGCGCCGGCAGCAGGTAGGCGAGGGTCTTGCCGGTGCCGGTGGCGGCTTCGGCGACCAGGTCGCGCCGGTCGTCCAGGCAAGCGGCAATGCGCCGGGCGAGGCGAGCCTGGCCGGGCCGGGGCTGGAAATCATCGAGCAGCTCGGCCAGTGCGCCGTCCTGGTCGAAGGCGTGGTCCAGGGTCTGCATACGCGCGGCCTAGGGCAAGCTCGCGGCGCGAAACGGGGGTGCCGCAGGACCGCGGCAGGCCATCAGAAGCGCTCCGGCGGCGCGACCCGGCATTGCGAAAGGCGATCGCGCGCACGCTGCGCCTGGTCCCAGTCGGCTGCGCGCTCGTGGACGATGACCAGCGTGCGCAGGGTGCGCTGGCAGATCGCGCCCACCTGCGGCCCGGCGTCCCAGGCGCGTTGGGCGTAGCTGCCGGCCTGGTCGACCCGGCCCTGCTGCAGCTGGACTTCGGCCATGAACTGCAGGGCGGCGGGGTCGCGACCGTCGATCCGGAGCGCCCGTTCGAGCAGCTGCTCGGCCAGGTCCAGGTTGCCTTCGGCCTCGGCCGCCCGGGCCTGACGCTCCAGCGATTCGACCGCCGGATTGCGCAGCGTGTAGACCTGCAGTTCGGCGTCGTCGTTCTCGACCGCCGGCGCGCGCACCCGGTCCTCGACCGTGCGGCGCTCGTCGGGCGCGGGCGGGGTTGCGGCGCAGGCGGCAAGCAGCAGCAGGGCGAGGGCTGCGAGGGCGGGGCGGAGAACGGGATTCGGGAGTTTCTTGATCATGCGGGAAGGATACCGGATGAGGGTGGGTCATTCATTCCTGGCGAGACCCGGAATACTTCGCTCGCAAGCTCACTCCCCCAGGCAATTCATTCGCGCGCAAGCGCCCTCAAACAGGCCCGGGGCTTCGATCGATGCTTTTCCTGTAGGAGGCCGCTTGCGAGCGAAGGTTGGGGCGGCCAAAAGCTTCGCGCGCAAGCGCCCTTCGACAGGCTCGGGGCTTCGATCGATGCTTTTCCTGTAGGAGGCCGCTTGGGGGCGAAGGTTGGGCCGGCCAAAAGCTTCGCGCGCAAGCGCCCTCCAACAGGCTCGGGGCTTCGATCGGTGCTTTTCCTGTGGGAGGCCGCTTGCGGGCGAAGGGTGGGGCGGGCGAAGACCGGATACCCGGCCTAATCCCCCCGCAGTCGATCCAGCAATCCGCGCCGGACGCATCGGGAATAGGCGTCGGGCTGGGAGCCGGTGACGAAGGGCACGGCGCGCGCGGCTTCGCAGTCCTGTTCGGCCAGCAGCGGACTCGGCCAGTCGATCCAGAACCATTCGAGGCTGTCGGGCCACTGGCGCGGGGTGGGCTGGTGGGGCAGGGCGTCGAACAGGCGGGCCCACACGGGCAGCGCCGAGGTCGCGCCGCTGACCGCCGCCGGACGGTTGTCGTCGCGACCGACCCAGACCACCGCCAGCCAGCGCTCGGTAAAGCCGGCGAACCAGGCATCGCGCCGGTCGTTGGTGGTGCCGGTCTTGCCGCGCACGACGGCGCGCCGGGCGTCCGCGCCGGACAGGCGCGCGGCCAGCGACCGGCCGGTTCCTCGCGCGACCGCCTCCTCCAGCGCGAAATCCATCAGCGCCAGCGCGTCGCGTTCGCGGATCGGGCGCAGCCGCACCGGGTAGCGCCCCACGGCACCGTCGGTGGGATCGACCACGTCGGTGATCGCGCGCAGCGGCGTGGAATACCCGCCCGCGGCCAGCGCCTGGTAGAGCTGGGTGACCTGCAGCGGGGTCAGGTCCACCGCCCCGAGCAGCGCCGAGGGATGGCGCTGGCCGCCGGGCTCGATGCCGAGATTCTCGAGCAGGTCGAACAGGCGGTCGACGCCCACCTCCAGTCCGACCCGCACCGTGGCCTGGTTGTAGGAATTGGCCAGCGCGGTCAGCAGCGGCACGGTGCCGTGGCTGAGGCCGTCGTAGTTGCTCGGGGTCCAGTCCGGCTTGCCGGCCTGCGGCACCGACAGCGGGGCATCCTCGACCGGCGTGACCAGGGTGTAGCGGTCCGGTTGGGCCAGCGCCAGCAGGTAGACGAAGGGCTTGAGGATCGACCCCACCGGCCGGCGCGCGTCGAGCGCGCGGTTGAAGCCCGGGCGGCGGTAGTTGCGGTCGCCGACCAGGGCGCGCACCTCGCCCGAGTCGGGCTGCGCCAGCACGATCGCACCCTGCAGCGAACCGGCTTCGGATTCGACCGCGGGCAGGCCCTCGGCCAGCGCCCGCTCGGCGTGGTGCTGGGCCGACGGACTCAGCGTGGTGAAGATGCGCAGGCCCTGGACGCGCAGGTCGGCCTCGCGATAATCGGCGCGCAGCTGGCGCCGGACCAGGTCGACGAAGGCGGGATGGGCACGGCTCGGCGCCAGGTCGCGCACGTCGGCGCCGAGGTCCCGGGCCCGGGCCCGCTCCAGCTCGGCGGCGTCGATCAGGCCCGTGTCGTGAAAGACTCCGAGGACCAGGTCGCGCCGATTGCGGGCGCGCTCCGGGTTGCGCGCCGGGTGGTACCAGGACGCGCCGCGGACCATGCCGACCAGCAGCGCGACCTGGTCCGTGGACAGCGAGCGCACGGGAAGTCCGAAATAGTATTCAGCGGCTCGACCGAAGCCGTGGATGGCCTGGTTGCCGTCCTGGCCGAGGTACACGTCGTTCAGGTAGGCCTCGAGAATCTCGGCCTTGCTGAATCGCGCTTCGAGGCTGATCGCCATGATCGCCTCATTGAACTTCCGGAGCAGGGTCTGCTCGCTGGACAGGAACAGGTTCTTGACCAGCTGCTGGGTGATGGTGCTGCCGCCCTGGACCACGTCGCGCGACATCAGGTTGCGCAGGGCGGCGCGGACCACGGCCTTCGGATCCACCCCGTGATGGCGGCCGAACTGGCGATCCTCGACGGCCTGGATGCCGGCGACCAGCAGGGTCGGAAACTCGGCGATCGGGATCAGCGTGCGATCGCGCTCGTCCAGCGGCAGCAGGCTGCCGAGTTCGGCCGGCGGCAAGCGGGCGAGGGCCAGGTCGCGCCGACCGGAGTCGTCGACCGACTCCAGCGAAGCAATGGTGCCGTTGCGCAGGGTCACGCCCAGCGTGGTTGCGGGCTGGATGCCGTCGGCGAAGCGAGCCTCGGGCAGGGCGATCGTGTAGCGGCCGTCGCGCTCGCGCCAGCGACCGGGCAGCAAGGGCTCGCTGCGCACCAGGCCGGCGGCGTTCAGTTCCAGCTCGAGGTCGGCGGCGGAGATCGAGCGGCCGACGTGCAGCTCCAGCGGCCGGGCGTACAGGCGGCTGGCCTGGGTCCATTGGCGCTCGGCGAAGCGGGTCGACGCCTCGCGGTCGAGATAGACCACCCACGGGCCGAACAGACCGATCCCGGTGCCGACCAGGAACAGCGCGACCCGCCACGGCCACAGGCGCCGGCCCGCGCTGGCCGGGGACCTGCCCCGCGGCGCGGCTCGTCGGCTGCGCTTCTTCTTCGACGCTTTCTTGCGGGCCACGGCGGATCAGGGTCCCCGACCGTCCATGACAAGCGCGGAGGGATCGCCGATAATTGCCGGCTGCATTTCGTCGCGAAACAGGTCGCTCGTCTCAATGGGTCCCGGATTCATGCGCCGCATTATAGGAACACCATCGCTCGCGCGCCGCATCGGTCGGCGCCGATCGGCGACGGCCGGGATCGCCGCCCTGGCCGGGCCCCGGACCCATGGATAAGCCCGCCACGACGGAGACGCCGCTGCCGCGGCTGCTGCTGTGGGCTCGGTCGGGCGACGGCCGGCAGGATCCGACGGACCGGGCCGCCGTGGCCGAGCGGATCGCCGCGCTGGGCCTTGATGCGCACGCCGTCGGATTCGACGCGCCGTCTGCGGCGACCGCGGAGGCCGGCGGCGTCGAGTCGGCGATCGCGGCCATCCGTGCGGCTCACCCGGAGCAGGACCTGCTGGTGCTCCGCGCCGACCTCGAGCTGCCCGATCATTTTCCGGCCCTGGTCCGGTCGCTGGCGGGTCTCGATCAGCGGCCCGCCCGTCTGCTGTTCCCCGGCGACTATGCGCCCGCATGCGACCCACTGAGCGGTCTGGACCTTGACCTCGGTATCGATGAGGGCGCCGACTCCGACTCCAATGACGACGCGAACGACGACGCGAACGACGACGCGAACGACGATTCGAACGACGACTCCAACGACGGCAGGGACGATGCGGACCTCGCGTCGCTGGTCGCGTGGGCCTGCGATCGCATCTGGCAGCCGGTCGACGGTGCATCGGCCGAGGGAACGTCGGCCGATGCGATCTGGCTACGGGCCGGCGCCGACCGGCACGGCCCGGCGGCGCTGCTCGACGACGGCTACCTGGTCGCCGTTCGTGCGCCGGACGCGGCGTTCGATGAAGACGCCGGCCCGGACGCGCCGCACGGGCATCTCGCCGAACGCGTTCGCGGACTGCTGGCCGAAGGTGTGCGCGAACTCCCGGCCCCCGACGACCGGCCGCTCACGCTGCACATCGCGCACAGCTGGGGCGGCGGGGTCTGGCGCTGGATCGAGGACTTCATCGACGGCAGCGACGCGCCCCAACTGGTTCTGGTTGCCGTATCCGACGGCCCCGGTTCGGTCTGCGGTCGCCGGCTCCAGCTCTGCGCGCTGGGGCCCGGCCGCGGGGTGATCCGCGAACTGGCGCTGGCGCCGCAGATCGGCAGCAGCGTGGCCGATCACGCCGGCTATCGAGCCGCGCTGGAGGCGGTGATGGAGCGCTATGGCGTCGGGCGGGTCGTGGTCTCGTCGCTGGTCGGTCATTCGCTCGATGCCCTGACCACCGGGCGGCCGACGCTCCAGGTGCTGCACGATTTCTATCCCGCCTGGCCCCTGCTCGGGCACGATCCGCAACCGTTTCTCGAAGCGAACGACGGTGATCCGGTTGCCGCGCGCGCCGACGCCGTCGAGGCCCATCGCTCGACGATGCGACTGCAGCCGCCGGACCCGGCATTCTGGAATGCGCTGGACCGGAACTGGCTGAACGCGATGCAGGTGGGCCGGGTGCGCTGCGCCGCGCCGACGGGCCACGTCGCGCGGCGCTGGCAGGCGCTGCACCCCGACAACGAGCTCGAAATCGAGATCGTTCCGCACGGCTTTCGGCCGTTTCCCGCTCCGCCGGCGCCGATCGATGCCCCGGCGCTCGACGCCGGCTCCGACGAACTGCTGCGGCTGGTGATTCCCGGGCGTCTGACCGAAGGCAAGGGGCTGGATCTGCTCGAAGCCGCGCTGCCGCGGCTGGCCGGCCGGGTCCGGCTGACTGCGCTGGGTTGCGGACGGGACGGCTACCGCCTGTTCGGCCAATCCGGCATCGACGTGATCCCGGGCTACCGGCGCGACGAGCTGCCCGAGCTGATCGCCGCGATTCGGCCGCACGCGGCGCTGCTCCTGTCGACCGTGCCGGAGACCTGGAACTACACCCTGAGCGAAATGCGCGCGCTGGGGCTGCCGGTGGCGGCGACCCGCGTCGGCAGCTTTGCCGAGCGGATCGTCGACGGCCGCGACGGCCTGCTGTTCGAGCCCGACGCCGATGCGCTGGTGGACTGCATCGAGCGATTGCTGGACCGGCCGGAGGCGTTGGCAGCGATGGCCGCGAACGTGCCGCCGCAGGACGACCTGGCGTCGATGGTCGCGGCCTACGACGCGCTGTGTCCGTCCGACCCGAGCGAAACCTCGGCGTTGCGCGCCGCGCCGTCGGCGCACGCGGACTACGGCCGCGTGGCCGCTCAGCTGGCGCGCAGCCGTCAGCGCGCCGATCGGGCCGAGGCGCGGCGCGACGCGCTCGAGCGGGACCTGGATCAGCGCACCCGCTGGGCCGAGACCATGGAACGCCAGTTCCGCGAGCGCAGCCGCTGGGCCGAGGAGCTCGAGCAAACCCGGGTGGAGCAACAGGCGACGATCGGCCGCATGGACCGCGAGCACCGGCGGGCGCTGTCCGACGTGCAGCGTCAACGAGACACGCTGGCCGGCGAACTCGATCACCTGAAGGCCGAACGCGAACTCATTCTCGGCAGCCGCTCGTGGCGGATCACCCGTCCGCTGCGCGTGGCCAGCCGCCTGTTCGGCGGCGGGCGCCTGCGGCGGTTGGCCAATCCGCTGAACTGGCCGGCCCTGATCGGCCGCTTCGCTCATCACGTGCGCCTGCGTGGACTCAAGCAGACCCTGGTCATGATGCAGTCGCCGACCCCGCAGGAACCGGCACCGAAACCGGTCGGCCCGACCTCCATACCGACCGCCGACCGGATCGCCGCGCCGGTGCGTTTCGAGGCCACCGATTCGCCGCGCGTGAGCGTGATCATCCCGGTCTACAACCAGCTGCATTTCACCGCCGCCTGCCTGCATAGCGTCGTTCGTGCCGCCAGCGAGACCGCGTTCGAGGTGATCGTGGTCGACGATGCGTCCAGCGACGGCACCGCCCGGTGGCTGGCGAAGTGCCGCGGCATCCGCGCGCTGCGCAACGAGCAGAACCTGGGATTCATCGGCACCTGCAACCGCGGCGCCGCGGCCGCACGCGGGGACTGGCTGGTGTTCCTGAACAACGACACCCAGGTTCGCGACGGCTGGCTGGACGCGCTGCTGGACGTGTTCGCGCAGCGGCCCGACGCCGGCGTGGTCGGCGGCAAGCTGGTCTATGCCGACGGCACGCTGCAGGAGGCCGGCGGCGTGGTGTTCGACGACGGCAGCGGCTGGAACTACGGTCGCGGCGACCAGCCGGGCCGCCCGCAGTACGAGTTCGTCGCCGAATGCGACTACGTGTCCGGGGCCTGCCTGGCGATCGCACGCGCCCGCTTCGAGGAGCTCGGCGGCTTCGACAGCCACTACGCACCGGCCTACTACGAGGACACCGATCTGTGCTTCAAGGTCCGCGAGCAGGGCGCGAAGGTCTATGTCCAGCCGGCCGCGACGATCGTCCATTTCGAGGGCGCGACCTCGGGCACCGACGTCGACGCCGAGACCGGCACCAAGCGGTTCCAGAAGATCAACCGCGAGAAGTTCGTCGAGCGCTGGAAGGCGCGGCTGGTCGACCAGCCGCCGAACGCGCCGGACTTCGACCGGGCCGACCCGGTCGGTGCGCTGCGCCACCACCGGTACCCGCACCGGGCCCTGGTGATCGACGCGACCACGCCGATGCCCGATCACGACTCCGGCTCGGTGCGGATGTTCGCGCTGCTGAAGCTGCTCGACGAGCTGGGCTACCGGACCCGCTTCATGCCCGAGAATCGGTCCTGGGCAGGGCGGCATTCGGCGGCGCTGCAGCAGGCCGGGATCGAAGTGCTCGGTGCCCCCTGGGTGGCCGATATCGAGGACTGGCTGCGCGAGCACGGCCGCGATCTCGACCTGGTGCTGGTCAGCCGACACTATGTGCTCGATCCGATTCTGCGGTTGATCCGCGAATACTGTCCGAAGGCGAAGCTGGTCTTCGATACGGTGGATCTGCACTTCCTGCGCGAGCGGCGCGAGGCCGAGCTGGCCGGCACGGCAGCGGCCCGCCGCGCGGCCGCCCGCACCGAGCAGCGCGAGATGGACCTGATCCACGGGGCGGACGCCACGCTGGTGGTCAGCGCCTTCGAGCGCGACCTGCTGGCCGAGCGGCTTCCGGAAGCAGACGTCCACGTGGTGTCGAACATCCACTCGTTGCACGACCCCGGCCGGCCCTTCGACGAGCGCGCCGACCTGCTGTTCGTCGGCGGTTTCCAGCATCCGCCGAATCTCGATGCCGCCGAGTGGCTGCTCGACGACATCCTGCCGCGCGTACGGCAGCAACTGCCCGAGGTCGAGCTGCACCTGATCGGCAGCAAGATGCCGGAATCGCTGGCCGAACGCCGGGGCGCCGGACTGCGCTGCCACGGGTTCGTTGCCGACCTCGATCCGTTCCTGGCCGGCTGCAGGATCTCGGTCGCGCCGCTGCGCTACGGCGCGGGCGTCAAGGGCAAGGTCAACCAGGCCATGAGCCATGGCCTGCCCGTGGTCGCGACCTCCTGCGCGGCGGAAGGCATGTTCACCACCCACGAGCACGACATCCTGATGGCCGACGACGCCGAGGGCTTCGCGGCCGAGATCGTACGGCTCTATCGCGACGAAGCGCTGTGGACGAAGATCGCGGCCAACGGGCGAGAGAACGTTCGCCAGCACTTCTCGGTGGATGCCGCACGCCGGGCGCTGCAGGCCTTGCTCCGCTGATCGGTGAGGGGTCGGCGGTTCGGCCCCTTTCGCTCGCAAGCTCACTCCCACAGGCAACCCCTTCGCGCGCAAGCGCCCTCCAACAGACCCTGGGATCGGCACCAAGGCCGAGCCAGAGCCCGGACTGTGGGAGTGAGCTTGCGAGCGAAGAGTGGGGCGGGCGAGAGCTTCGCGCGCAAGCGCCCTCCAACAGACCCTGGGATCGGCACCAAGGCCGAGCCAGAGCCCGGACTGTGGGAGTGAGCTTGCGAGCGAAGGGTGGGGCGGGCGAGAGCTTCGCGCGCAAGCGCCCTCCAACGGACCCTGGGATCGGCACCAAGGCCGAGCCAGAGCCCGGACCGTGGGAGTGAGCTTGCGAGCGAAGGGGTGGGGCGGGCGAGAGCTTCGCGCGCAAGCGCCCTCCAACAGACTCGGGCTACGATCGAAGGTTTTCCTGTTGGAGGCCGCTTGCGGGCGAAGGCCGGAGTGGCCGGCTCGCGACCGGGGGAACCTGAATCGTTCGCCTGCGAGGCAGGCTCCTACAGACCCGGGTGGGAAGGCGCCGGAGCTCCTGTTTGAGCGGGCCTTGCCGGCGAACGCGTCCGACCCTTCTTCGACTGCAGGGCTGGCTCTCGCTGGCGGTTCGAATGAAGCATTCGCGCGCAAGCGCCCTCCAACAGGCTCGACCCCTCGATCATGGACATGCCTGTGGGAGTGAGCTTGCGAGCGAAGGGTGGGGCGGGCGAGAGCTTCGCGCGCAGGCGCTCTCCAACAGACTCGGGCTACGATCGAAGGTTTTCCTGTTGGAGGCTGCTTGCGGGCGAAGGCCGGAGTGGCCAGCTCGCGACGGGGGGACCTGAATCGTTCGCCTGCGAGGCAGGCTCCTACAGACCCGGGTGGGAAGGCGCCGGAGCTCCTGTAGGAGCGGGCCTAGCCCGCGAACGAAGTGCGCCGCTGGGGGCGTCGCTCGATCTACTTCACCCGGCGCACGTCGGTGACATTGGTGATCGCCTGCAGCCGGTCCAGCAGGCCCGACAGCTGGTCGAGGTCGGCCACGTCGACGGTCAGGTCGATCACCACGGCCTCGGGAACGTCGCCGCGGCCGGCGCTCATGGCCGAGACGCTCAGGCCGCGCGCGGCGAGGATCGAGCCGATGTCCTTGATCAGCTCCTTGCGGTCCCAGGCCTCGATCCGGATGCGGACCGGATAGCGGGTGCGGGTGCGGTGGGTCCAGTCGACCCGGATCCGGCGCTCGGGGTGCTGGTCGGCCAGGCGCAGGTACTGGCGGCAGTCTTCGCGATGGATACTCACGCCCCGGGTGCGGGTGATGAAGCCGGCGATCGGGTCGCCGGGCACCGGCTGGCAGCACTTCGCGATCTGGTAGACCAGGTTGCCGACGCCCTCGATGCGGATTTCGCTGCTGGGCGCTTCCGACGCGCCCGGGTCGGCCCGACGGACCGGCAGGGCCTGTTCGGCGGTGTCCGGTTCCGGCCGCAGCCGCAGCACGGCCTGGGCGACCTGGCTGGCCGTCAGGTCGCCGGCGCCGACGCCGGCCAGCAGGTCGTCGACGCGATTGAAGTGGTAGTGCGCGGCGATTTCGTCGAGCGGCGCGTCGGCGATGTCCAGCTTCTTCAGCTCGGCCTCGACCGCGGTGCGCCCGGCGGCCAGGTTGTCGTCGAAGGCCTGCTGGCGGAACCAGTGGCGCACCTTGCTGCGCGCCCGGCCCGAGTGCAGGTAGCCGGCCTGCGGATTGAGCCAGTCGCGCGAGGGGCGGGGGTTCTTGGCGGTCAGGATCTCGACCCGGTCGCCGTTGGCCAGCGAATGGGTCAGCGGCACGATCCGGCCGTTGACCTTGGCCCCCCGGCAGCGATGGCCGACCTCCGTGTGGACCTGGTAGGCGAAGTCCAGCACCGTGGCGCCCTGGCTGAGGTCGACCACGTCGCCGTTCGGTGTGAGCACGTAGACGCGGTCCTCGCTGGTCAGGCTCTCGAAGCTCTCGACCAGGCTCTCGTCGTCCTCGCTGCCTTCGATCAGCTGGCGCATCAGGCCGATCCGCGCTTCGAGCGCGCTGTCGGCCGGGCCGCCTTCCTTGTAGCGCCAGTGTGCCGCCACTCCGAGCTCGGCATGCTCGTGCATCTCGAAGGTCCGGAACTGGACTTCGAACACCCGGCCGGAGGGCCCGCGCACGGCGGTGTGCAGCGATCGATACAGGTTGGGCTTGGGGTTGGAGATGTAGTCGTCGAACTCGCCGGGCACCGGCTGCCAGTTGGCGTGGACCAGGCCGAGCGCGGCGTAGCAGTCGGCCACGTCGTCGACCAGCACGCGCACCGCGCGCACGTCGAACAGCTCGTGGAAGTCCAGGCCCTTGCGCTGCATCTTCTTCCAGATCGAATAGATGTGCTTGGCCCGGCCGGAGATCTCGTGGCCGATGCCGGCATCGGTCAGGGTCGTGTCGACCCGCTGCATGAAGTCGTCGATCGCGCGCTGGCGATCGGCGCGCTGCTCGGCGACCAGGCGTTCGATCCGGGCGTGCGCCTCCGGTTCGAGAAAGCGGAACGCCAGATCCTCGAGCTGCCACTTCAGCTGCCAGACGCCGAGGCGATTGGCCAGCGGTGCATGGATCGCCCGGGTTTCCCGGGCCAGCGCGCGGCGCGTCTCGGGATCGCGCGCGACCTGCATCCGGGCCAGCTGCCAGGCGATGACCAGCAGCGCGACGCGCACGTCCTCGATCAGGGCCAGGATCAGGCGACGCAGGCCTTCCGCGCGGTGCTCGGAATCCGGCACGTAGCGCTGGTCGAAGCGCACCACCTGGCCGAACTGCTCGATCAGCGCACGGACCTCGTCGCAGTCGGGCGGGGTCGGGAAGCGTTCGGCTTCGGTCGCGCCGGTCGCAGAAATCACCAGCGCGGCGGCCAGGGTGGCGCTGTCGGGCGACAGCGCGCCGAGCGCACGCAGCATGCGACCGGGCAGCGCGTTGTCGACGTCGATATCGGCCGATTCGAGGCGCCGGGCGCAGTCGTCGATCAGCGCGCGATGGCGATCGGCGACGGGTCGGTCGCCGATCAGGCGATGGATCGGCGTCGGGGCGGGGTCGGACACGGTGGTTTCGCTCGATCGGGACAGGGGGCGGAGGTCCTGTTCATCCTAGGTCGCGTCGTCGGCATCGTCCAGACCCGCGTCGCGCAACCGGGCGCGATAGCGCTCGAGGTTGGCCTCCATGCCTTCGCCGAGCCCGTACAGGAAGGCCCAGCCGTACAGGCCCGAGTCGTGGCCGTCGTCGAACACCAGCGACACCGCGTAGCTGCCGACCGGTTCGATCCGCTCGATCTGCACGTGGTCCTTGCCCGGAAGCAGCTTCGGCTCCGACAGCCCGTGGCCGCGAACCTCCGCCGACGGGGAGTGGGTGCGCAGGTAGGACGCGGGCAGCTCGAATCGCGCACCGTCGTCGAAGGCGACGACCAGCATGCGCCGGCCGCGCTGGTAGGTCAGCTCGGTCGGAACCGGCTCATTCATTGCAGCCCGTCGTAATAGGTCGGCGAGCCCGGCCCGACCGGCAGGTCCAGCCCGAACACCCAGAGCAGGAACAGCAGCGACCAGCCGACGAAGTAGAAGATCGAGTACGGCAGCATGGTCGCGATCAGCGTGCCGATGCCGAACTTCTTGTCGTAGCGCGTTGCCCAGGCGAGGATCAGACCGAAGTAGCTCATCATCGGCGTGATGATGTTGGTCGTCGAATCGCCGATCCGGTAGGCCGCCTGGATGACCTCGGGCGAGTAGCCGATGAACATCAGCATCGGCACGAAGATCGGCGCGGTCACCGCCCACTGCGCAGAGGCCGAGCCCAGCGACAGGTTGACGATGCCGCACATGATGATGAACAGCACGAACACCATCGGACCGGTCAGGCCGATCTCGCGCAGGAAGTCGGCGCCGGTCACGGCGGTGATCAGGCCGAGGTTGGACCAGCCGAAGAACGCCACGAACTGGGCGGCGAAGAACACCAGCACCACGTACAGCCCCAGCGTCGAGATCGCCGAGGCCATGCCGTCGATGACGTCACGGTCGTTCTTCATCGTGCCGACCGTGCGGCCGTAGGCGAAGCCGGTGACGAGGAAGAAGATGAAGATCCAGGCCACGATCGAGCGGAAGAAGGGGCCGGAGCTTTCAAGGAAGCTGCCGCCAGCGGCGGCCGGGTCGCGCAGCACGCCGTCGGCCGGCAGGACCAGCAGCGCGATCAGCCCAAGCACGCCGAGCATGGCGATGCCGGCGATGCCCAGGCCGCGCTTCTCGTCGCTGCGCAGCGGCTGCATCTGGCTGTCGTCGAGCACCCGCGGATCGGCGTTGGAGTCGTCGTAGGCGCCCAGCTTGGGCTCGACGATGAAGATGGTGACCAGCGATCCGATCGCGGTGATCATGAAAGTCGAGACGATCATGAAGTACCAGTTCGCCGTGGCGAAGACCTCGTAGGTCGGATCGATCAGCTGCGCGGCTTCCTCGGTGATGCCGGCCAGCAGCGGATCGATCGTGCCGAGCAGCAGATTGGCCGAATAGCCCCCCGAGACCCCGGCGAAGGCCGCCGCCATGCCCGCCAGCGGGTGCCGGCCGAGGGCCAGGAAGATGGCGCCGCCGAGCGGGACCAGCACCACGTAGCCCATCTCCGAGGCGGTGTTCGACAGTACGCCGGCGAACACGATGGCCACGGTCACGACATGCTTCGGCGCGTTGAGCACGATGCCGCGGACCAGCGCCGACAGCAGCCCGGACTTCTCGGCCACGCCGACGCCGAGCATCGCCACCAGCACCACGCCGAGCGGCGCGAAGTTGACGAAGTTGCTGACCAGATTGCCGAGGATGCGTCGCAGGCCCTCGCCGTTGACCAGACTGACCGCTTCGATGGTCGCGCCGGCGGCCGCGGCCGGGCGCGGGTCTTCGACGCTGACCCCGAGCCAGCCGAACAGGCCGGACAGGAACACCATCGCGGTGGCCAGCAGCGCGAACAGCGTGACCGGATGGGGCAGCAGATTGCCCATCCATTCGACGACATCGAGGAATCGGGTGAACCAGTTGCGCTTCTGCGCGGCAGCGGCGGCGGGGGTCGGGTCGCTCACGGGCGGTCGTCCTGGGGAATTCGACCGCGCATCATAGCAACATCCTCACGTCGGCCTGCCGTGGGACGGCGGCCGGGCGCCGCCTGCGCCCGCGCCGGTGAGCCTCCTGCGCCCGGTCGTGGGACGGCGCGGCCGCGCTCTCCAGCGGCTCGTTCAGCCGCCCGGCGGCCGGGCGATGATCCGGAACCGGATGCGCATCGCATCGGCGACGCGCAGCGCGCCGCCGGCGGTCGAGAACGGCTGCAGCCCCAGTGCGGTCTGGTCGACGTCGAAGGCGCCGGTCGCCACCAGACCTTCGACATCGCGCCGGATCGCGACCGGGACCACCAGCTCGCTGACCACGCCGCGAATCCGCACGCGGGCCGTGACGTCGGCCTGCCAGTCCGGACCGACCGCCGAGACGCTGCGGATGTCGATCGTCGGGTGGTCGGCGGCGGCGAGCACTTCGGCGCCGAGCAGATTGCCCCGGGTCGCTTCGATGGTGTCGTCCTCGAGCGGCTCGAGGCCCTCGTCGGCGCGCCATTCGGGGCGGTCCACGACCAGCGCGGAGACGTCCACGGCGAGCTCGAATCGGCTGTCGTCGAGCGTCTCGCCAAGCAGGACCCGGCCGGACAGCACCGGCCCGCCGATCACGTGGTGGTGGCCAAGGCGCGAAAGCGTTCCGGCCGGCGCGACGAGCACCCGCAGCGCCGAGGCCTGTTCGTCGACCACGAGCTGGGTCCGATCGCCCGCCGCCCCGATCGCATCCGGCCATGGCGGCCGTTCGCGGTCGGCGTCCGGCGCCGGCCCGGTCGTCGCGCAGCCGGCCAGGGCCAGCACGAGCAGCGCCGGCGCGAGCCGTTTCGCCACCATCGGCGGATCGATCCATCGCAACCAACGCGACATGGTTGTGGTCCACTGTGGATTCCGATCACCAGCATAGCCCGCCGCCATGAGCATTCCCGTCCGCAACTCCGAACGCGCGTATGGCGCCGTCGCCCAGTTGTTCCACTGGACGATCGTGCTGGGCATCGTGCTCCAGTTCGTCTGGGCCTGGCGCATCGACAATGTCGAGTCCATCCGGCTGGAATATCAGCTCGTTATCCAGCACAAGTCGATCGGCATGACGGTGCTGCTGCTGGCCGTGCTGCGGCTGCTCTGGCGCGCATTCAATCGGCCGCCGTCGCTGCCCGGCGATCCGCCGACCTGGGAGCGGGCGGCCGCGGCGTTCACGCACTGGGCACTCTACGGACTGATCATTGCGCTTCCGCTCAGCGGCTGGATCTACTCCTCGGCGGCCGGGTACGGGGCCGAGTTCTTCGGCCTGCTGGACATCCCGGACCTGGTCGGATCGAGCGAGTCGCTGGAAGAGGACTTCCGGCAGATCCATCGATGGCTCGGGTACGCGCTGCTGGCCGTGGCCGGAATCCACCTCGCCGCTGCGCTGCACCACCACTTCGTCCGCAAGGACAACGTTTTGAAAAGGATGCTGCCGAAATGGAATTGATCGCTTCGTTGACGACTGCAAGGGCTGCGACCGTACGGCTCGCGGTCGCCGCCGCCGCACTCCTGTTCGCCGGCTCCGCGGTGGCGGAGCGCTGCTATTCCGGCGGCAGCGCCAGCGGTTTCCTCGAGTTCAGCGGCGCCGTCGAGGGCAGCGGCTTCACCGGTCGCTTCGAGGACTTCGAGGTGCGCTTCTGCATGGACGAGGGCTCGCCGGTCGACAGTTCGATCGAGGTCGCGGTTCGCCCGGCGTCGGCCGAGAGCGGCAACAACGATCGCGACGAGACCCTGGTTGGACCCGAGTTCTTCGAAGTCGATCGTTTTCCGGAAGCGACCTGGACCAGCACGGCTGTTCAAAGCACCGGCGACGCCTACGAGGCCGACGGCGAGTTGACCCTGCGCGACATCAGCGCGGCCCAGCCGATCGTGTTCCGGCTCACGCCCGACGGCGACGCGCTGCTTGCCAGCGGCGAATTCGCGATGGCGGGCGCGTCAGAGATCGAGCGCCTGCGCTTCGATATCGGCACCGGCGAATTCGCCGACCCGGAGTTCGTCCGCAACCGGGTGGACGTGCGGTTCGAGGTCCGCTTGACCGCCGACCCGGACTGAACGGGACCCATCCCCGGCGATCGCCGTCGAGACGGACTCGAACCCGTTCGCGCGCAGGCGCCCTCCAACTGAATTGAGGTTTCGATTCCGGGCTTTTCTGGCCGGAGGCCGCTAGCGGGCTCAGGCTGGGGTCTTCCTGTGGGAGCGAGCTTGCGAGCGGAGGGCGGGGTTTTCCTCTGGGAGCGGGCCTTGCCCGCGAAGGAGGTTCCGAGTTGCCGGATCGCCTGCGAGGCAGGCTCCCACAGGTCTATGGCTGCGCTGGATCGCCTGCGACGCAGGCTCCTACAGACCCGGGCCGGAAGGCGCCGGAGCTCCTGTAGGAGCGGGCCTTGCCCGCGAAGGAGGTTCCTGGGCGCTGATCGCCTGCAGGGCAGGCTCCCACAGGTCTATGGTTGCGCCGGATCGCCTGCGAGGCAGGCTCCTACAGGTCTATGGCTGCGCCGGATCGCCTCCAGGGCAGGCTCCCACAGGCGATCCGGGAGGGGAATTCGCCCGCAAGCGCCTTCCCCCAGGTGGAACGGTTCGCGGGGCTCGTTCGAGGCCTCGAGGTTCAAGCGGGCCGCCCGCGGGTCGCTAGACTATTGCGATGGAATCCGCGACCCCCTCCCGCACCCTGTCCCTCGTCCTCGGCTCCGGCGGGGCGCGCGGGTTGGCCCACATCGGAGCGATCCAGGTGTTCGAGGAGGCCGGCTACGAGATCCGGTCGATCGCCGGTTGCTCGATGGGAGCGCTGGTCGGCGGCATGTATGCGGCCGGCAAGCTCGATGTCTACACGGACTGGGCGACCTCGCTGCAGCAGTCCGACGTGCTCCGTCTGGTCGACTGGACCCTGTCCGGCGGCGGCCTGATCCGCGGCGATCGGATCATCCGCCGGTTGCGGGAGATGGTCGGCGACATCGATATCGAGTCGCTGCCGATCGACTTCACGGCGGTCGCGGTCGATATCGAGCAGGGCAAGGAAATCTGGCTCGATCACGGATCGCTGTTCGAGGCGATTCGAAGCTCGATCGCGATCCCGGGACTGTTCACGCCGCATCGGCACACGGGCCGCCTGCTGGTCGACGGCGGCATCCTCAACCCGATTCCCGTCGCGCCGACGCTGCGCTGCCTGACCGACTCGACCTTCGTGGTCAACTGCAATGGCCGTCCGAGCGGCGTGCCGGAGCGAGTCTCGCGGGCCCGCAGCGAGGCGGCCTCGGACGAGGACGGCATGATGGTCCGGATGCGTCGCTTCTTCTCCGGGCGGACCGACCGGGACGACGCGCGGGACCCCGAGCCACCGGGTCTGGCCGCGATTCTGATCAAGTCGCTGGAAACGATGCAGTCGGTGATCGCGCGCCAGCACCTTGCGGTGTTCCATCCGGACCGGGTGATCGAGATCCCGCGCGACGCCTGCATGCTGCATGAATTCCATCGCGCCGACGAGCTGATCGAACTGGGACGGGAACGGGCACGGGCCACGCTCGAGGCCGCCGACCGTTCTGCCGACAGGTCCGGCGGATGATGATGGGGTGACGAGCGCCGAATGCGGGCGCGGCGCGCAGCGCGCCGGCAGCCCTGTTCCGGGCGTCGATCCGGGCGCGCAGGGCAGGCGTTGGGCGTGCGTTCACGGGGGTACACTAGCGCCATGAATGATGACGACCAGCTCTTCGATGACGCCGCCGACCAGGTGGTCGATCTGGGCAACGAGATTGCCGACGCCAACCCCGATGCCGACCTGTGGGCGATCGCTGACGGACTGATTGCCGGGGCGGTGCATTTCTGGCTGTACGCCCACCAGCCGGAATCGATCAGTCACGAGGACGACCTCGACGGCCACCGTACCGCAGCCGAGCGTTTGGAAACGCTGACCCGTCTGCTGCACGAATCCGCGCTGGAAAGCGAATACCTGCACTCCCCGCACGACGCCGACGCCGGGCGCGCCTGAAACCCTCGCCGGCACCAGGGCTGAAGTCACCACCTGTGGGAGCGTGCCTTGCCCGCGAATGTCCGGCCGGGTCGCTGGTTCGCCTGCAGGCAGGCCCCCACAGGCCGGGATCATCGAGGTCTACTTCTGTGCTGTCGGCGCGGACGAGGGCGGGCGCTGCGCTCAGTCGTCGGCTTCGACTTCGACCCGGGCCCGGCCCGACTGCTTGGCCCGGTACATCAGCCGGTCGGCGCGCTTGACCAGCTCGCTGGCGGTCTCGTCCTTGCGCAGGGACACGGCGCCGAGCGAGGCCGACAGCGGCACTCCGTCGGGCGTTTCGATCACCGACAGCCCGTCGAGGACCTTTTGGGCAAAGCCGGCCGCGCCGTCGGTGTCGGTCCCGGGCAGGATCATCGCGAACTCCTCCCCGCCCCAGCGCGCGACCGTATCGGTTCGACGCACGCGTTCGCGCAACAGCTCGGAGACGCGCGCCAGTACCCGGTCACCGACGCCGTGGCCGAAGCGATCGTTGACCTGCTTGAAGTGATCGATGTCGAGAAGCACGAAGCCGACCGGATGGCCGAGGCGGTGGGATTGCTCCACCTCCATCTCCAGGCGCTCCTGGCCGTGCCGGCGATTGACCGCGCCGGTCAGGCCGTCGATGGTAGCCAGTTCCTGCAGTTTGGCTTCGAGCTTCTTGCGTTCGCCGATATCCATGACCGTGCCGGCCATGCGGCTCGGTTCATCCATGTCGTTGCGGCGCACAACACGACCGCGTACCAGCCGCCAGTCGTAGCCCCCCGACTTTCGCCGCAGCCGGACATCCATCTGGAAATCGCGCTTGATGCCTTCCAGGTGCGCCGACCAGCGTTCGATCAGCGCTTCCCGGTCGTCGGGATGGACCAGGTCGAGCAGCGCGTCGCGGTGCGGGGCGATATCGTCGGGCGCATAGCCGAGTCGCTGCGCGGCCTCGTCACTGAACGCGAATTCACCGCTCTCCAGGTCCCAGTCCCAGAAGCCCAGCTTGGCGCCCTCGAAGACCAGCGACAGCTGCTCCTCACGGTCGCGTAGCTGGCGCTCGGCGCTGTAGCGTCGGGTGATGTCGGAAAACGTCGCGACCACGGAGAAGGATGGGTCGGTGCCCTGCCGTTCGATCACCTCGGTGCTGATCTCGATCCAGCGAATCGCCCCGTCCTCGTCGCGCAGCCCCAGCGGGATGTCGCGCTGGGGTTGTCGCGTCAGCACCGTTCTCGCGACCGGACGCTCATCCTGCGCCAGCGTCCTGCCGTCGGCGTCGAGAAACTCCAGGTCGTCGAATTCGTTCAGCGAGCTCGATCGCAGCGCTTCCACCGAGCGCCCGAGCAACTCGGCTGCTCGATCGTTGGCCAGCTCGATCGAGCCGTCGGCGCCGATCAGCAGCACGCCGTCGGCCATCGCCCGGATCACCGAGCGCAGACGCAGCTCGCTGGTCGCGAGCTCGCGCTGGATCCGGTTCGCGACCGTGATGTCTTCGATCAGCACCAGCAGCGCGTCCGGGGCCGCGTTCTCGCGCTCGCCGATCACGCTCAGATCGAGCCGGAGCTGGGCAATCCGGCCGTCCGGCCGCTGGCATTCCAGGTCGCGTACATCGGCCATCCGCTCACCGCTGCGGAGATTCTGCAGTGCGTGCAGCACGGCCTGCTCGTTCGCACCTTCGAACAGGTCGGGAAGGTCCGGGAGCGCCTTCGTCTCGCTGGACCCCCGGCGCTCGTGGTCGTCGACTTTGGCACCGAGCAGGTCGCCCAACGCTGGGTTGTACCCCAGCCAGCGGCCGTGCACATCGATGCTGCCGATGCCGACGCCGGCGCGCAGCGTCAGTCTTGCCAAGGCGTCCAGCAGTTCGCTATTCATGAGGGGTGCGCCGGGCGGTCGTCGGTCAGGGCACGATGAAGACCGGCTGCCGGGGCGGGCCCGGCAACCGGCGGCAGGCGTCGGAAAACGGGATCAGGGACGCTGCCGATCGCGGATCGCGCGGAACTCGTTGCCTTCGTACCAGTTCGGCCAGGCGTCGCTTTCGGCGAGATGGCGCCCGACCCGGTACAGCACCATCGAATCCTCGGCCACTCCGCGGAAGTCCCAGTCCGGATCGAACACGTCGCCGACCTTGTGGTAGCGATTGTCGCGGTACTCCCGCTCGATCGCCAGGACGTAGTCCTCGCCTTCCTCGACGTGCGTGAAGCCGCTCTTGGCGTACAGCGCGGGAATGCCGGCACGGGCGAAGTTGAAGTGGTCGGACCGGTAGTAGTAGCCGGCTTCGGGCGTCGGTTCGGGGACGATCACGCGGCCTTCGTCGTCGAGTGCGGCTTCGAGGATCGGCTCCAGCTCCGACGAATCGATACCGACCACGACCATGTCCTCGGTCGGTCCGGCCATGAAGTTGACCGCGTCCATGTTGATCGCGGCAACGTGCTGCGACGGCGGAACGATCGGATCGTTGACGTAGTGGCGCGAGCCGAGCAGGCCGTACTCCTCGAGCGTGACGGCCAGGAACAGCACGCTGCGTTCGGGTGCGCCGGCGGCGGCGTGCATGCGGGCCAGTTCGACCACAGCGGCGGTGCCCGAGGCGTTGTCGATCGCGCCGTTGAAGATGCCGGCCGATCCGGGCAGCGCCATGTTGCGGCCGAGGTGGTCCCAGTGCGCCATGTAGACGACCGTCTCGTCCGGCCGCTCGGTGCCTTCGAGCTTCGCCAGCACGTTGTAGGACATGCCCTCGCGGACCGAATTGCGGACTTCGGCGCTTGCGGTGGCGTCCAGCGGCACGGCGTCGAAGCCCGGTTCGGCGGCCCGTGCCTTGACCTCGTCGTAGTCCAGGCCGGCGTTGGCGAACAGCTCACGCGCGACATCGACGGTAATCCAGCCTTCCAGCGCCATGATCGGGTCGTCGCCGCGCTCGGCCAGTTCGAACTGCGGACCGGACCAGGAGTTGGTCACGACTTCCCAGGGGTAGGAGGCCGGCTCGGTCTCGTGGACGATCAGCGCCGCCGCCGCACCCTGGCGGGCGGCTTCCTCGTACTTGTAGGTCCAGCGACCGTAGTAGGTCATCGCGCGGCCATTGAAGCGTTCGCCGTCGGGGTTGGCGAAGCCGGGATCGTTGACCAGCATCACCACCGTCTTGCCCGCTACGTCGAGGCCCTCGTAGTCGTTCCAGTCGTACTCGGGGGCGACCACGCCGTAGCCGACGAAAACCAGTTCCGAGTCGGTCACGCCGTGTGGGTCGGTGCCGAGCCGGCGGCTGCCGACGATCATGTGCTCGGGAAAGGTCAGCTCGCGCGACTCGCCGTCGCGTTCGATCACCAGCGCCGAGCGCGCCTGGTTGGTCAGCTCGACCATCGGCACCGGCTGCAGGTAGCTGTCGCCGTAGCCAGGCGCCAGCCCGGCCTCGGAGAACTGCTCGACCAGGTAGTCGACGGTCAGGCGCTCCCCGCGTGACCCGGGCGCGCGACCCTCGAACTCGTCGGAGGACAGCGTCTTCAGATCCTCGACGTAGCGCTCGGTCACGAAACCGGATTCCGGCGGTTCGGGCAGTTCGATGCCGCCATTGCGGTCGCCGGTTTCGTTGGCTGCAGCGGCCGTTTCCGCCGCATCGGGCGCCGGCGCCGGCTCGGCGGGCGGGGTGCGGTCACAGCCGGTCAGCAGCATCGTCAGCGCAGCGAACGCTGCCGGGATCATGAATCGGTTCATCGGAATTCTCCGCATACGGGGGCAGTGGGGGCTGATCCACCAATTCTAACGCGGCGCGAGACGATTGCCGGTACCGGTGGGTCGGGGTGCCCGATCGTCCGCTGGGGGAGGAGGAGGGTCAGAACGCTTCGCGCGCGAGCGCCCTCCAACAGGCTCGGGGCATCGATCCCGTGGTTTCCTGTTGGAGGCCGCTTGCGGGCGAAGGGTCGGGGGATTCCTGTGGGAGCGGGCCTTGCCCGCGAAGACGATCCCGAGACGCTCGATCGCCTGCAGGGCAGGCTCCTGCAGGCCTCAGGAAGGGCATCCTGACTTTCTGTAGGAGGCCGCTTGCGGGCGAACGGTGGGGCGGTCAGGCGGTCGATCTACTCCGGAACGTCGAACGCCTGGCGCACCCAGGCCAGGTAGTGCTGGTCCGTCGAGACCACCTTGCCCGGCGAATCGGACAGCTTGACCACCGGCTGGCCGTTGCAGCGCGTCATCTTGATGACGATGTTGATCGGCGCGGTGCCCGTGTCGTGGGTCAGGTTGGTGCCGATGCCGAAGGACACGTTGATCCGCTCGCGGAACCGGTGCCAGATCTCGGCCGCCTTCGGGATGTCCAGCGAGTCGGAGAAGATCAGGTTGCGGCTCTTCGGGTCGACGCGGTTGTTCTCGTAGTGTTCGATCATCGCCTCTCCCCAGGCGAACGGGTCCCCCGAGTCCTGGCGCGCGCCGTCGAACAGTTTGCAGAAGTACATGTCGAAGTCGCGCAGGAAGGCGGAGAGGCTGTAGGTGTCCGACAGCGCGACGCCGAGGTCGCCGCGATACTCGCGCGCCCAGACCTCGAAGGCGAAGCGCTGGGTCTCGGCCAGTCGGGGCCCGAGCGCCTGGGCGGCCTGGATGAACTCGTGCGCCATCGTGCCGATCGGGACCAGCCCGAGTTCGCGCGCCAGCCGGACGTTGCTGGTGCCGCGCAGGCTGTTCGGAATCGACGTCGACAGCGTCTCGACGACTTCGTCGTGCCACTCGCGGGAAAAGCGCCGGCGGGTGCCGAAGTCGGCGAACACGAACTCGTCGGGGCGGTCCAGGGCCTGGACCTGCTCGATCTTGGTCGCCAGGCGCTCGCGCGCGACGGTGAAGTCGAACTCCGGGTGGCTGTGGCGGGTGTAGAGCTCGCTGACGATCGCCAGCACCGGCACCTCGAACAGGATCGTGTGCAGCCACGGTCCCTGGATGGAGATCGTCAGCTGTCCGTCCGCCTCGCCGACCTCGACGAACCGCGACTGGAGATGGAACAGGCGCAGGAACTCGATGAAGTCGCGCTTGAAGTAGCGCTGGGACGCCAGGAAATTCAGCTCGTCGGGCTCGAGCTTGAGCGAGCAGAGGTGCTCGATCTCGCGCTCCAGGTCCTTCTTCAACGGCCGCAGGTCGACACCCTCACTGCGGCACTTGAAGGTGTAATCGACTTCCGCACCCGGGAACTGGTGCAGCACCGCCTGCATCATCGAGTACTTGTAGATGTCCGTGTCGAGCAGCGATTCGATGATCATTCTTCCGGCCTTCATGACGACGGCTCCAGGTGGTCGCTGGACTCGACAAGCTGAACCCCTGCGGCGCGCAGTTCGTCCAGCGCGGCCTCGGTGGTCTCCGGCGCGATGCCGCGGCACGCCGCCCGATTCAGGATCGTGCGGAAGCCCGCCTCGGCCAGCTGGCGCGCGGTGGCCTTGACGCAGTAGTCGGTGGCCAGGCCGCCGACCAGCACGTGGGTCACGCCGTTCGCCTCCAGCCACTCGATCACGCCGGTGCTCATGGTTTCTGCCAGGTCGTGGTAGCAGGCGCCGTAGGGGTGCATGTCCAGTTCCACGCCCTTCCAGACGAAGTAGTCGTAGTCGGCCGGGCGAGGCAGGCCGGGTAGAAGCTCGAAGCCCTCCGTGCCGGGGACTGCGTGTACGGGCCAGTGCTCCTCGACGTTATCGCCCTTGACACCGGGTTGGCCGATCTTCGCGGCGTCGGCGGTCACCCAGGCGGCTTCCGGACTGTGCGCATCCTTGGAGCCAACGCGAAACGCGGCCAGGCCGGCCTGCCGGTTCAGTTCATCGGCAATCTCGTCGCCGCCGGGCACCGGCAGTTCATCCGGGCACAGCGGCGTGAAGGTGCGCTGGGCGTCGACGTCGAACGCGGCGACGCGGTCGCGGCCGGGGAGTTTCATCGGTTCCTTCCTCAGGACGCGTTCTTCGTGCTTCGGGGGTCGAGCTTCGCGCTCCGCTCGGGCAGGGCCTCGAACAGTTCATGCTGGCTGTCGGCGTAGTCGATCGGGCAGTCGATGACGTGGACGCCGGAGCCGTTCAGCGCGGCGTCGAGCAACTGCTCGAGGTGGTCCACGCTCTCGGCGCGGTGGCCGTGCGCGCCGTAGGCTTCGGCGTAGCGCACGAAGTCGGGGTTGCCGAACTGCAGGCCGAAGTCGGGCAGGTCCATGTCGGCCTGCTTCCAGCGGATCATGCCGTAGGCGTCGTCCCTGAGGATCAGCACGACGAGGTTCAGGCCGAGCCGGACGGCGGTCTCGAGCTCCTGCGAGTTCATCATGAAGCCGCCGTCGCCGCAGATCGCCAGCACCTTGCGGTCGGGCAGGGTCAGCTTCGCGCTCATCGCGACGGGCAGGCCGGCGCCCATCGTCGCCAGCGCGTTGTCGAGCAGCAGCGTGTTGGGCCGGACCGTGCGGAAGTTGCGGGCGAACCAGACCTTGTACAGGCCGTTGTCCAGCGACACGATGCCGTCGGTGGGCAGCGCATCGCGCACGGCGTGGATCAGGCGGCGCGGGTGGATCGGGAACTCGTTCATTTCGCGGCCGGCGTCGAGCTCGTCCAGCAGGGCGTTGCGAACGGTCTGCGCGAAGTCGAAATCCCAGTGGTCCTGGGCCTCGATCCGATCGGTGATCTGCCAGATCGCGTTGGCGATGTCGCCGGTGACTTCGAGCTGGGGGAAGTAGACCGGGTCGACCTCGGCGGTGAAGAAGTTGATGTGGATGACCGTGCGTTGTTCGTCGTCGTTCATGAAGAACGGCGGCTTCTCGATCACGTCGTGGCCGACGTTGATGATGCAGTCGGCGTGGTCGATCAGGCGATGGACGTAGTCGCCGTCGGACAGCGCGGCGGTGCCCATCCAGCAGTCCGTCTCGCCGACCACGCCCTTGCCCATCTGGGTCGAGAAGAACGGAATGCCGGTCTTCTCGACGAACGCTCGCAGCATCTTCGAAGTGAGCTTGCGGTTGGCGCCGGCGCCGACCATCAGCAGCGGCCGCTGCGCCTTCTCGATCGCCTCTACCGCACGTGCCACGGCCTTTTCCTCGGCCACCGGGCGACGGGTCATGCTGGTCGTGATGACCGGTGCATCGGTCGCTTCGCGGGCGATGTCTTCGGGCAGTTCGAGGTGCGCGGCACCGGGCCGCTCCTCGGATGCCTTGCGGAAGGCTTCGCGAACGTTGGACGGAATCAGGTCCGCGGACGGGATCTGACGCGTGTAGTGGGTCACCGGCTGCATCAGGTCGACGACGTCGAGAATCTGGAAGTGGCCCTGCTTGGACGTCCGGACCGGTTTCTGGCCGGTGATCATCACCATCGGCATGGCGCCGAGCTGGGCGTAGGCCGCGGCGGTCAGCAGGTTGGTCGCACCCGGGCCGAGCGTGGACATGCACACGCCGGGACGTCCGGTCAAGCGGCCTTCGGCAGCGGCCATGAAGCCCGCGGCCTGTTCGTGGCGCGTGACCACCACGTCGATCGTCGACTCGCGCAGCGCGTCGAGGAGGTCGAGGTTCTCTTCGCCCGGCACGCCATAGATGCGCGTGACGCCCTCGCCCTCCAGGCATTCGACCAGGCGCTTCGCGCCGTTGACGGACTGGGACATCGTCGACTCCGTTGCGAACTATGGTCCAGTGTAGCGCCCGGTCGTGGGTGCCGTCGCCCGTTCTCCGGCCGAGCGCGAAGTCCTGAAGACCACCCGAACGCGAGGCCCGGGACCGGTTGGAGGGCGCTTGGTCAAACAGCGGCCGGTGCGCTTCTCCGTCGCCGCTGTGCGGCGTCCAGCGGGAAAATCGCGGATTCGTCGGGCCGTGAGGACGGGTGCGTTCGGCGCATCGCTTGCCCGGCCGGATCGGGCGTGGCAGCATCGAAGGTGTACCCACCGCGACGAGCGTTCAATGGCGATCGGCCGCGCTTACCGCCCGGAATACCGCGCGCGTTATCTGCCGTCCGGCTATTCGGGGCGGCGCCACCTGCTGTTCATCATCGCGTTCTGCGTCGGCGGCATGGCGCTGGGCGTCGCGATGCTCGACGGCGTCGAGCCCCTGGAATGGCTGGCCGTTCCGCTGACCTTCCTGTACGCCAACCTCGCCGAGTACCTCGGCCACCGCTACGTGATGCATCGCCGGCGGCGCTTCCTGGGTCTGATCCATGAACGCCACACGGTTCAGCATCATCGCTACTTCACTGCCGAGGAGATGGACCTGGACGGCCTGTCCGACCTGCGCGCCATCCTGTTCCCGCCATCGCTGCTGGTGTTCTTCTTCGGCGCCTTCGCCCTGCCGGCCGGCCTGCTTCTGGCGTGGCTGTTGTCGGCGAACGTCGCCTGGCTGTTCGTCATCACCGCGCTGGGCTACTACTTCAGCTACGAAACCCTGCACCTGACCTACCACCTGCCGGCGGATTCCAGGATCCTGGAGGTTCCGGGCGTGCGTCGCCTGCAGCGCCTGCATCGCGCGCACCACGATCCCGCGGTGATGGCGCACGGGAACTTCAACATTACCTGGCCGATCTGCGATTGGGTGTTCCGGACGTTGCGCTGAGCGCCCGATTCCGCACACCCCTCGAAACCGCGAGTGTGGGAGTGAGCTTGCGAGCGAAGGCCGGCGGCTTGGCGGTTCGCTCGCAAGCTCACTCCCACAGGTGGTCGGGTTTCCTCTTCTGCAAGGGCTTTCGCTCGCAAGCTCACTCCCACAGGTTGTCGGGATTCCTTTTCTGCAAGGGCTTTCGCTCGCAAGCTCACTCCTACAGGTGGTCGGGACTCCTTTTCTGCAAGGGCTTTCGCTCGCAAGCTCACTCCTGCAGGTGGTCGGGATTCCTCTTCTGCAAGTGCTTTCGCTCGCAAGCGCATTCCCACAGGAGTGGCCATGACCCGATCTTCAGGCCCGCTGGATGCCCAGTTTCTCCAGCGACCTCGCCAACCTCGCATGCATCGGCCGGGGCCGGACCGGGCGATCGCTGATCCGGGCCCGGTCGAAGTCGATCATCCAGAGCGTTTCGTCCGGATCGACGAGGATGTTGGTGGCGTTGAGGTCGGCGTGCGACAGGCCGGCCCGGGCGAAGCGGTCGATCAGTGCATCGACGTCGGCCCAGCGCGCCTGATCGAGGTCCGCCGCCGCGTCGCTCAGCGGGCGCGCGTTCTCGATCCGCCGGGTGAGCAGGGCGGCTCGGTAGGTCGGGCCGGAGCGCTGCACATGGGCGGCCAGGGGTTCGGGCACCGGCAGGCCCGCGTCGAACATCGCGCGCAGGACCCGCCACTCTCGCACGCTGCGGGTGCGGCCAAGACCGGTCCACGCGTAGCGACGTCGGACCAGGTGACGGACCAGGCCGCCGCGGTGATAGACCTTCAGCACGCCGGCACCGAACGGCCCGTCGACCGCGATCGCTTCTCCGCGGCCGCCGAAACGCTGGTGCACCGCTCCCGCTCGTTCCCAGGCGGCCGGCTCGAACCAGTCGAGCGACGGTTCGGCCAGCCGCTCGGAATCGAACAGCACCGCATCGGGGCCGGTACGTAGAATGCGTTCCATGATGACGCGCATTGTCCCCGCTGCCCGGCGGGCTGTCCATTGAACGAACCGGCGCTCGCGGACCCGCCGCGCTCGATCGCGCTGCTGCGCCTGTCGGCGCTCGGCGACGTGTGCCATTGCATCGCCCTGGTCCGCGCGCTGCGCCGGGCGTTTCCGGGCGCCTCGATCACCTGGATCATCGGCTCGGGCGAACACCGCCTGGTCGAGGCCATGGACGACGTCGACTTCATCGTGCTCGACAAGAAGGCCGCCGGCCGCAGGCGGCATTCGGTGCGTCGGGCGCTGCGCGGCCGCCGCTTCGACGTGCTGCTGCTGGCCCAGACCTCGGCCCGGGCGAACTGGCTGTCGCTTTTCGTGCGCGCGGCTCGGAAGATCGGCTTCGATCGTGACCGGGCCCGGGAAGGCCATGGGTTGGTGGTCAACGAGCGGATCCGCGCCGTGCCGTTCCAGCACCAGGCCGAGGCGATGCTGGAGTTCGCCCGCGCGCTCGGGGCGGAGACCGACGGCATCGACCGCGCGCCGCCGATCGCCGACGCTGATCGCGCTTTCGCGCGCGAGCACCAGCCGCAGGCGGGGCACGCGGTGCTGATCAGCCCGTGCTCCAGCCACCCGGAGCGCAACTGGTCCGCCGACCGCTATGCGGCGATTGCCGATCACGTCGCCGAGCGCCATGGGCGGCCGGTGATCCTGGTCGGCGGCCCGTCGGCGATCGAGCGGACCATGGCCGACGGCATCCGGGCGCTGGCGGATCATCCCGTGATCGACCTCGTCGGCAAGGACACGCTCGGCCAGGCGCTGGCCATGCTCGATCGGGCGGCCTGCCTGGTCGCGCCGGACTCCGGCCCGGTCCATTTCGCGTCGGCACTGGGCACGCCCGTGGTCGGCCTGTACGCGGCGACCTGGTCGAAGCGGTCCGGGCCGCTGGCCAGCCTCGAGCACTGCGTCGACCGATTCCACGACGCCGCGCGGCGCTTTCTCGGCAAGGCGCCCGAGGACGTGAAGTGGGGCAAGCGGATCGAGCGCGGCGGCGTGATGGACCTGGTGGCGGTCGACGACGTGATCGAGCGGCTCGACGCGCTGCTGGACCGCTGACGAGCAGCGCGCCCGACGACCGATCCCCGCCACAAGCCCGTCTGCCCGGCAATCAGCCGATGTCGCGCCGGACATCGGCCCAGGCGCCGTCCAGCCGCTTCTTCGACACCTTGTCCGCCGTGCCCAGCTGCTGAGCGAAGACCTGGACGCGGTACTCCTCGACCAGCCATCGGTAGCGGTCCAGCGCCTCGGTCCAGGCGTGGCCTTCGGCGAGGTGGTCGAGGTAGTTCTGCCACCACGGGTCGACCTCGGCCTGGCGCTGGACGTCGCGGCGCGGATCGAGCTCCAGCGCGTCGAGCCGGGCGTCGACGGCATCGAGGTAGCGGGGATAGTGGGTCAGCCGGTCGCTGGCGACGTCGGTGACGAAGCTCGGGTAGACCAGGTCGGACAGCTGCGACTCGATGTCGTCGTGGGCCGACGGCTGCGCAGGGCCGACGGCGTCGAGTCGACGCCGAACCTCGTGCCAGCGCAGCACGGTCCGGTCCAGGACCTCGATCGCCGCACGGCAGCGATCGACGATCCCGGGCCGAAGGGCGGTCTCGAGGGCGTCGAGATCCGGGCCGGACCGCACCGGCCACGCGTCGTCGATGGCATCCGCGACCACCCGCTCGCAGACCGCGCGCTCCAGCACGGCCACGTCCTCGACGCGCGTCCAGGCCAGCGCAGCCTGCTGCGACAGGCGATGGCTCTTCGCGATGTACTTCAGCTTGTCGGCCAGGCGCACCAGCAGCAGCCGGTGGATGCCGCCGTGGTGCGCCGCGCGGGCCTCGCCCTCGTCGTCGAACAGGCGCAGGCCGACCGCCTGCCGTTGACCCCTCGCTCCCTGGTCGATCAGCGCCGGCCAGGCCGGGTCGCCGGCGCGGGTCCGGACCTGCGGCGGAAGCTCGAGATCGCCGAAGGCCGTCAGGCCGTCGCGCTGCCACTCGTCGGCCTGGCGGGCCATGAAGTCGCGCCGGGCCCGTTCGCCCAGGTCCTGCTGCAGCGCTTCGAGATCGCGCGATTCGGCCAGCACTCGACCGCCGTCGCCGAGGACGCGCACGTTGAAGCGCAGGTGGTCGTCGAGGCGTTCGAGCTGGAAGTCCTCGCGATCGATCTCCAGCCCGCCGATCCGCGTCAGCTCCGCCGCCAGCCGCTCGTGCAGGCCGCCTGCGGGCTCGCCGAGCGCGTCCAGCGCGGCCCGGGCGTAGTCGGCCAGCGGGACGAAGGCTCGCCGCTTCGACTTCGGCAGGGTGCCGATCAGGCCGCGCACGGCGTCGGCGCGCAGGCCGGGCACCAGCCACTGCAGCCGATCGGGGTCGAGCCGGTTCAGGCGATGCAGCGGGCAGACCACGGTCGCGCCGTCAGCCGGGTGGGCGGGCTCGAAGCGGTAGTCGAGGCGGAACCGCTCGCCGTCGAGTTCCAGCGCATCGGGGAACTCGTCGCCGGAGGTTTCCGCGTCCTCGCGCAGCAGCGTGGCGTGGTCGTACAGCAGCCGGTCCTTCTCGGCCTCGTCCAGCCGCTCGTACCAGCGACCGAAGGCCTTGACGGTGAAGATCTGCCGCGGCAGCCGCGCATCGAAGAACTCGACCCGCGCCGATTCGTCGGCCAGCACGTCGCGCGCCCGCCGCTTGTGCTCGTGAACGGCCAGTTCCTCGACCAGCTTTCGATTGCGTTTGAGGAAGTCGGCCCGCAGGTCCATCTCGCCGCGCACCAGCGCGTGGAGGATCATGAGCTCGCGGGCGGTGTCCGGGTCGTGCGGACCGTAGTGCACGCGGCGTTTCTCGACCAGGGTCAGGCCGTAGAGCGTGACCTGCTGGTAGCCCATGACCCGGCCCGTGCGCTTGTCCCAGTGCGGATCGAACACGTGCGACCGGGTGAGGTGGCTGGCCTGCTGCTCCAGCCACTCGGGCCGGATCGCGGCCACCGTGCGGGCCCAGGGCCGGCTGGTCTCGACCAGTTCGGCGGCCATGATCCAGCCCGGCCGGGACCGGCCCAGCGTGGAGCCGGGAAAGATCCTGACCTTGTGGTTGCGCGCGCCGACGTATTCGCCGTCCTCCTCGTGGCGGCCGACCTGCGCCAGCAGGCCCGACAGCAGGGCGCGGTGCACGGACTCGGCGACCGGCTCGTCGAGTTCGCGGACCGGGCCGACGGACCAGCCGGCCTGCTTGACGAGTTCCTTCAGCTGGCCGACCAGCTGGCCCCACTCGTGCAGCCGCATCGGCGACAGGAAGGTCGCCCTGGCGAGCTTGTCGGCCTGGTTGCGCGATTTCTCTCGTCGCTGCTGCTGCAACCAGGTCCAGAGCTTGAGCAGGCCCAGGAAATCCGAGCCGGCCGCGCGGAACTGCGAATGCGCCTCGTCGGCGGCCTGCTGCTGGTCCGGCGGGCGTTCTCGCGGATCCTGCACGCCGAGCGCGGCAACCAGCACCAGCGTTTCAGCCAGCGCGCCCCGTTCGTTCGCCTCGTGCAGCATTCGCCCGTGGCGGGCGTCGACCGGCAGCGCGGCCAGCCGGCGACCGATCGCCGTCAACCGCCGCTGGTCGTCGATCGCCTGCAGTTCGACCAGCGTCGACCACGCTTCGTTGATCAGCTTGCTCGGCGGCGGGTCGATGAACGGGAAGGCCTCCGGGTCGCCGAGTCCCAGCGCCAGCATCTCCAGCACCACGCCGACCAGCCCGGCGCGCTGGATCTCCGGCTCGGTGAACTCGGGCCGGGCGTCAAAATCGGCCGCTTCGAACAGCCGGATGCAGGTGCCGGGCCCGACCCGTCCACAGCGGCCGGCGCGCTGATTGCACGAGGCCTGCGAGACGGGCTCGACCGGCAGGCGAAGTACCTTCGAGTGGCTGGCGTAGCGGGAGATGCGGGCCAGCCCCGAATCGATCACGAAGCGGATGCCCGGCACCGTCAGCGACGTTTCGGCGACGTTGGTCGCCAGCACGATGCGGCGGCCGGCGCCGCGCTTGAAGATCGCGTCCTGGCGGGCGGCCGGCAGACGCGCGTACAGGGGCAGGATTTCCGTGTTCGGCAGACCGGCCTTCGACAGCGCGCGCGAGGCCTGGAAGATCTCGCGCTCGCCGGGCAGGAACACCAGGATGTCGCCGCGCGGATCGATCTTGGTGGCCCGGGCCACCGCGCGCCGGACCTGATGCTCCAGCGCCTCGCCGTCGTTCGGCGGCTGGTGTTCGACGGTGACCGGGTAGCTGCGGCCCTCGACGTCGATCACCGGCGCGTCACCGAAGTGCTCGGCGAAGCGCCCCGTGTCGATCGTCGCCGAGGTGATGACGATCTTCAGGTCGGGCCGCCGATCGAGCAGCTGCTTCAGGTAGCCGAGCAGGAAGTCGATGTTCAGGCTGCGCTCGTGCGCCTCGTCGATGATCAGCGTGTCGTAGCGGTCGAGGTGCCGGTCGCCGTGGACCTCGGCGAGCAGGATGCCGTCGGTCATGAACTTGATGTAGGTGCCGTCCGACACGCGGTCCGTGAACCGGACCTGGAAGCCCACCGCGCCGCCGAGCTCCGTGCCCAGCTCCTCGGCCACGCGCCGGGCCACGCTGCGCGCGGCGATCCGCCGGGGCTGGGTGCAGCCGACCAGGCCTCGCCGGCCGCGCCCGGCTTCGAGGACCATCTTCGGCAGCTGGGTCGACTTGCCCGATCCGGTCGCGCCGGCCACGACGACCACGCGGTGATCGCGGATGGCCCGGACGATGTCGTCGCGGCGCGCGGTGATCGGCAGGTCGGGGTCGTAGGCCGGATGCGGCGCCGCCTTGTCCCGCGCCTCGACCTTCGCCTTCGACGAGGCAAGCTTCGCCTCGAGATCGAACAGCGACTTCGCGCGTTTCGGGTCGTCGACGGCCATCTTCTGGACGCGCCTGCGCTGGCCGACCAGGCGGCCGACATCGCGCTGGAGGAGTTCGTCCGGATTGATCTGGGGCAGGGTCATGGCCGGCGTATTCTTGCAGATGGGGGTGGGTTTTTTTCTGGCGACGGCCGAGCGCCTCGAGGTGCGTCGTCCGGTTTCCGGATACGGGCTACGACCGCTGTTGCGTCCGCCGGCCGGGAGCCCTCGGAGGCGAACCCTGCGGAGGCGGCTGTTCCTGGCGTAGGATCAAGGCACGACCCAGGCATCGCTCGCAAGCTCACTCCCACAGACCTGCGATCGGCCCGGATCTTCCTTTGGGAGTGAGCTTGCGAGCGATCCCTGGTCTTGCCCTTCAGGGTCGATTTCCTCGGGCGATTCCAGGCCCGGGGATCCGTGTCGGGAGAAACCTCAGCGGCTCAGTGGCTCAGCGGCCCAGCAATGCCCGCACGCCGCCTTCGACGTCGCCCAATCCGCAGGCTCGCCGGACGAACAAACCGCGCGCGAGGCGCGATCGCATCATCACCGAAAACCCCGCGCCGAGGCCTTCGAGCGCCATCGATCCGAAGCCGCGCAGCTCGGTCAGGGTATGGATGCCGCCGGCGACGAGGGCGGCGTCGGAGCCGCGCCGGAGCGCATAGCGGCGCAGTGCGTGGGCCGGGTCGGTGCGGTGGCGACCGAAGGTCTCGGCGAGCACGGCAACGTCGGCCAGGCCCAGGTTCAGTCCCTGGCCGGCCAGAGGATGCACGGTGCGCGCCGCGTCGCCGACCAGGCCGATGCAGCCGGCGGCGAGGGTCTCGGCACGGCGTCGGACCAGGGGCAGGGCGTGCCGCTTCTCCACAGCGGTCACGGCGCCGAAGGGCGCGCCTTCGGCAGCGTCGTTCAGCGCGTCGATGAACGCGTCGTCGGCCAGCGCCATCAGCCGGTCCGCATCGGTCCGCGGCACCGACCAGACCAGCGACGAGCGGCCGCCGTCTCCCGACGGCTGGGGCAGCGGCAGCTGGGCCAGCGGCCCGAGCGCGGTGAAGCGCTGCCAGGCGATTCCCGGGTTGGCCCGCTCGGTGGTCAGGTGGGTGACCAGCGCGCGCTGGTTGTAGTCGTCCACGGTAATCGGGATGTTCGCCGCCGCCCGGACACGGCTGCGCGCGCCGTCGGCGCCGATCAGGACCTCGGTCTCGATCCGGGACCGGTCCGCCAGCCGGACCTCGGCACCCCCGGCTGCGGTCGTCCCTTGCGCGGTTCTTGTCGACGGCTCGTGGATCGAGATCGACGCCACGTCGGCCGGTGCGTGGATGCGGATGCGCCGGTGGCCGCGCAGTCCGGCCCACAGCGCGTCGACCAGGGCCGGGATCTCGACGATCCAGCCCAGCACGTCGACGCCGTGGTCGCCGGCGAGGAACTCGACCCGGCCGCGGCCCGCGGCGACCTGCATGGCGTGATACGGGGCGATCCGGTCGCGATCGAGCCGATCCCACGCGCCCAGCGCGTCGAGCAGCGCCCGCGAGCCGGGGCTGATCGCGACCACGCGCGGGTCCAGCGGAGCGCCGTTCTCGATCCCGGCCGGCTCGCGTCGATCGACCAGGGCAACATCGCGGCCGAGCTCGGCCAGTGCCAGCGCGGCGGCGGCCCCCGCTGCACCGCCGCCGACGATCAGCGCGTCGCAGCGCTGGGTCATGCGCGGTCCCGGGCCAGCGAGGCGACCGGTTCGCGGAAGCCCATGGCTGCGCGCACCAGGCGGCGCTGCAGGCCGGGCAGCAGCGCGTGGGCGGCAAGGCCCAGGCCGGCGCCGAGGCGGAACGGCAGGCTGGGGTTGGTGAAGGTGCGTGCGAGCGTATCCGTGTAGCGCACGGTCTCGGCCTGGTCGTCGGCGCGCAGCTTGACGTAGCGGGCCAGCCAGGCCGGCGCCCCCGGGTCGCGGGCGTCGGCCAGGGCATCGAGCAGGCCGGCGACGTCGCGCAGGCCGAGATTGAAGCCCTGCGCCGAGACCGGGTGGACCGTGTTCGCGGCGTTGCCGATCGCGACCGTGCGAGGGCCGATCGGGGTCGGCGTGCGCAGCAGGGTCAGCGGGTAGCGGGCGCGCTTGCCGGGCCGCTCGAAGCCCTGGAAGCTCGCTCCGGCGCGTTCGGTCAGGCGGGCGATCAGCTGGTCGTCGGTCCAGTCCATGGCCGCGTCGATCGCCTCGCTGGCGTCGATCCACACCACGCCGAGGCGGCCCTCGGGCTGGGGCAGGAAGGCCAAGGGACCCACCGGCGTGAAGCGCTCGTAGGCGGTCGCGTCGCTCGAGGCCAGCGGCCGGACGTTGAAGATCATTGCCGACTGGCGGTAGTCGTGCAGGTCGGAGGCCATGCCTGCAGCCTGGCGGATCGACGACCGCGTGCCGTCGGCGGCAACCAGCAGGCGCCCGCGCAGGCGCGTTCCCGAGGCCAGGCGCACGTCGACCCCGTCGTCATCCGGCACGAAGGTCTCGAGGCGTTCGGGGCAGTACTCCGTGATCGAACCACCGGCCTTCAGCGCGGCGAGCAGGCGGTTGCCGAGTTCGCGCGCGACGACCACGTCGCCGAAGCGGTCCACGCCGTGCTGCTCGGCCTCGAGGCGGACCCGGCCGAAGCCGCCGGCGCGGGTGATCTCGATGGTCCGGATCGGGCAGCGCGCGAGGTCGTCGTCGATCACCTCGAGGGCGCCGAGGATGTTCAGCGAGGCGCGGTTGATGACCAGGGTCCGGTCGTCGTAGCTCGGTTGATGGTCGGCCGTGCGGTCGACCGCCTCGATCACGGCCACGTCGAACCCGCGGCGGGCCAGGCCGACGGCCAGCGACGCGCCGGCCAGCCCGCCGCCGGCGATCACCACGTCGTGCTCGGCCGAGGCCGTTGTGCGTTCGTTCGCCCGGGCGGTCACTGCGGCGACCCCGACGCCATCCAGTCCTCGATCGCGCCGGCGTCGGCGGCCACCGATTCGGTCAGGTTCTCCGGGTCGCCGTCGGTGACCCGGATATCGTCCTCGATGCGCACGCCGATGCCGCGGAAGTCCTCTGGGATGTCGTCCTCGAAGCCGATATACAGCGCCGGTTCGACCGTGGTGACCATGTTCTTCTCGAGCTGGCGCGACTGGCCGTCGATCCGGTAGTCGCCGACGTCGTGAACGTCGAGGCCGATCCAGTGCCCGGTCTTGTGCATGTAGAAGCGACGGTACGCCTGCTGCTCCAGGTTGGCGTCGACCGAGCCGGACAGCAGGCCCAGGTCGATCAGGCCTTCGGTCAGCACCCGGCAGGCCGCGGCGTGGATGTCGTCGAAGGCGCGGCCCGGCCGGACCTGGTCGATCGCGTGGAGCTGGGCGGCCCGGACCAGGTCGTGGATCGCGCGCTGGGCCGGGGTGAACCGCCCGGAGACCGGAAACGTCCGCGAGATATCGGCGGCGTAGCCGTCGACCTCGCAGCCGGCGTCGATCAGGACCAGCCCGTCGTCGGGCAGCGGGCGGTCGTTCTTCACGTAGTGCAGGACCAGCGCGTTGCTGCCGCCGGCGACGATCGGCAGGTACGACGCCGGACAGCCGTTGCGGGTGAATTCGTGGAGCAGCTCGGCGGTCAGATCCGACTCGGTCATACCCGGCCGGCAGGCCCGCATCGCGCGGGCGTGTGCATCGGCCGAGATGCGGGCCGCGCGGCGCATCGAGCGCAGTTCATCCGACGACTTGACCAGGCGCAGCTCGTGCAGCAGGTGATCGAGGCCGATGAATTCCTCGGGCGCCCGGACGTTGCGCTTCTGGTTGCGCAGTTCGTTCCGCCACTCGATGACCTGGCGATCGAAGGCAGGCTTTCGCCCGA
Organism: Wenzhouxiangellaceae bacterium; assembly: GCA_965227925.1. GTDB lineage: Bacteria > Pseudomonadota > Gammaproteobacteria > Xanthomonadales > Wenzhouxiangellaceae. Next base: position 1,467,013 of record CBDDGP010000004.1, read on the forward strand.
CCGCGTGATAGATCCGGTCGCGGCCTTCCATCAGGCCCGGCAGGATCTCGTCCAGGTCGTCGATCGGGAAACAATCGTCCATGGCCAGCTGCTCGCGGGCCGCATCCAGGCCCAGCCGCGGGCCGTCCCAGCGTTCGCGGTCCGGGTCGGACTCGCGGCAGAACAGCAGCTGTTCTCCGGCGTCCCGCCCCGGCACCAGGACCAGCACTGCTTCGGGCTCGTCGAAGCCGGTCAGGTAGAGGAAATCGCTGTCCTGGCGGAACGCGAAGTGGCTGTCGCCGTTGCGCAGCGTTTCGTGCGCGCCCGGAACGATCAGCACCGAGCCCGGTTCGGCCAGCGACATCAGGTCGCGCCGACGTCGGCGGTACGGCTCGGCGCTCTTCGGCGCGGTCGTGGACGGTACGTGACGAGGACGCGCGCTCATCAGGCGGACTGCCGCAGGCTCTCCTCGCGAAGCAGCAGCGCGGCGATGCGCACGAACTCGCTGAGCTCGGCGAAGGCTTCTTCCTGGGCCTCGTCGTCGGCGTCGGGGTCCAGCCCCGCGCGGGCGATCTGTTCCAGCATGCGGAGCGCTTCGGCGGCATCGCCCCCGTCGATCCGGCGGCCCGAGGTTCCGAAGCCGGCGAGGAAGCCGGTCACCCAGGTGGCGAGGCAGCGCGTCCGCTCTTCCAGCGGCCGATCGTCGGTCGGCAGCAGCGGCTTGAAGTCCATGTCGGGCGAGCCGAGCTCGCTGCGCAGCGTCGAGATCGCCGGACCGAGATCCTGCTGGATCTTGTCCGAGTCCCAGTCGCCGACCTGCAGGGCGGCGAGCTGGTCGGCCAGCTGCTGGTCGGTCTGCTTCGGACCGGCGACCAGCAGGCCGATGACCACGCCGTGCGTCTCGGCCACGCGAGCCGGGTCGGAATCGGCCGACAGCGCGAGCAGCCAGGCCAGTTTGGATTCGTTGTCGTTCATGCCGGAAGGAGGTGCGAGAAGCGCTCAATGGTAGCACCGGGGGGTGCTTGCAGGCGTCGTCGGACACGGTCCGCAGCGGGGCCCGCCGAGCGGGTTTTCGGCGGCCGTCACGCGCCACTTGGCAATCCGCCTGACGAAGTTCTATCATTACGTTGTATTTCCAGTGAAAATCGGGGGACCAGCCGATGAGCATGCAACGGACCCGGGCGGCACTCGACAGCATCGAGTCGCGCCTGTCGAGCCTGATCGATCGTGTCGATGCCCTGGAGCGCGAGAATCGCTCGTTGCTGGCCCGGCAGGAGTCACTGGTTGCCGAGCGGGCCGGGCTGGTCAAGCGCAACGAAGAGGCGCGGACCCGGGTCGAAGCCATGATCGAACGGCTGAAATCGCTGGAGAACGCAAGCTGATGGCCGAGTCGGAGCCCGTATCGGTCCGCATCCTGGATCGCGAGTTCAAGGTCATGTGCCAGCCCGGAGAACGGCGGGCGCTGATGGAGGCCGCGCTGTTCCTCGACGGTCAGATGCGCGAGATCCGGGACGGCGGCAAGCTTCAGTCGATGGAGAAGGTCGCGGTGATGTGCGCCCTGAACCTGGCCGACGAACTGCTGAAGGTTCGCCAGGAGAACGAAGCCCGCAGCGAGCAGATCGACCAGCGCCTGCTGGACCTTGCCACGCGCTTGGAGCGGGCCTCGCCCGAGACCGGCGGGGCCGGCGACTGATCCGGCCCGAGCGTGCGTTCCGCGGCGAGCATCGGAGCGATTCAACGACCAACCTGCGCCCGGGAGTGAACGGATCTTTCCGGCCGCTTCCGGCGCGGTGGTATAGTTTGCGTCGTGGTGCTCTCTGCGGTGTTCGCCAGCGGAATCGCATTATGCCTTGTCCCTACTTATCGACCTCGGGACGGTGCCTTTCGATGCTGGTGTGCGAATCGTGGAATGCGAATCGCCTGAATGCGCGAAGAGCTGTCCCACCTGAACCTCTGGTTCAAGGTCCCCGGTTTCGCAGCGGCATCTGCGGAGAGCACCCCCTTATCCTGCCCCCCGCAGAACGCCTCGGCGCGAGCCCGTGAGTGAGTCTCCCGATTCGAGGAAACAGACCTTGCGCGCCCGGGTTCTCGAAACCCGCACGGCACTCCATCCGCATCAGCGAAGACGCGCCGATCGGCAGATCGCCAGCCATCTGCTGCGCGTGCTCGGCGAGCGCGACTGCGTCGACCTGGCCGCCTTCCAGCCCTTTCGCGGCGAACCCGACCTCTCGCCCGCGCTCGACGTGCTGGCCGAGGCCGGCCGCCGCATCTGGTTGCCGGTGGTCGACGGTCACGACATGCGCTTCAGGCGGTGGCAGCCCGGGAGTGCGATGGCGAAGAACCGTTTCGGCATTCCCGAGCCCGCTGAGGGCCCGTTCCGCGAGCCGGAGCGCCTCGAGATCGTGCTGACGCCGCTGGTCGCCTTCTCCGCCACGGGCATGCGCCTCGGCATGGGCGCCGGGTATTACGATCGCGCCTTCGACTTCCTGCGTCGCGATCCTGAAGCCGGCCCGTGGCTGGTCGGCGTGGCCTACGCCCTGCAGCAGGTCGACAGCCTTCCCGCCGACCCCTGGGACGTCCCCCTGGCCGCCGTCCTCACGGAACGCGGCCTGCAGGTCTTTCGGGAGTAGGGGTTCGGGGCCACCGCGGGAGTCGGGGCATCGTCCTTCAGATGGTGAGCGCGAAGACGCGAAGCAGCGAAGGGCCATGCCGAAACGCGGATCGAACCGCCTGAGGGAGTGAGCTTGCGCGCGAATGCTTCAGCCGAACCGCCAACGAGAACCTGCCATGCAGGCGAGGAGAGATCGGACGCGTTCGCGGGCAAGGCCCGCTCCTACAGGATCTCCGGTGCCTTCTGACCCCGGTCTGTAGGAGCCTGCTTCGCAGGCGAGCGATTCAGGCCCCCGGACGCGAGCCGGCCGCTCCACCCTTCGCTCGCAAGCCCACTCCCACAGGCCCTTCTGATTGAACTCGGGCCTTCGGTCGAGCGCTTCCTTTGCGCCCTTCGCGTCTTCGCGCTCATCGTCTAGATGAGTCGTACAGGTCCTCTCGAGCGAAGCCGCTGTCCGTCCACCGGCGGCGCGTTACCATCGTGGTTCGTAGTCGATGGAATTCGCCACGCATGAATTACTGGTTGATGAAATCCGAGCCGGACGTGTTCGGGATCGAGCACCTGAAGGCCTGCACGGACAAGACCGAGCCCTGGGACGGCATTCGCAACTACCAGGCGCGGAACTTCATTCGCGACGACATGAAGAAGGGCGACAAGGTGTTCTTCTACCACTCGAACTGCAAGACGCCGGGCATCGTCGGCATCGCCAAGGTGGTCTCGAAGCCGTACCCGGACCCGACCCAGTTCGACGCCGGGTCGAACTACTACGACGCCAAGTCCGACCCGGACGACCCGCGCTGGGTGCTGGTCGATATCCAGCACGTGCGCGACCTGAAGCGAACCGTGACGTTGCAGGAAATGAAGGCCCGCGCCGGCGAGTTCGGCGACTTCCAGCTGCTTGCGCGCGGCAACCGTTTGTCGATCCTGCCGGTGTCGAAGAACCAGTGGGACCAGGTCCTGAAGATGGAAAAGGAGAACCCTGCATGAGCCAGCAACGACTGAAGATCGAAGTGGCGCGAGCGGCGTTGAAGCACGTCGAGGACGGCATGCTGCTCGGCGTCGGCACCGGATCGACCGTCAACGCGTTCATCGACGAACTCGGCGCCAGCGGCATCCGCCTCGAGGGGGCGGTGTCGTCGTCGGAGGCGACGACCGAGAAGCTGAAGTCGATCGGGGTCGATGTGCTCGACCTGAATCGCACCGGCGACCTGGCCCTGTACATCGACGGGGCGGATGAATTCGATGGCCACCGGCGGTTGGTCAAGGGCGGGGGCGGTGCGCTGACCCGCGAGAAGATCATCGCCGCGGCGAGCAAGCGCTTCGTCTGCATCGTCGATGAAAGCAAGCGGGTCGACGTGCTCGGCGAGTTCCCGCTGCCGGTCGAAGTCCTGCCGATGGCGCGGTCCTACGTTGCCCGGCAGATGATCAAGCTCGGCGGCCAGCCGGAACTGCGCGACGACTTCACCACGGACAACGGCAACGTCATCCTCGACGTGCGCAACCTGGACCTGGTCGATCCGGTGCAGATGGAAACCAAGATCAACCAGCTCCCCGGCGTGGTCACCTGCGGCCTCTTCGCCCACCGGCCCGCCGACGTCGTCCTCATGGCCACCGAGAGCGGCATCGAGACGATCTGAGTTTTGGGCTTCGATCTGGTTTGGTGCCTGCGTCCTTTAGAGGATGGACGCAAAGTCGCGAAGGAGCGAAGGGCGCGAAGAGGATCCTGAATCTTCAAAACTGCGGAAAAGCGTTTTCTCGCAGAGACGCAAAGACGCAGAGAAAGGCGAAAGGAATGCAAGGTGCTTAACTTGTCGCTCCGGATTCGATGGCATCGATGCGTCAAATTCGTTGAGGTCGCTGCACTGCCACTCAGTGAGGGCGAAGCACTCAGTAACGCTCGTTTGTCCATTCGACTTGGTCAAACCCGGATGCTAGCGCCGCTTTCTCAAGGCTTGCTTCCAAATCTGAAACAGCGGAGCGAAGCAATCGACCTCCGAACAGGCGCTGCAGAATCTTTGGCTTGGGAACGGCGAACACGATCCACCGATCTTGGCTGCCCTCCTCATTGCCGCAGCAGACTATCAAAGAAATGCCTTTATGTTGACAGGGCAGCAACCATCCCCAGTCTTCGCCGATCGCTGTCTGCGGGGCAAGCCCTTGGTTCTTGAGGGTTGATTCAATCCACGAGATCAACTCACGTCCAGATCGACCGGGATTGATTTCAGCCGCTTCCGATTGCTTCCGGCAGAACCGTTCGGTCCGAAAGCTGAGCGTCCGCATCAGAATCTCCTCGTATGTAAGTCTTTGGGCCTCGAACCGAGCGCCTTCGGCGCGAGCTCGCTGAGCTACGAAGTAGCGATGTCATCAAGTCCGGGGCGACAGGTTCGAGGCATTTTCAAACTCTTCTGCCTTTCTCTGCGGCTCTGCGTCTCTGCGAGAAAACGCATTTAAAGTTCCAAAGAATTTGAGTTCTCTTCGCGCTCTTTGCCCCTTCGCGCCCTCGCGTCCATCCTCTAAAGGAACCTGCCGCAAAGCTCGCTAAGGGCAATCGCTAGCCGCCGATGCGGGGGTGGTTGCATTCGGCGAGGCGCTGGGCTTCGTCGGGGCGGTTCTGGGCGCGCTGCTGGCATTCGAGCATCTCCAGCTCGCTGCGGGTTTCCGGGTCGAGCGGGGGCGGGCCCTCGGCGTCGGGGGCGGCGCAGGCGGTCAGCAGCAGGACCAGTGCCGCCGGGGCGGCGGCACCGGAAAGGATGCGTGTCGGGTCAGTCACGGAAGCGTTCCCTGGCGCGCTTCAAGCCCTCGGACAGATGGTCCCAGGCCGATTCCGCGCTGCGCTTGATGTCGTCCCAGGCGCCGTCGCTCGCCTCGCGCAGGTCGAGAAGCTTGTCCTTCAGCCCGTCGCGCCGCTGGCGCAGTTCGTCGACGTGATCCTCGTACTTGATCCGCTGGTCCGCGCTTACCCGGCGGGCCCTGGCCTCGTACTTGTCGATCTCCGCGTTGGCTTCATCGAGCCGCGCCTTGATCTTGTCGATCCATGCATCGCGTCTGGACATCGTCGTCTCCGGCAGCGTGGATGGGGCTTCAGTCTACCGCGCCGGCATCACACCGCATCCAGCGCGGTCTCGAGGTCGGCGATCAGGTCGTCGATGTCCTCGATGCCGACCGACAGCCGGATCAGCGAGTCGGTGATGCCCAGTTCCTCGCGTCGATCCTTTGGCACGGTGCCGTGGGTCATGATCGCCGGGTGGTTGACCAGGCTTTCGACGCCGCCGAGCGATTCGGCCAGCGCGAACAGGCGGGTGTTCTCGAGGAATCGGCGAGCGGCGGGCAGATCGCTCTCGAGGTCGAAGCTGACCATGCCGCCGAACCCGGACATCTGGCGCTCGGCCAGCTTCTTCTGCGGATGGCTGTCCAGACCCGGATAGATCACCTTGCCGACCTTCGGGTGCTCGACCAGCCACTCGGCGATCCGCTGTGCGTTCTCGCAGTGTGCCTTCATGCGCAGCGCCAGGGTCTTGGCCCCGCGCATGGCCAGCCACGCGTCGAACGGCCCCTGGACCCCGCCGGCGGAGTTCTGCAGGAAACCGATCTGCTCGGCAAGCTCCTCGTCCTTGACCACCAGCGCGCCGCCGACCATGTCGGAATGGCCGTTCAGGTACTTGGTCACCGAATGCAGCACGATGTCGGCACCCAGAGCGATCGGGCGCTGCAGCATCGGCGTGGCGAAGGTGTTGTCGACGACCAGCTTGCAGCCGTGGCGATGGGCCAGCTCGGCCATCCGGGCGATGTCGACCAGTTGCAGCATCGGATTGGTCGGCGTCTCGACCCAGATCAGCTTCGTGGCGTCGGTGATGGCGGCCGCCGCGGCGTCCGGATCGCCGAGGTCGGCGAAGGTGAAGTCCAGCCCCGAAGAGCGTCGGCGGACGCGCTCGAACAGTCGCCAGGTTCCGCCATAGAGGTCGTGCATCGCGACCACGTGGTCGCCGGGCTCGAGCAGGTGCATCAGCGTATCGACCGCGGCCATTCCGGACGCGAACGCGAAGCCGGCTGCGCCACCCTCGAGATCGGCGATGCACGCCTCCCAGGCCTTGCGGGTCGGGTTGTGGGTCCGCGAGTACTCGTAGCCCTGGTGATCGCCGGGGCTGGATTGCACGTAGGTGCTGGTGGTGTAGATCGGCGTCATGATCGCCCCGGTCGACGGGTCCGGCGCCTGGCCGGCGTGGATCACGCGCGTGGCGAGTTTGTCGTGCGATTTCCGATCGCTGCTGTTCTGGTGGCTCATGATTCGTCGATTGCCTTGGGAAACCGCGCAATCGTAACGGATTCGCGTCGTCGACTCGGGTTTGCCGCTCGTCGTCCGCCGGCGTGACGCGAAACGCCCCGCGGGGCGGGGCGTTGCGTGGATTCTCGGTTCTCGATCAGCAACCGGGGCCGTTCGGGAACCAGCTGCACCACCACGGCTGGTTGCCGCCGCCACCGCCGGACCCGCCACCGGACCCGCCACCGGAACCACCGCCGGACCCGCCACCAGATCCGCCACCAGATCCGCCACCAGATCCGCCACCAGACCCACCACCGGAACCACCACCGGAACCACCACCGGAACCACCACCGGAACCGCCACCGGACCCACCACCGGACCCACCACCGGACCCACCACCGGAACCGCCACCGCCACCGGAACCGCCACCGGAACCGCCGCCGGAACCGCCGCCGGACCCGCCACCGGAGCCGCCACCGGAACCGCCACCGGAACCGCCACCGGAACCACCACCGGAGCCACCACCGGAACCACCACCGGAACCACCACCGGAACCACCACCGGAACCACCACCGGAACCACCACCGGAACCACCACCGGAGCCGCCGCCGGAGCCGCCGCCGGAGCCGCCGCCCGGTGCGGCCGTTCCCTGGTCGCGGCAGCCGCCCGGCACGTGCATCGGGTCGCCGGAAACCAGCTCGCAGGCCCAGTCGATGCCCGAGAACGCGTTCTCGAAGTCCAGCCGGAACTGAACGACGGGATCGGTGGTCGCCCCGGTGTTCTGCGTTTCGACCACGACCGAGCCGTCGCCGGCGACGCGGATGTCCGCGCAGTTCTCCGTGGGGGTGAATGAGAAGCCCGCGTCATCGGAGCTGGAGGGCGCCTGGCCTCGCCGCGTGGCGACGTCGGCCACCGCGACCTGCGCGGGGCCCGCCAGGCCCAGGCATTCCGAGACCTTGGCCCGGATCGAATAGTTGGTGTAGCTGGGCACCGCGATGCCGAGCAGGATCGCGATCACACCGACCACGACCATGAGTTCGATGAGGGTGAAGCCCCGGACCGAACGAGATGATGAATGCTGCATGCTGGTACCCCTTTTGTGGATCGAATCGCAGAATTGAATCTCTGCGTCGACCCATGCAAGAGTCGTTCCAGAATGCAGGCATGCCCCTGCCGACCGGGCCTTCAACGGTAGGGGAGAGGTCGCCGCACCCGCCCGGGCGGGCACGGACCGACGCTGAGCGTCAGCGTTTGACGCCGTGACGTTCCCCGGTCCAACCGCCCCGGTCGAGCAGCCGCTCGCCGAGCTCGCGGGGCGGATCCTCGAGGTCCGTGGCCATGGAATCGTTCCAGCGGTTCAGGAATCCGTACAGGCAGATTGCACCGAGCATTTCGACGATCTGGTCCTCGCTCCAGTGCTCGCGCAGCCGCTCCATCAGTTCGTCGTCGACACCGTTCGGAACGCTACCGGCCGCCAGCGCGAAGTCCAGTGCGGCGCGCTCGGCATCGGTGTAGAGCTCGCTGCTCTGGTAGTCCCAGATCGCGTCGAGCTTTTCCTGCGACAGGCCGCTGATGCCGGCGGCGATCAGCGAGTGCGCCTCGCAGTACTGGCAGCCGGCAGCGCGGCTGGCGAAATGTGCGAGCAGGCGCTTGGTCGCCGGATCGACCGCACCCCCGGGGTCCATGACTGCGCTGGTCAAGACACCGAAGGCCTTCACGATTTCGGGGCGGCGCTGCATCGTCAGCAGGCTGTTCGGCACGAAGCCGAGGATTTCGCGGAAGTGGTCGAAGGTGGTGGCGAGCTCGGGCGTGGTCTCGGGCGGCAGTGGATCCATGAAAGCCATGCGTGTTCTCCGTCGGCGTGGTTCGATTCGGGTCGATCAGGATGCGAGAATGGACCCGGGTTTGCAACGGAAGCTTTCGGATGATCGATGCACTGGTTCAGTGGCTGGCGCAGGGCGGGGTCTGGTTCGGCTGGCTGGTGGCCGTCCTGTTGGTGCTGATCGGCTTGGCGGGGGCCGTCCTGCCGGCGCTTCCGGGCACGCCGGTGGTGCTCGGCGGCCTGGTGATGATGGCCTGGCTCGACGATTTTTCCCATGTCGGCGCCGGCACCCTGCTGTGGCTGACGGTCCTGACCGTTTTGTCGATCCTGGTCGATTTCATCGCCACCGCGGAAGGTGCACGTCGCTTCGGTGCCGGGCGCGGCGCCATCCTCGGCGCGACCCTGGGCGTGCTGGTCGGCATCTTCTTCGGCCTGCCCGGCCTGCTGCTCGGTCCGTTCATCGGCGCCGTCCTCGGTCACATGGCCGGCCGGGCCCGGGTTGACGACTCCATCCGCGCCGGAGTCGGCGCCAGCGTCGGCGTCCTCGTCGGCACCCTGGCCAAGGTCGTCATCAGCGTCGTCATGATCCTCTGGTTCGCCGTCGTCTGGTGGTTCTAGAGCGCCTTGAGCCGTGATCGGCAGGGATCGGCGCAACGGGCGGTTCCCGAAAGACAAAGACGTGTTCTCGCAGAGTCGCAAAGACGCAGAGGACAGCAAGAGCGTTCTTGGTGCGAATCCCGAAATGACCGTTCCGGTGGACCCGTTGCTTCCGGAGCGATTTTCTTTTCTCCTTCCTGTTTTTCTCTGCGCCTCTGCGTCTCTGCGAGAAAACGCTTTCGCTTTCAGCCGTTACGGAAGTGGCCGCTCGAGAGGAATCGGCCGACGGCGGCGGCGACGGTGGGGGAGAGGACGAGGCCGGTGTGGGAGACGGGCAGCAGGAGGCGGTCGGTTTCGCCGTCCAGTCGGGTCTCGGTCTCGGCGACGGTGCCGTCGTGGGGGCGGGGCAGCGGGGCGATCAGGCGGCCTGCACCGAGGCCCTGCGTGCCGGCCACCACGCCGACCTCCCAGCCTTCGGGCGCCCGCCGTCCGCCCGATTCCAGCGGCCCGGCCGCCCGACCGACCAGCCGCTTCATCGGACCCATCCGGCTCAATCGGGACGCCACCGACGAGCCGTTCACCGGGCTGCCCAGCAGGACCAGGCGGGCCGGCAGGACGTCGGATCGATCGATCATGTGCAGGGCCACCAGACCGCCCAGGCTATGGCCGACCAGGTGAACCGGTTGATCGGGCAGGCATCGATGCAGGTACGACGCCAGGGCCTCGGCGTTGGCATCGATCGACCGTCGTACGGTGGGGTAGGCGAAGCGGTGAACGCGCCAGTTGCCGCGATGAAGCCGGGCCGCCATCGGCTTGAGGCTGACGCGACCGTACCAGAGGCCATGGACGAGGACGACGTGAGCGGCTTTCGCCATCGAGCGGATGTCTGTCGGAAGGAGAGTCGCCAGCGTAGCAGGCCGGGCGATGAACTCGGGAAACGAAAACGGCCGCGCGGGGCGCGGCCGTTGTGTCGATCGTTTGGGTGCCGTCGGTAGGGCGGACCGTCAGGCCAGGCGGCGCACCGCCAGGCCGGCCAATACCAGGATCAGCAGCGCCAGGCCCCAGGGGTTCAGCACGGGGATCGGCTCGAAGGGGAAGTCCAGCGGCAGCGCGGCCGAGCTTCCGTCGGCGAACACGGCGGTCACGCCCAGGGGCTGATTCGCACCGTCACCGACCGCGAACACGGAGATCACGTCGCCATCGTTCAGGCGCACCGGCTCGGGATCGATCAGTTCGGTCGAGCCGTCGGGGGTGGCGATGACCAGATCGTAGACGCCGGCCGGCAGCTCGAGGTAGCCCGAGTCGGCGCCGTAGGGCACGTTGGTCAGGCCGGCAACGACGGTGCCGTCCTGCAGGCGAATCGAGACTTCGGTGGCCGCAGCGGTGTCGGCGAACGGTGCGGTGTGGACGATCCGCAGCTTGGCGTTTCCTGCAGCCGGCGCCGACAGGTCATCGACCAGCGGCAGCAGGGCCAGCGGTTGATTGGTGCCGTCGCCAATCGCGGCCACGGTGTAGTCCGTGTCGGCCATCAGGTCCGGCGAAGCGGTGATCGCGACCGGTCCGCCCGGCGGCGTGCGAACGTCGACCTGGGTCACGCCCGGAGCGGTGCCGGCCGGGGCCAGGGTCAGGTAGCCGGAGGTCTGGTTGAATTCGACGCCGGTCAGCACCTCGGTGCTGTCGACGTCCACCGACACGGCGGTGTCGGAAAGGTCCGGCGCGAACGGGGCGAGGTGCGCCACGTTGACGCGGGTCTGGGCCTGGGCGCCGGCTGCCAGCAGCAGCGCAGCGCCGGTGACGGCGAATGCAGCAGCGAATTTTTTCATAGGAATCTCCACGCAAGCTTTCAGGGTTCAGGGGAACGCGAACGAAGAGGATCGCCGCGGTGCGTGAAGAATGCGGCAGAAAAACGTGAAATTTCCTTCACTTGCGTCGAGGGCCGACGCAAGTGGTCGAGATGCTTCTAGTCCGCGACGGTGCGGATGGACAGCTCGGCGAGCGTTTCCGGTTCGATCACCGACGGTGCGCCGGTCAGCGGGCAACCTGCCGTGGTCGTCTTCGGAAACGCGATGACTTCGCGGATCGACTCTTCACCGGCCATCAGCGCGGCGACCCGGTCGATGCCGAAGGCGATGCCGCCGTGCGGCGGACACCCGTACCTCAGTGCCTCGAGCAGGAAACCGAAGCGGGCCTTGGCTTCCTTCTCGTCGATGCCGAGAACGTCGAAGGCGGCCTGCTGCAGCGCCGGTTCGTGGATTCGGATCGAGCCGCCGCCGATCTCCGCGCCGTTGAGGACCAGATCGTAGGCGCGCGACAGCGCGTCGGCCGCATTCGCGCGCAGCGCATCCGGATCGGCCTCAGTGGGCGCGGTGAAGGGATGGTGCAGTGCGTAGTAGCGTCGGTCCTCGTCGTCGAACTCGAACATCGGGAAATCGACCACCCAGAGAGGCTTCCAGCCGTCCTCGACCAACCCCCGTTCGCGACCGACCCTGAGCCGGACCGCGCCCATGAAGGCCGCGACCGTCGGTGCCGGGCCGGCGCCGAACAGCAGCAGGTCGCCGTCACCTGCGCCGGTCCGCTCCAGGATGCCGCTCGCGGTCGCCGCGTCGAGGAACTTGGCGATCGGCGACTGCAGCCCCTCGAGGCCGGCGCCCGCGTCGTTGACCTTGATCCAGGCCAGTCCCTTCGCGCCGTATTTGCCGGCGTGTGCGGCGAGTTCGTCGATCTGCTTGCGCGACATGTCCGCGGCCCCGGGGACGCGCAGGGCGGCAACGCGACCGCCGTCGTCCGCGGCGGGGCCGGAAAACACCTTGAACTCGGACTCGGCGACCAGATCGTCGACGTCGACCAGTTCCAGCGGAATGCGCAGGTCCGGCTTGTCCGAACCGTAGCGGCGCATCGCCTCGGCCCAGGTCATGCGCGGGAACGGCTCGGGCAGCTGCTCGCCGAGCACGTCAGCGAACACCTCGCGGACCAGGCCCTCGGCCAGGCCCTGGACGTCGGCCTCTTCGACGAACGCCATCTCGATGTCGAGCTGGGTGAACTCGGGCTGGCGGTCGGCGCGCAGGTCTTCGTCGCGGAAGCATCGCGCGATCTGGTAGTAGCGGTCCATGCCGCTCATCATGAACAGCTGCTTGAAGATCTGCGGCGACTGCGGCAGGGCGTAGAAGCGACCGGCGTTGACCCGGCTGGGCACGAGGTAGTCGCGCGCACCTTCCGGGGTGGCGCGGGTCAGGATCGGGGTCTCGAGGTCGAGAAAGTCGCGCTGCTCGAGATGGCGCCGGATCGCCGAGGTCAGTTTCGACCGCAGGCGCAGGTTGTTCTGCATCCGCGGACGGCGCAGGTCGAGGTAGCGGTACTTCAGGCGGACTTCCTCGCCGTCCTCGTCGGTCATCAGCAGCGGCAGGGCGGCCGATGCGTTCAGCAGCTCGATGGAGTCGGCGACGACTTCGATCCTGCCGGTCTGCATGTCGGCGTTCCACTGGCTTTCAGGCCGCATGCGAACCGTACCGGTGATCCGGACGCAGAACTCGTTGCGCAGGGTCTCGGCGACCGCGAAGCCGCCCTCGTTGTCGGGCTCGACGACGACCTGGACGATGCCGGCGTGATCGCGCAGGCCGATGAACACCAGGCCGCCGAGGTCACGACGGCGATCGACCCAGCCGCAGAGGGTGACCGTCCGGCCGTCGAGGGTTTCGGTGACCTGGCCGCAGAGATGGCTACGCATGGAACGACTCCTGGAAAAGCGGGTTGCGAGAACGCATGGCGAATTGGGGTTGTGCAACGATGGATGGCGAACGGACGCGAAGCTGGCGCGGGCCGGCAACGGGCCGGCCCGCGTTGTTCGGAAACGCTCAGGCCGCGGCGGTCGAGGACTTGCTCGCCCCACCGTCCGACGTCGACGGCTTGGTGCCGGTGTCCGGCTTCGACGGCTTGCTGTCTCCAGCGGCGTCCGACGAGGGTTTGGCCTTGTCGTCGCCGGCCAGGTTCTTCTTGCCGTCCTTCTTGAAGTCCGTTTCGTACCAGCCGCCGCCCTTCAGTCGGAAACCGGCCGCCGAGACCAGCTTGGTCAGCGCATCGGCTTCGCACGCGGGGCAGGTCGTCAGCGGCGCGTCGGAAATCTTCTGGAGCTTTTCGAGGCGGTGGCCGCAGCTCTTGCATTCGTATTCGTAAATCGGCATGGCGGTCGGTTCCTCCTGACAGGTAGCGCCAAGCTGGGGTCCCGGCGCGCCGTTTTCGAGTCCGGCGCGTCGCGGAAATCCGTCAACCCGCTATTATGACGGCTTTTCAACGCCTCCGGAGCCCGCCGCCCGTGGACGATGCCCCCTCCGACCGGTCGTCGCCGGCTGCCGCCGCGCCGGCGAATGCGCATGCCGATGCGGATCGACTGGCCCCGGGGCTGATCCGGCAGGCGCTGCGCGCCGGCGCGATGGAGTCGGCGCGCCCGCTCGCACGAGGCAACCAGGGTTGGGTCTTCGGGCTGGTGATCAACGGGCGACGCCTGATCGTCAAGACTCCCGCAGGCGGCGCTGCATCGGCCCTGCATCGACGCGCACTGGTGCGAGAGGCGCGCGCCTACGATCGCCTCGTTGGCGTTCCGGGGTTCGCGACCTGCCACGGCCTGTTCGACGGTCGCTGGCTGGTCCTCGACGAGCTGGCGGCGCGCCCGTTCCGCGACGTCGGGGCCGACGACGGATTCTTCGACGGCCTGCTGCAGACGATCCGCGCAATGCACGCGCGCGGCGTGGCCCACGGCGACCTGAAGCGGAAATCCAACCTGCTGGTCGGCGACGACGGCCGGCCCTGGATCGTCGATCTCGGCACCGCCGTCGTCCGTCGTGATCGCTTCGCACCGGTCAACCACGCGCTGTTCCGCACCCTGGCCCAGACCGACCTCAACGCGTGGATCAAGCTCAAGTACGGCGGCTACGAGAACCTGAGCGACGCCGACCGCCCCCTGTTCCGGCCCACCGTCCCGGAACGCATCGCGAGGATGTTGCGCCGCGCGTGATCGACAGCGAACTCGCCGGCGGTTTGGACCTTGTCGAACAGGCAACTGCAAGTTGTCCACGGATGAACACGGATACACACGGATATAGAGAAACCCCGTAACTGAAGTATCTCGTTCGCGACGGCGTTCTACGGCGCTAGACGTTCGGTTCAGGGTTCTTTATCCGTGTCCATCTGCGTTCATCTGTGGACAAGAAAAGCCTTTCACCCAGCGATCGATCGGCGCAGCAGCTCCAGGCCCTCGTCGATGGAGACGGCCGGGGTCCAGTCCAGGTCGCGCTTCGCGGCCTCGATCGAGAACCAGTGGGCGGTGGCGAGGTGTTCGACGACGAAGCGCGAGAGCGGCGGGTCGCGTTTCAGCCTGAGCGTTCGCCAGACGCCTTCGACCGCGTGGGCCGCCACGCTCGCGATCTTCGGGTGGACCGTTCCGATCCGGGGCGTTTCGCCGGCGGCCTCGAGCAGGCCGCGCAGGATGGCGGCCACCGGACGGGGTTCGTCATTGGTGATGAAGTAGGCGCGTCCGGCGGACCGGGCGGCTCCGGCCAGATCGTCCAGCGCGGCGACGTGCGCTTCGGCGGCATTGTCGATGTAGACCGTGTCGATCCTCTTGTCCGGCGCCGGCAGCCGCAGCCGGCCGGCCCGGTTGCGTTCGATCAGGCGCGGCAGCAGGTGGTTGTCGCCCGGCCCCCAGATCAGGTGCGGACGCAGCGCCGCGACGCGCAGCGCCGGCCCGTTGGCCGCCAGCGCGATCCGCTCGGCCTGCGCCTTGGTCGCCGGGTAGGGCGCGGAGTGATGATCGGCCAGCGGCAGGGATTCGTCACCGCCCTCGATATCGCCGCCGGCGTGGACCACGCTCGGTGAGGAGGTATGCACGAGTACCCCGATGTCGTGCCTGCGGCAGGCGTCGACCACGTTGCGGGTACCGTCCACGTTGGCGCGGACGAAGTCCGGGGCGTGCAGCCCGGGTCCGGCCTTGGCGGCCACGTGGATCACCGCGTCGCGACCGCGGCATGCGACGTCGACCGCGTCCGCATCGCCGATGTCGCCGCGATGCTGGGCCACGTCCAGCGCTTCCAGCGCCGGATAGGCCGATCGATTCAGCGTGGCGACGTCGTGACCGCCATCGAGCAGTGCGCGAACCACGGCCTGGCCGAGAAATCCGCCGCCTCCGGTGACCAGGATCTTCATTCGATGCCTCTCCGCTGTCGGTGGCTGTCCATGGCTGGCGGGGAACGATCTTGCCTCCGATCGCCCCGCTGCCGGCTGTCCATGGCTCGCGGGGAACGATCTTGCCTCCGATCGCCCCGCTGCGCGCCGGGATTTCGTATGCTACGCGGTTTGCCCGGTCGGCAAGTCCCGCGGAATGCAGTGCCGGCCCCTCCCGTCGAAACTCCGAAGGTTTGCCCCATGGCCCAGTACGTCTACACCATGAATCGTGTCAGCAAGGTGGTTCCGCCGAATCGCACGCTGATCAAGGACATCTCCCTGTCGTTCTTTCCCGGCGCCAAGATCGGCGTGCTGGGCCTGAACGGGGCCGGTAAATCGACCGTGCTCCGGATCATGGCCGGGGTCGACACCGAGTACGACGGCGAAGCGCGTCCGCAGCCGGGTATCAACATCGGCTACCTGCCCCAGGAGCCGGTGCTGGCCGAGGACTCGACCGTCCGGGACGTGGTGATGGACGGCGTCGGCGAACTGCGCGACATGCTCAAGCGCTTCGACGAGATCTCGGAGAAGTTCGCCGAGCCGATGTCCGACGAGGAGATGACCGAGCTGCTGGCCGAGCAGGCCGAGCTGCAGGACAAGATCGATTCGGCCGGTGGCTGGGAACTGGACCGGACGCTGGAGGTCGCCGCCGACGCGCTGCGCCTGCCGGACTGGGATGCCGAGATCAAGGTGCTGTCGGGCGGTGAACGTCGACGCGTCGCGCTGTGCCGGCTGCTGCTGTCGAAGCCCGACATGCTGCTGCTCGACGAGCCGACCAACCACCTCGATGCCGAGTCCGTGGCCTGGCTGGAGCGGTTCCTGCACGACTTCGACGGAACGGTGATGGCGGTGACCCATGACCGCTACTTCCTCGACAACGTCGCCGGCTGGATTCTCGAGATGGACCGCGGCCACGGCCTTCCCTTCGAGGGCAACTACACCAGCTGGCTGGAGCAGAAGGAGGCCCGGCTGGCCCGCGAGGAGAAACAGGAGCAGTCGCGCCAGCGCGCGCTGAAGGACGAGCTCGAGTGGGTGCGCAGCAACCCCAAGGGCCGCCAGGCCAAGAGCAAGGCCCGCCTGAAGCAGTTCGAGGAGCTGAATTCGAAGGAATTCCAGGCCCGCAACGAGACCCAGCAGATCTACATTCCGCCGGGCCCTCGGTTGGGCGACCAGGTGATCGAGGTCGAGCACCTGAGCAAGGCCTACGGCAACAAGCTGCTGATCGACGACCTGTCGTTCAAGATCCCGGCGGGCGCGATCGTCGGCATCATCGGCGGCAACGGCGCCGGCAAGTCCACGCTGTTCCGGATGATCGCCGGCGAAGAGCAGCCCGACGACGGCACCATCACGATCGGCTCGACGGTCGAACTCGGTTACGTCGACCAGAAGCGCGACAGCCTCGCCGACGACCGCCCGGTGTGGGAAGAGATTGCCGAGGGGGCCGAAACCATCCAGGTCGGCAACTACTCGATTCCCGCCCGCGCCTATGCCAGCCGATTCAACTTCAAGGGTTCGGACCAGCAGAAGCGGGTCGGTCAGCTTTCCGGCGGCGAGCGCAATCGCGTACACTTGGCCAAGGTGCTGCGCTCGGGCGGCAACGTGCTGATGCTCGACGAGCCGACCAATGACCTCGACGTCGAAACCCTGCGCGCGCTCGAGGAAGCCGTACTGGCTTTCCCCGGCTGCGTGCTGGTCACCTCGCACGACCGCTGGTTCCTCGACCGCATCGCCACCCACGTGCTGGCCTTCGAAGGCGACTCGCACGTCGAGTGGTTCGAGGGCAACTTCTCCGACTACGAAAAGGACCTCAAGCGCCGCAAGGGCGACCAGGCCGGCCCGCATCGCATCAAGTACAAGCGCATCGACGGGTAGGGCTTCGTTTCGGCTTTGTGGCCGATTCCCTTAGAGGATGGACGCTAAGGCGCGAAGGTGCAAAGGACGCGAAGAGGGTGATCGGGAAGCCTGAAAAGCGTTTTCTCGCAGAGACGCAAAGACGCAGAGAACTGCAAAACCAAATTCCGGTTCGAAGGAAGCCCGTCCCGGAAACAATGGACGAGTCAACGATTGCATGAAGCCCGCGAGTCTTTCGTGATTTTCTCTGCGCCTTTGCGTCTCTGCGAGAGAACGCATTTTGGTTGTTGGTTGGTTGTTGGTTTTTTTGAAACCTGTTCTTCTTGTTCTTTCTTCGCGTCCTTTGCCCCTTCGCGCCTTTGCGTCCATCCTCTAGAGGACTCTGGCGCCGAGCTCGAGCGAGGCCTCAGTCGTCGAGTTTCGATTCGAGCTCGGCGACGCGGGCTTCGAGGGTTTCGAGGCGGGCGATGAGGTCGGCGTCGGCAGACGGCGCATTTGACGCCTCCGCGGGGCGGCTGTCGGCACCCGGCGCCGCGCGACCAGCTTCGGCGGCGACCGCTCCGCACAGGCGGTGCATGTAGCGATCCTCGCGCTGGCCGGGGCCTTTGGGGATGCGGATGGCCATCGGCGCATCGCCGGAACACAGGCGCTCCAGGGCGTGCTCCACGTCGTCGAGCTCGTCGAAGCGGTGCAGGCGCGACGATCGGCTGAACAGCTCGGCCAGGGTCTGCGGTCCACGCAGAAGCATCAGGCCCAGCAGTGCCTTCTGCTCCCGCGTCAGTTTCAGCCCCGACTCGACACGGTGCGCATAGCGCGACGCCCGGGCGCCGTATTCGCTCTTGACCAGGCCGCGGGTCTCGAGCCGGCGCAGCGCGTGGCCGACCTCGCCTTCGCTGAGGTCCATCTGCGGGTCGCGGCTGGTCTTCTGGTTGGCCGCCGTGCGCGCCGCGTTCTCCGTCAACGGATAACTCTCCGGCGTCGTCGCCTCCTTCTCGATCAGGCAACCCAGCACCCGGGCTTCTTCCTGCGAAAGCGGCTCGTCCAGCGGCAGCGGCGCGTCGTCGTTCATGGCAGTGGCTCCGTTCGGGGGGTGGTGGCGGGTTCTTCCAGATGATAGGCGCTAAGAGGAGAAGGAGCGAAGGGCGCGAAGAGAATCCGTAGCTCGTTGGAAAAGCGAAAAAGCGGAAAAGCGGACAAGCGGAAAAGATCAAAAGCGTTTTCTCGCGGAGACGCAGAGTCGCAGAGAAAAATCGAGAACGACTTGCGGGCTCGCTGCAGTTGCTGATGGGTTGGTTGATCCCGGGGTTGCAGTTTCTTGAACCACAACTCGGAATTGCAGTTCTCCGCGCCTTCGCGCCTCTGCGCGAAAACGCGGTTCGCCGTTTTCGGTGTTCTTGCGCTCTTCGCGCCCATCATCTCAAGGCCGTTGATCCAGGGCCCGTCGGCAAGCCGTCGGCGGAAGCCGCCTCAGTCCGTGGGGCGCGCCAGGAGGGCGAGTACGTAGCCGGTGTTCCGGAAGCGCCACTGGACGAAGCGGATGAACGCCTTGTCGACCAGCGACGGGGGGAGGTGGTGGGGGAACACTTCGACGCTGCGGCGTGATGCCTCGATGGTGAATCCTGCATCGACCAATGATCGCTCCAGCAGCCCCTCCGGCAGCGGTGCCTCGTCGGGTTCCTCGGCCGGTTTCGAGTAGGCTCGCCGGGCGGCGACGGACTTGCGGTTCCAGCGATCCAACCAGCCCGGACTGTCATGCAGGCTGGCGCAGTCGATCGGCTCTGCGACCAGGAAACGACCGCTCGGCTTCACCAGGCGCCGGATGTTCCGAAGCATGCCGGGGAGGTCGGGCGGACGCAGATGATGCAGCATGCCGGAGACGGTGACCAGGTCGAACGGATCGTGCGTCTGGCCGCTCCATTCGAGCACATCCGCTTCGATCAGCGTGACCGAGCCATCCGCATGTTCGTGGGTCGCAGCGCGGGCCTCGGCCAGCATCGCCGCGCTGTGGTCGACCCCGACCACCTCGTCGAAGCGAGGGCCCAGCCGGCCGATCATCTGGCCCGTTCCCGTGCCGAGATCGAGCATTCGCCCAGCGCGCGGAATTCCTTCGACCAACGGCGCGAACAGCAGATCGTTCGGATAGCGCCGGGGGTCGTGGACCACACGGTCGTAATCGCGCGCGGTCTTCTGGTGGAACTCGCGATCGAGCGCGGCATGGCGCTGGCGTGCGTCGATAGTGTCACTCATCGGAGTGGCTCCATTCGTGGGTTGGGGGCGGGTTCTTCCAGATGATAGGCGCTAGGAGGAGAAGGAGCGAGGGGCGCGGAGCATCAAATGGAAAAACCGGAAGGCGATATCTCGCAGAGGCTGTCGGGCCTGAAGACAAGCCCGTAGAGCGAACGGTCTGTGGGAGTGAGCTTGCGAGCGAAGGGTTCGGGTACAGAACTCGATCGCTCGCAAGCTCACTCCCACAGGCTTCCGGGCCTCGGGACCCCCTTGTTCTTCCTCTGCGCCTCTGCGTCTTTGCGAGAAAACGCTTTCAAGCTTTTCCGCCTTGCGAGCAAACAACGGATTCTCTTCGCGTCTTCGCGCTCGTCATCTACAGGACGATGCGCGACCGAGAACAAAGCCTCAATCCGAGGAAAACGTCGGCCGGAAGGGGCGGGGGGTCCAGGCGAGGTGGTCGCGGGCGGGGGTGTCGTCGACGACGAGGTCCATGCGCTGGCGGCGGATCATCGCCGGGGCGATGGACTCGAAGCGGCCGAAGGCCCGGCCGATCCGGACCAGCCCGGTCAGCAGCGCGCTCGGCAGCTGGACGATGTTCGGATCGGCGCCGACGCTGGAGGCGATGCGGCGGACGAAGTCGGGATACGGCAGCGTTTCGCCGCCGCCGAGGTCGAAGGTCTCGAAGCCGTGGCCGCGGCGCGCGACCAGCCGCACCATCAGCCGGGCCAGGTCCTCGGCATGGACCGGCTGGCGCAGGCCGCGGCCCGCGATCGGCAGCAGCCGCCGCGAGCGGGCCGCCTCGGCGATCACCGAGACATTGCGGTCGCTCGCGCCGCCGTAGATCAGCGTCGGACGCAGCAGCGTGACATCGGCGCCGCGTCGCTCGGCCCACTCGGCCAGCCGGAGCTCGGCGTCGGCAAGTTCGCGCATCATGCTGCGCTCGGCCGGGTCGGGCGAATCCTGTTTGAACCGGACGCTCGCCGAGCCCAGTGCGATCACGCGGCGGACCGACGGCAGGCGCTCGAGCTGGCGGCGCGCCAGGCTCAGGGGGCCGGCGCTGAGCAGCACGTTGGACTCGGCTCGCAGCGGTTCACGCTCAAGGTCGTGCTGCATCCACAGCACGCCGGGCAGGTCGGCGTCGGGGACCCGGCGCGACACCGCGATCACCGCGACCTCGGCTTCGACGAACCGGGGCAGCAGGAAGCGGCCGACCGCGCCGGTCGCGCCGAGCACCAGTACCGGGGCCGGTCCGCCGGACAGACCCGGAATCATGCGGTCCTCCGACCTTGTCCGAGATCGCGCAGGGCCACGATCGGGCTGCGCACCAGCCGGCTCGCGGTCAGCGCCAGCCACCACAGGGGACGCTGCCATGCGCGGGCGCCGACGGCGATGTGGGTTTCGACGTAGCGCATCAGCCCCCGATGCTTGGCGCGCATGACGCGCAGCGCATGACCGCGCGACGACACGCCGCCGACGTGGCGGATCGTCACCTCGGGCACCCAGCGCAGGCGGCCTCCCGCAGCGCGCAGGCGGGCGAACAGGTCGAGGTCCTCGAAGTGCAGGGGGTAGCCCTCGTCGAAGCCGCCGACCGCGTGGAAGGCCTCGGCGCGGACCAGCATGCAGGCGCCGGACACCGCTTCGAGCTCGGTCGACGTGGCCGGTGGAGGCGTGCCGGTCAGGTCGATGCCGCGGCCGACGCCGGGGAGCAGCAGCTCGGCCAGGATGCGCCCGGTCGTGGGGGCTCGACGCCGGCTGCCGCGCTGCTCGCGGCCGTGCTCGTCGACGACCCGCCCGGAGACCAGCACGGCGTCCGGGTGCGCGTCGAGTTCGGCCACCAGCCGGAGCAGGTCGTCGGCGGCCAGTTCGGCATCGGGATTGAGCAGCAGCAGAAGCTCGCGGTCGGTCCGGCCCGCGGCCCGATTCATGCCCGCCCCGAAGCCGAGGTTGGCGCCGGCTCGGTCGATCCGGAGGTGCATACCCGAAAGTGCATCGAGACTGCCGTCGGTCGATCCGTTGTCGACGACCACGACGTCGAGCGCACCGGAGCTGTTACCGGTCAGTCGCTCGAGCCCTCGCTCCAGCCACGGTCCGGCGTTGTAGTTGACGATCAGCACGCCGACCCGTCGCAGCGCGTCGCCGGCGCTCAGCGCTTCGTCAGCCACCGGCGGAGCCGCGTCCAGGTGGAAGGAGCCTCGGCAGCGTCCGGTCCGGAGCGGGCGCGATCGAGCTCGGCCCGGAGCCGTTCGATCTCCTGCTCGCGCTCGGCCAGCAGGTGGCCGGCAGCGATGTGCTTTCGGACCTCGTCGTTGTAGTGGGCATAGACGCTCTCGGCGGCGTCGGTGAACAGGGACAGCGCCGGCGGCACCGGCAGGTCGACCCCGTCGGCGGCCGCGACCGCGAGGAAGTACAGCGGTTCGGCGGCCGGGCGCGGGCCGGCGGTCACCGTGCCGTCCTCGGACGAGGTCAGGTGCTCGGCGACGGAGCGCTCGTCCAGGGACCAGAGCAGGGAATGGAACATCAGCTTCTGGCCGTGCAGCCGGAACGTCGGAAAGTGGCGGCCGAGCAGCGCCTCGAGTTCGTCCCGGTAGAGCTCGCGGACGTGGAACTCGTTGTCGTAGCCGGTCAGGTCCGAGTAGGTGCGCTTGTCCGGCGAGGACAGCAGCAGCACGCCGTCGG
Source organism: Wenzhouxiangellaceae bacterium (assembly GCA_965227925.1). GTDB lineage: Bacteria > Pseudomonadota > Gammaproteobacteria > Xanthomonadales > Wenzhouxiangellaceae. The sequence continues at coordinate 1,489,249 of CBDDGP010000004.1, forward strand.
GCTTGAGCACGCGGCGGTACCCGGCCAGCAGGGCATCGTGCTCGGCCAGGTGCTCGAGCGTCTCGAAGGACACCACCACGTCGAAGCGATCGTCGTCGAAGGGCAGGTCCAGCGCATCGGCCTCGACGAACTCGAGCCTGTCGGTGGCGTAGCGTCTGCGGGCGTGGTCCACGGCTTCCGGGTCGACGTCCACGCCGACCACCGAGCGGGCGCGATCGGCCAGCAGGCGGCTGCCGTAGCCTTCGCCGCAGGCGCAGTCGAGCACGTCCTTGCCATCGACCAGGCCGCGCGCCCAGGCGTAGCGGTGCCAGTGCTCGTAGACGATCTCGCGCACGCACTCGGGCGTGAATCGCTCGCCGGTGAACTCCAGCGCCGGGTCGGGGTTGGCCGGGTCGGACATCGGAGCGGCCCCTAGAGGCGGAACTCTTTCCCGAGATAGACGTTGCGCACGTCCTCGTCGGCCAGCACCGCGTCGGGCGGTCCCTGGGTCAGCACGCGGCCCTCGGAGATGATGTATGCGCGGTCGCAGATACCCAGCGTTTCGCGGACGTTGTGGTCGGTGATCAGGATGCCGATGTCGCGATCCCTCAGGTGCGCGACGATGCGCTGGATCTCGCCGACCGAGATGGGGTCGACGCCGGCAAATGGCTCGTCCAGCAGGATGAAGCGCGGATCGGCGGCCAGCGCGCGGGCGATCTCGACCCGGCGCCGCTCGCCCCCGGACAGGCTGACGCCCATCTGGTCGGTGAGGTGGCCGATGCTGAACTCGTCCATCAACCGGCTCAACTCGGCTTCGCGGCCGTCGCGATCGAGGTCCTTGCGCAGCTCGAGGATCGCGACGATGTTGTCACGCACGCTCATGCGACGGAAGATCGAGGCTTCCTGCGGCAGGTAGCCGAGGCCGAGCCGCGCCCGCCGATGCATGTTGGCCTTGGTGATGTCCTTGCCGTCGAGTCGGATCGTGCCGCCGTCGGCGGGCACCAGGCCGACGACCATGTAGAAGCAGGTGGTCTTGCCGGCGCCGTTGGGCCCGAGCAGGCCGACGACTTCGCCGCGCTGGACCTCCAGCGATACGCCGTGGACCACGGCGCGGCCCCGATAACGCTTGACGAGATTCTCGGCGACCAGCATCAGCGGCCGTCCGAGTCCGGGTTCTGATCGTCCTCGTCCTCGTCCTCGTCCACGTCCACGTCCTCGCCCTCGCCCTCGCCCTCGCCCTCGCCCGCGTCGGTGGCGGCGGCATCCTCTTCCGCGTTGCCCGTGGCCGGGTCGGCGGTTGCCGTTTCCGTTCCCGTTCCCGTTGCGCTCGAGTCCGGCGTGCTCGACGCCTCGACCGCTGCCTGGGCTCCGTTCGGACCGGCATCGGCCGGTTCAGGGTCGTTTGGTTCCGTCCCGGGGGCTGCGGCGGCGTCCGGATCGCTCGACGTGGGCTCGTCTGTACCCGTTCCGGCGTCGGCCGCCCCGGTGCCGTTCGGCGGCGGCGTCGGACGCGGATCCGACATGGCGTCCGGCTCGATGACGACGCGTACGCGTTCGTTGCCGGTGCTGCGTCCGGCCAGGCTCTCGGCGGTCAGGTCGTAGACCAGTTCGTCACCGGTGAATTCGCCCTGCTCATGGCGGATGATCGCGTTGCCGGTCAACGTGACGATATTGGCGATCACGTCGAAATGGATCATGCTGGCTTCGCCGGTGACGATCGACCCGTCGTCGAGCCGGTCGCGCCAGGTGCTCGGGCGGCCTTCGAGTTCGACCTCGGTGATCTGTCCGCTGGCCTGGCGGATCGTTCCGCGATCGGCCTGGACTTCCATCGCACCGCGGGTGATCGAGACGTTGTCCTCGAAGCGCGTGACGCCGGAACGGAGATCGTAGAAGTTGCGCTCGGCGTCGATGACGATGGCCGGACGAACTGCCGGACGAAGTTCCGGACGGCTGGGCGTCGGGTCAGCGGTCGTCGAATCCTGCGCCCGGAGCGGGGTCGCGGTCGCCCAGAGACTCACCATCAGAAGCGTCGCGATAGATCGCGTGCACATCGTTTTCAAGCTCCACCCGGTCATCGTTCATGAAGTAGACAAGAGTACCACCGGTCAGTTCGTCGCCTGCCTGCCGTACGCGTACGGGACGGTCGGACACCAGCTGTGCGGCGCGCCGGTCGTGATCGAGCCGTTCGGCCTCGATGATCACCCTGCCGCGCGGGTGTGGCCGTTCGGCCACGACGTCGCCGATCAGGGCCAGCGTGTCGTCGTCGCGGGCCAGGACGGCGCGGTCGGCCCGGCCGGTCCAGACCGCGTCGTCGCCCGGCAGTTCGAAGCGGGGCCGGTCGAGGTGCGCCTCGCGGCGGGTCGGATCGTGCTCGAGCCGCGGTCCTGCCACGCGCAGCGTGACCCGACCCTCGGCATCGAACAGCGTCGCCCGGTAGTCGCTCAGTGCGTAATCGAAGGTTGCCACCGGTCGATCGCTGCGGTCGGCGTCTCGGTCGCCGCGCTGGTTCAGCCACCAGTTGCCGAGCACCGCGAGCAGCAGTGCGACGCTTGCCAGCAGCCAGGTGCGCTTGCGCTTCACCCGAACGAGTTCCGCCACTCCGACAGCCTGCCGTGCGCCTCGAGCAGCAGTTCGCAGAGGTCGCGAACCGCGCCGCGTCCGCCGGCGTGCGCGGCGACGTAATCGCACTGGCCGGCGATCCAGGCGTCGGCGTCCAGCGGGCAGCACTTGAGGTGCGCGGTTTTCAGCGCAGGCCAGTCGACCAGGTCATCGCCCATGTACGCGGTGTGCTCGGCCGCGACGCCGGTCTCGTCCAGCAGTTCGGCCAGCGCCACGCCCTTGTCGTGCCGGCCCTGGATCAGGTGCTCGATGCCGAGTTCCGACATCCGCTTGCGGACCAGGCGCGAGTCGCGCGCGGTCAGCGCGGCGACCTGGATGTCGTAGCGCATGATGGCCTTCAGGCCCAGTCCGTCACGGGAATAGAAGGCCTTGATCTCCTGGCCCGCATCGTCGCGATACAGCCGGCCGTCGGTCATCACGCCGTCGATGTCGAACACCGCGAGCCGGACCGCCCGCGCCCGCTCGATCAGGGCCTCGTCGATCCGGGTCGGAAGGACGCTGGCGACGCTCATACGACGCCCGCCTGGAGCAGGTCCTGGAAGTTCAGCGCGCCGACCAGCCGACGCTCGTCGTCGACCACCAGAAGGCCCTGGATGCGGCGGGCCTGCATCTGCTCGACGGCCTCGGCGGCCAGCGCATCGCCGGGGATCGTCTGCGGGTCGGCGGTCATCAGGTCGCGCACCGGGGTGGTCCGGATATCGCCGACGCCGTCCAGCCCGCGACGGAGATCGCCGTCGGTCAGGATGCCGAGCACCCGGCGGTCCTCGTCGACCACCGCGCACAGCCCGAGCCGGGCCCGGGTGATCTCGACAATCGCGTCGGAAACGGTGCGGTCCGGACCGATCGCCGGCAGCTCGTCGCCCGAATGCATCACATCGGCGATGTGGAGAAGCAGGCGCTTGCCGAGCGAACCGCCCGGGTGCGAGCGGGCGAAGTCCTCGGCGGTGAAGCCGCGCGCGTCCAGCACGCCCATCGCCAGCGCATCGCCCATCGCCAGCTGGGCCGAGGTCGACGCGGTCGGCGCCAGCCCCAGCGGGCAGGCCTCGCGATCGACCCCGGTGTCGAGGTGGACGTCGGCATGCTGCGCCAGGGTCGATCCGGCGTTGCCGGTCATCGCGATCAGTCGAACGCCGAGCCGCTTGATCACCGGCAGCAGGGCCAGCAGTTCGGCGGTTTCGCCCGAATTTGACAGGGCGACGATCAGGTCGCCGCTGCGAATCATTCCGAGGTCGCCGTGGCTGGCCTCGGCCGGGTGGACGAAGAACGCCGGCGTACCGGTCGAGGCCAGGGTGGCGGCCAGCTTGTGACCGATGTGACCGGACTTGCCCATGCCGGTGACGATCAGGTGGCCGTCGCAGGCCAGCACAAGTCGGCAGGCGTCGACGAACGCGTCGTCGAGCCGATCGGCCAGCGCCGTGATCGCCCGGGCCTCGGTGGCGAGCACCTCGCGCGCGCGCTCGACCAGTGCGGGGCCGTCGAGATCGTCGCGGTCGGGCGTGTCCACGTCGGTCTCGAGACCGCTGCGGTTCGATGCGGAATCGCTCATGGGTCAAGTGTAGCCGGTCAGCCCAGCGCCTCGTGGAAGACGACCACCTGGTAGACCAGGTAGGCCAGCAGCAGCACCGCCGCTTCGCCGCGGCCGACGCGCCGGCCGGTGTAGGCGGCGATCGCCAGCGCCACGAAGATGCCCGCCATGACCGGGAGGTCGCGCCAGATCAGGATCGGCTCGATCGTCATCGGATGGATCAGGGCGGCGATGCCGAGTACGCCGAGCAGGTTGAACAGGTTGGAGCCGAGGATGTTGCCGATGGCGAGGTCGTCTTCCTTCTTCACCGCGCTGGCGATCGCCGCGGCGAGCTCCGGCAGGCTGGTGCCGAGAGCGACCACGGTCAGACCGATCACGGCCTCGGAAACGCCGATCATCACCGCCAGCGAAATTGCGCCGTCGACCAGCATCTGGGCCGAAACGGGCAGCACGATCAGGCCGATCAGGGTCCAGGTCACCGCGGTCTTGGTCGGCATGCCCTCGGGGATTTCCGACAGCAGCGCGTCGGTGGTCGGATCGGACTTGGCCTGGACCAGCGTGCGCACGGCCATCGACGCGATGAACAGGAACAGGCCGCCGATCAGGATGAAGCCGTCGGCTCGGCTCAAGGAACCGTTGAGCATCAGCACGGCGGTCAGAATCGTCACCAGGCCGAGGATCGGGAATTCGCGGCGGCGGGCCGAGGCCTCGACGTCCATCGGGTAGATCAGGCCGGTCAGGCCGAGGATCAGACCGACATTGGCGATGTTGGAGCCCAGTGCGTTGCCGATCGCCAGCGACGGGTTGCCTTCCAGCGACGCCAGCGCGGACACCACCATTTCCGGCGCCGAGGTGCCGAATCCGACGATGGTCAGGCCGACGACCATCGGCGAGACGCCGAAATTCCGGGCCAGCGCAGAGGCGCCGGCGACCAGGCGGTCGGCGGACCAGATCAGCAGCACGAAGCCGGCAGCAAGCTGCAGCAGCGGAATCAGCATCCAGACGCCACCGTCGACGCGGGATTCGAGCCGGTCGTCGATCCTGACGCCGATCCTGTCGTTGCCCCTGTCATTGATCCGGGCCGGGCCATTGATCCAGATGAAACCATCGATTCGTTTACCATGTCGAATTGAAGGCGCGGCGCCCACGTCCGCGAGGTTGCGCGGGCTGCGAGCCTGCCGCGAAGACTACGCTTCACTTCCCGGATGGCGAATGGGTCACTGGACCGATTGCCCGACCGGACGTGAAATCATGCCGGGAAACCCAACAGAGTATCCATGAACAGCGAACAGATCGAGAAGCTGCTGCGGGAGGCGTTTCCGGACGCCGACGTCTCCGTATCGAGCGACGACAACATCCATTTTAGCGCGAAAGTCGTCGACGCCGGTTTCGACGGGCAGAGCCGCGTGCAGCGCCATCGGCGCGTGCACGACGCGATCGGCCCCGAACTCGGCCGCGAGATCCACGCGCTTTCCCTGCAGCTGAAAACGCCGCAGGAACTCGGAAACGCATCGTGAGCACCCGCATCCGGATCGACGGTGGCGTGCCGCTGGCCGGCTCGGTGCCGATTTCCGGCGCCAAGAACGCCGTGCTGCCGATCCTCATGGCCAGCCTGCTGACCGAGCAGCCGTGTCGGCTGAAGAACGTGCCGCACCTGAAGGACGTCACCACATCGATCGAGCTGCTGGCCCAGATGGGCGCCGAGGTCGGGCTGGCCGACCAGCTCACCATCGAGCTCGACACCTCGCGGGTGGCCCATCACGAAGCCCCCTACGAGCTGGTCAAGACCATGCGCGCCTCGGTGCTGGTGCTCGGGCCCCTGCTGGCCCGCTTCGGGGCGGCCCGCGTATCGCTGCCCGGGGGCTGCGCGATCGGCGCCCGGCCGGTCGATCAGCACCTCCGGGGCCTTGCGGCGCTGGGGGCGGACGTCCGCATCGAGTCCGGCTACATCGTGGCCGAGGCGAAGTCGCTCAAGGGCGCGCGGATTGTCCTCGACACGGCGACCGTTACCGGCACCGAAAACATCATGATGGCCGCGGTGCGCGCCGAGGGCACCAGCGTCATCGAGAACGCCGCGCAGGAACCCGAGGTCGCCGACCTGGCGAACTGCCTGAACGACATGGGCGCCGATGTCGAGGGCGCGGGCACCAACACCCTGGTCATCCACGGCGTGCCCGAACTTTCCGGCTTCGACTACCGGGTCCTGGCCGACCGGATCGAAGCCGGCACCTTCCTGGTTGCCGGCGCGATGACCGGCGGCAAGGTCCACGCCCGGGGCGCCGATCCGCGGACGCTGGACGCCGTGCTGCAGAAACTCGAGCAGGCCGGTGCGTCGATCGACAGCGGTCCCGACTGGATCGAGCTCGACATGGGCGGTCGTCGGCCGAAGGCGGTCGACGTCACCACCGCGCCGTACCCCGGTTTCCCGACCGATATGCAGGCCCAGTTCACCGCCCTCAACGCGATCGCAGAAGGCACCGGCGTGGTCCGCGAGACCGTGTTCGAGAACCGCTTCATGCACGTCCAGGAACTCCAGCGTCTCGGCGCCGACATGCGGGTCGACGGCAACATGGTGGTGATCCGCGGTCGCCGGAAGCTCGCCGGTGCGCCGCTGATGGCCACCGACCTGCGCGCCTCGGCCTCGCTGGTCCTCGCCGGCCTGGTCGCCGAGGGCTCGACGCTGATCGACCGCGTGTATCACATCGATCGCGGCTACGAAAACATCGAGGAAAAGCTCGGGCAGCTCGGCGCCCGCATCCGGCGGGTCACCGAAAAAGCGGCGTAGCGCTACTGCGCGGCGGCCTGTCGGTGTCCGGCGGTGCTCGGCATCCTCATGTCGCGGTGCCTACACTGCGGTGCCTGCGCGCCGGCGGCCACCGACAGACCCCCGCTCGCTACGCGCTACGCCGCTTTTTCCCGTAGCGAGGGTGGAGAGAACGCGGATCGGTGTCCGGCGGTGCTCGGCATCGTCATGTAGCACCACCTGCGCCCCGGTGCCTGCGCTCAGCCTGCCCGAGACCTGATCCGGGGGCCACTGCCCTGCCTTCTATGCCTCTGCCTGTGGGAGTGAGCTTGCGAGCGAACCGAAGTGCAGGCCTGCGGGAGTGAGCTTGCGAGCGAACCGAAGGACTCGACCCTTCGCTCGCAAGCTCACTCCTACAGGCCGGCATTCTTCCGCCTTCCTTTTCCTTGGGGGTGAGCCGGGCCGAGTCCCGGAACCACTCTAAGCGCCCAGCGATTACTCCGGCCCCGGATCGTGCGGTTTGACGCTGTAGGCCATGCCGATCGACTTCGGCGTGGTCGGCTGGAAACCGAACTTCGAATACAGCTTCGGCGAGTGGTGGTCGGCGATCAGCGAGACGTACGCCGTCGCCGGGGCGTTCTCGTCGAGCCAGTCGCGGATCGCCTGCATGATCCTCGTGCCGAGGCCTGTCCGCTGGTGGTCGGGATGAACGGCGACGTCGACCACCTCGAAATTGCATCCGCCGTCGCCGACGATGCGTCCCATGGCGACGAGATTGCCGTCTCGCCGGATGACGGTCGAAAACAGGCTGTTCGGGAGGCCTTCCGCCGCGGCTTCGGTGCGCTTCGGCGAAAGCCCGCAGCGGGTGCGGAGGTCGCAGTATTCGGCAACCTCCGGAACCTCCGGACTTTGAAGGTAGGCGTCATCCATGATCGGGGAGCTCGAGGCCGAGTCGCACGCCCGATCGGAGATCAATCGACCTGCGGTTCGGGGTCCATCACCACATTGATGATGATGTAGGTCCCGTCCGACATGACCTCGACCCGGTCGGACTCGGACAGGTAGCCGTCGAGGCCTTCGACCGCTTCGCCGTCGACCAGGAACATCATCCGCTCCGGCTCGACGGGCGTCGCGATATCGGTGTCGTCGACGAACTGCGCAACGATATCGTCGACGTTGTTCTTGCCCGAGACCTGCAGTTCGGCGGTGGGGTAGGTGACCTTGTCTGCAGCCAGCCCAATCGTTGCGAACGCAAGAAACAGGGCGGCGAGAAGGAGTCGAGGCATGAAGGGCTCCTGAATCGATGAGTTCGCTGGAAAGCTTACCCCAACGCGTTGCGGCGCCGCGGACCGAGCCGCCAGGCCGTCCGATGCGGGGTCGAGGAGCCTCTGACGGTTGATATCTCCATGCTGCGACGAGCGTGGCGGTCTGAAGCGTTCCGGGAGACGAGAAACGCTTACAGCTGGCCGACCAGCCCGGCGTGCCGCTGCTTGAGTCGGCGGAACGTCGCGAGAACTTCGGCGCTGAATTCATCGGGCCAATTGACGCTCGAATGCCAGGAATAGTCGACCTGCTCCATCGTCCACCGCAGGTGCCGGATTTCCCACGAACTGTAGTGCTCGAGGAACCTTGCGAAGCTGTCCGGCATCCTCGCGCCTTCGATCAGGTGCGTCTTCGACCGCAGGAGATCGCGGATCTGCCGATTGCTCGGGAGGAAGGCGTTCTCGAGCCAGAACATCCAGGTCTGCAGCTCGTCGGGTGGAAGCGGGCGGTCGCCGTCGAACACGTGCCGACGCCCCAGCGAGTCCAGCAGGTCGGAGAAGATCTGCTGGCCTTCGATGATCAGGAACGCGAGAGGCCCGTAAAGCTCTTCGAGCTGCTGCGTCGTGTAGTCCAGCTGCGCCTGGACATGGCGCCGACGACGTTCGGCGCGCTCGCCGAGAATGTGGTTGACCAGCCAGCCGGCCGCCGTGAGCCCACCGGCGAACAGGGCAAGGGCGAGCTCCTGGTTCATCGCTCCGCTCGCCGCTCACGCCGTCGGCGTGCTCGACCGGTGTGCAGCAGCGACGACAATGGGACTTCATCGATCACCGTGCTGTCTGCTCGATCTGTGCGCTGCGTCATCGCCGGCGACTCGCGGATCCATGCCTCGCCCCTTGCGCAATCATCGTGCACGAACGCTGGGGTGCGCGCAAGCGCGGGGCAAGGGGATGCAGAGCGCTGGACGAAGAGGCGGGCGACTCCGCGGGCGTTCGACCTGCACGGTCGCAGTGCGGATCGTGACGGTCGGTCAGCCGGACCGATCCAGGATCCGCGAGCAGGCTCGCATATGGAACAGGAACCAGGCCGTGATGCCGGTCAGCTTGAATCCGTCCTCGACCAGGTACTGGACGCCCTCGTTGGGTACGAGCTGGTCGAGGAGAATGGACGTTGCGAAGCAGGCGCAGGCCAGCAGCAGCGGCGCCAGGCCGTGGTCGGCCAGCGCGTCGCGGAACCGCAGGTAGTAGGCCAGGAAAATCAACACGTAGGTGCCGTAGACGATTTCCTCCAGCACGCCGATGTGCAGCGGGAAGGCCCATTCATGGAGCATGAAGAGGTCGTCGCTCAGCAGCATCGACGTCAGCGCGCCGGCGGACAGCAGGAAGGCTGCGTCTTCGCCGGCCCCTGCGCGGCGTGCCCGTGCAGCGCTGAACAGACAGATGGCGACGGTCGCGCACCAGAGAAGGATGCCGACGGTCGACAGGATGCCGAGAAAGGGATGGACACCCAGCGTGGAGGCCGGGTCGCGGGTCAGGTCGGCCACGGGAATGTCCAGGCGTTCGGCCACGAAGCCCGTGCCCAGGATGAACAGGACGGTCACGACGAGCACCAGGCTCGTCACCAAGGCGTGGCGGTCCGACCGCCGCGAGCGCGCAGACATCTCCGGTTCCCCTTTTAGCGAAGTTGCGGCGAAACGCCCCGGGAGCAGGCGTTTCGAGTCGCATTCGTGAACGCGCGTCAGCGTAGCACCCGGAGACGGGTTCGGGCGATCGGAATACAGGGCGTCGATCACGCCACCCGCGTCCTGGATCCGCAGCGCGTCCGATCGGTGAGGTCGGGAGCGCGATGAGTCGCTGGATTCGGCGGACACCCGGATCCGGTGGAGCTGTGAATCACGCGTGACCTTGCGCACCAGCCGTCGCGTGCTCGGTCGTCAGGGGCCCAGTGGTCAGGGGCCCGGTCACCAGGGGCCCGGTCACCAGGGGCCCGATTGGAGGGGACCATGTCGTCGATGGCGCGGTGGTCACGGACCCATCGTCAGCGATGCATCGAAGGTTCCGGCCGGAGCCCGAGCGGTCTCGGTGATTCGGTCGGCAGAACAGGAAGGGTCAGCCGCCCGCCGTCACGCCCAGGGACTGGAGCCGCTCACGTGCCTTCTGCCCGACCGGGGTCTGGGCCTGGGCGGCCACGCGGTAGTGCTCGATGGCCTGCGATCGGTTGCCGGCGCGCTGCTCGATGGTCCCGATCAGGTAATGGCCGATGGCCGTGGGCATCAGTTCATTGGCCTGGTTCAGGTCGCCGCGAGCGGCATCGTAGCGTTCGAGTTCGTTGCGGGCCATGCCGCGGCGCAGGTGGTGATAGAACCAGCTCGGGTCGCGCCGGACCGCCCGGTCGTAGGCCTGTTCGGCTTCGCGGTAGTCTTCGCGGGCCGCGAGCGCATCACCGCGCAGGCTGTGGAAGATCGCGGCTTCGGGCAGCATCCGGATCGCTTCGTCGGCTTTGGAAAGCGCGGTGGCGGCGTCATTGTCGGCCAGTGCGGCACGCCCTTCGTCGTAGGCCTCGTAGGCCGGCTGGGCGGCGCGCAGTTCGGCGGTGCGCCGCTGGTACTCCTCGCGTCCGACCTCACCTTCACGGCCGAGCTCGGCCAGAAGCTCCCGGTTGTTCTCGACGCGTTCCTGGCTGGGCGGGTGCGACGCGAACAGGGCGCCGAAACCGCCGTCGTTGCGGCCCTCGGACAGTCGGACGAAGGTCTCCTGCAGTTCGACCGCGCCGACCGGGCTGTAGCCGGCGCGCTTCATGTAGCGCATGCCATAGAGGTCGGCTTCGCGTTCGGCTTCTCGCGAATAGCTCTGGTTGACCAGCTGCGCACCGATGCTGCCGCCGAGCAGCGCGACCTGGGTGTAGCGATCGTCTTCCGTCGCGGCGCCCACGGCGATGCCGCCGGCCAGCACCGCGCCCTGCAGCAGCAGGTTGCGGGTCTGGCCCAGCGCGCCGTGGCGGGCGGCAGCATGGACGATCTCGTGGCTGAGCACGGCCGCCAGTTCGGACTCGGACTGCATTTCGACCAGCAGGCCGCGGTTGATCGCGATCTTGCCGCCGGGCAGCGCCCAGGCGTTCGGCACCGACTCATTGATGACCTCGAACTCGTAGGGCAGGTCGCGATCGGACTCGGCGGCCAACCGCTGACCGATGCGCTGGACGTAGTCGACCAGGTCCGGGTCGAGCTCGTAATCGCCGCCCTGGGCCTGGATCAGCGGCGCGTACTGCTGGGCGCCGACCTGGAGTTCCCAGTCTTCGCCGACGGCGACCAGTTCCCGATCGCCGGTGACCGGGTTGACGGAGCAGCCGACCGAAATCAGCGCGGCGAGGAGAAGAGCTGCGGAAGCGGCGATGCGGACCATGGGACGCCCTCGGGGTGCGAAGCCAGAAGCTGAAGTCTACCGCTTGCCGACCGGGTCTCCTTAACCTGTGTTGGGGTCGGCGCGGCAGGCGCCGCGCTGGGGGAGCGCAGCGGCGGGCGACCAGTCGTCCAGTTCGATGACGATCGTATCGCCGTCATCGACGTTGACGATGCGCACGGGCAGACCGCCGAGGACCGGGGCGTGCCAGACCGTGTAGTTGCGACTCGAGCCTTCCTTGCGGAAGCGCTCGTAGACCTGAGTCGCGAAACAGCGGCCGTCGATGTTCACCGACTCGCTGCGCAGGAACCGGTACTGCTGGGTCTCCAGCTCGTCGCGTTCGACGACCAGGAACTCCAGGTCCTCGCCGCCCCGGCCGGCGGCGATCTCGCCGGCCGCTGCCAGGCGAAGCGTCAGGGGATCGACAGCACCGGCGGCCAACGGCACACGGGTCTCGCCGTCGTGGGTGCTGGTGTCCGTATGCAGATCGGCCCAGTCGTAGCGATGCTGCCAGAAGCGGTCGCGGCCCGGCCGCTCGGCGACGTGGTGATAGGTCAGCGGCAGCACCGTGCCGTCACGCCAGGCGAACCACGCCGCTTCGGTGGTCGACAGGCCCAGCACGCGGATCAGGAACGCGGTTGCCTCGGAGTCGATGCGGTAGTGCCAGAGCCCGTCCTCGCGCTGGCTCAGGCCGGACCGGAGCAGGCCCAGTTCGTCGCCGTTGCGGCTGACCGTGTAGGTCGCCTGGTGGGGCTCGAACGGCGGGGCGTCATTCTCCGCCGTCGTCGCTGCGAGCGCCGTCGATGCAGCCGTCATCGACGCGGCGGCCGTCAGCATCCAGATCGCGATCCAGCAGCAGCGGCCTGCGGGACCGGGGGTCGTATTCATCGTGGTTGGGTTCCTTTCCATGGGGGAATAGGACCGCTCCGCGAGCCAGAAGTGCCACTACGGCCGGGTAGAGCCGGTGTTCCTGGACCAGTACCCGGCGGCGCAGCGATTCCGGGTCGTCGCCGGGTTCGACGGTCACCCGCGCCTGGGCGATGACCGGGCCGCCGTCGAGCTCGGGCGTGACCCAGTGCACGCTGGCGCCGTGTTCGGTCACGCCATCGGCAAGTGCCCGTGCGTGGGTGTCCAGGCCCCGGTAGGCCGGCAGCAGCGAGGGATGGATGTTGATCAGGCGTCCGGCGTACCGCTCGACGAAATCGCTGGACAGCACCCGCATGAAGCCCGCCAGGGCGACCAGGTCCGGCGTGAAGCCGGCAAGGGCATCGTCCAGCGCCTGCTCGAACGACGCGCGGTCGGCAAAGGCGCGACGGGGAATCTCGGCGGTGTCGATGCCGCGCTCGGCGAATGCGTCGAGGCCCGGGGCCGGGCGATCGGCGATTGCGCCGGCCAGCGCCAGCGGCACGCGCCCGGCGTCGATCGCGTCGGCGATCGTCAGCGCATTGCTGCCCCGGCCGGACAGCATCACGACCAGTCGCTTCGGGTTCACCATGGGTGCATCACGGAACGGTGCGGGCGGGATACTTCACGCGTCGAGGTAGCGCACGCGCTCGTCGTCGCCGACCTCGGTGACCTGACCGATCACGCCGAGCGAATCGACACCGCGTTGCTCGAGCGCTTCGACCACGGCCGGCGCGTCGGTGTCGCGCACGATCAGCACGAAGCCGACGCCGAGATTGAACGTACGCCGCATCTCGACCGCCTCGATGCGTCCGACCTCGGCCAGCCAGTCGAAGATCGGCGGTGCGGTCCAGCGGGACGGGTCGATTTCGATGCCCAGCGCCTCCGGGATCACGCGCACGATGTTCTCGGTCAGGCCGCCGCCGGTGATGTGGGCCATGCCGCGAATCGAATGATCGGACAGCAGCGGCAACACGTCGCGGACGTAGATCCGGGTCGGCGCCAGCAGCGCCTCGGCCCGGTCGTGTTCGGCCTCGACGCCGCCGGCGCGTTCGAGCACCTTGCGGATCAGCGAGTAGCCATTGCTGTGCGGGCCCGAGCTGGGCAGACCGATGATCGCATCGCCGGCCCGGATGGTCGTACCGTCGATCATCGCGTCGCGTTCCACCGCGCCGACCGAGAATCCGGCCAGGTCGTATTCGCCGGGCGGATACATGCCGGGCATTTCCGCCGTCTCGCCGCCGATCAGCGCGCAACCGGCCTGCTCGCAGCCCTCGGCGATGCCGGCGACCACGTCGGCCGCGGCATCGATCTCGAGCTTGCCGCAGGCGAAATAATCGAGGAAGAACAGCGGCTCGGCGCCGGTGACCAGGATGTCGTTGACGCACATCGCGACCAGGTCGATGCCGATCGTGTCGTGCCGGTCCAGTGCGCGGGCCAGCATCAGCTTGGTGCCGACGCCGTCGGTGCCGGAGACCAGCACCGGATCGCGGTATCGGTCGCCGAGCGCGAACAGCCCGCCGAAGCCGCCGAGGCCGCCGAGGACTTCCGGGCGCATCGTGCGCTTGACCAGCGGCTTGATGCGGTCGACGAGGGCATTGCCCGCGTCGATGTCGACGCCGGCGTCGCGGTAGCTGAGGCGAGGGTCCGAAGAACGGGACGGCGGCTGGCTCATGGTCGATTCCGGGCAGCGGCAGGCGTGCCGCGCATTGTGCCTCAGCGGCCGCCTCGACGCACGGCCGCAGGGGGCGCGCTGTGCTATCGTTTCGCGCATCATGCGCGCCTTCACGATCCTGTTCCTGTTGCTGGCGGCCGTGCTGCTCCGGGCCGTTCCGGTCTGGGCGCAAGCGGCCGACGCCACGCTCTACACCGGCGAGGTCCCGGTGACCTCCGACGCGGCGGGCACACCGCTGCTGCGCGCCCTGAACCAGGTGCTGGTCCGGGTCACCGGTCGGGTCGGTGAAGACCTCGTGGCCGTGCTGGGCCTGGACGAGTCGCGTGCACAGTCGCTGGCGCTGGCGACGCAGTTTCTCGATCTGGACGTGCCGACCGGCGATGCGGCGGCCGGCTCGATGACGGGTTCGACGTCGGGTTCGATGTCCGGTTCGATGTCCGACACGGCCAGCGAGCGGCACCTGCGCGTCGAATTCGATCCGGTCTCGGTCGATCGCCTGCTCGACGATGCCGAGCTGCCCCGGTGGGGGCGCGAACGGCCGGAAATGCTGCTCTGGATGGTCGGCGACGGTCCCGACGGTGCGGCGTATCTCGATCCCGACCCGATGCTCGACCACGCGCTGGAACGGGCCGAGTTCCGGTTCGGCCTGCCGCTGACGCGACCGATCCTCGATGCGCGCGATCGCATCGAGGTCACGCCGTCGGACATCCGTGGCGGGTTCAGCGGGGCGGCCGACGCGGCCAGGGCCCGCTACGGCGCCGACGGCGTGGTGCTGCTCGATCTGCGCCGCAACGACGGCTACTGGACGGGGCGCTGGGTCTGGCGCCTGGGCGGCGAAGAGCAATCGTTCTCCCGATCCGGCGCGACGCCCGCCGAGGTGGCCGACCTCGGCCTGGCCCGGATCGTCGATGCGCTGGCTGCACGCTTCGCCGTCCGACCCGATGCACCCGATCGACGCCGGGTGGTCGTCTCCGGCGTGACCCGTCCGGTCCATTACGCCGAGGTTCGCCGCTTCCTGGCGAGCCTTACCGGGGTCGAGCAGCTCCGCGTGCTGGCCGCCACCGACGACACTCTGACCTTCGAACTGGTCTCGCGCGCCGACGGCCTGCAGCAACGCATCGAGTTGTCCGGCCTGCTGAGATTCGTCCGTCACGACATCGGCAGCCGGACGCTGTACTACGCGCTGGCGCTGTGAACGATCGTTCGAACGGCGGCTCGATGCTGCGACAGCTGCCGAACCTGCTGACCGGCCTGCGCCTGGTGCTGGTGCCACCGATCCTTTGGCTGCTGCTGGTCGGCGACTATGCGAGGGCGCTCGGCCTGGCGGTCGTCGCCGGGATCAGCGACTGGCTCGACGGCGCGCTGGCTCGCCGCTTCGGGTGGCAGAGTCGGATCGGCGGCATTCTCGATCCACTGGCCGACAAGCTTCTGCTGGTCGGCACCTACGTCGTGCTCGGCATCCTCGGCCACCTGCCCGCCTGGCTGGTTGGGTTGGTGGTGCTGCGCGATGTGGTCATCGTGGCCGGTGCGGCGGTCTATCACTTCCGGTTCGAGGCGGTTCAGCCCGAGCCGACCCGCTTGTCAAAGATCAACACGGTGGCCCAGCTGCTGCTGATGATGGTGACGCTGGTCGAGCTGGCCGGGCTGCCGGTGAAGGACCCGATCCTGTTCGGTCTGATCGCCGCGGTCGGCGTGCTGGTCGTGGCGACCCTGATCCAGTATGTCGGCATCTGGAGCGCCCGCGCCGCGCGGATTGCTCGCCAGCGCGAGACGCGCCAGGGCGACGGACGGCGATCGCGATGACCGTGCCGCAGTTGCCGCTTGCTCTGGCGCCTCCACGCCGACCCCGGTTCTCGAACTTCGTCGCCGGCGACAATGCGCTGGTCGTCCGCACGTTGCGCGACGGCCTGGAGCCCGGCCAGTGGGTGCGCGTGTCCGGGCCGCCGGACTCCGGCCGCACCCACCTTGCGCTGGCGACCGTGGCCGCGATCTCCGGCCGCGGCCTCCGGGTCGCCTTCGTGCCGGCCCGCTCGCCGACCGCCGCGGGCCTTCTCGACGCTGCCGACGCCGAGTCGCTGGACTGGGTGATCGTGGATGATTACGACGCGCTGGCCGGATCCGCCGACGGCGAGCGGGCGCTGTTCAATGGCTTGAATCGCTGGCGAGCAGCGCGGACCGGGGTGGTGCTGACCGGCGGCGACCGATCGGGCGTCGAGCTGCCCGACCTGCGTTCGCGCCTGGGCCAGGCGGTTCATCTGGTGCTGCGGCCGCTCGACGACCGGGGGCTGGAAGCGCTGCTGAGGCAATTGCTGGAAGATTATTCGGTGGTCGCCGGCCGCGGCCTGGTCGACTACCTG
This sequence comes from Wenzhouxiangellaceae bacterium, assembly GCA_965227925.1. Classification (GTDB taxonomy): domain Bacteria; phylum Pseudomonadota; class Gammaproteobacteria; order Xanthomonadales; family Wenzhouxiangellaceae. The sequence continues at coordinate 1,505,708 of CBDDGP010000004.1, forward strand.
CTCCGCCACGGCCCGCGCGGGGTCGGACGGATGACGCGGCTGGTCGAATCGATGAGCCAGCGCGCGCTGGCCGAGCGCCGCGTTCTGTCCATTCCACTGGCCAGGGAGTGTCTCGACCGCACCCGCGAAGCATGATCACCGCCACCTGTCCGTAGGAGCGAGCTTGCGAGCGAAGATGTGAGCGGCCACCGGCCTGTAGGAGTGAGCTTGCGAGCGAAAGGTAGGCGAAGCCGGGCATCGTTCAAGAAATGAAAAACCCCGCGCGGCGGGGCCGCGCGGGGTGGGGTTCGAGCGATGGACTCGGGGGCTCAGTTCTCGAAGCGGGCTTCGAACACGAAGTCGATCCCGGCCTCGCTCAGGCCCATCTTGCCCGAGACCTGGTCGTAGAACTCGGCCATGCGCTCGTACTGCACGCGCTGGGCCTCGAGCATCTGGACCGCCTGCGGGTCGGCGCCTTCGGCCTGGACTCCCTGGGTCGCGAAGTCCATCAGGTCGACCAGGATGTCGAAGTTCATCCGACCGGCCAGCACGAAGCCGTCCGCGGCGTCCTCGTCCAGGCCGTCGACCAGTGCATCGATCTGGTCCTCGCCGATCGCCATGCCGATGGCGCTCTTGCTCATCGCCATCCAGGCTTCCAGCCCGGTGCCCTGGAGTTGCGGGATGGCCTCCATCGGCACCTTCTGCGGCTCGCCGCCCGGCTCGAGGCTCAGCTCGGCCACCTGCGGCGAGAACATCTGCGCCATGCCGACCAGCAGCTGCGGGTCCTTCATGAAGAACGACAGCGTGCCGCCGCCGGTGGGCAGGCCGCCGGCGCCCATCTCCAGCCGGTTGGCCTCGAGGAACAGGCCCTTGACGTTGGTGACGACCGGCGGAATCGGCCGGTTCAGCATGTCCTGCATCTGCGGTGCCTGCTTGGCGATGGCCGAGAAGGCCGCACAGCCCGGCGGGTTCTCGACCCAGCCGTTGACCAGTCCGCGGGCGAATTCGCGCGCCGCGATCAGGTCGATGGCCAGGCCGAAGTTCATCAGGCCGCTGAGTTCGCGGTCGATCGACACCGGCGCCCGTGCGATCGGCGCCAGGCCTTCGCCGATGCTGCGCGAGGTTTCCTGGCGCATCATGAAGTCGGCCTGCTCGTCATCCAGTCGCGTGTAGCCGGTGACCAGGCGGGGCATCGCGGCGGTCAGGGCCTGGAACTCGGCCGGGCAGGCCGGATCGTTGCGGAACGTATCCAGCGCGCCTTCGACATCGACCGCGGCCAGCACCGGGTCGGGTCCGATCACGCGGGCCAGCAGGCGCTGCCAGTCGATGTAGCCGCTTCCGTGCGGGGTGAAGCCGAGTGACGCGTTGAAATCGTCGAGGGCATCGGCATCGATCGCGTCGATCGGCGCGGTCGCGCCGATCAACCGGCTCAGAACCGCAGGCTGGTCCGGGACCACTCCGACCGTGACCAGATCGTCGCTGATGTGCACCGCCAGGCCGATCGGCATGTCGTCCTCGGTCGCCCAGATGATCGACTCGCCCTCGACGTCGCGACGGGTCAGCTGTTCGCCCAACTGGGCTTCGACCGACGCGATCTTGGCGCGGAACGCCTCCGCGTCGGCCAGTTCCATGTGCAGCACGGGGAACACGGAAATCCCGTGCAGCGCATACATCGGGTTGATGTGCAGCCCGGCGGCCTCCCAGCCCTCGCGGGTCGACAGGCTCATGAATTCGTTGATCAGTGCGCGCGCCTCGGCGGGCACTTCCTCGTCCTCGGCCAGCGCGTTCATCATGGCCTGGTTGCTCTCGGCCGAAGCGTCGTTGATCGCCCACATGGAGTCGACCAGCGCGTCCGGTGAGCGCTCGAGGTTGGCGAACAGATACGGGGTGTCCGCGTCGATGCGATCGAAGAAGCTCGGCGCGGAGGCGCTGGAGCGCGCCGACGGCGTCGCGCCGTTGGACGTGGCCTCCGGTGCCTGGTCGTCGCCGCAGCCGGCCAGCACAAGGGCGGCGGTCAGGGAAAGGCAAAGCAGGGATCTCATCTGATTGGGCTCCGTTTTGGGTTCGGTTCGATTCAATTCGAGTCGATCGGCCGTGAAAGCACGGCGTCTGGCGGGAATGGTAAGCGAGATCGCCATTCCGCACTGGCATATATAGTGTTATACAACACTAACACACTGTCAACCCCCCCCAAGGCCGAACGGGCCGGCGCGGGATCGGTCATAATCCACTCGGAGCCGGCCAGACAGTCGCTGTTTCCCCTGTGGAAACGGAGGAAAGTCCGGGCTTCGCAGGGCAGAGTGCCAGGTAACGCCTGGGGGGCGTGAGCCCACGGAAAGTGCCACAGAAAACAGACCGCCTGCGGCTCTCGGGCCGCCGGTAAGGGTGAAAAGGTGCGGTAAGAGCGCACCGCGTCGCGGGCAACCGTCGGCGGCACGGTAAACCCCACTCGAAGCAAGGCCAAATAGGGATGCTACGGCGCGGCCCGCGCTGCATCCGGGTAGGCTGCACGAGGCGGCTGGCGACAGCCGTCCCAGATGAATGACTGTCCCCGACAGAACCCGGCTTATCGGCCGGCTCCGCCCCTTTTTCCCACCGCTCGCCCGCAACGGGCGGGCGGAGCGTGATGAAGATCACGTTTCTTCCCTGCTGTATCTCCGTACAGTGGCTGGATCCCGATCCCGACGAACCCGCTCAAAGCCCTGATTTACCGGGCCAAACCGGCTTGACAGGGTTGACTGCAAGGACTATCGTGGCGCCTAGTGGGAAATTGTGGGATTAAGTGGAGTCATAGGACCAGAGATGTTTTTCGGCGAGACCGCAATCAACCTCGACTCGAAGGGTCGCATGGCGCTCCCGACGCGCTATCGGGCGGCGGTCGAGGAGGCGTGCGCGAATCGACTGGTGCTGACCTACTCGGCGTTCGACGCAGGGTGCCTGTGGCTGTACCCCGAACCGGAATGGGAGCGGGTTCGCGACCAGGTCATGGCCCTGACCACGTTCAATCCCAGCCACCGCAGCCTGCAGCGCCGGCTGGTCGGTTCGGCCACGCCGCTCGAGCCCGATGGCAGCGCTCGGCTGCTGATGCCGCAGACGCTGCGCCAGGTTGCGGGGCTGGAAAAGAAGGTCGTGCTGATGGGCATGGGCGCGCGCTTCGAGATCTGGAACGAAAACGTACTCAGCCAGCGGCGCGCCGAGGAGGAACGGTCGATGCAGGAGCAGGCCTCGACCGAAATGGCCCAGCTGGTCCTCTGACTCGTGACCCATGTCCCGGTACTTCTGGAGGCGGCGGTGGACGCGCTGAACGTCATGGAAAACGGCACCTACGTCGACGCGACCTTCGGCCGCGGCGGCCACAGCGGCCGGATTCTCGAACGGCTCGGGGTCGGCGGCCGTCTGGTGGCGATCGACCTCGATCCCGAGGCGCTGGCGGTCGGTCGCGAACGCTTTGCCGGCGATGACCGGGTCCGTTTCGTCCAGTCGAGCTTCGGCGATCTTGCCCGGATCGCAGCCGAACTGGATCTCGACGGCCGGGTCGACGGCCTGCTGATGGATCTCGGCGTGTCCTCTCCGCAGATCGACGATGCCGAGCGGGGGTTCAGCTTCCGCGAGGACGGTCCGCTGGACATGCGCATGAACCCCGATGCGGGCCGCTCGGCGGCCGAGTGGCTGGCCGAGGTCGATGAGACCGAGCTGGTCCGCGTGCTGTTCGAGTACGGCGAGGAGCGGCACTCGCGGCGGATTGCCCGCGCCATCGTCGAGGCGCGGCAGGAAACCCCCATCGTCAGGACGGTGCAGCTGGCCGAGATCATCCGGACGGCGGTGCCGGCCGGCGCGGCCGCCCGCGACCGGATCGATCCGGCCACGCGCAGCTTCCAGGCCATTCGCATCGCGGTCAACGGCGAGCTCGACGCGATCGAACGCGCGCTCGACGCCGCAATCGACCTGCTGGCCGACGGGGGTCGCCTGGCCGTCATCAGCTTCCACTCGCTGGAGGACCGGATCGTCAAGCGCTTCATTCGCGAGCATGCGCGTCCGCCGGCAGCCAGCCGGCGCATGCCGGCCGCGCCGTCGTTCCAGCCGCGCCTGCGCGAGATCGGCAAACTGGTGCGCCCCGGCGAGGACGAACAACGCTGCAATCCTCGCGCACGCTCCGCGCGCATGCGCATCGCCGAGCGCGCGTCGCGCGCCCACTCGGGCGAAATGCCGGGGGGCGGACGATGAACCGTTGGGCGGTGATGGTCGTTCTTCTGATCGCGGTGATCGCCAGTGCGGTGGCCCTGGTCGGTGCGCGGCACGAGGCGCGTCAGCTGTTCATCGAGCTCGAAGCCGCCGCCGGCGACCACGACGCCGAGCGCGTCGAGTGGTCACGGCTGCAGCTCGAGCTGGCCTTCCTGGGTGAGTCCAGCCGGATCGAGATCCAGGCGCGGGAACACCTGCAGATGCGGGCGCCGTCCCGCGTCGGCCTGCTGGTGCGTGGCGATGGCTGATCCGGGCGCCACGTCCAGGGGGCAGCCCGGCGGCAGCCGAGTGCGGGTCGCGATGATCCTTGCGATCATGGCCGCGTGCGCACTGCTGCTGGTCGCCCGTGCCGTAAAGCTCCAGGTCATGGACACGGAGTTCCTGCAGAGCGAGGGCGAAGCGCGGTTCCTGCGCCAGGTCGAGATTCCGGCGATGCGCGGCTCGATCCTGGACCGCAACGGCGAACCGCTGGCGGTCTCGACCCCGGTCGAGTCGGTCTGGGCCCACCCGGGCGAGTTGCTCCAGGCCGCCGACCGCATTCCGATGCTGGCCGGCGCGCTCGGCCAGGACGCCGAAGCGATCGAGCGGCGCCTGACCCAGCGCGCCGACCGCGAGTTCGTCTGGATCATCCGCCGGATCGCGCCCGACCTGGCCGACCGGGTTCGCGAGCTGGACATTCCCGGCGTGTTCCTGCAGCGCGAGTACCGCCGCTTCTATCCGACCTCCGACGTGGCGTCGCAGGTCGTGGGCTTCACCAATATCGACGAGGTCGGCCAGGAAGGCCTGGAACTGGCCTACGACAGCTGGTTGATGGGCCATCCCGGCGCCAAGCGCGTGGTCAAGGATCGGCTCGGTCGGGTGGTCGAGAACGTCGAACTGGTCCGCGAGGCCGAGCCGGGGCAGGACCTGCACCTGACCCTGGATCGCCGCCTGCAGTACCTGGCCTATCGTGAACTGACCCGTACGGTCGCCGAGCACCAGGCGCGGTCCGGATCGGTGGTCGTGCTCGACGTGACCACCGGCGAGATCCTGGCGATGGTCAACGTGCCCTCGTTCAATCCGAATTCGCGCGATCTCGGCAGCCCCGAGGGTCGCCGCAATCGCGCCCTGACCGACGTGCTCGAGCCGGGCTCGGTGGTCAAGCCCTTCGTGGTGGCCGCGGCGATGGAAGCCGGTCTGGCCTATCCCGAACTCGTGATCGACACCACGCCGGGCACGATGCAGGTCTCCGGCCACACGATTCGCGACGTGCGGGATTACGGCGAGCTTTCGGTGACCGGCATCCTGACCAAGTCGTCGAATGTCGGCGTGGTCCAGCTGGCGCTGGGCATGGACCCGCGCCACCTGTGGAGCATGTATTCGCGGCTGGGCTTCGGCGCGGTGACGGGCACCGGTTTCCCCGGCGAATCGGCCGGCGTGCTGCGCGACTACGAGCGCTGGCGCAAGCTGGAACAGGCGACGCTGTCCTACGGCTACGGGCTGTCGGTCACGCCGCTGCAGCTGGTCCGGGCGACCGCCGCGATCGCCGACGACGGGCGGCTGCGCCAGCCCAGCTTCGTTCTCGGCTCCGACAACCCGGTCCAGACGGTGATGGATCCGTCGCTGTCCTCGCAATTGCGCGACATGCTCGAAACGGTGACGTTGCCGGGTGGCACGGCGACCCGCGCGAGCGTTCCGGGCTACCGGGTGGCGGCCAAGACCGGGACGTCGCGCAAGGTCGGGGTCGGCGGCTACGGCGATCGCTACGTGTCCAGCATCGCCGGCTTCGCGCCGGTCTCCCGGCCGCGCCTGGCGACGGTGGTGGTCATCCACGATCCGCGCGGCGACGAGTATTACGGCGGCGCCGTGGCCGGACCGCTGTTCGGCCAGGTGATGGCCGACGCGCTGCGACTGATGGACGTGCCTCCCGACGATGTGCGCACGCTGATCGCGCAGGCCGGAGACGGCGAATGATCGCCCTGGCCACGCTACTCCGCGGCTGGACGACGTCGTCGGAGCCGCTGCCGTCGCTGATGGTTGGCGGCCTGACGCAGGACAGTCGCGCAGTCCGCGCCGGCGATGCCTTCGTCGCGCTGCAGGGCGCAACCACGCACGGAATGGCCTACGCCGAGCAGGCGCTCGATGGCGGTGCCAGCGTCGTCCTGTACGACGCCGACGATGCGCTACCGGATGCTACAGCTGGAGGGAACAACGAGCCGACGCGCGGTCGTGATGCCGATCGCTATGTCGCGGTGCGCGGCCTGGCATCTCGGACGGTCGACCTGGTCCGCCGCTTCCACGGTGAAACGGTCGCCGGCCTGGACCTGTTCGCGGTCACCGGAACCAACGGCAAGAGTTCGATCGCCTGGCTGATGGCGCAGGCCTTCGACGGCGCGATGATCGGCACCCTGGGCAATGGCCGACCCGGTGACCTGGTGCCGGCCACCCACACCACGCCGGACCTGTTCGCGGTCTACGCCGAACTGGCCCGGCTGGCGGGGACGGGCATCGAGCGGGTCGCCATCGAGGCGTCCTCGCACGCGCTGGACCAGGGTCGCCTGGCGGGTCTGACGTTCGGTGCCGTGGCGTTCACCAACCTCGGCCACGACCACCTCGACTACCACGGCAGTTTCGAAGCCTACGGAGCGGCCAAGGCGCGCCTGTTCCGCGACTACGCCAGCCGCCGGCAGTGGATCAACCTGGACGATCCGTTCGGTCGTGCGATGGCCTCCGGTCTTCGCGGCAACAAGGGGCTGCGCACCTACGCGCTGGACCCGTCGCGCGGGGCCGACGTGACCGCCGAGATCCGGCGTGCCGACCTCGACGGGCTGGCGTTGACGCTGCACCTGCCGATCGGAGCTGTCGAGGCGTCGAGCCGGCTGATCGGGCGGGTCAACGTACTGAACCTGATGGTGGTTGCCGGCGAACTGGCCGAGCGCGGCCTCGACGCCGACGCGATCGCCGAACGCATTCGCGGCCTGGACCCGGTGCCGGGCCGGATGAACCGGGTCGAAGCGCACGGCAAGCGAGTGATCATCGACTACGCACACACCCCCGATGCTCTCGAGAATGCGCTCAATGCGCTGCGGCCGCTGGTGCCCGGACGGGTGATCTGCGTGTTCGGATGCGGCGGCGATCGGGATCGCGCCAAGCGACCGGAGATGGGCCGGATTGCCGAAGGCCTGGCCGATGCGGTGGTGCTCACGGACGACAACCCTCGCCACGAGAATGGCCTGGCGATCGTGCGCGAGATCCAGGCCGGGATGGCGCGCCCCGATCGCACCCGCGTGATGCGCGACCGGGCGGCCGCGATCCGCCTGGCGATTCGCGACGCCGGTGGCGACGACGTGGTGCTGGTCGCCGGCAAGGGCCACGAGCGCGAGCAGGTCGTCGGCGATACGGTGCGTCCGTTTTCCGACTTCGACGCGGTCCAGGCCGCGCTGGAGGATGCCGCATGATCCGATTCACCCTCCGGCAAGCGGCGGAATGCACCGGCGGACGCGTGGTCGGCGACGGCGAGACCGCGTTCGAAGGCGTCGCCATCGATTCGCGTCGGATCCGCGCCGGCCAGTTGTTCTGCGCGCTGCCCGGGGCCCGCGTTGACGGTCATGACTACATTGAGGCCGCCGCCGAGTCCGGCGCAGCGGCTGCGCTGGTCCAGCGGGCGGTCGAGTCGCCCCTGCCGCAGTTGGTGGTCGAGAACGTCGAGCGTGCGTTCGGCCAGCTGGCCGCCGCCTGGCGCGCGTCGCTGGACGTTCGGGTGATCGGCGTGACCGGCAGCAACGGCAAGACCACGGTCAAGAACATGCTGTCCGGCATCCTGCGCCGCCTCGGTCCGACGCTGGCCACCGAGGGCAACCTGAACAACGAGTTGGGCGTGCCGCTGACCCTGGCGCGCCTGGACGGCACGCAACGCTACGCAGTGGTCGAAATGGGCTGCGGTCAGCCGGGCGATATCGCCTATCTGGCCGGGCTCGCCCGTCCCGAGATCGGCATCGTGACCAACGCCGGCCCGGCGCACCTGGAGCGGCTCGGCAGCGTGGAAGGCGTCGCCCGCTGCAAGGGCGAACTGTTCGAGGCCGTCGGTGCAGCCATGGGGAACGCGGGTACGGTCATCGTGAATCGCGACGATCGCTACTGTGACGAGTGGCGCGACCGGGCCGGCGATGCGCGCTGCCTGACCTTCGGCCGCCACGCTGAAGCCGACGTGCGGCTGGTCGACGAGCAGACCGCGCCCCGGCTGGAAACCCCGAACGGGGCGATCGCTCTGCACCTGGCGCTGCCCGGCGCCCACAACCGGGCCAATGCGGCCACTGCCGCCGCTGCCGCGCTGGCGCTGGACGTCGCGCCGGCTGATATCGAGGCCGGGCTGGCGGCCGCGCACGGCGTGCCGGGCCGGCTGCAGGTCCGCGCGATGACCGGCGACTGGACCCTGATCGACGACACCTACAACGCCAATCCCGCGTCGCTGTACGCCGCGCTGGCGGTCCTCGCCGAACACGACGGCGAGCGCTGGCTGGTGCTCGGCAACATGGCCGAGCTTGGCCAGGAGAGCGCGAAGCTGCACCGTGAAGTGGGCCGCGCGGCGGCCGAGTTCGGTGTCAGCCGTCTCTATGCCACTGGCGACGACGCGGCGCAGGCCGCCGAAGCCTTCGGCCGTGAAGGCAGGAGCTTCGATTCGCCGATCGCGCTGGCCGAAACGCTGCACGCCGACCTGCACGCCGGCGTGGTCTGCCTGGTCAAGGGCTCGCGGTCGGCCCACATGGAAGCGGTGATCGAGCGCCTGGGCGCCGGGGAGGCCGAGGCATGCTGATCTGGCTGCTCGAGGACTGGCTGGCGCTCGACGTTGCGCTGTTCGGGTTCATCACGTTCCGCACCATCATGGCCGCGCTGACCGCGCTGGCGGTCTCGCTGCTGGTCGGACCGGTGTTCATCCGGTACCTGGTCTCGCGCAAGATCGGCCAGCCGATCCGCGAGGTCGGGCCGCAGACCCATTTCGACAAGGCCGGCACGCCGACCATGGGCGGGGCGCTGATCCTGATCTCGATCGTGGTCGCGACGTTGCTGTGGGCCGACCTCGCCAACCGCTACGTGTGGACGGTGCTGTTCACCACCGCCGCGTTCGGCGCGATCGGCTTCATCGACGACTGGCGCAAGCTGAAGTACAACGACTCACGCGGCATCTCCGCGGCCGCCAAGTACACGCTGCAGTCGCTGGCCGCCCTGGTCGCCGCGATCTTCCTCTACCAGACCGCCGACGTGCCCGGCGCGACCGAGCTGCTGGTGCCGTTCTTCAAGGACGTTGCGGTACCGATGGGCGCCGGCTTCGTGGTCCTGACCTACTTCGTCATCGTTGGATCGTCCAACGCGGTCAACCTGACCGACGGGCTCGACGGCCTGGCGATCGTGCCGGCGGTGATGGTGGCGATCGGCCTGGGCATCTTCGCCTACGCGGTCGGCAACGCGATCTTCGCCGACTACCTGGGCTTCCCGTTCATGCCGGGCGCCGGCGAAGTGGCGATCTTCTGCAGCGCGATGGCCGGTGCCGGGCTCGGCTTCCTGTGGTTCAACACCTATCCGGCCCAGGTGTTCATGGGCGACGTCGGCGCGCTGGCGGTCGGTGCCGCGCTGGGCGTGGTCGCCGTGATCGTCAGGCAGGAACTGGTGTTCATGCTGATGGCCGGAATCTTCGTCATCGAAACCGTCTCGGTGATCCTGCAGGTCGCGTCGTACAAGCTGACCGGCAAGCGCATCTTCCGGATGGCGCCGATCCATCACCATTTCGAGCTCAAGGGCTGGCCGGAACCGAAGGTCATCGTGCGGTTCTGGATCGTCGCGGTCGTTCTGGTGCTGGTCGGCCTGGCCACGCTGAAGGTGCGCTGATGGGTGCCGTGCGCAGACAGGCCCGACGCCATGGCGATCCCAGCCGGTCGGTCGAGATCGACGGCCCGCTGATGCTGGCCGCCCTCGCGCTGCTCGGTGTCGGCATCGTCATGGTCGCGTCGACCTCGGTCGCGGTGGCCGAGAAGTACGCGGTCGGCGAGTGGCATTTCCTGAGCAAGCACGTGATCTTCGTCGTGCTCGGCCTGCTTCTCGCCGGCGGCTTCCAGCTGGTCGATACGCGCTGGCTGGAGAAGAGCGGACGGCTGTGCCTGGTCGCGTCGCTGATCCTGCTGCTGCTGGTGTTCGTCCCCGGCCTCGGCCACACGGTCAACGGGGCCCAGCGCTGGATCAACCTCGGCGTGACCCGGTTCCAGGCGGTCGAGGCGGTCAAGCTGTTGATGATCGTCTACGTTGCCGGCTACCTCGCCGCGCGGCCGGCGCTGGGCCAGTCGGGCTTCACCGAGACCCTGAAACCCCTGATGGTCGGCGCACTGATCGCTGCCGTCCTGTTGCAGCAGCCCGATATGGGCTCGGCCGTCGTGCTGATGGCGATCATCGGCGGCATGGTCTGGCTGGCCGGCGCCGCCTGGAAGTATCTCGCGCTGCTCGGCATGAGCGCGATTCCGCTGGTCACCTTCGCGGCGATGGAGCCGTACCGGCTGCGCCGCATTGCGATCCTCGGCGACCCGTTCTCCGACCCCTACAACGCCGGCTTCCAGCTGGTCCAGGCGCTGATCGCGGTCGGTCGAGGCCAGGTCACCGGTGTCGGCCTCGGCTCCAGCGTTCAGAAGCTGTTCTACCTGCCCGAGGCCCACACCGATTTCATCTTCGCCATCCTGGCCGAGGAGCTCGGCCTGGTCGGCATCCTGTTCGTGCTCGCGCTGTTCGCCGTGCTGGTCTTCCGGATCTTCCGCATCGGCCTGGCCGCGCAGCGCGCCGAGCGGCCGTTCGCGGCCTTCGTCGCGTTCGGCGTGGGCCTGTGGATCGGCCTGCAGGCGCTGGTCAGCATCGGCGTTAACCTCGGCGTGCTGCCGACCAAGGGTCTGACGCTGCCGCTGGTCTCCGCCGGCGGGTCGAGCCTGATGATGACCCTGGCCGCGCTCGGCCTGGTGATCCGGATCGGCCGCGAACTCGGACGCGCCGAACTGGCCCGGCCGCGCCGCCGGCAGGAGTGGGCGTCATGAGGGTCACGATCCTGGCTGGCGGGACGGGCGGTCACATCTTCCCCGGCCTGGCCGTGGCCGAGGCCCTGCGCGCCGACGGCGTCGACGTGCGCTGGCTGGGCACGCCGCACGGTCTCGAGAACCGGCTGGTCCCGGCCGCGGGCATCGAGCTCGACCGGGTCCGGATCACCGGGCTGCGCGGTCGCGGCGCGCTCGGCTGGCTGACCGCACCGTTCCGGCTGCTGAGAGCCATCTGGCAGGCCCGGACCATCCTGAAGCGAACGCGCCCGGACTGCACCCTGAGCATGGGCGGCTACGCGGCCGGACCGGCCGGGCTGGCCTCGCGTTGGTTGTCGATCCCTCTGGTCATCCACGAACAGAACAGCGTCGCAGGCCTGACCAATCGATGGCTCGCTCCGTTCGCGAAGATCGTCTGCACCGGTTTTCCCGACGTGCTGAAGAATGCCCGGGTGACCGGCAACCCGGTCCGCAACGACATCGAATCACTGCCCGAGCCGGCGCCGCGCCTGGCCGGCCGGACCGGACCCCTGCGCCTGCTGGTCATCGGAGGCAGCCAGGGTGCACAAGTGTTCAACCAGGTGGTGCCCGAGGCCCTGGCCCGGCTGCCGTCCGAACAACGCCCCGTGACCCGGCACCAGGCCGGGCGACAACTGCAGTCGGCCGAGAACAACTACTCCAAGGCCGGCGTCGATGCGGAGATCGTCGAGTTCATCGACGACATGGCGGCAGCCTGGGCCTGGGCCGATTTTGCGATCTGCCGGTCCGGCGCACTGACCGTCGCCGAGCTCGCCGCCGCCGGCGTACCGGCCGTTCTGGTGCCGTTTCCGGCCGCGGTCGACGACCACCAGACCGGCAACGGGCGATACCTGGCCGACGCCGGGGCGGCCTGGCTGATGCCGCAGGACGACTTCACGCCCGAGCGGCTGGCCGACCACGTCGCAGGGGTGGGGCGCGAACTGACCGAATCGATGGCTCGTCGAGCGCGCGCCCTGGCCCGGCCAGCGGCTGCGCGCCGGGTTGCCGATGCGTGTCGGGAGGTGATGGCATGACCCCCGGCCTGACCTCGGGCCCGAGCGCGGATTCGCGCCCGGCACCCAGCCTGATGCATCGAGTGCGCCGCATCCACTTCGTCGGCATCGGCGGCGTGGGCATGAGCGGCATTGCCGAAGTGCTGGCCAACCTCGGCTTCGAGGTCAGCGGTAGCGACCTGACCGAATCCGCCGCCGTACGCCAGCTGCGCGCGGGCGGGATCGACGTGCGCATCGGCCATGACGCGGCGGCGGTCACCGGCGCCGACGTGGTGGTCTGCTCCAGCGCGATCGCCGAGGACAATCCCGAGCTCGAAGCCGCGCGCGCCGCCCGGATTCCGGTCGTGCCGCGCGCCGAGATGCTCGGTGAACTGATGCGCTTCCGCCAGGGAATCGCCGTGGCCGGGACCCACGGCAAGACGACCACGACATCGCTGGTGGCCGAGCTGCTGGCGGCCGCCGAGATGGACCCGACCTTCGTGATCGGCGGCGTGGTCAACGCGTTCGGATCCAATGCCCGTCTGGGCCAGGGCCGGTACCTGGTCGCCGAGGCCGACGAGTCCGATGCCTCCTTCCTGCTGCTGCAGCCGGTGATCTCGGTGGTGACCAACATCGACCGTGATCATCTCGATGCCTACCAGGGCAGCTTCGACCGCCTCCAGGGTGCGTTCCTGGAGTTCCTCCACCACCTGCCGTTCTTCGGCGTAGCGGTGTTGTGCATCGACGACCCCCACGTCGCCGAACTGGTCCCCGAGGTCGGCCGGACCGTGCTGACCTATGGCGTGCACAAGGATGCCGATGTCCGAGCCACCGGCATCCGCCAGGAGGGCCGGCGGATGCGCTTCGACCTGCACCTGCCCGATCGGCAAACGCCGCTGGCCACCACCCTGTGCCAGCCGGGCCGGCACAACGTACTCAATGCGCTCGGCGCGGCCGCGGTGGCCTGGGAGATCGGTGCGTCGAGCGAGGCGATCGGGCAGGGTCTGGAAGGCTTCTCCGGCATCGGTCGCCGCTTCGCCCAGGTCGGCGAATGCCGCTTCGCACAAGGGCGCGCACTGGTGTTCGAGGACTATGGCCATCACCCGACCGAACTCGACGCCGTGCTGCAGGCGGCGCGTTCCGGATGGCCCGATCGCAGGCTGGTGCTGGTGTTCCAGCCGCACCGCTATACCCGGACCCGGGACCAGTTCGACGCCTTCGCGCGAGTGCTGGCCGCGGTCGACGAGGTGATCCTGACCGACATCTATCCGGCCGGCGAGGCGCCGATCGCGGGCATCACCAGCGACGCGCTGGCCGAGGCGATCGAACCCCGCGGACCGGCCCGCGTGACCCGCGCCGGATCGGTCGACGACCTGCCCGGCGTGCTCGACGAACGGATCCGGGACGATGACCTGCTGCTGGTCATGGGCGCCGGTGACATCGGTCGACTGCCGGCCATGCTCGAGACGGAGGCCGCATGACCGGACGTGATCACGCCTTCGACGCCACGCGCTACGGGACCGTGGGCCTGGCCTTCGGCGGCGACAGCGCGGAGCGCGACGTGTCGCTGAACAGTGGGCGAGCCGTGGCTGCCGCACTGGGCCGTCTCGGGGTCGAGTTCATCGAGCTCGATGGCGTGCGGGCGGTGCTCGACGCCGCTGCTGCGGGGCGGATCGATTGCGTGTTCAACGTGTTGCACGGGCGGGGGGGAGAAGACGGCTGCCTGCAGGGCGTGCTCTCGGCGCTGGGCGTTCCGGCGACGGGCTCGGGCGTACTGGCCTCCGCGCTGGCGATGGACAAGCTGCAGACCAAGCGGGTCTGGCGGGCGATCGGACTGCCGACGCCGGACTGGCGGGTTGCCACGTCGCCCGACGACGCGGACGCGATTGCCGATGCACTGTCCGTTCCGCTGTTCGTCAAGCCGGCGCGCGAGGGATCCAGTGTCGGCATGGGTCGGGTCGAGGCGCCGGCGGCGCTGGCTCCGGCGATCGCCGATGCACTGCAGCACGACGATCGCTCGCTGGTCGAACGCCTGGTCGACGGCCCGGAATACACCGCTGCGATCCTGGGCGACCGGACGCTGCCGCTGATCCGCATCGAGACGCCGCGCGCCTTCTACGACTACCAGGCCAAGTACGCGGCCAATGACACCCGGTACCACTGCCCGTGCGGGTTGCCCGCGGCCGAGGAAGCGCGGCTTGCCGGGCTTGCTCGACGCGCCTTCGACGCTCTGGGCGGCCGCGGTTGGGGCCGGGTCGACTTCCTGCTCGACGGCGATGGCAGCCCCTGGTTGCTCGAGGCGAACACCGTGCCCGGGATGACCGACCACTCGCTGGTGCCGATGGCCGCGAACGCCGCCGGCCTGGACTTCGACGCACTGGTCGCCGCAGTACTGGCCACCGCCGCCGGGGAGGCTGCATGAACCGCGCGGCATGGATGCTGATGACGCCGGCGGCGCTGGCCGTGCTGGCTGCTGCGGTCTGGGCCTTCGGCGGCTGGCAGGACCCGGAGCGCTGGCCGATCCGGTGGCTGGAGGTCGAGGGCCAGCTCGAGCGCACGACCTCGGCGCAGGTGCGCGCGGCGGTGGCCGCCGAGGCGCGCCGAGGCTTCTTCGTGGTCAACGTCGAACGGGCCCGGGTCGCGGTCGAGGCCTTGCCCTGGGTCGCCTTCGCTGCGGTCAGCCGCCAGTGGCCGGATGCGCTGACGATCTCGGTCATCGAGCACCAGCCGGTCGCTCGCTGGAACGACCACGCGCTGGTCAGCCGCCGCGGCGACGTGTTCGACGTGGCCGGCACGGCCGGCATGCAGGGCCTGGTCCAGCTGCGCGGCCCGGACGGCCGACAGGCCGACGTGTTCGCCACCTGGCAGGCGCTCGCCGGAAGGCTGCGACCGAACGGCGTCGAGGCCGCGGTGGTCACGCTCGATCCGCGCGGCGCGTGGACGGTCACGCTGGAATCCGGCTGGAACCTGCTGCTCGGCCGCGAAGAGATCGAACAGCGGCTGGAACGCTTTCTCGATGTCCAGGCCCGGCTGTCCCGGGTCGAGGGCATCCGGCGCGTCGACCTGCGCTATCCGAATGGCCTGGCGATCGGAACGGCGGACGCGACCGGACCCGGTGAGGCAGACAACGAACTCGCGGCGCGCGGCGACGCGTTGCACTCCATCGACCCTGCAAGAGATTCAGCAACGGACGGTAATCATGGCTAGGAAACCCGACAAGTCGCTGGTGGTCGGGCTCGACATCGGCACCAGCAAGATCGTCGCCATCGTCGGCGAGATCCAGCCCGACGGCGGCGTAGAGGTCATCGGCCTCGGTTCGCACGCCTCGCGCGGACTCAAGCGCGGCATGGTGGTCGACATCGAATCCACCGAGCAGTCGATCCAGCGAGCGGTCGAAGAAGCCGAGCTGATGGCCGACTGCGAGATCCATTCGGTGTTCGCCGGCATCGCCGGCACGCACGTCTCTTCGCGCCAGTCGAGCGGCGCGGTCGCGATCCGCGATACGGAGGTCACCGACTCGGACGTCGAGCGGGTGCTCGAATCGGCCCGTGCGGTCGCCATCCCGGCCGATCAGCGCATCCTGCACGTGCTGCCCAAGGGCTACGTGATCGACTCCACCGACGGCATCCGCCAGCCGGTCGGCATGTCCGGCGTGCGGCTGGAGGTCCAGGTGCACCTGGTGACCGCGGCCAACAGTGCGGTCCAGAACGTGACCAAGTGCGTGGCCCGCTGTGGCCTGCAGGTCGACGACCTGATCCTGCACTCGCTGGCGTCCGCCGAGTCGGTGCTCAGCGAGGACGAGAAGGAGCTCGGCATCGGCCTGATCGACATCGGCGCCGGCACCACCGACATCGCGGTGTTCGCCGAGGGCGCGATCCAGCACACGGCCTGCATTCCGATTGCCGGCGACCTCGTGACCTCCGACATCGCCGTCGCGCTGCGCACGCCGACGCTGCATGCCGAGGAGATCAAGATCAAGTACGCCTGCGCGCTCGAACAGCTGGCCTCCAGCGATGAAACGCTGCAGGTGCCCTCGGTCGGCGACCGGCCGCCCCGGCGGCTGGAGCGCCAGACCCTGGCCCAGGTCGTCGAGGCGCGCTATCGCGAACTGTTCCATCACGTCCAGAAACAGCTGCGCCAGTCCGGTTGCGAGAACCTGGTGCCGGCCGGCCTGGTCCTGACCGGCGGCGGCGCGCGCATGGAAGGCGTGGTCGAGCTGGCCGAGGAAATCATGCACATGCCGGTGCGGCTCGGCGCGCCACAGCACGTGCGCGGCCTGTCCGAGGTCGTCAACAACCCGATCCACGCGACCGGCGTCGGTCTGCTGCTCAGAGGCAGCCGGCTGGACCGGCCGCGGGCCGGCGGGCTCGGACGCGGGTCGTCCGGCGGGCTGGTTTCACGATTCAAGCAGTGGTTCCAGGGCGAGTTCTGACCATGGATGCCACGCACCATCAACTCATCTTTCATTCGACTTGCGGGCAAGCCCGGGCTCGGCGCCAAGCACCCATCAAGAAGGTGCGCGCCGGGTCCATTCCGGGTTTGACGCATTTCTCAACGGCGAGCAAAGGAGAACCATCATGGCTTTTGAATTGATCGAGAATTACACCCCGAGCGCGACCATCAAGGTCCTCGGCATCGGCGGAGGCGGCGGCAACGCCGTCAATCAGATGGTCGAAGCGAGCATCGAAGGCGTCGAGTTCGTGTCGGTCAACACCGACGCCCAGGCGCTGAAGAGCTTTGCCGGCAAGACCACCCTGCAGATCGGCTCGAGCGTGACCAAGGGCCTCGGCGCCGGCGCCAACCCCGAGGTCGGCCGCCAGGCCGCGCTCGAGGACCGCGACCGGGTCGCCGAACTGCTCGAGGGGTCCGACATGGTGTTCATCACCGCTGGCATGGGCGGCGGAACCGGCACCGGCGCTGCGCCGGTGATCGCCCAGACCGCCAAGGAAATGGGCATCCTGACGGTCGCGGTCGTCACCAAGCCGTTTCCCTTCGAGGGGCAGCGCCGGCTGGCGGTCGCCCAGCAGGGCATCGACGAGCTCGGCCACCACGTCGATTCGCTGATCACCATCCCGAACTCCAAACTGCTCAGCGTGCTCGGTCCCGACATTACCCTGCTCAATGCCTTCAAGGCCGCCAACCAGGTGCTGTCCGGCGCGGTCCAGGGCATCGCCGAGCTGATCACCCGTCCGGGCCTGATCAACGTCGACTTCGCCGACGTTCGCACCGTGATGTCGGAGATGGGCATGGCGATGATGGGCTCCGGCAGCGCGACCGGACAGGACCGCGCGCTGATGGCGGCCCAGTCCGCGATCGGATCGCCGCTGCTCGAGGACATCAACCTGTCCGGCGCCTGCGGCATCCTGGTCAACGTCACGGCCGGCATGAACCTGTCGATGCGCGAGTTCGAGGAAGTCGGCACGACCATCGCCGACCTGGCCAGCGAAGACGCCACGGTGGTCATGGGCACGGTGATCGATCCGGACATGAACGATGAGATCCGGGTCACCGTCGTGGCCACCGGGCTCGGCCAGAAGCGGGTCGAACGCGAGAAGCCGATGAAGCTCGTACGAACGGGCACCGACGATCGACCGGTGTTCAGCGACGACGAGGACGACGAGCCGCAGCCCCAGCGCTCGCTCGGCGGCGGCCGAGGCGGCCGGGCCGACTCCGGTGCGCGCAACGAAGCCGAGCAGAAGGAGTTCGAGTACCTCGACATCCCGGCCTTCCTGCGCAACCAGGCCGACTGACGCCAGCAGGTCGGGGCCGGTGCGGACGCGGGCGACCACTCGCCGGGTCGCCCGCGCACGCGCCGCCCGGCCTGTTGCAGGCTCACCACAGATGTTGCAGAAATGTGTCGAAATCGCCGAGGGAACCGGCCCCCTGTGCTAGTATCCAAGGGTTTTCCGGCATGAAGAACGAGCCTTGATCCACCAGCGAACCCTCAACAACGTCATCCGCGCCACCGGCGTGGGCATGCACTCCGGCGAAAAGGTCATCATGACCCTGCGCCCGGCCCCCGCCGATACCGGTATCGTCTTCCGCCGCGTCGACCTCGACCCGGTGTTCGAAATCCGGGCCGAAGCCCACGAGGTGGGGGACACCGCACTGTCGACCACGCTGGTCGGCGACAGCGGCATCCGCGTCGCGACCATCGAGCACCTGATGTCGGCGCTGGCCGGACTGGGAATCGACAACCTGTACGTCGACCTGACCGCCTCCGAGGTTCCGATCATGGACGGCAGCGCCGGCCCCTTCGTGTTCCTGATCCAGTCCGCCGGGATCGCCGAGCAGGGCGCGCCCAAGCGCTTCATCCGGATCAAGCGTACGGTCGAGTTGTCCGACGGCGACAAGTGGGTCCGGTTCGAGCCGCACGACGGCTTCTCCGTCGCCTTCGAGATCGAGTTCGATCACCCGGTGTTCCGCAACCGCAACTGCGAGCTGGACATGGATTTCTCGACCACCTCCTACCTCAAGGAAGTGGCCCGCGCGCGGACCTTCGGCTTCATGCGCGACATCGAGTATCTGCGCCAGCGCAACCTCGTGCTCGGCGGCAGCCTCGACAATGCGGTGGTCGTCGACGACTACCGGGTGCTCAATGCCGATGGCCTGCGCTACGAGGACGAGTTCGTCAAGCACAAGGTGCTCGATGCGATCGGCGATCTCTACCTGCTCGGCGCCAGTCCGCTGGGCCGCTTCACCGGCTACAAGTCCGGCCACGAGCTGAACAACCAGCTGCTGCGCAAGGTGCTGGCCGACGAAACGGCATGGGAAGAGGTGACCTTCGACGACGCCGCGCGGGCGCCGATTTCCTACCTGCAGCCGGCCCAGGCGCTCTAGGCGACCCTCCGGCCGCGGGCAGCGTCGACGGGATCGGGCTCAGCCCGCGGTCGACTCCAGCCCCGGCGCGATCATCACTCGCACGTTCGAAAGCCGCTCCGGCCACAGCGCTTGCGCGGCGGAGAGCAGTCGCGCCTGGTGCATGCGGGCCTGCGTCGCCCAGGCCGGGGAACCGGCCGCCAGGACCAGCGTTTCGCCCTCGATGCAGGCGACCCGCAGGTGCGCTCGGAGCGCCTCGGGCAACTCCGGCGCGATCCGTGCGTTCAGCGCCAGGTAGGTCTCGGCGCGGCGCAGCGCCTGCTGCAGGCCGGAGGCGCCGCGCGCGATGTCTCGCACGTTGCGCGGGCCGGAACGGGAGCGGGACGTCATGGCCGTCATTGTAGGCCCCGGGCCGGTGCGCGCGGGCCCGATTGGCTAGAATGGTGGATTGTGCGAAGTCGTGCCGGCCTGCCGCCGAACGGATTCCGTTCAGGCTTGCCTGCTGCACCGGCCGCCCCAACGTCATTTGCCAGTCGCTCTTGCCCGGACGCAAGCCGGCCATCGCGACCCCAACGACCACGAACCCAACGGATTCACGATGCTCAAGCGATTGATCACCAGGATCGTCGGCAGCCGGAATGACCGGCTGCTGAAACAGCTGCACAAGGACGTTGTCCGGATCAACGAACTGGAACCCACGGTCCAGGCGCTGACCGACGAGCAGCTCGAGGCCAAGACCGACGAGTTCAAGCAGCGCCACGCCCGACGGCGAATCGCTCGACCATCTGCTTCCCGAGGCCTTCGCCGTCGTGCGCGAAGCCGCGCTGCGCACCCTCGGCATGCGTCATTTCGATGCCCAGTTGATCGGGGGCATGGTGCTGCACCAGGGCAAGATTGCCGAGATGAAGACCGGTGAGGGCAAGACCCTGGTCGCGACGCTTCCGGTCTACCTCAATGCCCTGGCCGACAAGGGCGTGCACGTGGTCACGGTCAACGACTACCTCGCCCGCCGCGACGCGGAATGGATGGGGCCCGTTTATCGCGCCCTGGGGATGGACGTCGGCGTCTCGGTGCCCGGCATGACCTCGGCGGCCAAGCGCGCCGCCTACGCCTGCGACATCACCTACGGCACCAACAACGAATTCGGCTTCGACTACCTGCGCGACAACATGGCGTTCTCGCAGGAGCAGAAGGTCCAGCGCACCCAGTTCTACGCGATCGTCGACGAGGTCGACTCGATCCTGATCGACGAGGCGCGCACCCCGCTGATCATTTCCGGTCCGGCCGACGAAGGACCCGAGCTGTACGTCAAGATCAACCGCATCGTGCCGGAACTGGCGCGCCAGGACGAGGAAGACGGGCCCGGCGATTTCTCGCTGGACGAGAAGTCCAAACAGGTCCACCTGAGCGAAGACGGGATGGCGCACGTCGAAGAGCTGCTGACGAAGGCCGGCCTGCTCGAAGCCGACGACAGCCTGTACGACGCCAACAACCTCGCCCTGGTCCATACGCTCAACGCTTGCCTGCGCGCGCATTACCTGTTCAACCGCGATGTCGATTACATCGTCAACGACGGCGAAGTGGTCATCGTCGACGAATTCACCGGCCGGACCATGCCCGGGCGGCGCTGGTCCGACGGCCTGCACCAGGCGATCGAGGCCAAGGAAGGCGTGCCGATCCAGCGCGAGAACCAGACGCTGGCCTCGATCACGTTCCAGAACTACTTCCGGCTCTACGACAAGCTCTCGGGCATGACCGGCACCGCCGACACGGAGGCCTACGAGTTCCAGACCATCTACGGGCTGGAAGTTGTGGTCATCCCGACCAACAAGCCGATGATCCGCGACGACCGCGCCGACCTGGTCTTCCTGACTCCACAGGAAAAGTACCAGGCGATCATCGAGGACATCGTCGAGCGGACCCGGGCCGGGCAGCCGGTGCTGGTCGGAACGACGTCGATCGAAACCTCGGAACTCCTTTCGCGCGAGCTGAAGAAAGCGAAAATCGCTCATGAGGTGCTCAACGCCAAGCAGCACGAGCGCGAAGCGCACATCATCGCCCAGGCCGGCCGGCCCGGCGCCGTGACGATCGCGACCAACATGGCTGGACGAGGCACCGACATCGTGCTCGGCGGCAGCCTCGACGCCGAGCTGGCCGACCTGGGCGAGGACGCGCCGAAGGACAAGGCCGACGCGATCAAGGTCGAGTGGAAGAAGCGCCATGACGAGGTGCTCGAGGCCGGCGGCCTGCACATCATCGGCACCGAGCGCCACGACTCGCGCCGGATCGACAACCAGCTCCGCGGCCGCTGCGGGCCGCCAGGGCGATCCCGGCTCGAGCCGCTTCTACCTTTCGCTGCAGGACAACCTGATGCGCATCTTCGCGTCCGATCGACTCGGCGGCATGATGCAGAAGCTGGGCATGAAGGACGGCGAGGCGATCGAGCATCCCTGGGTCTCGCGTGCGATCGAGAACGCCCAGCGCAAGGTCGAGGCGCACAACTTCGACATGCGCAAGAACCTGCTCGACTTCGATGACGTAGCCAACGACCAGCGCCGCGTGATCTACGCCCAGCGCAAGGAATTGATGGAGTCCGACGAGATCGGCGACTTCATCGCCGACGTGCGCGACGAGGTGTTCGACGAGACCATCTCGCGCTACATCCCGCCGGGTTCGATCGACGAACAGTGGGATCCGGAGGCGCTGGAGAAAACGCTGGAAAGCGATTTCGGCCTCGATGCGCCGGTGCGCCGCTGGCTCGACGAGGACGAGGACCTCGACGAGA